>NZ_CP090438.1:0-2400000 GCF_021441885.1 Vibrio maritimus
GTGTCATCTTCGCTTTGGTTGCAATGTTCGCAACGTCTACAAGAAGAGCTACCCGCTACCGAATTCAGCATGTGGGTCAGACCATTACAAGCTGAGCTTAATGACAACACCCTGACTCTATTTGCGCCTAACCGCTTTGTACTCGACTGGGTGCGCGATAGATACCTCAACAGCATTAATCGTCTACTAAAAGAGTATTGCGGTAATGATGTGCCGAATCTTCGTTTCGAAGTTGGCAGCAAGCCAGTTTCTGCGCCACCAGCACCTAAGCCAGTTAAGACCGCAGCGGATGTTGCGGCTGAGTCTTCTGCACCTGCGCAGCTACAAGCGCGCCAACCTGTGCATAAAACCTGGGATGATGAAACAGAGGTCTCTGACATCAACCATCGTTCGAACGTCAACATCAAGCACAAGTTCAACAACTTCGTTGAAGGTAAGTCGAACCAACTTGGTCTTGCTGCGGCGCGTCAGGTCGCTGATAACCCTGGCGCAGCTTATAACCCACTATTCTTGTATGGTGGTACAGGTCTGGGTAAAACCCACTTATTACATGCAGTGGGCAATGCCATCGTAGATAACAAACCCAACGCGAAAGTGGTGTACATGCACTCGGAGCGTTTTGTTCAGGACATGGTTAAGGCGCTACAAAACAACGCGATTGAAGAATTTAAGCGCTACTACCGTAGTGTCGATGCGCTGCTTATCGATGATATTCAATTCTTCGCTAATAAAGAGCGCTCGCAAGAAGAGTTCTTCCATACCTTTAATGCGTTGCTTGAAGGCAATCAACAGATCATCCTGACATCGGATCGCTATCCTAAAGAGATCAACGGCGTAGAAGATCGCCTGAAATCTCGTTTTGGTTGGGGTTTGACTGTGGCTATCGAACCACCTGAGCTAGAAACTCGCGTGGCGATCTTGATGAAAAAAGCCGAAGACCATCAAATTCACTTAGCCGATGAAGTCGCCTTCTTTATTGCTAAACGCCTGCGTTCAAACGTTCGTGAGCTGGAAGGGGCACTAAACCGTGTTATCGCCAATGCGAACTTTACTGGTCGTCCAATTACCATCGATTTTGTTCGTGAAGCGCTACGTGACTTGCTGGCGTTGCAAGAGAAGTTGGTGACGATTGATAACATTCAAAAGACGGTTGCTGAATACTACAAGATTAAAGTGGCGGATCTGCTTTCTAAGCGACGTTCTCGCTCAGTCGCTCGCCCGCGTCAGTTGGCGATGGCGCTAGCCAAAGAGCTGACCAACCACAGCCTACCAGAGATTGGTGATGCGTTTGGTGGTCGTGACCACACTACCGTGTTGCACGCGTGTCGTAAAATCGCTCAGCTGCGTGAGGAAAGTCACGACATTAAGGAAGACTATTCCAACTTAATTCGCACGCTTTCTTCATAATAGTGGCATAATCACTATAATTAGCATTCAAGTTATTGTATTTCGCATATAAGTGGCATGGATTGCCATCTTTACGAAGAGTTATCTATGAAATTTACTATCGAACGTCACCACCTACTAAAGCCGCTACAACAAGTCTCTGGCGCACTGGGCGGTCGTCCTACATTACCTATTTTGGGCAACTTGCTACTTAAGGTAGAAGAAGGGGTACTTTCTCTTACTGCGACAGACCTAGAGGTTGAGCTGGTAAGTAAAGTAACGCTAGAGAGTGAGTTCGAAGCAGGCAGCGTAACGGTGCCTTCACGTAAGTTCCTCGATATCTGTCGTGGGCTACCCGATGACTCGACAATCACTATCGTACTAGAAGGCGATCGCGTACAAGTGCGCTCTGGTCGTAGCCGTTTCTCCCTTTCCACATTGCCAGCGAGCGATTTCCCAAATATTGAAGATTGGCAGCAAGAAGTGGCGGTGACGGTGACTCAAGCTGAGCTTAAGTCGCTGATCGACAAGACTCAGTTCTCAATGGCTAACCAAGATGTGCGTTACTACCTAAACGGTATGTTGTTTGAACTGGACCAAACAACATTGCGTTCAGTGGCGACCGATGGTCACCGTATGGCGGTAGCAACGGTGGCGCTAGAAGGCAGCTTTGACAACAAACAGATCATTGTGCCGCGAAAAGGTGTACAGGAGTTGTCTAAGCTTCTCGATGCGCCAGAGCAGCCAGTCACGCTGCAAATTGGCAGTTCTAACATCCGTGCTGAAGTGAACAACTATGTCTTCACTTCTAAGCTTGTTGATGGTCGTTTCCCCGATTATCGCCGTGTAATGCCGCAAAATACCGACAAAACACTCGAAACAAACTGTGATGAATTGCGTCAAGCGTTCTCCCGTGCCGCGATTCTGTCGAATGAGAAATTCCGCGGTGTTCGTGTCAACCTAGCGGACAACGAGATGCGCATTACGGCTAATAACCCAGAGCAAGAAGAAGCGGAAGAGATGCTCGACGTGAACTTCCAAGGTGACGCGCTCGAGATTGGTTTCAACGTTTCTTACGTTCTCGATGTACTTAACACGCTTCGCTGCGACCAAGTACGCATGTCGATGTCCAATGCCAACGCCAGTGCTTTGATTGAAAATAGCGAAGATGACAGTGCCATGTACGTGGTGATGCCAATTCGTCTCTAAGGCGAGCATGACGTTATGCCGCTTACGCGTTTAATCGTACAGCAATTTCGAAATATTAAAGCCTGTGATATCGAACTATCCACAGGCTTTAACTTTATTATTGGCCCCAACGGCAGTGGCAAAACCAGCTTGTTGGAGGCGATCTATTTGCTCGGTCATGGGCGCTCATTTAAGAGTTCGCTCACCGGCCGAGTGATACAAAATGACTGCCAAGAGCTGTTTGTACATGGCCGTTTTTTGAACTCGGATCAATTTGAGATACCCATTGGCATTAATAAGCAGCGCGATGGCTCAACTGAGGTTAAAATAGGCGGTCAATCTGGGCAAAAGTTAGCTCAGCTTGCCAAGGTATTGCCGCTGCAACTTATCCATCCTGAGGGCTTTGAATTGCTCACTGATGGCCCTAAGTTTCGCCGGGCATTTATCGATTGGGGTGTGTTCCATTCGGAACCCGGTTTTTTCGAAGCATGGGGGCGTTTTAAGCGCCTGAGCAAGCAGCGTAACGCGCTTCTGAAAACCGCGACCAGCTATCGAGAACTGAGTTATTGGGATAAAGATCTAGCCCAGCTTGCTGAGCAAATCGATGGTTGGCGCCACACTTATGTCGAGCAAATGAAAACCTTGGCCGAAGAAATGTGTCAGTCTTTTCTGCCAGAGTTTGAAATCAAACTCGGCTATTATCGTGGCTGGGAAAAAGACACGCCGTATGGCGAGCTCTTGGAACGTAACTTTGAGCGTGACCAGGGTTTGGGGTACACCTTTAGTGGCCCAAATAAAGCCGATTTAAGAATTAAAGTGAACAACACTCCTGTAGAGGATGTGTTGTCTCGTGGTCAGCTGAAATTGATGATGTGCGCGCTGCGCCTTGCGCAAGGGCAGCATCTTGCAGAGTTGACCGGAAAGCAATGTATCTATTTGATAGATGACTTTGCTTCAGAATTAGATAGCCTGCGTCGTAAACGCTTAGCGGATTACTTAAAACAGACTCAGGCTCAAGTTTTTGTAAGCTCTATTACCGAAAGCCAAGTTGCCGACATGATTGACGAAAATGGCAAGATGTTTCATGTGGAACATGGCACAATAGAGCAAGGTAAATAGTGAGAGAAACTCATGTCAGAAAATTACGATTCATCGAGTATTAAGGTACTAAAGGGTCTGGATGCGGTACGTAAGCGTCCAGGAATGTACATCGGCGACACGGACGATGGAACCGGTCTACACCACATGGTTTTTGAGGTGGTTGATAACTCAATTGATGAAGCGTTAGCAGGTCACTGTAACGACATTATCGTGACTATTCATGAGGACAACTCTGTTTCTGTAAGCGATGATGGTCGCGGTATCCCAACGGAAATGCACCCAGAAGAGCAAGTCTCTGCGGCAGAAGTTATCATGACGGTACTTCACGCGGGTGGTAAGTTCGATGACAACTCGTACAAGGTATCGGGTGGTCTGCACGGTGTAGGTGTATCGGTAGTAAACGCGCTGTCTAAACAAGTGACGCTGACTATCCATCGCGGCGGCCAAATCCATACTCAAACCTATCATCACGGTGAGCCAGAAGCGCCACTGACTGTGATTGGTGATACCGATAAGACAGGTACAGAGATCCGTTTCTGGCCAAGCGAAGAAACCTTCTCAAACGTCGAGTTCCACTACGATATTCTTGCCAAGCGTCTACGTGAACTGTCGTTCCTAAACTCAGGTGTATCGATCAAGCTCATCGATAAGCGCGAAGAAGACAAAATGGATCACTTCATGTTTGAAGGTGGTATCCAAGCGTTTGTTGAGCACCTAAACACCAACAAGACACCAATCATCCAAAAAATCTTCCACTTTGATAATGAGCGTGATGACGGCATCACGGTTGAAGTGGCGATGCAGTGGAATGATGGCTACCAAGAAAACATTTACTGTTTTACCAACAACATCCCTCAACGTGACGGTGGTACTCACCTTGCGGGCTTCCGTGCTGCACTAACGCGTACGCTGAACTCGTTCATGGATAAAGAGGGCTTCTCTAAGAAAGCCAAGACGGCGACGTCAGGTGATGATGCTCGTGAAGGTCTAACCGCTATCGTATCGGTGAAAGTGCCAGATCCGAAGTTCTCAAGCCAAACCAAAGACAAGCTGGTTTCTTCTGAAGTGAAATCCGCGGTTGAGTCGGCGATGGGTGAGAAGCTGTCTGAGTTCCTAGTAGAGAACCCAGGTGAAGCGAAGATTGTTTGTACTAAGATTATTGACGCCGCTCGTGCACGTGATGCAGCGCGTAAAGCGCGTGAAATGACACGTCGTAAAGGCGCTCTAGACCTAGCGGGTCTGCCAGGCAAACTGGCTGACTGTCAAGAGAAAGACCCAGCGCTTTCTGAACTGTACATAGTGGAGGGTGACTCTGCGGGCGGTAGTGCTAAGCAGGGTCGTAACCGTAAGAACCAAGCGATTCTTCCACTGAAAGGTAAGATCCTAAACGTTGAGAAAGCACGTTTCGATAAGATGCTTTCTTCACAAGAAGTGGCAACGCTAATTACAGCTCTAGGCTGTGGTATCGGCCGTGATGAGTACAACCCAGATAAACTGCGTTACCACAACATCATCATCATGACCGATGCGGACGTCGATGGTTCTCACATCCGTACGCTGCTTTTGACCTTCTTCTACCGTCAAATGCCAGAGCTTATCGAGCGCGGTTACGTGTACATCGCTCAGCCACCGCTTTACAAAGTGAAGAAAGGTAAGCAAGAGCAGTACATCAAAGATGAAGATGCGATGAACCAATACCAAGTTTCATTGGCACTGGATAACGCCGCTCTGCACGTGAATCCTGAGGCACCAGCGCTAGCCGGTGAAGCGCTAGAGAAATTGGTACAGCAGTTCAACGGTGCAGTGAAAATTGCCGAGCGCATGGCTCGTCGTTACCCGCACGCGCTAGTGAGTGAGTTCATGTACACCCCACGCCTAACGGCTGAGCAGTGTCACGATGCGGCCGCGGTTGAAGCATGGTCTAAGCAGCTTGTTGAGCAGCTCAATGCCAAAGAAGTGGGCGCAAGCCAATACAGCTTCGAGGTTGAACAGCACGCTGAGCTAGGTCTGAACCTACCGAAAATCATCGTGCGTACTCACGGTGTGACTCATGAGCATGTGCTCAGTATCGATCTACTGAACTCGAAAGAGTACGGCAAGCTAGCATCTCTATCGGAAGCTCTAGAAGGTCTGATTGAAGAGGGGGCTTACGTGAAACGTGGTGAGCGTACTCAACCGGTGAGCAACTTTGAAGATGCCCTCAACTGGCTAATCAAAGAGTCGCGTCGCGGTCTCAGCCTACAGCGCTACAAAGGTCTAGGTGAGATGAACCCAGATCAGCTTTGGGAAACCACTATGGATCCAGAGACACGTCGCATGATGCAAGTAACGATTGAAGATGCGGTTGGCGCAGACCAGCTGTTCACGACGCTAATGGGCGACCAAGTAGAGCCTCGTCGTAACTTCATCGAAGAAAACGCACTGAAAGTAGCTAACCTAGACGTTTAGATTGATTTCTCTTCGCTGGCTGAACTGATTTCTGCGTCGAAGGTGCTCATTTATACCTATAAATTGCGCGCCTTCTCCTTGAACTCAGCTCACCCAGCTTCGATAAACCAATCTAAAAACAAAAAGACTGCCTTACACGGCGGTCTTTTTTGTTTTTAACTCTATGAAAAATAAACGTTATAAAAATAATTTAAGAAAATGGCTTGAAAGCGAATTTCGTCATCCCTATATCTATTTGTGAAGAGGGAGCTGTCTTGCTCAAGAGAGAAGAAACAGACCTTTTAAACGCCTGCAAAGTATCGCTCAGTGGAGGATAGCTTTAACGGCACACTTTAAAAACTGATTTATTGCTACGTCCCCGAACAGCAAGGCTGTCAGCGGAGTGGTGGATAAGTCCCTTAGTCGTCACTACATCCGTTTATAGGATGGGTGTAGGTGAAAACTCACGGCTAAGACTATTGCTTACTATGAGGATAGCATTATGAGAACTGTAGATTTCACTCCTTTATACCGCAACGCAATTGGCTTCGATCGTCTATTCAACATGATGGAAGCGAACTCAGCGAAAAACTCTTCTGGCGGTTACCCTCCATACAACATCGAGCAACAAGATGAGAACCACTTCCGTATTACTATGGCTGTGGCTGGCTTTGCTGAAGACCAACTCGATCTGACTCAAAAAGAGAACATGTTGATTGTTAAGGGTGAGCGTAAAGCCGAAGAAGGTAAAAACTACGTGTACCAAGGTATCGCAGAGCGCGATTTCGAGCGTAAGTTCCAGCTAGCTGACTACGTGAAAGTCGTAGGTGCGAGCATGGAGAATGGTCTACTTCACGTTGATCTAGAGCGCGAAATTCCAGAAGCGATGAAGCCACGTAAAATTGAGATTGGTGGTAACAAACTGATCGAAGGCTAATCATTTCGCTGAAACGAAAGCCCTGATATAAAGAGTGAAAGAGCGCCAGACGGCGCTCTTTTTGTATCTATTCTATTGTTATCTTTTGTTTTTGGAGCCTTAATCGCTAGTGCCTTGCGCGTATGCTTTAGCCACTTCTTCCGCGATAATCGCGATACCTTGCTGCATCTTGTCGTCATCTTGCACATAGTTCATGCGCAGACATTGATGGGCATGATCCCATTCATCTTCCTGACCAATAAAGAAGTATTCCCCTGGGACAATCAACACGCCGCGATCTTTCAAGCGTTGGTAGAGCTCCATAGTGGTAATGGGTAGCTCATCAAACCATAGCCACAAGAAGATAGCGCCTTCTGGCTTATGGATTCGAAAACGGGAATCGGTAATCGCCGATTGTAATAACTCAACCGCGCGCTGGGATTTTTGCTGGTAGAACGGCTTAATCACATTGGAACTGAGCTCTAGAATGTCACCTTTCTCAATCATGTGATGGGCAAGTGCAGGACCAAAGCTGCCCGGCGCCAGGCTAATAATGCCATTCATATTGGTCATCGCTTGGGTGACTTCTTCACTGGCAATCACGATACCGCAGCGCAACCCTGGCAGACCTAGCTTGGATAAGCTCATGCAAAGAATGGTGTTCTCATTCCAAAACGGCTCCACATCTTCAAAGATGATGTTTGGGAATGGCAAACCGTAGGCGTTATCGATGATCAGTGGGATGTTATTCTCTCGAGCCAGTTTATCCAGTTTATGGATTTCTTCGTCGGTGAGTACGTTACCCGTTGGGTTGGTTGGGCGAGAGGCACAAATCGCCGCAACAGAATCATCGATCTCTAAGTGTTCGAAATCCACATGGTATTTGAATAGACCGTTATCAAGCAGCTCGATTTCTGGGTGGTAGGAGACAAAGATGTCTTCGTCTATGCCTGCGTCACCATAACCAATGTATTCTGGCGCAATTGGCAGCAAAATTTTCTTGTGGCTGCCATCGCTTTGCTTACCTGCGAGTAGGTTAAACAGATAGAAAAAACCACTTTGGCTGCCATTGGTTAGGCTGATGTTCTTTTCGGTAATGTTCCAGCCATAGGTATCGCGCAGCAGTTTAGCGAGCGATTTAACAAACGCATCTTTTCCTTGTGGACCGTCGTAGTTGGCCATGGCGGCCACCAGTTCACCACTGGCGAGGAGGTCACTACTGGCTTGGTGAAAATACTCGAGCATGGCAGGAATGGCGGCTGGGTTGCCACCTCCGAGCATGATGGCGCCTGGAGTGCGAAGGCCATCATTAAGATCATCCATTAATTGGGTAATACCTGAGTAACGATTAAATTTTTCACCAAACTTCGAAAATTGCATTGCTGTACCTAGTTCATCGTGTTCACTTGTTGTGTTTTTAAGGGGTTTTATCCTGCTGGTGGCAAGATGAACCTTTGAACATACAGCAATGATAACTAGAGGCAAAGCACTATTTGAATGCAAAGAAAATGAGCAATAAGAAAGGAGCGCAGTAGCGCTCCCTTTGATGTGATTGAGTAGGCCTTAATCTATTGATTATTCGCCAGTGTAAACGATGAGTACCTTGTCATCTTGGTAACGACGTTCAAACGCATAGTACCCGCTTTGCTGGCGGGTAATATGTTCACCCATAGCAATGGCAGGGTGACGTAGGCGGAAATCGCCTAATGTTTGCCAGTGCTTCAATAGGGTTTCGCGCTGACCCGTTATCTTATCCCAAGGCATGTCTGAGCGCGTACCTTGGTGTGAGTCAGAGCCACTGACACCTAGGTCTCTTGCTATCTCATCACCATAGTAGATCTGCACCGCACCCGGACTTAACATCAGTGCATTGGCGGCACGCATCTGATCATCAATGCTTCGGCTTCGAGATGCCCAGAACAGTGAAGTGTCGTGCGAAGAGAGGTAGCTCAGCACATTAAACTCACTGTCGCTGTTAATGCGCTCTGCATAGCGGCGATAGTCACTGTCTAGGTTAGCGAAACACTTCAATGCCTTAGGGGCAACGTCGCCTTGGAACTCGAAGTTAATGATAGAATCAAAGCCGTTATCGAAATACGGGCTCTTCACCACGCTGTGTGCCCAAACCTCACCGGTCATCCAGAACGGTTTATCATCCAGTGCCTTGTCTGGGTTGTTTTGTTTCCACTCTGCCAGTGCTTCATTACTGGCTTGCTTGAGCTTGGCCCAGCTTTCCATTTCGACGTGTTTAGCGGTATCGACACGGAAGCCATCGATGCCATACTCGCGAACCCAATCTGTTAGCCAGGTGATCAAATGCTCACTTGGCGTGGCTTGAATATCTTTGGCATTGGTCTCTTTATTACGATAGAAGTTCGGCAGGCCTGTCTTCTGTGTCGATTCTGTTTTTAGATCCGGCAAGAAGTTAAGTGACATGGTTCTGTCGTTGTATCCAGGTGCGTCGTAGTCACCGATGTCGGTACGGATCCAATCCTTACCCCACCATTTATCCCATGCCTCGTCATCACTGTACTTGATGTAATCATTAAAGCTGTGCCAGCTTTGCCCGGATTTAGGTTGCCAATCGGTCCAGTTTTCACCAAGCTCTTGTTTCGCCTCTTCATCAGAGAGGTACAGTTTTCCAAAGCCAAATTCTTGCATGTCCGCTAACGTGGCGTAGCCGGTATGGTTCATAACTACATCCCAAACGACTCGGATACCTTTCTCATGGGCAGTATCGATAAACTGACGCAACTCCGCCTCTGTGCCCATGTTGGCATCGAGCTTGGTCCAATCTTGATGGTAATAGCCGTGATAGCCATAGTGCTTGAAGTCACCTCTATCACCGCCACCAACCCAGCCATGAATTTGCTCCAGTGGTGAGGTGATCCAGATGGCATTGACGCCAAGCGATTCAATGTAGTCGAGCTTTTTAGTCAAACCGGCTAGATCGCCACCATGGAAGGTACCGATCTCATGTTTGCCGTCTTTGCTTCGCCCATAGCTGTTATCGTTATCTGGGTTGCCGTTGTAGAAGCGATCGGTCATTACGAAGTAGACCGTCGCGTTGTCCCAATCGAATTCCGCCTTCGGTGCCTGTTCTGCAGGCTCTAGCAGCAATAGGCCCTGGCTGTTTGCGCCAGGCTGCAGCGCTATCTTACCGCTGCTGACCGTCGCTTGTTGTCCGCTCAGCGCATCTCTAAGCACAGTGCCATCGGCAAAGGTAGCACTAACATCAATGACTTTAGGGCTGTCAGTGGCAACAGGGCAGGTAGAGGTAAAATCGTTACTCTGTTTCGGTTTCACCTTTACGGTGAGCTCGTTGTTGGTTGGATTGAGCGTAAACTGGTAGGTATTCGCCTTGAATACTCGCATCGGAATGGCCGATTCCCCGGCACAATCATCGAGCTTTAATGGGCGGTTGAACTTAATGCGCGCATCTTCAGCCAAAGCAAAGTTGCTGCCACAGGTTTGTGCATTATCACCGATAGAAAAGGTATAGCTGCCTTTATCAAGCTTCTTTTCTGCAACCAGCAAACCTTGTTCATTGGCAGCAAAAGCCACTTGTTGGTCATCTAAGCTAAGTAGTAACGCGTCATCTGGCAATTGGCTGCAGGCGCTGAGCATCGCCACTGAGAGTGAAAGTAGGGTCTTTTTCATGGGTTCTCTTCCTTGAAGTTATCCCACGTTTATATCAAATATCGACCTCTACATTCTGAGTGCTATAACCGCTAGTTTGTAGGCAAACTCCCTACAATTTTCATACTAGTTCACAGAACTAACAATAACTTGTTGCTGATTGTCAGGTACAAAAAAGGGAAGCGGATGCTTCCCTTTCATTAACCAATATTGCCTAAAACTGACGACTATTTCTGAAGAAGTGAAATGTCGGCGATTTGTAGGAACAGGTTACGCAGGTTGTTTAGTAGCGTTAGACGGTTCTTCTTAAGTGCTTCGTCATCGGCCATGACCATCACATTATCGAAGAACGCATCCACAGGCTCACGTAGGTCAGCAAGCTTGCTTAGTGCTTCTTGATAGTTACCTGTCGCGAATGCTGGCTCAAGGGCTTCAGTCATCACTTCAACGTTCTCTGCTAGTGTCTTCTCTGCATCTTCTTGTAGAAGTGCAAGGTCGATTTCAGCTGCCAGTTCGCCGTCGAATTTCGCTAGGATGTTACCTACACGCTTGTTCGCTGCCGCCAGTGCTTCTGCTGCCTCTAGCTCACGGAAGTGAGATACCGCTTTAACGCGCTGGTCGAAGTCTGCTGGTTTGGTTGGACGGTTAGCCAGTACTGCTTGGATGATATCCACGCTGAAGCCTTCATCTTTGTACCATGCATTGAAACGACCAAGCATGAAGTCGATGACGTCGTCGGCAACGTTCGTGTTGGTTAGCTTGCTAGTACCGTCTTCTTGGGCAAACAGAGACTGAGCTTTCGCAATTAGGTCCGTTAGGTCTAGGTTGTAGCCGTTTTCGACGATGATACGAAGTACACCTAGAGACGCACGACGAAGTGCGAATGGGTCAGAGCCCTTAGGTGCTTGGCCAATACCAAAGATACCGACAATCGTATCTAGCTTGTCTGCCATTGCGACTGCTGAAGAGATACCTGTGCTTGGTAGCTCGTCACCGGCGAAACGTGGCATGTACTGCTCGTAAAGCGCCAGTGCTACTTGCTCATCTTCACCATCGTGAGTGGCGTAGTGCATGCCCATGACACCTTGGGTATCGGTAAACTCGAATACCATAGAGGTCATTAGGTCACACTTCGCTAGAAGGCCAGCACGCTTAGATTTCTCAACGTCAGCATTGATTTGCTCAGCGATGTAGCCAGCAAGCTCTGTGATGCGGTCTGTTTTGTCTTTGATAGTACCAAGCTGCTTCTGGAAGATAGCTTGCTCTAGCTCAGGTAGACGGTCGATAAGAGGGCGCTTACGGTCAGTGTTAAAGAAGAATTCCGCATCCGCTAGACGTGGACGCACAACCTTCTCGTTACCTTCGATTACGTAGCGAGGCTCTTTAGATTCGATGTTAGAGACGAAGATAAAGTTAGGCAGAAGCTTCTTGTTCTCGTCATACACTGGGAAGTACTTCTGGTCACCTTTCATGGTGTAAACCAGCGCTTCAGAAGGCACCTTCAGGAACTCTTCTTCGAACTTCGCCGTAAGAACCACTGGCCACTCAACGAGTGATGTTACTTCTTCAACTAGGTCATCCTCTAGATCAGCGACACCGCCAACTGCTGCTGCCGCTTTTTGCGAATCAGCTAGGATGATTGCCTTACGCGCTTCGTAATCTGCCATCACTTTACCGCGCTCTTCTAGGATCGCAGGGTATTGCTCAGCAGAATCGATAGTGAACTCTTGCTCACCCATAAAGCGGTGACCACGGATAGTACGGTCAGAGGCTACGCCTAGGATCTCGCCTTCGATAAGGTCAGAGCCCATTAGCATAGTCAGTGTTTTAACAGGACGGATGAACTGAGTCGTCTTGTTACCCCAACGCATTGGTTTCGCGATTGGTAGGTTAGCTAGCGCTTTAGCTGCAAGCTCAACCACGATTTCAGTCGTTGCTTGGCCTTTGACTTCTTGTTTGAATAGTAGCCATTCGCCTTTGTCTGTCACTAGACGATCCGCTTGCTCAACAGTGATACCGTTACCGCGAGCCCAGCCTTGAGCCGCCTTAGTTGCATTACCGTCAGCATCGAATGCCACAGAAACCGCAGGTCCACGCTTTTCTACCACTTTATCTGCCTGACTTTCAGCAAGACCAGCGACCTTAAGTGCTAGACGACGAGGAGCCGCGTACCATTTCACACCTTCGTGTGTTAGGTCTGCACCTTTCAGCTCTGCTTCGAAGTTCGCTGCAAAAGCTTCTGCAAGGGTACGAAGCTGCGTTGGTGGTAGCTCTTCAGTACCGAGTTCAATTAGAAATTCTTTTGCCATGATTACTTCTCCTCGTCTTTTTTAAGCATTGGGAAGCCTAAGGCTTCACGTGATGCGTAATATGCTTCTGCAACCGCTTTAGTCAGGTTGCGGATACGAAGGATGTAACGTTGGCGCTCTGTTACAGAGATAGCTTTGCGTGCATCAAGGATGTTGAATGCGTGAGCCGCTTTAAGAATGCGCTCATACGCTGGAAGAGGAAGAGGTTTCTCTAGCTCTAGCAGCTCTTTGGTTTCTTTTTCACACTGGTCAAAGTAAGTGAATAGGAAATCTACGTCAGCGTGCTCAAAGTTGTAGGTTGATTGCTCAACTTCGTTTTGGTGGAAGATATCACCGTAAGTGACCTTGCTGCCGTCGGGTGCGATGTTCCACACTAGGTCGTACACAGAATCTACTTCTTGGATGTACATCGCTAGACGTTCGATACCATAAGTGATCTCGCCAGTTACTGGCTTACACTCAAGACCGCCAACCTGCTGGAAGTAAGTAAACTGAGTCACTTCCATACCGTTTAGCCAGACTTCCCAACCAAGACCCCATGCGCCTAGCGTTGGGTTTTCCCAGTTGTCTTCTACGAAACGAATGTCGTGTACTAGCGGGTCGATACCAAGCACTTCAAGTGAGCCTAGGTACAACTCCTGAATGTTATCTGGAGAAGGCTTAAGCGCAACTTGGAACTGATAATAGTGCTGCAGACGGTTCGGGTTCTCGCCGTAGCGACCATCGGTCGGACGACGTGAGGGTTGAACGTATGCCGTAGACATTGGCTCTGGGCCAAGTGCACGTAGACATGTCATTGGGTGAGAGGTGCCTGCACCTACTTCCATATCTAGTGGTTGAACAATAGTACAACCGTTCTGTGCCCAGTAATCCTGCAGCGCGAGGATCATTCCCTGGAAGGTTTTGATATCGTATTTTTGCATAGTAATTCGCGCAATTCTCTAAGTGAAAAGGTGTTTCTGATATTCAGAAAATAACAAATAAGTATACCGACTAATCGGTAAGGGGAGTAGGGGTAAAAGTGCTGATTTAATCATCATAAAGGTAAAAAAATGCGGTTTTTCGGAGTTATTCGCTGTGTGAAGGGGCGTAAGCTCCAATATTGTTGAAATTGATTCATTGAGTGATTACAATGCCGTCATCTTTGGGGAGTAGCTTATCCATACACTCACAAGCGTTTGGATTCGTTCGTCAACATAATTGGTGCAAAATCACCATGGCGCTCGAGACTTGTGCCCGCAAGTTTAGCAAGACCATAGATAAACATCGTGAACCGGGGTGGGGCGCGAGGTTTGTCTATAGGTTAAATACTATAATCCCTGCCCCTTAGAGCATGTCGTGAGCGTTTTAGCTATATCAATTACTACTGTGGCACTTGCCGAAATTGGCGATAAGACCCAACTTTTATCTCTGCTGCTGGCCAGTCGTTACCGTAAACCTATTCCTATTATTGCCGCTATCTTTTTAGCGACCATTGCCAATCATGCATTAGCTGCATGGCTGGGGGTTGTAGTGGCCGATTATCTATCACCGGAAGTGCTTAAGTGGGTATTAGTGGTCAGCTTCCTTGCCATGGCTGCATGGATCTTGGTGCCGGATAAACTCGATGACGATGAAAGTATCTCAAGTCGCGGTCCGTTTATCGCCAGTTTTATCGCATTCTTCATTGCTGAAATTGGCGATAAAACTCAGATAGCGACCTCCATTCTCGGCGCGCAATACGCGGATGCGCTGACCTGGGTGGTGATTGGTACTACGGTGGGTATGCTACTAGCCAATGTGCCTGTCGTCTTGATTGGTAAGCTATCAGCGGACAAGCTTCCGCTTGATTGGATTCGTCGTATTACCGCCATTTTGTTCGTAGGACTCGCCATCGGCGCTGCTGTTTTTTAATAACAATATCAACTAAATATCAAACTTTAATCGGGATCAAACTCTCGCTCGAATCTGATGAAATTCGTGATGAATGACATATTAGTGTCATAATTGTCATGGTACTTTAATCATGTGGATCCTAGCGAGAGGGCAACGATTATGCTTACACGTTACACAGGAATGACCGCGGAAAGCCAAAGCCGTTTATTCACCTTCGGTTTGGTATTAACACTGCTTGGGATGGTACTCACCGATATGTGGATACCTATGGTCGTCGGTGCCATCGTCATGGCAGGATTGGCCGTCGAATCTTGGATTCGGGTTCAGCATTTGATCCCAATGCACAACGAGATCCGTTCGATGCAAAAGCAGATAAAGAAACTGCAATCTGAGATCAGAACGCTCGAATATGACGAATAGTAAAAAGGCTGCCAGTGGCAGCCTTTTTTAGTGCGTTACGCTAACCCTTTTTTAATCAAATAAAGGTAAGGAACGGTTTCTGTCTGAGCACTCAGCAATTGGTGATCCATAAAGCGACAGAAACTTGGAATATCGCGCGTCGTCGAAGGGTCGTCGGCTTTCACTAACAACACTTCACCTTCTTCCATCTTACGAATTGTCTTCCTGACCATCATCACTGGCTCTGGGCAGCGCAGTCCTTCGGCTTCGAGTGTTTGCGTCGCTAGGTCTGTATTGATTGTCATCGGGAACTCTTTCTTACTAAAAACAGCTCAAATTCTACTTATGAAGAAAAAATATGCAATAACCCCTTGGCAAAAGGAATTTTTTGTTTTAACTTTATTAACAAGTTGGTAACAAAGGGGCAGGGACGTAACTATGTTAACCGTACTAGACAGGATTACAATTTACTCGGTGCTTTGCTTGATAGCATTCTGTGCCTTGGTATTACAGCCTCCCCAACAAGCCGGGTGGGCGCCGTTAATAGGTTTAAGTGTCTCTATAATGGGTCTCTGGTTAGAGGTAAGACGCTGGCAAGATGTTTCAGAAGAACAAGAGAATTAACATTTAGTAAACATTCTTGCAAATTAGAACTTCCAATACATTTTACGACATTCCGACACTATCCCCATTTTCTTGGGCTTCCCCGCTGAAAGGCGGGATTTTTTTTATCTGAAGAAAAGAAAACCAAGTGTACACTAGGGGAAGAACTACGTAGGAAGAGCTTATGGAACTCGAAGAAATCTATCGTCGCGACCTCAATTTATTGGTGGCATTGAAGGTGCTGGTGGAAGAGGGCAGTGTTAGTCAAGCGGCCGTGCGACTCAACCTAAGCCAATCCGCAACGAGTCGAGTGTTAGGTCGATTGAGAGACTTATTAGGGGATCCGCTTTTCACCCGTCAAGGACAGCGAATCATTCCTACCAGTAAAGCGCTCGAGATATGTAAGCAAATTGACCAACCGTTAGAGTCCTTCCGTCAGTTGCTGACACCCAGTGAGTTCAATCCCTACTATTGTAACGAGCGCTTTCTCATCGCGACGACTGACTATGCGATGCAAACCATCCTTCCTTATGCATTGCCGAAGATTTATCAGCTCGCGCCTAATATCTCTTTGGAGTTCGCTCCACTGCAACACGAGAGCCTTTTTAAACAGCTCAGCACTGATAAGGTCGATATGGCGATCTGCCGTCCTACGGGTTCGGTTACACCATTACACCAAGAAGTCTTGGGCCCGGTCGGCGTCTCTTGCTTAGTTTCCAAGCAACATCCGTTAGCGGATAAACCCGTATCGCTTGAGGATTATATCAATGCGCCTCATGCCATGATTGCGATCAGTGACGGCGTTAAAGCTCTGCTGGATGCCGCGCTTATCAACCAAAACCCTCGAAAAATGGTACTGCGTGCCTATCATCTTGAAGCGGCATTGGCGATAGTTGATAGCATGCCATTGATCATTACCGTACCAGCTGATCTCGCTTATTTAGTGGCAGATCGCTACGATCTCGTGATAAAACCACTGCCTTTTGCTTTTACTCCGTTTGATTATTCTCTGATTTGGCACGCGCGATGCGATACCTCGGAGTCTCAGAAATGGCTTCGCTCGGTAGTAAAAGAAGAGTGTGGAAAGTTGATTGCGAAACGAATTGAAGATGTGGGTTTAGGTTAATGACCTTCCCAGATGCAAAAAAGGCTCTCGTGATGAGAGCCTTTTCTCTAATGAGGCTGTTACCAATTAGATTTTAATAGTAACGCGACCTGTTACAGCACCGTTAGTGATGTCTTCTGCCGCTTGAATCGCATCTTCTAGCGCTACGGTTTTGCTTGCTTGTGCATAGTATGACTCAGGAAGTAGCGTCGCTAGCTGTTCCCAAGCTTTGATGCGTTTTTCGCGTGGGCACATTACAGAGTCAACACCCTGTAGACGCACGTTACGCAGGATAAATGGCATCACTGTAGTAGGTAGGTCAAAGCCACCCGCTAGACCACATGCTGCGACAACACCGTTGTAGTTCACCTGCGCAAGCACTTTAGCAAGCATGTTACTGCCTACGGTATCGACAGCTGCAGCCCAGAATTGACGCTCAAGCGGTTTCGCTGGCTCTTCCAGTTCGCTGCGCTCAACAATGCGTGATGCACCGAGTGATTTTAGTAGTTCGCCGTTCGCTGAAGCGCGGCCTGTTACTGCCGCCACTTTATAACCTAGTTGGTTAAGTAGCGTAACAGACACACTACCCACACCGCCACTTGCGCCTGTGACCAGTACTTCGCCGTCTTCTGGTTTTACGCCTGCATCAACAATGGCTTGTACACATAGCATCGCAGTAAAACCTGCAGTACCGATAGCCATCACTTTTTCTGCATCGAGACCTGCTGGCATTGGCACTAGCCAGTCACCGTTTAGGCTCGCTTTCTCAGCCATGCCACCCCAGTGATTCTCACCGACCCCCCAGCCAGTGAGAACCACTTCGTCGCCTTCCTTGTAACGAGGGTCGTCTGATTGCGACACTACGCCAGAAAGATCGATACCCGGTACCATTGGGAAATTGCGGATGATTTTACCTTTACCGGTAATCGCCAACCCATCTTTGTAGTTCAAAGATGAATATTTTACATCTATTTTTACATTACCTTCTGGAAGCTGTGACTCGTCTACCTGAGAAATAGTAGCGATTGTTTTTTTGTCTTCTTGGTTAAGTAACAGTGCTTTGAACATGATGTTCTCCAATGAGTTGACGTGTTATCTGCTGCAAAGTGTAGGTGAGAAATTCGAAAAAAAACAATGAAACTTCAACATTAGATACATGCATTACATGCATAAATAAAAACAGCCCCGAAAGCGGAGCTGTTTGCGTTGAAGAACCGTAATGAGAGGGCTACGGTCTTTCAAAGATGGTTGCAATACCTTGACCCAAACCAATACACATAGTGGCAAGACCGATCTTAGCGTCTTTGTTTTCCATGATATTGATAAGTGTGGTCGAGATACGAGAGCCCGAGCAGCCGAGTGGGTGACCGAGTGCGATGGCGCCGCCATTCAGGTTAACCTTCTCGTCGACCACATCCAGTAGGCCAAGATCTTTGGCACATGGCAGTGATTGAGCCGCAAATGCTTCGTTTAGCTCAACAATGTCGATGTCGTCCATCGTTAGGCCCGCACGTTTAAGCGCTTTTTGCGTGGCTGGTACCGGGCCGTAACCCATAATCGATGGATCGCAGCCTGCAATGGCCATAGAGCGGATCTTCGCGCGAATGGTTAAACCAAGCTCATTGGCTTTGTCTTCGCTCATGATCAGCATGGCAGACGCACCATCAGACAGTGCCGATGACGTACCTGCGGTTACCGTGCCATTTGCAGGGTCAAAGACTGGACGAAGCTTAGACAGCCCTTCAACATTGGTTTCTGGACGAATCACCTCATCGTAATCAAGGGTAAACAGTGAACCATCTTCAGCATGACCTTCGGTCGGCAAGATCTCGTTCTTAAAGCGACCTTCAACGGTCGCTGCTTGCGCTCGCTGGTGGCTTCGCGCTGCAAACTCATCTTGTTGCTCACGGCTGATGCCATGCAATTTACCCAGCATCTCGGCGGTGAGACCCATCATGCCCGCTGCTTTTGCGACGTTTTTAGATAGCTGAGGGTGGAAGTCCACACCGTGCGTCATAGGAACGTGCCCCATGTGCTCAACACCACCAATTAGGCAGATCTCAGCATCACCAACCATGATTGAGCGCGCCGCGTCATGCAATGCCTGCATAGATGAGCCACACAGACGGTTTACCGTGACCGCACCAATCTCAATCGGTAGCCCTGCCAGCAGTGCTGCATTACGAGCAACGTTAAAACCTTGCTCTAGGGTTTGCTGTACACAGCCCCAGTAGATATCTTCAATCTCTTCTGGCTTTACTTGTGGGTTGCGAGCCAAGATACCTTTCATTAGATGTGCCGATAAGTCTTCAGCACGCTGATGTCTAAATGCACCACCCTTGGAACGACCCATAGGTGTACGAAGACAATCAACAACGACAACATTTTTCATTTTGATATTCCTCATCCAGTCGGTGGTTACAGTGAGCTAGCTTGTTGCACGTCATAGAAGCGCTTGCCAGAGCTTGCCATATCGACCAGCGACTGAGGCACCTTGTACATTGCACCTAGCGATTCATATTGCTTCGCCATCACAACGTAGTTATCGATACCGATACTGTCTAGATAGCGGAACACACCACCTCTAAATGGAGGGAAGCCTAGGCCATAGACCAGCGCCATGTCTGCTTCTTGTGGTGTTGCAATGATGCCCTCTTCCAAACACAGTACGACTTCGTTGATCATTGGAATCATCATGCGTTGAATAATGGTGTCATCATCGAATGATTGTGCAGGCTTGCTGACTGACTCAAGCAGTGAATTGATGTCTTCACTCGGTGCTTTCTTAGGGCGACCGCGTTTGTCCGTGGTGTAAGCATAGAAACCCGAGCCATTCTTCTGACCATAGCGAGTGTTTTCAAATAGCACATCAATGGAATCACGCTGATCTTTTGCCATACGCTCTGGGAAGCCTTCCGCCATCACCGCTTGTGCATGGTGCGCGGTATCAATGCCCACCACATCAAGTAGGTAAGCAGGGCCCATCGGCCAGCCAAACTTGCGCTCCATGATTTTGTCGATTTGAATGAAGTCCGCGCCATCCGCCAGAAGCTGACTAAAGCCACCAAAGTATGGGAATAGAACACGGTTAACAAAGAACCCTGGGCAGTCGTTCACAACGATAGGAGATTTACCCATCTTCGCAGCGTAAGCAACAACGCGGTTGATGGTTTCTTCCGAGGTGTGCTCACCGCGAATGATTTCGACCAATGGCATGCGGTGTACAGGGTTAAAGAAGTGCATACCACAGAAGTTTTCTGGGCGTTTTAGAGACTTCGCAAGAACATTGATAGGAATGGTTGAGGTGTTAGAGGCGATGACGGTGTTTTCGCCCACCATCTCTTCGACTTCACTCAGCACTGCGGCTTTGATTTTTGGATTCTCTACCACCGCTTCCACAATCACATCGCTTTGCTCAATACCGGCGTAATGTAGGCTCGGGGTAATAGAAGCCAGCACGCCAGCCATCTTAAATCCGTCGATACGTCCACGTTGTAAACGTTTGTTGAGAAGTTTAGAGGCTTCGGTCATACCAAGTTCAAGGGATGCTTGAGCGATGTCTTTCATGATGACAGGTACACCTTTGAGCGCTGACTGATAAGCGATACCGCCACCCATAATACCAGCACCCAGTACTGCTGCGCGCTCAGTCTCTTTACCAGACTTAGCGGCTTTCTTAGCAAGACCTTTGATGTACTGATCATTAAGGAAGATGCCAACCAGTGCGTTAGCAACATCTGAACCAGCAAGATTGATGAAGTAGTTCGCTTCTACATCAAGCGCTTCATCACGACCATAGCGAGCAGCTTCTTCAATCGTTTTGACTGCGGCCATTGGCGCTGGGTAGTGAGGACCAGCTTTTTGTGCCACTAAACCTTTCGCCATGGTGAAGCTCATCATGGATTCAAGTTTGCTAAGAGTCAGCGGTGATACTTTTGCTTGGCGACGTGCTTTCCAATCAATCTTCTCATTGATGGCAAGCTCGATAGTGTTCAGAGCAGAATCATACAGTGCGTCGGTTTCGACGATGGCGTCGATAAGACCGACTTTCAACGCTTCATTGGCTCTGCAGGCTTTGCCTTGTGTGATTATCTCCATGGCACTGTCTGCGCCGATCAATCTTGGCAAACGAACGGTACCGCCAAAACCCGGCATGATACCCAGTTTTGTTTCTGGTAGACCGATGCTGGTGGTCTTGTCACCAATTCTAAAGTCCGTCGCCAATACACACTCACAGCCACCGCCTAGTGTGTGGCCTTTTAATGCAGATAGCGTTGGTACTGGCAAATCTTCCAGCTTGTTGAAAATGTTGTTAGCGAATCCTAGCCATTCTTTGAGTTCGGCCTTTGGTTTTGCAAACAAACCAAGGAACTCAGTGATGTCAGCGCCCACAATAAAGGCACTTTTATCCGTCGTTAGGATAAGTCCCTTAAGATCACTCCATGCAGCAAGCGCATCGAGGGCTTTGTCTAAAGATTCGAGAGTAGCCAGATCAAGTTTATTGACCGACTGGGGAGAGCTAAAGCACAGCTCGGCGATGCCGCTGCGTACTTCCTTTACCTGTAGAGTTTCAGATTGGTAAATCATTGTCATTCTCCGTGACAGACAATCCGTGATTGTGTGAAAGCGGTTGTTATAGTTTTACTTCTGGTTAGACCAGTTATTTAAGTGTGTACCGCATCGAATTTAATTTCAATACATTTTTTAAACAACTGTTTAACATTATGACCAGTGTCCAATCTTGGAGTCAATTGCTATTGCTCGTGCTAGAATACCCCTTTTAGGCGACAAACCTCGTAAAAGCCAATGAACTCAACTGCATACTTGATACCTGAGCACCCAGTTCTTTTTGAAGAAGAGATCAAAAAGAGCGTGTTCATCACGCAAATCGCTCATACGCCGAGTATTGAGTTGGCGAAAGCATTTGTTGATCAAGTGAAGAAACAGCACAGTAGTGCCCGACATAATTGTTGGGGCTTTGTGGCGGGACGTCCTGAAAATTCGATGATGTGGGGCTTTAGTGATGACGGTGAGCCGTCTGGCACCGCAGGCAAGCCTATCTTGGCGCAGCTTAGTGGTTCTGGTATTGGAGAGCTCACTGCGGTGGTCACGCGTTATTCTGGTGGTATCAAGCTTGGAACGGGCGGTTTGGTGAAGGCTTATGGTGGCGGTGTACAACAAGCACTTAAGCTGATTCAAACAATCGAAAAAAAAATCACCACACAATTACGTCTAGAGTTAGACTATGCATTCGTGTCTATAGCTCAAGCCGAGCTGAGTCGTTTCGAAGCGGTTGAGGTCGAGTCGCACTACACCGACAAGGTCATTCTTATTGTTGAGTTAGAAGTGAACCATGTTGATGCACTGACGCAGAGTATCATTAATAAAAGCGGAGCCAAGGCAATGGTCTCCCCAGTAGAAAACAACTAGGACGTAACGAAGCAGCGCTTCATCAACTCATATGCAATTTCGATCCATAATTCGCATTGTCGGACTGCTACTCGCTCTGTTTAGCGTTTCAATGCTCGCACCCGCTTTAGTCGCACTGATTTATCGAGATGGTGCGGGTGTGCCTTTTGTGACCACCTTTTTCGTCCTACTTGTTTGTGGCGGGTTTTTCTGGTTTCCAAACCGTCGTCATAAACACGAGCTCAAAGCCAGAGATGGCTTCCTTATTGTTGTACTGTTTTGGACCGTAATCGGTAGTGCGGGTGCACTGCCATTTTTGATTTCTGATTATCCCAATGTCTCTGTCACGGATGCCTTCTTTGAATCCTTCTCGGCACTCACGACGACAGGGGCGACAGTGATCGTTGGCTTGGATGAGCTTCCTAAAGCGATTTTGTTCTATCGTCAGCTACTTCAGTGGTTTGGTGGTATGGGTATTATCGTACTTGCTGTGGCCATATTGCCGGTACTTGGTATCGGTGGGATGCAGCTCTATCGGGCAGAGATCCCAGGACCAGTTAAAGACAGTAAGATGACGCCGCGTATTGCAGAGACTGCAAAAGCCCTTTGGTACATCTATCTCAGTCTAACTATTGCCTGTGCAGCGGCGTTTTGGGTGGCAGGCATGACGCCGTTTGATGCGATTGCCCATAGCTTCTCGACGATTGCGATTGGCGGCTTCTCGACACACGATGCGAGTATGGGTTATTTCAACAGCCCGGCTATCAACATGATTACCGTTGTATTCCTGCTGATCTCTGCGTGTAACTATTCTTTGCACTTTGCGGCTTTTGCCTCTGGCGGCGTGCATCCTAAATATTATTGGAAAGATCCTGAGTTTAGAGCCTTCATCTTTATTCAGGTGGTTCTGTTTTTGGTGTGCTTCCTTATCTTGCTTGAGCATCACTCCTACAATTCCATGTATGACGCGTTCGATCAGGCTCTGTTCCAGTCAGTTTCAATATCGACGACAGCCGGCTTTACGACAACGGGGTTCTCTGAGTGGCCACTGTTCTTGCCGGTACTCCTGCTGTTCTCTTCATTTATTGGTGGCTGTGCAGGTTCAACGGGTGGCGGCATGAAGGTCATTCGTATTCTCCTACTGACACTGCAAGGTGCCCGTGAAATGAAGCGCTTGGTTCACCCAAGAGCGGTGTATACCATCAAGGTTGGCGGAACAGCTCTATCTCAGCGCGTTGTCGATGCAGTATGGGGGTTCTTCTCCGCTTACGCGCTGGTGTTTGTGGTGTGTATGTTGGCACTTATCGCAACGGGTATGGATGAGCTGAGTGCTTTCTCTGCCGTAGCGGCGACACTGAATAACTTGGGTCCAGGTCTTGGTGAGGTGGCTCTTCACTTTGGTGATGTGAACGACAAGGCGAAATGGGTACTGATTGTGTCGATGCTATTTGGGCGATTGGAAGTGTTCACTCTTCTTATATTACTAACGCCAGCATTCTGGCGAAGCTAATTCATCAATACCACTTTACTAATAGATGGCAGCGAAGGAAATTATCGTGGAAAAAGTTCTCTATCTCTATTCTTCTCGCGAAGGACAAACAAAGAAAATCATTGGGCGTATTGCTGAGCAGCTTGGTCACAATGATGCTGCCGTTATTAACCTGCATGAAAACCCAGATGTAAATCTGCGTGACTATGACAAAGTACTGATTGGTGCCTCGATTCGATATGGCCATCTTAATAAGAAGCTGTATCAGTTTATTGAAGCTCACCAAAAACAACTGGGTGAGATGAAGGCGGCGTTCTTCTGCGTGAACCTGACGGCAAGAAAAGAAGACCAAGGTAAAGATACGCCAGAAGGCAGTGCATACATAAAGACGTTTCTTAAAAAGTCGCCTTGGCAACCGACCCTTATTGGTGTTTTTGCCGGTGCCCTCTATTACCCTCGTTATAATTCGTTTGATCGCTTTATGATTAAGTTAATTATGACCATGACCGGCGGCGAAACGGATACCTCCAAAGAAGTTGAGTACACCAATTGGGAGAAAGTGGGGCGGTTTGCTGAGAAATTTGCCCAGCTATAGAGAGAAAACGTTGGTTTTTGCGCCGTTTTGACTCGTTTTTAAGCGAACGATAAAAAAAAGCGAAAAACTTTAAAAAAAGGGTTGCCAAGTTTAATCCGATCTCTATAATGCCCCCTCGCTGACACGGGAAAGGACAACGAAATCCCCAACGAGTCAGAAGGTCACAAGCTTCTAAGAAGCTTAGCAAAATAAGTTGAAAAAAGTGGTTGACACGAAAACTTATCTCGCTAAAATGGCCGTCCGTTTTGAGCGAAGCTCGAAACAAGCTCTTTAACAATATAAACCTATCAATCTGTGTGGGCACTCGTTGATGATAATCAAATTAGATATTTCTCTTAATAAAGAGCGGTATCAAATTAGGTTTCAATGAAACGAAGTGACCATTGAATCGAAAGATTCAGCACAGTCAATTCAAACATTACTTATGTAATGTTCAGTATTCATTGAGCCGACAAAATCTTAAATTGAAGAGTTTGATCATGGCTCAGATTGAACGCTGGCGGCAGGCCTAACACATGCAAGTCGAGCGGAAACGAGTTAACTGAACCTTCGGGGAACGTTAACGGCGTCGAGCGGCGGACGGGTGAGTAATGCCTGGGAAATTGCCCTGATGTGGGGGATAACCATTGGAAACGATGGCTAATACCGCATAATAGCTTCGGCTCAAAGAGGGGGACCTTCGGGCCTCTCGCGTCAGGATATGCCCAGGTGGGATTAGCTAGTTGGTGAGGTAATGGCTCACCAAGGCGACGATCCCTAGCTGGTCTGAGAGGATGATCAGCCACACTGGAACTGAGACACGGTCCAGACTCCTACGGGAGGCAGCAGTGGGGAATATTGCACAATGGGCGCAAGCCTGATGCAGCCATGCCGCGTGTGTGAAGAAGGCCTTCGGGTTGTAAAGCACTTTCAGTCGTGAGGAAGGCGGTGTCGTTAATAGCGGCATCGTTTGACGTTAGCGACAGAAGAAGCACCGGCTAACTCCGTGCCAGCAGCCGCGGTAATACGGAGGGTGCGAGCGTTAATCGGAATTACTGGGCGTAAAGCGCATGCAGGTGGTTAGTTAAGTCAGATGTGAAAGCCCGGGGCTCAACCTCGGAACTGCATTTGAAACTGGCTGACTAGAGTACTGTAGAGGGGGGTAGAATTTCAGGTGTAGCGGTGAAATGCGTAGAGATCTGAAGGAATACCGGTGGCGAAGGCGGCCCCCTGGACAGATACTGACACTCAGATGCGAAAGCGTGGGGAGCAAACAGGATTAGATACCCTGGTAGTCCACGCCGTAAACGATGTCTACTTGGAGGTTGTGGCCTTGAGCCGTGGCTTTCGGAGCTAACGCGTTAAGTAGACCGCCTGGGGAGTACGGTCGCAAGATTAAAACTCAAATGAATTGACGGGGGCCCGCACAAGCGGTGGAGCATGTGGTTTAATTCGATGCAACGCGAAGAACCTTACCTACTCTTGACATCCAGAGAACTTAGCAGAGATGCTTTGGTGCCTTCGGGAACTCTGAGACAGGTGCTGCATGGCTGTCGTCAGCTCGTGTTGTGAAATGTTGGGTTAAGTCCCGCAACGAGCGCAACCCTTATCCTTGTTTGCCAGCACTTCGGGTGGGAACTCCAGGGAGACTGCCGGTGATAAACCGGAGGAAGGTGGGGACGACGTCAAGTCATCATGGCCCTTACGAGTAGGGCTACACACGTGCTACAATGGCGCATACAGAGGGCGGCCAACTTGCGAAAGTGAGCGAATCCCAAAAAGTGCGTCGTAGTCCGGATTGGAGTCTGCAACTCGACTCCATGAAGTCGGAATCGCTAGTAATCGTGGATCAGAATGCCACGGTGAATACGTTCCCGGGCCTTGTACACACCGCCCGTCACACCATGGGAGTGGGCTGCAAAAGAAGTGGGTAGTTTAACCTTCGGGAGGACGCTCACCACTTTGTGGTTCATGACTGGGGTGAAGTCGTAACAAGGTAGCCCTAGGGGAACCTGGGGCTGGATCACCTCCTTATACGAAAGATTATTGCGATGAGTGTTCACACAGATTGATGGTTTATGATGTAAAGAGATAATGTAAGTGCCCAACACTTACAACTTAGTGTCCCGTTCGTCTAGAGGCCTAGGACACCGCCCTTTCACGGCGGTAACAGGGGTTCGACTCCCCTACGGGATACCATTGGGTCGTTAGCTCAGTTGGTAGAGCAGTTGACTTTTAATCAATTGGTCGCAGGTTCGAATCCTGCACGACCCACCATTTCCTTCCACGGGAAATGTAAAAAACTAAATGTGGGCGATTAGCTCAGTTGGGAGAGCACCTCCCTTACAAGGAGGGGGTCACTGGTTCGAGCCCGGTATCGCCCACCACTCTCTAAGAATTTTTGGATTAAGAATTTCCAAACCACTTCAGTAAAGCGTACGTGGTTGGAATTTTTGACGCCGCAAGGCACTGAGAATCTTTAGAAAGTGCAATTAGTTTGCATAGCTCTTTAACAATTTGGAAAGCTGACGAATAAGAATTGATTATTCTTATTCAATTAAAAGTTCTCAAATCCTAGATGATTCCTTTTTTACAAAGAAATGATTTAGGTACCAACACACATTCAAGTGTTCTTGGGAATAGCGAAAGCTATTCATATTTGAGTCCGGCAAAATCGAGTCTGCACATGTATAAAAATTGCAGACAACTTTGGTTACGTAACAAAGACCCTTTGGGGTTGTATGGTTAAGTGACTAAGCGTACACGGTGGATGCCTTGGCAGTCAGAGGCGATGAAAGGCGTAATAACTTGCGATAAGCCCAGATTAGGTAGTAATAACCTTTGAGTCTGGGATTCCTGAATGGGGAAACCCACCTGCATAAGCAGGTATCGCTGAGTGAATACATAGCTCAGCGAGGCGAACCGGGGGAACTGAAACATCTAAGTACCCCGAGGAAGAGAAATCAACCGAGATTCCGAAAGTAGCGGCGAGCGAAATTGGATTAGCCCTTAAGCTTTTAATGAGACAGGTGAAGGCTCTGGAAAGTGCCGCGATACAGGGTGATAGCCCCGTAACCGACATCTCATCATCAGTGAAATCGAGTAGGGCGGGACACGTGATATCCTGTCTGAATATGGGGGGACCATCCTCCAAGGCTAAATACTACTGACTGACCGATAGTGAACCAGTACCGTGAGGGAAAGGCGAAAAGAACCCCTGTGAGGGGAGTGAAATAGAACCTGAAACCGTGTACGTACAAGCAGTAGGAGCACCTTCGTGGTGTGACTGCGTACCTTTTGTATAATGGGTCAGCGACTTATATTCAGTGGCAAGGTTAACCGTTTAGGGGAGCCGTAGGGAAACCGAGTCTTAACTGGGCGTTCAGTCTCTGGATATAGACCCGAAACCAGGTGATCTAGCCATGGGCAGGTTGAAGGTTGAGTAACATCAACTGGAGGACCGAACCGACTAATGTTGAAAAATTAGCGGATGACTTGTGGCTAGGGGTGAAAGGCCAATCAAACCTGGAGATAGCTGGTTCTCCCCGAAATCTATTTAGGTAGAGCCTCGGACGAATACTACTGGGGGTAGAGCACTGTTAAGGCTAGGGGGTCATCCCGACTTACCAACCCTTTGCAAACTCCGAATACCAGTAAGTACTATCCGGGAGACACACGGCGGGTGCTAACGTCCGTCGTGGAGAGGGAAACAACCCAGACCGCCAGCTAAGGTCCCAAATTATAGCTAAGTGGGAAACGATGTGGGAAGGCTTAGACAGCTAGGATGTTGGCTTAGAAGCAGCCATCATTTAAAGAAAGCGTAATAGCTCACTAGTCGAGTCGGCCTGCGCGGAAGATGTAACGGGGCTAAGCTATAAACCGAAGCTGCGGCAATGCATTTTATGTATTGGGTAGGGGAGCGTTCTGTAAGCCGTTGAAGGTGGATTGTAAGGTCTGCTGGAGGTATCAGAAGTGCGAATGCTGACATGAGTAACGATAAAGGGGGTGAAAAACCTCCTCGCCGGAAGACCAAGGGTTCCTGTCCAACGTTAATCGGGGCAGGGTGAGTCGACCCCTAAGGCGAGGCCGAAAGGCGTAGTCGATGGGAAACGGGTTAATATTCCCGTACTTCTTACAATTGCGATGGGGGGACGGAGAAGGCTAGGTGGGCCTGGCGACGGTTGTCCAGGTTCAAGTGCGTAGGCTTGAGAGTTAGGTAAATCCGGCTCTCTTTAAGGCTGAGACACGACGTCGAGCTACTACGGTAGTGAAGTCATTGATGCCATGCTTCCAGGAAAAGCCTCTAAGCTTCAGATTGTAAGGAATCGTACCCCAAACCGACACAGGTGGTCGGGTAGAGAATACCAAGGCGCTTGAGAGAACTCGGGTGAAGGAACTA
Organism: Vibrio maritimus; assembly: GCF_021441885.1. Taxonomy (NCBI): domain Bacteria; kingdom Pseudomonadati; phylum Pseudomonadota; class Gammaproteobacteria; order Vibrionales; family Vibrionaceae; genus Vibrio; species Vibrio maritimus. The sequence goes on from NZ_CP090438.1 coordinate 28,820, forward strand.
GGCAAAATGGTACCGTAACTTCGGGAGAAGGTACGCTCCTCGCGGTGAAGTCCCTTGCGGATGGAGCTATGGGGAGTCGCAGATACCAGGTGGCTGCAACTGTTTATTAAAAACACAGCACTGTGCAAAATCGTAAGATGACGTATACGGTGTGACGCCTGCCCGGTGCCGGAAGGTTAATTGATGGGGTTAGACTTCGGTCGAAGCTCTTGATCGAAGCCCCGGTAAACGGCGGCCGTAACTATAACGGTCCTAAGGTAGCGAAATTCCTTGTCGGGTAAGTTCCGACCTGCACGAATGGCGTAATGATGGCCACGCTGTCTCCACCCGAGACTCAGTGAAATTGAAATCGCTGTGAAGATGCAGTGTACCCGCGGCTAGACGGAAAGACCCCGTGAACCTTTACTACAGCTTGGCACTGAACATTGACCCTACATGTGTAGGATAGGTGGGAGGCTTTGAAACTAGTACGCCAGTATTAGTGGAGCCGTCCTTGAAATACCACCCTTGTAGTGTTGATGTTCTAACGTCGACCCCTTATCGGGGTTGCGGACAGTGCCTGGTGGGTAGTTTGACTGGGGCGGTCTCCTCCCAAAGAGTAACGGAGGAGCACGAAGGTGGGCTAATCACGGTTGGACATCGTGAGGTTAGTGCAATGGCATAAGCCCGCTTGACTGCGAGAATGACAATTCGAGCAGGTGCGAAAGCAGGTCATAGTGATCCGGTGGTTCTGAATGGAAGGGCCATCGCTCAACGGATAAAAGGTACTCCGGGGATAACAGGCTGATACCGCCCAAGAGTTCATATCGACGGCGGTGTTTGGCACCTCGATGTCGGCTCATCACATCCTGGGGCTGAAGTCGGTCCCAAGGGTATGGCTGTTCGCCATTTAAAGTGGTACGCGAGCTGGGTTTAGAACGTCGTGAGACAGTTCGGTCCCTATCTGCCGTGGGCGTTGGAAGATTGAAGGGGGCTGCTCCTAGTACGAGAGGACCGGAGTGGACGAACCTCTGGTGTTCGGGTTGTGATGCCAATCGCATTGCCCGGTAGCTAAGTTCGGAATCGATAACCGCTGAAAGCATCTAAGCGGGAAGCGAGCCCTGAGATGAGTCTTCCCTGGCACTTTAAGTGTCCTAAAGGGTTGTTCGAGACTAGAACGTTGATAGGCAGGGTGTGTAAGCGTTGTGAGGCGTTGAGCTAACCTGTACTAATTGCCCGTGAGGCTTAACCATACAACACCCAAAGGGTTTTGATGGACTCAAAGTAAGAACATTGAATGTGTATGAGAACACATTAACAGCTTTCCAGATATTTTGGCTTTTAGCTTTTTTGAAAAGCTGAAAACCAAAGCAGAATTTGCTTGGCGACCATAGCGTTGTGGACCCACCTGACTCCATGCCGAACTCAGAAGTGAAACGCAATAGCGCCGATGGTAGTGTGGGGCTTCCCCATGTGAGAGTAGGACATCGCCAGGCTTTAAATTTTGGACACTTGCATTAGCGAGTATGCCACTGCGGAGTGGTAGTTCAGTTGGTTAGAATACCGGCCTGTCACGCCGGGGGTCGCGGGTTCGAGTCCCGTCCACTCCGCCACTTATTAGAAAACCCGATGCGAAAGCGTCGGGTTTTTTATCATCTATAGTTTGGTAGCTTCCCTTTCAAGGAAGTCGAGTCCCGGTTGTATGCAACCCTAGACTGGGCGTCCCCGCCATTTATCAAGAAGCCTCGTTTAACGACGAGGTTTTTTTGCATTTGTAATTCTTTAATTATCTCGTACTGTATTCATCTGTAGCAATCAAACCACACTCAGTGCAAACGTTACTCCTGTAACTTTTGAATTTTTGGTAGGGTTCAGCCCACTACATCATCAAAATTTATCCTTAGTTTCCTAGATCTTCACTCGAATTTATAGAGTGTTCGTATATTATTACTCCCATCAGTAAGTTTTTTAAAAAGAGTGGTTATGGGACAGCTTTCAATTTTAGGCTTTATAGCAATCGGTGGGGCATTTGGCGCTTGCAGTCGCTATTTGATTTCTGAGCTTTGTGTGATGATCCTAGGGCGTGGTTTCCCTTATGGTACGTTAACCGTGAATGTTGTCGGTTCGTTTATCATGGGGCTGTTGATAGCGGCTTTTGAGGCAGAGGTGTTTGCTCCAGAGCCATGGCGTCAGATCATTGGTCTTGGCTTTTTAGGCGCATTGACGACATTCTCTACCTTTTCGATGGACAATGTATTACTAATGCAGCAAGGCGCATTTTTGAAGATGGGACTAAACGTGCTCCTTAACGTTGTGTTAAGTATCTCAGCCTGTTGGATAGGTTTTCAAATTTTAACCAAAAGTTAGTCAAAAACCACTCAACGGTTATTGAATGTTCGGAATCTTTTCTTCTATAATCGTTGCCAATACTTGTCGGAGTGCCCTCTGGGCTGAGACCGTTAATTCGGGATCCGTTGAACCTGATCTGGTTAATACCAGCGAAGGGAACAAGAGAATAAAAGTAACTTCACCTCTTTTATTATCAAATAGCTCGCGCTATTGCAGTTGATACCTCTTGTATTCACACATCCGTCAAGCATTTATCTTTTATAACTATATGATATATAAGGAAATGCTATGTCGACACGTAAGCAAAATAGACTAGACGCAAAGAACTTCATCGATACGTTATCGGTGACGCCTTATCCAAACTCAGAGAAAACCTATATTCAAGGTAGCCGCAGCGATCTGCAGGTACCGATGCGTAAGATCTCTCTTTCCGATAGTCTAATTGGTGGCAATCAAGATAACCCTGTATACGAGCCTAACGAGCCTATACACGTGTATGACACCTCTGGCTTATACACAGACCCTCAACATGACATCGACCTCTACAATGGCCTCCCAAAGCTCAGGGAGCAATGGATAGAAGAACGCCTAGATACGGAAGTACTAGACGGTGTGACTTCTGAGTTCGCCAAGGAGCGTTTAGCTGATGAAACCTTGGATGAGCTTCGTTACGGTCAATTACCTCGCATTAGACGTGGTGCCGATGGAGCATGCGTTACTCAACTTCACTACGCTCGCAAAGGCATTATTACTCCTGAGATGGAGTACATCGCCATCCGCGAGAATATGGGACGTCAAAAGCTTAAAGACGAAATGCTCACTCAGCAGCACCCTGGACAACACTTCGGCGCTAACCTACCAAAAGAAATCACTCCTGAGTTTGTGCGTAAAGAGGTTGCTGAAGGGCGTGCCATTATACCGTCAAACATCAATCACCCAGAGTCTGAGCCAATGATCATTGGTCGAAACTTTTTAGTGAAGGTTAACGCCAATATCGGTAATTCATCGGTCACGTCATCGATTGAAGAAGAAGTAGAAAAATTGGTGTGGGGTACGCGCTGGGGTGCCGATACCGTGATGGATTTGTCTACCGGACGAAATATTCACGAGACTCGAGAATGGATCCTTAGAAATAGTCCAGTACCGATCGGTACCGTTCCTATGTATCAAGCATTAGAAAAGGTAAATGGTGTAGCTGAGAATCTTACATGGGAAGTGATGCGAGATACACTGATAGAGCAAGCGGAGCAGGGGGTTGATTACTTTACGATCCACGCGGGTTTGCTCCTACATCATATCCCATTAACCGCAAAGCGTGTGACAGGCATTGTAAGCCGAGGTGGTTCTATTATCGCTAAGTGGTGTCTTGCGCATCATGAAGAGAGCTTCCTCTACACTAACTTCAAAGAGATCTGTGAGATTTGTGCACGCTATGACGTTGCGTTATCTCTAGGCGATGGGCTGCGCCCCGGTTCGATAGCCGATGCTAACGATGAAGCTCAGTTTGCTGAGCTTAGAACGCTTGGTAAACTGACTAAGATAGCGTGGGAACATGATGTTCAGGTAATCATTGAAGGCCCAGGCCATGTGCCAATGCATATGATTAAAGAGAACATGGAAGAGCAGCTTAAACATTGCCACGAAGCGCCTTTCTATACTCTAGGTCCATTGACTACAGATATTGCACCTGGCTATGACCACATTACCTCAGGTATCGGTGCTGCAATGATTGGTTGGTATGGCTGCGCTATGTTGTGTTATGTGACACCCAAAGAGCATCTTGGCCTGCCCAATAAAGAAGATGTGAAGACAGGTCTTATTACTTACAAACTTGCCGCACACGCTGCTGATTTGGCAAAGGGTCATCCGGGCGCTCAGATCCGTGATAATGCACTGTCAAAGGCAAGATTTGAGTTCCGCTGGGAAGATCAATTCAACCTCGCTCTCGACCCCGATACAGCACGCCAATTCCATGACGAAACCTTGCCTCAAGAATCTGGGAAAGTTGCCCACTTCTGTTCTATGTGTGGTCCTAAATTCTGCTCAATGAAAATCTCACAAGAGGTTCGCGAGTATGCAAAAGACTATCAATCCAATGAAAATATTGAGGTCAAATTAATCGATGATCCCCTTGAAGGAATGCGTCAAAAATCTCAGGAGTTTAGGGCGACGGGTGCCGAACTTTACCACCCAGCTGTCACCAAAGAATAACTCTACCAACTAGAAGACTAAGGAGCTTCCGTTGAAACTTTTATTGCCCTCTATTTATGCGCCTGTACATTCTCATATTGAGGATGTACTTCAGCTTGCAAGTAAGGTTGGCTTTGCTGTCGAGTCCATCGAACTTTCTATCTCAGACCAATGTGAGGTAGTGACGATTGTTGATGGAAATGAAGTCAGTACGATTTCTAGCGACAGTAATAGTAAAGAACACTTTGCTAACTGTGACTATCGAGTTCGCTATTCACATGATTTAAATGAAACACAGTTATCGAGTAACCTTGCATCGCTTGAATTTGGCGATGTCTACATCGATGTCACTAGCGCTAATAATTACGCTGATGTTTGGTCGTGTAGAGAGGACACCATAAAGGCTTCAACGGACGCCAATAAGGTCATAGACAAGGATAATCATTTTGCTTGGTTTGTTGTCTGCTTAGCTCTGGATTTTCCTCTTGAGGATACGATGATGCTCGCAAGAGCAGGGAGTGTTTCACGTGAAACATGGCCAGCTCAGCTCGAGCAGTTTTCAGTACCCGTTATTGAAAACCATCACCTTGGCATTCGTGTTGGCTGGGCCGTTGATGCGTCCAACCAAGCTTTCCCTACAGTGAGTAAGCAAAAGCTAGGTCTCTATCCAGTGGTTGATAGCATTGAATGGATAGAGCGTCTGCTAAAGCTAGGTGTCAAAACGATTCAGCTTCGAATCAAGCAACCTGACACACCTAACCTTGAACAACAAATAGAACAAGCTATAAGACTTGGTGAGAAGCATGATGCACAAGTCTTTATTAATGACTATTGGCAGTTGGCACTAAAGCATGGTGCGTATGGTGTTCACTTAGGGCAAGAAGACATCGAAGTTGCGGACCTAAAACAACTAGCTGAGCAAGGCATTGCGTTAGGGCTATCGACGCACGGTTACTACGAACTGCTGCGCATTATCCAGATTAATCCGAGCTACATTGCTTTAGGCCACATTTTCCCAACAACGACTAAACAGATGCCGTCGAAACCACAAGGGTTAGTTAGGTTGGCCTTATATCAAAAGCTCATCGATTCGATTCCTTACGGTGATGTAATCGGCTATCCGACGGTCGCTATTGGTGGGATCGATCTTAAAACAGCGAAACCCGTTTGGGACTGTGGTGTTACGAGTCTAGCGGTTGTACGAGCTATTACCTTATCCGACAACGTACCGGCAGTACTTGATAACTTTGCAACGATTATGAGTGAGCGAACACATGATTAACGATGTTCAGTTCAAACAGTATTTGAGACAACTCAGCTTGACGAATGTGGGTGAAGCAGGACAAGCAGATATTGTGAACTCTCATGTTTTGATCATTGGTTGCGGTGGCCTTGGAACTGCCGCAAGTATCTATCTAGCTGGAGCTGGGATCGGCCGAATAGTGCTAGCAGATGATGATGTCATTGAAACATCCAATCTACCTAGACAAGTTACTTATGGCTACGCAGATGTCGGTGTGTCCAAGGTAGCGTGTTTGGCTAAAAGTCTCACCAACCAAAACCCGAATATTAGCGTCAGAGCGATTAATAAGAGGCTTGAGGCTAGCCAGTTAGCGTTAGAGATATCGCTTGCAGATGTGGTTGTGGACTGTAGCGACAACATCACTACACGCCAGGCTGTTAACCAGTACTGCCGTCAACATAATACCGATCTAGTGACTGCTGCAGCAATTGGATGGAATGGGCAACTGAGCGTATTCCCTTTTTCATCCAACCTAGATGTACCGTGTTATCGCTGCCTGTATCCATTTGACGAGATAACAGGGGCGTCAAAATGCTCTGAATCAGCGGTAATGGGTCCTGTGGTTGGGATGATGGGGGTCTATCAAGCATTGGAGACACTAAAGCTGATCCTAGCCGTTCATCGTGATAGCCAAGATAAACAGTTGCCAGATTTGAGACTATTCGACGGACTCAACGGTAGTTGGCAATCATTGAGAATTAACAAAGACACTGAATGCAGTGTGTGCGGCAACAAGTAAAAAGAAGTAAGAGAGCAGAGATGATTCAGTTAAAAGTAAATAATTCCATCCATCAGATGTCGCAAGAAACTAACCTAGCTAACTTGCTTGCAGAGCTAGATATTGACGCGCTAGGTTGTGCGATTGCTGTCGACGATCAGATCGTTCCTAGATCGGAGTGGCCTACATTCACTGTCAAAGAAAACATGTCCATCAATATTTTTCAAGCGATAGCAGGGGGCTAACTGATGCTGAAGATTGCAGATAAAACCTTTAACTCAAGACTTTTTACCGGTACCGGTAAATTCGCTGATCAGTCGTTGATGATGAAGTCTATCGTAGAGAGTGGTTCAGAATTAGCGACGATGGCACTGAAGCGGGTTGATCTCGACGGTCAAGATGATGACATCTTGCGTCCTCTAATCAGTAATAAGGTCAACTTGCTTCCCAACACCTCAGGTGCAAAAAACGCAAAGGATGCAATATTTGCGGCTCATCTAGCGAGAGAAGCATTGGGTACTAACTGGTTAAAATTGGAAATACACCCTGACCCGAAATACTTATTACCTGATCCAATTGAAACATTAAAGGCGGCGGAGCAGTTGGTAAAGGATGGCTTTATTGTTTTACCTTACTGTCACTCTGATCCGACGCTTTGTAAACATCTAGAGGAAGTAGGCTGTGCTGCTGTGATGCCATTAGGTGCTCCAATTGGAAGCAATAAAGGCATAGTCAGTAAAGACTTCTTAGAGATCATTATCGAGCAAGCGAATGTGCCTGTTGTCGTCGACGCTGGAATTGGTGCGCCTTCTCATGCGGCACTTGCCATGGAGATGGGGGCCGATGCAGTCTTGGTTAACACAGCAATAGCCGCTGCTGCTGACCCAGTCGCGATGGCTCGTGCATTTAAGTTAGCAGTAGAATCAGGTCGCATCGCTTATGAAAGTGGATTGGCTGGTACCGTGAATCACGCTGTTGCGTCTAGTCCGCTTACTGCATTCCTTGATTCGATGTAGGAGAGAGCACCATGAGCTTTGTTGAAGAACATGCTAAGTATGACTGGGATGACGTTAGGTTGTCTATCTACGGCAAAACAGCGGGCGATGTGCAAAGAGCTTTGTCTAAATCTCGTCTTGATCTAGAAGATTTCAAAGCATTGATTAGTCCTGCAGCCGAGCCTTTTCTAGAGCAAATGGCGCAGCGTTCCTTCGCTCTAACTCGTAAGCGTTTCGGTCATACTATGTCTATGTACATTCCCTTGTACTTATCCAACCTGTGTGCCAACGCGTGTACTTACTGCGGCTTTTCCATGGAAAACCGTATTAAACGTAAAACACTATCGAAGCAGGAAATAGCACTCGAATGTGACGTTATTAAACAAATGGGCTTCGACAATATCCTTTTGGTGACAGGCGAGCACGAGAATAAGGTGGGAATGAACTACTTTAACGAAGTCATTCCTGAGATCAAAAAACACTTTAGCTATCTTGCGATGGAAGTGCAGCCTTTAGATAAAGAAGATTACGCGATATTAAAGCAGCACGGCTTAGATGCGGTGATGGTCTATCAGGAGACCTATCACAGACGTACCTATGCAGAACATCACCTGCGTGGTAACAAGATGGATTTTGATTACCGACTGGATACGCCGGACCGTCTTGCGCAAGCTGGCATTGATAAAATTGGTATCGGATCTTTGATAGGACTCGAAGAGTGGCGCACCGACTGTTTTTACGTCGCGGCACACCTTCAGTATCTTGAGAGTCGTTATTGGAAAACCCGTTATTCGATCTCGTTCCCTAGGCTTAGACCTTGCGAGGGAGCACTGCAACCTAAGTCGGTGATGACAGACAAACAGTTAGTTCAGCTGATCTGCGCTTATCGATTATTCAATAACGAGGTTGAGTTGTCACTGTCGACTCGTGAATCAGCCACGTTTAGAGACCATGTTTATCCTCTCGGTATTACCAGTATTAGCGCAGCATCTAAAACACAGCCAGGCGGCTACGCTAACGACGAAGAAGAGCTAGAGCAGTTTGCCATTAGTGATGAGCGAAGTGCAGAGCTTGTTGCAGCCTCTGTTAAAAGGGCAGGTATGGAACCGGTTTGGAAGGATTGGCACCAGTCTTACTCTGGATAGTAACTCTTACATGTTTCACGTGAAACAACGAAAAAAGGCGCTGTAAACCAGCGCCTTTTCTTTATCTAACGGATTAATCTTAGAGTGGCTTACAAGCTTCCTCTAGCCACACCAGCGCTTCCCCCTCGACTAATGGAGAGACGTCGCTCCAGACTTTTTGATGATACTGATTCAACCAAGCCTTTTCGCCTTCAGTGAGTAGTTCTGTCACGATATTGCGTTTGTCGATTGGGCAGCGAGTCAACGCCTCAAAACCGTACATTACGCTATCACCATTTGTTGCCTTTTCGACAACAAGCTCAAGGTTCTCTATACGGATACCGAACTCATCTGCACGATAGTAACCCGGCTCATTTGACAACACCATGCCAGGAACCAGGGGAGTATTGTTAACAGCCTTGGCTATGCGCTGTGGTCCTTCATGAACACTCAGGAAATGACCCACACCATGACCTGTACCATGGTCGTAGTCGAAGCCATTTGCCCACAAATGCTGGCGAGCTAATACATCTAACTGGTGACCACAAGTTCCTCTCGGGAAGAGTGCAGATGCGAGACTGATATGACCCTTTAGTACCAGTGTAAACTGACGCTTCATTTCGTCACTAGGCGTACCGATTGCGATGGTGCGAGTAATATCTGTCGTGCCGTCTAGGTACTGACCACCTGAGTCTACAAGGTACAAGGTATCTTGAATGATTGGGCCTGGTACTTCCTGGTTTTCATGATTGTAATGGCACATAGCAGCATTACCAGCAGAGGCCGAAATGGTATCAAAGCTGAGGTCGACAAGGCTTGCATCCGCGCGGCGGAAGGTTTCTAGCTTGTCAGCAAGTACAGCTTCGTCATACAGATTACCAGCCGCAACTTCTGCATCAAGCCAGCAGAGGAAGTTGGTCATCGCAGCACCGTCGCGAATGTGGCTCTGCTTCATGCCTTCCACTTCTACAGAATTCTTAGCCGCCTTTGGCATCAAACATGGATCGGCGATTTCCAGCAGCAATGCACCATATTGCTCTAATTTGAGCTTGAACCAAGCGTTACTTGTCGCTGGGTCCAACGTGACTTTTTTGGTTTCTAGAGTTTTAAGGACACTCTCTAAAGTCTCAGGGAGGCAAACTTCTACGCCTTGCCCAACGTGAGAATTGAAGGCTTCACGGTCTTCGATTCTAGATGGGTCGATGAAGAACTGCGTTTTACCATCGGAGTACAGGATGGCATGGGAAAGCAAAACAGGTAGGCGTGAAACGTCGAGACCACGAATGTTGAGCATCCAACAAATAGAGTCTAGCTCAGTAATTATGGCGGCATCGGCACCAGACTTGTTCAGTGACTCTGCAAGCGTCTTACGCTTCTGTTCACTGCTTTGACCAACCTTGTCTAAAGGCATCAAACGAACGTTACTTAGCAGAGCGTCAGGGCGGTCGCTCCAGAATAGATCAATCGGGTTTTCATCAACAGCAACGAGCTCGTACTTACCTGCAAGCTGATCAATTGCGCCTTGATACCAACTCCCTCTATGCATGCGTGGATCAACGGCAATGCGAGCACCAAGCTCAACTGACTCCATAGTCCATGTTAGTGGTGGTTGTTCAATAAGGTGGCAGTAGTCAAAAGTACCTGCTGGAACTTGCTTGCGAACTTGTACCGTATAGCGACCATCAACAAAAATAGCGGCTGATTGGCGAGTGATAACCGCTGCACCTGCTGACCCAGTGAACTGCGTTAGCCAGTGAAGTCGCTCGTTGTGAGCTGGGACATACTCGCCCAAGTACTCGTCTTCATGGGCAACAATAAACGCATCCAAGTTATTGTCGGTGAGCCAAGATTGAATCTGTTCAACTCGGCGAGAAATCTGTTCCTGCATCTGTAGTTCCTTTGTCTCGGCGAAGCGTGTCACCTTACTATTATTTGCTCTATAAGCTAGCGCTTTTGCGGATGATATACAATCGATTCTATGCTCAGATGAAACTATCCACCAATAGTTACTACGATCAAATTTGGTTCGTTATCTTAAGTGCAATGTTTTCTGACGAATGATGTCGATAAGCCAGTTTAGAGCCGGGTCGCGGTCTCTATCTTTATGCCAAAATAAGGTGTAGGCCATCGGAGGAAACTCTAAGGGCAGTGGCAAGACTCTCAGTCCCATTTGCTCAGCGACCAAATGAACAAAATGCCTCGGTGCGGTAAAGACAAAATCGGTGTAGCTGCAAAGGGCCGCTGCATTATTAAAGTCAGGAACTGTAATGGCGATATCACGCTCTTTACCCATATCAGCGAGTTTGTAGTCCAACAGCCAGCGGTCGCTTCCATCACAGCGTACTTGTACATGTCGCAAGGAAAGGTAGGTATCTAGGTTCCAAGGTTTAGAAAGAATAGGGTGGTTTGCACGAACCAGACACATCTGATTGTCTCTATACACCTCAAGTTCTTGGATATCGTCTGGGGTGACCATAGTGCGGATTGCATCTCGAATATCAATGTCTTTACCAGTGATGCCAAGATCGAGTTCGCCTTTTTGCATCTGCTCAAACGTCGATTCGTTCCAAGCATGAGTACTAATACTGAGATTAGGACCTTGACTGAATATCGCAGGTAAGAAATGCGGCATGATGAGAGGGTAGACGCTCTCAACGGCTGCAATGTGGAAACGGTATTCACTGGTGGTCGGCGAAAACTCTGGTGGCGCAGTAATCGACTGCATGTGAGTTACCAAAACATCAAGTTTCGGCTTAAGCTGAAGGGCACGAGGTGTGGGAGACAAGCCATGAGCATGACGAGTAAATAGCGGGTCATCAAACAACTCACGTAGTTTGGATAGAGATTTACTGACCGCGGATTGGGTTAGGCACAATCGATTTGCTGCCCGAGTCACATTGCATTCATCTAAGAGAACCGACAAACAGAGCAATAAATTGAGATCGATCCGACTCAGCTTTTCTAAGTTCATAGTGAGAAATTCCTACTAGGAATAATGCTAATGAGTATAAACCATTTCTGCTCATATCATAACGAATATAGAATCGCATCCCAATTGAACACATTCTATCGGTAAGAGGCGACCTTTGAATAACACCCCTTCTAAAGTCCAAGTAGCAGCGCTCGTCATGTTGGTATTTTTTAGCCCTTTGGCTATTGATATTTATCTGCCAGCATTGACGCAGATCTCTTCATCTTTTGATGTCGCACATACTCGTGCGCAGGACACGATCACTTGGTTTTTGATTGCGATGGGTGTAGGTCAACTCTTTGCAGGGCCACTTGCCGATAAACTAGGACGTCGAACGGTTGCCCTTGGTGGTATCGCTATCTACGGAATGAGTGCTTGCTTGGCGTGGGCAGCTCAATCTATCGAGTGGATGCTTGCCGCAAGGTTGCTACAAGGCTTAGGTGCGTGCGCGACATCTGTAGCGGCCTTTGCAACCGTTCGCGATATGTATGGGCCAGAGCGCAGCGGAAAAATGATCAGTTACCTTAACGGAGCCATTTGTTTTATTCCGGCACTCGCTCCAATCTTGGGCAGTTATTTAACACAGCAATTTGGCTGGCGCGCAAACTTCAGTTTTATGGCTGGATTTTCACTTATGGTTGGAGGCATGGTTCTGCTTAACATGCGTGAGACCAATCCTGCTCAAAGTGGCGAAAAGTACTTTGCTTTGTCTCGCTACACACAGGTGCTTAGTACACCAACTTTCTTATTTCATGCCACGCTATGTTTGCTGGCGATGGGGGTTATTCTTGCCTATGTGACGTCTGCACCCGTAGTCTTGATGGAACAAATGGGTTTGTCGATGAATGCCTTTACGTTCTGGTTCGGCCTTAATGCGGTGTTTAATATCGCTGCCTGTATGTTAGCGCCAAAAATCATGGACAAGGTGGGGACCCACAAAACTCTGCAACTCGGTATTGTTACTTTATTGACAGCTGGCGCAGCCATGGTGTGGGGAGCGAAGTTCTACACACCGGCATCGTTTATGGTTCCAGTCATTCTTTCATCGATAGGCTTTGCCCTTATATTGGGGGCTGCGGCGGGTAAGGCGTTAGCACCATTTGGCGATAAAGCTGGCACAGCTGCTGCGCTACTTGGCTTGTTCCAGATGAGTGGTGCTGGCCTTTTGGTTGGTATCATGCAGCGAATGGGTTTAGAAGCTCCTTATATGATTGCACTACAAATGTGGCTTGTACTGCCTGCACTAATTATCCTCAAGACAAAAGTTGGTAAAGGCTGGCATCAAACTGTAAAAATCGGCTAATTTAAAATCGATTTAGTTTTCCCAATTGAAAAAACGGGTGTATATTTAGCTCTATATACCCCGTATTAATTAATAACTGGATAAACGCAGTAATGTCTTTGACAACGTACGAAATGGCTCGTGTTCTCGAGCAAATGGAAGAATCTCCAGAAAAAATCATGTTTGGTAAGTTGCTCAATGAATTGGGTAACCAAAGTGAAGAGCGTATACGCAGTGCCGCTAAACAGGTACCAATCCATATACTGCGAGATATTGTTTATCAATTTCAGCAAGTCATTGAATCTCGTAAAGGTGAGCAGGTAGAGTCACTCGCCAAAGAATTGGCAGAACAAGGCATTTCAGCTGAAGAATTAAAAGCCTTTCTTGCGAACAAGTAATCCATCGTTTTATTAAAAAGCCCGGTATATTTATACCGGGCTTTTTACTTCCTACATTATTCAATCAACAGATTATTTTATCTGTGAACGAATGACTTTATCTGCGGATATAGGTCCAGGTCCCCATACGACGACGACTAATATCATCAAGCCCCAGAGTTGGTGGTCATAGAACCCTTTTTCCCAAAGCAGTGGGTATGAAACAACGGCAATGATATTAAACACAAACAAGACAGCTGCCATTGGTCGAGTAAACAAGCCGAGAGCAACAAACACCGGCAAGATCAATTCTGCTGCGGTACCCATATATGCCGCCAACTCCCAGGGTAAAATCGGCACTTGGTACTCGAGCTCAAATAGATAAAGCGTGCTGTCCCAAGACGCAATCTTGGTTAGTCCAGAGTTAAAGAAAACCCAAGCGACCCACAGGCGGCAGAACAGTAGTAGCAATGGTACAAAGCCAGCTTGAAGCGTATCGATTAGCTTATCGTAGCTTACTAGCCAATTAGAGAGTGTTGATTTCATGTCATGCTCCTTGCGGTGTGCTCGTTATGCAGAGTAAATCCAGCTACAACATCCAAGGCGAATATACTTGGTAGTGCCGTTAGGAGAGCAGGATCAATGAACTTAAGTGGCTGCTGGTGAGACAAAGCGGTCAACAATTGAAAGCTAGTCTCGTCGATCACATGTATGGTAGGGGATGCCAATCCATGCTTTATGACGAGCACGGATTCGGGTTGATTGATATTGAAATCATCGAGCTGCTCGTTGTGAATTGCCTCTATAAGGCTTGCGATAGCAAACATAGACTGCATCAAACGATGATTTGGTTTCACATGAAACACAAGCTCACTGTGCTGTGTTTCTGGTACTAGAGTCATGTTGACGAGTGGCTCGATGTCATCATTAATGCTGCTTAACGGACATTGATTAAGTGCATCAATCGCTGATTCTAGCGTCATGACATCGACTAAATAGGGAACCGCGCTTGTAATGTTGTCCAGTTCAGATACGGAGTGCGTGAAGCCTTCCCCATAGTCGGCGACATTGCCTGATTGTGGGGGATGATGAATGATGTGGTGTTTTGCCATTGACTGGAAACACTCCTCTCCCACGAGCTGTAATGTTATTGGATAGCAGGCTGCTAGTACTTCACTTAGGCTAATGACGAAATTATTGCGATAGACTTGCATACGATCATCGGCACTAAAGTGGTCGCCGACAATATATTGGTTGATGCTGCTATCAGTTTGGCAGAGGGAGCGACTGAAGGCCGATTGCAGTTCACTAAGACTTAGTTCGCTGGGATTCATTATGCGCTCCTCAATGTCTGCGTGCTATTTTCAACGAGAATATCGATCGCCTTCTCAGCTTCTTCGAGTAGCACTTGCGGCTCGGGGATATCGAGATCCCACTCAATGAGAGTAGGGACTGGAGCGTTTGAACCGTTCCACTCTCGATATAACTCCCATACTTCATCCGATACCCGAGCACTGTGGGTATCAATCCAAATTTCACCTTGCTCAAGCTGCTTACGGGTAAAACCGGCTAAATGAATCTCGTCTACGGTCGTTGGATCGACAGCGGCAAGATAGCGATTTGCATCGTAGCCGTGGTTGAAGCAAGAGACATGCACGTTGTTTAGGTCGAGTAACAGACGGCAATCAGTACGACGTTGCACTTCGGAGAGAAATTCCCATTCTGGAATGGTCGAGTGATTGAATCGCAAATAGCTGGATGGGTTCTCAATTAATAGCGGCCTTTGAATTGCATCTTGTACTTGAAGCACATTGCGACAAAACAGTATCAACGCTTCTTCCGTATAGGGAAGTGGTAGCAAGTCATTAAAATAATGCCCACCGTGCTCACTCCAACTTAGGTGATCCGAAACAGCAAATGGCTGAATGTCATCGATGAGCCGTCTGAGCTGATGTAAGTGTTGAGTGTTTACTTCTGACGCCGAACCCAAAGAAAGACCGATACCATGACAGCTGATATTGACCTGATCGCGAATCGCCTTTAACTGACGGTACTCAGCGGTATGCGATAGGAAATAATTTTCGCTATGAATCTCAAGCCATCCTACCTTATCAGCATGCTGCTCAAAGTAGTCTAGGTGTGGTGTGCGTAATCCAACACCAACAAGCTGAAAGGCACGACTTCGATCCATGATGATCTCCCTGATCTGTTTGATTTTGTGGGTAACTTGTAGAAAACGAAAGGGGCGCATCGTTACGCCCCTTCGGTCTTGTTGTAACTTGAAAACGTATGAACAAACAAAGTGAAGACAAAGTTACAATCAAGCTATGCTGATAGCATTGTCGCTTCTAGCACGCGGGACGGTTACGCAGACTCTGTGCTACCACCAACCAGTTTGCCGCATAGGCCCTTAGGGACAACAACGAAGGCATCTTTCTGGTTATCTTCTTTAGCAGTACCTGCACATGAGCTGGTTTTTGTTGCACAGTCGTTTTTCCCAGCTTTTGATACGCCGTAGCATTTCTCTTTATCTGCTGCGTGTGCTGGTGCTGCGCCTAGTGTTGCACCGCCAAGAGCGATTAGACCGGTAACTGCTGCAGTGATAGCTAGATTAGTAGTTTTCATAGTACTTTCCTCGAGACTTGATCCATGTGGTTTATTTTCACAGGTCACTGTTTGCGACTTGCTTATCCAATAGGATAGGAAGCCAAACAAAAATCTTTCAAAAAGATCAAAAAAACTTTGTAATAATGTTAAGTGTCATGATATATCATTGATTTGTATTTAATTTTTTTAAATTTAAAATTAAGAAAATTTTCTGAAATGGTGAGACTGTTTGAGTTATAATCAACTGATATGTATAAATAACCAGTAGCTAAGACTCATCATGGATCCTTCTCTTCTTCTCGACGGTCTCAATGACAAGCAGCGTGAAGCTGTTGCAGCCCCTTTAGAGCACATGCTCGTCCTTGCCGGTGCAGGCAGTGGTAAAACGCGCGTTCTGGTGCATCGTATTGCTTGGCTTATGTCGGTAGAGAACGCCTCTCCGTTTTCCATTATGTCTGTGACCTTTACCAATAAAGCGGCAGCAGAGATGAGAGGGCGTATTGAAGAGCTGATGATGGGCAGTGCTTCTGGTATGTGGAACGGCACTTTCCATGGCATCTGTCACCGCATCCTGCGTGCGCATTATCTCGATGCTAAGCTTCCAGAAGATTTCCAGATCATTGATACCGACGATCAGCAAAGGCTGTTAAAACGTCTCATCAAGGCGCAGAACCTGGATGAGAAGCAATGGCCAGCACGTCAGGCAGCTTGGTGGATTAATGGTAAGAAAGATGAGGGGCTACGACCTCAACATATCGATAGCTACCAAGATCCTGTGACTAAGACCTATTTGCAGATCTACACCGCGTACCAAGAGGCGTGTGATCGTGCTGGGCTGGTGGACTTTGCAGAAATCCTGCTGCGTGCCCATGAGCTGCTGCGTGATAACAAGTTTGTTCGTGAGCACTACCAAGCGCGCTTCAAACACATTCTGGTGGACGAGTTCCAAGACACCAACAACATCCAGTACGCCTGGCTGCGCATGATGACCGGCGCTGACTGTAAGGTGATGATTGTTGGTGATGATGACCAGTCTATTTATGGCTGGCGTGGTGCTAAGGTCGAGAATATCCAGAAGTTCTTAGATGAGTACCTAGGTGCGAAAACCATTCGCCTTGAGCAGAACTACCGCTCCACTAAAACCATCCTTGAAGCTGCCAACGAGCTGATTGCCAACAATACTGAACGTATGGGTAAGGAGCTATGGACGGAAGGTAACGAGGGTGAAAAGATTTCTGTTTACTCTGCGTATAACGAGCTGGATGAAGCGCGTTTTGCCGTGGGTAAAATCAAAGAGTGGCATGATAAAGGTGGCAGTCTGACAGATTGCGCCATGCTATATCGAAACAACGCCCAGTCCCGTGTTTTAGAAGAAGCCTTGATTCAAGCGCAGCTGCCATACCGTATCTATGGTGGTATGCGATTCTTCGAGCGCCAAGAGATCAAAGATGCTCTGGGCTATTTGCGCTTGATGGCCAATCGCAACGATGATGCCGCATTTGAACGTATTGTGAATACACCGACTCGTGGGTTGGGGGATAAAACCCTAGATACCATTCGTTTTGCCGCTCGCGATCGCGGGGCAACGCTATGGGAAGCGAGTATTGCACTACTGGATGAAAAGGTTCTTGCTGGGCGCGCTGCTGGCGCGCTATCGCGTTTCATTGAGCTTATCAATGCACTCGAAGACGACACGTTCGAATCGCCGCTTCATGAGCAAACTGACCATGTGATCAAGACCTCTGGGCTATTTGCTATGTACGAGCAAGAGAAGGGCGAGAAGTCTAAGGCGCGCATTGAAAACTTGGAAGAGCTCGTCACCGCAACGCGTCAGTTTGAGAAACCCGAAGAAGCGGAAGATATGACGCTGCTGACGGCGTTCTTAACTCATGCAGCGTTAGAAGCTGGAGAAGGTCAAGCCGATGAGTTTGATGATGCGGTGCAGCTAATGACACTGCATAGTGCTAAAGGTCTCGAGTTCCCAATGGTATTTATGGTGGGGGTTGAAGAGGGCATGTTCCCTAGCCAGATGTCGGCGGAAGAAGCGGGCAGGTTGGAAGAAGAGCGTCGCCTCTGTTATGTGGGTATGACGCGGGCGATGGAGAAGCTGTTCATCACCTACGCAGAGATGCGTCGTCTTTACGGACAAGACAAATATCATAAGCCGTCTCGTTTTATCAGAGAGTTGCCAGAGACATGCTTGCAAGAAGTTCGTATGAAGGCGCAAGTCAGCCGTCCAACGACAGCGGGACGCTTTAGCCAAACGGAAGTGAAGAATAACTTCAACGAAACGGGCTTCAATCTAGGTGAGCGTGTCATGCACCCTAAATTTGGTGAAGGAACCATCATCAACTTTGAAGGAAGTGGCCCACAAAGCCGCGTACAAGTTGCCTTTAACGGTGAGGGTATCAAGTGGTTGGTGACGCAGTACGCCAAGCTAGAAAAGCTGTAAACGATTCAACATGAACGTTTAACCAAAAGGAGCTTATCGATGGGCTCCTTTTTTGTATCTAGTGTTCTAGGTTGAGCCTTGTTTTGAATCGCTAGATCGCAGACAAAGAAAAACCCCGAGGGCTTGCGCCCATCGGGGTTATAGTCTTACTCGCAGCAATCCGGCTACTAAAAGTGCTCCATGCATCTAATCCATGATAGTGTGCTGTAATCCGTCAGCTTAGTCCTTTCGTCGCCTTCCTAGCGGTGTCCTAATGATCTTATCCTGATCTGCTAACAATCCTCGTTAGCGCACTTCACTTGTTCCCTGAGCGGTGTCCCTGACATCATCCTGATGCTAAGTCCTTGCCTCATCCAGAGGTGTCCATTGTCTTTCCTTAGTAGTAACCATCCTAGTTACTATTGCGTCCATTCAATGTCCAATTTGCTTTCCATGCCGATCATTCATCCTGAATAACCGTATCTTCTTCCTGAAGATGCCCAAATCCGTGAGCGTTTCCTGTTCCGTGTCAGCATCCTTCCGACATGGTTAATATTAAACGAAACTGGCCTCGGAGCAATCCAGTTAAACGGTAATAATCCACTGTCTCAGCAAAGCGAAATTATCTCTATTCTAATAAAAACAGATAGTTAGCTCGTTTTAGGGGTGAATGCTTGTAGCACGAAGCGATAAACACCTAAGGCTTTGTGAGAGATCTCTCACACGCTGCGTGTCGAATGGCGCAAAATACCCTAAAGGCCGGAAATCACCTGAGTGAAGATGGTCACACCAATTCCAGAAAACAGCACACCACATAGCCCATCGATGTAGATAGCCGCTGATCCAAGCTTACGCTGCATGCGCTTAGTCGATAGCGCCCAGGCTAAAAACGAGAACCAAGCCAAGGAAAGCGACCATAGAATTACGAGAGCCGCCACTTTACCCGGAATCGACATGGTTGATGGCACCAAGCTAGACATCAAACTAATAAAGAACACCAAGGCTTTCGGGTTGAGAATATTGGTGGTAAAGCCGCGAGAGAACGCCTGTCTTCGGCTAGAAAGCAGAAGACTAGGGTCATTGGCAAGGTCACTTGGCTGGTGGCGCTGTGCCCATCTACCCCATACGGAGCGCAAGGCGCCAATACCAAGGTAAAGCAAATAGCTGCCGCCAGCGATTTGCACCACGGCAAACAGTGTTGGGTGCTGATGTACGACATAGCTCACGCCCGTTAGACTGAAAATAGAGTGCAGCAAGATGCCAAATGACAGCCCCAGTGCAATATAAAAGCCAGTCTGGCGTCCAAATCGAGTCGCATTTTGTACCACGAGCGCAAAGTCTGGGCCTGGGCTCATGAGGGCAACAAAGTGCACCGTGGCGAGAGTGACTAGAATAGTGATTTCGTTCATTGTTTTCTGTATCTGTATTACTGAGTTTTAGCCATTGTCTTCTTATTGCTGCGATTGGTTTTTAGTCCATCGAAGCTAAATACCACCAATGCACCCCAAATGAAGGCAAAGGTGAGCGCTTTATCTAACGTAAAGGCTTCGCCATACACGAGTACCGCAAGCAAGAACATTAAGCTCGGGCCAATGTATTGGAAAAAGCCAAGAGTCGACAGCTTCAAGCGTGTCGCCGCACCGGTAAAGCACAATAGTGGTAGCGTGGTAACGATACCTGCAGAGATAAGCAGGAGGTTCAGTGTCGTGCTGTTATCCATCATATTGGACGTCGCCGTATCCGCGATAAATAGCACATAAATCGCGGCAGCTGGCAACATCACTAAGGTTTCAATGAATAGCCCGGTTTGAGCATCTAAACTGACTTTCTTGCGCAGCAAACCGTATAGGCCAAAGCTCATAGCTAGCGCGAGGGCGACAACGGGTACCGAACCAAATGCAATAAGCTGAATTAGAACGCCGATGGTGGCAAGTGCGACCGCAAACCACTGCAGTTTTCTAAGTCGTTCACCTAAAAACAGCATGCCGAGTATCACGTTGATGAGCGGGTTGATGTAGTAACCCAGGCTAGCATCGAGCATGTGATTGGCGTTAACCGCCCAGATAAAGATAAGCCAGTTAATACCAACGAGCAGTGCGGTGGTGACTAGGTAGCCCATCTTCTTTTTAGAGCGCAGCACATCGCGAACGCTGCGCCAGCGTCGACCAAAATGCAGCAAGACAGTCAGCAACACAAATGACCAGATCACTCGGTGGCTGAGAATTTCTAGGGGAGAAACGCTACCTAGTGCCTTAAAGTAGATAGGGGCGATACCCCACATTGTGTAGGCACCGATGGCGAGCAGTACGCCTTGTTTGGCTCTTTGTTGTTCTTCTAATGACATGCAAATTTTCTCAAGAGCAGGTCTGTGACCTAAAAGGGGGAGGAAAGCGTTTGAGTATAACGTGTTGTGGTGTTTTGGACTATTTAATGCTCGATCTGAAGCTACTTTTTCTTCACCTCGCAGAGCAAATTGAGTTTCCTTCAAGTGACAACCCCTCTACAATGTAGCGTTTTCAACCCATCAAAGACTTTCATCAGGATATTGCATGACAGCCGTACTCGCTGCAGAACAATCTGAATCACTACCCAGTTCGCAGTCGGTCTTAGAGTCCGTTTTCGGCTATCAAGAGTTCCGTCCGGGACAGCAAGAGGTTATCGATAGTGCCATTGCGGGCAACGATGGACTAGTGATCATGCCAACCGGTGGTGGTAAATCTCTGTGCTATCAGATCCCTGCCTTGGTGAGACCCGGCGTGACCTTGGTTATCTCACCACTGATTTCCCTGATGAAAGATCAAGTAGACCAGCTCAAGGCTGACGGCGTCGCTGCAGAGTGCATTAACTCGACTCAGTCGAGAGAGGCGTTGATTGATATCTATCGCCGCATGAACAGCGGACAGGTCAAGCTGGTGTATGTGTCACCAGAGCGTGTGTTGATGCACGACTTCATCGAAAGGCTAGAGCATATTGAGCTGTCGATGATTGCCGTGGATGAAGCGCACTGTATTTCTCAGTGGGGGCACGACTTTCGCCCTGAGTATGCCGCACTCGGTCGACTAAAAGAGCAATTTCCCTACGTGCCCGTTGTGGCGCTGACAGCAACCGCCGACGATGCCACTCGAAAAGACATCATCCATAGGCTCAATCTACAAAACCCTCATGAGTATTTAGGCAGTTTCGACAGACCTAATATTCGCTATACCTTGGTCGAGAAGCATAAGCCGGTCTCGCAGATCGTGCGCTTTCTTGGCGAGAACAAGGGCGGCAGCGGAATCATCTATTGTGGTAGCCGTAAGAAAGTGGAAATGCTCACCGAAAAGCTTTGTGGCAACCATATTCGAGCGGCAGGCTATCATGCCGGTATGGACACCGATGAACGCGCCTATGTTCAAGATGCGTTTCAGCGTGACGACATTCAGGTTGTGGTGGCAACGGTGGCCTTTGGCATGGGTATCAACAAGCCGAACGTACGTTTCGTTGCTCACTTTGATATCCCGCGCAACATAGAATCTTATTACCAAGAGACCGGCCGTGCAGGACGTGATGGTTTACCCGCAGAAGCCATGATGCTTTACGATCCTGCTGATATGGGCTGGCTGCGCCGCATGGTGGATGAAAAGCCAGAAGGACCACAAAAGCAGGTCGAGAATCACAAGCTTAACGCCATGAGTGCGTTTGCGGAGGCGCAAACCTGCCGTCGTCAGGTACTGCTTAATTACTTTGGTGAGTACCGAGAGCAGCCTTGTGGTAACTGCGATATCTGCTTGGATCCACCGAAGCACTTTGATGCCACCCAAGAGGCGCAAAAGGCGCTTTCATGTGTCTATCGCGTCAATCAAAGCTTTGGTATCAGCTATGTGGTAGAGGTGCTGCGTGGTATGTCGAATATCCGTATTCGCGAGCATGGGCATGACAAGCTCACCACTTACGGTATTGGTCGAGACCATAGTCACGATTACTGGGTGAGTATCTTTAGACAGTTGGTGCATAAAGGGTTATTGAGCCAAAACATCACTCGTAACTCGACGTTGCAACTGACAGAAGAAGCGCGTCCTCTTCTGCGCGGTGAAACCACGCTGGAGCTTGCTGTACCAAGACTCGATACCGCGGCGCGCAGCGCGAAATCCGATAAGCTGGCGTCGAAACACTACGACAAGAAGCTGTTTGCCAAACTACGTAAACTGCGTAAGTCGATTGCGGATGAAGATGGCTTGCCACCGTATGTGGTGTTCAGTGACGCGACCTTGATTGATATGGCGGAAATTTTACCGACCTCGTACGGTGAAATGCTTGCCGTGAACGGGGTGGGTGAGCGCAAGCTTGAAAAGTATGCGGATCCATTCCTCGACTTAATACAGGAGCATTTGACGGGTCATGGCTGATTTTGGTCTTCGTGAATATATTGAACAGGAAGGTAAACTGCTTATCATCACGCCTTCCTTTGACTTTGATAGTTTTGACTCGCTAGCGGTGTCGATGCTCGGCCAGCTTTCAGCTACGGTAGTAGAAAAGCAGTGGGATGCGGACATTCATACCTGGCTGGTGGATTTTGAAGGTTGTCGTATGCTGCTAAAAGGCGAGCATTACAGTGAGTCAATGTGGTTTGAGGCCTTGGATATTTCGGCGAGCAAAGAAGAGTTTGATTTCTTAGCGGGTCTATTTCGTCGCGGCTTTTGACCTAATACATTCAGTTGTTAGCTCGAAAACGTTTGCTCTATTATCCTCTATTGCGCGTCAAATTGATTAATGTATAATCGCCCGCCGCTGAGCTTAGTTAATCAAACAATGAGTTAAACAAGCAGGCACAATAAACCATTTTATTAGTCACTCGAGGCTTTGCCTCAACTTGGGTTCCCTCAACCCCAAGCAAAACGAAAAAGGTACAATATGAATCCGTTTTCTCCTGCGCAGCAGCGCAAAGCCCTGACATTTCTCGTTCTATTTCACTTGGTGATCATCGCATCCAGTAACTACTTGGTGCAGCTACCGTTTACTATTTTCGGTTTCCACACCACGTGGGGCGCATTTACTTTCCCATTCATTTTCCTTGCGACCGATCTGACCGTACGTATCTTTGGTGCTGGTTTAGCCCGTAAGATCATCTTCTTGGTCATGCTGCCTGCGTTGGCGGTGTCGTATGGGTTATCGGTATTGTTCTTTGAAGGGCAGTTCCAAGGCTTTGGGCACTTGGGTGAATTTAACCTGTTTGTTGCTCGTATCGCTGCGGCAAGCTTTATGGCTTACCTGCTGGGACAAATACTAGATGTGCATGTTTTCAACCGTCTGCGCCAAATGAAGCAGTGGTGGGTGGCTCCGACATGTTCAACACTGTTTGGTAACGCGCTGGATACGCTAGCCTTTTTTGCTATCGCATTCTACCAAAGCCCAGATCCGTTTATGGCAGAGCACTGGACTGAGATCGCCTTGGTCGACTACGGCTTTAAGCTGGTGATCAGTCTTGGTCTGTTTGTACCAATGTACGGCGTGCTGCTCAACTTCTTGGTTAAGAAGCTTACCGCAGTGAACCCAGAGTTAAAGGTGACCGGCGTAAAAGCCTAATGAGTCTCTAGAAGCTAAATATAAAAAATCCCGAACTGTTTGGTTCGGGATTTTTTTTTCACAGTAATCAGCTTGAGCCGCTGGGATCAGGCTTAGACCGCCTGAATCGTCAATGGCCAACCGGCATCTGACTGTCGGTTAGACTCGATTTCCAGCTCTGCTGCTGACAGAGGATGGGCTTCTAACCACTGCTTGTCGATAGAGAGCGTTAGGCTGTTGCCTTCACACTGCACTGCAAATTGAGGCTGCAGATCACGCTGACGGCGGTGAGTAATGATCACCGATAAGCGCAGTAGTCGCAGTACGCGCTCGGCACTTTGTGTCGATAAAGCATGCTGCGATGGCAGTGGTGTCAGTTGGTCTTTGTATCGACGAACCACTTCAGCTAGCAGATGCTTTTGCGCACGAGTAAAACCCGGTAGATCTAAGTTTTGAAGTAAGTACGCACTATGTTCACCGGCCTTTTTAAAGTCTAAGGTTAGGCCGATTTCATGCAGTTTTGATGCTGCTTCAAGCAGTGCAATGGCATGTGGCTCTTCAATCCAGCTTTCATTACCACAGCTTACCAATAAGCTGGTGGCAGTAGCCGCAACTTGATCGCCGTATTCCACATCGAGCTGACAACGGGTTTGCACGCTGTTAATCGTACGCGCACGAATGTCATCTTGTTGCAGCTCTTCGACCATGTCATACACCATGCCTTCGCGTAGCGCACCGCCCGCGAGTGTCATGGAGTCTATGTTCAACAGCTCAAAGATAGCGATTAGGATGGATAGGCCGCTTGGGAAAACCAAAGCCCGTTCCAGCGTTAGACCATCAATATCGAGCTCTTCGAGATGATCGGCTTGCATCGCTTGCTTTTGAAGTCGCTTGAGTTTGGCATGAGTGATGACCTCATCCATACCTTGCGCCAGCATGATCTCTTGCAGAGCTTGAACTGTGCCACTGGCACCCACACACACGTCCCAGCCCAATCCCTGATACTGCTCTAGAATTGGGGCGAGCGTCTGTTTGGCGCCTTCGATAGCGCGTTCGAAGTTGGCTTTGTTTAGCTGGCGGTCTTTAAAGAAACGCTCTAGCCAAGTCACGCAGCCCATTTTCAGACTGGTCAATGCTTTTGGCTCGAACCCTTCGCCAATAATAAGCTCGGTACTGGCACCGCCAATATCGACCACAAGGCGACGACCTGTACCGCCAGACGTATGAGCCACTCCTTTATAGATAGTCGCTGCTTCTTCTTCCCCGCTGATCACTTGGATTGGGTAGCCCAAGATTTGATTGGCCTTGGTTAGGAATACATCGACATTGGTCGCGGTACGCAGCGTTGCGGTACCGACGATACGGATGTTTTCCTTTGGGATATCCTGAAGTCGTTCTGCGAAAAGACTAAGACAATCCCAACCACGTTGCATCGCTTCTTGACTGAGGGCCATCTCATCATCAAGGCCTGCGGCCAAACGCACCTTGCGTTTAATCTTGGCCATGGTCTGAATGCTGCCATCGATATGACGTACAACCAACATATGGAAACTGTTGGAGCCAAGATCGATAGCCGCATACAAAGGTGAAGAATTCACTGCGAGACTCATAAAAACTGCTTACTTCCTGTTCAGATTACTGCTTATGTCAGATCTCGGCCTATTAAGACCTTGGTGATCTTGGCCTTCTTTGAGGCTTTCTGTTTGATGGTCGTGAACCACCTGTGTTAGTACGACGAGGACCTGAGTTACGGCTCTTCATAACAAGCGGAGCAGGCAGTTCGGTCAACAGCGCGCTTGAGTCATAGTCAGACACTGGAATGGAGTGCTCGATATACTCTTCAATCGCTGGCAGGTTGATCGCGTACTCTTCGCAAGCAAAGCTGATTGAGTGACCACTTGCACCAGCACGGCCTGTACGGCCAATACGGTGAACGTAATCTTCACAGTCGTCAGGTAGGTCGTAGTTGAATACGTGCGTTACTTGAGGGATATGTAGACCACGCGCTGCAACATCCGTCGCAACCAGAATATCCACATCACCTTTTGTGAATTGCTCAAGGATCTTCTCACGCTTCTTCTGCGGTACATCACCAGTCAAAAGACCTACGCGATGGCCGTCAGCAGCTAGGTGGCCCCACACTTTTTCACATTTATGTTTGGTGTTAGCGAAGATAATAGCGCGATCCGGCCATTCTTCCTCTACCAGCGTTTGCAGTAGCGCCATCTTTTCATTGTTTGATGGGTAGAACAGCTCTTCTTGAATGCGGTGACCCGTCTTTTGCTCAGGCTCAACAACCACGTGCTCAGGGTTATGCATATGTTCAAACGCAAGCTCTTGTACACGGTAGGACAAGGTTGCAGAGAACAGCATGTTGAGACGGTCTTTAGGCTCAGGCATACGGCGGAACAAAAAGCGAATGTCTTTAATAAAGCCAAGGTCGAACATACGGTCGGCTTCATCAAGCACTACAGCTTGAATGTTGTTGAGGTTAAAGACACGCTGCTTGTAGAAGTCGATAATACGTCCACAGGTACCGATAAGGATATCGACGCCCTGTTCCAGCTTAGCAAGCTGCTTGTCGTAGCTATCACCACCGTACGCAAGTGCTGTTTTCAGACCTGTGCTTTCAATGAGCGGCTTGGCATCATTGTGGATCTGGATAGCAAGTTCGCGCGTTGGAGCCATGATGATCGCGCGCGGTTGTGTCGCTTTGCGGCCCTCATGCTCAGGCGTATTTAACAGGTGATTAAAGGTAGCAGTGAGAAACGCGAGCGTTTTTCCAGTCCCGGTTTGGGCCTGTCCTGCAATATCTCGGCCGGCGAGCAGTACCGGCAGCGCCAAGGCTTGGATAGGGGTACAATATTCGAACCCTTTTTTTTCCAATCCTTCAATGATTTGCGGGTGCAAATCTAAATCGGCGAACTTTTGCTCTGTGATATGCGTCTTTTTCATCGGTATAGAATATCAGCTTAAGCTTGCAATACGAAGGTAAATACATTCCAATAGGAGATCTAATTGTTGGTGATTATCTCATCAATACAAAAAATATCGGAGTGAAAGATGAGTGAAAAGATTTTGCAGCTGACGGATGACGGTTTTGAAACTGATGTAATTAATGCTGCAGGCCCGGTTCTTGTTGACTTCTGGGCGGAGTGGTGTGGTCCTTGTAAGATGATTGCCCCAATCCTCGATGAAATCGCAGATGAGTACGAAGGCAAACTCACTATCGGCAAGCTAAACATCGACCAAAACGCAGGTACTCCACCTAAGTTTGGTATCCGTGGCATTCCAACGCTACTACTTTTCAAAGATGGCGGAGTGGCAGCGACTAAGGTTGGCGCACTGTCAAAAACTCAGCTAAAAGAGTTCTTAGACGAGAACTTATAATGAGAAGTAACGAAAACCGTGTATCTTAACAAATACACGGTTTTGTTTTTTTCAAAGCTAGACTAGACTCTTTTTTAGTGATAATTTATCGCACGTTAATTAAACAAGTGTTCACTTCTTGGTCGATCCTGTGACCAAATCCTTCTTAACAACAAAACAGATCCTATTTTGACTAAACAAACATCCACCACAATGAACTTAACAGAATTGAAGAACAGACCTGTTTCTGAGCTCGTTAAACTTGGCGAATCTCTTGGTCTGGAAAACTTAGCTCGTCTGCGTAAGCAAGACATCATCTTCGCCATCTTAAAAGCCCATGCGAAAAGTGGTGAAGATATCTTTGGTGACGGGGTCTTAGAGATTCTTCAAGATGGTTTTGGTTTCCTGCGTAGCGCAGACAGTTCATACCTTGCTGGCCCAGATGATATCTACGTTTCTCCAAGTCAGATCCGTCGTTTCAACCTGCGTACAGGTGACTCGATTGCCGGTAAGATTCGCCCACCAAAAGATGGCGAGCGCTATTTCGCACTTCTAAAAGTAAACACTGTTAACGCTGACAAGCCAGATAACGCACGTAACAAGATCCTGTTTGAAAACTTAACTCCTCTGCATGCTAATGAGCGCATGACTATGGAGCGTGGTAACGGTTCAACAGAAGACATTACTGCACGTGTTCTTGATCTCGCGTCTCCAATCGGTAAAGGTCAACGTGGTCTCATCGTGGCACCACCTAAAGCGGGTAAAACCATGCTGCTGCAAAACATTGCGCAGAGCATTGCCCACAACCACCCTGAATGTGAATTGATGGTTCTACTTATCGACGAACGTCCGGAAGAAGTAACTGAGATGCAGCGCCTAGTTAAAGGTGAAGTAGTGGCATCGACGTTTGATGAGCCAGCGTCTCGTCACGTTCAAGTTGCTGAGATGGTTATCGAGAAAGCGAAGCGTCTTGTTGAACACAAGAAAGACGTGGTTATCCTACTGGATTCTATTACTCGTCTAGCGCGTGCTTACAACACGGTAGTACCTTCATCAGGCAAGGTTCTTACTGGTGGTGTTGATGCGAACGCACTACACCGTCCTAAGCGTTTCTTCGGTGCAGCTCGTAATGTAGAAGAAGGCGGCAGCCTAACTATCATCGCAACAGCGCTAGTGGATACTGGCTCTAAGATGGATGAAGTTATCTACGAAGAGTTTAAAGGTACAGGTAACATGGAACTGCACCTAAACCGTAAGATTGCTGAGAAGCGCGTTTTCCCAGCGATTGACTTCAACCGTTCAGGTACACGTCGCGAAGAGCTACTAACGAAAGCAGATGAGCTACAGAAGATGTGGATTCTACGTAAGATTGTTCACCCAATGGGCGAAATCGATGCGATGGAATTCCTAATCGACAAGCTTGCTATGACTAAGACTAACGATGAGTTCTTTGACGCGATGCGTCGCCAGTAATCGTTAATCGAGTCCGCAAAGCGGACAACGAGTCTCAAATTTTAAACGTCACCCTTTTGGGGTGACGTTTTTGTTTGCACTTCCCCTGTTTCGCGCGCACAATACTGAGTGTGTTAACAGGAGGTTAATATGCTACAAGGATGGTTAGCGTCTTTACTCCTCGTATTGGCAGTGTCATTTTCACAGCCAGTTTATGCGTCTAAGGAAATGACGCAGCAGGAGGTTGATCACTGGATGCAAAGCCCTGTGGTTTTGCAGAAAGTAGACGATTTTTTATTGTTGGTAGAACAAGACGATACCGACAGCCTCAGATTCGCGTTAAATCGACTCGCGTTGCCTCAGCAAGAGGTAGCGAGATTTTTGCTGCTCAAGCACCTTGAAGACAGTGAGCGTATTCTTTCCCCTAAAATGGCCATTTTCGTACAAAGCCAAAAATCCTTACCGCCTACTTATACTATGCTCGAGCGCGGTGATGGTTATGAATTTTCGATCCCTGCGTTTAATTATCCCGCCATATCAGCGCGTCTAATAAAGCGTTGGAACAGCGACCAAAAAACCTTGGAATTTATCCTTCAGGCTGAAAGTGAACAGCTAGTTTTGCGTGATTGGTTGTCACAGGGCAGTGATTATGAACGTAAGATTCGCGAAGACCTGCTTGTCAAAGAGTTTGACAGTTTGTCACCCAAAGCAAACGCCTATATTACACAACAGCTTACCGAAGCCAAGATCACGGAATGGTTGCCATCAACACGAGTTTTAGTACGTATGGCTCAAGTTAACGAAGACGAAGCTCTGTATGACTTACTGTGGAAAATGCGCGCCGACTATCATAGCCAAGCAGAGCTAGAGAGGCTGGCGAGTGTCTCTTCACCGTTTGCACAGAAGCAGATTATGGCAGCCGCACGTAACCCTAGTCTCAAGCGCCAGGCGATCACTGAGCTTGCTCAAATTACGCCACTCCCAAGTGAGGTAAAAACCTTCTTGGTGACGCGAATGACAAGAGTCGAAGATGCAAGCTTTGTGGCGACACAGCTAGCGCAGAATGGTCATAGTGGTTGGGTAAGAGATGTGCTTTCAACCAATAGCCAGGTCAAATCGAGTCTTATTTTGCAGGCGTTGTCGAACTAACTGAATTTGTCAGCCTCTTTGGTTAGTTGAGAGGACATTTCGCTAGATGATAGATTTACGTATATAATGGCACCATCTTTCAAGGCGAAGTATCCCCTATGATTTACAAGGACTTACGTGATTTCACACAGCACCTGGAAAGCCAGGGGCTGCTCAAGCGCATCTCGCATCCCGTCGACCCTGATTATGAAATGACGGAGATCAGCGATAGGACTCTGCGAGCTGGTGGACCAGCATTGCTGTTCGAAAATCCAATCGGCTACGACATGCCGGTATTGACTAATCTCTTCGGCACGCCACAGCGAGTGGCGATGGGGATGGGACGAGAGCAAGTATCCGAGCTTAGAGAAGTAGGCAAACTACTGGCCTACCTAAAAGAACCTGAGCCACCTCGTGGATTCAAAGACGCGATCAATAAAATCCCTCTGTTTAAGAAAGTGCTGCACATGCCGGCCAAAAGGCTGCGTAAAGCCGCTTGCCAGCAAGTCGTTTGGCAAGGTGATGAGGTCGATCTTGATAAAATCCCTGTAATGAGTTGCTGGCCTGATGACGTCGCACCCTTACTAACGTGGGGCCTAACGGTCACTAAAGGGCCGAATAAGAAGCGTCAAAATTTAGGTATCTATCGCCAACAGAAAATCGCTAAGAATAAGATCATCATGCGCTGGCTGGCGCATCGCGGTGGTGCGCTCGATCTAAGAGACTGGATGGAAACCAATCCAGGAAAGCCATTCCCGGTCTCAGTCGCATTTGGCGCTGACCCGGCTACCATTCTTGGAGCGGTGACGCCGGTACCAGATACTCTGTCTGAGTATGCGTTTGCTGGATTGCTGCGCGGCGAACGTACCGAAGTGGTCAAATCAGTTAGCAACGATCTTGAAGTGCCAGCGAGTGCCGAAATTGTCCTTGAGGGTTATATCGATCCGCAAGAATTTGCCGATGAAGGTCCGTATGGAGACCACACCGGCTACTACAACGAAAAAGAAAAGCACCACGTCTTTACTATCACGCACATTACTATGCGTGAAAACCCTATCTATCACAGCACTTATACAGGCCGCCCACCAGATGAACCGGCAGTACTCGGGGTGTCGCTGAACGAAGTCTTTGTGCCTATCTTGCAAAAGCAGTTCCCGGAAATCGAAGACTTCTATCTTCCGCCAGAAGGATGTTCGTATCGGATGGCGGTGGTAACAATGAAGAAGCAATACCCAGGGCACGCTAAGCGCGTGATGATGGGGGTATGGTCTTTCTTGCGTCAGTTCATGTACACCAAGTTTGTGATTGTCTGTGATGAAAGCGTTAATGGTCGCGATTGGCAACAAGTCACCCAAGCTATGAATGATCATATGGTACCGAGTCGCGATACCTTGATGATTGAAAGCACGCCAATAGATTCCTTGGACTTTGCATCACCGGTTACTGGTTTAGGTTCCAAAATGGGACTGGATGCCACGATTAAGTGGGATGCAGAGTTGGAGTTGGAGGCGGCTAAGTATCAAACAACACTAGATATCGAACGCTCGAATAGTTGGGATGAAACCTTATTGACGAAACAGGTTACAGCTCAATATCCAGAAGTGATTGACTTGTATATTGCACCGGGAACGGGTACAAATCGTATGGTACTGCTGACTCTAGATAAGCAACGCGCAGGTCAAGCTATTGAGGTAATGAAAGGAGTAGAGACTATACTCTCACCTTATCTGGTGGCTAAGTTTATTGTTGCCTGCGACCAAGACGTGAACGTGCGTGATTGGAATGACGTGATTTGGGCGATTACTACGAGAATGGACCCGTCCAGAGATACATTGCTGGTCAACGATAGCACCTCTAGAGCTTATTTAGATGCAACCAATAAACTTGAAGACGAAGTGACGCGTGAGTGGGGCATACCAATTAAAAAAGACCCAGCATTGGTTGCAAAGATAGACAGCATTTGGGATGAACTCAATATCCTATGACAAAGCGAGTAGTGCTCAAGCCTCAGAACCTTGAGTTTATAGTCGAAGAAGGGCAGACAGTGTTAGAGGCTGCGCTCAACCAGAATCTTGCTTTTCCTCACCGCTGCCAGGTGGGGGCCTGCGCTTCTTGTTTATGCCGTATCGAGTCGGGTACGGTGGACTATGATTTGGAACCATTACTTACCGAGAAAGAAAAGCAGCAAGGTTGGATGTTCTCCTGCCTTGCTTATCCAAAGAGTGATTTGGTGATCACCTTTGGAGACGAATAAAAGAGATAAACCATGACCATCAATTGTAAAGTTAAGTCTATTGAGCCTTTAGCAGCGAATACCTATCAGATTTTGCTGCACCCAGAACAGCCTGTTAGCTTTAAAGCAGGTCAATATTTAATGGTAGTAATGGGTGAGGCCGACAAGCGTCCGTTCTCTATTGCTAGCAGCCCTTGCCGTCATGAAGGCGAGATCGAACTCCACATTGGTGCTGCGGAGCACAATGCTTATGCGCTAGAAGTGGTTGAATCAATGAAGCATGCACTTGAAGTGGGTGGCGACATTCAGATTGATGCCCCTCATGGCGAAGCATGGATTCGTGAAGATAGCCAACGCCCAATTCTATTGATTGCTGGTGGCACAGGCTTTAGCTATGTACGTTCTATTCTTGATCACTGCATCAGCCAAAACATTGCGCAGCCTATCTATCTCTATTGGGGTGGTCGCGATGAGGCTCAGCTATATGCCAAACAAGAGCTAACTGACATCGCTAATGCTCATGAGCGCATTCAGTTCATTCCTGTTATTGAAGAAACTTTGGCTGAGTGGACCGGTAAACAAGGCAACGTACTTCAAGCGGTCAGTGAAGATTTTGATTCACTTGCAGATTTCGATATCTATATAGCAGGCCGTTTCGAAATGGCTGGCGCTGCACGTGAACAGTTCACGCAAAACAAGCAAGCTAAGTCTGATCACATGTATGGTGATGCGTACGCATTTATCTAATTGTTAGTGATTTGTGGCTAAAAGGAGAGTTTTTATACTCTCCTTTTTGTTTTTTGATGGTATTTCAATCAAAAGAACGTTTTTTCTAAAAAATATTGAAAAAGGGGTTGCGCGGCTTCTCATTCTCCCTATAATGCGCACCACACCAAACGGGAGGGCAGCAAAGCAAGAGCCCAACAGGTTTGGCGGGCAAAAAGCCTAAACGAAAATAATTTGAAAAAGTGGTTGACACGACAAGTTATCTAGTTAAAATGGCCGCCCACTTCGAGAGAAAAGCCGAAAGGCTCAAAAACGAAAGTTTAGCTTCTCGAAGAAACGTTCTTTAAAAATTTAAACCTATCAATCTGTGTGGGCACTCGTTGATGATAATCAAATTAGATATTTCTCTTAATAAAGAGCGGTATCAAATTAGGTTTCAATGAAACGAAGTGACCATTGAATCGAAAGATTCAGCACAGTCAATTCAAACATTACTTATGTAATGTTCAGTATTCATTGAGCCTCCCCTATTTATTTAGGGAATCAAAACTTTAAATTGAAGAGTTTGATCATGGCTCAGATTGAACGCTGGCGGCAGGCCTAACACATGCAAGTCGAGCGGAAACGAGTTAACTGAACCTTCGGGGAACGTTAACGGCGTCGAGCGGCGGACGGGTGAGTAATGCCTGGGAAATTGCCCTGATGTGGGGGATAACCATTGGAAACGATGGCTAATACCGCATAATAGCTTCGGCTCAAAGAGGGGGACCTTCGGGCCTCTCGCGTCAGGATATGCCCAGGTGGGATTAGCTAGTTGGTGAGGTAATGGCTCACCAAGGCGACGATCCCTAGCTGGTCTGAGAGGATGATCAGCCACACTGGAACTGAGACACGGTCCAGACTCCTACGGGAGGCAGCAGTGGGGAATATTGCACAATGGGCGCAAGCCTGATGCAGCCATGCCGCGTGTGTGAAGAAGGCCTTCGGGTTGTAAAGCACTTTCAGTCGTGAGGAAGGCGGTGTCGTTAATAGCGGCATCGTTTGACGTTAGCGACAGAAGAAGCACCGGCTAACTCCGTGCCAGCAGCCGCGGTAATACGGAGGGTGCGAGCGTTAATCGGAATTACTGGGCGTAAAGCGCATGCAGGTGGTTAGTTAAGTCAGATGTGAAAGCCCGGGGCTCAACCTCGGAACTGCATTTGAAACTGGCTGACTAGAGTACTGTAGAGGGGGGTAGAATTTCAGGTGTAGCGGTGAAATGCGTAGAGATCTGAAGGAATACCGGTGGCGAAGGCGGCCCCCTGGACAGATACTGACACTCAGATGCGAAAGCGTGGGGAGCAAACAGGATTAGATACCCTGGTAGTCCACGCCGTAAACGATGTCTACTTGGAGGTTGTGGCCTTGAGCCGTGGCTTTCGGAGCTAACGCGTTAAGTAGACCGCCTGGGGAGTACGGTCGCAAGATTAAAACTCAAATGAATTGACGGGGGCCCGCACAAGCGGTGGAGCATGTGGTTTAATTCGATGCAACGCGAAGAACCTTACCTACTCTTGACATCCAGAGAACTTAGCAGAGATGCTTTGGTGCCTTCGGGAACTCTGAGACAGGTGCTGCATGGCTGTCGTCAGCTCGTGTTGTGAAATGTTGGGTTAAGTCCCGCAACGAGCGCAACCCTTATCCTTGTTTGCCAGCACTTCGGGTGGGAACTCCAGGGAGACTGCCGGTGATAAACCGGAGGAAGGTGGGGACGACGTCAAGTCATCATGGCCCTTACGAGTAGGGCTACACACGTGCTACAATGGCGCATACAGAGGGCGGCCAACTTGCGAAAGTGAGCGAATCCCAAAAAGTGCGTCGTAGTCCGGATTGGAGTCTGCAACTCGACTCCATGAAGTCGGAATCGCTAGTAATCGTGGATCAGAATGCCACGGTGAATACGTTCCCGGGCCTTGTACACACCGCCCGTCACACCATGGGAGTGGGCTGCAAAAGAAGTGGGTAGTTTAACCTTCGGGAGGACGCTCACCACTTTGTGGTTCATGACTGGGGTGAAGTCGTAACAAGGTAGCCCTAGGGGAACCTGGGGCTGGATCACCTCCTTATACGAAAGATTATTGCGATGAGTGTTCACACAGATTGATACGGTTTATGAATTAAAGACGATGCTTGGGTCTGTAGCTCAGGTGGTTAGAGCGTTCGCCTGATAAGCGAGAGGTCGGTGGTTCAAGTCCACTCAGACCCACCAATCTTCCTCCCAGATGATTGGCGGTAAGCATCACACTGATGGGGCTATAGCTCAGCTGGGAGAGCGCCTGCCTTGCACGCAGGAGGTCAGCAGTTCGATCCTGCTTAGCTCCACCATCTTTAAGTGTTTTCTCTTTGAGAATATTTAAAAATGGTTTCTTTCTTTAAATAGAAAGCAAATCTCGTTCTTTAAAAATTTGGAAAGCTGACGAATAACATTTGATTAATGTTATTCAATTAAAAGTTCTCAAATCCTATATCGAAAGATGTAGGTACCAACACACATTCAAGTGTTCTTGGAATTTGAGTCCGGCAAAATCGAGTCTGCATCATGTATAAAAATTGCAGACAACTTTGGTTGTTTGATTAAACAATCTCATGGTTTCATCTGAAACTCTTTGGGGTTGTATGGTTAAGTGACTAAGCGTACACGGTGGATGCCTTGGCAGTCAGAGGCGATGAAAGGCGTAATAACTTGCGATAAGCTCAGATTAGGTAGTAATAACCTTTGAGTCTGAGATTCCTGAATGGGGAAACCCACCTACATAAGTAGGTATCGCTGAGTGAATACATAGCTCAGCGAGGCGAACCGGGGGAACTGAAACAT
Source organism: Vibrio maritimus (assembly GCF_021441885.1). Taxonomy (NCBI): domain Bacteria; kingdom Pseudomonadati; phylum Pseudomonadota; class Gammaproteobacteria; order Vibrionales; family Vibrionaceae; genus Vibrio; species Vibrio maritimus. The sequence goes on from NZ_CP090438.1 coordinate 64,449, forward strand.
CTAAGTACCCCGAGGAAGAGAAATCAACCGAGATTCCGAAAGTAGCGGCGAGCGAAATTGGATTAGCCCTTAAGCTTTTAATGAGACAGGTGAAGGCTCTGGAAAGTGCCGCGATACAGGGTGATAGCCCCGTAACCGACATCTCATCATCAGTGAAATCGAGTAGGGCGGGACACGTGATATCCTGTCTGAATATGGGGGGACCATCCTCCAAGGCTAAATACTACTGACTGACCGATAGTGAACCAGTACCGTGAGGGAAAGGCGAAAAGAACCCCTGTGAGGGGAGTGAAATAGAACCTGAAACCGTGTACGTACAAGCAGTAGGAGCACCTTCGTGGTGTGACTGCGTACCTTTTGTATAATGGGTCAGCGACTTATATTCAGTGGCAAGGTTAACCGTTTAGGGGAGCCGTAGGGAAACCGAGTCTTAACTGGGCGTTCAGTCTCTGGATATAGACCCGAAACCAGGTGATCTAGCCATGGGCAGGTTGAAGGTTGAGTAACATCAACTGGAGGACCGAACCGACTAATGTTGAAAAATTAGCGGATGACTTGTGGCTAGGGGTGAAAGGCCAATCAAACCTGGAGATAGCTGGTTCTCCCCGAAATCTATTTAGGTAGAGCCTCGGACGAATACTACTGGGGGTAGAGCACTGTTAAGGCTAGGGGGTCATCCCGACTTACCAACCCTTTGCAAACTCCGAATACCAGTAAGTACTATCCGGGAGACACACGGCGGGTGCTAACGTCCGTCGTGGAGAGGGAAACAACCCAGACCGCCAGCTAAGGTCCCAAATTATAGCTAAGTGGGAAACGATGTGGGAAGGCTTAGACAGCTAGGATGTTGGCTTAGAAGCAGCCATCATTTAAAGAAAGCGTAATAGCTCACTAGTCGAGTCGGCCTGCGCGGAAGATGTAACGGGGCTAAGCTATAAACCGAAGCTGCGGCAATATACTTTGTATATTGGGTAGGGGAGCGTTCTGTAAGCCGTTGAAGGTGAACTGTAAGGTTTGCTGGAGGTATCAGAAGTGCGAATGCTGACATGAGTAACGATAAAGGGGGTGAAAAACCTCCTCGCCGGAAGACCAAGGGTTCCTGTCCAACGTTAATCGGGGCAGGGTGAGTCGACCCCTAAGGCGAGGCCGAAAGGCGTAGTCGATGGGAAACGGGTTAATATTCCCGTACTTCTTACAATTGCGATGGGGGGACGGAGAAGGCTAGGTGGGCCTGGCGACGGTTGTCCAGGTTCAAGTGCGTAGGCTTGAGAGTTAGGTAAATCCGGCTCTCTTTAAGGCTGAGACACGACGTCGAGCTACTACGGTAGTGAAGTCATTGATGCCATGCTTCCAGGAAAAGCCTCTAAGCTTCAGATTGTAAGGAATCGTACCCCAAACCGACACAGGTGGTCGGGTAGAGAATACCAAGGCGCTTGAGAGAACTCGGGTGAAGGAACTAGGCAAAATGGTACCGTAACTTCGGGAGAAGGTACGCTCCTCGCGGTGAAGTCCCTTGCGGATGGAGCTATGGGGAGTCGCAGATACCAGGTGGCTGCAACTGTTTATTAAAAACACAGCACTGTGCAAAATCGTAAGATGACGTATACGGTGTGACGCCTGCCCGGTGCCGGAAGGTTAATTGATGGGGTTAGACTTCGGTCGAAGCTCTTGATCGAAGCCCCGGTAAACGGCGGCCGTAACTATAACGGTCCTAAGGTAGCGAAATTCCTTGTCGGGTAAGTTCCGACCTGCACGAATGGCGTAATGATGGCCACGCTGTCTCCACCCGAGACTCAGTGAAATTGAAATCGCTGTGAAGATGCAGTGTACCCGCGGCTAGACGGAAAGACCCCGTGAACCTTTACTACAGCTTGGCACTGAACATTGACCCTACATGTGTAGGATAGGTGGGAGGCTTTGAAACTAGTACGCCAGTATTAGTGGAGCCGTCCTTGAAATACCACCCTTGTAGTGTTGATGTTCTAACGTCGACCCCTTATCGGGGTTGCGGACAGTGCCTGGTGGGTAGTTTGACTGGGGCGGTCTCCTCCCAAAGAGTAACGGAGGAGCACGAAGGTGGGCTAATCACGGTTGGACATCGTGAGGTTAGTGCAATGGCATAAGCCCGCTTGACTGCGAGAATGACAATTCGAGCAGGTGCGAAAGCAGGTCATAGTGATCCGGTGGTTCTGAATGGAAGGGCCATCGCTCAACGGATAAAAGGTACTCCGGGGATAACAGGCTGATACCGCCCAAGAGTTCATATCGACGGCGGTGTTTGGCACCTCGATGTCGGCTCATCACATCCTGGGGCTGAAGTCGGTCCCAAGGGTATGGCTGTTCGCCATTTAAAGTGGTACGCGAGCTGGGTTTAGAACGTCGTGAGACAGTTCGGTCCCTATCTGCCGTGGGCGTTGGAAGATTGAAGGGGGCTGCTCCTAGTACGAGAGGACCGGAGTGGACGAACCTCTGGTGTTCGGGTTGTGATGCCAATCGCATTGCCCGGTAGCTAAGTTCGGAATCGATAACCGCTGAAAGCATCTAAGCGGGAAGCGAGCCCTGAGATGAGTCTTCCCTGGCACTTTAAGTGTCCTAAAGGGTTGTTCGAGACTAGAACGTTGATAGGCAGGGTGTGTAAGCGTTGTGAGGCGTTGAGCTAACCTGTACTAATTGCCCGTGAGGCTTAACCATACAACACCCAAAGGGTTTTGATGGACTCAAAGTAAGAACATTGAATGTGTATGAGAACACATTAACAGCTTTCCAGATATTTTGGCTTTTAGCTTTTTTGAAAAGCTGAAAACCAAAGCAGAATTTGCTTGGCGACCATAGCGTTGTGGACCCACCTGACTCCATGCCGAACTCAGAAGTGAAACGCAATAGCGCCGATGGTAGTGTGGGGCTTCCCCATGTGAGAGTAGGACATCGCCAGGCTTTAAATACTGTTACTTGCAATAGTAAGTAACCACATCATCAGTGTACTAATCTGTTGATGACAATTTGTGGAGAGATGGCTGAGTGGTCGAAAGCACCGGTCTTGAAAACCGGCAACCGTTAATAGCGGTTCTAGGGTTCAAATCCCTATCTCTCCGCCACATTAGAAAGCCCGCTGAGAAATCAGCGGGCTTTTTTCTTATCTGCAACTCTTCAAAAAACCCATACTTACTGCTTACCTGACTAACCCTTCCGTTTAATGGTATTGTCTGTCACAGTGAGCATCAGTTTCTATTTCTAGAGGTATCTGAGGTTTGAGTTCCAGCCCGTATGAGCCAACGTTGGCAATAAAAAAACTGATTGGTGAAACGCATCGAGTGATCTCTAAAGAGCCGATACAGAGCCTTTGGAGTGGCTATGGACAGTTGTTTAGAGTAACTACGGACAATCCAGGGCTGCCAAGTATGGTCATTAAGTCAATCGACTTGCCAGAGCTGGCGCCGGAGTATCATCCGAAAGGATGGAACACCCAGTTATCGAACGAGAGAAAATTAAAGTCCTATCAGGTTGAGTTTAATTGGTATCGGCAATACGTCTCTCAAATGCCTTTTGGCTGGGCACCAGGCTGTTTAGCAGCGATCAACCATGGTTCGCACTATGATCTCGTTTTGGAGGATCTCAGGCTTCAAGAACGTGCGAGAGTGGTAAAAAAACCAACGACGGATGAAGTAAAAGCCGTATTGAGCTGGCTAGCCCGCTTTCATGCCTTTTGGCTCGATACGAAGCCTGTAGGCCTTTGGGAGCAGGGAACCTATTGGCATTTGCCTACCCGCCCCGACGAATGGCAAGCAATGACGCCAAGCCGATACAAACAGGCGGCTAAGCGTATTGATGACATACTTAATCGCTGTCGATATCAGACCTTGGTGCATGGTGATGCGAAGCTTGCTAATTTTTGCTTTAATCAATCAGGCTCCGAGGTCAGCGCGGTGGATTTCCAATACGTTGGCGGTGGTGTGGGCGTAAAAGATGTGGCTCTGTTCTTCACTACAGTACTCAACTTCGATGATGCGCAGCTATCGATCGACGACTATGTTGAGTTTTACTTTCAAGCGCTGAAGGTGGCTTTAGAGGAATATCAACCCGACGTTGACTCTAATGATGTGTGTCAGGAGTGGCGCGCGTTATTGGGGCTGGCATGGGCGGATTATCAACGATTTTTGCTTGGTTGGAGCCCCGTTCATACCAGAGTGAATGCCTTTACTAATCGACTCACTCTTCAAGCATTAGACGATTTCCAGCTATAAAAAAAGCTCCCAAGGGAGCTTTTTATGCATAGACTGATAGCTTATTTACTTTCGATTAGGGTCAATGCCTTACGAGAAACTTCACCTGCTGCTTTAGTCAGGTTCTGCTTCTCTAATGTGTCTGCTAAATAGGCGTAGTCAGAGACATCTGGGCGGATAGATAACGCACGCTCGAAATGACGCTGTGCTTCTGGCCATTTTTCATCACGGAAATAGAACTGTGCTAATGCGCTTTGTGCTTTTGCATTATCTGGTTGCTTCTTCACGACATCTTCGAGCATCACAACAACGGGATGCGCGTCTGCTAGGTTAAGTTCTGGTAGCAACGTATACAGCTCGTCATGCCCCTGCTTCTTGAGCGTCTCTTTGATAACCGTAAACGCTTCTGCGTCTGCCTTACGAGCGATAAGCTGCTTGGTGAAGCATCCGACTAAGTGCGTGCTTTGGCGTGTCTTACGAGGTAGTTTATTCCAATGGCTGATTAAGCCTTCACTGCCTTGCTGGCTAGCGATGTCTTCAAGCAGACCACACTGAGCTCGCTCTTCTAATTCCGCTTGCTCTTCAGTATCGATGAGTTTTGCTTTGTTTAGCTTAGGCAGAAGATCAATCAGAGCCTGCCATTCGCCAAGTTCGCGATAGGTTGTCTTCAGTAGGCTTAAAACGATGGTGTTACTTGGGTGTTCAGCTTTTAATGTCTCAAGAGTCGACGCTGCGACTTCCCATTCTTCTTCGCGGACTGCTTGTTTAGCTCGAGTAAGCTGCACGGCCAGCTCAGAGTTTTCTTGTTGAGAAGCAAGATCTAGGTAGTGGTCACGCTTTGCTTTATCGCCTTGTCCCAACGCTGCCTCTGACGCCACCAGATAACACAGTAGTGGCATGTCGTGGTAATTCGCCCAGCGAGTTACTTTCTTCTCTGCGAGCTTCCAGTCACCCTCTAGTAGCTTAACGATACCTTCATTGGTATAGCGGCGAGAGCGACGCATTTTGCGCACACTAAAGTAATTAAAGGTGGTCACACTGGTGTAGAGAATTTTCTTGATGATGTACTCAAGTAGAAACAGTGCTGCAAGCGCAGCGATCACAAACACTACAAGCGTGGTGACACTCATCTCGATGGTCTTATCAGCAATCGAGATCAGCACATAGCCTTGTTGACCGGAAAACTGCGTACCAACAAATAGACCTGCGCCAAGGACGACGAAGAGAAAAATTAATCGAATCATTATTTCTCCTCCGTGATGATGGTAGTGACTTCACGGCGTAAACGCTCGCTGATCACGTCAGACAGCTTCGCTTGCGTTTCTAGCTTAACTGGATAGTCGACCTGAATGTTTTGTTGACTAAGCTTGCCAAGTGCAGCGTTAAACTCTTTGACGCTATTGTTATCCATATCGAAGAAGGATTCTGACCACTCTTCAGCCGTCTCTAGCGACATCTTGTAGATCTCACCTTGCTCCTCGTAGGTCGCACGAATCGCGGTCTCGATTTTAGACTTGATGTTTTCTCTCAAATAGAAGTGCTGCTCAGGAGACAATAGCGGAATCACATTCCCGTCGCGGCTGCGGAAGGTAATGAAGTTTTCTGAGAAATCCTTCAGTGATGTCATTAGGTTGTCTTGCCAGTCATAGATGTCTTGCGATACTTGGCGCTTCTCAACAGCAGGGGCATCAGGAAGGATCGCATTAGCCAGCGGAAGTTGGTCGACTTGGCGCTGCAGTGAGGTTAAGCGTAGTACTAGCCCGTCACGGTCAATCAAAGGCACGGTACGAAGCTTAGTAATGTCGTTTGCCATGGATTGACGTAGGGATACAAGGCTTGGGTCGTTTAGCGCAGCGATACGTTGGTCCGCACTTTCCATCAAGCGTGTCGCACTGACGACATCATGCTCCAAAAACAGTTTGCGGCCCGCCAGTTTAACCAGGTAATCCGCTTCTGCTAACAGCCAGTCATTAGGACGGCGACCTTTTACATCCGCCACGGCAAGTTGCAGGCTTTCAATGCTCTTTTTCTGCTGGCCAAGCACGACTTCGGCTTTGTGGGTCATGGTTTTTGCTTGTTCCAGCGTATCTGCCTGAACCTGCTGCATCTCAGAACTCAATGAGCTTTGTGATGCTTTAATCTGTGCTTCAAGCCTTGCAATGCGAGCTTCATAATCGCCCGCTTGCTTTTGCATCATGAACGTCATGCCACCACCAAGCAGCAGTGCAAGGATAATGGCTGCGGTACCGAGCTTCACGCCGCGCTTACCCTGCTTTTCTTCAAATTCAGGTGATTTAGGTTGCGAGCTTTCTGCTTCCGATGCTGGCGCTTCAGGCTCGATCGATTCTTGGGTGTTCTCTGGGGCTAGAGTAGTAACGTCTTGTTTGTCTTCCGACTGGATTTGCTCGTCTTTATTTTTGTTCGTCATTGTTAAGTCCTGTTTTTAGACGCTGGAGAGCAGCAAATAGAGTAGAGTTCGATGCACCTTGGGTGTTCGTTACGTTATTAAATCCCTGTGTCATCGCGAGATTAGCGATTCGTTCACTTGGAACCAAAAGCTGATGTTGTCTTAACCAGTCATGGTTTGACTCTGGTACTTGAGACAGCAAATATTCAAGTTGTTCACCGCTTGTGACCACTAACGTGTCAGTTTTACTATCTTGCCAGTGCTCGAGGGCTTGTTTATCGAACGAGCGATACTGACGCTGATACATTTCCAGATATTGCACATATGCACCGCGTTTCGTCAACTGCTCGTAAATGAGTTCACGCCCGCCATTACCTCGGAGGATGGTCACGACTTGTCCTGAAATCTGTGCAAGCTCTGGCAAAGCGAGCAGGTGCTCACTGTCGCTTATCGAGGGATAGTTTACGTTTTGTTGTACCAGTTTGCTTAATTCATGTGCGGTTTTTTGACCAACGCCAAGATAAATAGCCTGTTTAGGCGCGCAAACGGAGGTGCGGTTGAGGTAGTGCTCTAGACCTTGCACTGCGTATTGGCTGACGGCGATGACGATGTCTGATTGACAAAAGTGCGCACTGTCGGCTGCTTGAATAGTGGGAAAAGAAATGTCAATAAGAGGATAGTGGAGGGCAAAGCCCCCCATACGTTCGATTTGTTTACAGAGTTCGGCACCTTGGGTTTCAGGCCTTGTTACCAGTACTCTCATCTCGCATTACTCGTGATCTTGATAGAGTTTCTCTAGAATTTCTTTTGCGCCGTCGTTTAGGAGCTGGTTAGCAAGTTGCACACCTAACGCTTCGGCATCTTTGCGACTACCTTGGATTTCACCGCGAATGATTTTGCTACCATCGGGTTCACCCACTAAAGCGCGTAGCCAGATGTAGTCGCCATCAATTAAAGAATAGCTGCCGATTGGAACCTGGCAGCCACCTTCAAGAGTTAGGTTCATTGCGCGCTCGCAGCGTACGCGGTCTGCCGTTTCTGCATGGTTCAAAGGCTCAAGTAGCTTGATAAGGCGCTCATCATCGAGGCGGCACTCAATGCCAACTGCACCTTGACCAACGGCAGGTAGCGATTCTTCTGGCTCGATAAAGCTGCGAATGCGAGACTCAAGCTCTAAGCGCTTAAGACCTGCTGCGGCGAGAATTATGGCGTCGTACTCACCGTTGTCGAGTTTGCCTAGACGGGTGCCGACATTGCCTCGTAGCTCCTTGATGATGAGGTCTGGGCGCTGCTCTTTTAGCTGGCATTGTCTGCGCAAGCTACACGTGCCCACGACAGCGCCTTGTGGTAGTTCGCTAATGCTCGCATAGGTATTAGAGACAAATGCGTCGCGCGGGTCTTCGCGCTCACAGATAGTGACTAGACCAAGCCCCTCAGGAAAGTCGACAGGCACATCTTTCATCGAGTGAACCGCGAGGTCAGCACGACCTTCAAGCATCGCCACTTCGAGCTCTTTTACGAAAAGTCCTTTACCGCCAACCTTGGCAAGTGGGGTATCTAAAATGACATCACCTTTGGTCACCATTGTCACCAACTCAACCTCGAGTCCTGGGTGCGCAGCAATCAGGGCATCTTTTACATAGTGAGCCTGCCACAAAGCAAGTGGGCTTTTTCGGGTGGCAATTCGAATTGGCTGAGTCTGTGTCATATCGTTCTCGTAAACTTCTAGGTGGTTTCAATAGCGTAATCGTACCATCGACTCTATGAAATGCTTAGTGATTTCCCAATACCCAAAGTGAGGGATAACTTCACCGATCACAAATATTATCAATACTGTGAGTTTAATCGCATTTGTTGTGGTAACTACTGTTAGAATTGTCCGCTATGATTTGGAAGGCTAAACCAAGTCCCGCATTAGTGGGTATGAGTTGTCGTAGTGCCGAGTATTGCTTTACCGCCTATAATAAAAATGTTACATTGATCACGTTTTGAACGCTCTTTTGTTTAAAACCTATGCAAAATAGCAGTTAGATTGAATCTAGGAATCACCCTTGCAGGCATACACTCAAACTCTCATCCAAAGGTTAGATACCCTTAACCAGCAGCGTATTGAGCGCGCGCTGGCGCTTATGGATCTCCAAGGACAGCGTGTATTCCAACTGATTCCAGCCCTTTTCCATTTCAATCACCCCATTATCCCTGGCTTCTATGAAGCAGAAAGCCCATGCGGTCTGTTTGGTTTTGAAGCGAATGCTCTACAGCAGCAGTTCCTTGATGACATCGCCTTAGCGCTTGGTCAACCACTCCCTGAGCCGACAGAGAATGACATCCTTGGTCTTTACACCATGGGTAGTACCTCATCGATTGGTCAAAGTACCTCGAGTGACTTGGATATCTGGGTGTGTATTTCACCTGAGATGTCGACCAAGTCTCGTGAGAAACTCAGCAATAAATGCTTGTTGATCACCGACTGGGCCAAAGGGCTAGGGGTGGAAGCGAACTTCTTCTTGATGGATGAGGAGCGTTTTCGCAGCAACATCTCTGAGGAGATGACGGGCGACAACTGTGGCTCCTCACAACACCTGCTATTGCTTGACGAATTCTATCGCTCAGCCGTTAGGCTGGGTGGTCAGCGACTATTGTGGCAAATTGTTCCCCCTGAGATGGAGGAATGCTACGAGGATTATGTCGCTGAAATGTGCCAAAAAGGTCACATCAATTGCGATGAGTGGATCGACTTCGGTCGCTTAAATCGCATCCCAGCGGAAGAGTACTTTGGCTCTAGCCTATGGCAGCTCTATAAGAGTATCGACTCACCGTATAAATCGGTGTTAAAGGCGATCCTACTTGAGGCCTATTCTTGGGAATATCCACATACGCAACTGCTAAGCATCGACACCAAGCGTCGCTTCTTTGCCCATGAGCCTGATCTCTACGGGATGGATGCCTACTACCTGATGCTTGAGAAGGTGACTCGATACCTTGAACGTATCGGAGACTCCACGCGTCTCGACCTTGTTCGCCGCTGTTTCTATCTCAAAACACACGAGAAGCTTTCTCGTGAACCAGGCATTGGCTCTATGCCATGGCGCCGTGAAGCGCTGTCGCACATGACGACAAAATGGAACTGGTCACTTGAGGTATTGCAAGAGCTAGACGATCGCCGTAATTGGAAGGTTGAGCAGGTGATGCGCGTTCACAACGACTTGCTCGATGCGCTCATGCTTAGCTATCGTAACCTTATCCAGTTTGCACGACGCAATGACATTACTTCTGCAATCAGCCCACAAGATATCAGTATCTTGGCGCGTAAGCTGTATGCGGCATTTGAGGTGTTGCCGGGTAAGGTAACTCTGCTCAATCCGCAGATCTCGCCTGACTTACACGAGCCTGACCTTACCTTTATCGAGGTGCAGGAAGGTAAGAGCTATCAATCAGGCTGGTACCTGTACAAGCAACCGTTGATCCCACACCGAATCTTGGGTCAAGCACCACTCGAGCATAACGAGTATCTCAGTAAGCTCGTGGCGTGGGCGTTTTTTAATGGCTTGATCACTGAGTCAACACGACTCAATTCTGTGGTGCGTGATGCTCATATTGATATCGACAAGTTCTATCAAATGGTGAGCGATCTAAGAAACACCTTCTCACTGCGCAAGCGCCGCCCGAGTATGCAGGCGCTTGGTAGCCCGTGTGAAATAAGCCAGTTGGCGATGTTCATCAACTTTGAGAACGACCCAACCAAGGACTTGTCGGCAAAAGCCTCTAAAGTGGACCTCAAAAACGTTGATATCCTGAGTTTTGGTAGCGAAGGGCAGAGCCTCATCGGCTCTGTTGATCTGGTCTATCGCAACTCTTGGCATGAAGTGCGTACCCTTCATTTTGAAGGTGATACCGCTATGCTTGATGCGCTGAAGACGGTGTTGGGTAAGATGCACCAAGATGCGCTGCCGCCAGAGTCTGTCGACGTTTTCTGTTACAGCAAGAACCTTCGTGGTGTGCTGAGAAATACCGTCTACCAACTTCTCGCCGAGTGTATTGAATTGAGATTGAAGCCGATCGACCAAGAGAAGCGTCGTCGTTTCAAAGCACTCAAAGTCGCGAATCAGATGTATGGCTTATTCTTTGAGCGTCGCGGTGTGTCAGTCCAAAAGCTTGAGAACTCGGTGGACTTCTATCGCAGCATCTCGACCAATAAGCTGCAAGGCTCGCCACTGCTCATGCTTGATCGTGAAGAAGAGTATCAGCTTCCAGAAGTGGTCGATGGGTTTGCGAGTGAGGGCTTGATTCAGTTCTTCTTTGAAGACACGGATAACGGCTTCAACATCTATGTGTTGGATGAGTCGAATCAGGTGGAGGTTTACCACCAGATGCGTGGCAGTAAAGATGAGATGATCGCGAGTGTGAACAGCTTCTACACCTCCAATGTGGATAATGGTGGAGAGGTGTCATCGAAACTGATTAACTTTAACCTTCCTCAGTACTACCAGTTAGTGCATGCCGAGGAGGGAGAACCTTACATCATTCCTTATCGTAATGATGGTGGCTCTCCAAACTCGAGAAACTCAAAAGCCGTTAATGCGTAATGACTATCGATTGGGGTTAGACCCAGTCGATAGATTCGCCGGCATGCTTTTCACACTCTTCTTTTACCATCGCCATCAGCTCAAGCTGAGTCTTTGAGCATGTCCATTTGCCTTCAATCAATTTGAAGTGGAAACCACCTGATTTAGACGCTAGCCAAATCTCATGCATAGGCTCTTGGCGGTTAATGATGATTTGACTGCGGTCTTCAAATTCTAGCGTCATGACGTTGCCTGTCACTTCGTAATCGATATCTGCACCTGAATCGTCAATCGCCTCTTCGATGTTTTGCATCTGCTCATCGACTAATTGGTGAAATTCCGTGTCGTTCATTTTGTAATCCTATTGCTTTTCTAATTCGTGGTGCGATTATAGGGGGCATTGATTCAATAATCACGACATGCAAAATGAAAAAGACGATTACGGCAATTTTTATGCTCGTTGTGGTTGGACTTGCGGGATGCGGCCAAATGGGTCCACTTTATCTTCCTGCAGAAGAAGCGCCAGCAAACGAGCAAGCACAATAACCACCGCCATCGACACAGTGTAAAGGGATACAGGATTTGGATTATTTCAACTATCAGGACGATGGCCAGCTTTGGGCCGAGAATACGTCACTTACCGAACTAGCCGAGCAATACGGCACACCACTTTATGTTTATTCGCGCGCGACGCTAGAGCGTCACTGGAATGCGTTTGATAAATCTGTCGGCGATCATCCACACCTTGTGTGCTATGCGGTGAAAGCAAACTCGAACATCGGTGTACTTAATGCACTCGCACGTTTAGGCTCAGGCTTTGATATTGTCTCGGGCGGCGAGCTAGAGCGTGTGGTAGCCGCGGGCGGCGATCCAAGTAAAGTGGTTTTCTCTGGTGTTGGTAAAACGGCACAAGAGATGCGCCGCGCACTAGAGCTGGGTATTAAATGCTTTAACGTCGAGTCTGAACCAGAGCTTGAGCGTCTCAACCAAGTTGCGGGTGAAATGGGCGTGATTGCGCCAATTTCTCTGCGTATTAACCCAGATGTTGACGCCAACACGCACCCTTATATTTCAACCGGTCTTCGTGATAATAAATTCGGTATCGCATTCGACCGTGCCCCTGCAGTGTACAAGTTTGCACAAAGCCTAGACAACCTTGCGGTTCACGGTATTGATTGTCACATCGGCTCGCAGCTAACGGACATTGAACCTTTTATCGATGCGACCGATCGCTTGCTCGCGCTTATCGACCAATTGCGCGCCGACGGTGTGGATATTCGTCACCTTGATGTCGGCGGTGGTCTTGGTGTGGTTTATCGTGACGAACTGCCACCACAACCTTCGGATTATGCTAAAGCGCTACTGGCTCGCTTAGAGAACCATCCTGAGCTTGAGCTTATCTTTGAACCGGGTCGTGCAATTGCCGCGAATGCTGGCGTGCTTCTGACCAAGGTTGAATTCCTAAAACACACTGAGCACAAAAATTTCGCGATTATCGACGCGGCAATGAACGATCTTATGCGTCCTGCGCTGTACCAAGCTTGGCAAGACATCATCCCTGTAGCCCCTCGTGATGGTGACGCGACGACATACGACTTGGTCGGTCCAATTTGTGAAACGGGTGACTTTATCGGTAAAGACCGTGCCTTGGTGCTAGAGCCAAATGATTTGCTGGCTGTGCGCTCAGCGGGTGCCTATGGCTTTGTTATGTCTTCAAACTACAACACTCGCCCGCGCGTGGCGGAAGTGATGGTGGATGGAGATAAGGCACACCTTGTTCGTAAGCGTGAAACACTTGAGAGTCTTTGGGAATTAGAAAGCATTTTGCCGGAGTAACTGAACCACTATGCACTTCCACTTTTCTAAAATGCACGGTCTGGGCAACGACTTTATGGTTGTTGATTGTATTACCCAGAACGTTTTCTTTTCGCCTGAGCTTATCCGCCGTTTAGCAGATAGGCATACTGGTGTTGGTTTTGACCAATTACTGATTGTTGAAGCTCCATACGATCCAGAGACGGATTTTCATTACCGCATCTTCAATGCTGACGGTAGTGAGGTTGAGCAATGTGGTAACGGCGCGCGCTGCTTTGCTCGCTTTGTGCAGATGAAAGGGCTGACCAACAAGTACAGCATCAGTGTCAGTACCAAGAAAGGCAAAATGGTTCTTAAGTTGGAAGAGAACGATCTCGTGACGGTCAATATGGGCCAGCCGGAGTTCGAGCCAAACAAGATCCCATTTAAGGCGAAGCAGAAAGAGAAGACCTATATTCTGCGTGCTGGTGACCATACCTTGTTCTGTGGGGCAGTGAGTATGGGCAATCCGCATGTAGTGACGGTTGTTGATGATACAGAAACCGCAGACGTGGACACATTAGGCCCTCTGTTAGAGTCGCACGAGCGCTTTCCAGAGCGCGTAAACGCGGGCTTTATGCAAGTGCTGAGTCGCGGTGAAGTTAACCTTCGTGTTTATGAGCGCGGCGCGGGCGAAACACAAGCGTGTGGAAGTGGTGCTTGTGGCGCGGTTGCAGTTGGCATTGTGCAAGGTCTATTAGATGAAACCGTAAAAGTGCATCTGCCAGGTGGTGACCTTAAAATCAGTTGGAAGGGGCCGGGTCATCCGCTCTATATGACTGGCGCGGCGGCTCACGTTTTCGATGGGCAGATTTCTTGTTAGCCAATAACCCATTATACTAATGGCGGGCCGTTCACTGGCCCGCCATTTTTTTATCTATTTGACAGGGATTAAAGGGAAGCATTTTGTCTGAGTTTGAAGCAAGCCACCTAACAGCAGAAGTGGTAGCCGAGTATCTTTCTGATCATCCAGATTTTTTTAAGGGTAGAGAATCACTAGTAGAATCCCTTTCCCTCCCGCACCAACAGCAAGGCGCCGTGTCCTTGGTTGGTATTCAGTTGCAACGACAGCGTGAGCGTATTGAGGCGCTTGAGGAAGAGATCACCGCATTGATGTCTCTGGCTGCTCGCAACGATAAAACCTTCTATGAGTTCATGTCGCTGCAAGAGAACCTCTTGAAGTGCCATGATCTACAAAGCGTCATATCCGCCATTAAGCAAACGGCAGCGGGTCTTAACCTGCGTGGCTACCTAAAGCTTATCGACAGCGATGACAGTGCCGATCCACTCTCACTTGAGAGTTGGCAGCGTTTCACCACTAACCATTTGAATGGCAAAGACGCTTATCTTGGTCGCCTGCGTCAGGCCGATCGTACTATGCTGTTTACTGAGCAGCAGATTGCCGATGGTCACGTGCCAGAGCTCGGCTCATATGTGGTGCTGCCTCTTAAGCGTAAGTTCGCGCAAGGATTGCTGATCTTCTCAAGTGAAGATGGTGGTCACTTCCAACCGGATATGGATACCCTGTTTTTACGCCATCTCGCGCTGGTGGTTTCCTATCTTTGTGAGCACCTCGATTGGCAGGTGCAAGAGGAAGACAATGTCAGACCAAGCCACGCCTAAGGTTAACTTGCCGAGTGGGCTGCAAAAGCCACTCGATAAGTTCTACGAATACCTTCGCAGTGAGAAAGGGCTTAGCCTACACACTCAACGCAACTATCGTCAGCAACTAGAAACCATGGGTCAGCACTTAAATGAGATGGGTGTAAAAGCCTGGACTCAAGTTGATGCTGGCTGGGTGAGGCAGCTGGCTGGTAAAGGTATGCGTGAAGGAATGAAAGCCAGCAGTATTGCCACGCGCTTATCCTCACTACGCAGCTTCTTTGACTTTCTTATCTTGAGAGGAGAGCTAACGGCGAACCCTGCGAAAGGCGTCAGTGCCCCGCGCAAGCAAAGGCCGCTCCCTAAGAATTTGGATGTTGATGAGGTTTCTCAGTTGCTGGAAGTGGATGAGACCGATCCTTTGGCTATTCGCGATCGTGCCATGATGGAGATGATGTATGGTGCAGGTCTTCGCTTAGCGGAAATGGTCGGCATCGATGTTAAACACCTCAACCTATCGAGCGGAGAGATCCGTGTGATTGGTAAAGGTAACAAAGAGCGTAAGGTGCCGTTTTCGGGCTATGCGGCTGAGTGGGCGCAGAAATGGCTAAAGGTTCGTGGTGAGCTGGCTAAACCCGGTGAGCCAGCATTATTTGTCTCAAAGCTTGGTACCCGTATTTCACACCGCAGCGTGCAAAAGCGTATGGCAGAGTGGGGACAGAAGCAATCATTGGCGAGCCACGTCAGTCCGCACAAACTGCGTCACTCTTTTGCGACGCACATGCTAGAGTCGAGCAACAACCTGCGTGCGGTTCAAGAGTTGCTGGGCCATGAGAATATCTCGACCACACAAATCTATACTCACCTTGATTTCCAACATCTTGCCCAAGCGTATGATCAAGCTCACCCAAGAGCACATAAGAAAGGTAAGCCTAAGCAACAAGAGGATTCCTGATGCGCTTCTATCGCAGTTTACAACCGATCAAGGCGATGACCTTTGATCTCGATGATACGCTTTATGATAACTGGCCGATTATTCGCGAGGTCGAACAAAAAGCCACACAATGGCTACTACAAACCCATCCTATCAGTCAGCAGTGGGATAAAGCGCAGTGGCAGGCCTTTAAGTCTAAGTTGATAGAGCAAAATCCTATGTTGAAACACGACGTCACAGAGTGGCGTTATCAGCAAGTGAAGCAGGGTTTGGAGCATTTGGGTTACGATGATCCTAAAGCTACTGAAGCTGCACAGACCTTAATTCGTCATGTTTTGGAATGGCGCAGTGACTTCGATGTTCCACATGAAACACATCAGGTTTTGAGTAAGTTGAGTGCCGCGATACCCTTGGTTGCTATTACTAATGGCAATGTGAACGTCGACAAAATCGGGCTGAGTCGATACTTTGCCTTAGTGCTTAAGGCAGGCCCTGATGGCAGAGCTAAGCCCTTTGCGGACATGTTTGATAAAGCCGCAGACTTTTTGGCCTTGCCGCGTCAGCATATTTTGCATGTTGGCGATCATGTGGTGACCGATGTTGAGGGAGCGAAGCGTAATGGCTTCAGTGCTTGTTGGTTTAACGATAAAGGATTCACGCCTCGTGACACACGCCGAATGAAAGTGCTGCCAGATGTCGAGATTAGCGACATCGAGCAGTTACTTGAGTTACGCGCTGAGCGATAGAGGCTAGCGCGTTAACGCATGTCCGCTGCGCTCTGCCTGAAAGCGCAGCAAGTAGTCTTCAAAGAACGTGAGCATGGCATTGGCGTCATGTTCATTTCCTACCTCTCGAGTAATCTCGGCGCACACCTCAAAGGTGCAGAGATTGCCCGGCTCTTGGTTTCGTCTTAATTGGTATTGTGATAGCTCGGCGCTATCTAGGTGCACCTTGGGCAGCGATTGCAGCCAAGCGCTGCGATTCAGCATTTTTTTGGCTTCTTGCCACGTCCCATCAAGCACAATGAAATTACTTTTCGCACCTTGTTGTTTCTGTTGCCATTTAGCAAGCGGCACACTGTCTTCACACGGAAATATCAGTACTGGACTAAAGGGGCTAGTGTCAGGCAAGCAGCGCTCGCACGGCGATTTACGTTGCCACTCACTAATTTCGCAGTCATCAAATAATTTATCGATAAGCTTGCCAGTATTGGTGGCGCGTGAAGGCTCGTTAGGGTGAGTGAGTAGGGTAAAGCAAAGATCAGAGGCGATCGTTGGGATCGCCTCACAATAGCAGTTGTGGATAAAACCACAGCGTGGGCACATTTGGCTCATAGTTGGTTCTATTCGCCTTTATAAAGCACTAAACCACCGTTCGCGATTGGGTAGACGATATCGCCCACCTTCTCTTGCTTAGCGACCAGCTTATTGCCGTCTAGGGTGAAAATGCGTTGTGACACTAAATACTGCTGCTGGTGGCGCGTCATGATGACCTGGACTTGCTGATTGTTCAGTTGTTGCCAAAAGCCACGCTCTTCGGTTGCTGGCGAGTCATCTGGATACTCGTAGCGAGTGATAGCGGTGTGATCAGGAAGCAGCGTCATCGAGATGGTAAAGCCCGTGGTCTCTGTGGATTGTGCCACATAACTGCCAGCCCAGTTTAGCGTCGTATCCGAGTTCGACAGCGTGGCACAGCCTTGTCGAGTCTGACCGTTCATGGTCAGTACACCTGTCCAGCCATAAATAGAGTCGCTCATGGTGTCATTGCAAAGCTTGCTACTCATCTGAAGATTCGCATCATCAAACTCATAACGGCGGGTGGTCTGAGTTACCTTACGATCTTTGAGCGTGAGCGACTGTTTATCTTCGCCCATCATCGCAAAGCTCGCTTGCTTGGCGCTGTCAAACTTGAGAGACCAGAAAGGTTCATTGCCAAGTACCTGTGTTGGTCGTAGCGGTTGATCGCAGCGCTTGGGATTTTCAGCGGTCAGCAGGTTAACGTGCTTCACTACAAAGCGGCCAGTATAATCGGAATCAAACCCACGATGGCTCGGCGGCTCTAGATAGCCAACCACTTCCGCATATATTGGCTGATAAGGCTCACGAGTAAGCTTTTCTGCCTCCGGACGAACCTCTTTAGGCAAATCTAGCCAATACTGATGCTGGCTGCCACACGGCTGAATGGTGCGGGTCTCGTGTCCAATGACAGCTTGGCCGCGCATGACATAAGTTTGTGGTGTGATAGTTTCTGGACGTGATAGCTCCGCAGAAGGTACTGGAGGCGCGCTTGGCGGCGTCTCTGTATTGAAAGACGAACATGCTTGAAGCAATATGAGCGGAGCAACCGCAAGCGGTAGGCGCGACATTGTCATTAAATTTTCCTTATTTAGAACGATCACAGGTATCTAGACCATTATGGCATATTGGCTATTTAAAACAGAACCCGATGAGTTTTCCATCGACACTCTGCGTGTCAAAGGGAGCTCATGCTGGGAAGGGATCCGCAATTATCAAGCACGAAACATGATTCGAGATGAGATGAAGCTTGGCGACTTAGTGTTGATCTATCACTCATCGTGCAAAACCATAGGGGTTGCCGGTATCGCTCGTATTACTAGAGAGGCGTATCCCGATCATTTCCAGTTTGATATCAATAGTGACTATTACGATGCCAAAGCTGAACCCGATAACCCACGTTGGTTAATGGTAGACATTGAATATGTTGAAAAGTTTAAGCGTGTGCTGCCGTTAAGTGTGCTCAAAACCATGCCGGAACTGGAAAACATGCCGCTAGTGAAGCGTGGTAATCGCTTGTCGGTCATGCCAGTGTCAGAGATCGAATGGTCTGCGATTTTGGGTCGAGTGGCGCGCTAAACAAGCGACTGGCCACCAACGAGATAAAACAAAACTCCCACGCCCAATAGCTAGGATATGCGCTATATAGGGGTGAGCATGGGAGTTTGATTGTTGATATTCGGCTTATAGCAGATGCTTTTTCAAAAATTCAGCGACAGCATCGTCGGCGTTGCTGCCAATAACGGTGTTGTTTGGTAGGGCTTTTTTCACTTTGTCGTGAGCGTTTTCCATCACATAACCGTGTCCTGCCATCGTCAGCATTTCAACATCGTTCATGCCATCACCAAAGGCGATGCAGTTCTCAAGACCTAAGCCAAGCTTCTCGGCGACCGCTTTTAGCGCATCACCTTTAGAGACTTCTTTCGCCATCACTTCTAGGCACCAAGGCGTAGAGAAGGCGATATTCAGAGCGTCACCAAACTTAGCTCTCAATGCATCCTCAAATTCTACCAAGTGTTCGTGGTCTTGCTTTGGATGGGTAATGAAGATCTTGGCGATACCATCTGTTGGCGCATTGTTGGCGTCAAATAGGTGATAGCTAAATCCTGTTTCGGTGTGGAACTTACGCAGATACTCATCTTCTTGGTTAAGCAGCCATGTATCGTCTTGGTACATGTGAACAAACAGCTCACTGTCGGTGTTGAGCACATCAACGATCGGTTGTACTAGGTCTTCAGGGACGTTCTGGCTGTATAGCAGTTCATCCTGCTGGTCATGAACTCTCGCGCCGTTCGACGTAATCATGTAGGCAGGAATACCCACAGATTGACGAATGCCTGCGACGTCCACATGGTGACGACCGGTTGCGAAAATGAAAGTGTAACCCTTAGCGTGCAGTTCCTTTAACGTTTGCTTGGTGTTAGCACTCAATAGGTGGTCTGGAGCCAGTAAGGTGCCGTCTAGATCAGAAGCGACAATGTTGATGGAATCTCGATTAAGGGTCATAACTTTCTCTTCGTGTCGAACGTGGAGGGGAGTCGCCAAAGGGGCAACCTAATAGGGATATTGTAGGGGATATTAAACCAGAAAAAGAGGGTAAATGGGTGACAGAAATATTTCCTCATTTACCTTCTTTGTTACGTGTTATTGCTTTGAAAAGAAATGGCTTACGGCATCGAGTGCTTGATTTCGGTAGGCATCTTTTTCAAACAAAACTTCATGTTTTGCGCCCTCGACCGTCACCATCTTGGCGTGTTGATTGGTACGTGAGAGCTTGCTAACAAAGCGCTGCTGATCTTGGTTACTCACAATCTGGTCTGCGCCAGCTTGCACCAGAAGCAGCGGTATTTTTACCTGCCTAGTTTGCTGGATACACTGCTTGGCAGCCATTAAGCCTTGCCATACCCACCGAGTGCTTGGACCGCCAATCTTTAACTCCGGCATCCTTTCGTACAAGTCTCTAAACCAGTGGTAGCGGACCTCGCTTGAGGAGAGCGGGTTGATCTCAAAGGGCTTGGCGACATAGCCTTGATATCCTGGCGCATAGGTCGGCACCGGGTAAATAGCCGTCATAATCTGCGCCACAAATGGAGCGATTGGCTTTAGATACCATGGCACATTGACGCCGTACATAGGCGCACTGAGCGCAATCTTATCGAAGTTGTGGTCGGGACGAGTTTGAATATAGCGAGTCGCAATATTTCCGCCCATAGAGTGAGCAAGGACATGGCGCTGCTGATAGCGGCTTAAGTCAAAACTCTTTAATACAAGGTCCATGTCATCGAGGTAGTCATCGAACTCATGGACGTGGCCCATCTCAGGATTAGGGGCCAGGTGGCTTGATAGGCCTTGGCCTCTGTGGTCAAACGAATAGATGTCGTAACCTTGTTGGAAGAAGTCGTAGAACAGCTCTTGGTATTTCCATGCAGATTCAATACGGCCATTGACTACGATGAGGGCTTTCTGATGATTTTCGTGCGTTAATTTGCACCAGTATAATTGGGTACCATCCTTTGCTTTTAGCTTCCCTTCCTGTCGATTCTCCCATAATTGAGCAATGTGAGTGTTTATTACTTGCTCAAACTCTGGCTCTTGAGTATAAGAGATGTCAGTAGCATTTATCGTGTGCATACATGGGCCTGCTTCAATTTTTATGTATAATGCGCTGTTTTTTAGACACTTTTGTGTCATTTTACAGGGTTATCATTCCACGGAACGTCTTATTCAGTTAAGAGTAAACCAGTGGTGAGGAATTACAATGGATTATCATGTTTGGTTCGCTTATGTGGTTACAGCGATCGTATTTAGCTTGGCGCCAGGTTCGGGTACCGTTAACTCGATCAGTAACGGCCTAAGTTACGGGACACGTAAATCCCTAGCTGCCATTGCTGGACTGCAAATTGGTTTGGCGATCCACATTATGTTGGTGGGGGCCGGAATTGGTGCTTTAGTAGCAAAATCAGCGCTGGCGTTTAGCATTATCAAGTGGGTAGGTGTGGTTTACCTGATTTGGCTTGGTATTCAAAAGTGGCGTGATACCTCATCCGTAAAGGCTAGCTCTGAACATGAAAGTCGTACCGCAGGTCAACTGCTGCGCAGTGCTGTGCTGATTAATCTGACTAACCCTAAGTCGATCGTCTTTCTCGTCGCACTGTTTCCGCAATTTATCGACCCTGCTGGCGACCAAGTTCAGCAGCTCATGATTCTTGGTATCACGACAGTAACGATAGACTCAATCGTTATGCTCGGTTATACGTCGCTCGCTTCACAGATGGGGCGTTATATTCGCTCTGATCGTGTCATGGGACGCATTAATAAGTTATTTGGTTCAATGTTTGTAGGATGTGGCGCTTTGCTTGCCGCCGCGAAATCGTAAGGCCGCGTTTTGGATATGTACGCCACCTACGTAGCTCGCCAGCCCATTTTTAATGCCCGCCGGCACACCTTGGGTTACGAGTTGCTGTTCCGTGATGGAGAACGGAACGCCTTTCCAGCTCACGTGGAAGCGAATCGCGCCACCTACCGGTTGATCGCAGAAAACTTCTTATCGTTGGGTATCAATCCAGCGCTCTCTAGTTCACGCTGCTTTATCAATTTCCCTCAGCAGAGTCTGATTCGCAGGCTGCCACTCATATTACCGAAAGAGAGTGTGGTGATTGAGATCCTTGAAACCTGTGAACCAAACGATGAGTTATATGATGCAGTCAAAGAGTTAGCCCGTAGTGGCTACATCATTGCTCTTGACGATTTCGTCTATACCGACGCGTGGGAACGATTCCTCCCATTTGTGCAGATCGTTAAACTAGACATCATGTCAATGGGCGTCGAGCAGGCATGTGAGTTTGTTCAGCGCCAAAAAGCCAAAGGCAGCCCAAGGCATTACCTTGCTGAGCGTGTCGAGACAGAGCAAGAGTTCCTCTTGACCAAACAAGCTGGGTTTAAGTTCTTTCAGGGCTTTTTCTTTAGCAAACCTGTCATGGAAAAACAGGTTTATATCAGCGCTGAGCAACTGGTGGCGATGGAGCTGTTCCAACAGGTGTGTATGCCTGAAGTGGACTTTGACAAGATTGAGCAGATCGTTGCTAAAGACGTTACGCTTTCTTATAAGTTGCTGCAGTTTGTTAATACCATGAATCCACGCCTCGAGTCTGAAATCTCCTCATTTAGACAAGCTTTGGTGTATCTAGGGCAAGAGAAACTCAAACTGTTTGTGTCGCTGACCGTTGCGTCGTTCATTTCGAGCAGTAAGCCCAAAGCACTCTATGAGCTCTCATTGCAACGTGCTCAATTCTGCCGATTGATGACCAAATACCCGCCGTTTAGAGATTACAAAGATCAGGCATTTATGATCGGCTTATTCTCGATTCTGGATGCTTTGATGGATCTCTCCCTAGACCAATTGATTACTCAACTGCCACTATGCGAAGAGATCAAACGTGCGCTGCTAGAGAGGCAAGGTCCGTATGGACGATTGCTGTCGATGGGAGAGTGTTTCGAATCAGCCGACTGGCAGGGGCTTGAGAAGCATCGAGCTCAGCTTGGGGTATCACAAAACCAAGTGTTTGCAGCGCTGGCGGATGCACAACGCTGGAGTCAGAAGGTTCAGGCGTTAAGCTAGTTATCGCCTGAGGGGGTGCTTTTCGGTAAGACGGTCAGCATGTTTTGATACGCCATTTTATTGGCGACATGTTTAGGCAGTGCAGACAGTACCGGGTCCCATATCGCGAGCGCTCCTTGCTGATACTGAAATTGACCCACGACATCACTACCAATCATAAACCGCTCAGGATACGCCTCAATCAATGATAGCCAGCGGCTGTCGACTCGACCTTGGGGCGCGATGACCTCAATGAGACTCCAAGACGCCAAGATGTACAGGTTGTCATGCTCACTTAAAAGGTCTGCCACGGTTTGGTAGAGGAATCGCATCTTGATGGTTCGAGTGAGTGTGGTCGTGGTACCCGCATGAGCCCAGAGAAAGCGGGTGTTAGGGTGGTTACTGAGTGCCTCTTCAAGCTCTTTTAGATAAAGCGGATTATCCTCGCGCTGTGAGGTGATATTGGTGTGCAGCAGTACGGGAAGATCGTGCTTAGCCGCTAAATCATAGACTTTGGCAAGTGCTGGGTGGTTTGCTCTTGGTTTCTCATCGGCGGTGAGTGCGGTTAGATGGTCATGACGAGTGATCACCTCCCCAATACCTTTCCAAAACCCAGGGCGAAATGTCAGCTCGCGCTCGATGTGCTCCGCGGCATTCATGTCTGTAGTGTTAAACCCACTAAGAAAAGGGTGCAGCCTAGCTTGGCTTGGCTTCGGTAGTGATTCTACCTCGCGCGCAATGAGCTCATCGGTAAATGAATAATAGTAGACCGGGGTGTCGTCACCATACACAAAGCGCGGTGCCTTAGGTGCGCTCGCATCCCACTTTTTAATCACAGGCAACCCCATGACGTATGAGTGGTCGATACTCAATGCATCCATATTATCAATCAGCGCCTGCGCGCCGTCACCACGTTGGAAATAGTCGACCAGGTGTACTTCGGCATCATTGACTCGACCCTGATAAGCAGAGCTACAGCCCGAGGTAAGCAGCGCGATACACGCGAAAACAGCTTTTAGTTTCACGTTAGAATAGAAACTCATGATTAACATCCATGTGATTGAGCTAAGCGTTACGCTACCACGACTGATAAGCGACGTAAATCTATGGGATTTAACGATTTAGCGCAAAATGTAGGAATTTATCACCCTGATAAGTCAGTACGCCTTTATCGCCAGGATTGAGGTGATGATAGTAGTGGACGCCAATCTGGAACTCTCTTTTGGGGCCAAATGCGCCTTTTTGAATGTAGATCCAGTATTCGTCTTCTTGGGTCGGGTCTTCGGTGGCAACAACCTGCTTATCAAGAATGGTAACAGAGGCTTTTCGCTCAGGCGCATCAATACCAAGTGTGTGTTTTCTTTGAATGAAAACAAAATGATAGCCAGCAATAACGATCAGTACAATGACAGCAATAATCAGAGAGATAGGCATACAAACCCCATTCATTTCAGTACGCTGGAACTAAGATCGCACAAAACCAGCAGAAAATAAGCTGTCATCGTTGGTTTAGCCAAGATTTTTAGGCTCATATCACACAAAAGCGGGCTGAATTAGGTTTAAATCTTTACTTGAATTTACCTTACAATTGTCGAATTCTTAATACAGATGGTTAACAATGGAGTGAACCAAAGTTTTGGACATTAGCCAGCACACCTTTTTTTCACAGTTCGCTGGTGGTTGGAGGGATGCATATGTCTGATATTGAACGTGTTGTTTTACGAACGAGGCGCTTAGAGAAGTTGCTTAGGCAGCAATATCGCGCCGATGGTAAGGGCTTACATCAACTTGTGACTAGCTGTGAAGAACGGCTACCGCATGATGTGATTAGCAAATTGAGATACATCGCGACCATTCGCAACAAGATCGTTCATGAAGAAGATTTTGAGTTGGATGACAAATCAGGATTTCTTCGTGCCTGTGATGAGTGTGAACAAGAGTTAACGCCTAGAAGCAGTCGCTTTATTTGGCGCACCGCCATGTGGTTGATGGCACTGATCACCTTGCTTGCAATGGGCTTCTACTACGTGCACTGGGAGAAGGTGCTACACATCATCTCTAAATGAGAGTGTTTACCCCAAATAGCAAAAGGGACGCATTAAGCGTCCCTTTTTTGATCTTGTAGATTAACGTCTACTCATCGCTATTAGTAAAGCATCGGCAGTGTCATTAGCCCTACCACTACGGCTATCATCACTAGACCTTGCTTCTGAGAAGATGAAATCATAACACTGCTCCTTTTATTAATTCTGTCGTTGGATATAAGAATAGCACCTGTTTTGGCTTTTAGGCAAGGATATTGTCAAAAAAACTCCATTTTTATAAGTTTTCCACCCTAAATATGATCTTAATGCCACAAAGAAACAGTGTATTTATTCTGGGTTAATTTTGACCGCACGTGGTTTTGTGATGTAGATTTAAATTAACTGATTGTTATTTAAGAATAAATTTGTGATTGCGTAGTGTTCGTTATAACTGGTGTTTGTTTTGGGGGTTTGGTGTCAACCTGAGGTGAATACCTAGTTAAGCATTGTTTTTGGTGTCTAATTAAGAAGGTGATTTACTGATAGATGAGAAAGTAGGGCTGATTTTCTTAAGAGGTGATAGGAAAACCGTAACTTTTATTAAGTTATTAGAAAGTTAATGAGCGAGCTTTGTTAGAGTGATTCTTATTTTAGTTGCTGTAAAACAATGGCTTAGGTTGAGTTTTCTGAGTGGGTGATGTTGGTTTACGTTAGCGTTAATGATCCACTATCGGAAAAACCACGTTACGTCATAGCAAAGAAAGGAAAACGTTTGCTTTGTAATTTTTATGTTTGAGTGACAAAAGGGACGTACTCACACTGAATCTTGGCCTGTCAAAGGCAAACTTTTTTAGTTTAAGACAAGTCCAACTTTTGAACCTTGCCACTGGACAGTCATCATCAGCTTCATACACTGGGTTCGAAAATAAGAATTAGGTGTGTGTATGTGGAGTTGGCTAGCTGTAGCCCTATCGTGTTTGCTGTTTATTTTTGCTGGTGAGAAAGGGGACAAAGCCCGAATGGTGGTGTTTAGTGGACTAACACACGCTCTTTTGGCTGTCATACTTATCAAGACGGGAATGTTCGAGCCTTACCAAATGTGGATACTGGTAGGGTTAGTGCTATTTACTGTTAGCGACGGAGTCGTGCAGTGGCGACGTTTTACCAAACTCAGTTTTTTTGGATACATAGCGGCGCAACTCGCTTATAGCTGGGCTATGTGGGGACAAGTGAACAGTGAGTTTGTGCTTTGGCTGCCTGCATTGTTGTTCTGCATTGCTATCGTCACCTTCTTATTACTATTACCTAGACTCGATTCATTTCTTATGCCCGTTGCCTTGATGGGTTTATCACTGGTTCATCTTATGTGTGCCGCAGGCGAGGCGTGGCTAATTACCCGTTCGTTTGAGGCGATGATTGGGTTTGCGGGGGCGGCGTGTCTTGCCCTGTCAGCGTTGCTGCTAGCACTGGATAAGTACCATTTCCAATCAAAACGCGCCAGTTATGCTGTATCGGGAAGCTACTACCTGGCGCATGGTCTTATTGTGGCTTCGGCGCTGTCGAGCTCAACTCAAATGATATAGCGTCGCTTTGGCTTGCGTCAGATCATGATGCGCCACGCTAAGATTGGCTAGCATAGTAGCACGCTATTTAGTGAGGTAATCTTCATGACAACATCTATCCATGCCCACAAAGTTCTTAACCTGCTGCGTGAGCAACCAATGAGCCGTGAGCAGTTAGAGCAAACCGTTCTTGATCAGTTTGGCGCGGATGCTACTTTCCGTACATGTAGCCGAGAAGGCTTTGATCTTGAGGCTTTGCTAGCGTTCTTTATCGAAAAGCAGAAAGTGATTGAGAATGAGGGTTTGTGGACGCTAAACATCGAGCGAGTCTGTTCTCACTAATTAAGAATTAGCCTGCTATACTCCACTGCAAATTCTTAGATAGCAGGCTGTAATCCATGGATATTCTTTCAGCGGCGACCATGTTATTCCTTATCATGGACCCGCTCGGCAACCTTCCCATCATACTCTCGATACTTAAACACCTCGACCCAGAGCGACGTAGAAAGGTATTGGTCCGTGAATTGTGCTTTGCTTTGCTCATTCTGCTTCTGTTCCTTTTTGCAGGCAAAGGCATACTTAGCTTCTTACACGTTGAGCCGGAGACGCTAAGTATTTCCGGCGGTATTATCCTATTTATCATAGCGATACGCATGATTTTTCCACAGGCTGGCAGTGTGACGGGCTTAGCCGCGGGGGAAGAGCCCTTTATTGTACCTATGGCGATCCCAATGATTGCGGGTCCCTCTGTCATCGCATCGGTTTTATTGCTCTCGACTCAAAACCCAGACAGCTTGGTAGAGCTGTCTGCTGCGGTTTTGATTGCTTGGGGGGCGACCTTCTTTATTCTCATGTTCTATAACTTTTTCCATAAAATGCTGGGTGAGAGAGGTCTTAAGGCCGTCGAGCGATTGATGGGCTTATTACTAGTTATGATTTCAACCCAGATGTTCCTGAACGGGGTGAAGAGTTACCTAGGTTAAACACCTCGGGTGATGGGTCAAAAAAGAAAAGAGCCGCTATTGCGGCTCTTTTTCTAAACATTACTTTTTATCGCTGTTTTCAGCAGTTTGGTCTTCTGGCTCTGGAGCAGGCCCCATCATGTGTTTTTGACGGATATCCAGTAGGGCAAAAATACCAAACGCAAGTATCGAGTATTTCTCCCATGTGCCCAGTTTCAACTTGTCGCCAAAGGCACCAAGGAAAATCGCCATTTGAACGCCATGCATCAAGAACAAGAACGCGGTCATGATATAGAGAGCGATGGCACCTTTGCCCGGAAATGGATGGAAGATATTCAGTATCAAGACAAACCAAACAAACCCGAAGGCGATTTTTGCTAGCATGAGTAGCGCTTTCATTGTGATTCCCTCTCAAATAATCGGTAGCTAACCTGACCCGCCGTCTTTTCTTTTAGTAAGTCCCAGTGCTCTGGAATAGCGTCAAGCTGCAGTTCTTTTTCCGTTTCTATATAGATTAACGCATTGTCTGCAAGCCAACCATTATTCTCTAAACGGTCGATGACATCCGGCAGTAATCCCTTTCGAAACGGTGGATCGATGAAGACCAAGTCTTGTGGCTCGCCAGCTTGTGATAAAAAGCTGAGCGCGTCGCCATGATGAGCTTTGATATTGTCCGCTTTGACCAGCGCAATGTTACTAACGATCTGCTTATAGGCTTTGTCATTAAGCTCAATCATAGTGACATGGTCGGCTTGCCTTGATGCGGCTTCAAACCCTAAACCGCCAGAGCCCGCAAACAGGTCCAGTACTTTGGCGTGGGGAACATCTTGTGCCAGCCAGTTAAATACCGTCTCTTTAACGCGGTCGGTCGTTGGTCTTAAACCCTCCGCATCATGTACAGGGAGCTTGCGACCACGCCAAAGTCCGCTAATGATGCGAACGCTACCCATCTGAGACGATGGTTTTTGTGATGGAGTTTGCTTGCGACGTCTAACCATAGATTTTTTGACCGCCAATAAAGTGATACTATAACGGGCTCATTAACGAGCTTAAATTAATAAGTGACGAAGTGTACCAATCTCTGAGAAAAGTTTTCACTGCTTTGTCACAAATATTTTTTGCACCGCCAGACGTTAACCTATAACGTCTAGGCTACGACGAATTTAAGACATTTGAAAAGACAGTATTCAGGATAGTTTCAGATGACAGAAAAGAAAAAACGCGGACTTCTCTCTTGGCTCGGCTTTGGCGACGAAGATCAAACAGAGCAAAAACAGCAAGACACTGCCGCGGAGACTCAATCCGAACAGCTAGATGCAGACGCATCGACTGATGCTGAGCAGCAACAAGCTGAACAGGTTGAAGCGAGTGTTGAACAACAAGACGACGCAGAACCAACCGCTACTGAGCCAGCCGAGCAAGTAGTCGTTGCGGCTAACGAAACCGAAGATACTGAAAAAGCAGAAGCAGAAGCAGAAGCAGAAGCAGAAGCAGAAGCAGAAGCAGAAGCAGAAGCAGAAGCCCCAGTTGTTGCTCGAGTTCAGGAGCAAGAAAAACCAACAGAGAGCTTTTTTGCACGCTTGAAACGCAGTCTGAGCCGCACCAAAGCCAACATCGGTGCCGGTTTCTTTGGTCTGTTTAAAGGCAAAGAGATCGATGATGAGCTGTTTGAAGAGCTAGAAGAGCAGCTACTCATTGCTGACGTGGGCATGAACACCACAGTAAAAATTATTGATAATCTTACAGAAAAAGCGTCTCGTGCCGATTTAAAAGATGGCGAAGCGTTGTATGGTCTTCTTAAAGATGAGATGGCCGACATCCTTAGTCATGTCGAAAAGCCATTAGAAGTTGATACCACTAAGACTCCGTTCGTTATCCTAATGGTGGGTGTGAACGGTGTGGGTAAAACCACGACGATTGGTAAGCTTGCCAAGCAGTTCCAAGCGGAAGGCAAGAAAGTCATGCTAGCGGCGGGCGATACCTTCCGTGCAGCGGCGGTAGAGCAGTTGCAGGTTTGGGGTGAGCGTAACGATGTCCCAGTGATTGCTCAGCATACTGGAGCGGACAGCGCATCGGTGATTTACGACGCTATTGAAGCGGCGAAAGCGCGCGGGGTGGACGTGGTTATCGCGGATACCGCGGGTCGTCTGCAGAATAAAGCGAACCTGATGGAAGAGCTGCGCAAGATTGTGCGTGTGATGAAGAAGATTGATGATTCTGCACCACACGAGATCATGCTGACGCTTGATGCCGGTACCGGTCAAAATGCGATTAGCCAAGCTAAGCTGTTTAGTGATGTGGCACCGCTGACAGGCATTACGTTAACTAAGCTTGATGGCACCGCAAAAGGCGGGGTAATTTTTGCGCTGGCGGATCAGTTCCAAATCCCAATCCGCTATATTGGTGTTGGTGAAGGCATTGACGATTTAAGGCCGTTTGAGACCAAAGAATTTATCGACGCACTGTTTAGTCGAGAAGAATAAATTAAGGGGATGCATGGCATCCCCTTTCTGACCTAAGACATCCAAATCAGAGGAATGATTCGGTGATCAAATTTGAGCAAGTGAGTAAAGCCTATCGAGGTGGGCGACAAGCGCTGCAAAAAGTCGATTTTCACTTAAAGCGCGGTGAGATGGCATTTTTGGGAGGCCACTCCGGCGCAGGGAAAAGTACCTTACTAAAGCTTATCTGTGCGATTGAACGACCAACCGATGGTCGTATCCTATTTAATGACCACGATATCAGTAGACTACCTTCGAAAGATATTCCGTTCTTGCGCCGCAATATTGGCATCGTTTTCCAAGATCACCGCTTGCTGATGGATCGCACTGTATTTGATAACGTTGCGCTGCCAATGCGTATCGAGTCCATCTCGGAGAATGAAATCAAACGCCGCGTTTCAGCTGCGCTAGATAAAACTGGGCTGCTCGATAAGATGAAGTGTTTACCAAGTCAGCTTTCTGGTGGTGAACAGCAGCGTGTTGGTATTGCTCGCGCTGTCGTCAATCGCCCGACCATGCTGCTTGCGGATGAGCCGACGGGTAACCTAGACCCTGAGCTTTCGAACAAAGTGTTGAAGCTATTCGAAGAGTTTAACCGTGCTGGCGTGTCCATCCTGTTAGCGACGCATGACATACATCTCGTACGCTCTCGCCCTCAATACCGTTACCTAGAGCTTAATCAAGGCTTTTTAAGTGAGGTGAGCGATGGTGTTTAAGCGTAAAAAAAAGCCGGCTAAGCATCGACTCAAGTCCGATGGCTTCTTTACTGT
Source organism: Vibrio maritimus (assembly GCF_021441885.1). Taxonomy (NCBI): domain Bacteria; kingdom Pseudomonadati; phylum Pseudomonadota; class Gammaproteobacteria; order Vibrionales; family Vibrionaceae; genus Vibrio; species Vibrio maritimus. Next base: position 94,741 of record NZ_CP090438.1, read on the forward strand.
GCACTGGCGACAGGCTAAATCGTCACTGGTAGAAATGTGGCAGCGTCCACTAGGCAATATTCTTACCTTAGCGGTTATTTCTATGGCGCTCACCATGCCCGCATGTTTGTACCTACTGGGTAAGAACGTGGCGGCAGTGACGTCGAATGTGGCCAGCCAGTCTCAAGTGACCGCATTTATCGATGTTGGGGTGCCGGATGCACGCGTTTTAGTGCTGAAAGATGATATCGAGAGCTGGGAGATGGTGAGCGAGGTCGAATACATCACGCCGCAGCAAGGTTTGGCAGACTTGAGTCAGCACTCAGGCCTCGATCAAGCGCTAAGCTTACTGGATGGCTACGCATTGCCGGGAGTATTGGTGATCATTCCTAGTGATACCAGCGTTGAGACTGATCGAGAATTGGTATCTAAGCTTCGCACCCGTAGCGACATTACTGATGTTCGTCGTGATGAAGATTGGCTAGGGCGCTTTGATGCAATCAAGAACCTTGCATCGACCTTGGTGATTAGCTTGTCTGCTTTGATGTTAGTGTCGGTGTTTCTCATTGTCGGTAATACGCTGCGCTTTAATGTGCTTGCGAATAAAGAAGCTATTCAGACCATGAAACTGATAGGCGCGACCGATGCCTACATCCTTAGACCGTATCTTTACTCAGGAATGTGGTTTGGATTGATTGGAGCGCTCGTCGCGTGGCTGCTTACCGCGTTGCTGACGATTATTATCAACAGCACAGTCACCGATTTGGCCATGCTTTACGACAGTGATTTTCGATTGCTTGGACTTGGCTGGGATGAAACCTTGTTGATTTTAATGTTGGGTTTGTTCCTAGGCACTGGCGCGGCGAGAATCTCGGCAAAGCGTCATTTAAAAGAAATTGAACCGGTTTAAGCGAAAAGGGTCTTAAATAGTGGCATAAACATCGTTGGTCGACCTGAGCGAATAATCGTTCAACGTTTCAATAACATAGTGAGATTTAGCTCTCATTAATGGTGCGTTTACCTATTAATGAGTTAAATTTAATCGGTAATAACACTTGTTTAGACCTATTGATTATGCATAATTACTAACCCCTTCTTGAAACTGTCATGGTTTAGGTCCAGTATTGTCAGGTTAAGAAGGTGTTGACCCTACTCGAGATAGATGAGGAAGTGAATGGCAAACCAAGCGTATCCAATGGCTTTAGTAACACAAGATAGCTTAGACAGCTATATCCGTTCAGTGAACAGCTACCCTATGCTGACCGCTGATGAGGAGCGTGAACTAGCAGAAAGATTACACTACGATGGTGAAATAGAGGCAGCGAAAGGTCTGATCTTATCGCACCTTCGCTTTGTTGTTCATGTTGCTCGTGGCTACTCCGGTTATGGTCTACCTATGGCTGACTTGGTTCAAGAAGGCAACATTGGTCTGATGAAAGCAGTGAAACGTTTTAACCCTGAAGTGGGTGTAAGACTGGTTTCATTTGCAGTGCATTGGATTAAAGCAGAGATCCACGAGTACGTGCTGCGTAACTGGCGTATCGTTAAGATCGCGACCACCAAAGCTCAGCGTAAGCTGTTTTTCAACTTACGTAAGTCGAAGAAGCGCTTAGGTTGGTTTAACAATGGCGAAGTTGAAACGGTAGCGAAAGAGCTCGGTGTTGAACCATCAGAGGTTCGTGAAATGGAATCTCGTCTTGCAGCGCAAGATTCAACGTTCGAGATGCCGAGCGATGATGATGACTCAGGTACAACCTACACCGCGCCTGCGCTGTATCTAGAAGATAAGAGCTCAGATTTGGCCGAGGACTACGAAGCTCAAAACTGGGAAGCTCACACCAACAATCGTCTAAGCCACGCATTAGCGACGCTTGATGATCGCAGCCAACACATCGTTCGCTCTCGTTGGTTGGATGACAACAAGTCAACGTTGCAAGATCTCGCCGATAATTACGGTGTGTCTGCAGAGCGTATCCGTCAGCTAGAAAAGAATGCGATGAAGAAGCTGAAAGCGGCAGTGGGTGAGTTTTAACCTCCGCACATCGCGAAGCAAATTTTTAAAAGCCGAGGTCAATTGACCTCGGCTTTTTTGATCTCGGCAATGCGTTGTTAAGTACCAGATCAAGTGGTCATCTCGATCCGATAATTGATCGCAAAATTTCGTCTCTTGCCTGTGGATAAGTCTGTGATGAAATTATTTGCCAACTGTCAGAAAGCAGCGACAAATGGTGCTTTGAGAGGCTTTTGGCCTTGGGGATACCTTTTGCTTTACCCACAGTTAGATCAAGATCATACCTAGATGTAGTGGATCAAATGATCCAAAACCACTTTATCAACGCAATCCACAGAGTTACACACAGCTGGTGAAAATGTAGACTGAAGTGGATAACCCTAAAAGGTGTCGGTACTTTGTTAGCACTGAATAGTGCTATTATCGAGCGAGAGAAAATAACCAAAAAAACGCATGCAATACGCTTAATTTTGACGTAGCGCTAAGTGCGATGAAAGTAAAGGATTAGACTCTATGGAGCAGTTTCAACATATTGACGTGCACGGGGCACATCAGTTACTACAAGACAACGACGAAGCAAGGCTGGTGGATATCCGTGATATCCAGAGTTTTAATGTCGCTCATGCCACTGAGGCATACCACTTAACCAATGACAGCATTGTTGATTTCATGCAGCAGGTTGAATTTGAAGCACCAGTATTGGTGATGTGTTATCACGGTATCAGCAGTCAAGGCGCAGCTCAGTATCTCCTTAATCAAGGGTTTGAGCAGGTATACAGTGTCGATGGCGGTTTTGAAGCGTGGCACAGAGCGGCCTTGCCGGTAGAGAGTCACACATAGAGAGAGCAGCAATGGTTAGACTTATCACCCTGCAGAACCCGAGAATGGGGCAGGCATTTATCGATTACATGGCATCGAGAAAGATTGATGTCCAAATGATGCCCGAGGGTGGTGGTCAGTTCGTACTCTGGCTGATGAACAGTGAAGACCAGCTTGAAGCGGAGGTTGAGCTCAAGCATTTTCTCGATGACCCTATGAATCCCAAGTACCAAGCATCGTCATGGGATATGGCAGAAACGCGCCGCAATGCATTCCACTATCAAACGCCAAGCTTTGCCTCAATGCTCAAAGCAAAAGCTGGGATAACGACACTCTCTGTCATGGTATTGTGCTCGGTAATCTATATCACTCAGTTTGTTGGATTAGGGCAGTGGGTGTTCTCTTGGCTGCACTTTCCAGCTTTTGATGGACAGGAGTGGCAAGTATGGCGCTGGTTTAGTCACGCCTTGCTGCATTTCTCTGCCATGCACATCATCTTTAACCTGCTGTGGTGGTGGCAGTTAGGTGGGGATATTGATAAGCGCCTTGGTGGTAAGAAGCTGTTAGAGATCTTTTTCGTCTCTGCCGCTATTTCGGGAATCGGTCAGTATTGGATTGAGGGAGCAAACTTCGGTGGTTTGTCTGGGGTTGTGTATGCGCTAGTCGGCTACCTGTGGATGCTCACGGTGAAGCGTCCTGATATCGGTCTTATTATCCCTAAGCCTATCGTTGCCTTTATGCTGGTTTGGCTTGTGCTTGGCTTTGTTCAGCCGTTCCTTGCTATCGCCAATATGGCGCACCTGACCGGTTTGTTGGCGGGTGTGGCGTTGGGCCTACTCGACAGCTATCGCTTAAAGACAGCCAAGGCTTAAAGACGCTTGAAAATAGCTTAGCCCAACACGCTCATTCTATTGGTAGAGATATTTGGTAAACAGAAGGTCGGCAATGACCGCTTTACCTGTCTCTGCCAATAGCAAGTTGTTGAGATTTTCGACCAGCATCTGACGGATCTCTTCTCGTCCCGCCAAAGACTTAATCACATCGGCATTTTGTTTGCCTAGTAGTTCAATCACAGCATCGCGAATTAGCGGCTGGTGATGCTCAATAATCGCTAAATCATTCACGTCGCCGACCATGACATCAATACGCACTTGAACATAGCCAAGTCGCTTGCCTTTGGTGTGGAAGTTAGTGGTCAATTCCGGCTCGAGAGTGAAATACGCAAGGTTAGGTGCCGACTCCTCTGCGGAGAATGCAGGCATAGCAGCAGTCAAGCCCATGATCAGGAAAAACTGGGTCAGGTAACGTTTACACATATTTCTCTCTTTTAAACTCGAATTAGCCGATATTCCATGAGCCTAATTTTGTTACAATGACGTAATAACGCTGGAGTGTACCGACATGGTTGGTGGTACAATACGCCGTCCAGATGAACAATGATTGTACGCGCTTCAAGCGTGTTATTGAATAGCAAAATGAATGATTCAGCTTTCGACTATCTGAAAATATTACGCCAAGCTCAATGGCAGTCTCCTGACGAGTTTCCTCATCTTAATCGCCATGCTTCGCAATGGTTGACGGAGCAAGGGTCGCTTTCACATAAATTGGCAGAGCATTGTCAACACTTCTCTGTCGAAGTCGTGCGCAATGAAGCCAGCCCACTTCATACCATGTCTCAGGAGGAAATGGAGCTTCTTGACCATGAACCTTGTTGGTTGAGAGAAGTCGTGTTGTCTGGTGACAACCAGCCTTGGGTTATAGGTCGCACGCTGATGTCGCTTGAGTCGATGGACCGCAGCCAATATGATATTTCTCAACAAGGAACCGTGCCGATTGGTGTGACGGTCTTTTCAAGTGCTGATACCACGCGCGATGCATTGCAAGTGGCACAGATTGCCACGCCAGAGGGCGATCTTTTTGCTCGCCGCTCACGGCTCTGGGTAAAAGGACACCCGATATTGGTTGCCGAACTTTTCTTACCCGAGTCACCGATTTACCAACAGGAGTGTGGTCAATGACCTCGACAAAAGCCAGAGCTTACTGGCAGCTGATGCGCATGGATAAGCCTATTGGCTCGTTACTATTGCTTTGGCCAACGCTGTGGGCACTGATTGTTGCTGCAGAAGGCATCCCTGATCTTTTGGTGCTTGTGGTCTTTACCTTAGGTGTGGTCATGATGCGTAGCGCGGGCTGCGTGATCAATGATTTCGCCGACCGCAAAGTCGATGGGCATGTAGAGCGAACCAAGGGTCGCCCGCTGCCATCAGGGCAGGTGTCATCAAAAGAGGCCATTGGTCTGTTTCTATTTTTGGCAGTGGCGTCATTTATTCTGGTTTTGACCATGAATACGCTGACGATTCAGCTTTCATTTGTCGGTGTGTTTTTAGCGTTTATCTATCCCTTCATGAAACGTTACACACATCTTCCGCAGCTGTTTCTTGGCTTGGCGTTCAGTTGGTCAATTCCAATGGCGTTTGCCGCTCAAGCTAACGCTTTGCCGCCAATGGTCTGGTTTATCTTCGTGATTAACGCTCTTTGGACCATCGCTTACGACACCCAATACGCCATGGTGGACCGAGAAGATGATCTTAAGATTGGAATCAAGTCGACCGCCATTTTGTTTGGCAAGCGCGACAAGCTCATTATTGGTATGTTGCAACTGATCACCCTGTTGATGTTGATGGGACTTGGCTACAGTTACCAGTTGGGCGCAAGCTTCTACTGGAGTTTGCTTGTGGTGAGTGCGCTGTTTGTTTATCAGCAGTGGCTAATTCGCCATCGTGAGCGCCCACTTTGCTTTCAGGCCTTTCTCAACAACAACTATGTAGGAATGGCAGTGACTATTGGCTTGCTAAGTGCATTTCTGTTGAAGTAACTGAGAGTTATCGAGTTAAAAAAAGCGCGGTCATTGCAAAATGACCGCGCTTTTTCGTTTTCTCAAAGAGGATTACTCACTCTCGATGCTTTCATCGTCATCTAAGCTAGGGTCGCTTTGATGAACACTCTCTTGAATAGTAAGGCGTACCTCTGGGTACAACAGACCGTAGAGCATACCGGCAAGGTTTTCAGTGGCTGCGATATCGCAGTTACCATCGATATCTAGGTAACCTTGCTCTTTTAGTGTGCTAAATAGCGCCGCGAATACGCCCTTATCGAAAAACTCTGGCGCATTGATACTGTGCAGACGACCCAGGCGCTGAGCAATGTCTTGGCTCTTTTGTTCTAGATCGCGCTTGCCAAGCTCTGGGTAGCACGCCAGCAGATTAAGAGAAATCGCGTAGCGCTGCAGCGTCTCAGAAATCGTGCGGCCCAACAGCATCAGAGTTTGGGTGTTGGACTGATTCATTGACACGACGCCTTGATCAACCAGCACCAGTTCTTGGCGCGACAGCTCATTGATAATGCTATCGACCATCGACTCCAGCTCGCTCTCTTCAATGCTCAAGAACAGCTCTTTTTTCAAGAAAGGATAGAGCTTCTGAACATTGTATTGAATCTGCTCCAGTGACAGTTTGTGCTGACGAATCAACATCTGTGCGATAAGTGATGGCAGTGCGAACAGGTGAATAATGTTATTGCGGTAGTAGGTCATCAGAATCGACTGGTGACGGTCTAGTGAGATAATGTCACCTAGGGTGTCCGACTCAATAACAAATTTATCCAGTGACTCGGCATGCGCGACAAGCTCTTCTGCCGTTGCATTAGGCAGCGTACATGTCTTCGAATAAGGTACGTGTTTAAGCAGTGAAAGATAGCAATCAATCTGGTTAACTAAGCTATCACGAGACAGTGCACGTTGGCGTGATGCCAACAGAGCAGTCGCACAAAGCGTCAGAGCATTAGCGGCGGCAGCGTCGTTGATGTTGGTCATCATCTTAGTCGCAAGGTCATTCACCGCAGGAACCAACCACTGTGGCTTGCTGGTACCCATTGGGTCGATGTCTTGCGTCCAGTTAGGTGCCGCTTCGTTAAGGTACTGGTTAAGTGGGATTGGCTCACCAAAGTTCACGTAGCCTTGACCGAAGTTACGCAGCTTACGCAGCGTTTTAAGCACCTGACCCGCGTTCTCTTTCTCTTTGCGCTTGCCGCGTAGCTCTTTCGCGTAAGTGCTCACTTCCATCACGTGTTCGTAACCAATGTAAACAGGCACTAACGTGACAGGACGGTTAAGACCGCGCAGCATAGCTTGAATCGTCATCGCCAACATGCCGGTTTTCGCTTGCAGTAAGCGACCGGTACGTGAGCGACCACCCTCACTGAAGTACTCCACTGAGTAGCCTTTCGCGAACAGTTCAGCGAGGTACTCACGGAAAATCGTCGAATACAGCTTGTTGCCCTTAAAGCTGCGGCGAATAAAGAAGGCGCCACCGCGGCGAAAAATAGGGCCGGCTGGGAAGAAGTTGAGGTTGATGCCCGCGGCAATATGCGGCGGAACCATACCTTCTTTGTACAGCACGTAAGAGAGCAACAGGTAGTCCATGTGACTGCGGTGACACGGAACGTAAACAATCTCGTGACCGTCTTGAGCCAGGCGGCGAACGGTAGAGGCGTTGCTGACATTGATGCCTTGATACAGCTTGTTCCACAGCCATGTCAGAACGTGATCACCACTTTTTACTAGCTTGTAGGAGAAATCTGCGGCGATCTCATCCATGATTTGCTGAGCTTCTTTGCGTGCCTTCTCTTCACTCACGTCGTTGCTTTGTGCGTGGTCTTTGATCGCTTGTTCGATAACTTGCGAGTTGAGCAGGCGATGGAACAGCACTTGGCGGTTTGGCAGGTTGGGGCCTGATGCTGCGAGTTTCTGACGCGAGAAGTGAATGCGGGCCACGCGAGCGAGTTTGTGTGCAATAGACTCATCGGTGCCGTGAGAATCAGCCATATAGCGCAGTGATACCACTGGGCTAAAGCGAACCATGCAGTCTCGGCCAGATGCCAATACCGCCATGGTTTTTTGTACGCCATTCATCGGCTGCAAGTAAGGTTTTGGCGTTTCTTCTTTGCCAGGCTTACGACCCCATAAGACCGTCGCAGGAATCACTTGAACATCAAGTGATGGGTCTTTTTCGTGCTCTTTGAGTAGATCAGAGAAGAGGGCAATAGACTCATTCGGGACGTCTTGGTCGCTGGTAATCAGCGTCGGTCTTGAAGCTATGAACACAAAGCGATCACGTTCTTCGCCATTGAGCACGATCGGCTCAAGCGGATCTGGCAGTCCTACCGCGAGCGCTTGCTTTTGTAGGGTCAGGAGATCAACGTTTGAGCTGAAGGGCAGTGCATACACCACAGGTTTCGAGATATCGATATTGTGGTCTTCGATGGGGTTAGATGGAATCGCCGTCCCTTTTACTAGCACCGACATGGGCAGTTTTATAAAGGAACGGAACAGTGATTGTCCTGAAGACATAAAGGTTCACAGCCTCAATTTGTTCAAAGAAACAATGCCAGAGGATGAAGCATGGCAACACAATGTTGTGTATTAATCCTAGGCATTAGATTTAGTGCGCCGCAAGCATACCAGAAACTGGTCTTACCTTTTACTGAAAAAACAGTACAACGACATATTTACAATTCTATGCGCCATTGTGTTTAGTTATGGTGTCAATCTGCTAAAAAAACAACCAATTATCGTTGCAATTACAGTATTACTGGATATACTCACAGTTAACTGTATAAACAGACAGGTGATGTATGAAGCCGCTAACGCCCCGACAACAGCAGGTCTTTGATCTAATCAAAGCCAAGATAGACGACGTAGGTATGCCACCTACGCGTGCCGAAATCGCTAAGGAACTTGGGTTCCGCTCAGCGAATGCGGCCGAAGAACACCTAAAAGCACTCGCTCGTAAAAAAGCGATTGAAATCATTCCAGGCGCCTCCCGTGGTATCCGAATTCTGCTTGAGCAACAAGCAGCGAACGAAGACCAAGGCCTACCGCTTATCGGTCAAGTGGCGGCAGGTGAGCCTATCTTGGCTCAAGAGCACGTAGAAGCACACTACCAAGTGGATCCGACTATGTTTAAGCCTCAGGCGGATTTCCTACTTCGCGTAAACGGCGAGAGTATGAAGGATATCGGTATCATGGATGGCGACCTACTAGCGGTTCATAAAACCCAAGACGTTCGTGACGGTCAGGTTGTGGTCGCGCGCGTTGACGAAGATGTGACGGTGAAGCGTTTGGAGCGCAAAGGCGCAACGGTTCTATTACATGCAGAAAACGAAGAGTTTTCGCCGATTGAAGTCGACTTGACGGCGCAGCATTTAGCCATTGAAGGCATCGCCGTGGGCATCATCCGTAACACGGATTGGATGTAACCTAATTCGGCGGAAGGGCATTTTGTTGTCTTCCGCCAACCTTCCTCGGCCAAAATTACACAAATTGTAGAAAAAATACCCGTCTCTACTCCACTCCGTGCTCACTTTCTGGTATGTTTCGCACCCTTGTATTGATCAGGGTATCGTTCAGGAGAGGAATTGTGGAATCTTGCCCACTGTGTTCGGGACAATCCGTCCACCATTACCATAGTGACAAAAAGCGTGATTACTTGCAGTGCTCGCGTTGTGAATTGGTGTTTGTGCCAAGAGAGCAGCGTCTCGATGCAGTGAGTGAAAAGGCGCACTATGACCTTCACAATAACGATCCCCAAGACCAAGGATACCGCCGCTTTTTGTCTCGATTGGCAGAGCCAATTTTGCAGCGAATTGCACCCGGTTCAAAAGGACTAGACTTTGGATGTGGTCCAGGTCCGACTCTGTCACTGATGCTCACAGAGCAAGGTCATGACATGGCACTGTACGATCTGTACTATTATCCGGATAAATCCGTACTCGATAATAGCTACGATGTGGTGACTGCGACAGAGGTTATCGAACACTTGTATGAGCCAAACCAGGTTTGGCAACAATGGTTATCGCTCATTAAGCCTGGAGGATGGTTAGGCTTAATGACAAAACTGGTGATAGATGTAGACGCATTTGCAAAATGGCACTACAAAAATGACCAGACACATGTTGTTTTCTTTAGTCGAGCCACGTTCTTGTATTTAGCAGAGCGAGACGGGCTGGATATTGAATTCATTGGTAATGATGTCATTTTACTGAGGAAGCTTACGTAATGAGTCGTAAGAAAAAATCAAGAAAGCCGGGTTCTAATCCAGAGCCGGTAGTTGCGGTTACCCGTAACCGTTCACAAGCGGACGTTGACGGTCGCTTGCGCAAGCGTTTGAAAAAACGCAAAGGTCAGAAGTCAGGCAGCCGCCACTCTGAAGGCAAAGCTGTTAACCAGTCGACGGGTGGCGCTAAGCTAGACCCTCGCCTAGGCAGTAAGAAGAAGATCCCGCTTATCGTTGAGCCTACAAAGAAGCCAACCAAAGTTGAGCGTCGTCTATCTGCTGAGCAAGAGCTCGAGATGCTAGAGAACGATGCGCAACTGAACGTGTTGCTCGATCGTATCGAAAGCGGTGAGAACCTAGGTGCTGGTCTACAGAAATACGTGGACGAAAAACTGGATCGTATTGAGAAGCTGATGAATCAACTTGGTCTTATGGAGCCTGAGTATGATGAAGACGAAGAGCTTGATATGCCAGTGGCTGAGGTGTCTGCACCAAGCAAGAAAACAAGCAGTGATGATGATCTATTGTCGCAGTTTGAAGATATCGACATGGATCAGTTCAAAGGGTAACAAGGGGTAGAGTAGATGAATACCGTGACGCTGTTAACCATTGCTGGTGTGCTCATTATTGTGGGCTTGGCAAGCTACGCGGGCTATTTGCTACTGCAACTCAAAAAGCAAAAGGAGTTGCAACAACAGCATCGTGAGCTGGCAATCAAAAAGCGTAATGCCAACATCTTCGAGAGTGTGGATACCATTTGCTTAGCGACGATTCAGGGGCAGTGCGACCTGTCGGAAGCGGCAATTCGCCTCTATAACATCATGGACTATGTTCAAGGTGATGAGCGCGTCGACTTTGACAAAGAGTTTCCTGCCACTGCTGAGCTTTTCCATATCGTCAAAGACATGCCTCGCGGTGATGCGAGACAGGAGATGGAAAAGCAACAGCGAATGCGTGACAATCTGACGCGCCAAAAAGCGGAAGCACGCCTCAATGATGCTATTGTAGAAGAGCTAAAAACGCTGCAACGCACCGTCCAGCCTCTCAATGACCAAATCGATATCAAACTGGTGGGTTAGCTTTAGCTTGCCTACCGTTAGCAAGTGATCGTGATAGCAAAATTGGCGATCACTTGCACAATTCCACTTCTTGACGGGATACCCGTCATATTTGTGTGGCAAAATAGCGCCTAGTTGACTCCCTATACCGTCAGGCATTTCTCGTCGGTCTTAGCTCGTAGGTTTAGTGGGGCGAAAGCAACGTGTTTATTGGAAGTATGACCATGTCTCAAAATCAATCCGAAACTCAACAACAGATCGTCTGGGATCAAGCTATCCTCGACAAATACAACTATTCCGGTCCGCGATACACCTCGTATCCAACGGCGGTTGAGTTTCATGAAGCGTATACCATTTCTGATTACGATATGGCGTGTACTCAATACCCAGAGCGTCCGCTTTCGCTGTATGTTCATATCCCCTTCTGTCACAAGCTTTGCTACTACTGTGGCTGTAATAAGGTGATTACTCGTCATGCGCACAAAGCCGATGAGTATCTTGATGTTATTGAGCATGAGATTCGCCAGCGTGCGTCCTTGCTGCAGGGCCGAAAAGTCACCCAGCTGCATTTTGGTGGTGGTACGCCAACCTTCCTGACGAAGAGCCAAATCAGCCGCCTAATGGCCATCTTGCGTGGTGAGTTTTTCTTTGAAGCGGATGCTGAGATCAGCATTGAAGTCGATCCACGCGAAATTGAGCTGGATATGCTTGACCACCTACGTGAGGAAGGCTTCAACCGACTAAGTATTGGTGTTCAAGACTTCAATAAAGAGGTTCAAAAACTGGTAAACCGCGAGCAAGATGAAGAGTTCATTTTTGCTATGGCGAAGCGAGCGAAAGAGCTTGGTTTCCGCTCGACCAACCTAGACTTGATTTACGGCTTGCCAAAGCAGACAAAAGACCGATTTGCACAGACACTTGAGCAGGTGCTCACCATGCGCCCTGGTCGTTTGTCGGTGTTTAACTACGCACACATGCCAAACCTGTTTGCAGCGCAGCGTAAAATCAAAGATGAGGACCTGCCGCAAGCTGAAGAGAAGATGGCTATCCTGCAAGATACCATTGCTACCTTGACCGGTGCGGGTTATCAGTTTATCGGTATGGATCACTTTGCGCTTCCTGAAGATGAGTTGGCTGTTGCTCAGCGCGCTGGGGAGCTGCACCGAAACTTCCAAGGCTACACCACACAGGGCGATTGTGACTTGGTTGGGTTTGGTGTTTCTGCTATCTCTATGATTGGTGACAGCTACGCTCAGAACCAAAAAGAGCTGAAGAAATACTACGCTCAGGTGAACGAGTCTCGTCATGCGTTGTGGAAAGGTGTGGTGCTAGACAAAGATGACTTGATCCGTCGTGAGGTCATCAAGCAGCTTATCTGTAACTTCAGCCTAGACAAGCGGTTCGTTGAAAAGATGTTTGCTATCGACTTCAATCAGTACTTTGCAGAAGATTTGAAACTGCTGCAAACCTTCATTGACGATGAGTTGGTCGCGGTGTCAGATGACATGATTGAGGTGACTCTGCGAGGTCGCCTGTTGATTCGCAATATCTGCATGAGCTTTGACAAATACCTCCGCCAGCGTGCACGTCAGCAACAGTTCTCACGCGTTATCTAACGTTAGCTGACGTAGAGTCGACCAAATAGCGAAAGCCCACTAGCCAGTTAGCGTAGTGGGCTTTTTTACATCTGGGATATGGGGACTGACAAACGTTTACGGGCTTAGGCCATCTTATCGAGTGAGTTGACTTGATCATCCCAAAGCATACTTGGCCACTTCTCTATTGGAAGAGGCGGGCTGAACAAATAGCCCTGCGCATGATGGCATCCAAGGGATTGAATGAGCTCAGCTTGTTGCTGGGTCTCAACACCTTCGGCAACCAGGCTAAAGCCAAAACTCTTAGAAAGCTTGGTAATGGCGGCAACGACGCTGTCGTCGACGTTATCACGTGTCAGTCGGTCGACAAACGCCTTGTCGATCTTCAAGCTATCAAACGGCAGCTTGTGCAGATAGGCTAGCGAGGAATACCCGGTACCAAAATCATCAATCGCGATGCTTGCGCCCAGAGATTTAATGAGGCTCATATTATCCAATAGTACCGGATCGTTATCAGCCAGCTTTGATTCCGTTACTTCGATGGTCAGTTGGCTGACAGGGAATCGAGTTCTCTCAAGCAACTGACTCAACTGCTCTACATAGTCTCCGTCTGACAGTTCAAGAACGGACACATTGATATGCAGCTGGAAATTGGCGGGCAACGCACCCTTGTCTATCTCTGTCTTGACCGTCTGCATTGCTTCCGCTGCCATGTGTTGACCAATTGCCTTGATAAGACCGGAGCTCTCCGCCAGAGGGATAAAATCGAGTGGAGAGATAAACTGCCCTTGATGATCGCGCAGCCTCAGAAGTGCTTCTGCGCCAAATGGCTGGCCGGAGCGAATATCGACAAGGGGTTGGAAGTAGACTTCGAAAAGGTCATGGTCGATGGCGTGGCGTAAGTAGGTCAGCAATCGAGTTTTGTTCTTAGACTGCTCTGCCATCACAGGCGTATAGATGCTGACGTGATTACTCTCGGTCTTAGCATGACTGAGCGCAATACCTGCATTTCGAAGGCAGGTGTCTGCCTTTGCGCAGTCAGAGGTGATTCCGATAGAGATGTTGACGCTCAGTGGCTCTCCCGCCACCACAAAGGGTGCAGAGAAAACCTGACGCAGACGATGTTGATAGCAAAGCTGTTGCTCTGCGGTGATGCTGGGTAGATAGATTGCAAACTCATCGCCAGCAACGCGCCCCAAGACGCCATTCTCTGCTAAAACCCAAGCTTTGAGGCGCTCAGCAACGATGGTGAGTAGTACATCTCCATAGTGATGCCCAAGGCTATCATTAATGTCACGAAACTGATTAATGCCAAGTAGCATCATGGTACCACTGCTACTTTGCTGCGCCTTTAGCGAGTCGCACGTCTCGATAAAGCCCTGACGACTGTACAGCTTGGTTAAGTTATCGCGAGTCAGCTGCTCTCGCAAAGCATGAAACGAGGCTTGCAGGTGTGAGCGCATCGACGAAAAGCTTTGCAGCAGTTGTGAGATTTCGCTAATTCGATTGCGTTTTGGTAACGGGTAATCCCATGAACCATTGGCAATTTGCTTAGCCGCTTCTGCCGTTTCCGAGAGTGGCACGGTAAGCCTGTTGAGAACGACAATCCCCATGCCCAATCCTAGTAGACCAAGGATAAGCCCTGCCCAGAGCATACGATTGCTAACTACTGGAATATTGCCCATTAAATCGTCGGCAGAAATCACCACCGCGACATACCAACTCAAGCGCTTATCGGATTGATAAGGGCTAATCATGATGTACTGTGTCGTGCTCTCATCATCGAACGCGAGAAGCTTGGGGGCGCTTGGCTCCATATTGTGGATGCTTTGACTCAGATACTGCAGCAGCGGGCTTTCGCTGTTAGACAACGAGCGACGATGGCCCGATTTATCCAAAATGGTCCCAGTGCCACTTTGAGCAATGAGCTCATGGTGTTCATCCACCACGTAAACTCTGGCACTGTGTGTGGTATCCAAATCATTAAGAAAACGACTAAAGGTATCAATCTGAACATCAATGGCCGCAACACCAATCAGTTCACGCGTGCCACGAAGAGATTGAAACACAGGAGAGAGCGCGGAAATCGTGATCTCCTGCGCTTCATCTGCATTGGTATAGACTTTTGACCAGGTCGCGTCAGGCTGCTGACGTACAGGTTGATACCAAGGGCGCTCGCGCGGGTCATAGGGTGAAATCGTGGCCACGACCTTCGACTCGCGAGTATCAGAGGCGTAGACATTGAGGGTATCTTCGGTACCAATGTCTTTGACCATCAGCGAAAACTCAGACTCTTCACCGTCACGCTTAGTTACTCTCAGCGCAAGAAACTCACCTTGCTCCCCGCCAAAACCCATCAAGTCAATTTGTGGAGATTGTACGTTAAGAGAGGCGAAGCTGGAGCGCAGGTAGGCCTCCAATTTAGCGGTATCATTGGGCGTGTAGAGCTGGTGGTATTCGATAGCGTGCGCCAGAGTTTCGACGGCGGTCATTGGCTTGTCGAGATAGATATCAAGACTGTGCACTACGTTCGTGGTTAAGCTAGAGAGTTGTCTGTCGCCGACCTCCATCGCCAGGTCGTCATAACGTTGTTTCTGCAGCCATAGGATAGTGCCAACCGAGCACAAGAACACCGCAATAAAGGGTGCAATCAGTGCTTTTTTGAGGGACAGAGTGAATAATCCAGGCATACAAACAACGTACTTAACTGATGAAACAAACAGAATGAAGTTAACGGGCGAGGGTTTCGCCGGTCTCTATAATAAATCGGCAGAGCGGGGGTAAAGTTTAGGCCATTAACACAATTAATGGCCCAAATAAGTGATAGTTTTGTCGGTAAAGTGTGTGCGAATGTGTGACGTCAGTATTAGTAGAGTTCTTTTAGCTTACGAGTCAGGGTGTTACGACCCCAGCCTAACACTTTAGCGGCATCCTGCTTGTGACCATTGGTGTGAGAAAGTGCCGCCTCAAGCAAGATACGTTCGAATTCTGGCTGGGCTCGGTTAAGGATTTCAGTCTCTCCAGACTCTAAAGCTTGCGATGCCCATGACGATAGAAGCTGCTGCCAGTCGCCACCACTCATCTCTGTCATGCGCTTTGGTTCATCGAGCAGTTCTGGCGGCAGGTCGTTCGGCAGTATTTCGCTGCCACTCGCCATGACTGTCAACCAGCGACAGGTGTTCTCGAGCTGACGTACGTTTCCTGGCCAATCCAGCTTATTAAGGATCTCTACCGTGTCTGGGTTGAGCGATTTGGTCTCAACTCCAAGTTCCTCCGCTGCCAGAGACAGGAAGTGCAGAGTGAGTTTTTCAATATCCTGCTTGCGCTCTCTCAGTGCTGGGATATGGATGCGGATAACATTGAGGCGGTGGAACAAATCCTCACGAAACTCACCATCGTTAACCAGCTTTTCCAGATTCTGGTGTGTCGCCGCGACGATACGAACATCCACTTTGACCGCAGAGTGACCACCCACGCGGTAGAACTGACCGTCTGCCAAAACACGCAGTAAGCGAGTTTGAATATCAAGAGGCATGTCACCAATCTCATCCAAGAACAGTGTGCCGCCGTTTGCCTGTTCGAAGCGACCCTGCCTAACACTATTAGCGCCGGTAAAGGCGCCTTTCTCGTGACCAAACAGTTCTGATTCGATGAGATCTTTAGGAATGGCTGCCATGTTTAGTGCGATAAAAGGTTTTGCCGAACGTGGGCTGTGTCTATGCAGGGCATGAGCGACGAGTTCTTTACCCGTACCAGATTCTCCGTTAATCAAAACCGAGATAGAAGAGCGAGATAGGCGGCCGATAGCGCGAAACACTTCCTGCATCGCAGGGGCTTCACCGATGATCTCTGGCGCCTCTGCCGTAATCGTATCGTCACTGCTTAGAGCGCTTTTTTGCTCTTGGCTATGAGTGATGGCTCGTTCGACGAGCGTTAAGGTTTCGTCGATATCAAAGGGTTTAGGCAGATACTCGAAGGCGCCTTTTTGATAGGCGTTCACTGCGGCGTCTAGATCGGAGTGCGCTGTCATGATGATAACAGGAAGCTCTGGTGCGCTTTGTTGGACGCGATTTAGAAGCTCGATACCATCGATACCAGGCATGCGAATGTCTGACACCAATACATCAGGTGTCTCCCGCTCAAGCGCCATCAATACGCTTTCGGCATCCGCGAAGGTTTCACATTTGATATTTGCTGACGACAGGGTTTTATCCATAACCCATCGTATTGAGCTGTCGTCATCGACGACCCATACATATCCTTTACTCATAGCCAAACTTCCTTACAGCAAGCTCATCCAACAACCTCTTAGGGCGTTTAAATGGGCAGATAAATAGTAAAAATGGTACGACCGGGCCAACTTTCTACGTCTATTTTTCCATTGTGTTGGTCGATCAAGTTTTGCGAAATGGACAAACCAAGTCCGGTACCGCCTTCGCGACCACTGACCATAGGGTAAAACAGTGTGTCTTGAAGCTCGGCAGGAATGCCTGGTCCATTGTCGATAATTTCTATGCGAGCGGCGAGTTTATGACGCTGTCCGTGAATGTTGGCTTGATGAACGGTGCGGGTACGCAGCGTGATCATGCCATTTTCTTGCTTGGACAAGATCTGTGCAGCATTGCTGGTGATATTAAGCAATGCCTGCTCGATTTGGTCTGTATCCATCAGTATTGGAGGGAGACTCGGATCATAGTCGCGCTCGATTGCTATGCCGGTGCCAGCGTCTAGCTCCACCAGTTGGCGAACCTTTTCCAGTATTAGGTGCAGGTTTTCTTGTTTTTTAGTACCCGGCTTTTGGGGTCCAAGTAGACGATCAACCAGTGCCCTAAGCCTATCAGCTTGTTCAATAATGATATTGGTGTATTCATTGAGTGACGGGTCAGGGAGCATCTTGGATAGCAGTTGTGCTGCGCCGCGAAGTCCGCCTAGTGGATTTTTTATCTCATGCGCTAACCCGCGAACCAGAAGCTTAGCCGCCTGCTGTTGAGCGTGTTGGTTAAGCTCTTGAGTCAGCCTTTTTTGCTGGCCGATCTTGCGCATTTCAATCAGCAACATCAGCTCTTTATTCCAAGAAAGCGGACTTACGGTCACCTCGAGCAACAAGGGTTTTCCGTCAACGACAAAGGTGACGTCGCTATCGGTAATGCTCTGGCCGCTTTGCAGTGGCTGTGTCAGCAGTGCTAAATCAAGTGAGGCATGTTGGATAATCTGAGACAAATGGCAGCCAACCAGGCGCTTTGAGCTTTGAGAAAACAATTGCTCCGCTGAGGGGTTGGCATACTGAACCGTTAGCCCTTCATTTAGCATCAACGTGGCTGTTACCACATTATTGAGTATTGCATCCGTCAATTCACAATTCGCCACACGCTATCCTTACTCTGTTCAAAAATGGTGCATTGCACGAGCATCGAAAACTCAATGCACTAATTTGGTGCATCCAATGAGCTAAGTATGGCGCAATTTGGGTTAGAGTAAAAGCGTCAGGGTAGATAGGCTCTCTATTGCACCGATGCACGATGAAGATGCACAGTAATTGTATCTGATGATGCAATTACCTTGCCGCTTTGTAGAACCTGAAGTGTTAACGTGTGTGTACCGCGATCGATGTTATTGAGTCGCCACTTAGGATTCGATTGCGGAGGCATAACTGGCGAGCCATCGAGCAGTAATTGAAGCTGCTGATCCGTTCTGAGATTGGGTGTGAGTTCTGCAATAACATCGATAACGCCGGCGTTGCTGCGAATGGTCGCGTCATGCTTTGGAGAGCGGACGCTCACGCTCAAAGGAAGAGCACTGCTGCTTTTGTCCTCTTTGTCCGTAAGGGAGCTAAAGGTCCAATCGACATCGCTCTCGTTCAATACTTGAGGTGGAGGAGGGGCGTCAGGGAGTTCAATGCGTTTGGCGTCTTTGTGCTCAGGAAAGTCACTAAAGTGAAGATTACCCTGTGTATCTTTCCAGACATAGACTTCGCTTGTATACGAGTTGGCACTAAAAAGACTGAGTCCCAATATACTGAAACTTAAAAGCCGAGAGCGAAAAAGAATGGGGGAACAGAGCCAGGCGGAATTCATGCTTGAACCTTCAATCAAATAGAACGATAAAGTCCATGCTAGCCCCAGTCTACAAAGGGCTGAATACGAAAAAGGCTCGCCTGCGAGGCGAGCCTAATAATTATGAAAACATGTAATGTATACAGGTCTATCTACTAAACACAGTGTTTATTAAACAGAGTAGTATAGTTCGAACTCAAGTGGGTGAGTTGTCATGTTTACTTTCTCTACGTCTTGAGACTTAAGGTCGATGTAAGAATCGATAAAGTCATCAGAGAATACACCGCCAGCAGTTAGGAACTCACGGTCAGCGTCTAGGCACTCTAGCGCTTCTTTTAGTGAGTAAGCCACTGTTGGGATCTCTGCCGCTTCTTCAGCTGGTAGATCGTAAAGGTCTTTATCCATTGCTTCGCCTGGGTGGATCTTGTTCTTGATACCGTCAAGACCAGCCATAAGCATTGCAGCAAAGCATAGGTATGGGTTCGCTGATGGATCACCGAAACGTAGCTCGATACGACGTGCTTTCGGGCTTGGTACCACTGGGATACGGATAGAAGCAGAACGGTTACGAGCTGAGTAAGCTAGCATAACTGGCGCTTCGAAGCCTGGGACTAGACGCTTGTACGAGTTAGTTGATGCGTTCGCGAATGCGTTGATTGCGCGAGCGTGCTTGATAACACCACCGATGTAGTAAAGTGCTGTTTCAGAAAGGCCGCCGTACTTGTCGCCAGCGAATAGGTTAACACCGTCTTTCGCCAGAGATTGGTGAACGTGCATACCAGAACCGTTGTCACCAACAAGTGGTTTAGGCATGAATGTCGCTGTCTTACCAAATGCGTGAGCAACGTTGTGAACCACGTACTTGTAAACTTGGATTTCATCCGCTTTAGCTGTTAGCGTGTTGAAACGAGTCGCGATTTCGTTCTGACCCGCAGTTGCTACTTCGTGGTGGTGAGCTTCAACGACTTGACCCATTTCTTCTAGAACTAGACACATTGCAGAGCGGATGTCTTGAGAAGAGTCAACTGGAGCTACTGGGAAGTAACCACCTTTAACGCCTGGACGGTGACCTTTGTTACCGCCTTCGAAGTCAGAACCTGTGTTCCAAGCTGCTTCTACGTCGTCGATCTTGAAGAAAGAACCAGACATGTCTGTTGCAAACTTAACGTCGTCGAATAGGAAGAACTCTGGCTCAGGACCGATTAGAACTGTGTCTGCGATACCTGTTGAGCGCATGTAGTCTTCAGCGCGCTTAGCGATTGAACGTGGGTCACGGTCGTAGCCTTGCATAGTTGCAGGCTCAAGGATGTCACAACGAATGTTCAGAGTTGCATCTTCAGTGAATGGGTCAAGAACAGCGCTAGATGCGTCTGGCATCATCACCATGTCTGACTCGTTGATGCCTTTCCAGCCAGCAACAGAAGAACCGTCAAACATTTTACCTTCTTCAAAGAAGTCTGCGTCTACTTGGTGTGCAGGGATAGAAACGTGTTGTTCTTTACCCTTAGTGTCTGTAAAGCGTAGATCTACGAATTTAACTTCGTTCTCTTGGATCAGCGATAGAACATTTTCTACTGACATCTTGGAAAACCTCCAGTGTTATTAAAGCGGTTAAGTGCTCGATTAGTGTTAATCGGCATTGATTAACGTCTGCTTATTGAAGTGCGTTAATCGATGCTGATTCTAGTAAAGCTAAAACCGTGCCAAAAAATAAATCCTTTATTTTTCAATGCCATGAAAAACTTAGTTCCAAATTGGAGCAAACGTTTGCACCAAAATGATCATTGATTGCACCATAAGTGTGCAATGTTAAATTCTTGCACCAAGTTGAATCAAATAGCCCATACATTCAGCATGGTTTTGGCGCGCCTGTCAACCGATACCTTTTCATGACGTTTCATGTTGCGCAGTTTTGGTGAAACCCAGGTTTTCCCTCTCTATATGCAGCAAAAGCAGTGTAAACCGACTATGTTTAAGCAAGATTTCAACGAAGAAGATCACAACTCTCGATATTTCTGGTATATTGCGGGCGTTTTTTTAATCGAGTCAGCGGCTATCGTGCGGCGACTCTTGACTGAGTGAAAGAAATCTATGTCAACTCCACAGATTGATAAGTTAAGAAACATTGCGATTATCGCGCACGTTGACCACGGTAAAACTACCCTTGTTGACAAGCTGCTTCAGCAATCCGGTACTCTTGAGTCTCGCGGTGAAACTGAAGAGCGAGTTATGGACTCGAACGATATTGAAAAAGAGCGTGGTATTACCATTCTTGCTAAGAATACCGCGATCAACTGGAACGACTACCACATCAACATCGTAGATACTCCGGGACACGCGGACTTCGGTGGTGAAGTAGAGCGTATTATGTCGATGGTAGACTCAGTACTACTTATCGTTGACGCAGTAGACGGTCCAATGCCACAAACGCGTTTCGTAACGCAAAAAGCATTCGCGCACGGTCTTAAGCCAATCGTTGTAATCAACAAGATTGACCGTCCAGGTGCTCGTCCTGATTGGGTTATGGATCAAGTATTCGACCTATTCGACAACCTAGGTGCTTCTGACGAGCAGCTAGACTTCCAAGTGGTTTACGCATCGGCACTAAACGGCTGGGCTACGCTTGAAGAAGGCGAAGAAGGCGAGAACATGGAAGCACTATTCCAAGCTATCGTTGACAACGTAGAAGCGCCAGCAGTTGACCCAGAGGGTGCACTACAGATGCAGATCTCTCAGCTAGACTACAGCTCATACGTAGGTGTTATCGGTGTAGGCCGTGTAACTCGCGGTACGGTTAAGCCTAACCAACAAGTAACGGTTATCGGCGCTGACGGTAAGACTCGCAACGGTAAAGTAGGTACTATCCTTGGTTACCTAGGTCTTGAGCGTCACGAAGTTCAACAAGCAACGGCGGGCGACATCATCGCTATCACGGGTCTTGGCGAGCTAAAAATCTCTGACACTATCTGTGCTCAGGGTGAAGTTGAAGCGCTACCAGCACTGTCTGTTGATGAGCCAACAGTAACCATGACGTTCCAAGTAAACACCTCTCCATTCGCAGGCAAAGAAGGTAAGTTCGTGACTTCACGTAACATCCTTGAGCGTCTAGAGAAAGAATTGGTACACAACGTTGCACTGCGCGTTGAGCAACTTGACGATCCAGACAAGTTCCGTGTATCAGGTCGTGGTGAGCTACACCTATCTATCCTTATCGAGAACATGCGTCGTGAAGGCTTCGAGCTAGCGGTTTCTCGTCCTGAAGTTATCATCAAAGAAGAAGATGGTCAGAAGCAAGAGCCATACGAAACAGTAACTATCGACGTAGTTGAAGAGCACCAAGGTAGCATCATGGAAGCTATCGGTCTTCGTAAGGGTGAGCTAACTGACATGGCTCCAGATGGTAAAGGCCGTATCCGTATGGACTTCATGATGCCATCTCGTGGTCTAATCGGTTTCCAAACTGAATTCATGACACTAACGTCTGGTTCTGGTCTTCTATACCACACGTTCGATCACTACGGTCCATTCAAGGGCGGTGAGATCGGTCAGCGTGTAAACGGTGTACTTATCTCGAACGGTGCTGGTAAAGCGCTAACTAACGCACTGTTTAACCTACAAGAGCGCGGCCGTATGTTCATCGGTCACGGTGTTGAGGTTTACGAAGGCATGGTTATCGGTATCCACAGCCGCGACAACGACCTAACGGTTAACCCGCTTAAAGGTAAGCAGCTAACTAACGTTCGTGCATCTGGTACAGATGACGCACAGGTTCTTACTCCGCCAATCATCATGACTCTAGAGCAAGCGCTTGAGTTCATCGACGATGACGAGCTAGTAGAAGTAACACCTGAAAGCATCCGCATCCGTAAGAAGTTCCTATCGGAAAGCGACCGTAAGCGTGCAAGCCGCGAAGCTAAGTCTTAATTGATTTAGATGAGATGTGAAAAAACCAGCCGAGAGGCTGGTTTTTTTGTGTTTGAAGTCTGTCGATAGTTGCTACGCTTCTAACTGATACCGTCATCCTCACGCAAGTGAGGATCTGCTGCCACAAGTAACTCATCTAAAGCATCTTAAGAACCTAAAGCACGCGCTTCAAAAGATTCTCGTTTTCACGAGAATGACGTTGTTTTGAATTTTAAAGCAACTGCTTCAAAACCCGATCAGCCCTTACTCGGGTAATCTTCTTAATCAACTTCTGCACTGGCACCGGATAGTTCTCAACCTTCTCAAGCTGCTTATAAGTACAAATCAACTGAGTATGCTCAAGAATATTCTCAATCTCAGCATCAAACTTATCAACAAGGTGCGAGTAGTGATCCTGAATCAGAATCGCGTTCTCGAGATCTAGGCTCCAAGCGCGTGGGTTCAGGTTGTTTCCTGTGATCAGCATATAACGCTTATCGACCCAAATACCTTTCAAGTGGAAGCTGTTGTCATCGTGCTTCCAAAGACGAATGCACAGATTACGGCTTGCGATGTGCGCTTCGTTGGCTTTGGCAAAACGGCGCAGATTCATTTCATACAGATAAGGCAGGCCACCAATGGTCTTAAAGTCTTCTTCTGGTGAAATGTAGAAATCGTTAGCCGTCTTGTCACCAACGACAATACGCACTTTTACCCCGCGCTTTAGCGCGCGCTTGATCTCTTTAGCAACCGACTTAGGGAAGTTAAAGTAAGGCGTGCAAATAAAAATCTCGTCTTTGGCGCTTGCCAGAAGCTGATTGATGCTCTGGTTTAGCTTGTTGCGTCGCTTACCAATGCCCACGATCGGCGTGACGGACACCTGATGTTCATTAGCTGGCTCAGCATCGAATTCATAACGAGCTTGGGATAGCGAGCCGCGTAGCTGTCGGATCTCGGCCTTGATTTCTTTGGTGGTCGGCTTCTGTGGTAGCGATAGATCATTAACCGCAGGGTTAGCGATCATCTCTGAAGCCACAAAGTTCGCCATACTGTCGGCAAGCTTTTGATTCTCAAGAACGTGATAGCGGTCAAAACGGTAACGGTCTTGGTAGTTCAAGTAGATGTTATTAAGGCTAGCGCCGCTATAAATCACCTTGTCATCGACGATAAACCCTTTTAGGTGCAAAACGCCAAACACCTCTCGACCACGTACAGGAATACCGTATACAGGGACGGCATGTTCGTATTTCTCGCGAAACTCACGGTACATCACTGCATTGCCATCGGATTGCTTAGCGCCAATAAGGCCACGCTGAGCGCGATGCCAATCAACACAGATTGCGATATCTAGGGCAGGGTTGTTCTGTTTCGCCTGATAAAGCTCAGTCAAAATCTGACGACCTGCCTCATCATCTTCTAAATACAGTGCGACTAGGTAGATTCTTGACTTTGCTTCGCGTATCGCTTGAATTAAATATTCGCGATAGTCGCTGGCGGAGAGCAAAACATCGAGCTTGCTCGGATCCTGTGCGATAGAGGGAAGCTGTTCAAAAGAGTTCCTAAAAGCCATCATGTAGAGACTGTACCTTTGGTCATTGCAAAATTGCGAACCTAGAATTTTACCAAACTCTTGCCCCAAATGGGTAGTAAACCGTTGATAAGTTTAACGGGGATCAATGTAACGCATTGCTAACAGCGATTTTCCACCGCCAATGTAGCGAGAAAACAGTTGCTTAAGCGGATTTGGTAATGAATCCTCGTCTATGGTTTCAAAGCCATGTTGTGAGTAAAAGCGTTCAAGGTGCGACAAAGCGAAGCAGTAGTCTCCGTCTTTGAGTTCACCTTGCTCTAAATACGTCATCAACTGGTGACCAAGACCAGCGCCACGTTGTTCCGGTAGAACCAGCATGCCAGTCATCAGTCGGTAATGCTCAATCGTTCGAAAGCGCACCAGTGCACTGAGCGATTGATTGCGACTTAAAGTAAGAATGCGTTCGTCACTTTTTGGTTTACCCGCTGGGTAGTGCGATTTGTAGAGTTTCTTTGCGATTGGCAGCTTTATTGGGTCAAGCACACCGAAATTTAACGTATCCATAGCCAATACGGATTTCAAAAGGATAGAATAGCGGCAGTGTAAGCCATCAATCGACGCCCATGCAAATTCAAAACAATGCCCAGCTTCGCCCGTACCATACCTTTGGTATCGACCAACAATGTCACGTCTTGATTGAGGTCCACTCAGTAGAGGACCTTATTGCGGTTTATCAACGCCAAGAGTGGCTAGCTCTGCCAAAGCTTATGCTCGGAAAGGGCAGCAATATGCTGTTTACCACACCGTTTGAAGGTGTAGTCATTATCAATCGCTTACGCGGTATCGATGTCAGTGAGACCGACGGGCAATATCATCTGCATGTCTCAGGTGGGGAAGATTGGCCGAGTTTGGTCGAATGGTGTGTCGAGCATAACTACGCGGGCATCGAAAATCTCGCCCTGATCCCTGGCTGCTCAGGCAGCGCACCCATCCAAAACATTGGCGCGTATGGGATTGAGCTTAAAGATGTTTGCAGCTATGTCGACTACCTCTGCTTAGAAACCTTTGAGGTGAAAAGGCTGACGCGTGAGGCGTGTCTATTCGGCTATCGCGATTCGATTTTCAAACATCAGCTGAAAGATAAAGCCATTGTTACTGCGATCGGATTAGCGCTTGATAAGAAGTGGCAGCCAAATCTGAGCTACGGTCCGCTGCAATCGCTAGAGCCAACCACAGCAACACCTAAAGCCGTGTTTGATATTGTCGTTAAGGTGCGTCAGGAGAAGCTTCCCGACCCCAAAGTGACGGGTAATGCCGGTAGCTTTTTCAAAAATCCGATCATCAGCCGCGAACAATATGATGCGCTCAAAGCGCAGTTTGAGGCTTTGGTGGCGTATCCAGCTGATAAAGGTATGAAGCTTGCTGCGGGATGGCTGATTGATCAGTGTGGTCTCAAAGGGCACCAAATTGGCGGCGCCATGGTTCATCCCAACCAAGCGCTTGTATTGGTCAATCATAGCGGAGCGACTGCGCAGGACATCGTCGAACTTGCGGCATTTGTTCGTCAAAGTGTCTTAGACAAGTTTGGCGTAGAGCTTGAACATGAGGTTCGCTTTATGGGCGCGCAACATGAAGTTTATTTGAAGGATTTGCTATGAAAGAACATCAAATGAAGCTAGCAATCCTAAATCAGCTATCCAAAGGCGGCTTTCACTCGGGAGAGGCGCTCGGTGAACAGCTTGGGATCTCGCGTGCTGCGGTCAGCAAACACATCAAAGGCATCCAACAGTGGGGGGTGGATATCTTTCGCGTGCAAGGCAAGGGCTACCAATTGGCTCAACCTATGGAGCTATTATCGGAGCAAGCCATTGGTGATGCGCTGACGACGCCATTTGAGCTGATCCCAATTATCGACTCGACCAATCAATACTTGCTCGACAAACAGGATTTACTCGATTCGGGTTGTGTGTGTATTTCCGAGTACCAAGCCAAAGGGCGTGGTCGCCGAGGTAGACAGTGGGTCTCACCGTTTGGTAGCAATCTCTACCTTTCGATGTATTGGCGTTTAGAAGCCGGAATGGCAGCGGCAATGGGCCTAAGCCTTGTCGTTGGCGTGGCGATTGTCGAAGCGCTGCAAAGCTTGGGAATCAATGGCGTTAAACTTAAGTGGCCGAACGATCTCTACTACCAAGATAAGAAGCTTGCAGGCATTCTCGTTGAAATGTCCGGTCAAGCGGGTGGGGCGGCGAATCTAGTGATTGGTATGGGTATGAACCTGAACATGAGTGAGCAGGTGACCGGTATCGACCAACCATGGACCTCTCTTAGTGAGGTTGCAGATAAACCGTTTAGCCGTAACGAGTTAGTGGTGGCGTTTATCAAGGCGTGGCACGCCGCACTGGAAGACTACGAACTGCGTGGCCTGCACGGCTTTGTTGAGCGTTGGAATCAGCATGATAACTTCCTCGAAAGAGAGGTGAAGCTGATTATGGGCGCTCGAGAAGTTAAAGGTATCGTCAAAGGTATTGATGCAACAGGTGCTGTGCTGTTAGAAACCGAGCGTGGTGTCGAGGCATACGTCGGTGGTGAAATATCGCTAAGAAAAGCCTGATCTGAGATTATTGAGGCATCGGCTAACAACAGTCGATGCCAATTCGCGACTATTTTCTTAAGTACACCGTCTCAACGCTGTGATCCGCACCTTTTTGCAGAATCAACTGCGCGCGCTCTTTCGTCGGCAAGATGTTCTCTTCTAGGTTCAAGCCATTAATCGATGCCCAAATAGACTTCGCCTTAGAGGTCGCTTCGGCTTCGGTGAGCTGAGTGTAGTGGCTAAAGTAAGAGCCTGGCTTAGTGAACGCACCCTCACGGAATTTCATAAAGCGGTTTACATACCACTGCTCAATTTGCTCACTGTCGGCATCCACATACAGAGAAAAATCCAAGAAGTCAGAAATAAACACACGATGTGGGTCGTGCGGATAGTCCATACCACTTTGCAATACGTTTAACCCTTCAATGATCAGCACATCCGGTAGATCAACGATTTTCTGCTCTTCGGTAATATCGTAAGTAATGTGTGAGTAGACGGGGGCTTGGACGTTGCGTTTACATGCCTTAACGTCCGAGACAAACTGCACCAAGCGGCGCATGTCGTAGGACTCAGGAAAGCCTTTTTTACCCATTAGCCCTTTTTCCAATAGCGTTTTGTTGGGATACAGAAAACCGTCAGTGGTGATGAGTTCCACTTTCGGGTGGTTATCCCAGCGGCTTAATAACGCTTTCAGTAGACGCGCAGTGGTGCTTTTGCCAACGGCGACACTACCAGCGATACCAATAACAAAGGGTGGGGTGTGCTCACTGTTCCCAAGGAACTCACCGAGTACCGAGTTACGACGCTGCCTTGCTGCGACATAGAGGTTAAGCAGTCGAGAGAGCGGCAGGTAAACATCAGTGGCTTCTTGCATGGTTAGCTTTTCATTGATGCCCTGAAGCTCTTTTAGGTCTTCTTCTGTGAGTGTCATCGGTACGGCGTTACGAAGCGCTGACCATTGCTCTCGACTGAATGACATAAAGGGACTCATAGGTAACCTAACCATGGATTAAAGTGACTGAGTGCTGAACATACCTGAAGCAAGCGATAAATCAAATAATTCATGCAACCAGGTCACGCTAATTCCCCGAAATGTGTACAAAAAGTCGTCAAACAAAAAGAATGTGGTGAAAATCGGATTTTTTTTTAATTTAACGGTTGCATCCACAAGATTCATTCAATAGAATGCGCTCCACTTATGCCGACTTAGCTCAGTAGGTAGAGCAACTGACTTGTAATCAGTAGGTCACCAGTTCGATTCCGGTAGTCGGCACCATTTTCACTTTGCCTAGGGCAATGATGACGAAAATGGTAAGTAAAATTTGGGGGGGTTCCCGAGTGGCCAAAGGGAGCAGACTGTAAATCTGCCGGCACTGCCTTCGATGGTTCGAATCCGTCCCCCCCCACCATATTCTTTAGGGAATAGCTCTCAGAGTTACGTGTTGCGGGCATCGTATAATGGCTATTACCTCAGCCTTCCAAGCTGATGATGCGGGTTCGATTCCCGCTGCCCGCTCCAACTCATTTAGAGTGCTGATATAGCTCAGGTGGTAGAGCGCATCCTTGGTAAGGATGAGGTCGGCAGTTCGAGTCTGCCTATCAGCACCAGCTCTCAAAGCAATTTTCCTTTTGATACTTTCTTTCGCCTAAACTATGTTTATTGGTTGAAAGAAGCTTTATTACCAAGATTTTTTGGTTGCGTGGTCTTCAAAGCCACCTAAATCCGTACCTAGAGGGACAACTCATGTCTAAAGAAAAATTTGAACGTACGAAACCGCACGTAAACGTTGGTACTATCGGCCACGTTGACCACGGTAAAACAACTCTAACAGCTGCAATCTGTACTACTCTTGCAAAAGTGTACGGCGGTGAAGCGAAAGACTTCGCATCTATCGATAACGCTCCAGAAGAGCGTGAGCGCGGTATCACAATCGCAACTTCTCACGTTGAGTACGACACTCCAACTCGTCACTACGCACACGTAGACTGTCCAGGACACGCGGATTATGTTAAGAACATGATCACTGGTGCTGCACAGATGGACGGTGGTATCCTTGTAGTTGCTGCAACTGACGGCCCAATGCCTCAGACTCGTGAGCACATCCTACTAGGCCGTCAGGTTGGTATCCCATACATCATCGTATTCATGAACAAATGTGACATGGTTGACGATGAAGAGCTTCTAGAGCTAGTTGAAATGGAAGTTCGTGAACTTCTATCTGAGTACGAATTCCCAGGTGATGACCTACCAGTTATCCAAGGTTCTGCACTAGGCGCTCTAAACGGCGAGAAGCAGTGGGAAGACAAAATCGTTGAGCTTGCTGAAGCACTAGACTCTTACATCCCAGAGCCAGAGCGTGCAGTAGACCAACCGTTCCTACTACCAATCGAAGACGTATTCTCGATCCAAGGTCGTGGTACTGTTGTAACTGGTCGTATCGAGCGCGGTATCCTACGCGTAGGTGACGAAGTAGAAATCGTAGGTATCAAAGAGACTACAACGACTACTTGTACTGGTGTTGAGATGTTCCGTAAGCTTCTTGACGAAGGTCGTGCTGGTGAGAACGTTGGTGCACTTCTACGTGGTACTAAGCGTGACGAAGTTGAACGTGGTCAAGTTCTTGCAGCTCCTGGCTCAATCAACCCACACACTAAGTTCGAGTCTGAAGTATACGTACTTTCTAAAGACGAAGGCGGCCGTCATACTCCGTTCTTCAAAGGCTACCGTCCACAGTTCTACTTCCGTACAACTGACGTAACTGGTGATATCTCTCTACCAGACGGCGTAGAAATGGTAATGCCTGGCGACAACATCCAAATGAAAGTTGAGCTAATCGCTCCAATCGCTATGGATGAAGGCCTACGTTTCGCTATCCGTGAAGGTGGCCGTACAGTAGGTGCTGGTGTTGTTGCTAAGATCTTCGACTAATTCTTAGAATTGTCGCAAGCTCTGGGAAAATCTTTGAATAAGATTTGACTAAGCAATGCTAAAAAGGGCATCATTTGATGCCCTTTTTCTGCGCTACTATTTATAGGGGCGCATAATTCACTCAATGACTGCTCAAAGAGTGAATGAATAAAGGATTTATAAGGGTTGAGTTGGAAAGCGATTTCTACCTGAGCCTTTGCATAATATGTTGGTTTGACTCAAATTTTATCAACATTAAAGGAATAAGCCCTGCAGCAGCGGGGTTGTTGTCGTCTAGTTAAGACTTGTCACAGGTTGGTTTTATGAAAGCAAACGCTGAAACTCCTGATAGCTCAAATGCAGCAGATGTAATTAAGTGGATCGTCGCTTTTGCGCTGCTAGCCGCCGCTGTTGTGGGTAATTACCTGTACGGAGAGCTATCTGTAGTTCTTCGCGCTGCAGGTGTAGTTGTATTGATTGCCGCGGCACTTGGTGTTGCAGCTACAACAACAAAAGGTAAGGCAGCTATCACGTTCGCACGTGAAGCACGCGTAGAAGTTCGCAAAGTGGTTTGGCCTACACGCCAAGAAACAATGCAGACTACGCTGATTGTCCTTGCAGTAAGTATTGTAATGGCGCTTGCGTTATGGGGTATCGACGGCATTATGGTCCGTCTTGTTGCGTTCATAACCGGGTTATAGAGGGTGTTAATTCATGAGTGAAGCTCCGAAAAAACGCTGGTACGTTGTTCAAGCCTTTTCTGGTTTTGAAGGACGTGTGGCTCAGTCTCTTCGCGAACATATCAAAATGCACGCAATGGAAGAGTACTTTGGTGAAGTGCTAGTACCGACTGAAGAAGTTGTGGAAATGCGCTCTGGCCAACGCCGCAAGAGCGAGCGTAAGTTCTTCCCAGGCTACGTTCTTGTTCAAATGATCATGAACGACGAATCATGGCACCTTGTACGCAGTGTGCCACGAGTAATGGGCTTCATTGGTGGAACCTCTGACCGTCCAGCACCTATCACAGATAAAGAAGCTGATGCTATTCTGAATCGTCTAGAGAAAGCTAGCGAAGCTCCACGTCCAAGAACGATGTTCGAAGCGGGCGAAGTGGTACGTGTTAACGAAGGTCCGTTTGCTGACTTCAACGGTACTGTTGAAGAAGTGGATTATGAGAAGAGCCGCCTGAAAGTGTCTGTATCGATCTTTGGTCGTGCAACACCAGTTGAGCTTGAATTCGGTCAAGTTGATAAACTTGATTAATACTCATTTTTTAAAAGCTTAGGCCAATAAAAACGAGAGTATAAAAAAACACCATTTTAGGGTTGTTAAAGGCGCGAATTATGCTTATAATTTCGCGCCTTTTTGCAGTAACGACTGTAGAAAGTTTTTTCAAAACACGGGGAGCTCTCCCATTCGGATAGCGCTTGAACCCAAAATTAGGAAATATCATGGCTAAGAAAGTTGAAGCTTATATCAAACTGCAAGTTGCAGCTGGTATGGCAAACCCAAGTCCACCGGTTGGTCCTGCTCTAGGTCAACACGGTGTGAACATCATGGAATTCTGTAAAGCGTTCAACGCAAAAACAGAATCTATTGAGAAAGGTCTACCGACTCCAGTAGTAATCACTGTATACAACGACCGTTCTTTCACGTTCGTAACTAAGACTCCACCTGCTGCTGTTCTTCTTAAGAAAGCTGCTGGCGTTAAGTCTGGTTCAGGTCGTCCTAACACTGAAAAAGTGGGTACAGTAACTGACGCTCAAATCCAAGAAATCGCAGAAACTAAAGCTGCTGATATGACTGGTGCTGACATCGAAGCGATGAAGCGTTCTATCGCGGGTACTGCTCGTTCAATGGGCCTAGTGGTAGAGGGTTAAGATCATGGCAAAACTTACTAAGCGTATGCGCGTAATCCGCGAAAAAGTTGACGTAACTAAAGAATACGAAATCAACGAAGCTGTAGCTCTTCTTAAAGAACTAGCAACGGCTAAATTCGTTGAGTCTGTAGACGTTGCTGTTAACCTAGGCATCGATGCTCGTAAATCTGACCAGAACGTACGTGGTGCAACTGTACTACCTCACGGTACTGGCCGCGAAATCCGCGTTGCAGTGTTCACTCAAGGTGCAAACGCTGAAGCAGCTAAAGAAGCTGGCGCAGACATCGTAGGTATGGAAGATCTTGCTGAGCAAGTTAAGAAAGGCGAAATGAACTTCGACGTAGTTGTTGCTTCTCCAGATGCAATGCGTGTTGTTGGTCAACTAGGTACTATCCTAGGTCCTCGCGGTCTTATGCCAAACCCGAAAGTTGGTACTGTAACTCCTAACGTTGCTGAAGCAGTTAAGAACGCTAAAGCTGGTCAGGTTCGTTACCGTAACGACAAGAACGGCATCGTACACACTACTATCGGTAAAGTGTCTTTCGAAGCTAACCAACTACAAGAGAACCTAGAAGCTCTACTAGTTGCGCTTAAGAAAGCGAAGCCATCTTCAGCGAAAGGTACTTTCCTGAAGAAAGTAAGCATCTCTACTACTATGGGTGCTGGTGTTTCTGTAGATCAATCTACACTAAACACTCAAGCTTAATTGCTTGCATAGGCGCGAAATTCTTGTATAATTTTGCGCCTATCAAAATTTGTGGTTGAGGCTGAAATCCTAGTGACTTTAGTCTCCATCCAAGACCGTAGGCGTTCTGAAAAGAACTTAATACTACCTACGTAGATGGTGCCAGATAGAAAGGAAGTTGAGCGTAACGTTTATCTTTCTTCTGGAAAGCACCGTATGAACTCCCAAAATCGCGAAGATTTCGGGTGGTGTAAAAACAACCAGGAGTAAATCCAAGATGGCTTTAAACCTTCAAGACAAAAAAGCAATTGTTGCTGAAGTCAACGAAGCAGCCAGTGGTGCACTTTCTGCAGTTGTAGCTGACTCTCGTGGCGTTGAAGTTGGCGCAATGACTTCTCTACGTAAACAAGCGCGTGAAGCGGGCGTTTACCTGAAAGTTGTGCGTAACACTCTAGCACGCCGTGCGGTTCAGGGTACTGACTATGAGTGTCTAACTGACACTTTCACTGGTCCTACTCTAATCGCGTTCTCTAACGAGCACCCAGGTGCTGCAGCGCGTCTTTTCAAAGACTTCGCTAAAGAGAACAAAGAATTCGAGATCAAAGCTGCTGCATTTGAAGGCGCGGTTACTGATGCTGAAGTACTAGCGACACTACCAACTTACGACGAAGCTATTGCACGCCTAATGATGTGCATGAAAGAAGCTTCTGCAGGCAAGCTGGTACGTACTATCGCTGCACTACGCGACCAGAAGCAAGAAGAAGCTGCTTAATCAGCTTGCTTTTTACTGGTTGCAAAATAAACTTATTGTTGACTTAAAAGAGAATTGTTATGTCTATTACTAACGAGCAAATCCTAGACGCAGTTGCAGAAATGTCTGTAATGCAAGTTGTTGAGCTTATCGAAGCTATGGAAGAGAAATTCGGCGTATCTGCTGCAGCTGCTGTTGTAGCTGGCGGTGCTGCTGGTGGCGAAGCTGCTGCTGAGCAAACTGAATTCGACGTAATCCTAACTGCTGCTGGCGGTAACAAAGTTGCTGTTATCAAAGCGGTACGTGGCGCAACAGGTCTAGGCCTTAAAGAAGCTAAAGGTCTTGTAGACTCAGCTCCAGCACCTCTAAAAGAAGGCGTTGACAAAGCTGAAGCTGAAGCTCTTAAAGCTCAGCTAGAAGAAGCTGGTGCTTCTGTTGAAGTTAAGTAATTATTGCTTAATTTCTTAGCCGAATAGGCTAATGGCTGGTGGTTTATTGACCACCGGCCTTTTTGCGCTGTAGGGCATAGATGAATTTTCCCGCTGTTTAAGCGTCTATGCACCAAGCAAAAAACGTTGTCTCGACGCTAGAGTCAACGTCACTACAGTAAACAGTTGTTAGTCACTGCCCCATACTCCACCTTAAGTAACTAGGATGGAAGGGCAGTTTGGGTCACTTATCAGCGAGCTGAGGAACCCCATGGTTTACTCTTATACCGAGAAAAAGCGCATCCGTAAGGACTTTGGTACTCGTCCACAAGTTTTGGACATTCCATACCTGCTATCGATCCAGCTTGATTCGTTCGACAAATTCATCGAACAGGATCCAGAGGGTCAATACGGACTTGAAGCTGCGTTTCGTTCTGTATTCCCAATTCAGAGCTATAACGGCAACTCTGAGCTGCAATACGTTAGCTACCGTCTTGGTGAGCCAGTATTTGATGTTAAAGAATGTCAAATTCGTGGCGTTACGTATTCAAAGCCACTACGCGTAAAACTACGTCTAGTTATCTTTGATAAAGACGCACCAGCAGGTACCGTAAAAGACATTAAAGAACAAGAAGTCTACATGGGCGAAATTCCGCTTATGACAGACAATGGTACCTTCGTTATCAATGGTACCGAGAGGGTTATCGTATCCCAGCTGCACCGAAGCCCAGGCGTGTTCTTCGACAGCGATAAGGGTAAGACTCACTCTTCAGGTAAAGTTCTTTATAACGCACGTGTTATTCCTTACCGTGGTTCATGGCTCGACTTCGAGTTTGACCCGAAAGATAACCTGTACGTTCGTATCGACCGTCGTCGTAAACTACCAGCATCGATCATTCTTCGTGCACTAGGTAAGTCTACGCAAGAAATCCTCGATATCTTCTTCGAAAAAGTAAACTTCGAAGTTAAGGACCAAACTCTACTTATGGAGTTGGTGCCTGAGCGTCTACGTGGTGAGACTGCTTCTTTCGATATCGAAGCAAACGGCAAAACTTATGTTGAGACTGGTCGTCGCGTTACTGCTCGTCACATCCGTCAACTAGAAAAAGATGGCGTTGAGTTCATTGAAGTACCTGTCGAGTACATCGTAGGTAAAGTAGCTTCTCAAGACTACATCAATGAAGCGACAGGTGAGATCATCGTTGGTGCAAACCAAGAGATCAGCCTAGAAGCACTAGCGAACCTATCTCAGGCAGGCGTTAAGAAACTAGAAGTTCTATTTACGAACGATCTAGACCACGGTCCGTTCATGTCTGACACTCTACGTGTCGACAGCACGGTAGACCGCATCTCTGCACTGGTAGAAATCTACCGCATGATGCGCCCTGGTGAGCCGCCAACAAAAGAAGCTGCAGAAGCACTATTCGAAAGCCTATTCTTCTCTGAAGAGCGTTATGACCTATCGACTGTTGGTCGTATGAAGTTTAACAGCTCTATCCTACGTGAAGATGCTCTAGAGCAGGGTACGCTGGATGAGACTGACATCATCGAAGTGATGAAGAAGCTTATCGCGATCCGTAACGGTATCGGTGAAGTCGATGATATCGACCACCTAGGTAACCGTCGTATCCGTTCTGTAGGTGAAATGGCTGAGAACCAATTCCGTGTTGGTCTTGTACGTGTTGAGCGTGCAGTGAAAGAGCGTTTGAGCCTAGGTGACCTTGATGCAATCATGCCTCAAGACCTAATCAACGCGAAGCCTATCTCTGCGGCAGTTAAAGAATTCTTCGGTTCTTCACAGCTATCTCAGTTTATGGACCAGAACAACCCGCTTTCAGAAGTAACGCACAAGCGTCGTATTTCTGCATTGGGTCCTGGTGGTCTAACTCGTGAGCGTGCTGGCTTCGAAGTACGTGACGTACACGTAACTCACTACGGTCGTCTATGTCCTATCGAAACGCCTGAAGGTCCGAACATCGGTCTAATTAACTCTCTATCAGCATTCGCGCGCTGTAACGAGTACGGTTTCCTAGAAACTCCGTACCGCCGCGTTGTTGATGGTGTAGTAACTGACGAAGTTGATTACCTATCAGCAATCGAAGAAGGCCAATTCGTTATCGCTCAGGCTAACGCTGCGCTAACGGAAGAAGGCTCTTTTGCTGACGAGCTAATCACAGCACGTCAAAAAGGTGAATCTGGTCTTCACCCACGCGACCATGTTAACTACATGGACGTTGCAACAAACCAAGTAGTATCTATCGCTGCATCGCTTATCCCGTTCCTAGAACACGATGATGCGAACCGTGCATTGATGGGTGCGAACATGCAACGTCAGGCTGTTCCAACACTTAAGGCTGATAAGCCTCTAGTTGGTACTGGTATCGAGCGCAACGTAGCGGTTGACTCTGGTGTAACAGCAGTAGCTAAACGTGGCGGTACAGTTCAGTCTGTAGATGCTTCTCGTATCGTTATTAAAGTTAACGAAGACGAGCTGATCCCTGGCGAAGCAGGTATCGATATCTACAACCTGACTAAGTACACGCGTTCGAACCAGAACACTTGTATTAACCAGCGCCCAACCGTACTACCTGGCGAGCCAGTAGCACGCGGTGACGTTCTTGCTGATGGTCCTTCAACAGACCTTGGTGAGCTAGCGCTTGGTCAAAACATGCGTATCGCGTTCATGCCTTGGAACGGTTACAACTTCGAAGACTCGATCTTAGTATCTGAGCGCGTAGTTCAAGAAGACCGCTTCACGACTATCCACATCCAAGAACTGTCTTGTGTGGCACGTGATACTAAGCTGGGCTCTGAAGAGATCACAGCGGATATTCCAAACGTAGGTGAGTCTGCTCTGTCTAAACTAGACGAGTCAGGTATCGTTTACATCGGTGCTGAAGTTAAGGGTGGCGACATCCTAGTTGGTAAAGTAACGCCTAAAGGTGAAACTCAGCTGACTCCAGAAGAGAAGCTACTACGTGCGATCTTCGGTGAAAAAGCATCTGATGTTAAAGATACTTCACTACGTGTACCTAACTCTATTTCAGGTACCATCATTGACGTTCAAGTCTTCACTCGCGATGGCGTAGAGAAAGACAAGCGTGCTCTAGAAATTGAGCAAATGCAGCTGAAAGAAGCGAAGAAAGACCTAACTGAAGAATTCCAGATTCTTGAGGGTGGCCTTCTAAACCGTGTGAAAGCTGTACTACTTCAAGGTGGTTACTCTGACGCTAAACTAGATACTATCGATCGTAAGAAGTGGCTAGAGCTAACGCTAGAAGACGATGCAATGCAAACTCAGCTTGAGCAACTTGCAGAGCAGTACGACGAGCTAAAAGCAGACTTCGATAAGAAGTTTGAAACTAAGCGTCGTAAGATCACTCAAGGTGATGATCTAGCGCCTGGCGTTCTTAAGATTGTTAAAGTTTACCTAGCGGTTAAACGTCGTATCCAGCCTGGTGATAAGATGGCGGGTCGTCACGGTAACAAGGGTGTAATCTCTAAGATCAACCCTGTTGAAGACATGCCTTACGATGAGAAAGGTCAGCCTGTAGACATCGTACTTAACCCACTGGGTGTACCTTCGCGTATGAACATCGGTCAGATCCTTGAGGTTCACTTAGGTCTGGCAGCGAAAGGTATCGGTGACAAGATCAACCAGATGGTGAAAGAGCAGCAAGAACTAGCGAAATTCCGCGAGTTCCTGCAGAAGGTTTACGATCTAGGTGGTACTCGTCAGAACGTTGATATTGCATCACTGTCTGATGACGAAGTACGTACTCTAGTTAAGAACCTACGTGGCGGTCTACCGATTGCTACACCTGTCTTTGACGGTGCGTCTGAGAAGTCTATTAAAGAACTTCTAAAACTGGGTGACCTACCAGAATCTGGTCAGCTAACTCTGTTTGACGGTCGTACTGGTGATGCGTTTGAGCGTCCTGTAACTGTCGGTTACATGTACATGCTGAAACTAAACCACCTTGTTGATGACAAGATGCACGCTCGTTCAACTGGTTCGTACAGCCTAGTAACTCAGCAACCACTTGGTGGTAAAGCTCAGTTCGGTGGTCAGCGTTTCGGTGAGATGGAAGTATGGGCACTAGAAGCATACGGTGCTGCATATACGCTTCAAGAAATGCTAACGGTTAAGTCTGATGACGTTAACGGCCGTACGAAGATGTACAAAAACATCGTCGATGGTAACCACAGCATGGAACCTGGCATGCCAGAATCGTTCAACGTACTGTTGAAAGAGATCCGCTCGCTAGGTATCAACATCGAGCTAGAAGACGAATAATCCCTCTGGATTATCTGGTAGAAAAGGGGCTCGCACAGGTTTGCTGACCTAGCGGGTTCCTTTTTAAACTCCTTACAGGAGCTGATTGTGAAAGACTTATTAAACTTTCTAAAAGCACAGCATAAGACCGAAGAATTTGATGCAATCAAAATCGGTCTATCTTCACCTGACATGATTCGTTCATGGTCTTTTGGTGAAGTTAAAAAACCAGAAACTATCAACTATCGTACGTTCAAGCCTGAGCGCGATGGTCTGTTCTGTGCGCGTATCTTTGGTCCAGTTAAAGACTACGAATGTCTTTGTGGCAAATATAAGCGTCTGAAGCACCGTGGTGTTATCTGTGAGAAGTGTGGTGTAGAAGTTACACAAACTAAAGTTCGTCGTGACCGCATGGGCCACATCGAGCTTGCGTCTCCAGTAGCTCACATCTGGTTCCTAAAATCGCTACCATCTCGTATCGGTTTGCTAATGGACATCCCACTACGTGATATCGAGCGCGTTCTTTACTTCGAAATGTACGTAGTAACAGAGCCGGGTATGACGGATCTAGAAAAATCACAGATGCTTACTGAAGAAGAGTATCTTGATCGTCTAGAAGAATGGGGTGATGAGTTCACTGCTAAGATGGGTGCAGAAGCGATCAAAGATCTGCTGTCTACTATGGACATGCACGCTGAAGCAGAGATGATGCGCGAAGAGCTTGAGTCTACAAACTCAGAAACTAAGCGTAAGAAAATCACTAAGCGTCTGAAGCTAGTTGAAGCGTTTATTCAATCAGGTAACAACCCTGAGTGGATGATCCTAACTGTGCTTCCGGTACTTCCGCCAGATCTACGTCCTCTAGTACCACTAGATGGCGGCCGTTTCGCAACGTCTGATCTGAACGACCTATACCGTCGCGTAATCAACCGTAACAACCGTTTGAAGCGTCTTCTAGAGCTAGCGGCTCCGGACATCATCGTACGTAACGAAAAGCGTATGCTGCAAGAGTCTGTTGATGCCCTTCTAGATAACGGTCGTCGCGGTCGTGCGATCACAGGTTCGAACAAGCGTCCTCTGAAATCTCTTGCTGATATGATCAAGGGTAAACAAGGTCGTTTCCGTCAGAACCTACTAGGTAAGCGTGTAGACTACTCTGGCCGTTCTGTAATCACAGTAGGTCCATACCTTCGTCTGCACCAGTGTGGTCTTCCTAAGAAGATGGCACTAGAGCTATTCAAACCATTTATCTACAGCAAGCTAGAAACTCGTGGCATGGCGACGACAATCAAAGCAGCTAAGAAAATGGTAGAGCGCGAAGAAGCGATCGTTTGGGATATCCTAGACGAAGTAATCC
The DNA here is from genome assembly GCF_021441885.1 of Vibrio maritimus. Classification (NCBI taxonomy): domain Bacteria; kingdom Pseudomonadati; phylum Pseudomonadota; class Gammaproteobacteria; order Vibrionales; family Vibrionaceae; genus Vibrio; species Vibrio maritimus. The sequence goes on from NZ_CP090438.1 coordinate 133,680, forward strand.
GCGAACACCCAGTACTATTGAACCGTGCACCAACACTTCACCGTCTTGGTATCCAGGCGTTCGAACCAGTACTAATCGAAGGTAAAGCGATTCAGCTACACCCACTAGTGTGTGCGGCGTACAACGCGGACTTCGATGGTGACCAAATGGCGGTTCACGTGCCTCTAACTCTAGAAGCACAGCTTGAAGCTCGTACTCTGATGATGTCGACAAACAACATTCTGTCGCCAGCATCAGGTGATCCGATCATCGTACCTTCTCAGGACGTTGTATTGGGTCTGTACTACATGACACGTGACAAGATCAACGTGAAAGGTGAAGGTATGTACCTTGCTGGCCCTGAAGAGGCTGAGAAGGCATACCGTACTAAGAGCGCAGAGCTACACGCTCGCGTAAAAGTACGTATCACTGAAACTGTCGTTGACGAAGACGGCAACAGCACAACTGAGACTAAGATGGTTGATACCACTATCGGTCGTGCAATGCTATGGCAAATCGTGCCAGCAGGTCTTCCATTCAGCTTGGTAAACCAAAAGCTAGGTAAGAAGCAAATCTCTAACCTACTGAACGAGGCTTACCGCAAGCTGGGTCTAAAAGACACTGTAATCTTCGCTGACCAAGTTATGTACGCTGGTTTTGCTTACGCAGCACTTTCAGGTGTATCTGTTGGTATCGATGACATGGTTGTACCTCAAGCGAAGTACGACGAGATCGAATCAGCAGAAGAAGAAGTTCGCGAAATCCAGGATCAGTTCCAATCTGGTCTTGTAACAGCGGGTGAGCGCTACAACAAAGTGATCGATATTTGGGCATCGACCAACGATCGCGTAGCGAAAGCGATGATGGACAACCTATCATCTGAAACGGTTATCAACCGTGACGGTGAAGAAGAACAACAAGAGTCGTTCAACAGCATCTACATGATGGCTGACTCGGGCGCTCGTGGTTCTGCAGCTCAGATTCGTCAGCTTGCTGGTATGCGTGGTCTAATGGCACGTCCAGATGGTTCAATCATCGAGACGCCAATCACCGCGAACTTTAAAGAAGGTCTAAACGTACTTCAGTACTTTATCTCAACGCACGGTGCTCGTAAGGGTCTTGCGGATACAGCACTGAAAACAGCGAACTCGGGTTACCTAACTCGTCGTCTAGTAGACGTTGCTCAGGACGTAGTTGTTCACGAGCACGACTGTGGTACGCACGAAGGTATCCTAATGACTCCGCACATCGAAGGTGGTGACGTTAAAGTTGCACTTTCTGAACTTGCGCTGGGTCGTGTAGTTGCTGAAGACGTTCTTAAGCCAGGTACTGAAGAAGTTCTGATCCCACGTAATACTCTGATTGATGAGAAGTGGTGTCAGATCATGGAAGATAACTCTGTAGACAGCATGAAAGTGCGCTCAGTAGTTACCTGTGATGCAGACTTCGGTTGTTGTGCACAGTGTTACGGTCGTGACCTAGCACGTGGTCACCTAGTGAACCAAGGCGAAGCAGTGGGCGTTATCGCTGCTCAGTCTATCGGTGAGCCGGGTACACAGCTTACGATGCGTACGTTCCACATCGGTGGTGCGGCATCTACTGCAGCAGCAGAGAACAGCATCCAAGCTAAGAACACAGGTTCTGTGAAACTTCACAACGCTAAGTTTGTTATCAACAAAGATAAGAAACTGGTTATCACCTCTCGTGCGTCAGAAATGACGATCATCGATGAGTTCGGTCGTACCAAAGAGAAGCACAAACTTCCTTACGGTTCACTACTGACTAAAGGTGACGGCGATGCAGTTCAAGCTGGTGAAACAGTAGCGAACTGGGAAGCGCACACGCTTCCAATCATCACTGAAGTAGCAGGTCGCATCCAATTCGTAGACATGATCGATGGCGTAACTGTTTCTCGTCAAACAGATGACCTAACAGGTCTATCTTCAAGCGAAGTAACAGAAGCGGCAGCTCGCCCAGCAGCAGGTAAAGATATGCGTCCAGCAATCAAACTTGTTGATGAGCAAGGTAACGACGTAATGATCGCAGGCACTGAAATGCCAGCACTTTACTTCCTACCTGGTAAAGCGATCGTGAACATCGAAGATGGCGCAGAAGTAGGTGTGGGTGATACGCTAGCACGTATTCCACAGAAATCTGGCGGTAACAAAGATATCACCGGTGGTCTACCTCGCGTTGCGGACCTATTCGAAGCTCGTAAGCCAAAAGAGCCAGCAATCCTTGCTGAGCACTCTGGTACCGTTTCATTCGGTAAAGAGACGAAAGGTAAGCGTCGTCTAATCATCACTCGTGATGGTGGCGATAACTACGAAGAGATGATTCCTAAGCATCGTCAGCTAAACGTGTTCGAAGGTGAGCGCGTAGAGCGTGGTGACGTAATCGCTGATGGTCCAGAAACTCCGCATGACATTCTACGTCTACGTGGTATTCACGCTGTGACTCAATACATCGCGAACGAAGTTCAAGAAGTATACCGTCTACAGGGTGTAAAGATTAACGATAAGCACATCGAGACTATCGTTCGTCAAATGCTACGTAAGTGTACTATCACTCATGCTGGTGACTCTGAGTTCCTACCAGGCGAGCAGGTTGAATACTCAAGCGTTAAGATCGCAAACCGTCAGCTAGAAGCTGAAGGCAAAGAACTTGTACGTTTCGAGCGTGACCTACTAGGTATCACTAAGGCATCGCTAGCAACAGAATCGTTCATCTCTGCAGCATCGTTCCAAGAAACGACGCGCGTACTAACAGAGGCAGCGGTATCTGGTAAGCGTGATGACCTACGTGGTCTGAAAGAGAACGTTATCGTGGGTCGTCTGATCCCAGCGGGTACTGGTTTTGCGTATCACCAAGACCGTCAAGCTAAGCGTGACGAAGCTCAAGAAGGTCCATCAGCTGAACAAGCGACGGACAACCTAGCTGCACTACTAAACGCAGGTTTCTCTTCTGACGAGTAATCGCAGAGCGAAATGACAAAAGGCGCCGAAAGGCGCCTTTTTTGTGTCTGGAATCCTGAGATTTGGCAGGTGCGTTGAGTAGCCCCCTTGCCTGCGTCGGCGCGCGACAATTGGAGTGATGGGATTGCTTAGTCTTGATGGCTCCATAGCGCACGTCATTCCTGCGCAGGCAGGAATCTTCTTGAAGCTTGGTACACGCTTTGAGTAGACCCCTGCCTGCGCAGGGGTGACGGTCATTTTGAGTGTGGCTATTTTTAGTATGCAAATGCTAGCATTTTTAGGCGCGTAGTCGCTATTTGGGGCATAACGATTTATTTAGACGTGATTGCTCCACAACGTATGTCATTCCTGCGTAGGCAGGAATCTTCTAGAGGCTTGGTGCACGCTTTGAGTAACCCCTTCCTGCGCAGGAGCGCGGCTAGTGGAGTGACGGTAATTCTGGATTCAGAAATGCTAACTATTGCACTATTGCTTACGCACCTGGCGGAATCGCCAAACTATCCGCGATCAACTGAATCAGCTTATCTTCCACTTCAAAGCGCAGCTCAAGTATCTCACCAACTTTAGACATATCGTCCTCGAAACCCGGAAGCTCATCTTCAAATGATACTTGTACATATTTGTCGTTGAACTCAAGTAATGGGTCTGTGGTGAGAACGATCTTAGCGTAGGTCGCATCGATATCATCGTTGGTCTTAAAGCCAGTCGCCTTCCACTTATCCATCACCATGTCGTAGATCTTAAAGTGGCCTTCAGAGATGTAGTCGACGAGATGATCACAAAAGGAGCTGATTTCTTTCGCAGAGGGAAGCTCAACCACGTTAGATTGGGCTTGAGCGGGTTGAAGGGAACCGAGCTTACAGTATTCAACAATAAGCGCTTGTCTTGTTTCTAGCCAGTGGTCGATGACTTCGCTAGAGCCACCCCATTGTTCTTGTACTTGTTTGAATTTATTTAACATGACCATGTCCTCATGATCGGCACTGCAATTGGCAGCTGCACGCTTTGTAACGACAAAGAGTAAAAGAGAATTCGTTTCTCATTCACCAGAATTAGAATTTCGAGTTTTCTAGCTGGTATGAATTTAGATTGCCAGTAAAATGGACGAACTGCAAGTGAAGAGGATTCATGATGTTAAAAAAAAGTGAAAAGGTCATTCGCCAGGCTTATTGGTGTGTGGTGTCAGGGAATGAACTTTGGCTTGCAGACGGTGATGTGCCGCTTGGTTCGGCAGAGCAGTTTTCACTGCCTGCTCATCAGGCAATAAAAGTAGGGGCGTTTGAAGGTAAGCCCGTGATGTGGCTTAACGATGCCGACCTAGAAGGAGAGCGAGAGCTAACCTCACTGCGCGAATTGCTTCATCTCCCAGAGACGCTGTTCCATCAAATCTCCAAAGCAATTCAATATGGCTATATGAGCCAGTCTATGCGTTTTTGTCCTCAATGCGGAGGTCGCAATCACCTCAACCACAATCAGCTCGCTATGCAGTGCCAAGACTGCCGAACGCTGCATTATCCACGTATCTTTCCCTGCATTATCGTCGCCGTGCGCAAAGGGCAAGATATCTTGCTGGCACAGCATAATCGCCATGCAGGCGGCATGTACACGGTTATCGCCGGGTTCCTAGAAGTGGGGGAAACACTAGAAACTTGCGTTGCCCGTGAGGTGGAAGAGGAGACAGGCATCAAGGTTGCCAATATTCGTTATTTTGGCAGTCAGCCATGGGCATTTCCTTCGAGCATGATGATGGCGTTTCTAGCTGACTATGAGAGTGGGGATATCAAACCAGACTACAGTGAGCTCAAAGACGCACAGTGGTTTAATACTAATGAGCTTCCCTTGGTCGCGCCTGAAGGAACTATTGCCAGATCGCTTATTCATGCGACCGTCGAGGCGGCTGCGGCAGAAAAATGACAAAAAAAACCCTCCGCGTGCGGAGGGGGTAAGTAAGATGTCGTTATGAGATGCTGAGTCTAGAGACTCAGTAGTATTATTGTAATTTTCGCTAGCAAACAAACTTTTAACATTCCTTTTGGTCCTTGGCAAACTCACCTCAAAACTGCGTATTGATAATATGATCTGCTTTGCAAAGTGACTCTTTTTTGAGCGGTGGCGCAGCACAGGCGATGACCCTCAAATTTTGGTAAAAGAATTGTTATCTAAGGCTGCCAACCATGAATGAATAGCGGTAAACTAACGCCTTTCGAATTGGAGAAAAAAGAATGACGGAATTAAAGAACGATCGCTATCTTCGAGCGTTGTTAAAGCAACCTGTAGACTACACACCAGTATGGATGATGCGCCAAGCGGGCCGTTACCTTCCAGAATACCGTGAGACTCGCTCAGTAGCGGGTGATTTCATGTCACTGTGTAAGAATGCAGAGCTAGCGTCTGAGGTGACTCTTCAGCCGCTACGCCGTTTCCCACTGGATGCCGCCATTCTATTTTCTGACATCTTGACGATTCCTGATGCAATGGGCCTAGGTTTGTACTTTGAAGCGGGTGAAGGTCCTAAGTTTGAGCGTCCAATTACCTGCAAAGCAGATGTCGACAAGATTGGTATACCAGATCCAGAAGGCGAGCTAAAGTACGTAATGAACGCCGTCCGTCAGATCCGTAAAGACTTGAATGGTGATGTTCCGCTGATTGGTTTCTCTGGTAGCCCGTGGACTTTGGCTACTTACATGGTTGAAGGTGGCAGCTCGAAAGCCTTCACTAAAATCAAGAAGATGATGTACGCAGAGCCACAAATCCTGCATGCACTTCTTGATAAGCTAGCAGACAGTGTTATCGAATATCTAAATGCTCAGATCAAAGCAGGTGCTCAGTCTGTAATGGTATTTGATACTTGGGGTGGCGTCTTAACACCTCGCGATTACAACCTGTTCTCACTTCAGTACATGCATAAGATTGTCGATGGCCTTATCCGTGAAAATGAAGGTCGCCGCGTTCCAGTGACCTTGTTCACTAAGAACGGCGGTATGTGGCTAGAGCAAATCGCTGCAACAGGTTGTGATGCGGTCGGTTTAGACTGGACCATCAACATTGCCGATGCGAAAGCTCGCGTAGGCGATAAAGTGGCACTTCAGGGTAACATGGATCCATCTATGCTTTACGCTCAACCTGAGCGTATTCGTGAAGAAGTGGCGACCATCCTGGAAGGCTTTGGCGACGGTGGTACAGGTCATGTATTCAACCTAGGTCACGGCATCCACTTGGATGTACCACCAGAGAATGCTGGTGTGTTTGTAGAGGCCGTTCACGAGCTATCTAAGCCATACCACAAGTAATCCATTTCTAATTACTGTCGTCTAAATATTGAGATGCCGTTATTTCCCAAAAGGGAGTAACGGCATTTTTGTCTCACTTTGACTACGCTTTAACTAGGTCTTGTGTTGTGAGGCAACCCTATGTTTAAAGTGCTTGTTCCCTTTCTAGCTTCGCTGCTGTTTCTCACCGGTTGTGCCTCAGACGTCGCAACCGACTACAACTCTAGCGTCAACTTCGCTGCGTTCAACACGTATCAATACCAAGAAAACGCTGAGGTGCCAGTTAGCCTAGATGGTGCCCGCATCAAACAAGCCGTTGATAACGAGCTCAATGTTCGAGGTTTTTCTATGGTGGAACAGGGGGCCGACTTGGTCGTGCGCTATGACATCCTTGAGGGCACAGAATTAAGAGCTGATGGCCCTAGCTTTGGATTTGGTATCGGCACGGGTGGGTACAACAGCGGCTATGGTGTGGGCGTCCGTACCCCAACACGAGTGAAGGAGAAAAAATTTGGTAAGTTGGCGGTCGAGCTTGTTGACCCAAAAACCAATGACGTGGTGTGGCGCTCAGTCTCACAGCGTCAGCTAACCGAGACCATGGAGCCGGCCGACAGAGATGTATTTGTACAGGAGCAGGTTCATAAGATGTTTGAGGAGTATCCTGCAAACTAGCTGTATCCGTTTAGGTCATAGAGCTTTTGGATCATGGTGATCCAAAAGCTTAAATACCACCCTAATACCCACGCTCAAAATCAATCAAATTCTGCAGCTGAAACCCATCACGCCAACGCAGATAATTCTCAGCAAATATCTCGACCACCTGCTCAGGAAAACTTATTGCCGCTATATGAGGCGTCACCGTTACGTTTGGATTACTCCAGTAAGGGCACTCTTGCGAGATAGGCTCATCAATAAACACATCCAAAAACGCATGCACCAGGTTGCCGCGCTCCAAGGCGTTAAGCAGAGCGTTGCCATCCACCGTTTGACCGCGGCCAACATTAAAAAACAGCGCATGGCGACAAGCCGCAAATAGGCGCTCATCGAAAAGGCCGTCAGTAGATGGCGTATTAGGGAGCGTGTTGACGATGATATTCGCACTTTCAAGCGCTTTGCCCGCCTCATTGATATGGTAGGTCTCTGCAAAGGCACTTTGTCTTGGTGGGATTCCGGTGCGATTAATGCCTACAGGGATTATCCCCAGGGCTTTGACGGTATTGGCAAGATGGCTACCAATCGCGCCGGTACCAAAAATGACCATGCGTTTGCCGATCATCGATTGATAAGTGTGAGGCTGCCAATCACGTTTTTGTTGCTGCTGCTTGTAAAGGTCGAAATGTCGGAAATAGCCAATCGAGTAACCCAGTACATACTCACTAATCTGCTGACCAAAAATACCTTTCACATTAGTAAGCTTGTAATCCTTACGAAGTGACTCGCCAAGCAGTGCATCGATACCCGCATACGTTGACTGAACCCACTCTAACTCCTTAGCGTCACCCAGTTGTAGTGCCAGTTTTGGTGGTGCCGCTAGCAAGATGGTTGCACCATCGATCTCGGTGGTGATCTCGAGATCTGGCAACTGTTTGGTTTCAAGGAGCTTTAGGTAGTGGTCATTGTTGTCCGTCACAAGTGCTAAGCGATGCTTTTGCGTCGTCATTTCTGGCTATTCCCTATCCGTTTGGTTACACTTCCGCTGTCTACATTCACTACGGCAGAGCGACCATGTTAAAGAACCCTATTCAGGTACGTATCGAAAAATTTGAGCCTTGGCAGCATATCACTTTTATGACCTGTTTGTGCGAACGTATGTACCCCAACTTCGCTATGTTCTGTGAGCAAACCGAGTTTGCGGAAGCGCGCGTGTACCGCAATATTTTGGATGCGGTATGGGAACTGCTGACGGTGAAAACCGCTAAAATCAACTTCGAAAAGCAGCTTGAGAAGCTAGAAGAGGTCATCCCGAACTCAGAAGATTTCGAGATGTATGGCGTATACCCCGCGATTGATGCCTGTTTCGCGCTGTCGACGCTTCTGCATGGTTTGCTTGACCGTGATTACCTACTGGAATCGAGTCTTAAAATCAGCCAGCAGTCCGTAGTGACGGTTGCTCAACTGGAGCAGGCTGAAACTGGCGTTGAGATCACCAACGACAACCAGAAAGAAAACGAAGCCGTGTGTGAAGAGTGGGATGTTCAATGGGCTATCTTCCGCCCACTGCGTGACAGTGAAGAGCGTGATATTGAGCTGATTAAAGACCTGCGCCTAGAATTGAAAGAGCAGGGCATCAGTAATATTGGTGTTGAGATTTAAATACAAAAATGGCCCAGTTCTCTGGGCCATTTTTGTTATAAACCGTTGTAGCTTATTCGATTAACAAACCACTCTTTGATGCCTTCTGGTGTCTTTACCACAAATTCATCATCGACTTCTTTCTTTAAAATCGCTCTTGCCATTGGCGCATCAATGGAAATGTAGCCTTTTGCACCACCGTAGATTTCATCAGGGCCGACAATACGAAAGCTCATGGTATCGCCATCTTCGTTCTCAATCTCGACCCAAGCGCCAAAGAAGACTTTGCCTTCTTGCTGAGGGGAGTAATCGACCACAGTGACTTGCTCTAGGCGTTTGCGAAGGTAGCGGACGCGGCGGTCAATTTCGCGCAGGCGCTTCTTGTTGTACTGATAGTCAGCGTTCTCGGAGCGATCTCCAAGCGACGCAGCCCAAGTCACTTTTTTCGTCACCTCAGGACGCTCTTCACGCCACAAGAAATCGAGCTCTTTTTTAAGTTTGTCATACCCTTCGCGGGTAATTAGGTTTGTTTTCATTGTTCAATCATTTCGCCATTCATCATTGCGAACTGAGTCCACTTACGGAGTCGTGGATTCATTCGCACATGACTACATATTGCCATGAAAACAAAAAAGCTCAATCTATGCTGGAGTGGCGCTTTTCTCGCTGTGAACTTCGGCAGCATTGAGACGGCGGTCTCTTTGCACTTTCTGGTGGTGACTAAGCAGTGACAAGATCCGACCTTCATCATGTATCCGCTCAAAGAATGGGTTGGCGTTGAGGGTATTAATGTTGCACTCATATACGCTGAGCTCGCCAATTCTGTATTTCTCAGGGATGTAGATATCAGAGATGACAGTTTTAGCGTATGGCTTGATGGCTGTAATAAGGACTTTTTTATCTTCAAACATTTCACTCGTATAACGGTGAACCTGGCGATATAGGACTTTATCAAGGGCAAGGTAACTGAGCAGGCAGTCTTGGCCGCTACCATCTTTGCCATGAACGATATGGCCGACCATTGCATTGTTATGAAGGGCGACCACCACGTGGATTTCACTGACAGACATGACACTGATCAGATCATCAAAGCTGATGTTGCGATAATTCTCTTGTGCGTAAAGGATCTGCTCTCTATAGACCTCAGGTAGTTTGTCCCAAGGGTAGGTGACATAGCGATCGATAGTGCATGGGTATAAAGTATCGAACCCGACAAAGAACTGATCATATTTCTCAACGCTTTGAATGAGCCTGAGCTCTTCTTCTGAGTACTGATAAGGCTGCTGAAAAAACGCCGCAACGCCAACGCGTCGCATGAGAGAAGGTTGGCCATTGCCATGCTCCCATTTACTCAGCATCGGCTGATTGACGCCTTGAAAAGCTCGGTGAGACAAACTCAGCGCTTCCACGAGGTCTAGTTGAGACATGCCATTGAAACTTCGCCAGTGCTTGAGTGCTTGGGCAAAATTATCACGCGAAAAATGAAGTTCCCATTGGGGCGCTAGAGTCATAACCTTTCCTTGAATAATTCAAAACAAGATACCGTATACAGGGTATATGACAGAACGACGCCTCGTACGCTAAAACCAAGTTTCAGAATGTTACAAAGCGTTAGCGGGCGCAAGGAATATAGCTACAGGGTTAAATAGGTTTCAGGGAGTAAATTTCCTCAACATGCGATAAACATCGCTCATATCACATAGAACTGTGACGAAGATGAATAATATAGACCATAATTAATAATCTCTAACAATTCCGTGCACAATTTTTACGCAAGGAATGTTACATTTACCGCTGATACGCTGATTTGTCATAGTGTTAGACAATTTAGTGTGTGGATAGCCTTTTTAGTGGTGGAATCGAATATGCAAGAAAATCACAAGATTTTAGTTGTTGATGATGATGCACGTCTGCGTGCATTACTAGAGCGTTACTTATCAGAGCAAGGATTCCAAGTACGCAGTGTTGCTAACAGTGAGCAGATGGACCGCCTGTTAACCCGTGAAAACTTTCACCTTATGGTATTGGACTTAATGCTACCTGGTGAAGATGGCCTGTCGATCTGTCGTCGTTTACGTAACGCCAACAACATGTTGCCGATTCTAATGCTGACAGCGAAGGGCGATGAGGTAGACCGTATCGTTGGCCTTGAGGTTGGCGCGGATGACTACCTTCCTAAGCCATTCAACCCACGCGAGCTGCTGGCTCGTATTAAAGCGGTGTTACGTCGTCAGACTATTGAAGCGCCGGGTGCACCTAGCCAAGAAGAGTCTGTGGTTGAGTTCGGTGACTTCCGACTAAACCTAGGTACTCGTGAAATGTTCCGTGGTGAAGAGGCGATGCCTCTCACATCTGGTGAGTTTGCAGTACTTAAAGCGTTAGTGACTAACGCGCGTGAGCCAATGTCTCGCGACAAACTGATGAACATGGCTCGTGGTCGTGAATACTCAGCGATGGAGCGTTCAATCGACGTTCAAATCTCTCGCCTACGTCGTATGTTAGAGATTGACCCAAGTAAGCCTCGTTACATTCAAACGGTATGGGGTTTAGGTTACGTCTTCGTGCCAGACGGCAAAGAAGCATAATCTCGCTGGTTTTATGAAGGCTCTGGATGGATTCAGAGCCTTTTTTGTTTATTATCAACTCTCGTCTTCGCTCCAAAGGAAACGTTATGCGCTTTCGTAGCTCGTTCACCCAATCCATTCTTCTGTTCTTTACTCTGCTTATCGCCAGTCAGGTTTTCTCGTACTACGCGGTGTATAACTACGCGCTAGTACCAAGTTTGCAGCAGTTCAACAAGATACTGGCGCATGAGTTGGTGTTCTTCTTGGAAGATACCGAAGATGTCGATGGTCAGATTGAGATGGACGCGCCCCTGCGCAGACAGGTGCTGGCTCAGTTAGGTGTGACTATTCATGCTGATGACAGTGCGATGGCGAATGAGTTTAATCATGCTCTGCCTATTGACTTGATGAGTGAGGAGATGACCGATGAGCTGCAGTCCAATACCGAGGTGAGGCTTATCTTAGGCGAAGAGAGTTATATTCTCTGGATGCAGATTGATGCTCTTCCAAACTCTCTGATCCGCATTCCTTTGTCTGAGCTGCAAGAAGAGGACTTCGCGCCGCTGTTTCGTAATAGCTTGATCATGGCATTGCTTGTCATTGTGGGTGGTTGGCTGTTTATTCGATTGCAAAACCGTCCATTAACCGCCTTGGAGAATGCCGCGAAGCTGGTGGGTAAGGGTGAGATCCCACCGCCACTACCAGAGCGAGGCGCGTCAGAGATTCGCTCTGTGACGCGTGCATTCAATCAAATGGCGAAGGGCATTCAAGAGCTTGAGCAAGACCGCACATTGCTTATGGCCGGTATCAGCCATGATATCCGCACGCCTCTGACTCGTATTCGACTCGCGACAGAGATGATGTCGCCAGAGGATAGCTATCTGGCGGAAGGGATCATCAGTGATACTGAAGAGTGTAATGAGATCATCGGTCAGTTCATGGATTACCTCAAGCCGGTCAATACTCAATCTTTTGAACCGATGAGCCTCAATGATATCTCGTCTGATATTGTTTCTTCCGAGGGTGGCTATGAGGTGCAGATTGAATACGCGCCAATGAAGAACATCAAAGATATCGAAGGCAGCCCAATTGCCATCAAGCGGGCCATTACCAATCTGGTAGTGAATGCGGTTCGTTACGGTAATGGTTGGGTGAAGGTCACGACAGGGATGACGGTGGATAATAAACTGGCTTGGGTCACCATTGAGGATAATGGTCCAGGTATTGAAGAGAGCCAGATCGGTCGTTTGTTCGAACCGTTCACTCGCGGTGATACTGCCCGCGGCAGTGAGGGTACCGGTTTGGGCTTGGCAATCGTGAAACGAATTATCAGCCAGCATCACGGCTCTGTAAGCATTACCAATCGCAGTGGTGGAGGCTTGAAGGCTCAGGTGAGTTTTCCTGTGCCGAAGGGTAATAAAAAGCTCTAATTAGCCTAACCTGAATAGAAACCTAGAAAGGTAAAGCCACGCGCTGACAGCGTGTGACTTTACTTGCTTCGGTCTAGAGTTATGCTTTCGCGTAAAACTCTCGGTCGCCCAGCCAGCGGTCGATAATCTTCTTGGCGTTGTCTGGATATTGCTCATGAACATGGCGCGCAATGCGCTGAACTTCGGGCACTAATCGTTGGTCGCGCACCAAATCCGCAATCTTAAACTCAGCCAATCCCGTTTGCTTGGTGCCAAGTAGTTCACCCGGTCCACGTATCTCCAAGTCTTTTTGCGCGATCACAAAGCCATCATTACTCTCACGAAGCACGCCTAAGCGCTTCTGTGCAGTTTTAGAGAGTGGAGAGTGATACAACAGCACACAGTGGCTCGCCACGCTACCACGGCCCACACGGCCGCGTAGCTGGTGCAATTGAGCTAGACCAAGGCGCTCTGGGTTTTCAATAATCATCAAGCTGGAGTTGGGGACATCCACACCGACTTCAATAACCGTGGTCGCTACCAATAGGTGCAGTTCATTGTTTTTAAAGCGCTGCATAACGTCTTGCTTCTCAGCTGGCTTCATGCGGCCATGCACTAAGCCTATTTTGAGATCGGGCAGTTTGCGCTGCAGGTCTTCAGCCGTGTCGGCTGCTGCTTGCGCTTCAAGTACTTCCGACTCATCAATAAGGGTACACACCCAATAGGCTTGCTTGCCTTCATGCAGGCAGGCATTTTTAACCCTTTCAATCACATCATCGCGCTTAGTATCGGGAATAGCGACGGTTTGAATCGGGGTTCGACCTGGTGGAAGCTCATCGATAACTGAAGTTTCTAAGTCAGCATAAGCGGTCATCGCCAGCGTTCTTGGAATTGGCGTTGCCGTCATGATCAATTGGTGTGGGTAGAAGCCTTGCTTGGCACCTTTGGCACGCAGTTCTAGACGCTGGTGGACCCCAAAACGGTGCTGTTCATCGATGATGACAAGGGCGAGATTGTTAAATTCAACCGACTCCTGAAACAGCGCATGAGTCCCCACTACCATCTGCGCTTCACCACTGGCGATGCGCGCTAGCTCGGCTTCTTTCGCCTTGCCTTTCTGCTTACCAGACAGCCAACCGACTTGGATGCCCATAGACTCAAACCAGCCGGCAAAGTTAATGGCATGCTGCTCAGCAAGCAGTTCAGTAGGCGCCATCATGGCGACTTGATAGCCGTGTTCAATGGCGCGCACGGCAGCCAAAGCGGCAACCAGCGTTTTACCTGAGCCCACATCGCCCTGGACTAATCGCATCATAGGAATTGGCTTTTGAAGATCGGTTTCTATCTCTTGAACGACGCGAGCTTGAGCGCCTGTTGGTGAGAAGGGCAGTTGTCCGAGTAGCTTGTGCTTGAGCGTCTCGACAGGCTGCAGCGCGATAGCCGCGTCCTGCTGACCTTTGCTTCGCACGGCCAACATCGAGAGGTTCTGTGCCATCAACTCTTCAATGATAAGACGCTGCTGCGCAGGGTGCTTACCTTCATCAAAATCGTCGAGGTTAATGTTCGGTGGCGGGCGGTGAATAATGTGCAACGCCTCAGCAAGCGTCATTTGTTGGTTGTACAAGCCACTTGGGAGGAGTTCATCTACTGCTGCGCCGTCCATTAGCTTAAGGGCTTGGTCGGTTAAGCTCTTTAGAGTGAGCTGCCTCAAACCCTCTGTTGTCGGGTAGATAGGCGTCAGGGTTTGCTCTAGCTTCGGCGTTTTACCTTCAGCATGGAACTTGTACTCAGGATGGATGATTTCAAGACCATGGTTACCGCGCTTTACTTCACCGTAAGCGACTATCACGCGTCCTTCGGAGAAGTTGTTCTTCATCGCTGCGGTGAAGTTGAAAAAGCGTAGTGTGATGGTGCCATTACCATCGCTAACCTTTACCGTCAGCATCTTGCGACGACCAAAGGCCACATCACTGCTCATCACCTTACCCTGCACTGAACCCCAAAGACCGGGGTGCAGTTTGACGATAGGGTAAATACGCGTGCGGTCTTCATAACGATGAGGTAGGTGAAATAGCAGGTCTTGCACCGTGTGCAATCCTACCTTTTCAAGTTTCTCTGCGACTTTTGCCCCCACGCCAGAAAGCGAAGTTAAAGGAATTGCCGACAGTAACTGAGCCATATTCACCATCCATCAAAGTGTTAGATGAGAATATTCAAGCATTTTACTGTCTTTTTGTACAGTTTTATAAGAAGGGTCTACTTTCATGCTCAAAGTTCGTCATTCCACTGGCCGTGCGCCTACGAAGGAGTGACGCATATTTTGAGTGTGGGGAACTTACAACTCCCGTCATTCCTGCGCAGGCAGGAATCTTGTAGAGGCTTGGTGCGCGCGTTGAGTAGACTCCTGCCTACTCAGGAGTGACGACTATTTTGAGTGTGAAGAACCAACAACTCACGTCATTCCTGCGCAGGCAGGAATCTTGTAGAGGCTTGGTGCGCGTGTTGAGTAGACTCCTGCCTACGCAGGAGTGACGACTATTTTGAATGTCAGGAACCTACAACTCGCGTCATTCCTGCGCAGGCAGGAATCTTGTAGAGGCTGGTGCGCGCGTTGAGTAGACTCCTGCCTACGCAGGAGTGACGACTATTTTGAATGTCATGAACCTGAAACTCATGTCATTCCTGCGCAGGCAGGAATCTTGTTGAGGCTTGGTGCACGTGTTGAGTAGACTCCTGCCTACGCAGGAGTGACGACTATTTTGAATGTCATGAACCTGAAACTCATGTCATTCCTGCGCAGGCAGGAATCTTCTTGAGGCTTGGTGCACGTGTTGAGTAGACTCCTGCCTACGCAGGAGTGACGACTATTTTGAATGTCATGAACCTGAAACTCATGTCATTCCTGCGCAGACAGGAATCTTCTTGAGGCTTGGTGCGTGCGTTGAGTAGATCTCTGCCTGCGCAGAGATGACAAAAAATGTATAACCTCGATTCTACGTGACACTTCTCAACTACAGAGAATCATACAAGTCCACCCAATCAGGGTTAACACCCTTAATGAGATTCTCTTTCCATTCACGCTTCCACTTCTTCACCTGCTTCTCTCTTTCAATCGCAGAGTACATCGAATGGTGACCCTCAAAAAAGACTAACTTGTGAACGCGGTACTTTTTAGTAAAACCGTCAACAACACCAGCTTTGTGTTGCCAAACCCTTTGTTTGAGCTGCGAGGTGACACCAATGTAAAGAACGTTGTGGTTATTGGAAGATAAAATGTATACGCACGCATGCTTCATAGAGGTTGCTCAAATAGTGGCAGATTACCATCTGAGCATTTTCTGATTGCGAGTCGCTTCAAACAGAAAAGAAAACCAGTCTTAAATCAAACTTTGTTACTTCTTCTGCATCTCTTTCCACCACGACTCATCAGCAACAATCTGCCCTTCGTCATCGAGTGGTGGATATGGCATGTTTTTCTTCTTAGCGACCTTGGCGAGAACAGGGTGACCACGCTCGAAGAGGATGCGGTGAATGGTTTCTTTTGGAAGCTCACTCGTATCGCGATCGTACATACCTGCCAGCTGACGCTGACGTTGTGCTTCGAATAAAATAAGCGCGCTGGCAACCGAGACATTAAGTGACTGCACCATGCCAACCATAGGAATAATGATGTCTTGATCCGCTTCACCGAGCGCATCTTGAGTAATACCGTTCTTCTCGCCGCCGAGAATGATAGCGGTAGGCTTGGTATAGTCTATCTCGCGAAAGTCGACGGCGTTATCAGACAGATTGGTAGCCAGTACTTGCATGCTTTGGCTTTTTAGCTCGCGCACCGCGTCTGCGACCGTGTCGTGAGTTTCAACTTCCACCCAGTTACGTGCGCCTGCTGAGGTGTGGCTTAGGGTGCGCATTTTCTCATCAGGCCAAACGGCGTGGACCTTGTGCACACCGGCGGCGTCAGCCGTGCGAATGACGGCAGAGACATTGTTCGGCTTGTGAACTTGTTCTAGCAGTAAAGTCAGATCGGGTTGGCGTGCTTTAAGCACTTCCTGAATACGATTGTAGCGTTCTAAATTCATTAGGATGTTCCAAATAAAACGGGCTCGATATTCATCGAACCCGTGTTAGATCAAGCAATAGCCTTAGTTCTTACGACGTCTGACTCGCAGTGCGTGTGGCATAACGCGAATGCGCTTCATGATGCCAGCAAGGTGCACACGGTCTTTGGTTGTCAGCAATACCGTCACAGTATACAAACGACCATCACGCTCTTCCGTCGAAATGCCGTGAATGTTCGAGCCAGTCTTAGCAATCACATTAGTGAGCTCGGCAAGCGCACCTTGGTGGTTTTGCAGATCGACTTGAAGTTCTGCAGTGAACTCTTGCTCGTAGTCGTCACTCCACTCTACCGCCATGTACTTATCTGGCTCTTTCTGGTGACCACGAACGTTTGGACACGTTTCACGGTGAACCACAAGACCACGCCCCGGCGACACATGGGCAATGATGTGATCGTCTGGAATTGGGTGACAGCAGTTTGCGAACGTCAGAAGAATACCTTCCGCTCCGCGGATTGGCAGCTTCTTACCTGATGATGGAATAGAGCTTGTTTGTGTTAGCTCGTCCGTATCACCCAGCAAGCGTCTTGCAATTACGATGCTCATCAGCTCACCAAGACCAATCGCAGCAAGCAAGTCGTCGAGCGACTCTAGCTTGAGGTCGGTGAGTACTTCGTTGATGTTCTCTGGGTAGATGGTATCAACAGAGTGGCGACCTAAAGCATGGTTAAGCAGGCGGCGACCCAGAACCACAGACTCTTCACGACGCATGGTCTTAAGCACCTGACGGATCTTAGTGCGAGCACGTGACGTCACGACATAGTTTAGCCATGCCGCATTTGGACGAGCGCCTGGTGCACTGATGATCTCAACGGTTTGACCGTTCTTCAGAGCCTTGCTTAGTGGGTACGGGTTACGATCAACGCGAGCGCCCACACAGGTGTTACCGACATCGGTATGCACCGCATAAGCAAAGTCGACTGCTGTCGCGCCGAGTGGTAGCTCGACGATACGACCTTTTGGTGTGAACACGTAAATCTCATCTGGGAACAGATCGGATTTTACGTTTTCGATAAATTCAAATGAGTTACCTGCGCTTTGCTGTAGCTCAAGCAGGCTTTGCATCCAGCGCTGTGCTTTGATTTGCGCAGTAGTGCCAGTGCGGTCGCCATTGCCTTTGTATGCCCAATGCGCTGCCACACCCTTGTCAGCCATCTGGTCCATGTCTTCAGTACGAATCTGTACTTCAACAGGGACACCGTGAGGACCAACCATAGAGGTGTGAAGGGATTGATAGCCGTTCGCCTTTGGTACCGCAATGTAATCTTTCATGCGACCTGGACGGGGCTTATACAGGCTATGTACTTGACCAAGTACGCGATAGCAGGTGTCCGCCGTGTCCACGATAACGCGGAAGGCGTAGATATCCATGATGGTGTGGAAGCGCTGCTCTTTGGTTTTCATCTTGTTATAGATGGAGAACAGGTTCTTCTCACGACCCAACACGCGACAGTTCAAACCAACCTCACCGAGGCGGCCTTCGATCTCGCTATGGATACGCTGGATCATTTCCTTACGGTTACCACGAGCAGCTTTCACTACTTCTTTTAGAACGCGATAACGGTTTGGATAAAGTGCTTCAAAACCTAACTCTTCAAGCTCGGTCTTGATGTTGTGAATACCGAGACGATGCGCAAGCGGCGCGTAGATCTCTAGGGTTTCACGAGCAATACGGCGTTTCTTGTCCGGACGAAGCGCGCCCAATGTACGCATGTTATGAGTACGGTCACTGAGCTTAATCAAGATCACGCGGATGTCTTGCACCATGGCAAGCACCATCTTGCGGAAGTTTTCCGCTTGAGCTTCTTTGCGATCTCGGAATTTTAGCTTGTCGAGCTTAGAGACGCCGTCCACGAGTTCCGCGACGGTGTTGCCAAACTGTTCTTCTAGCTCTTCTTTGGTGACTTCCGTATCTTCAATGACATCATGCAACAGTGCTGCTTGCAGAGTTTCGATATCCAGACGCATTTCTGCGAGGATACGAGCAACCGCTACAGGGTGGATGATGTAAGGTTCACCGCTAGAGCGGGTCTGCCCTTCATGGGCATCTCTTGCTACCACATAAGATTGACGCAGAGCCTCAATTTGAGGCTCTGTTAGGTATTCTTGGGCAACGTCTTTAAGGCTATCGAATAGGTACAAATTATAGGCCCGAAAGTCGATGGAACTCTGATTGGATAGGTCGAATTAACGGTTGTGAGCGATGCTGCTTACTGCCGCTAGTTCTGCAGCTTCTTGCTCTTGCTGCTCTTGACGCTCGCGTGCGTCTAGTACTTCTTTCGTGATCAAGCCTTCTTCGATTTCGCGTAGAGCGATAACCGTTGGCTTATCATTTTCTTCTGGCACTAGTGCATCTTTACCACCGATTTGCATCTGACGTGCGCGGCGAGCCGAAATAAGAACTAGGTCGAAGCGGTTGCCAACTTTTTCAACAGCGTCTTGAACAGTTACGCGTGCCATAAGAACTCCAATAGTTAACTAAATTTTTGATGACGAGAAAGTATACAGGCTATTACATTTAGATTCTAGATCACAAATGATCCGTTTAGCTACTGTTACTTAGGTTTTAATTGCGCGCTACCTTCGAAGTAGCACATTCGTCATCCCCTTGAAAAAGGGGATCTCGTGCGGCGAGTGACTCATATAATTTGAGCACGATACTCGCTGATAAAGATCCTCACTTTCGTGAGGATGACGGCTTTCTATCCAGCTAGCAAAGCATCCAGCATGCCTTTATATTTCACCGCTTGCTTGTCTTGCTTCAAACGCTCAGCACGCAAAATCGCTTTAAAATCAACAAGTGCGCCATCAAAGTCATCGTTGACGATAACATAGTCGTACTCGTTGTAATGTGACATTTCTGATTTTGCTTCGCTCATGCGTTTTGCGATCACTTCGTCGCTGTCTTGACCGCGCACGTTTAGGCGGCGCTCAAGTTCACTGTTTGAAGGCGGAAGAATAAAGACGCTTTTCGCTTCTGGCATTTGCTCGCGGATCTGACGCGCGCCTTGCCAGTCGATATCTAGGAAGACATCGATGCCTTTCTCTAGCGTTTCTTCAATCCACAGGCGAGACGTACCGTAGTAGTTACCAAACACTTCGGCGTACTCTAGAAATGCGCCTTGCTCAATCAGTGACTCAAACTCTGATTTTTCAACAAAGTGGTAGTGCACGCCGTCTTCTTCACCAGGGCGCATGCCGCGAGTGGTGTGAGAAACAGAAACCTTCATTGCGTAGGTTGGGTTTTTTTCCAACATAGCTGCAATTAAGCTCGATTTACCAGCGCCGCTTGGTGCCGATACGATATACAGGGTGCCTTTACCAATCATTTGTCAGTGTCCGCATTCTTGGGTTGAAGGAATAGAAGCTGCGCGATGCACTCTTCTATTTTAGATAAAACACTGGCCCAAGTGCTGAAATTTCGGCCAGAAAAATGGAGGCGAAGAGTATCATGATTGAGGGCAGCACGACAAGCTGTCTTCTCTTTGATGTGAGGACTTGCATAAGGCGCACGGGGTAGGTGCCGAGAGTTGAGACGCAATATTCAAAGCAAACGTTTGCTTATTTATCAAGGTTTTGTTTTTTAAGCGATAAAAACCAACAAGAAAAACATTGATTTATTTCTCTGGCTGATTAGAATTCGCGCCATTATTTTTGTCGCGCATACGTTTGCGTCTCCGTCATTTCTATCTTTAAAGGTTCCACTGTGAGTGCAGAATTAGCTGGCCAAAGGCAAGCCAACCCCTCTTTTATCGAAGCTACCTTCAAGGTGAGCGAGCGTAAATCTACGATCGGCACCGAGGTATATGCAGGTTTTATTACGTTTCTAGCGATGAGCTACATCCTAGCGGTGAACCCAGCCATCTTGGGTGATATTCCCGGCATGGACCGCGGCGCGGTATTCACTGCAACGGCGTTAGCTGCGGCATTTGCGACTCTAATTATGGGTTTCTTTGGTAACTACCCAGTGATGCTTGCACCTGGTATGAGCATGAATGGCTTCTTTAAAGGCATGCTTCTTAGCGGCTCAGTGGCTCTGGTTTGGCATGAAGCGCTACTGGGTATCTTCTTCTCGGGCATCATCTACTTGATCTTATCAATGACTAAGATCCGTAAAGCAATGATCGAATCGATTCCAGAAGACCTAAAGCTGGCGATTACCGTATCGCTCGGCTTGTTTATCGCCTTCTTAGGGCTTAAGAACGCCGGTATCATCGTTTCAAACCCAATCATCTTGGTGAGCATGGGCGATATCCTGAACCCTCAGGTTATGATCGCTTACATCAGTATCTTTATTGCGCTGGGTTGTATGGTTCGCGATATCAAGCTGGCGACGTTTATTTCGTTCATATCAGCCATCGTTCTGACCATCCTTGCTGACACCTTTATGGGTACAAGCAACGCACCAATTCCAGATCAGCTCGTCGCGATGCCACCAAGCATGGCAGGTAGCTTTGGTGCTATCTTCGATTTCTCTGGTCTAACGGCAGAGAAGATGTTTGATCTGCTGTTCATCGTGATTATCTTTTTAATTGTCGACTTCTTCGATGGTTTGAGCACGATTGTGGGTGTGGGCCGTGACGCTGGCATCATCGACAAAGACGGCAAGGTGCCAAATGCTCGTTCAGCGCTCGTCGCTGATGCGGGTGGTACAGTAATGGGCTCGCTGCTTGGTACTACGTCGGTTACAGCATTCTCTGAGTCGGGCATCGCGTCTTCTCAAGGTGCGAAAACCGGCCTAGCGGCAGTTGTAGTAGCCGGTTTGTTCTTTGTGTCTCTATTCCTATACCCGCTATTCTCATTGTTCTCTGCGGCCATGGTGGCACCAGCGATGGTTGTGGTTGGTATTTACATGATTGGTCGCCTAGGCGATATTAAGTGGGACAAAAAAGAGTCGCGCATCGCTGCCTTCTTTACCATTATGTTTACCGTGCTGAGCTTCTCACCAGCAAACGGTATGGCGATGGGCTTTATCAGTTATGCATTTAGTATGGTTGTGGCAGGCAAGGGTAGAGAGGTTCATCCGGTGATCTATGTGTTGTCGGCGCTGTTTATGACTTACTTGGTGTTGTTGTAGTCACTTGTAAATATTGAACCTGCACACAGCGGCTCTCGTCATTCCTGCGCAGGCAGGAATCTAATTGAGGCTTGGCGCGAGCGTTGAGAAGACCCCTGCCTGCGCAGGGGTGACGATAAATTTTGTTTTCTAAGAACTCTAAAGCGCCGTCATTCCACTGGCCGTGCACTACGTAGGCAGGAATCTTCTTGAGGCCTGGTGCGAACGTTGAGTATACCTCCGCTAACACGGGAGCACGACTCGTGTGAGGGAGCGGTTAATTTGAGCGCGGTACACAAGCAATAAAAAAGCAGGCATCAGCCTGCTTTTTTATCATTCAACAGAATTATTCAATATTCTGAATCTGCTCACGCATCTGCTCAATCAACACCTTAAGCTCAACACCTGATGCAGTGATATCCGTACTGATAGACTTAGACGCGAGCGTGTTCGACTCGCGGTTAAACTCTTGCATCATAAAGTCGAGACGACGACCGACTGCGCCACCTTTTTTCATGATGCTGTTGGTTTCTTTAACGTGAGAGTCTAGACGGTCTAGCTC
Organism: Vibrio maritimus; assembly: GCF_021441885.1. Lineage (NCBI taxonomy): Bacteria > Pseudomonadati > Pseudomonadota > Gammaproteobacteria > Vibrionales > Vibrionaceae > Vibrio > Vibrio maritimus. Next base: position 155,904 of record NZ_CP090438.1, read on the forward strand.
TTCTGCTACGTCAGATTTTTGCGCCAGAAGAATCAACTCTTGCTCAACGCGAGAGGCATCAAGCTCAATCTTGGCTTCTTCAAATTTGCCCAGTAGACGTTCACGTTGCCATTCGATGATTTCTGGCATGCGAGCGCGAACCTTCACCACTTCTTCTGTGATGGCATCTAAACGCTGAACGATCAACGCCTTCATGTTTTCACCTTCACGACCACGCGCTTCGATGAAGTCACTCAGTGCACCCTCAAAGCCGTCTAGTAGTGCTTTGTTGATGGTGTCCATATCTTGCTCTGGCGTTTCCATCACACCTGGCCACTGCATGACTTGGAATGGGTTAATGCGGTTTTGCTCACCAGTGAGCCCCATAATCTGGTTCGCTGCACCAATCACTTGCTTAGCGAGTGTTTCATTGATGTTCAGCTCACCTTTCGCTGCAGGGTTAGCTTCAAAGCGGAGGTGACATTCGACCTTACCGCGCGCCAAACGCTTGCGGAAGCGCTCACGAAGTACAGGTTCAAGGCCACGGAACTGCTCAGGAAGACGGAAGTATGTTTCGAGATAACGTTGGTTTACAGAGCGGATTTCCCATACTGCGCTACCCCAGTCACCTTTGACCTCTTTGCGCGCGTACGCGGTCATGCTGTAGATCATGAAATGATTCCCTTGGATTCAATAAATGTGTTCAAACTGTCTTCATGGTAGCACAGAGCTCGAATCGAAGTCACACAACCTAGACCCATACTCGCTTCTCCGTTATAATCTTCGCCCAACCAAATTCGCTTCCCCAACAAAGGTAATGTCCATGCGTCCAAATGATCGCGCAGCAGACCAAGTGCGCCCAATAAAAATTACTCGCAACTATACCGCTTACGCAGAAGGCTCTGTGCTGGTAGAGTTCGGCAATACCAAAGTGTTGTGTAACGCAACAGTGGAAGAGAATGTGCCTCGTTGGCTAAAAGGTCAGGGTAAAGGCTGGGTAACCGCTGAATACGGCATGCTACCACGCTCGACGCACTCAAGAATGCGTCGTGAAGCTGCCAGTGGCAAGCAAGGCGGCCGCACCATGGAAATCCAACGCCTGATCGCTCGCAGCCTACGCGCAGTCGTAGACCTCGAAGCTATGGGTGAAATCATGGTGACAGTAGACTGTGACGTTATCCAAGCGGACGGTGGTACTCGTACTGCATCTATTTCTGGCGCTAGCGTTGCAATGGCAGACGCATTTGCTCACCTTGTAGCAAAAGGCACGCTAAAAGCGAACCCAATGAAAGGGCACGTTGCGGCAGTATCTGTGGGCATTCTTGGTGAAGACGTTTTGTGTGACCTTGAATATACAGAAGACTCAGCAGCCGATACTGACATGAACGTTGTGATGACTGAAGATGGTCGCATGATCGAAATCCAGGGCACCGCAGAAGGCGAACCGTTTAGCCACGATGAGCTAATGGCGCTACTGGCGTCAGCGAAGAAAGGCATTACCGAGATCGTAGCCGCTCAGAAGCTGGCATTAGAAGATTGATTGATGGCTCCCGTAAGGGGGCTATTTTTTTGTGTATTACAGATACACAACGACGCGTCATTCCACTGGCCGTGCGCCTACGCAGGCAGGTATCTACTTGAGGCTTGGTGCATGCTTTGAGTAGACCCCTGTCTGCACAGGGGTGACGAGAGCCCAGGGTTAGTAAACCACTAAATAAAAAGACATAAAGCATCATGTCTACCGGGGTATGACAACAACATACCTAAACACAACAACCGAGAGAGATAAAATGAAAGCATACCAGCGTGAATTTATTGAATTTGCATTAGAGAAAGAAGTCCTAAAGTTTGGCGAGTTTACCCTTAAATCTGGTCGTAAAAGCCCGTACTTCTTTAACGCTGGGCTTTTCAATACGGGTCGTGACCTTGCTCGTCTAGGTCGCTTCTACGCAGCAGCACTAGCAGACTCTGGCATTGAGTTTGACGTGCTATTTGGCCCTGCTTACAAAGGCATCCCAATCGCAACAACAACAGCGGTAGCACTCGCTGATCATCACGACATCGACACTCCTTACTGCTTTAACCGCAAAGAAGCGAAAGACCACGGTGAAGGTGGCAACCTGGTAGGTAGCGCACTTGAAGGTCGTATTATGCTGGTGGATGACGTGATCACAGCAGGCACTGCAATTCGTGAGTCGATGGAAATCATCAAAGCAAACGGCGCTGACCTAGCAGGCGTACTTGTTGCTATTGACCGTCAAGAAAAAGGCAAAGGTGAGCTATCTGCGATTCAAGAAGTTGAACGCGACTTTGGCTGCGCAGTGATTTCAATTGTAAGCCTAACTGATCTTATTACTTACCTTGAAGAGAAAGGTGGTAATGCTGAGCATTTAGAGGCGGTGAAGGCGTATCGAGCGTCTTACGGCATCTAAGCCAAATCTCAAACAAAAGGCCCATAGCTTATTGAGCTATGGGCCTTTTTTACAGTTACAATCTACTCTACATATCAGTTAAATTTGCAAAGTAGCGCAACACGAGAATCACTTTCTGCCTGGGGTTCACTACAAACCACTTTGTCAGCTGCGACTGCACTCCACTTCTCTCGCCACTCTTTACGAACCACAATGTAGAAGTCTTCTTTATCCTTAATATCTTCGATAGCGTTGATAACTTTAGCGTTACCGCTACTGTAGTATTGACCAGAATAAGAGCGCGACTCTAGATAGTAAGTCGGTACCGACGGGTCAATCTCTTGAAAGATGGATTTATCGCTATTGTCGGCAACCTGCCCCGTGTGAAGTAGCCAAGTAGCTGCAATAAGCGCAACTGGCACCACCAAAGCCGCTATGCTCATCCAAACGATGTCTTTTTTCTTCCAGAATATCGCCAGTAGCACAGCTACTGCAGGTGTGCCAGGAAGAACGTAGGTTGGCAGAATATTGCTCGATAGTGTGAACAAAATGAGTGGTGATAGTGCCCACCAGATAGCAAAGCTTGTGAAACCGTTGTTTTGTTTCGCTTGCTCTAAGCCATACTTCGCACGCACGAGCATAACAACGGGTAAAATCAGAGACCACGGTAGTACCGCTAATAGCCAGAAGAAGAAAATCTTTCCTTTAGGCTCTTCATGACCAGAACCATAGAGATCGCCTTCCCAACCAGGTTCTACAAAGCGCTTATAGTGCTCGCCGACGATAAAGTAGTCGAGGAAACCTGGCGTTGCACGCTCGGCCATTAGATACCACGGTAGTGCGATCGCTAGCATTAGCAGCGTTCCCTTGATGAGCGGGAATCGACGCCACAGCTCGACAAACGCTCCAATTATACCGTGCTGAATCACCATCCATGGGAACACACCAAGACCAAATAGCACAATAGCAACAGGGCCTTTAGCAAGCAGGCCGACCGCAAGACCAGCGAAACCCACATAACCCCAGAAGGTTTTACCCAGCCAACATTGGTAAAAACCAATCATCGCCATAGTGAGTCCCACTGTCAGTGCCATATCGGTCATAACAGCGCCGGCTGAGATAGAGAAGACAAGTGTAGTCGATAGCACAACGGCGGCAACTAACGGGTTGTATCCATTTTTCTTTGAGAACCAAGCCGCGAACCAAACGACAAACACACCCGCAGCCCAATGCGGCAAGCGCAGAGTAAACTCAGAGAGTCCGAACATTTCAACGCTGATGGCGCTCATCCAGGTAAACAGAGGCGGTTTACCCCAGAAAGGGACACCATAATCAAAAAGCGGTGTTAACCAGTTTCCTGTTTCGACCATTAAGCGTGCCATCTCGCCATAACGAGACTCTGTCGTATCCATTAATGGATACAAACCTAATGAAAGTAGACGGATAAGTAACGCACCTATCAATAAAGTCCAGAGTGTGCGTTCTTTATTAATCATCTTTTACTCCTAACAAATAAGGCAACATAGGCGGTCGAAATCTAGTGTGACGACTGACTGATATAAGGGCTTATGATGTCTAAGACCATTTCTGGGTGCAGTTGTTTCATACACCGATTGTTCTTACACGTTTTGAAACGTTCAGTATGAGAACAAGGACTGCATTCTATGTTGATCGAGGCGATGTGGACAGTATTAAATTTGCACGAATAAGGTGCTGTGCCTTTTGGATCGCTAGGACCAAACAAAGCGACTGTCGGCGCGCCTGCAGCGGCAGCCATATGAGACGGACCCGTGTCGGTGGTCACGACGGCCTTAGCACCTTGTAAAACAGCAATCAGCTCAGGAAGGTTAGACTTACCTAATAGGTCGATAACATCAGTGCCGAGGCCATTTAAAAACTCTGACAAATAAGCTTTTTCTTCGTCAGTCCCCACCAGAACCACAGGGATGTCTTTTGTTGAGAGTTCTATTAAAGAACGCCAATGTGGCAGCGGCCATGAACGGTAACTTCGATAGTCGGTTTTGTCCGAGTGGCTGTTAGCGGGATGAAAGACGACGTAGCGCTCTGGCAAGTTAAACTTGGCTTTCACATGACTCAGCTCGTCACCGATTAGGCGAGGAAAACCATTAGTGTCTTCGACGCTAGCGAGAGCTAGTGAAGCTAGCATATGTTCCACCGCGTGCACTTCTGAGGTATCAATCTCAACATCCCCAATGTGAATCGCTTTTCGAGCGGCAATGTAGTTCACAAAGCGGCGAAATGATTTAGAGTTCTCTAAGTTAACGACTAAGTCATAAGGGGCTTTTTGAGCATGCGCCAGCATCTTGAGTTTGGGCACGTTGAAGAGCGTGGCTAACTTACGACTCTTAATCGTAAAGACCGTATTGATACGATGATCTTTGGCAAATAATCCTTTTGCTAATGGGTTGCCTAGCCAGTCGATACGAGTATCTTCACCAAAGTGTTTGCGCAGACAGTCGATGACTGCGGTGGCAAAGATAGTATCGCCGAGGGCTCCGGCTCTAATAACAAGGATCTTCATAACTATACGATTTTCTTAGACTCTAGCGCATTGGCTACAATAGGTGGAACAAATTGAGTCACATCCCCGCCATGAATAGCCACTTCACGAACCAAAGTTGAAGATATAAATGCGTGCTCTTCTGCAGGCGTTAGGAATACGCTCTCTAATCCAGGCAATAGGCGGCGGTACATGTTAGTGAGACCAAACTCATACTCAAAGTCGACCGTAGTTCGTAATCCGCGAATGAGCACATTGGCTTGCTCTACTTTGGCAAAATCGACGAGCAAACCAGAAAACCCTTTAGAGGTAACATTTGGAAGATGGCTCGTTACTTGGCGAGAGAACTCAACCCGTTCTTCTAAGGTAAATAAGGTGTTTTTACTTGGGCTGGCAGCGATCGCTATAATGATTTCATCAAACATGGTGGATGCACGCTCGATGAGGTCGAGGTGTCCGTTCGTGATTGGATCGAATGTGCCAGGGTAAATGACTCTGGATAGGCGTTTTTGACTCACAGTATTCTCTCTGGTCGAGTTTTGGCGGTAAGTTTACCATGTTATAGACAGGAACAAAGGGGTACGCAAGAGTTATCATTATGCAGTGGACTTGCTATCATCAGGTGTTGGTTTAGCTAGAGTGAAAACAATGAGCAGAATGAAAAACATACTCGTGGTGCGTAATGACAAGATCGGAGACTTCATGCTTGCGTGGCCAAGTTTCGCGATGCTAAAGCAATCTCTTCCTGATTGTCGCGTTACTGCTCTGGTTCCCAGTTACACCGCAGCCCTCGCCAAGGCATGCCCTTGGATTGATGAGGTCATTATTGATGCTGGCAAAAAAGCCGATAAAGCGATGCAGCAGGCTCTAGTGCGCACCATAAAAAGTGCCAATTTTGATGCATCGATCAATCTGTTCTCCGATACCTATAACGCACTGCTGGTGTGGAAAGCGAGAATTCCTTATCGTTTAGCGCCTGCCACTAAGTTCGCACAGGTGTTTTACAACAAACGCATTAAGCAAAAGCGCTCACAAAGTGCCAAGCCTGAGTTTGAGTACAATTTAGACCTTATCCGTGCATTTTTGAACGATCAGTCAGTTGCGATTGTTGAGCCCAAAGCCCCTTACTTCTCCTTTTCTTTAGATTCGCTCGCTAAGCAAAAAGAAAAGTTGTCCGAGCAACTTGGCTTGAACAAGGCGAAGTCATGGCTCTATGTGCATGCAGGTAGCGGTGGCTCTGCGAATAACCTGAGCTTGGAGCAGTACTGCTCGCTACTGAAAGGACTTAATGAAGATTTTGAAATCGTACTGACCGCAGGACCAGGTGAACAAGAGAAAGCGCAAGAGCTGCAGAGTCTGCTCAAAGAAAACGCCCTAGCGAGCGTGATCTACGATAAAAATGATGGCCTCGTTGACTTTTCATGCTCTCTGGCTTGTGCGAGCTTGTTCATCGCTGGCTCAACAGGGCCGCTTCACATTGCCGCAGCGCTGGATGTTCCTACCGTTGGTTTTTTCCCAGCCAAGCGCTCAGCGACACCGCTGCGTTGGCGACCGCTAAACTCTGAAGGTAAACATATCGCGTTTTGCCCACCGAAAGCAGAGGATAAAGCGAGCCAAGATGATATGTCGCGAATCGATGTCATTGCATGCTCTAACGATGTAAACAGCTGGTGGCAGGGCATTCGATAGGGGCAAAAAAGCCAAGAGGTTATTCTCTTGGCTTCTCGTTTATTCGGGATGGCTTTTTTCAGCGACTAAGATTTTTGCTGGCTATCGTTCGCTCTTGCCCAAAGGTCGGCGTATTTGATGAATGTTGAATGCGCCGACAGAATTGCAATCAAGAAGCCTTGCTTACCGTCCAAGAAACCACGCTTCAATACGTACATTTTCAGGAAGCAGCCGAGCGCGTGCAATATCGCTTGCGACAGCGAGGCTGATTTACCGCGTTTCTGTTTTTGGTCCGCCCAAGCGCGACCATAACTCGCCGATTTCACCAAGTAGTGTTCCATATCCTTATAGGAATAGTGAAGGATGTCACCCTTGAGTCGCTTAGTCTCTGTTCCTTCTGGAATGATGACCGACTCATGCACTAAATTATCGTTATATTTCGTCAATGTATTTGGATACAGGCGAACATGGTGATAGTACCAACCCGAGTGCTTTAGGAAGCGACCAAATACCCAAGTCAGCTCATTCAAACTGAATACCGCGTTTTTCGGTGGTGACACCAGCATGGCTTGAATTTCCTGCTGCAGCACATCATCAATGCGCTCGTCAGCATCCAAAGCGAGGATCCAATCACAGTCAGTATACGACTGAGCCAGTTGTTTCTGTTTACCAAACCCAGGCCACTCACTGTTTACGAAGAATTTTGCGCCGTACTTCTCTGCGATCTGCTGCGTTCCATCCGTACTACCTGAGTCGACGATGACGATCTCATCAACCCAAGTGACACTTTGCAAACACTCCTCCAATGACGCCTCTTCATTTTTTGTAATGATGATGGCAGCAATGGATGCTCGCTCTTGATGGGCTGTTGTTTGTGATGTCATAGTTTTTCCTCGTGACAAACAAGGTCGAACATGTCGATTACTTGCTGTGGTTGGATGCGTTGCATCGCTTGTTTATCTTTCACTCGTGTACGCCACTCAAGCTCACTGCTTGGCTTACCGGTTTCGGCAATGATAGCCTTTTCATAGGCTGAAACAACATACTTTTGATAGTTGTAAGGCCCCGTGCGAAGCGGATTATGGTGAGCATACAACCCAATCACCGGTGTCGCCATCGCGTTAGCCATATGCGTTGGCCCAGTATCAGGAGCCAACACTAGATCGGCGCGATCAATCAGTGCCAACATCTGCATAATGTCTGTCTGACCGATAAGGTTGGTCACAAGGTTAGGGCACAGCCTTTCTATCTGTTCGCCAAGTTCAATCTCGATCTGTGCTGGACTGCCACCTAAGATGATATTCCAACCGAGTTCAGAGGCGTGCTGAATCACTTGAGCATAACCTTCGGCAGTCCAGTTTTTATAGCCTTTGCTTGCCGCAGGTACGATGACAAGATTTCGTTTTGAATCTTCTGAAATAATCCCCTCAGACCAAGACCTAGCTTCTGCCGGGTAGTCCAAGCTCCACTTTGGATAGGTTGCTGGCACACCTAAGCTTTGTGTAAATGCCATTAACCCATCAAGTACATGGAGTTTAGTTGGAGAGGGCACTTTCACGTTGGTAAACAAATGCTGCAAGTCCTGTGAGCGCGCTTTATCAAAGCCGAGCTTGTATTTCGCTTTGATCCCCAAGGTAGCAATGCTCGCTCTAAACGCATATTGCATATGCAATAGAGCATCAAACTGTTGTCCTTTGAGTTGCTTCCAAAGCTGAGTATAGCCACGCCATCCGGCTTTCTTGTCGAATACCACGACATCTACACCGGGTAGGTCGCGAATCAGCTTCGCTTCGAGGCTACCCGTCACCCAAGTAATTCTCACCGAAGGCCAATGAGATTGAATCGATTGTACCGCCGCAATGGTATTGCATACATCGCCAAGGGCAGAGAGCCTTAGAATACAAATGGACTTGGGTGGCTGACTAAACAGGGACATAGGAATGCGGTCTTGGGGAATTATGGTAAAGATTATGCAGGGCTGAGGTTTGATTGTAAAATAGGAACTTACAAAATGTAATTCTATGCATGTAGAGGCATTAACAGCAAAGGCCTATCTGTGAAAGAACTTAAAAAAAACAGCACTAAGTTTTGGTATAACGAGTCACTGCTTACCGATCCAGTCGAGCAAGTATTTGAGCCAGACTATTGGCAGGCGCAAGACCGTATTATCGGCAGCGCTCAAGGCCGAGGTACGACTTGGTTCGTTAGAATGGATACGTGCGATGCGGCGCTTCGTCATTACCGCAGAGGCGGGCTGTTTGGCAGGTTAGTGAAAGACTACTACTGGTTTACTGGTTGGAAAAATACGCGCAGCTACAAAGAATACGCCCTGCTCAATACCTTAGCGAAAGCTGGCGTGAATGTTCCAAGACCTATTGCTATTCGCACGGTTCGGTCTGGTTGCTTCTATCGAGCTGATTTACTGAGCGAAAAAGTCAAAGACGCTGAAGATCTTGTGTCGTTTCTATCCAAAAGAACTATTTCGAAACAGCTATGTCGAAGTATTGGTTATGAAATAAAGAAAATGCATCAAATCAACGTTAATCATACCGATCTGAACATTCACAATATCCTTATCGATAACACCAATAAGGTGTGGCTCATTGACTTTGACAAGTGCCACAAATCAAATGATCACGGATGGAAGCAAGAGAACATGAATCGTTTAGAGCGTTCGTTTCGTAAAGAGAAAGGCAGGGTTGCTGCCCTTAAGGATATGAATGTGGAAAACATCTTTGGAGACATTCAGATTGGATACAACGAACAAAAATAAAGGGTCAATAATGGGAATGGAGTGGTTTACAAACTGTGGCGCGGAGAGCCGCTGGAAGTGATGGCGGTATCATGAAAAAAGTCGTAGTTATCAACGACCGAGGTATGGGAGATTGCCTAATCAGCCTCATGGCCGTGGATAGCGTTATTGAATTGGATAACGATATAGAAATCAATTATGTCTTCTCAAAGCAACATATTGATTTATTTGAACATAGCATTTTTAATCAAAGAAAAAACGTCCACTATCATCAGGGTAACTACCGAGCGGTCAGTGACATCTTAGACTTTGTAAAATACCTCTTCAAAAAAAAGCCAGACCTAGTTATCGACATATCAAGGACTCGTCGGATAAAGAAGGTGATGAATACCTTAAACACCCTGACGTTTAACAAGTTTCCTTTCAAAAGTTTGCAAGGTAAGCCTTTTGATAAGAGCCAATTTGACGCACTTTCTTTGTCGATACATGATCTTCAAGTGTTGTTAGAGCGACCGATTGAAAAGCTTACTCGCACTGAGTCTATTGGGCTCTGTGAGCTATCAGAAAAGCCACGCATCATTGTCTCTATGGCAACCTCAACCAAAGAGCATCAAATTGACGTTGCGCTATTTGTTGAGTTGGTGAGTCTTGTTACGGCACGTTTTCCCGATAAAACAATTACATACATGTACAGTGGTACGAAGTTAGATCTTGAGACAAAACGGCGCATGGAAAAGCAACTGCCTGATCTTGATTACGTGCAAAGCGAGCTGAACAAGACCCCAGATTACTTCAGTGATGCCATGATGTTCATTGGATTGGACACTGGGATAAAACACTTAGCCGCGTATATGAATGTACCGACATTTAGCTTTATTCCAGTCAAGAGTTACCCTTACAGCCATCCATACAAAGCGCCGCACAAGTGTCTGCGCATGGATAGCCCACAAGAAGAGAGTCTGCGCGAGTTTAGCCAATGGCTGAGCACTAATTTTGATTAGTCGATGGTCTATACAGTTTCACAGGTGTGAAAAAGGGAGGTATTGTCATAATACCTCCCTTTTTAAAACGCTTGGAGAGTGCGATTATCTTGCTAGATTGTCAGCGTTATTTTGAGTCCAGTCCTTTATCGGCTCTGTACTTTCCTTCTGCTTTTCTTTGCCTCATAAGCTCTAACAGCTCAGCTTCGTAGGGAATAAACCTTGAGCGCTTCTCATGATAAAGGTGTATGACGTTGGCATAAAACTTAACCGAAGAGACTTTTAGTCCATAAGCTCGAAGTCGCCATTCAATATCCGTATCGTCAGCGATAGCTGTATCTCGATACGACTCATCAAACCCATTGATTGCCTTAAAGTCTTCGGTGTAGCAAGAGAAGTTGCATCCTAGAAGGCTCGTATCTTTTAGCGGCAGAATCTTCTTGAACCAATCGTAGCTGACATTAAGTCCAGCCTCGACATGGCCTTCTTGACAGTCTTTAGCAATTGCAGGAAGCAAGAGTAAAAACCGAGAGGCTAGAGTGTCAGATGTCATCTCAGCATCGCGGATCTTTCTAGAGAAGCCGGGGCCTAGATTCAAACGTTTGCCCGATAGCACTCGCCCTTTTTGCGACAGCCTGAGGTGATTCTCGATAAAATTAGGGTATGGCACACAATCCCCATCGATGAAGATAACAATATCCCCTTCGGCTAAACTCGCTGCTGAGTTCTGAGCGATGGACTTCCGAATACCATCATCTTCTTGAAAGTGGTGTTTGATCTCTAACTGACTACTGTAACGCTCGACAATCGCTTTCATCTCAGACGAGTCATTATCCTCGGCTATTATGACCTCGAAATCTTTTGTCGTTTGATTACACAAAGCAGCAAGAATCAACTCAATTGCTTGGTAGTCTTTGTATACCGCAACAATCAGGCTAGCCTTCATTGGTGGTCTCCTTTTTAATGCGATCGGACAATGCCAAAGGAATGATGAAAGAGAGTGTCAGTACAGAATAATCCTGTAGCAGACTGTAAAACGGTAGTGTTATCAAAAAACCTGTTCCGTAGATCAGAAACGCACGCGTAGACGGGCTATTTTCATTTCTATCTATAAAGAAACGAGAGGTACAACTCAGGAAGGCTGCACTAATGAGAGCGAAGAATATGATCCCTGATTTTGCAATAACATCGATTGGCCCGTTGTGGAAATCGGTGCCACCGCCAATGCCACCCTCTACGATGAATGTTTCAAACTTTTCAGGTGGCAGAGTATCCATGTAGTCTCGATAGATTTGATCTGTGCTGACCATGCCTGAGCCAACAAGCAAATTCACTTTATTGTCAGATACATTGTGACCTAAGTACTCCACACCAGAGCGCCAAATGGTAAGTCGAACACTGTTTGAGTGGTCAGTCTTTGTTTCCGTGATACTTGCCACTCTTGCTTTCAGGGTGTCGTAATAACCGGGATTGAATTGACTGAGTGAGAATATAGCAACCACTCCAACCAGTATCGACGGAACAAGCAAGTAGCGATGGTAAAGAACCATTGCGACTACAAACATAGCTCCAGTGGCTAACCAACCGCCTCTAGTCCCTGAGATTAGAATGCTGAAGAGTAAAACTAAGATGGGAAGTAGCCACCCAAATGATTTTGGGCTCTTTTTGTCGATTAAGGCAATGCAAAACGCAATACCTAGTAGCAGAGAGTTTATGTGTCTGGAGAAGTCCAACAAACCGGTTGCTCTAGAATGAACTAACCAAACCTCTGTGCCAAACTTCGTAAAACTAGAAATCGCGGCAACAACACACGCTAGAACAAATCCATATATATAAGGTTTAGTGTTAGTCGTTTTGCCGAAAAGATAGACCGCTATGGGAATCACAAGCAGGTAGACATTCTTTTGGAGGAAACTCTGAATGTCTTGAGCATTCGTGTTGACGATAATAGGCCCAATTAAGCCTGCTAAAAAGCAGACGCAGCATACGATAAAGGTCGTTCGCAGTGTTTGTGACTCCGACTTGAGCTGTAGTGGCAAGTAAGTTAGTGTGCCTAACCCCAAGATAAGCGACGCTGCATTCATCCCAGCTTTAGACGTAGGAATAGAAATAACCAATAAAAATAGGAAAAACGCCCAGACTTTGTCGATGTTGGACATTTTAGAAACCTGATTCATAACACCTTTTTCCAGTTCTCGAAGCTTGCTTGTTTTGAGAAGCGACATTGTAGAATGTCGTAGTCGCTTTCAACGAATGTCTGCGTGGTGACTGATGATAGCGCTTGAGCGAGCTCATCTACATCTCTATCTTTTGCTAAGTGAAGGTTGTTAAAACCTATCTCTTTTAGCTCTGGAAAGACGGTATTTGAGTAGCTAATGCACTGCAAACCATAAGACAGCGCCTCAAGAATCACATTCCCCAGTCCTTCACCGTGACTTGGGAACAGGAAATAGCGATGGGAAAGATACATCAGCTCTGGCTTATTAGTAAAGCCAGCAAGGTCGAGTTGAATCCCATGCTCGCTTGCTAGCCTCTCAAGGGTTTTTACATAATCACTTTGGCAACTGCCAACCGCGGTGAGCTTTTTCAAAGAGTCATCAATATTCGCTTTACCCAAAGCGATGATGGCATCTTCAATACCTTTCCCTTTTTCCACACGACCAACAAAGAGAAAAGGCTTCTCTCGCTCAGTTTTAACTTGGGTCGGCAGTTCGATAAAGTTATAAATGGCCTCAACCGGCTTGCCATTAGTCGGGAAAATATCGTAGATATTGCGACGAAGATGCTCACTGATACCGACATAGGCATCAGTACATGAGTAAAACAGTGAGTGAATAAAGTCTTTTTTAGGGGACGACATGGTTGTACCGTGACGAACAATCACTTTGCAGTCGAGTCCCTTTACCGCAAAGTAGATAGACTTTATCTCTGAAGTGCCAAAGAAAACTAGGGTAGAGATCTTTTCATACTGAACGACACGTCTCAGCCCTTTGATTAGCTTAATATCTAGCTTACGTTTAAAGTCGATGGCATGATGCTGGATATCTCTGGATTTCGCCTCTTGCTCAAGGAATGTCGACGCACGACAGATCAGCGAGCAGTCATAACCAAACTCATTGAAGTGCTTAGTGTATTTAAGCGCATCTATCTCCATGCCGCCTTCGAAGTGCGATAAACACAAAACGGCAATTTTCTTAGACATCGTAGCGATCTCTCCACAAGGTTATACTTTTATCGATAGCGCCTTTGTTGTCATTTACAACATCAGAGGCATTTTGTGCTAATTGTTGCTGTTTATCGTTGTTAGCGAGCAGTTCTGATAAGGCGTCAAAAATGCGGTTCTCTACCGCGAGTTCAATCGCATTTGACTCGACCATTTTCTCAACGATGTCTTTAAAGTTAAAGTAGCTCGGGCCGATTATACAAGGTGTCCCCATAGCCGCAGGCTCTAACACATTATGCCCGCCCACTTTACCTTCAAAGAGGCTGCCACCCATAACACAAACATCAGATGCGCCTTGCAGCATCAAAAGGTCGCCCATTGTATCACCGAGATAGACCTGTGTGTCTTCGAGTATCGGAGAGGCCGTGCTGCGCCTTACTGTTTTTAGTCCACGAGCCTCACACAGCGAATAAACATCGTTAAAGCGCTCAGGATGGCGCGGTACCAGTATTAATAGCAGTGCGGGGTTGGTCTCTAGCAAGCGCTGGTGGTAGTCCAACAACACCTCGTCTTCGCCTTTATGAGTACTGGCCGCTATCCAAACCTGTCGCGAGCCGAATGAATCTCGAAGCTGCTTAGATTGATCAAGCAATGTTGCCGGAATATCCACATCATATTTAATCGACCCTGTGGTCTCGAGTTGACCCTCGCTTACCCCTAGCGCTTTAAAACGCTCGGCATCTTGCTTGCTGTGGCAAAGCAGTAGGTCGATGTTTTTGAAAATCAGGCTGCCGATAGACGGAATCTTTTGATAATTCTTAAGTGATTTTTCTGACAGACGAGCATTGATGACGGTGATAGAAACGCCATGCTGATGAACATAGTGCAATGTGTTAGGCCACAGTTCCGTCTCAACAATAATCAGATGGCTAGGCTGAACAGTGCGTAAAAAGCGCTTAACGGCAAAGCCAAAGTCAAGCGGCATGTAGCGATGCTCAGCGATATCGCTAAGCTTTTCTGCTTGCGCTGCTCCTGTTGGGGTCGTTGTCGTAATGATGATTTTTTTGTCTGGGTTTGCTTTAGCGAAACGCTTGATAAGTGGCGTAATGGCTAAGGTTTCCCCCACGGAGACCGCATGAAACCAAACAATCGGCTTATCTGTAGCGTTAACACGGGGAGTGATACCAAAGTGCTCTCGCCAGCGCTTACCCACGCTCGGCTTTCCTGGTTTCTTCTTAAATAGACCATAAAGAAACAGAGGCGCGACGAGTGTGAGTAGTAGCGTATAAACAAAGCGCAATATCATTGTGGTTCCAGATGTAATTTAACGAGATTTTGCTCTAATAGGTATTGTTCTGTTTGCTGAACATAGTCCGCTTCAAAAGAGTACTTAATGCTATCGTGTGAAGCTAAGAGGTTCAGAACAAGCAAATAACCAAGTGATAATTTAAGTAACGTCAACTGCTTATCGCGAACTGTAAACCATGTTGCTAGGGTAGTCGTGACAGAGTAGCGCTGAACGAAGCGCGAGAATTTGCTTGTCGTTTGTCGCGAAGCGTCTGCTTGGTTACGTTCTGACTCTTCATTGGCGATGATACTGCGAATACCTATGAGGATTGGCAGTATGGCAAATGGGTAAACCATAATCAGGTGCCAATACGAGAAGGTAATAGGTGACAAAGATGCGCTAATCAGCACGCCGACAATAGCCCCAAAGACATAGAGTTCAATCCACTGCTGGTTGTCGAGCTCCCCTTTACCTCTTAGACAAATTGGCTTCACGCGTTTCCACCATGTCCAGTTAAACTTGGCTGAAACCACAACGGTAATCGCCCCCACCACAAAGACGAGTGCTTTCCATAAACTAAGCGCAGAGAGCTTAATCCACTCTATTTGAGTCAGCCAATCGAACTCACCATAAGCAATGACTTTGTTGGAGAACAGCATAGAGCCGTAGCGCAGCCAATAGAGTACAGCCTTGAGTACCGGGTAAACGTGGACGATGCCATAACCAATATATCGATCGCTTTCTCGCTTAATATCATCGTTCACCGCGTATTCTTGGAAATAAGGCACGAGTGATAGAAGTAAAACCGCAATCGCAGACACCGCGCCGACCCATGAGATTTGCCCCATTTGACGATAGAACAGATAGCACGAGATAACGGCTAAGATAGGCCAAGAGTAGTGCAGTTGCATCGCGAGGCCTATCGACAACACATGAACGAAGGTATAACCAAACGACTTATGGTTACGCATCTTAGATGCAGACCAAAGATGCATCGCCGCAAACAGACAAAGGTACGAAGGGTTGTAGAGCAAGCTATCGTACAAAAACCATGGATTTAGCCAATAGAGCGCAAGAAAAATCAGTCGCATCAATGCGCTGTTGTTCTCTGGCATCATGGTTTTGATGACATTGTCGAGCAGCACAAGCGAAACGATACGCAGCGCAATGAGCAACACCATAGGTGACCAAGGTGAATCCCACACCAGCAATGGAACACCGATGAGCCACGCCGATAATGAACCCGGAACATTACCCACAGCGCTAGCGGCATTACCATAGTTTAGCCAGGTCCCTTGGTACGCACCCAAGTAGCCTTTGTGTAGCATTTGGGTTTGATCGCCAGTAAGAATTTGGTTTTGTGCGTAGAGGAAGGTCAATACCAGTCCGATAGTAAAACCAAGCGCGTATAGCCAGTGGAAATGTCGTTCTGCGTTTAAGTTAGGGTTCATTCTTCGACTCTTGGAAATCGTTAACGCGATGTTGACTCAGATGAGCCAGCATACGTCCACATTTTATGAATTATATAAGTGATAATTGGTAAAATAACGACGACCATCAGGACCCGAATGTAGCTGTTCCAATCAGAAAAGAGTTCGCTAATTCCTTGCGAGATCATCAATGCTCCAAACTGCACCATAAAAAAGCGCAGGGCGTTGCTGATGTTCACGGAGCGTCTGAACACCAGAATGGTTTGTGCGAAATAAGAAAACAGAAAGGCGATCGAAAAGCCAAGTACATTGGCATAGAGCACATTATCTTGAACCAAGTGAATAAAGCTGAATGCGACGGCAATATGGATTGCCGTCGCTAACCCGCCAGTCAGTGCGAATCGAATGACTCGATACTGGATAAGTCGGTCAATGAGCGCTCTCATTTGGTGTCGCTCGACACGTCTTTTTGCTTAATCGTCACTGGTTCTGAAGACTCACCCAAACTGTCTTCTTCAATGATGTAAGTCGGTCTGCGCTTAGACTCCATATAAAGGCGACCAATATACTCACCCATGACACCAATACCAATCAACTGCACGCCACCTAAAAACAGCATAACAGTAATCAACGAGGCATAACCGGGAGCATCAATGCCGTAGATTAGAGTTTTAATCACAGTAAAGCTGCCATACACAAAAGCCAGAGCAGAGATAAATGAACCGATATATAGCCAGATACGAAGCGGTGCGGTGCTAAAGCTTGTGATGCCATCGAGTGCAAAGTTCCAGAGCTTCCAACCGTTAAAGCTGGTTTCACCTGCTTCGCGTGCTTCGCGTTTGTACTCGACAACCGAGGTTTTGAAACCCACCCAAGAAAAGATGCCTTTCATGAATCGTTGGTTTTCAGGCAGTAATTGAATTGCTTTCACCACGCGGCGGTTGATCAATCGAAAATCACCCACGTTTTCTGGGATCTCTACTTGAGCAACGGCGTTATGAAACTTATAAAAAAGCTCTGCTGTCAGCTTTTTAGCCCAAGTATCCGTGCTGCGATCGACGCGCTTGGCTACCACCACATCAAAGCCTTTCTCCCATTCCGCAAGAAAGTCGTGAATCAGCTCTGGTGGATCTTGTAAGTCAGCATCGATTGGAATCATGACCTCGCCGCGCGCGAGATCTAAACCTGCCGTGAGTGCCGCTTCTTTTCCGAAGTTTCGAGACAGGTTGACCACGCGAATCGTCGAATACTCTTGTTGGAGCTCTTTAATCGTCGCCAGGGTATTATCTTTGCTGCCATCATTGATAAGAATGATTTCGTACGAGTAGGCTGTCGCGTCCAATACAGCACTAATGCGCTGCATGAACAGCCCGACGACTTGTTCTTCGTTATAGCATGGGCAAACGATGGAAATCGTTGGAGCGTTAGTCATTATATCTTGTCTCCAAGTGCTTAATTACTTGTTGTGATTCAAGTTGGTTCAAACAGTTCATATGACCCAGCGGGCACTCGCGCTTAAAACAAGGGCGGCATTCAATATCCGTATGTACCATGGTGAGTTTATCCGTTAATGGCGGCGTATAATCCGGCGAGCTAGAACCGTACACTGCAATCACATTACAGCCTACAGCGGCAGAGATATGCATAAGTCCAGAGTCGTTACTCACCACTGTATCGCAGGCAGCGAGCAAGTCGACCGCTTCAATCAGTGACGTGGAGCCTGCTAGGTTGTGGCAGTATTGCTGCGCTTCTTCAGTTAGGGCTGAGCGAATCTTCTCAGTCACGTCTCGGTCTTTGCCAGAACCAAATAGCCAGACTTGCTGACCGTTATCAATCGCATGCTGTGCGACTTCGGCGTAGCGTTTATCAGGCCAGCGCTTAGCAGGTCCAAACTCGGCGCCTGGGCACATGCCAATTATCTTACGAGCATTATTGAGCTCAAACTTTTCAAAGGTCGCAGCTTGAGAGTTTGTTTCCACTGTTAGCGTCGGGCGAGGGCAGTTCTCAAGTTGAACCTCTTGTTTCATTTTCTCTTTGCTACTGGCTAGCGCCACAAAACGCTCCACATAGTATTGGAATACGCGTTTGTTTGGACGCAAATCGGTCAGTAAGCCATAGCGAGATTCACCTTTCCAACCAATGCGATTAGGAATTCTTGCAAACAGTGGAATCAATGCCGACTTTGCGGAGTTCGGAAGCACATACGCATGGGTATACCCCTCAGACTTAAGACCTCGACCTATCTTCCAGCGACCTTTAAGGTCAAACGCACCGTGACCAATTGGCATCTCTATCGAGCGATTCACCTCTGGCATGCGCGCCAGAATCGGCTCACACCAAGCGGGTGCTAGTACATCGATGGTGGCAGTAGGGTGCTTCTTCTTGAGTGCTTTATAAAGGCTTTGAGACATAACCATGTCGCCAACCCAAGAAGGACCGATAACTAAAATCTTCACTGTTTTACCTTTTTGAACAGATAGTTGCCACGCACTTTGCGCCATAAACCAAAGGCGTCAGTCTTGGGGAAAATCGCGATGCGCCTGATCTGGAAGCGATCTTCATGAAACTTCAATGGACCCGAGTCAGTCGCCACCGCATAGGTGTAACCTAGGGATTTCGCGAGCTTCTTCGAGTCATCATTATGGTCGCCATAAGGGTAGGCGAATGACACTAACGGCTTACCAATAATGGCTTCAAGCTCTTGCTTGTTGGTGTCTATCTCATGTGCTTGTTGCTCAGCAGAGAGCGTGCTCAGTCTTGGGTGAGTCAACGTATGCCCACCAATCTCAACATACCCAGAGTCCGACAGCTCACGAACCTGATCGGCATTCATAATATCCAGCTCACGCTCTTTCTGCTCTGTTTCAACGTCCCAGCGATTAAAGGTTTCACCGGTCACCACGTAAACCGTTGCCTTAAAGCCGTATTTTTTCAGTACAGGCAGCATAAGCTCAAGGTTATCAACATAGCCATCATCGACAGTAATCATGATATAGCGTTTGCCAGGCTCTAAACGTCGAATCGTCCGACCATCGGCAAGATCTTCAAATGTCAAGGTTTCAAAGCCTTGTTTTTTCAGCATCGCCAAATGCTTATCGAACATATCAATATGGATATAAGGCGCAAAGACGTTCTTATCTTCATCGTTATCGATAAAGCGGTGATACATAATCACCGGCATTTCGCGTCTAAGCTTTTCTACATAGATGTCTTGGTACACGCGCTCAACCTGATCGACAATGTTCGTGAGCGTGTAGTTATCGCGAATCACCTGGCTGGTGGCATCACTGCAATGAGGCGTGCTCAAGCCTTTCTCTACCAATGCGGCGATAGTGCTAAAGTCGATATTCATCTCTTTAGCGCCGATATCACCAAAGTTACACGCCATCGCTTCAGCAACATTGGTTTCATCCACAATGCCTACACAGCTAGCTTCACCCACGGCTAACGTCGGTCTGCCGCAAAGCAAAGATTCCATCGCCACACGGCCAGCGCCAATGACAAGATCGGCTTCACTGAGCATTTTCGGCACATCATTGGTGTAGCCAACAAAGTTAACCGTTGAGGTGAACTGCTCAAATTGCTCGGTCATTTCAGAGCCAGTAACGACGCGAATATCATATGTATTCGCATCTAAACATTCATCGAGCAAGCGATAACACAAATCACCCTTAGGACCCGTTAAACGACCGACAATGGTCACAACCGGTTTGGAATTATTGGGAGCAGCAGTTTTCTGGAAGCGATCGGTTTCAATCCCATTGCGACTGACTTCCATCTGCTCAAGAGGTACATCTAGCTCGTTGTGCAGTTGGTCTCGAATGGCTTCACACACTGGAAGGGCTTTATCACCCATCGCATGAAACTTCTTACGCGAAGCATGCACAGGCTGGCGACCATGTACGGTCGTAACCATTGGCGTGCCAGTAATCTTACACGCCACATGACAACTCCAACTCGACGCACGCGAGTGAGCATGTACCAACTGAATGTTGTGCTTTTTAATCAGATAAACCAAATACCCCACATGCCAAAAACGACGAGGCACACTGCGCTTATTAAACCGCAGCGAAAAGAACTCACCGTCGTGAGGCTTAGTCAGGGTATCAGAGACATAAAACACATTATGACCCCGAGCCGTCAGTTCATTACCTACCGTAGTAGCGTAAACCTCAGCCCCAGTCACTTCGAGCTGGGACAGGGCCATAAGAATGTTCATTAATAAACTCTTTTAGATTGTTCTCTTTTATATCGTCACTTAAATGACATCGAAATCCCAACGCTATTGTAACCCAGAGATATCGTCATCCCTGCGCAGGCAGGGATCTACTCTCAGCGCGCACCAAGCCTCAACCAAGATTCCTGTCTACACAGGAATGACGAACCTAATAGCATTGCGCTTCCCAAATTTGACGTCATCCCTGCGCAGGCAGGGATCTACTCTCAGCGCGCACCAAGCCTCAACCAAGATTCCTGTCTACACAGGAATGACGAACCTAATAGCATTGCGCTTCCCAAATTTGACGTCATCCCTGCGCAGGCAGGGATCTACCACCAGCGTGCACCAGGCCTCAACCAAGATTCCTGTCTCCACAGGAATGACGACGCAGTGCGTTTATCGCCTCCCGACAGCACCGGCACTCACCAATATCGTCATCCCGCTAGCCGCGCGCCTGCGCAGGCAGGGATCTACCACCAGCGCGTACCAAGCCTCAACCAAGATTCCTGTCTTCACAGAAATGACGACGCTATATGTTTGATGACCTCAGCAACCTTACTTATTCACAATCGCCAAATACTCAGCCACACCCTCGGCAACCGTCTTAAACTCAACATCACAACCCGCAGCACGCAAGTTCGTCAAATCCGCCTGCGTGTACTCCTGATAAGCACCCTTCAAATGATCCGGGAACGGAATATTCTCAATCTCACCCTTACCATGATGCTTAATCACCGCGCTCGCCACAGCCTCAAAGCTCTCAGCATTACCCGTACCACAGTTAAAGATGCCAGATACGCCATTCTCCAAGAACCAAAGGTTCACCTTCGCCACGTCACCCACATAAACAAAATCACGAATAAAGTGCTCACTGCCCGCAAACAACTTAGGATTCTCACCCGCATTCATCTGATTGTTCAAATGGAACGCAACCGACGCCATGCTACCTTTATGCTGCTCACGAGGACCATACACATTGAAATAACGGAAACCTGTCACCTGCGACAACTTCTCACCATGTGCTTCTGCATCGGCCCATAGGCGGCGCACATAGTTATCAAACTGCTGCTTAGAATAGCCGTATACATTCAGCGCGCCTTCATACTCGCGCTCTTCCTTAAATACCGTCGTCTCACCATAAGTCGCCGCCGAAGAAGCGTACAAGAACGGAATTTCACGATCCAAACAGTAATGAAGCAATTCTTTAGAATACTCATAGTTATTGAGCATCACATACTTGCCATCCCACTCTGTCGTTGCCGAGCACGCACCTTCGTGGAATACCGCCTCAATTGGTCCAAAGTCATCACCAGCCATGATTTGCGTTAAGAAGTCATCACGGTCCATGTAATCTGTGATATCAAGGTCAACTAAGTTTTTGAACTTACGTCCATTTTTAAGATTGTCTACCACCAGAATATCATTCAAGCCTGCCTCATTAAGCGCCTTGATAATATTGCTGCCAATCATGCCAGCACCACCAGTTACAATGATCATAAAATGTTCCAATTTGAGTGGGATAATGACTTGAAGTATATAAGATTTACTTAGGGGTTCAAAGGAGTTCCTAGGCAGCGAAACATTGCCAACTCTTGTAACACTTTGTGACGAGTCGCTCAAAAAATATCTTTTGTCAGTAAAGTGTAAAAATAATCTCGTTTACAAGGCTTTATACAATGGACTAACATTGAAAGTCAGTGTGCTCAACTGAGTGCATTGAATTATCGATAATTGAGAAAAGGATATAACCATGAAAAAGATCGCATTGATCATGGCGATTGCAGCAGGTATGGCTAGCCCAGCATTTGCAGAGGCTGAAGGCGGCGCAGCAGGCGGCGCAGCAGGCGGTGCAGCAGGTGGTGCAGCAGTGACTGGCGGTGTAGTTGTTGGTACTGCAGCAGCAGTAGCAGTTGTAGCAGTAGCGTCTTCTGATGACAGTGCAGCAACGACTACGTCGGTTAGCGCAAGCGCAGCGAAGTAATCGTAATTTAAACAAAGCTCCCTCTACATAAAATGTATTGGGAGTTTTGTTTTAGTGTTTATCCTCGGAAAGCTCGATCGAAGTTTCTATGGGCCTGTTAGACCTATCTACATAGTGGGATGTTGTATTGAAGTTTAAATCCACTCTCTTAGCGTGTTCCGTACTCATTCTTGCTGGATGTTCGCAGCGCTTTCAAGACGTAAATGCCACATTGTCTGAAGCCTTCCTAGGCGCTGACGATATAGTGATGACAACAGAGCAGATAGAAAACCTTCCTTATGCGAGTGCTTATGCACGCATTAACGATGGTGCTCAGATTTTTGTGGTACTCGCTTTCGCAGAGAAAAATCCTGCAACGGGTGAAATGCAATACAAGTGGATGTCCTCCGATCGCGCCATGTTTATCTTCGAAAGTGGTCGACTGGTCAAAACCATAGGTCTGTATGGTGACAACCTTCAAGGCGCGACACACAAGCAGATCACGGATTCATCTTGGACCACCCAATATGACTGGATGCCAGACTACCGTTACGGTTACACAGGTAAGGTCACACGCACACAAGGTGTGGAAGAAGTGGTCGAGACACCCCTAAACCGCTACCAAACACAAAAATATACAGAGCAAGTTCGCTTTGACGCCATAGATCAGGCGTTCACCAACCAGTATTGGCAAAGTCAGTCTTCTGGAAGAATGGTGAAGTCCATCGAGTATATTGGTCCACAAATGACCAAAATTGAATTCACAGTATTAAAACAACCCTCAATGTAACCGCTAGGTGTTTGAGTCTTAGTAGTTTTAGACTCAATAAGGAATGATAATGTTGCACGGATGGCTTAAAAAGCACGGTTTCGCCCTTGTACTTGCTTGCCCTTTTTACGCGTTTAGCACTGAGTTATCGGTAGTGCTTGCCGAGCAATCGGTTCGACTCGATTACCCTCAAGCAGCCCGTTTGGAAACTGTATTAAAAGATACTCACGCACAAGCGTTGCTAACCAATATGCCGTTAGAGTCGCTGCAAGCACAGTTGTTCTCATCCGACAAAGTTACATCAATCGAATCTCAAGTTAGGCAAATATCTGCTCAACTCAATGCATTACAGCAGCAAGACCCAGACCTCGGTGCTGAAAACCTTTTAGAGCAAATTCAAGAATCACAATTCCTGTACCGAGAGTTCACTTCCCTTGACTACGATGTCGTGCAGTCACAGCGAGAAGGAAACCCGCTTTTATCCGGTAACTATCAACTCAACATCGGTCCAAGAAATGACACTATCGTCTTTATGGGCGCGGTCAAAAAACAAGAGTCAGTGACTCAGCGCGCCCAATGGTTTTTGACGGACTACTTTAAATCGATAGGTGAGATCAGGCTAGCCTCAGCAAGCCCAAGCACAGCATGGGTGATTCAGCCTGATGGAAAAGTGGTAGAAGCTCACTATGGAATATGGAATTTTCAGCCCCATTTTGTAGCGCCTGGTGCCATTGTTTATGTGCCATTCAAATCATTGCCATCAGAGTTTGCATCGCTCAATCAAGACATCGTTCAACTGCTGCGCCACAAGGTGAAAAATAATGAACAACAATAAAGTAGCACCTTCACTGTTAGCAGCTGCGATCACAACCGCCTTAACCGCTAGCGCAAGTGCGAGTGTATTTGAACCAGCGACGTTAACCCCATCTCAATCAGACTTTGGTGGTGTTGGCTTAATGCAAATGCCGACTGGACGCATGGCGGCGGAGGGGGAGTTCAGCCTCAATGGTGATTGGAGTGAGCATTACCATAAATACAACATCAGCCTGCAGTTAATGCCCTGGTTTGAAACTACGATTCGATACACTTTGGTGCAAGACTTGTTCTACAGCAGCAATCCTAGCTTCAGTAATGATACCAAATACACAGATAAAGGTATTGACCTTAAGTTTCGACTGTTAGAAGAAGGCGAGTACCTGCCTGAAACGTCCATCGGGCTGAGAGATTTTGGTGGCACTGGTTTATTCGATGCGGAGTTTATTGCAGCGACTAAACGTTTTGGTAACCTTGATGTTACTTTAGGTATGGGGTGGGGTTACTTAGGCACTCGCAACAATGTTACCAATCCATTCTGTGAAATGAATAATGATTTCTGTACAAGACCCTCTGATTATAAAGGTAGTGGCGGCATGGTCGATTATAATCGATGGTTTAAAGGACCTGCGGCAGTTTTTGGCGGGATAGAATACCAAAGTCCTTGGCAGCCTTTGCGTTTTAAGCTCGAGTATGATTCCAACGATTACTCGCAAGACTATCCGGTTGTGAGGGCGCATATCAATATGACTCCAGCAACTCCATGGAATGTAGGAGCTCTATACCGAGTTGGGAAGTGGGGGGACATTAGAGCCAGCTACCAAAGAGGCAACGCCGTATCTCTTGGTATTACCCTACGTACTAATTTCAACGATACAAAATCTTATTGGTTGGATGACCCGAAACCAGAACTGCGCCCAACAGATTCTGAAGTTGCTGGTGAGCAAATCGATTGGGATAAAGTAGCCGGCGAGCTCAGTAAAAACGCAGGCTATGATGATGTTGCCATCGAGCGTAATGGGTCAACAGTTACTGTCATAGGCAAACAGAAAAAATATCGAGATAGAGATGAGGCTCGCGATCGCGCAGCTCGTGTCTTAGCAAATCATCTTCCTCAGGAGATTACCTCCTATAAGATAGTAGAAACCAACTTTAATCAGCCGCAAACCGAGACCGATGTTGATGCAGAGGCATTCAAGCAAATAGCGACTAACCAACCTATTAGTCGAGACGTTACCGACGCCATGGTCGAAAGTGAAGTGAGTAAAGCTCCGTCAAACTCGACAAAGTACGATGGGTTTGAACGTTTCGATTATTCATTTAGACCGACACTTGCCCAATCTATCGGTTCGGCTGAAAATTTCTATCTCTACGAAATCGGTATCGATGGCACTGCAGAAATGTGGGCAACCAAGAACTTAAACCTGTCGGGTACGGTGCATCTTAATCTGGTCGATAACTACGATAAGTTTAATTACATTGTTCCACCAGATGGTACTGATGTTCCTCGCGTGAGAACTCTGTTCCGAGCCTATGTATCAGACAACACGCTCTGGGTGAACAACCTGCAAGCGACTTACTTTCATGAGTTTGGCAATGGCTTTTATAGTCAAGTTTACGGTGGTTACTTAGAGTCGATGTTTGCTGGTGCTGGCGGTGAGTTACTTTACCGACCTCTTAATAAAAATTGGGCGATCAGTGCTGACATAAATCTTGTCACACAGCGTGACCCCAGAAGTGCCTTTGGTCTGTTTGATGAGGAACAGCAAAATATCCCCGAGTTTGGACGTCCATTCAAAGCCGTAGTGAAAGGTACCACAGGCTTCTTGACAGGTTACTACATGCCGCAATGGTCATTCATCGACAACACACTACTCAAAGTCGGTGTGGGTCAATTCTTGGCTGGAGATGTAGGTACTAGAGTAGACTTCTCTAAGCAGTTCAAGAGCGGGGTGATAGCAGGCGCATACGCTAGCTTTACCAATCTAAGTTCAGAAGAGTTTGGTGAGGGAAGTTTCACTAAAGGCTTTTATGTCTCGATTCCGTTCGACATCATGACAGTCAAACCAAGTGCAAACAGAGCCTATTTCAACTGGCAGCCGATCACACGAGATGGTGGGCAAATGCTAGGCAGAAAATATGAACTGTTCAGTGTCACGGACGCTCGTTCTCCATGGTTGCAACGACCAAGTCGAGTAGAATGATATATTTGCTAGCCTAATTTACTGATTATTCCATCATTTCAACTTATGCATTTGGTGACTTTGGTCACAAATGCATAAGTTGAATGTTTCTGAATTCGAATCAACCTCATGTTTTCATGTGAATTAATGAAAATATCGGTATATTACGCAGCTGGTTTTAATTCAGTTTGTTTCACTACTTTTATGTGCTATTCCACTGATTGCTTTTCAGTGTAACTATGCAATGGCGGTAGCATGGGTAGTGAAAAGTGGTGAGATCTTGTGGTGGGACGATCGGGAATGAACAAGAATAATATTGCAGGCATGCTAGCGTTATTGTTTTTAGCTGGGTGCAGCTTGCCGGGAAGCCATTTACCGACCAGTGACAAAACCACGGAAGAGTCTCAAGATACCAATCTAGAACAGCAAGTTTCTATCTACCCACTCACGGCAGAAAAAGTCGTCCAATTCAAACAACAAATACCGCAGGCCACCGCTAACCCTGCGCTCGATCTAGCGATTGCAAAGTATGAATATCGAGTGGGTGTGGGCGACGTGCTCAATATTACAATCTGGGATCACCCTGAGCTGACTATTCCCGCAGGTTCTTACCGAAGCTCGGAAGAGGCGGGTAATTGGGTTCATGCCGATGGCACTATCTTTTACCCATATATAGGTAAGGTCCATGTCGTCGGAAAAAGTGTTACCGAGATCCGCGTCGATATCGCCAAACGACTCTCGAAGTTTATTGAAAGCCCGCAAGTAGATGTAAACATTGCTGCCTTTCGCTCGCAAAAGACTTATGTAACTGGTGAAGTGCAAAACCCTGGGCAGCAACCTATCACCAATATACCTCTTACGCTTCTTGACGCTATCAATCGAGCTGGTGGATTGGCAGATGATGCCGATTGGCGCAATGTGACGCTAACCAGAAATGGCGAAGAGCAAACGCTTTCCCTCTACGCACTGATGCAGCGTGGTGATTTAACTCAGAACCTACTTCTTAAACCTGGGGATATCGTTCATGTCCCTCGAAATGACGATCAAAAGGTATTCGTGCTTGGTGAGGTATCAACGCCACAAATGTTAAAGATTGATCGCGCAGGCATGAGTCTGACTGAGGCACTCAGTTCGGTAGGCGGTATTAACGAAGTCGCGGCCGATGCATCTGGTGTATTTGTTATTCGTAACTCTACCAAAGCGGACCAAGTTGCCGATATTTATCAACTCAATATCAAAGATGCCACAGCTTTAGTGATTGGAACGGAGTTTAGCTTGCAGCCATATGATGTAGTTTACGTAACAGCACAACCTATCTCTCGTTGGAATCGCTTAATGACTCAGCTTCTACCAACACTTACAGGTATTAAGAACATTGCTGATGCGGGTAATTCATACAGAGCTTGGGGTAACTAGAGCCTAACATGAAGGTACCTGCTAACGAAATGAAATCAAGAGTGTAATTATGTTCAACAATATTTTGGTTGTGTGTGTCGGTAATATTTGCCGATCACCCACAGCAGAGCGAGCTCTGCAAAAGTTAGTGCCAACAAAAAAGGTTACGTCGGCTGGTATTGCTGCAGAAAAAAGCCGTTTAGTGGGTAAGACTGCTGACACTATGGCGATCGATATTGCTAGTCGTTACCAGCTTGATGTGTCCAACCACAGCGCTAGACAGCTTACTGCTGATATGTGTCGTGACAATGACCTTATTCTGGTGATGGAAAAAGGGCACATAGACGCTGTATGCGATATCGCCCCAGCAGCAAGAGGGAAAACCATGCTGTTTGGTCAATGGGAAAATCAACAAGAAATCCCAGATCCATATCGCCAAAGCCAAGAAGCGTTTGAACATGTATTCAAGCTTATAGAGCAGTCCGCTAGCCAATGGTCGAAACGGCTTTAGCGCCTTTTTGCTTTACTATAACAACCTTGTTGCCCATAGATTTAATTTTTACTTTCGCTGCCTAGTTAACAATAAAACATGCAAACAGAATCTCAAAAATACAGTAGCAACACCGCCGATGAAATCGACTTAGGTCGTTTATTCAACACATTGCTTGAGGCGAAATGGCTCATCATCACTATCACGTTTTTGTTTGCAGTGATTGGTGTGATGTATGCGTTACTAGCAACGCCTATCTACAAAGCAGATGCACTGATTCAGGTCGAAAGCAAAAACTCAGGTGTATCTAGCCTTATCAATGAAGGGCTCGGTGACCTATTTACTCAAGAGTCATCTGCTACAACTGAAATCGAGATTATAAAATCAAGAATGGTGCTAGGTGAAACAGTTGATAAACTAAACCTAACGACTATCGCTGCACCTAAAGTAATGCCGATCATCGGTAAAGGATTAAGCCGCCTAAGCGGTGATCAGAAGTTCATTGATGTTGCGCGTTTCGAGGTGCCGAGTTATCTAGAACCTGAGGCGGTGACACTCGAGCTAATCAATGCTGACTCGGGCGAGTACCACTTATTTAATAGTGATGGCCAGAAACTACTCTCCGGCTTTGTCGGCGAGCTAGCGGAAAAAGACGATTGGAGATTGTTTGTTCGAAGCATAAAAGCGAACGGTGGTGATGAGTTCACGCTATCAAAGCGCTCTAGACTGGAATCCATCCAATGGCTACAGCAAACACTCACTATCAGCGAAAGAAGTAAACAAACGGGCATCTTACAGCTAGCGTTTGAGGGTCAAGACAAACAACAAATCAAGGCAATCCTTGATGACGTAAGCATGAATTACTTTCTGCAGAATGTTGCGCGCCAGTCAGCAGAAGCGGAAAAAAGCCTAACCTTCTTGCAGAATAACTTGCCTCAGATTAAAGCCACGCTGAATGAATCCGAAGACAAACTCAATCGCTTTAGACAACAAAATGAGTCGGTAGACTTGGGGCTTGAAGCTCAGTCAGCATTGAAAGTCATTGTTGACCTAGAGGCGCAGCTCAATGAGCTTACCTTTAAAGAGAGTGATATCAGTCAGCGTTTTACCAAAGACCATCCATCTTATAAGTCCTTGCTCGACAAACGCGATACTTTGCTACAGGAACGTGAGCGTTTAAATCGCCAGATTCAAAAACTACCAAAAACGCAGCGTGAAGTGCTACGAATGACTCGCGATGTGGAAGTCAATCAGCAGATATATGTTCAGCTACTGAATAAAGTTCAAGAGCTAAACATTATGAAGGCGAGTGCGGTGGGGAATGTGCGTATTTTAGATACCGCCCAAGTGTACGCCCACCCAGTAAAACCGAAGAAGTCACTAATTGTCGTACTTGCTACCCTACTTGGCGGTATGGCAAGCGTCGCCTTTGTATTAGTTAAAGCAGCATTCCACCAAGGTGTGACTAGCCCAGAAGAGATAGAAGCCCTTGGTGTACCGGTATACACCAGCGTACCGAAATCAGAAATGCAGTTAAGTTTCGCAGGAGTTGGCAAAACGGGTTTAACGCGTAAAAAGAAAAATGATAGTACGGGGCTACTTGCTAAAGTTAACCCAGCTGACCTCTCTATCGAAGCACTACGCGGGTTAAGAACCAGCCTGCACTTTGCCATGCTAGAGGCAAAGAACAATATTGTGATGATCTCAGGTCCCGCACCTGGGGTTGGAAAATCGTTTGTTGCCACCAACTTTGCAGCGGTCGCTGCAGTAGCAGGTCAAAAAGTACTCCTAATTGATGCTGATATGCGCAAAGGCTATTTACAACGAAGCTTTGGCTTAAAATGGGATGGTGGTCTGTCCGATGTACTAGCTGGCAAACACACAATCGAACAAGCGGTGAAATCGAGTGGTATTGACGGGTTAGATGTGATCACTCGCGGAATGATCCCGCCTAATCCTTCGGAGCTGCTGATGCATCAACGTTTCAGAGACCTACTAGATTGGGCTAGTGCCAATTACGATTTAGTTCTAGTAGATACGCCTCCAGTCCTTGCTGTGACCGATCCCAGCATTGTTGGCGCACAAGCGGGTACGACCTTGATGGTGGCGAGGTTTGGCCAAAATACTGCTAAAGAGATCGAAGTCGCCAACGATAGATTCAAAAAAGCTGGCATTGAAGTGAAGGGTGTCATTCTCAATGCTATCGAGAAAAAGGCGTCGAATAGCTACGGTTATTATCAGTATTCCTATGAAAGCCACTAATTAAACTGGTGAATAGGTGACGAAATAGCCAAAACATGACTCGAATCTATAAAGCTTTATAAAGCGAGAAAACTCCCTTGCTCAGCTATATCGAATATGGATAATAAAGCGCTGTGTCATTTTTATTAACCCGACACAGCGTTACACTTTTGTCATGGAAATGACACAGACGAAGGCTTAATCGTCTGTAAGATAGTAAGGCACAGAGCAAAGCTGGCAAATGCGCAATGTGGTTGACGCACTACCAAAGGGCGGTAGCGTGCCACAAAAGAAAAGAAAAGGAAAAGTGCACAAATAGAAAAGCACTCTATAAGGAAGGCTAGGTTGTATGCGCAGCTGCGGCTAAGGTACTGCATAGATACATGACTGTTGTGGTCTACACAACAGACAGAAAAATGATTAGCGGACAATCTCTCCGTTCTCTTTCCCGCGTAACATTCCTTCTTTAACTTCCTTTCGAGTTTTTCTGCGCGTTTGCTCTAAGCGAATCCATCCATGAACTGGACACACCCGAGCTTAGGGAATCTCACTTTGAATCAAAGAACCAAATTTTCATTGGCTGCGGCAGTCATGAGCACATCGCTGTGCTCACCACTTGCCTTTGCCAACCTGTACGCAGGTGCAGCATTTACTTATGCTGGTGCCGAATATCAGCACTCAGAAAAAACTGCTTCAGTTGATGCATCACCACTCATGCTTCAAGCTCAGCTTGGCTATTTCTTTAATGATTATTTTGCTGTAGAGGGCCGATTCGGTACCTCAATCCAGCGCTCTAATGGGTTAAATGTAGATAGTTTAGCTTCTGCTCTGCTTAAAGGTAATGTTCCTGTGACCAATCAGCTTTCTATGTACGGCTTGTTGGGTTACTCGTCGGTCACTATAGATCAGCAATCTGTGGGTTCGAGCACGCAAGGCGGGGCAAGCTTTGGTCTTGGTATGCACTATGCGCTAAGCAGTGACACGGCTGTGACCTTTGAATTTCTTAACAATCTCAATAGTGATGAGGCTCGTTTAAACGGGTTAAGTCTCGGCTTTCAGTATCGCTTTTAGACAGCAAGTGATTGAGAACAAATACAGGAATCGTTAAGAAATGACAAATAACAAGACAATACCGCGCAGTTCAAAAACGCAAACGTTTAAGTCGAGAGCTACCCGAGTGCTAACGAGCCTCAGTATTGCATTATTGTTCAGCACTCCGACATTTGCCCAAACTCCAACACCTCAGCAGATGGAAATGTTTAAAAGCCTGCCTGCTAGTCAGCAGCAAGCTCTGGCCGCGCAATATGGCGTGACCCTACCAACATCAACAGGGACGACCGAGCAGTTTCAAAATCCTCAGGTAATGAACCCTCGTGTAACGAATGAAGCTGCTATTTCCGCAGAAAGTGATTCATCAACAGCTGAGGAAAACCGTCAAACTGAAGATACTGAGCTAAAACGCTTCGGTATCGAGCTATTCGCAGCATCACCTTCTACGTTTGCGCCTATCAGCGATGTACCGGTTCCTGCGGAATATCAAGTGGGCCCTGGCGATGAGATAGTGATTCAGCTGTTTGGTAAAGAGAACCAAACACACCGTTTGCGTGTAAACCGTGAAGGCGTCATTAACTTCCCAACGCTCGGTCCGGTACAAGTCGCTGGAATGAGTTTTTCGAATGTTCGTGAATCTCTACAACAGCGCGTTCGAGAGCAAATGATTGGTGTACGCAGTGACGTAACCATGGGTGAACTGCGCACAATGCAGATTTTTGTCATGGGTGATGCTTATAAACCGGGTGCCTATACGGTGAGTGGTTTAACTACCATTTCACAAGCGATTTATTACAGCGGCGGCTTTAGTGAAAGTGGCGCACTGCGTGATATCCAGTTAAAGCGAAATGGGAAGCTCATTCGCCGACTTGATATGTACGACATGCTACTAAAAGGTGACACTCGTAACGACGTTCGTTTGATGCCTGGTGATGTCGTGTTTATCGGTCCCGTAAAAAACACTATTGAGATTGATGGTGAGGTAAACCGCCCTGCTATTTACGAGATTCAACCTGGTGAAAGCTATGCTCACATATTAAATATGGCAGCAGGCTTGACGGCAAATGCTTATGCAGACCAAGTGCAAGTGAAACGTGCTGCTAAAAATGGCATTCGTGAAGTTCTCACTTTGGCATTGAACAAAAACTCTGGCTTGAATACTAAAGCGAAAAATGGTGATCAGATCACCGTTGGCAAGCGAAGTGATGAGCTTAAAAACTTTGTCCAAATAGAAGGTGATGTGCTTCATCCGGGTTACTACCAATGGCGAAGTGGCACTAAGTTGTCCCATTTATTTTCAGGTGTAGATACGGGTTTCAATTCCACTGCCGATGTGCACTATGCTTTGGTCGTACGTGAAATTAACCCTCAAAGAGATATCCGAGTTTTCCAAGTAGATTTGGCAAACGCTATCATGGATCCAAGTAGCAAAGATAACCTCCTATTGAGTTCTCGTGACCGAGTGCTTGTCTTTAACCGCTTTAATTTAGAAGAGCTTGAAGCGCTAACGCAACCGGCAGAGCAAGAGACAACTGCCAAAACCTTTGAGCAAGCTCGGCGACAATCTTTCGAAGAAGAGCTTAAAGAGAAACAAACTCATGACATGGCATTACAGCAAGTCGACAATCAAAAAATCAAGTTGATCTATCAAGGTCAAGAAGTCGACCAAGGGCAGATTGATAAGGTTAAGCAGTCAACCAGGCAAGCACTACTAGCTCCGATTTTGATGCAACTGCGCCAACAAGCTGTTTATGGTCATCCTCCTCTTATTGCTGAAGTAGGCGGTGAGGTGAAACACCCAGGTAATTACCCGATTGCTAGTGGAACAACAGTGAAAGACCTAGTTGAAGCCGCGGGTGGTCTGACACCTGATGCCTTCATCATGAACGCAGAGCTATCAAGAAACGTATTTGATGCCCAAGAGCAACGTTCAGTACTGGATGTATCGCGCATTAACCTCGGCAATGCTTTGCTAGGTGATGTGAATGAAAATATGCAGGTAGGTCCTCGCGATAGACTAAACGTGCTTGAGCAACCATATGCAAACCTTCGCCGTACTGTGACGTTAAGAGGTGAAGTTCGCTTCCCAGGTACTTACAGTGTGCGCCAAGGTGAAACGATGAGCGAACTTATCGAACGTGCCGGTGGACTGACTAAGTTTGCCCATCCGCAAGGGGCGATATTTACTCGCGAAGCACTTCGTTTACAAGAAGAGAAACAGCTTAATGAATACGCTGCAGATATTCGTAAAGAAACAGCGAAAAAGACCTTCCGAGTAGACAATAATCTTGGCTCGACGATTACAGATCCTGAAAAGACACTTGCTTTTGTAGAAGAGGCTAGTAAGAGCAAGGCGCTTGGTCGAATGGTAGTCCAGTTGGACCAAATTACCG
Organism: Vibrio maritimus; assembly: GCF_021441885.1. NCBI lineage: Bacteria > Pseudomonadati > Pseudomonadota > Gammaproteobacteria > Vibrionales > Vibrionaceae > Vibrio > Vibrio maritimus. The sequence continues at coordinate 189,609 of NZ_CP090438.1, forward strand.
GCGGTAATGAGGCTGCAGATTTTATGCTGGAAGATGGTGATTTCCTATTTGTCCCAACATTCCGTAACTCAATTTCTATTATGGGTGAGGTCCAGGTTTCAATTACTTATCTGTTAGATAGTAAGCTGGATGTTAGCGACTACTTAAATAAAGCGGGCGGTATCAAGAAGCAAGCTGACGAGGACCGAATCTTTGTGGTACGCGCTGATGGTTCAGTTTATAAACCGAACTCAGGTTACTGGTTTGGTAATAACAACGAAAAGTTAATGCCAGGTGATACCATTGTTGTGCCAATTGATACTGATTACCGAGATGCGTTGGGTACTTGGACTGCAGCTACCCAAATCCTATACCAAATTGGTGTAGCGGTTAATGCGATTAATAAGTAATAGTTCGGAGTAGAAAGCATGAATCAAAACAACTACCCGAACCAACTGCCACCGCAGTTCTCGCCGCGAGGTCATAACGATGAAATTGACCTAAAAGAGTTATTTTTAGCGGTTTGGAAAGGTAAGTGGATTATTATTGCAACAACCTTTGTGTTTGCTGTTGGAGCTGTGTTATTCGCTTTGAGCCTGCCAAACACCTATAAAGCGGATACCCTTCTAGCCCCAGCAGAAAGCTCAGGACAAGGAGGGCTTTCTAAAATGGCTGGCCAAATTGGTGGTCTAGCTGCTCTTGCTGGGGTTAACCTAGGTGGTAGCGAAAGTAGTCAAACAGAGCTTGCCGTACAAGTGATGAAATCGCGTCAATTTGTTGATCACTTTATTCAAAAACATGACCTTTTAGTACCGATCATGGCGGCGAAAGAGTGGGATGCGAATAGCAACACCTTGATTCTAGACGAGGAACTGTATGACCCTTTTTCTGGTGAGTGGTTGCGAGAACCAAAAGGATTAAGAGGCGCAGAACCAACGGCACAAGAAGCGTATGAAGTGTTTATGAAAAACATATTTGGTGTGAATCAAGATAAAGAGAGCGGTCTTTATGTTGTGAGTGTAGACTACTTTTCGCCGTTTATGGCTCAGCAATGGGTGACTTGGTTAGTGGAAGACATTAATAAAGTGATGCGCGAGCGCGTGATTTCTGAAAGCAGCCAAAACTTAGATTATCTCGCTGAACAACTCAGAAAAACCTCGGTGGCGGAAATGCAGAATGCGTTTTATCAGATTGTTGAGGAGCAGACAAAAAGCTTGATGTTGGCTGAGGCTCAGGAGGAGTTCATCTTTAAAGTCGTTGATCCGGCTGTCGTACCAGAGCTGAAATCAGGACCCAAGAGAGCACTGATCTGTATTTTGGGGACTCTTTTGGGAGGCTCTTTAGGTATGGCGTTAGTACTAATGATTTTCGCGCTTCGTCGAGATAAAAGTGAGTCAACAGCGTAGCTACTTTCTACTTAATTGGTCAAGTTAGCCTAAATATTAATAAGTGTAGTTTAGGGCTTTTAGCTTCAGAAGTGTTTGCCAATTACACATAATGACCCTGAGCCAAGTAAATAAGCTTGAGCGAAGCGTTCGAATTATCAATCTAATTAACTGGGAGCACTCCCTTTTTCGACAAAAGTAGCAACTCACATGGTAAAGAAAAAAATCTTAACTGTCTTCGGTACTCGTCCAGAAGCAATAAAAATGGCTCCTCTTGTACATGCCTTAGAGGCTGATGAGCGCTTTACGGCTAAATGCTGTGTTACCGCTCAGCACAGAGAGATGTTAGACCAAGTCTTAGACTTGTTTGATATCACACCAGACTTTGATCTCAATATAATGAAAGCAGGCCAAACACTCAATGATGTGACGGCACGTATCATTCAAGGGCTAAAACCGATTCTTCAAGAATTTAAACCTGATGTTGTTTTGGTTCATGGAGATACTGCAACGACCTTTGCGGCTAGCATAGCGGCTTACTATGAACAAATTGAAGTCGGGCATGTGGAAGCAGGACTTCGTACTGGTAATATCTATTCACCATGGCCAGAAGAAGCAAACCGGCGTTTGACTGGTGTATTGACGAAGTACCACTTTGCTCCTACCAAAACGTCGAAAGAGAATCTTTTATGTGAAAACTTTATTCCAGATAATATTTACATAACAGGTAATACTGTTATTGATGCGTTGCTAATGGTGAGAGATAAAATCGAATCTAATAACGATTTGAATGCTACATTAGCCGCACAATTTTCATTTTTGGACGATAGTAAGAAACTAATTTTGGTAACTGGCCATCGTAGAGAGAGTTTTGGAGGAGGGTTTGAGCGGATTTGTGAGGCATTGGTAGTCATCGCAAAAGAACACCCTGAAACGCAAATACTCTATCCTATGCACTTAAACCCGAATGTACGTGAACCAGTGAATCGTATTTTAGCGGATATTAAGAATATTCACCTTATTGAGCCTCAACAGTATTTACCGTTCATATATCTAATGAGCCGATCTCACATTATTCTAACTGACTCAGGAGGTATACAAGAAGAAGCGCCATCGCTTGGAAAGCCTGTACTTGTCATGCGCGATACGACAGAGCGTCCAGAAGCCGTCGAGGCTGGTACTGTTAAATTGGTTGGCACGGACACGCGTGCAATCGTTGACAATATAAATGAACTACTGACGAGCGAGGATGCTTATAAGACAATGAGTTTTGCGCATAACCCATACGGGGATGGTAAAGCGTGTGAGAGAATTTTAAACGTATTAGAAGATTAAGTTTTTAAGGTTAGACTAATTATGTCATTTGAAACAATTTCAGTCATCGGTCTTGGTTATATAGGCTTACCAACAGCAGCGATGTTCGCTTCTCGTAAGAAAAAAGTAATTGGTGTGGATATAAATCAACATGCAGTCGATACTATTAATCGTGGTGAGATACATATTGTTGAACCGGATCTAGACATGTTGGTGAGTGCCGCCGTTCAGCAAGAGTACTTGAAGGCGGTGACAGTACCTGAGCCCGCAGATGCTTTCTTGATTGCGGTACCAACACCATTTAAGCCTTGTGAAGCAGGGGATATCCCAGAGCCTGATTTGTCATATATCGAATCTGCGGCAAAGGCTATCGCACCCATTTTGAAAAAAGGCGATCTCGTTATTCTTGAGTCAACATCTCCGGTAGGAGCAACCGAACAGATGGCTGCTTGGCTAGCGGATGCTCGCAAAGACTTGAGCTTTCCACAAACTTCAGGAGAGTTAGCGGATATTAATATTGCGCACTGCCCAGAAAGAGTTTTGCCCGGTAAGGTTGTAACGGAATTAGTGCAAAACGACCGAGTAATTGGCGGAATGAGTAAGCGTTGTTCTGAGCGAAGTGTTGAGCTATATAAAACGTTTGTTATGGGCGATTGCGTTATAACTAATGCACGCACAGCTGAAATGGCTAAGCTTACAGAAAACTCGTCACGTGACGTCCAAATCGCATTTGCAAATGAATTATCAATAATTTGTGATGAGTTAAATATTGATGTTTGGGAGTTGATCTCATTGGCCAATCGCCACCCAAGGGTTAATATTCTAGAACCTGGTCCAGGCGTAGGTGGGCATTGTATTGCGGTAGACCCTTGGTTTATAGTTTCAAAGACACCAGAGCAGGCGAAAATAATTCACACAGCGCGTAGAGTGAATGATTTCAAACCTGATTGGGTCATTGAAAAAATCAAAGTAGCTGTAGCCGACTTCTTAAGTGCAAATCCAAAGAAAACGATAAAAGATGTCACAATTGCTTGCTATGGTTTAGCATTTAAGCCAGATATTGATGACTTAAGGGAAAGTCCAGCATTTGATATAACAAGGTCTATAGCTAAAACTCATTTAGGCAAAGTCTTGGCAATAGAGCCCAACATTACCTCTATTGATATAGATAATGTTGAGCTAGTATCTCTGGATGAATCCCTTACTAGAACCGACATTCATGTAATGTTAGTTGATCACAAACAATTCAAAAAAATAAAATTGAATGATGCTTTCGTTATAGATACAAAAGGCATTTGGTAGCTTTAAGAGTAATTATTATGTTAAACAATAAAACGGTTCTAATCACTGGTGGTACGGGGTCATTTGGTAAGCAGTTTGTAAAAACGATCTTAGCGAGATATCCAGAAGTAAAAACGATCAGAATATACTCACGAGATGAGTTGAAGCAGTTTGAATTGAAGCAGGAATATATAGGCAATCAAAAACTGCGTTTTTTCATTGGTGACGTTCGCGATCAGAATCGCATGATTCAAGCTTGTGAAGGGGTTGACGTCATTATTCATGCAGCTGCAATTAAACAAGTAGATACCGCGGAATATAATCCTACGGAATGCATCCGCACCAACGTTGACGGTGCCGAGAATGTGATTCAAGCAGCACTTCGATGCGGTGTTAAAGATGTTGTTGCACTTTCAACAGATAAGGCTTGTGCTCCAATCAACCTTTACGGTGCTACGAAGCTCGCATCGGATAAGTTGTTTACGGCTGCGAATAACATTAAAGGTTCGAAGGATATTCGTTTTAGCGTAGTTCGTTATGGAAACGTCATGGGCTCGCGTGGTTCAGTTATCCCATTTTTCATGAAAAAGAAAGAAGAAGGCGTGCTGCCAATCACCCATGAAGAAATGACGCGTTTCAATATCTCTCTGCAAGATGGTGTCAACATGGTGATGTATGCTCTTGAAAATCACCTAGGTGGTGAGATTTTTGTACCTAAAATCCCATCTTACAAGATCTTGGATATAGCAGAAGCAATTGCTCCTGAGTGTAAAATAGAGGTGGTTGGTATCCGCCCAGGTGAGAAATTACACGAAGAAATGATCACCGATACAGATTCACTAAACACTATTGACCTAGGTAAGTACTACGCTATCTTGCCATCAGTTTCATTTACGTATACCGAAACTGAGTACCTAGCGCACCACAAAGCTGAAAAAGTACCTTTTGGTTTCAAATACAACTCAGGTACAAATACTGAGTGGGAAACCGTTGAAGGTTTGCGCGAGCTAATCAAAGAGCATATCGATCCTAAATTTACGGTGTGAGAAAGAACGTGATTCCTTACGGTAAACAAGATATTAACCAACAAGACATTGATTCAGTGCTTGAGGTTCTTAAGTCAGATTTTCTAACGCAAGGGCCAAAAGTTCCCGAGTTTGAAAAAGCAATAAGGACCCACACAGGAGCTAAGTATGCTTTAGCAATGAACAGTGCAACGTCTGCTCTGCATGTGGCTTGCTTGGCGCTCGGGCTAGGTGAGGGGGACTCGTTATGGACATCGCCAATTACGTTTGTCGCTTCAGCTAACTGCGGCTTGTACTGTGGTGCCGAGGTGGATTTTGTCGATATTGACCCTCGTACATACAATATGTGTCCTATAAAGCTTGAACAAAAACTTATTGCAGCGAAAGCAAATGGCACCTTGCCTAAGGTTGTTGTCCCTGTTCACCTTTGTGGTCAGCCTTGTGATATGAAGGCGATATCTGCTTTGGCGAAAGAGTATGGCTTTAAGGTTATCGAAGATGCTTCACATGCTATTGGTGGTCGATATCATGATGAGCCGATAGGGAATTGCGTGCATTCGGATATTACCGTTTTTAGCTTTCACCCTGTAAAAATAGTAACTACTGCCGAAGGTGGTGCGGCCGTAACTAACAACAAAATCCTAGCAGACAAAATGTCTCTGCTTCGCAGTCATGGTGTTACACGTGATAGTGAGCAAATGGTTGGAGAAAGTCATGGTGGTTGGTATTACCAACAGATTGATCTTGGTTTCAACTATCGTATGACTGAGCTGCAGGCCGCTTTGGGTGTGACGCAAATGCAGCGGCTCAGTGGATTTATCAAAGCTCGTCACCACCTTGCGAATCGCTACTATGAGAAGCTTAGCAACTTGCCTTTGCTTCTCCCTTACCAACTAGAAAATACGTATTCTGGTCTTCATTTATACGTCATCAGGCTAAAACTTGAAGAGATTGACTTGTCCCATCGAGAAGTCTTTGATGCGCTGCGCAACAATGGCATTGGTGTTAACTTGCACTATATCCCGGTACACACCCAACCCTACTATCAAGCTTTAGGGCACCGAGAAGGGGACTTTCCGGACTCTGAGCAATACTATAAGGAAGCCATATCTTTGCCTATGTTTCATGCTATGACGGATCAGCAGCAAGATGAGGTTATCCGTGTATTAACTGATATTTTGGTCAAAGTCTCATGAAAGTAGCAATTATTCCAGCGCGTGGTGGCAGTAAGAGAATCCCTCGTAAAAACATCAAAGAGTTTAACGGCAAGCCGATCATTGCCTACTCTATTGAAGCTGCAATTGCATCGGGCTGTTTTGAACGAGTGATTGTTTCTACTGACGATGAAGAAATTGCTGTGGTAGCAAGGCAATACGGAGCTGAAGTCCCGTCTTTACGTAGTTCAAAGACTTCGGATGATCATGCACCAATTGTGGACGTCGTTTTAGAAACGTTAGATATGTTAGAACGCACCGAAGAGGTCAGCCCTACCTATCTATGCTGCATCTTTGCGACGGCTCCTTTTGTTAACGGCGAACGGATAGAGAAAGCTTATCAGACAATGCTTAGTAAACAGAAAGATGGCATTTTTCCTGTTGTCGAGTTTTCGTATCCCATACAGCGTTCGTTAGAGATTAAATCTAATGGAAACGTTGGTATGGTTTGGCCTGAGCATCTTCTTAGTCGTTCTCAAGACTTACCTCCCCGTTATCATGACACTGGTCAATATTACTGGGTTAAAACAGAATCGGTTAGAAAAGAGAAAACGTTGTTTATCAAGAACTGTATGGTAGAGCCAATTTCTAACTTACAAGCTCAAGATATTGACGTGGAAGCGGACTGGCTTCTTGCTGAACTAAAATTTAAGGCTTTCGCATGCTAAAAATCTTGACGATGGGGGGAGGGAAGTATGGCTTTGGGCACTTAGGTCGTTGTATTCCCATCTACACCTCTGCTTTAAATTTAGGCCATGAAGCGCAACTTGTAGTCGCGAACGGTGCAAATGCAGCTCTTGAGTTAGAGATTGAAGTCATTGAGTTAAATTGGCTGAATGACGTCACTCTGCTTGAGCTTTCGCCTAGGGACACCGTGATCGTTGATGTTTTGGATATTTCCATTGAGACACTAGATGAGTTAGATAGTAGGGTTAAGCGCCTACATATCATTGATGACATAAATCTAGATAAATACCAGCGATATAGTCGTATTGATTGGTCTATCAAGTCCCATGTACTTTCGAGTGGCGCCTCTAAGTTGTCGTCACCAAGTCTTGTCCCCTTAAAACCATCATTTTCGGGTTTAAAAAAAAGGGTAACTCATCAAACGTTAGACGTGATTCTATTGACGCTAGGCGGGAGCGATGTGAGGTCTTTGACACCAAAGCTCATTTTGTTTTTAAGGAAGTACTTCCCTCAATGCGAATTGATGGTGCTGGTTGGCCCGGGCTTTACATGCATCAATGAAATTGAAGTTGTGGCAGATGAACGTGTCACCATACTTATGACTCCGTCGGAACGTGAAATTGCAAGTGCGATGGAAAGGTGTGATCTTGCGATTGCTACAGGTGGTCACACCATGTACGAACTAGCGTCGGCTGGTTTACCGGTGGTTCAAATTCAGATAATTGATAATCAAGAAGTCTCTAAGTATTGGGCATACTATGGTTTCAGTTATTTTGCTGGTTGGTACTGTACGGATGACTTCTACAGTCGTTTGAAGCAGGGTATTGAGTTCTTTCTTAACCCGCAACAAAGGAACAAGTCTTCAGTGTTAGGACAAAATCTCATTGATGGGTTCGGGGCGAAAAGATTGGTCAAGGAGGTTATGAGTTAATTATGTGGGTAAGTGCGAACAGAGCCTCACGAGTGCTATACAATTTCCTTTTATCGATAGAGAAGCCAGATGTCTTCCTAGTTCCTGCAAACGTTTGCCCAATCGTGCTCGCTACCTTCTTGAAGGCTAAAGTTTCTTTTCGCTTGGTGGATATTGATCAAGATTCTCTTTGTATTGATTTGATTGCAGTGAAAGATATTCTGTCTGATTCAAATACTACATTCGGGCTGATTTTTGTTAGAACTTTTGGCCATACGGGTAACTGTGAAGCTGACATCGTCTCAATGAAAAGTCAGTACTCCAATCTTAAAGTTATAATTGACGATAGATGTCTAGGTATACCAGAGCTTGATCAGACCCGTTTTTCTGAAGAAATCGATATGACTTTGTTTAGTACGGGTTACTCAAAATTTGTCGAACTAGGTTATGGCGGATTTGCATGGTTGTCGGAAAAATATCATTCCAGATACCATAGTCCGCAAATTGACTATATTGAGGATGCTCATGAAATCCTAGTTCGGAAATTCAATCACGCGATACAAGGCCGTACCCCGTTTAACTATGATATCGAGAATTGGTTGGATGATAGAGACTTACCCATTTCTTTGGAGTCCTATTTTTCCAAAATTAAGAGTGAGACTCCTGCTAGCCTTAAGCAAAAGAGTACGCTAAATGCTATCTACAGACAGGCCGTTCCACAAGAACTCTGGCTTGGAGAAGAGTTTAACTTGTGGCGATTTTCTATTCTTGTCAGTAACAAGCAAGCTGTTTTAGACAGTATTTTCTCAGCGGGTGAATTTGCAAGTTCACACTATGCATCAATGGCTGGGATTTTTGATGATACTACTGCTCCTGTTGCCGAGTCGATTCACTCGCAGATAGTAAACCTTTTTAATGATTACAGGTTCACTGAAGCCAAGGCGAAGCGTGTTGCGGGCATTGTAAAAAAAGAGGCCAAAAAGTGAGTAATTATATTGTTGTAGGGGGAAGCGACCTACAGAAAGACTTTATAGAAAAAGTCAAAGCAAATGGGTTTGTTACTCATGTCGTTGATTACGATGAAAGTTGTATTGGTAGTCAAATAGCGGATCACTTCCACTGTCTGAGTATCGATGATCTAGAAGGAGTGCTTAGACTTGCTCAGAAGCTAGATGCAGTAGGTATAAGTACTGTAGCCACAGAGCAAGGCAATATCACTGCTAACTATGTAGCAGAAAAACTCAATCTGATTGGTAATGGGTTCGATGTTTCATTAAACACCACAGATAAGTCGAGAATGAAGCAAGTGATAGCTGCGCATGGGCTTAAAAGCCCCATGGCTGAAGTTGTGTTGTCCAAAGAGCAGTTGAGCTCTTTAGAGGTATCATTTCCGGTTATCGTCAAAGCATCAGACCGTTCTGCTGGTCGAGGAGTTGCCTTAGCTAATAATCGTGAGGAGCTAGAGAACTTCTATGACGAGTCTTACTCTGTTTCATTCAATAAAAAAGTACTCGTAGAAGAATACGTAGACGGTCCTCAATATAGTTTGGAAACGATAAGCTCCAAGGGGCAGCATCAGTTAGTAGCGATTACAGAAATGGGTTTTTCAGGACCACCGCACTTTGTTGAGACAACACATCGACTGCCAGCTCCAGTTAGCCCAAAAGATGCTGAAAGACTGAAAGGATTTGCATTAGATTGTTTAAACGCTTTTGATATCCAGTATGGTGCTTGTCATATTGAAGTCCGGCTTGTTAATGGGGCTCCAACCCTGATTGAAATCGCTTCTAGAATGGGGGGATGGAGGCACTGGATGATAGAGAGTGCTTTGTCAGTAGACTACTTACAGCTTATTCTTGATAGTTCATTAGGAAAACCGGTTGTGTTTAATGCTATGGACAGTGGCAAAGTGTCTTATAGTCGACATATCTTTGGAGCTAACGATTATCAACTATATCTTGAAGCAAAAGATAGCAAGGTAGTAATGGTCGCAGATTTAGTGAAAGAGAACGCACCAACAAAAGACGCCACGAACCTTATCGAAGCTCATGGTTTTTATATTACATTAGAAGATGCTGAGACTAAACAATGCCAGTAAAAATAGATAACTTTGAAATTTCACAAAACAACAAAACATTTATCATCGCTGAGCTTTCTGCTAATCATAATCATGACCTTCAAGTTGCGCTAGATACAATAAAGGCCGCGAAAGAAGTGGGGGCGGATGCAATTAAGTTGCAAACGTACACTGCAGACACATTGACGCTAGATTGTGATAGTGACTTGTTTAAAGTCAAGCATGGTACGGTCTGGGATGGTGAGACACTACACTCTCTATATCAGAAAGCTCACACTCCTTGGGAATGGCATGAGCAGCTCATTGAATACGCTAATTCATTGGGGTTGATTTGTTTCTCATCACCTTTTGATTTCAGTGCTGTTGACTTCCTAGAACGATTAAAAACACCAGCTTATAAAATTGCGTCTCCTGAGTTAATGGATATACCTCTTATTGACTATGTGGCGCGGAAAGGAAAGCCAGTGATTATGTCGACTGGTTTAGCGACATTGGCCGATATTGAGCTTGCGGTAAATACTTGTTTAGAAGCGGGCAATAATCAGATCGTACTGTTAAAATGTACCTCAGCTTACCCAACACCATTGAATGAAGTCGATTTACTAACAATCCCTAACCTGAAAAAAACTTTTGACGTGGAGGTTGGCCTTTCAGATCACACTTTAGGTCACGTAGTTGCTGGGGCAGCGGTAGCGCTCGGCGCACGTGTTGTTGAAAAGCACTTTATCCTGGATAAATCTTTAGGTGGACCTGATTCAAGCTTTTCTCTTGACCCTGCAGAGTTCAAACTGCTAGTTGAGACGATTAGAAATACCGAACAAGCTCTCGGCAAAGTTAATTATAAGCTGACTGATAAAATGAAAAAGATTCGTGATTTTAGTCGTTCTCTTTTTGTTTGTCAGGATGTAAAAGCTGGCGATATTATCTCAAGTGAGAACGTAAGGTCAGTGCGCCCGGCACATGGCTTAGCTCCTAAGTATTATCCTGTTGTTCTTGGACGTAAGTTCATTAAAGATGTTGCATTTGGTGAGCCTTTATCGCGAGACATGATTGAGGGGGAGCTCGGTGAGCTGTAAAAAGATACTTATACTCACAGGGTATGACTACTCAGAGTGTTTTGCCGTTCTTGAAAATATGGACTATCAAGTTATTATTCCTAGAAATGAACCGCTGTTGTCGGAAGTGGCACGTTCTAATTTGAGGGTAAATGCTGGTGAAAAATTAATTGAACTAGACTACGGGGACATACAAGAGTTTTTGGAAGAAGAAAGTCCTGACATATTAATAACATTTGGTTGGCGACGAATCATTTCAGAAGATGTGATAAATTCAGCAGAACTAGCAGTAAATATACATCCAGCAATTTTGCCAGATTATAAAGGGTATCATCCGGTTCCTCATGTGCTAATAAATAATGAAAAATACCATGGAATAACAGCTCACCTTATCACATCCAAGATGGATGCTGGTGATATTGTTTATCAAGATAGATTTGAGATAAATCGTTACTCTACTCTTAATGAGATTCAAAGAAAAGTAAATGAGCTCATGCCTCAGTTCCTATTAGAACTTTGTAAAAGACTATTGACTGAGGAGTTTAATTTGACTGAAAATGACGACAGTAAAACAAAAGTCGTTGCTGGAAAACGAACGCCAGAAGACTCAGAAATACCATTGACAATGACGGTTGGTGAGGCTTACGACTATATTCGCGCGTGTGATGAGTATCGATTTCCTGCATATATAGTGGTGGATGGAAGAAAAATACAAATTAAACTAGTAAAGTCCTAGTTTCAAGAGGGGCGTATCTGAACTTGGCCTGGAGCATATTAGCTCTAGGCTTCAATTAATATAATGCATATAAGGAACTAAGAGTTGGAGCGTACTTATGTTTTGTCTTGCAGGCTAATTGTATTGATTTTTAAGTTCGCATTTACTTTTATTGCCGCTAAGATTCTAACTACATCAGATTTTAGTGAATATATTGTACTAGCATCTTTAATAGTCTTTAGTGTGTACTTTGTTGGACTTGATTTCTACTCATTTAGTAATAGAGAGTTAGTCTCAGAATCCAAAGAGAAACAAAATCATAATATAAAGAATCATGGATTTGTGATTTTTATAATGTATGTTGTCTTTGGTACTGTCGTTTTCTTCACTCCGGGGGATATTATTGGCCCAGAGGTGAAGTTATATTTTTTCATTATTTCTATTGGAGAACACTTCTCTCTTGAGGTTTCAAGAATATTGAATATAAAAGAGTGTTTTGTGAAGTCTGCGACACTGATGATACTTAAAGTTGTTCCATGGATCTTATCAATTATTGTAATGCACTACATTTTTGATGTACACCTAGAACTAACAGATATTCTTTTAGCCTGGTCACTTACATCAATACTTTTGATGTTTTTTAGTCTACTTTTTTTGAGTAAAACATACTCTTTATTAGCGATTTTTAGGGAAAAAATATCAGTTCCATTAATTATCAGAGGGTTGAAAGTTTGCTCGCTATTCTTGGTGGGCACTTTGGCGGTCAAGGGGTTGTTTACTTACGATAAGCAAATGCTTAAAATGGCTTCCACTGCAGAGTATATCGTATTGTATGGTATTATATGGAGTGCTATAAATGCTGTTGTAGCGATGATTGAATCTGGAGTAATCGTCTTTAAGTATCCTAGAATCATTGCTGCATGTAAGGCTAAAGATTTGAGAATGGTAACCTCCTATGTAAAAGAACTTGTTTGCGTGATATTATGTATATACTTCGTGTTTTATATTTTATTTTATCTTTACGGATCGAGACTTTTAGATGAGTATATTTTTTCAGGAAAACAATTAGATCTAGACAGTTTTCCTATTGTCTTTAGTATTCTATGTATCGGTTCTCTATTTAACTCTCTTTCCAATGTTCCCCATTATATTATATACGGCGTAGCCAAGTATGATAGGTTTCTATTAAATGTAAATCTCAGTGTTTTCTCGGCATTTGCAGTTGCAGCTTATTGCTTAAGAGAATACGAAAATGGAGTGGCCATATCTCTTGCATCGTCTTTCGGTGCTCTTTTTCTTATTAAGTCTTATAAAGCAGCTGTTATATGTAATGAGGATCTATCTTGAATAGAGAAGATGTTTATGCCTATTACTCCTTAACTGGAGATTTAGGTATCCAGCTTTTGGGTAAATACAAAAAGGTTATTATTTACAAGGCTTTAGCAAGTGTTGTTTTATTACCAGTTATTGTGGTTCTTGAAGTGCTCTCAACTGTCCTAGTACCCAGAAAAAGAAAAGACTGTGTATGTGCTTTAGGTCAATCCAATTACAATGAGGTTAGCCAAAAGTATGATGTAGACTATCATTTAGGGTTAGTAAGCTTCTTTAGTTTTTTTATCCGTACTATAAAGGCTGGTAATAGAGTATATTGCTATGATAAATATTGCATACTTTTTTTTATAGACATATATTTCACTAACTCTCTAACTAGAAGATTTTTATTGAACCTGTTACAAAGAAGCATGAAAAGAAGAGCTTACTCTATTCTACTTGTTGGGAATGATACAAAACCCAATGAAAAGGTTCATATAATTGTGGCTAGAATGTTGGACATAAAATCATATGTATATCAACATGGAGTTTGGACGGGGCGTTATGGGAGTCCATATGAGTTAGATGGTTGGCATGCAGATTTTCTGTATGTTTTTGATGAAAAGAATAAGCAAGTTGCAATTACTCATGGTCTTGATGAGTGCCGAATTCTAAGCGTTGGTTATCCTCGTAGGCTCTTTAACTATCAATCTAAACCGATCTGTATAAATAACCCCAAAATCTGTATTCTTGGCGCTGCAGCCCACAGGTCATCATACAGTGAAGATATAGAAGAATTAATGAGAAAACTGGTGATGAGCTTGGGGAGCAACTATGTTGTTGACTATAAACCTCATCCAGTTGAATTCAAAGATAATAGCTTTGATATTGATGAAAAACTAGTAAGTAAAGTTTTACCAAAAAGCTGTAGTATGCACGAGGTCATTGGTGCTTACGATGTTTTTATCTCTATCGGCTCAACAGCATTAATTGAGACTAGCGCAGCTGGGAAAATAGCGATTCAGATATACAGCGACCGCTACGCTTCGTTAGATATGTCTGAATCAACAGCCTGCTATCGCGTAAATGTAGATGATATACTTCGATTTATGAAAGGCATCCCAAACAATCAATCCAAAGATAGAAAAATATATATAAATCAAGGGCTAGTGTTCGATGTATAAGGGAAATATACTATGGTTCTTTGTCCTTATTTTATTAGCCACTTCCCCAATATACGACCTTTTTTCATTGCTTTCAGGGATAAGAGTTTCTGCAATGATGAGGTTGCTATTACTTGTGCTTTGTGTATTGCTGGTGGTTTTTTCTGAATATAAGACAAACAAATATCAAATATTCGCCATTGTTGTTCTTCTATTTCCAATCCTGGGGAATTCTTTATATTATGTTATCTATAATGTTGAGCCAACATTAGAATTGCTATTAACTTATACAAAGTTCTTATCAGGTTTGATATTGTATTATGCGATTGATACATATTTAGATAAAGGTTATTTTACTCAGTACGATAGAGTAATGAGCAGTTTATGTATTTGTTATCTCGTGGCAATTCCTCTCTCAATGTATGTTGGTGCACCAGACTTTAAGACATACTCTGAAGAGTCGAGCAGGTTTGGTTTTAAAGGAATAATATCCGCAGGAAATGAAGTAACTGGTGTGTTGTTTTTTATTTCAAGTTGTCTTGCATTTAAGTTACTTGTTTTCAAAAGAAAAAAAGATATGCTCCTATTTGTCCTCTGTATCATTTCATCTCCAATCTTAGGTACTAAAGGAGCAGTCTTAGGGATAATCTTTGTTATCATGGCGGTGATGCTAGAAAGATTTAACCTTTTCAAGTTCTTTGTCATTTCAAGTTTTGTATTCTCGTTGATGAGCGTAATCTGTTATTTCTTGTACTTGTACGTAGACGAGGTCACAAGCGCGGTAGATCTAACGTTAGCCTATTTTACATACCAATTCGAGAATGGGGCTGAAAACTCCATTATTACACTATTATTGAGTGGGAGAGATCAGAAACTTGAACATATTCTAGATCAAGCACTAGAGATGATTCCAATATTTCTTTTTTTTGGTGGATGGAATATTACAGATATGTATGTCGAAATGGATTATTTTGACTTAATTCTTCTTTTTGGAATTTTAGGTAGTGTGATAATCTTCATTTTTTGGAGCAAGATTCTGATTGTTAATCAATGTAAGCAGTTTATGACCTTTAGAGTTGCTACGTTCTTATCTTTTTTAGTTATTTCTGCAACAGCCGGTCACATAATTTACAGTTCATTAGTAGCCGTATTTGCGGTTTATCTTTCTCAGCTTTATAAATTTCACTCTAGGCAAGTTTCTATATGATAAAAGATAATGGAAGGGTTATAATTGTTAGCACTGATTCGAAGAGTGTATCAGGTGGTATCGCAATGGCAGTTAGTGAACAAACAAGTGTCATTGAGTCATTGGGCTACGTAGTTAGTTTTATACCTACTCATTCAAACAAATGGAGTAAACTAAGAAAGCTCTTTGCTATATTTTACTCCGGATTTTTTTTACGGCGAGAAATAGTAAAAGAAGATGTAAATTTCATCTGGTTTCATGGAGGTGAGTTCTATTCTTTAGTTAGAAAGTACCTAATTCTATCATTTGCAACATTTCTACTTAAGAAAAAGCCTAAAGTTATACTTTCTTTACACTCTCCTACTATCGAGAATATGATGAACTCTCGGATTAAAAAAGTATTTTTGAGTCACTTTATTAAGCGTTCTGATTGTACTACTGTTGTTAGTTCTTGGTGGAAGGAGTACATTGAAAGTTACCTGCCTATAAGCAACCTATTTGTTCTCAATAATGTTGTTCAAAGTGTTACTTCAGAAACAGAGAAAGTATCAAATATTGAGCGTTTTAATAGTAGAAAAGTTCTTTTTATGTCTAGGCTTGTTGAAGGGAAAGGGGCAGAAGTCGTAGTAGAAGTGGCGAAGATGCTTCCTCAGTATTCATTTTCAATTGCTGGAGACGGTCCACTACTAACTACGCTTAAAAATCGAGTAACTAGTTTGAAGTTAACCAATGTTAACTTCCTTGGTTGGATATCTGATCGAGATAAAGCAGAAGTAATAAATTCGAGCGCCATTTTTTTTCTACCTTCCAAGCGCGATTCTTTTGGGATGGGATATATAGAATGTATGGCTCACGGTGTGCCTGTTATTGGGCTCGATTACAAAGCAATTCCTTCCATTATCTCACAGGGAGGTATGTTGGTGAACCCTTTTAATTGTGTGGAGAGCTCTGCTTCTGCTATCCATGCGCTATTATCTGATTTGTCTAAATACAATTGCTACGCAAGCGCTGCTTTAGAACTTTCCGAGAAGTATAGCCCAAAAGCAATAGCACCGGCACTTAAAGAAATATTAAGATGAAAATTATTAAATGGTATGTTAGGCGCCTAGCAAAAATGTCACTAAAAGAAGTTTTCTTTCGCATCAATGAGCTAGTTCTTATTTATTTCAATAGAGTTTACTTTATAATTTTTCGTGGTCGGACTTGCAAGGAGCTAACATTTGGCGTCAATGTTTCTGAATCGGATTTTGGCAGATTCATAAACGTTAATGGTTATGACAGGGTTAGTAAATTAAACTTTCCTTACTTTGACTCTCAGGAAACTGTTTTTTTTAAAAAAATAAAGTTCCGCCCTGGTACCGTTAGCGAAGACATTCGATGTTACTGGGAGAAGAATCGATTCAATGAAGTCTATGATAGAAGTTATCATGACTTTAAAGAATATTTCATTGAGTGGTGTTCAAGAAATGAACCACTTAAAGGT
Organism: Vibrio maritimus; assembly: GCF_021441885.1. Taxonomy (NCBI): domain Bacteria; kingdom Pseudomonadati; phylum Pseudomonadota; class Gammaproteobacteria; order Vibrionales; family Vibrionaceae; genus Vibrio; species Vibrio maritimus. Next base: position 206,394 of record NZ_CP090438.1, read on the forward strand.
CCCAACTATATCTCTGTGATGGAATGTGCGATAAGAACGATTAACCTATATCTTTTCTGCTCTAAGAATAGTAATGAAGTATCCATCGATAAGGAAATGAAGACCTTAGTTAATCAATTCTTTTGTGCTAACAGAGTTATTATAGAAAATAGGCTTTCTCTGCATAGTTCTGAAGGAAACCACACACTATATGAAATAGCGGCGTTGTACACCATAGCGCTCGCAACCAACGGATGTAGCCAAAAGTTCTTCATTAAATATGTTGATTTGTATCTGTCTCAGACATACGACGATGGAGGTAGTGTTGAGCAATCAACTGGTTATCATCTAACGAGTCTACAGTTAACTTCATTTGTACTTTTTATTTCCCAGAATAACTCTGTTGTGAATCAATTATCTTCTTATATCGATCTTCAAAAAAGATTCAGTTTGTGTGCTGAGTACTTGTCGCATTTCAAAACAGAGTCTAACGAACTATATCGACTTGGTGATTGGGACAATGGAATTTTGTTTGGTGGACGGATTTTTCTCTCTGAATATTACCAAGAAGCCTACATGGGAATTAATAGTTATGTAAAACTATACCCATCTTCCGGTTATATGATTTTAGAAGATCAAGGCGTTAAGGTTATACAAAAGTATGGAAACTTAGGAATGCCCCCTATGTATGGTCATGGGCATTATGATTCGTTGGCATTAGCATTGTTCTTTAATGGTGAGCCGTTGCTGTATGATGCAGCAACATACTCCTACAGTCTTGATGGAAAATTACGTAATGTTATTCGAAGTGAGCTTGCTCAAAATACTCCTTCAAGTGTACTAACAAGTGGTAAACAATTGAGCCCTTTTATGTGGGCTAATGATTATAACTCTTCATGTCTTGAAGTGAAAAATTTAGAAAATTGGAAAGAGTTTATTTTTCAGACCAATGCTTATGGAAATTCGGATTTCTATCGAAGGTTATACTTTAGGAATAATATATTAATTATCCTTGATGATACTAAGGGTGACGAGGATTTTGTTGTACGTTGGAAAATTAGACCGGATTTCATGCGGTTCTTCGGGTTTTTCAAGATACAGAAAACCTCGATGAATGTTTCATCATTAAGGCATACATATCACAGAATACCTTTTTCTCGTATGTATGGAGAATTAGAATATGTAGATAGCAGCGTGCTTTCTACAACCTGTGATTCTTACATAGCAACAGTTTTAATATTTTCTGATGGTCCAGTTAGTGATAGTGATCATCGTGACGCACTGGAAAGTTTCATAGAGGTTTATAAGAATGAGTACTAAAATAGACAACGTACAGATTGGTGAACTGAGTGTTCAATGCTTCGATAGTGTTGACCATGTTACGGATTATATCCTCACTGAGCGTCTTGATTCTTGCTCTATGGCTGTAGCGATTAACCCTGAAAAAATAGTTACGGCTAGCGAAGACCCAGCTGTTCTTTATTCTCTGAAAAGTGCCGACATATTGTATTTAGATGGAATTGGTGCTTCGAAGCTTGCCTCTTATCGACTGGGTAGGAAAGTTTCGAGAGTTCCTGGTTGTGAACTATGGGAGTTGCTAATGGAAAAGTCCGCAGTAACAAAGACACCTGTTTACATTTTGGGAAGTGCAAGTGAAGTTGTCCAAGCAACTGTAACGAAACTAACGGATCTTGGCGTTAATATTGTAGGGTGCAGAGATGGTTATTTTGATGATGAGGATTCTTTAATTGAAGAAATTCGTCTAAGCGAAGCAAAAATTCTATGTGTAGCAATGGGCTCACCCAAGCAAGAATTGTTTATGTTAAAGTGCCGAGAAGCAGGGCTTTCTTGCTTCATGATGGGCGTTGGTGGAACTTATGATGTTTTCGTTGGTAAAGTAAACAGAGCGCCAGCATTGTTTAGAAACTTGAATTTGGAGTGGGCATATAGACTAGTTGTTCAGCCGAGCCGTATTCTTCGCCAACGCAAGTTGCCCAAGTTTCTATATATGTTAGTCCGAAAAAAAATTTGACATGGCAATTTGTGTTATTAGATTTTCTTCCATCTAGTGTATCTAGGTTATTATGACAAGCGGGATAAAATTTGGTTTTCCCTTTGTAAGATGCTCTTTAAAATTCTAGCTAGGCTACGGTCTCTGTTGATACCTAGTAAACTCGCGCTTAGCGTAACTAAAATACTGTCACTCAAATGCCTCTTCTTAACACGGCGCACTACCAATGTAATTCAAGATATGTACTCTCTTTAATACGGTTGATGTCCCTATATCGGAAATAGTTTCGAGAATTGTTATATTTGGCTTGTCGAGCATATACGCTTAATTGGTAAATATTGCAGTCAATTAGTCTGTATTTACCATTTTATTCAATTGATACTTTTAGGCGCTGAATGTTAATTCAGCTGGTAATGAATTTTCGAGTGTTCAAGAGGTTGAACAACGCTAGATTACGCTATAAAAATCGCACTTGCTTATGAACTTTTCGCTTGGTGGTGTTGTAAAATCTAAGGCAGAAATCAATAATGCTCTCACGCTTATTAATGAGTAGGGTAAGAGCTCAACCGAGATCTATTTGTTTATGCGTAACCTTAACCAATATGTTGCCTGTTAAGTCAGTAAAGAAGAGGGTTGCAAAGGTTGTTTTGGGGTAGGCAGGTTTAAAACTCAAACACTAAATTGCTCAAAATAGTTGCTCAGATGTATGGCTCATGCGATTGAAATCCAGTTTGGGCTGATATAGCTCAATCAGGTGAATCTTTGAAGTTTACTTCTATTATGAATGCAGATCCAGAACGGTTGATGTAACACGCACGGCAAAGTTAATAACTTGCGAACTCTGTAATAGGGCGAATTTTGCGAGTGAGTCTAAGTTCCATACGCAACATATATTCTAACCTTGTCCTTATTATCTAATGTGTAAGGAGCAAGGGCATGCCATATTTATTCAAGAACCTCGTGTTTGAGGGAGGCGGCGTTAAAGGGATCGCGTATTTAGGAGCTCTTCATGTCATAGACCAAAAGGGCTTTATGGATATCATCGAGCGTGTTGGGGGTACCTCCGCCGGTGCGATTAACGCGCTATTATTGGCACTAGACTACTCCCACCAAGAAATGCACGACATCCTCTGGGAGCTAGATTTCACTAATTTCCTAGATGAAGACTGGGGCTTTGTACGTGATGCCAAGCGCTTAACCGAAGAGTTTGGCTGGTACAAAGGTGACTACTTTCGTACTTGGATCGCCAAGTTGATTGAAGCGAAGACGGGTAACCCAGAATCTACGTTTGCCGAGCTAGAGGCGATGAAGGCTCAAAAAGGCTTTCGCTCCATTTATTTGGTCGGCACTAATATCTCAACCTCGTTCTCTGAGGTTTTCTCCGCTGAGAACACTCCTAACGTCTGCATCGCGGATGCAGTGCGTATTTCTATGTCTATTCCGTTATTCTTTTCTGCTAAGCGTAGTTTGCGCGGTGATGTGTATGTGGATGGCGGGCTGTTACGCAACTATCCAATCAAGCTGTTTGATTATCAGCATTTCATTGAAGATACAGCACCTGTCGGACTGAGGGTTCTTAACAAAGAAACCTTGGGCTTTCGCTTAGATAGCAAAGAAGAGATTGATTGCTTCCGTGACCATAAAGAGCCCAAAAAGCGAGAGATTAACGATCTGTTCGATTTTACTTCTGCTGTTATCAATACGGTATTGGAAGCCCAGCAAAGTCGTCATTTAGATAGTAATGACTGGAAGCGTACTGTTTACATTGATACTAAAGGCGTGAATACCACTGATTTTGATTTGAGTGATGAGCGAAAAGCCATGCTTATCCAATCTGGTCGAGATGGTTGCGAGCATTATTTTGATTGGCTTGATAGTCAATCATCTTAAATCAGTACATTATTGGCCAGTTATATACAAAGCGCCCCAACCTTGATTAGGTTGGGGCGCTTTGTTTTTTTAATCTCAGCAGCTCTGACTATGGTTAGTTTGACTCGACGGTTTCTGGTTGAGGCTCTCGACCCAGTTTTACACGCACAAAACGCGTAATTCGCCAGATGTAGGATAGGCAAAGCGCATAACCAACAAAGCATGCAATAAAGCCGTAGAACATAATAGGTTCTGAAATCTGGGCAATCTCACCGTAGAGTCCAAAACCTGTTAGCGCTGAAGCCAGTAAGCAGATTGCGAATAGAGTTTGACGTGAGCTTAAGCCTAGGCGTTGGCAGATATGGTGTAAATGCTCGCGATCAGGCTTGAATGGCGAATCGCCGCGACGAATACGACGAATCATAATGGCTGCCATGTCCATCAAAGGTAGAGCGATTAGCCACAATGCTGTTACGGGTCTCATAATCGCACCAGACTCATCCTGACTGCCGCTCAGTAGCAGCCAAATAATGCTAAAGCCGATCATCATGCTGCCCGCATCGCCCATAAAGACTTTGCGCTTGCGACCGAGTAAACCAAGGTTCATACCAATATACGGCAGTGCCGCCGCAATAAAGATGAGGCAAAGCATGCCCAGCCCTGAATGCCCATCTTGATAGAGCAGAAAAGCTAACGCGCCAAAAGACACGATCGATAACCCACCGAGCAGTCCGTCAATGCCGTCCACCATGTTGAACGCATTGATAGCTCCAATCACGCCGAGCACGGTAATCAATACTGCAAAGCCGCCTAATTCCGTGTGTCCAAGACCAAACATATTGCCTAGCGTGTGCAGTTCTAGTTCGGCGAAGTGCATCATGGCGAGTGACAGCAGTGCTTGGCACAGCATTCGAGATTTGAAGCTTAGGTCATACTTGTCGTCTACTGCGCCTAGCACAGTGAGCGTGCAGATAGAAAAGAGGAACAAACCTGCGTGCTGAATATCAATATCAAACACAAGTACGGTGAGCGTCACCGTGATACAGATTGAAATGCCGCCGACTAGGGGAACAACGCCCTGGTGATGTTTTCTAGCATTGGGTTTGTCGACAAGACCAACGGCTTTTGCCACGCGTCTTGCAAAAAATAAGGTGATAAAGGCGGTAATCGCCACAAAGCCGAGAAGTAATATCATGTAACCCACTGATAACTGATCTGAATGTCGTTAGAATTATTTGAGTTCTTTTATGCGACTCTTGGCTTAATGGTACTGAAGATCGAGCCTTTAATGAAGTCGGAGTTCCATATATTTTTTGGTTATTACTTCTGTTCTCAAATAAAACTGACCAATATCACAGTGTGTGCAATCATGCTCACATAAAGAAGGGTGAAGAGCTCACCCCGCAGATACCTCTTGAGGTTGGCTTCTTCTTACCAAACGAATATAGGCAGTGAAGCGAAAAATCTTAGTCAAAATCCAGTAATAGCAACCGAATAGCACTAAGAATAGATAGAACATCGTCGATTCCGTTACGTTCAGCACTTCACCAATTACACCCACCGAGGCAAAGAACAGCGCAATGGCCGAGATGATGAATAGCGTCTGTTTCGAGTCAAACCCGATACGTTGGAATATGTGGTGCAGATGACCTCGGTCAGGGGTCATCGGGGATTGTCCTTTTCTGGCACGTCTTACCATGATCGCCACCATGTCCATGAGTGGCACGGCAATCAGCCAAAGCGCGGTTACTGGGCGAACCGATGTATCATCCATAGTGACGAGTGGTGTTTGCTTTTGTGTTAGGGTGAACAGTAGCCAAACCACGACAAACCCGATCATCATGCTTCCCGCATCGCCCATAAACAGTCGATACTTGTTGCCAAGTAAACCAAGATTAAACGCGAGGTAAGGCCCTATTGCGCACAGTAGCAGCATACAAAGCTGAAAATGTGTCATATCGCCCTGAAGTGCAAACAGCACACTAAGTCCAAGAAGGGTGATACTGGCTAAGCTGCCTAATAAGCCATTAATACCATCGACCATATTAAACGCATTGATGGCTCCAATGACCGCAATCACCGTCAGAGGGAGTGCGAGCCAATCGAATATGACATGACCAAACCCAAATAGATCGCCAAAGGTCACGAGTTGAACATCGGCAAGCACGGCAATCAATACGGCGATGGTTGCTTGTACTATGAGCCGGCTACGACAGCTCAAGTCATAACGGTCATCTAACACCCCAAGAACTACTAGCGCCGCGACCGACAAGATAAATAGAGTTTGGTAGGGGATAAGTTGGGGCATCAACACTAATGCGCTACAAAGGGCGAATCCTATAGCGAGACCACCAACAAGTGGTATTTGTCCTTTGTGACGTTTACGAATATCTGGGGTATCGACTAAGCCAAGTCGAGGGGCGAGTTTATGTGCGACGAGCAACGCTACAAACGTGCCCACCAACACACTGATCATTTGCCATGCCATATAGAATCCAACCGTCCGTGCTGCAATATCGCGACCAGAGTGTTTTGTTGTGCAGAAGCGTTATTTTTACGTCTTTTTCTTCGTGCGCTATTAGCAATATTCACCATGTTATTTTTTATGAATCAAGGTTCATATTGCGTCTTGTGCTGGTCGCCAATCTTGTATTTAGGTTAAGACGAACCCGAAGATTTGCAAATCAGAGCTGAGAGGGTGGTTTTGGCAGAGCGAAGCTAACTGGTTGAAAAATAATCTGATGGTGAGTGGTGAGGTCCAGAGGGCAGACCTCACTCAGTTTTATTTATTGTGATCATTATCACGAATGACTGTAAGGTTACTGCGGCATCGACCTGCGAATTTCTTCGGCGCGTCTAAAAAACCAGAAGGCGCCCACGCAAAAAAACGTGGCGATTAATGCAGGCAAAATAATGTATAGCTCACTGGCTGTGACCAACACTGTCATGGAGAGAATGGCGAGCGCTATCACCAAAGACTCAATTGTGCGTCCTTTTGTTTGGTTCTTATGTCGAAAAAAAGCATATTTTAGAGTGAGTTCCATACTCTGTGTCCTCTGTTAATTCCCTTACTATCAATAGTAGTAGAGTACGACAGGGGTCGTGCAAGAATTTAATCGTGGCGTGCAAAATGGAAGCGTGACCACAGAAAAAATGCGGTCTTGATCTCTTGTTGTACAAGGGTTTTTCATGATTGTGACAATCAAATGTCTATGGGTGCATAATTCAATATGTGAGCAGTTGTACATTGGTAATGGAGACTTGCAGATAAAGTGACATTGAAGTGAATAGTCACTCACAAACAAGAGACTTGGCGTTGGATGTCGGTATTAATCTTTAGATCCTTGCTCGTTTAAATAGAGGAAGGGGATAACTTAAATGGAATTAACAGAGGGTGTGTTTGTTACTCACCACGGCGGTAAAGATACTGTCACGGGTTCTTGTCATGAGCTCAACATCAATGGCAACTCAATTCTTATTGATTGCGGTCTGTTCCAAGGTGCAGATGCGCTGGGTTCGACGCTGGATATCGATTTCTCACTGAGGTCTGTGCGCGCGTTAGTGCTTACTCACGCCCACATAGACCACATTGGTCGCCTGCCATGGTTATTTGCCGCAGGTTTCCGAGGCCCCATTTATTGCACCCAAGCGACAGCGCATCTTGTGCCTTTGATGTTAGAAGATGGCTTGAAACTTCAGCTTAATCTGAACGCCGCAGCTAGAAGTCGCATATTGGAGCTGATCACTCGGCATTTGCGCCCCGTTCGATACCAAGAATGGATGCCGGTGAAAGATACTGGACATGGCTATTTCACTTATCTTAGGTTTCAACATGCTGGGCATATCTTAGGCAGCGCGTATGTCGAGATAAAACTGCCCAACCAAGAGGTTGTAGTGTTTTCTGGTGATCTCGGTCCTGCTCAGACTCCTTTGTTGCCAGATCCAACCCCGCCACAGCGAGCGGATTACCTATTTTTGGAATCGACCTATGGCAATAAGCGTCATGAAAACCCCGCAACTCGCAGTCAGCGTCTACGAAAGATTGTTGACCGTAGCTTAAGTGATGGTGGCGCCATTTTAATTCCAGCGTTCAGCGTCGGTAGAACTCAGGAGCTGCTTTATGATTTCGAACAGTTGCTGTTCGATAATGAAGTAAGCAATCGCTTACCGATTATTCTCGATTCTCCAATGGCAGCCAAGGTAACTAAGGCGTATCGCCAATACCGTAAGTTATGGAGTAAAGAGGCGAAGCGACATGTCCACAGCGGCCGACATCCCTTGAATTTTGAGCAATGTGTGGTTGTCGATTCTCATCGTGATCATATGCAAATTGTGAATCGCCTCGCTGTAAGCGGTGAGGCTGCGATTGTGATTGCAGCATCAGGCATGTGCCAAGGCGGGCGTATTACTAATTACCTAAAAGCACTACTAACCGATGAACGAACAGATGTTGTGTTTTGTGGATATCAAGCGAGCGGTACGTTAGGGCGGGCGATTCAAAGCGGTCAACATCATGTTGAGATTGATGGTGAAGCTGTGAGAGTAAACGCAGCCATTCATTCGATGTCAGGCTACTCCGCTCATGCAGACAAGCAAGACTTGATGTCGTTTGTAGCAGGGTGCGCTTCGGAGCTTAAACAACTACACCTGATACACGGCGAGTCAGAGAGTAAAAATGAGTTAGCGGGTCACGTTAAGCGTGTCTTTCCATCGCTCTCTGTTATCTGTTGATATGAGAACCTATACTTTTGTTCACTAAGCATTAATATTCGCGCGCTGTAGCTAAGTCAGGTACAATTCTCCCAATTTTATTTGGAGCTTTTGGCTCCAAACGATCGCTAAAATTTGCTTTTGAGGGTGTTACTCAAGGGCGGTAGCGTGCCAAAACTAAGGGAAGTATATGAAAATATTAGTGACTGGCGGTGCAGGCTTTATTGGCAGCGCAGTAATTCGTCATATCTTAAAAGATACATCTGACAGTGTCGTTAATGTGGATGTGTTGACCTACGCGGGCAATCTTGAGTCGTTACCAGGTGCAGACAAATCAGAGCGTTACGCATTTGAGCAGGTTGATATCTGTGATTTTGCTGCACTAGAAGCCGCTTTTAAAAAGCACCAACCTGATGCCGTGATGCATTTGGCTGCCGAGTCCCATGTTGACCGCTCGATTGATGGCCCTGCTGCGTTTATTCAAACCAACTTGGTCGGCACCTTTAACATGCTCGAGGTTGCTCGCCAGTATTGGAAAACACTCGACGAGAGCAAGCAGTCGGCTTTCCGCTTCCATCACATCTCTACTGATGAGGTGTATGGCGACTTAGAAGGAACCGACGATCTGTTTACCGAAGAGACCTCTTATGAGCCAAGCAGTCCTTATTCAGCAAGTAAAGCCGGCTCGGATCACTTGGTGCGTGCTTGGGGACGTACTTATGGCTTCCCAGTACTAGTGACCAACTGCTCTAACAACTATGGTCCTTACCACTTCCCTGAAAAACTGATCCCATTGATGATTCTTAATGCCCTAGAGGGCAAGCAGCTTCCTGTCTACGGTGATGGCTTGCAGATCCGTGATTGGTTATTTGTTGAGGATCATGCACGCGCACTCTACAAAGTGGTAACAGAAGGCAAAGTGGGCGAAACCTACAATATTGGTGGTCACAACGAGAAAGCCAATATCGATGTCGTGAAAACCATTTGTTCACTGTTAGAAGAGTTGGTGCCAAACAAACCACAGGGTGTGAATCACTACCAAGATTTGATTGCCTACGTAACGGATCGCCCAGGACATGACGTTCGCTATGCGATTGACGCTTCGAAAATTGAGCGTGAGCTTGGGTGGACGCCAGCGGAGACTTTTGAATCAGGTATTCGTAAAACGGTTGAATGGTATTTGAATAACCGTGAATGGTGGACGCGAGTGCTTGACGGTTCATACTCTCGTGAGCGTCTGGGTACTGAATAAAAATTACCACACACTTTCTGTGCTTAGGGGCTAGGCTTTTCTTAGCCCCTAATTCAAAAAAATAGAACTGGAACCTCCCCCTATGAAAGGTATTGTTCTCGCTGGTGGCTCTGGCACCCGTCTATACCCGCTTACTCGCGGTACCTCTAAGCAACTGCTTCCAATCTACGACAAACCTATGGTCTATTACCCGATCTCAACGTTAATGTTGGCGGGTATTCGCGACATTCTTATTATTACCACTCCAGAAGACCAAGCCGGTTTCCAGCGTTTGCTGGGTGATGGCTCTGACTATGGCATCAATCTCGAATACAAGGTTCAGCCTAGCCCTGACGGTCTAGCTCAAGCGTTTATTATTGGTGAGGAGTTCATTGGTGATGACTCAGTATGCTTAGTACTAGGTGATAATATCTATTACGGTCAATCATTTGGACAGCAATTAAAGCGAGCGAGAGAACTTACTTCTCAGGGGCTGGCAACTGTATTTGGCTATCAAGTGAAAGACCCTGAGCGCTTTGGCGTGGTTGAGTTCGATAGTGAGATGAAGGCGGTCTCTATTGAAGAGAAACCAGAAACGCCTAAATCTGACTATGCTGTTACTGGTCTCTATTTTTATGACAACCGCGTTGTCGATTGGGCAAAGCAGGTGAAACCTTCTGAGCGCGGTGAGCTAGAAATCACCACGCTGAACCAAATGTATCTTGAAGATGGCTCTTTAAATGTTGAACTGCTTGGTCGTGGTTTTGCATGGCTAGACACCGGCACTCACGAGAGCCTGCATGAGGCGTCTTCTTTCGTGCAAACCATTGAGAATGTCCAAGGTCTTAAAGTGGCGTGTCTAGAAGAAATCGCCTGGCGCAACCAATGGTTAACGGATGAGGCTTTGCTTGAGATTGCTAAGCCAATGATGAAAAACGAGTATGGGCAGTATTTAGCGCGCCTTGTGAACGACAAAACGAAGAAGGCAAACCGTTAATGAAAGTACTAATTACTGGCAGTCATGGTCAGGTAGGGCACTGCTTAGTTAATGTATTGTCAGCGAGAGACAATATTGAAGTATTTGCCTATGACCGTGAAGATTTGGATATCACCAACGAAGCGCAGGTGAACTCGGTTGTCGCTGAGCTCAAACCCGATGTGATTATAAACTGCGCTGCTCATACTGCAGTTGATAAAGCAGAGACAGACATAGAGATGAGCTACGCCATCAATCGTGATGGGCCAAGTTATTTAGCGAAAGCTGCTGAGTCACTCAGCGCGTTGATGCTACACATCTCTACCGACTATGTTTTTGACGGCGATAAGTCGTTGCCGTATGTAGAAACCGATAAACCGAATCCAAAAGGGGTTTACGGTCAAAGTAAGCTCGCAGGTGAAGAGGCGGTCATAGCAAACTGTTCTCGTTACGCGATTTTGCGTACCGCTTGGGTGTTTGGCGAACATGGCAATAACTTTGTCAAAACGATGCTACGATTGGGCAAAGATCGACCTGAACTGGGTATAATCGGTGACCAGTTTGGCGGCCCTACTTATGCGGGTGATATCGCTAAAGCGTTGGTGACGATAATGGATAACTTCGCGAGCGCAGAGCTGTCTGGTGTTTATCACTTTTCTGGAGCGCCACACGTGAGCTGGTATCAGTTTGCAAAAGCGATTTTTGAGTCGGCGGGTAAATACGGTGCGCTGTCTAAGCTACCGCTAGTAAATGAGATCACGGCAGACCAATATCCATTACCTGCACCAAGGCCAGCTAATTCTCGCTTGAACTGCGATAAAATCCACCAAGTGTTTGCAGTAGAGCCAAGTGACTGGCAGCAAGCGTTAGAGAACATTAAGAAGTATTGCTAGGTAACAGAGCATGAAAGTCATAGAAACAAGCATCCCTGATGTGAAAATTATTGAACCTCAAGTTTTTGGTGATGAGCGCGGTTTCTTTATGGAAACTTGGAGGCAGGATAAGTTTGAAGAGCTAGTGACTGGCCAACCAACGTCTTTAGTTCAGGATAATCATTCTAAATCGAGCAAAGGCATCTTACGTGGTTTGCATTATCAAACCGAGCATACTCAAGGAAAATTAGTCCGTGTTATCTCTGGTGAAGTGTTTGATGTCGCAGTCGATGTGCGTAAAAACTCTCCAACATTCGGGCAATGGGTAGGGGTATACTTATCAGCGGAAAACAAACGCCAACTTTGGGTGCCGGAAGGTTTTGCTCATGGCTTTTATGTGACCAGTGATGAAGCAGAATTTGTATACAAGTGTACTGACTATTACGATCCATCATCAGAAATATCGATCAAATGGGATGACCCTACTATCGGTGTTGAGTGGCCTCTAGACGGTGATGTTTTATCGCTGTCTGCGAAAGACATGGCGGGCATTAGTTTTCACGACGCCCCAAAAATGTAGCTGAATTTTGCCACGATTATTGTTTTTGAATGAGTGAATGTAAGCAAACTATGCTGCCAGAAAGTGTGTTTAAAACTGTCATTGAATCAACGCCACTAATCTCTATCGATCTTATTGTCCGCAACGACGCGGGTAAGATACTGCTCGGAAAGCGCTTGAACCGCCCAGCTCAGGGTTACTGGTTTGTTCCCGGTGGACGTGTTCTTAAGGATGAAACCATCGAAAACGCATTTGCGCGCTTGGTTAAGCAGGAGTTAGGGTGTGAGTCTCTAACATCGACATTTAAAGGTGTCTATGAGCACTTTTACGATGATAACTTTTACGGAGAGGCGTTCTCAACGCACTACATTGTTTTAGCGTATGAGGTGACTTTTAATGACGACTTACACACACTTCCTTTAGAACAGCACTCAAAATATAAGTGGTTTACACCAGGAGAGCTTTTAGAGAGCGAGATGACCCACGCACATAGTAAGTGGTATTTTCAAAAGAACACACAAGCTGATTGTCATGTGACGCGCTCTTTGAATCAGCACTAGGAATTAAAAATGATTACTCCCGTTATTATGGCCGGGGGCACCGGCTCTCGCTTGTGGCCTCTGTCTCGCGAACTCTATCCAAAGCAGTTTTTGAATGTAACTGGCGATATGTCCATGCTTCAGCAGACTGTGTCGAGACTGTCTAGCATAGAACATGTTTCACCTATCCTAATTTGTAATGAAGAACATCGCTTCATTGCGGCTGAGCAAATGCGCCTTGGTGGATTCAAACACAGCGGTATTATTTTAGAGCCCGTTGCAAGAAATACAGCACCGGCGATTGCACTCGCGGCGCTTCAAGCAATCAATAATGCGAATGAAGGTGAAGAACCGCTATTGTTGGTGTTGGCAGCTGATCATGTGATTGACGACGAGCTTAGCTTTGTATCGTCAATCCAAAAAGCTAAGGCGCCTGCAACGAGCGGCAAGTTAGTGACGTTTGGTATTGTGCCAAATGCCCCAGAGACTGGGTATGGCTATATTAAGTCTGGCTCGGAATTAGGCGATGCTTACGCCGTAAGTGAGTTCGTAGAAAAACCGGATTTAGAAACGGCTAAAAAGTATGTAGCGAGCAAGGAATACTATTGGAACAGTGGTATGTTCCTCTTCAAAGCGAGTCGATACCTTGAAGAGTTGGCTAAGTATGAACCAGAGATCTTAGATATCTGTCAGCAAGCCATTGCTGCACCTTCGCAAGACGTAGAGTTCATTCGTGTTGATGCTGAGGTGTTTGAAACTTGTCCGGATAAGTCGGTTGACTACGCCGTGATGGAGAAAACGGAGTCAGCGGTTGTGGTACCTATGGATGCAGGCTGGAATGACGTTGGGTCTTTTTCTGCGCTGTGGCAAGTGTCTGAAAAAGACAGCAACGATAACGTAATTAAGGGCGATGTAGTCGCGGTCGATTCTACCAACAACTATATTTATGCTGGCAGCAAACTTGTCTCGACGGTGGGAGTTGATAACCTCGTTGTGATCGAAACCAAAGACGCGATTTTGGTTGCGGCTAAAGATAAAGTCCAGAACGTGAAAAGTGTTGTTAGCCAACTAAAAGCGGCGGAGCGTACGGAGTATAAGCTGCATCGCGAGGTCTATCGTCCTTGGGGTAAATACGACTCTATCGATAACGGTGCGAGAGACCAGGTGAAACGCATCACGGTAAAGCCGGGTGAGAGATTGTCCGTTCAGAAACACTTCCATCGCTCAGAGCATTGGATCGTTGTGTCCGGCACAGCGAGCGTGTTGGTCGGCGATAAAACCATTATCGTGACAGAGAATGAGTCGACCTATATCCCATTAGGTACGGTTCACGCACTTGAAAACCCAGGAAAAATACCATTGGAAATGATAGAGGTCCAAACAGGTAGTTACCTTGGCGAAGATGATATTGTGCGCTTCGAAGACCGATACGGAAGAAGTTAGGAGTCACCATGCCAAATCAATTAATAAGCTCTGCAGTTATAAAACAGAGTGGCATTGCGTTCGGAACCAGTGGTGCTAGAGGGCTGGTGACTCAGTTTACTTCGGATGTGTGTGCTGCGTTTACGGCAGCGTTTATCGCAGCCCTTAAGCCTAACTTTACCGTTAAAAAAGTAGCGATAGCGATCGACAACAGACCAAGCAGCTACGCGATGGCACAAGCGTGTACCTCTTTGTTATCACAAATGGGGATCGAGGCCGTGTACTACGGCGTTGTGCCGACCCCAGCATTGGCTTATCTGTCGAAAGAAAACAGCATTCCAGCGATTATGGTCACAGGGAGTCATATCCCATTTGATAGAAATGGTCTTAAGTTTTATCGCCCTGACGGGGAAATAAGCAAGGCGGACGAGCAATTAATACTCAACGAGGCAGTGGCGTATACAGCAATTGAAGAGTTACCTGAGTTGGTCATCGATACTCAAGCTGCTGATGATTATATTGCTCGTTACACGTCGCTATTTGATACGCAATGGTTGGCAGGTAAGCGCATTGGTATCTATGAGCATTCAAGTGCGGGTCGTGATCTTTATTATCAGATATTTGAGGCTCTGGGTGCTGAAGTTATTCAACTAGAGCGTAGCGATCACTTTGTACCTATTGATACAGAGGCCGTTTCGGAAGAAGACATTCGCAAAGCAGTACAATGGTCGAAAGAGTACGACCTTGATATTGTTTTTTCGACCGATGGTGATGGTGATCGTCCGCTGGTTTCGGATGAAAATGGCAATTGGTTGCGTGGTGATATTCTTGGTTTATTAGCCTCAGATGCACTTAACATTGAGGCAGTTGCTGTTCCCGTGAGTTGTAATACGGCAATCGACCTCTGTGGGCGATTCTCTGCTGTGGAACGCACTAAAATTGGCTCTCCGTATGTCATTGCAGAGCTTGATAAACTGGCTCAAACCTATGGTTCAGTGGCCGGCTTTGAGGCGAACGGTGGTTATCTTTTAGGAAGCGATGTTGCCATTAATGGGCGCATGCTAAAGGCGCTCCCAACTAGAGACGCTGTGCTCCCAGCGATTATGTTGCTAATGCTAGCTCAGAGCACACCAATTTCGGAGTTAGTAAAAGCATTACCACAACGCTATACCCATAGTGATAGACTACAAAACTTTGCAACGGAGAAAAGCCACACCCTGGTGGCCATGGGAATGCAATCTCCTAGCGAATTACTGAAACAGTTGGGGCTATCACATTTGCAGGTTGACAGTGTTAATGACACGGATGGTCTACGTTTAACGTTAAGCGACGGCAGCATCATTCATTTGCGTCCTTCTGGTAATGCCCCGGAACTGCGTTGTTACGCAGAGGCAGACGAGTTTAAGTTAGCTTACGATTATGTTCTAGGCAGTCTGAACCAAATCAAAGAAATTAAGTGAGAGATCAACAAATGAAAAAAAACAAAGTCGCACTCATTACTGGTGTCACCGGTCAAGATGGTTCATATCTAGCAGAGTTTCTTCTTGAAAAGGGCTATGAAGTCCACGGTATTAAACGACGTGCATCTTCTTTTAATACTGATCGCGTTGACCACATCTACCAAGACAATCATGAAGAAGATCAGAGATTCTTTTTGCACTACGGTGATTTGACGGATTCATCAAACCTGACGCGCATCTTAAAAGAGGTCCAGCCTGATGAGGTTTACAACCTAGCAGCACAATCTCACGTCGCTGTATCATTCGAATGTCCAGAGTATACGGCGGACGTAGATGCGATCGGTACACTGCGCTTGCTAGAGGCTATTCGCTTTCTGAATATGGAGAAAACGACTAAGTTTTATCAAGCTTCGACGTCTGAGTTGTTTGGCGAGGTTCAAGAGATCCCTCAAAAAGAAACAACACCATTCCACCCTCGTTCTCCTTACGCTGTAGCGAAAATGTACGCATACTGGATTGTGGTTAACTATCGCGAGTCTTATGGTATGTACGCATGTAACGGCATCTTGTTTAACCATGAATCCCCTCGTCGTGGCGAGACCTTTGTGACGCGTAAGATCACTCGTGGTATTGCTAACATCGCTCAAGGTCTAGAATCTTGCTTATACCTGGGTAACATGGATGCACTCCGTGACTGGGGTCATGCAAAAGATTACGTTCGAATGCAATGGATGATGCTTCAGCAGGAACAGCCGGATGATTTTGTTATTGCAACAGGTAAACAGATCAGCGTACGTGAGTTTGTTACTCTTTCAGCAAAAGAGGCCGGCATTGAACTTGAATTCTCGGGTGAAGGTGTTGATGAGATTGCAACGGTTAAGTCTATTACCGGTGACAACGCACCAGCGCTGAAAGTGGGCGATGTGATTGTGAAAGTTGATCCTCGTTATTTCCGACCAGCGGAAGTAGAGACACTACTTGGTGACCCAACAAAAGCAAAAGAGAAACTAGGTTGGGTTCCTCAAATTTCGGTTGAAGAAATGTGTTCAGAGATGGTCGCGAGTGATCTGGACATTGCTAAGCAACACGCAATTCTAAAAAACCATGGCTTTGGCAAGTCAGTAACTGTTGAGTAGAGTAATGAAGATATTACTAACTGGTGCAAATGGTATGGTGGGTCGCAATATACTCGCCGTTGCACCTAATTACGACCATGAAATGTTGGCGCCAACAAGCCGTGAGTTAAACCTATTGGATGCAGGTGCTGTGCGCCAGTATCTAGAGCAGCACCAACCCGATATGATTATCCATGCTGCGGGTATTGTTGGCGGTATTCAAGCTAACATCGCACAGCCGGTTAAGTTCTTAGTTGAGAACATGCAAATGGGTCTCAATATTCTGACCGCAGCCAATGAAGTAGGCGTTGCTAAATTCCTGAATTTAAGTAGCTCGTGTATGTATCCACGTGATGCCATCAATCCACTATCTGAAGAGTTGATCCTCAAAGGTGAGCTAGAGCCGACTAACGAAGGTTATGCGCTTGCGAAAGTGACGAGCACTCGTCTATGTGAATATATCTGCTCAGAAAATCCAGACAGATTCTACAAAACGATTATCCCGTGCAACTTGTATGGGCGTTTTGACAAGTTCGACCCGAATCATTCACATATGATCCCGGCAGTTATACGTAAGATTGATGAAGCGAAGAAGGCACAAAAACAAGAGATCGATATCTGGGGTGACGGCGAAGCACGTCGTGAGTTCATGTATGCCGAAGATCTTGCTGATTTTATTTTCTACGCACTGGACAACTTCGCAGAAATGCCTCAAAACCTTAATGTGGGCCTTGGTACTGATTATACGATCAATGAGTATTACCAAACCGTTGCCGAGGTAGTGGGTTACGCAGGTAAGTTCACCCATGACCTAAGTAAGCCTGTTGGTATGAAGCAAAAGCTGATTGATGATACCAAGCTCAAAAGTTTCGGGTGGCGTTACAAAACCAGCCTACATGATGGCATCAAGAAGACCTATGAATTTTATTTAAGTGAGTATTGTAATGAGTAACTATTCTTTGGCGAGTAGCACGTGGGACGAAAACGAATTTGGCGCGATTCAACGTGTTATTGACTCTGACATGTTTACTATGGGTAAAGAAGTCGCTCAGTATGAGAAAGACTTCGCAGAGTTCTTCGGCTCCGAGTATGCCGTGATGGTGAGCTCTGGCTCGACTGCAAACTTGCTAATGATCGCATCGCTGTTTTTCACAAAAAATGAGTCGTTGAAGCTTAAGCGCGGCGACGAAATTATTGTACCAGCGGTCTCTTGGTCGACGACTTATTTCCCACTTCAGCAATATGGTTTGAAGGTTAAGTTTGTTGATATAGACATCGATACGCTCAATATGGACCTCGACAAGCTAGAAGCAGCGATCACCGAAGATACTCGCGCTATCCTGTCGGTTAACTTGCTCGGTAATCCGAATGATTTCACTCGCATGCAAGAGATCATTGCCGGTCGAGATATTTTCATTCTAGAAGACAACTGTGAGTCGATGGGTGCAACTCTAGAAGGAAAGCAGGCGGGTACGTTTGGTGTAATGGGTACTTACAGCTCCTTCTTCTCACACCATATAGCGACTATGGAAGGCGGTTGCATCGTCACTGATGATGAAGAGCTTTACCACATTTTGCTGTGTATCCGCGCACATGGTTGGACTCGTAACCTGCCTAAATTCAATAAGGTAACTGGTGAGAAAAGTGACGACCCATTTGAGGAGTCGTTTAAGTTTATTCTACCTGGTTACAATGCTCGCCCATTGGAGATGAGCGGCGCAATCGGTATTGAACAGCTTAAGAAGTTGCCGAGCTTTATAGAAACACGCAGAGAGAATGCCGCGCTATTTCAGAGCCTTTTTGCTGACCATCCTTACTTGCGTATTCAAAAAGAAACCGGCAACAGCAGTTGGTTTGGCTTCTCTTTAATCATCAAAGAGAATGCACCATATAACCGCGCTGAGCTGGTGAAGTTACTTGCTGAAAACCAAGTTGAGTGCCGACCTATTGTGACTGGCAACTTCCTGAAGAATAAAGAAGTGCTCGAGCATTTCGATTATGAAGTGGCTGGAACACTAGAGGCGGCTGAATATCTTGACGAGCACGGTCTGTTTGTGGGCAATCACCAGAATGAAATCGAACGTGAGATTAAGTTGCTTGCTGAGCTTTTATGTTAATCAGCCCTCCTTGTTGATAACGAAAGGCAATGATCGAGTACTCAGGCGAAAAGTTAGATTTAAATGAAATATACAATTAGTGTTCAACCTGCAGGCGTAGGCTTTCAGAGTGAAGAAAATTTATTGGACGATGCGATTTCTCAGCATGTCCCATTAGAGCATAGTTGCCGCACTGGTGATTGCGGTGTGTGTTCTGCCGAGGTCATCTCAGGTAGTGTAGAAAACGAAAATGGGGAAGTGGTCAACCGTGGTAAGGTACTTACTTGCCAATCGAAACCGCTGTCTGACCTAGTTCTTCAAGCTAACTATTACCCGGAACTTGTGAACATCGAGGTGAAAACTGTTCCTTGTAAAGTGAACAGTTTCACTTTGGCGACGGATGACATTATCGTGATCAAGCTTCGAATGCCTCCTACTGCTAACTTTGATTACCTTCCGGGTCAATACATAGACCTGAGTTTCAAAGGCGTGAAGCGCAGCTATTCGATAGCGAATGCGAAAGAAAATGGAGACGAGCTCGAGCTTCATATTCGTAAAGTTGAGAATGGCGCCATGTCGGACATCCTGTTCAATCAGTTAAAAACTAATCAACTGATGCGTTTAGAAGGGCCGAAGGGCACCTTTTTCGTTAGGGAAGATGAGAACCCTATCATCTTTATGGCAACAGGGACGGGTATCGCTCCGGTTAAGGCAATGGTTGAAAAACTCATTGCTGACGGTGATAAACGGAAAGTAGATATTTACTGGGGAATGCAGTATTTAAAAGAAATCTACACTTCTGAGTTCAAAGCCTTGATTGCCCAACATGACAACATCAGTCTCACTCCGGTACTATCTCGTGAGAGCTCGACTTCAGATGAATACTACAAAGGTTATGTTCAGCACGCTGTTGTTGATCACTTTGAAACCTTGACCAATGTTACGGTATACGCTTGTGGCTCTTTGAATATGATCGAAGATGCCAAGAATCTGCTGACAAGCCGTGGCTTACCTGAAGAATCATTTCACTCTGATGCATTTACCCCTGCAAAGTAAAAAGAATAAATCTGGAGACTTCCTATGAAAGCAGTCATCCTAGCTGGTGGCCTTGGTACACGGCTAAGCGAAGAGACATCAATTAAACCAAAACCAATGGTTGAAGTTGGTGGTAAGCCGATTCTTTGGCACATAATGAAGCAGTACTCAGCTCACGGAGTGAATGACTTTATCATTTGCTGTGGCTATAAAGGCTACGTGATTAAAGAGTATTTCGCGAATTACTTCTTGCATATGTCGGACGTCACGTTTGATATGCAAAACAACAAAATGGAAGTGCACAGGAACCACGCTGAACCATGGACTGTCACTCTTGTTGATACTGGTGATCACTCCATGACTGGTGGAAGACTTCTTCGAGTTGCCGACTATGTCAAAGAAGATGAAGCTTTCTGCTTTACTTATGGCGATGGTGTGACCGATCTCGATATCTCAAGTACTATCAAATTTCACCGTGAGCATGGTAAGAAAGCCACACTGACTGCTACTTTCCCACCAGGACGATTTGGCGCACTCGATATTCAACAAGGTCGCGTGAACAGCTTTAAAGAGAAGCCGAAAGGTGACGGTGCTATGATTAATGGAGGCTTCTTCGTATTGTCTCCAGAGGTTCTTGAATACATAGACGGCGACGAATGTGTATGGGAACAGCTACCGCTAAATCAACTTGCGGATGAAGGCGAGTTAATGGCCTACGAGCATCACGGTTTCTGGCAGCCTATGGATACGCTCCGCGATAAAGTATACCTAGAAGAACTTTGGCGACAGAAAAAAGCACCTTGGAAGATTTGGGAGTAAGGCATGAATCCGCAGTTTTGGAATGGTAAGAGAGTATTTATCACCGGACATACCGGCTTCAAAGGAAGTTGGCTCTCTCTATGGCTTCAGGAGATGGGTGCGAAAGTACAAGGCTACTCTCTTTCTGCTCCAACGCAACCAAATATGTTTGAAGAAGCCAAGGTTTGGGCCGGTATGAAAACCGAAGAAGGGGATGTACGAGACTTTACTCACTTGCGTCAAGTGATGTCTGAGTTCAAACCTGAGATTGTTTTTCATATGGCAGCTCAACCGCTCGTAAGACTCTCTTATGATGAACCGATGGAAACCTATTCGACTAACGTCATGGGTACGGTGTACCTCTTCGAGGCTGTGAAGCAGGTTGGTGGCGTTAAAGCGGTTATCAATATTACCTCCGATAAGTGCTACGAAAACAAAGAGTGGCCATGGGGCTATCGTGAAGATGAGCCGATGGGAGGCTATGACCCGTACAGTAATAGTAAAGGCTGTTCTGAGTTAGTCACATCTTCCTATCGACAGTCCTTCTTCAATAAGGATAAATACGCCGAGCATGGTTGCGCAATTGCATCGGTGCGCGCGGGTAACGTAATCGGCGGAGGAGATTGGGCAGATGATCGCCTCATCCCTGATATGCTGAAAGCCTTCTCTAAAGAAGAGAGTGTAGAGATTCGTAATCCTCACGCTATTCGACCTTGGCAACACGTACTTGAGCCATTGTCGGGTTATATAACGGTTGCCGAACATTTGTTCGAGCATGGTCCTGAGTTCTCAGAGGGGTGGAATTTCGGCCCAAGAGAAGATGATGCTCAACCTGTCGAGTGGATTGTTAATCGTCTGTCTGAGCTATGGGGAGAAGGGGCGTCTTGGTATTTGAGTGAGGGAGAGCACCCTCATGAGGCGCATTACCTAAAACTAGATTGCTCAAAAGCTCGAATGAAACTAAATTGGCAACCCGTGTGGGGACTCGATGAGACGTTGAGTCGCATCGTTAAGTGGCAGAAAGCCTGGCTTGAGAAACAAGATATCAAGCAAATCACTATTCAAGAAATTAATGACTACATGGCCGCAAAGGCAGGATTGAAGTAATGTCAAAAGAAAAGTTGAGAGCTCAAATTGCAGAGCTCGTTGAACAATATGCTGAGTTAGAATATGCACCTAAAACTTTCGTAGGTGGGGAATCTGTCGTTCCACCATCGGGCAAAGTATTGGGCGCAAACGAACTGAAAATGATGGTCGATGCTTCTCTTGATGGCTGGCTTACGACTGGCCGCTTCAATGATGCGTTTGAAAAAAAACTGGGTGAATATCTGGGTGTTCCTTACGTACTGACGACAACTTCAGGCTCATCGGCAAACCTACTCGCACTGACAGCACTGACATCGCCTAAGTTGGGTGAGCGTCAGTTGAAGCCTGGTGATGAAGTCATTACCGTCGCTGCTGGATTCCCAACGACAGTCAACCCAACGATTCAAAACGGCCTAGTTCCTGTTTTTGTGGATGTTGATATCCCAACATACCAAATCAAGCCTGAGATGATTGAAGCTGCTATCTCGGATAAGACCAAAGCGATCATGGTGGCACACACCTTGGGCAATGTTTTTGATCTTACTGAAGCAAGAAGAGTCGCAGACAAGTACAACCTATGGTTGATTGAAGATTGTTGTGATGCGCTTGGCTCGACATATAACGGTCAAATGGTCGGTACGTTTGGCGATGTAGCCACACTGAGTTTCTACCCTGCACACCATATCACTATGGGTGAAGGTGGTGCGGTGTTCACCAAAGATAAAGAGCTGCGCAAGTTAATTGAATCATTCCGTGACTGGGGCCGTGATTGTTACTGTCCACCGGGCTGCGACAATACATGTGGCAAGCGCTTTGATCAGCAACTTGGCACATTACCTGACGGTTATGACCATAAGTACACGTACTCTCACTTAGGCTACAACCTAAAAATCACCGACATGCAAGCCGCTTGTGGTTTAGCTCAGATGGACCGTGTTGATGAGTTTGTACAAGCACGTAAAGCCAACTTTAAATACTTGAAAGATGGTCTAATGTCGTGTGAAGAATTTTTGATTTTGCCAGAAGCCACAGAGAACTCAGACCCATCTTGGTTTGGTTTCCCAATTACTCTGAGAGAAGATTCGGGCATCGATCGTGTAGACCTTCTAAAGTTCATGGATCAGTTCAAAATAGGTACACGTTTGCTGTTTGCGGGTAACTTGACTCGTCAACCGTACTTTGAAGGTGTCGAATACCGCGTTGTTGGTGACTTAACAAACACAGATTTGATCATGAACAACACTGTTTGGATTGGTGTGTATCCTGGCCTGTCCACTGAACACTTGGATTTCGTCATCGAGAAATTTGAAGAGTTCTTTGGTGTAAGTTTCTAAGAGAGTTGGGTTATACATGAAAGCTTCAGACGCTGTAGCGCACTTACTGTCACTTAATAATGTGACCGTAGGTTTTGAACTTATCGGTGGAATGATTGCTCACCTCGTTGACAGTATCAATGAGGTCGGGAAGACGAAACTCATTTCACTCCATCATGAGCAAGCTGCAGCGTTTGCAGCTGGTGGCGTAGCGAGAGCGACGAATAACCAGCAACTCGGCTTAGCCTTAGGTACGAGTGGACCTGGTGCCACAAACTTAATTACCGGGATTGCGGATTGTTGGTTAGATAACTACCCGTGCGTATTTATCACCGGCCAAGTTAATACTTATGAGCTGAAAGGTGATCGCCCTATCCGCCAACAGGGCTTCCAAGAGCTAGATATTGTTAGCTTGGTTGGGACCATCACAAAGTACAGTGTTCAAGTGTCCGCCGTCGAGCAGCTTTTGTTCGAGATTCAAAAATCCATCAATATTGCCAGAAGCGGACGTCCCGGGCCTGTGCTTATTGATGTTCCGATGAATCTTCAACGTGAAGATTTAGAAATAACATTGGATGAGATTGAAGCCATAGCTCGAAGTACTGATTTCCTTGAAACGAACACTGAAAAGTATGACTTCTCATTGGTAGACCAGGCATTGCAGCAGGCGGAAAAACCGTTATTTATCATTGGTGGCGGAGCGTGCTCTGAGCCTGACTTTGATGCTTGGCAGAAGAAAGTGTCAGCGATGGGTATCCCGCATGTTTCGAGCTTGAAAGGGAGCGAGAAAACATCAAATTACCCAGGTTATTTGGGTATGTTAGGTGCTTATGGGACGCGTGCTGCGAATTACGCAGTTCAGAATGCAGATGTCGTCATTGTGTTAGGTAGTCGACTCGATGTTCGACAAACGGGTGCTAACACCGGAGACTTTGCTCGCAGTGCGAAGCAGATCATTCAAATTGATATTGATGAAGCTCAAATCAATAACCGTATTGAGTCTACTCACGGCGTTATCGCGCCCTGCAATGACTTCTTTAGCCATTACTTGCTAGCAGACTACGACGTGAGTTGCTGCGATTGGCGCAACGAAGTGCAATCGATTTTTCAAGAAAAGTTCGTCGACGAATATCATGAGTATGATTTGACGCCGTTCCAGTTGATTCAGGTGTTGAGTGACAGCTTTAGTGGAAAAACCGTCCACTATGTACCTGATGTTGGTAATCACCAGATGTGGGTCGCACACTCGCTATTGCTGGAGCCGGAGCAAAAGATACATCACTCAGGTGGTTTGGGCGCTATGGGCTTCTCATTGCCAACTGCGATAGGAATTCAAGCGACAACGGGTGACTATACGGTCTCTATATCCGGTGATGGCGGTGTTCAACTTAACATCCAAGAGTTGGATATCTTAAATAGGGAGAAGATCCCTGTACTCGTGCTGGTGTTCAACAATAGATCGCTCGGTATGGTTAAAAACTTCCAAGATATGTATTTCGAGGGGCGAAACCAACCAACGTACTGGGATGAGTTCTCGTGTTCATTTTCTAAAATTGGTCAAGCCTATGGCGTTGAATCTGAACTGGTTGAGACAGAAAGTCAGTTTAGAGAAGCGGTTATGAGTTATGTGAGCGACCCTAGACCATTACTGCTAGAAGTGTCTCTCAGTGGCGTAACTGCTTGCAAACCACGTTTAGCCTTCGGTAAACCCATTGATGAGCAGTACCCAAATGACAGCGACTAAAAGAGTTGATCACGTCGATTTAGAGCTGATTGCGAGTAAACTGTCTTCGATACTTCCCCTATTCAAGAAAAAGAAGCTATTCATCACGGGTGGAACTGGCTTCTTTGGTAAATGGCTATTAGAGGCGATCAACCACCTCAACACTAACTATGAGTTAGAACTAGAGGCAAAGGTACTCACTCGTAACCCAGATCGTTTCGCTCGTGAGTATCCTCATCTTGCTCAAGCTAAAGGTGTGAGTTTTGTTTCTGGCGATGTTAGAAACATTCCTGCGCTAACAGCGACTTTTGATTACATTATCCATGCAGCGACGGATGTCCCAAGTAAATCAGTTTCACAAGCTGATATAAAAGATGCACGAAGCATCATACTGGACGGTATGACTGAAGTCGTGAATTTTGCCAAAGCAGTGAATTGTCAGCGTTTACTGTTTACTAGCTCTGGTGCTGCTTATGGGCGTCTTCCTCCGTCGGTATCAGAAGGTATCACAGAGTCCTTCTCTGAAGGTGAGTTTATCGCTGAATCAGACGTTTATGGTCTTTCCAAAAACAAAGCAGAGCAATACCTCAAAGAGCATGCAAGCTGTGATGTCGTCATCGCTAGGTGTTTCGCTTTTTCGGGGCCTTACCTCCCGTTGGATGGCAGTTTTGCTTTTGGCAACTTCATCGCTGACCGTCTTAATCGAAATCCCATTACTATTCAAGGTAATGGGAAAACTGTTCGCTCTTATTTGTATGCAGCAGATTTGGTTATTTGGCTACTAACAATGCTCGTAAAAGGAAAGGATCGGTCCATTTACAATGTGGGTAGTGATGTACCAGTAACCATTCGAGAGCTTGCCGAAAGTATTGCCGAAACGAGAGCAGATGTGTCAGTCCTCGCCCCAGAAAGTTTGGGTTTCAATACTTACTTCCCTTCAATTGAAAAAGCTCAGAAAGAGTTGGGTCTGGGTATATATACAACTTTAAATGAAGCGATAATAAAGACATTAAACTTTGAGAAATAATATGGCCCCGCTAGTTAGTATTTGCATTCCAACTTATAACTCAGCTCAATTCATTGAAGAAACACTCGAGACTCTCCTCAATCAAACGTACGACAATTATGAAATTATCATTGGTGACAATGCTTCTAACGACAACACCGTTGATATTTTAAGTAAGGTTGCAGCACAGGAAAGTCGGGTTCGTTACTATTCCAATGAGAGTAATCTAGGCTATGCTGGCAATTGCAACAAGCTCATCCAGCAGGCTAAGGGTAAGTATATCGGCATCTATCATGCCGATGATCTGTACGATAATGACATTATTCGTCAGCAGGTTACGCTTCTTACAGAAAGAGACGACTTAGTTGGTGTTTTCACACAGAATAGCTTTATTGATGAGAAATCCCAGCCGATAAAGCGTCCACCTCCTTACGGAAAAAAGCCTGATCTAGTCTCCACTTACCAGCAAAATGACTTTGTAACGGCGTTGCTTGAAACAAACATTAATCCCTTCTTTTGCCCAAGTTCAATGATTCGAACCTCTGCTTATCAAAGTGCTAATGGCTACGATGAGAACATGAAGTTTATCGAAGATCAGGACATGTGGATTCGACTGATGAATTTTGGGTCATTAGCAGTGATTAATAGATCGTTAGTTCGTTACAGGATCCATCCAGCTCAAGGGAGCTATGTGTATGTTGACCCCAAGCGTGCAAAACTCAGCCCGATGATAGAGCACCTGCAAGCCTGGCTGAAATCAAACAACACAGCGACTGACTATGATGCTTTTTACCGTCCTAAGATCAATCGATTGATTGCCGTTGACCACATTCGTGTTGCATTCCATATGGCTAAGTCTGGAGCACCATATTTAGACTTTGTAGAGAGGCTTCGAGAGTCTAAAAAGAGCAAGAGCATTGGGTTTGGGAATCCACACCTAAGTAAGTTCGCATTATTACAAACCCTACCGTCAAGGTTAACTTATTGGTTGTTAAGGAAAAAATTTAAGTGAAAATAGTATATGTAGACTATCAATATCATTACGGTAAGCCAGAACTTGGCAATAATGACATTGGACTTAATGGATTTATTCATTCTTTTGAGACGCTTGGCCATCAAGTGGTTCCTTTTTTCTATGATGAGTTAACAGACAACGTAGAACGTCTAAACAGTGATATCATTACTTTTTGTCGAGAGCAGCAACCAGATTTGGTCTTTTTTCTCCTTTCTCATGATCTCTTCAAAGTAGAAACTATTCAGAAGTTAACAAATGAGTTCACTACTATTAACTTCTTTGGTGATGATCACTGGAGATTTGAAGCATTTACCAAAAAGTTGGCTCCATCATTTACTTACTGTGTAACTACCGACCATCTAGCTTTGGATAAGTACCATGCCATAGGTGTCAAGAACGTTATTCTAAGCCAATGGGCCGCTTTGGAGCCTCAGGAGAATAATGAACTTGTAGATGGTAGTGGCTATAAATACGACGTTACTTTTGTTGGTGGAAAGAATCCGTATCGAAACTGGTTTATTAAGTATCTTGAAAAGAAAGGCGTAAAAGTTGATTGTTTCGGTGTTGGGTGGCCAAACGGGCCAGTTAGTCTAGAGGAAATGCAGTCTATATTCTCATCTTCGAAGATTAACTTAAATATATCTAATAGCATCTCATATGATATTAGGTTTCTAATGGCTGATCCTATTGGGTTTGCAAGGCAGTTAAGAAGTACTAAATCTGCTAGTCAAATAAAAGCCAGAAACTATGAGATTCCAGCATTTAATGGATTTCAGCTAACAGACTACGTTCCTTTTATCGAAGAAAGCTACCATATTGGGCACGATTTGATTTGTTACAGCAATATTGAAGAGGCGATCGATATGGTTGTTTACTATCTTAAAAATGATGATTTGAGAGAGCAGATAAAGAGCAGAGCAGTCGAAAATGCACGTAACAATCACTTCTATATCCACCGCATAGAAAAGATACTCTCCTCTTTGAATTTATAATAAATATAGATTCAGTGGTTGAATGATACCAAGATAACCAGCAAGGCTTGTTTGAACCTTGCTGGAATATTAGTTTCTCTAAGATGAAAATATGAATAGCCGTAACGAATTCTATATAGTCGTCGGCGGGCGGATACTGACTACGTTAGTTTCACTGCTCTCTGTAAGACTACTGACGAGTCAACTTGATGCCAGTCAGGTGGGGCTTTACTACATAATTCAAACAGTGATTATGCTGGTGAGTTTTGCTCTGCTTAATGCTATTAGTGAGTATTATAATCGAAACATCCATAACTCGTACGAGAGTGGTGCCTTTTTCTCATCATCAATCAAGTTAATGTTGCTGCGGTTTTCTCTAGTAGGAGTATCGATTTTTCCTATTGTTGCTGTCTATTACTTTTTTGACTACTCAGAGCAAATCCAACTAACTCAGTTTCTTGGCATCGTTGTATTATCGCTGATAGCGGGATCTTCTCTCGTTTTCTTGGAAGCGCTAAACATAGTTGAGGACAGGGTATATTACACGGTTGTAGGGCTTATCCAATTACTAGTAGGTGTGCTATTAGCTTTGACCTTGACCCACTTCATAGAAGGTGTTGCTCTGTGGTGGCTTGTTGGAATTGCCTCATCACAACTACTGTTTTTTCCTTTTGTGATGCATCGAATAGCAAAACATAGCCGACAGAAGCCCTTATCCAGCGAGTACGTGTGCTTTCTTTCATCTTCACAGAGAAAGAAGGTACTCAGTTTTGCGATTCCCGTTTCAATAGTCCTGTTTTTGCAATGGGGACAAATTAGTTCCTATCGCTTAATTCTTGGGGAAAACTACACGTTGGATATACTCGGTTTTGTTGCTGTTGGTGTTGCCGTAGCGAGCGCTGTGTTCACCGCTGTTGAAGCAATATCTCGTCAATACTTGGGACCTAGGTTTTACAGAGAGATCAGCAAGTCTGAGCGAGAAGACAGAGCTCTGATTTGGAATGATTATGCTAAGATTGTGATTCCAATCTATGTCGTGACGCTATTTTTTACGGTGTTTCTATCGAAAGAAATTTTAGTCATTTTAGTAGATTCTAAGTTTCAGTTAGCATGGAGTTTTGTAATGGTCGGTGCTTTCATTGAGTTTTTTAGAGCATCGTCTTATGTAGTCTATACTGTGACAAGTTCTGAACTTCAGTCTAAGAAAGCTGTTTTGCCATATCTCAGCGGTTTTTTGGTGATGGCGGCGCTTTTAAGTATATCCGATTTAAATCAAGAGCCTCTTTTTTCTATGCTTATTATAGCCTTTTCTTATGCTATTACTTTTCTAGTGCTTTATGTTGAAATGAAAAAGATGTTGCCGATAGTATTTCCATGGAAGGAAGTTATATTACCATCGGTGATTAGCTTGTTGTTCTCATTGTCACTATTTTTTGATGTGGAATTTTCTTTGGTTTTCTCCTTGGTAAAAACAGCTGCGTTTGGTCTGCTATATATTTCGATTGTGTTTTTCCTCATAAAGAAAGTATCTAAAGAAAATAGACTTTTGGGGCTTTATCGTGCTTGATGATTCTTCTATATTATTTAGTGTTGTTATACCAGCTTATAACTCAGAAAATACAATAGAGAGAGCGTTGGACAGTGTTCTCTACCAAGTCCCTATTGGAGTTAAGATTGAAATTATAGTCGTCGATGATTGCAGTCACGATAATACACTCACTCTTGTACGCAATGTTCAGTTGAAACTAGAGTCCGCACCTGAACTCACTCTTACGTTACTGAAGAATGAAAAAAATATGGGAGCGTCATATTCTAGGAACAAAGGTTTATCAATCGCTAAAGGTGATTATATTCTATTTCTAGATTCGGATGATTATTTCGCCCATAACAAGATCTCTAGGATTAGCGATATTGTCACATCGCAAGATGTCGACTTTCTTTTTCATTCTTGGGAAGTCGAACACCACAAAGGAACGACAGAGAACTCGGGTGGATTAGTTAGAGTTAGTCAAGCGTTCATCTATTTTAACCTAGTTAAAAATCATATATGCACTCCTTGTGTGGTTGTTTCTCGGCAGAACGTAAAGCTCTTTGATGAAAGGCTGCACAGAATGGAGGACTTAGAGCTGTGGACAAGAATCATGTTAGATTCGAAACGTGTGTATAGACTCTTTGAGCCGCTAACCGTTCTGGGCCATGAACTGAACCAAGGAGAAGGTCTTTCATCAAATAACGCAGCTATGCGCTCTTCCGAGCTTAAAATGTTTACGTTGTTGGCAAGAAAACTGAACAGGTTCGCTCTACTTTGGCCCGTTTATGCGACTATCCATCTGTTAAAACGAGTCAGGGATGCTGCTCGAAGATAGCACTAAATTCTTCATTTGCGAGTGATCCTATAGATGGGCAATAAAAAGCTCAACTCCATTTATTAGACGTACCTAAATTATTTATATGAATAGAATATACATAGCGCTTGTCAGTCATGGTCACAGCCAGTTTGTGATGAATAACAAAGAGTTATTGAGGATTGCTGAGCATGAAAATGTTACCCTTGTTGTTAGAGATAATATCTCAGAACAAGTTTTAAAAGACTTTTGTACTCAAAATCGCATCGACTATGTCTGCTCCGAAACTCCTCTCGGTTTTGGCGAAAATAACAACAAGGTCGCGGAATATTGTAGAACTATTGGTATGGAAAGCAGTGATTGGTTTATCACGATGAACCCAGACGTCATTATGAATACGACCAACTTTAGTCAGCTAGCCAGTTTTCTTGCCAGTGCAAATGGCGACTTCTATACCATTAATTTGTTCAAAGATGCAGAATACACCATCTCTGAGGACTCCGCTCGGTACTATCCAAATTGGGGAAACTTAGTGAATATGCTTCTTCGCAAGCCTGTGACTCAAAGCTACCCAAAGGATGAACTGAAAGACGGAAGTTTAATTGAATGGGCTTCGGGTGCATTCCTAATATTTAGGGCTCGACTGTTTGAACAGTTAGACGGCTTTGATAGAAGCTATTTTATGTATTACGAGGACGTTGATATCTGCTATCGAGCAGAGCATAAAGTCGGAACAAAGCTTGGGTTTATTGCCTCAGTTAAGGCGGTACATGAAGGGGCATATAAAAATCGTAACCCAATGTCCAAGCACTTTTGGTGGTATCTAAGAAGTCTATTTAGATTTTTGTTGAGGAAGTAAGTGTGAAGATTCTATTAACAGGCGCTACTGGCTTTGTCGGCGGCCATCTCTTGCGTTCGATACAAGACGAACATGAAGTGACATGCTTAGTTAGAGGGGCTACTAAGCTTAACCTTGACGGTGTGCACCACATTTACTCAGACTTTGAAACGAGCTCCATTCAGGAGCTCGACCTTTCTTCTTTCGACCAGATCATACACTGTGCAGCCCGCGCTCACGTGATGAACGATGAGGTAGCCAATCCTCTTGAAGAATATCGAAAAACCAATACCGATTTAACCCTGGCACTCGCCCAGAGAGCGGCAGAGCAAGGAGTAAAGCGCTTTGTATTTATTAGCTCGATAAAGGTCAATGGTGAAAGCACTCGTGACGTAGCTTTTGGAGCGGATGATCTTCCTAATCCGAGTGACGATTACGGCGTATCGAAAGCCGAGGCTGAACAGAAGCTAATGTCACTAGCGAACTCATCGAACTTGGAAGTTGTTGTCGTTCGTCCTCCGCTCGTTTACGGACCAGGCGTCAAAGCCAATTTTGTATCGCTCTATAAGTTGGCGGGTAAAGGGTTTCCTCTGCCGCTTGGTTGCATGGATAGCAATCGCCGGAGTTTGGTGTCGATTTATAATCTTGTCGATTTCATCATCACGTGTATCGAGACTCCAAATGCGGCGAATCAGGTATTTCTGGTGTCAGATGGAGAGGATGTGTCGACGCGGCGTTTGGTTGAGATCTTGGCTCGAGCGCAAGGTAAGTCGCCATGGATGGTACCAATACCGCTTATTGCGTTTGAATTGTTGGGTAAGCTCACCGGTAAGGCAGCTGTTATAGAGAGATTGACGGGCTCTTTACAGGTAGATATTCAAAAAAACCAGCACATGTTAAACTGGTTGCCTCCTTATACAATGGAACAAAGCTTGCAGCTTATGCTAGATGAGCTTAAGTCTAACTAGATGAGAATGTTATGTTGCGGTTTTTAGATTTTGTGCTCGCTGCTGTAGGGCTTATTGTTACTTTTCCCATTTTAATTGTCGTCACTATCGTCGGCTATTTTGATACGGGTTCTCCTATATTCGTTCAGGAGCGTGTAGGACGAAACAAAAAACCATTTAAGTTAGTAAAGTTTCGCACTATGTCTGTGGACACTGAGTCTGTTGCGAGTCATTTAGCAAGTAGAGCTTCTATCACTAAAATGGGTGCCTTCCTGCGTAAAACAAAGATTGATGAGTTGCCGCAGCTTATCAATGTTGTGAAAGGTGAAATGAGCTTAGTAGGCCCGCGTCCGAACCTTTTTAATCAGCAAGAGCTTATTGAAGAAAGAGACAAGCTGGGTATTTATGAGGTGTTGCCTGGTATTACCGGTCTCGCTCAAGTCAGCAATATCGATATGTCGACCCCGGAACTGCTCGCGAAGACGGATAGACAAATGCTGGATTCGTTAAATGTCACACTCTATTTTCGTTACATTATTGCGACCGCTACAGGCAAAGGGGCGGGTGATCGAGTATCCAAATCGTAATGTGTTCGTCTTTTGCGTCTAGGAGTTAACTGGTGCTTTCTCTAAACCCTATATGGGCAATGCCAAGACCAGCCAAAAGAGTGGTCAGCATTGTTGTTGATGTCATTTTCATCTTTGTCTCTTTTTGGACGGCTTTTTACTCTCGTATGGGCTCAATCCAAGACTATTGGTTTGATTCTGAATATTGGTATGTTCTAGCGTCGGTCACTGTTGTTACGCTAATTGCGTTTGTTAATACAGGACTATATCGCGCTATCCTGCGCTATTTGAGCCTTCAAGCTGTCGTCACTATTGCCTTTGGTGCTGCTATTTCTGCACTCTCTATCGTGCTGTTCTCCTACTATTTCCAGATCTTTTTGCCTCGCTCTGTTCCTGTCATTTATGCGACTTTCCTGGTCTGTTTGTGTGGTGGTGCTAGGCTACTCGTGCGCTTTTTGCTCTCGGATTTTTTGGTAACAGGACGAGTTCCCGTTCTGATTTACGGAGCAGGTAAAGCGGGTAGGCAGTTGTACAACGTAGTGTCTCAGAGTGATGAGTATCGCGTTGCTGCGTTCATTGATGATAATCGAAAAATGCACAAAACCACCATTCAGGGTGTGACGGTCTTTCGACGCAAGTACCTGCCGCGTTTGATAGATAAGCACAATGTAGAGAAAGTCTTGCTGGCGATGCCATCGGCATCACGTAGCGAGCGTAAATCGGTTATCGAGCTTCTTTCTGACTATCCTGTCGAAGTCATGACGATTCCAAACCTGAGCGATATCGTTAATGGTGAACTTCAGATTGATCAACTGAAAGAGGTGGCGATTGAGGACTTACTTGGTCGTGACCAGGTGGCACCTAATCAGGCTTTGTTAGAGAAAAATATCAAAGGCAAAGCGGTTATGGTCACCGGTGCTGGTGGTTCGATTGGCTCAGAGTTATGTCGTCAGATCATCAAGCATCAACCGACGGTTTTGATACTGTTTGAAGCCTCTGAGTACTCATTGTATCGAATTGACCGCGAACTTCGTCAACTGACACAAACTGTCAACTTAGTGCCTATCATGGGCAACGTGCAAAGCCAACATCGACTTGAACAAACGATGTCGGCGTACAAAGTCGACACTGTGTACCATGCCGCTGCTTATAAACACGTGCCGATGGTTGAGTTTAATGTCGCCGAGGGTGTTCAAAACAATGTTCTGGGAACCTATCGAGCAGCGTGCGCGGCTATTGAGGCTGGGGTTTCTTCGTTCGTTCTTATCTCTACCGATAAAGCGGTTCGTCCTACCAACGTAATGGGGACAACTAAGCGTTTGGCTGAGCTTGGTTTGCAGGCTTTAGCTAAAGGATATCAAACGGAACATAACACGCTTTTCTCGATGGTCCGCTTTGGAAATGTGCTTGGCTCTTCTGGCTCAGTGATTCCTTTGTTCAAGGCTCAGATTGCTAAGGGCGGCCCTGTTACGGTTACCCACAAAGACATTATTCGCTATTTCATGACCATCCCTGAGGCCGCGCAGTTGGTGATTCAAGCCGGAGCTATGGGAAAGGGCGGTGATGTGTTTGTGTTGGATATGGGGGAGCCTGTACGCATTGCAGAGCTGGCTAAAAACCTCATCCATCTATCGGGTCTAGAGGTGAAAGACACCCATAACCCAGATGGTGATATTGAAATTTTATACACTGGCTTAAGACCTGGTGAGAAGTTATTTGAAGAGCTTCTTATTGGAGATTCCGTTTCGAAGACGTCTCACGATCGCATTATGACTGCGAGCGAAGTGTCGATGGAGCAAGATGAATACAATCAGTTACTTGACGATTTGTTGAGTGCGGCACAAGATTATGATCAACCTAAGTTGCGACAGCTGATGCTAGATGCTCCAACGGGATTCGTACCGACAGACGGCATTGGTGATCTGGTATGGGCACAAGCCAACGAAAATAAATCACAAACAAATTAAAAGACAGAACAATGAAAATAGCGGTTGCTGGAACAGGCTATGTAGGCCTATCAAATGCGATGTTACTGGCTCAGAACCATGAGGTAGTGGCGGTTGATATTAACGCTGAGAAAGTTGAGATGCTATGCAATGGGCAATCGCCGATTGTTGATGCTGAGATTGAGGCATTCCTTAAGCGTGACGATCTGAACTTCACTGCGACGTTGGATAAAGAGCTGGCGTACTCTGGTGCAGATTATGTGATTGTGGCGACGCCAACAGACTATGATCCGCAAACCAACTACTTCAATACTGGCTCTGTAGAGGCGGTAATTAAAGATGTCTTGGCAGTTAACAAAGACGCGGTGATCGTCATTAAATCGACGATTCCTGTAGGCTATACGTCTCGCGTTCGTGAAGAGCTAGGTACAGAAAATGTCTTCTTCTCACCAGAGTTTCTGCGTGAAGGCAGTGCGCTTTACGATAACCTAAACCCTTCTCGCATTATTATTGGCGAGCGCAGTGAGCGGGCTAAGGTGTTTGCAGAAATGCTAGTGGAAGGTGCGCAGAAAGAAGAGATTGATGTGCTGTTCACTGACTCGACAGAGGCAGAGGCGGTGAAGCTGTTCTCAAACACTTATCTAGCGATGCGTGTGGCTTACTTTAACGAGTTGGACTCTTATGCTGAAGCCTTGGGTCTGGATACGCGCCAAATCATCGAAGGTGTCGCGCTTGACCCACGAATTGGTGGTCACTACTGTAACCCTTCGTTTGGCTACGGCGGCTACTGCTTACCGAAAGACACCAAGCAGCTTTTGGCGAACTACCAGGAAGTACCAAACAATATTATTGGCGCTATCGTGGATGCGAACCGCACTCGTAAAGACTTTATTGCTGAGTCGATCCTAAAGCGCGAGCCGAAAGTCGTCGGTGTTTATCGTCTTATCATGAAGTCTGGCTCTGATAACTTCCGAGCCTCGAGCATTCAGGGCATCATGAAGCGCCTTAAAGCGAAAGGCATCGAAGTGATTGTGTATGAGCCTGTATTGAAAGAAGAGCACTTCTTCCACTCGCGCGTGATTCGCGATGTGGATGCGTTTAAACAGGAGGCG
This sequence comes from Vibrio maritimus, assembly GCF_021441885.1. Lineage (NCBI taxonomy): Bacteria > Pseudomonadati > Pseudomonadota > Gammaproteobacteria > Vibrionales > Vibrionaceae > Vibrio > Vibrio maritimus. The sequence continues at coordinate 241,934 of NZ_CP090438.1, forward strand.
GATTTGATTATCTCGAACCGCATGTTGCCTGAACTAGAAGACGTAGCTGAGAAGGTCTACACGCGAGACCTGTTTGGTAACGATTAATCTCGGCTGGCTTAATAGCAGAAACAGTTAATAAAAAACGGGAGCCCAATGGCTCCCGTTTTTTTTATGAATTTCAACAAGTTGTTGCTCGATGCGAGACTGAGGTTAGCTACTCTTCGACCTCATCAGACTCTTCATCGAAACTCACATCCAGAGGCTCTTGAGATAAGATGATGCCCGTATTGTCGGCATACACATAGTCTTCTGGCAGGAAGGTCACGCCACCAAAGTTAACCGGCACATCCACTTCACCAACATCAGACTGAGCGGCGCCAACAGGAATAGAGGCGAGCGCTTGGATACCTAAATTCATGTCTTCGAGCTCGTCTACTTCACGTACGCAGCCGTAAACCACAATGCCTTCCCATTCGTTGTCTTCCGCAAGCTGGGCTATCTCAGCGTCAATTAGCGCTTTTCGTAGCGAACCACCACCGTCAATCAACAAAACGCGACCCACGCCATCTTGCTCTAGCATCTCTCGAATGACCCCGTTGTCTTCAAAACATTTTACCGAGGTAATTTGACCTGCAAACGAGGCTCTGCCGCCAAAGTTACTAAACATTGGTTCAACAACGTCTACTTGATCTAAGTAGATATCACATAGGGCTGAAGTACTGTATTCCATGGCGACTCTTCTATGCAGTTTACAAAAAGTATAAATCGAGTATATCGGGTGAATAGGTCAATGCAATGACAAGGCTCAATTAAGTGATCAGAGTTTGAGCTATAACCACTCCAGAAAACAGGATATTAGTGACCAGTGAGCATTTCACTACGATAGGCATCATAGGGGCGATTTGCGCTGGCTGCGTCGTTTGCCATACGGCTTTGCCGTGCTTGAGAACGACCACGAGACTGAGCACAAATGGCAGGCTAATCCAAAGCGGTGATTGCTGAACCGACAGGTAAATAGCAAAAGCCGCAACCGCGGCCATGAGCAGAATAAAGTGATACAGCTTCGCTTTGTGCTCACCTAATCGGACGGCGACGGTGCGTTTGCCACAAGCGCTGTCATTTTCTATATCACGCATGTTGTTGACGTTGAGTACCGCAACCGCAAGCAGTCCGCAGCCAATTGCGGGTAAGAACAATAGGGTATCGAGGTGTCCAGTGTGCAGGAAGTAGGTACCAGAGACGCCTAGTAAGCCAAAGAAGATAAAGACGGAGATATCGCCAAGACCAACGTAGCCATAGGGTTTGTTACCCACTGTGTATGCAATAGCAGCAACGATAGCTAGGACACCCAGCCCAATAAAGGCGAGGATGTTCTGTAGTGATTCAAGGGCATGCAATACCAAAAACAGACCAGAGGCTATTGTCAGTACCACATTTAAAATAATCGCTTTTTTCATGTCTTGCTGCGTGACTTCACCGGACTGAATCGCGCGCATTGGACCGAGACGGTTTTCGTTGTCCGTGCCTTTTACCGCATCCCCATAATCGTTAGCGAGGTTGGACAAGATTTGCAGCAAGGTAGCCGTGAGTAGGGCGAGGACTGCAACACTCCATGACATCTCTCCTTTGGAGAAGGCGAGGGCGCTACCTGTCACAATCGATACCAGCGCAAGTGGAAGCGTTTTAGGTCTGGCGGCGTCTAACCAGATTCGAAAAGATGAGTTCATGTGCGATTTTTAATTTAACAGTTTGTTTTAGTATACGGGAAAAGCAGAACAGGCTAAACACGCATGAATTATAAGGTCGTAGTATGAGATTAGTATGATATTGGGAAAGGCGTGAAGTGCGCTGAAAATCTGATCTTTGAAACTCGTTAGCATGTCGTTGTTGGCAGAGGTAAAAACAGAGATCAGAAAATGACGACGACAAAGAAGCCTTGTATGTACATCACGACCTCAAAAGGGCGTGGTGTGATTTATATTGGGGTCACCGCAAATCTATCGGAGCGCATGTGGAAACATAAACATGGTGTGACTGAGGGTATGGTGAAAAAGTATCAGGTGAATCAACTGGTTCACTATGAGTGGTTCGAAACGATGGAGGAGGCGATGTTTAGAGAACAGCAAATCCGAGATTGGAACCATGCATGGAAGAATGAGCTAGTGACGAGTAATAATCCTTATTGGAAGGATTTGAGTCATGAGTTGTGGTGATGAACCTACAATTCAGGTCATTTCATTAGCCGTGCGCCTGCGCAGACACAAGGCTAGTGGGGCTACGACCATTTTGGGCATGCCGAACCAATAACTTTCGTCATTCCTGCGCTGGCAGGAATCTACTTGAGGCTTGGTGCGAGCTTTGAGAAGACCCCTGCCTGCGCAGGGGTGACGATAGTTTCAGGTTAGGGATAGTTTTGAGAGTGATGTACCCACCACTCTGGTCATTCCACTGGCCGTGAGCCTACGCAGGCAGGAATCTGTTTGAGGTTTGGTGCGCGCTTTGAGTAGTCCCCTGCCTGCACTGGGGTGACAACAGCTATAGGGTTGCGATGTTCTTAAAGTTCGATGATATAAAATCACTCGACTAAAGAATAAAGCGACTCAAATCCTCATCTTCCACAAACTCACCAAGCTTAGACTTCACATAGCCAGAGTCGATTACCAGCTTAGAACCAGGCTTGTCTGTTGCTTCAAATGAAATTTCATCCATTAGGCGTTCCATTACGGTATGTAGACGTCGCGCTCCGATGTTCTCGGTGGTTTCGTTAACTGTCCATGCTGCATCCGCGATCTGTTGGATGCCGTCGGTTGTGAACTCTACGTCCACTTCTTCGGTCTTCATTAGGGCAATGTACTGCTCTGTTAGTGACGCTTTTGGCTCAGTTAGGATGCGTTTGAAGTCATCGCTGCTTAGCGCTTCTAGTTCAACGCGGATCGGTAGACGACCTTGAAGCTCAGGAATCAGATCCGATGGTTTAGCCACTTGGAATGCACCCGAGGTAATGAACAGGATATGGTCCGTTTTCACCATGCCGTGTTTGGTAGAAACTGTGCTGCCCTCGATCAGAGGGAGTAGGTCACGTTGTACACCTTCACGAGACACATCAGGGCCAGACGCTTCGCCGCGCTTACAGATTTTGTCGATCTCATCGATAAACACGATGCCGTTGTTTTCAACGTTGTAGATTGCTTGTTCTTTTAGCTCTTCTTGGTTAACGAGCTTCGCCGCTTCTTCTTCCGTCAGCGCTTTGAATGCTTCTTTAATCTTTAGTTTGCGTTTCTTCTTAGTGTCGCCACCAAGGTTTTGGAACATGCTTTGCAGCTGATTGGTCATCTCTTCCATACCAGGAGGAGACATGATTTCCACACCCATTTGCGGAGCTGCAGTTTCGATGTCGATCTCTTTGTCGTCTAGCTTGCCTTCACGCAGTTTCTTACGGAAGATCTGGCGCGTATTCGATGAACTCTCTTCGGGTTGCTCATTTTGACCCCAAGCGTCACGCGCTGGTGGCAATAGGGCATCAAGGATGCGCTCTTCTGCTTGCTCTTCTGCACGGAATTTTACTTTTTCCATTGCTTGCTGGTGGGTCATCTTGATCGCTACATCGGTGAGATCGCGGATGATAGTCTCGACTTCTTTACCCACGTAACCCACTTCAGTGAATTTAGTCGCTTCTACCTTGATAAACGGTGCATTGGCAAGTTTAGCTAGGCGGCGCGCAATCTCGGTTTTACCCACACCTGTTGGACCGATCATGAGGATGTTTTTTGGTGATACTTCGACACGCAAGCTCTCTTCAAGCTGCATACGACGCCAGCGGTTACGCAGGGCGATAGCAACAGAGCGCTTTGCTTTGTCTTGGCCAATGATGTGGCGGTTTAACTCATGAACAATCTCGCGAGGAGTCATTTCAGACATAATCAATTCCTTACAAAACTTCTGACTTTAAAGCTCGTCAGTTTGAAATTCGACTCATGACCTAGTTAGTTTCAGTGTCATGCTTAAAAGCACGTCATTCCTGTGGAGACAGGAATCTACTCAAAGGCTTGGTGCTTGCTAACAATAGATCCCCGCTTATGCAGGGATGACGTACTTCGTCAGCAGCCTGAGAAATTCTATTTCTAGTCGACGTTACTTGTTGTCTGTTGCGTCGCTATCGAGTTCTTCAATCGTGTGGTGATGGTTAGTGAAGACACAAATATCACCAGCAATCTTTAGGGCTTTTTCTGCGATTTCACGTGCGTCGAGCTCTGTGTTTTCTAGTAGTGCTGTCGCAGCGGCTTGTGCAAAGTTACCACCAGAGCCAATTGCAATTAGGTCATTTTCTGGCTGCACGACATCGCCGTTACCTGTGATGATAAGCGAAGCGGTTTCATCAGCAACTGCCAATAGTGCTTCTAGCTTACGAAGTGCACGGTCGCTGCGCCAGTCTTTAGCAAGCTCAACCGCGGCTTTGGTCAGGTGACCTTGGTGCATTTGCAGTTTGCTTTCAAAGCGCTCAAATAGAGTAAACGCGTCAGCGGTACCGCCAGCGAAGCCTGCTAATACTTGGTTGTTGTAGAGTCTACGAACCTTACGGGCATTCCCTTTCATTACGGTGTTGCCAAGGGATACTTGTCCATCACCAGCGATCACGACTTTGTTATTACGGCGTACAGATACAATAGTAGTCACGACGTTTGCCTCTTATTGGTTTTAATTCGGTTATGGAATGGATATGTGGACGCATGGAATGGAATTCAAGGGGAAGGGCTTATGACCGACTTAAACGAAACCAGCCCCTGCAAAACAGGGGCTGGTTATAGGTAATGACTTGTCTAACGGCAAAAAGGCTTATTGCGCTTCTTTCCAGATAGCACAAGGCTCGATCTTCGCACGTTGCAGCTTGTGCTTATCACGCTCGGCATCACGCTTTAGTTTGTATGGTCCAAGTACCACCCTAAACCAACTGCTGCCTTCTTTTTTGCGGATCTGGCTAGAGATGCCCTGGAAGGCGATATCGAGCTTACGTGCCTCGGCTTGAGCCAAGGTTTTGTAAGCGCCACACTGCATGATGTATGGGATCTTAGAGACCACTTGCTCTTTCGCTTGAACTTCAACCTCGCGCTTTGGCAGCGTTTCTACGTAGTCCCACTTCTCTTCGGGAGGCGGTGGAATTGGCTTAGCGGGTTTTGGTTTCGGCTTAGCTGGCTTTGTGACAGTAGGTTGTGGCTTTGGCGGCTCTGGGTCATTACTGAGCGTGTAAAGCCCGTAGCCAAACGCGCCGGCTAAGATAATTGCCAGCAGACCACTGCGCCACGGTTTTTTACCGGAAGTCTTCTTTTTTGCAGGTCGGCGGCTGGTGCCTTTGCCCCGTCTTACATAGTCTCGGTTTGCCACTTAGATAGGTTCTGATTGAAATAACTTACTGACCTCATGGTAAATTCCACAAGGTCAAGTTGCAAGTCAGTATCGTGCCAACTACAGGATTCTTGGAGGAGCCGCACTGTCGCGGATCACAAGTTCTGTATCGAGAAGACGAGAGCCTGCTCTGACATCGGCACCTTTTAGCACTTCGAGCATCATGTACATGGCTTGTCGTCCAATCTCATAGCGAGGCTGTGAGACAGTCGTCAACGGTGGATCGCAGTACTGTGCAAATTGGATATCATCGAAGCCGACGACAGAGAGATCTTGAGGAACACGCAGCCCTAATTTCTTCGCCTCTTGCATGGCACCAATCGCCATCACATCATTGTGACAGAATATTGCGGTTGGTGGCTCAGGCAGTGCTAAAAGGGTGCGAACAAGTCTAGCGCCAGCTTCAAAGGTGAAATCACCCTTCACGGTGTACGCGGGATTCATTGGCAGACCAGCACGGCGCAGGGCTTGCTGGTAGCCTTGCTGTCTAAACCGGCATAAGAATGCTGAGTCTGGACCAGCAATCTGAGCGATTCGCTTATGCCCAAGGTTTGATAGGTAGTTCACCGCTTCAAACGCTGAGGTCAGGTTATCAATGTGAACGGTTGGCAGCTCAAGCTCAGGCGCAAATTCACACGCCATGACGATTGGTGGCAGGTTCTTTTGCTCTGGTTTACTGATGTCGAAAGGAAGATCCGTTCCTAACAGCAACATACCATCAGCTTGTTTGGTGAATACAAGGTTCACAAACGAGGTTTCACGTTTTTTCGACTGACCGCTATCCCCCAGTAATACGAGGTAGCCATGCTCCATAGCGGCATCTTCAATACCACGAATGATCTCGGAGAAATATGGGTCACAGATGTCAGGTACAATCGTCACAATGGTTTTAGATTCATTTCTGCGAAGATTGCGTGCGAGTGAATTTGGAGAATAGCCAGCTTCTAAAACCGCATCTTCCACTCGCTTACGAGTAGATGATGAGACTTTTTCTGGGTTCATCAGAGCTCTTGATACCGTAGCCGTAGAGACGCCTGCAAGCTGGGCAACATCCTTCATTGTCGCCATAAACGTTTGTCCTCTTTTAAATGTCTAGACCTATCGAATAACTATTATTATTTAGTGCTATGTTTCGCGATGGGTTATTGCTGTGTTAAATGTTTAATTTATCTAATAAATAGATTTTCAAAATCCGTTTTTATAATCATGAACTATTACTAAATATTATTCATTTCTCGAATGAAAGTTACGGTCTGATTAACAGATTTTGCAATACAATTGTGAAGCATATCACAACTCGTAGTGGTTATCGTTTTGTTATTAATCAAATTTTACCGATTAACTTAAATCTTGTGGCTCGATATCTAATGACCAACGTACCTTTTTCGCCAGCGGTAATTGCGCGATAACCGGTTTGGCTGCAGTGATGATTTTTTGCATCTGTGGTCTTGAGGGAACTTGAAGCATGAGTTGCCAGCGCGCTTTTCCTGCGCGTTTTGCTATCGGTGCTGGGGTTGGACCTAGCACCATGCAAGCGCTATCAAACAGTGGATGAGCTTCTAATGAGTAACGAACCTGACGTAAGAAGGTCTCGACGTCATTGCTGTTATTGGCCTCGGCGCGAACTAGGGTTAGGAAGCTAAATGGAGGCAACTGTGCCAGTTTACGCTCTTCAATCACGGTCTCGGCAAAATGGCGATAATCTTTATGAAGTAGGCTTTGCAGCAGTGGGTGCTCTGGGTGGTGAGTTTGCAGCAGCACTTCACCCGGCTTGCTCGCGCGTCCCGCACGCCCAGCAACTTGAATAAACAGCTGCGCTAAACGCTCTGACGCGCGAAAATCGCTGCTATAGAGTGAGCCATCGACATCGAGTAGAGCGACCAATGTGACGTTAGGGAAGTGGTGTCCTTTGGCTAGCATCTGGGTACCAATCAAGATCTGGTACTCATTGTTCTTGATGGCATTGAGCGCCGCTTCTAGGCTGCCTTTGCGTCTGGTGCTGTCTCGGTCAATACGAATGGTATTGTATTCAGGAAACAGGCTTTCAAGCTGAGCTTCAAGCTGCTCTGTCCCGACGCCCACGGTAACCAATTGATGCGAGCCGCAACCCTCACACTGATGAACAATAGGGCGCTGTGAACCACAATGGTGGCAGCGGATCTCGTTACTCGACTGATGATAGGTGTAATAGGCATCACAGCGGTGACACTCTGCTGTCCAGCCACATTCGTGGCACATCAGGGCTGGGCTAAATCCACGGCGGTTGAGGAATAACATCACCTGGTTGCCCGCTTCTAAATGGCGGCGCAGCTCAGCAATCAGTGGCGCTGATAGTCCGGCTTCTAGAAACTGACCTTTGACGTCAATGACTTTATTGGTCGTCGGCACCGCAAGTCCTGCTCGTTGGCTCAGAATTAAATGATGATACTTGCCTGCCAGCGCATTTTGCAGCGTTTCGATAGATGGCGTGGCAGAGCCAAGAATAATCGGGATCTGCTCTTTGTTAGCACGCATTACCGCGACGTCACGGGCATGGTAACGCAGGCTGTCTTGCTGCTTGTATGAGGTGTCGTGCTCCTCGTCGACAATAATAATGCCGAGGTCGGCAAATGGCGTAAGTAGCGCCGAGCGCGTACCGATAACAATACCCGCCACTTTGTCGCGTGCACTTAACCACGCGTTGAGTCGCTCCGTATCATTAAGACCAGAGTGGACAACCTCAATGGGCACATTAAAACGTTTACGAAAGCGATTGATGGTTTGCGGAGTAAGGCCAATCTCCGGCACCAACACCAAAGCTTGCTGTCCGCGCTCCAGTATGGGCTTAATCATCTGCAGGTAGACTTCAGTCTTGCCTGAACCCGTGACGCCTTCAAGCAGGTAGCAGCCAAACTCAGTCTGACTGTTAACCGACGCTATCGCCACGGCTTGTTCGGCATTCAAGCGAAGATCGACAGGATCGTTGCAGATCGCCTCTGGCCAATGAGTGGGTTGCGTCTGTCTCTCTATCGACGTGATCCAGCCTTTTTCCGTCAGTGTCTTAAGGACGCTAGTGCTGACGTCACTGTCGATAAACAGCTGATGCGAACACGGACCAGATTCCAACATATGCATGACTTTGGCTTGCTTCACCGCTCGCCCAAAGCCAGACATTAATTGAGTCTTGCCAGCTTCTGTGATCTGCCACTCCACGGTTGCGGCAAATTCAGCTGGCTTGCCTTTTCTAAGAGCTGCGGGTAGGGCGTTACTCAAGGTGTCGCCGAGTGGATGCTGGTAATAAAGGCTGCACCATGAGATAAGGTCAAAAAGAGGTTTAGACCAAACCGGCGCGGTATCTAATGCTGCTTTTATCGGCTTGAGTTTGTCTATTGGAAACTCAGACTCATGGCTAAACTGCATCACAATACCGACGAGCGTTTTTGGTCCAAATGGAACAGATACGCGCCCGCCAACCACAGGAAAAAGGTGGGCAGGGACGAGGTAGTCAAACTGTTTATCAAGTGGGACTGGAAGAGCCACTCGAGCGACATTTGGGCGCATAGTTAGGTCGATATTGATAAAGAAGACGTCTATTCTAACGGTATGGGTCGCCTTGTATAGACTGGATAATCAATTTATCGGCTAAGGCTCACCGAAGGTGGCGAAAAAAGTCGCAATTTTAGTTGATTCCCTTGGCACTATTCATTACTATACTGCGCCTTGATGGCATGGCTTCTTGCTTTCATATTGAAAAGCAAAGCGATGGTATCATCTATTTATTAACTACGTGTGGTGTCCGGCTTAGAATCGGATGGCGACACGGCCTAAATTATTGAGGTTTCCCATGAAAGCTGGTATCCACCCAGAATACAAAGCTGTAACAGCAACTTGCTCTTGCGGCAACACATTCGAATTCAACTCTACTCTAGGTAAAGATTCTATCCACCTAGACGTATGTGACAAGTGCCACCCATTCTACACTGGTAAGCAACGTATCGTTGATACTGGCGGCCGTGTTGATCGCTTCAACAAGCGTTTCGGTGCTCTATCTAGCAAGAAGTAATTATTACTTTTGCAGATTAAAAAAGGACGCTTCGGCGTCCTTTTTGCTTTTTAGCTGTTTGTTTACCTGTCAACATCCGCTTGCATAACGTGCTACCTATCTCTACTTTTTTCTTCGCTTCGTCCCTTCCATCCATTCAAAAGCCTAATAAACTCGCGTAGTATTAGTCCGTCAGAGTAATGAACATCAGAGATACCTCCTCTCCGTTCAAATGTACCCACTCTGTGTGTGTAACCCTTTAGAAGCAACGCGAATAAAAATAAACGGGCTTATACTCATAACAACATCACTTAAGTAACTAATCAGTCTTATAAAAGCAGGATAGCTAACCATGTCCGATGACCATCAAATTGACGAATTTCGCCAGCAAGCGCTTGATTACCATGCCAACCCTGTACCTGGAAAAATCGAAGTAGCATTAACTAAACCCGCCAACTCAGCAGCTGATCTCGCACTGGCCTACAGCCCTGGTGTTGCAGAACCTGTGCGTGAAATCGCGCAAAATGCCGAGAATGTTTATAAATACACTGCGAAAGGCAATATGGTCGCAGTGATCTCTAACGGTACCGCAATCCTAGGTCTCGGTAACCTAGGTCCAATGGCTTCTAAGCCAGTTATGGAAGGTAAAGCCTTACTGTTTAAACGCTTCGCGGGCCTAGATTCCATTGATATTGAAGTAAAACACCGCACTATCGATGAGTTCGTAGATACGGTTGCGAACATCTCAGACACCTTTGGTGGTATTAACCTAGAAGATATTAAGGCACCAGACTGTTTTGAGATTGAACGACGCCTTATCGAGCGTTGTGATGTGCCGGTATTCCACGATGACCAGCACGGTACGGCGATTGTTACTGCTGCAGGCATGCTCAACGCTATCGAGCTTCAGGGCAAAGATCTGAAAGAAACCACTATTGTCTGTCTAGGTGCAGGCGCGGCGGCGATCGCGTGTATGGAGCTGTTGATCAAATGTGGCGCGATGCGTGAGAAGATCTACATGCTGGATCGCAAAGGTGTGATCCACACTCGTCGTGACGATCTTAACGAATACAAAGAGCTGTTTGCCAACAACACTGATAAGCGCACGCTAGAAGATGTGATCGAAGGCGCGGACCTATTCTTAGGTGTATCGGGTCCTGATTTGTTGCCACCAGAAGCACTTAAGCTGATGGCGGACAAGCCAATCGTATTTGCGTGTTCAAACCCAGATCCAGAAATCAAACCTGAGCTTGCTCATCAGGTTCGTGATGACCTAATTATGGGTACAGGTCGTTCAGACTACCCGAACCAGGTAAACAACGTGCTGTGTTTCCCGTTTATCTTCCGTGGCGCTCTTGATGTGCGTGCAAGTGAGATTAATGATGAGATGAAACTGGCAGCGGTAGAAGCGATTCGTGAGCTAGCGAAAGAACCTGTACCACAAGACGTACTTAATGCCGCGGGTGTTGAGGCGTTGACCTTTGGTAAGGACTACATCATTCCAAAACCAATGGATCCACGTTTGCTTCCTCGTGTGGCTAAAGCGGTAGCGAAAGCCGCGGTTGAATCTGGTGTGGCTCGTATTGAGTTGCCTGATAGCTATATGGCTTAAGGTTGTTAGTTTAGAGGTGTTGGTGCAAGCCAAGTGCTCTAAAACGAAAAAAGAGGGTCGTGATGACCCTCTTTTTTTATGATTTGATTTACTTACTCTTCATCAAACGCTTCAAACTCAATCCCCATCGCCGTCATCAGCTCTTTCGCTTCTGTTGGGATATCATCAGGACGGTCTTTTCTTAAATCTTCGTCGGTTGGAAGCGGCTGGCCAGTGTAGGCGTGCAGGAAAGCTTCGCACAAGAGTTCACTGTTGGTTGCATGGCGTAGGTTATTGATTTGGCGACGAGTACGCTCATCGGTCAATACCTTTAGCACCTTCAGCGGGATAGACACTGTGATTTTTTTTACCTGCTCGCTTTTCTTACCGTGCTCCGCATATGGGCTAATGTATTCACCATTCCAATCTGCCATTACACACCTTCGCTCTGTTAATCATAAATAGTAGTAATAAGAATGCTGCAATTTTAGCGGGATTTACTGCCATAAGCAAAGACATATAGACGTCTAGAAGTGTTGACGTCTCACATTTTGGAAAGTAAAGTGGGGCAACGAATGTGGACATTTATTTTAATGCAATGTTAATTCTTTAACGTTTGTGGCGTTTGCCGGTTCCCATATTACCGGTAAAAGTAGACACTGTGGTTACACCAACTAGCCATGCGATCTGAGAAAGGAAGTTTCTATGAGCAATCGGAAGCCAGCGACAATAGCCGTACGTACTGGTATCGAATCGGATACCCAGCATCACGCTGTGGTGCCACCTATTTATCTCTCTACTAACTATGGTTTCCCTGCGTTTGGGGAAGTGCCGACTTACGATTACACCCGCTCAGGAAACCCAAACCGAGGTTTGTTAGAAACTGCTTTGTATGAGCTGGAGTCTGGTAAAGGCGCGGTAGTGACGAACTGTGGTACTTCTGCACTCAATCTTTGGGTTTCTGCTTTCTTAGGTCCAGAAGACACAATTATTGCTCCCCATGACTGTTATGGTGGCACGTACCGCTTGTTCAACACGCGTGCGCAAAAAGGTGACTTCAAGGTTAATTTTGTCGACCAAAGTGACGAGCAAGCCTTCGATGCTGCGCTTGAGCAAAAACCAAAACTTATCTTGCTTGAAACGCCGTCTAACCCACTTGTGCGTGTTGTCGATATTGCCGCCGTGTGTGAAAAAGCGAAAAAGGTCGGTGCGCTTGTAGCAGTAGACAATACCTTTTTGACACCTGTGTACCAAAAGCCTCTCGAGCTTGGCGCAGACTTTGTGATTCACTCAACGACCAAGTATATCAACGGTCACTCTGACGTGATTGGTGGCGTGGTGATCACCAAAACGGAAGAGCATGCAGAAGAGCTCGCATGGTGGGGCAACTGCATCGGTGCGACGGGTACGCCTTTTGATAGCTACATGACTTTGCGCGGTATTCGTACCCTTGGCGCACGTATGCGCGTCCATGAAGAAAGCTCGCAACAGATCCTAGATTTTCTTAAGCCGCAACCATTGGTAAAAGTGATTTATCACCCAAGCCTGCCTGAGCACCCTGGTCATGAGATTGCTAAGAAGCAGCAGTCTGGCTTTGGCTCTATGTTGAGCTTTGAGTTCGCGGGTAGCTTTGAGCAGCTTAAGTACTTTGTTGGTGAGCTAGAGCTATTCTCGCTCGCAGAGTCTCTTGGCGGCGTCGAAAGTCTGATTTGTCACCCAGCGTCTATGACGCACCGTGCGATGGGCGAAGAAGCACTAGCCGAAGCGGGCGTTTCTCAGCAGCTCCTTCGCCTCTCTGTTGGTCTAGAGGACGCGCAAGATCTGATTGATGACCTTGCCCAAGCGTTTGAGAAAGCATCTGCATTTAAAGGATAAGCCGGCATGAGTCAAAGCAGTACCCTGAATAACAAACAAGGTAAGCAGTTGCACAAATTTGGCGGCAGCAGCTTAGCGGACCCTGAATGTTATCGCCGTGTGGTCTCTATCTTAAAGGACTACTCTAATGAAGAAGACCTTATCGTGGTCTCGGCGGCGGGTAAAACCACTAACCGTCTAATCGAATTTCTAGATGCGCTCAATAAAGATGGGCGCATTGCGCACGAGCACCTACAGGCGCTTCGTCAGTTTCAGACTGAGCTGGTGGAGTCACTACTAACAGGTGAAGAAGCCGAAGGTCTTGTGTCTCAGTTACACGATGAGTTTAGCACGCTTGGTGAGCTTAGCTATCCGCTCACAGACGCTGAGCGCGCATCGGTACTAGGACATGGCGAGGTGTGGTCTTCACGTCTACTGGCAGCACTGCTTAGACAGAGCGATTTGCCTGCAGTGGCACAAGACGCAAGAGCCTTCCTTCGCGCTGAGTTCGGCACTCAGCCAGAGGTAGACCGCGCTAAATCGTACCCGCTGATCAAAGAAGTATTGGCGCAACATGCGCATCACCGTGTCGTGATCACTGGCTTTATGGCGCAAAGTGAATGCGGCGAAACCGTGCTGCTGGGTCGTAATGGCTCTGACTATTCTGCTACTGTCATTGGCGCATTGGCGGAAGTGTCATGCGTGACGATTTGGAGTGACGTGGCAGGTGTGTACAGCGCGGATCCACGCGTGGTGAGCGATGCATGTCTATTGCCTTTGCTGCGTTTAGATGAAGCCAGCGAATTGGCACGTCTTGCAGCACCTGTATTGCACAGTCGTACGCTTCAGCCTGTTGCTCAAAGCGCGATGGACTTGAATCTACGCTGTAGCTATCAGCCTGAGTCCGGGTCAACACGCATTGAGCGTGTGCTTGCATCGGGGCGCGGCGCAAAAATTATCACGTCACTCGATGAAGTACTGCTTATTGAACTGGCATTTGGTGCGGGTCACGATTTTGAACGTGCACAGACTGAAGTGCTTAATAGTCTTAAGCGCGCACAGTTGGCACCGTTAGCGTTTGAAGCGCAGGCGGACCAATCTAGAATTCGCCTTGCTTATACCGCGGAAATTGCCTCTGGCGCGCTTACTGAGCTGCAAGACCTAGCGATTGAAGCGGAAATTAAGCTAAAAGAAGGCTATTCCATGCTGGCTGCGGTAGGGGCGGGCGTGACTAAAAATGCCAATCACTGTTTTGGCTTCTATCAGCAACTTAAACATGCGCCAGTTGAGTTCATCTCCGAAGCTGAGTCGCAATTGAGTCTTGCAGCTGTGCTACGTAAGTCAGACATTCAACCTCTCGTGAAGTCGGTCCATACTCAGCTATTCCAAGCGCAAAAGCGTGTTGCGGTGGCGCTGTGCGGTAAGGGCAATATTGGCTCAAGCTGGTTATCTCTATTTAAAGAGCAGAAAAGCGAGCTCGAGAAACGCCGTGGTATGAGTTTCAACTTAGTCGCAGTTATCGATAGCCAGACTTATTGGTTTGATGAAGATGGCATCGACGAGCAGCAGGTGCTCGCGCGCTATGAAGATGAAGCGATTGAATACCAAGGTGACATCTGGCTACAGCGCCTAGCGGCACTTCAAGGCTACGACGAAGGCGTGGTGTTAGACGTAACAGCGAGTGCGGCACTGGCGGAAAGATACGTCAGCATCGCAGAGCATGGTCTCCACCTTATCTCAGCAAACAAGGTTGCGGGCTCTGCTCCAAGTAATGACTATCACGCCGTGCAAGATGCGTTTTCGAAAACCGGTCGTCACTGGCTCTACAATGCCACTGTGGGCGCGGGGTTACCAATAAACCATACCGTTCGTGACCTTCGTGAAAGTGGTGATGATATCGTTGCGCTTTCAGGGATATTCTCAGGCACCTTGTCGTGGTTGTTCCAGCAGTTTGACGGCTCTGTACCATTTGCTGAGCTTGTCGACCTAGCGTGGCAGCAGGGCTTAACCGAGCCGGACCCTCGCTCAGATCTTGATGGCTCTGATGTGATGCGTAAGCTCGTTATCTTAGCTCGTGAATCGGGGCTCGATATCGAGCCTGACGCCGTCGAAGTGGAATCTTTGGTTCCTGAAGAGCTTGCTGAGCTATCGCTAGAGGGCTTCTTTGAGAAAGCCACACTGCTTAGTGAGATCTTGCAAGAGCGTTTAGAGAAGGCTCAACGTGAAGACAAAGTGCTGCGATACGTTGCTCGTTTAGATCGACAAGGTAAGGCTCGTGTAGGGATTGAAGCGCTATCGAAAGAGCATGCGCTGGCAAACCTTTTACCTTGCGACAATATCTTTGCGATTGAGAGTAAGTGGTACAAAGATAATCCGTTGGTTATTCGTGGTCCTGGTGCTGGGCGTGAAGTGACGGCTGGAGCGATTCAGTCGGATTTGAATTTGATGTCGAGCTTTTTTTGATTGATAGCTTTTAAGAGCAAAAGCAAAAGCAAAAGCAAAAGCAAAAGCAAAAGCAAAAGCAAAAGCAAGATTAAGAGCTATACCCCCTCTAGCTCCCCCTATATTAGGGGGAGAATGACGGGCTCGCTCCTATCGTCGCGTAGCCTATAGCGAGATCATAGGCGATGCGCAGCTAGCCGTTGTTCCTCCCCTTACAAGCGGGCGCGTAGCCGGGAGGCTAGGAGGGGTAAAGCGCCAGCGCTGCGAAACTTCCAGCGCTTATCTATCTAAACTATTCCCTCGACAAACCACTCTCACCTCCATCTTCAATTTCCCTAACTCTCCACATGAAAAAAATTCATAATCCCTCTATTGACTTTAAAACCCATTCATTTCATTCTGTAGACATATAGACGTCTAAACGTCAAAAATTAAAAAATCATCATTTAAAGACAGACAGGTTTTAATCTGAGATTGGATGGGATAACCAATCTTGGTGATTAGGGAGAGGACCATGGGATACACACACGCAGGCCACATTGATGCTTTGAACCAGAATATTGCTGAGCTATCGGACAATATTAATGTTTCATTCGAGTTCTTTCCGCCGAGCACGCCGACAATGGAAGAGACGCTGTGGAAATCGGTTCATCGCCTAAAAACACTTAAGCCTAAGTTTGTCTCAGTGACTTACGGTGCTAACTCTGGTGAGCGCGACCGTACGCACTCTATCATCAAAGAAATTAAATCAGAGACAGGCCTTGTGGCAGCGCCGCACCTAACGTGTATCGATGCGTCACGTGATGAGCTTATCGATATCGCTGAAGACTACTGGGCGAATGGTATTAAGAACATCGTTGCTCTGCGTGGTGATATTCCTGAAGGCGGCGGTCAGCCAGACATGTATGCGTCTGACCTAGTTGAGCTACTAAAATCTCGCCACGACTTTGATATTTCCGTCGCTGCGTTTCCTGAGGTTCACCCAGAAGCGAAGAGTGCTCAGGCGGATCTTCTTAACCTAAAGCGTAAAGTGGATGCGGGTGCGAACCGTGCGATCACTCAGTTCTTCTTTGATGTAGAGAGCTACCTACGCTTTCGTGACCGCTGTGTGGCGGCTGGTATCGATGTAGAGATTGTTCCAGGTATTCTGCCTGTGACCAACTTTAAACAAGCGTCACGCTTTGCAGCGATGAACAAGGTGAAAGTACCAGGTTGGATGCAAAAACAGTTTGAAGGTCTCGATGACGACCTAATGACTCGCCAATTGGTGGGCGCGAGCCAAGCGATCGACATGGTTCGTGTACTGAGCCGTGAAGGTGTGAAGGATTTCCACTTCTACACCCTAAACCGCGCAGAAATGACTTACGCACTGTGCCACACACTCGGCGTTCGCCCTGAAGCATAACCGAGAGTTTTAGTCCCAAACAAAAAACGCCAGTCTTTGTAGACTGGCGTTTTGCTATGCGTTGAATCAGTAGTTGATTACGCGAGTGCTTCTAGCTCAGCAAGTGCTTCTTCTGCCCAGTCTAACCATGCTTGACGTGCAAGTAGGTTGCGACGAAGAGTCAGGCGCTCAAGGCGTGCGTGCTTCTCTAGCGTGCTTGGAGTTGCGTAGTAGGCTGCTTCAATCTCACGGTAGTGTGCAACCAGCTTTTTAGACTCTTCGATAAGCTCTTCGAGTTGGATGCGGAACGCTGCTGAAGGCTGAACTGCACAAGCAGCTAGCTTCGCTGAGAACTCATCACGAACGGTTGGGTGTACGGTTGGTTGCTCAAACCACTCGCCAAGCGCCCCACGGCCAGCGTCAGTGATTGAGTAAACCTTACGGTCTGGTTTGCCTTCTTGAGGCTCAAGTTTACAGGTAACGAGGGCTTTATCAGCCATCTTGTTTAGCTCACGGTAAACCTGCTGGTGGCTTGCCTTCCAGAAGTAACCGATGCTAGCAGAAAATTCCTTAGTAATGTCGTAGCCAGTCGCGTCACGAGTGCTTAGGACAGTAAGGATAACGTGTGGTAGTGACATGTCTTAAATCCAAATGGTCAAAATCTTAGTAATAGTTATATTGTTCTTATAAGTGCGTTTGCGGTTAAACGTGTGAGCACCGAGCAAGCGCCCTGGAATCTGCCGTGATTCCGGGAAACTCGCGCGAAGTGCATTTGTCTTCGCAAAGAGCTATGTGTCTCGCATAAAAAGAACAGCGCACCGCACAAATGTGGGCACTAATAACCGTGTTTAAAGCCTTTGTCACCTAGACAGCCACATGAACATGTGACCCGCGCTGCTGACGTCGTGTTTTTTTATTTATCGAACAGCGGAATGTAATTATATCTGAATTATATAAGCAAAAAGTGGAATAGAATGCGATACCACTTCAAAAAACTAACAAAACTCTCAGTAAGTATGCCAGTAAAAAGAAAAGGCCGCAATGTGCGACCTTTTGTCTCTTTTGTAAAATAATATATCGTTTAGCCAGTATTTCGCATACCAGCCGCGATGCCAGCGATGGTCACCATCAGTGCTTCTTCTAGCTCTGATTCGGTTTCTTCGCTTTGACGAGTACGATATAGCAGCTCTGCTTGCAGCATGTTGAGAGGCTCAACATAGATGTTACGCAGGCGAATAGACTCTTGGCCCCATGGGTCGCTTTGCATCAGGTGGTTGTGGTTTTCTACGTTCAGTACCGCAACGATGTCTTTCTGCAATTGACTACGCAGCTTGTCACCAAGAGGCAACAATTCTGGGTCCGCCAGACGCTTGTCGTAGTAGCGAGAGATTTCCATATTACACTTGGTGTAAACCATCTCTAGCATGCCTAGACGTGTTGAGAAGAACGGCCATTCGCGACACATCTCTTCAAGCAGTGCTTGGTGGCCCTTGTCGATAGAGTATTGAATCGCTTCACCGGCACCAAGCCATGCAGGCAGTACTAGGCGGTTTTGGCTCCATGAGAAGATCCAAGGAATTGCACGAAGACTCTCTACACCGCCATTCGGGTTACGTTTCGCAGGGCGAGAGCCAAGAGGCAGTTTGCCCAGCTCCAACTCAGGCGTTGCTTGGCGGAAGTAAGGAACAAAGTCCGGCTCGCCGCGAACCACTTTACGATACGCATCGCAAGACACTTCAGAAAGCACTTCCATTAGGTCGCGCCAGTCTTGCTTCGGCTCTGGTGGCGGCATTAGGTTCGCCTCCAGAATTGCACTTGCGTATAGGTTGAAGCTGTTGACCGCAATTTCAGGTAGACCCAGTTTAAAGCGGATCATCTCGCCTTGCTCAGTCACACGTAGGCCGCCTTTTAGGCTCTTAGGTGGCTGAGAGAGCAGGGCTGCGTGTGCTGGCGCACCACCACGACCAATCGTACCGCCACGGCCGTGGAATAGGGTGATGTCGATACCCGCTTCTTCACCAACTTCAACCAGTTTTTCCATCGCGCTGTACTGTGCCCAGCCTGCCGCCATTACGCCGGCGTCTTTTGCTGAGTCAGAGTAGCCGATCATGACCATTTGATGGTTTTGGATGTAGCCACGATACCAGTCGATATCGAACAACTGCTTCATGACCGCTTCAGAGTTGTTCAGGTCATCAAGAGTTTCAAACAGTGGGCAAACGTCCATGCGGAACTTACAGCCACACTCTTGAAGAATAAGGTGAACGGCTAGTACGTCAGAAGCCGTGCGTGCCATAGAGATAACATAAGCACCGAACGCTTCACGCGATTGTGATGCAATCACTCGGCACGTATCGAGAACTTCTTGAACTGGCTCTGAAGGTTCCCAGTCTCGTGGTAGCAGTGGGCGCTTCGAGCTCAGTTCATTGATTAGGAATGAAACCTTGTCTTGCTCGCTCCACTGGTCGTAGTCACCCAGACCAAGGTGGCGCGTTAGCTCAGAAATCACATCTGAGTGACGGGTGCTTTCTTGACGGATATCGAGACGTACTAGGTGAACACCGAACGCCTTCACGCGGCGAAGAGTGTCAAGTAGTGAACCGTCGGCGATGATCGCCATACCACTTTCACGAAGTGACTTGTAGCAAGCCATGAGCGGCTCCCAAAGCTGGGAGATGTCTTCAAGGATTGGCTTGTTCGGTACATCTTGTTGATTGATCTGTGCTTCTAGCACTTCCAAGGTATCAATCAATAGCTTACGAACGGGTTTCAAAATGGCGCGGTACGGTTCGTGTTCGTCACCGGCAAGGTCGCGAACTTGATCGTTACACTTAACCATAGAAAGCTCAGTGATAAGCTCTTGGAAATCTTTTAGATAAAGCTCAGCCGCTTTCCAACGTGACAGTAACATCACTTCACGCGTGATTTTATGCGTCACAAACGGGTTACCGTCGCGGTCACCACCCATCCAAGATGAGAAGTGTACTGGGCGCGCATCGATTGGCAGCCCTTCGTCTAGGTAGCCTTTTAGGCGCTCGTCAAACTCACGCAAGAACTCAGGAACCGCATCCCAGAGTGAGTTCTCAACCACGGCAAAGCCCCATTTCGCTTCATCAAGTGGCGTTGGGCGCTGCTGACGGATCACATCTGAGTGCCAGCTTTGTGAGATCAGCTGCTCTAGACGACGTTCGGTTTTCTTGCGTTCTTTATCAGACAGCTCGTTAAGCTCTAGCTTAGAAAGACACTCGTTAATTTTGACCAGCTTGTTGATCATGGTACGGCGAGTGATTTCTGTTGGGTGAGCGGTCAGTACAAGCTCGATGTTGAGGTCGCGCACGGCTTGAACGGTGTCAAACTTGCTCACATCTTGCTGGCTAAGCTTAGAAAATAGGGTGTAGATTGGGTCTGGTTCACACACATCGGCTTCGCAGCTGCGCGAGATCGTATGGTATTGATCGGCGATGTTGGTGAGGTTTAGGAACTGGTTAAATGCACGAGCGACTGGGGTCAGTTGCTCATTTGGCAGGTTTTTAATCTCTTCAATGAGAATGTCACGATCGGCTTCATTGCCTGCGCGAACCACGGATTTAGAAAGTTTACGGATCTTCTCCACTTTCTCTAGGATCTCGTCTCCATGCGCTTCCCTGATGGTGTTACCCAACAGGTGCCCTAGCATCCTAACATTGCTCTTCAATGGGGCATATTTTTCGTTCATAGTCGTCCTGCCTTGTAATTTAACTACATCCGTTATTCCTTATCAGCCTCACAATCTAGCGAAAAATGTTAGTGCGAGTCAAATAAAGTAAACCAAGTTTGCATTTATCGTGCTGGCACGAAAAACGCACACTTGGTCGAGTTAAAAGGTTGAATTGTTGAAAATTTATTACAGAATATCGATCACTCGAAGCAATATTGGCGCATTGCCTTGGCTAAGATATCTATGGTCGGGTCAATAAAATCAAAGCTTAAGAACTCATCTGGCTGGTGAGCTTGGTCTATTGAGCCAGGGCCGAGCACCAAGGTTGGGCACAGCTGCTGCAAAAATGGTGCTTCAGTACAATAGTTAACCGTTTCTGATGGGGTTTCACACAATGTTTCCATTCCGCCAACAAATGGGTGTTTATGATCGCACTCATAGCCAGGAATTGGCTCGTGAAGCGCGGTAATGGTTAAGCGCCCGGGCCATTTCGCTTCCACTTCTTTGAGTGCATCACGCAGTAGGTTATCTAAACCATCTAAGCTTATGCCCGGCAGCGGTCTCACATCGTAATGCAGCTCACAGCAGCCACAAATACGGTTTGCACTGTCGCCGCCATGAATATGACCAAGGTTAAGGGTAGGGCTAGGGATAGCGAAACCAGGGTGGTGATACTCTTTCACAAGCTTGTCGCGCAGTTTCATCATTGCGTACAACACTTCATGCATGATTTCGATGGCGTTAACGCCCAATGCCGGGTCTGAAGAGTGACCAGATTTACCTGTTACTCGTATCGCATTGGCCACATGACCTTTATGGCCACGAATAGGCACTAGGCTGGTGGGTTCGCCGATAATGCAGTAATCCGGCTTGAACGGCGCATTGTCGGTAAAGTGTCTTGCGCCCAGCATAGTGGTTTCTTCGTCACAGGTTGCCAATACATAAAGTGGTTTGGTTTGTTTGCTCCAGTCGATTTTCTTAACGGCTTCGTAGATAAACGCGAAGAAGCCTTTCATATCTGCAGTGCCCAAGCCGTAGAAGCGGTTGTTAGCTTCGGTCAGATCATGCGGGTTGAAACTCCAGCGACCTTCATCAAAGGGCACGGTATCACTGTGACCTGCCAATAGTAGACCGCCTTCGCCTTGTCCCTTCTTGGCAATCATGTTGAATTTGTTGGGTTCAACCTTGATAACCTCAACCTCAAAACCTAGGTCTTTCATCCATGTCGCCAGCTTTTCGATCACTTTCTCGTTGCCATGATCCCAGCTTGGGTCCGTGGAGCTAATCGAAGGTGTGCTGATCAGGCCTTTGTAGACCTCTAAAAAACTAGGTAATTGCATATTATCTTCGCTTCTACTGTTGACAGATTAATCTTAAGACTGTAAAACACATATTAAATCATTATTAATGAATAAAAAATCAATTAATGGCATTTTTTCTATATTTATAATCATTAATTGCAAGTTTCACTAACAACATTAAATCGACTTACTTACGGAATCAGAGTCATGCTAAAAACCACTATTATTGGCGCATCAGGATACACAGGAGCGGAACTGGCTCTCATGGTGACCAAACACCCAGAGCTCACGCTATCAGGTTTGTATGTGTCCGCCAATAGTGTCGATGCAGGCAAACCGATTTCTCAGTTGCACGGTAAGTTGGCAGGCTTAGTTGAAATGCCCGTGCAGCCGCTGGTCGATGTGCAAAAAGCAGCAAGCGAGTGTGACATTGTATTTTTGGCAACCGCCCACGAGGTGAGCCATGATTTGGCGCCGGTGTTTTTAGCACAAGGTTGCCAAGTGTTTGACCTATCAGGCGCTTATCGCGTGAAAGCCGATGACTTTTATACCACCTTCTACGGCTTTGAGCATCAGCACGAAAACTGGTTGGACAAGGCGGTGTATGGTCTTGCCGAGTGGAACGCAAAAGAGATTGAAAGCGCGCAGCTCGTGGCAGTACCAGGTTGTTACCCAACCGCTTCACAGTTGGCAATCAAACCGCTGCTAGAAGCAGGTCTTGTTGATAGCACTATGTGGCCAGTTATCAACGCAACCAGTGGTGTCTCTGGCGCAGGACGTAAAGCGTCGATGACCAACAGCTTTTGCGAGGTCAGCCTTCAGCCTTATGGGATTTTTAATCACAGACACCAACCAGAGATTGCAACGCATTTAGGTTGTGATGTGATTTTTACTCCGCACCTAGGCAATTTTAAGCGCGGTATCTTGGCGACCATCACCATGAAACTTAACGATGGTGTGACTGCTGAGCAGGTTGCATCAGCATTTGCGACCGCCTACGAAGGCAAACCGGGCGTACGCGTCAAAGGGGAAACTATCCCAAGAATTCAAGATGTTGAGAACACCCCGTTCTGCGATATCGGTTATAAGGTTCAAGGCCAACACATCATCGTGGTGTCGGCGATTGATAACCTGCTAAAAGGTGCATCGAGTCAAGCGATGCAGTGTTTGAACATCAAAAATCAGTTTGCACAGCTAACCGCGTTGGTTTAGTCGAGGAGAGCAGCATGAGTCAGCAAAATACACCATTAGTGATCAAGTTAGGCGGCGCGGCACTGTCGTGCTCAGATACGCTTGGACAACTATTTAAGGCTATCTCTGATTACAGCCAGCAAGCGCAGCGAAGCATCGTGATTGTTCACGGTGGCGGCTACCTCGTAGATGACTTAATGAAGAAGCTCGATATTCCTACTGTTAAGAAGCAAGGTTTGCGCGTGACACCTTATGATCAAATCCCTTTGATTGCGGGCGCGCTAGCGGGCACAGCAAACAAACTACTACAAGGCGATGCGATAAAAGCGGGTCTGAATGCGGTTGGTTTGAGCCTTGCTGACGGTGGTCTTTGTGAAGTGACTGAGCTAGACCCTGAACTTGGCGCCGTAGGCGATGCTAAGCCAGGCAGCCCAGCGGTATTACAAGCGATTTTAGCGGCAGGTGCATTGCCAATCATTAGCTCAATCGGACTTGATAGCCAAGGTCAGCTGATGAACGTTAATGCCGACCAAGCGGCCGTAGCAGTGGCTGGTGCATTGGATGCCGAATTAGTATTGCTATCTGATGTGAGCGGCGTGCTGGATGGCAAAGGTCATCTGCTACCAAGCCTGACTAAGCAAGAAGCGGATGCGCTGATTGAAGGCAAAGTGATTACCGATGGCATGATTGTTAAGGTACAAGCCGCACTGGAAGCGGCCAATGACCTAGGTCGCCCAATTGAAGTGGCGACATGGCGATACCCAGAAAAATTAGTCGAATTGTTTGCAGGTAAGAGTATCGGCACACAGTTCGTTCCAAACTGAATTATCAGAAAGTAAACCAAATTTACGATTAACGAATTTAAAGTGAAGTAACCCCGAGAAGCTGACCGCCAAAATCAGGCTCGGACAAGGAGAGAGACATGAGTAAACCATCTGTAAAAAAAGTTGTTGTTGCCTACTCTGGCGGTCTAGATACGTCAGTGATCATCCCATGGCTAAAAGAGAACTACGACTGTGAAGTTGTCGCATTCGTTGCGGATGTAGGCCAGGGTGAAGAAGAGCTTGTAGGTATCGAAGAAAAAGCGAAGGCATCAGGCGCTTCTGAGTGCTACATCGCTGACCTGAAAGAAGAAATGGTCGCTGACTACATCTTCCCAACGCTAAAAACGGGCGCGTACTACGAAGGTAAATATCTTCTAGGTACATCAATGGCGCGTCCGATTATTGCTAAGGCTCAAGTAGAAGTAGCGCGTAAAGTGGGTGCTGATGCACTGTGTCACGGCTGTACAGGTAAAGGTAATGACCAAGTACGTTTTGAGGGTGCATTTGCAGCTCTTGCCCCAGACCTAACAGTAATTGCACCATGGCGTGAGTGGGATCTAGTGAGCCGTGAAGAGTGTCTAGATTACCTAGCTGAGCGCAACATCCCTTGTACCGCTTCACTCACTAAGATCTATTCACGTGATGCAAACGCGTGGCACATCTCAACAGAAGGTGGCGTTCTGGAAGATACATGGAATGCGCCAAACGATGATTGCTGGGCATGGACAGTGGATCCTGAGCAAGCACCAGATCAAGCAGAATACGTGACGCTAGAAGTAGCAAAAGGCGAAGTAGTTGCCGTTGACGGTGAGAAAATGACGCCATACAACGCTCTGGTTTACCTAAACGAGAAAGGCGTGAAGCACGGCGTTGGTCGTATCGACATTGTTGAAAACCGTCTTGTTGGTATGAAGTCTCGTGGCTGCTACGAAACTCCAGGGGGCACGATCATGATGGAAGCACTGCGTGCGGTTGAGCAGCTCGTGCTGGACAAGACATCGTTTGAGTTCCGTGAAGAGCTAGGCGTGAAAGCATCGCATCTTGTTTATGACGGTCGTTGGTTCACACCACTTTGTAAGTCTATCTTGGCAGCGTCGGAAGAGCTGGCACAAGATGTGAACGGCGAAGTTGTGGTTAAGCTATACAAAGGTCAGGCAATTGTGACTCAGAAACGCAGCGTCAACAGCCTGTATTCAGAAGAGTTTGCAACGTTCGGTGAAGATGAGGTGTACGACCAAAGTCACGCTGAAGGCTTCATCCGCCTTTACTCGCTATCAAGCCGTATCAGAGCATTAAACGAAGCAAAGAAAAAATAATTTCGCTCCATTATACTGATTGAAATCTAGAAACCCATTTGATATCAAATGGGTTTCTTTTTATCTGGACGATAAAAATGGACGACAATACCCTGAAATCGCATTAATTTGAATATTTATGTGAAATAAATGAATTTTTACTTTATTTTTAATTCGGTTTGTCGTACCTTGAACCCTATCAACAAAGACACTGAGTTGCATTCAATTCACTCAGCGAGAATAGCGGTTTATTCTTACAATAAGTAACCACAGAAGCAGCGACGCAGACTGAGCAGTTAGGAGAGACACGATGGCATTATGGGGCGGAAGATTTACCCAAGCAGCAGATACGAGATTCAAAGACTTTAATGATTCATTGCGCTTTGACTACCGACTTGCTGAGCAAGACATTGTTGGCTCAATTGCTTGGTCAAAGGCGTTGGTTTCGGTGGGTGTTCTTACTGAAGATGAACAGCAGAAGCTAGAGCTAGCACTGAATGAGCTTAAACTCGAAGTGATGGAGAATCCAAAGCAGATCCTAAGATCGGATGCGGAAGATATCCATAGCTGGGTTGAGCAACAGCTGATTGGCAAAGTGGGCGACCTAGGTAAGAAGCTGCACACCGGCCGTTCTCGTAACGACCAAGTGGCGACCGACCTGAAACTTTGGTGTCGTCAGCAAGGTCAGCAACTTTTGCTTGGTCTCGACAGACTGCAATCGCAGATGGTTGAGGTTGCAAGAGCACACCAAGATACCGTTCTTCCTGGTTATACCCACCTTCAGCGTGCTCAGCCTGTGACGTTTGCTCACTGGTGCTTAGCGTACGTTGAGATGTTTGAGCGTGATTACTCGCGCTTGGATGATGCCATTAAGCGTTTAGATACCTGCCCACTGGGTTCAGGTGCGCTAGCGGGTACGGCTTACCCAATGGATCGTGAGCAGCTTGCTCATAACCTAGGCTTCAGAAGAGCGACTCGCAACAGCTTGGACTCGGTATCTGACCGTGACCATGTGATGGAGCTGATGTCTATCGCCTCTATATCTATGCTGCACCTATCGCGTCTGGCTGAAGATATGATCTTCTACAACTCAGGTGAGTCGAACTTTATTGAGCTTGCGGATACTGTGACGTCTGGCTCTTCTCTGATGCCTCAGAAAAAGAACCCAGATGCCCTAGAGCTTATCCGTGGTAAAACCGGTCGTGTCTACGGCTCGCTAGCTGGCATGATGATGACAGTGAAAGCACTGCCTCTTGCCTACAACAAAGATATGCAAGAAGACAAAGAAGGGCTATTTGATGCACTCGACACTTGGAGTGACTGCATGGAAATGGCCGCACTGTGTTTCGATGGTATCAAGGTAAACGGTGAGCGTACGCTCGAAGCGGCGAAGCAAGGTTATGCAAACTCTACCGAGCTTGCGGATTACCTAGTTGCTAAAGGTATTCCATTCCGTGAAGCGCACCATATCGTAGGTGTTGCAGTAGTCAGTGCGATTGCTAAAGGCTGTGCACTCGAAGAGCTCTCTATTGAAGAACTGAAAGAGTTCTCACCAGTGATTGAGAACGATGTTTACGACATCCTGACCATTGAAAGCTGCCTAGAGAAACGTAATGCCCTTGGTGGTGTAGCGCCGCAGCAAGTTGCTTACGCGGTAGACCAAGCAGAGAAACGTCTCACAGCGCGTGATAACTCAGCGGTGAAAGTTCGCTCTGCTCGCCTGACGGACATTGATGCGCTAGAGAGCATGGTGGCTTACTGGGCGAACCTGGGTGAAAACCTACCTCGTAGCCGCAACGAACTGGTGCGTGACATTGGCTCGTTCGCCGTCGCAGAGCATCATGGTGAGGTTACCGGTTGTGCGTCGCTCTACGTGTATGACTCAGGGCTTGCAGAGATCCGCTCTTTAGGTGTTGAAGCGGGCTGGCAAGGTCAAGGGCAGGGCACAGCGATTGTTCAGCACTTGGTAGAGAAAGCACGTAAGATGGCGATTAAGAAAGTGTTCGTTCTGACCCGTACGCCAGAGTTCTTTATGAAGCACGACTTCATCCCAACATCGAAGACGCTGCTGCCAGAGAAAGTTCTGAAAGACTGTGACCAATGTCCACGACAGCATGCTTGTGACGAGGTAGCGTTGGAAGTGAACTTGGTAGAGCAAATTATTGCCAAGATGAACGTTGCGTAACCTGTTGAAAAATAGGCGAGTAACGAAAAGATCGGAAAAATTTTAAAAAAAGATCATTTTTCTGGGAACAAACAAGAAAAGGCACGGTCTATTAAAGTACCACTGCTTTTTCTTAGAAGAATCTAAGAAGGCCCCGAGTCAAGGTTGACTACGGGGCTTTTTTCTTTTTAGTGCTTTTCAAATCTCTTCCCCTTTCAATCTAAACTTCTCACTGTCGATGAATCTAAACATTTGCTTTTACCAGTAGCGGAGAAAAACTGCGGTTCGCCAAGCATGTCACAATGTTCGCGTGTTGCTTGCGCTTGGTATCCGATAGAATAGGCCTTCCTGTTTCAGCCCTATCGTTCGGATAGCCTAAAAAAGAGCAATAACATTATGATTGAACGCCTTCATACTAAAGAGCGCATGAGCCGCATCGTTAAGCACAATGGCACTATCTACCTTTGTGGTCAGGTGTGTGCAGATGCCACTAAAGACATTACTGAACAGACGCAAACCATGCTCGATAAGGTCGAGGCTCTGCTACTTGAAGCGGGCAGCGACAAAGAGCACATGCTGTCTGCGACCATCTACCTTAAAGACATGCAAGATTTCCAAGCAATGAACGCGGTATGGGACGCATGGGTACCCGCAGGCCATGCGCCAGCACGTGCTTGTGTGACTGGAGATATGGCTCGTGAAGCCTTGCTGGTGGAGATCTCTGTGATTGCTGCTGAGATTGCTAGCTAGCCATTAGCTTTCAGAAAAACAAAAAATGCGAGCCCATTTGGCTCGCATTTTTTTATGGGTAGGAAGATTAACCTAGGTAAGCTTCTAGCTCTTCGCTGCCACCAATGTGCTTACCACCGATAAATACCTGAGGCACGGTCGTACGGCCGCTTACTGCTCGTAGAGTCACAGTAGTCGCGTCTTTACCCAGTACGATTTCTTCATACTGAAGGTTGTGGTCAATCAGGTTTTGCTTCGCTTTCATGCAGAATGGGCAACCTGGCTTAGAGAATACCGTGATGGATTCTTGAGTCTTATAGCTTGGCGCGATGTAGTTCAGCATCGTATCTGCATCTGATACCTTGAACGGGTCGCCTGGCTCGTTTGGCTCGATGAACATCTTCTCTACCACGCCGTTTTTCACCAGCATGCTGTAGCGCCATGAGCGTTTGCCAAAGCCAAGGTCGTTTTTCTCAACCAGCATACCCATGCCATCGGTGAAGTCTCCGTTACCATCAGGAATGAAGGTGATGTTTTCTGCTTCTTGATCTGATTTCCACGCATTCATAACGAAGGTGTCGTTTACTGATACACATAGGATTTCATCCACGCCGTGATCTTTGAACACAGGAAATAGCTCGTTGTAGCGCGGCAAGTGGCTTGATGAACATGTCGGCGTGAAAGCACCTGGTAAGCTGAACACAATTACGGTCTTGTCTTTGAACAGCTCATCTGTTGTTACGTTGACCCACGCATCACCCTGACGAGTTGGGAATGTCACTTGAGGTACTGCTTGGCCTTCTTTAGATGCAAACATACTTATGTCCTTCTGGATAATTAAATTCTTGTGAGTCTAGCGTTGCTAACAGAGAGTAGCGTCTATCGCTTTGTTTCGTTGGGACCATTATCAAAAAAATGGTTTGATAGTTCTAATCGTTTATTGTTATGGTATCGATAGTCAATTTCTATCGGAGTAAGCGATGAACATTCGTGATTTTGAATACCTAGTGGCACTGGCTGAGCACAAGCACTTTCGTAAAGCCGCAGAGGCATGCTTTGTGAGTCAGCCAACACTGAGTGGTCAGATCCGTAAACTGGAAGATGAGATAGGTACCTCTTTGTTGGAGCGTAGCAGTCGTCGCGTGTTGTTTACCGATGCAGGCTTGCAATTGGTTGAGCAAGCAAAGCGTGTGCTTAAAGAAGTCAAAACGTTTCGCGAGATGGCAGCAGGTCAAAGTGGCGAGATGATGGGCCCTATGCATATCGGGTTTATTCCGACGGTAGGACCTTACCTTTTGCCGCGTATCGTGCCTCAGCTGAAAGAGTCGTTTCCTGATCTTGAGCTGTTCCTGCATGAGGCTCAAACGCATCAATTGGTTAGACAGTTGGAAGAAGGAAAACTCGATTGTTTAGTGCTGGCGTCAGTTCCAGAAACTGCACCATTCAAAGAGATTGAAGTCTTTAATGAGCCGATGAGCATTGCGGTGCCATGCGACCATGCTTGGGCAAAACGCGATGAGATAGAGATGGATGAGCTAAAAGGGCAAACCGTGCTATCACTGGGTGATGGACATTGCTTGCGAGACCAAGCGCTAGGTTTTTGTTTTGCGGCAGGTGCGAGAGATGACGAGCGATTTAAGGCAACCAGCTTAGAGACGTTGCGTAATATGGTTGCTGCAGGGGCGGGGATTACCTTACTGCCTGAGCTATCTCTTCCGAAAGAGAAAGAAAAAGATGGTGTGTGCTATGTGACTGCCGTCAATCCTACGCCGTCTCGCAGTATTGTGCTGGCGTACCGACCTGGTTCACCGCTTCGTGCGCGTTTTGAGAAGTTAGCAGAGTCGATTAGTAGTTATCTTGGCGAGTAGCGCTGAAATTTAGATATTAAAAAAGGGGCTTAGCGCCCCTTTTTACTTGTTAAGTCCAATCTAGAACAGACTCTCACCACCAGACTCATCATTCGAGTACAAGGTATCCGTGAGACTCTCCTGCACGTACTCTTTTGGCTCGGTGCCAATCTTGAAGTATTCAAACATGGTCGAACCATCGGTCTTGTTAGTGAGAAGGCCAGAATCACGGTCGATACGCACGCGAGTGATGTCATTCGGCACTTGTCTTGCGACCACTTCATGACCCTCGAGCGCCATACCCATAAAGTCCACCCATGCAGGCTGAGCGGTCTTCGCCCCAGCTTCGGCACCAGTGATCTGATCTTTACCTAAGTTAGGATTCGCAGTTGTACGTCCAAGCTTTCTCTGGTGGTCATCAAAACCAACCCAAGCCGTCGCTACAATACCCGGACCATAGCCGTTGTACCACGCATCTTTAGAATCGTTTGTGGTACCCGTTTTACCGCCCACATCACGACGCTTAAGTTTTTGAGCACGCCAGCCAGTACCATTCCAACCCGTGCCTTCACGCCAGTTACCGCCGCCCCAAACGTTGCTATAGAGCATTTCACGCGTCAGGAACGCCGTTTGCTCTGAGATAACCTTCGGCGCATAGCGCGGTTCGTTGGTTTCAGTCAGGTCTTCTTCGTTAAACTGAGCGATATCCAGTGGTTCGATTTCAGACGCATTAGTGGCTTCTTCAATGCTTGGTGCTGCCTCATCGGTAGCCGCCTTAGCGAACTCAGGAGCTTGCATATCTGGACAGTTTTGATGACAAACGACTTTTGGATTGGCTTCAAATTCAACCTTACCAAATGGGTCTTCTACTTTGCTGATGTAGAATGGCTCTACGTAGTAGCCACCGTTAGCAAACACAGAGAAACCCTGTGCCATTTGAACCGGTGTCAAGCTACCAGCACCCAGTGCAATGGTCTCAGAGCGAGGAAGCTTAGATTTATCGAAACCGAATCGAGTCAGATAATCACGAGTCTCATCAAGGCCGACTTCACGCAGTACACGAACCGCCATGACGTTCTTAGACTGTGCTAGACCGATACGAAGACGCGTTGGGCCTGTGTACGTCGGTGGCGAGTTTTTCGGGCGCCAAGCAGTGCCAGCACTCTTATCCCACTTGTTGATTGGTGCATCGTTAACTAGGCTCGCCAGCGTCATGCCTTTATCTAGTGCAGCTGCATAGATAAACGGCTTGATACTAGAACCGACCTGTCTAACAGATTGCGTTGCACGGTTAAACTTACTGTGTACGAAGTTAAAACCGCCCACGAGCGATAGCACCGCACCATTCTCGGGATTAATGGCAACGAAGGCCGTGTTTGCATTTGGTACCTGGCTTAAACGCCACGTGATGGCGATCGGCTCAGCAACTTGATCGTCTTCAGTCTGCGCCTCTTTTTCTTCTGGAGACACATCTGGCGTGATATCAAGATCAGCGGCACGCACCCAAACCTGTTCACCAACCGCAACCACGTCGCTCGGTGCTTTCGGTGCTGCACCTTGGCGATCATCGGTTCGGAACTTACGCGCCCAGTTCATGTTCTCCCAGCTGATGGTCTGCTCACCATAGCTTTTCACATAAACCGTCGCGGATTGGTCTGCAACGCCAGTCACAACCGCTGGGCGAAGCTCGCCATAGGTAGGCTCACGTCTCAGGTGCTTAGCAATCTCTTCGTTGGTCATGGCTGTTTGACCAGCCTTCCACAGTACTTTTTCAGCGCCGCGGTAACCGTGTCGCTCGTCGTAGTCTAGAAGGTTTTTAATCGCAGCGACATGACCCGCTTTTTGCAGCTTAGAGTCAATGGTGGTGGTGATACGCATGCCAGATTCGTAAGCTTCTTCACCATAGCGACTCACCATCCAAGCGCGCGCAATCTCTGCGACATAAGGAGCACTAAGTTCAATCTCTGCGCCATGGTATTGAGAAATAATTGGCTCAGCACGCGCCTCATCAAACTCAGCCTGCGTGATGTATTTTTCAGACAGCATACGTGATAGCACCACGTTACGGCGCTGAGTAGCACGCTCAATAGAGTAGATAGGGTTCATCGTTGATGGTGCTTTAGGAAGACCGGCAAGTACCGCAATCTCACTGAGTGTGAGCTGATCAAGGTTGCGACCGAAGTAAGCCTGTGCTGCTGCGCCAAAACCGTATGAGCGGTAGCCCAAGAAGATCTTGTTAACGTACAGCTCCATGATCTCTTGCTTTGTTAGCAACTGCTCAATGTGAACGGCGATGAAGATCTCTTTCACTTTACGCATGATCTTCTTCTCATTAGATAAGAAGAAGTTACGAGCTAGCTGCTGCGTGATGGTACTCGCACCCTGTGAGGCACTACCTGACGCGATAACGGCGACCGCAGCACGGGTAATACCGATAGGGTCGAAACCAAAGTGGTCGTAGTAGCGGCTGTCTTCCGTCGCAATGAGGGCGTCGATTAGATCTTGTGGGATCTCGTCGTAAGATATTGGGATTCTGCGCTTTTCGCCAAATTGTGCGATCAGCTTCCCATCTTGGCTAAACACCTGCATTGGTGTCTGGAGTTGGACATCTTTTAAGGTCGCGACGTCAGGCAATTCTGGTTTTACGTAGTAGTAAAACCCAAAAATTGTTCCGACTCCAAAGAGTATGCAAATCAATGCAAAAACCAACAGTCTCTTTATGAACTTCACCGAGATTTCCCTGATTAATTAAGGTTACGAGTAGGTAATTACTTGTAGGCTAGGACAAAAATATACCTATAGGGTTAATTAACGCTTATTTGAGCGTCAATCTCAACCTTTTCGCGTTGTTTATGTATTTGTTGAGGTTATTTTTCATGGCAAGAAAATGGATTACGGGGATTGATATAGGTCACCACAGCGCCAAGGCTGTTGTCTTGGTTCGCGATGGGGTGAGCCTCACCCTAGTAAACCATCTGGAGCTCAACGGATGTGGTGCTATTTTCTCCGATCCTCACACCCTTAAACATCAGGATAGTGTTAAGAAACTTAAAATTCTCCGAAAGATTGCCCCGTTAATGCGCAGTAACGCCGCGATAGTTGTGCCTGAAAGTGCCGTGATCAGTAAGGTGGTGAGCATAGAGGCAAGGCTTGAGGGGCAAGAGCAGGTTTTTGCTATCGAACAGGCGATGAATCATCAAACGCCGTTTCCTGCTGATGATATCGCTCTGGATTTTGTCCAACAAGCACCAGAGCAAGGTGCGAGCAGCGAAGCCTATCGAGTTCATGTGACTAAGCAATCAATGGTATCCAATTGGAGTCAAACCATCGCTAAGCTGGGGTTTAAACCCAAGCTGATGGATACCACTAATGGCGCCATACGTGGTGCTCAGAGTTGGCTGGTCGCTCAAGCGTCATCCCTATCGAATTTTGCCGTCTTAGAGCTTGGTCATCAGCATGTTACTTTGCTTCCTCCCACAGGCGTATCGCCTGACCTTGCTAAGTCTTGGTCGATAGATACACAAGATACCTTGCTATCTAACCCATCCGCGCGTTTTAAATCCAATTCTGAAGTGATGTTTGAATCAGTAGCAAGCCGAGTCGTCTCTCAGCTTCAGCTTTATCGGTCTGTTGCAGGCATAGACTCGATATCAGGCGTTCTGCTCATGGGTGGGCATGCGATGGAAGAGGGGTTAGCTAGTGTTGTCGCTAAACACTTATCGTGCGAGGTAAAGGTTGCTGATTATTCGACCTTGAGTTGCCACAAGAGTAAGCGCAGTGAGCGGTTGCCTGCGAGTTTTTCGGCAGCATTTGGCGTTGCGATTAACGGCCTTGACTGGTTAGCGAGTCATTAACATGGCGCTGATCAACCTACTGCCGTGGCGAGAAGAGCAGCGCAACCAACGTCGCCAGGGACTCATGCTGATGCTCATCACAGCAACATTCGTTGGCTATGTTAGTGCTTACTTCGCCATGGTTAAGACGGAAGGAGAGGTGAGCGCTCAGCGAGATCGAGTCGATTATCTGCAAACGGCAATCCAAGGCTATCGAGATGAGATCAAAGCGCTCTCGACTGCTACCAAGGAGCTCGAGACACTGGAAGCAAGACTGGATTATGTAGAGAAGCTTCAACGTCAGCGGCATCAAACCATTGCCGTCATGAACCTGCTCCCCACCTTGATTCCTGAGCAAGTTTATGTCGATAAGGTTCGCATGGAAGGGGTGAGTTTTAAGCTCAGCGGGATCGGTGAGAGTACGGCTGTACTCGCGCAAATGCTTGACCGGTTTGAGCAATCGAAGGTGATCAATAGTGTTGAGATGCACTCTATTGTTCACAACCGCGAACGATTTGGAAACAAGTTCCAATCCTTTCAGCTCTCTTTTCACCTTGATAGTGAGGCACTTTTGCTATCGGTTTCGAAAGAGCGGGTATCGAAAGAGCAACAACGGCTAGATGGTGAGCATTAATGTCATTGGATTTCGATTTAGACGACATTATCGATTGGTCATTAGGTCCGCAGCTACTCTTGGCCGCGTTCATCTTGCTGGTATCCACAATGTTGAGTACGTGGTTTTTGGTCAAGCCTAGCTATGAAGATTTGAATTATTACAAGCAACAAGAGAGCCAGCTAAAGCAAGAACTAGAGGTGGTCGCACGCAGAGCGGCAATGTTACCGATTGCAGCTAAGCAGATTGAGGATTTAACCATTCACTACGAGCGATTAATGAAGCAGCTACCTGCTCAGCAAGAGCTGGCAAGCGTGCTAGCTGCGATGAATGAGCAAGGCTTGAATAACCATTTGACCTTCACACGCATCAACTGGGGTAAGCGAAAACCTCAGCAATTTTTACTCAAGTTACCTATCGATATCGAACTGACTGGGAGTTATGACGATATCGGTCGATACACACAAGCCATTGCCGAGCTTCCAAGAATAGTATTGATTGAGAACGCCGAGTGGCAGCGAGTGAGCCTTGAGAGCAGTACTTTGCACTTTCGTGTGAATGCGTCGACTTATCAATACGTTCAGGAGCGCTTGGAATGAGAAACCCTAGGTGGACATTATGGTTTATCACGACGCTACTCGGTGGTTGCAATGCCCATCAAGACTCATTGGAGAGTTTTATTGTCATAACGGAAGCGAAAACCGAGCAACAGCACGTCTCAGAGCGCTTACTAAAACCCGCTGAACTCGTTGAATTCAAGAGTTTTCACTCTCGCTCGCCATTTGATTTACCCAAAACGGCGCTTGTTCAAACGCCAGACCGAAATAAAAGTTGCTGGCAACCTAGATCAAGAACTAAGCAAGGTTTGGAGCGGTTTCGACTCGATGAATTGCAAGTAAAAGGTGTGATGAGCAAAGGTGGAAAGATGAGTGGTCTGGTGATGTTGCCTAATCGTCGAGTGGTTCAAGTTGAGGTCGGGCAGTATCTAGGCGAGAACAACGGCAAGATTGCAAAGATCACCGATAGCGGGCTGATCATCGGCGAAACCTTATCCGATGGGTTAGGTTGTTGGTATCAGCGTCAGATTAAGTTGGCGATGAAGTAGTGGAGAAGGCAGTGCAGTATCACGTTAATTTTGGGGCTCGATATCTAGTCATTGCTCTGGCGTTAGTTTTGTTTGGCTTGGTCTCCAGTATGGTAAATGCCAACAATCTAGAGCGTGTATCCTTTGAGGTGGATGACAAGCGTCAGGGCGTCATTGTTATTGAGTTATCTGATAACGCTATTGCGGTGGATGTCGCTGGGGCTGAGTATGGTCTCGATATCATGCTCCAACAAACCTCGGTGGGCGCTGAGCAGCTATCGATCTATGATGTAACCGATTTTGCCACATTGGTGAACACGATAGAGGTATTCGATGAAGCGCCACACGCTCGCCTTCAAGTTTCCTCAACCCAAGCTGTCGACTATCAAACGATGGTAAGAGGGAATCAACTTCGAGTGACCGTTATTCCACTCACTCAAGAAAAAGCCGATGAGAAAGCGCTCGGAACCATCAACAAAGGGCAACTAACCTCGATTAACTTTCAAGATATGCCTGTGCGCAACGTGCTTCAGCTTCTTGCCGATTACAACGATTTCAATCTAGTCGTATCCGATACGGTGCAAGGCAATCTTACATTGCGATTAGATAGCGTGCCGTGGACAGACGTTCTGGACATTATCTTACGAGTGAAGGGGCTTGATAAGCGAGTGAAAGGGGACGTAGTGCTAGTCGCTCCCAAGGCTGAGTTAGACAGGCAGGAGAAGCAAGCGCTTGAAAAGAATCGACTGACCGAGCAAATAGGGCAGCTCGAGTCGCAGATCGTCAAGATTCACTATGCTAATGCGTCGGATGTCGCTGCCATGATCGGTGGCGAAGGGGCGGTGAGTATGCTCTCTGAAAGAGGCTCTGTCGCGATTGATGAACGGACCAACTCCCTGCTGTTACGTGAGTTACCGAGCAACATTAGCGTGATTAAATCGATCATTGCAGAGCTCGATGTACCGGTTAAGCAGGTACAGATTGAAGCGCGTGTTGTGACGATCAAAGAAGGTAATGTTGAAGAGCTTGGTATTCGTTGGGGTGTCAGTTCGACCAATGGCAATACGACAATTGGTGGCTCTATTGAGAGTAACCTGGCCGCTGCGGGTATTGGTGACGGGAGTCTTGAAATCGATGATATTCTGAACGTAAACCTGCCAGCCATTTCCGACAATGCATCGAGTATCGCCTTTCAAGTGGCGAGTTTGGGTTCAAACACCTTGTTAGACTTAGAACTCTCGGCACTGCAAAACGAGTCAAAAGCAGAGATCATTTCCAGTCCGAGGCTTATCACCACCAATAAGAAATCCGCCTACATTGAGCAAGGGACTGAGATCCCATACCTCAAATCCACTTCAAGTGGCGCAACTGCGGTAGAGTTTAAAAAGGCGGTGCTCTCGCTTACCGTCACCCCACAAATTACGCCGGACAATCGACTCATTTTAGATTTGGACGTTACCCAAGACCGTGTTGGTGAAGTGCTGAAAACCCTCGAAGGAGAAACGGTCGCAATCGATACTCAACGGATTGGCACCCAAGTATTAGTCAACAATGGCGAAACGGTGGTTTTGGGAGGAATTTATCAACATTCCTTTTCAAATAAGATAGATAAAGTGCCGCTTCTCGGTGATATTCCGGGTTTAGGTGCATTATTTAGACGAACCTACGAAAATATCGGCAAGAATGAGTTATTAATCTTTGTCACGCCACAGATCATTACCCCTACACCCTTCGTGGCTGAGCTTGGTAACTCATTGTAATTTAGCCAGTAATTGAAAATGACTAAAAATAAAGTTGCATTCAAGTCACCTTACCTTGATAATTTCGGGTCTTATCACGACTTATCTGTGAGGAATCGGTGCCACAAGCCCTTTTTTCCGAGGCTCCTTATCGGTCTTTTCTTGTGGCGATGTCATTGAATTAACGTTGTAAATTAATGCTGAACATGGCTGAGAAACGTAATATTTTTCTTGTTGGCCCTATGGGTGCCGGCAAAAGTACAATCGGTAGACACCTAGCTCAACAACTTCATATGGAGTTTGTTGATTCTGATACCGTAATTGAAGAGCGCACAGGCGCAGACATCGCATGGGTGTTTGACGTTGAAGGCGAGGAAGGTTTCCGTAAGCGCGAAGAAACCGTTATTAATGATCTAACCGAGCAGCAAGGTATTGTACTTGCTACTGGTGGTGGTTCTGTAAAGAGCAAAGACAACCGTAACCGTCTGTCTGCTCGCGGTATCGTTGTTTATCTAGAGACTACTATCGAAAAACAACTAGCTCGCACAAACCGCGACAAAAAACGTCCATTACTTCAAACGGATAACCCACGCGAAGTACTAGAGAACCTAGCGGACGAGCGCAATGATCTATACAAAGAAGTGGCGGACTATGTTGTTCGTACTGACGATCAAAGTGCAAAAGTGGTAGCCAACCAAATCGTAAAAATGCTAGAAGAAGGTTAATCAAACCTTTTTTATTAGGAGAGCAAACCATGGAACGGATTACGGT
This sequence comes from Vibrio maritimus, assembly GCF_021441885.1. Lineage (NCBI taxonomy): Bacteria > Pseudomonadati > Pseudomonadota > Gammaproteobacteria > Vibrionales > Vibrionaceae > Vibrio > Vibrio maritimus. The sequence continues at coordinate 279,696 of NZ_CP090438.1, forward strand.
CGATCTTGGTGAGCGCAGCTACCCAATTTCAATTGGTGCCGGGTTATTCAAAGACTCGGCTCAATTTGCCCAAATTCCAGACGGAAAATCGGTGGTGGTGATTACCAACACCACAGTTTCCCCTCTATATGCTCAAACCATTCTTGAACAGCTTGATAGCAAAGGGTGTAAGACCTCACTGCTAGAATTGCCGGATGGTGAGCAATACAAATCGTTAGACACTTTCAATACCGTGATGACCCATTTGCTTTCCGGCAACTATGGTCGTGACGTGGTGGTCGTTGCTCTTGGTGGCGGCGTGATTGGTGACCTAGTCGGCTTCTCTGCCGCTTGTTATCAGCGCGGTGTTGATTTTGTTCAGATCCCAACGACTCTGTTGTCTCAAGTCGACTCGTCTGTTGGCGGCAAGACTGCAGTTAACCATGAGCTGGGCAAGAACATGATTGGCGCCTTCTATCAGCCTCAATCTGTCATTATCGATATCGAGTGTTTGAAAACCCTTCCAGAGCGAGAGTTCGCTGCTGGCATTGCAGAGGTTATCAAGTACGGCATCATCTACGATCCGTCTTTCTTTGAGTGGCTTGAAGAGAATCTCGACAAGCTGTATGAACTCGATCAGCAAGCACTGACCTACGCGATTGCACGTTGCTGTCAGATCAAAGCTGAGGTGGTCGCGCAAGACGAGAAAGAGTCGGGTATTCGTGCGTTATTGAATCTAGGTCATACATTTGGTCATGCGATTGAAGCAGAACTAGGGTATGGTAAATGGTTACATGGAGAAGCGGTCTCTTCAGGTACGGCAATGGCGGCGCATACTGCACAACTGCTTGGTGACATTACACCAGAGCAGGTGACGCGTATCATTAGTCTGCTTGAGCGTGCTAAGTTGCCGGTGCACACACCAGAATCAATGAGCTTCGATGATTTTATGAAGCACATGATGCGCGATAAGAAGGTGCTTTCGGGCAAGCTTCGTTTGGTGTTGCCAACGTCTATCGGTACCGCTCAGGTCGTCTCTGACGTACCAAGTGACTTGATCAAGCAAGCAATCGATTTGTGTCGACAGTAATGTCGTCTCATTAAGCCTTAGTTAGGCTGATGACGCTTATATGAGAAGAGGCTCCATTGTGGAGCCTTTTTTAGTTTGGATGGTGTAAATAGGAAACGAATGAGTTTGTCCTACGAATTGCGAGTGCTTGAACTCGACTCGCAGACACAATTACTTGAGCGAATGCAGCTGTTAACTCAGTTTGCATCGAACTTTGTTGTCGTCAAAGGAGAAGCCGGAGCCGGTAAAACGTGGTTGGCACATCGCTTTTTAGAAGCGTGGTCGCACGACAAAAACCAATCGCTGGTCACCTGTCTTGCGAATCAAGAAGACGAGGTGAATCGCGGCAACATCTTAAGGCAGTTGTTTCCTCAATCGATGTACAGCACAACAGATTCTCTCAACGACAGTGTCGAGCGTATTTTAGAGGGCGAGTCCTGTAACATCGTGATTGTGGTAGACAATGCCCATCACGCCTCGCAAGCACTGCTAGCTGAACTGTGGTTGTTGTTCACCGCGGCCCAGCACACCCCGAAGCAAAATATTAGTATTGTACTGTTTACCGCTAGTGACTCCGTGTCGAGCAAGCTTTCCCGGCTAAGCCATGGTATGGAAGCGAAGCCCGTTGAGCTGGATGTGGATGAGCTGTCGGACGCGGAAGCAGAGCAGTTTTTTGACAGTTTAGTGCTTCGCTATCTTGATGAAAGCGTTGAAAAAAGAACCAAAAGCGCGTTTACTAATACCAGACCACTTCCCGGAGAGATTTTGGCGCTAGGAGAGCACAAGGTGGAAAAGAAAGTGATTATTCGTTCTTTAGTCGGTTCGCCGGCTAAGATTGCAGCCACAATTGCAGTGATTCTCTTACTGCTGTTTTTGGGCTACCGTTGGCTCCTGCAGTCACCAAAACCAAGTGTTGAGCCGCTAGAGTCAGCATCGAGCGAACAAACGGTCATTCCGACCTTAGATCAGCCACAAGATGCGGCGACGCTCGAGCAAGCAGAAAAGGCCAATCGAGAGATGCCTGATGATCTAACAGCAACGGATGACTCATTGGCACTGCCTCCGACAGTAACGTCAGAAACCGCGAGTGTGGGCGAAGCGGAATCGGGTGAGCGTGTTGTCATTACCTCCGATGTCGTAGATGCTCTGCTTGAGGATAAAACGGATATTGCTGCCGAGAAAGCCACGGAAATACAGCAAGCGGTGGATAGTGCCAGCTCTAGCGCTCAGCAAGCGACTCGCTCACCACAAACGCCACCAGAAGAGACTGTGGTCGAGATAGAAGAGACCGAAGCGCTGCAAACGCCAATTACTTTCTCTTTTGCGAGAGACCAGCTCAATGCACTGCCATCGAATAGTTACACGCTGCAAATTGCGGCAATGACCGAGATGGAAGACGTGCAGCTGTTCCTAAACCAGCACACCTTCGATAAACCAATTCGTGTCTACCCGACGCTGCGCGGTGAGGAAAAGTGGTATATCGTTACCTATGATAACTTCCCAAGCATTCAATCGGCTCGAGATGCGGCAGATAACCTCCCTAGCGAGATTAAGTCGCTGGGTCCTTGGCCAAAAGCGATGAGCCAAGTGAAACGAGAAATCGAACGCTGGGCTGAATAAGCTTTCGACCTGGTCGCCTGTGAGCGAGTTAACGGCGACTCAGTCAACATTTACACCAAGCGCTGTTGACCTTTCTACCAGAAAGGTCAACATAACAATTTGAATTATGATATATTCCCCAGCCTTAATTTTTGGGGTGGCAGTAAATAGAGCAAGTAATGAAGAAGCAACGTGCCTTTCTTAAGTGGGCTGGTGGAAAATATGGCTTGGTTGAAGACATTGAAAAGCATCTGCCAGACGCTAGAAAGTTGGTAGAACCCTTCGTTGGTGCAGGCTCTGTTTTTCTGAATACGGATTATGAGCAATACCTGCTCGCCGATATTAACCCCGATCTTATCAATCTTTACAACCTGCTCAAGACGCAGCCAGAGCAATACATTGCCGAGGCAAAACGTCTGTTCACTCCAGAGCATAATCGTAAAGAAGTCTATCTCGATATTCGCGCTCAGTTCAATCAAACCGACGATGTTATGTTTCGCTCGGTGGCATTCCTGTACATGAATCGCTTTGGGTTTAACGGCTTGTGCCGTTACAACAAAAAGGGTGGCTTTAACGTACCGTTTGGTTCTTACAAAAAGCCATATTTCCCAGAAAATGAGATGGAGTTTTTTGCGGAGAAAGCGAAGAAAGCGACCTTTGTGTGCGAGGGTTACCATGAGACCTTTAAACGCGCTCGTAAAGGCAGCGTGATTTACTGCGATCCACCGTACGCACCGCTCTCTAATACGGCCAATTTTACCTCTTACGCAGGCAATGGTTTTACCTTAGATGACCAAGCTGCGCTGGCAGATGTGGCGGAGCACGCGGCATTTGACCGTGGCATTCCAGTGCTTATTTCCAATCACGACACGACATTAACGCGTCGCTTGTATCATGGTGCTCAACTCAATGTGGTCAAAGTGAAACGTACCATTAGTCGTAATGGTGCAGGGCGCAATAAAGTCGATGAATTATTGGCGTTATTTGAGCCGCGAGATCAATAACTCCTCGTTAGGGGCTAGGATTTAATCAACCGCTTCGGTAGAATTGCGCACGCTTGCAATCCATTTCACTGAGGTTAGGTATGAAAGATTTTCTTATTGCTCCATCCATTCTCTCTGCAGACTTTGCTCGTCTGGGTGAGGATGTCGAAAAAGTACTCGCTGCGGGTGCTGACGTCGTTCACTTCGATGTGATGGATAATCACTATGTGCCTAACCTAACGTTCGGCGCGCCAATCTGTAAAGCGCTGCGCGATTACGGCATCACGGCACCTATTGACGTTCACCTGATGGTGAAACCTGTCGACAACATCGTACCCGATTTCGCGAAAGCGGGTGCAAGCATGATCACTTTCCACGTCGAAGCCTCTGAACACATCGACCGTACTCTTCAGCTCATTAAAGAGCACGGCTGTCAGGCGGGCGTGGTACTCAACCCTGCAACACCGCTTTCTTGCCTAGATTACATCATGGATAAGGTTGACCTGATTCTACTGATGTCGGTAAACCCAGGCTTTGGTGGTCAATCGTTCATCCCATCAACGTTAGATAAGCTGCGCGAAGTTCGTAAGCGTATCGATGCATCAGGTCGTAACATTCGTCTAGAGATTGATGGCGGCGTTAAGGTGGATAACATCCGCGAAATCGCTGAAGCGGGCGCAGACATGTTTGTTGCGGGTAGCGCTATCTTCAATCGTCCTGATTACAAAGAGGTCATTGACGAGATGCGCGCTGAACTTGCTAAAGTAGAAAGCAAGTAACGGGCAGTCATGATGAGCACAATTAAACTCGTTGTATTCGATCTCGATGGTACGCTTCTCGACAGCGTGCCTGACCTTGCCCTAGCGGCTGACCAAGCGGTTCAAGAGCTTGGTTACCCTGCGGTAACAGAAGAGCAAGTTCGTGACTATGTTGGCAATGGCGCTGACATCTTGATTGGTCGTTCGCTGAGCCAAAGCATCGAGGTTGACTCGAGCTTGTCTCCAGAGCTACTCGCGAAAGCACGTGTTTTGTTCGATGACTTTTATAAAGCGAGTGGTCACAAACTTAGCCACCTTTACCCAGCAGTGCATCAAACGCTGGATACCTTGGTTGCCAACGGTATCACTGTCGCTCTACTGACGAATAAGCCATCGAAGTTTGTTCCAGAACTACTAGAGCAGCACAAGCTGGATAAATACTTTAAGCATGTGTTGGGTGGCGACGCGTTTGAGAAGCGTAAACCCGATCCTATTGCTCTGCATTGGTTAATGGAGCAAGAACAAGTCTCTGCCGATCAAGTACTGATGGTTGGCGATTCAAAGAATGACATCCTTGCGGCGCGCAACGCGGGTTGTCACGCGTTTGGTTTGACCTATGGTTACAATCACGGTGAGCCAATTGCCAGTGCTAAGCCTGATTTTGTCGCTGACATTGTGTCGGATGTGCTAAAAGCGGTCGGTATCGACGCTTAACTTCCTCAAAATGCCGCGAAGCCAGTGTCTTTCTATCACCTAGCTATTAAAACACTGGCAAAATACTCGCCAATGAGTACACTGCTAAAACCGCGTTAAAATAACGCGGTTTTTCATTCTCCTAAATTATCTCGTCAAGAAGTCAAAGGAATCATAATCATGAGCAAACCCATTGTATTAAGTGGTGTTCAGCCGTCAGGTGAACTAAGTATTGGTAACTACTTGGGTGCTCTACGTCAATGGCAACAAATGCAAGACGACTATGACTGCCAGTACTGCGTTGTTGACCTTCATGCCATCACGGTTCGCCAAGATCCGAAAGCGCTGCATGAAGCAACTCTAGACGCACTAGCAATCTGTCTTGCGGTTGGTGTTGATCCAAAGAAGAGCACGCTATTTGTTCAGTCACACGTACCAGAGCATGCTCAACTTGGTTGGCTTCTTAACTGCTACACCCAAATGGGTGAACTGAATCGTATGACTCAGTTTAAAGACAAATCTCAGCGTTATGCGAACGATGTGAACGTCGGTCTATACGACTACCCAGTGCTGATGGCTGCGGATATCCTGCTGTACGGTGCGCATCAAGTGCCAGTAGGTAGTGATCAGAAGCAGCACCTAGAGCTAGCGCGTGACATCGCGACTCGTTTTAACAACATCTACAGCCCTGAATCGCCAATCTTTGAAGTGCCAGAGCCTTACATTCCAACTGTGAATGCACGCGTAATGAGCCTGCAAGATGCGACTAAGAAGATGTCTAAGTCGGACGATAACCGTAAAAACGTTATCACGTTGCTAGAAGAGCCAAAGTCGATTGTTAAGAAGATCAACAAGGCGCAAACGGATACAGAGACGCCACCACGCATTGCCCACGATTGGGACAACAAAGCGGGTATCTCTAACCTAATGGGTCTGTACTCTGCAGCAACCGGTAAATCATTTGAAGAGATTGAAGCGCAATACGCTGGCGTTGAAATGTACGGTCCATTTAAGAAAGATGTCGGTGAAGCACTCGTCGCTATGCTTGAGCCAATCCAATCTGAGTACCGTCGTATTCGTGAAGATCGTGCTTACATGGATGAAGTGATGCGCCAAGGCGCAGAGAAGGCATCTGCTCGCGCGGCAGAGATGCTAGCGAAAGCGTACAAAGCGGTGGGTTTTGTCGCTCGTCCATAGGTGTAACGCACTTAACTATTGATAATTAAATCATTGAATTTAAAGCCCCTTGGTTCGCCAAGGGGCTTTTTTTGTGCGTATTCACTTATCCTGTTGATAGTTTGGCACAGGTGGCAAACTTGGTACTTTAAATTTGATCGATATCTCAGTTAACTGAATGTTCATTATTCATTTGCAATAAAAATGACAACACTCGTCTCGAAAATAGCAAGCTTATATACAACAAAGTGCAATCATGGCAACGGACAGATTGCCATTCAATTCGAGGTGAATGATGACGCGCACAAACAAAAAGCAGTGGTTGGCGTTGGCTGTCTCATCCGCATTAGCGGCTGGGGCGCACGCCGAAATTTTTATTTCTCAGTATGTTGAAGGTGGTGGCTATAACAAAGCCGTTGAGATAGCAAACTCAAGTGACAGTGATGTCACTTTGACTGACTATCAACTGGCAAAGTCACCGAATGGTAACGGCTCTTGGGATTCGCTCGACCTGTCGAGTTACACCATTCCAGCGCATTCGGTACTGGTGTTTGCAAACTCCAAGGCTGATGAGGCAGTGCTGGCGCTAACGTCGGTTGCAACAACCCATCAAGCGCTGAACTTTAATGGTGATGACCCTATTGCATTGTTGGATAGCAATGGGCAGGTTCTGGACATGGTTGGTGCGATGGGTGAGACCTTCGGCAAAGATAAAACCCTAGTTCGCTACCAAAATGCCTATCAGCCATCGAGTGTCTACATTGCGCAGCAATGGGCAACGTTAGCAAAAGATGACCTTACCGGACTGGGGGAGCTCGAAGCTCTTGAGCCTCCGCAAGCCTTTCAGTGTCTAGACAATGGTAATGAGCCGGTATTTACCGCGATTCAGGCGATTCAAGGAGAGGGGAGTCGCTCGCCATACATCAATGGCTACCCTTATATCACTGATGAGAAGTTCTTTGTTCAAGGTGTGGTCTCCGCAGTCAGCACGGGCATTAACCAAGGCTTCTATTTGCAGGCTCTAGAAGATGATCATAACCCGCTGACATCAAATGGTTTGTATGTTTACACCCAGTCTAATCCAAGCCTTGCGGCTGGAGATGTGGTATGTGTTCGCGGGCAAATTCAAGAGTTTTACGGTCAAACACAGCTAAAACTTAATGAACAAGATTGGGTAAAACAAGACGAGCAGACAGCGCCTGTAGCGACACAGGTCGAGGTGTTGGCATCCGATGAGAACTTTGAACAGACCCTTGAGCGCTACGAGGGAATGTTGGTGAATCTGCCACAGGCCCTAGATATGCGCGTCAGCCGTACCTTTGGTTATGACTATTCTGCTCGTCGCAATAACATGGTGCTGGCTCACGAGAGGGTGAATCTGCATCCGAACCAAAAATACGCGGCCGGATCGGATGAGGCTAAAGCGCAGAGTGAAGATAACTCACTACGCCGTCTATTCGTAGAGTCACCGACGCCAGCCGCCAATGGCGTGGTGCCTTACTACCCTGAGTTTGGTCGCAGCGATGTCGACCAAGATGGCAGTACCGAAGACTACATTCGTATCAACGATACCCTATTTGGCATCGAGGGTGTGATTGGCTACAGCTATGGCGAATATCGCTTGTACGTGACCAGCACCATCTCTAAGGATAATTTTGTTCGTAATACGCCGCGTACCGAACAGCCTAACCTAGCGGAGCAACCTTGGAATAAAAAAGATCTGCGCGTTGCAACCTTTAATGTACTCAACTATTTCACCTCGCCATTTGGAGGGGATGAGAACCGTTTTGGCAGTAATCGCGGGGCGAGTAACCTAGGCGAGTTTGAGGTGCAACAAGAGAAGATCTTACAAGCTCTGCTGCGTTTAGATGCCGACATCATTGGGTTGATGGAAATCGAGAACAATGGGTTTGGTGACAACGGCGCCATCGCTCAGTTGGTGAATGAGCTGAACGCGCGAGTGGATAATCGCAAACAGCGCTATGAGTTTGTGTCTGTCGACAGTAACCAAGATGGTGTGATTGATGCGTTAGATGCTGTGGGTACTGATGCGATTACGACAGGTGTTATCTATCGCCCAAGCAAGGTAAAACTCAAGCAGGTCAACGTGATAGAGATGCCGCGCCAGATCGCCCCAGAGGTTCTGGATGATGATGGCAAAGTGATCGAAGATGGTAAGAACTATCAGCGTAATACCCTAGCACCAACCTTCAAGGTGAAGGGGGGCAAAGAGAAGCTGACCGTGGCAGTGAATCACTTTAAGTCAAAAGGCTCCAAATGTTGGGAAGATGCAGCTCCCGAGTCTGAGGGTGGGCAAGGTGGTCAAGACATCGATCAGCAAGGCTCATGTGAGGCATTTCGCGTAGCGGCAGCAGTGGCATTGGGTGATGCGCTTGCTCAAATTAAGGGGCATAAGGTGGTGTTAGGTGATTTCAATGCCTACGGCAAAGAAGACCCAATGCTGGTACTGACAGACTATACGGCTGAGCAATATGGCAAAGTCATTCGCGCTGCCCGCAATACCTTCATTGGTGAAGATGAGCAGTTTGGTGACAAGGGCGCTGTTATCGACCACAACTATGGCTTTATCAACGTGCTGGGTGAGATGCACCCTGACGGTTGGAGCTATTCTTACAATGATGAAGTAGGCGCACTAGACCATATCCTCATTAGCCCGAGCTTATCAAAGCGCGTGGTTGATGCGACTGAATGGCACATCAATGCGGCGGAATCGACCTTGTTTGATTATAACGATGAGTACAAAGGCGATCTGCCGAAGTATCAAGATCATTACCGCTCATCAGATCATGATCCTGCCGTCATTGAGCTCAATATAAATGGTGGCTCCGTTGGGGTCTTTGCTCTGTCTGTGCTTGGTCTTATGGGATGGCGTCGTCGACAGCTAAGTCGCTAATACATTCTGATCAAATCTAACGCATACGCGGTGGGACCTTAGGTCTCGCCGCGGTTTTCTACCGATTTTTTCTTGCCTTTCTGCCACCATGTTGCAAAATACCGCCTTATTTTTTGCAAACTCAATGTGACCGCGAGCGCTATGCTACTCATCATCGATAACTACGACTCCTTTACCTTTAACCTGTTTCAGTACTTCTCTGAACTGGGCGCTGAGGTGAAAGTGGTACGCAATGATGAGATTGATATTGCAGGTATTGAGGCATTAAACCCTTCCCACTTGGTGATTTCCCCCGGCCCTTGCACGCCCAATGAAGCAGGGATCTCGCTTGAGGTGATCAAACACTTTGCTGGCAAATTACCACTGCTTGGCGTCTGCTTAGGTCATCAGGCGATTGCACAGGTGTTTGGTGGCGAGGTGGTACGCGCAAGGCAAGTGATGCACGGCAAGACATCACCGATTCGACACACGGATCAGAGTGTGTTCTCAGGACTCAACAATCCCCTCACCGTGACGCGTTACCACTCGCTCATTGTTGATCGTGACAGTCTACCTGATTGCTTTGAAGTGACCGCTTGGACCGAGCTTGAGAATGGTGAGTTCGACGAAATCATGGGGTATCGTCATAAGAGCCTCAACATCCACGCAGTGCAATTCCACCCAGAATCCATCAAGACTGAGCAAGGGCACGAGCTTTTGCGTAACTTCTTGTTGCAGAAATAGTCGATCTAGATCACCTTTTTTTGTTTTCTTATCTCTCATAAGTTTAACTTATGGGATTGCAAAATTATTCGCATTTACTGATGTATGGCGAGTGGAAACCTTGCGTGAGAACTTTCTTTGTCCCCTTGTCAAAAAACACTTCATTCAAATTCATTTATGGTGCATAAATAGTCATAAGGCAATATTGAATTCGGCGCAAAGTGCGCCTAAAAAGTATTTTTCACTATTGCTATGGTTAAATAATTGTAAATACAATGCTGCATCTGTGGAAAGGCGATAGAAAATGTTCTTCCGCTAATGGAAAGAGAAGGTTCCCCTAAAGTAGCCTTGTTGAAGGCAAACCTCTTTTCACCCACGCGCAGTAATAAGAAGGAATGTGTTATGACAACGGAAAAAGCGGTAACTCGTGAGTGGTTCGATGAGGTAATGGTACCTTGTTATAACCCGATGGAGATGATTCCAGTTAAGGGCGAGGGTGCACGTGTTTGGGATCAGCAAGGTAACGAGTATATCGATTTTGCTGGTGGTATTGCGGTGAGCTGTCTGGGTCATTGCCACCCAGCTATGGTCAACGCCTTGACTGAACAAGCTAACAAAATTTGGCACCTAAGTAATGTAATGACCAATGAGCCAGCGCTGCGCCTTGCGAAGAAACTCACCGAAGTTAGCTTTGCTGAGCGTGTGTTCTTTGCCAACTCTGGTGCAGAAGCAAACGAGGCAGCGCTTAAGCTTGCTCGTCGTTGGGCAGCGGATGTACATGGTGCTGAAAAGTCAGAAATTATCGCCTTTAACCAAGGCTTCCACGGTCGTACCTTCTTTACGGTAACGGTGGGCGGTCAAGCAGCCTACTCTGATGGCTTTGGTCCTAAGCCTGGTGACGTGACACACATTCCTTACAACGATATCGCTGCGCTTGAAGCGAAAATGTCGGATAAAACCTGTGCGGTCATGATGGAGCCGCTACAAGGTGAGGGCGGTATTGTTTCTCCGCAACCTGAATTTGTTCAGGCCGTTCGTGAGCTTTGTGATAAGTACAATGTGCTGCTTATTTTTGATGAAGTTCAGACGGGTAACGGTCGTACTGGTCACTTCTACGCTTACCAAGGTCTTGGTATTACGCCTGACATTCTAAGCACGGCTAAATCATTAGGCGGCGGTTTCCCTATCGGTGCCATGTTAACGACAGAGAAGCTGGCAGCACACATGAAGGTAGGAACTCACGGTTCGACCTATGGTGGTAACCCGCTAGCATGTGCGGTAGCAGAAGCGGTCGTTGATGTAGTGTCTCGTAAAGATGTACTTGAAGGTGTTGCAGAGCGTGAAGCTTGGTTCCGTGAAGGTCTTGAGAAGATTAATGCCAAATACGGCATCTTTGGTGAGATCCGTGGTAAAGGCTTGCTACTTGGCGCTGCGCTTAACGAAGAGTGGCAAGGCCGCGCTCGTGATGTTCTGGTGGCTGCAGGTCAACAAGGTTTGATGGTGCTGGTTGCCGGTGCCAACGTGGTGCGTTTCACGCCATCACTGGTTATCACTCAGCAAGAAGTTGAAGAAGGATTAGCTAAGCTAGACAAGGCCATTGGCACACTAGTTTAAGCAGACAGCCGAGAAAACGGCTATTTGATGCTCTCTCGGATTTGGATGTTCCGAGAGAGTCTGCGTCAGGAGGGATTATTGATGCTTGTTGTTCGTCCTATCTCTATATCTGATTACGATGCACTGCATACTTGCGCCGTAGAATCAGGTCACGGTTTTACTTCTCTTCCCGTTAATGAAGAGCTACTGACAAACCGAATTACCCACTCTGAATACAGCTTTGCGAAGCAAGATGTCACATCGCCTACCGACGAAGGCTACCTGATGGTTGGTTTCGATACGGAAACTGGCGAAGTCGCAGGGACAACGGGTATTGAAGGTGCGATTGGTTGGGATGTTCCTTTTTACTCTTATCACATCAGTACTGTGGTGCACTCATCACCGAAGCTGAATGTGAATAACGTGGTGAAGCTACTGACGTTTGGTAATAACTACACGGGGTGTAGCGAGATCTGTACCTTGTTCTTGCGTCCGGAGTTTCGTGGTGGTTTGAATGGTCGCCTGATGTCTAAGTGCCGATTCTTGATGATGGCAGAGCACCCAGAACGTTTCTCAAAGACCATTTTTGCTGAGATGCGTGGTGTGTCGGATGCAGAGGGTAACTCTCCGTTTTGGAAGTGGCTTCAAGAACACTTCTTCTCTATCGACTTTACCTTAGCCGACTATCTAACTGGTATTGGTAAGAAAGGCTTTATTGCCGATTTAATGCCAAAACTGCCGATTTACATCAACCTACTGAGCAAAGAGGCTCAAGAGGTTATCGGTCAGGTGCATGAGAACACGCGCCCGGCGTTGAAACTGCTTGAGAACGAAGGTTTTACCTGTCGTAACTATGTCGACATTTTCGATGCGGGTCCAACCGTGGAATGTGACCTTCGCAATATCCAAGCGGTGCGCGATTCATTCCGTGCCAAGGTATCGGTATCTGAGCATACCAGCTCGCAAGACTACCTGATTGCTAACACCTCATTTGAGCACTTCCGCGCAACGGCAGCTAAAGCCGCGTTTGATGCGGAATCTGGCACCGTATTGCTGTCTCCTGAAGCGGCCGATGCACTCAATGTTGCTGAGGGCGATATGGTTCGCATGTTGGCGCAATAGGCATTTAGCGCGTCGCTACATCAGTAGCAATAAGACAAATCGCAATAAGCATAAGATGGCCGCCAATAGCGGCCACATTTCAAAGACCAAAGGAATTTCACTATGTCTCAACAAACTCAATGGATCTCGGGTAACTGGGTGGCAGGTCTCGGTGATGCGTTTCAGTCACTGTCGCCATACGACAATAACATCATCTGGGAAGGTCAATCGGCGACACCTGAGCAGGTAGAGCAGGCGGTATCTTCTGCTCGTAAAGCGTTTGTTGAGTGGAAAAAAAGACCGTTCGCTGAGCGTGAGGCTATTGTGCTGGCGTTTGCCGACAAGGTTAAAGAGCGTAGTGAAGAGATCGCCATTGCGATTGCCAAAGAAACCGGTAAGCCGCTGTGGGAAACGCGCACTGAAGCGGGTGCAATGGCCGGTAAGATTGCCATTTCGATTCGTGCCTACCACCAACGTACTGGCGAGAGCCAACGCGAAGCTGCTGGAAACCAAATTGTCCTCCGTCACAGGCCCCTTGGTGTTATGGCAGTGTTTGGCCCTTATAACTTCCCTGGTCACTTACCGAATGGTCATATCGTACCGGCCTTATTGGCAGGGAACACGGTAGTCTTTAAGCCTTCAGAGCAAACACCACTGGTGGGTGAAATCGCGATGAAAATTTGGGAAGAGGTGGGATTGCCTGCCGGTGTCATTAACCTGGTTCAAGGTGGTAAAGAAACCGGTATTGCTCTTGCTGATTCAAAGGGCATCGATGGCGTGTTGTTTACGGGTAGTGCCAATACAGGTCATATTCTTCATCGTCAATTTGCGGGCCAACCTGGCAAGATGCTGGCGCTTGAGATGGGTGGTAACAACCCACTTGTTGTCAGTGAAGCGTTTGGTGATGTGGATGCAGCGGTGTACACCATTTTGCAATCGGCCTACATCAGTGCTGGACAGCGTTGTACCTGCGCACGACGCCTTTATGTGCCATTTGGTGAAAAAGGTGATCAATTAGTAGAAAGCTTAGTGTCAGCCATTAAGAAGATTCGCATTGATGAGCCGTTTGCAGAGCCTGCACCATTTATGGGACCACAGATCTCAGAGCAGGCCGCAGACCATATTATTGCAGCGCAGGCTGAACTGGTGAAGCTAGGCGGTAAGAGCTTAGTCGAAGCAAAACGCTTGAATGCGGCGTTCGTGACCCCAGCACTACTAGATGCGACAGATATCGCTGAGCTTCCTGATGAAGAGTACTTTGGGCCGCTGCTACAACTGTTACGCTACGAGACCCTAGAGCAAGCGGTAGAACTGGCTAACGACACTCGATTTGGTCTATCGGCAGGTCTTATCTCAGAGCGCGATGAGGAGTGGCAATACTTCACAGACCACATCCGAGCAGGCATTGTAAACCGTAATCGTCAGCTAACCGGCGCGAGCGGTGATGCGCCGTTTGGTGGTCCGGGCGCTTCTGGCAACCTTCGCCCAAGTGCGTTCTACGCAGCGGATTACTGCGCTTACCCTATGGCATCGATGGAAGGCGATAACACCGTTCTTCCTGCGACGCTGAGCCCTGGCATTGAACTATAAGGATCTGGATATGACTGTTGACGCGTTATTTGGCCATTTGTGGCAAGACTACATTACTCGCTTATGTCCTTCAGCTCACAAGGTTCATGACTTGCTGAGAGAAGATGAGTCGCTCATCAATGACCATATTGCTCTGCGAACCTTTAATGTTGCACCGCTGGGTATCGACACGCTGGCTAAGCCGTTTCTAGACCTTGGTTACGAGGTGAGTGGCCATTACGATTTTGAATCCAAAAAGCTGACCGCGATTCACCTAGAACATAGCAATGCTTTGCTTCCTAAGGTGTTTATCAGTGAATTGCGAGTAGAAGAGTGCTCTAAATCGCTACAAGATATCGTGGCCAAGCTAGTGGCTCAGGTGGACAGCGCTAAGCTATCTTCTGCTGAGTTTTTATATGGTGGCCGCTTGTGGGATCTAAGCTATCAAGACTTCCAAACACTGGCGCAAGAAAGTGAGTACGCTTCATGGCTTGCCGCTCATGGTTATGGCGCGAATCACTTTACGGTGAGCGTGAACCAGCTTGATCGCTTTGCCGAGGTCGTTGGCGTAAACCAGCACCTTCGTGATGCAGGGTTTGCGATAAATGAATCAGGTGGTGAGGTAAAAGGCTCACCAGAGGTTCTTTTGGAGCAATCCTCGACGATGGCAGACAAAGTGTCCGTGGCATTTACTGATGGTGATCAGGTGATTCCTGGTGGATTCTATGAGTTTGCTAAGCGCTATCAGTTAGCCGATGGCAGTTACTATCAAGGCTTTGTTGCTGCTTCGGCGGACAAAATTTTTGAGAGTACGCATCAGTAGTCTCCAAAAATACCAAACCCCAAAAACAAAAAAGCCACCCGAAGGTGGCTTTTTAAATCTTGCGACGCGCTCTTAACGAGTACCGTAAACCACGATAGTCTTACCGTGTGCAGAAATTAGGTTCTGCTCTTCTAGCATCTTAAGAATACGACCTACTGTTTCACGAGAACAACCAACGATTTGGCCAATCTCTTGACGAGTGATCTTGATTTGCATGCCGTCTGGGTGAGTCATTGCATCTGGTTGTTTCGCTAGGTTTAGTAGCGTCTGTGCAATACGACCCGTTACGTCTAGGAACGCTAGGTCACCTACTTTTTGGCTAGTCACTTGTAGACGACTTGCCATCTGAGCAGATAAGCGCATTAGAATGTCTGGGTTAACTTGGATAAGCTGACGGAACTTCTTGAATGAGATTTCCGCAACTTCACAAGGTGATTTTGCTCGTACCCATGCTGTACGTTCTTGGTCTTCTTCGAACAGGCCTAGTTCACCAATGAAGTCACCTTGGTTAAGGTAAGACAAGATCATCTCTTTGCCTTCTTCATCTTTGATAAGTACCGCTACAGAACCTTTTACGATGTAGTAAAGCGTCTCTGCTTTCTCGCCCGCGTGGATAAGCGTGCTCTTCGATGGATACTTGTGAATGTGGCAGTGTGAAAGGAACCACTCTAACGTTGGGTCGGTTTGAGGTTTACCTAGAACCATATATCTTACTTCCTCTGCAGGGTATGCTTGCTGCTTTCCATATTTGTTAGCAAGCCCGTTTGTTAAGACTTACTAGCATAAAAGCACTTTGAAGATGGCGCAAGCGATCTTCTGTTTCAAAGAAATAGTATCCTTTTTTGCGCCACTTTTCTTGATTTTAATCGTGTCATAAGCCCATTTATCTATACAAAACTGTGCACATGATCACGGTATAAAAAATCATCGAGATTCGGCTCACAAAACCTAACCTATTTTGCCAGTTTCTATGAGCTGTTGAAGTATTGGCCTGACGATTAATTCCATCGCAAAACTCATCTTACCCCCAGGGACCACTATGGTGTTGTGGCGAGACATAAATGAGCCATCAATCATAGCGAGCAGGTAAGGGAAGTCGACATTCTTGATACCACGTAGGCGAATCACCACAAAGCTCTCATCCAAGCTCGGAATGCCTTTGGCGTTGAGCGGGTTGGAGGTATCGACGGTGGGTACACGCTGGAAGTTGATGTGAGTACGCGAAAACTGTGGCGTGATATAGCTTAAGTAGTCATCCATTGAACGAACAATCGAATCGGTGACCGCTTCTCTTGAGTGACCGCGATCGCGGGTATCTCGCACGAACTTTTGAATCCACTCAAGGTTAACGATAGGCACCATGCCAATCAGCAAGTCAACGTGCTGAGCGGCATTCACATCACCGTCGACGACGCCGCCATGCAGGCCTTCGTAAAATAGTACATCGCTATTTTCTGGCAGGTCTTGCCACGGGGTAAAGGTGCCTGGCATTTGGTTGTAGGGTACGGCTTCATCAAAGGTATGCAGGTAGCGGCGAAACTGCCCCGTACCATTTTGCCCATAGTTGCGAAAAAACTCTTCTAGGGCTGGGAAATCGTTGGCTTGAGGACCAAAGTAACTGATGTGTTTGCCTTGCTCTTTTGCCTTGCGGATCTCGATATCCATCTCTGGACGCGTAAAACGGTGAAAACTGTCACCTTCAATAAACGCAGGCTTGATGCTCATCATGTTGAACATCTTGCGGAATGCTTCTGACGTTGTTGTCGTTCCAGCTCCAGAGGAGCCCGTTACAGCAATGATCGGGTGTTTTGCTGACATAACACTTCCTGTGTATTTGTAATTGTCGTTATAAATTTGCTAACTCACATAAGGAGTTAGACCTTATGGGCCAATTTCAGTTCAATAGCCTTTCAATATAGCAGCTACTTACGTCGCTACCGAAAAATTACAGCGCGCGACGAGATTTAATGTCGACGGTCTCGTGCAGCTCAGAGAACACGATGACGGCTTCACCGCTCTCGAGTTGGCTGCGAACATGGCGAACCTTGTCGTCTAGCGACACCTCCGACTCACCATAGTCGGTGCCCTCGCGCAGCACGAACTCTTTAATAAGGTTATCCAGCGTATCTGCGTCAATTTGTTGCCATGGGATGATCATAAATACCTCTCAATTCTATGACCGCAGGATTATACCACTGCTGATTCACAAATGGTGTGGTTGCTCTTTTTGGCTAATCAATCAGATGCTGGTAGTAACTTGGCAGGGTCTCTTCTAGCCAAAAACGCGGGCGCCTGAGACTGCCAGTCATAAAACCGACATGACCACCTCGCTCAAGCAATTGGTAGTCGATATGGTTGGGAAGTGTAAAGGTTGGAATGACCTCGTGTGTCATAAAGGGGTCATCCTTGGCATGAATAAACTGGGTCGGTACCGTGATTTCTCGTAGGCGAGGTAGACCAGAGCAGCGCTGATAATAGTCATCGGCACCTTTGAATCCATGCAGAGGTGCAGTGATCAAATCATCGAACTCGTAGAGTTTTTTCATGTTCTTGATGCGCTCTTCGGTCAGCCCGAGAACTTCACTCAGTAGATGAAGTTTGTTAAGCGCATTCTTTTTCATTGAGCTGAGCAGGTAAGAGCGATAGACCTTAGAGAAGCCTTGTTCTATACGTCTCGCGCACGCTGCGAGGTCGAGCGGGGCAGAGATGACGGTCGCACCATTCAGCTTAGTATCATTACCATAGTGAGCAAGATAGTTGGTGAGCATATTGCCGCCAAGGGAAACGCCTATGGCAACCTTTTTACTATTTGGGTAACGATGATCCAAAAGCTCAATGAACTGTCTTGCGTCACCAATCTCACCGGAATGATAAGCCCTGGCAAGTCGATTCGGATTCGGCCCACAGCCGCGAAAGTGCATCATGACGGACAGCCAGCCCTGCTTAGCAAAGGCGTGCATCAGTCCATTGGCATAGGGGCTGTAAAAGCAGCCTTCTAAGCCATGGAATAGAATAAACACAGGCTTGCCTTGGGCACTTTTTCCATGGGGATCTTCACTCCATGCCAACTCGACAAAATCCCCATCTGGGGTGTCGAGCGTTTCCCAAATTGGCTCAAACAAAGCTTTGCGGCGCACAAAGCGTGGGATAAGCGTTTGGATGTGTGGATTGGCTAGCCCTTTGGCGGCGATAAAGTGTTTGCTGCTCATAACGTAAATTCACTTACGGGATTGGATTGTAGTAATGTTTTTAAAGTATCTACGCCTAATTGTAGCTGTTCGATCGTTTGAGGTGAGCTAAGCGACAGACGCACCGCAGGCGCGACGGAACCGCCAGGAGGTGCGAACAGCTCACCTGATTTGACGATAACGCCTTGCTCTGCCGCTCTGCTGACAAACTCACTCAGTCGCCAGTGCTCAGGTAGAGTTAGCCAAACATGAAACCCACCTTGCTGGTAACGAAGGTTAAACTCGCTCAGTGCGTCTACTGCAACAGCGATGCGCTTTTTCATCTCATTGTGAATGATGTTGAGGTTACGCTCGGCATCACCTGAGGTCAGCATCTCACAGGTTAGGGCAGTGAGCAGCGGGCTTATCATCCAGCTATGGTTTTGCAGTGTCATCACGAGGTGCTGATACAGCTTTTCTGGAGCGCTCATATAACCCACTCGCAAACCCGGTGCGAGACACTTTGAGAAAGCACCAATATGGATAACCCGCTCAGGCGCGAAGTTCACCATGGGCGCAGGGGCTTTTTCTAGCAGCAGGCCGTTTATTTCATCTTCAATCACGTAGACATCATAGGACTCACAGATACGCAAGATATCGCGGCGGCGCTCTTCAGGCATAATGGCGGTGGTTGGGTTTTGAAGTGTGGGTGTTAAGTAGATAAAACGCGGAGAGTAGCGTTGGCAGCAAACCTCTAGAGACTCTGGCGTGATGCCGAACTCATCCATATCTACGCCCTTGAGCGTCAACTGATTCTGACGCGCCAAGCTAATCACGCCAGGGTAGGTGTACTTTTCGACTAAGACGGTATCGCCTGCGCGAGTGAAGGTGTCGAGCACCATTTGAATCGCATGCTGAGCGCCTGAACTGAACAACATCCTATGTGCGGCGAGCTTGATGCCTTTTTCATTGAGCCATTTAGCGACAATGCTGCGGTGTGCATCAAGTCCAGCGGGTGGCTGATAAAGCATCAATTGGTTGAGGTGCGAGTTCGAGCTTGAGATGCGCTGCATGGCTTGTTTTAGCATATCGCCTCTGTCGAGCAGAGGCGGAATGTTATAGCCAAAATTCATTTCGCCTTGTGCCACTGTGCTTTGCTCGAACACCCAGCTTGGTTTACTGGTATCGGAGACATAGGTGCCAGCCCCCACTTTTGCCTCTACTAAGCCTCTTCGTTCTACCTCCGCATAGGCTCGAGTAATGGTGCCGACCGTGACACCGAGCTTGTCTGCAAGCCAGCGGTGAGTAGGCAGCTTACTGTTTGCTTTAAGATCGCCCTCTTCGATCATCGTGGCGATCTGATCGGCGATCTGCTTGTAGATCGGCGCTGGATCTTGCTTGAATACGGTAATTGTCTCGATTGTCATGGTGACAATAAATCCTTTGCGTCTGGTTTATCGCTTTGTTAGGGTTATTTTGAGCTCGCATTAACAATAAATCAACGTATTTGTGAAAATTGTACCGATACAATTTTGTGGCAATAGGAGAAAAAGGATGGATTGGTCATTTTTGCTATCAGTGGCATTGTTCGCCGTGGTCATGACGGGGACGCCGGGTCCTAACAATGTCATGTTAACGGCGTCGGGCGCTAACTTTGGCTATGTTAGATCGATCCCGCACTTTCTTGGGATTGGTCTCGGCCTGATCAGCTTGATCCTGTTGAATGGTGCAGGTCTCGGCGTGATCTTCCAAACCTACCCTATGGTCCAAGAAGTTCTCAAATGGCTGGGCAGCGCCTATTTGCTGTATTTGGCTTGGCGAATTCTCACCGCTGGGATCAACAAAGGAGAGTCTGATAGCAAAGCCAAGCCTATGACCTGCTTTGAAGCCATGACATTTCAATATTTGAACCCAAAAGCTTGGGTGATGTCGGTCACCGCCGTGAGTTCGTTTGCATTGAGCGGTGACTACTATTGGTGGTCGCTGGTGGGGATATCGGTGATCTTTTTGCTGGTTCAGATACAAACGTCGTCCGTATGGGTAGGCTTTGGCACCTTTATTCGCCGCTGGCTGGCAACACCCACGGCATGGCGCCGCTTTAACTCCAGTATGGCACTGCTTACTGCGTCATGTGTGGTGTTTATTTGGTAGCGAGTTCGC
Organism: Vibrio maritimus; assembly: GCF_021441885.1. Lineage (NCBI taxonomy): Bacteria > Pseudomonadati > Pseudomonadota > Gammaproteobacteria > Vibrionales > Vibrionaceae > Vibrio > Vibrio maritimus. Next base: position 299,982 of record NZ_CP090438.1, read on the forward strand.
TGACGGGTTTGGCGAAGACAAGCCCTAGATGCTCAGCGCCAAGTTGGCGACAGTAGCCGAGTACCAGTGCTTCACCTTGTTGCGGACTGAGCGTTAACGCATTAATGCAATCAACAAGGTCGGATTGCTGCTGCTTCTCAAGGCTAAGTTCAAATTCAAGCGCTTCACGATAGAGACTATCAACCACACTGTGCTTGAGTTGGCGGCGAATATCACGAAATTGATGCAGCAGTTTTTCCGTGCGACCGAGACAGGATTGAATATGATGCCAATCCTCGGCATTGAAGCGAAGTGCCTGTTCGTCCAGACACTTCAGTAGCAACAGCAGATTGACGTTGCCGTGGTAGTGATTTTGCAGATTTAAGCACGCCTCTTTTACCTCACGCACCCCATAGTATTGCAGGCTGAACTGCCATAGGTGATCAAAAGTGAGGTTTGAAGATGCGTGCTCGCGGGTCATGACTGATTGAATTCCTGTTCCATCTGCTCAAGAACTTCTTGCTGCGCCATCCAGTCCATTTCGACTTCTTCAAGTTCGGATTTACTGGAGGCTTGCTTGGCAAGTACTTCATTAAGTTTAGCTTTATTTTCCGCATCATACAGAGAAGTATCAGACAATTGCTCCTCTGCCTCAGCGATGAGGGCGGATAACTTATCCATTTTTTCCTCAAGCTTTGTCAGTGTTTTGCGAATTGGCGCGGTTTGCTTACGAAACTCGGCGTCTTTGCGTTTTTGCTCTTTTTTGGCAGCGGCACTGTTATTTGAGGTTTTGTCTGGCTCATTAGCTTGAGCCTCTTTACGCTCAATCTTTTGTTGCTCAGTCAGCCACTTATAGTAGTCAACCAAGTCACCGTTAAATGGTGCTACTTGACGATCGTGCACTAGGTACAAGTCATCCGTTGTCGCGCGCAGTAGGTAGCGATCGTGACTGACGATGACCATTGCGCCTTCAAAGGTTTGCAGAGCAAGCGTTAAGGCTTGGCGCATATCCAGATCAAGGTGGTTGGTTGGTTCATCGAGCAGCAATAGGTTTGGTTTTTGCCACACGACAAGCGCTAACACCAGTCTGGCTTTCTCGCCACCAGAGAATGGCGCGACTTTTTCAAGCGCTTTATCGCCTTGAAAGCCAAAGCTACCCAAGTAATCACGAAGCTGCTGCTCTGTGTGCTGCGGGGCGATTTGCATCATGTGTTGCAGCGGCGTCTCTTCTGGGTGCAGGGTTTCTAATTGGTGCTGGGCAAAGTAACCAATTTTAACGCCTTGAGAGTAATTAAGATCACCCCCTTTGGCGCCAAGCTCGCCTGACAGCAGCTTGATCAGTGTGGATTTACCAGCGCCATTGCGACCCAATAGACCAATTCGGCTGCCTGGAACAAGGTTTAGGCGGATCTTCTCAAGAATGATGTTGTCATCGTAACCCGCGGAAACGTCATCCATCATGATGATTGGATTTGGCAGTGCCGCAGGCTCTCTGAACTCGAAGCTAAACGGGTTATCAAACTGAGCGGGCAGCACTTTTTCCATACGTTCTAGCGCTTTGATACGGCTTTGCGCTTGGCGTGCTTTTGATGCTTTGTAACGGAAGCGGTCGATATACTTCTGCATATGCGACATCTGCTTTTGCTGCTTCTGGTATTGAGCTTGTTGCAAGATGAGCTTTTGCGCGCGCTGCTCTTCAAACGAGGAGTAGTTGCCTGTGTACTCGTTCAGCAACTGATTTTCGATATGGATGATGCGGCCAACAATTGGGTCAAGGAAGTCTCGGTCGTGTGAGATCAAGACCAGTGTGCCTGGGTAGCTTTGCAGCCAGCGCTCAAGCCACATGACGGCGTCTAAGTCCAAGTGGTTGGTCGGCTCATCGAGCAGCAGTAGATCTGAGCGGCACAATAGCGCCTGCGCGAGGTTAAGGCGCATACGCCACCCCCCCGAGAACTGGGTCAAATTCCACGTCATCTGCTCTTGGCTAAAACCAAGACCATCAAGAAGCTCCGCCGCGCGAGCACGGATGCTGTAGCCGCCAATGACTTCGATTTTGCCATGCAGCTCAGCAACTAGAGTGCCGTTGTCTTGCTGCTCAGCATCGACCAGCTTTTGTTCCAGTGCACGATACTCACGATCGCCATCAATCACGTATTCAATCGCGGTGCGCTCTAGTGCTGGGGTTTCCTGTGCAACCCAAGCGAGCTCCCAATGGGCTGGCTGACTAAAAGAGCCTGCATCAATGGAGAGTTCGTCTTTGAGCAGCGCAAAAAGAGTGGATTTACCACAACCGTTTTTGCCGACTAGACCCACTTTGTCACCAGGGTGAATGGTGGCAGAGGCTTGGTCGAGCAGTGGTTTACCGCCGCGAAGCAATTGAATATCAGAGAAGGTGATCATAAGGAAACAACTAGCTAGTGATTGAAATTTCGACCCACGAATACTATGAGGAAAGCAGTGAAATGTCGATCATTATCCCTTGTGAGAAGTCATAAATAGCAAGGCAATCAGGGGCAAACTAACCTGCACGAACGGTGAAGTTTGGTATATGATGGAACAAACTGATAACAAAAACAGAATGATTTCAATAACAATCATCACTGTCTACCCTTAAAGATTAGGGTAAACAATAGTGACTGACTCTCGATGTTACGAGAGAGCAGTTTACGAAGCCGTAAGTATGGAGATGGTTTTCAAGGAATGACGTCAGAATTACAACACTCAAACCAATCCCCAAAAGTTCTGGTGATCTATGCGCACCCAGAGCCGCAAAACTCTATCGCCAATCAGGTGATGCTCAAAAAAATCCAATCCTTGGATAATGTCACCCTGCGCGATTTATATGCCCTGTACCCTGATTTCTTTATTGACGTCAATGCTGAGCATCAATTGCTACTTGAGCACGATGTGATTGTGTTTCAGCATCCACTTTATATGTATTCCTGCCCATCGTTGCTCAAAGAGTGGATTGACCGAGTGCTGGGCAAAGGCTTTGCGTTTGGTGATGATTGTGCCTTAGAAGGTAAGTATTGGCGCAGCGTGATCACGACAGGTGGTAAAGAGTCGGCCTTTAGCCAGTCTGGCTACAACAAGTACCCACTTGAGCAGATATTGCAGCCGTTTGAGCTCAGCGCAGCCTTGTGCAAAATGCACTGGATGGAGCCTTTGGTTCTCTACTGGTCTCGCCGTGTGGATGACATGGATCGCTATCAGCATGCTGAGCTTTACAGGCAGTGGCTGATGCACCCCTTCGATGAGTCTTTAATGATGTCGTCGCTTGCGGCAAAGGAGGCGGCTGATGGCAATGGCGAATGATTTTCTACAGAGCAGCGTGATATTTCTTTCGGCGGCGGTAGTGGCTGTGCCGATTGCTCAGCGCTTTGGGTTAGGAAGTGTGCTGGGTTACCTGCTGGCGGGTGTGGCGATTGGTCCATGGGGGCTCGGTCTCATCAGTGATGTGGATGAGATCCTGCACTTTGCTGAATTTGGCGTGGTGTTGTTGCTGTTTCTAATTGGTCTCGAGCTAAACCCTAAGAAACTGTGGCAGATGCGGGTACCGATACTCGGCCTTGGTGGTGCGCAGGTCTTAGTCACCACCTTAGTCTTGTCCGCCATCGCCTCGCTGTTTGGGCTCACTTGGCAGACAAGTCTAGCCATAGGGATGGCGCTAGCACTTTCTTCCACTGCGATTGCACTGCGGGTGATAGAAGAGCAAGGATTGGCGGGCGGCGAAACGGGTCAGTCTGGTTTTGCAGTACTGCTATTTCAAGATATCGCCGTGATCCCTATGTTAGCGCTGCTTCCGGTACTGGCAGGCAACACCGCAGGTAACTGGGATGACATTCTGTGGATGTTAGCGGGTGTGCTCGGACTGCTCGTTGGTGGTCATTACCTCATTCGACCATTATTTCGCTATGTGGTGATGAGCGGCGTACGTGAACTGTTTACCGTGGCGGCGCTGCTGCTGGTGGTGGGTATTGCCGCCTTCATGCAAAAGCTGGGTCTATCGATGGCACTTGGCACCTTCTTAGCTGGGGTGTTACTTGCAGAGAGTGAGTATCGCCACGAGCTAGAGATAGCCATTGAGCCCTTCAAAGGTCTGTTGCTTGGTCTGTTTTTTATCGCTGTGGGCATGGCAGTCAATTTAGGGCTACTGGTCTCTGAACCGCTTAAGGTTCTACTTGCGGTTGTTTCTCTAGTGGTTATTAAAGGCTTGCTGCTTTATGTGTTGGCGCGTCTATTCGGTATTCGCCCGAAAGCGCGCAGTAAGATGGCGGCTATTTTGAGTCAAGGTGGTGAGTTTGCATTCGTTATTTTCACTGCTGCCAGCGCTCAGGGTCTGTTGCCTGCCGAAGAGTCGGCTTTCCTGTTAGTCGTAGTGAGCTTATCCATGGTGACCACGCCACTGCTTTTGATGGGACAGAAAAAGTGGTTTGAGAGATCACTCAATCATGAGCAAGAAACCACCATTAAAACCGATGTTGAAGATAGGCAGCCACGAGTCATCATTGCGGGCTTCGGTCGCTTCGGACAAATTGTTGGTCGCTTGATGTACGCCAATAAGGTCAAAATCACCGTACTAGAGAGTGACGCGAGCCAAATTCATCTGCTGAGAAAGTACGGCTATAAGGTGTTTTATGGTGATGCTACACAGCTAGACCTATTAAGGGCAGCAGGTGCCCATAAAGCGGAAGCCATTATCGTCTGCACGGATTCTCCAGAAGAGATTATGGAAGTGGTGGATATGTGTCATCAGCACTTCCCGTCGCTTAAGGTGCTGGCGCGAGCTCGCAGCCGCGTAGAGGCGTATCAGTTAATGAACCACGGGGTAGATCGCTATTCTCGTGAGACCTTCTTAGGGGCGCTTGACTTAGGGCGTCAGGCGCTGATTGAGCTAGGATTTCACCCTTATGAGGCCAAACGCGCAGAAGCGCACTTTAAAAAACTGGATAATGCCATGCTCAAGGAGTTGTTGCCGCAACACAGTGAAGACAAAGAACTGGCGCAGCGCTCAAAAGAAGCTCGTAAAGAGCTCGAAGAGATCTTTGGCCGTGAAATGGAAAACGACCGCCAGTCCCGAAACTTTTGGGATTAGGTGACGAGAGTCGTCTGGATAGTAGGAAGTAACATGAGCAGTATTAAGAAACGATTTATCGCAGGGGCGAGTTGCCCGAAATGTTCCACACAAGACAGCCTACGCTGGTGGATCGAGAACAATGTTGAGTGGGTAGAGTGCGTAGATTGCGAGTTCACTGAGCAGCGAACCCCTAAAGCTGTAGAAAAATCTGAACGAAGTGATGAAGAATTAATCGGCATTTTTAAGCCGGAATGATTGAGTTTCTATTTTCTATCCCCATAATATGCTCACACGCCGCCTAACGGCGGCATTGTTTTTATAAGATTGGGCGAAGTTAAATGTCTAGTCTTAGTGCCAATCCTTTGGAGTATCCATGAAAATTGCTAACAACGCAGTAGTAAGCCTAGCGTACCAAGTAAAAACTGAAGACGGTGTGGTTGTTGACCAAGCAACTGTAGAAGCACCTCTAGATTACCTACACGGCCATAACAACCTAATCACTGGCCTAGAGAAGGAACTTGAAGGCAAAGAAGCAGGCGACAAGTTCACTGCAACTGTTTCTCCAGAAGAAGCGTACGGCGAGCACAATGACGCGCTAGTTCAGCGTGTTCCAGCTAACGTATTCCAAGGCGTTGACACAATTGAAGTAGGTATGCGTTTTCTAGCGGATACTGACCAAGGTCCAATCCCTGTAGAAGTTACAGAGGTAGACGGCGATGAAGTTGTGGTTGATGGTAACCACATGCTAGCGGGCCAAACGCTAACGTTTGACGTTGAAGTGGTTGCACTTCGCGAAGCAACAGCAGAAGAAATCGAGCACGGTCACATTCACAAAGCTGAGCACGGCGGCTGCTGTGGTGGTGAAGGTCACGGTGAAGAAGGTGGCTGTTGTGGTGGCGAAGGCCACGGTGAGAAGAAAGAAGACGGTTGCTGCGGTGGCGGCGGTTGTGGTTCTCACTAATCACACGCTTTTCAAAGGCCTCCCATTGGGAGGCCTTTGTCGTTTATAGTACTTGGAAACAGAACGAATAATAAGGAAGTGATGTATGACTCAGCCTTTTGCTATCGCTATTCATGGTGGTGCCGGTACGATTTTAAAAGCGCAGATGAGTGATGAGCTCAAGCAAGAGATACTTGATGCATTGAGCAAATCGGTACAGGCGGGCGCTGCGGTTCTTGAAGCAGGAGGTGATGCTCTCGATGCCACGGTTGCAGCGGTAAAGGTGATGGAAGATTCGCCCCATTTTAACGCGGGTAAAGGCTCTGTATTAACGCACTACGAGATGGTGGAGATGGACGCATCTGTGATGCACGGCGCGCAGCAAGATGCGGGTGCTGTGGCGGGTGTTAGGCATATCAAAAACCCGATTGCGCTTGCTCGTGATGTGATGCGCGATAGTGATCACGTGCTCTTAATTGGCGAAGGCGCGGAAAAGTTTGCTTTTGAACAAGGTCATGACTACACCGAACAAGATTACTTCTTTACTGAGAGGCGCTATGAACAGCTTCAATCGATGAAAGAAAAAGGGCTGTTTGCGCTATCAGAATCCAAATACCCCGATGATAAGAAATACGGCACAGTCGGTGCGGTCGCGCTTGATAAGCAGGGCAACCTCGCCGCAGCGACCAGTACCGGCGGTGTAACCAATAAGAAATATGGTCGTGTGGGTGATACCGCCATCATAGGCGCGGGTACCTACGCTGAGAATAATAATGTTGCGGTTTCAACCACAGGCATGGGCGAGTATTTTATTCGCAAAACGGTGGCGGGAGAGGTGGCAGCACGCATGCGTTATCTCAATGAAGATGTACACACGGCGTCTGAGACCATTATTCAAGGTGAACTGAAAACGATGGGCGGAGAGGGCGGCTTGATCGCCATTGATGCCAACGGCGATGTCCACTTTGCGATGAACAGTTCTGGCATGTATCGAGCCTCTGTTGGCGTGGATGGGGCATTAACGGTGAAGATTTATGCTGATGAATAGCAAGGCTTTTTGCACCTAAGCAGCACTGCATAATTTCTGTAGTTGTTTCACCTCTAAAATTGCTTGCTTATTGTCCGCCCTTTCTGTAACATTCGCGGTCCTTAATTCTCGGTCTTTTTTATTAGTTCCTTGCTTCCTCTGGACGACCGAGCCAAACGTGGAAGCTAATAATCCGTAAGGAGCAACCAATGCGTCATTACGAAATCGTATTCATGGTGCACCCTGATCAAAGCGAGCAAGTTGCTGGCATGATCGAGCGTTACACTGGTTCTATCACTGAAGCTAACGGTACTATCCACCGTCTAGAAGACTGGGGTCGTCGTCAACTGGCTTACCCAATCAACAAGCTTCACAAAGCTCACTACGTTCTAATGAACGTTGAAGCTCCACAAGAAGCTATTGATGAGCTAGAAACTGCTTTCCGTTTCAACGATGCAGTTCTACGTAACATGATCATGCGTACTAAAAAAGCTGTTACTGAGCCTTCTATCATGCTTAAGCAGAAAGAAGAGCGTTCTGAGCGTGCTCCACGTCGTGAAGAGCGTACAGAAGCTAAGCCAGAAGCATCTGCAGAGTAATTCGTTACTCACTTAGTACTTGGTAGTGGTTATCCATTACCGACATCAAGACTTTAATTTAGATCAGGAGATAGCCCATGGCTCGTTTCTTCCGTCGTCGTAAATTCTGCCGTTTCACTGCAGAAGGCGTTCAAGAGATTGATTACAAAGACGTAGCAACTCTTAAAAACTACATCACTGAAGCTGGTAAAATCGTACCTAGCCGTATCACTGGTACAAGCGCTAAATATCAGCGTCAGCTAGCGCGCGCTATCAAGCGTTCACGCTACCTAGCTCTACTTCCGTACACTGATAAGCATCAGTAATCGGCACCGTTTAGAAAAGAGGATTAAACAATGCAAGTTATTCTACTTGATAAAATCGGTAACCTAGGTGGTCTTGGCGATACAGTTAATGTTAAATCTGGTTACGCTCGTAACTTCCTTATCCCACAAGGTAAGGCTGTAATGGCAACTAAATCTAACGTTGAAATGTTCGAAGCTCGTCGTGCTGAACTAGAAGCTAAAGTTGCTGAGCAACTAACTGCTGCTGAAGCTCGTGCTGAAAAAGTTAACGCTCTAGAAGCTGTTGTTATCGCTTCTAAAGCTGGTGACGAAGGCAAACTATTCGGTTCTATCGGTACTCGTGACATCGCTGACGCAATCACTGCTGCAGGCGTTGAAGTTGCTAAGAGCGAAGTTCGCCTTCCTGAAGGTGCTCTACGTACAACTGGTGAGTTCGAGATCAGCGTTCAACTTCACTCTGAAGTTTTCGCGCAAATCGCACTACAAGTTGTTGCTGCTGAGTAATTTCAGTTACAAGAACACGAAAAACACCAGCCTCGGCTGGTGTTTTTTTTTGCTCATTTTCTATTAGTGCAAGACCGATTTTGTCTTTGATAGAAAGCTAAGAAAGCTAGAAAGCGAAAAGTAGATTAACCGTAAAGATTGAATCGCGTTTGCTTAAGGTAGGGCTAGGTACCTTGGTATGGTATTTACTGTCATAAGCCAGCTTAAGGGCGATGGTCTCGGTAATGTCGTTGGTGACGTTTAACTCCGTATCCATACGCGTGTTGCTTTGACCTGCAGTGACGGTAAGTTTGGTGGCGACTGTTAGGTTATCCAGTGGGTTCCAAGAGAAATTAATGTTACCGCGCACAATGGCTTCTTTCACAATATCCTTGAAGATGATCTCATCATCATCGATTTCATCAACGTTAGGCTCTTGATAACGAAAGCCTGGGCCAAATTCGGCTTCAAGCAAAACTGAATCTGTATTAAATAACTGGTAACCAAAACCGCCTGAAACGGTATGGTCTTCAAAGTAAGAGCTGTAGCGAGACGTAAAACCGTTATAGTTTCCGTATAGATAGGTCCTTGGACCCAACTTATAGTCGCTCTGCAGCAAATAGTTTTGTTGGTTCTTGTCCTCTTCCCCATTTTTGTACAATTGATAGTACTTCCACTCACCATTGGTACGGTGTCTACCCTCAGTATATTCAGCGCCAACACGAGCGTTTAGCGATTGAGAGTCGGTATTACCTGAGTGCGCCTGATAGCCAAACTCGACTTCAGTTTTTAGAGGTGAGGGTGGTGTGTCTTCGTTGTCACCAGAAGGCGTGAACTCTTCAGCATAGATCGCCGGCGAAGCAAGCAGCACTAAACTAAATATCAACTTCTTGGACACGAAAACCTCATGGCATGGGGAAATGGGCAGGGGATTATATGTGTCGCATATTCGTTCATCGTCAGCGATAGGTCAAATTTTGATTCATGATTCATCGTTTTAGTCGCGTTTTCTTTGCTTTAGCCCACACTTACTTGAGTATATAATGGTGGGTCTTAGTGTGTTATCGAGTAAGGTCATGGCGGATATCCGAAATCAAAAAAGTAAAGATGCTCAAGTGGACTCAGTGAAGGTTCCTCCTCACTCCTTAGAGGCGGAGCAATCGGTCTTAGGTGGTTTGCTGCTGGACAACCAGCGTTGGGATACCGTGGCAGAAAAAGTCATCAGTAGCGATTTTTATAGCCGACCGCACCGTTTGATATTTGAAGGTATCCAAGCGATCCTCGAAGAAAATCATCCTCTTGACTTGATTACTCTCTCTGAGCATCTAGAGCTTCGAGAGCAGCTTGATGATGTGGGTGGCTTTGCTTACCTAGCAGATTTGGCGAAGAACACGCCAAGTGCAGCCAATATCAATGCCTACGCGGATATTGTGGCTGAGCGTGCTTTGGTGCGCAACTTGATTGGTGTGGCGAATGAGATTGCTGATGCTGGCTATGACCCTCAAGGTCGCTCATCAGAAGATCTTCTCGACATGGCGGAAAGCAAAGTCTTTAAGATTGCTGAAGACCGCACCAATGAAAACGAAGGCCCTCAAAACGTTGATAACATTCTAGAAAAAACCTTAGAGCGTATTGAGATCCTCTACAAAACACCGCAAGACGGTGTGACAGGCGTGACCACGGGCTTTAATGACCTCAACAAGAAGACTGCCGGTCTACAAGGCTCTGACTTGATTATCGTTGCGGCGCGTCCTTCTATGGGTAAAACCACGTTCGCAATGAACCTGTGTGAGAATGCGGCGATGTCGAGCGACAAGCCTGTCCTTATCTTCTCACTCGAGATGCCTTCAGAACAGATCATGATGCGTATGCTTGCCTCGCTTTCTCGTGTTGACCAAACCAAGATCCGTACTGGTCAGCTTGATGATGAGGATTGGGCAAAAATCTCCACCACCATGGGCATGCTCATGGAAAAGAAGAACATGTACATTGATGACAGTTCAGGTTTGACTCCGACAGAGGTGCGCTCGCGTGCTCGTCGAATTGCACGTGATCATGGCGGTCTTAGCCTCATCATGGTCGACTACCTTCAGTTGATGCGTGTACCTTCTTTATCTGACAACCGTACCCTCGAGATCGCTGAGATCTCTCGCTCTCTTAAGGCGTTAGCGAAAGAGTTGAATGTGCCTGTTGTGGCGTTGTCTCAGCTTAACCGTTCCTTGGAGCAGCGTGCTGATAAGCGCCCGGTAAACTCGGACCTTCGTGAATCGGGCTCTATCGAGCAGGATGCCGACCTTATCATGTTCATCTACCGCGATGAGGTATACCACCCAGACAGCGCATTGAAGGGGATTGCGGAAATCATCATAGGTAAGCAGCGTAACGGTCCTATCGGTTCGGTGCGCTTGACGTTCCAAGGTCAATTCTCTCGCTTTGATAACTACTCCGGTCCTGCGTTTGATGAAGAATAGTAAGGGTTCGGCATGAGTTATATGAAAGCAGCGACAGCGCATATCAACCTAGATGCGTTGGCACACAATTTAGCGCGAATTAAGCAAAAAGCGCCAAACAGCAAAGTGATGGCTGTGGTTAAGGCAAATGGCTATGGTCATGGCTTAAGACATATTGCTAAGAATGCTGAGGGTGCTGATGCCTTTGGTGTGGCGCGTATTGAGGAAGCACTGCAGCTAAGAGCGAGCGGTGTTGTAAAGCCTATCTTGTTGTTAGAAGGGTTTTATTCGGCGAACGATTTACCCGTACTGGTCACCAACAATATTCAGACTGTGGTCCATTGTTATGAGCAACTTGACGCATTGGAACAGGCTGAGTTAGAAGGACCGGTTGTCGTCTGGCTTAAAGTCGACAGCGGCATGCATCGCCTCGGCGTTCGTGAAGAGCAATATCAAGAGTTTGTCGAGCGTCTGCATCGCTGTGATAACGTAGCAAAGCCGCTGCGATACATGAGCCATTTTGGCTGTGCTGATGAGCTCGAAAATCCGATGACAAAGCAGCAAATTGAGCTGTTTCTTTCGCTCACTGAAGGTTGCAATGGTGAACGCTCAATGGCGGCGTCTGCTGGCCTTCTAGAGTGGCAGCCAAGTCAGCTCGATTGGGTTCGTCCGGGCATCATCATGTACGGTGTGTCGCCATTTGGAGACAAAACGGCCGCTGAGATGGGCTTTAAGCCTGTGATGACCCTAAAGTCTCATCTGATTGCCGTCCGTGACGTGAAAATAGGTGAGAGTGTTGGTTATGGTGCAACTTGGACTAGTGAGCGAGATACCAAAGTGGGCGTGATTGCGATCGGTTATGGTGATGGCTATCCACGCACGGCTCCTAATGGAACCCCGGTATTGGTGAACGGTAGAAAAGTGCCTATCGCGGGCCGCGTGTCGATGGATATGCTCACCGTGGACCTAGGTCCAGATGCTTTGGACCGAGTAGGTGATGAAGCCATCCTGTGGGGCGAAGAACTACCTTCTGAAGAAGTTGCAGACCACATCGGTACTATCGCTTATGAACTAGTGACCAAATTGACTTCACGTGTCGAAATGAGCTATAGCGATAAAAGCTAGACTCTATATGTCACACCAAAGAATCACAGCTGATTAAATCGTCATCCCCGCGCAGGCGGGGATCTACTTACAGCGATCTGCGAACCAAGCTCTGCCTAGTTATCAAACCTGCCCCTGCAACGTCGCAATAACCCGACGCTCACCACCAAAATCTCGATGCTCCCCCAAGTAAATACCCTGCCATGTTCCCAAAGCTAACCGACCATTGCTAATCGGAATCGACACACTTGCACCAAGCAGTGAGCTCTTAATATGTGCAGGCATATCATCACTCCCTTCATAGGTATGTCGGTAGTAAGGGGCGTTTTCAGGTACGTAGCGGTTAAAGTGGCTCTCCATATCCGTGCGTACCGTGGGGTCAGCGTTTTCATTCAGGGTTAAACTTGCTGAGGTATGTTGAATGAAAAGATGTAGCAAACCTACAGAGTAGTCGCTCAGTTGTGGCAATTGTTGTTCAATTTCATCAGTGATTAAATGAAAACCACGTTTTTTCGCGCTGAGGTAAAGGGTCTTTTGTTGCCACATAATCACTCCCCTGTATTATAGTGCTATGCATATATAAGGTGTTTACTAAATTTGTTTACATTGTGAACCGATACGTGACCTAACTCAAGGAGCGTACAGGCGCTCTGGTTCATAATTACGCCTGAAAATTTATTACTAAACAAAGCCACGGCTTTGTGAACAACATACAAGATTGTAACGACGAGTGATCATCAAAGGCACTCGTCTGTATTTAGAATATACTGTTTATTATTCGCTAAACTGGGGGTTCCTTTTCCTTGGGGGGATTGGGAATAAAACCGACTAAAAATTGGGATAGAGACCATGTTGAAAAACATCAATCCAACGCAAACTGAAGCTTGGAAAGCACTGACAGCGCACTTTGAATCTGCGCAAGATATGGATTTAGCAGAGCTATTTGCACAAGACGCTGACCGCTTTGGCAAATTCTCTACACGCTTCGGCTCTGACATTCTTGTTGATTACTCAAAAAACCTAATCAACGAAGAAACAATGAACAACCTTTTTGCTCTAGCGAACGAGACTGAGCTTAAAGGCGCAATCAAAGCGATGTTTGCAGGCGATACCATCAACCAAACGGAAGGTCGTTCTGTTCTTCACGTTGCACTGCGTAACCGCAGCAACACGCCAATCATGGTGAATGGCGAAGACGTAATGCCAGCGGTAAACGCGGTTCTAGAAAAGATGAAAGGCTTCTCTGAGCGTATCATCTCTGGTGATTGGAAAGGTTACACTGGCAAAGCAATTACTGACGTTGTGAACATCGGTATCGGTGGTTCTGACCTTGGTCCTTACATGGTAACTGAAGCGCTAGCACCATACACAAACCACCTAAACATGCACTTCGTGTCTAACGTTGATGGTACTCACATCGCAGAGACTCTGAAGAAAGTTGATCCTGAAACAACGCTATTCTTGGTCGCTTCTAAGACATTCACGACTCAAGAAACCATGACAAACGCGCACTCTGCACGTGACTGGTTCCTAGCGTCTGCATCAGATGAAGCACACGTTGCTAAGCACTTCGCTGCGCTATCTACCAACGCAACTGCTGTTGCTGAGTTTGGTATCGACACAGACAACATGTTTGAGTTCTGGGACTGGGTCGGCGGTCGTTACTCACTATGGTCTGCAATCGGTCTTTCCATCATCTTAGCGGTTGGCTATGACAACTTCGTTGAGCTACTAGCAGGTGCTCACGAGATGGATAAGCACTTTGCTGAGACTGATCTAGAAAGCAACATCCCAGTACTGCTTGCTCTTATCGGTATTTGGTACAACAACTTCCACGGCGCTGAATCAGAAGCGATTCTACCGTACGACCAATACATGCACCGCTTTGCTGCGTACTTCCAGCAAGGTAACATGGAGTCTAACGGTAAGTTTACTGACCGCAACGGTGACGCAGTAGACTACCAAACGGGTCCAATTATCTGGGGTGAACCAGGTACTAACGGTCAGCACGCGTTCTACCAGCTAATCCACCAAGGCACTAAGCTTATTCCTTGTGACTTCATCGCACCTGCGATCTCTCACAACCAAGTGAGCGACCACCACCAGAAGCTCATGTCTAACTTCTTTGCACAAACTGAAGCACTTGCGTTCGGTAAGTCTAAAGAGACAGTAGAAGCAGAATTTGCAAAAGCGGGTAAGAGTGCGGAAGAAGTGAAAGATCTTGTACCATTCAAGATCTTTGAAGGTAACCGCCCAACTAACTCAATCCTAGTGAAGCAAATTACTCCTCGTACTCTAGGTAACCTAATCGCGATGTACGAGCACAAGATCTTCACTCAAGGTGTTATCTGGAACATCTTCAGCTTTGACCAATGGGGTGTAGAGCTTGGTAAGCAACTGGCTAACCAAATCCTACCTGAGCTAGCAGACGACAGCGAAATCTCGTCTCACGACAGCTCGACTAACGGTCTAATCAATGCATTTAAAGCGTTCAAAGCGTAATCATTGAAAGCCATAACTAAAAAAGGTGCCTATCGGCACCTTTTTTGTTTCTTTCTCTAGAATCTTTTTTCATCGGCATAAGCGTTATTTCGCTTTTGGTAACACCACGACCTTAGTTTTTGCCCAAATATCGTGAAAGCCACGCTTTTGCGGGTCGATAGGAACGGCAAGGTTTGATAGTCCAAAAGCAGACGTCGCGAGTCTAATAAGCGCTTGAGTCACAGTGATTCTACCGCCTTCAAGGTTCTGTACTTCAATCTTCCAGGCTCTCATGCCAAGCGTCTGACCTGCTCGGGTCCAAAAGAATACGATAAAGTAGATCCAAACAAACGCGAGATAAGCGGTATACACAGGGCTCCAAAACGGATGGTTTCCGAGAAGATCACTGGCATCAGCATAAGGAGCGTAGGAGATAAGCCCGGCAGCAACCAGAGCTTCCATTACCGCAACAACAACACCGCCAGCCATCATGACCACAGCAAGAATAATTAGGCTATCGTAGAACAGCGCACCAAGCCTGCGAAAGAATCCTGCAGGTGGGAGAGATTGGGTTTCCATTGAGACAAACTTCCATAACTTAAACTCGCCACAGCATAGCGATTTCAATGCCAGGGGGAAAGCCTTGCTCATCGCATTGCTTCACATTGTGGTGAAAATAGCAGCAAACAATAGAATATTCAGCGTTTTGCTCTTGCGCGATCTAAATGCTTACGTATAATGCCAAACATCAAAGGACGTCAGTCCAAAGATGCCGGTGTGGTGAAATTGGTATACACGACGGATTCAAAATCCGTTGCCTTCGGGCGTGGCGGTTCAAGTCCGCCCACCGGTACCATATTTAAACGATAAAGCCTCGACGAAAGTCGGGGCTTTGTTGTATCTGGACCTATCACAAACCCTTTTCATTGTTATGAGAGTGTTTCTCTCATGTCTTATTCTTAGCGGTCTTCGTTTGTCTCAACCACGGCTAAGCGCTAGAATCTAGCTATCAGAGAGGAGAATTACTGTGAGCGCAAAATTTACCTATCTCGCTTGGCAACAAACCAATCTAGAAGCGAGCCATAAGTTAGTGTTGTTGAAGTTGGCTGACTTGTGTGGACAGGACGGCTCTGTGGCTGTTGCGCTTGCGGATGTCGCAAAAGAGTGTTTGCTCGGAGAGTTTGGCTTTGCCGATGTGCTAACTGCATTGTCGCAAAAAGGATTGCTTGAGAAAGGGCGAGTGGAGTCAATTGGCTCTCGTCAGATTCATCATCTAACGCTCTCTTTATCTGAGCCGAATAGCTTGCCTGTGATTGAAACGTCAATGGCACACGATAGCCAGCCGAAGACGCCTGTGGTAACAACACCACAAGCCTCTAGTGCGCCACCGTGGACATATCATCCTATGAACCTCTATAAGGTACCGGTAGCAAGTCGCGATAACCTCTGGCAGCGTTTTATTCGAGAGCGAGACGTTCGTAATATGAATGATGTACGACGCGATGCGATCTTACGTGATTGGCTAGAAATGATGAAAGGGTCGGGTGGCTTTCAAGAGTACTTTGAAAATACTCATAGCCAAAATGAACGACCTGCACCGAGACAGCGTTCTAGTTCTCCCTCTAATGCTAAATACATTTCGACCCATGATTTGCAAGAGAACGAGATTGCAGAGTGGGCGATGCAATCCATTTTACACTCGGGCATGGCTGCCGATCCGCATTTGTTCTGGGAGAAGTTTGTAGTCTATTACAAAGCGCGAGCGAATGAGTTTCTGTCTGTTACCCAGATGCTCAATAAGTTGAGACTCTGGATAGTGAATGAGAAGCAAGCCGAGGATAGACGGAGGCAAGCGGATGAAAGACGACGACAGTCGTTCCAGCAAAGCCAAAAGTCGGGTGAGGTGAGCCCATCAGAAGAGTTTCGTGAATACCTGCGTGGGCAAGGTAAGAATCCTAATTTTTGATAAGATACCGTGTGTGCGGTTCTTGAGGTAAAAGGTTCGATATGAGTACGGGCAATAAGCCAAAAAATTTAGATTTTGGTGCAATGGAAAAAAAGCTCCGTGAAATGGGAGTAAGCAGTAATCTAGAACACTTGAAGTCTGCAAAATCCCAGTCTTCACGCCCTGAGTCTGCGCCAAAGACAGAAGTTCAAGTCGCTAAGCCTCAAGCATCTCACCCGGTAGAGTCACGTCCTGTTACAACCGGCTCTCGCGCAGTGATGCAAACAGACACTGAAACTGAGCGACAACCAAGCGATTGGTGTAACTACATTTTTGGTACTTTGCTGAGTATTTATGAGTCGACATGGATTAAGTCCTACGGTCGACGCCCAACGGGACGCTTTTTGGATTTTGCAGATAGTCTGACAGAGTCAGAGTTAATGCGTGTAATTCAGCATTGTCGTGAGCGTTTGCAAGCTGGTGAAAAGTGGCCACCTATCATGGGAGAGCTAGCGCTACTCAAGAGTCAGTTGACAGAATCTGAGTCGCTTGAAGCCATGAATCGTGTGGTAAGTAAGACGCCTAAGAATCAGATCGAAAAGTGGATCATGCAAAACAAAGGCTATGAACTACGTCGCTTGCCACAATCGATTATCGTCAAACGCTTTAAAGAGTTCTACCGCGAGGCGATGAGCTTGCAAGAAAAGGGCAAGTTAGTCACCGAGGTGCCGAAAGGGCTGCCAAGTCAGTCGGTCAAAAACTTGGTTGATTTGAAGCGCGAAGAGTATGAAAGTCAGCATGGTAAGAAGCTAGACCCCCGGATTCAAGCGATCCTAGATCGTAAATCACAGTAGTAACAATGCCCACATCGACAGTGGGCATTTTTATTGATAGTGCTATAAGTTATATCACTGAATCACATTTTATTGATAAAGGGATGAACTAAGCTTCGAACTTCTTTAAACTTGCCGCGTGTTTTTCAGCCAAATTGCAGTAAAGTTGTGGCAAGTATCAAAATATCTGTGGATCGAATTCAACCCGGACTCCATATCAAGATACCGCTCAAATGGAATGAGCACCCTTTCCTTTTCAACGTGTTTAAGGTTAAGTCTGATCAGCAAGTTCAAGTTATCAAGCAACTGGGCTGTAAGTATGTTTACGTCACGCCTGAACTGAGTGATACGCTTCCTTTACCGGTCCAAGAAGCGTCGTCAAAACCTATCGACGAATCAGCAAAAACGGAATCGGATATGCTTTGGCAAGAGAAGCAAAAGCGTATTGAAGAATTGTCTGCTTACCGCCGAAAAGTCTCACGTTGTGAGAAGGAGTTTGACCGCTCTCTTGCTCGTATCCGTAACCTCATGACCAAACTTAGAAGTCGCCCCGAACAAGCAGCAAAAGAGGCGCAGCAGCTTGTAGATGATATTGTAGAGTCGCTGCTGTCCCAAGATGATGTGACGCTGCACCTTATGGGCAGCAAAACTGAGTTTGAAGACCTCTACTTCCATTGCTTGAACGTTTCGATTTTGGCCATGATGATAGCCAAAGCTAAAGGAATGGATGCGGCTTCAATCAAGATGGTTGCAATGGGAGCGCTGTTCCATGATATCGGTAAAGCTAAGATCCCATCTGCTATTCTGCGTAAAGCCACGCCACTCACTGAGCCAGAGTTTAATTACCTAAAGCTACATACTAAGTATGGTAAAGACATCGCTATTGCCATTGATACATTACCTGAAGAGGTTATCACCGTTATAGAGCAGCACCACGAACTGCTGGATGGCACTGGCTACCCAAATGGTTTGAAAGGCGAAGAAATTGATGTCATTACACAGATTGTCTCAGTAGCCAATGCTTTCGATAATCTGTGTCATCATCAAAATCCGGCTGAGAAAAAAATCCCCTACACGGCGTTATCCTATCTTTATAAGAAGGGTAAGCAGCATTACAACAATGAAAACCTCAATATCCTTATCAAATATATGGGGGTCTATCCACCGGGTACGGTAGTTAAACTGTCGAATGACATGGTGGGGCTGGTTGTTTCAATCAATAGTGGCAGCCTTCTTAACCCCAACGTTTTAATGTACGACCCGACGGTACCAAAGCTTCTAGCGCCGATCATCGCCCTAGAGAATAAAGATTTGAAGATCGAGTCGGTTATACATCCGGAGAGACTACCTGAAGAGATCCGAGAGTATTTGAATCCGCGCGCTCGAATCTCTTACTACTTCGAAGAGCAAACTAACTAGTTTGTTGTTCAGTTTTATAACTCGTGGCTGATAAGTGAGTAGTAGGAACTATTATTCAGTGACTTGTCTCTTTATACCTTATCCTGTGCTTCGGAAAAGCAAGAGAGAGAATAGGTGGCTGTTCGAAAGTTAACTATATAAATGCCAAATTCACGGCACTTGGTATGTTTTTTCTTCAAACACGTCATTTTTGAATTTTTTATCAAGAAAAGGCTTGCCAAGATGAATCGGTTCTCTATAATGCGCTTCCACTGACACGGCAGAGCCCACAAGGGTTCAAGGCGATAGTCAGTAAGGCATTCAGCTTACAAGATGGTCTTCTAGTTAGATTTGAAAAAATCAAAAATAATTAGAAAAAAGTGTTTGACACTGAGAATTATCTCGCTAGAATAGCCGCCTCTTCAGACGAAACGCAGCAGCGAGCAGTTGAAGAGATGTTCTTTAAAAATATAGACCTATCAATCTGTGTGGGCACTCGTTGATGATAATCAAATTAGATATTTCTCTTAATAAAGAGCGGTATCAAATTAGGTTTCAATGAAACGAAGTGACCATTGAATCGAAAGATTCAGCACAGTCAATTCAAACATTACTTATGTAATGTTCAGTATTCATTGAGCCTCCCCTATTTATTTAGGGAATCAAAACTTTAAATTGAAGAGTTTGATCATGGCTCAGATTGAACGCTGGCGGCAGGCCTAACACATGCAAGTCGAGCGGAAACGAGTTAACTGAACCTTCGGGGAACGTTAACGGCGTCGAGCGGCGGACGGGTGAGTAATGCCTGGGAAATTGCCCTGATGTGGGGGATAACCATTGGAAACGATGGCTAATACCGCATAATAGCTTCGGCTCAAAGAGGGGGACCTTCGGGCCTCTCGCGTCAGGATATGCCCAGGTGGGATTAGCTAGTTGGTGAGGTAATGGCTCACCAAGGCGACGATCCCTAGCTGGTCTGAGAGGATGATCAGCCACACTGGAACTGAGACACGGTCCAGACTCCTACGGGAGGCAGCAGTGGGGAATATTGCACAATGGGCGCAAGCCTGATGCAGCCATGCCGCGTGTGTGAAGAAGGCCTTCGGGTTGTAAAGCACTTTCAGTCGTGAGGAAGGCGGTGTCGTTAATAGCGGCATCGTTTGACGTTAGCGACAGAAGAAGCACCGGCTAACTCCGTGCCAGCAGCCGCGGTAATACGGAGGGTGCGAGCGTTAATCGGAATTACTGGGCGTAAAGCGCATGCAGGTGGTTAGTTAAGTCAGATGTGAAAGCCCGGGGCTCAACCTCGGAACTGCATTTGAAACTGGCTGACTAGAGTACTGTAGAGGGGGGTAGAATTTCAGGTGTAGCGGTGAAATGCGTAGAGATCTGAAGGAATACCGGTGGCGAAGGCGGCCCCCTGGACAGATACTGACACTCAGATGCGAAAGCGTGGGGAGCAAACAGGATTAGATACCCTGGTAGTCCACGCCGTAAACGATGTCTACTTGGAGGTTGTGGCCTTGAGCCGTGGCTTTCGGAGCTAACGCGTTAAGTAGACCGCCTGGGGAGTACGGTCGCAAGATTAAAACTCAAATGAATTGACGGGGGCCCGCACAAGCGGTGGAGCATGTGGTTTAATTCGATGCAACGCGAAGAACCTTACCTACTCTTGACATCCAGAGAACTTAGCAGAGATGCTTTGGTGCCTTCGGGAACTCTGAGACAGGTGCTGCATGGCTGTCGTCAGCTCGTGTTGTGAAATGTTGGGTTAAGTCCCGCAACGAGCGCAACCCTTATCCTTGTTTGCCAGCACTTCGGGTGGGAACTCCAGGGAGACTGCCGGTGATAAACCGGAGGAAGGTGGGGACGACGTCAAGTCATCATGGCCCTTACGAGTAGGGCTACACACGTGCTACAATGGCGCATACAGAGGGCGGCCAACTTGCGAAAGTGAGCGAATCCCAAAAAGTGCGTCGTAGTCCGGATTGGAGTCTGCAACTCGACTCCATGAAGTCGGAATCGCTAGTAATCGTGGATCAGAATGCCACGGTGAATACGTTCCCGGGCCTTGTACACACCGCCCGTCACACCATGGGAGTGGGCTGCAAAAGAAGTGGGTAGTTTAACCTTCGGGAGGACGCTCACCACTTTGTGGTTCATGACTGGGGTGAAGTCGTAACAAGGTAGCCCTAGGGGAACCTGGGGCTGGATCACCTCCTTATACGAAAGATTATTGCGATGAGTGTTCACACAGATTGATTAGGTTTGTAAAGATAAAGAGATTTTGTTTTTGCTGAAAAGCGAAAGCAGAAAATAGTAAGTGCCCAACACTTACTGCTTAGTGTCCCGTTCGTCTAGAGGCCTAGGACACCGCCCTTTCACGGCGGTAACAGGGGTTCGACTCCCCTACGGGATACCATCTTTAAGCGCATTTCTTAAGTGTTCTTAAAAATGGTTACTTCATTACGAAGTGATTAGCTCTTTAAAAATTTGGAAAGCTGACAGATAACAATTTGATTGATTGTTATCTATTAAAAGTTCTCAAATCCTATATCGAAAGATGTAGGTACCAACACACATTCAAGTGTTCTTGGGAATCACGAAAGTGATTCATATTTGAGTCCGGCAAAATCGAGTCTGCATCATGTATAAAAATTGCAGACAACTTTGGTTGTTTACCAGTTTGTCTTCACTTTTCAAAAGTGAAAGCAAATGCACAATCTCAAGATTTCATCTGAAACTCTTTGGGGTTGTATGGTTAAGTGACTAAGCGTACACGGTGGATGCCTTGGCAGTCAGAGGCGATGAAAGGCGTAATAACTTGCGATAAGCCCAGATTAGGTAGTAATAACCTTTGAGTCTGGGATTCCTGAATGGGGAAACCCACCTGCATAAGCAGGTATCGCTGAGTGAATACATAGCTCAGCGAGGCGAACCGGGGGAACTGAAACATCTAAGTACCCCGAGGAAGAGAAATCAACCGAGATTCCGAAAGTAGCGGCGAGCGAAATTGGATTAGCCCTTAAGCTTTTAATGAGACAGGTGAAGGCTCTGGAAAGTGCCGCGATACAGGGTGATAGCCCCGTAACCGACATCTCATCATCAGTGAAATCGAGTAGGGCGGGACACGTGATATCCTGTCTGAATATGGGGGGACCATCCTCCAAGGCTAAATACTACTGACTGACCGATAGTGAACCAGTACCGTGAGGGAAAGGCGAAAAGAACCCCTGTGAGGGGAGTGAAATAGAACCTGAAACCGTGTACGTACAAGCAGTAGGAGCACCTTCGTGGTGTGACTGCGTACCTTTTGTATAATGGGTCAGCGACTTATATTCAGTGGCAAGGTTAACCGTTTAGGGGAGCCGTAGGGAAACCGAGTCTTAACTGGGCGTTCAGTCTCTGGATATAGACCCGAAACCAGGTGATCTAGCCATGGGCAGGTTGAAGGTTGAGTAACATCAACTGGAGGACCGAACCGACTAATGTTGAAAAATTAGCGGATGACTTGTGGCTAGGGGTGAAAGGCCAATCAAACCTGGAGATAGCTGGTTCTCCCCGAAATCTATTTAGGTAGAGCCTCGGACGAATACTACTGGGGGTAGAGCACTGTTAAGGCTAGGGGGTCATCCCGACTTACCAACCCTTTGCAAACTCCGAATACCAGTAAGTACTATCCGGGAGACACACGGCGGGTGCTAACGTCCGTCGTGGAGAGGGAAACAACCCAGACCGCCAGCTAAGGTCCCAAATTATAGCTAAGTGGGAAACGATGTGGGAAGGCTTAGACAGCTAGGATGTTGGCTTAGAAGCAGCCATCATTTAAAGAAAGCGTAATAGCTCACTAGTCGAGTCGGCCTGCGCGGAAGATGTAACGGGGCTAAGCTATAAACCGAAGCTGCGGCAATGCATTTTATGTATTGGGTAGGGGAGCGTTCTGTAAGCCGTTGAAGGTGGATTGTAAGGTCTGCTGGAGGTATCAGAAGTGCGAATGCTGACATGAGTAACGATAAAGGGGGTGAAAAACCTCCTCGCCGGAAGACCAAGGGTTCCTGTCCAACGTTAATCGGGGCAGGGTGAGTCGACCCCTAAGGCGAGGCCGAAAGGCGTAGTCGATGGGAAACGGGTTAATATTCCCGTACTTCTTACAATTGCGATGGGGGGACGGAGAAGGCTAGGTGGGCCTGGCGACGGTTGTCCAGGTTCAAGTGCGTAGGCTTGAGAGTTAGGTAAATCCGGCTCTCTTTAAGGCTGAGACACGATGTCGAGCTACTACGGTAGTGAAGTCATTGATGCCATGCTTCCAGGAAAAGCCTCTAAGCTTCAGATTGTAAGGAATCGTACCCCAAACCGACACAGGTGGTCGGGTAGAGAATACCAAGGCGCTTGAGAGAACTCGGGTGAAGGAACTAGGCAAAATGGTACCGTAACTTCGGGAGAAGGTACGCTCCTCGCGGTGAAGTCCCTTGCGGATGGAGCTATGGGGAGTCGCAGATACCAGGTGGCTGCAACTGTTTATTAAAAACACAGCACTGTGCAAAATCGTAAGATGACGTATACGGTGTGACGCCTGCCCGGTGCCGGAAGGTTAATTGATGGGGTTAGACTTCGGTCGAAGCTCTTGATCGAAGCCCCGGTAAACGGCGGCCGTAACTATAACGGTCCTAAGGTAGCGAAATTCCTTGTCGGGTAAGTTCCGACCTGCACGAATGGCGTAATGATGGCCACGCTGTCTCCACCCGAGACTCAGTGAAATTGAAATCGCTGTGAAGATGCAGTGTACCCGCGGCTAGACGGAAAGACCCCGTGAACCTTTACTACAGCTTGGCACTGAACATTGACCCTACATGTGTAGGATAGGTGGGAGGCTTTGAAACTAGTACGCCAGTATTAGTGGAGCCGTCCTTGAAATACCACCCTTGTAGTGTTGATGTTCTAACGTCGACCCCTTATCGGGGTTGCGGACAGTGCCTGGTGGGTAGTTTGACTGGGGCGGTCTCCTCCCAAAGAGTAACGGAGGAGCACGAAGGTGGGCTAATCACGGTTGGACATCGTGAGGTTAGTGCAATGGCATAAGCCCGCTTGACTGCGAGAATGACAATTCGAGCAGGTGCGAAAGCAGGTCATAGTGATCCGGTGGTTCTGAATGGAAGGGCCATCGCTCAACGGATAAAAGGTACTCCGGGGATAACAGGCTGATACCGCCCAAGAGTTCATATCGACGGCGGTGTTTGGCACCTCGATGTCGGCTCATCACATCCTGGGGCTGAAGTCGGTCCCAAGGGTATGGCTGTTCGCCATTTAAAGTGGTACGCGAGCTGGGTTTAGAACGTCGTGAGACAGTTCGGTCCCTATCTGCCGTGGGCGTTGGAAGATTGAAGGGGGCTGCTCCTAGTACGAGAGGACCGGAGTGGACGAACCTCTGGTGTTCGGGTTGTGTCGCCAGACGCATTGCCCGGTAGCTAAGTTCGGAATCGATAACCGCTGAAAGCATCTAAGCGGGAAGCGAGCCCTGAGATGAGTCTTCCCTGGCACTTTAAGTGTCCTAAAGGGTTGTTCGAGACTAGAACGTTGATAGGCAGGGTGTGTAAGCGTTGTGAGGCGTTGAGCTAACCTGTACTAATTGCCCGTGAGGCTTAACCATACAACACCCAAAGGGTTTTGATGGACTCAAAGTAAGAACATTGAATGTGTATGAGAACGCATTAACAGCTTTCCGAATTAAAGAATTTGCTTGGCGACCATAGCGTTGTGGACCCACCTGACTCCATGCCGAACTCAGAAGTGAAACGCAATAGCGCCGATGGTAGTGTGGGGCTTCCCCATGTGAGAGTAGGACATCGCCAGGCTTTAATTTTGACTTGTCTTTAAGTAGACGGGTCACCATAAAGTTTTAAGAGATTTTCTTAGAGTTTTATGTTGACTTTCAAAGTGGAAAGCGTATTATACGCGTCCTGCTTAAGTGCTAAGGCACTGAAAGCAAAGCTCTTTAACAATATAAACCTATCAATCTGTGTGGGCACTCGTTGATGATAATCAAATTAGATACTTCGGTATCAAATTAGGTTTTCAATGAACTGAGTGACCAATCAAGTCGAAAGACTTGGCACAGTCAATTCATTATCGTTCTGTTGTAACGATAATAGCTTTAGATTACTAAGGTAGTTTAAAGTCAGTATTCATTGAGCCGACAAAATCTTAAATTGAAGAGTTTGATCATGGCTCAGATTGAACGCTGGCGGCAGGCCTAACACATGCAAGTCGAGCGGAAACGAGTTAACTGAACCTTCGGGGAACGTTAACGGCGTCGAGCGGCGGACGGGTGAGTAATGCCTGGGAAATTGCCCTGATGTGGGGGATAACCATTGGAAACGATGGCTAATACCGCATAATAGCTTCGGCTCAAAGAGGGGGACCTTCGGGCCTCTCGCGTCAGGATATGCCCAGGTGGGATTAGCTAGTTGGTGAGGTAATGGCTCACCAAGGCGACGATCCCTAGCTGGTCTGAGAGGATGATCAGCCACACTGGAACTGAGACACGGTCCAGACTCCTACGGGAGGCAGCAGTGGGGAATATTGCACAATGGGCGCAAGCCTGATGCAGCCATGCCGCGTGTGTGAAGAAGGCCTTCGGGTTGTAAAGCACTTTCAGTCGTGAGGAAGGCGGTGTCGTTAATAGCGGCATCGTTTGACGTTAGCGACAGAAGAAGCACCGGCTAACTCCGTGCCAGCAGCCGCGGTAATACGGAGGGTGCGAGCGTTAATCGGAATTACTGGGCGTAAAGCGCATGCAGGTGGTTAGTTAAGTCAGATGTGAAAGCCCGGGGCTCAACCTCGGAACTGCATTTGAAACTGGCTGACTAGAGTACTGTAGAGGGGGGTAGAATTTCAGGTGTAGCGGTGAAATGCGTAGAGATCTGAAGGAATACCGGTGGCGAAGGCGGCCCCCTGGACAGATACTGACACTCAGATGCGAAAGCGTGGGGAGCAAACAGGATTAGATACCCTGGTAGTCCACGCCGTAAACGATGTCTACTTGGAGGTTGTGGCCTTGAGCCGTGGCTTTCGGAGCTAACGCGTTAAGTAGACCGCCTGGGGAGTACGGTCGCAAGATTAAAACTCAAATGAATTGACGGGGGCCCGCACAAGCGGTGGAGCATGTGGTTTAATTCGATGCAACGCGAAGAACCTTACCTACTCTTGACATCCAGAGAACTTAGCAGAGATGCTTTGGTGCCTTCGGGAACTCTGAGACAGGTGCTGCATGGCTGTCGTCAGCTCGTGTTGTGAAATGTTGGGTTAAGTCCCGCAACGAGCGCAACCCTTATCCTTGTTTGCCAGCACTTCGGGTGGGAACTCCAGGGAGACTGCCGGTGATAAACCGGAGGAAGGTGGGGACGACGTCAAGTCATCATGGCCCTTACGAGTAGGGCTACACACGTGCTACAATGGCGCATACAGAGGGCGGCCAACTTGCGAAAGTGAGCGAATCCCAAAAAGTGCGTCGTAGTCCGGATTGGAGTCTGCAACTCGACTCCATGAAGTCGGAATCGCTAGTAATCGTGGATCAGAATGCCACGGTGAATACGTTCCCGGGCCTTGTACACACCGCCCGTCACACCATGGGAGTGGGCTGCAAAAGAAGTGGGTAGTTTAACCTTCGGGAGGACGCTCACCACTTTGTGGTTCATGACTGGGGTGAAGTCGTAACAAGGTAGCCCTAGGGGAACCTGGGGCTGGATCACCTCCTTATACGAAAGATTATTGCGATGAGTGTTCACACAGATTGATTAGGTTTGTAAGTTAAGAGTAAGGAAACCTTTTCCAGATGGGGCTATAGCTCAGCTGGGAGAGCGCTTCGCTGGCAGCGAAGAGGTCTGCGGTTCGATCCCGCATAGCTCCACCATCTTTAAGTGTTTTCTCTCGAGAATATTTAAAAATGGTTACTTATTTAAAGTAATTAGCTCTTTAACAATTTGGAAAGCTGACGAATAAGAATTGATTATTCTTATTCAATTAAAAGTTCTCAAATCCTAATTCTTAGAATTAGGTACCAACACACATTCAAGTGTTCTTGGGAATAGCGAAAGCTATTCATATTTGAGTCCGGCAAAATCGAGTCTGCACATGTATAAAAATGCAGACAACTTTGGTTGTTTGACCGTTTGCTTTCACTTTTCAAAAGTGAAGACAAATAGAAAGACCCTTTGGGGTTGTATGGTTAAGTGACTAAGCGTACACGGTGGATGCCTTGGCAGTCAGAGGCGATGAAAGGCGTAATAACTTGCGATAAGCTCAGATTAGGTAGTAATAACCTGTGAGTCTGAGATTCCTGAATGGGGAAACCCACCTACATAAGTAGGTATCGCTGAGTGAATACATAGCTCAGCGAGGCGAACCGGGGGAACTGAAACATCTAAGTACCCCGAGGAAGAGAAATCAACCGAGATTCCGAAAGTAGCGGCGAGCGAAATTGGATTAGCCCTTAAGCTTTTAATGAGACAGGTGAAGGCTCTGGAAAGTGCCGCGATACAGGGTGATAGCCCCGTAACCGACATCTCATCATCAGTGAAATCGAGTAGGGCGGGACACGTGATATCCTGTCTGAATATGGGGGGACCATCCTCCAAGGCTAAATACTACTGACTGACCGATAGTGAACCAGTACCGTGAGGGAAAGGCGAAAAGAACCCCTGTGAGGGGAGTGAAATAGAACCTGAAACCGTGTACGTACAAGCAGTAGGAGCACCTTCGTGGTGTGACTGCGTACCTTTTGTATAATGGGTCAGCGACTTATATTCAGTGGCAAGGTTAACCGTTTAGGGGAGCCGTAGGGAAACCGAGTCTTAACTGGGCGTTCAGTCTCTGGATATAGACCCGAAACCAGGTGATCTAGCCATGGGCAGGTTGAAGGTTGAGTAACATCAACTGGAGGACCGAACCGACTAATGTTGAAAAATTAGCGGATGACTTGTGGCTAGGGGTGAAAGGCCAATCAAACCTGGAGATAGCTGGTTCTCCCCGAAATCTATTTAGGTAGAGCCTCGGACGAATACTACTGGGGGTAGAGCACTGTTAAGGCTAGGGGGTCATCCCGACTTACCAACCCTTTGCAAACTCCGAATACCAGTAAGTACTATCCGGGAGACACACGGCGGGTGCTAACGTCCGTCGTGGAGAGGGAAACAACCCAGACCGCCAGCTAAGGTCCCAAATTATAGCTAAGTGGGAAACGATGTGGGAAGGCTTAGACAGCTAGGATGTTGGCTTAGAAGCAGCCATCATTTAAAGAAAGCGTAATAGCTCACTAGTCGAGTCGGCCTGCGCGGAAGATGTAACGGGGCTAAGCTATAAACCGAAGCTGCGGCAATGCATTTATGTATTGGGTAGGGGAGCGTTCTGTAAGCCGTTGAAGGTGAACTGTAAGGTTTGCTGGAGGTATCAGAAGTGCGAATGCTGACATGAGTAACGATAAAGGGGGTGAAAAACCTCCTCGCCGGAAGACCAAGGGTTCCTGTCCAACGTTAATCGGGGCAGGGTGAGTCGACCCCTAAGGCGAGGCCGAAAGGCGTAGTCGATGGGAAACGGGTTAATATTCCCGTACTTCTTACAATTGCGATGGGGGGACGGAGAAGGCTAGGTGGGCCTGGCGACGGTTGTCCAGGTTCAAGTGCGTAGGCTTGAGAGTTAGGTAAATCCGGCTCTCTTTAAGGCTGAGACACGACGTCGAGCTACTACGGTAGTGAAGTCATTGATGCCATGCTTCCAGGAAAAGCCTCTAAGCTTCAGATTGTAAGGAATCGTACCCCAAACCGACACAGGTGGTCGGGTAGAGAATACCAAGGCGCTTGAGAGAACTCGGGTGAAGGAACTAGGCAAAATGGTACCGTAACTTCGGGAGAAGGTACGCTCCTCGCGGTGAAGTCCCTTGCGGATGGAGCTATGGGGAGTCGCAGATACCAGGTGGCTGCAACTGTTTATTAAAAACACAGCACTGTGCAAAATCGTAAGATGACGTATACGGTGTGACGCCTGCCCGGTGCCGGAAGGTTAATTGATGGGGTTAGACTTCGGTCGAAGCTCTTGATCGAAGCCCCGGTAAACGGCGGCCGTAACTATAACGGTCCTAAGGTAGCGAAATTCCTTGTCGGGTAAGTTCCGACCTGCACGAATGGCGTAATGATGGCCACGCTGTCTCCACCCGAGACTCAGTGAAATTGAAATCGCTGTGAAGATGCAGTGTACCCGCGGCTAGACGGAAAGACCCCGTGAACCTTTACTACAGCTTGGCACTGAACATTGACCCTACATGTGTAGGATAGGTGGGAGGCTTTGAAACTAGTACGCCAGTATTAGTGGAGCCGTCCTTGAAATACCACCCTTGTAGTGTTGATGTTCTAACGTCGACCCCTTATCGGGGTTGCGGACAGTGCCTGGTGGGTAGTTTGACTGGGGCGGTCTCCTCCCAAAGAGTAACGGAGGAGCACGAAGGTGGGCTAATCACGGTTGGACATCGTGAGGTTAGTGCAATGGCATAAGCCCGCTTGACTGCGAGAATGACAATTCGAGCAGGTGCGAAAGCAGGTCATAGTGATCCGGTGGTTCTGAATGGAAGGGCCATCGCTCAACGGATAAAAGGTACTCCGGGGATAACAGGCTGATACCGCCCAAGAGTTCATATCGACGGCGGTGTTTGGCACCTCGATGTCGGCTCATCACATCCTGGGGCTGAAGTCGGTCCCAAGGGTATGGCTGTTCGCCATTTAAAGTGGTACGCGAGCTGGGTTTAGAACGTCGTGAGACAGTTCGGTCCCTATCTGCCGTGGGCGTTGGAAGATTGAAGGGGGCTGCTCCTAGTACGAGAGGACCGGAGTGGACGAACCTCTGGTGTTCGGGTTGTGATGCCAATCGCATTGCCCGGTAGCTAAGTTCGGAATCGATAACCGCTGAAAGCATCTAAGCGGGAAGCGAGCCCTGAGATGAGTCTTCCCTGGCGCTTTAAGCGTCCTAAAGGGTTGTTCGAGACTAGAACGTTGATAGGCAGGGTGTGTAAGCGTTGTGAGGCGTTGAGCTAACCTGTACTAATTGCCCGTGAGGCTTAACCATACAACACCCAAAGGGTTTTGATGGACTCAAAGCAAGAACGAATTGAATGTGTATGAGAACGCATTAACAGCTTTCCGAATTAAGAATTTGCTTGGCGACCATAGCGTTGTGGACCCACCTGACTCCATGCCGAACTCAGAAGTGAAACGCAATAGCGCCGATGGTAGTGTGGGGCTTCCCCATGTGAGAGTAGGACATCGCCAGGCTTTAAATTTTGGACACTTGCATTAGCGAGTATACCACTGCGGAGTGGTAGTTCAGTTGGTTAGAATACCGGCCTGTCACGCCGGGGGTCGCGGGTTCGAGTCCCGTCCACTCCGCCACTTATACTAAGCCCTAGTCGAAAGACTAGGGCTTTTTACATCTATAGCTTTTTGAAGTTCAATCCTCTGCCATTCAATAGATACAAAAAAGGCGGTATTTCTACCGCCTTTATTTAATGTTTCCCGTCTACTCAAACAAGTCTTCATGCAATGCTTTTACCGCATCTTTAGCTTCGCCTTCGTCTAGAAGGAAGCAAAGGTTATGTGGGCTAGCGCCATAGCAGATCATGCGAATATTGAAGCTGTCTAGAGTATCGAATACTTCCGCAGCAGAGCCCTTAGTCTCACTCATTTGGTTGCCGATAAGCGCGACAAGGCTAAGCCCTTGTTTGACTTCAACAGTACAAAGTTGCTCTAGTTCTTGCTGTGCTTCAAGTGGGAGCTCTGGTGCACCGCCACCCGTGTCAGTTTGATCAAGTGTTAGAGAAACACTGACCTCAGAAGTCGTTACTAGATCAACAGAGATCTTGTGTTTAGCAAGCACTGTAAACACGTTTGCCAAGAAACCATAGGCTTGGAACATACGAGGGTTACGCAGTGTTACCATGGTTTGGTTATTGCGCAGAGCTAGTGCGCGGAATAGAGGTGCGCTCTCTACGGTTTGTCGTACCCAAGTGCCACCTTCTTGTGGTGCTTTCGATGAACCTACAAAAACTGGGATTTGATGACGCAGTGCAGGTAGTAGTGTTGAAGGGTGCAGGATCTTGGCACCGAAGTTAGCCATTTCAGAGGCTTCACTGAAGCTGATCTCTGGGATAGGACGAGCATTGGGTGCAATGCGTGGGTCGGTAGTGTAGATACCAGGTACGTCGGTCCAGATTTCAAGACCTGCAGCTTCTACGGCTTCAGCGATAAGTGCCGCGCTGTAATCACTACCACCACGACCTAATGTCGTTGTCTCGCCATCTTCATCAGAGCCGATAAAGCCCTGCGTAACCACTACGTGCTGCTTACAAAGAGGAACCAGCTTCTCGCTCGCTGCTGCTTTGGTTGCTTCGATGTTTGGTTCTGCTTTACCGTAATCACTGTCTGTCTTAAGCGCTTCACGAATATCAAAACGCACCGCATCGATACCACGTTCTTGCATTAAGCGAGTCAGGATGTGTGTCGACATACGTTCACCACATGCCACTAGGTGGTCGGTAAGCTTTGGAGTCGCGGCAATGCAAGCGGCTTCCGATAGCGTCGCTACCTTATCGATCAGAGCGTCTACACGTGCTTCAATAGAGCTGACATCATTAAGCTTTGACATGATGTCGGTATGGATATTGCGAAGCTTGCTAATGAGCTCAGCGCGACGAGTCTCGTCTTTAACGCCATTTGCAAGTTCAACCAAGATGTTGGTCACGCCTGAACAAGCGCTGCTAACAACCAATTTGGTTTGCGGGTTATTTTCGATGATTTCGGCACAACGGCTCATGGCTTCGAAGTTGGCGACGCTAGTTCCGCCAAATTTAGCTACATTGAATGCGCTCACAGTGTTTCTCCAGGACTTCCAGTTAAAGTTTAAGGTTGGTAACCCAACATCCGATGTTTGAAGAGAGAAATAGAGCAGAGGAATATGAATATTAGAATAGACCTCAGAAGCTCTTCACCAATTCTTGGTGACAGTTAAAGGGATTCAGCCCATTTAACCGACAAACTAAATCCGACAAGTTTAGTTCATCTCGGCACTGCTCCCCATGAGTGAATTGTATTGAAGTTGCGGCTTCACAAATCACTTGCCTGGGCAGTGCTCCTCTTCCGCTGCAGCATCGATAACGTCAATGAAAACGATTGGCTGCAGATAGTGTGTTTATTCAACGTTTTTGCGTGTCAAAAGTCAATGGATGTTTATGCATTTCACATGAAAAACTTGAGTGGTTGGATGTTGCAAAAATGTTGTTTTTTCGCCATTGTAGATGGCATTGACGTCCAAAGTGATGTTTTTCCCAACAACTACAATAACCTAATAGGATAACTGCCCATGACCATTTCAAGCTTTGTGCCCCCTCACCGAACCCTAATGGGACCTGGCCCATCCGATATCTATCCGCAAGTGTTGCAGGCCTTAAGCCGCCCAACGATAGGTCACCTTGATCCGCTTTTTATCGGGATGATGGATGAGCTTAAGGCGCTACTGAAATACGCATTCCAAACCGAGAATGAATTTACAATCGCGGTCTCGGCTCCGGGTAGTGCGGGTATGGAAACTTGCTTTGTAAACCTAGTCGAGCCGGGCGATAAGGTTATCGTGTGCCGTAACGGCGTGTTTGGTGAGCGCATGCGTGAGAACGTGGTTCGCTGTGGCGGTGAAGCGATTGTAGTGGATGATGAGTGGGGAGCGCCTGTTTCGGTACCGAAAGTCGAACAGGCGATAGCTGAGCATCCTGATGCGAAGATCCTTGCGTTTGTGCACGCTGAGACCTCTACTGGTGCAGTGACTGATGCTAAAGCGTTAGGTGCGCTTGCTAAGCAGCACAACATGCTATCTATTGTGGATGCAGTAACCTCGCTTGGTGGTGTTCCACTATTGGTAGACGAGTGGCAGTTGGATGCCGTTTACTCAGGTAGCCAGAAGTGTTTGTCTTGTGTTCCTGGTTTATCGCCAGTCACCCTGTCCCCTGCAGCCATTGAAGTTATTAAGTCCCGACAAGCGCCTGTTCAGAGCTGGTTCTTGGATCAGAGCTTGGTGTTAGGTTATTGGAGTGGGGAAGGTAAGCGTAGTTATCACCACACAGCACCAGTAAACAGCCTTTACGCGCTTCATGAGTCCTTGGTGCTTTTGAAGAATGAAGGCCTTGAGAATGCGTGGCAGCGCCATAAAGATATGCATATGTTGCTACGTGAAGGGCTCGAAAACCTGGGGCTGAGTTTTGTGGTTGAAGAACAAAGTCGTCTGCCGCAACTTAATGCTGTCTATCTTCCAGAAGGCGTGGATGATGCCGCGGTAAGGTCGCAGCTGTTAGAAGAGTACAACCTTGAGATTGGAGCCGGTCTGGGAGCGCTCGCAGGAAAAGCATGGCGTATTGGTTTGATGGGTTATGGAGCCCGAAGAGAGAACGTCGCGCTTTGCTTGAAGGCTCTAGAGACCGTGTTGAAGTAAGCTCAGTCCTTCAAACATAAAAAAAGCCGAGAGTGTTACCACTCTCGGCTTCTGTTTTTTAGACTTGCTAATTAAAGTGCAGCAATAGTTTGCTTTTGCTCTTCAAGCTTAACTAGCGTTTCTTTGTAGCCTTCTAGCTTCTCACGCTCTTTAGCAACGACTGCTTCAGGTGCTTTTGCTACGAAGCCTTCGTTGCCTAGCTTACCTTCGATACGCTTGATCTCGCCTTGAGTCTTAGCGATCTCTTTCGCTAGACGATCCAACTCAGCGTCTTTGTCGATAAGACCTGCCATTGGGATCATCAGCTCAGACTTACCAACCAGTGCGGTTGCACATGCTGGAGTCTCTTCGCCTTCAGCCAGTACCTTGATGTCTTCTAGTTTAGCTAGCGAAGCGAGTACCGCTTTGTTTGCTTCAAGGCGTGCTGCGTCTTTCTCGTCAGCAACTTTCAGCATTACATCCAGACCTTTGCTTGGGGCAATGTCGTACTCTGCACGAAGGTTACGGATGCTAGTGATGAATGCTTTCACCCATTCGATATCATCAAGCGCTTCTTGGTTGAAGTTCGCTTCCTCAAACTGAGGCAGAGCTTGAAGCATAATTGTGTCGCCTTCAACACCGTCTACTAGCGGTTTCACGCTTTGCCAGATAGTTTCAGTGATGTATGGCAGTACTGGGTGAGCAAGACGAAGTGTCTTCTCAAGTACAGTGATCAGCGTGCGACGTGTACCGCGTTGCTGTGCTTCGTTACCTTTCCATAGAACTGGCTTAGTAAGCTCTAGGTACCAGTCACAGAATTGGTTCCAGATGAACTCGTAGATAGTGTTCGCAGCCATGTCTAGACGGTAGTTGTCTAGGTGAGCGTTAAACTCTTTTGCTGCTAGTTCAAACTGAGACTCGATCCACTTGTCTGCTAGTGAGTACTCGATGTTACCTTCGCCGAAGCCACAATCTTGGTCTTCAGTGTTCATCAGTACGTAACGGCTTGCGTTCCACAGCTTGTTACAGAAGTTACGGTAACCCTCAAGACGCTTCATATCCCAGTTGATATCGCGACCGGTAGACGCCATTGCTGCAAGAGTGAAGCGAAGTGCGTCAGTACCGTATGGTTCAATGCCATCTTCGAACGTCTTGCGTGTGTTTTTCTCGATCTTCTTCGCTAGTTGAGGCTGCATCATGTTGCCAGTACGCTTCTCAACCAGAGACTCTAGGTCGATACCATCAATCATATCGATTGGGTCAAGCACGTTACCTTTTGACTTCGACATCTTGTCGCCGTTCTCGTCACGGATTAGGCCCGTAACGTAAACTGTCTTAAATGGTACTTGTGGCTTACCGTTTTCATCTTTACAGAAGTGCATGGTCATCATGATCATGCGCGCAACCCAGAAGAAGATGATGTCGAAACCTGTTACCAGTACGTCTGACGGGTGGAAGGTTTTTAGATCTTCAGTGTTTTCTGGCCAGCCTTGCGTGCCGAATGTCCATAGTGCAGAAGAGAACCAAGTATCCAGTACGTCATCGTCTTGACGCAGTACAACAACTGGAGCCAAACCGTTCTTCTCACGAACTTCTTCTTCAGTGCGACCTACGTATACATTGCCGTCGTTGTCGTACCATGCAGGGATACGGTGACCCCACCAAAGCTGACGAGAGATACACCAGTCTTGAATGTCGCGCATCCAAGAGAAGTACATGTTTTCGTATTGCTTAGGTACGAACTGGATTTCGCCGTCTTCAACGGCTTTGGTAGCTGTTTCAGCAAGAGGGGCAGTACGAACGTACCATTGGTCCGTTAGCATTGGCTCAATAACCACGCCGCCACGGTCGCCGTAAGGAACCGTTAGGTCGTGATCTTTGATCTCATCAAGAAGACCCAGCTCTTCGAATTCTGCCACGATAGCTTTACGAGCAGCAAAGCGCTCCATGCCGTGGTATTTCGCTGGAAGCTCGGTTGCGTATGCATCGCTTGCTTCACCGTTGGTGTTAAATACTTCAGCGGCGTCACGGATGTTGGCATCGAAGGTTAGGATGTTGATCATCGGTAGTTGATGACGTTTACCTACCTCGTAGTCATTGAAATCGTGTGCAGGTGTGATCTTCACACAGCCCGTGCCTTTTTCCATATCGGCATGCTCGTCACCCACGATAGGGATGCGGCGATCAACGATAGGAAGCAGGATTTCTTTACCAATAAGATCTTTGTAGCGCGGATCTTCTGGGTTTACGGCAACGCCAGTATCACCAAGCATGGTTTCAGGACGTGTCGTTGCAACAACGATGTAGTCTTTGCCTTCAGCGGTCTTAACGCCATCCGCTAGTGGGTAGCGGAAGTGCCACATGTGGCCTTTTTTGTCTTTGTTTTCTACTTCTAGATCTGAGATTGCTGTGTGTAGCTTTGGATCCCAGTTAACCAGACGCTTACCGCGGTAGATGAGGTCGTCTTCGTATAGGCGAACAAAGACTTCTTGAACGGCGTTAGACAGGCCTTCATCCATAGTAAAGCGCTCACGATCCCAATCGACAGAAGCACCTAGGCGACGAAGCTGTTTAGTGATCGTGCCACCAGACTCGCCTTTCCATTCCCAGATTTTGTCGATGAACGCATCACGACCGTAATCGTGCTTGGTTTTGCCTTCTTCTGCAGCGATCTTGCGCTCAACAACCATTTGCGTTGCGATACCCGCGTGGTCGGTACCTACCTGCCAAAGGGTGTTCTTGCCTTTCATGCGCTCAGCACGGATTAGTGTATCCATGATGGTATCTTGGAAAGCGTGACCCATGTGTAAGCTACCAGTGACGTTCGGTGGCGGGATCATGATGCTGTATGATTCTTTAGATGTGTCACCGTGTGGCTTAAAGTAGCCTTTCTCTTCCCAAGTCTGGTACAGAGCTTGTTCGATAGATTGTGGGTTATATGTCTTTTCCATAGCTTTCTTGGATACTTACTTTAATCTGTGAAAGAAATTTGCCAAACCTTATAAATAAACGAGAGTGTGTCGCGCTTACTTATAAGGATTGACCTTGATTAGGATTCTGAATGCTGAATCTCAATGGTTTGTAGCTGATAGCCCGCTTGACGGTAAATTTTATACCTTTCTCGCGCAACTTGCTTAGCTTTTTCTTCGCAAGGGACGAAGTCTACCACTTGACCAAAGGAGTTCGCAAAGGTTGCGTGACTATTGGCCATATTTATTACCAATTGACGGTTCCAACTGGGTTTAAGCCCCTCAAAACCAATTTCAACAGGTGTGCCATTCTTTGGTCCTTCCCCCACTAAATTGTGGGCAATAAATTGCTCTGGGGAAGCTTGCCAAAAGAACTCCGCTACCGCTTCCGCATGCTGCCTGTCGGTGCAATTGATATAGAGTTTGGCACCTTGCCCTACGAAGTGACGAGTGAGAAAGTGCGCATAGGCAAACCAGCCTCGCTCTGTCGCTTGCTCAGAGTTTTCACCAATAATGTAGAACGTTGCCGTATTCATATCGTTGCTTCTGTATACCGAGGGTTTGCTGGTGCTCAAAACTAAAAAAGGGCCTTGCGGCCCTTTTTATGATTACTCTTCAGTCTCTTGGCCACTGCGGTTAAGCAAGAATTGGACAAGTAGTGAGACTGGACGACCGGTAGAGCCTTTCGCTTTACCCGACTTCCATGCGGTACCAGCGATGTCTAGGTGAGCCCAGTGATACTTTTTCGCAAAGCGCGATAGGAAGCAGCCAGCAGTGATAGTACCGCCAGGGCGGCCGCCGATGTTTGCCATGTCTGCAAACGGGCTAGCGAGCTGTTCTTGGTACTCGTCAGCCATAGGTAGACGCCAAGCACGGTCACCTGCTTGCTCAGAAGCGTTAACGAGCTCGTGAGAAAGTGGGTTGTGGTTGGAAATAACACCGCTGATGTGGTGACCCAGTGCGATAACACAAGCACCAGTTAGCGTAGCCACGTCAACAACACACTCTGGTTCGTAGCGCTCAACGTACGTTAGTGCATCACACAATACTAAGCGACCTTCCGCATCCGTGTTCAACACTTCAACCGTTTGGCCGGACATGGTTGTTAAGATGTCACCAGGGCGGTAAGCGTTACTACCAGGCATGTTTTCACAACCAGCGAGTACCGCTACAACGTTAATTGGTAGGTTCAGCTTCGCTAGTGCTTTCATGGTACCGAATACAGAAGCTGCACCACACATGTCGTACTTCATCTCATCCATACCTTCACCCGGTTTTAGTGAGATACCGCCTGAGTCGAACGTTAGACCTTTACCAACAAGCACGATAGGTTTCGCGTCTGGATCTGGGTTGCCCTTATATTCCATTATGGACATCATAGATTCGTTCTTAGAGCCACGACCGACCGCTAGGTAAGAGGTCATACCCAGTTTTTCCATCTCTTGCTCACCGATGATCTTAGTTGTCACGGTGTCATAGTCATCTGCAAGACGACGTGCTTGAGAGGCTAGATAAGCAGGGTTGGCAATGTTTGGTGGCATGTTGCCAAGGTCTTTTGACGCTTTCACACCAGATGAGATAGCAAGGCCGTGGGCGATCGCTTTTTCGCCTAGGTTTAGTTCACGGCGAGTTGGTACGTTGAATACTAACTTGCGCAGTGGACGACGAGTTTCTGGCTTGCTGCTCTTGAACTGGTCAAATGTGTAAAGACCATCTTTGGTTGCTTCAACGGCTTGACGCACTTTCCAGTACGTATCGCGACCTTTAACGTGAAGTTCTGTCAGGAAGCACACCGCTTCCATTGAACCTGTTTCGTTCAGCGTGCTGATGGTTTTTTGGATAATTTCTTTGTATTGGCGCTCGCCAAGCTCACGCTCTTTACCACAGCCTACGAGAAGAACACGCTCTGATAGTACTCCTGGTACTTGGTGAAGAAGAAGCATTTGGCCCGGTTTACCTTCAAGGTCACCACGGCGAAGCAGCGAGCTGATATAGCCATCACTGATTTTGTCCAGCTGCTCTGCAACTGGAGAGAGACGACGTGGCTCGAAAACACCAACGACAATGCACGCACTGCGTTGTTTCTCTGGACTGCCACTTTTTACACTAAACTCCATGCGTACTCCTACATCCTAAAGACAAATAGAACTAAATGTTAGATAATCGATTATTAGTGTTTGAAATTTATGTGCCAATTCGGCCTATAATCTAAAGATAAGAATCGATCAAAAAAGTAAAAAATAAAAGGTTTACCCGAAAACTATAGCGATTCAATCAAAAAAACAAGTTTTGTATAGGTGTTTTCACTGTGATTATTGTTAGATATTTGATCAGAGAAACAGTTAAGAGCCAGTTAGCCATCTTTTTCGTGCTCTTTCTCGTGTTTTTCAGTCGTCAATTTATCCAAGTGCTTGCTGACGCGTCAGATGGAAGTATTCCTGCTGGGCTCATCATGACGTTAGCGGGCATCAGTATGCCAACCATGGGGCTTTTGATGTTCCCGTTGAGTATATACATAGGCATATTGGTAACTTTTGGGCGTCTATACGCTGAAAGTGAAATTACCGTTATGAATGCCACGGGCATTGGCAACAAATTCCTTATTCGTGCCGCCATGTATCTAGCGGTTATTACCACGACGTTGGCCGCTGTGAACGCATTTTGGCTCGCGCCATGGACTCAAGAACAAGAAGTACAGATTCGTGAGAAGCTGGCGTCTGAAAACTCAGTTGAACTGCTGCAAACAGGCAGTTTTCAACGCACGCCAGACGGCTCTTCGGTCGTGTTCATTGATGATATTCGCAATCGCAAACTAGAAAATGTGTTTGTGGCACAGCTTAGCCCTCGTGATTCTGTATTACCGAGTGTGATTTCGGCGAAGTCGGGGGATGTGAAGGAGCTTAGTGATGGGCGACAGATCATCGCGCTATACGATGGCGTTCGCTACGAAGGCGTTCCCACTCGTTTGGAATACATGATTACCGACTTCTCGGAATACGAAGGGGTGATAGGCCAACGAGAAGTTCAGCAAAGAGGGCGTTCTTGGATGGCGATACCAACGCTCGACCTTATCAGTGATCCGACACCGAAAGCACAAGCTGAGCTGCACTGGAGGATTTCACTTGTGGTTTGTATCCCTCTGCTCACCATGCTGGTGGTGCCTTTATCTGCTGTGAATCCACGACAAAGCAAGTTTGCTAAAATGGGACCTGCGATCTTTGTTTATTTTGCGTATTTTATGGCAATCAGTGCGATGAAGTCCGCGTTAGAAGATGGCGCATTTCCAACGTATATTGGTCTGTGGCCCGTCAACTTTGCCCTGTTGGTGGCAGCGATAGGCGTTAACACATGGGATACCGTACCTGTCCGACGATTCAGAGAAAACTGGCGTCGTAAGCGGTTTAAGAAGCAAGAGGTAGCCTAAGCGTGTTTAGAATCTTAGACGTCTATGTTGGTCGCACTATTATCACCACCATTTTATTGGTGCTGTCGGTCTTTGTTGGTTTGTCAGCGGTGATTAAGTTTGTAGAGCAGTTGCGTGCGGTGGGTGAGGGCAGCTATGACATGTTGTCTGCTGTCTATTTTGTGTTGCTGAGTATGCCGCGTGATATTGAGCTGTTTTTCTCAATGGCCGCATTATTAGGCTCGCTGGTGGGCCTAGGTATGCTTGCGAGTAGCTCAGAGCTTGTGGTCATGCAGGCCGCTGGTATTTCAAAAGTCCGCATCGGATTCTCCGTACTGAAAACCGCTCTTCCCCTTATGCTTGTGGTGATGGCTCTCGGTGAATGGGGGGCGCCAACGACGCAGCAAATGGCTCGTGACTTAAGGCTTGAGGCGATATCGGGCGGCAGTATTGTTTCAGTCCGCAACGGGGTTTGGGCTCGTGATGCCAATGACTTTATTTTTATTTCTAAGGTCGATGGGCAATCGATCGAAGGACTGAATTTATGGCGCTTCGATACCGATAAACATTTGACCACGACCATCTATGCCGACAGTGCCGATTACTTGGGTGACAACCTTTGGGAAATGCATGGCGTTCATGTGACTGACATGGCGAATGATGTTGTGTTGAGTAAAGAGACCATGGAGACACAAGAGTGGCGCACGTCACTGGTACCCGACAAGTTGGCGATCGTTACAGTTGACCTTAATGAGCTGCCTTTAAGTGGGTTGTGGGACTACACGCAATATTTGAAAGCGTCCGAGCAAGACGCTTCTCGTTATGAGCTCGCTTTCTGGCGTAAAGCGACGCAGCCAATTTCCGTTGCGGTTATGATGTTGATGGCACTGTCTTTTGTGTTTGGACCGCTTCGTAGCGTTACCATGGGGGCACGTATACTTTCGGGTGTTGTTGCTGGCTTTACCTTCTATATTTCTAGCGAGTTCTTTGGTCCCGTTAGCTTGGTTTATGGCATCTCACCACTGTTTGGTGCGTTAGGGCCAAGCTTAGTGTTCTTGACGATTGCATTGCTGTTATTGAGAAGAAAACTCTAGCTACTCATCACTGTTTTAAATTCATTAAAAAAGGCTCCTTACGGAGCCTTTGTTCTAACTGATCATTATGGTCGCGAGACCAAGGAATACCGATAAACCGACAACATCTGTGATGGTCGTTAACGCCATCCCTCCGGCCAATGCAGGGTCAATGTTCATTTTTTTCAGAAGAATTGGGATAGTTACACCTGCAACCCCTGCGACCAATAGGTTGGTCATCATTGCTGCAGAAATGATACCACCTAACATCCAATCGCCTTTCCAAGCAACAACGATACCACCAATAATCAGTGCCCACAGTATGCCGTTGAGAAAGCCGATAGCGGCTTCTTTTAGTAATAACTCTCTGCGGTTACTGTCACCAATGTGCCCGAGCGCCAATCCACGGATTACAAGTGCCACGGTTTGGTTACCGGCAACTCCACCCATTGAAGGCACGATCGTCATCAAGACGGCAATGGCTGCCATTTGCTCTAGCGTTGCTTCAAACATATTTGAAACCGAGGCAGCAGCAAGTGCAGCGAGTACGTTAGCACCTAACCATACGCTGCGACGCCTTGCCGATTTGACCACTGGAGCAAAAGTGTCTTCATCATCATCCATACCCGCCATACTCATCATCGAGTGTTCTGCGTCTTCACGAATGATATCAACCACGTCATCGATGGTGATACGACCGACGAGGTGATGTTCACTATCGACAACCGGTGCCGAGACCCAGTCACGACGTTCGAACAGCGATGCCACATCCGAGTCACTGGTTTCGACGTGAATCGCTTCATCGGCATCGTCCATGACGTCACTAACTTTGATATCGGGCTGAGTGGTTAACAAAGTGGTCAAAGAAAGGTGACCAATCAGCATATCGTCTTCGTCAATAACATAAAGCGCATCAGTGGCTTCTGGAAGCTCCCCTTTCATACGCAAGTAACGTAATACCACATCGACATCAACATCACTACGAATGGTAATGAAGTCGGTATTCATGATACCGCCAGCGGTATCCTCGGGGTACGACAGTGCGGTTTCGACACGCAGTCGATCGACGGCATCCATCTGTGAAAGAACTTCGCGAGAGACATCGTCAGGAAGGCTACGTAGGACGTATGCAACGTCATCGGTATCCATGCCCTCAGTCGCTTCTGCAAGCTTCTCTGGTGCCATTTTAGAGACAAGGGCGTCTTTTACATCCTCGTTGAGTTCATCGAGGATTTCACCATAGTCTTCAGGATCGGTAAGTTGCCACAAAACCTCACGGCTTTTTCGTGGAGAGGCCTCTAAAAGGTGGGCAATATCTTCAGGCTCCATGTCCTGAAGTTGTCTACGAACGAATACGAAGCGACCATTTTCGAGCGCTTCAGTGACTTCTTGGAGGGTTTGGTGAGCTTGATCGAATTCTATTTGCTCTGCCATGGATGCCCCCTACACTCAACTGCTTTTTAATGTACTGAATATTAGCCTAATTCTGCTTGTTAATTAATAAGAAGTTATGAATGAGGAGAAAGTTTTTGTCAGGAGGGGGGGGAGTGTTTAGATACTATTCATCTTCATCGAAGCGATGCTCAACTAGGTCGCATACCGCATTGAGCGCTTGCTCTGCTTGAGTGCCTGTCGCTTTAATGGTGATATTTTCACCTTGAGCCGACTCGAGCATCAGAAGACCCATGACGCTATCGGCCGTGGCTTCTTTCTGTTCGTGGTTACATATCGTCACTGTGGCATCAAAACTCTGCGCAAGTTCAACCAGTTTAACCGCTGCGCGGGCGTGTAGACCAAGACGGTTAAGAATAAGAACAGTGCGTGAGTGAGACATGTAACTTCCTATTTGTTTTTTTCTAGCGAGGCGTGACGGATTTTGACTTTGTGCCCAAGCTGTTCGAAGTACTCACCAATTTGTTGAGTAATGTAGACTGAGCGATGCTTACCACCGGTGCAACCAATCGCAACCGTAAGGTAACTGCGGTTGTTTTTTTCTAACAGAGGAAGCCAGCGCTCAACGAACCCTTGGATCTGTTGCTTTAGTTCGATGACGTCTGGATAAGATTCAAGGAAAGACTTAATCGGAGCGTCGAGCCCTGTCATTGGACGCAATTCTGGCTGCCAGTGTGGGTTAGGCAGAAAGCGCACATCAAACACATAATCAGCGTCGTTTGGCATACCGAACTTAAAGCCAAAAGACTGGAAGACCATGACCAGCTCTTTCTTCTCTCGACCTTCTAATTGAAAGCGTATGGTTTCACTTAAATCATGAATCGACTGCTCACTTGAGTCGATAATGAAATCTGCTTGCTCTTTGATTGGGGCAAGGAGAGAGTGTTCTAGGTCGATAGCTTGTTCTAGAGACAGCTTGTCTTCTCTTTGTGAAAGCGGGTGAATTCGACGAGTTTCACTGTATCGAGTGAGTAGCACTGATTTGCTGGCATCCAAAAACAGCAGCTTTACATCATGCTTGAGACTAAGTTGGTCGAGTGTCAGTGATAGCTGAGCTAGATTCTTGGGTAAGTTTCGAATATCAATACTTACCGCGACACTTTGCTGAGTATCTTGCGTTGAATCGACAAAAGGACCGAGAAGATCGACGGGAAGGTTGTCGACGCAGTAGTAGCCAGAGTCTTCTAACACACGAAGAGCGACACTTTTGCCAGCCCCTGAGTGTCCACTTACCACAACCAAACGCATGTCA
The DNA here is from genome assembly GCF_021441885.1 of Vibrio maritimus. Taxonomy (NCBI): domain Bacteria; kingdom Pseudomonadati; phylum Pseudomonadota; class Gammaproteobacteria; order Vibrionales; family Vibrionaceae; genus Vibrio; species Vibrio maritimus. The sequence goes on from NZ_CP090438.1 coordinate 343,227, forward strand.
GCTTTCTTCCTTGATTAGTGACTAACGATAATGTCGTAAAGCTCTTGGTCACTTTGAGCATTACGAAGTTGTTTTAACACGGCTTTGTCGTTAAGACGTTCAGCCATGCAAGAAAGTGTCTTTAGATGCTCTTTGCATTGAGCGTCTGGCACAAGCAGGGCGAACATAAGATCGACCGGACGATTGTCAATGGCATCAAAGTCAACGGCATCTTGGCATTGCAACAATACGGCGACAGCTTTATCGCTGTCTTGCATACGAGCGTGAGGAATGGCGATTCCATTGCCGATACCGGTACTGCCCACTTTTTCGCGGCTGAGCATACACTCGAACAGTTCCGTTGAGTTTTGTCCGGTGTGCTCTGCGGCGATCTCACTAATGATTTCTAGGGCGCGCTTTTTGCTCGTACAAGGGACTGCACTTTTGGTGCAGTCCAATGTTAATACTTCACTTATTTGCATTTTAGTGATTACTTAATTTTTCTTTATGCTTATTCAGTTGTCTAGTTAGCTTATCTACTAACGAGTCAATCGCAGCATACATACTCTCGTCATTGGAGGCTGCGTGAATTTCAGCTTGATTTACGTGGAGCGTAGCTTCGGCGATCTGGTTTAGTTTTTCAACTTTTAAAACCACATGAATGTTATTTATATGCTCAAAAAAGCGCTCGAGCTTCTGAAATTTACTGTGAACGTAGTCTTGCATTGAATCAGTGAGATCAACATGGTGGCCTGTAATTTGAATTTGCATAGACTTTCCTTCTTAGTTAATGACCTTAAAGTAGGCGTTTTCGCTGACTGGAAGGGGCGATGCCCAGAGATTCACGGTATTTCGCTATGGTTCGCCTAGCGACCTGAATTCCTTGGTCAGCGAGTTGAGCTGCGATTTTACTATCGCTCAATGGCTTGGCTGGGTTTTCCGCAGCAACAAGCTTCTTGATTAGGGCGCGGATGGCAGTTGATGAGCATTCGCCACCGTTGTCGGTTGAGACATGGCTGGAGAAGAAATATTTGAGCTCAAAAATGCCTCGCGGAGTATGCATATATTTTTGTGTGGTGACACGAGATATGGTGGACTCGTGCATGTCGACGGCAAGCGCGACGTCATTGAGCACCATAGGTTTCATGGCCTCTTCACCGTATTCAAAGAAGTCGTGTTGATGCTCTACAATGCACTTCGCTACTTTGAGCAGCGTTTCATTGCGGCTCTCTAGGCTTTTGATTAGCCATTTGGCTTCTTGAAGATTTGAGCGAATATACTGGCTGTCCGCACTGTTACCAGTACCTAGCTGAGCATATTGTTGGTTCACTTTGAGCTTAGGTACGCTGTCAGGGTTAATCTGTACCACCCACTTTCCGCGGTCTTTAAACACGGATACGTCAGGAACGACATATTCCGTTTCATCTGGGGTAATTTTGCTACCGGGTCTTGGGTCGAGCTGTTGAATCAGTTTTAGAACTTCGCGAAGCTCTGCTTCTTTAAGCTTGGTTTCTTTGATAACGAGTTTGTAATCTCGGTTACCCAACTGGTCAATGTGATGAGTGAGCACTAACTTGGCTTCAGCTAACCACGGTGTATCCTCAGGGAAGGTGGCAAGTTGTAGCAGTAGGCAGTCTTGAAGATTGAGCGACGCGATACCGAGTGGATCAAACTGCTGTATGCGTTTGCGAACCGCTTCGACTTCATCAAGCTCGACATCTTCAATATCGACACTCTCAAGAATGTCTTCACAGGATAGGGTGAGATATCCGTAGTCATCTACTGCGTCGATAATAGCGAGTGCAATGGCACGATCGGTCTCAGAGAAAGGTGTTAAATCAAGCTGCCAGACGAGGTAGTCCTGCAGTGACTGTGTCGTCTCACCCTGATAGATCGGCATATCATCATCAACGGCGATACCTGTGTTACCTGTGTTGGCACTGTAGACGTCGTCCCAAGTGGTATCCATCTCGAGTTCATTGGAAATCTCTGATTTTTCAATCTGTTCAGAGCTGTCCTTGAGATCGGGCTCGCTAGCGACCTCTGCAGTAGTGCCCTCATCTTTGCTGTCTGAGCTCGCTTTCTCTTCGCTGTTCGATTCTTCGGAAGATTCTTCGACATCGAGAAGAGGATTTGAGTCCAGTGCCTCTTGGATCTCTTGCTGCAAATCGAGCGTGGACAACTGCAGCAAGCGAATTGCTTGTTGCAACTGAGGCGTCATCGCTAACTGTTGACCTAGCTTGAGTTGTAATGAGGGTTTCATGCAGTGTTATGGGCCTATTATAAATATTGTATCCGTGCCTATTAAATCATAGTCTGAATTGTTCACCGAGATAAACCTGTTTTACGTGTTCATTATTGAGAACATCTTCAGGACTTCCTTCAGCGATCAAGTGACCTTGACTTACGATGTAGGCTTTTTCGCAGACATCTAGCGTTTCACGCACATTGTGGTCGGTGATAAGGACACCCAACCCTCTGTCGCGCAAGTGTTCAATGATTTTCTTTATATCAATTACAGAGATTGGGTCAACCCCAGCAAATGGCTCATCGAGCAGAATAAACTGCGGGTTTGCAGCCAGAGCTCTAGCGATTTCTACACGCCTTCTCTCGCCACCGGAGAGGGCCATGCCTGCGCTTTTGCGGATATGCTGAATATTAAACTCATCAAGCAAATCTTCCAGTCGGTCCTGTCTTTGCTCTTGAGTGAGCTCATTACGCGTTTCAAGAACCGCCATAATGTTGTTTTCAACACTCAACTTGCGGAAGATGGATGCTTCTTGAGGTAAGTAGCCAATGCCCATTTTGGCGCGGCTATGCATAGGCAAAATGCTGATGTCATTGTCATCGATAGTGATCGTACCTTCATCACGAGCAACCAGGCCAACGATCATGTAAAACGAGGTTGTTTTACCTGCGCCATTCGGGCCAAGCAAACCGACAATTTGACCTGACTCTACCGACAGGCTCACGTCGGATACGACCTTGCGGTTTTTATAGCTTTTCGCCAAATGCGCAGCTTTAAGTAATGCCATACTGGACTCTACTTCTCTTGAACTTGTTGTGGTTGAAGAACCGTGGATACACGCTCATTGGCGTTGCCATCAGCAACCAGCTTTTGTGATGAAATTCGGTACTTAATTGTAGTACCTCGGATGACACTGTCGTCTTGAGACAGCATGGCTTGTTGCTTCATCGTGAGCTGATCGTCTTTTAGCGAGTAGTGAAGCTCTTTCGCTTCGCCGTATAGGGTTTTACCATCGTCAGTCAACTGAGAAAAGGTGGCGAGATCGCCAAAACCTTGGATTACTTGAATCGCCCCAGTTTGTGCCTCTCGAGTAACGACAATTTTGTCGGCGTTGATGTTAATACTGCCTTGTTTTAACTTCACATCACCTGCAAAGGTCACTTGATTACTTTTCATATCAAGCTGCTGCGTGTCTGAGTCAATGTATACCGGTTGTTCAGTATCCGTTGATAGCGCCAGCGCCGCTGTCGGAAGCAACAAACACAGGCTGAGACTAAGGTGCGAGAGTTTCATATTTGCTATTCACTTTTTTATACAGTTCCGCGAGGTGGTTAGCGAAGTTTCCTTTCATCGCTTCTCCCTGCGTTTCAAATTTAGGGCCCAGCATAATGACTTTGCTGTCAACCCAAAAATCACGATTTTCGAGTTTGATACTCATTTGCTGGGTAGACAAGGTGTCAAAGCCAGAGTCTGCCAGCAAGTTTTGTGCGACGACATTCGTATACAGCGTCAGGACTTCTTGTTTGTCCAGCACGGCTTTCTCGGCGGATATTTCCCACTCTTGCGTTTCTCCGTTAGCGAAAATACGCAGAACGGGTTGCTGAAATACCGTTTCTCCTTTCTTGGAGAAATGCTCAAGGTGTGCAGAGCTTATGCTGTAGCTGCGCACTCCAGTGTCGCTGTACGAAATGTTGTGTAAGTTTGTGCCGCTAAAAGCGGGCAGTTCGATATCTGGCTCTATTTGGATGACATTCGAGTCATCCTTGCTGTACAGGTAGTAAGTACTGCCTGCTGCAATAATTGCAAGTAAACTGTAAAGAATACGAGATAAACTCATATACTTAGACCCTTGTGAAGCTCAAGTTCTCCCTTTGATTCTAGGATCAGATCACAGATTTCCCTAACAGCGCCGTGTCCGCCACGAATAGAGGTGACATAATCAGCCTTTTTCGCGAGCAAAGGATGCCCATCAGCAACACAGATACCTAACCCAACTTGCTCCATGACAGGCCAGTCGATTAGGTCATCACCAATGTATGCCGTGTTCTGAGCATCGATGTTCAATTTTTGACAGATGTCTTGATACGCCACTACTTTGTCATCTTGTCCTTGGTAAATCAATGAGATACCCAAGGCTTTCATTCGGTTCTCGACAATCTTAGAGTTTCGGCCGGTGATTATGGCAACCTGGATACCCGCGCTCATTAGTGCTTTGACACCATAGCCATCACGGGTATGAAAGGTTTTAAGTTCTTCGCCATCATTACCCATGTAGATAAGGCCGTCAGAAAATACACCGTCAACGTCGCAAATCAAAAGCTGGATGCCTGCTGCCTTGTCAACGATGCTTTTGTTGATTGAACCGTATAAGGTTTCGACTTGTTCCGACACTACATCACTCCTGCTTTGAGTAGATCGTGCATGTTCAAGGCACCCACTACTTTATTATCGTCCAGTAGTACCAGACCGTTTATGTTCTTTGATTGCATCAAGTTCAGACCTTCTGCAGCAAGCATGTTTGGCGTTGCTGTCGTTGGATTGGCAATCATCACTTCACCAATCGTGGTTTCATGAATATCCACTCGGCGGTCTAAAATTCGGCGTAAGTCACCGTCGGTGAAGATACCAAGTAATGCACTGTTCTCGTCAACGATGGTCGTCATACCCAGACCTTTGTTGGAAATCTCGAGTAGGGCGTCTCTCACTAGCATAGTCGGGTTGACCATAGGTAGTGCGTCTCCAGAGTGCATAATGTCGCTGAGTTTGAGAAGTAGTTTGCGACCAAGCGCGCCACCTGGATGAGAGAGTGCAAAGTCTTCTTCGCTGAATCCACGAGCCTCAAGCAGTGCGATAGCTAAAGCATCGCCCATAACAAGCGTCGCTGTGGAGCTAGAGGTTGGCGCTAAACCTAGTGGGCAGGCTTCTTTAGGCACGGTAATCTGTAAGTGGAAATCAGACAATTTACCCATGGTTGACGCTGGCTTGCCAGTCATGCTTACCGTAGTGATCCCTAAGCGTTTGAACACTGGGAACAGGCTGATAATCTCATGCGCCTCACCAGAATTGGAGATAGCAATCACCAGATCATGAGCTTCGATCATACCCAGATCGCCATGGGCAGCTTCACCCGGGTGAACAAAAAATGCGGATGTACCAGTACTGGCGAGTGTCGCAGCGATCTTTTTACCGATATGTCCTGACTTGCCAATTCCCATCACAATGACTTTGCCTTTGTGCTCTATGATGGCGCGACATACCGCTTCAAACTGCTCATCGAAATAGCGCTCTAGGTGCACTAGTGCTTGAACTTCGGTGTCTAAAACTCGCTTTGCACTGCGAATAAAATCAAAATCAGACATGCTGCTGCTCCTACGCCGCCATGTTTGCGAACAGGTAGATTTGGTAGCCTAAGAAGAGGATAAACAAGATTCCCCCTTCAATACGGTTGATGCTTTTCGACTTACCTAGCGCCATAACGACCAGTAATAAAGACAAGCCTAGCATGACCCAAAAATCACGCCCCATCGCGTGATCACTGAGCACTGACGGGTTAAGAATGCCCGGGATACCCATTACCGCTAGGATATTAAATACGTTTGAGCCGATGATATTACCGACCGCCATATCATCTTCGCCTTTGAGTACGCCTGCTAGCGACGCGGCAAGCTCTGGTAAACTAGTACCAATCGCAATAATCGTCAGACCGATGACAAGGTCGCTCATACCAAAATATTGTGCAATGGTGACGGCGCTGTCCACCAAACGATCGGCCGCTAATGGCAGCACGATGAGACCGATAACCACCCACATAGCGGCTTTGCCGTTACTGACCCCCTCTGGGACCTCAGATTCTTGGTCGTCTAGTAGAGCATCATTATTACCTGTCTCTCGCTCAGCCTTACTGATTCGTAGCATGGCCAAGATAAAGGCAGCGAATAGGGCAAACAGAATGACGCCCTCGAGGAAACCGAGGTGGCTATCCCACAAAATAAGGCCCGCAACTAGTGTGACCGCAATCATCAGTGGGAGTTCGCGTCTCAGAACCGCTGAAGAGATAGAAAGCGGTTTGATCATGGCGGTAATGCCGAGGATAAGTGCGATGTTGGCAATGTTCGAACCGAGGACGTTACCCACGGCGGTGTCCGTCTTTCCGTCTAATGCTGCTGTTGCTGAAACCATCATTTCTGGCGCGGAAGAGCCCATTGCCAGAATCGTCATACCAATCACTAAAGGCGAGATACCAACATTGCGTGCCAACGCTGCAGCACCAAACACCAGTTTATCCGCGCTCCATACGAGAAAAACTAGTCCAATAATCAGAAACACCACGGCTTCAAGCATGTTTAAATCCACTTATTTTTTTCTGAGACATTTGGCGGCTAATTTTGACGCTTTGTCATCCAAAATGGAAGCTAATCAATAAATAAAATACCGATAGCGCTCGGAATTGCGTACCTTTAAAAGTACAGGCAAACCTTTTGCTGTTTTTTTAGAGTGACCTCTCTTATTCCCTAATCACTGTGAATTTGTTGAATTGTTTATACAACTGAATGAAGCTTAGGGTTTTAATTGCACGCTTGTATCATTATTATGGAGAGTCACTGAGTTTGAAATTCGAGATAGGGAAGTCTATGTCAAACAACGACTTGGTTTCGATTAGCGGGTTGTCTTTTTCTCGTGGCTCTCGTGTCATTTTCGATGACATTGAGCTGCATGTTCCAAAAGGAAAAGTCACCGCGATTATGGGACCATCAGGGATCGGCAAAACAACACTACTGCGCTTGATCGGTGGGCAACTGCTGCCTGACCAAGGCGAGGTGTGGTTTGACGGCGATAATATTCCTACTCTGTCTCGCAAACGCCTCTATCAGGTTCGCAAGAAAATGAGCATGTTATTTCAGTCAGGTGCACTGTTTACTGATTTGACTGTGTTTGACAATGTTGCCTTTCCCCTACGAGAGCATACCGCTCTTGATGAATCCATGATTCGCACACTTGTGTTGCTCAAACTCGAGGCGGTGGGTCTGCGAGGCGCGGCGGATTTGATGCCAAGTGAACTCTCTGGCGGTATGGCTCGGCGTGCCGCTCTGGCTAGAGCCATCGCACTCGACCCTGAACTTATCTTGTACGATGAACCTTTTGTTGGCCAAGACCCGATTACTATGGGGGTGTTGGTAGAGCTTATTCGTAAACTCAATAACGCGCTCAATGTCACCTCTGTGGTGGTCTCACACGATGTGCCTGAAGTCATGTCGATAGCAGACTGGGTATACCTATTAGCGAATGGCAAGATTGTGGCGAAAGGGACACCAGATGAGCTTCGTAACAACCCCGATCCTCAGATTCAACAATTTCTCAATGGTGACGCGGATGGGCCAGTGCCGTTTCGCTTCCCCGCCATGCCCCTAGAACAGGAGCTCTTCTAATATGACGACACCTACTCTGTGGATTCAGAAAGTTGGTCAACGAGCGCTCTCTATCGGTTATGCCTGGGGGCGCGCTACGTTTATGCTGCTCGGTGTGCTGCTATCCAGACCACAACCTAAAAAACACTTTCCCTTGTTAGTGAAACAGCTTCACAACGTGGGCGTGCAGTCCTTGGCGATCATTATGGTTTCAGGACTATTTATAGGCATGGTACTGAGCTTACAAGGTTATGTCGTGCTGGTGGACTATGGCGCCGAAGGCAGTTTAGGCCAGATGGTGGCACTCTCATTGCTTCGTGAGCTTGGTCCTGTGGTCACTGCGTTGCTGTTTGCTGGGCGAGCTGGCTCGGCGCTTACAGCTGAAATTGGCTTGATGAAGGCAACAGAGCAGCTATCGAGTTTAGAAATGATGGCGGTTGATCCTCTCAAGAGGGTGATAGCACCTCGTTTTTGGGCGGGCGTGATCTCTATGCCACTGCTCGCGATGATCTTTATGTCCATCGGCATATGGGGTGGACAGCTAGTGGGTGTTGACTGGAAGGGCATTGATCATGGCAGCTTTTGGTCTGCGATGCAGTCTTCTGTGGAACTTGGACGAGATATTGGTAACAGCGCAATTAAATGTGTGGTCTTTGCCATCACAGTAACTTGGATTGCGCTGTTTAATGGTTATGACGCGACGCCGACCTCTGAGGGTATCAGTCAAGCAACGACTCGCACTGTGGTGCATTCTTCCCTCGCGGTGCTCGGATTGGATTTTGTTCTTACTGCCTTAATGTTTGGCAACTAAGCTTAAAGCAATAATTAAAGGAACTCTTGATGCAACAGACAAGAAAGTTGGAATTGTGGGTAGGCAGTTTTGTGTTGTTGGGCCTTGGCGCAATCTTGTTTATGATTTTTCAGGTTGCTGACGTGAAGAGTCTCGGCTCGGGTGACACTTACACCTTGGAAGCAAGATTCGACAACATAGGCAGCCTTAAAGTGCGCTCACCAGTAAAAGTAGGCGGAGTGGTTATTGGGCGTGTGAGCGATATCCACCTCGACAAAGAGTCATTTTTACCTGTGGTCAGCCTGTCGATCAGCAGTGATTACCAGTTTCCAGAAACATCAAGCGCGCAGGTACTGACCTCAGGTCTGATAGGCGAACAGTACATCGGCTTGGTCCCTGGTTTTGTATTTGACGATGAAGGCTACCTAGCGGATGGCGACCGTATTGAAGATACAAAGTCGGCATTAGTGCTTGAAGATATGATAGGCCAGGTGCTCTACAGCATTGGTGGTTCTGATGAGACAAGTAAGGAGTAACACCATGTTTAAACGGTTTATTTTGATGGTCTCTGCGCTGTTTATGTCATTGAATGTGATGGCAACAGAGATTGATGCGACACAGCCTTACGATATGATTATGAAGGTGTCCGACAAGGCATTTTCACGTTTGGGAGCAGAGCAAGATAAAATTCAGGCTGATCCTGACTACCTCAAGGTGGTGGTTGAGGAAGAGCTGATGCCCTATGTGAATTATCGCTATGCGGCGCTTAAATTGCTGGGTCCAAACCTCAAGGGAGCCAAGCGTGAAGAGGTGCTCGAGTTTATCGAGGCATTTCGTGCCTATCTGGTGACCTCTTATGCTCAGGTTTTGACGCAGTATACTGGGCAAGACGTGAAGTTTGGTCCCGAGCCTAAGATCGACGACAAAACCACAATTATCGGCGTCAAGGTTACCATTATGGACTCCCCAAGACCGAACATAAATCTTGAGTTTAAGCTTCGCAAAGATAAGAAAACCGGTGAGTGGAAAGCCTTTGATATGATTGCTGAGGGCATAAGCTTACTGTCCAGCAAGCAGTCAGAGTGGAATACTAAAATTCGCCAAGAAGGCGTGCTCTCCGTGGCGCAAGAGCTCGAACAGTTAGCGAAGGCACCTATTCGTTTTGAAGGTAGTAAGTAATCGTGGTGGCGAAATTAGAACAGCGTACTGACACAACGCTTGCTCTGGTGGGTAATATTGACCGCGACACTGTGCCCGAGCTTTGGCGCACGATTCAAACGGTTTCTTTCACCCAGCCAGAGGTTAAGTTGGAGCTCGAGCAGGTTGAACGCTTCGATTCTGCAGGATTGGTGATGTTAATCCACTTATTAGAGCATGCAAAAAATCGAAAGTGTCATATAATGCTCAGCTTCGTGCCCGATGAGCTGAACATACTGTTTCAGCTATATAACGTTGAATCAGTCATAGAGAAACACATTTAGGAGTATCTTGTGGATAGCACAAAAGTACAGGAACTATTACAAAACGCGTTGAACCTAGAAGAGCTGCACGTCAAAGGCGAAGGCAGTCACTATGAAGTTATCGCGGTAGATGCTCAATTTGAAGGCATGAGCCGAGTTAAAAAGCAGCAGATGATCTATGGTCCTCTGATGGAATACATTCAGCGTAATGACATCCACGCAGTTTCAATTAAAGCCTATACTCCAGAAGAGTGGGCTCGTGATAAAAAGCTGATGTCTCTGTAAGGTTTATTAATGGATAAGTTTCGAGTTATTGGATCGGATGCGCCGCTGACAGGTGAAGTGTCGATCTCTGGTGCTAAGAACGCAGCACTACCAATTTTGTTTGCATCTATCCTGGCTGAAGAGCCAGTTGAGGTAGCGAACGTTCCCCATCTTCGCGATATCGATACGACGATGAAACTGCTTAGCCGCCTTGGCGCAAAAGTACGTCGTAATGGTTCGGTTCATGTTGATGGCAGTGAAATCAATGAGCTATGCGCTCCTTACGATCTGGTTAAAACCATGCGCGCATCGATTTGGGCATTAGGCCCACTTGTGGCGCGTTTTGGTAAAGGCCAAGTATCGCTGCCAGGTGGCTGTGCTATCGGTGCCCGCCCAGTGGACCTTCATATTCACGGTCTAGAGCAGCTTGGTGCAACCATCACGCTAGAAGACGGCTACGTAAAAGCCGAAGTCGATGGTCGTCTGAAAGGCGCTCATATCGTGATGGATAAAGTCAGTGTTGGTGCGACCATCACTATCATGTGTGCAGCGACGCTTGCTGAAGGCACCACTGTGCTAGATAACGCAGCGCGTGAGCCTGAGATTGTAGACACGGCCGATTTCCTCAATAAGCTTGGTGCTAAAGTGACAGGTGCAGGTACCGACACCATTACTATTGAGGGTGTTGAGCGTCTATCGGGTGGCAAGCACACGGTAGTGGCTGATCGTATCGAAACAGGAACCTTCTTGGTTGCTGCTGCGGTATCGGGCGGCAAAGTAGTATGTCGTAATACCAGCGCACACCTTCTTGAGGCAGTGCTAGCGAAGCTAGAAGAAGCGGGCGCTGATATTGAGACCGGTGAAGACTGGATCTCGCTTGATATGACAGGCCGTGAGCTCAAGGCCGTCTCGATTCGTACCGCGCCACACCCAGGCTTCCCAACCGACATGCAAGCACAGTTCACGCTGTTGAACATGATGGCGAAAGGCGGTGGTGTGATCACGGAAACTATCTTCGAAAACCGCTTTATGCATGTGCCAGAGCTAATGCGTATGGGTGCAAAAGCAGAGATCGAAGGCAACACCGTGATTTGTGGTGACGTCGATTCTTTGAGCGGCGCTCAAGTGATGGCGACAGACCTTCGTGCATCTGCAAGCCTAGTTATCGCAGGCTGTATTGCTCATGGTGAGACGCTGGTGGATCGCATCTATCACATCGATCGCGGTTATGAGCGCATCGAAGACAAATTGTCAGCGCTCGGTGCCAACATTACCCGTGTCGCGGGCGATGAATAATAACATTTAAGATTCAATTAGCCGAAATCCAAGGGTTTCGGCTTTTTTATGAAGCCATTGTCGGAGAACAAAATGGTTGCTTTACTTCGCTGCATCGCAGTGGCTATTTTCGCTGTAGTGATGTTTGTATTTGGTTGTGGCTACTGTCTACTTAGCCCGAGAAACCCAAAACACGTATTTACTTTTGGTCGTTACTTTGGTGCCATGTCTAAAATCCTTGGCGTTAAGCTCGACCTTCGTCTTCCAGAAGATGCATACAAGCGTGGTCAGCACATCTATATCGCCAACCACCAAAATAACTGGGATCTTTTCACGGTATCTTCAGCGGTGACACCAAACGTTGTGACCGTTGGTAAGAAGAGCTTACTTTGGATGCCGCTTTTCGGTCAGCTTTACTATCTAACGGGTAACATCCTGATTGATCGTGCTAACCGCAGTAAGGCAAAAGGTACGATTGACCAAGTGGTTGATAGTATGAAGAAGAGTAACTTGTCGGTATGGATGTTCCCGGAAGGGACGCGCTCGCGCGGTCGCGGTTTGCTACCATTTAAAACAGGTGCTTTCCACGCAGCAATTGGCGCCGACGTGCCAATCATCCCTATCGTGTGCAGCAGCACAAGCCACCTTAAGCTTAATAAGTGGGATAACGGACATATCATCGTAGAGATGCTGCCGCCAGTCTCAGTAGAAGGCTACGGAAAAGAGGACGTACGCAAGCTTGCCAATGTCTGCCGTGAGCAAATGGTCGAGAAACTTGCCGAGTTAGATGCCGAAGTCGCTGAACTGAACGCCAAGAAATAACGAAAAAGGGTTGCCAATGGCAACCCTTTTTTCTATTCAAGCAGAGCGATTATTTGCGAACCGCGATCGCCTCAATTTCAATTTTCACATCTTTAGGAAGACGAGCAACCTCTACACAAGAACGTGCTGGGTAGTTTGCTACTTCGTGCTCATCAAAGAACTTGCCGTATACTTCGTTGACCGTACCGAAATCGTTTAGGTCTTTCACGAATACTGTCATTTTAACGATGTCAGAAACAGTTAGGCCAGAGGCTTCAACCACAGCTTTTACGTTGTCTAGAGACTGACGTGCTTGCTCTGAAATGTCGTCAGACACTTCACCCGTTTGCGGGTTTACTGGGATTTGACCTGAAGTCAGTACCATGTTGCCTAGGTCAACACCTTGAACGTAAGGACCGATTGCTGCTGGTGCAGATTCTGTATGAAGTACTTTTGTCATCGTTTTATCCATTATGATGGGATTAGTAAGAGGTCTAGACTGCCTCTAGGACAAATAAAAATCAAGCCTACGATGTTTAGAAATATCGTAGGCTTGAATATCTATTAACAAGGATTTAGTGAGCGGGTTCTATCGCTCAGTCACAATCTCGCGCGAGTAGACTTTTTCGCAGTATTTACACTTCAAGCGAATGTCATCGTGCTTCTCGAATACCTTAAAGCTGCTATCGACGGGTTCGTTGTGAGTAATACAGTTACTGTTTGGACACTCGAATACGCCAGTAATTGTCTCTGGTAGTTCTAGAGCCAGCTTTTTGCACACTTCGTAGTTTTCAATCTGATTGACCGTTGCGTGTGGCGCATAGAGGGCAAGCTTGTTCGCTTGCTCTTCGGTAACAAATACATTTTCAATCTTCAGCAGGTCTTTACTGCCCAGTGCCGAAGAAGGCAGGTTCAAGCCAATGGTGACGCGCTGCTTCGATTGGTCCATTGCAAATAGTTTAAGCACTTTAATGCCGATGTTTGCAGGGATGTGGTCGATGACAGTGCCGTTCTTGATTGCTTCAACTTGCAATTGTGTTTCTTTAGCCATGACTGAATATCTCCTTAAAGTGCTTCGTTAAGAACAAGGGCAAGCAGTGCTTCACGTGCGTATACGCCATTCTCTGCCTGTTGGAAGTAATAAGCGTAAGGCGTTTTATCTACGTCTACCGTGATTTCATCCACGCGAGGCAGTGGGTGTAGCACCTTAAGGTTGTTACGTGCGTCTTTTAGCGTTTCTGCTGACAGAATGTACGCCGATTTAATATGAGCGTACTCTGACTCATCAAAGCGCTCTTTTTGTACTCGAGTCATGTATAGGATATCAAGTTCAGGAACAACGCTGTCGATGTCCGTGTGCAGGCTGTATTGGATACCTGCCTCTTCTAGCTCTTCGCAGATGTAATCTGGCATCGCTAACGCTTCTGGTGCAATGAAGTAGAAGCGAACATTGTTGAACTTCGCCAGAGCTTGCGTGAGTGAGTGAACCGTACGGCCGTATTTTAGGTCACCAACAAACGCCACGTTGATGTCATCAAGGCGACCTTGAGTTTCATAGATAGAATACAGGTCGAGTAGCGTTTGCGTTGGGTGTTGGTTCGCACCATCACCGGCGTTGATAACAGGCACACCGTTTGAGAACTCTGAGGCTAGACGCGCTGCGCCTTCTTGTGGGTGGCGCATAACAAACGCGTCAACATAGGAAGCAATGACCTGCACAGAGTCTGCAAGTGTCTCACCCTTTTTCGCTAGAGAGGTGTTACCGCCACTGTCGAAACCAATCACATCACCACCGATGCGCTGGATAGCCGTTTCGAATGAAAGTCGGGTACGTGTCGATGGCTCGAAGAAGCAGCTTGCCACGACTTTATTCTTGATTAACTCAGGTTGAGGGTTGGATTTCAGTTGACCCGCTGTCTTTACGATGAGCTCTAGCTCTTCACGTGACAGTTCCGGAATCGAGATAATGTGCTTTTGATAGAGCGTATTCGCCATGTTTATCTTCCCTATAGTTACAACCAGACCAGATACTTTCTCTAAGTGATTTAGAGATTAACGACCATAAAAAAGCCCCCCATGATGGGAGGCTTAGAATTCGATAGGAAATAATAACGGTGCATGATAAGCAAATTGCTTATCGAGAGTGTGTAGTGATGTCAAACTCGCTTGCGCCATTAATCGTTCCCCAGACAAATTGCGAGGAATTATACGCCCAAATTTTGGGAGCGCAAGCGATTACATCAAACATTTAGCGTCAATTAGTGTGATATTTGTTAACTGCCTAATGTAGCAACCATGACCGCTTTAATAGTATGCATACGGTTCTCTGCTTCATCAAAAACGATTGAATATTCAGACTCGAACACATCATTGGTCACTTCAAGGCCATTGAGTCCATATTTATCCGCAATTTCCTTACCTATAGTCGTCTGATCATCGTGGAATGCTGGCAAACAGTGCATAAATTTCACGTTTTTATTGCCGGTTGCTTTAATCATATCCATGTTGACTTGGTACGGTTTCATCAAGGCAATTCGCTCATCCCAAGCCTCGGCAGATTCACCCATCGAGACCCAAACGTCGGTATAAAGGAAGTCACAATCCGCGACACCCGCTTGAACGTCTTCGGTCAACGTGATGGATGCGCCAGTTGATAGGGCAATAGTTTGGCATTCATCAACAAGGCTTTGCTCTGGCCAAAATGCTTTTGGCGCGACAAGGCGAATATCCATACCCATCTTTGCTGCGCCAACCATGAGTGAATTACCCATGTTGTTGCGTGCATCGCCAAGGTAAGCAAATTTCATCTGATGCAGTTGTTTGCCTTTGCCGTGCTCGAGCATAGTGAGAAAATCGGCAAGTATCTGCGTTGGGTGGAACTCATTCGTCAAACCATTCCAAACAGGGACACCTGCGTGCGCGCCTAACTCTTCGACAATCTCCTGACCAAATCCACGGTACTCGATACCGTCGTACATACGACCCAATACACGCGCGGTATCTTTCATTGACTCTTTGTGGCCAATTTGCGAGCCAGACGGGCCAATGTAAGAGACCTGAGCGCCTTGATCAAAGGCAGCGACTTCAAAAGCACATCGGGTACGGGTCGATGCTTTTTCGAAGATCAGTGCAATGTTTTTGCCGATGAGTTTTTTCTGTTCTGTGCCAGCGTATTTGGCGGCTTTGAGTTCTTTCGACATATCGAGCAAGAATTGAATCTCTTTAGGAGAAAAGTCGAGAAGTTTTAGAAAGTTCCTATTTCTTAAGTTGTAAGCCATGGTCCGTACCTCTGAATTAGTTTTCGATTTTAGTTATACATATAAATTCTTATTTTGTGAATATTTATTTTGATTAAATGCAAAAAAAGCCCCTTTATAGGGGCTTTTGTAAATAGTTATGTTTAAATGCCATCGCGTTCAATAGGGCAGCTCATACAGCGAGCACCACCACGCCCTCGTCCAAGTTCGTTCCCCGGAATGGTAAGAACTTGAATCCCAGCTTTGTCGTATTTCTCGTTAGTGTAGACGTTTCGCTCATAGCCAATCACCACACCTGGCTTCACAGTAAGAACGTTGTTGGCATCGTTCCACTGCTCGCGCTCTGCTTCGTAGTTGTCACCGCCGGTTGTGATGATCTTGAGCTGATCCACATCCAAGGCACTTTCGAGCGCTTTGAGATAATTCGGTAGCTTCTCGACCTGCATTTGACCATCGTTTGATGCTGTAAGTCGCCACGTATCCAATTTGTCATTGATGATCTCTGGGTAGACAGAGAAGGTATCGACATCCATATGGGTCATGACAGTATCGAGGTGCATACAAGAGCGATGCTTCGGTAGGTCGATAGCGATTACCTGGCTAGCTTGGCCGGATTTAAATAGGTTCGCAGCCAAGTTTTCGACACCTTGTGGCGTCGTGCGCTCAGAGATACCAATCAGTACTGCCCCTTTACCTATAACGAGAACATCACCGCCTTCAATATTAGCGTTGTCGTAGTGCAGATCTTCATCGCCAAAGTACTTAATGAAGTCTTGCCCCGCAAAGGTCGGGTGCCAACGATAGATAGCACGCAGATGATTAGTCTCGCGTTGACGTGCTGGCTTCATCATTGGATTCAGCGACACGCCACCATAAACCCAGCATGATGTGTCACGGGTAAATAGGTGGTTAGGTAGCGGCTCGATCACGAAATCGAGCGGCTTGCTCATTTTCTGAAGAATAGAAGGGGTCTTCAAAGGCAATTCTGAGTAAGCCAGTCCGCCTAGTAACACTGTCGCTAGGTGCTCGTTGTCCATCTCTGATAGATATTGACGGATTTCATTGGCAAAGATTGGTCCGTAACGAAAATCTGAAATCTGTGTCTCTAAAAGCCAGGTTTTGGCTTGCTCGACCGCAAGCGTTTCAACTAACAAGTCATGAAGTAACAACACCTCGACATCTTGACTGCGTAGCGTATTGGCAAATGCATCATGCTCTTCGCCAGCGGCTTCTACCGCGAGTACGTCATCAAACAGTAACTCATGGCAATTAGATGGGGTGAGGTGGGTTAGGGCTCTTTCTGGACGGTTTAACAAAACACGTCGTAATTGACCGACTTCCGAGCCGACGTACAACTTACTCATTACGATTCCTTTCAGCTTTAAACTGCCGCTATTTATGACAAGCTTGTGATCAAGATGCAAGTTAGCGTGGCAGTTAAAATTACTGTAAATACATACTTAAACCATAATATTTATTGGTGTCAGCTTTGTTAACAGATAATGATAGAACTGTTTTGAGAGTAAAAAAGCCGCCCTTGATGCGTGAATATGCAGAGTGTTTTGAGAGTCTTTATTGATTTTTAATTAGTGTTTTGTGCATAAAAATATGGGCTAAAGGTGAAATACAGCAGCTAAACGAATAAACCTTGTTATCTGACGCTTTAGTAAGGACATACAGATATGCATTTCAATCTCATAATGTTTCGTTGATGAATCGTAACAATCGTCACCACAAATGGCTGAATCACCACGGGCAGCTTCCAAAGATAGAGAAATGTTAAAATTATGTTTATGTGATCTGGATCGAATTTCGTCGTTTGGAGCAAAGACAAAAATAGTCAGGAAAGATCTCGTTTTGATCTTTCGATCTCCGCTGACTTCTCGTATCATTCATGCCGTTAACCTATTTATAGCTGGAGCACTTTATGTCTCAACAAGATGAGTATATGTCCGTTGAAGAACTGATCGAATTTCAGAAGGAAGAAACTCGCGATATCATTCAAGCACTAATTGAAGATGGAAGTGATCCAGAAGCACTTTACGAGATCGAGCACCACCTATTTGCAGAAGACTTTGATCGTCTAGAGAAAGCGGTAGTTGAAGCGTTCAAGATGGGTTTCGAAGTTCTAGAAGCAGAAGAAACCGAAGATGAAGACGGCAACAAGCTGCTTTGCTGTGATGCGACCATGGAGTCGGCGCTTAATGCAGAACAAATTGATGCGCAGGTAGAGAAGTTGGTTCACTTAGCAGAGAAGTACGACATCATTTACGATGGCTGGGGTACTTACTACGAAGGTGAAGATGCACTTTACCCTGAAGAAGATGAAGACGAGTAACTCCTCTTTTAGAGAAAAGGTCAGCTAAGCTGACCTTTTTTGATCACGCTATCTTTCCAAAAACGATTTGATTATACTGCGCTAAATATGATCTGGGTCAAACTTAGCGAATGAAGATAAATCTCGACGGCCTCTGGCAACTCTCTCCCCTTACGGATCTTTCTATTCCTCAAGATGATCTGACGTTTCCTGGCCCATTAAGCCAAGTATTACCTGATCACCTATCAGAGCCATCCATTATCGAGCAAGAGTGGCACTTGATGCACGACTTTGTACTGACCGAGCAGCAACTCGCCAATCCGGCGGTGGATTTGGTGATTGGTGGCGTGGATTACTATGCGGAAGTTCGAATCAATGGGCGAGCAGTGATAGATTGTGATGGCAGTGAGACGACCTATCGTAAAGAGGTCAGAGCCCATCTTCAGGAAGGACCGAATCGAATTGAAATCCTGTTTCTTGAGTTCGATGAGGATGACTTGCTCGTTGATATAGATAAGGCCCCAACCTGCTCACTTGTCCAAGAAAAAACGCGTACCGATGAGCGTATGGGGGTTTGGCAAATGCCTTATCTTCAGTTTATCCCTCACGTGCGCCTTGAGCATGTGGCGATGGAGCAGATATGGCACCATGGTGGCGGCTGCGAGTTTAAAGTCGACCTACATTACCAAACATTTCGTGCTGGGCTTGTTTCTGCCTCTGTTAAGTTCAATGGCATGACGTATTTTCTGCCCATAGATGTTCGTGCTAATCAGGCATCGGCGCTGTTTCAGATAGAAGCACCTAAGTATGCGAACCTTGAAGCCCCTAATAAAGACGACCTATATAACCTAGTCGTTGAACTTGATGGTCAACAGCAAGAGTTTGACGTTGCACTTAGTGAGCAATTGTGTGTCACCCACATTGCGCTGTAAATTGAATGTAAGGCGATGCGGCGATAGGAGCTAGCCTTGGTTCTCCCCCTTGATAAGGGGGAGTTAGAGGGGGTAGCAGCGCGTACCTAAAGCAGCTGCTTCAACCGATACAATTCTTCCAACGCTTGACGCGGCGTCAAATCATCCGGATTAATCTGCGCCAGTGCTTCTTCCACTTCACTTGGTTCAGGGATCAAGCTTAGCTGATTAGCAATATCGACTTGTGGCGACTCTGCTCGCGCGGGATTCTGACCAATCTGTTCTAGCTGCGTCAGTTTTTGGCGCGCGTTCTTAATCACCGCTTTTGGCACGCCAGCAAGGCCAGCAACGGCTAAACCGTAAGACTTACTTGCTGCACCCTCTTGAACCGCGTGCATAAACGCAATCGAATCACCATGCTCAACCGCATCCAAATGAACATTGGCAAGGTTAGGAAGTTGATTCGGCATCTCTGTTAGCTCGAAGTAGTGCGTTGCGAAGAGCGTCATCGCGCCAACCTTGGTTGCTAACCATTCAGCACTTGCCCAAGCGAGCGAAAGGCCATCGTAGGTACTTGTGCCTCGACCAATCTCATCCATCAACACTAGGCTGTTTTGCGTGGCGTTATGGAGAATGTTCGCCGTTTCTGTCATCTCCACCATAAAGGTTGAGCGACCCGATGCGAGATCATCAGAGGCTCCGATGCGGGTAAAGATGCGATCTAATGAGCCAATTTCTGCTGATTCAGCGGGCACATAGCAGCCAATGTGAGCCATCAGAGCAATAAGCGCGGTCTGTCGCATATAGGTCGATTTACCACCCATGTTTGGACCTGTAATGATCAGCATTTTACGCTCAGGGTTAAGCGCGATTGGGTTGGCAATAAAAGGCTCATCCATGACTTGCTCTACCACAGGGTGACGACCAGATTGGATCTGAATACCCGCGTTTTCGCTCAGCGTCGGGCGGCAGTAATCTAAGCTCTCTGCGCGCTCTGCAAGGTTTTGCAGTACATCCAATTGAGATAGGGCAGAGGCAAGGTTTTGTAACTGCTCTAAGCTTGGTAGCAACAAATCGAACAGCTCTTCCCATAGCTTTTTCTCAACGGCGAGTGCCTTAGATTTTGAGTTCAGTACCTTATCTTCATGCTCTTTGAGCTCAGGAATAATGTAGCGCTCAGCATTTTTCAGAGTTTGCCTACGAACGTAGTGTGGTGGCACTAAATGGCTTTGACCACGGCTCACCTGAATGTAGAAACCATGCACATTGTTGTAGCCAACTTTTAACGTGTCGATACCGTGGCGGTCACGCTCATCATGCTCAAGCTTTTCGAGGTACGCAGTAGCACCGTTGGCAAGGTCGCGCCATTCATCGAGCTCAGCATTGTAGCCATCGGCAATCACACCGCCGTCACGAATAACGACCGGAGGATTCTCTTTTATCGCTCGCTCAAGTAGATCAGCCATCGAATCCATAGGTGCAGAATAGTCAGCCAGCTGTTTGAGATAAGGATGCGCCACGGTCTCAAGACTGACCGCCAGTTCCGGTAGCTGTTGCAGCGCGCTTCTTAAACGAGCCATATCACGAGGTCTTGCCGAGCGCAGTGCTAGCCTTGCCAAGATACGTTCGATGTCGCCGATCTGCTTGAGCGTTGGAGCAAGCTCGGTATAGAGCGCGTCTTGCTTGATCTCAGAGATGGCATCCAAACGATAGTTCAGTGTCTTTTGGCAGCGCATAGGTTGATGGATCCAGCGCTTGAGCATTCGGCTACCCATGGCTGTTGCGGTGTGGTCTAGCACCTCCGCTAGCGTGTTTTCATGGCCGCCAGACAGGTTCTGGGTCAACTCAAGGTTGCGCCTCGTGGCCGCATCGAGAATGACCGATTGATCTTGACTGTCTAGTGTCAATGAGCGGATATGAGGAAGCGCGGTACGTTGGGTGTCTTTTACGTATTGGATCAAACAGCCTGCCGCACATAGACCTAGTACACAATTCTCAACACCAAAGCCGACAAGATCCTTGGTACCAAATTGTTGGTTGAGCTGCTGGCGCGCAGTATCAATCTCAAACTCCCACACAGGGCGACGACGATTGCCATTGCGACTTGCCATGATATCAACAGGTTCAAAGTCTTCAGGAAACAAGAGTTCTTTAGGCGCAGTGCGCTGCAGTTCAGCCAGCATGGCTTCTTCTGTACTGGGTTCACAAAGTTGAAAACGACCAGAGGTAATATCCAGAGTAGCGTAGCCAAATTTGCCATTTTGGTGATAGATTGCGGCAATAAGATTATCAAGCCTTTCCGAGAGCAGAGCTTCATCAGAGACAGTGCCGGGCGTAACGATGCGCACGACTTTTCTCTCAACTGGGCCTTTGCTGGTGGCAGGATCACCGACTTGCTCACAAATCGCTACCGATTCGCCAAGCTGGACCAGTTTCGCTAAGTAGCCTTCAACAGCATGAAAAGGAACACCTGCCATAGGAATAGGCTCACCCGCGGAGGCGCCGCGCTTGGTCAGTGAGATATCGAGCAATTGAGATGCGCGTTTCGCGTCATCGTAAAACAGCTCGTAAAAATCGCCCATTCGATAGAACAGCAAGATATCTGGATTCTCTGCTTTTAGCTTCAGATATTGCTGCATCATTGGTGTGTGTTTTTGTTCCGCTTTCACTGTCACTTCTTTGCTACTGGTTTTTCATTGCCGCCTAGGATACGTGAAAGCGGCGAGAGCGAAAAGGGCAGAGTCGTCACTGATATCACGCAAGCGCAGGTATTAAACCCAATTAAGTCCCACACGAAGGACTAGGAGTTGTGTCAAATGCAAAACATATCTGAGTTAAGTGCCAACCTAGGTCAATTACTGCAACAGAGAGATCAGGTTTTAGTGACCGCTGAATCCTGCACTGGTGGGGGCGTGGCAACCGCGATTACCGATATCGCAGGCAGCTCTGCGTGGTTTGACCGAGCGTTCGTCACCTACAGCAACGATGCCAAGATGGAAATGATTGGTGTGAAGTCAGAAACGCTTGGGAAGCATGGCGCTGTGAGCGAACCTGTGGTGATTGAAATGGCGCAAGGAGCACTAGCTCATTCAAACGGAACCCTAAGTGTCGCAATCAGTGGTATCGCTGGACCCGGTGGAGGCAGTGAAGAGAAGCCAGTCGGAACCGTATGTTTTGCATGGGCATCTTCTCAGGGCTGGCAGAAGGTAGAAACCTGTTTGCTAACGGGAGACCGAGCGAGTGTTCGTTTACAGGCAGTAGAGCATGCACTAAGAACGTTACACACCCATGTTCTTGAAGATGAGCCGTTTAGCTAAGCCTATTGAAATATAAAGAGTCTTGGTGAAGTCACACTGAGGTCACAAAAAAATCTTCATACAGGTATAGACACTGTATGAATCAACAGTATAATAAAATACATCTTGCGATGAATTGAACGCATCGCTTACCTGATTAAAACAGCTCAAGCACGTAAGTTGCCTAAAGCGTATATCCGTAAAGGATAGTTGTGGAGAAAGTAATGGACGAGAATAAACAGAAGGCGTTAGCCGCTGCATTAGGTCAGATTGAAAAACAATTTGGTAAAGGCTCAATCATGCGCCTTGGTGACAACCGTACCATGGACGTAGAAACCATTTCAACGGGTTCACTTTCTCTAGATATCGCACTAGGTGCAGGTGGTCTGCCTATGGGTCGTATCGTAGAGATCTACGGTCCAGAATCATCAGGTAAAACAACACTTACCCTTGAGTGTATTGCTGCTGCTCAAAAAGCAGGCAAAACCTGTGCGTTCATTGATGCTGAGCACGCCCTAGACCCTGTCTACGCGAAGAAGCTAGGTGTTGATATTGATGCGCTATTGGTGTCTCAGCCAGATACTGGTGAGCAAGCGCTTGAAATCTGTGACGCTCTTGCGCGCTCTGGTGCGATTGACGTGATGGTTGTCGACTCGGTTGCTGCACTAACACCAAAAGCGGAAATCGAAGGCGAAATGGGTGACAGCCACATGGGTCTGCAGGCTCGTATGCTTTCTCAAGCTATGCGTAAGCTAACTGGTAACCTAAAGCAGTCTAACTGTATGTGTATCTTCATCAACCAAATCCGTATGAAGATTGGTGTGATGTTCGGCAACCCAGAAACGACCACCGGTGGTAACGCACTTAAGTTCTACGCATCAGTTCGTCTTGATATCCGCCGTACTGGCTCTATCAAAGAGGGCGACGAGGTGGTGGGTAACGAGACTCGCATTAAAGTCGTTAAGAACAAGATTGCTGCACCATTCAAACAAGCAGAAACTCAGATCCTATACGGTCAGGGCTTCAACCGTTACGGTGAGCTAGTTGACCTAGGTGTTAAGCACAAACTGGTTGAGAAAGCAGGTGCTTGGTACAGCTACAATGGCGATAAGATTGGTCAAGGTAAAGCAAACGCATGTAAGTTCCTGCGTGAAAACCCAGAAGCGGCACAAGCGATTGATAGCAAACTACGTGAGCTACTGCTAACACCTGCGATTGTTGAAGAAGCAGAAACTGGCGAAGCGCCGGCAGAAGAGCTATAAATCTTCAATTGAATTAAACAAAGCCCTGCACTGCGGGGCTTTGTTGTATCTGTTTTGCTATCAAATTATTAGTCTCTATGTATCAACGAAAGCCACCGACCCTGTCCGCTAATGAAGCTGCGATCCAACTGTTAAGTCGCCGAGATCATGGCGAGTATGAGTTGTACCAAAAGCTTGCCTTCAAAGGCTATGAGGAATCCGAGGTTGAAGCCGCGATAGAGCTGTGTAAGTCATATCGATATCTTGATGATCTGCGCTTTGCCAAAAGCCAGGTAAGACAGCATGTCTACAAGGGGCATGGGGAACGTCGAATTCGTCAAGAGCTGAATCAAAAGCGCGTCTCAGAGTCGGTAGTGAATGAAGCCTTGATGGAAGAAGAAGTCGATTGGTTTGAGCTGGCGAAAACCACGGCTGAGAAAAAGTTTCGCCACGGAAAAGCCAGCGATCCTAAAGAATATGCCAAGCAAGTGCGATTTCTACAGTATCGAGGCTACTCTTTTGACCAAATAAACTACGCACTAGATTCACTAGAAAGTGAATAACACCTGCCCGCCACTGCCCGCAAATACTTGTCCTGACTTGAATAAAGTTTAAATTCCTTCCGTTTGTTGCCTTTTTTACCAGAATACTAGGCGAATCCTTACTCATGGGGTTACAATATGCCCCCAAAATCTAACTCGAATTATTTCAGGAAGAGCTGCATGTACATGAGCACAGACGAGGTTCGCAACGCGTTCCTTAAGTTCTTTGAGAGCAAAGGGCACCAAATCGTAGACAGTTCATCGTTGGTTCCACACGATGACCCAACTCTGCTTTTCACAAACGCCGGTATGAACCAGTTTAAAGACTGTTTCCTTGGCCTAGAAAAGCGTAACTACACTCGTGCCACTACGGCCCAGCGTTGTGTTCGCGCTGGTGGTAAGCACAACGACCTTGAGAACGTTGGCTTCACTGCTCGTCACCACACTTTCTTTGAGATGCTGGGTAACTTCAGCTTCGGTGATTACTTCAAAGAAGATGCCATCAGCTTTGCTTGGGAATTCCTAACAGAGACGCTAAAGTTGCCAAAAGATCGCCTGCTGGTGACAGTTTATGAAACTGACGACGAAGCATTCGAGATTTGGAACAAGCAAGTGGGCGTTCCTGCAGACCGCATCGTTCGTATCGGTGATAAAGAAGGCGGTAAAGCTTACGAGTCAGACAACTTCTGGCAAATGGGTGACACTGGTCCTTGTGGTCCATGTACAGAAATTTTCTATGATCACGGTGAGCATATCTGGGGTGGTCGTCCTGGTACTCCAGAAGAAGACGGTGACCGTTTCATCGAGATCTGGAACAACGTATTCATGCAGTTCAACCGTCACGCCGACGGTACTATGGAGCCGCTACCAAAACCATCGGTAGATACAGGTATGGGCATCGAGCGTATCTCTGCAATCATGCAAGGCGTTCACTCAAACTACGAGATCGATGTATTCCAAACGCTAATCAAAGCAGCAGCAGAAGTGATCGGCTACGAAGACCTTTCGAACCAATCACTGCGCGTTATTGCAGACCACATTCGTTCTTGTTCATTCCTAATCGTTGACGGCGTAATGCCATCAAACGAAGGTCGTGGCTACGTGCTTCGTCGTATTATCCGTCGTGCAGTACGTCACGGTAACAAGCTAGGTGCACAAGGTGCCTTCTTCTACAAGCTAGTTGGTACCCTAGCATCAGTAATGGGTACGGCAGGTGAAGAGCTTAAGAAGCAACAAGCCGTTGTAGAAAAAGTACTGCGTATCGAAGAAGAGAACTTCGGTCGTACTCTTGAACGTGGTATGACAATCCTGACTGAAGCGCTTGATAATCTTGGCGACGAGAAAGTGCTAGACGGCGAAACCGTATTCAAACTTTACGATACCTACGGCTTCCCAGCAGACCTGACTAACGATGTGGCTCGTGAGCGCGAGTTTGCTATCGATGAAGAAGGTTTTGAGAAGGCGATGGAAGCTCAGCGTCAACGTGCGCGTGAAGCTGGCCAGTTCGGTACTGACTACAATGCCGCGATCAAAGTTGATACCGATACTGAGTTCTGTGGTTACACAGGCACAGAAGGCAGCAGCACAGTAGCAGCCATGTTTGTTGAAGGCAATGAAGTGGAAGCACTGTCTGCTGGCGACAAAGCGATTGTGGTTCTTGAAGAGACACCGTTCTACGCAGAGTCTGGTGGTCAATGTGGTGATGCTGGCGTGCTGAAAACATCGGCGGGTCTTTTCAAAGTAGAAGACACTCAAAAGCTAGGTAACGCGATCGCACACCATGGTGAGCTGGTTGAAGGCGTACTTGCTAAGGGCGATGAAGTGGCAGCGACTGTCGATGCAGAGCGCCGCGCGGCTATCTCGCTAAACCACTCAGCTACGCACTTGCTACACGCTGCATTGCGTCAAGTTCTAGGTGAGCACGTAACGCAGAAAGGCTCCCTAGTGAAGCCTGACAACCTACGTTTTGACTTCTCTCATCTTGAAGCGATGACTAAAGCGGAAATCAAACAAGTTGAGCGTCTTGTGAACGCACAGATTCGTACTAACCACGTGATCGAAACCAATGTCATGGACATTGAGTCAGCGAAAGCAAAAGGCGCGATGGCTCTGTTTGGTGAGAAGTACGACGATGAAGTTCGCGTGCTTTCAATGGGTGAGTTCTCAACTGAGCTTTGTGGTGGTATCCACGCAAGCAACACGGGTGACATTGGTCTATTCAAGATCACTTCTGAAGGTGGTATCGCTGCGGGTATCCGTCGTATTGAAGCGGTAACTGGTGAAGCAGCTCTGGATGCGATTGAAGCGACAGCGGCGCAGTACGAAGCGAAACTTGGCGATGCGGCAAGCAAAGCGAAATCTCTTGAAAAAGAGATTGCTCAGCTTAAAGACAAGCTAGCAGCGGTAGAAAGCGCCAACATCATGGGTAAAGTAGAAGAGATCAATGGTACTAAGGTACTGGTTGCCGCGCTTGAAGGTGCGGATAGCAAGAACCTACGTACTATGATGGATAACGCTAAGAACCAAATGGGCAGCGGTATCGCGTTCATTGCCAATGTTGCAGATGGCAAGATTGGTTTGATCGCAGGTGTGACTAAAGACCTAACTGGTAAAGTCAAAGCAGGCGACCTTGTTAAGATGGTGGCTGAGCAAGTTGGTGGTAAAGGTGGTGGTCGCCCAGATATGGCGCAAGCAGGCGGCAGCGATGTCGATGCACTGCCAGAAGCACTGCAGTCTATCCGTGGTTGGCTTGAAGAGCGTCTATAACTCTTAAGTAAGAACCTCTAAATGCCCAATCAATGTTTGTTGATTGGGCATTGTTGCTTTTGGTCACTACCTATTCAGTGAATCAATTGCACAGTGCAGAACTGCACATCTATTTAATAGGCGAGGCACATGGCGTCGCCTAATACAGGGAGCGGTCACTCAAGATCGTAATTTCAAAATTCGACAACACTATGTTGTCTTGGGAAGGTGAAGACTGGTGAAAAGACCACTAATCGTGCAAAAGTTCGGTGGAACTTCTGTTGGCTCTGTTGAGCGTATCCATAGCGTTGCAGAGCATGTAATTCGAGCTAAACAAACTGGCAATCAAGTGGTTGTCGTTGTCTCAGCGATGTCAGGTGAGACCAACCGTTTGGTTGAACTTGCCAAACAAGTAGACAAAGTGCCAAACGTCAGAGAGTTGGATGTATTGCTCTCTGCAGGTGAACAGATTTCTATGGCACTGCTGTCGATGACGTTGAGCAAACTTGGACATGCGGCGATATCTCTGACCGGTGGCCAGGCACGAATTATGACCAACAATAGTCACAACAATGCCACGATTAGCCATATTGATACCAGTGTCATCGATGAACATTTAGCGCAGGACAAAATTGTGATTGTCGCTGGATTCCAGGGCATAAATGAAGTCGGCGACATAACGACATTGGGACGAGGTGGCTCTGATACGACAGCAGTCACCCTAGCGGGTGCCTTAAACGCACAAGAGTGCCAAATATTTACCGATGTCGATGGCGTTTACAGCTGCGACCCTAGAGTCGTCAAAAACGCGCAGAAACTCGATACCATCGATTTCCCAACTATGCACGAAATGGCCCACAAAGGCGCCAAAGTGCTCCATCTCCCTTGTGTGGCTTATGCATGGCAAAATCATGTACCGCTGCGTGTACTTTCTAGCTTTGATGCAGGAGAGGGGACACTAGTGGCGGGTAAAGAGGCGAAGCCTGGGATCTGTGGTCTAGCAATGCAGAAACAGGTGGTGTCACTACTTATCCGTGAAGAACATGTCGATGTTGTTGATAAGCAAAAGCAGATGTTGGGAGTGGAAGAAAGTCACTGGGTGACAGATTCGACCTACAGTCACTTATTGGTGAAAACAGATTGTCGTGACAAGCTAAAATTAGTCATAGAAGACAAGATAGTTGCCGAGCAGGACGTCTCACTTCTGACACTTGTGGGGTCAAATGCCGCAGAGCAAGCGTCACAATATCAACAACTTCTCAACTTATCAGACATATCTGTTCTACACTTTTGTGAAGATACGCACTCAATTACACTCGTTCTCGAGCCAGGGGCTATCGACAAAGCGGCTAACGTACTGCATGATAACTACATTATCGCCAGTGGATCCGTTGAGAGAGAAGAAAAACAGGTACATTTGGGGTAAATACTTTTCAGAAGATAGTTTACGAAAATATAACTTTTGTTGGATAATAAGTTTCGTAGCAAGATAATTAGAGAATACTCAAGGAGCTAAGAATGCTGATTTTGACTCGCCGTGTTGGTGAAACGTTGATGATTGGTGATGAAGTCACTGTTACTGTATTGGGTGTTAAAGGCAACCAAGTTCGCATTGGTGTTAATGCTCCAAAAGAAGTGTCAGTGCATCGTGAAGAGATCTACATGCGCATTCAAGCGGAGAAAGGAAACGGTAACGTTGCATCAGGCAACTACTAATCCTAACTAGAGAGGGCTGGCAATTTGCCGGCCTTTTTGTTGCGTAAAATTTGCCATAAAACAGAGGCACCACGGTGAATTTTGCTTAGGAAAGCTACGATTAAATGGTGGTTTGGTTAATTTGCCAACGCTTAGTCTGTTTTTTCCTATTTTTACCAAGAAAATGTTTGACTTATTTTTGGTAAATCGTAATATGTGCCTCCGCAAGACGGTGAGGTGGCCGAGAGGCTGAAGGCGCTCCCCTGCTAAGGGAGTATACGGTTTGTAGCCGTATCGAGGGTTCGAATCCCTCCCTCACCGCCATTCTTGCATTGTGTTGTATGACACTGTTCTTATTGAACATATTGCGCGCTCGTAGCTCAGCTGGATAGAGTACCTGGCTACGAACCAGGCGGTCGAAGGTTCGAATCCTTCCGAGCGCGCCATTTCTCTCTTCGGAGCGAAATACATGTGGTGAGGTGGCCGAGAGGCTGAAGGCGCTCCCCTGCTAAGGGAGTATACGGTTTGTAGCCGTATCGAGGGTTCGAATCCCTCCCTCACCGCCATTTATTGACTGTTTCAGTCAATTTTTTTGTTCAAAAAGAAATTAAATGTGATATGCTTCACAACCTTGCGCGCTCGTAGCTCAGCTGGATAGAGTACCTGGCTACGAACCAGGCGGTCGAAGGTTCGAATCCTTCCGAGCGCGCCATTCTCTCTTTTTGTAGAGGATGCCCTTTGGGAAAGGACTTTCTCTTATAGAGAAAAAAGGGTAATGCCCTGTAACGTCAAATGACAATGCGAAAACTTATTGCGCGCTCGTAGCTCAGCTGGATAGAGTACCTGGCTACGAACCAGGCGGTCGAAGGTTCGAATCCTTCCGAGCGCGCCATTCTCTTTGAAAGAGCGTTCTTTTTGAAAGAGACAGGGGAAGCCCTGCATCGTTAACTGACAACACGAAAATTTGTTGCGCGCTCGTAGCTCAGCTGGATAGAGTACCTGGCTACGAACCAGGCGGTCGAAGGTTCGAATCCTTCCGAGCGCGCCATTCATTCTACTTTGTAGAGAAAAGGGTAATGCCCTGCAGCGTCGAATGACAATGCGAAAACTGTTGCGCGCTCGTAGCTCAGCTGGATAGAGTACCTGGCTACGAACCAGGCGGTCGAAGGTTCGAATCCTTCCGAGCGCGCCATTTTCTTTCTTTACAGAGACCTAGGGTATTGCCCTGCAGCGTCGAATGACAATGCAAAAATTTGTTGCGCGCTCGTAGCTCAGCTGGATAGAGTACCTGGCTACGAACCAGGCGGTCGAAGGTTCGAATCCTTCCGAGCGCGCCATTCTTTTGGAACCTCGCTTCGGCGGGGTTTTTTATTAACAAAAATTTATCATATCAATAACCTTATTATTACAACGCAATGTTTTTAAACGAAAAATTGCGGTAATTTTAAGCGTGTCCCAGTTTTTCAACTTTAGTTTGTTTATGTTGAGATCTCATGTGAGGTCATAGTATGAAGTTCTGTGTAAGCCTAAATACACCATAAATTGTCGTGTGCATCATAGTTTTTCATTCGAATGACGTTTTAATGACGGCGTAAGATTAAACAAAATTGACAAACTTTCACCAATCGAGATAATCCTAGACCTCTTGCAATGGATCGATGCAAGGCCATTGTGAGTCAATCAGTGAGCAGTGACGCCACAAAAACGATTGAGTAACTTGTCAGGATGACAAAGAAAGGAAGCAACATGACTAATATTGGAAGCCTGCTAGGAGATGCAGCCACCCTCATGCTAACGGGTATGGCCGTGGTATTTGTATTCCTAACAATCCTCGTTTATCTCGTTCGGTTAATGTCAAAATTGGTACCAGAAGAAGTACCAGAACCGATCGCAGTTCCTACTCAGAATAAAACCCAACCATCCCCCTCAAATGGTGTTAGCCCGAATGTGGTGGCAGCAATTTCTGCCGCTGTCCATCAATACCGCACTTCGGCCGCTAAATAGATTGAGTTAAAAAAGCTTAAAAAGGAGTTTATGAGCATGTCTAAACCACTTGCTATCACGGACGTGGTACTTCGTGACGCCCACCAATCTTTGTTTGCTACGCGCATGCGTATTGAAGATATGTTACCGATCGCAGCCGAGCTTGATAAGGTTGGCTACTGGTCCCTAGAAACGTGGGGGGGAGCGACCTTTGATGCCTGTATTCGATTCTTGGGTGAAGATCCATGGGAGCGTTTGCGCGAGCTAAAAAAGGCCATGCCGAACACACCTATGCAAATGCTACTTCGTGGTCAAAACCTACTGGGTTATCGCCACTATGCAGATGACGTTGTTGAAAAGTTTGTTGAGCGTGCACACGCCAATGGTATGGATGTGTTCCGTATCTTTGATGCGATGAACGATGTTCGTAACTTTGAAAAAGCAGTGAAAGCAGCTGTTGATGTCGGCGCACATGCTCAGGGCACGCTGTCTTATACGACAAGCCCAGTTCACAACACCGATACTTGGGTCGATCTTGCTAAGCGTCTTGAAGACTTAGGCTGTCACTCTCTATGTATTAAAGATATGTCGGGTCTGCTAAAGCCTTACGAGGCAGAAGAGCTGATTTCTCGCATCAAAGCATCTTGTGAAGTGCCGCTTGCGCTGCACTGCCACGCGACAACGGGTCTGTCTACTGCGACAGCAGTGAAAGCGGTAGAAGCTGGGGTCGATATTCTAGATACTGCAATCTCGTCGATGAGCCAAACCTATGGTCACACGCCAACAGAAACTGTTGTCGCGATGCTACAAGGTACTGAGCGCGACACCAACCTAAAACTCGAGCAGATCGAACCTATCGCTGCTTATTTCCGCGAAGTTCGCAAGAAGTATGCGAAGTGGGAAGGTCAGTTGAAAGGTGTGGATTCTCGCATCCTAATTGCTCAGGTACCTGGTGGCATGCTGACCAATATGGAAGGTCAGCTAAAAGAGCAAGGTGCCGCGGATCGCATCGATGAGGTTCTAGAAGAGATCCCACGCGTTCGTGAAGATCTTGGCTTTATTCCTCTGGTAACGCCAACCTCACAGATCGTCGGTACTCAGGCGGTTATCAACGTACTGACTGGTGAGCGCTATAAGAGCATCACTAAAGAGACTGCCGGTGTTCTTAAAGGCGAATACGGTAAAGCGCCAGCGGAAGTCAACGCTGAGCTTCAAGCAAAAGTGCTTGAAGGTGGTGAAGCGATTACCTGTCGCCCAGCCGATCTACTCGAAGCTGAGCTACATACGCTGACTGATGACTTGTTACAGAAAGCGAAAGCAGAGGGCATTTCTCTAGCAGAAGACACTGTGGATGATGTTCTTACTTACGCACTTTTCCCACAAGTTGGTCTTAAGTTCCTAAAAAATCGTCACAACCCAGATGCATTTGAACCAGCGCCAGGTAAAGAAGATGCGAAGCCTGCTGCGCCTGTAGCAGCGCCAGTAACGTCTGCTCAAGGTATCGAAGCATATAGCGTGAAGGTTGATGGTCAGGTTTATGATGTTGAAGTAGGACCAAAAGGTGAACTGACGTCAGTAACGCCAGCAATTGCTCCTGCAGCCGCTGCACCAGCGCCATCTCCAGCAGCAACCAATGTTGAGGCGGTATCTGCGCCGCTAGCGGGCAACATCTTTAAGGTTAATGTCGCTTCTGGTGCGCAAGTTCAAGAAGGCGATGTCCTATTGATCCTCGAAGCGATGAAGATGGAAACGGAAGTTCGCGCAGCGCAAAGCGGCGTGGTTCAAGATGTACACGTTAAAGAAGGCGATGCCGTTGTTGTTGGCGCGCCTCTTGTTAGCTTAGCGTAAGGGAGCACCATGGAAGGATTGATGACCTTATGGTCAGAAACAGGGATCGCTAACTTTGAATTCGGCCAGATCTGCATGATCTTGGTCGGATGCATCTTGTTGTACTTGGCGATTCGCAAAGGGTTTGAGCCGCTGCTTCTATTGCCAATCGGTTTTGGTGCAGTGTTGGCCAATATCCCTAATGCGGGCTTTACTGAGCCGGGTGGTCTGCTGTACTACGTCTACTATATCGGTATTGAATCAGGTGTATTCCCGCTGCTCATCTTTATGGGCGTGGGTGCGATGACGGACTTTGGTGCCCTTATTGCTAACCCGAAAACGCTATGGTTAGGCGCAGCGGCACAGTTTGGTATCTTTGCGACCTTATTTGGCGCGATCTTGCTGAACTACGTACCTGGTATGGAGTTTTCCATGCAGGATGCGGCATCAATCGCTATTATCGGTGGTGCCGACGGTCCAACCGCGATTTTCTTAGCGAGCCGACTGTCTCCTGATTTACTTGGGGCAATCGCGGTAGCAGCCTACAGCTACATGGCATTGGTACCTATTATTCAGCCGCCAATCATGAAGGCACTTACCACGCCTGAAGAGCGTACCATCAAGATGGCTCAGCTGCGCCACGTTAGCAAAGGCGAGAAGGTTCTGTTCCCTCTTGCCGTGCTATTGATGACGATTTTGTTCTTGCCATCAGCAACGCCTCTGGTTGGTATGTTCTGTCTTGGTAACTTGATGCGTGAAGCGGGTGTTGTCGATCGACTATCGAAGACGGCGCAAAATGAGCTGATCAACATCGTCACCATCTTCTTGGGTCTAGGAGTGGGTTCTAAGCTTCAAGCTGAGCAGTTCCTGAACTTCGAGACCTTGGGCATCCTAGCTCTTGGTGCTGTGGCGTTCAGTATCGGTACTGGCGCGGGTGTATTGATGGCGAAGCTCCTCAATAAGTACTCAAAAGAAGACATCAACCCTCTTATTGGTGCTGCAGGGGTTTCTGCTGTACCAATGGCGGCGCGTGTAGTAAACAAAGTAGGTTTGCAGGCTAATCCGCAAAACTTCCTGCTGATGCATGCAATGGGACCAAACGTCGCAGGCGTATTGGGCTCCGCCGTAGCTGCGGGTATCTTGTTAGCTCTGGTTGGCTAGCACCAACAACTGCATTTGATAAACAAAAGGGAAGCGCGAGCTTCCCTTTTTGCGTTACTAGCTCAGTGTCTCAGGCGACTTACCGGAATCAAACGCACAGCTAAAGTGATTGAATTTGTTACATACTTGCTATTGAGTGATGAAAAGTTAATCTAGACTCAACTATGGAAATCGTTACTATGAAGTCTTGATTAGGAAGAGGAAGCTGCAATGAAGTGTAAACAGATCGTGATTCCAGAATTTGGTTCAGCAGAGGTATTGGCGTTTCAAGAGATTGAGGTTCCACAGCCTCAGGCAGGAGAAGTTCTGGTAAAGGTTGCCTACTCTGGAATCAATCCGATTGATGTGAAAACTCGTGCAGGTCTTGGTTGGGCGGCTGCAGAGAACAAAGACAATCTTCCTTGGGTTCCCGGCTATGACATCGCCGGTTCGATTGAAGGATTGGGCGAGGGTGCTAATGAGTTCGAAATAGGGCAAGAAGTCGTTGGCTTTATCGGTTTCCCTGTTCGAGGTGGTGGCTACAGCCAGTACGTATGTGTTCCTGAGTCAGAGTTAACTCCGATTCCTAATTCCGTCACACTTGAAGCGGCCGCAGCGTTGCCGCTGGCAGGTCAAACCGCGGCACAAGCAATCAATAAAGCACAAGTTCAAGAAGGGGAACGAGTGTTGATTTTAGCGGGTGCAGGTGGTGTCGGTCATATCGCCGTTCAAATCGCTGT
Organism: Vibrio maritimus; assembly: GCF_021441885.1. Taxonomy (NCBI): domain Bacteria; kingdom Pseudomonadati; phylum Pseudomonadota; class Gammaproteobacteria; order Vibrionales; family Vibrionaceae; genus Vibrio; species Vibrio maritimus. Next base: position 377,143 of record NZ_CP090438.1, read on the forward strand.
CGCAGCAAAAGCAGAAGTGTATACCACGTGCAGTGAGCGTAATCTTGATTATTTGGCCACCTTGGGCGCGCATGCCATTAACTATGAGTTTGCACCGGCATCCGAGCGTGTAAGTGACGTCGATGTGCTTATCGATCTTGTTGGTGGTGATACGGCTTTAGATGCGCTGAAATGTTTGAAAGATAATGCGCGAGTCGTGACGATCCCTACGATAACCGCAGAGCTAGTGTGTGAAAAAGCCAAGCTTCTTGGCTTTGAAGCAAGTGGTATGTTGGTATCGCCAGATACTAAACAGATGGAAACCTTACTTTATATGGTGGGCGTTGGGTTGCTGAAAACGGAGATCCAACAAGTCTACCCTTATCAACAAGTGGTGGCTGCTCATCAGCAGGTAGAAACCAGCCGCACGCGCGGTAAAGTACTTCTTAATATGCAATGCTAGAAACGTTTTCTCAATTCCTTGCGGAGTCTTGGTTCGCCGACTCCGCTCTCGCTGTTCTTTTTATCTCTGGATTTTTAAGTGCAACACTTCTCCCGGGCGGCTCTGAAGCAGGTCTTATTGCTACATTGAGCCTGCAACAGTATTCGCCCGTATGGGTTATTATCGTCGCCACGATAGGTAACACCTTAGGTGGTCTCACTAATTATTGGATAGGGATTTGGTTACCAAATCGAACTCAAAACGAGAAGCATGGTCATAAAGCCATGGCTTGGCTACAAAAATATGGGTATTGGAGCTTGTTATTTAGCTGGCTACCCGTCATTGGCGACCCTCTCTGTTTAGCGGCAGGGTGGCTAAGAATGAAATTTCTGCCTTGTGTTGTTTTGATCGCTATAGGTAAGGCTCTGCGCTATATGGTGCTTACGGCCTTGTTCTACGGTCTATTCTAGTTTTCTCGATCTTTTAAGGAGCTCTTATGAGAAAGATCTGGCTCGGCTTACTGTCGGTGGTCTTTGTTTACGGTTGTAGCAATAGTGACTTTTCGACCCAAAGCGATAGCGCACTCCCTCCGGGTATCACCCTTGTTGAGGAGATGAAAGCCGATCCCGACCGGGTGATGATCCCATACTCCAAGTACAAGCTGGATAATGGTTTGACCGTCATTTTAGCGCCTGACGATTCAGATCCTCTTGTGCACGTCGATGTGACCTACCATGTCGGCTCTGCACGTGAGGAAATCGGCAAGTCTGGGTTTGCTCACTTTTTCGAACACATGATGTTCCAGGGCTCAGAGCATGTTGGCGATCAACAGCATTTTAAGATCATCACGGAGGCTGGCGGTACCTTAAACGGTACGACGACTCGAGATCGAACCAATTATTTCGAGACGGTTCCGTCCAATCAGCTTGAGAAAATGTTGTGGCTGGAAGCGGACCGTATGGGCTTTTTGCTTGGCGCTGTCTCGCAGCGTAAGTTTGAGATTCAGCGTGATACCGTCAAAAATGAACGCGCCCAAAACTTTGATAACCGCCCTTACGGTCTGATCTGGGAGCGTATGGGGGAGGCGATGTTCCCTGAAGGCCACCCATACTCTTGGCAGCCAATTGGCTATGTAGAAGATCTCGACCGTGTCGATGTCAACGATCTAAAAGCCTTCTTCTTACGCTGGTATGGTCCAAACAATGCCGTGCTCACTATCGGTGGTGATATCGATAAAGCGCAAACACTCGAGTGGATTCACAAGTACTTTGGCTCGATACCTAAAGGTCCGAGTGTAGAAAAAGCACCAAAACAGCCGGCAGTACTGCCGGAAGATCGCTACATCACGCTCGAGGATCGCATCCGCCAACCTATGGTGGTGATTGGCTGGCCAACGACGAGTTACCGCGGGGCAGAAGATCAAGTGGTTCTCGATGCGATGGCGGATGCTATCGGTGGTGGTACCAACGGTTTGCTGTATCAGAAGCTAATCAAAACGCAGAAAGCCCTCGATGCTGGTGCGTTTAGTGACTGTAATGAACTCGCGTGTAATTTCTATGTGTATGCCATGGGCGCCTCTACAGACAAAGATGGCTTGAAGTCTCTTTACAATGACTTGTTAGCGACGCTGGATGAGTTTGATAAACAAGGCATCAGTGACGAGCGACTCAAGCAAATCACAGGGCTTTCAGAAGCCGGTGCCGTATTCGCACTGCAAAGCGTGAAAGGCAAGGTGACGCAACTTGCTGCGAATGAAACCTTCTATGGTCAGCCAGATCGCATCGAGCAAAAACTGGAGCAGATTCGCTCGGTGACATCGGAAGAGGTAAGTGCTGCTTACAAGACCTTCATTGAAGACAAACATAAAGTCACCTTGAGTGTTGTACCAAGAGGGCGAACCGACATTGCGGTGAAACCAGCAACGTTCGTGACGCCAGCACGCACTCTGCCTGAATATAAAAAGGTAACCGAGGCTGATCTTGAGCTGCGCCGTCCGGTTGATGACTTTGATCGTAGTGTTATGCCTCAGGTGGCGGAAGGGGTTGCGGCGAAAATGCCTGAGCTGTACCAAGTTCACTTCGACAATGGCAGTGAGTTATTGGGCACTGAGACCAGTGAAACGCCAACGGTTGAGATCCACTTCCAGATGCCAGCGGGCAGTCGCTATGTTCCTAAGGGCAAAGAAGGGCTTGCTGGCCTTACTGCTGCCATGATGGAAGAGGGCACAACAACACGTACGGTTGAGCAGCTTCAAGCAGAACTCGATAGCTTGGGGAGTCGAATTGGATTCAGTGAAGGCGCGTACACGACACGAGTTTCTGTATCCGCATTAGAGCGTAACCTACCACAAACCTTAACCTTGCTTGAGGACATCTTGTTCAATCCTGCGATGAAACAGGAAGACTTCGACCGTCTCAAAGCACAAACGTTAGAAGGCTTGGTGTATCAGCATCAAAAACCAAGCTGGATGGCATCGCAAGCTACCCGTGATGTGCTCTATGGTGACTCAGTCTTTGGTCGCTCATCAGACGGCAGTGCCGAGTCCATATCGTCTATCACTCTAGAGGATGTGAAAGCCTTCTATCGCGATCACTACACGCCGCAAGGAACCCAAATCGTCGTGGTTGGCGATATCTCAGAGAAGAAGATCACCGATCAATTAGCGTTCTGGTCGCTATGGCAAGGGCAAGCTGCACCGCTTATCGCACCAGAGATCATTCCATCTCAAGGTGAGCAGCGAATTTATCTTGTCGATAAACCATCTGCACCACAAAGTATTGTACGTATGGTGCGTCAAGGCCTACCGTTTGATGCAACGGGCGAGCTTTACCTAAGTCGTCTAGCAAACTTTAACCTGGCAGGTAACTTCAACAGTCGCATCAATCAGAACCTCAGAGAGGACAAAGGCTATACCTACGGTGCCAGCGGTTATTTTGCTAGCAACCGTGAAGTTGGCGCGATTGTGTTTAGTGCTCAGGTTAGAGCCGATGCAACCCTTGCTTCTCTCGAAGAGATGATTGCTGAGCTGAAAAACTACAGTGAAAATGGCATGACGGACGAGGAGCTCTCTTTCATGCGCCTCGCAGTGGGGCAACAAGACGCCTTGACTTATGAAACACCGAGTCAAAAAGCCAGCCTGCTTTCGTCGATTTTAACCTATAGTTTGGATAAGGATTACCTTAAGCAGCGTAATGAGATTGTCGCCACAGTCGAAAAAGAGACCCTCAATACGTTGGCAGCGAAGTGGTTTGACCCGAGCCAATATCAGCTGATAGTGGTCGGTGATGCCAAGCGTTTAAAACCACAACTAGAGAAATTGAATATTCCAATTACAGAGCTTGAAATCTCTCAATAGCATGACCATATAGGGAGGATGGGTGATCTGACGGAGAACAAGGTTTGCTGTCTGTCGGTGCATCCACCCTTCAATTGGAATAACAAACTATAAGCGAATCGCATTGTGACTAATTTTGCTAAGCGACTGGATCAAGTTGCTAAAGATGAGACCGTTTTCCGTCAGTTTGGACGCGGTGTAGAACGGGAATCGCTACGTTACACCGACGATGGTCGATTAGCGACAACACCTCACCCTAAGGCGTTAGGCTCAGCCTTCACTAATGAATACATCACGACGGACTTTTCAGAGTCGTTATTGGAGTTTATTACCCCGGTGTCACGTGATGTTGATACGCTGATCAATCAGTTGTCCGATATTCATCATTTCACGCAAACCAAGCTCGGTGACGAGAAGCTTTGGCCTTTGTCTATGCCTTGCTATGTTGGCTCAGAAGATGACATTGCCTTAGCGCAGTACGGCAGCTCAAATTCAGGTCGCATGAAGACGCTATACCGCCAGGGACTTAAGCACCGCTATGGTAGCTTGATGCAGATTATCTCTGGCGTGCACTTTAACTTCTCTTTTCCTGAATCATTTTGGGATGCATTATTTGGCGATCAAGACGAGAAAACTCGTCAAGATGCCAAGTCAGAAGCTTACTTTGGGTTGATCCGCAACTACTACCGCTTTGGTTGGTTGATTCCTTACTTCTTTGGTGCATCACCAGCTATCTGCTCCTCTTTCTTACAAGGCAAAGAGACGAAGCTTCCGTTTGAAAAAGTGGGTGGGACTTTATATCTACCAAAGGCGACGTCGTTAAGGCTAAGTGACCTTGGTTATACCAACAGCGCTCAGAGTGCATTGAAGATTGGTTTTAATGGATTAGAGCAATACCTAGAAGGTCTTAACCAAGCGATTCATACCCCATCACAAGACTTCGCCAAAATTGGCGTTAAAGTAGATGGTGAGTACCGTCAGTTGAATGACTATGTGCTGCAGATAGAGAATGAGCTTTACGCGCCAATCAGACCAAAGCGTGTCGCAAGAAGCGGTGAAAAACCGTCAGAAGCACTATCTCGCGGCGGTGTTGAATACATCGAGGTCCGCTCTTTAGACGTGAACCCGTTTAGCCCAATTGGGATTACCGCGGAGCAGATTCGCTTCCTCGACTTGTTCCTAACTTGGTGCGCGCTCAAAGACTCTGAGCCGATGGACAATTGTGAGCTAGAGTGCTGGCGTGAGAACTGGAACAAGGTCATTGTTGATGGTCGCCAAGTGGGTCTTCAGCTACAAATCGGCTGTCACGGTGAAGTTCTCGATAGTCAGTCTTGGGTAAAACGCGTCTTTGCTGATCTTCGTGAGATTGCCAAGCATATGGATTCAGCACACGGTGGTAACGAGTACGCTGCAGTATGTGACAAGCTAGAAGCGTGGAACGAAAATCCTGAACTTTCTATCTCAGGCCAGCTATTGGCGAAAACCAAAGAGCTAGGTGGACTTGGGAAAGTGGGCTGTGAACTGGGTAAAGAGTACCGTCAGAAGAACCTTTCTCACGAATATAAAGCATATTCGACTCAAGTAATGGAAGATGAGGTCACTCGTTCGGTTTCAGCTCAAATGAGCATTGAATCGGCGGATACCGTTAACTTCGACGATTTCTTGTCTGATTACTTTGCTTACCTATCACCAGAGCAAGCTCAGGTCGCTAACTAAGCTTGCGCAGCAATACTGTGCCACTTACAATCACGCTAAAGAGATTGTTCTTGAAGACACTGTTCTTAAAGATATAGCTCTTACAGACAGTGTTTTAAAAGACATAGTTCTCACGGTTTTAACCCAAGGTTGAAACCGTGAGTAAACCAAGGAGAAAATATCATGCCACTACTGGATAGCTTTACGGTAGACCACACTAAGATGCACGCTCCAGCGGTACGCGTTGCGAAAACAATGCAAACCCCTAAAGGCGACACGATTACTGTTTTCGACCTACGTTTTACGATCCCAAACAAAGACATCTTGTCTGAGCGCGGCATTCACACACTAGAGCACCTATATGCGGGCTTCATGCGTGCACATCTAAATGGTGATCAGGTTGAGATCATCGATATCTCTCCAATGGGTTGTCGTACTGGTTTTTACATGAGCTTGATTGGTACCCCATCTGAGCAGCAAGTTGCTGACGCTTGGCTAAATGCAATGCAAGATGTACTGAAAGTCGAGAGCCAGAACAAGATCCCTGAGCTTAACGAGTATCAATGTGGTACTGCAGCGATGCACTCACTGGATGAAGCGAAAGCGATCGCAGAGAAGATCATTGAAGCGGGTATTCAAGTGAATAAGAACGATGAGCTTGCATTGCCTGAGTCTATGTTGCAAGAGCTGAAAGTAGACTAATTGAATTAGGTCGCACGCTTTGAGTCTATCCCTACCTGTGCAGGAGCGCGGCTAGCGGACATTAAAAAGGATGGCATTTTGCCATCCTTTTTTGTTTTTAAAGCCGCTTTAAGCCCACTGCGCCTCAAACCAGCTCTCTAAGATCACCACCGCTGACTGGCAGTCGACATTGCCTTTTGATAAGGCTTTGTAACCACCCATCTCAAACAGCTCCGAGCGAGCTTCGGCGGTAGACAGTCTTTCATCGTGCATTTCCACTTGAAAGCCGAACCGACCATGTACACGGTTGGCAAACTTCTTGGCGCGAGCGGTGATTTCATCAAGTGCTTTGCCTCGCACGTCGGTGGGTAGACCCACGACGATGAGGTCAGGTTGCCACTCTTTTAGCATGGCTTCGATATCATCCCAGTTTGGAATGCCGTCTTTGGCTTTGAAAGCTTTTAGTGGGCTTGCTGTGCCAGTGACCTCTTGGCCTATAGCACTACCAATACTCTTGGTTCCGAAATCGAAAGCAACGATGGTTCTGGATGTCATAATTTCTCTGTTTGTGAAGACAATGCGTTTTGTGAAGATGCTAACCGGGCAGCTTAGGACGCAGTCTATGCGTGACCAACATCAGTTGAAAGCTGAGCGATATCGAACCCTAACATACCGACAGCGCTACTCCAACGCTCTTCAACCGGGGTATCAAAGATCACGCTTGGGTCGGCCTCTATGGTGAGCCAAGAGTTCTCAGCTAACTCGGTTTCCAGTTGCCCTGCACTCCAGCCAGAATAACCTAATGCGACGATATAGTTATCCGGCTGAGCGTCAGTGCCGAGTACGGCCAGAATATCCTTAGACGTGGTAACAGATACCGTGTCGGTGATCTGGATACTGGATTGGTACTGATCTTTAGGGTTATGGAGGATAAAGCCGCGATCTTCGGAAACGGGCCCGCCGTTCAAAACGGGCTCATCAAGGCTTTTGCTGTGTGTTGTTTGCGAGGCGATAGGAAGCTCAGTTTGCACTTGCTTAAGCATGTTTGCGACAGTGACATCGATTGGAGTGCTGATCATGATCCCCATCGCACCATCTTCATTGTGCTCACACACATAAATGACGCTGCGTTGGAAATACGGATCCTTCATCCCCGGCATTGCCACGAGAAAGTGGTTGGCTAAGTTCATGATCGCCTCTCCCAATAGACTTCTACAGTTGGCTACTTGCCTAAACGGCGCTCGATAGCGTCCATTAGTTTGCCAGTAATAGAGATGTCAAAGGCGGCTTCAATTTCACGAATGCACGTTGGGCTGGTCACGTTGATCTCAGTAAGTTTGTCACCGATGACATCCAGACCTACAAATATTAAACCCTTCTCTTTCAAAGTGGGAGCTACCGCCTCGGCAATTTGCTTGTCTGTCTCACTTAAGGGACGAGCTTCACCACGGCCACCGGCCGCAAGGTTGCCACGAGTTTCCCCTTTAGCTGGGATACGCGCTAGGCAGTAAGGCATTGGTTCTCCATCCACCACGAGAATACGTTTGTCACCGTTGCTGATATCAGGAACAAACGTCTGCGCCATGGCGTAGTTTTGACCATGGTTAGTCAGGGTTTCGATGATCACCGATACGTTCGGATCGTCTTGCTTAACACGGAAGATAGAAGCGCCGCCCATACCATCAAGTGGTTTAAGGATGACATCACCATGCTGATCGCGGAACTCTTTAATCTTCTCTGCTTTGCGCGTTACGATAGTCGTTGGCGTTAGCTCAGGGAACCATGCTGTGAAGAGTTTCTCGTTGCAGTCACGAAGGCTTTGCGGCTTGTTAACGATTAGCGTGCCTTTCTCTTCTGCGCGCTCCAAAATGTAGGTCGCGTAGATGTATTCTGTATCGAATGGAGGGTCTTTACGCATCAATACGGCATCTAGCTCAGACAGCTCAATGGTTTGCTCAGAAGTAAATTCGTACCAGCCGTTAGGGTCTTCTTTAAGCGTCACGACTTTTGTATCGGCAACCGCTGTACCTTGATCTAGGTGTAGGTCATTCATCTCCATATAGTGGATTTCATAACCACGACGCTGTGCTTCCAGCATCATTGCAAAGCTTGAATCTTTTTTGATGTTGATGGACGAGATAGGGTCCATCACGATACCGAGTTTGAGCATTATTTTTCTCCCGTTAACCTAAATCGCCAAAGCGTACTTGAAGTGCCGTAATAGCGGTCAGTGCCGCCGTCTCAGTTCTAAGTACACGAGGACCAAGCAGGGTTTCTTCGAATTGATATTGTTCTGTCATTTCAATTTCTTGCGCAGACAAGCCACCTTCTGGACCGATAAGAAGACGAACCTTATTCACGGGCTCTGGCAAGGTATTAATTGAGTATTTTGCTCTTGGATGAAGGTTGAGTTTGAGCGCCTCAGATGGCTCTGCACACCACTCCTCTAGCGACATGATTGGGCGGATCACAGGGATGGTATTGCGTCCACACTGCTCACAAGCGCTAATCGCTATCTTTTGCCACTGTTGCAGCTTTTTCTCAAAACGCTTGGCATCGAGTTTCACACCGCATCGTTCTGAGATGAGAGGCGTAATCGTGTTCACACCTAACTCAACGGACTTTTGGATGGTGAACTCCATCTTATCGCCTCGAGAAATAACTTGTCCGAGATGCAAATCGAGTGGTGATTCGATGCTCGACTCGACTTTCTCTTGAATATCCACGTCGACGTTTTTCTTCCCTACGCTGGTAATCGTCGCAGGAAATTCGTGGCCACTACCGTCGAATAGCAGAACCTCTTGACCCTCTTTCATACGCAATACTCGGCCAATGTGCCCTGCGGCATCATCACTTAGGGCGAGAGTGCCTAAAGATTGAATCGTTTCAGGGTGATAGATACGAGGTATACGCATAACAATTTCCAAAGAACAAACAGTATTGAGGTATAAGATGGATGCCAGCCCTCGAAATTACAAGGGCTTGGCTAAGGAATTAACCCTGATTTTTACACGCTTCGGCGACAAAAGGATTATCGTTGCCCTGAATGCGGCGGATACGCTCGTTTCGAGTGCACTCCCAATTATCAACTGGGTAGCTTTTGTTCCAAGCTTTCATTAGCTTAGCTTGCTGTTTAGATAGCCTAAACCCGTACTCTTGACTCATGTAAAGGTAAGTGCGAGCAATAGACCCTCGCGCGCGTTCAGGCGGCATCACTTTGCGCTGCTTGAAGTTTACTTGCATTTCGCATTGACCATAGCTGACACCATCGACCCCATTCCACTGTGAAAAGTTGTAGTTGGAGCGATCACCATTGACCTCGCCGATGGCTGGAGTGAGGTTGTGTAGATCGGCTTCCATCAGTTTGAACTGTTTGTCGTTGCGTGTGCAGTTCTTGCGCCCACCATCTTGCCAACATTGACGCTGGTGGCCAAACTGCCAGGCAGGCACCACGTGTTCCCATTCAATACGACTTGCGCGCTTTTCTTGTTTACGAACCTGGTAACCGCACGCAGAAAGGTCTGGTACGCCTTTCTTACCGTTCCATTGAATATCACAGCCGCAATAGAAGCTCACAGGATGGTCGGCATAGATCTTTACCGCTTCTTTCTTCGCTTTACTAAAGCTACTAGGTGGTGCACCAACTGCTGTGATTGGAACGGTGATAGCCAATAGGGCGATAGAAATGAGAAAGCGGCGCATCATAGTAAGGTCTAAAAAAGGTTGAGATAACCTAGTGTAACTCGCAAAAAAGACCTTAGCTATCGATAGTTAGCTCAGTTGTTTACCTGTGTACTCTATGGTTTGGCCGCACTTTCGACAACGGTAGTTGGCTTGCTGGCGCAGGACCTTATTGTGGCGTCGTATGGTCACAGAAAATGTGTCGCATTGGCAGCGGTATTCAAACGTGCGCCCCTGTACCGACTGGATATTGAGTGAGTGTGTGGTGTTTGGCGCAATATGAAATACTTGGCTCATGACCATCTGCCACTCTTTGCCGTGCGGGCGCACGCGACCGAACAGCGCGAAGGTAATTAAATGGGCGACTTCATGGGGAATGACTTCGTCGATAAACGCTTGTTGGTTCTCGACAAAAAGCACTGGGTTTAAACGGACCTCCCAGGTCTGTAGATACGCTTTACCTGCGGCTTTTCCGCGCAGCTTGTAGTTGAGCGCTGGGACGGGGAAGTCTCTTTCAAAGTAGTGACGTGCACGCTCAATACAACGAGACAGTGTTTTTAAAGCAAGATAGTGAAGCTGCTCTGATAATTCTGCATCCACGAAGTTCAATCCAAACAAAAAGCGCCCAAACAGGGCGCTATTCTACTCAGGATGTGATGTTATGCCAACGCATCAGACATGATGCTTCTTCTTGATAGTCTCATGATATGCGTGCCAGGTTCCGTAGCCAAGAATCGGCATGGTCACAATCATTCCAATCCCATAGGTGGCAAAGCCAATTAAAATACCGCCGCAGATGATAAGAGCCCACACTATCATGGCTGGAACGTTGGATTTCACCGCATTAAAGCTGGTGAAGACCGCGGTCATGATGTCGACTCGACGCTCCATCATAAGAGGGATCGAGAAGGCTGAGATGCTGAAAATTACCGCTGCGATAACCGCGCCAACAACACTGCCGGTAATCAAAAACGGCGCGAACTCGGTTAGGGGAGCGCCTTGCACTGATGGGTAGAGCGCATGTAACAGCGCAGCGATACGCATCCAAAATATCATCGCTACCGCAAGTAACACGGCAAACGCCCATTGTGATGATGAGTTGCGACCAATCGCTTTCATGGAATGGAACAGGCTCGGTTTGTGCCCTTTTTCTCTCTCCCAAGCGGCATCATAAAGACCCAGCGCCAAGAAAGGCCCGATAAGCATATAAACCACGAGACTTGGCATAATGACGAGGTGTGTACCTTGCCATTGCACCAATAGAACGATCGCGACCGCAGCTGCGGTAAAGCAGAGCCCGTAGAAAGCACTAATGATTGGCATACGTATGAGGTCATGCAAGCCGAGCGCAAGCCAGTGGAATGGGGCTGATACACTCAGTTGGTTGCACGGAATGGTTTTAGCGTAATCTTGATCCCTGACTTCATGTTTCTTCTGGAAGTCATCAGAATTTACAGTTCGAGGCATATGTCCTCCCTGATTGACAAACTGGCCTTCGTTTTATCAGGGCATGGCGCTAATAGTCGCGGTGTTAACACGAGCAGTGACTCTCGCCGCAGTTGACGTGTCCTTACCAGCTTACCGTTATTAGCGTCTTCCCCTCTTAAGTGCTCTATTTTGCATACGAACAAACCGAGCAAATTGGTCTATTCGCAAGGGCACTTTTGATTAACTATTGACCGTGTTACAGGAAAACACAATTTTCAAAAGGGTATTAAATCAAAGCCATCTGAGTTGAAGTTAACAACTTTGTAATAAAGTGTTTGAAAAGACAGGATTAAAAAAATAAAAAAGCCCTCAAAAAAATTTGAGGGCTTTTTTGGAGTAAATACTCAGACTAAGAGTAATTACAGACCAGCGAAATCACGTAGGATGGCTGCTTTGTCTGTCGCTTCCCAAGGGAACTCTTCACGACCGAAGTGACCGTATGCTGCAGTCTTCTTATAGATAGGTTGCAGTAGGTTTAGCATCTCTTGCAGGCCATATGGACGCAGGTCGAAGTTTTGACGAACCGCCTCTACGATGATGTCGTGAGAAACTTTTTCAGTACCAAATGTCTCAACCATGATAGATGTTGGATCAGCAACACCGATTGCGTAAGACAGTTGGATCTCACAACGGTCAGCCATACCAGCCGCTACGATGTTCTTCGCTACATAACGTGCTGCGTATGCTGCGGAGCGGTCAACTTTTGATGGATCTTTACCAGAGAATGCACCGCCACCGTGACGAGCTGCGCCGCCGTAGGTATCAACGATGATCTTACGACCCGTTAGACCACAGTCACCCATAGGACCACCGATTACGAAACGACCGGTTGGGTTGATGAAGAAGTTGGTTTCTTTGTTGATCCACTCAGATGGTAGTACTGGCTTGATGATCTCTTCCATTACTGCTTCACGCAGGTCAGGTGTTGAGATTGAATCACAGTGCTGAGTTGAAAGAACAACCGCATCGATACCAACGATCTTACCTTGGTCGTATTGGAACGTTACCTGAGACTTAGCGTCAGGACGTAGCCAAGGCAGAGTGCCGTTCTTACGTACTTCCGCTTGCTTTTGAACAAGACGGTGAGAGTAAGTGATAGGTGCTGGCATTAGGATGTCAGTTTCGTTGGTTGCGTAACCGAACATGATGCCTTGGTCGCCCGCGCCTTGCTCTTTTGGATCTTCTTTATCAACACCTTGGTTGATGTCTGGAGACTGCTTACCGATGGTGTTTAGAACGGCACAAGAGTCTGCGTCAAAACCCATGTCAGAGTGAACGTAGCCGATTTCGCGAACAGTTTCACGAGTTAGCTCTTCGATGTCTACCCATGCTGAAGTAGTGATCTCACCACCCACCATCACCATGCCAGTCTTAACGTAAGTTTCACAAGCAACACGTGCTTTTGGATCTTGTTCTAGGATTGCATCAAGAACCGCGTCAGAGATTTGGTCTGCGATTTTATCTGGATGGCCTTCTGATACTGACTCAGAAGTAAACAGGTGCTTAGCCATGAGAGCTCCAATTACTGTTTTTAAGCGAGTGTCGAATCACTCACTTGTAATAAATTCAATGATATATAGTAGGTGTATCTACATCTAGACGTCTATTCTAGTCATCAATGTTCGATTAGCAAGCGATTTTTGCTTTTAACATATAGCCAAACGTTTGCCTATTTTACGCGTGGATCGCCACATTCCGGCGACATTATTCGGCGATAATGCCAAAAAATGACGGTAAATCGTTTGCAGAGACTATATGGCTTTGCGACAATAGCCGCCGCTGATTATTCAATCAGTCTATGAAAAACTTGGAATTCGCTTAATGCACTCAGGAGCAGACATGTCTTCTCGTAAACAACTCGCTAATGCAATCCGCGCGCTAAGCATGGATGGTGTTCAACAAGCTAACTCAGGTCACCCAGGTGCACCAATGGGTATGGCAGATATCGCTGAAGTTCTTTGGCGTTCTCACCTAAATCACAACCCGTCAAACCCAGAGTGGGCTGACCGCGACCGTTTCGTACTGTCAAACGGCCACGGCTCAATGCTGATTTACTCTCTGCTTCACCTAAGCGGTTACGAGCTATCAATTGACGATCTTAAAAACTTCCGTCAACTGCACTCAAAAACACCAGGTCACCCAGAGTACGGTTATGCACCAGGTATCGAGACGACGACGGGTCCACTAGGTCAAGGCATCACTAACGCGGTTGGTATGGCGATTGCTGAGAAATCTCTTGCAGCGCAGTTCAACAAAGAAGGTCACGATATCGTTGACCACTTCACTTATGTCTTCATGGGTGATGGCTGTCTGATGGAAGGTATCTCTCACGAAGCGTGTTCACTAGCGGGTACCCTAGGTCTAGGCAAGCTGATCGCGTTCTGGGATGACAACGGTATCTCTATCGATGGTGAAGTGGAAGGTTGGTTCTCTGATGACACACCTAAGCGCTTCGAAGCTTACGGCTGGCACGTAATCCCTGCAGTAGACGGTCACGATGCTGACGCGATCAATGCAGCGATTGAAGCGGCAAAAGCGGATCCACGTCCAACACTTATCTGTACTAAAACCATCATCGGTTTTGGTTCACCAAACAAAGCGGGCTCTCACGACTGTCACGGTGCACCACTAGGTCACGACGAAATTGCAGCAGCGCGTGAATTCCTAGGTTGGGAACACGGTCCATTCGAAATCCCTGCTGACATCAAAGCAGAGTGGGATGCAAACGAAGCGGGTAACGCAAAAGAAGCAGCTTGGAACGAGAAGCTAGCAGCTTATGAAGCGGCTTACCCAGAGCTTGCGGCTGAGTTTAAGCGTCGTGTGAACGGTGAGCTTCCTGCTCAGTGGGAACAAGAAGCAAGCAAGATCATTGCTGACCTTCAAGCAAACCCTGCAAACATTGCATCACGTAAAGCGTCGCAAAACGCACTAGAAGCGTTCGGTAAGATGCTTCCTGAATTCATGGGCGGCTCTGCTGACCTAGCGCCATCAAACCTAACCATGTGGTCTGGTTCTCAGTCGCTAACGGCTGACGATGCGTCTGGTAACTACATCCACTACGGTGTACGTGAATTCGGTATGACAGCGATCATCAACGGTATCGCTCTGCACGGTGGTTTCGTACCATACGGTGCAACTTTCCTAATGTTCATGGAATACGCACGCAACGCAATGCGTATGGCTGCACTGATGAAAGTGCAAAACATTCAGGTTTACACTCACGACTCTATCGGTCTGGGTGAAGATGGCCCGACGCACCAACCGGTTGAGCAAATCGCATCACTACGTGTGACGCCAAACATGAGCACATGGCGTCCATGTGACCAGGTTGAGTCTGCAGTGGCTTGGAAATACGCAATTGAACGTAAAGACGGCCCAACATCGCTGATCTTCTCTCGTCAAAACCTAACACAGCAAGATCGTGACGCTGAGCAGCTAGCAAACGTTGCTAAAGGTGGTTACATCCTGAAGGATTGCGAAGGCACGCCAGAGCTAATCCTTATTGCGACAGGTTCTGAAGTTGAGCTAGCAACAAATGCTTACGCTGAGCTAACGGCTGAAGGTAAGAAAGTACGCGTAGTGTCTCTTCCTTCAACTGACGTATTTGACGCGCAAGATGAAGCATACCGTGAAGCCGTTCTTCCAGCGGCAGTGACTAAGCGTATCGCGGTTGAAGCGGGTATTGCGGACTACTGGTACAAGTATGTTGGCTTCGGCGGCAAGATCATCGGTATGACGACATTCGGTGAGTCTGCACCAGCAGGCGAGCTATTCAAGATGTTCGGCTTCACAACGGAAAACGTTGTGAACACGGCAAAAGAGCTGCTTGCATAAGCACCTTTCTTCTTGAAATGAAAAACCGAGCCTAGTGCTCGGTTTTTTTCTGGGTCGAGAAACTCATTGTCACCAGCTTACAACTCTTGATGCGAAAGCAACCGTTATCGGTTACCATGCAAGCCTTTATCACGTGAACAAAAAGGCGTAATGCGATGCTAAGAGTGGCAATTAATGGCTTTGGACGCATTGGACGGAATGTACTCAGAGCGCTATACGAAAGCGAGAAGAACGACCAAATTAAAGTCGTCGCCGTTAACGAGTTGGCGCAACCTGAAGCGATGGCTCACCTGCTTCAATACGATACCAGTCATGGTCGTTTTGATAAGAAGGTGTCTCATGACCAAGAGCATTTGTACCTTACGCATAAAGATGGTCAGTTCGACACCATTCGTATTTTGCACCTTGAAGACATCAGCCTGTTGCCATGGAAAAACCTAGAGGTTGATATCGTATTAGATTGCACTGGTGTATTCGGTAGCCGCGCTGATGGCGAGAAACATATCGAAGCTGGCGCAAAGAAGGTGCTGTTTTCTCACCCAGGCAGCAATGATCTTGATAACACCGTTATCTACGGTGTTAACCACCATACCCTGACCAAAGATCACACCATAGTCTCGAATGGTTCTTGTACCACGAACTGTATCGTGCCGGTTATTCAAGCGTTAGATGAAGCCTTTGGTATCGATTCTGGGACTATCACCAGCATTCACTCTTCAATGAATGATCAACAAGTTATCGACGCTTACCATGGTGATCTACGCCGTACACGCTCAGCCAGTTTATCCATCATTCCGGTGGATACGAAACTCCATAAGGGCATCGAACGCATCTTTCCGAAATTTTCTAACAAATTTGAAGCAATTTCTGTAAGAGTGCCAACAATTAACGTCACCGCTATGGATCTTAGTGTAACTATAAATACGAATGTGAAAGTTAATGACGTAAATCAAGTCATTATTAACGCTTCTCGGTGTACATTAGACGGCATTGTTGACTATACTGAAGCACCGCTGGTTTCCGTGGACTTTAACCACGACCCGCACAGCGCCATTGTTGATGGGACACAGACTCGAGTGAGTGACGGTCGTCTAGTCAAAATGCTGGTGTGGTGCGACAACGAGTGGGGCTTTGCTAACCGCATGTTAGACACCGCGTTAGCAATGCAAGCGTCTCAGTAGTATCAAGGGCGCTCTTGGGGAAAAATATTAATTTCGAAGGTTGAAATTAATATTCATGAGCCCAATATAAGTAAGCAGTTGATGAATTCTAAAACTTGGCAAGAAGCCGGGTTTCAAAAACTTTATTTATTTTTTAGTTGAGAGGACTAAACATGTCTGTAATCAAGATGACTGACCTGGATCTAGCAGGTAAACGCGTATTTATCCGTGCTGATCTGAACGTACCTGTAAAAGACGGTAAAGTAACATCTGACGCTCGTATCATTGCGTCTCTACCAACCATCAAGCACTGCCTAGAAGCTGGCGCTAAAGTTATGGTTACGTCTCACCTTGGTCGTCCTACTGAAGGCGAGTACGCAGAAGAATTCTCTCTACAACCTGTAGTTAACTACCTAAACGACGCACTAGATTGCGACGTTAAACTAGCAAAAGATTACCTAGACGGCCTAGAGCTTAACGCTGGTGAGCTAGTTGTTCTTGAAAACGTTCGCTTTAACAAAGGCGAAAAGAAGAACGAAGAAGAGCTATCTAAGAAATACGCTGCACTGTGTGACATCTTCGTAATGGATGCATTCGGTACTGCTCACCGTGCACAAGCTTCAACTCACGGTGTTGGCATGAACGCGCCTGTAGCGTGTGCTGGTCCTCTACTAGCTAACGAACTAGAGGCACTAGGCAAAGCAATGGACAAGCCTGCTCGTCCAATGGTTGCTATCGTTGGTGGTTCTAAAGTATCGACTAAGCTAACGGTTCTTGAGTCTCTATCTAAAATCGCTGACCAACTTGTTGTTGGTGGTGGTATCGCGAACACGTTCATCGCTGCAGCTGGCCACAACGTTGGCAAGTCTCTATACGAAGCAGACCTAGTAGACACAGCTAAGAAGCTAATGGACGAGTGTGCAATTCCAGTTGCGACTGACGTTGCATGTGCAAAAGCATTCGACGAGAACGCAGAAGCTGAAATCAAGCACGTATCTGAAGTTCAAGATGACGACATGATTTTCGACCTAGGTCCAGACTCAACTGCTGAACTAGCGAAAATCCTGAAAGATGCTAAAACTATCCTATGGAACGGCCCTGTTGGCGTATTCGAATTCAAGAACTTCGAAGCGGGTACAGAAGGCATTTCTAAAGCGATCGCTGAATCTGAAGGTTTCTCTGTAGCAGGTGGTGGTGACACGCTAGCAGCTATCGACAAGTTCGGTATCAAAGCTGACGTTTCTTACATCTCTACAGGTGGCGGTGCTTTCCTTGAGTTTGTTGAAGGTAAAGTACTACCAGCAGTAGCAATGCTTGAAGAGCGTGCTAAAGCATAATTATCTTTTTATAAAGCGGACTGATTGGTCCGCTTTTATCTATGCTGCAATGGCTGGTTAACTTTGATACAATGCCGCCCATTGTGAGCAAACGATTGCCAATTTTTATTTAAAACGACAGAAAATAGGACTTATTCCATGTCTAAGATCTTCGACTTCGTAAAACCAGGTGTTATCTCTGGCGATGACGTTCAGAAAGTATTTGAAGTTGCTAAAGAGAACAACTTCGCTCTTCCTGCAGTTAACGTAGTTAACACTGACTCTATCAACGGTGTTCTTGAAGCTGCAGCTAAAGTTAAAGCTCCAGTTGTAGTTCAGTTCTCTAACGGCGGTGCTGGCTTCTTCGCTGGTAAAGGCGTTAAGCTTGAAGGTCAAGGCGCACAAATCCTAGGTGCAGTTGCTGGTGCGAAATACGTACACGCAGTAGCTGAGTCTTACGGTGTTCCAGTTATCCTTCACACTGACCACGCTGCTAAGAAACTTCTACCTTGGATCGACGGTCTTCTAGATGCAGGTGAAGAGTTCTTCGCTCAAACTGGTAAGCCTCTATTCTCTTCTCACATGATTGACCTTTCTGAAGAGTCTCTAGAAGAGAACATCGAAATCTCTGCTAAGTACCTAGCTCGCATGGCGAAAATGGGTATGACTCTTGAGATCGAACTAGGTTGTACTGGTGGTGAAGAAGATGGCGTAGATAACTCTCACATGGACGCATCTGAGCTTTACACTTCTCCAGAAGACGTAGCATACGCATACGAGAAACTAGTTGCTGTTAGCCCACGTTTCACTATCGCTGCTTCTTTCGGTAACGTACACGGTGTTTACAAGCCAGGTAACGTTGTTCTAACTCCAACTATCCTACGTGACTCTCAAGCATACTGTGCAGAGAAGTTCGGTATCGCACCTAACGCTCTAAACTTCGTATTCCACGGTGGTTCTGGTTCTACTGAAGCAGAAATCCAAGAGTCTATCAGCTACGGTGTTATCAAAATGAACATCGATACTGATACACAGTGGGCAACTTGGGACGGTATCCGTACTTACGAAGCTGAAAACCACGATTACCTACAAGGTCAAATCGGTAACCCAACGGGTGAAGACGCGCCAAACAAGAAGTACTACGATCCACGCGTATGGCTACGTGCTGGTCAATCTTCAATGGTTGCTCGTCTAGAGAAAGCTTTCGCTGACCTAAACGCTATCGACGTACTATAAGATTAAATCGCATAAGATTTAACTGATAGTAAGATGAAAAAAGTCGCTCTTTGGAGCGGCTTTTTTTGTGTCTGATGAAAATTGTGTGATTGATCTTAAAAAAACTGGCATTAACGCATATGTTTGCGTAACCTTTTGTTAAGTAATGTGTATTGATATTGATTTGCTGTATGCATTGCTGATTACGGCGCGCCTTTGCTAATAGAACAGTGGTATTAGCTAAGACTCGCTTTGCCCAATTTGTTTTATTTAAGAGGTACGCAATATGGCTGGTGAGTCAGTTGATATCGAAACTCCGCTCGTGGATAGCCTGTCGCATGCAGAAAAATGGCTAACCAATAACTCTGATCTTCTGATCCAGTACGGTGTAAACATCATCTCTGCACTGCTTATCCTATTTATCGGTAACATTATCGTTAAAGCGATAGCGGGCAGCGTCGCTAAGCTGCTGCACAAGAAGAAGATGGATAAAGCCGTCGTTGAGTTTATCCATGGGATTGTACGCTACACCTTGTTTGTTATCGTACTCATTGCTGCACTAAGTCGCATCGGCGTACAAACCGCCTCAGTGGTAGCAGTTATCGGTGCTGCCGGTTTAGCTATCGGTCTTGCTCTGCAAGGCTCGCTCTCTAACTTTGCAGCGGGTGTGCTTATTGTTGGTTTCCGTCCGTTTAAGTCAGGTGACTACGTAGAGATTGGTGGTGTAGCGGGTTCGGTGGATTCTATTCAGATTTTCCAAACCGTCCTTACCACGCCAGATAATAAAATGGTTGTAGTCCCAAACGCGTCAGTGATTGGCTCTCCGATCACCAACTATTCGCGTCATGCAACTCGTCGTATCGACCACGTGATAGGTGTCTCTTATGGCTCTGATCTTAAAAAGGCAAAAGAGGTGATTCGTAAGACCCTTGAAGCAGACGAGCGCATCCTTAAAGAGCCTGGTATTACCGTGGGTGTCGTTGCACTTGCTGACTCGTCAGTGAACTTCGTAGCTCGCCCTTGGGTTCGTACTGAGCAATACTGGGACGTTTACTTTGATACCTTACAAGCGATCAAAGAAGCGTTGGATGCCGAAGGTATCGAGATCCCATTCCCTCAGATGGATGTGCACTTGAACAAAGTGGACTGATCGCTCAGGCGTTTAAGTCAGATGTAAAAAGGAGAAGCTAGGCTTCTCCTTTTTCGATTTCAATGACTTGGTTTGGAATGCTATCTAACACTTGTTTAAGAGTATTGCCATCAATACCAAATGTCCACTCGGGCTTACCTGGCGTATAGAGGATCTCTTCGGCATCAAACAAACGGCCATCGACAACGATAGAGATGTCATCGGGCAAGCCGATAGGACAGACAGCGCCAGGAACACAGCCTATTTGTTCAATCATTTCTTCATTGCTACAGATAGAGGTGCGTTTGCCGAGCGCTTGTTTTAGCTGCGCTTTGTCTAGCCTTGAGTCTTTATCGGTTAGGAACAGAGCAAACCCACCGCCTTTCTTTTTCAAAAACAGGCTTTTGCTATGTAGCCCGGTCCAGCCAAGCTCTTTTGCTATACGAACATCAGTTTCAAAATCCAGAATAGGCTCATGTTGCCACTTGGAAAAGGAGACGGATAACTGCTCCAAAAGCGCGACGTTAGCGAGGTAGATGGCTTCTGTTCTGTCCATCAAGACTTACTCCATTAATCCTTTTGTTAGTAACAGAGCAATAGTAAACATCATTGCCGCCACCGCCAAGTCGATACCCTTTTTAACTTTCGGTTTTGATAGCGTTGGACCAAGTTTAGCTGCGCCCATCGACAGGGAATAGAACCAAACGAATGACGCGAGTACTGTACCAATAGCAAAAGCAATTCGGTCATTCCCTTCAAATTGACCACCAATGGAGCCAAGGATAACAACCGTATCTAGATAGAGGTGTGGGTTCAATACCGTTACCGCTAGGGCTCCTAAAACCACTGTACGTCTTCCGCGTGCCAATACCTCACCTGAGGACTCTTTTGCTGCAGGTGCTTTAAACGCGCTGCGCAGTGACAACAAACCATACCCGGTTAGAAAGGCGATGCCACCTAAAGTGACAGCGGTAAGCAGCAGCTCATTTTGCGATAGAATCGCACCGCCACCAAAGATACCCAGTGAGATGAACGTCATGTCTAGCAGGCTGCACACCGTTGCTGTTGTCAGGTGGTGATTGCGTTTAATCCCCTGATTTAATACATAAGCGTTCTGAGCGCCAATTGGGATAATCATTGTTGCGCCCAATCCGAAACCTTGAAGAAGCACCCAAAAATTCACTTTAATTTCCTCACCACTGCATAAAAGAGAGCGAGAGAATAGCGATTCGATTATGATTAGGATAGTTAATAATATTAATGAGAAATAAGCTTAGCTAATGACTGTTTTGAGAGGTTAAAAGATGCGCGGATTAGACTACAAATGGATAGAGGCACTGGATGCCATTGTTGAGCAAAAAAGCTTCGATAAAGCAGCGGAGCACTTGTATATCTCTCAATCTGCCGTATCTCAGCGCGTGAAGCAACTGGAAAAATGGTTAGCGCAACCGGTATTGGTTCGCGAGCAACCACCGCGTCCAACCGCTGTAGGTAAAAAGCTGTTAGGTCTATATCGTCGAGTGCGCCTACTTGAGCAAGAATTGGTGCCTGAGCTTGCCGCGGATCTTGGCGATAAACCTTTATCGGTGTCCTTGGCCACTAACGCAGATAGTCTCGCCACTTGGTTACTTCCAAGTCTGTTTCCTCTGCTCGAATCTAAGCGTGTCGAACTCGACCTTATTGTTGATGATGAAGGTCGAACCATAGAAAAGCTGAAAAATGGTGAAGTGGTGGGCGCAATCAGTCTCGAGCCACAATCAATCCCTGGCTGTGTAGCAGACTATTTGGGGCGCGTGGATTACCTTTGCGTGGCGAGCCCGAGCTTTATTAAGCGTTACTTTAGCCAAGGCGTGAATCGTGAAACCTTGATGAAAGCACCAGCGGTTGCTTATGATCAGCACGACAAAATGCATCAGAAGTTTGTTAACCAGCACTTCAATATCATGCGTGGGAACATACTCAAACATACAGTGCGAAGCTCAGAGGCGTTTGTGAAGCTGGCTGTTGCTGGTGTCGCATACTGTCTGATCCCTAAGCTTCAAATCCAAGAAGAGCTAGAGTCTGGCGCCCTCATCGAATTGACCCCTAATATCTTACTGTCACATCAGATCTACTGGCATCACTGGCAGCTTGAGAGCGGGGTACTCAGTGAAGTCTCAGATGCCATCATAGGACATGCTCGCCAGTTTTTACCGCAGTAACGACAAAAACCTTTGGTCAACTTTCTGTCAGCTTTGCAATGTTTGGGAACCTATAGTCTGAACTTATGCCTAACATTGAGTATGAGAAATAAGACGAGGAGTCTTCATGAAAAAATCGTTTGCTGGTAAATGGGTAGTCGGTGTATTAACTGCGAGTTTAGCTGCGGCACCGGTATTTGCGAGTCAACCAGACTTTGCTCACATCTCCACAACGGGTTACGGCGAGATCCAGGCCAAGCCCGATATGGCTGAGTTTTCAGTTCGCGTGGTGCAATCACAGATGGATGCAGACCAGGCCAAGCAAGGTGTGGACTCCGTTGTCGATAAATTTCTTGATGGCTTAACCAAGAATGGTATCGATAAAGCGGATATCCAAAGCTCAAATTTGTATCTCTCGCCGCAGTATCACTACCCAGAAAAGGGCAAGCCAGAACTCATTGGTTATCGAGCTTCTCGCACGGTGACGGTTCAGGTGATGGATCTAGATAAGCTTAATAACTACTTAGACCTTGCTCTAGAATCTGGAATCAATCAAGTCGACAACATTCAACTGAAAGTGAAAGACGAAGGGCAGTATCAAGAAGCGGCTCGCATGGCGGCGATAAAAGATGCGCAAAGCAAAGCGTCTTCATTGGCGAAAGGCTTTGAACAGCAGCTTGGGAATGTGTGGCGTATTGAGTACCGTCAGCAAATGAACCAACCGGTGGTGATGCGTGCGATGGCGATGGATAGTAAGGCTGAGTCAAATAGTTATCAGGACTCGGTGATTACGATTCGTGATCGGGTGGATGTGACTTATCGGATTGGCAACTAACAAAAACGCCCTGCATTCGCAGGGCGTTTTACTGTTTATGGGCGTGTCGATTAGTGAAGAATACGCGCTCGCAACGTCCCTTCAATCTGCTTCAACTTCGCCAACGCTTCTTCCGAACGCGCCGTCTCAACATCAATCACTACGTAACCGATATCTGCAGAAGTCTGCAGGTACTGACCCGCGATGTTGATCCCTTCATCCGCAAAGATGGTGTTGATTTGCGTCAGGATACCTGGGCGGTTTTGGTGAATGTGTAGCAGACGAGAACAGTCTGTGTGCTCAGGCAGTGATACTTCTGGGAAGTTCACGCTTGATAGCGTTGAGCCGTTATCTGAGTATTTCGCTAGCTTACCAGCCACCTCAACACCAATGTTTTCTTGTGCTTCTTGAGTAGAACCACCAACGTGCGGTGTAAGGATCACGTTGTCGAACTTCATCAGTGGAGACTCAAAAGGGTCTGCATTGGTTTTTGGCTCTTCAGGGAATACGTCAATCGCTGCACCTGCTAGGTGACCGCCTTCAAGTGCATCACAAAGCGCAGGGATATCAACTACAGTACCGCGCGCGGCGTTAATGAAGATTGAGCCAGGCTTCATGCGTTCGAACTCTGCCGCGCCCATCATGTTCTTAGTACCTGCGGTTTCTGGAACGTGCAGTGAGATCACGTCACACTTGTTCAGTAACTCAGTCATGGTGTGGACTTGAGTCGCATTA
The DNA here is from genome assembly GCF_021441885.1 of Vibrio maritimus. Lineage (NCBI taxonomy): Bacteria > Pseudomonadati > Pseudomonadota > Gammaproteobacteria > Vibrionales > Vibrionaceae > Vibrio > Vibrio maritimus. The sequence continues at coordinate 400,826 of NZ_CP090438.1, forward strand.
CCAAGAGACAGTTTGTTCTCGATGTCGTAGAAGTAGACGCGCATACCTAGGTTTTCAGCAATGATACCCAACTGAGTACCAATGTGACCGTAACCGATGATACCTAGGCGCTTACCACGAGCTTCATAAGAGTTGTCGGCACTCTTCTTCCAGATGCCACGGTGAGCCAGTGCATTCTTTTCTGGAATACCACGAAGTAGCAATAGAATCTGACCAAGTACTAGCTCAGCTACACTTCGCGTGTTTGAGAATGGAGCGTTGAAGACAGGCACACCGCGCTTGGCAGCGGCTTCAAGGTTAACTTGGTTAGTACCGATACAGAAACAGCCAATCGCCACCAGTTTCTCTGCCGCGTTGATCACCTTGTCAGTTAGGTTAGTACGGGAGCGAATACCGATAAAGTGCACGTCTTTTACCGCTTCCATTAGCTCTTCTTCTGGCAGAGAGCCTTTGTGGTAAGTGATGTTGGTGTAACCGGCAGCTTGTAGAACCTCTACAGAAGATGGATGCAAACCTTCCAGCAGAAGAATCTTAATCTTGTCTTTTTCCAGTGAAACTTTGGCCATTGAACTCATCCTTAACATGGGAAATTTGGGCTAAATTGGCGCACATTTGACAGTGAGAATATCAGGGAGGGAGCTTCCAACTGCTTGAGGCAAACGTTTTCCTTGTGCGTCTTGTGACCAATAAAGTAACAAAAAAGTTTAACGATGGGTAAGAAAATTACGGAATAAGGCATAATTTTCTTATAGGAAAACGAAAAAACGGCACCAAGGGTGCCGTTTGTAGTCAAATGACGTAACCACGTTCAATATATCGGCCAGTTATAAATCTGGCGACAACGTGAATGTGGGGTCATTAATCTTCGATTTTTGCGCCTTCTGGCGTACCTGTGATGATTACGTCGGCACCACGGTGCGCGAACAGACCCACAGTAACAACACCTGCTAGTGCGTTAATGCTGTCTTCCATCGCTTTTGGATCAGTAATTTGCATACCGTGTACATCTAGGATCACGTTGCCGTTATCCGTTACCACGCCTTCACGATATACAGGGTCACCACCAAGTTTTACTAGTTCACGAGCCACGTAAGAGCGCGCCATTGGGATGACTTCAACTGGAAGAGGGAACTTACCCAATACGTCTACAGCCTTAGTACCGTCAACAATACACACGAACTTGTCTGAGATAGCTGCAACAATCTTCTCACGAGTGAGCGCCGCACCGCCGCCTTTGATCATGTCGCGAGTTGCGTTGATTTCATCAGCGCCATCGACATATACATCGAGCGCAGCCACATCGTTACAATCGAAAACTTCGATGCCAAGCGCTTCTAGCTTCTCAGTAGAAGCGATAGAGCTTGAAACAGCACCTTTGATGTCTTCTTTAATTGTGCCTAGTGCATCAATAAAGTGGTTAACAGTAGAGCCAGTGCCGACACCGACAATGCTGCCTTTTTCAACATACTTTAGTGCCGCCCAACCAGCAGCTTTCTTCATCTCGTCTTGAGTCATGGTGAAATCCCAGTTTTTAGATTTAAGGTGAAAATGCGGGCGAATTATATATCAAAATCATTAAAAAATGAGCGTAAAGTTGGCGAAATGAAGAAAATCGCCAAAAAACAGCAATCGTTTGCTCGGTGGAGGGGATTTACCAGCGCCAGATCTTGCTCGGTGTCATGATGGTACTAAGAGGAATGTCCCAGAACTCGGTAGGAAGCGCGCTTACCTGCTGACAGTCGTGCGCAAGTCCAATCGCGATAGGACCAGTTGACTTTGACTCCCAGGGTGCCAACGTTCGATCATAGTAACCCCCACCCATACCCAAGCGTTGACCCTGCTCGTCAAAGGCGACAAGTGGCGTAAAAATGATATCGAGGTCAGCGACAGGGCAAATCATTTGCTTATCAAGGCGCGGCTCGAGGATCTTATATTGGTTGTACACCAGAGGCGTTGTCGGTGCGTAACGCAGAAACAATAATTGGCCCTTGGAAAAAGGGTGAATCACGGGAAGGTAGGTGTCGATGCCTTGCTGCCAGCACCATTCAATCATTGGCTGGGCATCTAGCTCACCATCGGTGGCAAGATACAGGGCTATCTTTTTCGCTCGGCTAAGTTCTGGTAACTGCTTAGCACGCTCGACTAACTCATCAGAGTATCGGATTTGTTGGTCTGAACTGATGGCTTGGCGGCGACCTCGAATCAAGGTTCGAATTTGCTGCCTAGTCGATAATGACATTAGGAATACCCCAGAGTGCCGTTGAGGATTGTGGCCCTTGAACCAGCTGGTTCAAGGCGGATCAGCAATGGTAACCGTAGGCTTCTCGGTACGGGCCGAGCTTGCTCAATAGCTATCAAGTACTAACCCTTTGGTATTGCTTATCGGCTCAGGGACTTAAATCCACTGACGCACACCCCAGGGTAAAATTAGGCTTGCTGTCCTTGCTTTACTTTGCTGATGGCATCATCAAGCGATGCCGCGAGCTGCTCCATGCGCTCGTTCATTTCAGTCACTTCTTGAAGTGACTCATTACTGCGGTTGTTAAGCTCATACGACATATTAAGTGCCGCGATGGTAAGCAGTTTCAACTCGTTGGTTACTTTAGTCCTTTCGGACATTTCTTGCAATCGGTTATCCAAGTCTTTCGCTGCTTGAACAAGGGTATCTTTCTGATCTGCAGGACAATTTACCCGAGTCAGTTTACCCAAAATTTCAACTTCGACAGCTTGATTTTCCATAATGACAAGAACTCTTTTAAGTATCACCAATAGCGGTAATGTTGAGGGAGAAACTATAGGTAAAGCCACATTAAGATTCAAGCTTTTCCGGTGACTCAGTGTCAAATGCGTGGCTAATCACACACGAAATCGACAATTCGCACAAAAGCTATTCAGAAACGAGCGCGACACCATTTCCGCCAAGTGTGTGAAGTGGTAGCATGGCACATCAAATTTGAATCAAGGTAGTCTGTTCTTTTTACCACTGACTACCCTACAGGACAACGAGTATCGTTATGAGTGAATCAACACTACCCGATTACATTGCGGTGGCGACAGAGCTACAGCAGGCAGGACTTGCCGTTTCCCCAGCAGAACTACACGGCCTATTGGTCGGTATGTTGAGTGGTGGTTTAGGGCTAAAGGATGACAGCTGGCAACCGCTATTGTTTGATTACACCAACGATGGCCTCGGTTGGCCGCAATCATTGTTGACTCGCTCTAGAGAGTTTCTTGATCTTTCTATCAAAGAGCTCACGGCTGAGCAGAGCTTTGAGCTCGCACTGTTTATCCCTGGTGAAGGTGTGGAAGCCGATCTGTTCGAACAAGCTGATGGGCTCAGCGAGTGGGTCAATCACTTCATCTCTGGCTTGGGGCTTATTAATGCTCAGCTTGCTAAGGCATCGGCGGACACCAAAGAAGCGCTCGCGGACCTAGAAGAGATCGCAAGATTAGGCATCGATGAAGATGATGATATGGAAGAGCAGGCACAGTTGCTTGAGCAGGTTATTGAGCATGTTAAAGCGTGCGTTCTGACCATCCATGCAGAGTTTGGCGTAAAACCAAGTAAAGAATCAGAGACACCTACTATCCACTAGGGTCTGAGAGGGTTTGGCTACAAGGAGAATATCCGTGCCTAAAGAGTATGATGTTGTTATTGCTGGTGGAGCTATGGCAGGCGCAACGCTTGCCATGGCGCTAGATTCCAGCACTAATCATGCGTTAAAGATCGCGGTCGTCGAGCCATATGCGCAAGGTAATGCCGCTCATCCGGGCTTTGATGCTCGCTCTATTGCTCTGTCTTATGGCAGTGTCGAACTTCTGAAACGTTACGACTTGTGGCGTCTCATCGAGGATCACGCTACGCCGATCACCCATATTCATGTCTCAGACCGAGGTCATGCTGGAATGACTGACTTCCATGCCGACAAAGAAGGTCTGGATGCAATGGGGTATGTTGTTGAGTTGGCTGAAGTTGGCCAGCGTTTTAGCGATGAGCTAGCCACTCGCTCCCACATCGATTTGTTCTGCCCTAGCGCAGTAACGCACCTTGCTCAGCAGCAAGATAAGGTGGTTCTGGACCTCACCTCTGACGAAGGTGACCAGCAGCTTCAAGCTAAGCTAGTGGTTGCCGCCGACGGTGCAGATTCTGCGATTTGCCAAGCGGTTGGACTAGGACAAGAGATTCGAGATTTCAATCAAGTTGCCGTTATTGCGAATGTGCTGACTAGCGAGGCACCAAACGGTCGAGCGTTTGAACGATTTACAGAACATGGTCCATTGGCCTTGCTCCCAATGTCACAATCGCGCAGCTCACTTGTTTGGTGCTTGCCCCCAGAGGAGGCAGCGGATGTGCAATCGCTCTCGGAGTCAGCGTTTCTTGAGAAACTGCAACAGGCATTCGGGTGGCGTTTAGGGAGGTTTACTCGCGTAGGCTCTGTGGTTAGCTATCCACTCTCGCTCAAACACCGTCCACAAATCGTTAGCCATCGAGTGGCTGCGGTAGGCAATGCGGCACAAACTCTTCACCCGATAGCAGGGCAAGGCTTCAACCTCGGAATTCGCGATATTGCGACTCTGGTCGATTCGTTACTGGAAAACCTTAAAGATGTCGGCGATTACGCTAATCTAACAAGGTTCCAGGCACAACGTCAGTCGGATAGAGAGCTGACGATAACCATGACATCAGGTTTGGTGCATGTATTTTCCAACGATTTGCTCACGCTACGCGTAGCTCGAAATCTTGGATTGGCAATGATGGACAATTTCCCACGTCTGAAGACGCCAGTGTTCAACCGAGCGTTGGGTGTGGTGAAAAGGTAAGGCAAAGATGCAAAGTTTTGACATCGCCATTGTAGGTGGCGGAATGGTGGGGCTGGCGCTAGCGCGTGCCCTAAAAAATACCGGAATTCGAATCGCAATTGTGGAAGGCTCTCAACCTTCTAAAGATTTGAGTGGAGACCCAGACATTCGTGTCTCCGCACTTAGCCGAGCGAGCGAAACTATTTTAAAAAATTTGGATGCATGGGAAGCGATTCAAAACCACCGCTGTGCACCCTACCAGGCGATGGAAGTGTGGGAGCAAGATAGCTTTGCGCGTATTGAATTCTCTGCCAGCCAAATGTCTCAACCGAACCTAGGTCATATTGTTGAGAATCGTGTGATTCAGTTGGCGCTGCTAGAACAGGTGGAACAGCAAAGTAACGTGACGCTATTCATGCCGCACCGCTGCCAATCGATGGCAATTGGTGAGAGCGAGGTTTGGACCACACTGGATAACGGTCAGTCCTTTACGAGCAAACTCATCGTTGGTGCAGATGGCGCCAACTCTTGGGTTCGTAAGCAGCAAGATATTCCTCTGACGCATTGGGACTATGGTCATAGCGCTTTGGTTGCGAATATTTCGGTAGAGGATCATCACCAGCGTGTCGCTCGTCAGGTGTTTACTTCTCAAGGGCCATTGGCTTTCTTACCTATGGTGGATGATAACCTTTGCTCCATCGTGTGGTCGACAGAGCCAACGCGAGCAGAAAAACTCGCGAAGATGTCAGATGCTGAGTTCAATAAAGCGTTGACTGCTGAGTTTGATAGCCGTTTAGGTTTATGCCAAGTTCAGTCTGAGCGACGCGTTTTCCCGCTGACCATGCGTTATGCTCGAGATTTTGCAACTGAGCGCGTTGCTTTAGTCGGTGATGCGGCGCATACGATCCATCCATTAGCAGGGCAGGGGGTTAACCTTGGGCTGCTTGATGCGGCGAGCCTAGCACAGGAACTGCTTAAACTATGGAACTCAGGACAAGACTTGGGTCGCAAACGTCATTTAAGAGAATACGAACGCTGGCGTAAAGCCGAGGCGGCGAAAATGATTGCGGCTATGCAAGGCTTTAAGGACCTGTTTGAAGGCGATAACCCAGCCAAGAAGTTATTCCGTGGTATCGGTATGAGCCTAGTAGGGCAATTGCCGGGGGCAAAACAGGAAATTATGAGTCGTGCATTGGGGATGCAAGGTCGCTTACCTGAGCTTGCAAAAGCGGTTGTGAATCAAGATTAATCGTAGTCTCTGATCCAAAAGCAAAAGGACAGCATGAATGCTGTCCTTTCTTAATTCGGTTGTGTTTTTCTAATGCGCTAATTCTAATGAGCCTATGCTTACGAGCCTATGCTTGCGAGCTCAGGTCTAACGCGATGCTGCCTTGATGTTGATGAGAGCGCAGCGAGATTATGACTAAACTTTCATCTATGCGTAGGCGCACCTCAGTTTCATCACTTCTTGATTTACTTCTTTTACGGCCTGAAAGTGGCGTTTCTCTGCACGCTCAGGGATGATCAATTTGCCGTTATCGAACTCAAAGCCACCGAGTCCATAGATGTAGATCTTTCCTTTAAACAATCGACTTATATGTTTAGCAATCATACCTGGCGTATAGCGCTTAAACAGTCTCATTTAGCCTTCCTTATCGTGTTACCTAGCATTGTCCTAGCTCGAGAATTATAGATAAAACCCTAGCTAAATTGTGTGATTGAGAGGGCTTAATTCGTCCTCTATCGGGGTCACTTTTTGGTTTTGTGGTACGTTTTGCAATTCTTCCACTTGCCAGCCTATTCCGCGTGATACCTAGCACAAAAGCGCGTTGAGGGGGCTTCCATTTATTTCGGTATCCTGTTTCAGATAGGCTAGTCACTAGCAAACGAGAATCAACATTATTCTCCAGTACTTAGTGGGGGAAAAAAGCGTACGTTTGCTATTGCTTACGGATTAATAGACCGGAGAAATCAGAAAAAGTTGTCACCAGACATAAACTTTTACAGATTGAGTGAGGGCGATAAAGTTGATACCAATAGGTAAAAAAAAAGCCCGCACAGCGGGCCAAATGTCACAGATGCATTACACAAAAGTGGAGTTACTGCACTAGGCAGAGATTCACTCTAGTGTGATATTCAGTTCGTCGTGACGATGAACTGAACACAAAACCACCATATCGTAATTTTTACTCTGTGACTATTTATGCTGAATAAATGTATAACTTTTCATTGAGGTAAGTGATAAAACTCGACGGTTCTCACAGTTCCTTGCGCAGAGTGAACAAAATATTACATAAGATCCCGTTTAATTGGGCGCTAACGAATGATGTCACCCCATATTGGAGAGCAGTTCTGAACCAGATCGCTAAGAGCGAGCTCAATGCCCGCAATGCGCTCACCGCTGCTAATTGTCACTGTGGGTGTGGTTTGGAGAGAATGATCAAAGAGAACTGGCATTGGGGTCTTGATAAGTAGGGGAGTGACTGTCCCTATTTGATATCCGGTTAGCGACTCAATTTCTTTGCTATCGACACACGTCATACGTCGGGACTGGAGCTGTGCTCGTACTTTCTTTGGGTCAATTTGGCGATCACCCGGGCAACACGCGAGGGCATATTGATTGCCCATGTCTCTGAGTACCATGGCTTTCACCATCATATTGGGCTTGATACCACGTAATAACGCCGCATCTTCAATGGATACGGCCTCTCTAGATTGCATAAGGACACGAAACGCAATGCCGTTCCGTGTCAGATACTCAGTAATCGTGGTGTTGATCATCTATTATTCTTCATCCAGCGGATAAGGAGGAAGTGCGAGCGATAGGCGACTTTCTGGCTGAGACGATAGACGGAACTCTACATCTTGCTCAAGGTTGTTGTTGACGATAATAGAGGCAAGCAGGGTGTTGTCATCGTATTGGAATGTGGCTAGGACATCGCCCGCTTTACGCCAGTTTTCGCCAACCGAACGCTCAATAACGATCTCGTCACCATCTGCGACCGGCGCTGGTAATGTGCCTTTTACCGTTGCCAGCATGCGCTTGTTGATCCCACGGTACTTTGCTCTTGCTACGGTTTCTTGACCTGTATAACAGCCCTTGCTGAAACTTATACCATCCAGTGCTTGCAGGTTAAACGCCTGAGGAATGTGTTGGCTTTGCATAGCATCTGTCAGTGTAGGTAGACCCTGCTCGATATCGAACTTGGTCCATAGTGCTTCTTGAACCCAAGTGAGTGAATCCTGGCTTTGTAGCGCAGAGACAAGCTCAGCATCAGCCAGAACAAACCATCTCTCTTCGGATACTTTTACCGCAGTACTGCCATTGTGTTGTCTTACGTCGCCGCTCACAGGGAAGTGCTGCTCGATCCAAGCGCTCGCCTGCTCGCCCAGCACGCCAAAGCAGGCTTTATCACTTTGGGTAAACTCGACCTTAGAAAATACCGCGTACTTTTTCAGTTCTGCGAGTTCTTGAACAATCGCGCTCTGAGGCTGAAACATTGCGTAGCCATGCTCGGTATGAAATAGGCGGAAGATGCTCCACACTTTGCCTTTGGCATCACAATGCGCGCCCAATGTTGACTGCTGAGGCTCAAGCGAGACCACATCACACGTTACTTGACCTTGAAGATAAGACTTAGCGTCGTCTCCCGATAACTCAATGGCGCCCCATGACGTTAGCGGCGTAAACATTAATGAAGGTAGCGTTGTCTCTGGCGTTAAAGATAGTGCTTGAATGCTTGGTTGCCATTCCATAGATTGTGATCTCATTGTTAAACATAGTGGCTATGTTAATCCTCACCGTGGCATTTGTCAGCTTAAACTGCGTAGGATAAATGAGGTGAGGACGTGGGAAGCAAATAAGACAGAGTGTGTTGCACGAAATCTTGTGAGCAAAGTTGAGTTTGTGTGATACAGAGTGTGGTGGGGCACTCACTTGCTTGTTACACTCGGCTCATATTGAGTAGTAGATGGAGATTAGAATGTACTCTAGTGAAGAAAAAGCGCGCATCAAGTGGGCGTGTCGTAGAGGTATGTTGGAGCTCGACGTGGTAATTATGCCTTTCTTTGAAGAGTGCTTTGATACTCTCAACGATCAAGAGCAACGAGACTTCGTATCCCTGCTAGAATGCGATGATCCTGACCTGTTTACCTGGGTCATGGGGCATGGGCGTAGCGAGAATCTTGGGCATGCGTCAATGGTCGACAAAATCGTGGCACACAACCTAAGCAAAGTGCGTTAATTCTATTGTCTGGGGGGCAGGCATCGACTCATCACCTTGACCTGCTCCTTCATTCTTCTGCTTTCCCCTTCTATATTGATATCATTATCAGGCTATTCCTCTGTAGCCTAATTGTCTTCTCGCCTATTCCTTTGGTCATTGTGCCAGTTGCTTTTACTTTTGTTATCACTTCTTCAATGCTCAGGCCCTGTGTTGTTGGACGGCTGCTGCTTAAAGACGAGGTTTGGTATCTAAACAGTGAGGCGCTGAGAAACGTACAGTTTAGTCTCGCGCTATCGCCTTGGGTGATTGCGATAAAAGATAGTCGATATGGTTGGCGTCTTATCTGGCGCTCTTCGGCTTGTGAGACAAGTTATCGTCACTTAATCGTGAGCATAAAAAAGCAGCCGATGTAGCGGCTGCTTTTAAAGAGAGTTGAGTCGAATCAACGATTCATTGTGTGCTCGTTACTCATTAGGTGTCAGAATAGTTGGCCCGCTGTTCTCTAGCATATCTGGGTAATCTAGCGTGTAGTGAAGACCACGACTTTCTTTACGCTGCATCGCACAACGAACCATCAGCTCTGCAACCTGAAGAAGGTTACGAAGCTCGAGTAGGTTGTTGGATACCTTAAAGTTGCTGTAATACTCATGCGTCTCTTGCTGAAGCATTTGAATACGGCGCAGCGCTCTTTCTAAGCGTTTGTCGGTGCGAACAATCCCCATGTAATCCCACATAAATAGGCGCAACTCGTGCCAGTTATGCTGAATGATAACCTCTTCATCAGAGCAACTGACTTGGCTTTCATCCCAGTCCGGAATAGCATCAACCACGCTCGCGTCGTCAAATTTGGTCAGGATATCTTTTGCCGCTGCCCAGGCATACACCACGCACTCGAGCAGTGAGTTAGATGCCATACGGTTGGCGCCGTGAAGACCCGTGTAGCTCACCTCACCAATCGCGTATAACTGGTCGAGATCGGTTTGACCGGTTTTATCCACCATGACGCCACCACAGGTATAGTGAGCGGCAGGAACGATAGGGATCGGCTCCTTGGTCATGTCGATACCCAGATCTTGCAAGCGCATGTGAATAGTCGGGAAGTGCTTAATAATGAACTCTTCTGACTTGTGGCTGATGTCTAGGTACATGCAATCTGCGCCAAGGCGCTTCATTTCGAAGTCAATAGCGCGAGCGACTACATCACGCGGCGCAAGCTCTTCACGCTCATCAAAATCAGGCATGAAACGAGTGCCATCTGGGCGTTTTAGGTAAGCCCCTTCACCACGCAGTGCTTCTGTAAGCAAGAAGTTACGCGCGTCTGGGTGGAAAAGGCACGTTGGATGGAATTGATTGAACTCTAGGTTCGCAACGCGGCAGCCTGAACGCCATGCCATCGCGATACCATCACCCGATGATACGTCGGGGTTTGAGGTGTATTGGTAGACCTTAGAGGCACCGCCTGTCGCGAGGACCACGAATTTAGCGCGCACGGTTTCTACGTGTTCTTGGTTTCGGTTCCAGATATAAGCCCCGACAACCTTGTCTTTGCGTCCGCCTACTTTATCTTCGGTAATAAGATCGAGTGCATTATAGCGTTCGAAGATCTCAATGTTTGGATGGCTGAGTACATTGTCTTGAAGTGTTGTTTGCATCGCCATGCCTGTGGCGTCAGCCGCGTGCAGAATTCGGCGATGGCTATGACCACCTTCACGAGTTAAGTGGTAACGAGGGGCTTCGTCTTTGGCTGTTTCAACTTGGTCAAATGGAACGCCACCGTCGATGAGCCATTGCACACACTCTTTCGCGTTCTCAGCGATAAACTGCACGGTATCTTGTTCGCACAGTCCAGCACCAGCAATATTGGTGTCATTGACATGAGATTCAATGCTGTCTGCTTCATCAAAAACAGCCGCAATACCGCCTTGGGCGTAGTAGGTTGCCCCTTCACTTAGCGGGCCTTTACTTAAAACAATAACCTTCGCGCGCTCAGCAACTCGAAGCGCAAGAGAAAGACCAGCAGCGCCACTTCCTATGACTAAAACATCACAAAGATGTTCTCGGTTTGTGTTCATAATTCTATTAAAATCCTGACCTATAGTAGAGTTAGCAAACTCTACTCAGCTAAAAGTGCACGATAGGAAGCTGCCTAATGCAGCTGGCGAAGGGCACTTGCTATGAGGATTACCACCTTGAGTAACACATTGAAAAACTCGTTGTGTTGCGGCGTTAAGTAATCCATTCTAGAGAATTGACCCCATTGTAGTTGACGCCAAATCACATTGTGAATGATAAATAACAAAAAAATGCAGAAATTTTGGAACTTTCCAAATTGCATAGAGTCACAATAGTGCTCATGTTAGCGGTGGTGTCAAGACTACATTATGCATAATTAATACTCATATCTGAGAAGGTAAGAGTAATAACGAATAGGAGTGAACGCTCGCATGAACGAGCAGCCGACCGATCAGGTGTTGATTGAGCGCGTTCAAAGTGGAGATAAACAAGCATTTAACCTATTGGTTTTGCGCTATCAAAACAAGGTTTGCAATCTCATATCAAGATACGTGAGCAATTCGGGCGATGTAGCGGACATAGCCCAAGAAGCATTTATCAAAGCGTATCGAGCGATCCCGACGTTTAGAGGCGAGAGTGCCTTCTATACTTGGTTGTATCGCATAGCAGTGAACACCGCAAAAAACCACATAGTGGCACAGAGTCGAAGACCGCCTGCCAGCGATGTGGATGCAGAAGATGCCGAATTTTTTGAAACCGGTAACGCTTTGAAAGAAATTTCGAACCCTGAGAACTTAACGTTGTCGAACGAATTGAAGCGAACAGTTTTCGCTGCAATTGAAGCGTTACCAGAAGACTTAAAGACTGCGATGACCTTACGTGAGCTTGATGGTTTGAGCTACGAAGAAATCGCAGAAGTAATGGATTGCCCAGTAGGAACGGTGCGTTCGCGCATCTTCCGTGCTCGTGAAGCGGTAGAGAAGAAGATTAAGCCTCTTCTTCAACGCTAAAACTAGTTACAACTATGGTGAATATAATGGCTGACAAACAGAAGCTTTCAGCATTCATGGATGGAGACCTGATCGATGACGCGTTAATTGAAGCGTTAGAGAACGATCAGGAGAGCAAAGAAGCCTGGCAAAACTATCATCTGATTGGTGATGTGATGCGAGGTGATGAGCCGCAGAGTCTGGATTGGAACATCGCTGAAAGCGTGGCGCTAGCTCTTGAAGATGAGCCTGCGCATCAAAGCGTGAACACCGAAACGGTTACTCCGATTGAATCACAACCAACGCCTTCACAGGCGAAGCGTCAGTTGCCAGCGTGGCTCACGCAGTTTGGTCAAGTGGGTATTGCGGCGTGCGTATCCATGGCTGTGATTCTGGGTGTTCAACAGTTCTCTGGCCAAGATGCAACGCAGCCAGAGATTGAGCAACTTCCTGTTTTACAAACGATTCCATTTGCCGGTAGTGCAGAGCCAGTGAGCTTGACTCGTGACTCAGTCGCTAAGACGAGTTCAAACGAAAGCGCTAACGTGCAAGAGCAGCGTCGTCGTATTAATGCGTTGCTGCAAGACTACGAGTTGCAATTACGCTTAAACAGCGAAGACCACGCCTCGCTGAATACGGATACAGAATCGGTAATTGAATGAAAAAACTTCTGACCAGTTCGTTATTGCTGTTCAGTTTGTTTGCTAACTCGGCCTTTGCAGAAGAGGAATCTTCTGTAGAGGCTTTGTTGCATCAGATGAATGAAGCCAGTCAGCAATTGAACTACGAGCTGTCTTATATCCTTATCAAAAAGAGCAGTATTGAACCTCTGCTCTATCGTCATGCGACTCATGAAGAGCAGCAGCTCGCACACTTAGTTTATTTGAGCGGTCCTGTCCGAGAAGTTATCCGACGCGGCAACGAAGTCAGCTATATCGAACCTGGTGTCGATCCGTTTACGATTGAGTCGGGTAAGATGGTGGCACCATTGATGCCACTACTAAACAGTGACATCAAGAAGCTGAGTCAGTACTACGACTACGTTAGAGTTGGACGTGCTCGAGAGGCTGGCGCTGCGGCGCAGGTGTTCCGAGTAGTACCAAAAGATGGCCTGCGTTATTCCTACGTATTGTGGGTGGACGAAAAGAGCAAACTGCCACTGCGCGCTGACCTGTTGGATCGTGATGGCGAGATCTTAGAGCAGTATCGCGTGATCTCATACAGCATCAACGATCACATTGCGACTATGCTGAGCTCATTAGATGAGGTTCAGCTTCCAGCTGTGTTGTCTCTTCCAAAAGGCAACATCGAGAATACGTTCTGGCAGGTGGGTTGGGTGCCAAGTGGTTTCAATCCGAAAGACTTGAATCGCTACCGAATGATAGCTTCAGAGGATGTGGTGGAAAGCCAAATGTACACCGATGGGTTATTTAGCTTCTCGGTCTATGTGTCTGAGCGTGACAGTAACTCTATGAAAGGGCAACTGATTCGCCAAGGGCGCCGCACCGTACACAGCATAGTGACCGGCGATAAACAGATCTCTGTTGTTGGCGACATTCCTCCAGCCACTGCGCAGCGTATCGCACAATCTGTTAAACTGAATAAAGTACAGCAAGCAGATGAAGGCGTAACCCCATGATGACCGCTCTTGCAACGGTGACCTCGGTGAAAAGCCGTGGTCATCGTTATCAAGTCGAATTGAGCTGCGACCAACAAACCAGTTGCAGCTCTTGCCAATCAAAAAACAGTTGTGGAACCGGCATTGTCACCAAAGCGGTCGGTAACAAACAGCTGAACTGGCACCTACTGACCTCCAAAACCGTCAACCCAGGCGATGTTGTTGAAATCGCGTTTCCAGAGAAAAGTCTTCTGCAATCAGCAGCATTGATCTATTTATTGCCGCTACTGTTTCTGTTTTTGGGAGCGATGGCTGGCCAGTTGTGGTTGGCGCCCTTACTTGGCGGCAGTGAGCTGGTGGTGATTGGTTTTTCAGCAATTTCTGCCTACCTTGGCTTCAGACTCGCGAAAAAATGGGTGTCACCGATGGAAGCGGCATCGCATCAACAGGTTGAATTGGTGCGGGTGCTCGGGCAGTCCATTGCCTAAATAAGGTGCGAACCGCAACGAAATTGGGTAGAATCTGCCAACTTAATTGAAATGCGTGTTTTTTCCGCTATTTCATTCCCTAATTGTTTAAGAGTTTAGCTACACCAAATCTATGAAGCACATTCGTAACTTTTCTATTATCGCCCACATTGACCACGGTAAATCGACGCTGTCGGACCGTTTGATCCAAGTTTGCGGCGGCTTAAGCGACCGTGAAATGGCGGCACAGGTTCTTGATTCTATGGATCTAGAGCGCGAGCGCGGTATCACTATTAAAGCTCAGAGTGTTACTCTGGATTACACGGCGAAAGATGGGGAAACCTATCAGCTAAACTTTATCGATACTCCAGGACACGTTGACTTCTCGTACGAAGTATCACGCTCACTGGCGGCTTGTGAAGGTGCACTACTGGTGGTTGATGCGGGTCAGGGCGTTGAAGCTCAGACACTGGCGAACTGCTACACCGCAATTGAAATGGAACTTGAAGTAGTTCCAGTTCTTAACAAGATCGACCTTCCTGCAGCAGAGCCAGAGCGCGTAGCTGAAGAGATCGAAGAGATCGTCGGTATCGATGCGATGGAAGCGGTTCGCTGTTCAGCGAAGACCGGTCTGGGTGTGGACGACGTTCTTGAAGAGATCGTAAAAGCGATCCCTGCACCAGAAGGTAACCCAGACGATCCGCTACAAGCACTGATCATTGACTCTTGGTTCGATAACTACCTTGGTGTTGTCTCTCTAGTACGTATTAAAAACGGCGTGCTGAAGAAGAATGACAAGATCAAAGTAATGAGCACCGGTCAGGTTTGGGGTGTTGACCGTATCGGTATCTTCACACCTAAACAAGTTGATACGACTGAGCTAAATACTGGCGAAGTAGGCTGGGTTGTGTGTGGTATCAAAGACATCCTTGGTGCGCCAGTGGGTGATACACTGACCACAGCTAAGAATGGCTGTGAAGTGGCACTACCAGGCTTCCAAAAAGTTAAACCACAGGTATATGCGGGTCTATTCCCAGTATCGTCTGATGATTACGAAAACTTCCGTGATGCGCTAGGCAAATTGAGCCTAAACGATGCGTCACTGTTCTATGAGCCAGAGAGCTCAGCTGCACTTGGTTTCGGTTTCCGTTGTGGCTTCTTGGGTATGCTTCACATGGAGATCATCCAAGAGCGTCTAGAGCGTGAATACGACCTAGACCTGATTACGACAGCGCCGACGGTAGTCTACGAAGTAGAGAAAACGGACGGTTCACTTCACTATGTTGATAGCCCAGCGAAACTGCCGGCAACCAACGACATTGAAGAGATCCGTGAGCCAATCGCGCGTTGTAATATCCTAGTACCATCAGATTACCTAGGTAACGTGATTACGCTTTGTGTTGAGAAGCGTGGTACTCAGGTAGACATGGTTTATCACGGCAACCAAGTGGCTGTCACTTACGATATCCCGATGGCAGAAGTGGTACTCGACTTCTTCGACCGTCTGAAGTCGACCTCTCGTGGTTACGCATCACTGGACTATAACTTCCAACGCTTTGAAGCGTCGAACATGGTTCGTGTGGACGTACTGCTTAACGGCGACACGGTTGACGCATTGGCCATCATTACTCACAAAGACCAGTCTCAGAGCCGTGGTCGTCAGTTGGTTGAGAAGATGAAAGAGTTCATCCCTCGCCAGATGTTCGATATCGCGATTCAGGCTGCGATCGGTAACCACATCATTGCGCGCTCGACTGTGAAACAGTTACGTAAAAACGTAATCGCGAAATGTTACGGTGGTGACGTGAGCCGTAAGAAGAAACTGTTGAAGAAACAGAAAGAAGGTAAGAAGCGTATGAAGCAGATCGGTAACGTCGAGCTGCCTCAAGAAGCGTTCCTTGCGATTCTACACGTAGGCAAAGACTAATTTTTTTGCCTAACGTGGCGACATAATACAGCAGAAGTGAAAGTGCTCAGTGAGTGCTTTCACTTTCGTTATTTTTAAAGATACGAAAATTAAGGGAATTGAATGGCTAATACCTTCTCATTGATCCTCGTCATCGTGACGTTAGTGACTGGTGTCGTTTGGGTTTTGGATAAGCTCGTATTAAAAAAGCAGCGTCAGCAGAAGCTGGCGGATATCCAAGCGCAAGCAAATCAAATTGATGAAGAGACAGCAAACAAAGCGGTCGCACCATCTTGGTTTGTTGAGAATAGTGTTTCAATCTTCCCTGTGATTGCCTTTGTTTTGGTGTTGCGTTCGTTTATCTACGAACCATTCCAAATCCCATCAGGGTCAATGATGCCGACACTATTGGTTGGTGATTTCATCTTGGTTGAGAAGTATGCCTACGGACTAAAAGATCCAGTGTGGCGCACTCAGCTCGTTGAAACTGGCAAACCTGAGAGAGGCGATGTTGTCGTATTTAAGTACCCACCGCAGCCAAACATTGACTACATTAAGCGTGTCGTTGGCCTGCCGGGTGATACGGTTCGTTACAGCGCTCGTAAGGACATCTGTATTCAGCGTCCTGGCGAGTCAAGCTGTAAGCCGGTTAAGCTGTCTAATGTCCAAGACAGTCCGTTTATCCAAAATGGTATCCCGCTTATCCAAATGGATGAAAAGTTGGGTGAAGTAGGTCACCAGGTATTGGTGAATCCACTGCGTCGCGACCGTGTTGATCAATATCAGCCACGCAACGGCGTGAACGAATGGGTTGTACCTGAAGGTCAGTACTTTGTGATGGGTGATAACCGTGACAACAGTGCCGATAGCCGCTACTGGGGTTTTGTGCCAGAAGGCAACTTAGTGGGTAAAGCGGTTGGCATTTGGATTAGCTTTGAATTTGAACGTGGTGCAGACAGCATTCTGCCTACATGGATCCCAACCGGTGTCAGATTTAATCGCATCGGTGGAATAGACTGAACGAGAGAGCATGAATTCTCCTATTAAACTTTTAGAAAAAAAGCTCGGCTATCAGTTCAATGATAGCGAGCTGCTGATGCTGGCGCTGACTCACCGCAGCGCCCACGGCAACCATAACGAACGACTAGAATTTCTGGGCGATTCAATTTTAAGTTTTGTCATTGCTGACGATCTTTACCATCGTTTTCCTAAGGTAAACGAAGGGGACATGAGTCGAATGCGTGCCACCTTGGTTAGAGGTAACACTCTGGCTGAGCTAGGGCGTGAATTCGTCTTGGGAGATTACTTAAAATTAGGTCCAGGTGAGCTGAAGAGTGGCGGATTCCGTCGTGACTCAATCTTGGCTGATGCGGTTGAAGCGATCATTGGCGCGATTTATCTTGATAGCGATGTCGAGACGGTTCGCGGCATCGTGCTGAGCTGGTATCAATCGCGTCTTGATGCGATCAAGCCGGGTGTGTCACAGAAAGATCCAAAAACTCGCCTGCAAGAGTTTCTACAAGGTCGAAGAAAACCACTCCCTGTCTACACAGTGACTAATATTAAAGGGGAAGCGCATAACCAAGAGTTTACCGTTTCCTGTGAAGTGGCAGGTGTGGATAAGCCTGTTATCGGCAAAGGCACCAGCCGCCGCAAGGCAGAACAAGCGGCTGCGGAACTGGCTCTAGAGAAACTGACCAATGTCTGATAAACCAAATTCTGATCAAGAGTTCGATCTCGATGCGTATTTCGCTTCAACGAGCGACTCGACAAGCGCGGCAACTCAAGAAAGCACCGGTGAGCAGCACTGTGGCTTTGTGGCTATCGTAGGTCGCCCTAACGTCGGTAAATCGACGCTGCTTAACCGCATTTTAGGACAGAAGATCTCAATCACCTCACGCAAGCCTCAAACAACGCGCCACCGTATCATGGGTGTGGACACTGAAGGTGACTATCAAGCGATCTATGTCGACACTCCGGGTCTGCATATCGAAGAGAAGCGTGCGATCAACCGCCTAATGAACCGCGCAGCAAACAGTTCTCTAAGTGATGTGAACTTGGTGCTATTCCTTGTGGATGGTACGCAGTGGACCGACGACGATGAGATGGTATTGACCAAGCTGCGTAAGTCGAACTTCCCTGTTATCTTGTGTATCAACAAGGTAGACAACGTGAAGGATCGCAATGACGTGATGCTGCACATGCAAGAGATGACCAAGAAGATGGAATTTGTTGATGTAGTGCCAATTTCGGCCAAGCACGGCAAAAACATCGACGTGATTCGTCAGCACGTTCGTGAGCACCTGCCTGAGGCGATTCACCACTTCCCTGAAGAGTATGTGACCGACCGCTCTCAGCGTTTTATGGCGTCTGAAATCCTGCGTGAAAAGCTAATGCGGTTCACCGGTGACGAGCTACCTTACTCGGTAACGGTTGAGATTGAGCGCTTCGATTACAACCCGGATACGGATGGCTTCCACATTAATGCGCTGATCCTTGTAGAGCGCAGTGGCCAGAAGAAGATGGTGATTGGTAAAGGTGGTGAGAAGATCAAAACCATCGGCCGTGAAGCGCGTCTTGATATGGAAGAGCTGTTCGACCGTAAAGTGTATCTAGAGACCTGGGTGAAAGTGAAATCAGGTTGGGCTGATGATGAGCGTGCACTGCGCTCTCTTGGCTACATCGACGATATCGAAAACAAATAATACCGTAGATCAGAGTAGCACTCGCTGCTCTGATCCCTTTTAGACAGAATATGACCTATGGATGGATTGCAACGCTGCTTTGTTTTGCATCGAAGACCTTACAGTGAATCGAGCTTAATACTCGATGTATTCAGTGAGGAATATGGTCGTGTCACGCTGCTTTCCAAAGGCGCTCGAAGTAAGCGCTCGAATCTCAAAGGCGCTCTACAGCCTTTCACCCCATTATTGTTGAAGTGGTCCGGCAATGGCTCAATGAAAACATTGAGACAAGCGGAAGCCATCAGTCTTGGTCTGCCGTTAACCGGTGTGAACCTCTATTCTGCCATGTACGTGAATGAGCTAATTGCTCGCGTATTGGCAAGTGAGATCCCGTTTCCTGAATTATTTCACGACTATCTTCAAGCTTTAACAGAGCTCGCCCACAATACCAATCCTGAACCTGCGTTGCGGCGTTTTGAACTCGCTCTACTTTCTGCAATGGGATACGGTGTAGACTTCTTGCACTGTGCTGGTACTGGCGAACCTATAGATCCGACAATGACTTATCGTTATCGGGAGCAGAAGGGATTCATCGCGAGTGTGCGTAGAGACAATCTGACCTTTTTAGGTGAAGAGCTCATCGCCATCAGTGAGCGACGTTTCCTGAGTAAAACACAGTTACAAGCGGCAAAACGCTTTACACGCATAGCATTAAAGCCGTATCTTGGCGGAAAACCATTAAAAAGCAGGGAGCTGTTTCGAATGAAGCAGTCCTGATCATGGAGTAATCATCGATGAGTTCTATCCTTTTAGGTATCAATATTGACCATATCGCGACCCTACGTAATGCTCGTGGTACTAAGTATCCAGACCCAGTGCACGCAGCAGAGATTGCTGAGCGTGCAGGCGCAGATGGCATCACGATTCACCTTCGTGAAGACCGCCGCCACATCCTAGACCGCGACGTGCGTATCCTGCGTGAAACGCTGCAAACGCGTATGAACCTAGAAATGGCAGTGACCGATGAGATGATCGACATCGCGCTGAAAACTAAGCCTGAATTCGTGTGTCTGGTACCAGAGAAGCGTGAAGAGTTGACGACGGAAGGTGGTCTAGACGTTAAAGGTCAGTTTGAAAAGATCAAGGCAGCAACAGAGAAGCTAACGGCAGCAGGCATTAAAGTGTCTCTGTTTATCGACGCTGATCGCGAGCAGATCGATGCGTCTAAAGCGGCAGGTGCGCCATTCATCGAACTTCACACCGGTCACTACGCGGATGCTGAAACGGAAGAAGATCAGCAAGACGAACTGAAGAAGATTGCTGCAGGTGCAAGCTACGCGGCTGACATCGGTATCACGGTTAACGCAGGTCACGGTCTGACTTACCACAACGTTGGCCCTATCGCAGCCTTGCCAGAGATCTATGAGCTGAACATTGGTCACTCTATTATTGGTCGTGCTGTGTTTGATGGCCTACATAAAGCCGTTGCCGACATGAAAGCGGTTATGGAAGCGGCGCGCCGCGGTTAATCCGAGCACGGTAAATAACAAGTAGAGGCAAAGCGTAGTGGCAATCTTAGGACTTGGGACAGACATAGCGGAAATCGAGCGTGTAGAGAAGGCGCTATCGCGAACAGGCGAGGCGTTTGCTCAGCGTATCTTGACCGACAGTGAGTTTGCGCAGTTCCAGAGCCTGAAGCAGCAGGGGCGCTTTTTAGCAAAGCGCTTTGCTGTCAAGGAAGCTGCCTCTAAAGCTTTAGGTACGGGTATTGCTCATGGTGTCACGTTCCATGATTTTGAAGTCACAAACGATGATCATGGCAAGCCTTTACTGACGCTCAATAAAAAAGCCGCACAAATTGCGGCTTCTATGGGGGTGGTGTCTAACCACCTCTCTATCTCTGACGAGCGACACTATGCCGTCGCGACAGTCATTTTTGAAAGCTAGCCCTTGTCTTGGCTGTTATCCCCTTTTAGATACAGCTTGGAGCTTTCCAGAACCTTATCCATCTCATCCTGCAGCTCAAACAGTTCAGGCTCAATGTCTTCCAAAGTGTCTCCGGCACGCAATGCTTTTTCAATCGTAGCGCAGATAGATTTTAGCCTTGGAACTCCGCAATACGAGCAACTGCCGTGCAGTTTGTGGATCAAATGAATCACCTGCTCGACATCATCAAAGCCATTATCAAGGATATTCTCACTTAACTCGGCGACTTCAGGAATAAAGTCGACCAGCATCTGGAGCATATCGATAGCCAGATCTTCTTTGTTTGCAGCTTGCTTGAGCGCAGCATTCCAATCAATCACTTGTGAGGTTGGCGCCTCGATGACAATCGGTTGAGGTGTTTCTGACTGCTGTGCTACGTCGCTCGGTGCGACAAAATCGAGACATGACTCTGGCTCCGATGGACGCACTGGTACCCATTTGTTGATCACTTGCAGTAGCATGGTCTCGTCAATTGGCTTGGTGAGGTAATCATCCATCCCCTCAGACAGCAATCTATCGCGCTCCCCAGTCATCGCATGGGCAGTCACTGCAACCACAGGTGTCGCGCCATTTTGCTGAGTCTCTTTCACCAGTTTACACGCCGTCACACCATCCATTTGCGGCATTTGAATATCCATAAATACCATATCGAAATGCTGCTCTTGCGCCTTCTCGACAGCCGCTTGACCGCTGGTACAAGAGACGACCGTTTCGACACGTTCAGAAAGAAGCGCCGTAATCAGCTTAAGGTTCGCTGGGTTGTCGTCTACCGCCATCACATTCAGTGCGCGTTTCTCAGTAGAGGCCACCTCAACCACAGGGGCGATGAGTGCCGGCTGCTTCTCAACCAGCGATTGCAGCAGTTTCTTACGTGACAATGGCTTGGTGAGGCACTGTACGTCATGGGTTTGCATTAGGTAATCAGAGAGCGCCAGCTGAGTACTTGCGGTACCAATGATGATGTTCGACGTCGATTGCTTACAGCGAGCGATCCAATCCTCAATCAATGTCAGTGGTACTTCTTCATTGGTAGGCAAGCAGACAATGATGTAGTCAAACGACTCAATACGCTCAGGTAAGGTTGAGCGATAGGTCACCATGACACCTTCATTGGTCAGTGTTTGTTGCAACACCGAGGCGGCTTGCATATTTGGCTCAACCAAGAGTAGGCGCTTGTTATTGATCACTGCTGGGTCAATAGGGTCTAGCATAGGAATATCGGTTGAGCTGAGTTTCACCGTAAACCAGAAGGTCGAGCCTTGGTGCAGGCGACTGGTTAGACTGATGTCACCACCCATTTGTCCCACCAGTTTCTGAGTGATAACCAGACCCAGACCCGTACCACCGTAGCGTCTCGAGATACTGGCATCTGCTTGACTAAATGCTTGGAATAACTGCGCCTGTTGACGCTCTGAGATACCGATACCGGTATCACGCACCATAAATTGCAGTTCCACTCGGTCTTCTTTGGTGCTCTTGAGTTCTACGGAAATATCAATATTACCGCGCTCGGTAAACTTGATTGAGTTACCCACAAGGTTCGTCAGGATCTGCTGGATACGCAGCGGGTCTCCCACCAAGCCGCTTGGGATCTTAGGATCAATTTTTAAGGTTAGCTCTAAGCCCTTTTCATGAGCGCTGGTGGCCTGCAGGGCGACGACTTCATCGAGGCTATCTTGGAACTCGAAAGGTATATTCTCCAGAGCCAGCTTACCAGCTTCTAGCTTCGAGAAATCAAGAATGTCATTGATGATGTTCAGCAGGTTGTTCGCTGATTTTTCAATGGTTTGTAGATAGTCTGTCTGGCTATTGGTGAGTTGAGTCTTCAGCATCTGACGCGTAAAGCCAATCACACCATTAAGCGGGGTTCGTAGCTCGTGTGACATGTTCGCCAAGAATTCAGATTTCACTCGGGCAGCTTCTTGTGCGCGTTTTTTCGCGATATCCAGCTCGACGTTTTGGATCTCAAGCTGTTCAAGTGTTTCTCGCAGATCCGAGGTGGCCTGGTCGATGCTGTGTTGCATCTCGACATGATACTCAGACAGCGATACCGCCATGGCGTTGATACCGTTTTTCAGTGAGTCGAGCTCACCATGCATCTTACCCTCAATTCGCACGTCGAGGTGACCACGACGGATACGGTCGACCATATTCTTCATGTGTGAGATAGGGCGCGTAACATCGTACATGAGTCGATAAGCGAAGATGCCTGACAAGATAAGCCCTAAGACCATGACCAGGATGGCGGAGAAGACTTCTTGGTATTGCTGCAGGCGTAGCGAAGAGAGGTCGAGTTCAATCGCGATATAGCCAAGCATCTGGCTGGTAGAGGTCAATTCTCGGGTGTCCGATACCAATTGGCTCTCGGCCAAAATAGGCGCACGCAGTATCAGAGTATTATCATGAAACTCTGATGAGCTGAGAAACGGTATTGGTCTATCTTTGGGAAACGTCAGCGTATCAAAGTTGGGATGAAAGTTTGAGGTGACAAACAGTTCATGAGAGGCGTCGAACACCGCTATACTGCGGACAAATTTTGAGTTTTTGCGGTGGGCGTAACTTATAAGGCGTCGGACGGATTCGCGGCTCTGATTAACAAGTCCTTGCTCACTGGCGATAGCGAGTGGCTCTATGATGCTCGCCCCCGCATTCAGTACCTGTGATTCAAGGTCGTGATAACGGTTATACGAGAAAAAGGCACTCAGAAGAAGACCGATGATTAAGGTCGGTGCCAAGGTCAATGTGATTACGCGAGCGCGAAGGCCGTATCTTGTCATTTTAATTCGAAGTCATTATTTGCCAACAGAGTATTATCTGATGGGGGGATATGGGACAATACCCAGTATTGCATCCTCAAGATGACGTAAGCTTAATCAAAGCAGCGCTGTTCGACAATCATTCAGACTCAGAATAGTGAAACTCTAACAATATTTTAAAGGCGCAGAGCACTAACGCTTTGCCTTGGAACTGGTCATGGCACGTTTTTTTAAACCAACAAAGAAAACCTCTTTCTCCAAAAAGCACCAAGAGGTGCAGATTGAACGCATGGATCACCACGGCGCAGGTATTGGTTACATCAACAAGAAGCCTGTATTTGTCGAGGGAGCCCTAGCGAATGAAAAGGTGTTGGTGCAGTTGACGGAAAGTAAAGCTAAGTTTGCCAAAGCCAATCTCATCAAGGTCTTAACGCCATCTGAACAGCGCGTCGAACCGTTTTGCCCTCATTATTATGAGTGCGGCGGTTGCAATCAGCAGCACTTAGAGCGTGAAGAACAAATCACCCACAAAGAGCGTGTGCTATCGCAGTTGATGACTAAGTTTGCGGGGCAGACTCTAGCGTTATCACCGTCGATCACGGGAGAAGGGCGTGGCTACCGTCGCCGCGCGAGATTGAGTATTCATGTCGATAAGCAGCGTGGTCTGATGATGGGCTTTCGACGCAAACAGAGCAATCAGATCGTCGATGTCGACCATTGCCCTGTGCTCGATAACAAGCTCAATGCATTGATTCCTGAGTTACGTAAGATTTTTGATGGCTTTAAACAGCCAAATATTTTAGGGCACCTTGAACTTGTGCTTGGCGAGGCAGGACCTGTCGTGGTTATTCGTCACACCAAAGCACTGAGCGAGAAAGACCAAACCCGTTTAATCGAGTTTGCTGAGCAAATGGGTATCACGCTTTATTTGATGCCAGAGGCCAATCAATTAGATCGAGTGGTCGGAGAGCAGCCTTATTACGCCGAGGTTGGCTTTAAGCTACCGTTTTTGCCTTCCCACTTTATTCAGGTTAATCAAGCGATCAATGAGCGTATGGTGACGCAAGCGCTAGAGTGGCTCGCGCCAGTAGAAACGGATCGCGTATTGGACCTATTCTGTGGGTTGGGTAACTTTACCCTGCCGCTAGCCAGTCGCAGTGCTCACGTGGTTGGTGTTGAAGGTGTCCAAGATATGGTCGACTGGGCCGCGGATAACGCGAAACTAAATGGCCTTTCGAATGTCGAATTTTATCAAGCGAATTTGGAACAAGAGCTGTCTCAGCAGCCTTGGGCATCGCAGCAGTTTGATAAGATTTTGTTAGATCCTGCAAGAGCGGGTGCGAGCGGCGTGATCGACCAAGTTTCCGCATTAGGTGCGACACGTGTACTTTATGTTTCTTGCAATCCTGCTACCCTTGCGAGAGACAGTCAAAGCCTACTTGAACAAGGCTACACATTGACTCGATTAGGTATGATGGATATGTTCCCTCATACCAGTCACCTTGAGTCGATGGCGTTGTTTGAAAAATAGCGCAGATGTCATAGTAATAACGCTAACTTGGATAGGTTAGTGAACCAATAAACTAGGAAGAAAAAGAAATGGTTGCGGTAAGAAGCGCGCATTTGAACCCAGAAGAGCAATTCAATTTGGATAATTGGATTGCATCACTTAAGCAAGATAAGAACACCTCAAAACGGTTGAAAGACGTGTATCGTCAGTGCGAGGAAATTGTTGCCGATAGTGAGCAAGGGGCATTGCTGTTGTGGCGCGGGAGAGAGATGAATGAAATCCTCATTACCCTGTCTATGGATAAAGCGACGCTGGTGGCGGCGCAATTGTATCCCGTGGTCTCTAGTGGTCTTTATGATCGTGAACTGCTAGAAGAAAACTACGGCAAAGAAATCATCAAGCTGATCGATGGCGTAGAAGAAATGGCCGCTATCGGTCAGCTCAACGTTACCCTTGAAGGCTCTGAAGCCTCGGGTCAGGTCGATAATGTCCGTCGTATGCTGCTTGCCATGGTGGATGACTTCCGCTGCGTGGTGATTAAGCTTGCAGAGCGTATCTGTAACCTGCGTGAAGTGAAAGATGAGCCAGATGAAGTGCGCCGCGCAGCCGCGAAAGAGTGTGCCAACATTTACGCACCACTCGCCAACCGCCTCGGTATCGGTCAGCTCAAATGGGAAATCGAAGACTACGCCTTCCGTTACCAGCAGCCAGACACCTACAAACAAATTGCCAAGCAGCTTTCTGAGCGTCGCATCGTCCGTGAGCAATACATCAAAGACTTTGTTGACGATCTAACCAGTGAGATGCAAGCCTCGAGCATCCTTGCAGAAGTCAGTGGTCGTCCAAAGCATATCTACAGCATCTGGCGCAAAATGCAGAAGAAGAGTCTGGATTTTGACGAGCTGTTTGACGTGCGCGCGGTGCGAATCATCGCTGAGCGTTTGCAAGACTGTTACGCCGCTCTAGGTGTGGTACACACCAAATACAAGCACTTACCTAGCGAGTTTGACGATTACGTTGCTAACCCTAAACCAAATGGCTACCAATCGATTCATACCGTGATTCTGGGGCCTGAAGGCAAAACCATTGAAATCCAAATCCGTACCAAACAGATGCACGAAGACTCAGAGTTGGGTGTTGCCGCGCACTGGAAGTACAAGGAAGGCGGCAGTGGTGGTCGCAGTGGTTACGATGAGAAGATTACTTGGCTGCGTAAGCTACTCGATTGGCAAGAAGAGATGTCTGACTCTGGCGAGATGCTCGATGAGCTTCGCAGTCAGGTGTTTGATGATCGCGTTTATGCCTTTACACCGCGTGGTGATGTGGTCGACCTACCAATGGGCGCGACTCCGCTTGATTTTGCTTACCACATTCACTCTGAAGTGGGACACCGCTGTATTGGCGCTAAGGTAGCAGGACGTATCGTTCCGTTTACTCACAAGCTGACAATGGGTGATCAGGTTGAGATCATCACGGCCAAAGAGCCAAACCCATCTCGTGACTGGTTGAACCCATCACTTGGCTTTGTCCACTCTGGCCGAGCTCGCGCCAAGATCAACGCCTGGTTTAGAAAGCAAAGCCGTGAGAAAAACTTAGAAGCGGGTCGAGAGATCCTTGAGGCCGAGCTGGCTAAGATCGGCGCGACACTCAAAGATGCTGAGCAATATGCCTTGAAGCGCTTTAACGTAAACTCGGCGGACGAGCTGTATGTCGGTATCGGCAGTGGCGATCTGCGTATCAATCAGATCATCAACCACATCAACGCTTTGGTGAACAAGCCAACGGCGGAAGAAGAAGATCAGCAAGCGCTAGAAAGGCTGCAAGAGTCTGAGAATAAAGCACCCGCCCAAAGCCGCCCGCATAAAGATGCGGTGGTGGTGGAAGGTGTCGATAACCTAATGACTCACTTAGCGCGCTGCTGTCAGCCAATTCCAGGCGATCAGATCAAAGGCTATATCACCCAAGGGCGCGGTATCTCAGTGCACCGCGCTGACTGTGAGCAGCTTGAAGAGCTTAGTCATCACGCACCAGAGCGTATTATCGATACGGTATGGGGCAGCGGATTTGTTGGTTCATACATCTTAACGATTCGTGTTGAGGCGATGGAGCGTGGCGGTCTACTGAAAGACATCACGACCTTGCTAACCAACGAAAAGATTAAGGTGACTAGCATGAAGAGTCGCAGTGATTACAAGCGTCAATTGTCTATCATGGACTTTGATCTGGAAGTGAACAATATTGAGGTGTTGTCGCGCGTGACTAAGCGTATTGAGCAGATTAAAGATGTGATGAATGTGAAGCGGTTGGGGTAGTTGGGCGTACTATTTTAGGTTCGGTGGATTTTACCCCTCCCAGCCTCCCCTTAGTAAGGGGAGGAGTCTCAGGCTCGCTCTCGCGTAGCCTATTCTACAAGGCGATGCGACGATAGGAGCTAGCCCGTAGTTCTCCCCCTATATAGGGGGAGCTAGAGGGGGTAAAACCACGCGCTCCCAACCCCTAACAAACCAAAAAACACAACCAAGGGCGAGTGCTACCACACTCGCCCTTGTCGTAACCAGGAACCCAACATGACCCAACCCATAGACCAACTCCTCACCATCATGGCGCAGCTCCGCGACGAAGAAAAAGGCTGCCCATGGGATAGAAAGCAAACCTTCGAAACCATCGTTCCTCACACCATCGAAGAGACCTTTGAGGTGGTGGATGCGATTCACAACAAAGATTGGCCGAATCTAAAAGAAGAGCTGGGCGACTTGCTGTTCCAAGTCATCTTTTATAGCCAGATGGCGAAAGAGCAGGGGCTGTTTGATTTTAATGAGGTAGTTGAAGGGCTTAACGAGAAGCTTACCCGCCGTCATCCGCACGTTTTTTCTGACGTCGAGTTTGAAGATGAAGCGGCGATCAACGCCAACTGGGAAGCAGAGAAAGAGAAGGAAAAAGCGCAACTAGGCAAAACCGCGCAAAGTATTCTAGACTCAATACCACAGTCGCTTCCTGCACTTTCTAAAGCCAACAAAATACAGAAACGTTGCGCAAAATTTGGCTTCGATTGGGATGCACTTGGGCCTGTGGTTGAGAAGGTTCAAGAAGAGATCGAAGAGGTCGTTGAAGAAGCGATACAAGTCGATGTAAACGAAGACAAACTGGAAGAAGAAGTGGGCGATTTGTTGTTTGCCGCGGTGAACCTTTCTCGTCACTTGAAGAAAGATCCTGAAGTGGCGCTGCGAAAAGCCAATGACAAATTTACACGCCGATTTAAGGGTGTAGAAGCCCGTGTTGCGGGCGAAGGTAAGTTATTGACAGACTTTAGCCTTAACGAGCTAGATGCGTTTTGGAATGATGTAAAAAAACAAGAAAACAGCTCGGATTTGTGAACCACTTCTCGCTGGTGTAAGTTTCTACTATTGATTTGAAGCAAAAAATAAAAATTTTGAATGTGATAAGTTTCACGTTGTGGCGGTAAAGGGCTTCTGGTATATTTGCATCCCGTCCAGAAGAAATCCATTTTCCCTCATTCAACCAACTTCAGGTTAAACATGACGACAAATTATATTTTTGTTACTGGCGGGGTAGTATCCTCTCTAGGTAAAGGTATTGCAGCAGCATCTCTTGCAGCAATTTTAGAAGCACGTGGTCTTAAAGTGACCATGATGAAGCTTGACCCTTACATCAACGTTGATCCAGGCACAATGAGCCCAACTCAGCACGGTGAAGTGTTCGTCACGGAAGATGGCGCTGAAACTGACCTTGACCTTGGTCACTACGAGCGTTTCATCCGTACCAAGATGACAAAACGCAACAACTTTACTGCTGGTCGTGTTTACGCTGACGTTCTACGTAAAGAGCGTCGTGGTGACTACCTAGGTGCGACTATTCAGGTTATCCCACACATCACAAACGCTATTAAAGATCGTGTAATCGCTGGTTCTGAAGGCCATGACGTTGCGATCGTTGAAGTTGGTGGCACCGTTGGTGATATCGAATCTCTACCATTTATGGAAGCAATCCGTCAGCTAGCGGTTGAGCTTGGTCGTGAGCGTGCAATGTTCATGCACCTGACTCTCGTTCCTTACCTAGCAGCAGCGGGCGAAGTGAAAACTAAGCCAACGCAGCACTCTGTAAAAGAGCTTCTATCTATCGGTATCCAACCAGATATTCTTGTTTGCCGTAGCGATCGCATGATCCCTGCAAACGAGCGTAAGAAGATCGCTTTGTTCTGTAACGTATCAGAGAAAGCGGTTATCTCAATGAAGGATGTAGACTCTATCTACAAGATCCCTCAGCTTATCAAATCGCAAGGTCTTGACGATCTTGTTTGTACTCGCTTTGGCATCAACGCTCCAGAAGCTGACCTATCTGAATGGGAACAGGTTATCTACGAAGAAGCGAACCCAACGGGTGAAGTTGTTATCGGTATGGTTGGTAAGTACATTGAGCTTCCAGATGCGTACAAGTCGGTGAACGAAGCGCTTAAGCACGCAGGTCTTAAGAACCGTCTGAACGTGAAGATCAAGTACGTTGACTCACAAGATGTTGAGAGCAAAGGTGAAGAAGCACTAGCAGGTCTAGACGCTATCCTTGTACCAGGTGGCTTTGGCGATCGTGGTGTAGAAGGTAAGATCCGCGCAGCTCAATACGCACGTGAGAACAAAGTACCTTACCTAGGTATCTGTCTAGGGATGCAAGTGGCGCTTATCGAATACGCTCGTAACGTAGCGGGCATGGAAGGCGCACATTCAACAGAATTTAACAAAGAGACGAAATACCCTGTGGTAGGCTTGATCACAGAGTGGGTTGATGGTGAAGGTAAAGTTGAAGAACGTACTGAAACCTCAGACCTTGGCGGTACAATGCGTCTAGGTTCTCAGCTATGTCACCTTGAGAAAGGCACAAAAGCTTTCGAACTTTACGGCAACGCGAAGATCCACGAGCGTCACCGTCACCGCTATGAAGTGAACAACGTACTTCGTCCTCAGATTGAAAAAGCAGGTCTTAAAGTTTCTGGTCTGTCAGCAGACAAGAAACTGGTTGAAGTGATCGAGAACCCAGCACACCCATGGTTTGTCGCTGCGCAGTTCCACCCAGAATTCACTTCAACACCACGCGATGGTCACCCACTGTTCTCTGGCTTTGTTAAGGCAGCAGGTGAGTACCAGCGCGGTACTGAAGAAGAGTAAAAAGGATACGGGCGGCAGCGAAGGTTGTGCGGCTGCCCTAAATTTGACATTTATATTTAATGAGAGGAAACATTAATGTCTAAGATCGTTAAAGTTCTAGGTCGTGAAATCATCGACTCACGTGGTAACCCAACTGTTGAAGCTGAAGTTCACCTAGAAGGCGGTTTCGTAGGTATGGCTGCGGCTCCATCTGGCGCATCTACTGGTTCTCGCGAAGCTCTTGAGCTACGTGACGGTGACAAAGCACGTTTCCTAGGTAAAGGTGTTCTTAAAGCTGTTGAAGCTGTGAACGGTGCAATCGCTGAAGCTCTAGTTGGTAAAGACGCTAAAGCTCAAGCTGACGTTGACCAAGTAATGATCGACCTAGACGGTACTGACAACAAGTCTAAGTTCGGCGCGAACGCTATCCTAGCTGTTTCTCTAGCAAACGCTAAAGCTGCTGCAGCGGCTAAAGGCATGCCTTTGTTCGAGCACATCGCTGAGCTAAACGGTACTGCTGGTCAGTTCTCTATGCCTCTACCAATGATGAACATCATCAACGGTGGTGAGCACGCAGACAACAACGTTGACATCCAAGAGTTCATGATCCAACCAGTTGGTGCTAAGACTCTTAAAGAAGGTCTACGTATCGGTGCAGAAGTATTCCACAACCTAGCTAAAGTTCTTAAGTCTAAAGGCTACAGCACTGCAGTTGGTGACGAAGGTGGTTTCGCTCCTAACCTTAAGTCTAACGCTGAAGCTCTAGAAGTTATCGCAGAAGCTGTTGCTGCTGCTGGTTACGAACTAGGTAAAGACGTAACTCTAGCTATGGACTGTGCAGCATCTGAGTTCTTCGACAAAGAAGCTGGCATCTACAACATGAAAGGCGAAGGTAAGACTTTCACTTCTGAAGAGTTCAACCACTACCTAGCTGAGCTTGCTAACCAATTCCCAATCGTTTCTATCGAAGACGGTCTAGACGAGTCTGACTGGGATGGCTTCAAGCACCAAACTGAACTACTAGGTGACAAGCTTCAACTAGTAGGTGACGATCTATTCGTTACAAACACTAAGATCCTTGCTGAAGGTATCGAGAAAGGCGTAGCTAACTCTATCCTTATCAAGTTCAACCAAATCGGTTCTCTAACTGAGACTCTAGCTGCTATCAAGATGGCTAAAGACGCAGGTTACACAGCTGTAATCTCTCACCGTTCTGGCGAAACTGAAGATGCAACTATCGCTGACCTAGCGGTAGGTACTGCTGCAGGTCAAATCAAGACTGGTTCTATGAGCCGTTCTGACCGTGTTGCTAAGTACAACCAGCTAATTCGTATCGAAGAAGCTCTAGGTGAAAAAGCACCTTACAACGGTCTTAAAGAAGTTAAAGGTCAAGCTTAATTCTTGATGTTTACTGACTGATAGAAAGCCGCTCATTTGAGCGGCTTTTTTTGGTTTTAGGCCAGCGAAAACGGGAGATGTGTCGTCAAAACGAGTAACAGTTTAAGTAACAGCATCCAGTATGTTACTTCTGGATTTCGTCTCATGGTTTAAAGTAGCTATAGTTTTCATAAAAACGTATTCCTACTTATACAGAGGACATTACCATGGCTAAAGTTAGCAGCCCTACTACGACGTTTAACAACGAGTATTTCTCATTTATCGTTTCTGAATCTTGGAAGCACATCGGTGCCTCTCAAGCTCACGCTGATATCCTAGCGCACAACCTACTTGTAGGTGGCCTACAGGGTAAACTACACCAAGGTCTGGGTGTAATCGAAGCGGTAACTATTCCTTACGAAGCGGGCATCCTAGATACGACTACGACTCCAGAAATCGAGTCTGAAGGTGATACTTGGGCTGTTTACAACGGTAAGAAGTCTTCTGGTCACTACGTATGTACGCTGATGGCTCAAACGGCTATCGAGAAAGCACGCAAGCACGGTATCTCAATTGTATTCGGTTACGATCACTGTGACGGCGGCAACTTCTCTAACTACACACAGATGGCAATGAAAGAAGGCATGTTTGCGATGTCTTCAAACAACTCTGTACCTCTAAACGCTCCATTCGGCGGCATGGATCCAGCAATGTCTTGCCCTCCGTTCGATGCGGCTCTAGTTGGCGGTGAAGAACTACCACTAGTTACGTCTATCATGATCGGCGAAGGCTACGACTCTCACATCTGCGACGCTATCGTTAACGACCGCGACCTACACGTTGCTGCACTTGTTGACCAAGACACGGGTGAGCTAACGGCTGACGCTCGTAAGTGGGGCTCGCTAATCGAAGGTTACGGCCGCGTTGCTGACTGTAAAGCACCATGGACGTTCCTAACGCCACGTCTGTACTCGCTAAACATCTGGAACGAAGTAATGACAGCAATCATCAACCCGAAAGGTAAGATTGCTCCTGAGCTTCCAGCGGTACCAAGTGACTTCTTCACTATGGAAGATGCACCATGTCCAGTAGGCGGTTCTTACATCCTAGTGATCGACCCAAGCCACTTCGGTCCAATCGAAGAAGTGAAGCGTAAGTCAGACATGTTCGTTAAAGCGATCAAAGAAAACCGTCCACGCGCTGGCTTCAACGAAGTATTCATCCCAGATGAGTGGGGTCTAAAAGCGCTTGCAACTGCAACTGATGAGCACCAAGTAATGGACGCTCACTGGGACGGTTTCAAAGACTTCCTAAAACGCTCTGGCACTTCAATCGAAGAGCTAAACGCGAAGTGGGAAGCGAAAGTTGGCGCTGAGCGCGCAGCGGAAACTATCCGTAAGTAATTTGAAAATCATACGCACATGATTTTTATGCCCAGTCCTTTGGACTGGGCTTTTTTGTTTGTCACCCATAGAGTAAATAACTTTGGAAGAGAGCGACGGGGCTTATTGTGGTTTGTTCTGCACACGAAACTGCTTAGGACTGCAGCCAACGTAGCCTTGAAACGCTCGAAAAAAAGGCGGGGCAGAGTGGTAGTTCAACATGTCGGCAATTTCGGTGGTCGATAGATCAGAGCTAACCAAAAACTCCTTGGCGACACGCATTCGTGTATCCAAAACCAGATGCTTGAACGTGGTGTTTTCTTTTTCTAGTTTGCGACGCAGCGTGCGTGGCGTCATGTTCATTTCCTCGGCGACCGCCTCCATACTGGGCAGGCCGTATTTCAACTGAGATAACAGCTTGACGCGGATCTGGTAACTGAGCGGCGCGTCCAATTCATCATCAAGTTGCTGACTTTGAAGTGAGGCTATGTGAGTGACCAAAGAGGGCTGCAAGCTAATCGCATGGTGGATCCAATCTACGGGGAAGCGCACTTGATGCTGATTGGCATCAAAACTTAGGTTGTGTGAGAACACCTCTTTGTAAAGCGCTGCGTAGCTCGGGGCTGGATAGGCAAAATCGACATGAATCAAGGAGGCATCAAATCGCTCTCCCAGAAACTGTTGTAAACCCAGGTAATAGTGGCAAAGCGATTCTTCGACATTGTAATGCTGCGGCGAGAGGCCATCAGAGCGATCAACAATGGTGATGTAAGCCCATTCGCTATCGTAGCCGATATGAATATCGACATAGTCTTTGGTCACAAATGAAAACTGCAAACCCGTGTCGAGCAGCTGTTTGATATTTTGGCAGTTGATCATAGCGTAGCCCCACGCCCCCATATCTTGCAGCTTCAATCGCTTAGCAATACGAAGCCCTAGACCGTCAATATGGAGTTGATTCACCGTACTGCTCATCAGTTGGTGCACCTGTGAGACCTCAATCGGGTGATAGTGGCCGAGATTGATGCGCACAATATTAGCCTTACGTAAAAATTGCTGGGCATCGAAGTCACTGCCGACAGATTGGCGCACGACTGCTTCCCAGTGACCGATAATGGCTTGCAAAAAGTGCTGACGGTTTAAAGAGTACACAAATAATGTCCTGAAATATCATGTTGCTGTCCTGAAGTGTAATTAATAACTCAGGGCTTAGCCACTATAATGAGCGTATCTTGAGAAGCAAAGCAGATTTGCTTGTCCAATAACGAGAGGAATTATCCATGTTTAAGCCAAAACGTGTTGAAATTGCGAAAGAAAAGCTAGACCTATACCAAGACATCTACTGGAACAAGTCAGATGCTGATTTCTACATCAACGAAGACATTGCTCCTATGCAAGCACGCATGGCTGAGCAGGGCGTTGAAGCATTTAGCTTGCTAGGTAAGCAGCACGTTGGTGCATTTGGTGCGCCATATGTGAACAGCTTTGAAGGCGTTGATATCGCAATGTACGGCCTAACTATGGATAAGTGCTCACCAAACGCTGGTGGCCACAAGTTCGGTCCTGCTGCTATCCGTGAAGCATCAAAAACGGGTATGGGCATGATTCACCAAGACGGTACTATGCCGTTCGAACTGTGTAACATCATCGACTACGGAAACTGGGATGGCCTAGGTCAGTTCAACCTAGACGAAGAAATGCGTGCAGCGCAAGAAGTGGTAGATGACATGGTTGTTAACCACGGTATCACGCCATTCTTCTTCGGTGGTGACCACACAGTAGCCTACCCAGGTCCAGCGGCACTGGCGAAGGTTCACGGCCCGGTATCGCTCATCCACATCGATGGTCACTTTGACCTACTGACTCGCAAAGACTTTGACTACGAGTCATACTCAGGCAACTGGTACTGCCGTCTAGCATCAGAAGGTGCAATGGATCCATCAACCAGCTTCAGCCTTGGTATGCGTGGCCGCTGGTGTGCATCACAGCAAGGCAAAGCGAAAGCGATTGGTGGTAACTTCTTCCTAGCAGATGAAATCTACGACCTAGGCATCGACTACATCGTTGAGCAAATCCTAGAGAAGCAAGGCGACGGCCGTCCGGTTTACCTAACGTTTGACCTAGATGGCCTAGATCTTCTAGACCACAGTGCAAACTCAAGCCCAGATCCATTTGGTGTCTCTGCGCGCATGTACTACGACATCTTCCGTAAGCTTCGTGCGACTAAGCGTATCAACCTAGTGGGCGCAGATATCGCGGAATTTGCTCCTCAGAAGAACTCTGATGAGAAAGATGCGCTACTAACAGCAGCATTCGGTTGGGAACTACTGACATGGCTAGCTGAATGTCGCCACATCCGTGAAGGCAAGAAGAACCCAACTAACTGGCCAATGAACTTCGGTCGTAACATCGAATTCTAATCTGGTTTTAGATAGAAAAATGCCCGCTCAATTGAGCGGGCATTTTTTTGGCAAAAGAAAACTATTTACTGAAGTTCATCGCCATCGCAGCAGCGATGTTGCGAGAGGTCATCTCGACATTAAACGCCGCTTCTTTCAAAGCCGTTGGCAGATCGGTCGCGCCAAGCACCACGCTGTATGCTGCATCAATACCGTGCTCATGGACCACTGCGCAATCTTTCGCAGTGCTACCAGCAATTGCAATCACAGGAATATCGTATTGCTTAGCGGTGCGCGCCACACCAATTGGCGTTTTGCCATGGATAGTTTGGCTATCAATGCGGCCTTCACCAGTAATCACAAGGTCGGCATCTTTGACCACTTCGCTAAGGTTTACAGCGTCCATTACGATCTGAATGCCCGGACGAAGCTCGGCATCGAAGAGACCTAAAAGTGCAGCGCCTAGACCACCTGCAGCGCCAGCACCAGCGGTATCCACTACATCACGACCATTGGTCGATTTAATCACTCCTGCGTAGTGCGCCAAGTTAGTGTCTAGCGTTTCAACCATCTCAGGCGTTGCCCCTTTTTGCGGGCCGAACACATGAGAGGCACCCTTAGAGCCACATAGTGGGTTATCGACATCGCAAGCCACTTCAAGTCTGACTTCGGCCAAGCGAGGATCTAGCTCAGAAAGGTCGATACTCGCAAGCTTACTTAGCTCACCGCCACCAAAACCCAGTGGATTGCCATCCGAGTCGAGCAGTTTAACGCCTAATGCCTGCGCCATACCGATACCGCCATCATTCGTTGCGCTACCACCGATGCCGACGATGATGTGTTTAACGCCGCGATCCAGCGCCGCTTTTACAAGCTCGCCCGTACCAAAGGTGGTGGTCACCAGCGGGTTGCGCAGCTCTGGTTCCACCAAGTGAAGACCAGAAGCGGCCGCCATCTCGATTATAGCTGTGGAACCATCACCCATCAGACCGAAGAAGCCTTCGACGGCTTGACCTAATGGGCCAGTAACATTGCAAGTAACAATTGAGCCGCCAGTGGCATCAACGAGCGATTGCACTGTGCCTTCGCCGCCGTCTGCCATCGGAAGTTTGATGTATTCGGCGTCGGTGAAGATTTTCTTAAATCCTGCCTCAATAGCTTCGGCAACTTCCATGGCCGTAAGACTTTCTTTGTATGAATCTGGAGCGATAATAATTTTCATAATTAAACCTTAAACAAATAGACCGAACACACCGAAGATCATTACCGAAACGAACGCGATCATCAGACCAACCGCAGACTCGTAAGGAATGAGTTTGAGACGCTCGCGAATATCCATATGCACAGCGCCGCCAGTGGCGTGGAAGAAGCTACCGTGTGGCATGTGATCCAAAACAGTAGCACCAGAGTGAATCATGGCTGCGCCCGCTAGAGCAGGAACGCCGAGCTCAAGAATGGTTGAGCTAAATACGCTAGATGCGACCGCAGTCCCAGCTGTGGTCGATGCGGTTGCGAGTGCCATCATGGCACCGGAAATTGGAGCAAGTAGATATGATGGAAGACCAGAGGCGGTCAGCACATCAATAAGGCCATCTTTTAGGCCAGAATTAGCAATGATGCCAGCAAGTGTGCCCGTACCAAGAAGCATCACAGCTACTGGTGCCATGCGCGATAGGCCAGACACTGCAAAGTGGTTGGTATCGGCAAAGCGTCCCATGACGACGGCACCAATCAAGCCACCCAGCGGAAGTGCGATGAGCGGGTCAACGTTGATGCCTGCAATAGGACGAAGCGCAAGTAGAGCGATAGCAACAAGAGGTGCCACAATTGCAGCGCCAAATTTAGGTAGCCTAGAGTGGTCAACTGCAACGACTTCGCTTTCTGCGACTTTAGAGCCTTTGTTGACCAGCTTTTTCGCAATGAAGTAAGCGAAGATCATGCCGCAGAGGCCCGGGATGACACCGGCTGCCATCACTGAGGTTAGTGGAACGTTGAACGCATCGGCCGCCGCAATGGCGTTCGGGTTTGGCGACATTACGTTACCCGCTTTACCACCGCCGACCATCGCCAGCAAGATAGCGGTCTTAGAGATGTCCGCACGGCGTGCAATCGCAAGTGCGATAGGCGAAACTGTGATAACTGCCACATCAACGAATACGCCAACGGCAGTTAGGATCATGGTGGCAATCGCCAAAGCGAGAAGCGCACGGGTTTCGCCCACTTTCTTTACGATGGTCTCTGCAATGGATGTTGCAGCACCTGACTCGATCAATACGCCCGCCAGCACACCAGCGGCAAGGATGCGCAATACTGCTGTGACAATGCCTTGTGCACCGCCAATCATTAGCGCAACGGTATCGGTGAGAGAAACGCCGCCAACGACACCACCGACAAGCGCGCCGATGATCATGCCGTAAGCAGGTGGAACTTTTTTAAGGATAAGGGCAATAGCAACAACCAGAGCTGCTAATGCGCCTAAGGTAGAGACTTCAATCATGGTTTGGTTTCCGCAATACTAATTTTATTAATTTTTTAGTTGGGTCTTGTGACCCTTATTGAGCGGAAGAGTAGCCATTTAGGGGGAGATTTTCTTTATGCGAACTGACGAATTTATCACTGCTGGTTATCGTTAATTTGTGCAAACGCACAAATTAACGGATTTTTTACATACATTTTAACGCAAGGTAGAGCTGAACTTTCTCATCTAAGTTGTTGATATTTAACTTGGTTGTCTGTTCTATTTTCTCAAGTCGATACCGCAAAGTGTTACGGTGGATATGGAGGGTTTCACAAGTTTGAGCCAGATCGCAGTTTTGCTCAAAAAAGGTGCGCAGTGTCTTTAGCATTACGCCTTTACTGTCTGCTGCAACCAGTTTTTCGATCGGAGCCTTCAGTTGAGTCGCACGCCATGGGTCATGTTTAATGCTGCTCACCAGCACTGAGAGTTTCCGGTCTTGGTAGAACAGTATGGGACCATCACTGATATGACTGCTCTCAATGGTGGCTTTGGCGGTTTCGTAAGACTTTGCTATGCCGACGAGCTCAGGGAAATAGTCTCCGATGGCCATCTGAATAGAGAAGTCACACTCTTGGTCGATACGCTTAAGTAGTTTAGCGACTCGCTTTTCTTCCTCTTTGCGATTCCATGCGTTATTGACGACCGTCACCGGTTTCAATACCACGATCTCATTCATCGATACTGAGGCTATTCCGACGATGTTATCGCGCTCAGGGTATTCCAGAAGGTGTACCAGTTTTTGCAGGTGCTCCAGTGTGACTGGCTCACCGGGCAGTGGGATCACTTTGATCACCGTGGCCACACGAGGTTGTGCGAGATCGAGATCGAGCCGCTGAGCAATAGAGAGCAGTTGCCCCTCATTTAAACTTGATCCCTCAATGAGTTGAAGTAGTAACTCCTCGCGGTGGCGCTTATTCCATTGCACCTGCGACATTAGCGCAGCCTGTTCGACAATAAGCTCAGCCGTCATCTTTACCAGCTCACCGTAGCTTCTCACCTCTTCAGGCGTACCCGAGATCCCGACAACACCAATGACGTTGTTATCGTAGATGATGGGTAGGTTGATGCCTTTTTTAACGCCGGACAATGTGGAGGCAACGGAATCATTGATCTCTAAGGTTCTATTATCTCGGATTGCTAGCAGTGCCCCTTCATGTGTTTGGTGTAAGCGTGAAGGGTCACTAGAGCCAATGATCACGCCATTCTCGTCCATCACGTTGATGGAGTGCTCGATGATCTTCTTGGCACGATCGACAATTTGTTTAGCAATGAGAGAGTTAAGCTGCATAAGGTCTGAGTCATAGAGAGCGATGTCATGAGTATACCCGATTGTCTCGTAAACTAAGGTATAATCGCCGCGAGATTACTAAGAGAAACAGTGATGGAATTCGAGTTTATTAAAAACAGTTTCACAGGTGAGTACCTAGTGAGATGCGAAATGGGCCAAGAAGTGATTGCTCGTTTGTTGCAAGAAGAGATCAGTACCAGTGACCGCACCATCATGGAAATTACCGAGTTGCTCACCCAAGCTGCCCAGTTTTCGGGCAATGAGTTTAAGTGGCAAGGCAAGGAGATTTCACTCAGCGTGGTGGACTCCGAGGTTCATGTTTACGAAAACTCCTTAGCTTTTGATAGTTTAATGGAGATGGACGAAGAGTTTTCTGTCTACGAAAGTGAGAGTCATAGCGAGTGTGGACTTGAGGATTTTCGCTCAGTTTTAGAGCAATGGGAGCGTTTTATTCATAACAGGTAATGACCCTTTGCCCCAAATTTGCACACTCCTAGTGCTAATAACATAAAACGCATTATTTTTGTGAATACCTTGCACCATTAAAGTGCAAGGTATTTTCATTTATGTAACATGAAATAGTCAAATCCTTATATATCAATAGGTTAAAAAGTTGGCACGCACCTTGATTACTAGAATACGTAACAGGGATAAAAGGCGAAGGGGATGCCATGAAACTTATTAACGCAATCATTAAACCATTCAAACTCGATGATGTAAGAGAAGCACTTGCAGATGTTGGTATTGAAGGTATGACAGTTTCTGAGGTCAAAGGATTTGGCCGTCAGAAAGGACACACAGAATTATATCGTGGTGCTGAGTACCAAGTGGACTTTCTACCAAAAGTTAAACTTGAAATCGCGACGCACGCAGACAACGTAGACCGAGTTATTGAAGCGATCACTAACGCTGCTCAAACCGGCAAGATTGGCGACGGAAAAATATTTGTGTACGACCTAGCCCAAGCAGTACGTATTCGTACGGGCGAAATGGACGCTGAAGCACTTTAAGGGATTGGAGAATTTATTATGGAATTAGCAACAACTGTCAGCGAACTGCGTTATGCGCTGGACACTTTTTACTTTCTTATTTCAGGCGCACTCGTAATGTGGATGGCGGCAGGCTTCGCAATGCTAGAAGCTGGCCTAGTTCGCTCGAAAAACACCACGGAAATCTTAACTAAGAACTTCTGTCTTTACGCGATTGCGTGTACTTGTTACCTCATCGTCGGCTACAACATCATGTATGTTGATAACGGCGAAGGCGGTTGGCTACCATCATTTGGTGCGCTAATTGGCACTCAAGGTGAAGGCGCAGACCACTCCCTAGAGTCGGACTTCTTCTTCCAAGTAGTATTCGTTGCAACAGCAATGTCAGTAGTCTCTGGTGCGGTTGCTGAGCGTATGAAGCTTTGGTCTTTCCTAATCTTCTCAGTAGTGCTAACAGCATTCATCTACCCAATGGAAGGTTACTGGACATGGGGCGGCGGTTTCCTATCTGAAGCAGGTTTCAGTGACTTCGCAGGTTCAGGTATCGTTCACATGGCAGGTGCGGCAGCAGCACTAGCAGGTGTTCTACTACTAGGCGCTCGTAAAGGTAAATACGGTAAGAACGGTGAAATTCACCCAATCCCAGGTTCGAACATGCCGCTAGCTACGCTAGGTACGTTCATCCTATGGCTAGGTTGGTTCGGTTTCAACGGCGGTTCTCAGCTAATGGTTTCTGACTTCGAGAACGCAACAGCGGTTGGTCAAATCTTCCTTAACACCAACGCAGCAGCAGCAGCAGGTGCAATCGCAGCAATGCTAGTGTGTAAGACAACGTGGGGCAAAGCTGACCTAACTATGATTCTTAACGGTGCACTAGCAGGTCTGGTAGCAATCACAGCAGACCCACTGTCTCCATCTCCAGTTTACTCTGTAGCAATTGGTGCAGTAGGTGGCGCGCTAGTGGTATTCAGCATCATCGGTCTAGACAAGCTTAAGATTGACGATCCAGTAGGTGCTATCTCAGTTCACGGTGTGTGTGGTTTCTTCGGTCTAATGGTTGTTCCACTGAGCAACGGTGACGCAACGTTCGGTGCACAGCTTCTAGGTGCGGCAGTTATCTTCGGTTGGGTATTCGCAGCAAGCCTAGCGGTATGGGCGGTACTGAAAGCAACAATTGGTATCCGTGTATCGGAAGAAGAAGAGCTAGAGGGTATGGACATGCACGATTGTGGTGTTGGTGCTTACCCAGAGTTCGTCAGCATGAAGTAACATTTAATCACATTTTTATTAAAAACCTGCCTTATTAGGCAGGTTTTTTTATGTCAGATCATTGTTTTTCAAATCTGTATGAATATAATAACGCAACTGATAAACGTTCTCATTATGAATTAAAGGAACTAAACAATGAAAAAACTGCTAACTCTTTCTGCAATCGCAGCAAGCTTTGCCGCTCCAGCGATGGCTGCGGAAGAAGTCAACGTTTACTCTTACCGTCAACCTTTCCTTGTTGAGCCAATGTTCAACGAGTTCACGAAAGAGACGGGTATCAAGGTAAATGTGAAGTTTGCTAAGAAAGGTTTGGCAGAGAAGCTTCAGCAAGAAGGCGAGTACAGCCCAGCTGACGTAGTGCTAACAACGGACATCAGCCGCCTTGCAGAGCTGACTGACAAGGACGTAGTTCAAGCGGTAGACAGCGACGTGATTAACGCGAATGTTCCTGCTCAATACCGTGATAAAGAGAATGAGTGGTTTGCACTGACGCTACGTACTCGTAACGTTTACTCATCTCGTGACCGTGTAGGTAAGCTAGGTGCAGAGTTCAACTATGCAGACCTTGCTAACCCAGAGTACAAAGGCAAAATCTGTACTCGTAGCGGCAAGCACCCATACAACGTATCTTTGGTTTCATCTATGATTGCTCACCACGGTGAAGCAGAAACCAAAGAGTGGCTAGAAGGCGTTAAAGCCAACCTAGCTCGTAAGCCTCAAGGCAACGACCGCGCACAAGTTAAAGCGATCAAAGAAGGTCTTTGTGACGTTTCTCTAGGTAACAGCTACTACCTAGGCAAAATGGTGAATGACAAAGAGCAAAAAGCGTGGGCTGATGCGGTTTACATCAACTTCCCGAATCAAGAAACCACTGGCACACACGTAAACGTGAGTGGCATGGCAATGGCGAAACACTCGCCTAACAAAGAAAATGCACTGAAGCTAATGGAGTTCCTAACAGGCGAAAAAGCTCAGCAAATGTACGCAGAAGTGAACTATGAGTACCCAGTAAAAGAAGGCGTTAAGCGTTCTGAACTTGTGGAATCTTGGGGTGACTTCAAAGCAGATACTATCTCGCTAGACGACATTGCTGGTTACCACAGCACTGCGATCAAATTGTTAGATGAAGTTAAGTTCGACCTATAATCGAAAAAAGGGGGTATAATGCCCCCTTATTCAATCTGGTTTATGACTTCTCGACTTCGCGTCGCCTGATGTATGTTTAGGCAATGAAAGAAAAAAATGTTGTTTGGAAAACCAGTAGTGGAGTGCTAACTCTGCTACTGGTTTTGCCTATTTTAGCGATCTTCTATACTGCACTTGGTGAGTCAAGTGATCTTTTTGCACACCTGATGTCAACGGTGATGCCCACCTATGTTCTCAATACCATCAAATTGGTCGTTGGTGTTTTGCTGCTCTCTCTTGTGTTCGGGGTACCCAGTGCTTGGCTAATGGCCATGTGCAAGCTGCCTAGCGAACGCGTATTACAGTGGGCCTTAGTACTGCCACTAGCGATGCCAAGTTACATCATTGGCTACATCTTCACTGACTGGTTTGACTTTGCAGGTCCTGTCCAAGTGTGGCTACGTGATGTTTTTGCTTGGCAGGTTGGCGACTACTGGTTCCCAGATATCCGCACTGTAGGCGGTGCTACGGTTGTGCTCTCTTTGGTGCTTTACCCATACGTCTATCTGTTGTGCCGCGCGGCATTTATGGAGCAAAATGTCTCTTTGCTGCAATCTGCAAGACTTCTCAAATGCTCCCCTTTAGAGAGTTTTTGGCGTATCTCGTTGCCGCTTGCTCGTCCATCCATTGCGGTAGGTCTATCGCTGGTGGCGATGGAGACCATTGGCGACTTCGGTGCGGTTAGCTACTTTGCAGTCAGCACCTTAACCACAGCAGTGTACGATACGTGGCTTGGCTATTCCAATTTGAGTGCGGCTGCCAAAATTTCCGCCATGATGATGGTCGTGATCGTACTCTTGCTAGGTGCTGAGCGTTATAGTCGTCGTAAACAGAAACTGTTTCAAAGCCAGTACAACAGCCATGAAGATTTTCGTTATGAATTACGTGGCTGGAAAAAGTGGGCAGCATTAACTTGGTGTTGGGGCTTGGTATCGGCAGCGTTTATCTTCCCGCTTGGCCAGTTAATTATTTACGCCTATAAGTACTTTGAGCAAAGCTGGACTGAAGAGTTTCAAACCTATGCCATCAACAGTTTACAGGTCTCTATCATTGCCGCCATCATCGGCGTGATCGTCGCTTTGGTAGTTAACTTCTATCGCCGCTTAGATCCAAGTCGTAAGGGCGTCGTCTTCATGCGTGCCTCGTCGCTGGGCTATGCCGTGCCGGGAACGGTTTTAGCAATTGGCGTGATGGTGACTGTTCTGTTTATGGATCATTCAGTGAATGACTTTGCCAAAGCAATGGAGTGGCAGCGCCCAGGTCTGATCTTCTCTGGCTCGATGTTTGCGCTGATTTTTGCCATGGTGGTGCGTTTTTCCGCGGTAGCGATTGGCAGTATCGAAACCAGTCTGAGTAAAGTGTCGCCTTCGCTTGATATGGCCTCGCGCACTATGGGCTGTAAGAAGAACCAGATGTTGGTTCGCGTGCATCTGCCACTCATTAAACGTGGTGTATTGATTGCTGGCTTGTTGGTGTTTATTGAGTCGATGAAAGAGCTCAATGCTGCGCTGCTATTGCGTCCATTCAACTTTGAAACCTTAGCCACCTACGTATTTAACTTTGCCTCAGATGAGCATCTGGAGCTTGCTGCGATGCCAGCCGTCTTGTTGGTACTCGTTGGGTTACTACCGCTTATTATTGTTAACCGTTCATTGGAGCAAAATCACTGATGACCACAGCACTGTCGATTGAAAATTTATCTTGTCAGTATGACGAGCAAACGATTCTTGAGAACTTGTCTCTAGAGGTTAATCAAGGTGAAATTGTTTGTTTGCTGGGCGCCAGTGGCTGCGGAAAAACGACCTTGCTGAAAGCCATCGCGGGTCTATTGCCCCTGTCAGCGGGCAAGATGACGCTGGGT
The DNA here is from genome assembly GCF_021441885.1 of Vibrio maritimus. Lineage (NCBI taxonomy): Bacteria > Pseudomonadati > Pseudomonadota > Gammaproteobacteria > Vibrionales > Vibrionaceae > Vibrio > Vibrio maritimus. The sequence continues at coordinate 445,205 of NZ_CP090438.1, forward strand.
GAGCGAGAGATTGATAACGGTGAAAGCTGGATGCCGCCAGAGCAACGCAACATCGGTATGATCTTCCAAGACTATGCGCTGTTTCCTCACCTAACGGTGGCACAAAACGTCGCATTCGGGCTTAAGGGCATTCCGAAGTCAGAGCAAGATGCAATCGTGATGGAGATGCTGTCACTGGTACATCTAGAGCAGTTCATTGACCGTTACCCGCATCAGCTATCGGGTGGTCAACAGCAGCGTGTGGCGATTGCGCGCAGTTTGGCGTACAAACCCGATCTACTGCTACTTGATGAACCATTTTCCAACATCGATACCCAAGTACGTCACGAGCTCATCCGCGAGATCCGCAAAATCTTCAAAAAGCAGGGTGTGACTGCGATATTCGTGACTCATAGCCGTGAAGAAGCGTTCGCGTTTGCTGACAAAATGGCGGTGATGAACCAAGGTGTGATTGAGCAATATGGCTCGGCATCAGAGCTCTATTTCTGCCCATCGAGCAAGTTCGTTGCGGATTTCTTAGGTGGCGGCAGTTACTTGCAAGCTAAGCATATCAATGACACGACCTTTGAGACGGCTATCGGCCAGGTTGAAGCACAGTCGTGTGCCTTGATTGAGCCGGGGGCTGATTGCCAACTTTTGGTGCGCCCACAGCACATTCAATTGACTCAGTCAGAAAAGAGCACTATCACGGTTATCGAGCAGCAGTTCATGGGTGACCATTGTCGCTATGTAGTTGATATTGAAGGCACGCGTGTCTTGGCCACCTCATTAGAGGCGCTTGATGTTGGCCAGAGTGTCGCGGTGAGTGTCGATGCGCAGGGCATTGTCGCGTTTGCATAAGTACTAAAAAAGCCCGGAGACAGTCGTTCCGGGCAAAAATGTTCTCCACCTATAGGGAGCTTTTTGCTAATAGGTGACCAAGAAGGTGAGTCGAGGTCACTTAGGGCAAAAAGAGAAGGAAACAGTGACTACAAAGACAAAAAGTCTTTCATCTGCTGAAGAACATATTCCGCTTGTTCCTTATCTTCCATTTCACAGAAAATTCGTAATAGGGGCTCCGTACCCGAGAAGCGAGCAATCACCCAACCACCGTTCTTAAAGTACACTTTCGCGCCATCGGCGTAACTTACCTTTTCTACGTCATAATCAAACTCAGGAAGCAGTTTTTCGACATAAAGTTTGTGGTAAAGGCTGTCTTTTTGCGACGGTTTGAAGTTGCAGTCGCCCTCTGCGGTATAGGCGTAACCATACTTGCCGTAGATCTCTGATAGCAACTCGGAAAGTGTCTTCTGAGTGACACTGAGCATTTCGACTAAAAGGCTAGAGGCAAATACGCCATCCTTGCCTTTGATGTGACCGCGAATGGTTAAACCACCTGAGCTCTCACCGCCAATCAGTGAATCGTCGGCCTCCATTTGACTACTGATGTGCTTAAAGCCTACGGGAACCTCAAAGCTTTTTTCACCGTAGTCAGCAGCGACTTTGTCTAGGAGGTGAGTGGTCGCGATGTTACGAACCACTGAGCCTTTCCAGCCTTTGTATTCAAGTAGATAGTAATAGAGCAACAGCAGTACTTCGTTAGGGTGGATAAAATTACCTTGCTCATCAATGATGCCAAGACGGTCAGCATCGCCATCGGTACCAATACCGATATCGTAGCCTTCTGCCGCCACAAGGTGCTTAAGACGATATAGTGTCGCTGCACTTGGCGAAGGCATTAAGCCGCCAAAGTCTGGGTTTTTACCATCGTTGATGACGTCAACGTCACAGCGACCGTTGATGAGCACCGTCTGCAATGCGTTTTTCGCGACTCCAAACATTGGGTCGATAAGCACTTTAAGATTGGCGTTTTTGATGGCTTCAATGTCGATAAGATCGATGATGGAATCAACAAACTCGTTCATCGGATTGATGACATTAATCGCGCCGCGCTCAACACATACATCGAAGTCGCCGGAAATCACTTCCTGAAGGCTGAGAGTGGCGATCTGAGCTTCAATCTTCTCAGTAATGATTTCGTCGGCATCACGGCCACCTTCGATAAAGACCTTAATCCCGTTGTAATCGGCTGGATTGTGCGACGCGGTAATACAAGCCGAGTAGGCACATCCCATACTCTTCGCTTTGTACATGACTATAGGGGTCGGCACAAACTTGTCGATAAAGCTCACTGGGATGTTGTTCGCGGCCAAGACTTCCGCAAACCAGCGCCCCGCTTTATCGGATAGAAAACGCCTGTCATAGCCAATCACGAATCCGCGTTCTGCCACGTTTTCGCTATTGATGATGTTTGCCACCGCTTGAGCAACGAGTTTTACGTTATCTTTAGTGAACTCCTCGCCGATGAACGCGCGCCAACCACCTGTTCCAAATTTGATCATCTCTCTCTCCTAAGAGGTTACCTACTCTTGTAGTGATACGCTTAAGTTCGATGGGTCCAAACTAAGGACCCATCGAGGCACTCGTTAACCCAGAACAACATGTACTTGGTTTACGCTGCCTTCGGCTTGAGGCGCGATCGCGCCTTGAATGGCTTGGCCATTCAAGGTAATGGACTGAACACCCTTGCTGACATTGTTTGGGTTCTCAACCGTAATTTGATACGTTGCACCGCGCCATTGACGCGTCACCTCAAATCCTGGCCACTCTGTTGGAATACATGGGTCAACCACTAGGCCATCGAAGCTCAGTCTCACGCCGAGAATATAGTTGGTTGCGGCGAAGTAAGCCCAGCCAGAAGTACCCGTTAACCAAGGGTGGTTGGCGCGACCATGATCTTGGTGGTCACGGCCCATGATGAACTGCACGTATGAGTACGGCTCTGTGATGCGTGTTTCGATCATGTCGTTTTGGTTATACGGGTTTAGTGCGTCGTAGTACTTCATGGCTTGATCGCCACGGCCTAGTTTCGCTTCGGCTACCCACGCCCATGGATTTGGATGTGAGAAGATCGCGCCGTTTTCTTTTACGCCCGGATAAACGCGAGTGACAAAGCCGATGTCGTCATTAGGTGTTGCGAACGATGGCGCGTTTAGATGTAAGCCGAAGTCTGAGTAGAGGTACTCATCGACCGCATCCATGGCTTTCTTACCGCGCTCTTCGCTAACTGCGCCAGAAACCACTGCCCAGGTGTTGGACTCAAGGTGAACCTTACCTTCGGTTTGTTTACTGGTACCGACCTTGTCGCCGTTTTTGGTGATCCCACGGATGTACCAGCCACCGTCTTCATCCCAGAGGTGCGTTTCACAGGCGTCTTGAACTTTTTGCGCCATTTGTTGGTAGTAAGCGACATCATCAAGCTCGCCTCGGTTGCGTGCGAGGTCAACGAAGTCTTGAAGTGCCCAGTAATGCAGGAACGCCACCATGGATGATTCACCACCACCGAGGTTTAGACAGTCATTCCAGTCTGCGCGCAGACCTTTGGCGATGCCTGTAGCCCCAACGTGTTCATCGGTAAAGTTAAGTGCCGCTTTCATGTGCTCGTAAACGGTCGCATTGCCGCCGTCTGCGTATGGGATCACCTCATCAAAGAAATCCGTCTCACCGGTTTCCATCACGTAGCGACAGATCGTTGGGACCAGCCACAAGTGATCGTCAGAGCAGGTGTCGGCAATGCCGTGGATCTTATCTTCATCGCTTGGTGTCGGAACCACGGTAGGTGATTTTGATGGCTCAACATCGGCTTTTTCTGGATCAAACCAGTCTGGATCGAACAGATGCAAACCGTAACCGGCTTTCACTTGGCCACGCAGTAGATCAACGATCCGTTTTCGAGTCATAGCCGGTGCAGAATGAGGAACGGCCATGGCGTCCTGAGCGGTATCTCGATAGCCCAGTCCAGTACGTCCTCCAACCTCGATAAATGAAGCGAAGCGTGACCATACGACACAGGTCTCGGCTTGATACAGAGTCCAAGTGTTTAGCATGGTATCTAGCCCCTCGTTGGGAGATTTCACTTGGAACTTCGCGCAGCGCTCATCCCAGTGAGCCTTGATGGCATCAAATGCTGCATCGACCTCAGTTAGGTCTTGGTATTTTTGACGAAGACGCTCACCGTTGCCTTTGCCAATACCAAGGACGTAGGCAAAGCGCACCTCTTCTCCCGGTGCGATGACAAATTGCTTGTGCAGTGAACCACAATGGTTGTAGCAGGTTTGTGTGTGATTAGAGCATTGCCCTTTTTCAACCGCGATTGGGTTGGATTCGTCGCGATATAGACCTAAGAAGCTATCGCGCTGACCATCATAGCTATCTGGGCTAAAAGTAGAAGCAAGGTAGTAGTAGCCTTCGAAGTCGTTGGTGTTGTAGAAGAGATCATACTCAATGACACCATCTTGATAGCTAGTCCCTGCTGAATATAGCGACATTTGATGGTTTTGATTGTCAGAGGCGATGTGGCTGAAGGAAAACTCCACAAACGAGAAGGCACTGATGGTGCGTGGCTTATCACCGGTATTGCGGATCACCACATCCCACACTTCAGCATCTTCGCCTTTTGGTACGAACAGAGTTTTTGTCGCCTCAATATCTGAGTATTGACACTTAAACTTTGAATAAGAAAGCCCGTGCCTTACTTCATAATTCGCTTCATCAAGGCTTTTAGCGACTGGCTGCCATGAGATTGACCAGTAATCACCTGTCTCATCATCACGCAGATATACATAATGCCCTGGGCGATCGAACGTCGCATTTGGGCGGAATTTGGTTACACGGTTGTACTCAGGTGAGTTGTAAAAGGAGTAGCCGCCAGCATTATGGGAGATAACGGTACAGAACTTCTCTGTGCCTAGGTAGTTAGTCCAAGGAGCGGGGGCATCGGGACGAGTGATGACATATTCTCGGTTCTCGTTATCGAAGTAGCCGTATTGCATGATGATATCCTTATTGGGGAAAATTTAAATTCGTTAAGTAATGTTGGCTTTGAGTGTTGAACGTCAGCCATTCTCTTTTTGGCTCTCTGGCCATGGGTGTCTGTATCGCACATCTTGTCTATCTAACAATTGGAGGTGTGGCTTAAGCCGAGACAAGAAGGCGTGGAAGTCTTTTGAGTGATCTTGTGTCCATGCGGTTTCTGCAAGCGCAACCAAGCGCGGAAACATCATGTAGTCGAGCCGCTCCGGAGAGGTAACTCTCTCCGTCCAAAGTGCGGCCTGCATGCCCAAAATGCGTTTCTTGATTGGGTCTTGCTCATGAAGTTGAACAAGTGGTTCGTATTGATAGGCGTTTTCTAGGGTAATAATGTGCGAGCGGTACACGCCCAACTCGCAAACGCTGTAGTCTTGCGCCATATCTAAGTAGGTGCTTTGCCCTGGTTGAAGGATGACGTCGTAGCCCAGCTTGGCACTATTAATAGCGGCTTCTTCGCTCAGCCATGAATAGACGACCGTGTCTTTGCTTACCTTGCTACCAAAGTGCGCCTCTTCCCATCCAAGCATGCGCTTGCCCATGGATTTGAGCTTATCTTCGACGTAGCGAAGCAGATGACCTTGCAGGTCTTTCGGATTGCGATAGCCTTGCTCAGCCATGAGTTCACGACAAGACGGGCTGTTGGTCCAAACCCCGACAGGCACTTGGTCTGCGCCGATATGAACGTAAGGGGCTGGGAACAGCTGAGCAATCTCTTCAAGCACGGCATCAAGAAATTGGTAGGTGCCAGAGATGCCCGGTGATAACACGTTGTCGGTGTAATTTTGTTCACTGCGGTAATGAGACTGATCTTCCGGATCAACTAACAGATCCGGTAGCGCGGTAATCGCGGCGCGACTGTGACCAGGAATGTCGATCTCTGGGATCACTTGGATGCTGCGATCCTGAGCGTACTGAACAATCTCGCTGATCTCTTGCTGTGAGTAGAACCCACCATAGTAATCTCCGATGCTGTGAAGCTGCGGTTTTAGCGGGTGAGTCGGGCCACGCCAAGCACCAACGTCAGTCAGCTCTGGATATGCTTTGATTTCAACACGCCAGCCTTCGTCATCAGTAAGGTGCCAATGGAAGGTATTGATCTTGTAGTGTGCAAGAAGGTTGATAACGCGCTTTATCTCGGTCACAGGCTGAAAGCTGCGTGCACTGTCTAGCATTACACCACGGTAGCGAAAACGAGGTGCGTCTTGGATGCGGATATGAGGTACGTAGATGGTATGGCGATCATGGTCAAAGTCCATCAACTGAATCAGCGTTGCGCAGCCGTAGGTAAAGCCTGCGTTGCTGTTGGACTCAATCTCAATCCCTGAACCATCAACAGTCAATTTGTAGGCTTCAGAATCTAATACAGGAGAGTGCCTAAAACGAATGTCTTGCTGCCCAATCGATTTATGGCTTAGTCCGAATAGACGCTCCACCTCTTCACTTAGCCAGTTGGCGACACATTGCATGGATTGATCTTCGACGCAAATCTGACTGTAACGCGTCAGTTCAAACACGCCTTCCCCAAACTCCATGTATTGAGGATGTGGGATAAGAGCGTGGCGTCCTGCGCCTACCTCTGGCAGCGATACTCGGCGGTCGTCAACCGCCCCGAGTACAATCGGTGAAACTGCAACAGGAAGCTGGGTTTGCGCATCGGTGTCGAGATAGGCGTCGTTAATGCCATCACTCAGTAAGTTGAATGCGGACGTCGCGGTGCAAAATTCGACATAGATATGGTTATTGGCATACAGCGGCGTCTCGTTGACGTTTAGGGTGCAGAAGGTGCCGACTTGCGTGAGTTCGCCTTGTGATAAGCTGCCTGGAATCACAAAGCATTCAAAAGCAAAATTAAGCTTCCAATTGGCGTGACTCTTCTCAGACAGGTTATGCAAGGTTAACCCGAAGCGACAGCCTTTCGCTAGATGTTCAACAATGGCTAAGTCGACACGAAAATCCATACTCATCCCTTACTCGTAAAGGTTGTGTTGCTTGTTACCTGCCATCATCAGTGCGCCATCCATCGCATCCCCTTTAGGGGTGACAATCCAGCGCTGAGCAGCAGGAGATAACCAGTCAAAGATACGTTCGGCGATACTGCCCATCAGGCATATTTTGTCCGCCCCTTTGTTGTTGAGCGCGCACAAAAACATCTCAATGTCGTTGGCGGTTTCCAGCAGAAGCGATTTTGCCAGTCCATCGTTGAGGTAGGCATACTCAAAAATCACCGGAGAGAACTGACCGTAATCACGTGGTAACGCTGTTTTTGACCACTCTACGATGGCGTCGATATCCTGATTGAAATGGTCCATAACGACATCGGCGAGGGGAGAGTGGGGCTTGATGCCATCTTGGATAAGCAGGACTTGCTGGATCAACCTAAGTCCCATCACAGCGCCGCCTCCCTGATCTGAAATCGGGAACTCTCGACCGCCTACCACATACTGATTTGTCCCTTTGATCAGAAGACCAACGGAGCCCGTACCGGCAATCATGATGGCACCATCTTCACCTTGATGGGCGCCAAGACAGGCACCGTAGCCATCGGTGTTAAGTGTTAGGCTCGCAAATGGGTGTGGTGTTGCCACAAACGCTTGATAGCTGCTTTTGTGCTCGGCACCCGCGAGCGCGCAGCCAACATCCATCTGGGCAAAATCGGTTGAGTCAAGACCTGCTGATTGGGCAGCGGACTCAATCGCCTCAATAATCGACGTTAAAGCAAGTTCGGCGCCCAACATAATGTTTGCGCTGCCGCTTTTCGCCTCACCAATGACTTGCTGCTGTTCATTGATGATTCTGGCGCGACACGATGTACCACCGCCATCAATTCCTACTCTGTACCTAGCCATATTTAACCCTTAGTTTTTATAGTGTTGCTGCCACAGTGCCAAAGCGAGAAGTAGCCAACCTGCATGGGGGATCCACTGCTCACCCCAGCGCCAATTTTGTAGCATGTCGTCTTTATGAACTGGTGGGTTAAAGGCAATATCAGCCTCATCTTCAAAGCCTGCGGTGATACCGTTGCACACCCCTCCGAGAGCATTGAAGAAACCAAGCTTCGGTAGGTAGTCGGGGTTGTTGTGGCCATGACCATCGAGCATGCACATATCATAGGGATTGGCACCGAGCACCCAGCTAATACAGTCATCGGCGTAGTGCGATAACTGAGCTTTCAAAGCGGAGTCTTCTAGGTGCGGTTGAGCCAAAAAAGCCATTGAGGCAAGTGAAGCCAAGCGAGCATTTTCGCCTTGCCACCAGTAACCAGACTCGTTTTGATGAGGGATAAAGAACGCGTCATGTTTGACCCCATCGACGGCTTTTACGTACTGCCTTGGGTAGCCAAAAGGGTTGTAAACCTGACGAGTAATGTTGATTTCAAATTGGCAGGCTTTATTGAGCGTTTCTCGCGCTGCTTTGACTCGCTCTGCTTCGGTTTCTATTGCTAGATACTCAGTCAGTGCGATGTTAGGCAGCCCAGCCTCTGCAGCATGGAAGTAAGGTCGACTGCCATCGTCATTTGCAGACCAGTAAAAAGCATGATGCTGGTCGCTCTGTGCTCTTTTGGCTAATGCATCAAACCAGCTTCTTGCTTCCGTTAGGAACTGTGGTTCCGAGGTGGCTTGATACAGAGCCACTGACGCTACAAGTGCGCAATATTCGTCAATGATGTTCGGTGTACGATCATCAAGGTATTGTTCGTTGTGCTCTTTGAGGTGCCAATAGCCTGCTTTTGCTGCTTCTAAATAAGTGGCAGCGTTATCCTTTGAAAGTGAGCTCACCTGGCTGCTTTTCGCAAGTGCTGCGATGGTCATGCCGCCGCCTTGACGAAACCCAGCCTCATGGTTGGTTTTCTTATGACCGAGTTGAGTCTCGTAAGCGCAGATCTCTCGCTGCGTGGGATCTTTACTCCATTTGTCAAAAACCGTCATATAGAAATAGCCACTGTGATGCTGCATGCGCGAAAGGAACTCGGCACCGTAAAGCGCTTCTTCTAGAAGCCGGGTAGCAACAAAGTTTGGGCTCTCGATGCGCTCACACACTATGTCGTGTGCCTTGAGCATATTCCAAACCACCATAGGGGTTTGTTGAGGATTCAAATAGTTGGCATAGGACAGGTGGCTAAGGTACTTGCTGACATCACCAGATGCGTCATACCAGCCACCATGGACATCCACCGAATCTTGGCTGCCTACAATCGAAGCTTGCTTGTCGGCGGCATCAAACTCCCCACCGCATCGCTGAGATTTGAAGTAGTGGATAATGTCTGAGAAGCAGCGGTTATAGAGCTGATTTTCGGCGATTTCAAAAGATTGAGAGCGTACTGTCTGATAGCGCAGGTAGTAGTGACCTTGCTCTGTCCATTGACTGAAATCGAGAGTGAAGAAAACACCTTGATGCCAATTATCCACGTTAGCGCCACCAATAGGGCTCAGTTCGAGCACGATTTCGTCATTGTGGGCATCCACTAAAAAAGCACTAGCGAGTTCATGCTGTGACTGTTGAGCCATTAACACGGCGCGCTTCTCACTGTTTATGTGGTAGCCAATGTGGTTAGTGAGTAATTGCATGTTTTCTTCCATAACTTATCCCTACAGCTAGGCTCCCGAGAAGGGAGCCGGGTATTAGTTCTCGTATAAGTAGCAACGTACGAAGTGGTTGTCTGATAGCTTGGTAACGCTAGGTAAGGCTTCACGGCACTTAGTGGTGGCGTGCTTGCAGCGTCCTGCAAATGGGCAGCCTACTGATGCTGGTGTCCACAATGGGATTTCACCTTTGTTTCCTTCCAGTTTCTCGTGGATGGACTTGGATGGATCGGGGACGGCAGATACCAGCAGCTGGGTATAGGGATGCTGAGGGTTAGCAATGACCTCGTCAGTGTCGCCCCATTCGACCATGTGACCGACATACATCACGGAGATGTCTTCGGCGATGTAGCGTGCCGTTGCAATGTCGTGAGTGATGTAAAGTAGCGACATCTGCCTCTCGAACTTCATCTCTTCCATCAGGTTGAGAACGCCTGCTCGAATCGATACATCCAGCATGGATGTCGGTTCGTCTGCGAGCACGACCTCTGCACCTACGGCAATGTTTCGAGCAAGGTTGACACGCTGTCTCTGACCACCAGAAAGTTGATGCGGATATTTCGCCGCTGTCTCTTTTGGTGGGATCAACCCAACTTGTTCTAGTAGGTCGTAAACACGCTCTTCCAACTCTTTCTTGTTGCCCTTGCTGACCTTGTTATGTATCAGCAGAGGACGGGCAATGTGGTGGAAAATAGTGTGCGTTGGGTTAAGTGAACCAAACGGGTCTTGCCATACCATTTGTACGCCTTCGCGATACTGCATCAGGTCACGACGCGAGGTGATATCTTGAATGTCACGACCACGGTATTTGATCTCACCGCCACTTGGCGCATACATCTTGGCTATCATCTTAGCCGTGGTGGATTTGCCCGAGCCGGACTCACCTACGACTGATAATCCACGGCTCTTGTACATCTTGAATGAGACATCGTTAATCGCACGCATCATTGGCTGAGATAGCGCATTACTATTGATGGGAAAGTCTTTAACGACGTTGTTGCCTTCTATAAGTAGTTCACCATAGTTGCTCATAATTGTTCTCCAGAAATCCTTGTTAATACTTACTTCTTCGCTGGTGGTCGTTATGACAACTCTGGCGCGACGGCAATAGGTTCACCGTACAAATGGCAGTTTGAAAAACGGCTGTGCTCGATTTGACGCAGCTTAGTGGGTACGCGAGTACAAGCTTCATGTACTCGGTCACAACGAGCTTGGAATCGGCAGCCTTGAGGCACCTCTAAAAGGTTTAAAGGATTTCCAGGAATACCAGTCAGCTTGGTCTTAGGGCCCGTCAACGGCGGGAACGAACTACCCAGCCCTTTGGTGTAAGGGTGGTAAGGCGATTCAAGGATCTGTTTCGACGGTGCAACCTCAATAAGCTCTCCTGAATACATGATCCCAATTCGATCAGAAAACTCGACCATAAGTGAGATATCATGGGTGATGAACAAAATAGAAAAGCCAAACTCTTCTTTTAGCGCATAGATCTTTTGTAAGATCTCGCGTTGCACAACTACATCCAATGCTGTAGTCGGCTCATCCATAATGATCATCTTAGGGTTCAGTGCTAGCGCGATAGCGATGACCAGTCTCTGACGCATACCGCCAGAGAATTGGTGTGGATAATCATTTAAGCGGCTAGGGTGGATATCTACGATTTCCAAAAGCCCTTGAGCACGTTTTACTGCCTGATCACGAGTCATGTTGGTGTGGCGCATAATGACGTCACAGAACTGCTCTTCCATCGTCAGTACAGGGTTTAGCGCGTTCATCGCACTTTGGAATACCATCGACATTTCGCTCCAGCGGAATGTCTGCATGCGGTCGTCACTGTACTGAAGAATGTCTTCACCATTGAACAGTACCTGACCGCCACTGATATAAGCAGGTGGTTTATGAAGACGCATAAGAGAGAAGGCGACTGTTGACTTGCCACAGCCAGACTCGCCAGCTAGACCGAAGACTTCGCCTTTGCCGATATCGAAGCTGACGTTGTTACAAGCACGTACGTCACCAGCATCGGTAATGTAGTCAACGCAAAGGTTGCGGATTGAAATTAGTGGTTCTGACATGATTAACGATCTCCGCTCCATAGTGCATTTTGAGGCGCGACTTCAACTTCACGCTGCTTTTTGTCTTGTGCTGCGATTTTCTTCCAGCGTTTCATACCTTTGTGTGAACGAAGCTGCGGGTTAGCAATTTCATCTACCGCGAAGTTCAACAAGGCTAAACCAGTCACTAGGAATGTCAGTGCTAAACATGGTGCAATCACTTCCCACCACGCGCCGATAAGCATGGCAGATGAGGTTTGAACGTTGTAAAGCATGATGCCCCAGCTGATCGTGTTTGGATCGCCCATACCTAGGAATGAGATCGTTGCTTCCATCAAGATGGCGTACATAACAGAGCCGATGAAGCTTGCCCCAACAATGGAGATGAGGTTTGGCAGCAGCTCAACGAAGATAATACGAAGGCGCGATTCGCCCAGAACTTCGGCTGCTTTTACGAACTCTTTCTCACGTAGTGATAGGGTTTGTGCTCGAATGACCCTGGCGCCCCACGCCCAGGACATACAGCCGATGACCAAGGCTATGGTTAGCGGACCTGCCTCGCCGATAAATGCGGCCACCACAAACAGTAATGGGAACGGAGGGATAACCAGCATGATGTTCATGGCTGAGGTCAGTACTTCGTCAACTCGACCACCAAAGTAGCCTGCAGAGATACCGATAACGGTAGCAAGGAAGCAAACGGTGATACCGGCGCCAAAGCCAACCATTAGTGAAACACGTGCGCCGTAAACAACCTGTGACCAGATATCACGACCCATACGAGTTGTGCCCATTGGATGATCGGCTTTTTTCGACATCAGGAGCGTTCGGCGATCATCTGCAAGATTTTGTGCCACCCAGCCATCAGGATTCGCTTGAGCAAGCTTTACCACGGCACTTGGGTATTCATGAGAGTTACCCGTGCGTTTGTCTGGTGCGTGTTTAGTGATAAGTGGGGCTGCGACCGCCATAAACACGAACAAACCTATGATTGAAAGTCCAATCCTGGCAGTGGTATTACGCCACACGAGTTGTAAGAAACCTTTCATGGTTATTTGCCTCCCTTGCGTAGACGAGGATCAAGCACGACATAAAGCATGTCAGCCGCTAAGTTAAAGAAGAGCATAAACAGAGTCATAATAAGCAGCTGTCCTTGCAGAACCTGGTAGTCACGAGCGTGGATGGCGTTGAGCATCACAGAGCCAAGACCTGGGTAGTTAAAGATGATTTCGACAATCAGCTGACCACCAATCGCAACACCAAGAGACATTGAAAGTGCGGTAACACTTGGTAGTAGTGCGTTACGAGCGGCGTAGTTGAACACTACGCGGTTTTCACTCAGCCCCTTACCTTTTGCCATCGTGATGTAGTCTTCATTGAGAAGGTTGATCATGTTGTTACGCATATTGACTAGGAAGCCACCGATCTGAATAACCGTCGCACAGAATAGAGGCAAGACCGCGTGGTAGAGCACATCTTTGATGAATGCCCAGCTGGTCCAGTCTGGCAGGGTACCAGCAGTGTAGGCGTAACCTGTAGGGAACCATTTCAGACCGATAGCGAAGATGAACATGGCCATCATAGCGATAACCACCTGAGGCATTGCCTGAATGATAAGCATGCCCGGAGTGACAAAGGTGTCGAACTTAGAACCTCGTTTCCATGCGGCGAAAATGCCCAGTACCGAGCCGATTGAGAACGAAAGAATAACCGCGCTGCCTGCCAGAAACAGTGACCAACCGAAAGCACTACCTAATAGTGTATTGACCGATAGCGGGAAGAATTGAATCGAGGTACCTAGCTCCCAGCTCAGAATGTTTTTCATGTAATGTAGGTATTGAACGAAGTAGTTACCGTCCACAAAACCCAGTAGCTCTTTCATCGCAGCAATACGCTCTGGAGTTACCTGAACCGTCGCGTTGGCGAACATCATGGTGACTGGATCGCCTGGCATTGCTCGAGGAATAATAAAGTTGATGGTGGCTGCAACCAGAAGTGCCACCATATAAAAGGACAAACGTCTTAAAAAATAACCCATAACTCACACCTTAATTACCCAGCTTTTCCTTGCTGCTGGTAGCCTCATCTCAAATTTTGAAACGAGTAAGCCCCTGACGACGAGCGCCACACATCAACACTGATATTGAGGGGAAGAAAGCGGTACGGACGTACCGCTTTAGTTTGTGTTTACTTACTTAACTGGTTTCAGGTCCAGTACGTGAAGTAGACGCTCTGGGATACCGGCCCAGATGTTTGGACGACCTTTAGGATTTTGCTCGTTCCACCAACCCGCGAAGCGAGTCGTGTTGTATTGGAACATGTAAGCACCAGACATAACCGGGATAGTAACCTGATCTTGAGCAATGATTTTCTGGATGCCGTGAGCGATTTCTAGCTGCTCAGCTTTATCTGCAGTTTTGTAGAAGCTGTTTAGCAAGTTATCTAGCTCAGCATTCTTGTAGAAATGCATGGCAAAACGAGGCATACCGTCACCACTTTGCAGGGTCGAGTTATAGCCAGAGTTCCAGTATGTGTACGGGTCTGCACCGTGGAAGTAGTTTGTGTAAGCAACGTCATAGTTTGCTTCAAGCATTGCTTGGTTGTACACAGAGAAGTCTGGTGTACGAGCTTTTGCTTTAATGCCTGCTTCTGCAAGTTGCTCAACCGCTAGCTGAACTGTGTTGTTGAAGTCGGTCCAACCATTAGGAGATTGAATCAACAGCTCAAATGACTTGCCTGATGGAGTATCTACAAAACCATCACCATTGACATCTTTAAAGCCCGCTTTTTCAAGCAGTGCTTTTGCACCGTCGACGTCGTAAGAGTTGTAGCCCTTGTACTTGTTGTGCGTCGATTCATCTGACCAAGTAGCAAATGCGTAACCTAGACCTGAAGCGAAGTCATTTACTGTACCGCCGCCATAAAATGCGATATCAATAATTGTTTGACGGTCAAGAGCCATAGAGAATGCGCGGCGGAAGTCAACGTTAGTCAACGCTTCCTTTTTAGCAGGATCTTTATGTTTAAAGTTCACAAGAAATGCTTGTGTACCTGCTGGTGGATACCAGTATTGATGATTTGGCGACGCTGCTGCATAAGTACGGTCAATATCTGGGATGAACGATGATGTCCAGTCCATCTCTGAGTTTACAACTTTACCTAGGAACTGATCATTGTTGGCGATCTGAGGAACACGCAGACAGTCGACTTCTAGATTGTCGTTATCCCAGTAGTTAGGGTTGCGACACTGAACGTAAAGCTGTGGAGTGAAGGTGTCAATTTCAGTGAAAGGTCCTGAGCCTACAGGGTTCTCATTAGTGAACGTTGTTGGATCTTTCACATCTTTCCAAACGTGCTCAGGCACGATTGGCACCTTAACGATTTCATAAGGAACGTTTGAGTTAGCCTCAGTTGTGTAGAACTTAAGCTGGTAGTCGTTGAGTTTCTCTACCTTAGTTACCCAAGAGTTGATACCACTTTGGTCCAGGGCTGGGTTGTTCTTCACTAGGTTGAACGAGAACAATACGTCGTTAGCATCAAATGTTTCGCCGTCAGACCACTTCACGCCTTTACGAATATCAAAGGTTACAGACATAAGATCGTCTGCCATTTTGAAGCCTTCAGCTAAACGGAACACAGGCTCGTTGCCGTGCATTTCGTTAAATACAACAAGCGGCTCGTATAGGAAGTCGGTTGTTGTGTGTAAGTAGGTTGCACCCAAATATGGGTTGAAGTTGCGAACAAAGGTGTTGAACTCTTTCGGGTGGATAGTGAGTTCGCTGCGTTCTGCTGCTGTTGCTACAGAGCTGAAACCTGTTACTGCGGTCGCAATAATTGCTGTCGCTAGTGCTGTTTTTTTAATATGCGCAAGCATAGCTATTCCTTACTATTTGCTTTTGTTTCACAGAGAGACCAAGTGCTTCCCTCTCACATGTTGCTAAAGCCTACCTCTCTAAATAGGGTCCTAAAGAGTGGCCTGTAGGCCTTAGGCGTTACTAAGAAAACACCTTAAAGCACAATTTATCAATTACGCTTCCCGTCAAAAACGTCAAAACTGAGATTGAGTCCGTCAAAAACGTTAAATTTACGGCGAATTGTATGTTTTTTCATCGAGCTTCTAAGTTGGTTCCCTTCACGTAATGGTGATTTTTTGGTTATTTTGTAAGTGCTTACTATCTTATATGTGTAGTTATATGCTTACCTTCTAAGTGGTAGTACTAAAGAGTGAGATAGGTCACTACTCAAAAGTGCACGTTAATTCTATCCGAAAAATAGCACAGTGAATTTGTTGTGATAACTATCGCAAAGTGGTCATTATTTTGCTTTTCTATAGGCGGAGACTGAGAAATATGTCGGCTAATGATGGTGCTCTTGGTGTTTGTTTTGAGCCGTTAATAAAGTCTGTTTATTGAAAAACTTGCCAAAGAATCAATTGAAGAAATGGTGAAAACAAGTATTAAGAGGTTGAATGAAGAAACCGATGACACGTCGAGAGGTGTGAAGGTTGGGATGGGTAAAGCGCTAGAGGTACAAAAAAGCCCGAACAACGAATGCGTAATCGGGCTGTTTCATAAAATGCTTTCGGGATTACTTAGTGTGGAATATCTGCTCTGTTTCAAGAGAGGTCATGCCGCGGATTTGACGCCAAACATAATAGAAAATACCCATCATCATCAACATGCTTGGGATGGCGATAATAGGGTAGCTGTAGAGCGTGAGCTTCCCGAGCTCTTCATTAAATGCTGCAGTACCTGCTGGGCTGGTTACTATCCAGGTTGCAAGAAAGTAGTTCATAGCCGATGAAAACGCAAAAGTACTCGCGAACAGGTAGTTTGACGACATTAGGCAGCGGTCAAAGGCCTGTGTCTTACCGCGCTCTTGCAGGCGCTCTGTTATAAGCTCGAGGTTGAGTACCGTGTCATTCAAGATCATTTTCTGCATGAACGGATAGCGCGTAAAGGTCGAACCAAGAACCGCCAAGCCGATAAGACCTGGAATCAATGCTTCTTTTAAAGCTAGCCAGCGTGTATCAAGCTCTAATAACCCGATACCACCGGTCAATAACACGCTGATAAAACCCAACGCTGCGATAAAGTTAAATTTCTTATTGCGGATAAGATCCATACCGCCGTAGACCACAGGAAACAGCAAAGCAACAACCAGAGCCATCGCCGTTCCAAGATGTTCGTCACCGCTGAACTTCATCAGGATAAAAGATGGAATGAAAACGTTGAAGAGGATTTCAAATAGTGGGTTCGACTTTTTTGTCGTTGTGTTACTCATAATGTGCTGCTGGCTCTACTGTATCGACTGACTGTGTAATTCGAAAGGCAGTGTTCATTGCTTAATGGCAGATGTAAAGGGCTAAATTTCGAACTTGTGTAACGACATGTGAAATTACGTGTTACGATTAGGTGCTCTTTGCGTGACCTATATCGCGCTCGTTTTGAGAAAGTATGCTCTATGTTACGCCTGAACCACGGAAAAGGCGCATCATGTGATACTGCTCTATTGGTAGAAATGTTAATTAATTGTACCATTGAATATTATAACAACTTAAGCAGGACTCGATAAGGATGTTTAGTCAGCTAGTTTCAAAGGTAGCCAAGTGCTGCCTGTTAAGTACTTCTATTAGTTTATTATTTTCAATGTGGGTATACGCAGAATCGAATGCTAGTTACCCCAAAGGCTGGGAAGATTGGCCGGTCGTAAAGGAATCTATGAACCTGCCAGCCGATACGGTACTCCCACCTGACACGTCACTGTTTATCCAAGAGTCCGTTCGGGCTTACAGCTGGATCAACAACGGTGAAGGCTCACCATTAACCATTCGCGTTAACCCAGAAAAGATTGAACAGTACAAGACCCACGGTCCTTATACCGATGGTCCCACTGTGGTTGCCGTCTCTGAGGTTCAAGGCATTGTCTGGGTAACGGAGCATATTGCAGGCGAGGCAATTTATGGGAGCTACGATAGAAAAGGCAAGGACATCTCTTCTATGCACCCGACACTAGAGCCAAGTTTTTGTCAGAACTGCCACACCACGTACAAAGATATTTGCATCAATGGCACCTGTACTGAGCCCGTTTTGGAAGTGTATGAGTCTAAATAGGATTCGTTAATTTGGGCCCCAATCTGTTTGGTCGGTTGACTATAAACCAGATGCTGTTTGTCTCGCATCTGGTTTTAGTGATGTTCATCATCGTCGGGATGACCTACACAAGATACACCAGTGAGTGGTCTAATCGACTCGACACCACGGTTGAGATTGCCGAGGCACATCTCGCCCCGCACAATACGTTCCTCTCGGGCGCTGTGGCTGGGCGAAACTATGCCAAGCTGCTTATGCCAACCACTAAAGACACACTTTTCAGTATACCCAACCTTCGGTTTCTAGAGGTCAGTGGCACATCAGATTATCAAGGGCAACCGATAGGAGTTCGTTACTCCCCCAAGGAACAACAGGCTTGGCGAACGGATATTGATGACACTGAGGTCACAGTGCTCGCTGCACGGCTAAAAGAGTTAGACGCGGCACTAAGCTCTAAAGACGAAAAAACGCAAGCGAGAGTCAACAAGCTGACTTACGTAAAAAACAAGCTTCAAAGCGACTTCAATAGTTTACAGTCGAGTCAAGAGATCCACAAAACCTACACCTTACCTTGGTCTAAGCCTGATTTAAGCCAACAGCATTGGCTTTTGGATCTGAAGCAGAACATTTTGCATGTTTGTATTGAACTGCGAAATGAAAATGGAGGAGAGCTCTGGTTGGTGCTTGATGCCACGGAGCTTCAGGCTTTTCGTAAGGCGTTAGTACGCAGTTTGCTGTTTGAGGCCAGCGGTGCATTTTTGGTCTCTTTGGTGTTGATATATTGGGTCACGCTTTGGATTGTGAGCCCACTTAAACGGCTGGCGAATTCCATGAAATCGGATGTGGAAGACATTCGCTTAAACATTCCAAAAGAAGTGCAGCGTGATGATGAGATAGGTGACCTTGCTCGTTCCTACATGAGTCTTATCCAAAAGATAGAAAACCAACTAGGGGTATTGCAACAGCAAACAGACACCGACCCTCTTACAGGTCTTGGCTCTCGCTACAAGTACTCACGCGATGGTAAGGCATTCTTGATGCATCATCTCAGCCACGGTCGATACGTTGGCTACATGGTTTGTGACATCGATAACTTTAAGGCCTATAACGACCTCTATGGCCATATTGCGGGTGACAACGCCTTGTGTATGGTGGCGTCGGTGATTGGCGAACAAGTAAAAGGTCAGGGGTTTGCTGTGCGTCTGGGAGGAGAAGAGTTTGTTGTGGTGATTGAGGCAAACACGTCTCAAGAAATTGAGGGCGTCGCTAACCGTATCCATCATGCAATAGAAGATCTGAGTATCTTGCATCGCGGTAACCCTCCCTTTAATCGCGTGACTATCTCGATAGGCTCTATCGCTATCGCACCTACTCAGCTCGCTTTTGATGGCGAGGCGCTACTTGCCGAGGCGTTTGATGCCGCTGATGTTCATCTCTATCACTGTAAAACCAGTGGAAGAAATCAATCACATCACCAAGAGGTCACGATTGGTGAGTTACTAGAGACTACTGTGGAGAAACAATGCAGAGAGTAAGCAAGGAAGCACCACTGCAAGGCAATCAAACACGTCTATGGATAGACACGGATATCACGATTGGTACGCATGGCAAGTTAATGGCGTTCCGAGATGTTGATGATGGTTATGCGCTAGGCGCTTTGTTTCGTAGCCAGGAGGTTGATATTGTTGGGTTAAGCTCGACGCGCGGTAATACGGACGATATTGCAGTTACTACCGCCAAGGCGAAAGAGTTTACCGCACGATTTGGTCCAAACAGCTTAACGGTAACGGCTGGTGCGGCGGTAAACTTTGAAGATGACAAATATACCAAAGCCACATTACCCGATGGTGTGAAAGCGTTGGCAGAGCAGTTACAGCAGGGAAGGTTAACCATTCTTGCCATCGGAGCACTGACCAATATCGCGCTGTTACTAAAATATTTTCCTGAGCTGAGTTGTCAGATTGAGCAGATTATTTGTGTTGCAGGTCGACGCTCAGTGGATCAGCATTTCATTTCCGGCTCCCATCAACCAAGGCCTTTTCGGGATCTTAATTTTGAATTTGATGTTCCTGCTTTTCGTAAGGTGTTAGAGGGTGATGTAGCGCTTACCTTGGTTCCGTTCGAAGTATGCCAACAAGTTTGGATTCATTTTAAAGATCTAGAGCAGTTGGCGGAGTCTAATCAGCTCAGTCGTTATTTAGCTGAGCACTCACTAGGGTGGTATTTAGAATGGAAAGCGGTATTCGGCGCTAAGCAAGGCTTTAATCCTTTTGATATGGTTGCGGCGGCGTTTGCTATAAATCCTCAATGGTTCCAAAGTAAGCAATGGCCAGTGGCGATAGTAGAAGCGCCAAGTGATACTGAACATAAGCAGGACAAACCCTATTTGCTTTGTCACCCAGATCTCGTCAGTCAGCGTAAAGTGAACTACCTAGTAGAGATTGCCCCATCGGCATCAGAGACGCTGCTCGAACGTATAGAGCAAAATGACATCAGCGCCTTTGTGCTCGGTCTCTCTCATATTAATGTCATCGTTGATGATGTCGATAGCGCGAGTAAGTACTACCAGCGAGTCCTTGGTTTTAAGCCAGCTTTCGATGAGCAAGGTCAGCCGATGGATTATCGTGGTGTTTCTATGGCGCAGTTTAATCAAGACGCCGGGCTTGCCGGTCAAGATGTGATTGTTGACGTTCTATTTGTTAAACATCCATACGCCCACATCTACTTGGAGCTGATGAAATACCATAAACCCATTGGTAATCGTGAGTTACCACCACAACCACGAACCTATGACTTAGGTGGGCCTCGTCATATCGCGCTGGAAGTATCGAACTGCAATGAGGTATTTAATTACCTAAAAGCTCAGCCTGATGCCAAGATGATCGACCCTCGTTCATCGTACCATCCTGAGAAGTTAGACGGCTTCCCAATTACCTTCTTTTATTGGATTGATAAATATGGCATTCAATGGGAGATCGAGGAAGGGAGAAGAGTTGGTACTTCCCGAGGGATCGTGCAGTAGTTTAACCTAAGAGGTTGAGGCGAGTTCCTTGATTAGCTCAAGCTACTCGCCTCAACGGATCATTGGACTAACTATTTGAGCTGTTTTACAAACTCATCAAAGCTCAGTTTAGGCTCTCCTAGTACTTTCCAGCTCTCATCTTGGATAGGCTGTTCCGCCAACTGCTCTACAAATAGCATCATGTGCTCCATGAACTCGACTTGTTCTGCAGGTAATCCCATTTGTTGAATAACTTCAATGGGGTAGTGTTCAATTGTGATATCAGGGTTGAAGTTATGAATAAAGCGACGAGCAGCCTCGGGAAACGACATTCCTTCTTTTCCTTGAATAGCAAACGAGCGGTTAAAAGCCTCAGGGTTGCCAATGGCATTGAGAATGCTGTTGGCTAGTTGATGCGTATTGGTAAAATAGAGCGAATGTTTTAAGTTGCCAAAAAGCGCAAAGGTTCTTTCTTGAATGTAGACCGGGAAGGAATCAACAAAGAACGAACAAAGCAAAAAGGTATGCGCAATCTTAGACTCTTTAACATAGCTCATTCCTTGTTCGCGAATTAAGCTCGTCTTTAGTTGTCTTCCTTCGAGAGCGAAGTCAGATCTTAGTGATTCAATACCACCTATTTGAATTAATTGTTTTACTTGGTTTTGCTCGGCAGCGGCGATAATGTTGCGGACTCCTTCACGCTCGGGGTGGAAAGATAAATTAGCATCCAAAGAGGTGGTGTTTAAATGTATGTATACATGCTCTGATCCCTGTAGAGCTTTGATGAGACTTTCTTTATCCTCTACATCCCCATAAACGATTTCAGTTTCTTCCGGAAGCAAGGTTCGCGCTTTCTCTACGTTACGCACCACAGCCTTGACTGACACGCCTCTGTTGATCAGTTGCTTGATGACGGGTACGGATAAAGTACCTGTTGCGCCAATTACTGTTAATGATTGATGACTCATTCTCAGTCCTCTTGTGATTATGGTGTGAGTCACTTTACAAACGAATCAGATCTGTGGCTTTTCCATTCTTGCTAATTTTCCATTGGTACGATTGGAAGGCAAATCTCAATCACCCATGGTGATGAAGGGTCGTCTAGGTCAAATTTTTCAAAGGTTTCAAAGCCTGGTAAGCCTGAAAGCGTATATCCGCTATAGGGCAGCCAAGAGGTGATCAAATCATCCCAAGGCTTCTCAAGATCACCGTTGGTGATTTCACATTGATATACCGCACAAGTTGAAGCAGGAAATGACTGAATATGTAGTAACTCGGGTAGGGTGACTGTATTGGGGCATTCGACTCCAATATCATAACGACACCTTGTCGTCTCGGTGATCTCTGGGTTATCCCAGGCTATACCTATTGGTTTCGTTACCTCTATTTGTGCCGCTTTCAATATCTCTTGGAGTTGAGTCATGTACGCGCGTGTGGAATCCGAATGGTAAGGACCGAGAAAGCGAGTGTAGGCTAGGCTGAACTTGGGGCGGTTGATAAGTTGAACATTCAGTTGTGAATCGGAAAGATTAGCTTCGTCGGGCTGCTGGAGCTTTATGTTGTTTCGCAGGATAGCTAGGCTCTCCACATGGTTTTTTCTATGCTTGAAAAAGCTAGGAGGCTGACCAAATTGCTTAGTGAACTGCTTTGTGAAATTTTGAGCACTGGAAAAACCAAACTCTAGAGCGAGATCAGTAATATTGATATTAGCGTCGAGAACTAGCTGATTAGCGGCTTTCTCTAACCTTGTCCGTCGCGTGAAATCGGCTACCGTCTCACCCGCGAAAGCTTTAAATAAACGGTGGAAATGGTACTTAGAAAAGTGGGCACTACGCGCTATATCTTCTAGTGATAGATTGTCCTTTGCATGTTCACTGATAAAGTTCATCGCCGTAAAAATACGCCGCTGATACTCATTACACCTGCTATCCTTGGTTATCATTGTGGACACTTAAGCTCCTTGTCCCTATTGCTAAGAGAACGGAGTGTAGCATTGGTACAAAGAATTAAGAAGTTGGTAGCAGCCTACGCTTACTGTTTGTTGAGCAAGCAATTTATTATGGAAGAGAGTGGGATGAAATGACAAAAGGCGCATAGATTTCTCTATGCGCCTTTCTAAATTTGGTGGCCCCTCGCAGACTTGAACTGCGGACCAATCGATTATGAGTCGACTGCTCTAACCACTGAGCTAAGGGGCCAATAGGTGGATGATTATAGGGGAAGGTAGGGCGAGTGTCTAGATGCAGTAGGGGCTAATTGCGCTTGCTTTTTAGTCACTTAAACCTTGCAGATACAAAAAAGGTGAGCCAGTGCTCACCTTTTTGTTAAAGCTTGATGCGATTACTCGTCAAGGAAGCTGCGCAGCGTTTCTGAGCGGCTTGGGTGACGAAGCTTACGCAGAGCTTTTGCTTCGATCTGACGGATACGCTCACGCGTTACGTCGAACTGCTTACCAACCTCTTCTAGAGTGTGGTCAGTGTTCATATCAATACCAAAGCGCATACGAAGTACTTTTGCTTCACGAGGCGTTAGACCAGCTAGTACGTCTTTCGTTGCAACACGTAGACTTGTCATCGTTGCTGAGTCTACTGGTAGCTCTAGCGTTGTATCTTCGATGAAATCACCTAGATGCGAATCTTCGTCGTCACCGATTGGTGTCTCCATAGAGATTGGCTCTTTAGCGATCTTAAGTACTTTGCGGATCTTATCTTCAGGCATTTGCATACGCTCTGCCAATTCTTCAGGAAGTGGCTCACGGCCCATTTCTTGAAGCATTTGACGAGAGATACGGTTTAGCTTGTTGATAGTCTCGATCATGTGTACTGGGATACGGATGGTACGAGCTTGGTCAGCGATTGAACGCGTGATAGCCTGACGGATCCACCATGTTGCGTAAGTCGAGAACTTGTAACCGCGACGGTATTCAAACTTATCTACCGCTTTCATCAGACCGATGTTACCTTCTTGGATAAGATCCAAGAACTGTAGACCACGGTTGGTGTACTTCTTCGCGATAGAGATAACAAGACGTAAGTTCGCTTCAACCATCTCTTTCTTCGCACGGCGAGCTTTCGCTTCACCGATAGACATGCGACGGCTGATGTCTTTGATGTTTTGTACAGAAAGCGAAGTTTCTTCTTCGATGATGTCCAGTTTCTGGATAGAGCGACGGATATCATCTTCGTAACGCTTGATCTTTTCTGCGTACGGCTTATCAGAAGCAAGAACTTCGTCTAGCCACGCATCACTTGATTCGTTACCTGTGAACAGCGCGATGAACGATTTCTTCGGCATTTTGCCGTACTCTACCGCTTGACGCATGATCAGGCGCTCTTGAGTACGTACGCGGTCCATAGACGTGCGTAGTTCGTTCACAAGGTGATCGAACTGCTTAGGCGTTAGACGGAACTCACGGAACACTTCTTGTACTAGTTCATGCGACTTAGCCACTTGTGGGCTGTCGTAGCCGAATTCGTTTACGGCTAACTGAAGATCTTGGTAGGTGTTACGAAGCGCAGTGAATTTTTCAAGAGCAAGCTCAGGGTCGATACCTGTATCTTCCTCTTCTTCGCTCTCTGAATCGTCTTCTTCTTCGACGTCTTCATCATCTTCGTCTTCAAGATCTGCTTCAGACAGTTCGGAACCGATATGTGTAGCAGTAGGTGCCGCTGTTTCTTCTTCGTTTGGATCAACAAAGCCAGTGATAACGTCAGTTAAGCGAAGTTCTTCCGCCTGCACCTTATCAAACTGTTCAAGAATGTATGGGATGGTACCTGGGTATTCTGCCACTGAGCTTTGAACTTGGTTGATACCGTCTTCAATGCGTTTAGCAATGTCAATCTCGCCTTCGCGAGTCAATAGCTCAACAGTACCCATCTCACGCATGTACATGCGGACAGGATCAGTAGTACGACCGATTTCACTTTCAACGCTAGAAAGTGCAGCTGCAGCGGCTTCGGCTGCATCTTCATCAGTAATGTTGTTGTCATCATTCAGAGCAAGATCATCAGCATCAGGAGCAGTCTCTACTACCTTAATACCCATGTCATTAATCATCTGAATAATATCTTCTACCTGTTCTGAATCGACGATTTCTTCAGGTAGGTGGTCATTTACTTCTGCGTAGGTCAGATAGCCTTGTTCCTTGCCCTTAATGACAAGTAGCTTCAGCTGTGACTGCGGATTTTGGTCCATAGACGATATCCAACTTAAGATCTGGTGAAGGAATTTTAGTATGCGAAATGCAAACCACTAATATTAACAAATTTATTCGTTGCTGACTAACTGAATTGGGTTACGCTTTTAAGTCTAGCATCAAGGCTAGCAGCTCCCGTTTTTCTTCGACTGATAAGCCGACACTTCTTTCTTTGGCCTGCAGGTTTTCAATTTGCTTTTCAATGCATTGGGATAAAATTTTGTCCAATGAATCGATAAATACGTCTTCTTGGTTGTCGTCGTCAAGTGGAATGACCCAACTTGCGAGACGAGACAGAAGTGCCTCATTACTACTTCCACGCCATTGTTCTAATAGCTGGCCTGTAGTCATATGGGGATGTGCTTGACATTTATCAACCACTTCCACAAATAAATTCAGCCCAGGCAGTGACAAATCTCTCACTGTGGACAAATCAGGTACCATTTCAGCATAGCTCGGATTTTGTAAAAGGAGAGCTATGACTTCACGCATTGGTGTGCGTTTAATCTCTTTATGAGGCTGAGCTCGCGTTTCTTGCTGACCTTGCTTATCGATAAGCTGTTGCAGTTGTCTTTCATCGACAAGACCCAGTTTACGCCCTAGAAGCTCCCTCAAGTATAGTCGCAATGTGCCGCCGGGCACTTTGTCGATCAATGGAACCGCTAGAGTGCTAAGCTTTGCCATCCCTTCTTTCGTGCGGGTATCGACCTGCTGCATGAGTGAGGAAAACATAAACTCAGATAATGGCATGGCATTTTGCACTTCGGCTTCGAACGCTTCTTTGCCGTTTTGGCGAATGAATGAATCCGGGTCTTCGCCGTCTGGCAAGAACATGAATTTAAGCTGCCTACCATCATTTAAGTAAGGCAGAGCATTCTCCATTGCGCGCCAAGCAGCATCTCGACCCGCTCGGTCACCATCGTAACAGCACACGACTGTACTGGTTTGGCGAAACAGTACCTGAAGGTGATCACCTGTTGTTGACGTACCCAAAGAGGCGACAGAGTAGTCAACGCCATATTGTGCCAGTGCGACGACGTCCATATAGCCTTCTACGACAAGAACCTGTGGTGGCTCACGATAGGCTTGCAGCACTTCGTAAAGGCCATAAAGCTCTTTACCTTTATGGAAGATTGGCGTTTCAGGAGAGTTTAGGTACTTGGGCGTACCATCGCCTAAAACACGTCCACCAAAGCCAATCACACGACCACGTCGGTCACGAATAGGGAACATGATACGACCTCTAAAGCGGTCATATCGGTTACCCTTGTCGTTTTCTATCAACATACCACCAGACACCAACATGTCTTGAGTGGCTTTTTGTTGACCGAAGTTCTTACGCACGCTATCCCATTCATCTGGGACGTAGCCAATGCCAAACTTCTGAACAATCTCTCCAGAGAGCCCACGGCCCTTTAGATACTCTATAGCGACTTTGTTTGCAGAAACTTTAAGCTGATCTCGGTAGTATTGACCTATGGTCCCCATCAGATCATAGAGAGATCGTTTCTGTTCGCTACTAGCGGTAGGTCCTTTGGAGAAATTACCCGATTGCCCACTGCGCTGTTCTCTTGGAACATCCAACCCTAATGATGAAGCTAACTCTTCAATCGCTTCAACAAACTCGAGGCGTTCATACTCCATGAGAAAGTCGATAGCATTGCCGTGTACGCCACAGCCAAAGCAATGATAGAACTGCTTTTCTTGGCTTACGCTGAAAGAAGGGGTTTTTTCGTTATGGAATGGGCAGCAAGCACCGTAGTTCTTACCTTGTTTCTTCAGTTTTACGCGTGCGTCAATGACGTCGACAATATCAAGTCGAGCGAGTAAGTCATCGATAAAGCTACGAGGGATGATTCCTGCCATAAAACCTTTTTACAAGAGAGAGATACAAACAAGCCGTGCGTTCCAAAGGATAGCACGGCTTGTTGCAATTTTGGTTGAGTAATTAAGCGAGTTTAGAGCGAACTAAACCACTTACTTTACCCATATCTGCACGACCTTGAATTTGTGGCTTAAGCACACCCATTACCTTACCCATGTCTTGCATGCCCGCAGCACCAGATTCTGCAATTGCACTGTCAATCAGTGCAGCGACTTCATCATCAGTCAGCGGTTGAGGCATAAAATCCTCAAGTACGGCAATTTCAGCTTGCTCAGCTTCAGCGAGATCTTGACGACCAGCTGCTTCAAATTGCGTAACAGAATCGCGACGTTGTTTAACCATTTTAGTCAGCACAGCAAGAATGTCGTCTTCGCCCAGAGTAATCTGTTCGTCGACTTCACGTTGCTTAACGGCTGCTAGAGCTAAACGAATAGTGCCAAGGCGCGCTTTGTCCTTGGCTTTCATCGCTAATTTTTGCTCTTCTTTGAGTTTATCAATCAGAGCCATAACTAAAATCCTATTTGGACCTAGTTATTAGTACAGGCGAACGCGACGAGCGTTTTCGCGAGCTAGCTTCTTAGCGTGACGCTTTTGAGCTGCTGCTTTAGCGCGTTTGCGAACTGTAGTTGGTTTTTCATAGTGCTCACGACGACGCACTTCAGAAAGGATACCTGCTTTTTCGCAAGAGCGCTTGAAACGACGTAGTGCAACGTCGAACGGTTCGTTTTCACGTACTTTAACTACTGGCATATGCCTTTCACCTCAGGGGTTAACTGTTCATTAATGCTGGCGCTTGTTGGTTAGTACTAAGAACTCTCAATGGAACTCTCTGTTCTAAGCGTAAAACCAGCTAGATCAAAAATGGTGCGGAATTTTAATCCGATCACATGCCCTTTGTAAAGTACTTTGTCGTCTATCTCTTGTACAAAATTTGTTTGCGAGCTCATGACGAGGTAATATTGCGCCAATTTCGAAATATGTCGAGAACAATATGCGCATTCTAGGTATTGAAACCTCTTGTGATGAAACAGGCATCGCAATCTATGATGATGAAAAAGGACTGCTGTCTCATCAACTATATAGCCAGGTAAAACTGCACGCTGATTACGGCGGTGTTGTCCCTGAATTGGCGTCACGTGATCACGTGAAGAAAACGATCCCGTTGATCAAAGCAGCATTAGCAGAAGCGAATCTGACACCAAAAGATATTGACGGTGTGGCCTATACCGCTGGTCCAGGTCTGGTGGGTGCGCTGCTGGTTGGTACGACGATTGGACGCAGCATGGCTTACGCGTGGGGTGTGCCTGCTGTGCCGGTGCATCATATGGAAGGACACTTGCTGGCACCAATGCTGGAAGACAATCCACCACCATTCCCATTTATCGCTCTGTTGGTCTCAGGCGGACACAGCATGATCGTTGAAGTAAAAGGCATTGGTGAGTATCAGATCCTTGGTGAGTCTATTGATGATGCCGCTGGCGAAGCATTTGACAAGACGGCGAAACTGATGGGCCTTGATTACCCGGGTGGGCCGCTGCTTTCTAAGCTTGCAGACAAAGGCACGCCAGGTCGCTTTAAGTTCCCACGTCCAATGACGGATCGTCCGGGTCTTGATATGAGCTTTTCGGGTCTTAAAACGTTTGCAGCGAATACCATTGCGGCGAACGATGATAGTGAGCAGACGCGCGCAGACATTGCTTACGCATTCCAAGAGGCGGTGTGTGAAACTCTAGCAATCAAATGTAAGCGTGCCCTAAAGCAAACGGGTATGAAGCGTATCGTTATCGCGGGTGGTGTGAGTGCTAACCGTTTCTTGCGTAAAGAGCTAGAGGCGCTGGCGAGCAAAATCGGTGGTGAGGTCTATTACCCACGCACTGAGTTTTGTACTGACAATGGGGCGATGATTGCTTATGCGGGCATGCAGCGACTTAAAAATGGTGAAGCGGCCGAACTTTCGGTTGAGGCGACGCCACGCTGGCCAATTGATCAGCTAAGTCCGATAAAAGGTTAACAATGAAGGTCACGCAAGTGGCCTTTTTTAATGACATTTCTGCACAAAACTCCTAAAGTCCGAGACTGGCTTATCGTGCTACAGTCTTGAATAGCAAAGTAATGGTTATTAATTAGGGAATACGACAACATGAAGCAGTTTACCGTTGAAGGACAAGTCATGACGTATCAGGATGTCGGCGAGGGGCCGGTCGTCCTATTTGGTCACAGCTATTTGTGGGATAGCCAAATGTGGCAGCCGCAAGTAGAAGCGCTGAGTCAGCACTATCGTTGTATCGTTCCTGATTTGTGGGCTCATGGACAGTCGCAAGCCGCACCGGCATCAATGAGTAATCTTGCCGATTACGCCAAGCACGTGTTGGCGTTAATGGATGAGCTTGGGATTGAGACGTTTTCAATCGTCGGTTTGTCGGTTGGCGGCATGTGGGGCTCGGAGTTGACGGCTCTGGCTCCAGCTCGAGTAAAAAGCTTAGTGTTGATGGATACTTTCGTCGGTTTAGAGCCTGAGGTTGCGCATGCCAAGTATTTTTCAATGCTAGCGACGATCTCTGAGCTTAAGATGGTACCCGCACCCATTGTCGACGCGGTTGTGCCGTTGTTTTTTGCCAATAATGCCAAGCAAGATAATACAGAGTTAGTTTCAGGTTTTGAAACCAAACTTGCCGCTTTGTCAGGTGAGCAGGCAGATCAAGTTGCTCGAATCGGTCGAATGGTGTTTGGTCGTCGTGACCTCTGTGATGAGATTGAGAAGTTTGCATTGCCGACCTTGATTGCCGTTGGTGCAGAAGATAAGCCTCGTCCAGTGCTTGAGTCTTACCTAATGAATGATCTGATCACTGGAAGCTCGATCAACGTGATCCCTTCTGCAGGTCATATTAGTAACTTAGAGCAGCCAGAGTATGTGACGGGGATGCTGAGTGAGTTTTTATCTCAGCATGCGTAAGCAGCCAACATCGCGTATACAGAAAAGAGCAGCTTAGGCTGCTCTTTTCTATTGGGAAGATAGGTAACTAGGAGGTCTTTTTCTTACCTAGCTTTGGCTCTGTTCCTTCAAATAACCTGCGAATATTTTGATGGTGCCTTAATAGGATAAGACAGCTAAGCATGGCAACTGGCAAGGTAAATAGTGGGCGCGCCATCCAGGTATACACAGGGGCCATGAGAACCGTCACTATCGCCGCTAAAGAAGAATAGCGAAACAGTGCGGCAACCAATAACCATGTCCCGGTGATGAGCCCGGTCAAATCCCAACCAATGGGTGCGATGGCTCCCAGCGCTGTTGCCACTCCTTTGCCACCTTTAAAATGGAAGAATAGTGGGTACATATGACCCAAACATGCAGCAATCGCAATGACACCCAACACTACAGCATCGATGCCGAGGTAATAGCCACTCCAGACAGGAATCGTCCCTTTCAGCATGTCACAAAGAAGCACGGCAACAGCAGCCCCTTTGCCGCCAGTACGCAGGACATTGGTCGCTCCGGGGTTATTGGACCCGACCGTTCTTGGATCGGGCAGTCTGAGTAGACGACAGATCAGTACAGCACTCGACACAGAGCCAAGCAGGTAAGCTGCAATAATCATAGCGAGTGCTATTGGTGTCATTGGAACCCTTTTCGCAAGAAATTATCCATAGGGACTGATATCATAACGAAAATAGTACGTTTTTTCCCGATAAATGGGTATCCGACCTCTAATCAAAGGACAAATCATGGCATTGGATAAAGTATTCATTGAGCAGCTTGAAGTGATCACCACCATTGGTGTGTATGACTGGGAACAAGAGATTAAACAAAAGCTTATTCTTGATATTGAAATGGCACATGATAATGCGCCAGCAGGAAAAAGTGATGATGTTGCTGATGCCTTGGATTATTCAAAAGTAAGTGAAGCAGTACTCAACCATATCCAGAATGGGCGCTTCCTCCTGGTAGAGCGTGTTGCTGAAGAGGTTGCCGCTATCATTCAAAATCAATTCAATGTGCCTTGGGTTAAGATACGTCTTGCTAAACCTGGAGCTGTTCCTCAAGCAAAAAGCGTTGGTGTCGTTATTGAGCGAGGCCACGCATGATCACTACTTACATTGGCATCGGTACCAATGTGGAGCGTGAAAAGCACATCAGAGCGGCATTCGTAGAACTGACATCTCTAGGACGCAATCTTGCACTTTCGCCCGTTTATGCCTGTGAGTCATTTGGCTTCGATGGCAGTGAGTTTTATAACATGGTGGTGCGAGTTGATACCGATCTCAATTTGTTTGAGCTTTCCCAAGTGTTAAAACAGATTGAGATAAAGTGGGGCAGGGCGGCAGATGCGGCAAAGTTTCAGGATCGCACGCTTGATCTTGATATCTTGTTGTATGGAAATGAAATCTCACAAAAAAAGCCGTTAGTTCCGCGTGAAGATATCTTTAAGTATTCCTTTGTCACACAGCCACTGTATGATCTCGACCCGCAGCTTGTTATTCCTAATGACGGGCGAACGGTAGAACAGATTTTAGAGACTATGTCCGATGTAGACTCACTGAAAAAAATCGATTTTCAATTTTAGTTGGTAGTTATTAATCATGAGTTATTTTGAAGCCTTTATACTGGCCTTGGTGCAAGGATTTACTGAATTTTTGCCAATCTCTAGCTCCGCGCACCTTATTTTGCCTTCGGCTATTTTGGGCTGGGAAGATCAAGGTCTGGCATTTGATGTTGCTGTACACGTAGGCACACTGGCTGCGGTGGTGATCTATTTCCGCAAAGAGGTCGTCACGCTTTTTAGTGCTCTATTTGGATCCATATTCAAGGGAGAGCGAAGCAAAGAATCGAAACTGGCGTGGATGATTGTTCTAGCAACGATTCCGGCATGTATCTTCGGTTTGCTGATGAAGGACATTATTGAGCTTTATCTGCGCAGTGCTTATGTGATTGCGACGACGACAATCGTATTTGGCTTGTTGCTGTGGTGGGTTGATAAAAACGCTAAGCTGGCGGATGACGAATATCAAGCGGGCTGGAAGAAAGCGTTATTCATTGGTCTGGCTCAGGCCGCGGCAATCATTCCTGGTACTTCTCGCTCTGGTGCGACGATTACTGCAGCGTTATACCTTGGATTTACCCGTGAAGCGGCAGCGCGCTTTTCATTCTTAATGTCGATTCCAATTATCACGCTTGCGGGTGCGTATCTTGGTTTGAAACTCGCCACTGGCAGTGAGCCGATTCACTTTGGTTTCTTGTTAACGGGCATCATTGTTTCGTTCGTTAGTGCGTATATCTGTATTCACTTCTTCTTGAAGCTTATCTCACGTATGGGCATGACGCCGTTTGTGATTTATCGCTTGATCTTAGGTGTGGGTCTGTTTGCTTTTCTGCTAATGAGCTAATTTCACTTGATAGTGGCTCAGAGCTTTTCCTTCGAGCCACTATTCATCATCACTCGCTTTAGTTTCCCTCGGCTAATGCCATTTCAACCGCTTTGATGCGGCGTTTATCCAGCTCTTCCTTTATCGCCTGTCCTTTAAATCCATCAGCAATAATGGGTTGGACATTAACACTAACTGCAGCTCGATATGCTGTCATGAAACGCTCTGCTTGTGGGTAAGGTTCCGTTTCCAATCCTTTTCGACCCCTGTGGTCCGCCTCGCAGCATACTAAGACTTGCTCAAGTTTTTCAGGTTTTCGCCAGACATCGAGTTGGCCGAATATTTTCACAAAGGTGCTGGCGCGCAGTTCAAATGCGCGATGAACATTCGAATGCTGAGCGCACACGGCAATAGCAAGATCTCGGTAGTCATTGGGGACGCGAACCCGTGCGCACAATGCCTTAATGATCTTCTGTCCTGTGTGCGTGTGTAGCTTGTGGCTTGGCCACTCTTCTTTGGGGGTGACCGCTTTTCCTAAGTCATGAACTTGGGCTGCGAATCGCACGGTTGGCAAGCTGCTTAATCGTGATACCTGTTTAGCCACCATTAAGGTATGGACGCCAGAATCAATTTCTGGGTGCCATTTTTCTGGTTGTGGGACGCCAAACAGTGCATCTATCTCTGGCAGTACGACTTCTAAGGCACCGCAGTCTCTAAGAACCTGTAAGAAAACCTCAGGCGATTGTGTGGTTAACGACTTATGCCACTCTTGCCAGACGCGCTCGGCTGTCAGGTATTCGAGCTCCCCTGCGTCGACCATAGTGCGCATGAGCGACATTGTTTCAGGGGATACCTGAAAACCAAGATGAGCAAGTTTCGCGGCAAATCGTGCAACGCGAAGGACACGAAGTGGATCTTCACTAAATGCTGGTGAGACATGTCTCAACACCCGCTCTTCGAGGTCTTGCTGCCCATTGTAGGGATCGATAAGCTCGCCTGTTCCATCTTGGGCAATAGCATTGATGGTGAGATCGCGGCGCATTAAGTCTTGCTCTAGCGTGACATCCGGTGATGAGAAACATTCGAAACCGGTATAGCCTTTACCAGATTTTCGTTCAGTTCGAGCTAATGCGTGCTCTTCTTTAGAATCTGGATGCAAAAATACCGGGAAGTCTTTGCCCACGGCTTGAAAGCCGAGCTCAAGCATCGCCTCTGGTGTGGCTCCGACGACCACCCAATCTCTGTCGTAGACATCAATTTTTAATAATTGGTCGCGTACTGCGCCTCCAACAAGAAAGACTTGCAAATTGGCTCCCCTTTTTACTACTTAGCCGTTGGCATTACTGAGCGCCAATGGTACTTTGCTTTGAGTGATATTGTAAGGTTAACCCATGTACAAGGATTATTTTGGTTTTCGCGAGGTACCGTTCTCGATAGTACCGAGTTCTCGCTACTTGTTTTTAAGTCAACGCCACCGAGAAGCGATGCAGCATTTGCAAGCTGGACTCGGTCAGGGTGGCGGCTTTGCCATGCTTACAGGTGAGGTAGGTACCGGGAAAACCACGGTGGCCAAAGCCATGCTGGCTTCGCTTGATGACAAAACGGCGTCAGGTCTCATTTTAAATCCAACGTTTTCAAGCCAAGATCTGCTTGAAGCGATTTGTGATGAATTCTCTATCTCTTATCCTGAGCAAGCCTCACTCAAGCAGTTAAGCCAAGCGATCTATCAGTATTTACAACACAATGAGCAACAAGGCATCAATACGCTGGTGGTCATTGATGAAGCTCAGCATCTTTCAGCAGAAGTGCTAGAGCAACTGCGCCTTTTAACCAATCTGGAAACCGACGATCGTAAGCTTCTGAAAGTACTTCTGATTGGCCAGCCTGAGTTGCAACAGAAGCTAAGAACGACGCAATTACGCCAGTTAGCTCAGCGTATTACGGGTCGATATCATTTACTGCCATTATCAGAAGGCGAGGCTCGTCAGTATATCGAGTTTCGCTTATCGACAGCAGGCGGCGAGACTTCGTTATTTAACAAGTCGGCAGTAGCGGCGATTAACAATGCGAGTCAGGGTATTCCAAGGCTGATTAACCTGATTGGGGATAAAGCATTGCAGTACGCTTACCATTCAGGTGAGAAGCGAGTGTCAAAGTCTATCGCTCTCAAAGCGTGTGAAGATATTCTCTCGTTTCAGGCTCCCGGTGTTGGTAATGCAGCCAAATCAACGGCTAGCCCATGGCGTCAAGCCATAGGTCAATATGCTCTGCCTGCCCTCTTGGGCGTGTGTGTTGCGGCGGGTTTGTACTGGAAGGGAGCTGATGCCTTGTCTTGGGCTCAGCACTCATGGGCGTCGCTGCAGGCGACTGATGTTCCCAATGAAACGGCACCTGTCGAGACACCCGTGGATGCGCGAGCGGTGATTGCCGAAGAGCCTCAGCCGCAACAGACTCTATACCCTGCCGAATTGATTCCGCAACTGCTAAATCGTGATGACAAAATTGCTGCGATCCAGGAGCTTTATGCCGTTTGGGGATATAGAGCCAGCGTGTTAGATGGCATGTGCGACTCTGAAACCAATGGTTTGTTTCAATGCCAGAAGTACCTTGGCACGTTAGAGCAGATCACAGCACAAAACCTTCCTGTTGTTATGCCTTTGTATCATAAAGGGCGAGAAGGCTATGTCGTGCTCTACAGAGTGGCTGGTGATGAGGTTGAGGTGCTCAATGGTACGCAACGTATTGCCATGTCGAAAGAGTGGCTAGAATCACTATGGACCGGTGAGTACTACTCGATTTGGCAACGTGAGATCTACTCGACACTGCGCTTGAATCAACAAGGCGAGCAGGTGTTGCTGTTGGATAGCAAACTGTCTCAAGTATTGGGTGACCAGCCAACCGGCAATGACGTGTTCGATAAAACACTAGAGCGTAAAGTTGAGGTCTTCCAACGCTGGCAAAATATGGATGTCGATGGCATTGCTGGAAGAAACACACTCCGACAGCTAGAGCTTATGACCCAGACCGACGCACCTAGCCTGGTTTGGGATAACCCTGAGGAATCCATGCAATGAGTCAGGTTACTTCTGTGAGTCTACTTCTTGTGGCGATGGTGAGTGGTGCAGCGCTTGCTGAAAGCCCATCGAATAACCCAGCTAATAGCGAAGAATACTCGGTATTAGCGTATCCGACGTTTTCTGAGTTAAAGCCGTTGCCTAAAAGAACGTATGTAGCGCCGCTGCCGATACCCGAACCAATGGCCGCTATCCAGGCTTCATCAAACAGCGAGCGTGAGTTGCCTAGTGTTTCTGAGCCAGCGCTTAATGCTCCAAAACCAACAAACACGTCTAATGAACCTTTTGGGTTGGATGATCTTGATTTGAGTGGACTTGATCCAGACATCGCGAGAAAAGTGGCGGCGGCGATGAGTAATGAGCCGGAAAATCCTCTGCTTCGCAATGCTGACCATATAGCATTAGAGAGCAACGAGGCCCGCTATCGAGGTCGTTTGCCCGCCCTTAATTTACAGACCCACATGTACTCGTCGGATACGAACCGAAGATGGATCAAGGTAAATGGTCAGGAAATGAAAGAAGGCGATCGACTCAATTCGATCCAGTTACTGGCGATTGAACCGCAGTCGATAACGATTCGATTCGACAATGACATTATCGATATCCCGGCGCTTTATGAATGGGGCGGGTAATAAACAAAAAAATGAGGCTCGCCGATGTGGTGAGCCTCATTTTTTAACTAGCTTATTTTAACGAGCCTACTCTTACGAGCTCAGTTTTTTAAAGAGTAGTAGACGTAGAACTTACGGCCTCACTGGGGTTGCTGGTTGGCGTGGAAATAGGTGCCAGTGCAAACGTGTGATCCGGGAATAGATATTGCGCCTCGGCGAGCACCTGCTGGGCCTTACTTACCTCACCACTACCTTGATACGCCAAGATCAAGTTTCGATAGAAGGCTGGTCTGGGTTTACTCTTAATCACCTCGACTGACCAATCAATATAAGGCTGAATATACTCTGGGTTTCCGGTTGCGAGTCCAAGTTTTAAGTAGGTGCTGTATAGATCCCAGTGATACCTGTCTTTCCAAACCACAGGATTCGTCACTTGCTCTAGCAGACTTGCGTCGACCGGTTGCGACTTTTCAAATTTGGTCAGTACATAGTTGGTGTGCAGCGCCGCGACCATATACACACTGACCAAGATAGGGATGAGCAATGACAGAACCCTAGAGAGCGTTTTGGTAAACGAAGTAAAAGAGATCTGTTTGATCCTTGGCGTACGTTGATCGACCCAGTAGATAAGAATAATGAATGTGATCCAGTGGATCAGCGAGTGGTAAAACGGGTACTCAAGCTGACTGTGCAAAAAGATGGGCAGAAACAGTGCAAATATAGCGAGTCGAGTTCCCTTTTTAGCGGTGTAGATCCGACTCAATACAAATAGAGCAGCCAGTAGAATGCCGAGCATTGGGAGTAGGCCACCTTCAATCCCCCAAAACAGCATTTCGTTGTGTGGGTGATCAAGAGCCGGCAGACCTGGTGCAAAGCTGTCGTTGAGCTGGTGCTGTCTCGCGGTATAAATCAGATACTCCGATTCAAACTTACCCAGTCCGTAGCCTGTGAATGGCTTTTCAATCAACATATCTAAAGACTGGCTATAGATGGTTGAACGCACATCTTCGAGACTCGACTTTTGCGTGATCAGATTCTGACTTCCTGAGTTACCGAACCCTAATAGCAGTCCTAGAGCTAAACCAGCAAGAGTAGCGAGAGTCCAGCCTCTAAAGCGTTTTCTGGTCGAGTGGCGGTAAAGATATGGCACAAGAAATACAAACCCCATCGCAGCGCCAAGCCAACCGGTTCGAGAGCCCAATACTACGACTAAAGGTATGGTAATTATGGGGGTGACATAGAGGATAGATACGTCACTGATTCGCCAGTTGTACTTATGCTTTTGCCTAGCGAGTAAGTAGCCAGAGAGAACGAAACCTGTAGCGAGAAAGCTTGCCATGACGTTAGGCTGCTGAAAAATGCCATAGGGACGGTTAGTCGATACATCGTAGCCGAACCAATTGTCAGGCGTGAGCAGCAGGAACTGAGCATAACCGATTGAAGCTTCAATGAGAGAAGCGAGCACGATGAGCCACAGCAAGCGTTGCTTCTGTTTGTTGGTAAATTGAAATTGCTGCAGCAATACAAAAAACAAGAAACCAAACCAGAGGGCGACATATCGAGGAGCGACAGACGCGATATCTGGACCGCTGTAGAGTAAGGGCAGCGTCATCAATACACAGGAAAGCCCAAGCCCTACGGTTAGTTTGCTAAATTTTAGTACTCGATTAGTGCCTAGCTGGTAAAGCCCCAAGCCAATGGCTATCGAGAAAACGATCCATGCTGTGTTGTTGAACGACAGCGCAAGGCCGGTTCCCCCAGGGTTTGGCCAAAATAGATGTGTCGCAATAAGAAACAGCACCGCCATGGCGGTCATAAACTTGCGATTAAGGGGAGGACGAACCTTTACTGGTTCGAGTTCCGTTCCATTGGTATGAATGATTGCCATGTTCGCGACTAGTTAAACTCAAGAAAATCATAGGAGGTCAAACTGACCTCCTATGTATGATGCTCTAATTTAACCTTTTAGCATAGGTTTTAGGAAGCGTGCTGTGTGAGAACCTTCGACTTGGGACACAGTTTCTGGCGTGCCTTCTGCGATGATTTCACCACCGCCTTGTCCGCCTTCTGGGCCTAAATCGATGATCCAATCTGAGGTCTTGATGACATCAAGGTTGTGTTCAATCACCACAACGGTATTGCCGTGGTCGCGTAAACGGTGCAGTACCGACAACAATAATTCGATATCGTGGAAGTGCAGACCCGTTGTCGGCTCATCCAAGATATACAAGGTTTTACCCGTATCGCGTTTAGACAGCTCTCTTGCTAGCTTCACACGTTGTGCTTCACCACCAGACAGCGTAGTTGCTGCTTGACCTAAACGGATGTACGACAGGCCCACATCCATCAAGGTTTGTAGTTTTCTGGCGATGACAGGAACAGGGTCGAAGAACTCTCTTGCGTCCTCGACGGTCATCTGTAGAACTTCGTCAATCGTTTTGCCTTTATAGCGAACTTCCAGTGTTTCACGGTTGTATCGCTTGCCTTTACACACATCACAAGGCACGTATACATCAGGAAGGAAGTGCATCTCTACCTTGATGACGCCATCACCCTGACATGCTTCGCAGCGGCCACCTCGCACGTTAAAGCTAAAGCGCCCTGGCTTATAGCCGCGTGAGCGGGCTTCCTGTGTGCCTGCAAACAGCTCACGGATTGGCGTGAAGATACCGGTATAGGTTGCTGGGTTTGAACGTGGCGTTCGACCGATAGGGCTTTGGTCGATATCAATGACCTTGTCAAAATGCTCAAGCCCTTCAATTTTCTTATACGGTGACGGCTCTGCAGTCGTAGCACCATTGAGTTGGGTGTGG
Organism: Vibrio maritimus; assembly: GCF_021441885.1. Taxonomy (NCBI): domain Bacteria; kingdom Pseudomonadati; phylum Pseudomonadota; class Gammaproteobacteria; order Vibrionales; family Vibrionaceae; genus Vibrio; species Vibrio maritimus. The sequence goes on from NZ_CP090438.1 coordinate 483,776, forward strand.
GCGATCTTAAAGAAGGTATCGTTAATCAGCGTTGATTTACCGGAACCCGACACCCCAGTAATACAGCTAAACAGACCGACTGGTACCGTAAGGTCAACATTTTTCAGGTTGTTACCCGTCGCGCCTTGTAGCGTGACTACTTTTTTCGGATCCATAGGGGTGCGATTTTCAGGGATTGCGATCTCGCGCTTACCACTCAGATATTGACCGGTAAGGGATTGTTCTGATGCAATGATATCGTCAATCGTGCCTTCAGCAACTACTGAGCCTCCATGAACCCCAGCACCAGGACCGATATCAATCACATGATCGGCTGTACGAATGGCATCTTCATCATGTTCAACCACGAGAACTGTGTTGCCGAGATCCCTTAGGTGGGTCAAGGTATTAAGCAGGCGTTCGTTATCACGCTGATGGAGACCAATGGAAGGCTCATCCAGTACATACATTACCCCAACTAGGCCCGCACCAATTTGGCTGGCCAAACGAATACGCTGAGCTTCACCACCAGATAAGGTTTCAGCGCTGCGAGATAGGTTAAGGTAGTTCAAGCCGACGTTGACGAGGAAATGGAGTCTGTCGTTGATCTCCTTCATTACCTTTTCGGCGATTTGAGCTCGCTGACCCTCTAGCTTGAGTGACTGGAAGAAAGCCATCGCTTCGCTGATACTCATCTCAACGATCTCTGGCAGTGTCGTATCGTCGACAAAGACATTGCGCGCCTCTTCACGCAAGCGAGTTCCGCCACACGTTCCACAAGACTTGGTAGAGATGTACTTAGCCAGATCTTCACGAACCGAGTTTGATTCTGTATCGCGATAGCGACGCTCTAGGGTGTTCAAGATCCCTTCGAATGGATGACGTTTGACGCGGATATCACCGCGATCATTGACGTAGTTGAACTCGATCTCAGTGCGTCCAGAGCCGGTTAATACGACGTCTTTAATTTTCTTAGGGAGTGATTTAAACGGCGCAAACAGATCAAAGTCATAATGCTTTGCCAGCGACGTTAACATCTGGAAATAGTAGTAGTTTTTCTGATCCCACCCACGGATTGCCCCGTCTGCAATGCTGAGGTTTTCATCTACGATGACACGGTCAGGATCGAAGTACTGCTGCACACCGAGTCCGTCACAGGTGTGACAAGCGCCCGCTGGATTGTTGAATGAGAACAATCTAGGTTCTAGCTCTTGTAAGCTGTAGCCACAATATGGGCAAGCAAAGTTCGCTGAGAAGATGATGTCTTCTTTCTCCGGCTCATCCATCCAAGCGACGCCAACGATGCCACCAGAGAGCTCAAGTGCCGTCTCGAAAGATTCAGCCAGACGTTGCTGAAGGTTTTCGCGTACCTTGAAGCGATCCACAACGACCTCGATTGTGTGCTTTTTATGGAGCTCTAGAGTCGGCGGATCAGAGAGATCGCAAGTTTCACCATCGATACGAGCACGAATAAAGCCCTGAGCGGCGAGGTTCTCTAAGGTTTTAACGTGTTCCCCTTTACGCTCCTTAACAATAGGTGCCAGCAACATCATCTTGGAGCCTTCAGGAAGCTCCAACACCTTATCGACCATCTGGCTTACAGTTTGAGCGGCCAGTGGTACTTTGTGGGTAGGGCAACGCGGTTCGCCAACTCGAGCGTACAGCAATCGCAAATAGTCATAGACCTCAGTAATGGTACCCACGGTTGAGCGTGGATTGTGAGAGGTGGACTTTTGTTCAATGGAAATAGCAGGTGACAGACCTTCGATGTGGTCAACATCCGGTTTTTCCATGAGTGAAAGGAACTGTCTTGCATAAGCGGACAAGGACTCTACATAGCGACGCTGACCTTCTGCATATAGGGTATCAAAAGCAAGAGATGATTTGCCTGAGCCAGAGAGACCTGTGATAACGGTAAGTTTGTCGCGAGGAATTGTGAGATTGACGTTTTTAAGGTTATGGGTGCGGGCGCCCCTAACTTCGATCTTGTCCATTGTTGCCACTCATGTAATACGTAGTGTGACAAGTATTACATAGTGTGAAGTTTGTGCAAAGAAATACTGGATAAAAAAACAGGCTTTGAAAGAAAAATGGCCACTACTAAGTAGTGGCCATTTATATGCTTCAGTGAGCTTAAACGTGCTTAAGCTTTTTTAGTCGCGTGCTTACCCAGCTCAGAGGCTTTTTCATCTTTTAGGTAAAGGTTTTCGAAGCAGTAGTTGGTTGCTTCGATGTAGCCTTCTACGCTTCCGCAGTCAAAACGCTTGCCCTTAAATTTGTAAGCGAGAACGCAGCCTGCTTTTGCTTGTTTAAGAAGGGCGTCAGTGATTTGGATTTCACCGCCTTTGCCAGGTTCTGTTTGCTCAATAAGCTCAAAGATATCTGGGGTTAGGATGTAGCGACCGATGATCGCTAGGTTGCTTGGCGCTGTGCCTTGCTCTGGTTTTTCAACCATGTCGTCAACACGGAATAAATCGTCTTTGATCATCTCACCAGAGATAACGCCGTACTTGTGTGTTTCATCTTCTGGCACTTCTTGCACGGCAACAATAGAGCAGCGGAACTGCTTATATAGTGCAACCATTTGTGCGAGTACGCCTTGGTCCTCATTAACACACAAGTCATCGGCAAGGACTACAGCAAACGGTTCGTCACCAACCAGTTCACGACCTGTAAGAATCGCATGACCAAGGCCTTTCATTTCGCGTTGGCGAATGTAGGTGAAATGCGCAGAGTCGATGATGTCGCGAATATCGACCAGAAGTTCCTCTTTATTGGTACCACTGATCTGGTGTTCAAGCTCGTAGTTCTTGTCAAAGTGATCCATGATCGAGTGTTTGCCACGTCCAGTAACGATACACATACCGTCCATACCTGCTTGAATGGCTTCTTCCACACCATATTCAATCAAAGGTTTGTTAACGACTGGCATCATTTCCTTAGGCATCGATTTAGTTGCCGGTAGGAAGCGTGTTCCATAGCCCGCTGCTGGAAATAGGCACTTTTTGATCATGATAAGACCCTTTATCTTTATAAGTTTTAATTCACTGCCAACGATGGCGAATACGCCATAGTCTACAGAGTAACGTTGGGTTATGACAGTAGAAATATTGTGAAGTTCGATTCACATGCAAGTGATAAAGATGCTTGTAAAATAAAGAGTAATGGGTCTGATTTTTGTAGAAGAAAGGTTGCTTATGACAGCAAGTGTTGGTTTGCCCAGGCAATAGCTTGGAGCCTGTTTTTGACCGATAGCTTTCTAAAAACTTGATACAAATGAGACTTTACCGTCGACTCCGTTATGTATAAATCTTCTGAGATTTCGAGATTACTCGCACCTGATTGCAAGCAGCGTAATATTTCTATCTCTCGTGAGGTTAAATCTACCACTGTGGTAGAGGTATTCGCTGAAACGACATAGCGATAATGGTGTATAAGTTGGCTCGCCACGTCTCGCGGTAACCAGTTTTTTCCATTGATGATCTCGCCAAACCCATAGGTAATCTTACCTGCATCCTCATGGGTGTAGAAAAGCCCTTTGATGTGACCATATTTGAGAATCTCTTCAGTGGTTAACCTGTGAGGAACGTTGATGAGAATCGTCTCAAAATTTTTGCTGGCAAGGGGGAGATTTAGCACTTGTTTGAATAGGTCTAGCGATTCTTCATAATCAAAAAGAAGGATGCGATTTCTGGGTCCCGACGCGACATTGAGCAAGTCGTTCGGAGTAATGGTTTCGATACTGTTGATGCATAGATTGGACAGCTCACTTACGCGCTGTGTGACTTCTGGATCTTTCCCAAAACTGACGTGTTGTATGGTTCGCTTATAGCTATTTTTTCTCATAATCATTAGTAATTTTGCCACTGAACTAGCGTGCATATTGAAGTTTATAAAATTTGGCTTCCAGCGTTTACAACGTAAAATGGGAGAGAGTTAAAGCAAATCAAGTAACTGATATGTATATAAGGTGGGCGCATCTTGTAGAAGGTCTGAAGTTTCAACGCTAGACTTATATTCAGACACGTGTGCTGGATTGTAGGATAGTTCACATAAGCGCTGTTGCTGTCTGGTTGGTTCGTGGTATCCTACTAGGCTATTTTAAAACACACTGTGGTTACGGAGCAAAACATGGCAAGCCGTGGAGTAAACAAAGTCATTCTAGTGGGTAACTTAGGTAACGACCCAGAAATTCGTTACATGCCAAACGGCGGTGCCGTGGCGAATATTACAATCGCGACTTCTGAATCGTGGCGTGATAAGGCGACTGGCGAACAGCGCGAAAAAACTGAGTGGCACCGTGTTGCACTATTCGGCAAGCTGGCAGAAGTGGCTGGCGAGTACTTGAGAAAAGGTTCTCAAGTGTACATCGAAGGTCAACTACAGACTCGTAAGTGGCAAGACCAAAATGGTCAAGACCGCTACACAACAGAGGTTGTGGTTCAAGGCTTTAACGGTGTTATGCAGATGCTAGGCGGCCGTCAAGGCGGCGGTGCTCCAATGCAGGGTGGTATGAACCAAGGCGGTATGCAGCAGCAAGCTCCACAACAACAAGGTTGGGGCCAGCCACAGCAGCCTGCAGTTCAGCAGCCAGCACAGCAAAAACCTGCTCAACAGCAGCCACAATACAATGAACCACCAATGGATTTCGACGACGACATCCCATTTTAAATCGAGGTTTGGTGAGATCAGTGTGTAGCACTGATGGTATTGAACATAAGAAGCCGCGATGATCATCGCGGTTTTTTTGTGTTTCTTAGAACCTTGCCATAGCCTGTTACTTAAAGGTTTTGGTTAAATTTGATATAACAAACATTAATATAGCTGGCTATTTCTCTGTTCAAAAAGGACTTTGACAACCTATGAGGCAAACTCCCACTCTCAAGCTGAGCACGCGCTTAGTCGCTTTTGTCACTGTGATCGTGATGAGTGCGGTTTTTATTCTCTTTGTCGGTGGCACTTTGTCGATTAAGCGAATGGGACAAGAGTATTTAAATCACCACTTAGCAGGGATTGTTAAGGTGATAGATAAAGAGCTTGAGGACCCAGATGCAGCGTACATGATGCAGCGCTGGATGCCCAAAATGCTTCAGGCAAGTAATATCATAGAGATGCAGCTGCTCTCATCAGCCGGTATTGTCTACCGATATAAGAATACTTCGCCAACCATAGACAGAACCATTGTCTACAAGCAAAGCTTTGAACTCGAGAGAAATGAAGGCTACCGCGTAGAATTTGTCGCCTTACCCCCTTATTTAGATGTTCGCTATTCGATAGAAGCCATGTGGTCGGTGACGCTGGCATTTGGCTTGATTGTATTTTGCTTAATGCAAGGTGTGAAATGGCTGCGGCAGCAGTTAGTCGGTTCTGAGCTTCTCGAAGAGCGGGGGCGTATGATCCTCGGTGGGCGTGTTGAACAATACGCTAAAGGGGATGAGCGAGAGTGGCCATACACCGCCAGTGAAGCGCTGGATATCTTAATCGAAGAGCTTCAGGATGCACGCCAAGAGCGTAGTCGATTTGATACCTTCATTAGGACTCAAACCTTCCTCGACCCATTGACTGGCAGCGCCAATCGGATGCTTTTTGATAGCAAGCTAGAGTCAGCTTTGCAAGAAAGTGGCGCTCAGGGTGGTGTCATCTTATTCCGTATTGAGGACTGGGAACAGGCGCAGGAAAAGTTAGGTAAGTCCGCTGCCGATGACTTCTTGATTGAGGTCGGCGAGGTATTGTCTCAATCGATTCAAAAATACCCAGATGCCATATTCTCTCGTTACTACGATGCAGACTTTGCCATTTTTATTCCACACCAAAGCAGTAAGGATGTTGCGAATCTGGCGAGCCAGTGTATCCGCCAAATGGAGAAGGCACCGCCACCTGCGCCTCTTGATGAAGATAATTGGTGTCATATCGGGGTGAGTATGTACTCCGAAGGGGAGCGTCGAGGACGTATCATGGAAGAGGCGGAAACGGCCCTTAAGAGCGCTCAATTGCAGCGAGTCAATAACTGGAGCCGATTCCAAAAGCAAGCCCAGCCGTTTGATGAGCGTGGTAGTGTCCGCTGGAGAACCTTATTTGATAAAGCCTTGTTGCCTGAGAATTTGTTGATCTATGCTCAGCCCTGTTATCTGTACGAGAAAGGCAAAGAGCTGAATACGATTCACAAGGAGCTGTTTGCCAGAATCGATGATCCAGAGAGAGGAACGGTGAAGGCATCCCGATTCCACTCGGCACTGCTTCAAGTCGGGTATGAGGCAAACTTTGATAGAGCAGTACTGGGCAAGCTATTTAGAAGTATCAAGCAAGACAAGATTACGTTACCCGTTTCGATTAATGTCTACGTGGTGCCGTTTGCCAACAAGAACTACTTCAAGTGGTTCAGAGATGAGTTACTGCAACTACCGGTCGGCGTCAGAAAGCAATTGAGCTTTGAATTCTCAGAGGCTCGCTTAGTGCAGCATCTCGACTATATTCGCCCTGTGGTCAAAATGCTTTCTGGTCTCGGGTGCACCGTGATCGTTGGGCAAGCGGGACGTTCGATTGTCAGCACGCACTACATAAAGGATTTAAAAGTCGACTACCTCAAATTGCATCGCAGCCTAGTGAAACGCATTGATCAGCGAGATGAAAACCAGCTCTTCGTGCGAAGTATGGTTGGTGCATGCGGTGATGCCCCAACCAAGGTGATTGCGGTTGGTGTGGAAACTAAGAAAGAGTGGCACACATTGATAGATCTGGGCGTTACTGGGGGACAGGGGCGTTATTTCGCTGCTGAGACTCAGTTGCTGCCAGAAGTTAAAGCGAAAGCGGCGACGATCAAACCTGGACGCAGAAATCGCTGGAAGCGCTCTTAGTTGAGATTAAACCAAAGTCATTGAAGAAGAGCTCTATCTCGCTAGATAGAGCTCTTTTTTATGCTTGTTATGCAAGGAACGTAATCGTGCCGGTTTAATTACTGCGGGGTCTGTACTCAGTCCAAGATTGATCGTCAAAGCTATAGAACTGCTTACCATCTACTTCGAGCATGGTGGTTCCTGAGTTCTGAGAGATGACTGGTGTTGTCGGCAGACCTTGGGTAAGCGATGCAAGTGATGTCGACTTACCTTGGTACATGTCACTCGTGACGATATTGGCAAGAAGATCGCTAAGAGCTAAGAAGCTAACGGGTTCTTCGACATCTAATTGAGCACGGTTGTCAATAGTCGCGTTACCAAAAAACTTAATACCAACAGGCACATTAGTGATTGCTTTTGTTGGAATTTCTCTCATTCCTGATATCTGCATACGGTCACCGCGAACGGCTGCGCCATGCTCCGGAAGCAATACGACAACCACGTTTCGCTTGCTCTCTTTAAGTGATTGGAAGAAGGCATACAATTCATCCAGCAGTATTTTCTGCTGGCGTTTGTAGGTGACCAAGCGAGAGCCAGATTGACCAACAACGCGGTTACCATCGTGAATGCTGATCGTGTTGTAGAGGCTCACTGTCGGTTTGTCGTGTGAAAGTTGCTCCCATTGCGAGAGAATCTGTTCATCGCTGTATATCTTGGTGCCATCAAATGCGTATTGCGACGGCGACATCGTCTCTATATCGACGGCCGGTGAGAAGCTACCGATGTTGTTGGCAATGTGTTTATTGAAACCATCAAACTTGCCATCGTGGTTCATGAAAACCTCTTTTCTGAATCCAAGGCGAGCGAGTTGATCGAACAGTGAGCACTGTTGAGTGAGATTATCATTGAACAGGTCTGCGTGAGATTGCTGACCACAGTTAGCCCGCAAGATCCTCAAAACGGCAGGGCCACTATACGACGTGGCAGAGTTAAACTTCTTAAATAGAATGTCGAACTCTTTAAATATCGGATGATCGATGTTGCCAGAGAACTCCAAATCGTCCCAGGCCAGTGAACAAACACTGAGAAATAAAATGTCGAAGTTAGGCTGCTCTGCAAGTGCATCAATACTGGTTAGTGTCGAGGTTTTTGATGCTTGCTGATTGAAAAACTGACCAATGTAGTTGGTGAGCCCCTCTGATGAAGTATCTATCGCCACTTGCGGTGTCTCTGGCGATATTCCTGCGGGCTGAACTTCAGTCTTTTCCAGTGGAGAGGCGGTCGTGAAGGAGACTTGCCAGAACGAACTTGGAATAGACGCTACGATCATACCCAAGACCACGAATGTCGATAGACGTAAGATCTGATTGAGATAAAGGTAAGCCACAAATAGGACAAAGCCGAGCAACAAAAAGTCGACCGAGACAAAATCTTTTGCCAAAGCAAAAAGGTAAGCGCTATCAAATTGACTGACAAGATCCCATTGGCTAAACAAGCGTTCTATTGGTGGTAAATAGGAGTCATGATGGAGTAAAAGCAGTGCCAATACGATGGCAACACTGTGTCTAGCTATGTTGATCCAACGAGAGCGAAGAGGGATCGCGATAAAGCAAAGCAAGCTGAAGTTGTACAAAGGAGAAAAATTCAATGTATCACTGGCGTATAAGGCCAGCTTCAGCGCAAAGTAGAGTGTCCACCAGCCTAGGGAAATGGAAACAATGGGCTTAGTACTATGCATGGTTTAAAGTTTGGTTTCTCTTAAGTGTTTTGGGCGCTTGCTGAGTCGGGAAATAAGCCTAGCGACTATCCGGAACACACTAGGCGCAACAATGCCGATGGCTAATCCAACAAGGGTAAACAAGCCAGCAACAATCAGAAAGTCTTCAATGTTCATACGTCATCCCAATCGACAGGTTTAGCATAACGGCTCATCGGTATAGCCGTATCAGCCTCCAATGTATCGGTCTCACTTTTATCAAGGTAGTCGATTGCCTGAAGGTTGGATAGTCGGTCGATGATCGTTTCTGCCGTTGTCAGTTGTATTTCGTCGATGAACAACTCGCTTGGCGCGACTGCGAAGACATTGAGCAAAGCCTGGTGTATCTCATACCGGCGTAACGAGCTGAAAAAGATCAAGACACGCCCATCGATTTGGCAAGCAATGTCTCCTCTCCGTTTCATCTTACTATACGAGACCACCTCATTGAGTGGCACCGAAGAATAGGGAATCAGCTCGACCAGCGCATATTCTATCTGAGTATTCTGACAAAGCTCGATTGCATTGAGTGTAATCGACTTAAACTCACTATAGCTTACAAAGCCACTTTCACGGACCGGACTCTTAAATTGCTCAAATAAGCTTTGTTCGTTTAGGTAGCTAGCCTCCATCTGAGTGATAGAAGCTAGGCGAATTTGGTCATAAAGTGATGCTTCATTTCGGTTGTGCTCAACGATGCTTTGCGCCCCCGCAGTGATAAGCATATGAAAATCATTGTAACGAATACAAGGGGAGAGCTCTTTAACTACGAAATGAATGCTGTCTCCATATAAGTTCTTATTGTCGAGAATGGTTTTAGCGACGAGGCGTATGTCGTCGAATCCACGACAAGCTAAAACGACAACCGCTTCACTGCTGGTTTCTAGGACTGAATTTGGGAAATCATGAGCCTCAAATGAATGGAAACCGTGTATTTTTAGAAACTCTCTACTTGCGGCTTGGGATGAAACTAGCACTGGAAGTGTACCTCGCTGAGGGCGAGACTTCCCATCGTTTGACAAGACAAACAATTTGTTCTCTATACGAGTGTTACCGTCCCGATAAAGCGCAACTTTTAAAAAACATTGTTTTTGATGCGTTTTAAACTCACCAAGAAATATCGAACTCCCCGGCAAACTTTCACGAAATTCGTTCGCATCGCAATCATCACTAATATTCAGTAACAGAAATGTAATGTTTTTGAAATTAACTGTTGCTTGTTCGATCGCAAATTTAACATCTAGTTTTGCGCTTTCATTTAGATCGAGCAATATAACGATATGAACATTCTTATCATTAGGAATTCGTGAGATATCAGACAAAAAGTCAGAGATAGATAGTTCAACGTCTGGTAGCAAGATTCGGTCGAATTCTTGGTTAATAAACTCTCTACTCTTGGTGGTCAAATTACCATCAGTTGTCAGAAATTTCTTACTGAATGGGGAGGTGAATAGGTCAGCTGTCGCTTTAAAAAGCGGGATTCTTTCGCTTTGTATCAACAAATTTTCCAATGACTCCCAAGAGTTAATGTATATGATTTGCTGAATCATTTGCCTATTTACCATTCATCATAGTGATATTGATTGAGTATTAGTGTACTATGCGCTCAAATTTAGAACAAACTTATCTTAGTAAGAGTCGTTTAAGGTAATGCAAAAACACACCGCTGATGTAGAGCAGATCTATAATTCCTACGGGATTCCGGCTACTGGTTATCAGAACTTGGAACGTAAGAACGAAATAGAATCATCGCAAAGTAAATGGAGTTTTTTGCAATCAAACCACACAGTGCAAACCGATGATAAGGGTAAAACATTGGTCGTGCACGACAACCAAGTTGAAGCATTCTCAGAAGCACAACTTGAAGGAGAGTAAACACTAATGTCAGTGATACTTGTTAAAGGTGTTCATGCTGGGGTGGGAGCAAGTAGTGTTGCTGCCAATCTAGCGGCCGCCTATACAGTATTGGGGCATAAAGTATTGCTGGTTGACCTCGATCCCAAGAATCTGAGTGGACCTTGGTTCGGTCATTCAACCGAGCATGTTTTTGGCTGGACTGACGCTATTAAGCGTCAAGAGAGCTGGAAAAGCGCGCTTATGAAAGATCCCATAGGCAGTTACTTTCTGCCTCATGGAACGGCCACATTTACGTCGCTTGAATACACTGACATACTCGCTGAGATCTTGAGCGCGGCACAAGACAAGTTTGAAATCGTGATTGTTTCTGCGCCCCACGACATTTCCGATATCTTGTTTGAGGAGCGTATATCCCTAACGCTCAATGTTATTAACCCGACACCTAGCTCGGTAACACTGCTCAATCGTGCCTTGCAACGTGATGCTGCAAAGCCGTCAACTTACTTCGTCCTAAACCAGTGTCGTCATGATGTTGCGCTGTCCAGAGACATGGCATTGGTGCTAGAGGAGTTACTCGGCACTCGATTAGTTTCTGCCCACCTTTATTTTGATATTGCTATTCAAGAAGCCTTTGCCATGCTTGGTAATGTGATGACCGCGGCAAAGCGCTCAAATGCGGCGGTTGAATTTAGGCAATTGGCAACCGTGTTGTTGTCTCAGATAGAAAAGAACCAGCTACGCTCATAAACATGTTTGTTGCTCGATTTATTTCACTCGATCTGCTTCGTCAGTTTTCAGAGTCTATTCAAGTATCTGAAATGGCGTTAAAAAACCGTCATACGTTGCCACTGCTTTGCTTCTTAGTTGTGGTCGCTTTCTCGCGCCAAATCCCCTCGCGATCCGATTGGGATCGCTACTTTCCGCAGATAGATATGAACCAATTTAGTTTTGGCGACAATCTTAGGCTCTGTATACAAATCCTTTGGTTATCTGTTATTAAGCAAGACTTCACATGGAAGGATTGGACCCTGACGCGTCATTTTAATGCGATAAGAGCAGTGAATGCTCGTTTCTTTGGGCTATGCCGGCGCTTATCTGTACGACTTGTGACAAAAATTGATGATAGTCTTGAAGGGCGAGGAGTAAAACGCAGTGCCAACCATTTTGTGCCAGATAGTTTGCTTTATGCCGTTCTATTGATTCTCACCGCGCTTTGTTTGACTGTGCCTTTCTCGATAACTGCTCAGGTTGTTTTTGTCAGTGTACTCGCGGTAGTGGCAGCCTCAGTTCGGGGCGTCAAAGGGCGTCTGCCTAATATGTTGCTTATTATCTTGTCACTGATTGCGTCGTGTCGCTATCTCTGGTGGCGATATTCATCGACTATCAACTGGGATAAAGACCTGGACATGATATTAGGGCTAGTACTGCTCATGGCGGAAACCTACTCCTGGATGGTCCTGCTTCTCAGCTATTTCCAAACGATCTGGCCTTTGAATCGAACGCCCGAAGCGTTACCTGAGGACTCTAACACTTGGCCAAGTATCGACCTGTTTATTCCCACTTATAATGAAGAGTTGGAAGTTGTTCGTGCGACCGTTCTGGCAGCGACGGCTATTGATTGGCCAAAAAACAAAATCAATATCTATATCCTTGATGACGGAAAAAGAGATGATTTTCAGGCATTTGCGGAACAAGCTGGCGTTGGCTATATCCGACGACCAACCAATGAACACGCTAAAGCGGGCAATCTAAACTATGCCCTCAAGCGCACTCATGGTGACTACGTTGCAATATTTGATTGTGACCACATACCGACACGTGCATTTTTCCAAGTCACTATGGGAGCGTTCTTAAAAGACGATAACTTGGCACTCGTACAGACCCCACACCACTTCTTTTCTCCGGACCCATTTGAGCGCAACCTATCGCGCTTTAGACAACTGCCAAATGAAGGCAACTTGTTCTATGGTTTGATTCAAGATGGTAACGATATGTGGGATGCCGCCTTTTTCTGCGGGTCGTGTGCCATCTTGCGACGTGGCCCTCTTGAAGAAGTGGGTGGTGTTGCCGTGGAAACCGTGACGGAAGATGCGCACACAGCACTCAAAATGCATCGTTTGGGCTATCGCAGTGCGTATCTCAAAGAGCCTATTTCGGCCGGTCTTGCAACCGACAGTCTGTCCGCACATATCGGGCAGCGTATTCGATGGGCCCGAGGTATGGCTCAAATCTTTAGGACGGATAACCCATTGTTTGGGAAGGGACTTTCTTGGCAGCAGCGACTTTGTTACCTTAACGGCATGATGCACTTTTTAAGTGGTATACCGCGTTTAATTTTTATGGTCGCGCCACTGGCTTTCTTGATATTGGATGCCTACATCATTTATGCGCCAGCGCTGGCTATCGTACTGTTTGTCTTGCCGCACATGTTTCACGCGAATGTCGCGAATTCGCGGATACAAGGTCAGTATCGACACTCTTTCTGGGGTGAAGTGTATGAGACGGTATTAGCTTGGTACATTGCGATTCCGACGACGGTTGCCTTGTTTTCTCCCGGAAAAGGTAGCTTCAATGTGACCGCTAAAGGCGGGTTGATTGATAAGCGCTTTTTTGATTGGGACATCAGTAAGCCCATTATTGGTTTGTTATTGCTAAATTTGACAGGATTTGCTGTCGGAATCTTCCGATTGTTTGACTACGAGTTTACGGATACCACCACCGTTTTAGTCAACCTGTTTTGGGTGATGTACAACCTCATTGTTCTCGGTGTGGCGCTGGCTGTCGCTGCAGAAGAAAAGCAGGTGCGTATGGCGCATCGAATTGATGTCGACTATCCCGTTTCGTTTATGACGACATCGGGTCATCACTATCCTGCTAGATTAAAGGATTTTTCGTTTAGCGGTCTTGGAATGCAAGTGGACCCAAATATTAATATCCAAAATGGCGATGAAGTTCTGGTCGCCCTAGAGCGCTACGGAATCAAAGAATCGTTTCGCTGCGTCGTCCGTTTCAGTAGAGATGGCGTCATTGGTGCAGAGCTATTACCAATGACCATGGAGAAAGAGAAGCGCTTTGTGCAATGTACATTTGCTCGCTCTGATACATGGTCAAAGTGGCAGCAAGCGTATGAGCAAGATAAACCATTAGAGAGTTTGAAAAGCATGCTTTACGCGAGTGCGATTGGCATCAAGAAAATGATTGAATTTAGCCCTGCTATGGTTAAAACGGTCGTATTTAAGTGGTTCGATATGGTGGCAAGCGTTGCCTCTTATCGCCCTCGCTGGATTGTATAGGAACAAAGAATGAAACTGATTCACGCTTTATCGGGGTTACTACTAGGTGCGGCATCTATGCTGTCGACCTCAGTGTGGGCCGATTTTGTTGATACCTCGACCAAGCAAGTGAGCTATACCTTCAGTGAAATAGCTGGTCCGTCATCGATCTCAATAAAAGGAAGTGGCGGAACTGCTTATCTAGGCTTTGGATCACGACTTGATCAGATCATCACTGGTGGCTCGCTGAATTTAGAGTTTGCTCCATCTCCTGCGTTGCGTGCTCGTGTTTCTCATTTACGTGTCTATCTCAACGAAGAGTTGATGGATGTGGTGGATTTCGCACAAAGCGACTCACCGCAGTTAACCAAAGTCATCGATCTAGACGGACGTTTTTTTAAGAACTACAACCAGATTAAATTTGAGCTAATTGGTCGCATTGATGAAGAGTGCAGTGACGCTAGCGATCCTGCATTGTGGTGGGAGCTGGGCTCAGCGAGCCGTATTACTCTAGATGTTCGCGATATTGAAGTCGCCAATGAACTCAGTTTGCTTCCAGCGCCATTTTTTGATGCTCGTGATCTAAAAGATGTGAGCATTCCAGTCGTAATGCCGTCAGATTTTGGCTTACAAAACCTGCACTCAGCGTCAGTGGTGGCGTCATACTTTTCGAGCCAAGCAAATTGGCGAGAGGTGAGCTTTCCTGTATTCCAAGATGAGACGCCGAACCATCATGCTATCGTGCTGGCGACCAATGACAAACGCCCTGAGCTTATTAAGGATCTGCCAGAGATCACTAAGCCGACTATCCAGATGGTGACACACCCCAGCGCTCCGGGTAAAAAGCTGCTGCTAGTGCTTGGTAAGAATGAAGAACAGTTAGCGTTAGCAGCGAAAGGACTTGTTGCCGGTAGCCAACTGATGTCGGGGGAAGTGGCGTATATTAACAGTGTGAATAAGGTTGCACCTCGCAAACCCTATGATGCGCCCAATTGGCTACCGACAGACAGACCCGTGAAGTTCTCGGAGCTTATCGAGGGGAACTATCAATTAGAATCACAAGGCGTTGAGTTACCGCCGATTCGAGTGAGTTTCACTCTGCCTCCTGACTTGTTTACATGGAATGCGAATACCGTTCCGATGAAGCTGAGCTATCGCTATTCGCCACCGCTGAAGGGCAGTAAGACGTCGCGCCTAAATATCTCGGTCAATGACCGTTTTGTGCGTGCGTTTCCGCTGGATGAGAACAAAAGTGAGGGTGAACAAGATACGTGGCGTGTGCCTATCTTAGGCAGCGAGTCGTTTAGTGCGCGTTCATCAACACAACTGCCAGGATTTAAAATCACCGAGAACAATACCTTGGCGTTTAATTTCCAGATAGCCAACGTGTCAACGGGGATCTGTGAGGGGGTGGGTCCGTCTATCTACTATGCGGCGGTAGACGGTGACTCGACGCTAGATTTCTCAGGGTTTCCTCACTACATCCGAATGCCAAACGCTCACTCTTTTGTGAGCTCTGGGTTCCCATATTCACGAATGGCCGACTTATCAGAGACATCTGTTGTGATTTCGCCGAAACCAAGCAGCAAAGAGGTCGAGCTTTTACTGAATACTGTGGGTTTAATCTCGAAAAAAACAGGCCTCCCAGCCTATCAGTTCGATTTGTTGGAAGAGTGGGATGAAGCGAGCTTGGTTGATAAAGATATTTTGGTTCTTGGCGTGCAGGCCGCTGACAAATTTAAACTGACATCGACGTCCTTAGCGCATGTGAGTTCTAGTGAGTCAGGGCGTTTCATTGAAGCCACTGCAGTTTCAGAGAAGCCGCAAGCGCAGGGCATAGCGAATTTATCTGGTCGCCAGGCAACCATGAGTGCCAACGTGCGAGCTCGCGGTGAGTTTGCCTCTATTGCAAGCTTCGAGTCTCCACTGACTAAGCAGCGCACCGTTACTGTTTTGTCGGCCCGTAATGATGCGTCGGTGCCATTGCTCTTTGGTGCAATGAATGCGCGAGCAGATTCTATAAGTGGCTCTGCAGTTGCCATCACGCAGAATGACATCACTAGCCATCAAGTAGGCGATTACTATTACGTAGGTCAACTACCACTGTTCGATCTTGTGTGGTATCACTTTTCTGATCGCCCAATGCTAATGGTTGCCGTGGCTCTGTTGTTGGTCGTTGCGTTTACCATGTTGATGTGGCGAATGCTGTCTCGTTATGCCAAGCGACGTTTGGCAAATAAAGGAGCTTAGCTATGAAGTCTTGGATTACGACCCTAGCTCTTTTGCTAAGCGTGACAACAATCGTGGCGCACGCAGATGAATGGCAAGATTGGAGCCGTTTCAAAGCGGTTTACATGACACCACAAGGGCGCATTGTCGATGGTTCGGATAAGCGGTTGATTACGACATCGGAAGGGCAGTCTTACGCCCTGTTTTTTGCACTAGTGGCGAATGATCGTAAGGCGTTTGATCTGCTTTATAACTGGACTCAACAGAATTTGGCGCAAGGTGATCTCACCGCTCGTCTTCCTGCTTGGTTGTGGGGAAAAACCAGTCAGGGATACGGTGTGCTCGATGCAAACTCTGCTTCTGACTCAGATTTGTGGATCGCGTATACCTTGATCGAAGCTGGGCGTATCTGGGGTGATGACTATTATCAGAATGTCGGCTATTTGCTAGCTGAACGTATTTTGCGAGAAGAAACGGTCGCTTTTGGGCCAGGTGACAGACAGCTTTTACCCGGTAAACAAGGCTTTGAGCTGCAAGATAAGGTCAAGCTCAACCCTAGCTATACTCCAATGCCGTTGTTAGCGGCGTTTGCATCGCGCGACACCAAAGGAGAATGGAAAGATCTTTATCAAGGGTCACTTAAGCTTTTGACGAACAGTCAGGCGAAAGGCGTTAGCCCGGATTGGTTGCTATATGATGGTAATGCCATTAGTTACGACCAACAGACGACCGACATTGGTAACTACAATGCCATTCGAAGCTACCTTTGGGCGGGTATGATGCCGAATGCAATGGATGGTTATCAGCCTATTATCGATTCATTGACGTCTTTTGCGAAGCAGTCGATGACTCAGGGCTTTGCACCGCTTAACACCTATGCTCAAACTGGAAGGCTAGAGAAGAAAGGCCCTGTGGGCTTTGATGCTGCCCTGTTACCTTTACTAATGATTCACTCATCAACGGACATAGCAGACTTGTGGGCAAATCGTATCCGCACAAATCTAGTGACGGATAGTAATGATGAGTACTACAACAATGTGTTGGCATTATTTGGTTTGGGTTGGTATGACAACCAGTATCGCTTTAGTGATACGGGTGAGTTATTGCTCCCTTGGGCTGAAAAAGGTGAACAGTAACAGTGAGGGCGGTATCAACTAAGATAGCAGCGACAGCATTAACCGTTTTCAGTACCTCCGTCTGGGCGGTGGATGTGCCATCGATCTTTTATAGCAACGCGCCAGATTGGTTAGAAAACCAAATTGTGATTGGTGAGCTCAAACAAGATGAAACCTTAGTTGAAGGCGCGGTAGAGCGTTGGCTCGCTATTGCCCCAAATAGTCCAGAGGCTGTGTTTGCGAAAGCGCGTTGGTTGGTGCGAAATAACCAGTTACAAGAAGCACAAGCGTTATTTGGTAAGCTTGATAAGAGCACTAACTCAGAGTTGGTGTCTGCTTTTGGTAATTACTTATCCCTACATTCCACCCAACAAGACCAGTACAATCAGGCGCTGTTACTGCAGCGTGGTGGTCAGAATGAAGCTGCGCTGGAACTGTTCGAGAAACTTTATGGTCCTCACCGCCCTGATATTAGCAGTGAACTGAGTTATTTAGGGCTTAAGTCGACGTTTCCAAAGTATGAGCAAGAAGTGCTTGAATCCTATGAGGAATTGAATAGGCGTTTTCCCGACGTAGGGGAAATTAGACTGGGACTTGCCAGGCACCTTTCCCGCTATGGACGAGAGGAGGAGGCATTAGCCATCTATCGAGAGCTTGCCAATGACTCCCGATTGGGGGTGTTCGCGAGTACGTTGTGGATGAATGAACTGCAGACCCAACCCATGTCCGAAAAGTGGATGGAGACGTTTGAGCTGATTGCGAGTTATCACCCAGAAAACCTATCTATTCAGCAACAGTACGAGACAGCAAGACAGAACTGGCAGCGTGAAAAAACACTAAGAAGAGATCCTATTTATCGAGGTAAGCTCGCTGCATTCGAGAGTGTTGATCAAGGTCAGTACAACAAATCGACGTTGAACGCCTTACTCGCGGCAAACCGCAAGTATCCTAATGATCCAGACACTCTAGTAGCTTTAGGTCGTTATTATTACAGCACTAATGATTTCCAAATATCGCTCGATTACTTCCTGACGGCACAAAAACTCGATGATTCGCCTGACCTTATTGACTTCTACGAGGCTGAAATTCGCTCTGTTCGTTTCTGGCAAGCGCTTGATGCAGCAAGGCGTTCTTTAGGTGCTCAGCAATACGCACAAGCAATGCAGCAGGTCGATGTGGCGATCTCTCTAGATCCCCAACAATCCTTTGCCTATACCATTAAAGGGCGAATTTACCTTGAACAACAAGAGTATAAGTTAGCTCACCAAGCTGCGAATAAAGCGTTAACGATAGAGCCTTTGAGCAGCTCAGCAATACAGTTATGGGTGCAAACCTATGATCCGGAAAAGGGCAATAGGGGGGAATACGAGGCGTTAAACACGTTGAACCGATCTCAACGAGCTCAAATTGAAGCGTATGCCGCTGAGGTAGAGCATTTGTTTGTCTACGACCAACTGGTCGCTAGCAGTGAGCTACCCGAAAGTAACGAACAGTTTCGAGAGCAGTTCAGAAAGGTACTGGAGAGCAACGCTTATTTACCTTGGGTAAAAAGAAACATTGCCGAGCAAGTATTACGTTTGGGTAACTCTCGATTGGCTGATAAGGTGATGACAAACGCCTATCAGGCACATAAAGATAGTGAGCATACCCATGCTTATGTACTCTACCTATCAGGTCAAGGACGCTGGAGAGAAGCGTTTGATGTCATTAATGCCTCCGAGGCTCAGCAGCTGACGGCCGCTGAAGTTGCAACGTTTTCTAGAGTGAAACTCGAATACTATCGCCAGCAAATTGCTGCACAAGGGTTACGAGGTGATGATCTCGTCCGTTACATTGATGACGTTGCGAAAAAGGATCGCCCTAGTGCAATCGTGTTGTGGTCCGAAACACCATTTGATGAACGTGCACAGGCTGAAATGGATGCTGTCGACGTGGCTAAGCTCTCTATTCCCGAGCTGGAGTTGATGTCACAAGCGGCGTTTGATGTGAATAATGCCAAGTTCCATCAGTCGGTGTATCAAGAGGCAAAACGAAGGAATGCTCTCTCGTCGTCGATGACTCAGCGACACAGCTTGTTTGAAGCAGATAGACTGTTAGCGCAGCAGAAAACCAAGCAGGCGTCTGAGATTTATTTGGCGCGTTTAGAGGAAGGCTTTCCTATTTCTGACGCCCGAATGAGTGTGTGGTTGGCCGCCTCACCCGAATATGTTGACCCTGTGTTAGAAATTCAGGCTCAGCGTGTGTTCGAACTCAGTGATGAGCAGGTGGTAAGTAGCCTTTCAATGGCACTTCAAACCAACAATAAGCCTTATATCAACTTCTTTAACAACCATTTGCCGTTAAAATCGCTAAGCGCTTTTAATTACTGGCAACTACAAGAAGCATCACTTGAGCAGCCTAATGACGCATTGACGAAACAGTATGCTCGCCAAGCATTGCTTTTGGACGACAAAGAGCGACTAGGCCTCGACCGTACCCGTGATATCGGTAGCGCCTATCGTGCAGCAGACGACAATTGGATGACCAATGATATCATTGCCACATTGGATCGTTTGGATGAACGGCACGAGTCATATTTCATTGTTGGCTCAGAATTTAATAATGTTCCAGGTGGCTCAAAGTACCTAACCGTCCCGTTTGAGCTTGGGATTGCCATGCCTGAATGGAACGGTCGACTTAAGCTCAGAACCGATAGCGTGTACCTCAATAGCGGCTCTTTGACGTACTACAATACCAATGTTGAATTTGAGCGTGATCGAGTAGGGCAGGCGTTTTCGATTGGTTGGGAAGCGGATAACTGGCAAGCCGATATTGGTACTACGCCCGTTGGTTTTCGTTATACAGACTGGGTTGGTGGTATCGAAGGTGTGACCGAGTGGGGAGATGTGACATTGAGAGGCAATCTCTCTAAGCGTCCGGTTACCGCGAGTTTGATCTCTTATTCGGGCCTATCTGTTACCGAGCGCACTGGGGAGACGACGGAGTTTGGCGGGGTCACTCGCACAGGTGCTACATTGAGTGCCTCATGGAATGACGGTCGTCCCTATGGGGTCTGGGGTTACCTTGAGTACCATCAATTGACAGGCAACAATGTTGCCGATAATGATCGTACGTCAGGCATGCTCGGGACTTACTATAACTTTATCAGTACAGATGAAGAAGCCTTCTCATTAGGGGGCACCGTGTTTTATATGGGATACGATAAAAATGTCAATGAAGTGATTATTGGCCATGGTAAGTATTACAGTCCGCAAAACTATACGTCGTTCTCTGTGCCCGTTTCCTACTATCGACGTCATAGTTTTGACTGGACTTATGGAGTGAGGGGAACGGTCTCATTCTCCAATGCGTCGTTTGATGCGCCATACAATATTCCAGGTACCTCTCCGTCAACATCACAAGGGGTCAGTGCTGGTTTGCAGCTTTATACTGAATATCGGATCAGCGATCATTGGAGTTTTGTCGGTTATGTATCACAGCAATTTGCGAGCGATTATCAGCCAAGCGTGTTTAACGTTTATCTCAAGTATCACTTTGATTCGAACTGGCGCAAAGCACGACTTCAACCGGATCCACTAAGGTTATATGCGGACTATTTCTAGTCCGCTGTCTGGCTATTTTTCCCTGTTATTAAAGAACTTGGCACGCTGTGTGACCCACTTGTGAGCCCAATCTACTGGCGCATCTTGGTAAGCACGTTCAACTGATTGGCTAAGTGTGCGAACGGAAGGGGTGTAATCAATGGCGTTTTTCACCCCTCCGAGCGCCGCAATATCATTGCTGGTCAGTGAGCGAGGTGTGAACATGAGCGAGTTTAGGTAGACCTCGCCCGACTCAAACTTGCCGTCAGCTGTATCTGTAAATAGCGCTAACCCATTTCTGTCCATTGACCAAAGTTGTCCTAAACCGGCATAACGCATGGACGCAATAAACTCGCCATCGGCATAGAGCTTGTACGCGACGTCTCCTTCACTGGATGCAAAAAATACCAAGGCAATTCGATACCAAGTATTAGGCTCAAAATAACCTTCATATTGTGGTGAGACTCCAATATCTCCTTCTGGAGAGAGATAGATGTTGGGTTGACCATCGTCGTCGTTGGCATCGACAAGGGCTCGGTATTTGTCACTGGCTGGCCATAGCGCATCGAAGACCAACGTGTAATTCGAAATACGGTCAAGACTTGCGAAATCACCATTCGCTGCATGTTGTGTCGAGAGCTCAAAACGACCATTGCTCAACGCCGTTAGGGCTCCGAGCTTGATAATGTTGCCGATACTACCATCAGGCAGTGTAGGAACCGAAAGTGACTCTGTGGTGCCGCAGCTAAGCAAGTTGCTGCCGCAGAGCAGAGCATCGCCAAGTTCATCAGTGAGTTCCACTGAAGAAGCTTGATTTTGCTCGGTGGCAAAGATGTCACTGCTGTCTGAGAAATTCCAGATTGAAGTGGTGTTGGGGGCATCTTGGTCACAGCTAAACAGTAGGTCATCGGCATCGAGGTATAAGCAGTTCGCCGTGCGTGAACGCGCATAGTTATCAAAAATCTCCCATGCTTCGGCTATTAGTTCTGCTTCTTCCTTCGTGTAGTAACTCGCATTGAAAAAAAGCTCTGGATTCCAGGCCGCTGACTTGAATAATCCAATGTTGTAATTCTCCGTTACATCAATATCGTTTACTGCAGGACCTCGATAGGCAAGCTCAGTGTCAGATTCAATCATGTTAATCAGCTCATCTCCGCTAACGATGACCTGATATAAGGCGCTGAACCCCGGCGTGTTGGACGGCTGGCGCTCAATCGGGTAGGCGTTGTGAAAATCCTCTTGTGTCAATGAGCCTGGGGCCCAAATTTCGCTGTCTTCGATCTCATCGCGGTTGAGGAAACTCGCGTTAATTGTGTAACGTTTTGCTGTCTTCGGAGCGGTAAAGTCGGTCAGGCTGGCATGAAGGATGTCGAGAACTTCGTCGCGTGAGGGCTGTTTTTGAGAAATTGCGATTTCAGTGCTGGCGTCTGGCGCATAGGTGCCCATGATGCTATCGATCTTGGTTTGAGTGGTTTGATCGATAGGTGAAGATTCAGCAATACTTTGTGGTTGAGGAGCGCTCGTCGTTGCGGTTTTAGTGGCAAGATCAAAGGTAACCGTAATGTCGGTGTAACCTTTAGCATTAAAGTCAGGTAACACAACCGTACTGTTGTTAATAAGAGTTGTGGTGGGTGAATCATGGGTATGCCCGCCAAGGACAAGGTCAATACCATCGACAAATTCAGCCAAAGCGGTATCCGTGCCGTGGCCGAGGTGGCTGAGCATAACCATGTAATCGACCTGCTCACCATAGGCTGAAATGAGCTCTCTTGCACGGTCGTTCCAGTCCCAACGCATGCTAAAATCGTCAATAAAATCGCCAGGAGGCGTGACTTCTTGGTCTAGTTCATTCCATGGCCCTGAGGTCATGCCGAAAAATCCGACCTTAACACAGCCCACCTGTGCAATCGCAAAGTCGACACCGTTAAAGCCTTCCGTATCGTTCCCATAGTAGGATGTATTCGACGCGAGCACGGTGGCAACGTCGTCTCTTGAATACTCTAATAACTGTTCAGGGCCCCAAGCAAAGTCGTGATTACCGATAACGCGATAGTCGAATGCGAGCGCCTGAGTTGCTTCGAGTGTCGCATAACCCCCAGACAATTGCTCTGCGACCGTACCTTTTTCGTAGTCATCGCCACCATTGGTAAACAGCGTATAGGCGTTGTCGTCAAGGGCAGACAGGTGTGCCTGTTTGATCTTGCTATAGAATTGTTCTCGATAACCAAAATGGCCATGTAAGTCTGCGACGTGTATGAATCGAATGGTTTGTGACACTGCGCTTGGGTCACAGTCAGGACCATGCTTTTTGATTGGTGCGGTAGGAATTGGGTCTCCCAAGGATACCGAACTGTCGTCATTACACCCAACTAATGAGGCGGATGCTAAGGCACTAGACAAAAGCAGAACAGTAAAACGCGAACGATTCATAGTAATTATAAACTGGTGGAATATCCCCATAGAATACCAGATTGCGGGTCACGGGTTATCGTATGTTGTCGCGTTATTGGTGGGTTTTATGGTTTGGTTCGCATTCGCGACTTAACGAGACGGTTTTTTTAGGGCGAGGGGATGGCATTGAGCGTATTTATGAAGGCTGGTTAATCGCATCTCGCCAATAAATCCTGTGAATTTTTTGCGTTAAGTAAGGAAACTGTAAGAAAATGGGGGTTTCCTCCAATGTTTCTGCTTCAATGCCTTGCTGTGATGGCGCGGCATTGGTACATTTAGTGCAATTTTTGTCTTCTAATTCTTGCAGGACGAGCGAAGAATATGTTTAAAAAACTGCGTGGCATGTTTTCTAACGACCTATCGATTGATTTAGGTACTGCCAACACACTGATTTATGTAAAAGGACAGGGTATCGTCCTAGACGAGCCTTCTGTTGTAGCTATCCGTCAAGACCGTGCGGGTTCAGCGAAGAGCGTTGCGGCCGTCGGTCATGCAGCGAAACAGATGCTAGGTCGTACACCTGGTAACATTTCTGCCATTCGTCCGATGAAAGATGGCGTAATCGCTGACTTCTACGTGACTGAGAAAATGCTTCAGCACTTCATCAAGCAAGTGCATGACAACAGCGTACTCAAGCCAAGCCCGCGTGTACTTGTCTGTGTCCCTTGTGGTTCTACTCAAGTTGAACGTCGTGCGATTCGCGAATCGGCACTGGGTGCGGGTGCGCGCGAAGTGTACCTAATTGATGAGCCAATGGCAGCGGCAATTGGTGCTGGTCTTCGCGTGTCTGAGCCAACGGGTTCAATGGTGGTCGATATCGGTGGTGGTACGACTGAAGTTGCGGTTATTTCGCTAAACGGCGTAGTTTATTCATCGTCTGTTCGTATCGGTGGTGACCGTTTCGACGAAGCGATCATCAACTACGTTCGCCGTAACTACGGTAGCTTGATTGGTGAAGCAACGGCTGAAAAGATCAAACACGAGATCGGCTCTGCGTATCCAGGTGATACTGTTGAAGAGATCGAGGTTCGTGGTCGCAACCTTGCAGAGGGTGTGCCACGTAGCTTTAGCCTAAACTCAAACGAGATCCTAGAGGCGCTTCAAGAGCCACTAACGGGTATCGTATCTGCTGTGATGGTTGCGCTAGAGCAGTGTCCACCAGAGCTAGCATCGGATATCTCTGAAAACGGTATGGTACTAACAGGTGGCGGTGCACTGCTTCGTGACCTTGACCGCCTGCTAACAGAAGAGACGGGTATTCCAGTTGTTATCGCTGAAGATCCACTAACGTGTGTGGCTCGTGGTGGCGGTAAAGCGCTAGAAATGATCGACATGCACGGTGGCGATCTATTTACAGAAGAATAATGGTTTCTCTCTAGTTTTGGTGTGGCACTAAAACTAGAGTCCACATCAAGGTTATGCGTACATGAAACCAATATTTGGTCGAGGTCCTTCTTTACAACTTCGGTTATTTCTTGCTGTTACATTATCAGCCGGCTTAATGCTGGCTGATAGTCGTTTAGACACATTCTCAAATTTTCGCTACTTGTTGAACAGTGCCGTGGCACCGATTCAATATGCGGCTAACCTTCCTCGCTCGATGTTTGACGGCGTTTATGAACGCCTAAATACCCGTCAGGGCTTGGCAGAGCAAAACATTAACCTCAAACGAGAGGTGCTTCGCTTAAAAAGCGATTTAATTTTGCTTGACCAATATCGTGAAGAAAACCAACGCTTTAGAGAACTTCTTGGCTCATCATTTGTCCGAGACGAGAAGAAGGTGGTGACCGAAGTAATGGCGGTCGATACCTCTCCGTATCGCCACCAAGTGGTGATCGATAAAGGCCGCATTGATGGCGTTTATGAAGGTCAGCCGGTGATCAATGAGAACGGTATTGTCGGTCAGGTTACCTTTGTTGGTGCTCACAACAGTCGAATTATGTTGCTCACTGACTCGAACAGCGCGATTCCAGTTCAAGTTATCCGAAATGATATTCGTGTTATTGGGTCAGGTAATGGATCCATTGATGAAATACAGTTGGAACACATTCCAACCAGTACGGATATTCAGCCTGACGATTTACTCGTCACCTCAGGTCTAGGTGGTATCTATCCTGAGGGGTACCCGGTGGCTCATGTCAAATCGGTTCAACGTGACAATCGCCGAGAGTTTGCCAATATCGTCGCGGAGCCGGTAGTGGATTTTGACAGATTACGTTACCTACTGCTGATCTGGCCAAATAACGACAGGCAACAGCAAGAAGTGGAAGATATCCTCAATGCAGAATAAAGGACTAACACACAATCATGGCTAACAGTTCATTTCGCAGTCATATGGTGATTGGCACATCGTTGTTGGTCGCACTCGTTCTGCAAACTATTCCCTGGCCTGGCGTATTGGATTTCATCCGTCCTTCATGGCTGTTTTTAGTACTCGGATATTGGGTGCTGGCCTTGCCGCATCGTGTCAATGTGGGTACTGCTCTGTTTGTCGGTTTAGTCTGGGATCTGCTTGTCGGTTCTACGCTAGGTATCCGCGGCATGATGATGTCGATAGTCGTCTACGTTATAGCGTTAAACTTCTTAGTACTCAGGAACATGGCGTTATGGCAGCAGGCAACCATCATGGCATTGCTTTCTATGGTGCTCGAGGTGTGCATCTTTTTCGGCGAGTATTTGATCCAAGACGTGACTTTTAATCCGATGTCGCTGTGGAGCGGTCTGATTAACTGTATACTTTGGCCATGGATGTTTTTACTGCTGCGTCGTGTAAGAAGGCATTGGCATGTCAGATAGAGCTCACTCTTTGATTATTGTATTGGCATCGACGTCACCTAGGCGGCGTGAATTACTGACTCAACTGGGTTACGATTTTTCGATTGTCAGCCCAGACATTGAAGAGCAAAAGCAAGCGAGTGAGTCTCCCGAGCAATATGTTGAGCGCCTATCGCTAGAAAAAGCGCAAGCCGGGTTAGCATTAAGCAAGCCCAATAGTGTGGTTGTTGGCTCTGATACGGTCGTCGTGCTCGATGAGACGGTATTAGAAAAACCAAGTGATTTCAGTCACTCTAGAGCTATGCTCAGCAGCATGTCTGGACGAAAACACCAAGTACTGACAGCGGTCAGTGTAGTAAGCGAATTAAAGCAAGCATCGGTGGTTGTGACGACCGATGTGTGGTTCAAACCCCTTAGCGAACAAGAAATAGAACAATATTGGCAAAGCGGTGAACCCAAAGATAAAGCTGGCAGTTATGGTATCCAAGGATTAGGTGGGCGTTTTGTCACTCGTATCGAGGGCAGTTATTACGCTGTTATGGGACTGCCACTGTATGAAACTGACCAGCTCTTGCAAGAATTTATAAATAATTAAAAATATTGAGGTGCGCTCATGAGTGCAGAGCTGTTGATAAACGTAACTCCTAGTGAAACAAGAGTTGCGATGATTGAAAGTGGAATTCTACAAGAAGTCCATATTGAGCGCGAAGCAAAGCGTGGCATCGTTGGTAATATCTACAAAGGCAAGGTAAGCCGCGTTTTACCGGGTATGCAGGCGGCGTTCGTTGACATTGGCCTAGAGAAAGCGGCTTTCTTGCATGCCTCTGATATCGTTCCTCACACTGAGTGTGTTGCCGAGAATGAGAAAAAACAGTTCCAAGTTCGCGATATTTCTGAGCTGGTTCGCCAAGGTCAGGATATTGTTGTGCAAGTCGTTAAAGACCCGCTAGGCACCAAAGGCGCGCGTCTCACTACCGACATTACCTTGCCATCTCGTTATCTCGTCTTTATGCCTGGAGCCAGTCATGTTGGCGTGTCTCAGCGCATTGAGAGTGAAGAAGAGCGCTTGCGTCTTAAGCAGGTTGTCGCCGCGCATTGCGATGAAAATGGTGGCTTTATCATCCGAACTGCGGCAGAAGGTGCCAATGAGAAAGAGCTTGCTCAAGATGCTGCTTTTCTAAAGCGACTTTGGCTCAAAATCAACGAGCGCCGGTCTAAATACAAAACTCGCTCGACGCTATACGGTGAATTGGGCTTAGCTCATCGTATCTTGCGTGATTTTGTTGGCACAGAGATCACCCGCATTCAAGTCGACTCTCGCCTTATCTATGAGAGCCTAAAAGAGTTCACCAGTGAGTTCGTACCTGAGCTGGAATCTTTGCTCGAGCTGTACGAAGGTGATAAGCCTATCTTCGATATGTTTGACACTGAGAATGAGATTCAGCGCTCACTGGAACGCAAAGTTGATCTTAAATCTGGTGGTTACCTGATCATCGATCAAACCGAAGCCATGACCACAGTGGATATCAATACTGGCGCGTTTGTGGGCCGACGTAACCTAGAAGAGACCATCTTCAATACCAATGTTGAAGCGACGCAAGCCATTGCTCGTCAGCTGCGACTTCGTAATCTTGGTGGCATCATTATTATCGATTTTATTGATATGGGGCTTGATGAGCACCGTCAGCGCGTTTTGACGTCATTGGAAGCTGCGCTAGCCAAAGATCGAGTAAAAACCAACATCAATGGCTTTACTCAGCTTGGTTTAGTCGAGATGACTCGTAAGCGCACACGCGAAAGTATTGAACATGTCCTATGTAGCGGTTGTCCAACATGTGAGGGGCGTGGTTCAGTGAAGACGGTCGAGACAGTCTGTTACGAGATCCTGAGAGAAATCACGCGCGTTAACCGTGCTTACGATGCCGATAACTTTGTGGTTTATGCGGCGCCTGCTGTGGCGGATGCGCTTGAGGGTGATGAGTCACATGCGCTTGCTGAGCTTGAAGTCTTTATTGGTAAGCAAGTGCGTATTCAAGCAGAGCCTTTGTATATTCAAGAACAATTTGACGTTGTTATGATGTGATGAGAAGTTTGTGAGTCCTCGCGTTAATCAAATCGTACGCCTATTTCTTTGGCTTCTACTGACCGTGTTGGTGCTGCTTGCCTCCACGGTCACAGTGCTGCGTGTGGGCTTGCCACAACTCAATAAAATCCAGCCTGAGATTGTCACTTGGATCAATCAAGGGACCGGACTTAACGTCTCGCTTAAAGATGTTCGCGGTTTTTGGCGAAATACCCACCCCTCCATCTCACTTCAAGGGGTCTCCGTTGGCCTGCCTGATAGCCCTGAAACTGAGTTCAAGGTGGCGAACCTAGAACTGGAGTTCGACCTCATACAAACTCTATTGCAGCAGCAACCCGTACTTGCTGACATGGTCATCAATGACATGGTGCTCGATGTTCGTTCGGTGGATTTGCTAAAAGCAACGGAGAGTACGGATTCAGAGCAAGATAAGACGCCTGCCAAAAGTGGCGAGCAGTTAATTCAGCGACTCGACAACTTGTTGCTACGTCAATTGGACCGCTTTACCGTCGCTAACTCGAGCATTCATTACACCTCGATCTCGGGTGAAGCGCGTCAGCTTGAAATCGAAAACCTTCAATGGCGCAATGAGCAGCGTCGCCACCTTGCTCAGGGGGTGGTATCGATTGCCGATGTGAACCTAAATGCGCTCGAGGTGCGTGCCGACTTTATCGATAATGGTTCTTTAACGAGCGTCAGTGGCGATTTTTATGTCTCTGTTGAACAGATGTCGTTGACGCCATGGCTATCACAAGAGCAAAGAGAGCAAACAGGTATCGAAACGGGTTCAGTCAGTTCACGAGCTTGGTTAAAGCTTGAGGATAGCAAAGCAAAAGAAGCGTATCTTGAAGTACTGCCGTCAGAGCTCTCTTGGTCAAAAGCTAACACGCAGCATGATCTCATTGTCGAGTCGGCGGTACTGCACCTCTTGCCATCTGAATCTGGTTGGCAACTAAACGTTCATCAAGTCAACGCTCGAACCGATGATATTGCTTGGCCGGAGCTCGATGTTGCGGTGGATTGGAATCGTGATAATCAGTGGCAGGTGAATGTCTCTCAGTTAGACGTTAATGCACTCAAGCCATTAACCACATTGAGCAACAATGCAACTCTAAATGACTGGCTTACCAAGCTAAACCCTGGTGGTCGCATTGAGGATATACGCGTTTCCCAACTTGATGGTGAGGGTTCACTGAAATACTCGGCCAAGTTGCAGCAAGTATCCATGTCACAATGGGCGCTGTTGCCTGGCTTTTCGCAGGTTTCTGGTCAGGTTCGCGGTAATACTGAGCGAGCTTATGCTCGCGTATCAGTGATTGATGACAGATTTCCATACGGTGATGTGTTTCAAGCGCCGCTGAATATCAAACAAGGTCTTGTTGATATCCATTGGGAGAACCATGGTGAGCAAGGTTGGTCACTGTGGTCAGATAAAGTGACGGCGGCAACGCCCGATCTTCAGGTGCTTGGTGCATTTAGGCTCGATTTTCCGAAAGACGACAGCCCATTTCTATCTTTTTACGCTGAAGCCGACTTGTACAATGCCGGTGAAGTCTGGCGTTATCTCCCAACGCTGGCGATGGGGCAAAGCCTGACGGATTACTTGTCTGCTGCCATTCAAGCGGGTCGCGTAAACACCTCAAAACTGCTTTGGTATGGCAGATTGTCTGATTTCCCGTACCGAGAAAACAACGGTATGTTCCAAGCCTTTGTTGGCTTGAGAGATGCGAAGTTTAGTTTTGATACCAATTGGCCGCCGCTTACGGACTTGCAACTCGATCTGCTGTTCCAAAATGAAAGCATGCACCTAGATTCTCGTGCTGCAACTCTAATGAACGTTAAGGGACAACGCATCACAGGTCGTATTCCTGTGCTGAGCGGCGATGGCCACCTAGAGATTGAAGCGAAAGCGAAAGGCAAAGGCAGTGCGGTACGCGATTATATGACGGCGTCGCCATTAGTCGACTCAGTCGGTGCGGCGCTGACAGCCGTGCAGGTGAGTGGTGACGTCAATGCCGATTTCCAGCTTTACATTCCGTTTTCAGGCGATAGCACGCCATCACGAGCGTGGGGTTTTGCTGAGCTGAGTAATAACCATGTTGAAATCGATGCGCCACCTATGACGTTAGAGCAGGTGTCTGGTCGAGTTGAGTTCGATAATGATGTGGTGAAAGCGACAGGGTTGTCGGCTAACTTACTGGATCAGCCAATCAACCTTGATTTCCAAGGCCAGAATGCGGGCAAGGGCTATGCGGTGAACATTGATGCCGTGGGCGATTGGAAAATGGCACCATTAGAGCCGTATATCGGTGACAAAGTAGTCAGCCGATTAGCGGGGCACTCACCTTGGCATTTGGATGTCGATATTCAGCTCAATGACGTTGGCTTTACTTATCAATTGGATCTCGATGCCAACTTGACAACCATTGCCAGCCAGTATCCTTATCCGCTCAGCAAGGCATTCGGAGAGAAGGGGAAGGCGCGACTTCAGGCATCGGGAAATCAAGAAAGCATCTCTGCTCGATTGCAGCTGCCGTCCGTTAAGTATCAGACGGAAATTGATATCACCAAAGACGTCCCTGTTCTAGAAGCGACGAACTTAGTACTCGGTGAGGGCGGCTTCAAGATTAGCCCGATTGTCGGTCACTATGTGCAGGTGCGCTCGGATAAATTGAACCTTGACCAATGGAGTGAAGTATTCAAAGAGCCGCCAAGCGATAAAAAAGCGGTGCTCGATGATTTACCTAAACCAGAACTCCCTCTGCCACGAAGAGCCACAGTCGAGGCGAAGGAACTGACGTTAGGTGGCATCGAATGGCATGATGTGGACTTCGATGCTAGATATAAGAAAGGGGGCTGGCAGTTCTCTTTAGATAGCCAAGAGGCGAAAGGTGAAGCAAGTTATAGCGACAATAACGAGCTACATTTAGCACTTAATCGTCTACACATCTATGTTCCAGAGCTCGATGAGCTTGCTGAAGAAGATGAATCGATCATCACGCAAGAGAACCCGCAAGCACCGCCAGTGAGCGATTTTGAACGTTCATTATTTGACGTATTGCCCGATACACAGCTGACGATCGATAACTTTTGGTTCCAAGGCTACAAAGTGGGCAAAGTGGATATGGATGTGGAACGCTCTGGGAATAAGCTCGTCTGGAACAAGTTTAACCTATCTAGCGGGACCAACCAGGTTAATATCGACGGCAGTTGGCTGGTGTCTGGTGACCAGAATAAGACCAAGGTGAACTTTAAGGTCAAGGGTGAGAACAACAGCGACCTAATGGAGCGATTCGGCATCACCTCTGGTATTCAGCGTGCGCCATTTGAGATGAATGCTAAGTTGGACTGGGAAGGTGCGCCATGGTCAATGCGCCTTAATACCGTGAACGGCGAGATGGACACCAAACTCGGCAAGGGGGTTATCTCAGATGTCAGCGGTGCCGCTCGATTATTAGGTCTGTTCAGTTTAGACTCGATCATACGCAAGATGCAGCTCGATTTTACCGATGTGTTTGATAAAGGGATGGCGTTCAACTCCATCACAGGTTCCGGTAAGATTCGCGACGGTGTGTTTGTGACAAACGACATCATGATGGATGCGGTCGCGGGTGAAATGAAGATCAAAGGCTTAGCTGAGTTGCCGACACAAACTGTGGATGCAGAGGTGAGCTTCACACCGGATATGACCTCGGGTATTCCAATTATCACCGCCTTTGCTGTGACACCCCAAACCGCGTTGGTTGTTTTGGCCGTGACGACGGTGATCTCTCCGGTTGTTGAGGTTGTTACCCAGGTTAATTATTCGGTCAAAGGACCACTAGATTCGCCAACGGTTAGCGAGATCTCCCGAAGTAAAGGGGAATACAAGCTGCCAGAGGATCTAAAGCAGGAGAAATAGGAATTCGATGAGCAAGGAACGCTTTGGAATCATTCAAATGACCTCAGGACCCGATCCTGAGAGCAACTTTCAACATATTAAGGAGAAAGTCGCTTTTTTGGTTGGCAAAGGGATGCGTTGGATATTAACGCCAGAAAACGCTCTGGTGTTTGGGCAAAGAGAAGACTATCACCAGCACGCAGAGTATTTAGGTCAAGGGACGTATCAAACAAAATTGGCTGAGCTTGCTAAGCAATACAAAGTGAATCTGATCATCGGCAGTTTCCCTATTCGGGTGTCTGATAAGGAAGTCTCTACCACAACGTTAGTTTTTGATGTGAACGGTCAGCGAATGAATCACTATGACAAGCTGCATATGTTTGATGTTGACGTCGACGACGGTCATAGAAAATATCGGGAATCCGAGACGTTTAAGGCGGGAGGTAACATTGCCATGGTACCCACCGATTTCGGCGCGATCGGTCTATCTATTTGTTATGATTTGCGTTTCCCTCACCTATACTGTGCGTTGAGAGCACAAGGTGCAAACGTCATCGTAGTGCCCGCCGCCTTTACAGCGGTGACGGGCAAAGCACACTGGGAAGTGCTCTTACGTGCAAGAGCGATAGAAAACCAGTGCTGGATCATTGCCGCCAATCAATGTGGTACGCACCCTTGTGGAAGAGAAACCTGGGGGCATTCTATGGTGATATCTCCATGGGGGGAGATTCAAGGCCAACTTGAACAGCAAGCCGGCACCATTACCGCTGAACTGAATTTTGATGTGGTTGAAGAGGTGAGACAGAGTATGCCTGTCGCAAAACATATCCGCTTCGAACAGCATCTACACTAATTATACTTACAAAAGAGTAATCAAATATGGAACGCATAGAAGACGCGCTATTGGGCCCAACTGGTCTTTCTGAGCAAGACATTGAAGCGACACTAGCAAGTATTGCGACCCGCCAAATAGACTATGCGGATATCTACTTTCAATCCAGCTGGCACGAATCACTCGTTCTGGAAGACAGCATCATCAAAGATGGTTCGTTCAACATCGACCGAGGTGTGGGTGTTCGAGCTGTAACGGGAGAGAAAACGGGATTTGCTTATTCCGACCAAATTACACTTGAAGGCCTGAAACAGAGCGCGATTGCCGCTCGTGGTATCGCACAGCAAGGCCAAAGCGCTCAAGTGAAAGCGCTAACGCGTAGCTATAATCAGGCTTACTATGCTGCGGTAAACCCACTAGAGAGCTGGGAGAAACAGCAGAAGACAGAACTGTTGAAACAGCTCGATGCCTATATCCGAACTAAAGAGCCGTTGGTAAAAGAAGTGTCGGTGAGCCTCAGTGGTGTTTACGAGCAGATGCTAGTCGCTGCAACGGATGGCACGTTTGCTGGTGACGTTCGTCCGCTTGTTCGTTTATCTATTAGCGTATTAGCGCAAAAGGGTGAGCGACGTGAGCGTGGTAGCGCTGGTGGTGGCGGTCGATATGGCTATGATTTCTTCCTATCAACGGAAGAAGGCCAACAGGTTGCCTATAACTATGCAGACGAGGCTATTCGTCAGGCCTTGGTTAATCTAGAAGCGATTGATGCTCCAGCTGGTACTATGCCGGTCGTATTAGGCTCAGGCTGGCCGGGAGTGCTGCTTCATGAAGCGGTGGGTCATGGCTTGGAGGGTGACTTCAATCGTAAAGAGTCATCGGTATTCTCTGGTAAGCTTGGTGAGCAAGTGACTTCAAACCTTTGCACTATTGTTGATGACGGCACACTGCAAGATCTTCGCGGCTCACTCAATGTCGATGATGAAGGTGTCCATGGTCAGTACAATACGCTTATTGAGAACGGCGTACTAAAAGGCTACATGCAAGACAAGCTTAACGCTCGCTTAATGGGTGTGAACCCAACAGGTAATGCACGTCGTGAGTCATACGCGCACTTGCCGATGCCGCGCATGACCAATACCTATATGTTGCCAGGTGAGCACTCGCCAGAAGAGATTATCTCAACGGTTAAAAAAGGCCTTTATGCACCTAACTTTGGCGGTGGCCAGGTTGATATTACGTCTGGCAAGTTCGTATTCTCGGCTTCAGAAGCTTATCTTATTGAAGATGGTAAGATCACGGCCCCAGTCAAAGGCGCTACCTTGATTGGCTCAGGTATCGAAGCCATGCAGCAGGTTTCCATGGTTGGTAATGACCTGAGCATTGATCGTGGCGTTGGCGTTTGTGGTAAAGCCGGTCAGAGTGTGCCTGTTGGCGTTGGTCAGCCAAGCTTGAAGTTGGATGCACTAACCGTGGGTGGCACGGACTAACTTTCCTCGTTCTACCACAAACTGTCATTCGATAGCCCGTCATCCTCGCGAAAGCGAGGATCTCCCACAGCGCGTTATACGCTGAAAGAGATCCCCTTTTTCAAGGGGATGACGAGTATTTTTATGACGAGGTATTGTCATTCCGCGAAAGATTCACAAATTCTCCTCAGCAAACTCTGCTAAGCGACTGCGCACTACACCGTTAAGGTGGATGTTGGCACTACCGCCAAAGTTTTTAAAGCGTTCTACCATATAAGTCAGCCCTGAGGTGACTGGGGTTAAGTAGGGGGAGTCAATCTGCGCTAAGTTACCAGAGCAGACAATCTTAGTGCCTTCACCACAGCGCGTGATAATGGTCTTGATCTGTGATGCCGTTAGGTTTTGACATTCATCAAGCAGTACAAACGCGTTTTGAATCGAACGACCCCGCATAAAGTTAATCGATTTGAACTGAATATTGGCTTTATCACAAATGTACTTCAGAGACCCTTCTGTACAGTGGTCATTCTTATGCAGCGCCTCTAAGGTATCGGTGATTGCAGCTAGCCAAGGCATCATCTTTTCTTCTTCTGTGCCCGGTAAGAAGCCGATGGACTCGCCTATGTCAGGCGTGTTTCGGGTGACGATGATCTTATCGAACATGCCTCGTTCAATCGTCATCTCCAACGCTGCCGCCATGGCAAGTAGCGTTTTACCACTACCGGCTGCGCCAGTCAGGATCACCAAATCGATGTCGGGGTCGAGTAGGGCATCCATTGCCATGCCTTGATAGATGTTTTTAGGTCGAATATCCCAGGCTTGGCGACACAGCATCCGTTCTTGGCTCAAGTCGCGAATTGTGACTTTTTCACCATCAATATCGGCAACACGGCCTGCAAAATCACTCGATTCATCAATTAGGTATTGGTTAATAAAGGTTGGGTCGATAGCCTCTCGGTCGAAGGTGTGATAGGTCTTGCTCGCTAAGGTTTTTGTTTCCACTTCATCGATGTTCTCCCAAAAAGCCCCTTCTGATTTTTGGAAACCTTTGGTGAGGTATTGAACATCGTCGATCAATTGGTCGGTTCGGTAGTCTTCGACAAAACGTACGCCCGCCCCTTTGGCACGCAAGCGCATGTTGATGTCTTTGGTCACCAACACGACTTCACGTGGTGAGCGCTTGTTCTGTAGGTACAATACGGCATTAAGAATGCGGTTATCACCCTCTTTGTCGGCAAATGCTTTGACCGTTTCTTGCAAGACATAGTCTGCCAAGATAGAGATGGTTCCAGTTGCATCTAAATTACTCGAAAAAGGAATGCCCTCAGAAATTTCATCTGGGGTGGCGTCTTTGAAAATATCTTCAAGTGCTCGTATGGCGACTCGAGCATCTCGCGCTACGTCTCGCTTACTGTCTTTTATGCGATCGAGCTCTTCGAGTACCGTCATTGGAATGACGACGTCGTGTTCTTTGAATGAAAAAATGGCGTGAGGTTCGTGGAGAAGAATATTGGTGTCGAGAACGAAAATTTTACGGTCGGTATCGCCCATAGAGTCTCCTTGCCGCAACTGGCGCTGGTCCTTTGCGGTTAACTCGGATGGGGATCGAGTCAGACTGTCCTTCCGTGTTGCATTCATTTACTGCGCTAATCGCTCGTAAACGGTGCAGGGGATCTACGCTGGCTCTGATTTCCTATCCTAGTGAGTCAACCGTGATGCGTTCAATCTGACAAAGTCGATTGAACCTGATTCCCTGTAAACCATGCGAGAGATGCCACTATCAGGGCTTGGCGAGTAGTGGCATATCGCTTAGGTTCACAATTTGAGTATAAGTGAAAAATCTCACTTAGGTTCTCAGAAATGACACTCTTTTTTTGCAGTTTGATGTCAACCACGACAATTCAAAAAAAACTCAGGTTTTCCTTGTAATTGGCGTGACCTGTATCACGCCTTCGAGTAAGATTAGCGACCTTTCATCCAAGGGATGGCGCGAGCAAAATTTGCGCGATCACCTACTATTATTTGGGCGGAGTTTTGAGCGCAGTTTGTAGGCAATTGCAAGCTGAGTTACCGCCGAAATAAAAAAGAAATCGATACGAATTGAGGTAGTCTCTCTATGACATTTGCTTTAGGGCAGCGCTGGATTAGCGATACGGAAAGTGATTTAGGTTTAGGTACGGTCGTCGCATTGGATGCGAGAACAGTATCACTTATGTTTGCAGCATCAGAAGAGAATCGCGTTTACGCACGTAATGATGCGCCTGTTACCCGAGTTACGTTTAATGTCGGTGATGTCATAGAGTGCCAAGAAGGTTGGTCACTAGAGGTTGAAGAGGTCATTGAAGACCAGGGTGTGTTTACTTATATAGGTACACGTCAGGATACTGAAGAGACCAATGTCGCGCTGCGCGAGATTTTCTTAAGCCACCAAATTCGTTTTAACAAACCTCAGGACAAGTTGTTCGCTGGTCAGATTGATCGTATGGACAACTTTGTGCTGCGTTATCGAGCCCTCAGTAACCAGTATGAGCAGCACAAGAGTCCAATGCGTGGACTATGTGGTATGCGTGCTGGTCTGATTCCGCATCAGTTATTCATCGCACACGAAGTCGGTCGCCGTTTTGCGCCTCGCGTACTGCTAGCGGATGAAGTGGGTCTGGGTAAGACCATTGAAGCGGGTATGATCATTCACCAACAAGTACTTTCAGGACGTGCTCAGCGCATTTTGATTGTGGTACCAGAGACGCTTCAGCATCAATGGTTAGTTGAGATGATGCGCCGCTTTAACCTGCATTTCTCTATCTTTGATGAAGAGCGCTGTATTGAAGCCTACGCCGAGTCAGACAATCCATTTGATACTCAGCAACTTGTATTGTGTTCACTGGACTTCCTACGTAAGAGCCGCAAGCGTTTCGAGCAAGCGCTAGAAGGGGAATGGGACCTATTGGTTGTCGATGAAGCGCACCACCTAGAATGGAGCCAAGAGCAGCCAAGCCGACAATATCAAGTTGTTGAAGCACTAGCGGAAAAGACACCTGGTGTCCTTCTACTGACTGCAACGCCAGAGCAACTTGGTCGCGAAAGTCACTTTGCCCGTTTGCGTCTTCTCGATGCTGACCGATTCTTTGATTACGAAGCTTTTGTTAAAGAAGAAGACCAGTACGCACCCGTCGCAGATGCAGTAACGGCTTTGTTCTCTGGTCAAGCCTTGGTTGATGATGCGAAAAACCAGATCACTGAACTGCTTTCAGAGCAAGACGTTGAGCCACTGTTCAATGTGCTTGAGAGCAACGCAAGTGATGAAGAGAAAGCGACGGCGCGCCAAGAGCTTATCGATAACCTGATGGATCGCCACGGTACGGGGCGTGTTTTGTTCAGAAACACACGAGCAGCAATCAAAGGGTTTCCTACCCGTAACGTGAATCTGATTCCGATGCCGATCCCTCAGCAGTACACAACGTCAATGCGTGTCTCTGGCATGATCGGTGGCAAGATGACGCCTGAAGC
The DNA here is from genome assembly GCF_021441885.1 of Vibrio maritimus. NCBI lineage: Bacteria > Pseudomonadati > Pseudomonadota > Gammaproteobacteria > Vibrionales > Vibrionaceae > Vibrio > Vibrio maritimus. The sequence continues at coordinate 521,392 of NZ_CP090438.1, forward strand.
GCGCGCGATGAAAATGCTCTATCCAGAGGAGATCTTCCAAGAATTTGAAGGGGAAGATTCAAGCTGGTGGCAATTCGATTCTCGTGTGAATTGGTTGATTGAAAAGATTACCGCGAAGCGCAGTGAAAAGGTATTGGTGATTGCTTCACGCGCTAGTACTGCGCTGCAGCTCGAACAGGCTCTACGTGAGCGTGAAGGTATTCGTGCCACTGTGTTCCACGAAGGCATGTCTATTCTTGAACGTGATAAAGCCGCGGCTTACTTTGCGCAGGAAGAGGGCGGTGCTCAGGTGCTGATCTGTAGTGAAATTGGCTCTGAAGGTCGTAACTTCCAATTTGCTAACCAGTTGGTCATGTTCGATCTCCCATTTAACCCAGATCTACTGGAGCAGCGCATTGGTCGTTTGGACCGTATTGGTCAAAAACGTGATATTGATGTGCATGTTCCTTATCTTGAAGGCACCTCTCAGGGCATTCTTGCGCGCTGGTTCAATGAGGGGCTCAATGCGTTCGCAGAAACCTGCCCAACGGGGCGTATGGTGTATGACCGCTATGAAGAGAGCATCATTAACATGCTGGCAAGCGGTGATACAAGCGAGCTCGATGATGTCATTGAGGGCTCACGACAGTACAACCAAGAACTCAAGCATGAGTTGGAGCAAGGTCGTGACCGCCTGCTCGAAATGCATTCTAACGGTGGTGAGGCCGCGCAAGAAATTGTTGAGAAGATCTCGGCAACGGATGGCGACACTAACCTAGTGACTTTTGCCCTTAGCTTATTTGACACCATAGGTCTTAACCAAGACGACAAAGGTGAGAATGCCCTCGTTGTGACGCCATCTGAGCATATGATGGTACCAAGTTATCCAGGTCTTCCATATGAGGGGGCAACCATCACCTTTGACCGTGATACTGCCTTATCTCGCGAAGATATGAACTTTATCAGCTGGGAACACCCAATGATTCAAGGTGGTATCGACTTGGTGATGAGCGAAGGCGTTGGTACCTGTGCGGTATCGCTTTTAAAGAACAAAGCACTGCCAGTAGGAACCATCTTGCTTGAGTTGGTTTACGTTGTCGATGCTCAGGCACCAAAGAAGAGCGGTATTAGCCGCTTCCTGCCACCAACACCAATTCGCATGATGATGGACGGGCGTGGTAATGACCTCTCGGCACAGGTCGAGTTTGAAGGCTTTAATCGCCAGCTAAGCCCAGTAAACCGCCATCTAGCAAGTAAGCTCGTTACCTCGGTTCAAGCGGATGTACATCGTTTGATTGAAGCGGGTAATGGTGCCGTGGAAGAGAAGCTAACCGTGGTTCGTGAAGAGGCTCATAAAGCCATGTATGCGAGCCTAAATGGTGAGCTTGAGCGTCTACAAGCCCTCAAGGCGGTTAACCCAAATATTCGTGATGAAGAGATTGATGCCATTGAATCTCAAATCTCTGAGCTAGATGAGTACATCAACAAGGCTCAGGTTCAGCTGGATTCACTTCGCTTGATTGTGGTCAGTCATAATTAAGCGTTTCGCTGACACATTATTTAACTGATAGAATGGCGCAGCGAAAGTTGCGCCTTTTGTTTTTCCTACTTTTTTACCCAGCTATACAGCGCGAGACCTATATATGGCCATGCTAAGTTACACTCCGCCAACTGATCCTTGGATTGATATCGTCTATGAGGATGAGACCATCCTTGCGGTTAACAAGCCATCAGGGCTTTTATCCGTGCCAGGGAAAGCGGCTGAGCATTACGACAGTATGTGGAGTCGACTGGTGGTCGACTATCCGGAGATTCAGGTGGTACATAGATTAGACATGTCGACCTCTGGACTTATGCTTTTAGCCAAGACGAAGGAAGCCGAGCGTTCACTCAAAAAGCAGTTCCAATACCGCCTGACTCATAAGATCTACTACGCGCGAGTGTGGGGGACGCCTTCCGAGCGCGAAGGGCTTATCGATTTACCCTTGATCTGTGATTGGCCAAACCGTCCACGTCAAAAGGTATGTTACGAGCATGGCAAACCCTCGCAGACTTATTATCAGGTCGTTAAGCAAGAAGAGAAAACCAGTGTTGTTCGATTGTTTCCTATCACGGGGCGCTCACATCAACTGCGAGTGCATTTGCTTGAGTTAGGGCACCCTATTGTTGGCGATGAATTTTACGCTCATGAAGACGCGATGAATTATTCTCAGCGACTTGAGCTGCATGCTTCAGAGCTGTGTTTCTATCATCCGCAATCAGAGCAGTTACAATCGGTTTTTGTTCCTTGTGATTTCTACGAGCAGACTGAACAACTTGTGATTGAGCACTTTGACCCCGCGCCGCATTTACCCGATTATAAGAGCCTGCCTCGGCCATAAATTGTTTGTCGGCCGTGAATATCAAAGGAGACATCATGGCCGCCAAAAAGATTGTGTTTTTAGACCGAGACACGATTCCAGCACATATTCTTATTCCCCAGCCTACTTTTGAGCACCAATGGGTCAATTACCCTGAGACAGCACCTCACGAGGTCGCGCAACGGATCTCCGATGCCGATATTGTGATCAGCAATAAGGTGTATCTTGGAGAAGATGCGCTAAATACTGCGTCTCGACTGGAGCACATCGCCGTTGCTGCGACTGGAGTCAATAATGTTGATTTAGACTACTGCCGAAAACATCAGATCCGAGTCACTAATATCCAAGGTTACGCGACCCAATCGGTCCCGGAGCACATCATCGGGCTGCTATTTGCCCTTAAACGTAACCTGTTTGCTTATCACAAAGACATTGCTGATGGGGAATGGCAGCGTCAGAAAAAGTTTTGCTTCTTTACTCATCCTATACAAGATATGGCGGGATCGACTCTCGGCATCATTGGCAGTGGCACACTAGGTCAAGCTACCGCCGCGCTAGCACGCGCTATTGGTGTTAAGGTGCAGTTTGCTGAGCGTCGGGGCGTAAGCGAGTGCAGATCAGGGTATGTTTCATTTGAGGACTGCCTTGAGACGAGTGATGCGATAGCTCTGCTGTGTCCGTTAACGGATGAAACCCGCAACCTTATTGATGCGAATGCACTTAGTAAGATGAAATCAACGGCTTTGCTCATCAACACGGGTCGAGGTGGTTTAGTTGATGAGAGCGCATTGGTCAGTGCATTGGAACGTGGCGAAATTGCTGGTGCTGGTGTCGATGTATTTACAAAAGAGCCGGCACCGATGGATAACCCATTGGTTGCGAATCAACACCTGCCAAACTTGATTCTAACGCCTCATGTCGCGTGGGGGAGTGATTCATCGATTACTAGACTGTGTGAGATATTGGTCAGTAATCTAGAGGCGACTAGCCAAGGTGTTGAGCAGAATCGAGTTGTATAGAACATTCCAAGCTAGTGCGTTAAAAGTAAAAAGTCCCACGTAAGGTGGGACTTGTCTAACAGAGCTAACTCGAAGCACGCAGAGGTAGCCGCAATGTCTAATTGGCTTGTGGTTTCACAACGAGCACATTGATTGGGGAGTTCTGCACTACCTTACTTGCCACTGAACCCAAGACCACTTTATCTATCTTCGAACGTTTATGGCTTGGCATGACAATAAGATCAGCGCCAAGACGCTCAGCGTAGTCTAGGATGGTCGCGTACGGCTTGCCTTCTGCGACATGCACCTTATACACCACGTCGTCAGAGATGTGTTGTTCGGCGAACGCTTTAAGCTGCGCCTTAACATCATTCTTCATTTGCGCAGCAGCGTCCTTAGGAAAGTAGGTCGCGACCATAGACATGTGAATGCCAGGCAGCACATTCAGTAGATGGACTTCTGCGTTTGAGTGTTTGGCGTGCCAAACCGCAATTTCGACGGCTTTGTCAGAAAAGCCTTTGTCATTCAGATCGACAGGAACAAGGATTTGCTTGTACATGTTATTTCTCTTTTTGGTTCCTACCCTACTAGCATAGGGTAAAGCATAAGCTTGGCTAGTATTATCCGTTCCGTTTTAAGGTAGAGGGCCCCAAGTTTAAATACTTGGAGCCAAAATTACCTTAGGCGCTCAAACTCTCACGACGAGCGCGGCGCTTTTGATTCATCGCCATAACGAGAAGCAAAAGTAGGGCAGGTACAAAGACCCACTCTTTCATTGGTCTATCTGCTTCCTGCACGATAGATTTGATTTCCCAGTCGAAGTCCAAACCAGATGCTTCAGCAGGGCTACCAAACTCAACCATATCGACAATCATCTTGCCGTCGGTCTCGTTAAGCATTAGACCCATAGAAGCAATACGGTCGTCTGCGCTGACAGCATCATCCTCAAATGGTAGGCGAACTGTTTTCTCAACGTATTTGCCTTCAAGGGTTTCGCCAGCGACTCTCAACTCGAGGGATTGTCCAACATTTAAGTTTTCAGTAACTTGAGCTATCTCAACCCCAGGTGAAAGAACTTTCGCTGGATAGACCATATCCCACCAGAAACCTGGTCGGAAGAAGGTGAACGTTAGCGCGAGTAGCAGCACGGTTTCCCACCATTTGTTCTTAGTGAACCACCACCCTTGCGTCGCTGCAGAGAAGATCAACATCGCGATGACCGCAGAGATAACGGTGAGAGCTAAGTGCCACCATGAGTCGATGCCCATCATCAACAACTGAGTGTTAAAGATAAACATAAACGGCAGAATCGCGGTACGAATATCGTAGGTGAAGCCTTGGATACCAGTACGGATAGGGTCTGATTTAGCAATGGCTGCCGCAGCGAAGGCTGCAAGACCTACCGGTGGCGTATCATCCGCCAGAATACCGAAATAGAATACGAACAGGTGAACGGCAATCAGAGGAATAATCAGACCGTGTGCTGCGCCAAGTGTCACAATAACAGGTGCCATCAAGGTTGATACCACGATGTAGTTCGCTGTCGTCGGCAGGCCCATACCTAAGATAAGCGAGATAACGGCCGTAAATAGCAGCATCAAGATGATGCTTCCGCCTGAGATGAACTCAACAAAGTCGGTCATTACAAGGCCGATACCCGTGAGGGTAACAACACCCACAACCGTGCCCGCTGCAGCAGTAGCTACACCGATACCAATCATGTTTCGAGCGCCGGAAACAAGACTTTCGGCTAGGTCCACAAAACCCGCTTTGAGCTCCTCAGTGACGTCACTGGTTTTTGCCATCAAGGCAATGAGCGGACGTTGGGTGATTAGGATGAAGATCATAAACACCGTTGCCCAGAATGCAGATAGACCTGGAGAGAAGCGCTCAACAGTCAAACACCAAACAAGGACGACGATAGGCAGTAGGAAGTGCAGACCAGATTTAATGGTTGGACCTGGATCAGGGACTTCATTGAGTTCAGCATCGATCTCCATACCACCTTCTTTGGCGTATTTAGCGGAGACGCGTAATAAACCTATGTATGAAAGTAGTAGAGCTACACTAACGATTGGGGTGGCGGCATCACCAAACACATCTTTAGTCCAACCGATACCGTAGTAAACCACAGCACTAATCACGCAAAGCCCTAAGATGGTGCCTGTAAACGACAGCAGACTTTGTACTAGCGTTGGGTTATGGCGACGCGGCAGTCCCGTCATGCCCGCTTTACAGGCTTCAAGGTGCACGATGTAAATAAGCGCTATGTATGAGATAAGCGCAGGCAGCAAGGCCGCTTTGATAACCTCAACATAAGAGATACCCACGTACTCAACCATCAAGAAGGCCGCGGCACCCATGATTGGTGGAGTGAGCTGACCGTTAGTTGATGCTGCGACCTCTACTGCACCAGCCTTGGTGCCAGGGAAGCCTACTCGTTTCATCAGCGGGATTGTAAATGTACCGGTCGTTACTACGTTAGCGATGGAAGAACCAGAAACAAGTCCAGACAGGCCTGATGCGACAACTGCAGCTTTTGCTGGGCCGCCACGCATGTGACCAAGTAGTGAGAACGCTACTTTGATGAAGTAAGCCCCCGCACCGGCACGTTCAAGCATGGCGCCGAATAGTACGAACAGGAATACAAATGAGGTGGATACGCCTAGAGCCACACCAAACACACCCTCTGTGGTGAGCCATAGGTGTGACATCGCTTTGTTAAGGCTAGCGCCTTTGTGAGCGATGACATCCGGCATATAAGGACCACCGAACGTATATAGCAGGAATACTGCTGCAACGACCATTAGCGGTGGACCGAGTGCACGGCGTGTTGCTTCTAATAAAAGAATCATACCCGTTACGGCAACGACGATATCCATTGTCGTTGGTGCGCCAGATCGACCAGCGAGCTGGGTATAGAATAGATAGATATAAGCGGCAGAAAAACTGCCCGCAAGCGCTAAAATCCAGTCAATGGCAGGAATTCGGTCACGAGGAGAATTCTTCATTGCTGGGTAAGCAGTAAACGCTAAAAAGATAGCAAATGTCAGGTGGATAGAACGCGCTTCAGTGTCGTTCAGTACGCCAAAATTGAACACAAATGGTAGTGGTGATGCGTACCAAAGTTGAAATAGCGACCAACAAAGCGGAACAAACCAAAGGATCTTGGCGGGTATCCCTTTCGGGCTTCTTGCTCCAGTGTCAGCTTGTGCGACCATGTCTTGCACATCTTGCGACGGTTGTGTTGTCTGCGTCATGTACGTTGTCCTTTATTATTTTTAGGTCTGTGACTTTAGAACAAAGGCACAGAACCGTATTTCGCATTTAACATTGTAGTCAATGGATGCAAACGTGTAGTTTTCGTTGTGTTTTTTTAGGGCTCTAAATGACGGGCTTGGAAAGAGAGCCCAAATAGCCACACCAGTCGGGTGTACTAGTGTTTGTTGTTCTGAGTGTTACTCATGATAGAAAGAGGCAGGGGAAGCGCTGCTTCCCCTGCGAAGTGGTCTTATTTTAGAAGGCCAACTTCTTTGTAGTACTTCTCAGCACCTGGGTGAAGAGGGATTGAAAGACCAGCTTTCACCATGTCTTCTTTCTTCAGGTTTGCAAATGCTGGGTGTAGACGTTTGAATGTGTCGAAGTTTTCAAACACAGCCTTGGCAACGTTGTAAGCTGTTTCGTCAGAAACGTCTGACGTGGTTACCATAGTTGCTGCTACACCGAAGCTGTTTACGTCACCCTCTGTACCACGGTACATGCCAGCAGGTACTGTGCTGTAAGCGTAGTATGGGTTTGCTGATACGATGCCATCGATTTTCTCACCAGTCGCTGAGATTAGCTTCGCGTCACAAGACGTTGTTGCTTCTTTGATTGATCCGTTTGGATGACCAACAACATACACAAATGCGTCGATTTTGTTGTCACAAAGTGCTTGAGAACGTTCAGAACCTTTTAGCTCAGAAGCCAGTTTGAAGTCGTCGTTGGTCCAGCCCATTGCATCCATAACCACGCCCATAGTTGCGCGGTCACCAGAGCCTGGGTTACCGATATTGACGCGCTTACCTTTAAGGTCTGTTACGTTTTCAATACCTGCATCAGCACGAGCGATGATGTTGAACGGTTCGGTGTGTAGAGAGAACATTGCACGAAGCTTTTTGTAAGGGCCTTGCTCTTCAAATTTGCTTGTGCCGTTGTAGCCGTGATATTGCCAGTCAGATTGAACGATACCGAAATCTAACTCACCAGCACGGATAGTGTTGACATTGTAGATAGAACCACCAGTGGACTCTACTGAACAACGAATGTTGTGTTCCTTACGGCCTTTATTCACAAGTTTACAGATTGCGCCACCTGTCGGGTAATAAACACCCGTAACAGAACCAGTACCAATTGTGATGAACTCTTGAGCATTAACAGCGCCCGCGCCCATTACTGCAGCGGCAATAGCACCGATTTTAACAAGTTTCTTAAATGCCATGAATTTCCCTTCCTTATTCATTATTAGCCCTGAATAACTATAGTTGTCTTCAGAGGTTTCCTATGTGGAAACGGCATCTTTTTCAATCCATATGTTGAAAAAGTGGCGCAATCATACCAAATAATTTGGAAGAAAATTACTGGATTGTTAATAGAAATAGGGGAATTGTCTGTGCTAGAGATGAAAGGGGATGTATATATTTTGGAATATAAATCAACAAAAACAAACAATTAAGGTTTATTTTTGGCCAATTCTTTGATTTTTCAAGATGTGATTCAAATCACGGAACACTGAGGTTCCGTGATAGATTGTTCTAAATGTTAATGTTTAAAACTTAACCAGCGTATTCAAATAGGTCGCACACTGAATCAAACAACTGCTTGGTCGAAACGGTTAACGTTGGAGTGATGAAGATAGTGTCATCACCAGCTACGACCCCAAGAATGCCCTCTGCCTTACCTAGGGAGTCCAACAGTCGAGCAATGAGCTGTGCAGCGCCAGGTCCCGTGTGAATGACAACGAGCGCATTATTATGGTCAATATCAAGAACCAACTCTCGAAGTGAGCTTGAGACAGTTGGGACGCCAAGTTCTGCTGGTAGGCAGTAAACCATCTCCATTTTGGCGTTGCGGGTTCTCACTGCGCCAAACTTAGTCAACATACGTGACACTTTGGATTGGTTAATATTTTCAAACCCTTCGTGTTTTAATGCATCGACAATCTCACCTTGAGAACCAAATCGTTCTTCTTTTAATAGCGCTTTAAAGGCGCGAACCAGATTGTCTTGTTTGTCGTTATTGCGCATATACGCCTCTTATTCTTCGTTCTACTCGCAGTGATCGCCGTATTGTGGCACAGAACCCGTATCTTAACCAACTTATCCATGGTTTCTGCCAACGATATCACTTTAAACCATACTTGTTGTAGGTGCTATAACCTCATAATTACCAAGGGGAAAAGTGGGTTTTATCGGCGGACTTTACGTGCTAGTTTAGTGGCACGTATTTGGCGAGTTGCGCGAGCTCGCAAAGCTGAGGTTAATTGATTGTAATCGATTAGTGATTACTATAGCTTTTTACTAACTGATGAAAAATTACCCTACAAGACTATTAATAAGAGATACCAATCTCAAGGAGAACTACCATGAAAGTAGCTGTTATTGGTGCCGCGGGTGGCATCGGTCAAGCCCTAGCTCTACTACTTAAAAACCGTCTTCCTGCCGGTTCTGATTTAGCCCTATATGATATTGCCCCTGTGACTCCTGGTGTTGCTGCTGACCTAAGTCACATCCCGACACCTGTCTCTATTAAGGGATATGCAGGTGAAGACCCAACACCGGCACTAGAAGGTGCAGATGTTGTGCTTATCTCTGCTGGCGTTGCTCGTAAGCCTGGCATGGATCGTTCAGATCTATTCAATGTTAACGCGGGTATCGTAAAATCATTAGCAGAAAGAATCGCGGTAGTTTGTCCAACAGCGTGTATCGGTATTATCACTAACCCAGTAAACACGACTGTGCCAATTGCAGCCGAAGTTCTGAAAAAAGCGGGCGTTTATGACAAGCGCAAGCTATTCGGTGTCACTACGCTTGATGTTATCCGTTCAGAAACTTTCGTTGCTGACCTAAAAGCAAAAGATCCAGGTGACATTCGTGTACCAGTGATCGGTGGTCACTCAGGTGTGACAATTCTTCCACTGCTATCCCAAGTTGAAGGTGTTGAGTTCACTGCTGAAGAAGTTGAAGCTCTGACTAAACGTATTCAAAATGCTGGTACAGAAGTCGTTGAAGCTAAAGCGGGTGGCGGCTCTGCAACGTTATCTATGGGTCAAGCAGCCTGCCGCTTTGGTCTTGCTCTTGTTAAGGGCCTACAAGGCGAAGAGAGCGTTATTGAATGTGCTTACGTTGAAGGTGACGGTGAACATGCCCCATTCTTCGCTCAGCCTGTGAAGCTTGGTAAAGACGGCGCAGAAGCTATTCTTAGCTATGGTGAGTTAAGCGACTACGAGAAAGCGGCGCTTGATGGCATGCTAGAAACGCTAAACAAAGATATCGAAATCGGTGTCGAGTTCGCTAAATAATTTCGCCTAGACGCATTAAGCGTCGTTAGAACGTGATTAAAAGACAAACCCAGCTTTCATAAGCTGGGTTTTTTGATCTATACCCTATATAAGCGCGTAAGCATTGGCGTTAGGGGAGGGGATAAAATGGAAATTAAAAACGTTCGTAAAGGCATGTGGGTCGAGTCTCAGCATGGCGTCGGAAAAGTGTTGGTGGTTGACGAAGTGTCAAACTCCGTGCTTGTGGAGCCGCTAGGCAGCGACATTCAGTGGGCGCTCGGCGCTGAGGAAATTGAGGAAGACCAGCAATTGCACAACGGATGCGAACAGTACTATTGAGTCGCATCCGACCGGTAACTGCAAAAAGGGGTAGCAACTCGAGCCGCTACCTCTTTTTTATGCGGTACGTTTAACAGCCATGTAAGCAAGAGCAACTAGCGCTTCTTTATAGTCACTCTCGGGAAGGATAGAAATCGCCTCTACGGCTTTATCCGCTTCTCTAAATGCGATGTCTTCAGTGTATTTAAGCGAGCCGACACGCTTCATTGTGGCCATGATATCTTCTATCTTATCGAGACCATTGCCTTTCTCAATCGCTTCACGAATCATTTCAGCCTCATGGGCTTCACCATGTTGCATCGCGTGGATAAGCGGAAGTGTTGGCTTACCTTCTGCCAAATCATCACCGACGTTTTTGCCCATGTCCTCACCTGATGAGGTGTAGTCCATCACGTCGTCGATGAGCTGGAACGCAGTGCCTAAGAACTTGCCGTAGTTTTGTAGTGCGGCTTCTACTTCTGGCTCGGCATCATTGAGAATGGCACCTACCTGAGTTGCCGCTTCAAACAGGCGGGCGGTTTTAGAGTAGATGACCTGCATGTAACTCTCTTCAGTGGTGTCTGGATCATTACAGTTCATTAACTGCTGAACTTCACCTTCTGCGATTACGTTAACGGCGTCACTCATGAGCTCTAAAATGCGCAAAGAGCCAAGACCAGTCATCATTTGGAAAGAACGAGTATAGATGTAATCTCCGACCAGAACGCTCGCTGCATTGCCAAATGCTGCGTTTGCGGTCGCTTTACCACGGCGCATGTCAGACTCATCAACGACGTCATCGTGCAGTAGGGTTGCCGTGTGAATAAACTCAATAAAGGCTGCAGCAGTCGTATGAGCGTTTCCTTGGTAGCCGAGCGCTTTGGCCGACAAAAGAGCAAGTAGTGGTCTTATGCGCTTTCCACCACTGTTCACGATATAAAAACCAAGTTGATTGATTAGACTAACTTCTGAGTTTAATTGTGCTTGTATTGTTTCATTCACTTTTGCCATATCGTCGGCAGTCAGTGCTTGGATAGCTTTAAAATCCATTACATACCCGGTTGAGCTTAGAGCCAGTAAGGCTTAGTCATTAGTTATAATCTGTGAATAATACACTAAAAAACGTTGATTAATACATGGTGAAAGGGCATTATTGCCGCACTTTTCATTGGCGATTAGTGTTTCGCCAATTTTTTCAAAATATGGCTTGTCATAGGGTAATCATTCGCGTAGAATCTGCGCCCTATTGATGATTAGTTTAGCGCACACCCTATTTGTTGAAATAACAATCAAAAGGCTGTGCGGAAAAAGCGGAGTAAAATATGTACGCTGTTTTCCAATCTGGTGGTAAACAACACCGTGTAAGCGAAGGTCAAACTCTTCGTTTAGAGAAATTAGACGTTGAAACTGGTGCAACTGTTGAATTTGATAAAGTTCTACTTGTTGCTAACGGTGAAGACATTCAAGTTGGCGCTCCTCTAGTAGAGGGCGGCAAGGTTGTTGCTGAAGTAGTACAACACGGTCGTGGCGATAAAGTTAAAATCGTTAAGTTCCGTCGTCGTAAGCACTCTCGTAAGCAACAAGGTCACCGTCAGTGGTTCACGGAAGTGAAAATCACTGGCATCAACGCTTAATCGATTAGGAGAGTTTAACAATGGCACACAAAAAAGCTGGTGGTTCTACTCGTAACGGCCGCGATTCAGAAAGCAAACGTCTAGGTGTTAAGCGTTTCGGTGGTGAGTCTGTTCTTGCAGGTAACATCATCGTACGTCAACGTGGTACTAAGTTCCACGCTGGTACTAACGTTGGTATCGGTAAAGACCATACTCTTTTCGCTCTTACTGAAGGTAAAGTGAAATTCGAAGTTAAAGGTCCTAAGAACCGTAAATTCGTTAGCATCGAAGCTGAGTAATTAAGCGTTTAGCTAAATTACCCAATGCTTTCAAGCTGAATTCAAAAGCCCTGCCGAGTCGGCGGGGTTTTTTATTTGTATTGAAATGAAGGCAGTCGATAGAGACGAATCTCTAGGTTTAGATAAGGTCTAGCTTGGTGGGGAGTCGTCTCTGTCATCTGCTAAAATGTAGTGATAATCGAATGAAGCCATAAGGCGCGTCTGAACGACGCTTTATTCTTATGGTGGGTAAGCGAAGAAGTAGTCGGAGTAAGAGATGAAGTTCGTTGATGAAGCGGTAGTAAAAGTCCAAGCGGGCGACGGCGGTAGCGGCGTTGTCAGCTTTTGGCGTGAAAAATTTGTAGCTAAGGGTGGTCCTGATGGTGGTGACGGCGGCGATGGCGGCGACGTTTACATTGAGGCGGATGAAAACCTTAATACGTTGATCGACTACCGTTTCCAGCGCTTCTATGAAGCGGAGCGTGGTGAAAACGGTCGTGGCGGTAACTGTACAGGTAAGCGTGGCAAAGACAAAGTCATGAAGGTGCCAGTTGGTACTCGCGCGGTTGATATTCACACTAACGAAATCGTGGCAGAAGTAGCTGAACATGGCAAAAAAGTCATGGTAGCCAAAGGCGGTTGGCACGGTCTTGGTAACACGCGTTTTAAATCATCGGTTAACCGTGCGCCGCGTCAAAAGACGCTTGGTACCAAAGGTGAAATCCGCGAGCTGCGCCTAGAGCTACTTCTACTGGCTGACGTTGGTATGCTTGGTTTGCCAAACGCAGGTAAATCTACCTTTATTCGCGCGGTATCAGCGGCGAAACCTAAGGTTGCGGACTATCCGTTTACTACTCTGATCCCAAGTCTTGGTGTTGTGAGTGTAGTACCTGAGAAGAGCTTCGTCGTGGCTGACATCCCAGGTCTAATTGAAGGTGCTGCGGATGGTGCTGGCCTTGGTATTCGTTTCTTGAAGCACCTAGAGCGCTGTCGCGTGCTACTGCACATGATCGATATTATGCCTATTGATCAATCAAGCCCAGTTGAAAATGCACTGACTATCATTGATGAGCTTGAGCAGTACAGTGAAAAACTGGCGGATAAGCCGCGTTGGTTAGTGTTCAACAAAGTTGATCTGATGCCAGAAGACGAAGCCAATGAAGTGATCCAAGAGATCCTTGATGCGCTGGGCTGGGAAGATGAATACTTTAAGATCTCTGCGGTCAACAAGAACGGCACCAAAGAGCTTTGCTACAAGCTAGCAGACTTTATGGAGACCTTACCGCGTGCTGAAGAAGAGATCTCTGAAGAAGAAAAAGTCGACTTCATGTGGGATGACTACCATAAAGACGCTATGTCAGGTAAAGACGTTATCACTGAAGATGATGACTGGGATGATTGGGACGACGAAGAAGATGACGGTCACGTTGTCTACGTTCGCGACTAAATCGCCATTGATTTTGAAAAACCGCAATTGTTATTGCGGTTTTTTTGTGCCTAAATCATTTCTCTGATACGTAATCTGAGGCAAACTAACCCGCTTAAACGTTTGCATTGTTGTGATACAGAACCTTACAGGTACTAAGCACTGCAAGATACCAAGCAGTGCGATAAGAATTATCGCTAGGAAGGAAACATGGCACCAAATCAAAGAGCAGTCTCTCGACTGATCGCTCAAGCAGGTCAGATGCTGTTAGCCCATGGCGCTGAAAGCACCTTAGTTGGACACATTACTCACCGTATAGGGAAAGCGGCGGGAATGGATGAGATTGAAGTCTCGTTGTCAGCCAGTTCGCTGGTCGTGACCACGGTATACAAAGAACACTGTGTGACTACCGCGAGACGAAGTCCGGATCGTGGCTTGAACATGCGTGTTGTGACGCAGATACAGCGTATCTGCATCATGATGGAGAAGGGCATTCTAGACTATCAACTTGCTCAAAAGAAGATCGATCAAATTAGCCCCGAAAGATATAACCGCTGGCTAGTGGTGGTAATGATCGGACTGTCTTGCGCGGCATTTAGCCGGTTAGCAGGTGGTGATTGGGCGGTATTCGCCATGACCTTTCTTGCATCCGCGTGTGGCATGATCGTTAGGCAAGAGTTTGGTCACCGTCATTTCAACCCTCTGCTTAACTTTGCGATTACCGCGTTTGTGACCACGCTAATCTCCGCTCAAGCCGTGATTTATGGCATTGGCGCACAGCCGCAGCTCGTAATGGCCTCTTCGGTCCTTATGCTGGTTCCGGGTTTTCCGCTCATCAACTCTGTAGCAGATATGATCAAAGGTTACGTCAATATGGGTATCGCTCGCTTTGTTATGGCGAGTCTGCTGACGCTCGCAACCTGTTTAGGGATCGTTGGCGCAATGAGTATTACCAATGTACTAGGGTGGGTGCAGTGATGTCCGTATTTGAACTTTTACTTGCACTGCTAAACGATATGTTTTTTGCGGCGATTCCTGCCGTGGGTTTTGCTTTGGTATTCAATGTTCCCCAGAATGCGTTAGCGTACTGTGCTATCGGCGGTGCAATTGGTCATGGCTCTCGCTTTCTCATGATGCATTATGGTGTGCCTATCGAGTGGGCGACCTTTTTTGCCGCAACCATAGTAGGGATGATTGGCGTGCATTGGTCTCATAAGTTTTTGGCGCATCCTAAGGTGTTTACCGTGGCCGCTTTAATTCCTATGGTGCCAGGTGTATTTGCCTTTAAAGCCATGATTGCTATGGTGGAAATCAACCATTTAGGGTACACGCCAGAGCTTTTAGCCACTCTGATGGAGAACTTTTTAAAGGCCATGTTCATTATCGCTGGTCTTGCCGTTGGTCTTGCCATGCCAGGGCTGCTATTCTACCGCCGACGACCAATTGTTTAACTAGGAACGTATTTTCATGATCATCAGTATGATAGCCGCGATGGCAAACAATCGAACTATTGGCAAAGACAATCAGATGCCTTGGCATTTGCCTGCGGATTTCGCTTGGTTCAAACGTTGTACCATGGGAAAGCCCGTCATCATGGGCCGTAAAACCTATGAGTCGATTGGTCGCCCACTACCTGGTCGTCGCAATATCGTGGTGAGTCGTAATGCTGAGCTTGAGATTGAAGGCGTCGATACTGTGACTTCATTGGATGAGGCACTATTGCTGGTTAGTGGTGTTGAAGAGGCCATGATCATTGGTGGAGGGAGCTTCTATACCCATTGCCTGCCAATGGCACATAAACTCTATCTAACCCATATTAATGCTGAGATTGATGGTGACACTCAGTTCCCGGAATGGGGAGAGGGCTGGAAACAGACTCATAGCGAGCACTATAGCTCTGATGAGAAAAACGCTTATGACATGGAGTTTGTCATTTTAGAGCGTTAATGCTGATATTGACTCCAAAGCTAGCAGGCTTTGGAGTCAATGGTTTTATATTCTATCGATAGATTAAAGAGCTTGTTGGCTGAATAGCTTTTTGTCTTCCCAACGAATCATGGTCAGTGCGCCACCCCAAACACATCCGGTATCTAGACCTATGACCTCATCGCTCACGTATCCTCCGAGCGCTGCCCAATGCCCGAATAAAACCGCTTTGCCGAGTGGTTGTCGCTCGGGCAATTGAAACCAAGGAATATACTCATTTGCGTTGACATCGTTTGGTGGCAGTTTACACCCCATATCCAAACGCCCGTCAGGGAAGCAAAATCGCATTCTAGTGAATGCATTAATGGTGTAACGAAAACGCTCTATGCCTGAGAGTGACTCTGACCACAGATCCGGTTCATTACTGTACATCTTTTTGATCAGCTTTTTCCAGTTAGCGCCTTTCAGTTCCGTCTCGACCTCTGCTGCACAGGCCCTCGCTTGCTCTAGCGTCCATTGTGGTGAGACACCAGCATGGCACACCACAAACTCATCGTGTTCGAGCAGAAGTGGATGATGTCTCAACCAATCAAGCAGCTCGTCACGGTCAAGAGCATCTAGAATAGGTAGGGTTTTGTCTTTTGGCTTCGCTTTGTGAATACCTAATGATACCGCTAGAAGGTGAAGGTCGTGGTTTCCAAGGCATACCTTTGCTGATAACCCTAAGGAGCGCACAAACCTCAAAGTCTCCAGTGACTTTGGTCCCCTAGCAACAAGGTCGCCAGCGAACCAAACAGTGTCGTGCTCGGGGTTGAATTGAGCGCTCGATAAAAGAAGGTGCAGTTCATCAAGACAGCCTTGAATGTCTCCGACAATATAATTTGCCACAGTGTTCCTTAATTCAAAATATTGGGGATAGCGAGGCGAAAGGGCTCGATCTCCGCGATAAACTCTTTGCCGGCTTCGTCAAGCATGATGTAGTGACCTTGCATGACGCCTAGCGGTGTTTCGATGGCCGTGCCACTGGTATAGGTGTATTCGTCATTTTTTTCGATTACAGGCTGCTGACCCACAACACCTTCACCTTCTACGGTAAGTTGTTTGCCGTTGGCGTCGGTAATGAGCCAGCGACGACTGATGAGTTGCACGGTTTCTTGGCTGAGATTTTTGATGGTAATGATGTAGGCAAACACATAACGATTGTTGTCTGGATCGGATTGCTCTTCTACGTACTTAGTATGTACTTGGCATTTTACGCATGGCGTAGTCGACTCCATGTCTCTCTCCTGGCAGCTTATGGTGTTCATCCATCAGATATGACAAAAAAAACGCTCAATAGCAAGCTAGTGAGCGTTTTTTCTATTATTGATTTGTATTAACCATGGTTGGCGTCGAGCCAGTTCGCCATGTCAACAAACTGTTGCAGTGTCAGGTTCTCTGGTCGCATTGATGGATTCACACCAAGCTCTTCCAAGATTTCTGCAGACATCAGTGCTTTATAACAGTTGCGCACGGTTTTACGACGTTGGTTAAAGCCTTCGCGACACACACGATCAAGCCACTTAAGGCTGGTTGCTGGGTAAGGCAGTTCTTCGTAAGGTACGAGACGCACAACTGCAGAGTCTACTTTTGGCGGCGGTACGAATGCCGTTGGCGGCACTTCAAGTACGGGGACCACTTTGCAGTAGTATTGTGCCATGACCGTCAGACGCCCATAAGCTTTGCTACCTGGCCCTGCAGCTAGACGGTTAACCACTTCTTTTTGAAGCATAAAGTGCATATCTTGAATGTCTTTATGGAATTCAAACAAGTGGAACATCAAAGGTGTAGAGATGTTATATGGCAGGTTACCGAAGATACGCAGTTTGTTGTTTGGCTTCACCAGCTGGGTGAAGTCAAAACGCATCGCGTCGCCTTCGTGAATCGTCAATTTATCGGCTAGATCTGGGTGATTACGCAGACGCTCCGCCAAGTCACGGTCTAGCTCGATTACCGTGAACTTATCGACTTCTTTGCCCACTGGCTCAGTGATAGCACCAAGACCAGGACCGATCTCAACGAGGTTTTGACCCGGTTTTGGGTTAATCGAGGATACGATGCCATCGATAATGTAAGGATCGTTCAGGAAGTTCTGACCAAAGCGTTTTCTGGCCTTGTGCCCTAAATGGACATCATTTCTCATTGTCTGCTCTCTACTAAGTCTATTGCGTACGCCAGCGCTGTCTCAAAGCTGCCAAAGTCTGCTTGGCCTGTGCCAGCAAGATCAATCGCGGTGCCATGATCAACCGATGTCCTTATAAAAGGTAGACCAAGTGTGATGTTTACTGAACGACCAAAGCCTTTGTATTTCAATACAGGGAGTACTTGATCGTGATACATGCCTAAGACAGCATCCGCTTCGCGTAAGTATTTGTCATTAAATATCGTGTCGGCGGGTAATGGGCCAACAAGCTGATAATTTTTCTCTGTGCGAAGTTTTTCTAGGGTAGGAGTGATGGTTTCAATCTCTTCCATTCCTAGGCAGCCATCTTCACCCGCGTGAGGGTTTAGGCCGCAGACATAGATGTTTGGTGTCTTGATACCAAACTTGGTGACCAAATCATGGTGCAGTATGTCGACGATTCGCGTTACGCGATCTTCGGTGATGGCATTAGGCACTTCCGATAAGGGAAGGTGAGTCGTAACCAGTGCAGTTCTTAACCCTTCCGTTGCGAGCATCATCACCACAAGTGGTGTATTTGATACCTCGGCAAAGAACTCTGTATGGCCACTAAAGCTAACGCCAGCGCGATTGATCACCCCTTTGTGCACAGGGCCGGTGACAATAGCATCAAATTCACCTTTCATACAGCCTTTTGCGGCTTTTTCTAGGGTATTTAATACGTATTGCCCGTTTCGCTCATCCAGAACACCTGCTTTCGCAGGCACTGCAAGTGGTTCATGCAAAATAACCAATCGACCAGGTGTATGAGAATCGAAATTCTGTGGATCGAAATCAGTGAGTTCGACGCTTATACCGAGCTGCTGTGCGCGTTCTGCGATCAAAGATTTGTCGGCGCAAATGACCACTTGATGTGGCCATTCCTTTTGCGATAGTGCGACCGCTAAGTCAGGACCTATTCCTGCAGGCTCGCCTGCCGTAACAATAACGCGCTTAATTGGTTGCATTCTCTTCGTCCTCATCGATCACCATTTCGACGAAGGCACTTGCTCGCAGTTCTTGGATCCAAGCAGACGCTTCCTCGTTAAACTTACGATTGAACAAGATACGATAAGCACGGTTTTGCATCGCAGAACCTGTCTTATCCACATCGCGTCGATCTAGGACTTCGACGATGTGCCAGCCGTGAACGGTCTTGAACGGTTCGCTGATCTGGTTAACGGGCAGTGTTTCGACCTGATGTTTGAACTCAGGAACATAAAGCTCTGGCGTTTGATAACCAAGCTCGCCGCCTTGCACTGCAGAACCCGGGTCTTGACTGAACTGCTCTGCCATTTCAGCAAAGCTTGCCTCACCAGACTGAACCTTTTGAATGATTTCGTTAAGTTGGCGCTTCACCCCTTCATCACTAAGAATGACAGTAGGCTTGATTAAGATATGACGAGCGTTAACTTCAGTGACAGAAACTGTCTCTAGTCCTTTAACATCTTCAATTTTCAGAATGTGGAAACCAACACCACTTCTGAATGGACCAATCACAGTGCCTTTGGTTTGCATATTGATTTGATCAGCGAAAATGGTTGGCATTTCCTCTTTACGCATCCAGCCCCAGTCACCACCTTCCAGTGCTTTAGGGCCTTTCGAGAAGGTATAAGCCAATGTTGCGAAGTCTTCACCTTTGTTCAGGCGATCGATAATCGTTTCGGCTTGCTTCTCTTGGACGCTCTTGTCTTCACCATCATTGAAGCGAAGCTGAATGTGGCGGATTTTGTAGGTCACCGTAGCGTCGCTCTCTTTAGCGAGAAGCTCAGATAGATTGTCCACTTCTGCTGGTAGAATATTGATGCGCTGTCTTACCATGGCATTGCGCGCTTCGCTTGCGGCAATTTCGTCACGAATCTGTTCACGGAACGCTTCCCAAGACAGCCCTTCAGCGGCAACCGTTTGACGAAGCTGATCGAGAGTTTGTTCATTGTTTGCTGCGATATCAGAAAGAGATTGAGAGAGACGGTTATCGTCGATACGAACACCAATACGATCAGCCTCTTGAAGCTGAAGTTTCTCTAGGATGAGTTTATCTAGAATTTGCTCTAGCAAGATATCATCAGACGGCAGCTCTTGATTGTTCTTACGAGCGTTCGCGGTCAGAGTTTTGGTCGCTGAGTCGATATCGCTCTGCAAAATCACCCCGTCATTAACAATAACGCGCACGCGATCGAGCTCAACAGGCTCGGCTGTGACTTGAAACGACAGTACGGCCAATAAACAGGTTGAAAAAAGTGTACTAATAAATTTCATCGATATTCCCAGTGAAAAACTTCACAGACTGAGAGTCTGTGAAGTGAATTAAGTTCCTTGCGTGATGTCTTGGTGTGAGCCACGTACGTTCTATTCGTTAAGTATAAACGGTCGACCGTATTTCAGCGCATTGCCATTTGGCGGCTCAGGTGCTTTCGAACTGCCACCTAGACCTGTGATACCAAAGTTAAATCGAACGTTGTCTTCAAAGTTGGCACCACCGATGCCGACGATCCCAGATTCCCAGCTACGCAGTTGGCGGCTGTAGTCGAGCCCAAAATACCAACAATCGGAGTGGTACTCCAGTTTTGCTAGCCATTCGATCGATACTCTTTCGGTCATGTCGTAATAGTATTGACCTGTGGCGATCCAGTTTCGGTTGATTTTATACCCACCCATTAGACCAACTTGGTTAATACCATTTCTTGTCAGCTTAGAAAGTTCATCATTGCTGTAGGCATTGATACTCTCGATGTATTCCTTGGTAACGTAGCGATAGTTGGCTTGAATGAAGTCATCGTCGACTCGATACTCAATGGCACTGTTTGCTAATGACACTGACGAGGAGTCGATATCGTACTGGATTCCGCCGTGATAAAAGACACGATCATCGTAGTTAAAATCGGTCTCAATAGCCCATGAAGAGTAATTTGACGAATCTGCGTCAGATACGTTGTTTGGATTCTTACTCGCCGGATCTAGGTAGTAGATCTGACCAAATGAGATTGCTAGGCGTTCTTTTTGTCCACCATCATAGAAACGAGACGTCGCACCGTAGCTTATTTGGTTGGCAGCAGCGATTTTATCTACGCCACTAAAACGACGACTTCGGAACAAGCCGTAGTAATCGGTCTGAAGTAGGGTTGTATCGTAATTATAGATGTTGCTTTGATCGACTTCTGGAACGTATAGATACTGAACCTGTGGCTCGAGAGTTTGAGTGTAGCCGTTGAAAAGCGCGGTATCACGCTCAAATACCATACCCGCATGAGTTCTAAATTCAGGCAGGGTCCTAGTGACGCGCTCCTCGAGTGGACCGAGTTCAGTTAGGTTTAAGCCATCAATGTTTTGATCGTATTGCGTTAGCATATAACGCGCTTCAGTCGTCCAGGTACCCCAAGTATTTGAGAGTGGCAAGACTACCCCAGGCTCTAAATGAAGGCGCGTTGCCGAAGGCTTGTCTTGGTCTTCGGTCTCAAAGCGTGAGACATGACTGATAAAGTCAAAGTTTAGATGCTTATATATCTCTGGTCGGTAGTAGTTGAATTCAAACTGAGGCATCAACTGATATGGGTTGGTATCATCAACCAAGATCTGGAAGTCTTGTACAGTAAGAGATGCATCCCAAAACTCTTCGCGATAGGCAACCGTTCCTTTTTGAGACAGCTGACCTTCAGAACGACTACCAATACTTGAGTCAAGATCTTGGAAGTAGTCATTATCGCTGACTTGTGAGTAGTCTAAGTCGAGTCTCCAGTGCTGATTAAAGGCACTGTTATTCTTGTACTGAAACGCCCAACGTTGATCTTTTTCAGGATATTTTTGGTCGTCAGCTAGATATTCGCCTTTAAAGGTTCCGCCGCTTGTCTCCGTCAAATAGCGGAAATCGCCCTTTAACTGCAAACCACGTGATTGCATGTAATGGAATGTGGTAAGCAAGTCATAATTAGGAGCAAGGTTCCAATAAACTGGAATTTGCAGTTCTAAACCGTTCTTTGAACCAAGCGACACTGAAGGGAATAAGACACCAGTTTTTCGTTTGTTGCTGGTCGGCATAGTCATATACGGCATATAAAAAATCGGCACGTCTTTGACTTCTACACGGCTTCCGTACAGTGTTGCAGTTTCTTTCTCTTGGTCAACTTTGATGTCATCGGCAAGGAAGCGCCAAGAGTTATCGTCTTCAGGACAAGTGGTAATCGAACCATCACTAATCTGGTACATGGATTTGCCAGTCTTAGAAATATACACCGCATCACCACGTCCGCCGCCACATAGCATCTTATACTGGGTGTTTTCGGCAGTGATCTCGTCTTTGTTTAGATCGTTGGTGATTTTGTCAGACACCGCATTAAACTGGCCGTCATCCAAGGTGACGTTGCCTTCTGCGACGACAACATTGTCGTCTTGGTGCAGGGTAACACTGTCCGCAGTAATGGTTTTGTTGCCCTGAATAACAACAACATCGCCTTTGTACGTGGCTCTTTGTCCATTGATCGCTTCTAAAGAGTCCGCTTCAATGTTGATTGGCTCTTGATTGGAATCTGAACTTTGTGCAGTATCAACGGAGCATTGCTCTGCTGGTGGCATAGGTTGCCCACTGTTTTTCGATGTTTCTTCGGCATGTGCGTAAGACGCTAGCAGCGCAGCACCAATAGAGGCCGCTAGATAGGTGCGGGAAAAACGTGACATCGAGTTGTACTATCCTGTTTAACTTGATTCATTCAGTTGAATTCGATTGATATTGAATCGTTTATAAGACGGTCTCTATCATAAAGGAAATTGACCTCAACGACACTAGTAGACTGCGAATCAGCGCAAAAATTCATAAATAAAGAGCACATACATCACATGATAGGTAAAATTTTAGGCGTATTTTTCGGCATGTTGTTTGGCGGACCGTTAGGGGCGCTGTTTGGCTTGTTTTTAGGGCATCAGTTTGACAAAGCTCGACGTTTAAATCAGTCCGGTTTCGCACGTGGCGGTTTTGGTGGCGCAGATCAGGCGCAGCGCCAAGAAGAGTTTCTTAATGCAGCGTACGCTGTAATGGGCCATGTGGCGAAGGCGAAAGGTCAGGTAACACGCGAAGAGATCCAGCTTGCCACCATCATGATGGATCGCATGAACCTCAACAGCGAGCAAAAACGTGCCGCACAAGAGGCCTTCCGTGAGGGTAAATCTGCGGATTTTCCGCTTGAGCGAGTTCTAGATAAAGTACGTATTTCATCTGGCGGTCGCCATGACCTTTTGCAGTTCTTTCTAGAGCTTCAAATCTCAGCTGCGTTCGCAGATGGCAGTGTTCACCCAACAGAGCGCGAAGTACTGCACCGCATAGCACAAGGCCTTGGTTTTTCGGCGCAACAACTCGAGCAGCGCCTGCGTATGCAAGAAGCTGCGTTTCGCTTCCAACAGGGCGGTGGCAACTTTGGTGGGGGTCACTATCAAGGTGGACAGCAAAGTGGTGGCAGTTGGCAACAAGCAAGCAGTGCGTCACAGCTCTCTGATGCCTATGATGTTCTCGGGATTTCTGAAGATGCGGATGCCAAAGCTGTTAAACGAGCTTATCGTAAGTTAATGAACGAGCACCACCCAGATAAACTCATGGCGAAAGGTCTGCCGCCAGAGATGATGAACATGGCGAAAGAGAAATCTCAAGAGATCCAAAACGCTTATGATCTCATCAAAAAAGTGAAAGGATTCAAGTAATGCTAACGGACAAGGATGTACTCGATTTTTGGTTTCAAGAGTTATCGCCAAAGGATTGGTTTTCTGGGGACAAAGCACTGGATGAGGTGATTGCTCAGAGGTTTGGAGCGCTTCATGAACAAGCGCGCCAAGGAGAGCTTTATCGCTGGCGCTCATCGGCTGAAGGCAGGCTTGCAGAAGTGATTGTGCTCGATCAGTTTTCTCGAAACCTGCATAGAGGTAGGCCCGAGTCTTTTGCTTCAGATCCTATGGCTTTGGCATTGGCACAAGAGGCTGTCTTGAGCGGCGCTGACGAAATACTTTCAGTTGAACAGCGCACCTTTCTTTATATGCCCTACATGCACAGCGAATCGTTGAAAATACATGAGGAAGCGGTACATCTGTTTAAAAGCAATGGAATCGAAAACAACCTGGAATTTGAGTATCGCCACAAAGCGATTATTGAACGCTTCGGACGATACCCTCACCGAAATGAGATTTTAGGTAGGGAGTCTACCGTAGAAGAGATTGAATTCTTAAAACAGCCAGGCTCAAGCTTTTAACCCTTACTTCTTGTTTAAGTCCCAATCGTAATCGTATTTGATCTTGCCATCGAAACTGGCAAGATCAGGGCGATACTTCGCCATATGCTTCAATGCACCACCATCCTGCACAAAGTCTGCCTCAAACCATTCATAAATCGACGACAAAGTGATGGTATTTCCTAAAATGCTAGCGCCTTTCGATGAGTTCACAAAAGTATTGGCAGCACTTTCTAGCAGTGCTTCGGTGTTATTGGCCGTGAATGCCTGGGTTTGCAGATTCGGGCAACCTAGGCTGGCACAGTTGACCGCATAATGTGTTCTAGGATCGTTCCAAATCGGGCGCAGGATGCGGTGCTCAATATCGTTCAAGGTAAGAGTTTGCCCTGTAATAGTAATCACCTCATCACCCCATGGGCCAAAGCTAAATAAGCCGCCAAGTTTAGTGATGGATTTCACAGGGTACTCATCTAGGATCAAATCAACCGTGATGGCGTTGTAGAGGTTCACCCAGTAGGCGTACTGCTCAGCGCGGCTAAGTTGTCTTGGGTCGATTCGAGCTAGATCACTAATATAGGTTTTGAGCGCTTGCTTATCGTTGGGAGAAACGCGGACATAGCGCACTAGGGTATTCTCGCCTTCAGTGACCAAGTATCGGTCTAGAAAGCTCTGCCATGCTTGGTGCGAAACACTTTGCGTGTTGCTGTCATTACTTTTATCCCAATACGACCAAAGCTCAGATTTTGGTGCCGCAAAAGCACTGGTGGCAAACATGAGAAAAACCAAAGAGAGAACACGTAGCATAGCGAATATCCATTCCGTTAAGTGATTAATCCAACAGACCCGACTCAGAGCCGAGTTCTTTCAGTGTAGTGACAAACGATATAAAAAAATCCCAGCCTTACTTAAGAAAGTAGGGCTGGGATTGGATAGTTCAACTAATTCGTTAGCAGATTATTTTAAGAAGCTTGGGATCTTCGCTTCATAAGCCGCAATCTTCTCTTCGTGCTGAAGCGTTAGACCGATGTTGTCTAGGCCGTTCAGTAGGCAATGACGGCGGAATTCATCGATCTCAAAGCTATAAGATTGACCATTTGCAGTCACTTTCATCGCTTCTAGATCGACGGTGATTTCCGCGCCCTCATTGGCCTCAACATAGCTAAATAGCTCATCAACTTCTTGTTCAGTTAGACGAACCGGTACCATTTGGTTATTGATAGAGTTGCCGTAGAAGATGTCAGCGAAACTTGGTGCAATCATGACTTGGATGCCATAGTCCGCCAGTGCCCAAGGGGCGTGCTCACGAGATGAACCACAACCGAAGTTTTCGCGAGCAAGCAGAATGCTGGCACCTTGGTAACGAGGCGCGTTCATGACAAATTCTGGGTTATCTTGTTTGCCCGCATCGTCTAGGAAGCGCCAGTCGTGAAATAGGTGCTGACCAAAACCCGTACGAGTTACCTTTTGCAGGAACTGCTTAGGGATAATTGCATCGGTATCGACGTTGGCTGCATCAAGAGGGACGACTAAGCCGGTGTGTTGTTTAAATCCTGACATGGTATGTTCCTCCTTAGTCTAACTCTCTGATATCAACGAAATGTCCAGCAATAGCGGCCGCAGCGGCCATCGCAGGGCTTACTAGGTGCGTACGACCATCACGACCTTGGCGACCTTCGAAGTTACGGTTACTGGTCGATGCACAGCGCTCTTGTGGACCTAAACGGTCGTTGTTCATCGCAAGACACATCGAGCAGCCCGGTAGGCGCCATTCAAAGCCAGCATCCTTAAAGATAGCGTCCAAACCTTCCGCTTCTGCCTGGGCTTTCACTTGCTCAGAGCCAGGTACGATCAACGCTTGAACGTGAGAAGCAACCTGACGGCCTTTGGCAATCTCTGCCGCTGCACGCATGTCTTCGATACGAGAGTTAGTACAAGAGCCAACAAATACCTTGTCTACCTTGTAATCTTTCAGTGATTTGCCCGCCTCTAGACCCATGTAAGCCAGCGCTTTTTCGGCTGATGCTTTCTCTACTGGATCGGCGAAACTTTCTGGTGCTGGAATTGGCTGATCAACCGCGATAACTTGACCTGGGTTGGTGCCCCAAGTGACTTGAGGTTTGATGTCAGCACCGTTTAGTGTGACTACTGCATCGAAGGTCGCGTCAGCATCGGTCTTGAACGTTTTCCAGTACTCAACCGCAGCATCCCATTCAGCACCTTGAGGTGCGAATTTACGGCCTTTTAGGTACTCAAAAGTGGTCTCATCGGGTGCGATAAGGCCTGCTTTCGCGCCCAGCTCGATAGCCATGTTACATACCGTCATACGACCTTCCATGGAAAGGTCAGTGATGGCTTCACCACAGAACTCAACGACGTATCCAGTGCCGCCCGCAGCTGTTGTTTCGCCGATGATCGCGAGAACGATGTCTTTCGCTGTCACGCCCGGTGCCACTTTGCCTTGCACTTCAATCTTCATGGTTTTGGCGCGAGATTGCTTAAGAGTTTGCGTCGCTAGAACGTGCTCAACCTCTGAAGTACCGATACCGAAGGCAAGTGAGCCAAATGCACCGTGAGTCGCGGTATGAGAATCACCACATACGATTGTCATTGCTGGCAGCGTAATGCCCAGCTCTGGGCCCATTACGTGTACGATGCCTTGGTATTTGTGGTTGATGTCATAAAGCGTCACACCAAACTCTTCACAGTTTTTCGATAGCGTTTCCATTTGGATGCGCGCCATCTCACCAGAGGCGTTGATGTCTTTGGTCGTGGTTGACACGTTGTGGTCCATAGTGGCAAACGTTTTGCCTACTTGGCGTACTTTACGACCTTTTTCACGCAGGCCATCAAAAGCCTGTGGTGAAGTCACTTCGTGAACCAAGTGACGGTCAATATAAAGAATTGGGTTTTCGCCCTCTGCTTCGACGGCAACATGAGCGTCGTAGACTTTTTCGTATAGAGTTTTAGACATTGCTTAATTCCTTGCTTCCCCTAGCCGAATTGAACGGCCATCGGCTAGGGCAGTGTTTTAATTATGAATTCAGTACGTACGCTGCGATCTTGTCACCCATCTCAGAGGTGCTCAGTGCTGGCTTGTCACCGGCTAGGTCGGCAGTAAGCTCACCTGCTGCTAGGGCTTTGCTCACGGCTGCTTCAATATCTTGCGCTGCCGCTTCTTCTCCTAAGCTGTAACGTAGCATTAGTGCAGCCGAAAGGATTTGAGCAACCGGGTTAGCGATGTTCTTGCCTGCGATATCTGGTGCACTGCCGCCAGCTGGCTCGTAAAGACCAAACTGACTTTCGTTTAGGCTTGCTGATGGCAACATGCCCATAGAGCCTGTGATCATCGCACATTCATCAGAGATGATATCGCCGAAGATGTTTGAGCAAAGCATAATGTCAAACTGCGCTGGGTCTTTAATCAGCTGCATGGTCGCGTTATCGATGTACATGTGGTTAAGCGTCACATCTGGGTAGTCCTTCGCAATTTCTTCAACCACTTCACGCCATAGGATAGAACTCTGTAGAACGTTCGCTTTGTCGATTGAATAAACGTTCTTGTTACGAAGGCGTGCAGATTCAAACGCGATCTTAGCGATACGCTCGATCTCGTAGCGGTGGTAAACCTCAGTATCAAACGCTTTCTCTGTCGGGCCTTCGCCTTCACGACCTTTTGGCTGACCGAAGTAGATGCCACCAGTGAGCTCGCGAACAACCACGATATCGAAGCCTTTTGCTGAGATATCAGCGCGCAGTGGAGAGAAGTCCTCCAGACCTGCGTGAATCTGTGCAGGGCGCAGGTTACAGAACAGTTGGAAGTGTTTACGAAGTGGAAGTAGCGCACCACGTTCAGGTTGATCATTTGGTGGAAGGTGTTCCCACTTAGGACCGCCAACCGAACCAAATAGAATCGCATTCGACTCTTCACAGCCTTTAACTGTGCTTTCTGGAAGCGGGCAGCCGTGGTTATCAATGGCAATACCACCTACATCAAACTCTTCACGCTCTAGGGTAATGTTGTGTTTCTCTGAAATTGCATCAAGCACTTTATGAGCCTGAGCCATTACTTCTGGACCAATACCGTCACCTGGTAGAACCGCAATCTTGTAAGTACCTGCCATGGGGCTAATTTCCTTAAATGTTGTATTTGCTTATATTTTTAGGTTTGCTCGCGGCTGTGCGAGCAAACGAATCTTTGGCTTGGCTCCACCGAGGAGCGGAGCCAAGTAATCTGTCTTATACCGTTTCGACTTTCTTCTGCTTCATCACTTCGATTTGATCAGCGCGATGGATACTATTGATAACATGAAGTAGTGCCTGACCTGAAGCCTCAACGATGTCGGTTGAGACACCCGTACCGTGATATTTGCGACCTTTGTAGTTCGCGATGATATCCGCTTGACCTAAACCATCTTCACCTTCGCCTTTCGCCGTCAAATCAAACTTGTCTAGCACAATGTCATAACCCGTTACGCGATAGATACATTGGTAAAGTGCGTCAACTGGACCATTGCCCACCGCTGCTTCGCATTTCTCTTCGTCACCGCACTGGATCTTGATACTAGTTGTTGCCATGATGCTGCCTGATTGCACGCTCAAGTAGTTCAACTTAAAGAAGTCGTCTTCTTCGCGCAAGTTTGCAAAGTGCATTAATGCTTCTAGGTCGTAGTCGAATACCTGACCTTTGCGATCCGCAAGCTTCAAGAAATCTTGATACAAAGTATCTAGGTTGTACTCATGCTCACTGTAACCCATTGCATCCATGTGGCTCTTAACGGCCGCGCGGCCAGAACGGCTGGTTAGGTTCAGTGCTTTGTTCTTCAGACCGATAGACTCAGGGGTCATGATCTCGTAAGTGTTCTTATTCTTTAGCATGCCATCTTGGTGGATGCCTGAGGAGTGGCTGAACGCGTTGGCACCAACAATCGCCTTGTTGTCTTGAATCGGCATATTACATAGCTGAGACACTAGCTTACTGGTGCGGTGGATCTCTTGGTGCTGAAGACCGGTGTGAACGCCTAAGAACTCTTGACGCGTCTTGATGATCATCGCAATTTCTTCTAGCGAGCAGTTACCTGCACGTTCACCGATACCATTGATGGTCCCTTCGATCTGACGAGCACCAGCTTGCACGGCTGCGATTGAGTTAGCCACTGACATCCCCAAATCATCGTGACAGTGCACAGAGATGATGGCTTTGTCGATGTTTGGAACGCGATTGAAAAGTGTCTGGATGATGCCACCGAACTCATTTGGGACGGTGTAGCCTACTGTGTCTGGGATGTTGATGGTGCGAGCGCCAGCATCGATAGCCGCTTCCACCATACGACACAAGTTATCTATAGGAGTGCGACCCGCATCTTCACATGAGAACTCAACATCGTCGGTGTAGTTACGCGCATGCTTAACCGCTTTAACGCCCATCTCAACTACATCGTCGTAGCTGCGGCGCAATTTGTCTTGAACGTGGACGGTCGATGTTGAAATGAAGGTATGGATACGGAATGCGTCCGCCACTTTTAAGGCTTCAGCTGCCGCATCAATGTCTTTCGCTACCGCTCGAGATAGAGCACACACTCGGCTATCTTTAATGTGTTTCGCTATGGTCTGCACCGATTCAAAATCACCCGGAGAGGAGATAGGGAAACCAGCTTCGATAACATCAACACCTAAACGTTCGAGCGCATAAGCAATTTGCAGCTTCTCTTTCACTGTTAGACTTGCTGAAAGTGCTTGTTCGCCGTCACGTAATGTGGTGTCGAATATAATCACCTGATCGTTCATATTTGCTTCCTCTTTTTCCAGGTTAATCGTTTACGTCCAGTTCAATCGATATAAAAAAACCCGCTTGTGTAAGCGGGTTTTTTGGAATTCTTTATGTGGTGTTTTTCGTCCACAACCTACCCGCGCGATGTTTTCACGATAAGGAGGAGGTTCAGGAGTAGAGAAAAACGTAATGACACTGTTATGCGTTCCACAAAAATAAGTTACAAGATTAGTACCGCACTCAGCTTCATGCGTCAAGGATTAATCTGAATTTTTATTGATATCGGAGCAGTTCGCTTTTTATTCAAGGTAAGAGGAGGGCTTAATTAATCACATGATTAATATTTGATGAATTTAACTGTTCGCCGATTGAGCAAGCTTTACTCTACAATTAATCAATGATTAATAAAAGTAAGGATTGGTATGACGAACGCTACTGAGACCACGCGTAAAGTCGGTCGCCCCAAAGAGCGCACGGATGCGAGGCACAAGCTCCTTACCCATGCGAGAGAACTGTTTGTCGTCATGCCTTATGACAAAGTCTCTACACGTCTGATTGCTCAAAAGGCGGGCGTCAATATTGCCATGATTCGCTACTACTTTGGTAACAAAGAAGGTCTTTTTGAGACTATGGTTCGCGAAACCATGATGCCGATGAAAAAGAAGATGGATGACATTTTCAACGAGAGCGATCATCGTAATCTGTTTGAGTTCATGCGTATTTACTACCATGAAATGAATAAAGTCCCTCAGTTTCCGAGATTGGTCGCTCAAGTCATGCACATGCCGCCTTCAGCGACGCAGCGACGATTGTTTGAAAAGGTGTTCACCGATATGGGAAGGCCAGACCATGATTTGATGTTTGGTAAGCTCAAAAAAGCGGGATATCTGCACAGCGATGTAAATCCAAAGCTCTGTAAAGTCTCTTTTATTGCTCTAATGGTGTTTCCGTTTGTGGCACCGCCCGCCATGCTACAACTGCACGGCATTGAGTTAACCGAATCTTTCCTTGATGAACTGTTAGAACACAACATTCGTCTGCTCTCACGTGGTTTACTGCGTGACCAAACCTAATTACAGAATGTAACTCTATGAAGTCTATAAACAAAAAACTCCTTTTCTTTCCAGCACTTGCAGTGGGCGTCGTGGCGTTAATCGCTGCTGTTAACCTACGTCCTGATGTGCCAACCAAACCGGCAGGCGATCGCTCACGTGTGGTGGATATTTTGCCGCTACAACCACAGATGTCAGCGCCAGTAGCGATTGGTTTTGGCCGTGCTGAGCCGAAGGTACAGTGGCAAGCCATTGCTGAAGTGACAGGCGCGGTTATCTATAAACATCCGAATCTCGAGAAAGGCACAGTGATAGCGGCGGGTACAGAAATTCTTCGAATTGACCCTTTAGATTATGAGCTCAAGCTATCTCAAGCCATTGCTGATCTGAAATCGAGCCAAACCCAGTTAGCGCGACTTGATCAAGAAGAGACCAACCTAAAGCAGACCCTGTCGATTGAGATGAATCGTTTGAAGCTGGCGGAAAACGAATATCAGCGCCGTGTTGACTTAAACAAGCGCGGGCTGACCTCACAGTCTGATGTTGATACTCAGCAGCAAAACATGTTGTCACAGAAGAAGCTAGTACAAGAGATTGAGAACCAACTGGCGCTGATGCCAGATGAGCGTGGCGTGTCTGAGGCATTGGTTAAGGTGAACCAAGCGAAAGCCGATGAAGCGCAGCGTTCGCTGGAGAAAACTCGTATTACAATGCCGATGACGATGCGCATCTCAGAGGTCGATGCTGAGATCAATCAGGTGGTTAACTTACAGCAAACCATGGTCACCGCACACCTCAATGATGTCATGGAAGTAGAAGCTCAGCTGTCCATCCATGATCTACAGCTGCTTTCAGACACGCTCTCATGGGATGAAAACCAAGCCGAGCGCGGCGAGCTTGATAAATTGCAAGCGACGGTTGAACTCAGTAGCGGCAACCTAACCGCGACTTGGCCTGCAAAAGTTGCGCGCGTTAGTGAAACGGTTGATGCCAACCAAGCCACCGCTGGGGTGATCCTAGAGGTGTCTCAACTACCAAGCAGCAATGGCTTGGCGGGTACACCTGTGCTGGTTAATGGCATGTTTGTGAAGGCAACAATTGAAGGGCAAAAACAGCAATCTTGGTCTGTCCCAGAGCGTGCTTTGCATGGTGACAAAATCTATTTAATGAACGCCGAAAATCGTTTGGAAATGCGCGATGTGAATGTCGAATATCGCCGTGACAATCAGGTGATCATTTCTGGTGATCTTGAAGCGGGTGAAAAAGTGATCCTCAACGATATCTTGCCTGCCATTGAGGGGATGCTACTGCGCGATAGTGAAAGTGATGATCACAGCGCTGAAGAGGTCACCCAATGATTCGATTTTTCTCCAAACACCCAACAGCGGCAAACCTATTGATGCTCGCGCTGCTGATACTGGGTATCAGCTCGCTGTCGACCATCAAGCGTGAGACCTTTCCTGAGTTCGATCCTCCCTACATCATGGCCGCGATCACTTACCCTGGCGCCTCTCCACAAGAAGTGGAAGAGAGCTTGTGTGTACGTATGGAAGATGCCGTTGACGGCCTTTCAAACATCGTCGAGACCAAGTGTGAAGCGATTGAAGGCTCCGCAAGACTGACCCTTAAGCTTGATGAAAAAGCCGACATTGGCCGAATGCTGGTGGATGTTCAAACCCAGATCAACGCGATTAACGACTTTCCTGATGAGATTGAATCACCTGTCGTGCAAGAGCTGGACTGGAACGAACCTGTGGTCGATGTGGCGATCACCGCTGAGACCAGTTGGCCAGAATTAAAAGCCTATGCGGAGCAGCTAAAACGCACGCTCAAGCTCGACTACGGTGTTTCGCTCGTTGATGTCAGTGGCTTTTCTGATCACCAGTACCGCGTTGAGCTGAATACTCAAATCATGCGTCAGCTTGGGTTAAGTATCGGTGATATTGCGACCCAGATTGGTAATCAAAACATTAAGCTGCCAAGCGGCAATGTCGAAACGGAAGATAAGAACTTTTTGATTCGCTTTGATGAGAGGCGCATTACACCTCAAGAATTAGAGTCGATCGTTGTCGGCTCTAGCTCAAGTGGTGCGTTAATTCGTCTCAAAGATGTCGCCACTATTACCGACAGATTCGAACTGGATGAGCAAAAAGTCCTGTTTAACGGTAAGCCTTCTGCCGTACTCAAAATCAGCAAGAACAAGGAAGACGACGCGCTACGTGTGAAAGAGAAGGTGACGGAGTTCGTTGAAGCGCAGCGCCTAATAGCCCCTGAAGGGGTCACACTTGAGATGACCAATGATATGTCATCTATACTGTGGGACCGCCTGACCATGATGGTGAAAAACGGCTGGCAAGGTATCTTGCTAGTGTTCGCGACCATGTGGCTGTTCTTTAGTTTCCGTTATTCATTCTGGGTGGCTGCGGGCTTGCCGGTGGCGTTCCTTGGTGGGCTGTTCTTGATGGCGAACCTCGGGCTCTCTATCAACATCATGTCTCTGGTGGGGCTGCTGATGGCGATTGGTATCATGATGGATGATGCCATCGTGATCGCAGAGTCTATTCAGGCGCACTTAGACCGTGGGCAGAAAATTGATGATGCGGTGATCAATGGCGTTAAGAAGGTGCTACCTGGTGTTATCTCATCTTTCTTAACCACAGTATGTATCTTCGGTAGTTTGCTGTTCTTGCAGGGAGAGATGGGGGCGGTACTTAGAGCTGTGCCTCAAGTGCTGATACTTGTCTTGTCTCTAAGTCTGGTCGAAGCCTTCTTGATTCTGCCAAATCACCTGTCTCACTCGCTGCATAAGCACAACCGTGATAAGCAGCCTGTGAAGTTTAAACGAGTGCTGCTGGAGCGCTTTGAGCACTTCAGAAATACCACGCTAGTGAATGCGGTAGATAAAGTCGTCTCTTATCGCTATGCCTTTATGGGTAGTGTGTTTGCAGCGCTGCTTATCTCGGTCAGCCTACTTGCTGGTGGTGTGGTGAAGTTCAATCCATTCCCTGCATTGGACGGTGACATTGCCGAAGCTCGTATTATTCTGCCGCCGGGAGCATCTTTATCTCAGACCGAGCGAGTGGTTGATAAAATCGTTCTATCCGCTGAGAAGCTTAATAAGCAGTGGAGTGAAGAGATGGAAGGGGGTGAAACCCTAGTCAAGCAGATCACCAGCCAGTTCAACACCAACCAAGATGCCAACGAGTCGGGTCCTCATATAGCGACGGTTAGACTGGATCTGCTGAGTGCAGAGATCCGAAACACGCTTATCGATGAGTTTATAGACGCTTGGCGTGAGGATGTGGGAGAGCTTGCTGACCCAATCTCTATGGTCTTCAAGCAGCCTACGATGGGGCCGGGTGGTCGAGCGATTGAAGTGCGCATTGCACATGACGATCTGGACATGCTGAAAGCCGCATCGGTGGAGATCCAACAATACCTGAATGAATTTGATGGTGTGAGCGGCGTGCTCGATGACATGCGCCTCGGTAAAGAAGAGATCTTAGTGAAACTGCGCCCGGGTGCTGAGAGCTTTGGGGTGAACGGTCAGATGATCGCAAGTCAGTTGCGTGCGGCCTTCTTTGGTCAAACCGCCGATGAGATCCAAGTGGGCGTTGAGAACATCAAGATTGAAGTGAAACTCGACAAGCAAGATATCGGCGACATTCAGCAGTTGTCGAACTTCCCGATTTTCTTAGCAGACGGCTCGCAAGTACCGCTGGCATCGGTCGCGACTCTGGATTTTCAGCGAAATTACGTTCGCATCCAGCGCGTCAATGGCCTGAGAACGGTCAGCGTGTTTGGTGACGTTGATACCAGCAAGGCGAGCTCCACCGATATCATTAGACAGTTCCAAGCCGAAGAAGTCGCTAAGCTCCAGAAAGAGTATCCTGGATTGCGTTTTGATTTTGAGGGTGAAACCAAAGACAGCGCAGAGACGGGCGCGTCGATGGCTAAAGGATTTTTGTTAGGGCTATTTGGCGTCTTCACCATTCTTAGCTACCAGTTCAGAAGCTACCTAGAGCCGTTTGTGGTGATGCTGGCAATACCGCTTGCGTTTATCGGCGTGGTTTGGGGACACTTACTTCTAGGGCACTCGATGAGTATGCCAAGTATTATGGGCTTTGTGTCTTTGGCGGGGATTGTTGTGAATGACTCAATCTTGCTGGTGCAGTACATACGTCACCACGTTGATGAAGGCGACTCTGTACATGACTCTGTGGTGAAAGCGAGTCGTGAGCGCTTTAGAGCCGTATTCTTGACATCAATGACCACAGCTGCCGGTTTGCTGCCTTTGTTAACCGAGACCAGCCTGCAGGCTCAGGTTATTCAGCCTCTGGTTATCTCCATTGTGTTTGGTATTTTTGCATCCACAGCGTTGGTGCTATTCATGATTCCTTCGGCCTACGCCATCCTCGCGGATTGGGGATTGGTTCATAAGCACGAAGAGCTTTAACACGCCATCAATCCTCTCTCAATCAAATGAAAGTTAGTGACTAGGGTTCCTCTAGCGCTAACTTTCATCATTTCTCCAATAAACCGTCACCGAATTGTCATTGTTGCTGACTACTTTTTGATCATGAACTGCGCGTCTAACAAGGAGTAGGTTGTGCGAACGATTGAACCGATTGCAAGAATGGATTTGGCATTTTCATTGTTTTGTTTGGGGCACCGATTTAACGCTCAGGTGGCTCGAGTGAGTCGCTGGGTATCCCGCACCGGCGATGGGCACTTATACCTCTTACTCGGCGTTTCGGTTTGGCTTTTTGATGACACAGTAGGCAAGCTGTTTTTTGCTGCTGCTCTGCTGGCATTTGCGATTGAGCTACCGATTTATTGGCTGGCCAAAAATAGCTTCAAGCGCCGCAGACCCGAAGAGTTCTCCAACCTTTTACATGCCTTTATTACACCGTCGGATCGCTACAGTCTGCCATCCGGGCACACGGCGGCAGCATTTTTAATGGCGACCATCATTGGTCATTTCTATCCAGGTTGGCACGATGCTGCATTGATGTGGGCTGCCTTTATCGGAGCGTCACGCATCTTACTCGGGGTTCACTTTCTTACCGATGTCGTCATTGGCGCAGCGCTTGGTCTTTCGTCGGCTCAGATCGCGCTTAACTACGTTCTAGACAAGTTTTAAAAGGAACCGCATTAATGAAAATACTTTACGGTGTTCAGGGGACGGGAAATGGGCATATTGCACGTGCAAGGGCGATGTGTCATGCGCTGAAGTCTCATGATGTAGACGTCGATTTTCTTTTTTCTGGGCGAGCGAAAGACAAATACTTCTCGATGGAACAGTTTGGTGACTATCAAACCCGCAGAGGTTTTAGCTTTGTCACAGAAAACGGTCGGGTGAATTACATGAAAACCGCGCTAGAAAACAGTTTGCCTTCGTTTCTTGGAGAGGTGCGAGAGTTAGATGTCAGTGGTTATGATCTTGTCGTGAACGATTTTGAGCCGGTTTCTGCATGGGCGGCGAAAAGGCAAAAAGTCCCCACAGTCAGTATAAGTCATCAGAACGCGTTTCTTTTCGACGTTCCTCAAAAAGGAGCGAACTGGCTAGATGACTCTGTGATACAGCATTTCGCACCGTCGCAGTATCAACTGGGACTTCACTGGTATCATTTTGGTCAGCCGATTTTGCCTCCCATCGTTCACACCCTTGAGCAGGATGTTACCTTGGAAGATTTTATTTTGGTCTACCTGCCATTTGAAAACACCGATGCCATCATTGACCTTCTTCTTCGCTTTGCTAGGCATAACTTTGTTTGTTATCACCCTGACAATATCGAACACGCGCAAGTTGAGAATATCTTGATGAAGCCGCTTAGCCATGAAAGCTTTCAATGCGATTTGCATCGCTGCTCTGGTGTGATTGCTAACGGAGGCTTTGAACTGCCTTCAGAAGCACTTAGCCTGGGTAAAAAGCTGTTGGTGAAACCGTTAGATGGTCAGTTTGAGCAGCAAAGTAATGCGGCGACGTTAGAAAGTTTAGGGTTGGCTCAGTCTATGGACTTCTTAGATGCCGGTGTTATCCGAGACTGGTTGGATGAAAAGCAGGCGGAGCGCGTGTTCTACCCCGACGTCGCAGAAGGTATTGCTAACTGGCTCGTTAGCGGCAATTGGTCATGCAGTGCGAATTTGCGTGAGAGTTTGTGGGAGAAAGTAGACTTCCCAAGTTACGCTTCTATCTGACCATTACCATCCTTACCGATTTACAACGAAGCCCAACCTGATTCTAGGTTGGGCTTTGTTGTTATTATCATACAGTTCATTCGGTTACATACATCGAGCTCTCGATATTGGATTTTCGTCCGTGTAGGGTATGGCGATGATGAATACTAACTATATACAATGCGAATAGTAGTGGCTGAAGTTTAATCGTGTATCAAATAGACTATAAGGAACAGCTTTACACCTTGTTATAGTGCCTAGTTATGATTTGGCATGCTAACTTGGACAAAAGTTATTAAAAATGTAATTTATCTTTTTTTATATATGATTTAAATTATTGTTATTAAAGGTTATTGTAATTAACCTGATAAAATTTGATGATTCTTTGTCAATCTTGTTGGTGTTGAGTTAATTATTGGTGGATAGTTGGTTTCGTCCTCGAAGTATGCAGAGGATTAATAGAATGATGTAGGGTACCCCTGAGGCGATGACGCTGTTCTCATTGCTCTCTTTTATTGGTTACCTGTTCCCCATAGTCGAGATTGAAATTACACGAGGCTTACTAAATGTTAGACAAAAAAGATGCTATGAGCGCAATCGCTAGTTACCGCATGGAAAGCACATTACGCGGCGTAGATCTAAACCTATTGACTGTTTTCGACGCAGTGATGCAAGAGCAGAATATCACTCGCGCGGCGCACAATTTGGGTATGTCGCAACCTGCAGTAAGTAACGCAGTAGCGCGTCTAAAAGTGATGTTTAATGACGAGCTATTTATGCGTCAGGGCCGTGGTATTCAACCTACACAACGAGCACGTCAATTGTTTGGTCCTGTTCGTCAAGCGCTACAATTGATCCGCAACGAGCTTCCAAGCTCTATCTTCACACCAGAGACATCAACTCGTCTATTTAAGATGGCGATTTGCTCTCCATGTGACATGCGTTTTGCTCCAAAAATCATGCAAACTATCTCTGAGCAAGCGCCGCACGTGCAGCTTCACTTAGACGCAGAAGCGGATCGTCAGCTCGCTGATCGTATGCGCTACCAAGAGATCGATTTTGTTATCGACTACGCTCGTTACGATGCGCAAGGTTTCTCAAGCACAGAGATCTTCCAAGATGAGTTGGTTGTGGTTGCAGCGAAAAACCACCCACGTATCCATGGTGCAGTAAGCACAGCGCAACTAGCCAATGAAAAGCACGCTAAGCTGTCTAAAGTTCACGGTGTACGCAGCTTCTCAGAGCAGGCTTATCGCGACCTTGAGTGTCAAGCGTCTTACGAAGGCACTAGCCTTAGCAATGTGCTGTATGTGGTAGGTCAGTCGGAGCTAGTGACGATCGCTCCACGTTGGTTAGTTGAAAACGCTGTTAATAAAGAGCAGCTACAAGTACTTACTCTGCCAACAGAAAACAACAAAATCAGCGGTTTCCTAAGCTGGCACGAGTCGAGCGAAAAAGACAAAGGTCACATTTGGCTGCGTGATCAGCTAATGGTTATCTGCGGCGAAGTTGTTGCTTTGTCATAATCCATTACAACTTTAGTCATCGAGCCCCAAGCACGCTGTGCTTGGGGCTTTTTTATTGGTTTCAGCGCTTTATTATCATCGCACGGTAATTCGGGTAGGAATTATTGATAACTTTGATATGGGTCTGTTGCCTTTTTCAGCGGCAGATGTACACTTGTGCGCTCAAAAGGCTTACATGTGTAAGCTAAAAGGTAAAGATAGAACATGGCTAATTTAGATTTCCATATTGTAAAGAAGATTCGTGACCGAATCGCACAAGGTGGCGACAAGATCGCCTTACGACATAAAATCAACAATGTGTGGCAAGGGATTAGCTGGAAGGAGTTTGGAGTCAACATTGATGCGTTGTCTCTGGCTCTGATCGGAAAAGGAATCCAACCTCAAGATAAGATTGGTATCATTTCGAACAACATGCCGAAATGGACCATCGCTGATTTGGCTGCATTACAAGTGCGCGCAGTGACTGTGCCGCTATACCCTACCAATACGCCAGCTCAAACCAGTTATATCGTTCAAAATGCGGATGTACGTATTCTCTTCGTTGGTGAACAGGAGCAATACGATGCAGCGCTATCTATTTTCCAAGAATGCGAGCAGCTAGAACTCATCGTTGCGATGAGTGAAGAGATCGTGGTTGAAGACAACAGCTTCTCGGTAAGCTGGCAGCAGTTTATTGCTGATGCCAGTATCGAGAATCAGTCAGAACTCACAGAGCGTTTGTCACAAGCCAACTACGACGATTTACTGACGCTGATCTATACCTCTGGAACAACGGGTCAGCCAAAAGGTGTCATGCTTGACTATGCAAACATTGCAGCGCAGCTTCGTGGACACGATGAGAGACTAAGCTTAAGTGAGAGCGATGTGTCTCTTTGTTTCCTTCCGCTCTCTCATGTATTTGAGCGCGCGTGGACATTTTACGTCTTGTATAAAGGTGGCACGAACTGCTACTTGCAAGACACAATGCAGGTACGTGACGCATTGGGCGAAATCCGCCCAACGGTAATGAGTGCAGTGCCACGCTTCTACGAGAAGATTTTCTCTGCAATTCATGAACGCGTATCTAAAGCGCCAGTTCATCGCAAGATCCTGTTTACCTGGGCGGTAAACATGGGTGCGAAAATGGCGCAATGCCGCCAAGATAATGTCGAGCCATCCTTCTTGCTTAAGAAAAGCTACGCGCTGGCAGACAAGATCGTGCTTGCTAAACTGCGTGAGCTGCTCGGTGGTCGCATTAACTTTATGCCATGTGGCGGCGCTAAACTTGACGAAACTATTGGTCGCTTTTTCCAAGCAATCGGTATTAACGTCAAGCTAGGCTACGGCATGACCGAAACCACAGCGACGGTTTCTTGCTGGGATGATACCTGCTATAACCCAGGCTCTATCGGGATGCCAATGCCAGGTGCTGAGGTTAAGATTGGCGACAACAATGAGATCCTCGTCCGTGGTCCTATGGTCATGCGTGGCTATTACAAGCTTCCTGAAGAGACCGCGAAGACCTTTGATGCTGACGGCTTCTTGAAGACGGGTGATGCGGGTGAGTTTGATGCGCAGGGTAATCTGTTTATCACTGATCGCATCAAGGAGCTAATGAAGACCTCAAATGGTAAGTACATTGCGCCGCAAGCTATTGAAGGCGCTATTGGTAAAGACCATTACATTGAGCAGATTGCGGTTATCGCTGATACACGTAAGTTCGTTTCTGCCTTGATCGTACCGTGCTTTGACACGCTAGAAGAGTATGCCAAAGAGCTCAATATTAAATATCAAGACCGTCTGGAGCTGATTAAGCATCATGAAGTGGTTGAGATGTTTGAGAAACGCATTACCGAGCTGCAAAAAGAGTTGGCTAAGTTTGAGCAGGTGAAAAAGTTTAAATTGCTACCAACAGGCTTTTCTATGGATAAGGGTGAGCTGACACCAACGCAGAAACTGCGTCGTAAAGTCATCAACGACCGTTACCAGGACGAAATTGAAGAGATGTATCGCGACGTACCAAGCAAGTAATACACTCTAAGTAAACGAAAGCCCCGAGCAATGCTCGGGGCTTTTTTGTAGTTTTGATTTTTTAATTGTTGGCGTAAAGCAGTTCGCTGTATCGGTCTAACGTATTGAGACGGTTCTGCGCATTGGCCAAGAAGGTTTGCTTTGCTTTGCCTGTTAAAGACTTAGACTGTGGAAGCTTGACCGTTCTTGGGTTCTTATGAACGCCATTAACCAAGAATTCATAATGGAGGTGAGGGCCGGTCACTCGACCTGTGCCCCCCAGTGTTCCCACCGTCTGGCCTTGCTTTACACGCTGCCCAGTTTTTACCTTACGTTTCTGTAGGTGCAAGTACTTGGTAATAAAGGTGTTACTGTGCTTGATGAACACGTAGTTACCATTGAACTGGTTATAGCTAGATTTGATTACCGTACCATCGCCTGCAGCCCAGATAGGTGTACCAACTGGAGCGGCATAATCGGTGCCTCTATGTGGACGTACTTTACCGGTCACTGGATGTCGTCTTACTGGGTTGAAGTTTGACGTCACACGCCTAAAGTCGAGTGGTGCTCGTAAGAACGCCTTTTTCATCGCTCGACCGTTCTCGTCGTAATAGTTGCCTGTTTTGTCATCAAAGATGGCGGTAAACGTGTCATTTTGGTTTTTAAAGATAGCGGCGATGATTTTGCCGCGGCCAATCACTTCGCCTTCGACGACTTTCTCTTGATAGAGTAGTTTAAAGTAGTCGCCAGAGCGGATATCTAATGCAAAGTCGATATCCCAACCAAAAATACCAGCGAGCTCCATGATTTGGTTGGCCGTCAATCCTGCACCGATTCCGGCATTCCAGAAGTTTGAGCTGATCTCTGCTTGCGCATAGTTGTATTGGTAATCGACCTGTTTTTTGTCCCAGCTAGAGGCAAAGCCTTTATCGGTTTTGGTGACCTTGAAGGTCTCATAGTCATTGATGCGGCGCTTTAGCTGTACGAAGTCGCTGTTCTCGTCAAAACCAAAAGTCAGCTTATCACCGGGGCGCAGACGCGAAAGCTGCTGTTTAATGTCGTCGTTGGTATAGATAAGATCGTGAAGTAGGCGAGGGGAAAGTCCAAGACGTTGAAATAGAATTGCCGCACTCTCACCGGAGCGAACGGTATGCTCTTCCCACTTTAGCACCACGGTCGGCGGTGCAGCATTACCAATTGGAAATGCATCGCTGTCTATGGAGAGCGCGTAGTGCTTGCCAATTTCGAGTCGGTCGTTTCTATCATCCAGCTCAGAGATATCCGGCAGAAACAGTGCAACGACGATAATGGCACTAAAAAAGGCGATGAGCGCGCGATGGAGCCAAGGCAAGCGCTTAAAAACAGAGACCATGAGCGTTTAAATCAACATTATTTTGAAATTTCCTAAACCAAATAGTCTAACTGGTTTCAAAAAACATCGCTATTCAAGTAAGATGTCCAACTATTATATTTTTGCCAAATCTGTGGGAGTGAACAAGAATGGCGAACCTTGAAGCAGCGTTGGCTGAAATCAAACGCGGTGTTGACGAGCTAATTCCAGAAGAAGAACTGATTGCGAAGCTGAAAGAGAACCGTCCTCTTCGCATTAAACTGGGTGCCGATCCAACTGCGCCGGATATTCACCTAGGCCATACCGTAATTTTGAACAAACTACGTGCATTCCAAGACCTAGGCCACGACGTGACGTTCCTGATCGGTGACTTCACCGGTATGGTTGGTGACCCAACGGGTAAAAACACGACTCGCCCACCGCTAACTCGTGAAGACGTACTGCGTAACGCAGAAACCTATAAAGAGCAGGTATTCAAAATCCTAGATCCTGCAAAGACTAAGATTGCATTTAACTCTGAGTGGCTATCTGAGTTGGGTGCAGAGGGCATGATTCGCCTTGCTGCAAACCAAACTGTTGCTCGTATGCTTGAGCGTGATGACTTTAAAAAGCGTTACGGCAACAACCAGCCAATCGCAATCCACGAAT
Source organism: Vibrio maritimus (assembly GCF_021441885.1). Lineage (NCBI taxonomy): Bacteria > Pseudomonadati > Pseudomonadota > Gammaproteobacteria > Vibrionales > Vibrionaceae > Vibrio > Vibrio maritimus. Next base: position 563,747 of record NZ_CP090438.1, read on the forward strand.
TTATGTATCCACTGCTTCAAGGTTACGACTCAGTCGCGATGGAGACGGATGTAGAGCTTGGTGGTACAGACCAGAAGTTCAACCTACTTATGGGTCGTGAACTGCAAAAGTCGCACGGTCAAAAACCACAAGTTGTGCTAACTATGCCACTACTAGTTGGTCTAGACGGCGTGAAGAAGATGTCTAAGTCTGCTCACAACTACATCGGTGTAAGTGAAGCGCCATCAGAAATGTTCGGTAAGATCATGTCTATCTCTGATGATTTGATGTGGAGCTACTACGAGCTACTTTCATTCCGTCCATTAGGCGAGATTGCCCAGTTCAAGGCAGACGTTGAAGGTGGTGCAAACCCTCGTGACGTTAAGATCTTGCTGGCGAAAGAAATCATCGCACGTTTCCACTCAGAAGCAGATGCTGACGCGGCGGAAAAAGAGTTCATCAACCGTTTCCAAAAAGGTGCGATGCCAGAAGAGATGCCTGAGTTCGATTTCGGTGCGGGCCTTCCAATTGGTAACCTACTAAAAGAAGCGGGCCTTGTGAGCTCAACGTCTGACGCTATGCGTATGATCCGCCAAGGTGCGGTGAAGATTGACGGCGAGAAGGTTGAAGATACTAAGCTAGTGCCAGCAGCAGGCCAAGCGGTTTACCAAGTGGGTAAACGTAAGTTTGCTCGCGTTACATTGAAGTAATCTTCGATACTCTGAGCGCGCTTTGAGAAGATCCCTGCCTGCGCAGGGATGACACAGCACAGACTACAGTGCCTATTCAATGCGCATCAAAAACCTCCTTCGGGAGGTTTTTTTGTATCGCTGAATGCTGATTTACAGGCATAAAAAAACAGACGCTTGTGCGTCTGTTTTTTAGTATCTGTTTACTTAGTGTCTCTAATTATAGAGACTCAGTAAAGGTACGAGCGATAACGTCACGTTGCTGTTCTGGCGTTAGTGAGTTGAAACGCACTGCGTAACCAGAAACACGGATCGTTAGCTGTGGGTAGTTCTCTGGGTTAGCTACTGCGTCTTCTAGAGTTTCGCGCTTAAGAACGTTCACGTTAAGGTGCTGGCCACCTTCGATCTTTGGAGCAGCTTCGATAGCAACTTCACGGCTTTCGTACTCACCTAGATCGCTAACTGCGATAACTTGGTCAGCTTCAAAACCAGCGTTTGCTGCAACACAACGTGCTTCGTTTTTCTCGCCGTCGATCAACCAGATTGAGTTCAGTAGATCGTCGTTTGCTGCTTTAGTAATTTGGATACCTTGAATCATCACTATCTCCTAATCCACTTTCAGAGTGGCATTTATATGGTGTTAATTTTCAAATTTTGTTGAGCTGGCTTATGTATAACTCGTTGTGGGTATTTTAGTATTGATTTAGATCAAAATACAACAAAAAACATTAAAAACTTCATGGTTAAATTTTTGATTAAGGTCAATTAAACCTTTAAAAATGGTGCTTTAAAATGATATTTTAATATTTAAAATTTATTTGAATGCGTATTTTGTTGTAATAAAACTACAAAATACGTTTATTTGTTCATCGCTATACCTAAAATCAAGGGTTTCCATAGCTCAAACTGAAAGTATAAGATCGCTAAATAACAGTTCTAAAAATGTGATCTCGATCGGGTATCAAACGACATGAAAAAATTTATAGGAGCGCATGTTTCGGCAGCGGGTGGTGTGGACAATGTGCCACAAAGGGCAAGTGACATTGGCGCCAATGCCTTTGCACTTTTTACCAAGAATCAGCGTCAGTGGGTGGCAAAGCCACTGGATGAAAAAGTGATTCAAAGCTTTAAAGCGGAATGTCGAAAATACGGCTTCCGAGCGGAACAAATTCTTCCGCATGATTCATATTTGATAAACCTAGGCGCACCAGAGCAAGAGAAACTTGAAAAGTCACGCGCCGCCTTTATTGATGAAATGGAACGCTGTCATCAGCTCGGGCTGACCTTATTGAACTTCCATCCAGGTAGTCACTTGAAGAAGATCTCAGAAGAAGAGTGTCTGGACAGGATTGCAGAATCGATCAATCTTGCTCACCAAGCGGTACCTGAGGTGATTGCCGTGATTGAAAATACGGCGGGGCAGGGTACGAACCTAGGTTGGCGCTTTGAGCATCTCGCACACATTATCAATAAGGTAGAAGATAAGTCGCGGGTTGGTGTTTGCATTGATACTTGCCACACGTTTACGGCGGGATATGACCTTAGAACCAAAGAGGCGTGTGAGGCGACGTTTGCTGAGTTCGATCGTGTTGTTGGTATGCACTATTTAAGGGCTATGCACCTAAACGACTCAAAGATACCTTTAGCAGGTAAGGTCGATCGCCATCAATCACTGGGTAAAGGTGAGATTGGATGGGACTGTTTTGAGTATATCGCAAAAGATCCTAGGTTTGACTCTATGCCATTGATTTTAGAGACAATAGAGCCTGAAATCTGGGCCGATGAGATCCAGCAATTGAGACTATTTGCAATTAATTGATCTTTTTTTGCTGTTCTATTAAGCATTTTGGCATCTTTCTTTCATAATGAATTACATGCATGTTGCATAATTCTGTGACTTTATAAGGTAGGTGCCATATGACTCGTCCAGCTGCTCCAAGACCAAGTACAACACGTTCATCACGTTATCCAAGTCCTAACCGTCATATTCATTGTCACGGGCACTACCGAACGCCACAGATGAAGAATCAGCACCATTGATAAACTGACGAATTAGATAACAGCACCGACGTTCAAAAAACGCGTCAAAGGTGCGTGGCATAAAGCCAAATGACAGTAGTGGTGACCCTCCATTGAGTGATAGACTACACCCCAGATTTCACCATCTTGGGGACGATAATGACAACACTCACCTGGCAAGACGTCATCGGTAAAGAGAAACAGCAAGCATACCTTCAACAAACCCTTGAGTTTGTGGAGCAGCAGCGCGACGCGGGTAAAATCATCTATCCACCAGCAAGCGATGTGTTCAATGCATTTCAATTTACTGAATTTGCCGATGTGAATGTGGTGATTCTTGGTCAAGATCCTTATCACGGTCCCAATCAGGCGCATGGTCTCTGTTTCTCGGTCCTTCCGGGTGTGAAGACGCCGCCGTCGCTCGTCAATATGTACAAGGAACTCGCTCAAGATATTCCTGAGTTCGAGATCCCAGGGCATGGTTATCTCAAAAGTTGGGCCGACCAGGGCGTACTGCTTCTAAACACTGTGCTCACGGTCGAGCAGGGGCAAGCACACTCTCACGCCAAGTTGGGTTGGGAAACCTTTACTGACAGAGTGATAGAAGCGCTAAATCAAAACAGTGAGAACATCATATTCTTGCTTTGGGGTGCGCATGCTCAAAAGAAAGGATCGATGATCGATCGTCAAAGACATCATGTATTGACGGCGCCGCATCCATCGCCGCTTTCGGCGCGTCGAGGTTTCTTTGGCTGTGGTCATTTTTCCAAGACGAACCAATTGCTAGAAGAGCTTGGTAAACCGGCTATCAATTGGCAGCCAGTACTCGACTAGCATTATCTTTAAGTTGACGATTTTTCGAGCACCATCAAAACACGTCTCCTGATTCTCTTATACACTTATAAAGAGTATGGAAATTGGGAGCAGGATTATGATGATCGAAAGGATTAGGCGCGAGCACGGCTATATGGTGCGATTGCTCGCGATTTTAAATCGAAAATTGCACTTACTCGAAAAAGAGCAACCTATCAATTATGGGGTGATCAAAGAGATCGTTGATTACCTCGCAAATCACTCTGAAAAAATCCACCACCCGAAAGAAGACATTCTTTATCATTACTTTATCGAAAAGTATGGCTCGCAGGAGCAGATCGATAACTTAGAGTCAGACCATCAAGCTTTATCAGCCAAGACCCATTCGTTTCTCGATATTGTCGAGATGATTTTGCACGATGCGGTGGTACCTCAAGAGCTGTTTATTGGCAGGCTGTCAGAGTTTATTCAAGATCAGAAACGGCATTTAGACCTTGAAGAGCAGTCTGTTTTGCCTTTGATAGAGAAGCGATTTACCACTCATGATTGGCAAGCAGTAGAGAGTCAGTGGACGATAGTGGAAGATGATCCCGTGTTTGGTGAGACCATTGCAGACCGCTATAAACAGCTGGCTCAGCGAGTAAGACAAAACGAATTCGAGAGTGTTTAGCTGTTCTAAAAACGACGATTCCCTCATAAAGAGGGAATCAAGCATCGTAAGGTGCGATTAGCGACTAATTTTGGCCACCATTAGTGAGCTTGGCTCATCTGTTGTAGGTATTGCAGCCAATCTGCACTCTGTGTTGTTGGCTTGACTCTGTGTGCCTGTTCGGCAACCTTGGTCGCTTTCGCGTAGTCTTTCAAGCCCACATAGGCTCGCGCTTCTAAGAGTAATCTTTCCTGTTCAGGCATGCCCTGAACTTTGGCTAGTGAGCTCAAAGCTTGCTTAAAATCCCCTTGTTGCAACTCAAGACGTGACACTTCTTCGTAGTATTTGGCGTTGAGTCTCGCCGCAGCGAGCCAAGCGGTTTGCGCGTTTGACCACTCACGCGCCATCTGCCAATGTCTCGCCTGTTTGATAATCGTATCGATGTCCGTCTCTTTCACCTGCAGGTTGGCATAAGCCTGCGCAGCTTTCTCTGGAATACCTTGCTGAGAATAAAGCTGTGCCTTGCTCAGTTGCAGGTTGTCAGGTACTTCAATGCCTGCGCGCTCTGCTGATACAAGTGTTGCGAGCGCCAGCTTGTATTGCTTAGTCTGCATGTATAGAGAGCTTAGTTGCTGCCACCACATCAGATTATCAGGCTGTAACGCGAGTAGCTTCTGGGTGGTTAGGATTGCACTCTTTAGATGATTCAGCTGCATTTCTGCGGTGAGCTGTAGACTCAGTGGTTGCAGTTTCGGTGTGCTGTCTAACTGGTGGTAATGTTTGATTGCAGCAAGCAGCGTTCTCCACTGTTGAAGCAGGTAGTGAGCGCGAGCTTTGTTTAACCATACTCCCGTTATCTGCTCTTTCGATAGTTTTTCGTAGCTCTTGGCTGTCTTAGTGAGGTTGTCAAAATGAACTAATGCCTTTTCTGGCATATCTTCGGAGAGCATAAGCTCAGCAAGCATACGCTCTGTTTGCCAGCCTTGTTCGTCTTTAAAGGCTTTGGTGTCGACGGCTATTTGTAGCTGAGTGATGGCTTTGTCTGGTTGCTCTGCTTGCCAGTAGTAGATACCGAGCATACGAGCAACATAAGCACGGTCGAAACTTGCGTTTGGCTGCAAACCTTCAAGCAAGGTGATTGCCTCGCCAAGTTTCTCTTCTTGCTCTAATTCATAAGCTTTAGATACCTGAGCAGCAGTTCGCATACCGAGTTCTTGGTTGGCGAATACACTGCCTGTTATAACACTAAGAAATACGGCTGAGAGCGCCAATAAACGTTTACTCATTGATTTAACTTAAACTCTAGTTTCACAGTCTGACCAACACGAGGCGTCGCCTCGCCATTGACCACCATAGGCTGGTATTTCCATTGCTTAAGAGCAACCATAGCTTCACGCTCAAACATACGTTTCGGATTGGCTTCCAACACTTCAATATCGGTTGGACGACCGCGTTCATCGATAGTGAATGACATCACGACGTAGCCTTGAATGTTTCGCTGCAAAGCTCGACGTGGATAACGCGGCTCTTTACGGTGTAGCGGCATGACCTGTTGGTTCTGACCAATGTCAGGAACGGTCGGCGCATTCAAGGAAACACCAGCAACCGAGGTTGATACCGAGATGTTTGGTAACTGGGGCGTGCTTGGCGTTTGTACACTGGATACCTGCGAGCTTTGCTCTACGACAGCTGCGGAAGGCGGTGTCGATGGCATTTTGGGTGGCTCAGGCAGTGTACGTTGGCGTCTCGCGGTTTCACTGTCGGGTTCTACCATGACCAAGTCATAGCTTAGCCTTGGCTTTTCATCCGGCTTGGACTTAGGACCGATATCGATCATCCAGCTCATAAACGAGAACAGGGCAATCGCGAGCGCCGCTGCGAGCGGTATGCTCGCAAGAACTCGAATCATCTATGGACTCTCCGTTGCCAAGGCGATCTTAGTGACACCTGCACCTTTCGCGCTATCCATCACTTCGACGACTGTGCCGTTGAAGGCGTGTTTGTCAGCTTGAATCACCATCGAGGCATTAGGCTGCTCGAGTAGTAGCTTCTCGATAGTCGCTTGGACACGTTCTACATCCACACGACGTTTGTCGATGTAGATGTCATTGGCAGATGTAATGGCAACGAATATCCCCGCGTCTTTCTGGCTCACAGCGTGGCTTGCTTGCGGGCGATTCACATCAACACCCGACTCACGCACAAATGAACTTGTTACGATAAAGAAGATCAGCATGATAAAGACGATATCCAGCATGGACGTCATATCGATATTGGCTTCTTCATTTTGTTTTCTTCGGTGACCTAATCTCATTGTGAGTCTCCATCCGCAGCCTTGCTAGCGTGAACATGGCTATTTTGGCGTTCACTTCTTAACAACTGCTCAAGTTGAAGCAGGCTTTTGCTGCTCCATTTTTGAATACGGGAAAAGGCAAGCATACCTGACAGTGCTGCAACCATACCTGCCATAGTAGGGATGGTTGCCATTGAAATACCTGCAGCCATTAGTCTTGGTTGCGCGCTGCCCTGCGCTGCGAGCGTATCAAACACAGTGATCATGCCGGTTACAGTACCAAGCAGACCTAGCATCGGGCAGAGGCTGAGCAAGCACTTCAGGAAGTTTATGTTTTGCTTGAGTTTGTTTTCTGCCTCGCTGAGCATGGCATTACGTTGTGATTGTGCGTACCAAGAGTAATGATCTTGGCGCGCAGCCCATTGATTGACCCAGAGCTTGCGCTCTGACGGGAAAATCTTGGCAAAGTAAATCACGCGCTCAATCGCGACCACCCAGAATATGAACACTACGGCGGCCAGCCACCATAGTACTGGCCCACCTTGCGTCATAAATTGGTTGAGGTGTTCGCTTCCTGGCAACCAACTGAAGAGGTTATGCGGCATACGCTTGCTTGCTCTCCGTGGTTTGCGCTTCAGCTTGCTGTGCAACCAGACCGACACTCTGTCTTTCTAAAACGTTGCGAATGGCTTCTGCTTTTGAGCTCAGTAGGTTGTGAGCAAGTAGCAGTGGCATTGCCGTGATAAGACCCAGCACCGTAGTGACCAGCGCCATTGAGATGCCGCCTGCCATGACTCTCGGCTCTGCATTACCAAACTGAGTGATCACCTGGAAGGTTTCAATCATGCCCGTTACTGTACCTAGCAGACCTAACATTGGCGCGAGGGCCGCGAGAAGTTTTAGCATGCTTAAACCGCGTTCTAAGTGCTGTTGTTCATCCATGATGGATTCAAGCAGTCTTAGCTCAAGTGCTTCTACGTGCAGTTGTTTTTCGCTGTTGTAGACGCCTAGTACACGACCTAACGGGTTATCGGTTGGCGCTTCTGGTGACTTAAGCTGTTTCTTGATTTTTTGTTCGGTCGTAGTAAGAACTACAGCACGATACAGAGCGATGATCATGCCAATCGCGAACAGACCCGCGATGATTTTGCCGACGATACCACCGTGAGCGAATCGCTCACTAAGTGTTGGGTTATCAGCAAGTTGCTTGTAAATATCGCCGCGACTCGGGTCGATAACAGCAGGTGCTTGACCTGTGACTATGCCCGCTGTATCCGCTGAAGTCGGGACTTCTTTCGGTAAGCGAGGGAAATCACTGGCAAGTTTGCCATCCCAATCAACCGGACCGTGCTCTGCAAGCAGGGCAAAGTTGCCTAAGCGGGTGGCGTTAATCGTGGTAATTTCACCGGCGCCGTTAACAAATGGGACTTTCACGTCAGCGTAGGTCGCGCTTGAGGCGATTTGCGCTTGGTAAGCATTCCAAAGGCCGGTCAGCTCCTTAATTGAAGGCAGTTTTTTAGCGGCAACAATATCGTCTATCGCTTTGATTTGTTCAGGCTGTTCGGTATTAGCGACAGATTGCTCTAGCTCAACTTGAAGTTCTTTCGCTGATTGGCGAACGACGCCGAACAGTTCACCTAAGCTGCCGGTTTCAAGGTGAAGTTTCTTTTGCTGCTCAGCCAGCGTGCGCTCATTGTCAGAAAACGCATTGCTAAGTGATTCAATGCTTGCTTCAAGTTGCGCTTTACGGCTTTCTAGCTCCGCTTTGCGTGCCGCTAGCGTTTGTTCTTCTTGTTTGAACTTTGCTTCACGTTCGCTGTTGTGGGCTTTTTCTTGTTGCTGTGCAGTTTGTGCTTTCGACGTCAGTGAGTCGGCAGCAATAATTGGTTGAGAGAAGCCAAATGCGATCAGCGCGGCCATCAATACTGTGTTACGCATTAGCTTGGATCCTTCTGTAGAGAAACCGGTAGCTCAATCAGAGCTGGCGAGGCTTGTTTGTTTGCAATTGCAAAGGCTTTATCGATTTGCGGAGCAAGCGCAGCGTCAACCACAACCCAACTATTTTGATTGCTGTCCCATGTCCAGTATTGGTTTCTATCAAGGCTGCGAGCAACCAGTGACAGTCTGCCTAGGTATAGCTGCTCAGCTTCAATTTCACTGCCTACATTAATAAGCGAACGGTAGCTGCCTAACTTGATACCGTAGTCCATTTCAATTTGGTAGGCTTCAAGGATGCGACGATATTTTTCTGCATCGCTGACATCAGCTTGAGGCATGAGTGCTTTAAGCTCCTCCAGTCTTGCAAGACGTACATCTAGGCGAATTGGCTTGTCGCTCGAAATGTGCTGCTCAAGTCCTTCAAGCATTTGATACATCAAAGGCACAACGCCTTGGCGCGTGTCGCTGATTTGCTCGAGCTGAACATTGATGCTCGCCATCTCTTCTTCTTGGTTGCCAACAACGGCTTTTAGGTGACGCTCGTAGACTTCTAGGTTGGCAACTTCTTGCTCAAGCATGGCAATGTCAGACTTCAGTTCGAATGCCTTATCGCTGCTTTTGTTGATGCGAGCTTGGCTTTGCGCGCTCTGTGTGATGGTTTGTGCTTCGACATTGCGAGCACTATTAAGATCGTTGGCGCTCGTCATATGGCTGATGGTCAGCAATGGTAGCGAGCATAAAGTGAGACGAAGAGCCGTCTTGTTCATTTCTATAGCCTTCTGCTGTTACTAGAAAGTACCGATAATGTGTTGGGGTGATGTCCAAAGCGAAGCGATGCTGTCGTTCGAAACGAGGGCGTATTGTAGGTCAATAGCGAGCAGAAATACAGAGTAAATGATATTGATATGAGTTATCATTTGACTTTCGTCAATTAGTTATCTTTTTTACGTAAGAAAAAGAGGACCTGTATAAAAGACAAAACCCTCGCTGTGGAGGGCTTTGGTTGTCATCAGCAGCGACGTTTCAGGCTCGCCGTTACCGAAAATTCTATGGTGAATGTGGGATAGGTTATAGGTCTACATCATCCAATGAGAAGTCCAAACCGATATCCATATCGTTGAGCTCTTTTTGCAGACGCTGTCTGTCTTTTATGGCTTCAATTTCGCGCCACTTTCTTTTGACAGGTTTCGAGCGACCCGCGCGGGCTCTCGGTGCATCCATTTCCGCAATGTCTTCCAGTTCAAAGCCGTCCATAAGCTACCTCTACTTTTGTTGTTCTCCCTACGGAGACCTTTAAGTACCATATTCTTACGCAGACTAACTTTGATATGTTTCTCATTTGTTTCGTGATTATGAATCTTTTATGCCATTTTGAACGCAATCTCACACTTTTGAGCCAAACGGTTGCGCAAAAAATAACCGCTTGAATCACAAAACGAAAAAGAGTTGGTGGTGCTATGTTGTTAAAACCGTGTGCAAGTGGAGCCGTAGGGCGGAGAGTTCGTGCTACGAGAAACGTTCTCATTGCCTGAGAGTGAGTAAAAAGTATTCCGTTTTGTAAAATAAGCGCTAGCCGTTGTGGTAACAAGGTTTGCTCGCGTTTTCTCAGCAGAGTGACTTGTCGCTGACTATGCTTGTTAGTTGTTGGTGAAATGTTGTGTTTTTGGAACGGCTTTGAAAGTTAATTGCTTTGCTAACTGTTAACTTTTCGTGATTTTATGGTGAAAAATAACAATTATATACATATCATTGCGTATTGATTTTTATGTGGCATGCCTGCAAAATCCGCCCCGTCAAAAAATACGCCGACTTGTATGCCGTTCTCAAGTGGTAAGAAATACAAGCTAAGTTGCCGTGAAAAACAGAGAAACTAACAAAACTTCACGGATGGAGATAACCATGGCACTTAGGACGCACTTGGAAGTGCAGCTCGGACTCTAACTTTAAGTGAGGTTTAAAGTGACAGACGTTATCAATTTAATGAACGATCTACTTTGGGGATCGATTCTGGTTTATCTACTCGTAGGTGTGGGGATTTACTTTACAGTACGCCTCGGGTTTATTCAGTTCCGCCATTTCGGTCACATGTTCAGTGTGCTGAAAAACAGCCGCAAAGCTGACACAGCAGGCATCTCTTCTTTCCAAGCTCTTTGTACAAGCCTAGCTGCACGTGTTGGTACTGGTAACATGGCTGGTGTTGCGGTCGCACTAACCGCTGGTGGTCCGGGTGCTATTTTCTGGATGTGGCTAATTGCTATGCTCGGTATGGCAACCTCGTTCGCTGAGAGTACCCTAGCACAGCTATACAAAACCAAAGACGATGATGGTAACTACCGTGGTGGTCCTGCTTACTACATGGAAAAGGGTCTGGGCATGCGCTGGATGGGCGTGCTGTTCTCTATCTTCCTAATCATCGCTTTTGGTTTGGTATTTAACGCAGTACAAGCAAATGCGATCGCTAATGCGATGAACACTGCATTTGGTTTTGACCCAATGATTGTCGGTGTGGTGATTGTACTTATCTCTGCATTCGTCATCTTTGGTGGTGTACGTAAGATCGCTCGCACGGCAGAGCTTATCGTTCCTGTGATGGCGTTGGCTTACCTTGTTCTTGCTTTCGTAGTGATGTTTATGAACATCGAGAAGGTGCCTGAAGTCCTTGCCTACATCTTCAAGAGTGCGTTCGGTCTGCAAGAAGCAGCGGCTGGTGGTCTGGGTTACGCAATTGCTCAAGCCATGATTCAAGGTATCAAGCGCGGTCTATTCTCGAACGAAGCGGGTATGGGCTCTGCGCCAAACGCGGCAGCATCTGCAACGCCATATCCGCCGCACCCGGCATCTCAAGGTTACGTTCAGATGCTAGGCGTATTCACGGATACCATTGTTATCTGTACCGCAACTGTGGCGATTATCCTGATGTCAGGTGAGTATGTACCACATGGTGAGGTGACGGGTATCGAGCTGACCCAACGAGCGCTGAGCTCTCAGGTTGGTGATTGGGGCGGTATCTTTGTTGCGGTTGCGATTTTCTTCTTCGCATTTACCTCTATCATTGCTAACTACTCGTACGCAGAAACCAACCTGATTTTCCTAGAGCACAACCACAAAGCGGGTCTTGGTGTGTTCCGTATTATTGTACTGGGTATGGTGATGTTCGGTTCGATGGCAACGCTACCAATAGTTTGGGCGCTAGCCGATGTGTCGATGGGTCTGATGGCGATTGTTAACTTGATCGCGATTATCTTGCTGTCAGGTATCGTGATTAAGCTGGCGAAAGACTACAACCAGCAACTGAAAGCAGGTAAGGTTCCGACCTTTGATGCGAATGACTACCCTGAGCTGAAATCTCAGCTTGAAGAAGGTATTTGGGATAACACTAAGGAAACGGCGAACAAGTAATCGCTTTTACCTATCTCAAAAATAGATTAAGCCATGCACTATTTCGTTGATGAAAGTGCATGGCTTTTTTTATACTGAAGCAAATCAATATTAAAAGAGTAAAGTCATGCTTATTGTTGTTTCACCTGCTAAGACCTTAGATTATGAGTCACCCCTTGCGACTGAGCGATTCACTCAACCAGAGTTGATTGAACATTCTGCTGAGCTTATTAAAGAGTGTCGCAAGCTCACCCCTGCCGATGTCTCTGCATTGATGAAGGTGAGCGATAAAATTGCAGGTTTGAACGTGGCGCGTTTTGAAGAGTGGTCCGAAACGTTTACGACAGAGAATGCTCGTCAGGCTATCCTTGCATTTAAAGGCGATGTTTACACCGGACTGGAAGCAGAAAGCTTGTCTGAAGATGACTTTGATTATGCTCAGCAGCACTTACGCATGCTTTCTGGCCTTTATGGTCTGCTTAAGCCATTGGACTTGATGCAGCCTTATCGTTTAGAAATGGGCACTAAGCTTGCCAACGAGCGTGGCACTAACCTGTACCAATTCTGGGGCGACATAATCACCAATAAACTCAATGATGCACTTAATGCACAGGGTGACAATGTACTGATCAACCTAGCATCGAATGAGTACTTCAAGGCAGTTAAGCCAAAGCAGCTCGATGGCAAGGTGATCACGCCGGTATTCAAAGACTGTAAGAACGGCCAATACAAGGTTATCAGTTTTTACGCTAAAAAAGCGCGCGGTATGATGGCACGTTACATCATCGAGAACCGTGTTGATTCGATTGATAAACTGACGGCATTCGATGTTGCGGGCTACTACTTTGTTGAAGAAGAATCGACGGCGACGGAACTGGTGTTTAAGCGCGAAGAGCAGTGATTAGTGGAGTCGAGATAAAGCAGAAGTAACTAGCTAATGCTCGCGGTATATCTCGTCATTCTCAAATTATACTTCGTCATCCTCACGAAAGTGAGGATCTCTGGCCGCGAGTGTCGCTCTCAAATTAAGTGAGTCACTTGCGGTGAAAGATCCCCTTTTTCAAGGGGATGACGCATATTAGGGACTACAACATACCTAGTTGTGTAGTTATTATTTGATAGAGCTATATCTAGAGTAGCGCGCTCGTTATTTCTTCTTAGCGCTTTTCTTTTTCTTCACCGCTTTTTTCTTGTCGTCTTTTTTCGGCTTCTTCTTCTTAAAGACAGGCTTTTTATGCGTTGGGCGCATGCCGTCAATAAAACGCTCTTTGATGGTCTCTTTGGTATAACGACCGACACGATCCATCATTGGTTGGTCATGCGCCTCTACGATAGAGATCGCGATGCCTTTCTTCCCCGCACGAGCCGTACGACCGATGCGGTGCAGATAGATATCAGCACTGCGTGGTAAGTCGTAGTTAATCACGTGCGAAACATCCGGCAGGTCGATACCGCGAGCAGCAACGTCGGTTGCAAGCAGTACGTTAACACTGCCATCGCGGAAACGGCTGATGGCGTTGTTACGGCGATCTTGCGGCATCTCACCTTGGATCCAAGAACATGGGATCTGAGCACTATCGAGTTGCTGGCGCAGTTCACCAAGGCGCTCACGGGTTTTGACGAACACTATGGTGCGCTGAGCTTGCTCGGTCAGGATGTGTTTGAGCAGGTTAAGCTTGTGTGCGGCATCATCGGCACGGTGATACCACTGGGTGATCTTCTTGCGCTCACGCGTCGATGGCTGTGCTTCGAGTTCAGCAGGCTCTTTTAGAAGATCAGCTGTAAAGCCTTCGACACCGCGTCCCTCTAGCGTCGCTGAGAAAAGCAGTGTTTGTTTACGCCAGCGACATTCTGCTGATAGTCGATCAACCGTTGGGCCAAAGCCCAGATCAAGCATGCGGTCTGCTTCATCCAATACTAACCATTCAATGGCACGACAATCAAAGCGCTCTGCCTCGATATACTCCATCAAACGACCTGGCGTCGCTACGACGATATCTTGAGTCTCGGCAAGTGTGGAGGCGTGTGAGTCATAGGTAACACCGCCCGTGATGGTTGCGACTTTAAGTCGAGTGTATTTTGCCAGCGCTGTTGCCTGCTCTGCTACCTGCATCGCAAGTTCACGAGTGGGAGTCAGAATCAAAATACGTGCAGGGCCGGCTTTTTTACGAGGGAAGTCGAGCAAGTATTGAATTGCAGGAATAGCAAACGAGGCCGTTTTACCTGTGCCTGTTGGCGCTGAAGCGAGAATGTCACGTGCATCCAATGCTTGTGGAATAGCCTGAGCCTGGATCTCGGTAGGGCGGCTAAAGCCCATTTCTTCAATCGCTTCTAAAAGGATTGGATCTAAATCTAGTTCGGCAAAGGTTCTGATCACGGTAGTGTCTCCACAAGACGTAGGTTGCCCCTGAGCAAAAAAACATCGAACAGGGAAAAAGTAGGGCGGCTATTATACTCAAACCGAGGCGAGGCGCACTTACATTTTAAGGTAAAAATCTTTGGTTAGGGCAATAAAGTCCTCAGAGTATCCGCCAGATGCGCTATGAATGATGAGGCGTTCTTCATCACAGGCTTCGGAGCGCTTCGTCAGCGTAAACAGTAATCGGTTACACGGCTTGTTGATGGTCGCCTGTACATAGCAAATTCGATTCAAGTGCCAGCCTTTGTGCTTGGCAAGTGCGATGAATTGTTCCCCCTCGACTTTAGGTAGCACAAAGCTCGCACTTCCTTCTTTACTGAGGAGCTTGTCACAACGATCTAGCAAGTGCTCATGGGAGAGGGAATGTGTATGTCTCGCGGTTGCTCTCTGGCTATTTTTCGCGGTCTCTCCGCTATTGAAATACGGCGGATTGCAGATGATGCCATCGAAATTGTGTTCAAATGGTTGCGCCAATATATCGCTGTGGAGCACAGTGATGCGTTCATGCCATGGTGACTGCTGAATATTATAGGTTGCATCGACGATGGCGGTCTCATCGATATCGACAGCAGTGATTGCGGCATCGACAAATCGCTGGGCGAGCATCAAGGTGAGTAGTCCGGTGCCAGTACCAATATCCAATAGGGTGTTAGAGGAATGAAACCTTGCCCATGCCCCTAGTAAAACACCATCAGTGCTGACAGGCATTCCTGAGTTGCCATCGTGGATAGAGAACTGCTTGAATTGAAAGCCTTTGGTTTTTGTCGTGCTACAAGTCATAGTTTATTTTGTTAATCGTTTGCTTTTAAGGGTTTGTCACTATTGTTAAATTATTGAGTAGTGAAATGCTCTGTATGTAAGCGATGTGTGTGAGAAAATGGTCAAGATAAAAGTTTACCTTTTAGTTCAAAACTAGTGAATCGAACTGCCAGTTAACTGTAACAACAAATTAATGTAATGTTTATCACCGCTTCTATTGCTTATTAATCATCGATTGTTCATCATGCCCGCCTAATTTTACGTGGCAACTAAGAGTGCTGCGGCAGACACAACATAACAAGTAAGGGCATATCTGTGAAACAGACGTTAAAAACAACAGATATTATAGCAGTCGGCTTTATGCTGTTTGCTTTTTTCCTAGGCGCGGGCAACATCATTTTCCCACCTCTAGCGGGTCAATTGGCGGGTGAAAACTTGCTACCAGCCATGACTGGCTTTCTTCTCACTGCAGTAGGTCTTCCTCTTATTACCATTATTGCTGTTGCAGTGGCAGGGGGCTCTTGGGAGCACCTTACGAAAGATCTGCCGAAGAAAGCAGCAACGCTAATCGCTGTCCTTATCTTTATTATTATTGGCCCTGCTTTCGCAGCTCCGCGTACAGGTCTTGTGGCCTATGAAATGGCCATTCGTCCATTCTTTGCTGATGCGGCGCAAATGCACCTAACGATTTTCTCAATCTTGTTCTTTGCAGTAGCCATGTCATTTGCATGGTCACAGGGTAAGTTGATCGATGTAATCGGTAAGGTGTTAACTCCGGTATTGTTTATCGGTTTGATTGTTTTGGCGGGTGCGGTGTTTATTGACCCACAAGGCGAGATGATTGCGCCGGTTGGCGAGTACCTAAGTCAGCCACTAACAAAAGGTTTCCTTGAGGGTTACAACACAATGGACACCTTTGGTTCGTTGATGTTTGGTATGTTGATTGTTGATGCGCTGCGCAAGAAAGGCATTACTGAGCAAGCTGCAACCACTAAATACCTGATCAGCTCTGCGCTTATTGCTGCTGCGGGTCTAGCGTTTGTTTACATCTCATTGTTCTACTTGGGCGCAACCAGTGCAACGGTTGCAGCGGGTGCGGATAATGGCGGCGCTATCTTAAGTCAGTATGTGCAGGCTCTGTTTGGTCCATATGGTCAGATTGTTCTGTCTGTTATTGTCCTATTAGCTTGTTTGACGACGGCGATTGGTCTTATCTCGGCATGTTCAGATTACTTTAGCTCACTAACGTCAATCAGCTATCAGAAATGGGTCGTTATCATTGGTGTTGCGTGTGCGGTTGTAGCTAACATCGGTCTGGCTCAGCTGATTTCTCTGTCTGTCCCAGTGCTCTTCGCACTCTATCCGGTTGCTATTGCTCTAGTAGCACTGACGTTTGCTCGCAAGTACCTAGCAAACCCGAAATTGGCATACCGCGTGGTTATTCTTGTGTCTCTGTCGTTCGCTATGATTGATGCAGCAAAAGTAACGGGTATTGATGTGTCATTTTTCAATGCATTACCACTCTTTAGTGTTGGTATGGGCTGGGTAATGCCAACGGTTGCCGCTATCATCTGTATGTGCTTTGTAGGTCGTAACGATGAGAAGCTAGAGCAAGAAGCGGCTTAATCACTATGTATCAATATAAAAACGGCGCCTTGTTAGGCGCCGTTTTTTTGTCTTTCAAGCTTAAAGCGTTTGCTGATACTCGACGAGGATCTGCTCACACCAAGTGGCGATACGCTCATCACTCAACTCATATTGTGAGTCCTCGTCTAGAGCGAGACCAACAAATTGGCTACCATCTTCAGTTAGTGCTTTAGAAGCTTCGAACTCATAGCCTTGGTTATCCCAGTAGCCAATGAACTGTGCACCTGTTGGCTTAAGCTCTTCATGAAGCATTCCCATCGCATCCAGATACCATTCGCCATAGCCTTCTTGATCGCCTAAGCCGAACAATGCCACGACCTTGCCGCTTAGCGACACGCCACCGATTTGATCCCATATCCCGCCCCAGTCTTCTTGGAGTTCGCCGAAATCCCATGTAGAGATCCCTAAGATAAGTAGATCGTAGTCGCTCATCTTGGAAATAGGTGTGTCTTTTACGTTAAATATGTCCACAATATCTGGACCAATGATCTCGCGTATTTTTTCTGACGCCATCTCGGTGTAGCAGGTTGATGAACCGTAAAATAAACCTATTTTCATAACTTCACTGTGTCGCTGTTGTAATGAGTGGCAGTGATTCTACTCTGAATTCGCCCATCTTTGCAGCGCTTATTGGTCTGCTTGCTGTTTTTTATAGCATTCTTGTTTTTTCTCGCTTACTCTGTTGAAAGTACTGTATAAACATCCAAGAGGTAGTCGTGAGCGACGTGAATATCCAAGATCAGGGGCTAGTGGAACAATTCTTAGATTCCATGTGGATGGAGCGAGGACTGTCAGAAAACACCCTGGCATCTTATCGAAATGACTTGGTTAAGTTATTGAAGTGGATGCACGAACACAACTACAGGCTGGACTTTATCAGTTTATCTGGCTTGCAAGAGTACCAAATGTGGTTAACGGATCAGAACTACCAACAAAGCTCACGAGCTAGGATGCTGTCTGCGATTCGTCGCCTGTTCCAATATCTTCATAGGGAAAAGCTTCGCTCCGATGATCCCACCGCTCTATTGGTTAGCCCGAAGCTCCCGAAGCGTCTGCCGAAAGACCTGACCGAGGATCAAGTTACCGCCCTGTTGGAGTCGCCAGATCCTAACGACCCGATTGAGCTTCGCGACAAAGCCATGCTAGAGCTTCTTTACGCGACGGGACTTCGTGTCACCGAGTTAGTCAGCCTGACCATGGAAAACATCAGTCTGAGACAAGGCGTAGTGCGTGTGGTCGGTAAGGGCAACAAGGAGCGCTTGGTCCCTATGGGGGAAAATGCCGTGGACTGGATCTCGGAATTTATTGAAAAAGGTCGCCCACTACTTCTTGGCGAGAAAACGTCAGACGTGGTCTTCCCGAGCAAGCGCGCCAAACAAATGACCCGGCAAACCTTCTGGCATCGTATTAAGTTCTATGCAGTGTTGGCGGACATCGATACCGAATTGTTGTCGCCTCACGTGTTGCGACACGCTTTTGCGACGCATCTTTTGAACTATGGCGCAGATCTGCGTGTCGTACAGATGTTATTGGGGCATAGTGACTTATCTACGACACAAATTTATACTCATGTAGCAACAGAGCGATTGAAGAACATTCATAGCCAGCATCATCCAAGGGCTTAATTTAACGTTTTCTATACAAAGGTGATTTTAATGAGCGTACTACGCCGCTTAACTCTACTCTCTCTGCCATTTTTCGTAACAGCTTGCGGAGCTGAAGAGACGCAAGCTACTCAAGCCGCGCCAGTGCCAGCGGCGGTCGCAGCAGAGATGAACACTCAGGCAGATGAAGCGGCGATTCGAGATCGTTTTGCCAAAATTGGTATTGAGATTTCCGAGATCGTCCCATCTGATATCCCAGGTTTAATGGAAGTGAGAACCCCAGGAGGCATTCTGTTTGCTTCCCCTACAGGTGACCATTTTATTGCGGGTACGCTTTATTCCATTGATGCAGAAGGTAATTACAAAGACGTGATTGCTGAGCGCCAAGCGCCAATCAACGCAGAGAAAATCGCTGCGTTTTCTGACAGTGTGATTGAGTATAAAGCCAAAGACGAAAAGTACGTGGTGACTATCTTCACCGACATTACGTGTGGATACTGCGTTCGCCTGCATAGTCAAATGGAAGGCTATAACGATCTAGGCATCACAGTTCGTTACTTAGCTTACCCTCGCCAAGGTGCAACAGGTTCGGTGGCAGAGCAAATGGCTAAGATCTGGTGTTCAGAAGACCCAGCTGCGGCGATGCACGATGCAAAAGTGAATCGCAAAGAAGCGACCTTCGATGGCGACCTTAAACAGTGCCAAGAGACGGTTGCAAAGCACTACAACCTTGGCCGTGAACTGGGCATTAGCGGCACGCCAGCGATCTTCTTGCCAAACGGCGAAATGGTGGGTGGCTACCTTCCACCGGCAGACCTGATTAAACGTCTAGAACAAATCAAATAAGAACTAGGATAGGGGCTCCGATTACGGGGCCCAATATACTTTATGATAGAAATCCAACGTCGTCCTGAAGTCGATATTTCCGCACTTCCAGACTCCATTCCTGCTTTACTGCGCCGCTTATACATCAGTCGCGGCGTCTCTGATGCTTCTCAACTAGAAAAAGCCGCCAAAGGGTTACACTCCTACCAACAATTGGCGGGTATTGATGCCGCCGTTGCCCTGCTATTTGAGGCGATTGAGCAGCAAAAGCGCATTATTGTGGTTGGAGACTTTGATGCTGACGGTGCGACAAGTTCGGCGCTTTCAGTACTGGCTTTGCGTATGCTCGGGAGTCGCAATGTTGACTATTTGGTACCTAACCGATTTGAGGACGGCTATGGTTTGAGCCCGGAGGTCGTCGATCAGGCGATTGAGATTGGTGCTGAAGTGATCATGACGGTCGATAATGGCGTGTCTTCTATCTCGGGTGTTCAATATGCCAAAGATAATAACATCAAGGTGTTGGTTACGGATCATCACTTACCTGGCTCTGAGTTACCTAACGTTGATGCGATGGTAAACCCAAACCTCAATGAGTGTGGTTTCCCATCCAAAGCGCTGGCAGGCGTTGGGGTGGCATTTTATCTGATGATGGCACTGTGCGTTTATATGCGAAAGCGCAACTGGTTTGCTGAGCAGGGTATGGCTGAGCCTAAACTCATGGAGCTTATCGATTTGGTGGCACTTGGCACGGTCGCTGACGTTGTTCCTTTGGATGAGAATAACCGTATCTTGGTGCACCAAGGACTACAACGTATTCGTGCGGGCAAGGCCAGACCGGGTATTCAAGCTCTGATTGAGATTGCAAAACGTGATGCGCGAAAACTGGTGGCGGCTGATTTCGGTTTTGCGCTGGGTCCGCGTATCAATGCTGCGGGCCGCTTGGACGACATGTCGTTTGGCGTCGAGCTACTCATGTCGGATAACATCCATGCGGCGCGTCGTATGGCGAGCGAACTCGATGGTCTTAACCAAACCCGAAAAGATATCGAAGAAGGAATGAAGCAAGAGGCTCTGGCTTTTTGTGAGCGTTTGCAAATCAGTGACAAATCAGAGCTGCCTTATGGTCTAGCGCTGTTTCAGCGAGACTGGCATCAGGGCGTCATTGGTATCTTGGCATCTCGAATTAAAGATAAGTTTCACCGCCCTGTGATTGCGTTTGCAGATGGCGGCGAGGGCACGATCAAAGGCTCATGTCGCTCGATTCAAGGTTTGCATATGCGCGATGCGCTCGACAGAATTGATACGCAAAACCCTGGGCTAATTTTGAAGTTTGGCGGCCATGCGATGGCGGCGGGTCTCACCATCATGGAAAAAGACTTTGAGCGCTTTAGTAAGCTGTTTGATCAAGTGGTGCGTGAGGAGCTTGGCGATACCGCGCTGAAGGGAATTATTTTGTCAGACGGTGAGTTAACACCCGAAGAATTCTCTATGCACACGGCAGAACAGATTCGCGCTGGTGGTCCATGGGGACAAGCTTTCCCAGATCCTGTATTTGATGGTGAGTTTAAGGTGCTGCATCAAAAACTGGTTGGTGAGAAGCATCTTAAGCTGATGGTTGAGCCCATGCACAAAGGGTTTGGCACCAACATTATGCTGGATGCTATCGCCTTTAATGTGGATCTGCGACGCTGGCCAGATGCTTCTGTAAAAACCGTCACCCTTGCCTATAAACTGGATATCAACGAGTTTCGTGGAAACCAGTCACTGCAACTGATGGTTGACCATA
Source organism: Vibrio maritimus (assembly GCF_021441885.1). NCBI lineage: Bacteria > Pseudomonadati > Pseudomonadota > Gammaproteobacteria > Vibrionales > Vibrionaceae > Vibrio > Vibrio maritimus. The sequence goes on from NZ_CP090438.1 coordinate 584,548, forward strand.
TTGAGCCTCGCTAGAGGCTCATGAAATAGGTCAAGGAAAATCGATATTTTCCTGTATCTTCGTCACATTTTTGAGTAGAATTCTGCGGTTAAATTCTACTCATAAATGCTGAGCAAATATGTTTGAAATCAATCCTATCAAAAACCGCCTACAGGATGTGTCTGAACGCACAAATATCCTGAGGGGGTATCTTTGACTATGACGCTAAGAAAGAGCGTCTAGAAGAAGTCAACGCAGAACTTGAACAACCGGATGTATGGAACGAGCCTGAGCGTGCGCAAGCACTAGGTAAAGAGCGTGCCTCATTAGAAGCGGTTGTTGAAACCATCGACCTTCTTGACCAAGGTGTAGAAGACGTAGACGGTCTTCTAGAGCTTGCGGTTGAAGAAGAAGATCAAGAGACCTTCGATGAAATTGAACCAGAACTTGCTGAACTGGAAGCCAAGCTGGAGAAGCTTGAGTTCCGTCGTATGTTCGCTGGTGATCACGATGCGTCAGATTGCTACATTGACTTGCAATCGGGCTCTGGTGGTACGGAAGCACAAGACTGGACCAACATGATGCTACGTATGTATCTTCGTTGGGCAGAAGCGAAAGGCTTCAAGACAGAAATCATTGAAGTATCAGAAGGTGAAGTTGCAGGCCTTAAAGGCGCAACTGTGAAGGTATCAGGCGAGTACGCTTATGGCTGGCTACGTACAGAGACAGGTGTTCACCGCCTGGTTCGTAAGTCTCCATTTGACTCAAGCGGCCGTCGTCACACTTCATTTGCGTCTGCGTTTGTTTATCCAGAGATTGATGACAACATTGATATCGAGATCAACCCGTCTGATCTTCGTATCGACGTATACCGCGCGTCTGGTGCGGGTGGTCAGCACGTTAACACCACGGAATCTGCGGTTCGTATTACCCACGTTCCTACTAACATCGTGGTTCAGTGTCAGAACGATCGTTCTCAGCATAAAAACAAAGACCAAGCGATGAAACAGCTACGTGCAAAACTGTTCGAGCATGAACTGCAAAAGCAAAATGCAGAGAAGCAAGCGAACGAAGATGCCAAATCTGACATCGGTTGGGGCAGCCAAATTCGCTCTTACGTACTTGATGATTCACGCATCAAAGACTTGCGTACTGGCATTGAAAATCGCAACACTCAAGCGGTTCTTGATGGCGACTTGGACAAATTTATCGAAGCTAGCCTAAAATCAGGCCTGTAAGCTTTTCACCACTTTTAAAACAGGATACATCGAAAAATGACTGATGCTGTTCAAAACGAAAACGCACAAGAAGAGAATAAGCTAATCGCTGAGCGTCGTAGCAAGCTGGATCACATCCGTAAAAGCTGCAAAGCGAACGGCCACCCAAATGATTTCCGTCGTGAGCACCTAGCTGGCGACCTTCAAGCGGAATTTGGTGAGAAGACAAAAGAAGAGCTAGAAGAGCTAAACCACGTAGTGGCAATTGCAGGCCGTGTTATGGCTAAGCGTGGTCCATTCTTAGCGATTCAAGAAACGTCTGGTCGCATCCAAGCATACGCAGCAAAAGATGTTCAAAAAGAGCTGAAAGAGAAATACCAAGGCCTTGATATCGGTGACATCATCGGTGTGAAAGGTGCACTGCACAAGTCTGGTAAAGGCGATCTTTACGTGAACATGGAAGAGTACGAGTTGCTAACGAAAGCACTTCGTCCACTACCAGAGAAGTTCCACGGTCTCACTGACCAAGAGATGCGTTACCGTCAGCGTTACGTTGACCTAATCGTTAACGAAGACTCTCGTCACGCGTTCATCATTCGCTCTAAGCTAGTATCGGCAATCCGTAACTTCATGAGCTCAAAAGGCTACCTAGAAGTTGAAACGCCAATGATGCACGTGATCCCTGGCGGCGCGACAGCACGTCCATTTATCACGCATCACAACGCGCTTGATATCGATATGTTCCTACGTGTAGCACCTGAGCTTTACCTAAAACGTCTAGTGGTTGGTGGCTTTGATCGCGTATTCGAGATCAACCGTAACTTCCGTAACGAAGGCCTATCGCCACGTCACAACCCAGAATTCACAATGATGGAATTCTACCAAGCGTATGCTGACTACAAAGATCTGATGGATCTCACTGAAGAGATGCTAAGCACGGTAGCGATGGATGTTCTAGGTTCAACGTCTATGCCTTACGGTGACGAAACCGTTGAGTTTGGTGGCACTTACGCTCGCATGAGCATGTTTGAAGCGATCAAGCACTACAACCCTGATCACGCTGAAATCCAAGCGCTAACAGAAGAAGACCTAACTAACCGTGACAAGATGGTCGCGATTGCGAAATCTGTACACGTTGAGGTTGAGACGTTCTGGACATGTGGTCAGCTTCTTGAAGAGATCTTTGGTGAGACGGCTGAGCCTCAGCTAATCCAGCCAACATTTATCACTGGCTACCCAGCTGATATCTCTCCACTGGCGCGTCGTAGCGATGACAACCCATTCTTCACTGACCGTTTTGAGTTCTTCATCGGTGGCCGTGAAGTTGCGAACGGCTTCTCTGAGCTTAACGATGCAGAAGACCAAGACGCACGCTTTAAAGCGCAGGTTGATGCGAAAGATGCAGGTGATGACGAAGCGATGTACTACGATGCAGACTACATTACTGCACTAGAGCACGGTCTACCACCAACAGCGGGTCAAGGTATCGGTATCGACCGTCTGGCGATGCTATTTACCAACACGCACACCATTCGCGACGTTATCCTATTCCCAGCGATGCGTCCGCAACAATAATCGTATATCCATCAGCAAGATGGTGAATGATTCCTACAAAGCCTCTCTTCGGAGAGGCTTTTTTCATGCCACATTTCCGAGAATGTTTATAGAAAAGTTAGAAATCGTACACTAGTCTTAATTATGAGACACATCTGTACGTTTTAAACGCGATTGCCGTGTTTGATAGATGGTTTTATTTGCATAGAATAAATCTATTGAATCTAAAAACAATAATAGGAATGATGTAATGGGAACCGAATTTCGGATGGATTCAATCCCCGGCTCGTTAGTGGTTGTAGGGGGCGTGTACGAGCCATGGCTCTCTGTATTGGAGCAGGCGGGATGGCGCTGTACCCAATGTTCAGATTTACGTAAAGCTGATGCGTTATTTTCAGAGATTGGTCCCTGTATTGGAATTGTAGACCTAACTCGCGATGATTTCAGCCTTAACGGGATTGCGAAACTAGTCAGCACGCACAAGCAGGTGCGTTGGATAGCCTTTATTCGCGAGTCTCAATTGGGCTCCGATACGATTTGCCAATTTATCGTTAACTTCTGCATCGACTTTTTTACGACACCTATTCCGGACTCACGATTGATGAGTACCATAGGACACCAACTGGGTATGCTCAAGCTCGAGCAGAAGGTGTGGCCGCATAATGGTAATGACAGCGATCTCGGGATTGTCGGGCAATCTTTACCAATAAGACGTTTACGCGATCAGATTCGTCGAATCGGGCCTACTGATGTCAGTATCATGATTCATGGCGAAGTTGGCGCTGGTAAAGAGTCTGTGGCGAAAGCGATTCACCGCTGTTCTGCTCGCTCACAAAAACCTTTTGTTGCGGTAAATTGTCGCGCATTCTCAGATGCTCGATTTGAGAATGAGTTTTTTGGGATGCACGATCCCGAACAAAGCTCGCTACTTGATCAAGCCTCTGGGGGAACGATCGTTCTCAACGATATCTTTACTCTACCCGCGAAACAGCAGCTTAACTTATTGAAGTTCTATCAAGATGGTCAAATAGAAACGGCGAAAGGAACCAAAGAGTTTGATGTGCGTATTCTGGCTGCCGATTCTTCGGATATTGAAAAAGCCCTGGGAGACGGCTCCTTCAATGAAGAGCTATTTCACTGTATCAATGTGCTTAGAATTAATGTCCCTAGCCTAAAAGAGCGCGCGACTGATATTTCTTTGCTCGTCGCGCATTACATCAACCAGTTTGCAAAAGAGTTTAACTCTCCTGTTAAGTCGATTGATGATGATGCCATTAAAACGCTTACTTACTACCACTGGCCAGGTAACGTTAAAGAGTTAATGAATCAAGTTAAACGTGCCGTACTCATGACTGAAGAAGAGGTGTTAGTTAAGAAGCACTTCGAACTTCCAGGTACATTCTCTGGCAAGCGGAGCCTCAAGAGCATACGAGAGCGTTCTGAACGTGATGCGCTTATCTTGGTGCTAGATAGCCATAACGGCCAGGTTACTTTAGCGGCAAAAGAGCTGGGTATTTCTCGAGCTACTATGTATAGATTGCTCAATAAGCACAATCTAATCACGGAAGAAACAATTTAACTTCCTCCAGTTATTCAGCTTAATCACCTAAAGGCGCTGTGGCGCCTTTATTTTTTCATACAGGTTGCAGTCTAAACTAGATGTTAGTCGCACTATGAATATCCAGTACAATATCGTGTTGTATATTTCCGGTTTAAAATTAATCACCATAGTTAAAGGTAAAAGCTATGTAATAGTCGGCCTTTAAGTCGTCATTCGGTTTGTAACTAGAGTTTTCCGTTGTTTTTAACTTTTTTTTATATGATATGTTGATTTAATATACGGATTGAATAAGAATTAACCGTGAGCAAGACGCTCAACCTATCAAATTTCAGGATTAATAAGTCAGTATGGAGGCACAGAAAATGATGAATCGTATTTCTTTTATCAACACTTGTGCTGCTTTCCGTACCGATGCTGAGCATATTATCGATCGTGATTCGATCGTAATTATGGCCGATAAACCGGTAGTAAAATCAGCGCAAGATTAATTAATCCGTAACCTTATGAGGCTGCGGAATAGCAGTCACGTAAGAGTCTAATTAACTACAAGACCGCTATTTCTCTCCTCTGTAATATTCCAATCAGGAGATTATTATGCGTACATCTGTTTATCTAACTATCGCAACTTGGCTTATTAAAGCAGACATTCAAAAAGAAGAACGTGAGTGGAAACGACGCTACCGTCGCAGTGCTTATCAACTTCCTTTACACAATGAGCACTTGTTGAGAGACATTGGCTTAGACAAAGAAGGTCGTCCTCTAGGTCGTGTCGCTGCACCTCAAGTTGTCGCTAAACGTAAAGCTCGTCATCTTCGTCGAGAATTACAGTCGCGAATAGCTACGTAAACCAAGGCGGGTAGTACGACTACCCGCCGACTATCAGAATATCGAGAAATATCTAATGAGTTGTGGTAGATATTCTCAATACCTAAGTTTAGGGGCATGGATTAGAATACTGTGCCCCTATTAATTGAAGCTCTTCTAGTAATTCATTTGAAAGCGTAACGTCGATACTGTCTATATTGCTTTTTAACTGAGTGAGATTTGTCGCTCCAATTATATTCGAAGCAACAAATGGACGTTGATTGACGAAAGCGAGCGCCATTTGCGCGGGATCTAAACCATGCTTATGAGCGAGCTCGACATAAGCTTGTGTTGCTTCGATGCCCTGCGGCGTAAAATAACGGACGAAGCGTTCAAATAGACTACAGCGAGCGCCTGTGGGCTTTTGTCCATTAAGATATTTACCGCTCAAGCAGCCAAAAGCGAGGGGAGAGTAGGCGAGCAGCTCGACGCCTTCATGGTGGCTGATTTCTGATAAACCCACCTCAAAACTGCGGTTCAGTAGGTTGTAAGGGTTTTGAATTGAGATGATTCTCGGTAGATCGTGCTTTTCAGCGAGCTTAAGGAGCGTCATCACCCCCCATGGGGTTTCATTCGAGACACCGATATAACGAATCTTTCCAGCTTTGATGAGCTCATTGAGCGCCTCTAGCGTTTCAATAAGTGTGACTTCCTCATTGCTTTCAGGGTAGGGGTAATTGAGCTGGCCAAAGCAATTGGTTTTCCGTTGTGGCCAGTGCAATTGGTACAAGTCGATATAGTCAGTCTTCAAGCGCGTTAAGCTGTCATCGATCGCTTGGTGAATGTTACGTCGATCTAAGCTCATATTATCGCGGATGTAAGGTACGTTACGTGGGCCTGCAACCTTGGTGGCGACAATAACTTTTTGGCGCTTGTCTGAGTGAGATAACCAGTCGCCGATATAGGACTCCGTCAATCCCTGAGTTTTTTGTTTAGGTGGGACGGGATACATCTCTGCGGTATCAATGAAATTGACGCCACGCTCAACGGCATAATCCAACTGGTCAAATGCATCTTGTTTGCTGTTCTGTTCACCAAAGGTCATGGTACCTAAACAGATTTTGCTCACTTCGAGCGAAGAATGTGGGAGCTTGTGGTATTTCATTGAGCCATCCTTGCTTGTCGTTGTTTGATTCCACTATACCCCGTTTTTATAAAAGATCTGTTCAATAAATGCGCAACTAGCCACTTATTGGCTAAACTGAGAGTTATCAGTAAAGCATTATCCACAAAAGAGAAGGAGGTGGACTATGCAAAAGCATCAGCTCGATCGATGGTTACATGGACACCACAAAGATTCTTATAAACCGCCTAGAGTGTTCGTAATTGGTTGTGCTGATATTTCACACTATCTACTTGCAGTGGAATACAAGCACAAACTTGAACCGATCAAAGAAGACGATGAGCCGATCCATTACGAGTCTTTAGACTCGGTAAAAGAAGCTCTGACCCGTCTAGGCGTCGAGAAAGCATATTTGCGACTTCATAATGCCTATGATGAGTGCGGAAGCGCTGAGATGAACCGGTATTGCGACATTGAACTGAATCTGCATTGAAAACCAGGGCAGATGTTAGACGAAATAAGTATCTAGTATGTAGCTAGTAAATTTTGCCCTGAGGTAAAAGCCTCGAGGTAGGGTTTTGATTGGCTGTCCGCTCGCACCATAAGCTTCGGTTTTAGCGCGGCTGTTGGCGGCTTTCGGGCGTATTTGTAATACCTCGCCGCTTCTGGCTGTTATTTGGTTGACCCCGCCAAGCGCGATAAGATCCATCAACTCTTCCCAGTCATTGCGCAGCAGCGTCTCTTCTTCTTCTGACGGGCTCCAGATAAGTGGAGAACCCACTCGTCTCTCTGCGACCGGAATTTCACGTTCACCTTCAACTGGCAGCCATAGCACGCGAGATAGTTTGTTTCTGATGTGACTCGTTTCCCAAGTCAAACCTGTGATGCCAGTCAAGGGCGCAACACACACAAAAGTTGATTCTAGAGGTTTACCGTTGTAGCCGACAGGAATGCTCTTTAGCTCGACACCGATTTCTGGAAAGTCTTGAACCGGCTTACTGCCAGCCGTGGCACCAAGATGCCATTCGAGAAGTTGTCCCACCCAGCCTTTATCTCGTTTGAGATTTTCAGGCACTTTCATATTTGCTTGCTCGGCAAGTTCGCCAAATGACACACCTGCGATGCTGCGAGCACGTTCGAGCAGTTCTGATTCTGTAGCTGGAGTCGTTTTCATGTTTGCTAGTACAGTTGGCTGGATAGACGAGATTGAGTTTACCACGTTAGCGTATTTGTGCTCTGTACAAAAAGAGATCACTCTGGTGGAAAGTTGATCTATTAATGACTTATCCACAGGTGGGATGGTAAATACCGGTGATTTATCGACTTCTGTATAAATAATCAGTGGTATTGTGCCTATAAAACACTTGATATATCAGGGTTTGTATGAATCTTATCAAATTCGATGTGGATAATTTAGCTTGTGGTTGATCTTTAACCGATCTGATCTCTTCGTTAATTTTTAAATCGCCAGTTCAAAAACTAATGATCAATGTTAATTTAAGTTACTGAATTTATGGTGGTAAAATTTAATTGGTGCATTATTGGCTTTTCTAGGGCTTTTATACTAAGTTGAGTTTTTCCTAGAGATCAAAGATTCTGCACACAGTTATTCACAGAAAAGGTGAATAAATGTGGTCTAGGTCTCATTGCTATGTTGATAACTGGCGTTTTGTTCGAATCTTATCCAATGGTTCTCAAAGAACTGGGAATTGTTCAAATTTACACATCCTTAAGTTTGCTCAAGTTGGGGATATGTGGAAAAATCAAGGTAATGAAAATTTAATTGAGGTTGGCCAGTGATAGATGGCGATGGTTACCGACTGAATGTTGGTATTGTAATCTGTAACAACCATGGTCAGGTCTTCTGGGCTAAACGATACGGACAACACTCATGGCAGTTCCCTCAGGGCGGTATTGACGAAGGTGAATCCCCTGAAGAGGCCATGTATCGAGAACTGTATGAAGAGGTGGGGCTCACTAAGAACGACGTCAAGGTCGTTGCGGTCAGTCGCCATTGGCTAAGATATAAGTTACCCAAGCGCTTGGTTCGCTGGGATTCGAAACCTGTCTGTATTGGGCAAAAACAGAAATGGTTTTTACTGCGTCTGGATTGTGATGAATCCAAGATCAACATGCAGCGCGGTAATACCCCTGAGTTTGATGGTTGGCGTTGGGTGAGCTATTGGTACCCAGTAAGACAAGTCGTTTCTTTTAAGCGTGATGTCTATCGCCGAGCGATGAAAGAATTTGCATCCTTGGCAATGCCGTTTAAGGAACGAAAATTTAAAGGCAAAAGAAAGCATCGAAGAGGGTAAGTATGCTATCGCAACTAAGGGATATAGTTGAGCACGTTTCAAAGGTTGAAGACGTGCATGCGGCCCTCGAGATGTTAGTACAACAAACATGTGCAGCCATGAACACCGAGTGCTGCACGATTTACCTTGCTAACAAAGATAAGCAGCGCTTAGAGTTGATGGCCACTCAAGGCCTCACCTTTGAGGGTGACACAATCCAAATCGGTTTTGATGAGGGCTTGGTGGGGTTGGTGAAGCGTACAGCAGAGCCTATCAACTTAGCCGAAGCTGCTAAACACCCTGCTTTCAAGTTTTTCCCAGAACTTGGTGAGGATGTCTACCACTCCTTCTTAGGCACACCAATTATTCATCGCAAGCAAGTACTTGGCGTATTGGTCGTGCAACAAAAAACATCCCGTCAGTTTAGTGAAATGGAAGAGTCTTTCCTTGTCACGCTGGCTGCGCAGGTTGCGGTTTTGATAGCCCACGCTATCGCTCAAGGACATGGATTCTTTGACGACAACGCAGTCCCTGTGATTAAAGGTATTGGCGCGTCATCCGGTGTGGCCATAGGCCCGATTTGGTGGGACAACACTCAGCCTGATCTTAGTGATGTTTTTCCCGCCTCTACTCTTGATGTTGCTAGAGAGCAAGAGCTTCTTTCTGTGGCGATTGAGAATGCGCTGGCCGATTTTAAGCGTATGCGTAAAAAGCTCGATCTCGAGCTGAACAAAGACGCGTTAGCCATATTCGATCTCTTTACCCACTTGCTCAACGATCCTATGTTGAGAAATGATCTCAAGGCGCAGATTCAAAAAGGCGATAAGGCCGATTGGGCCTTACGACAAGTGGTTGAGAGTTACGCTAATCGCTTTGCAAAAATGTCTGACGTCTATCTACGTGAACGTGCGCAGGATGTGAAAGAGCTTGGACAGCGCCTGCTGTTTTTCTTACATGATACTGAATACCCGATTCATGAATTTAGTGAGCCGGTGATCTTTGTCGTTCGAGAACTCACCGCCTCGATTCTCGCTTCTATCCCTAAAGAACAACTGCTCGCAGTCGTCTCTCTTGAGGGGGCTGCCAACTCGCACGCAGCGATTTTGTCGCGTGCAATGGGTATTCCTGCTGTAATGGGCGTAAACACCAACCCTGCACTGCTTAGTGGCAAGCTCGGTATCGTTGATGGGTACAGCGGTGAAATATTCCCAGACCCGAGCCATGAATTGCTCTCTGAATATCGTGAGTTGGTAACGGAAGAATCTGAGTTGTCTCAGATGGTGGAGTCAACCGCGGGGCTAGAAGCTGCTACCAAAGATGGTCAGCGTATCCAAGTGATGCTCAACGCAGGTTTGAGTGCCGATACCAGTATTTCTATTAATAAGAACGTAGACGGTGTTGGATTATATCGAACCGAGATCTCGTTCTTGCTTCAGCAGCAGTTTCCATCTGAGGAAGAGCAGCTACATCAGTATCGTTCTGTCCTGAGTGCTTATCCAAGCAAGCGAGTTGTGATGCGAACGCTAGATATTGGTGGAGATAAAGCGCTGCCGTATCTGCCAATTGATGAAGACAACCCATTTTTGGGCTGGCGTGGTATCCGCTTCACACTGGATCACCCTGATATATTCCTTATTCAGATCAGGGCGATGTTGCGCGCCAGCGTCGGCATTGATAATTTGAGTATCCTCTTGCCCATGGTGTCGTCGGTGCAAGAGTTTGATGATGCCGCGACATTGATTGAACAAGCTTATCAAGAGGTTCTCGTTGAGCACCCTAAGGTGAAGAAGCCGGAAATAGGTGTGATGATCGAAGTGCCCTCTATGCTCTACATCTTGCCGTTTATGGCTGAGCGGGTCGACTTTGTCTCGGTGGGAACCAATGATTTAACCCAGTATCTGCTAGCGGTTGATCGAAATAATGCTCAGGTTGCCGACATCTACGAAACCTTGCATCCATCCGTATTGGCAGCGATGAAACATATATTTGCAACCTGTCAGTCTTATCATCTACCTGTTTGTATTTGTGGTGAGCTTGCAGGCGATCCTATTGGTGCACTGCTGCTTGTTGGTTTGGGGTATGACACGTTAAGTATGAACACCTCAAACGTTGCTAAGGTAAAGTATTTGCTTCAACAAAGCTCGCTTGATGAGCTTAAGCAACTTGCTGACAAAGCGCTGATGCAACCTTATGGTAAAACCATCTACAATCAGATGCGCGAATACTTCGAGAATAAAGGGCTCGCGGGCTTTATTCGTGCAGGCAAATTTTAACTTTACTATTTTGGTCGTTTTGTGAATTACGAATTAATACTGCTTTTGTTGCTGCTTGGCGCTGTAGTAGGGACCATGTCTGGTCTTTTAGGGATTGGCGGTGGACTTATTGTGGTGCCCGCACTGGCGTTTTTGCTGCCGAAGTTTCACATATCCAGTGATGTGGTGATGCACATTGCGTTGGCTACTTCGCTTGCCTCTATCATTATTACCTCTGGCTCTTCTGCGCTGAATCACCTCAAATTGGGAAACGTAGATCTGTTTGTTATTAAGTGGTTGATGCCTGGTGTCGTCATCGGTGGTTTTGCTGGATCTTATGTTGCTGAGTGGATTCCCTCTCACTATCTGCCGAAAGTGTTCGCGTTTATTGTGCTTATGCTCGCCATTCAGATGTTTTTATCGATTAAGTCGCAATCCGTGCGTTCGCTGCCTTCACCTGCGGTGACGACATGTTGCGGTGCGGGTATTGGCATGATTTCCAGTCTAGCCGGGATTGGCGGTGGCTCAATGTCGGTGCCATTTTTGAGCAAACACGGTGTCGAAATGCGTAAAGCAGTAGGCTCATCCTCAGTGTGTGGTTGTGTGATTGCGATTGCCGGTATGATAGGGTTCGTGATTCATGGTGCGAAAGTGGACGGTTTACCAGAGTACAGCGTCGGCTACGTCTATTTGCCCGCGTTATTTGCGATTGCCGCGACGTCGATGATTACGACTCGTTTTGGTGCCAAGTTGGCTACGACCATGCCAACACCGAAACTAAAGAAGATTTTTGCGGTCTTTCTATTGTTCGTTGCATTCTCTATGATGTTCTAGCCCCAATTAATCAATAATTTTTAAGTGAGCGTTTTATGTCTCAGGGATATATCCAATTTCCTAATATTGACCCTGTTCTGTTTGAGTTAGGTCCTTTGTCGGTTCGCTGGTACGGTTTGATGTACCTGATTGGCTTTGCTTTTGCGCTATGGTTGGCAAATCGCCGCGCCGATAAGGCAGGCTCTGGTTGGACTCGTGAACAGGTTTCAGATCTGCTGTTTGCTGGCTTCCTTGGGGTCGTTATTGGCGGTCGCGTCGGTTACGTGCTGTTTTATGGCTTCGAAGAGTTGATGCAAGACCCGCTTTACCTGTTTAAGGTATGGACCGGTGGTATGTCATTCCACGGTGGGTTGTTGGGTGTCATCAGTGCGATGTTCTGGTATGCACGAAAAAATGGTCGCACCTTCTTTAATGTTGCTGATTTTATTGCACCGCTTGTACCATTTGGTTTAGGTATGGGGCGTTTAGGTAACTTCATGAACAGTGAACTTTGGGGACGAGTCACCGATGTGCCGTGGGCGATCATCTTTCCTAACGGTGGCCCGTTGCCGCGCCACCCATCACAACTCTATGAATTTGCCCTAGAAGGTGTGGTTCTGTTCTTCATCCTGAACTGGTTTATTCGCAAACCGCGTCCTGAAGGCTCTGTCTCAGGTTTGTTCTTGCTCGGTTATGGTACGTTTAGATTTATGGTAGAGTACGTCCGCGAGCCGGATGCGCATCTTGGCTTGTTCGGTGGATTTATCTCAATGGGACAAATCTTATCCCTACCAATGGTTATCATTGGTGCCTTGATGGTTGCGTGGGCTTACAAAGTGAATGGCGCAACCACCTCAAACGTTTCAAAGTAATAGGAATTGTCGTGAAGCAGTATTTAGACTTATGTCAGCGTATCGTTGACGAGGGTGTATGGGTAGAGAATGAGCGAACAGGTAAACGTTGTTTGACTGTTATTAATGCGGATCTTACCTACGATGTTGCCGGCAATGCCTTCCCGTTAGTCACAACACGTAAGAGCTTCTGGAAAGCGGCGGTCGCAGAGCTACTGGGTTACATTCGCGGTTATGATAATGCGGAAGATTTTCGCAAGCTTGGCACTAAGACATGGGATGCCAATGCAAACCTAAATGATGCGTGGCTAAACAATCCTTACCGTAAAGGTGAAGATGATATGGGCCGCGTTTACGGTGTTCAGGGCCGAGCTTGGGCAAAACCGGATGGTGGTCATATTGACCAACTGCGTAAGATTGTCGATGATCTGACGAATGGGGTCGATGATCGCGGAGAAATCCTTAATTTCTATAACCCTGGTGAGTTCCATATGGGTTGTCTGCGCCCTTGTATGTATAGCCACCATTTCTCATTATTGGGCGACACTCTATACCTAAATAGTACGCAACGTTCATGTGATGTACCGCTGGGCTTAAACTTTAATATGGTTCAGGTTTACGTGTTCTTGGCGATTATGGCTCAAATCACAGGTAAGAAACCTGGCTTGGCGTACCACAAAATTGTCAACGCGCATATTTATGAAGATCAGCTAGAACTGATGCGAGATGTGCAACTTAAGCGCGAACCACTGGCAGCGCCAACATTCCGTATTAACCCTGATATTAAGTCTCTTGAAGACCTTGAAACGTGGGTGACATTGGATGATTTTGAGGTGATTGGCTATGAGAGCCATGAACCTATTCGTTACCCGTTCTCTGTGTAACGTTGATTAGAAACGCCGAGCTTGATGCTCGGCGTTTTTCTTTCTGCTTGTCACCAGCTTATCGCCTCGCGCTCGGTGAAGAAACCAGCCGTAGGGCCATCCTCAGCCAGTGTTGCTAGCCAAATCGCGGTATCAGCGCCTTCCCGCGGTGTTTTCAGTTTGACGCTCTCTCCGTACTCAGGGAGCTCTTCTAGATTCATCCCCGAATCAACCCAGCCTGGGCAGTAAGAGTTCACTTTAATTCCAAAAGGCTCTAGCTCTTTAGCGAACAGAACTGTGTTGGCGTTGACACCAATCTTGGACGATTGATACGCAGCGCAGATGTCATCTCGCCAAGGGGAATGCATGTCGGACAACTGCGACAGTTGGGCTGCTTGACTGGAAACATTAACCACCCTAGCACTGTTCGACTTCTTGAGCAGCGGCGTCAGTGCTCGTGTCAGCAAGAAGGGACCGATCTGGTTGACTTCAATCACGCGTCGATAGGTGTCTTCATCGATCAGAGATGGATGCTTACCGAAATCGGTTAGGATAGAAGCGTTGTTGACCAAAACATCCAGGCGACCAAACTCTTCGTGGATTTTATTGGCGATGGCTGGAAACATCGATGACATGGCGAGATCAATTTTAACGTGTGACGCCATATAGCCTTTATGACGGAAGTCATTGGCTAGTGCGCCGCAAGATTGAATATCGGCCATGATGACATGGAATCCTTGTTCCATAAGCATTTCTGATGTGGCTAAACCGATGCCTTGATATGCACCAGTAACGAGAGCAATTTTGTGCATGATTGACCTTATTTGTGGCGTTCAATCAAGACAGTTTATCGGCGGGGAACAGAAGATGGCAGTAACATAGGGGGATGTTACTTAAAGGTTACTGCCAAAATGTGAAGGTAAAATGCTAGTCGTAGTAGTACTCTTCGGCGATCTCTTCTTCAACAATTTCTTCCTCGACGATTTCCTCTTCGACAACAACGTCTGTTGCCACTTCACAAGCACCCTCGTCATACGCCCCGTCTATGGTACCGACAACCGCACCGGTACCGCCACCAATAGCTGCGCCAGCCGCTGCACCACTGCCACCATCGACAATACCACCAACCACGGCACCAGTAATAGCGCCGTCTACCGCACCATCAATCGCCCCTTCTGCGGTTTGATCGCAGTAATAGGCGAAGCTAGGGGAAGCGATAAGTGAGGCTAGAAGTAGAATTTTTGTTTTCATGACAAGGTCCTAGGTTGAGTAACTGCGTATTAGAGTAAACAAGGAATGTGCACTGGGTAAGGTCGGCAGCGTCAATCTTGGGTTAGATTCTGGTTGTCGTATTGTTGGGGTGTATTGGGCTTGATCAGAAGTGTTTGTGTATCAATATCTGGAAGCCTAAACTCAAGTCCAGGGTGTAACTTGCTAAGCGGTAACACCTTGACTCATAATGAAATGAGTAATGATTAGGAGAGCAAATAATGCGAGTGTACATATGGATTTTAGTCGCCTTGCTGGTGGGGTGTAGCAGTGGACCAGATGAGATTAAAGTGGCGGATGAAAAGCTGCTTGTTAGCTACCAAGACGCTCGTAAAGACGCGACACCTTTCAAGGGTCAACCCGCTCGTTGGGGTGGTGTGGTGGCTAAGCTCACCAATCCTTCAGCGAATAGTAGTGAGCTGCAGATCAGCCATTTTGAGTTGGACTCTAAAGGAAGGCCAGATGAGACACGTCAAGGTAGCAGTCGCTTTGTGGTCAAAGTAGATCGCTTTTTGGACCCAAAAATCTTTATGTTAGGCAAACCGATGACGTTTGTTGGCACTATTGAGGGGCAAACTGAGATAAAAGTGGGTGAGCAGACCCTATCTGTCCCTGTGCTCAAAGCATCAAATTATTACCTTTGGACAGAAGATAAGCGCATCAAAACCTACTATGTCGGCGACCCGTTCTATAACTACTACTATGACAGATATTATTATTGGGATTACGTCGATGAAGCGGATCTCATCGAGCATTATGACGCCTATGATGCTTACGACGCTTATGATGCCTACGACTATGGCGATTTTTAGATAAAAAAAGACCCAGCTTTTTAGCTGGGTCTTTTTTTAAGTTTTAATCTTAGGCTGTTAGCGCGAGGATGGAACCAGGAATCACTACGAAGATAGAGACTAGGTAACCAGCAACCACCGCTTTGTTTTTAATGGCCATATCTGAGATGTAGTCCGCACCTTTCACTGGAAGCTCACGTAAGAACGGAATACCAAAGATGAACACCGTTGCCATAATGTTGAACACTAGGTGTACGAGGGCAATCTGTAGCGCAAATACAGCGTATTCACCAGATACCGCCGTCGCAGCAAGTAGACCCGTGATACATGTACCTATGTTCGCACCTAGTGTGAATGGGTATACATCACGAACCTTTAGAGCACCTGTACCTACTAGCGGTACCATCAAGCTTGTTGTCGTTGATGAAGACTGAACCAGTACAGTAACGATTGAGCCAGATACGATACCGTGAATTGGACCACGACCAATTGCGTTCTTTAGAATCTCGCGAGCACGGCCAACCATTAGGCTCTTCATCAGTTTTCCCATTACAGTGATAGCGACGAAGATAGTTGCGATACCCAGAACGATGAGTAGTACACCACCTGTGACGCTACCAAATGCGCTTAGCGGCTCTTGGATCGCGCTCACTACTGGCTTGGTGATTGGTTTGATGAAGTTAAGACCACCCATACTTACATCACCAGTTGCCATCATAGGTGAGACTAACCAGCTAGAGATCTTATCCAACACGCCGAACATCATTTCCAGCGGTAGGAAGATAGCCACTGCTAGTAGGTTGAAGAAGTCGTGAATCGTTGCACTTGCAAAAGCGCGTTTAAATTCTGTATTGCAACGAACGTGACCAAGGCTTACTAAGGTATTGGTTACGGTTGTACCAATGTTAGCACCCATGATCATTGGGATTGCTGTCGTGACAGGCAAGCCACCGGCTACCAGACCAACAATAATAGAAGTAACGGTACTAGAAGATTGGATAAGTGCCGTAGCAACCAAACCGATCATCAAACCTGCAACTGGGTGAGAAGCAAACTCGAACAGCACTTTTGCGTGCTCGCCAGTCGCCATTTTGAAGCCACTACCTACCATCGAAACAGCAAGTAGCAATAAGTAAAGCATGAATGCCAAGTTAGCCCAGCGCAGCCAACGCGTCGTAGTCGACATAGGAGTCGTCGCTGTAGTTGCTTGGTTCATCATAGTTTTCTCCGTTTGGCCTTGGTTAATCTATTTGCGGCCTGTTGTTGAATCTGACGCGATAGTAGAACTCGAATATTACAGAAATATGACGAAACTATTTCTATGTGAATTAAGTGCGATCTTAGGTTGGTTTTTAGTCTGTAAATTTGAATTTACGACTTTAAGTTATTGAATTTTATTGATTATATTCTATGTGAGAAAAAGAGATTAATCTGACCTGATTAATGAATTAAATCGATTTATATTGTCTTGTTTGTCAGTTATATGACAGTGGTGTGTCTAATGTGACAGTTGGTGGTTCGTAAAAACAGTATCATTTGCTTAATAATTTCGGTTTTAACGAATATTGTTGGATTGGGCAGATTTTGCTATAAATGTAGGTCACTCTTTTTAGGCGAAATAGCATGTCTCACCTTAACTATAATCATTTGTACTACTTCTGGATGGTGTGCAAACAAGGTTCGGTCACCAAAGCGGCAGACGCTCTGTTTTTAACCCCTCAAACGGTCACGGGGCAAATCAAAGCACTGGAAGAGCGCATGGATGGCAAGCTAACCAAGCGAAACGGGCGTAGTGTTGAACCTACAGAACTAGGTCAGCTGGTGTATAAGTATGCCGATCGTATGTTTGGCCTAAGTTATGAGATGCTCGACATCGTTAATTACAGTCAGCGCTCAAATTTACTGTTTGATGTCGGCGTTGCTGACGCGTTATCAAAACGCTTGGTGAGTAAGATTTTGATGACGACAATACCAGAAGACAACAATATTCATCTTCGCTGTTTTGAATCGACGCACGAGATGTTGTTAGAACAACTCGCTCAGCACAAGTTGGATATGATCCTGTCGGATTGTCCAGTTGATTCAAGTCAGAGTCCGGGGCTATTCAGCAAGAAGTTAGGGGAGAGTCGTATGAGCTTCTTTACTTCAGGACACATGAACAATGTTCGCTTTCCAGAAGTATTAGAGCAGACTCGCCTTCTTATCCCAGGTAGTCGTACCTCAATGGGACGAAAAGTGCTTCAATGGTTTGATCAACAGGGGATTCAACCTAACATTCTAGGCGAGTTTGATGATGTTGCTCTGATGAAGGCTTTCTCTATGTATAAAGATGACGTGATTTTCCTAGCGCCGAGTATCTACATGTCGGAAATTAAAGATCAGCGACATTTGCAGCTTATCGGCGACATAGAAGATATCAAAGAAGAGTACTACGTCATTTTTGCGGAGCGTATGATTCAACACCCTGCGGTGAAGAGTGTATGCGAAGCGGATTTTACTGACTTACTTGCGTTCTGAGTTTAGAGTCAGCTAACAAATTACTCTTTCCAATTACACTTAATTAAACAAAGCGTTACCATACACGTCCTAACCATGTAGAATGTGCTGGAAATTGCCAATGTTGCTCAAAAAGCAGCCAGTAGGTAGTAATCGGTGTCGCGAAAAGATTTAGAGGTAGACTATGAACTTGCAGGATATGGAGAAAAACTCAGCACAAGCGGTTGTACTCTTGAAAGCGATGGCTAATGAGAGGCGCCTGCAAATTCTGTGTATGCTACATAATACTGAGCTGTCTGTCGGTGAACTGTGTTCTCGTCTAGAGCTAAGTCAGTCTGCATTATCTCAACACTTAGCTTGGCTTCGTCGAGATGGCCTAGTGTCCACCCGAAAAGAAGCTCAAACGGTGTATTACACACTAAGCAGTGGTGAAGTACGTCAATTAATTGAAACACTACACGGTATGTATTGCAGTGATCACTAGTAGGTAGTGGAAGGCGCGAGCAACGAATGTTGCGAAAGAGCGCAGCGAAAGATACAACAGATACAAAAAAACCGGCATTAGCCGGTTTTTTTAACACAATACAAAGTCTAAATTATAGAGCTTTGATTGCAGCTGAGAAGCGTGCCTTGTGACGAGCAGCTTTATTCTTATGAATAAGGCCTTTAGTCGCCATGCGGTCAAGGATTGGAGTAACTTCTGCAAATGCTGAAGTTGCTGCTTCTTTGTCGCCAGCTTCGATAGCTGCGATTGTTTTCTTCATGTAAGTGCGCATCATAGAACGACGGCTAGCGTTGTGCTGGCGACGTTTCTCAGCTTGGATAGCGCGCTTCTTAGCAGATTTACTGTTTGCCAAGGGTCTAACTCCCAAAAACTTAGTTCGGTGACAATTTAAGGGCGAGGAATATCCCTCATTTGCGCTCAATTGTCAAATGATTTGTGCAAAAACCCGACGATATAAAACAACTTTTGATATCTGTGGGCTATCGCGGTTAAGATGGCGGGGATTCTAACAGTATTTTTCGACCAATGCTAATACTAATCCTCTCTTCAATAACAAAGGCTATTGAAACCGATAAATAGCAAAGCATTGGCTAGGTAATTCAGAGGTTATCGTGAGTAAACGCCTTCTTAAGTCAGGCATGATAGTGAGTGCCATGACGCTGGTGTCTCGAGTATTGGGACTGGTTCGTGATGTGGTGGTGGCGAATCTAATGGGGGCAGGGGCAAGCGCTGATGTCTTCTTCTTTGCCAATAAAATCCCCAACTTTCTTAGACGCCTTTTTGCAGAAGGCGCATTCTCTCAGGCATTTGTGCCGGTACTTACTGAATATCATGCCTCGGGTGATAAAGACAAAACTCGAGAGTTAATCGCCAAAGCCTCAGGGACGCTTGGCGTCATTGTTACCATAGTTACCTTGCTGGGTATTCTTGGCTCGAGTGTCGTGACGGCACTGTTTGGCTTTGGTTGGTTTCTTGATTGGCTCAACGATGGACCCGCAGCACCCAAGTTTGAACTCGCCAGTTTGATGCTCAAGATCACTTTCCCTTATCTTTGGTTCATCACCTTTGTCGCCTTGTCTGGGGCGATTCTCAATACCTTAGGTAAGTTTGCGGTTTCCTCTTTTACCCCTGTTTTTCTTAACGTGATGATCATTGCCAGTGCGTGGTTCATTTCACCTAACCTTGCTCAACCCGAGATTGGTTTAGCGATAGGGGTATTCTTAGGCGGCTTTGTCCAATTTGCGTTTCAAATTCCCTTCCTTATAAAAGAGGGGGTACTCGTTAAACCTAAATGGGGTTGGCGCGATCCCGGTGTAACTAAGATCCGCACCTTGATGATCCCTGCATTGTTCGGTGTATCGGTTAGCCAAATTAACTTGCTATTCGATACCTTCATTGCCAGTTTTCTTGCGACGGGCTCTATCAGTTGGCTCTATTACTCAGATCGCCTATTAGAGTTTCCGCTTGGTCTGTTTGGTATCGCTATTGCGACGGTGATTTTGCCTGCCCTGTCTCGTAAGCACGTGGATGCGCACAGCGAAGGCTTTGCCCATACCATGGATTGGGGGGTGCGTATGGTGATCCTACTCGGATTGCCTGCCATGTTAGGTTTGATGGTGCTCGCTAAGCCAATGTTGATGGTGTTGTTTATGCGCGGTGAGTTTACGCCTCACGATGTTGAGCAAGCGTCTTTGTCTCTCTTAGCTTATGCATCCGGCTTGCTTAACTTTATGCTGATCAAGGTGCTAGCTCCGGGCTATTACTCACGTCAAGACACAAAGACACCAGTGAAATATGGCATTATTGCTATGGCGTCCAACATGGTCTTCAATGCTATCTTTGCTTACTACTACGGGTATGTGGGTCTGGCGATGGCAACGGCCCTGTCTGCCTTCATTAACATGGCACTACTCTATCGTGGTCTTCACCGTCAAAATGTTTACCGTATAACCAAGAAAACCATTGGCTTTGTTATTCGTCTAGTGGTTGCGGTTGCAGCCATGGTGGCGGTCTTGCAGTGGCAGCTACAAGACATGCAGCAATGGCTAAGCTGGGGCTTATCAGAACGTATTTTGACCCTGACGGTTCTTATCGCTCTCGGTGGCGTCACTTACTTAGTTGCACTGCTTATCTTGGGAATTCGTCCTAAAGACGTAAAAGCAGCGACAGATTAACAATGATTGGTTATAATCCGTCAGTTTCACACTCGTAACATTTACTCAAGCAGGTGGTTTAGTCGTTTCATGGAACTCATTCGAGGCATACATAACCTTAAAAATCAGCACCATGGCTGCGTTTTAACCATCGGCAATTTTGATGGTGTTCACCTCGGACATCAGCGTGTACTGAATCAAGTTAAGCAGAAAGCATCGCAACTGGGTTTACCTGCGGTTGTCATGACATTTGAGCCTCAGCCTATGGAGCTGTTTGCCAAAGACAAAGCGCCAGCGCGTTTGACTCGGTTGCGTGATAAGTACGAGCTGCTTGAGAAAATGGAACTGGACCGCCTATTGTGTGTGAATTTTAATCAGCGATTTGCCAGCTTAACGGCGGAGTCTTTTATTCGAGACTTGTTGGTGGGTAAATTGGGTGTTAAGTTCCTTGTCATCGGCGATGACTTCCGCTTTGGTAAAGGGCGTGAAGGCAATTTCGAGATGCTTCAAAAAGCGGGCGAAGAGTTCGGTTTTGAGGTGGTGAATACGGCAAGTTTTCGTGTTGAAGAGACTCGAGTCAGTTCAACGGCCATTCGTCAGGCTCTTGCCAATGACGAGCTCGATGCAAGCGCAGAAATGTTGGGGCGTCACTATACTTTGTCCGGGCGTGTTGCCCATGGTCAAAAGCTAGCGCGTGGCTTTGGGTTTCCAACCGCCAATATTTCACTTAAGCGTTATGTCGTTCCTGTCCGCGGCGTTTATGCGGTGCAGGTGTTTGGTGTTGATGATAAGCCGCTACCGGGCATTGCCAATGTAGGTAAAAAGCCAACGGTTGCGGGGACAACGCCAGATCTTGAAGTGCATATCTTTGATTACGAGGGCAACCTCTATGGTCAACAAATTGAAGTGGCACTGCTTCATAAAATCCGTGATGAGAAAAAGTTCGAGTCATTGGAGCTGCTTAAGCAGCAAATAGAATTGGATGCTGATGTAGCAAGGGTGTGGCTACGTCAGTTTAAGGGTTAGCGGAAGATTCCACCGCTAACAT
The DNA here is from genome assembly GCF_021441885.1 of Vibrio maritimus. NCBI lineage: Bacteria > Pseudomonadati > Pseudomonadota > Gammaproteobacteria > Vibrionales > Vibrionaceae > Vibrio > Vibrio maritimus. The sequence continues at coordinate 606,121 of NZ_CP090438.1, forward strand.
AATGTCTAACTTTCGCCCAATACAACGGAATTAAGAATCGATGAGTGAGTATAAAGATACCCTGAACCTACCTGAAACAGGGTTTCCAATGCGCGGCAACCTGGCCAATCGTGAGCCAGAAATGCTTAAGCGTTGGTACAAAGAAGATCTTTACGGTGAGATCCGTAAAGCTAAAAAAGGCAAAAAATCCTTCGTGCTACACGATGGCCCTCCATATGCGAATGGTGACATTCACATTGGTCACGCTCTAAACAAGATTCTTAAAGACATTATTATTAAATCCAAAACACTTTCAGGTTTTGACGCACCATATATTCCAGGTTGGGATTGCCACGGTCTGCCTATCGAACTAATGGTAGAGAAGAAAGTGGGTAAGCCAGGTCAAAAAGTGACTGCGGCTGAATTCCGTGAGAAATGTCGCCAATACGCGGCAGGCCAGGTTGAAGGTCAAAAAGAGAGCTTCAAGCGTCTAGGTATTCTTGGTGAGTGGGACAAGCCTTACCGCACTATGGACTTTGCAACTGAAGCAAACATCATTCGTGCTCTAGGTAAGATTGCTGATAACGGCCACCTACTAAAAGGCTTCAAGCCAGTTCACTGGTGTACAGACTGTGGTTCTGCACTTGCTGAAGCTGAAGTAGAGTACAAAGATAAAGTGTCACCTTCTATCGATGTACGCTTTAAAGCGGCAGACGAAGCTGCGCTAGTGTCTAAGTTCGCACTAAGCGAAGGTCATGAAGGTCAGGGTGACATCTCAATTGTTATCTGGACGACCACACCATGGACGTTGCCAGCTAACCGTGCGGTATGTCTACGTGACGATCTTGAGTACGTACTTATCCAAACTGAGGGTGACAACCCTGAGCGTATTATCGTGGCTTCTGAGCTTGCGAAAGACGTGATGGATCGTGCGGGTATCGAGCACTTCCACAACCTTGGTTTTGCGAAAGGTGCGGATCTAGAGCTTTCTCAGTTTAACCACCCATTCTACGATTTCACTGTTCCGGCGATCCTGGGCGATCACGTAACGACTGAATCAGGTACCGGTGTGGTTCACACAGCACCAGGTCACGGTCAAGAAGACTTCGCGGTTGGTCAAAAATACGATCTAGAAGTGGCGAACCCAGTAGGCTCAAACGGCGTTTACTTGCCAGACACTGAGCTATTTGCCGGTCAACACGTGTTTAAAGCGAACGATGCGGTTGTAGAAGTACTAAAAGAAAAAGGTGCACTACTTCATCATCACGCATACGAGCATAGCTACCCACACTGCTGGCGCCATAAGACGCCAATCATCTTCCGTGCAACACCTCAGTGGTTCGTATCTATGGACCAAGCGGGTCTACGTGCAAAAGCACTAGAGTCAATCAAGGGTGTTGAGTGGATGCCTGAATGGGGTCAAAGCCGTATCGAAGGCATGATTGAGGGTCGTCCTGAGTGGTGTATCTCTCGTCAGCGTACTTGGGGTGTGCCAATCGCTCTATTCGTTCACAAAGAGACCGCAGAACTTCATCCAAACTCGCTAGAGCTGATTGAAAAAGTCGCTCAGCTAGTGGAAGAGAAAGGCATCCAAGCTTGGTGGGACGTAGAGATTGCAGACCTACTTGGCGATGACGCTGAGCAGTACGAGAAAGTTTTGGATACACTCGACGTTTGGTTCGATTCTGGTGTGACACACTACTCGGTTGTAGATTCTCGTGAAGAGTTCAATGGCAACAGTGCAGACCTATACCTAGAAGGTTCTGACCAACACCGTGGTTGGTTCCAGTCTTCGCTGATTTCATCTATCGCGATGAAAGACGAAGCGCCATACAAGCAAGTGCTAACGCACGGCTTCGTGGTGGATGGTCACGGCCGTAAGATGTCTAAGTCAATCGGTAACGTAGTTGCGCCAAAAGATGTGACTAACAAGCTAGGTGCAGACATCCTGCGTCTATGGGTTGCATCGACTGACTACACGGGTGAAGTTGCAGTTTCTGATGAAATCCTAAAACGCTCAGCAGATGCTTACCGTCGTATCCGTAACACGGCTCGCTTCTTCCTAGCAAACCTAAACGGTTTCAACCCAGAAACTGACCTAGTACCAGCAGAAGAGATGGTGGCACTGGATCGCTGGGCAGTTGGTCGCGCGCTAGCGGCTCAAGAAGAGATCGTAAAAGCATACGAAGAGTACAACACGCACGGCGTGACTCAGCGTCTAATGCAGTTCTGCTCTATCGAAATGGGCTCGTTCTACCTAGACGTGATTAAAGACCGTCAGTACACAGCGAAACTGGGCGGCCACGCACAGCGCAGCTGTCAGACAGCGCTTTACTACATCGTTGAAGCACTTGTTCGTTGGATGGCACCTATCATGTCGTTCACTGCTGATGAAATCTGGAACGAAATGCCAGGCAAGCGTGAGAAGTTTGTGTTCGCTGGCGAGTGGTTCGAAGGTTTGTTCGGTCTTGCTGAAGGCGAAGAGCTAAACAACGAATTCTGGGCTGAAATCCAAACGGTTCGTGATGCAGTAAACAAGCAGCTTGAAGCGGCGCGTAGCGAGAAAACCATCGGTGGTGCACTGCAGGCTGAAATCACACTGTTTGCTGATGATGCGCTAACTGCGAAGCTAAGCAAACTAGAAGACGAGCTACGTTTTGTATTGCTAACGTCTGCAGCAGCGGTCAAGCCAATGTCTGAGAAGACAGATGCAGCGAAAGCGACAGATCTAGAAGGTCTATTCGTTGAAGTAGCAGCTACTGAAAACGAGAAGTGTGACCGTTGTTGGCACCACACTCCTGACGTAGGTACTATCGCGGGTCACGAGAAGATTTGTGGTCGCTGCGTATCGAACGTAGACGGTGAAGGCGAAGTTCGTAAGTTCGCTTAATGGTAAGCTAACCGGAACTTTTGAAAGATTTAACAGCCCCAGTTTTTACTGGGGTTGTTTTTATCAGCTAACTGATTGAACATATAATTCATTGAGTGTTTGCTACCAAAGGTAGCGATAAAGGAAACAGATGAGCGAAACGGCAATCACATTTCGACAATCAGGTGTACGCTGGCTTTGGCTAGCGGTGGTGATTTTTATTGCTGATATCAGCATCAAGCTCGTAGTCATGGATAACATGGGTTACGGTTGGGCAAATCGAATTGAAATCTTGCCATTCTTCAATTTGCTCTACGTCCATAACTATGGTGCAGCATTTAGCTTCTTAAGCGACCAGGCAGGTTGGCAGCGCTGGCTGTTCACCGGCATCGCGTTTGTCGTCACCGGTATGCTAACGTACTGGATGAGCAAGCTTCCGGCAAAAGAGAAGTGGAACAACATTGCGTATGCCATGATCATCGGCGGCGCAGTAGGTAATGTCTTTGACCGCGTAGTTCATGGCTTTGTTGTCGACTACTTGGACTTCTACTGGGGCAACTATCATTGGCCTGCTTTCAACCTAGCAGACATGGCGATCTGTATTGGTGCGGCGATGATTATTATCGATAGCTTTCGCAATAAAGAGCAAAAGTAGCGCAGATAACGAATAACCTTAAGCGCTGTGCGTTGATATGCACGGCGCTTTTTTATATAACAAGCTAAATGATAAAGAGCTACTGTGCGTATCAATCAACACAGACTCAATAACACAAGGAAGCCGTAACGTGAGCATCATTTCCCAAGATAGCGCTGTCACCCTACATTTCACCATCAAGCTGAGCGATGGCTCAGTAGCCGACAGCACCCATAATATGGGTAAGCCTGCCAAATTTATTATTGGTGACGGTAGCTTAAGTGACAATTTTGAAAAATGCTTGGTGGGTTTGACGTCTGGTGACAACAAAGCCATTGAGTTAAAAGCCGCAGATGCGTTTGGTATGCCAAACCCAGACAATGTTCACCATATGGATCGCGCAAAGTTTGTAGGTGACTCTGAGGTTGAAGTCGGTACAATAATGGCCTTCTCAGGTCCTGATGGCATGGAGATCCCTGGTATCATTACGGATATTGCGGGCGATTCGGTAACGGTGGACTTTAATCACCCGTTAGCAGGCCAAGATGTCACCTTTGAAGTTGAAATTCTCGAAGTAGAATAAAACCACTCAGATAAATACGATAAGTAATAGCGGTTCCTCAATGAGTAATGAAATGAAAATTAAACTAGCTAACCCACGTGGCTTTTGTGCGGGTGTAGATCGCGCGATCAGCATTGTTGAGCGCGCGCTTGAGATGTATCAGCCGCCAATCTATGTTCGTCATGAAGTGGTACACAACCGTTTTGTGGTTGAAGGTCTAAAACAGCGTGGTGCGATCTTTGTTGAGGAACTGAATGAAGTGCCTGATGACAACATTGTGATCTTCTCAGCTCACGGTGTGTCTCAAGCGGTTCGTAAAGAAGCAAAAGCGCGTGAACTGACGGTGTTTGATGCGACTTGTCCGCTGGTAACTAAAGTCCATATGGAAGTGGCTCGTGCGAGTCGCCGTAATATGGAAGTAGTGCTTATTGGCCATGCAGGTCACCCAGAGGTGGAAGGGACAATGGGTCAGTACTCAAGTGAGACAGGCGGCATGTACCTTGTTGAGCGTCCAGAAGATGTATTAACGCTTGAGGTTAAAGACCCAAGCAACCTTCATTACGTGAGTCAAACCACACTGTCTGTGGATGAAACCGCGGATGTGATTGATAAGCTTCGCGAAGTGTTCCCTGATATCCAAGGTCCTCGTAAAGACGACATCTGCTATGCAACGCAAAATCGCCAAGATGCTGTCCGTGAACTCGCGGGTGCTGTGGATGTTATGGTTGTTGTAGGTTCTACTAACTCTTCGAATTCGACGCGTCTGAAAGAGCTTGCAGAAAAACTCGGCACACCGGCATACCTGACAGACACGCCTGATCTGATTGAAGCAGAGTGGTTTGAAGGAAAAGGACTGGTTGGTGTGACCGCGGGTGCGTCAGCGCCAGAGGAACTGGTTAATCAAATCATCGACAGAATCAAAGCGTTGGGCGCTGATGACGTGGAAGAAGTCTTGGGCCGTGAAGAGAACATGTTCTTTGAGGTGCCAAGAGAGCTTCAAGTGAAGGTTGTCGATTGATAGTGATATCAATGTCTATCGAATACGCCGCGTTTCTTACGCGGCGTTTTTTATTGCGTTTTTTTGTTGCATAAGAATAAAGAAAAACAACGAGTTCGTGCCTGTGCAATGACACTTATATGAACAAAAGTAAAAAAAGATTTCTATACCGAAATTGGACTTTACTCGCAGTCGTATTTTGGTATCCTACGCCGCGCTACCAGTAGGGTAGTTTTTTCGGAGATAACTATGAACAATACCGACCATCCTCCTAGTATGAAAGGAGAAGAATAGCCTCACGTCGGTAATTGCGATCTTCGCTCCTACCGTTGAGGTAGGTGTATTTCCTTTCTGTAACACCCTGATATTTTTCTCCTTTCTTCTATTTAGTCACTCTATAAGTGTGCTTGTTGCATGGCAGTTGTGCTGTGTCTAACTGTGCCCATAGAGAGCTGACGTTTTGATGGTCGTTACCAACGCTAATCGGGAGATTCGCCATGACGGTAATGAGCAATACATATATTGAAAATGCAGCACCTCGCTTCTCGGAAGAGGAGATCAGTGCAGCAACAAAAGCATTCCTACAATACGACACAGATCAGCAACTGAACTTACTGACAGTGATGCCGATTGATGAAGCAGTAGGTGTGCTACAACACTGTGCCCTAGGGCAAGTGCAATTTCTAATTGAAGAACTTGATCTGCAAGGTCACGATAAGCGAGCAAGACTGTTCGCTCACCATTTGGGGTTAATTCACTCAGAAGCGGAAACCACAGGTGGCTATCTAACAACAGGTGTACTCGAGCACGTTAAGCAGCGTATAGGCTGGATCATTACGTTGGCTCTATTGGGTATCGTATCTGGGCTTATTATTGCTCAGTATGAAGATACGCTTAGTCAGCTTGTACTGCTTGCCGTCTATATGCCGGTGATCGCCGCCGCTGGTGGTAATACAGGTACTCAGGCTGCGACCTTGGTCATTCGCGCCTTAGCGACAGGCGAGCTACGCAAAAGGCAGTGGCTTGACGTGTTGTGGAAAGAAAGCCGCGTGGCGGTCTGTCTTGCGGCTGCCGTTGCACTCGTAATGGTAGGGCGCATACTGGTCTTTGGCGATGCGAATTCAGCTGGCGGCTTTGATATTAACTTGATTGCGATGGCCATTGCCGTGGCGCTGTTTATTCAGGTCACAGTGTCCACGACATTGGGTGGCGTGCTACCAATCATTGCACGTGTATTCAAGTTGGATCCTGCTGTACTTGTGAGCCCAGTGCTAGCCTCTATCGTGGATATCTCAGGTATGTGGATTTACTTCACTGTGGTCAATCACTTCTTAGGATTGTCTTAACCACTCAAGAACTCGGCTATCTAATCGCAGAGAACGCAGAGCGCAGCTATTGCTGCGCTTTGTTGTTTGAGCGTTCTAACGAGAAACTGTAATCGACGACTTGTCGATAATAGGCTTTCTCGAACTGGGTGAGCGGCGACTCTACCGGTTTGCTCGTCGTAGGCTTCTGAGGGTGATAATCCGTCACAAATTGCACGAACAAGCTCTCACGCTCTCCTTTGCTACCCAGGCCAAATCCCATCATATTGTAAGTACCGAACAGTGAACCACTTTTGGCGACAATTGCGCCCTTTATAGGGGCTTTTCGCATGCTTGAGCGATACTTTAGCGTGCCGTTATTTCCTGAGACTGGCATCAATCGCGCGAGTTTTAATTGGCTGTCATTGTTATGGATGTAGCTAAGGACTTGCTGCATCTGATTGGCTGTCACACGGTTATTACGAGATAATCCTGAGCCATCTTCAAGCACGGCGAGTTCAAGATCGATGCCCGCTTTATCTTTCAAAATGGCTTTAATCGCTTCAGTACCGTTGTTAAAAGAGCCGGGCTCATTAAAGTAGGTCGCGCCTAGGGTTTTGGTGATGTTATCCGCATAGAGGTTGTTGGAATCTTTGAGCATGACAGCAAGCAGGTCATTCAGCGGACGAGAACGCTGGACGAACAGTGGCTTCTGGCTGGTTATGTTGGGCGTACCTACTCGCACTTCACCTGAGAGCGTGACGCCAAGGCGTTGTAACTCAGATTTAATTACGTCGACTGTAAATTGCTCAGGAGAAGAGACAGCAAATTTAAGGGGGATGGGGGACTGACGTTGCACCGCGCAGCCACTAATCGAGTACTGGTTATTTGGGCTGACTTCGAGCTCTAGGTCGCAATGACTTTGCTCTTGTTGTTGTTTGGATACGCTAAGCGCCGTAGTTGATGCACTGACAGGCTGGTGTGATGGGATATTCACACGTGTGGAACCATTGCTATTGGTGTAGAGCGCGCCTTGGACACAATTACCGTCAAGGGTAATGGCCGACGCTGGAGCGCTGTAGCAAACCCCAAGAATATCCCAAGGCCATCCTACACCACGCTGATAACCTGAAAAAGCCCGGTCATCCAACCAAATATTATTGAAGCGAGAACCTACTTCTGACTTAGCTTCTTTGAGCATAGTCGTCAGTGATGCTCGACTAAACGTTGGGTCTCCAGAATACTTGATGATCAGGTCATTGCCTGATGTATAAAGCGTGGTTTCAAATCGAAAACTATCAGGTAGCGTCAGCTTTGCTGCCAAAGCTGTGACCACTTTGAGCGTACTCGCTGGTGGAAAGAATTGATCGATATTTTCTGCGATAAGAGGCTGCTCTGGGCTTGAGAGTGGCGCGATTAGCTGCGCATTGCGACTACCATATGGTAAGTGCTTGCTGGCATCGATGCCGGTGGCAAATATCGACGATGAAAAAAGCAGAAGACAGCTGAGTGAGAGTTTTGGTGTCATGGCGATTCAAAGAAGAATGGGCTTAGTTTTAATGTAGGCTAGCAACCTATTAAGTCGAGATAAAGCGTTAAATTTTCGCAAAAAGTCGCTTTGAATGGTCTTTGTACTACACAGAGAAACGGACGTAAGGTCGCTCACACTTTCATACTATCGTTGGCGTGGTTTACCTTGCGAAATCAAAGCCAACTAGGCTATATTGTTGCGTTGCTCGAAGAGATCTATTCCGATCCTCTTAACTAAGAGCACTAAAGCCAGTGCAAGTAGTCGGGTGTTCCCATTACCTTAATATCCGAATCTCAGTGATTTGTATCCACGGATTGATTACACTAGGCTTAATCCAGTTTATTTTTCAAATTGTACTCAGGCTTGCTTGAGTAGGGTTTTATTGTCCAAAGGATGCTTTGGAAAAGAGGTTGTTATAATGGAAAAGGTTCCAATGACTGTACGTGGCGAACAGCAGCTACGTGAAGAGCTAGATCGTCTACTTAAACTTCGTCCACAGATTTCTGAAGCAATTGCAGAAGCGCGTGAACTTGGTGACCTGAAAGAGAACGCAGAATATCACGCGGCTCGTGAAGAGCAGGGCATCTGTGAAGCCCAAATTCGTGATATTGAATACAAGCTGTCGGTAGCGCAAGTTATCGATGTGACTAAGCTAGATAACACAGGCAAGATCATCTTTGGCTCTACTGTGACTCTCATTGATATCGATACGGATGCTGAGCAAACTTACCAAATCGTGGGTGATGACGAAGCTGATATTAAATCTGGTCGCATCTCAGTAAGCTCACCGATCGCGCGTGGCCTTATCGGTAAAATGGAAGGTGACGAAGTAACTATCGTAACTCCTGGTGGTCAAAAAGACTTCGAAATCGACAAGGTAGCTTACGTTTAAGCTGCGTTGTTGACTGAAAGGTCGAAAGAAAGTCGCCAATTTGGCGGCTTTTTTTGTGCCTGCATGATGGTGGCATCGAACTCGTTTGACAGATACACGTTGTCGGAAAAATGAAAAGGCCGCAGATGCGACCTTTTCCACTTTGAAACAAATTGTTTCTATAAAATCAACTGATCAACAAATTACTTGCGTGGCAGTTCGATTTTCTTTTGCTCTGACTGACGGTAAAGAACAAGAGTCTTACCGATAACCTGAACTTTTTCCGCTTTCGTTTCGCGCACAATAGCGTCGATAATCAGCAGTTTAGTTTCACGGTCTTCTGACGCCACCTTCACTTTGATCAGTTCGTGGTGGTCAAGAGCGATTTCGATTTCCGCTAGAACAGCCTCTGTTAGTCCATTTGCGCCCATAAGCACAACGGGTTTCAGTGCGTGTGCTAGGCCTTTTAGGTGCTGTTTTTGTTTGGTGCTTAGGTTCATAACGCGGCCAAATTTATTTACTATTAGGGTTGAAAAGTCGTATTTTAACGCCATCTAATGACGAAGACTATACTTTATTCTAAGGGCTTGCCCTTATCGAGTTGGAAATTGAATGAGTAAGCAAAAACATTCGGCCAGTTCTGGTCGTTGGCTAAAAGAGCATTTTGATGATAAATATGCCAACGAGGCCAGAAGAAAAGGCTATCGTTCACGTGCTATCTTTAAGATTGAAGAGATTCAAAATAAAGATAAGCTACTGAAACCTGGGATGACTGTGGTTGACCTTGGTGCTGCTCCTGGTGGGTGGTCTCAATACGCAGCCAAAGTCGTTGGCGATGAAGGGCAGGTGATTGCCTGTGACTTGTTGCCAATGGATCCTATCTCTGGTGTGAGCTTCCTTCAGGGCGATTTTCGTGAAGAAGCGGTGCTCGATGCACTACTAGAAAGAATCCAACCGGATATGGTCGACGTAGTAATGTCTGATATGGCTCCGAACATGGCAGGAAACTTATCTGTCGATCAGCCTAGAGCAATGTATCTTGTTGAACTAGCATTAGATATGTGTCATCAAACTTTAGCACCTGGCGGCAGTTTCGTCGTGAAAGTGTTCCAAGGCGAAGGATTTGATGAATACGTAAAACAGGTACGTGAAGCCTTCAAAGTGGTGAAGATTCGCAAGCCTGACTCATCTAGAGCTCGCTCTCGTGAGGTGTTTATTGTGGCTAATGGTTTCAAAGGCTGAACATTAGTTTACAAAGACAAAATTAACAATGTAGCTACAGCCTAAAAACTGTAGTACCCTACCTTTAATTACAATTAGTTATCGAGAGGCTGACACCTTGAGTGACATGGCAAAGAATTTAATTTTGTGGTTAGTCATCGCCGTTGTGTTGATGTCGGTATTCCAAAGCTTTGGGCCGGGAGAAAGTAACGGTCGAGCGGTAGATTACACCACGTTCGTACAGGAAGTTGGCAATGGCCAGATTCAAGAAGCTCAATTCAAAGACAGCGAGATAACCTTTACTCGTCGTGGCGGTGGCGGTCGTTTTGTGACTTACATGCCAGTTTATGATCAAAAACTTCTTGATGACCTAATTAATCAAAACGTGAAAGTTTCGGGTACTCCACCGGAAGAGCAGAGCCTGCTTGGCACTATCTTTATCTCGTGGTTCCCTATGATTCTTCTTATCGGTGTCTGGATTTTCTTTATGCGCCAGATGCAAGGCGGCGGTGGCAAAGGCGCCATGTCGTTTGGTAAGAGCAAAGCTCGTATGATGAGCGAAGAACAGATTAAAACTACCTTTGCTGACGTTGCAGGTTGTGACGAAGCAAAAGAGGACGTTAAAGAGCTCGTAGACTACCTACGTGATCCAAGCCGCTTCCAGAAGCTGGGCGGTAAGATCCCAACGGGTGTTCTAATGGTTGGTCCTCCAGGTACGGGTAAAACGCTTCTTGCTAAAGCGATTGCCGGCGAAGCGAAGGTACCGTTCTTCACGATTTCTGGTTCTGACTTCGTAGAAATGTTCGTCGGTGTAGGTGCATCTCGTGTACGTGACATGTTCGAACAAGCGAAGAAAGCAGCACCTTGTATCATCTTCATCGATGAAATCGATGCGGTAGGTCGTCAGCGTGGCGCTGGTGTTGGTGGTGGTCACGATGAGCGTGAGCAAACCCTTAACCAAATGCTCGTAGAGATGGATGGTTTCGAAGGTAACGAAGGTATCATCGTTATCGCGGCAACTAACCGTCCAGACGTACTTGACCCAGCTCTACTTCGTCCTGGTCGTTTTGACCGTCAAGTTGTGGTTGGTCTACCTGATGTACGTGGTCGTGAACAGATCTTGAAAGTACACATGCGCAAAGTACCTCTAGCGTCAGACGTTGAGCCATCTTTGATCGCACGTGGTACGCCAGGCTTCTCTGGTGCAGACCTTGCTAACCTAGTAAACGAAGCTGCTCTGTTTGCAGCGCGTGGTAACAAACGCAACGTGTCTATGGTTGAGTTCGAACTAGCGAAAGACAAGATCATGATGGGTGCAGAGCGCCGCTCTATGGTGCTTTCTGAAGAAACCAAAGAATCAACGGCATACCACGAAGCGGGTCACGCCATCGTTGGTCGCTTGGTACCTGAACACGATCCTGTGTACAAGGTATCTATTATCCCACGTGGTCGTGCACTGGGTGTGACTATGTACCTACCAGAGCAAGACCGTGTGAGTATGTCTCGTCAGCACCTTGAGTCGATGATCTCAAGTCTATACGGCGGCCGTCTAGCTGAAGAACTTATCTACGGTAAAGACAAGGTATCGACAGGCGCATCAAACGATATCGAACGTGCGACAGATATCGCTCGTAAGATGGTGACACAGTGGGGCTTCTCTGAAAAACTGGGTCCTCTACTGTACGCGGAAGATGAAGGTGAAGTGTTCCTAGGTCGTAGCGTAACTCAAACGAAACACGTATCGGGTGAAACGGCTAAACTGATTGACGAAGAAGTTCGTCTCTTGATTGACCGAAACTACGATCGTGCTAAGCAGATACTCGAAGACAACATGGATATCATGCACGCCATGAAAGATGCGCTTGTAAAATACGAGACCATCGATGCAGGTCAGATTGATGACCTGATGGAGCGCAAATCAGAGATTCGTGAGCCAGCAGGCTGGGCTGACCAAGCGGCAGCGCAGCAAGAAAAGGCAGAGGCTAAACCTGAGCCTAAAGCTGAAGAGCCTAAAGCTGAAGAGCCTAAAGTAGAAGAGCCAGCTGCGCCAGCCGCTGACTCAGAAACAAAGGCAGAAAACGTGTCCTCTGAGTCAACCAAGAAAGACTCAGAGTAACCACTTGTGATTAAGCCCCGAGCCTAGCTCGGGGCTTTTGTCGTTTAAAGCAGTTATGATTTTACAAGCAAACAACAAAACACTCTCTCTCGATACGCCCCAAGTCATGGGCATCGTCAATGTCACGCCAGACTCATTCTCCGATGGTGGGAAATTCAATTCGGTTGATGCCGCGCTTGAACAAGTTGACGCTATGGTCGCGTCTGGGGTTACCATTGTCGATGTAGGTGGCGAGTCAACGCGCCCTGGAGCGCCAGATGTTGAACTACAAGAAGAGCTAAAGCGTGTTATCCCGGTCATTAAAGCCATCCGTGAACGACATGACGTGTGGATTTCTGTCGATACGAGTAAGGCAGAAGTGATGCGTCAAGCGGTAGAGGCGGGTGCCGATATCATTAATGATGTCCGTGCACTTCAAGAACCAGGCGCTTTAGACGTTGCGGCTAAAGCTGGGGTGCCAATCTGTCTGATGCATATGCAAGGCCAGCCGCGCACTATGCAAATGAATCCGACCTATGAGGATCTTTTGAAAGACGTGGCGGAATTCTTACAAGAACGTATCTCTGCGTGCGAAGCGGCCGGCATTTCTCGTGATAGACTCATCCTAGATCCGGGGTTTGGATTTGGCAAAACACTCGAACATAATTATCATCTGCTAGCGCATCTAGATAAATTCCATCAATTTGAATTGCCTATTCTTGCTGGTATGTCGCGTAAATCAATGATTTTCAAATTGTTAGATAAAGCACCCGCAGATTGTTTAGCGGGAAGCCTTGCCTGTGCGACGCTCGCTGCCGCGAAAGGGGCACAGATTATCCGCGTTCATGATGCGGTGGAAACCGTTGAGGCGATGAAAATCGTCCAGATGATGCAATCAAATTTATAAAAACGAATAAGGAAATAGAATGTCACAACGACGTTATTTTGGTACCGACGGTGTTCGTGGAAAAGTGGGTCAATACCCAATTACACCTGACTTTGTACTTAAACTAGGCTGGGCTGCAGGTCGTGTTCTTGCAAAGCAAGGCACAAAAAAAGTGATCATCGGTAAAGACACGCGAATCTCTGGCTATATGTTGGAATCGGCTCTAGAGGCGGGTCTTTCTGCTGCGGGTTTAAAAGCCATCTTTACTGGTCCATTGCCAACTCCTGCTGTGGCTTATCTAACGCAGACTTTCCGCGCGGAAGCTGGTATCGTTATTTCAGCTTCGCATAACCCATATTATGACAACGGCATTAAGTTCTTCTCTTCTGAGGGAACGAAACTTCCGGACTCAATTGAGCTAGCGATTGAAGAAGAGCTGGATAAAGAGATTGAGTGTGTTGAATCGGCTGAGCTTGGTAAAGCAAGTCGTTTGACCGATGCTGCGGGTCGTTATATCGAGTTTTGTAAGAGCACCTTCCCACACGATTTGAGCCTAGCAGGTCTAAAAATTGTTATCGATTGTGCTCATGGTGCCACTTATAAGATTGCACCTTCAGTATTTAAAGAGCTTGGCGCTGAGCTAATTTCTATTGGTGTTGACCCAGATGGTACCAACATTAACGCTGAAGTGGGTGCCACGGACGTACGAGCTCTACAAGCAAAAGTGGTTGAAGAAAAAGCCGACCTTGGCCTTGCTTTTGATGGTGATGGCGACCGCATCATCATGGTCGATCACCTAGGTAACAAAGTGGATGGCGACCAAATTGCTTACATTATCGCCCGTGACGCTCTACGTCGTGGTGAGCTAAAAGGTGGTGTTGTCGGTACTCTAATGACCAACCTAGGTATGGAAAATGGTCTTAAGCAACTTGGAATCCCATTCGTTCGCGCAGCCGTTGGTGACCGCTATGTCATGGAACAATTGCTTGAGCGTGACTGGCGTATCGGTGCAGAAAACTCAGGTCACGTTATCCTGCTTGATAAAGTCACGACGGGTGATGCTATCGTGGCTGCGCTGCAAGTGCTTGCTTCTGTGATTGGTGCGAAGATGTCGCTCAATGAACTCGCAAGTGGCATGACGCTATACCCACAAGTGCTGATTAACGTGCGTTTCAGTGGCGATGCAAACCCGCTAGAAGCAGAAGCTGTAAAACAGGCGGTAGCGAAAGCGGAAGCGGATCTTGGCGATAAAGGTCGTGTCCTACTTCGCAAATCGGGCACAGAGCCACTGCTGCGTGTCATGGTTGAAGGCGAGGATGACGCGCTAGTGAATCAGTCAGCACAGTACATTGCTGATATCGTAAAAGAAAACTGCTAAATAGAGACTATTTAGCATGAGCAAGAACCAAATTAGTTCTTTTGGTTCTTGCTTATTTTTTATATGATTACTCGCTTATTCTTATCGGTAATTGTTCTTTTGCCCTTTTTTTGAGCGTTCGGTTGCTCGGCGAAAGATTTTTGTCATTTTTCTCTTGTCAGTCAGTGCGGCATTCGCTAGTATTGCCACCGCCTTCGCTTAGGAGGTCATAGCCAGGTTTTCAGTGCGTACAGCAAGGAAAGCGGCGCTGGCTCAACAATTAGGAACATAGGTGGACACATGATTCAAGTTCTACTTGTGATTTACCTGTTGGCTGCGCTTGGTGTTATTGGCCTAGTGTTGATTCAACAAGGTAAAGGCGCAGATATGGGAGCCTCATTCGGTGCTGGCGCTTCAAACACAGTGTTTGGTGCTAGTGGCTCAGGAAATTTCCTAACCCGAATGACTGCAATTTTTGCAATCGTATTTTTTGTTATCAGCTTAGTACTTGGCAACATGTACACTCACAAAGGTGAGTCTCAATGGGTTGACCCTACTCAAGGTCAAGTGATTGAGCAAGCAGCTGATGCAGCGAGTGATGTTCCAGCTGAAAACAGCGACGAGATCCCTCAATAAGTTGATTGATTCTAACGAATCGAAAAGCTTAGATGCCGAGATGGTGAAATTGGTAGACACGCTAGCATGAGGTGCTAGTGCCTTTGGTGTGAGGGTTCGAGTCCCTCTCTCGGCACCATTATTTATAAACTTGTAATACAGGTGGTTGAGCGTATAATGCTCAGCACGTCGGACGCGGGGTGGAGCAGCTTGGTAGCTCGTCGGGCTCATAACCCGAAGGTCGTCGGTTCAAATCCGGCCCCCGCAACCAATACTTTCTAAGTGTTGATGGATTGCAAGTTTAGCAGTGTGAAAAAATCACTGCACATCGAGGAAACACCAACTATCTTTTTAGGGTGTTATTTTTTCTCGATGATCAGGGTCCAGCAACAAAAAACCCCGACTATCGGGGTTTTTTGTTATTTGCGCTTTTTAAAAGGCTGCAAATACAAGTGCTTGGAATTTAAATTGGGCTATATGCCCTTTTTTTGTTTCTGGAGTGGTTAAATGACTGGTTTAGAAAGACAACTTACAGAATTGCTCGAAGCGCCTGTTGAGGCAATCGGCTACGAGCTTGTTGGTTTAGAGTTCATCCGTGCAGGTGAGCATTCTACCCTTCGAATCTATATCGACCATGAAGATGGTATTACTGTTGATGCTTGCGCAGAAGTAAGTCATCAAGTAAGTGCAGTAATGGATGTCGAAGACCCAATTACGGTGGCTTATAACCTAGAGGTGTCTTCACCAGGCCTAGAAAGACCACTTTTCAAAGCAGCACATTACCAACAATTTATTGGTCACGAGGTCAGCATCGTTCTAAAAATGGCTGTCGGAAACCGTCGCAAATGGAAAGGTGTCATCCAATCTATTGAAGGCGAGACAGTGACCATCCTTGCTGATGGTAACGAAGAAGAAATGGCGCTAAGCAACATTTCAAAAGCTAACCTTATCCCTAAATTTTAGGTCCCTAATAATAAAAGCTTAGAGGCTAGATAAATGAGTAAAGAAATTTTAGCGGTAGTAGAAGCAGTTTCTAACGAGAAAGCTGTTCCTCGTGAGCGTATCTTTGAAGCGCTAGAGATTGCACTGGCGACCTCTACAAAGAAAAAACACGAAATGGAAATTGAAGTTCGTGTTGCTATTGACCGCAAAACTGGCGAATTTGAAACTTTCCGTCGCTGGATGGCAGTAGAAGAAGTTGAATTCCCAACGAAAGAAATTTCTATCGAAGCTGCGCAGTACGACGATGAATCTGTTGAACTAGGCGACTTCGTAGAAGAAGAAATCGAGTCAGTAACGTTTGACCGCATCACGACGCAAACAGCGAAGCAAGTTATCGTACAGAAAGTACGTGAAGCCGAACGCGCGCAAATCGTTGAGCAGTTTATCGACAACGAAGGCGACCTAGTGACTGGTGTGGTTAAGAAAGTTAACCGTGACACTATCATTCTAGACCTTGGTAACAACGCTGAAGCCGTGATCCTACGCGATGACCAGCTTCCACGTGAAAACTTCCGTCCAGGTGACCGTGTACGTGGTCTTCTGTACAAAGTGGCTCCTGAAGCTCGCGGTTTCCAGCTATTCATTACTCGTTCTAAGCCAGAAATGCTTGCTGAGCTGTTCCGTGTAGAAGTGCCAGAGATTGCTGAAGAGCTAATCGAACTGAAAGGCGCAGCGCGTGATCCAGGTTCTCGTGCGAAGATCGCTGTGAAAACAAACGACAAGCGTATCGACCCTGTGGGTGCGTGTGTTGGTATGCGTGGTGCACGTGTACAAGCGGTTTCTGGTGAGCTTGGCGGTGAGCGTATCGATATCGTTCTTTGGGACGATAACCCAGCTCAGTTTGTTATCAACGCAATGGCGCCAGCAGACGTTGCTTCTATCATCGTTGATGAAGATGCGCACGCAATGGACATCGCAGTTGAAGCAGATAACCTAGCGCAAGCTATCGGTCGTAGCGGTCAAAACGTACGTCTAGCATCTCAACTTACAGGTTGGGAACTGAACGTAATGACAGTTGCAGACCTTCAGAAGAAACACCAAGAAGAAGCATCAGCTTCTATCGAAAACTTTATGAAGCACCTAGACATCGAGCAAGACTTCGCGGAAATGCTTGTTGAGGAAGGCTTCTCAACTCTAGAAGAAGTGGCATACGTGCCAGTTAACGAGCTTCTAGAAATCGACGGCTTAAACGAAGAGCTTGTAGAAGAGCTCCGTAGCCGTGCAAAAGATGCCCTAACGACACTTGCTCTTGCTCAGGAAGAGTCATTCGAAGGTGTTGAGCCAGCTGAAGACCTACTAGGACTAGAAGGTCTAGAGCGTGAAATGGCATTTAAACTGGCTGCAAAAGGTGTAGCTACTCTTGAAGACCTTGCAGATCAAGGTGTCGATGAGCTAGAGGGCATTGAAGGGCTAACAGAAGAGCGCGCAGGTGAGCTAATCATGGCTGCACGTAACATCTGTTGGTTCGGCGACGAAGAATAATAATCAGCAAGGAGGTAGTTGCATGACAAAACTTACGGTTAAAGCACTTAGCGAAGAGATTGGTACGCCAGTTGAACGCCTAATTGAACAACTTGCTGATGCTGGTCTGAAGAAATCAGAAAGCGATCAGGTGAACGATGAAGAGAAGCAAACGCTTCTCACTCACCTTAAGAAAGAACATGGTGATACATCTGGTGAGTCAGAGCCTACTCGTCTTACGCTGCAGCGTAAAACTCGTAGCACTCTGTCTGTTTCTGCCGGTGGCGGTAAGAGCAAAGATGTACAAGTAGAAGTGCGCAAGAAGCGCACTTATGTCAAGCGCAGTGCGATCGACGAGCAAGCAAAACGTGAAGCTGAGGAAGCAGCAAATCGTGAGGCGGAAGAGCGTGCCCAACGTGAAGCCGAAGAGCTAGCCAAACGTGAAGCTGCAGAGAAAGCACAGCGTGAAGCAGAAGAGAAAGCTCAGCGCGAAGCCGAAGAAAAACGTCTAGCAGAGGAAAAAGCTAAACGTGAGGCTGAGCAACCTGAAGCAGATGCTGCTAAGCGCGAAGAAGCGGAAAAGGCTAAGAAAGAAATGAACGCAAAGAATGCTGAAGCGAAGAAAGAAGCTGACGAACTAAAACGTCGTCAAGAGGAAGAGGCGCAACGTAAGGCGGAAGCTGAAGCGGCTCGTCTAGCTGAAGAAGCTCGCAAACTAGCGGAAGAAAACGAAGCTCGTTGGACTGCTGAAGAGAAGAAACCAAAAGAAGAGGGTGACTACCACACCACCACTTCTAAATACGCTCGTGAAGCAGAAGATGCTCAAGACCGTAAAGAAGAAAAAGCACCTCGTCGTCGTAAGAAGAAGGCGAGCCCACAAGAAGACAACCGCGGCGGTCGTGGCGGTCGTAACCAACGTGGTAAGAAAGGCAAACTGGCTAAGCCTACGTCTATGCAGCACGGCTTCGATAAGACAGCTCAGGTTGCTAAGCAAGATGTTGTTATCGGCGAAACCGTTGTTGTTTCTGAGCTAGCAAGCAAGATGTCTGTTAAAGCAACAGAAGTTATCAAGGTGATGATGAAGATGGGCGCAATGGCGACTATCAACCAAGTTATCGACCAAGAAACTGCACAGCTTGTTGCTGAAGAAATGGGCCACAAAGTTGTTCTACGCAAAGAGAACGAACTCGAAGAAGCAGTACTGTCTGACCGTGATGAAACATCAGAAGCAGTTTCTCGTGCTCCTGTTGTAACTATCATGGGTCACGTTGACCACGGTAAGACATCGACACTTGACTACATCCGTCGTACTCACGTTGCTTCAGGCGAAGCGGGTGGTATTACCCAGCACATTGGTGCATACCACGTAGAAACTGAAAACGGCATGATTACTTTCCTTGATACTCCTGGACACGCGGCGTTTACCGCAATGCGTGCTCGTGGTGCTCAAGCGACAGATATCGTTGTTCTAGTTGTAGCTGCAGACGATGGTGTAATGCCACAAACAATCGAAGCGATCCAACACGCGAAAGCGGCGGGTGTTCCGCTGATTGTTGCAGTGAACAAGATCGATAAAGAAGACGCGAACCCAGACAACGTTAAGAACGAGCTGGCGCAGTACGACGTTATCCCTGAAGAGTGGGGCGGTGAGAACATGTTCGTTCACATCTCTGCGAAACAAGGTACTAACATCGATGGTCTTCTAGAAGCTATCCTACTTCAATCAGAAGTACTTGAGCTAACAGCAGTTGCTGACGGCATGGCATCTGGTGTGGTTGTTGAATCATTCCTAGATAAAGGCCGTGGTCCAGTTGCAACAGTTCTAGTTCAATCTGGTACGCTACGTAAAGGCGACATCGTACTTTGTGGTCAAGAATACGGCCGTGTACGTGCGATGCGTGACGAGCTAGGTAAAGAAGTGACTGAAGCTGGTCCATCTATCCCAGTTGAGATCCTTGGCCTATCTGGTGTTCCATCATCAGGTGACGAAGCAACAGTTGTACGTGATGAGCGTAAAGCACGTGAAGTAGCGAACTACCGTCAAGGTAAATTCCGTGAAGTTAAGCTAGCACGTCAGCAAAAAGCGAAACTAGAGAACATGTTCTCTAACATGGCTGCTGGTGATGTTGCTGAACTAAACGTAGTACTAAAAGCGGACGTACAGGGTTCTGTAGAAGCAATCTCTGACTCTCTACTGAAACTGTCTACTGATGAAGTTAAAGTGAACATTGTTGGTTCTGGTGTTGGTGGTATTACAGAAACTGATGCAGTACTAGCAGCAGCTTCTAACGCTATCATCCTAGGTTTTAACGTACGTGCTGATGCATCTGCTCGCCGTGCTGTTGAAACTGAAAACCTAGACCTACGTTACTACTCAATCATCTACCAGTTGATTGACGAAGTGAAACAAGCAATGGGCGGTATGCTTGCTCCTGAATTCAAGCAAGAAATCATCGGCCTTGCAGAAGTACGTGACGTATTTAAGTCTCCAAAACTTGGTGCAATCGCGGGTTGTATGGTGACAGAAGGTACTATCAAGCGTAACAACCCTATCCGCGTACTGCGTGATAACGTTGTAATCTACGAAGGTGAGCTAGAATCTCTACGCCGCTTCAAAGATGACGTTCAAGAAGTTAAGAACGGTTACGAGTGTGGTATCGGCGTTAAGAACTACAACGATGTTCGCGTTGGCGACCAAATCGAAGTATTCGAAATCGTTGAAATCAAACGTACTCTAGACTAATTGACAAAATCGCTACTCGGTTTTTAACTTGAGTATTGATGGTTGTTGAATACGCCATGGGGGGCTGGTATTTACCATCCCCCCATTCTTTCTATAGTGAGAAAAGAAATGTCAAAAGAATTTAGCCGCACACAACGTGTTGCGCAGCAACTACAAAAAGAGCTTGCTCTTATCCTTCAACGCGAAGTTCGCGATTCTCGCCTAGGTATGGTGACGATTTCAGACGTAGAAGTATCTCGTGACTTAGCATACGCAAAAGTATTCGTCACTTTCCTATGTGTGGGCGAGCAAACGCCTGAATCTAGCCTAGCAGCACTTCGTGAGCACGAAGCTCATATTCGTATGATGCTAGGTAAGCGCATTCGCCTACGTCTAACGCCAGAAGTACGTTTCCACTACGACAACACGCTTGTCGAGGGTATGCGTATGTCTAACCTAGTGAGCGAAGTGGTTAGCGAAGACAAGCGTAAGCAAGATGAAGCTGGTCGTAGCGAAGAAAACGGCGCTGAGGGAGAAGAGCAGTAATGGCTAGACGTCGCAAGGGACGTCCAGTCAACGGCGTTATCCTTCTAGATAAACCTACCGGTATCTCATCGAATGATGCTCTGCAAAAAGTAAAGCGTATCTACTTTGCTGAAAAAGCGGGGCACACGGGTGCTCTTGACCCACTAGCAACTGGCATGCTGCCAATTTGCTTGGGCGAAGCCACCAAGTTTTCGCAATTCCTATTAGATTCAGACAAGCGCTACCGCGTGATCGCTAAACTTGGTGAGCGCACCAATACCTCTGACTCTGATGGCGAAGTGGTGGAAACTCGCGATATCAACGTAACTCCAGAGCTTCTTGATGAATGCATCGATAAGTTCCGTGGTGAGTCTGATCAGGTGCCCTCAATGTTCTCGGCTTTGAAATATCAAGGTAAGCCGCTTTATGAGTACGCTCGCCAAGGTATCGAAGTGCCGCGCGAAGCACGCAAGATCACCGTGTATGAAATCGTCCTACATCGCTTTGAAGGTGATGAAGTAGAGATGGAAGTACACTGCTCAAAAGGCACGTACATCCGTACTATCGTCGATGATCTCGGTGAAATGCTAGGCTGTGGTGCGCACGTGACTATGCTGCGTCGTACGGCGGTTGCTAAGTACCCTTATGAGAACATGGTGACCCTAGAGCAGCTTAACGAGCTATTCGAGCAGGCAAAGCGTGAAGAGCTTCAGCCGCGAGAGTTGCTTGACCCACTGCTAATGCCAATGGACAGTGCAGTACAAGATCTTCAAGAAGTGAATGTATCACCTGAGCTTGGTGATTTGCTTCAGCATGGTCAGCCAGTGCAGGTTTCAGGCTTACCAATCGATGCGCCAGTACGCATGACCATGGGTGAAGAGCGTTTATTCATCGGCGTTGGCGCGATGAATGATGATGCGAAGCTTGCACCCAAGCGACTCGTTGTTTTCCGTGAGGAAGAAAGTGCTCAATAGAGCAACGAATACTCCTTGCTCTAGCTAGAATTATTCCCTATAATTCGCGCTTCGCGTAGCGGCTGAATCAGAGATTGGCTGCTACAACTTTTAAACTTACTCTTATTAGGAGAGAATTATGTCTCTGAATGCAGAAACTAAAGCAGCAATCGTTGCAGAATACGCACAAGGCGAAGGCGACACTGGTTCACCAGAAGTTCAAGTAGCTCTACTTACAGCTTCTATCAACCACCTACAAGGTCACTTCAAAGCACACAAAGGCGATCACCACAGCCGTCGTGGTCTTCTACGTATGGTTTCTCGTCGTCGTAAGCTTCTAGATTACCTAAAAGGTAAAAACCTAGCTCGCTACCAAGACCTAATCAAACGTCTAGGCCTACGTCGCTAATCAGCGTCTGCATAGAAAGTTTGTTAAAAGGGGCTATATGCCCCTTTTTTGTTAGCTAAATTCTTTAGTTAATGGCAAAACTTCCACTAAGTAGTTTATACTACGTCCCGTCTAAACAGAGTTGTCTAAAGCATATCCGTTTAGCCACAATCTGCTCAGTACATTACAGTCCATTTTGTCGACCGCAGGGTCGCGACTATTCCAAGCACATTTGCTCGCTTTTAGCGGCATAGAACTAGCTGCTTAGAGTTAAGTTTGTTTGAACTAGTCGCGATTTGTAATGCATTGAGCGCACAATCAAATGGTCTGGACTCGCTCCAGAAAAAAGGAAATACAATGTTCGAAAAACCAGTTGTTAAGTCGTTCCAATACGGCAACCACACTGTGACGCTAGAAACAGGCGTTATCGCACGTCAAGCTACTGCAGCTGTAATGGTAACAATGGACGATACAGCAGTATTCGTATCTGTTGTTGGTAAAAAAGAAGCGGTTGAAGGTCAAGACTTCTTCCCTCTTACAGTTAATTACCAAGAGCGTACTTACGCGGCAGGTAAAATTCCAGGTGGCTTCTTCAAGCGTGAAGGTCGTCCATCTGAAGGTGAGACACTGACAGCTCGTCTAATCGACCGTCCAATCCGTCCACTATTCCCAGATGCATTCAAAAACGAAGTTCAGGTTATTGCAACGGTTGTTTCTGTTAACCCGAACGTACAGCCAGACATCCCAACAATGATTGGTACGTCTGCAGCACTTGCTATCTCTGGTATCCCGTTCAACGGTCCTATCGGTGCAGCACGCGTTGGTCACATCGACGGTCAGCTTGTTCTTAACCCAAGCAACACTGAGCTAGAAACATCTAAGCTTGATCTTGTTGTTGCGGGTACTGAAT
Source organism: Vibrio maritimus (assembly GCF_021441885.1). Taxonomy (NCBI): domain Bacteria; kingdom Pseudomonadati; phylum Pseudomonadota; class Gammaproteobacteria; order Vibrionales; family Vibrionaceae; genus Vibrio; species Vibrio maritimus. The sequence continues at coordinate 629,003 of NZ_CP090438.1, forward strand.
CTGCAGTACTAATGGTTGAATCAGAAGCTGATAACCTAACTGAAGAAGAAATGCTATCTGCAGTTGTGTTCGGTCACGACCAACAGCAAACTGTCATCACTGCAATCAACGAGTTTGCAGCTGAAGTTGCTACTCCTGCTTGGGATTGGGTTGCTCCAGAAGAGAACACGGCTCTTAACGAGCGTATCGCAGAGCTAGCTGAAGCTAAGCTAGTTGAAGCGTACCAAATCACTGAAAAGATGGCTCGTTACGATCGAATTCACGCGATTGCCGCAGAAGTGAACGATGTTCTTCTTGCTGAAGATCCAGAAGCGAACACGAAAGAAATCCACACTATCTTCCACGATCTAGAGAAGACAGTTGTACGTCGCAGCATCATCGCGGGTAATCCACGTATCGATGGTCGTGAAAAAGACATGGTTCGTGCACTGGATGTACGCACTGGCGTTCTTCCACGTACTCACGGTTCTTCACTGTTCACTCGTGGTGAGACTCAGGCGCTAGTAACTGCGACTCTTGGTACGCAGCGTGATGCTCAAATCATCGATGAGCTAACTGGTGAGCGTAAAGATCACTTCCTACTACACTACAACTTCCCTCCATACTGTGTTGGCGAAACGGGTTTTGTAGGTTCTCCTAAGCGTCGTGAAATCGGTCACGGTAAACTGGCTAAGCGCGGTATCGCAGCAGTAATGCCTTCTGTTGAAGAATTCCCATACACAGTACGTGTTGTATCGGAAATCACTGAATCTAACGGTTCATCTTCAATGGCTTCTGTATGTGGTACGTCTCTAGCACTTATGGATGCTGGTGTACCAATCAAGTCTTCTGTTGCGGGTATCGCAATGGGTCTTGTTAAAGAAGGCGACGACTTCGTAGTTCTTTCTGACATCCTTGGTGACGAAGACCACCTAGGTGACATGGACTTTAAAGTAGCAGGTACTAACACTGGTATCACTGCACTTCAAATGGACATCAAGATCGAAGGTATCACTAAAGAGATCATGCAAATTGCTCTTAACCAAGCGCAAGGTGCACGTAAGCACATCCTTTCTGTAATGGATGAAGCTATCTCTGGTGCTCGTGAAGAGATCTCTGAGTTCGCTCCACGTATCCACACAATGAAGATCAGCGCAGACAAGATCAAAGACGTTATCGGTAAAGGTGGCGCGGTTATCCGTCAGCTAACTGAAGAAACTGGTACGACTATCGAGATCGAAGACGACGGTACTATCAAGATCGCGGCGACTGACGGTGACCAAGCGAAAGATGCGATCGCTCGTATCGAGGCTATCACAGCAGAAGTTGAAGTGGGTAAGATCTACACGGGTAAAGTTGCTCGTCTAGCAGACTTCGGCGCATTCGTAACGGTTCTTCCAGGTAAAGATGGTCTAGTACACATCTCTCAAATCGCTCAAGAGCGTGTTGAGAAAGTGACTGACTACCTGAAAGAAGGCCAAGAAGTTCAAGTTAAAGTACTTGAAATCGACCGCCAAGGCCGTGTACGTCTAAGCATGAAAGAAGCGGTAGAACAGCCAGCAGAAGCTGCGAATGAAAAAGCGGCACCTGACGCAGAATAATTCGCATTTCTAGACCATTGCGTCTAAAAGCATGCTATAAAGAGGGGGCAATCGCCCCCTTTTTTAGTGCGCGAAGGAAATTACCTGCTATACCATTAAAGCAGCACGGCAAAAAAATTTAATAAAAGCCGTCAGTTACGCTTAGCGATAGTAGGCATTAAGGAGAAGAATATAGTGAAGTGGTTTCGAATCTTAGGATTGAGTTTAGTGGCCGTCGTGACGGGTTGTGCATCCAACTCATCAACGCAAGATCAGCAGTGGTTAAATCCACCAATGGCAGTGCCTTTGCAAGCCAATGTTCAATATGAAGTACAGGTTGCAAGACTGACTCAGCTACTTCAACGCAGCGATCTTGATAATGACGTGCGTGCTAAAATGCACTTTGAGCGTGGTTCTTATTTCAATAGTCTAGGTATGCGTGATTTGGCGCAGCTTGATTTTAACCAATCGCTTCAGCTTAATCCTGCTCAGCCAGTGGTGTTCAACCAAGTTGGCCAATACTTCACGCAGATTGGTGATTTTGATTCAGCCTATGAAGCATTTGATTCAAGTTTAGAGCTGGATCCTGCCAACTCTTACGCGCTTCGTAACCGTTCTATCGCACTTTACTACGGGGACCGTATCCCTCTCGCTATCGAAGGCATGACGCGTTATTACCAAGAAGAGCCATCAGATCCATACCGCGCGTTATGGCTTTACATCATCTCTCGTGAAGCGAGTCCATCAGAAGCTGCGATTAACCTCAATAAGCAATATCTATCTCGCAATAAAGATTGGGGCTGGATCTTGGTCGCGCTGATGTTAGATCAAGTATCAGAAGAGCAGGCCTTCCAAGCGATTCTGGCAAGCAGCCGAGACAACAATGTATTGGCAGAGCGTTTGACAGAAGTGTACTTCTACCTTGCGAAGCGTCATCAAATCGACGGTGATTTCCCAACCGCCGTATCGTTATATAAGTTGGCAATCGCCCAAAACGTCTATGATTTTGCAGAGCATAAGTACGCATTCCTAGAGCTGACAAAAATCTTTGAAATCGTTAGAGCTCAACAAGCAGAAGAAGCGAAGAAACAGCAAGAAGAGCAAGCGAACGCAGAGCCTAGCGACGCCTAATTCTCTGAGACACGTTGAATTCGAAAACACCAGCCATTGGCTGGTGTTTTTTTATGCGTTGAAGTTTATTTCTAATCGCCCTAAAATAGTTAGCCATGCTAATTAATAAGTAATGTGAATGTCTATAGAAGTCAATTTAGAGAAAATGGAGCGACTGACTGCTAAGGTCTGGCGCAGTTACTGTAAGGAAGATCCACTCTCGCATCTTAGTTTTAATGAGTATGACTATTTGAAGACGGTACAGGCTTCATTAGAACCAATACGCCTTACCGACCTCGCCAAGGAGTTAGAGGTGTCTAAACCTTCAGCAACCAACATGGTTAAGCGGTTGGAAAAGAAAGGGTTGGTGGAGCGCCTACCATGCCCAGATGATGCTCGCGCGAAAAGGGTGATACTGACTGAGAAAGCTCGCATTCCTTTGGCATCAGAAACGGAGATTTACGGCGCCGTTGCTGAAAAACTAAAAGTAAACCTCTCACAGAGTGAGTTTGCGTCGCTCAACCAGCTACTGACAAAGGCTCTGAGGCCTGAATAGGGTTCTGGATGAGCCATCTGATAACAATAAAATCGTAGTAAAGTCGTTATGGAACAAAAATCAATCTATCAACAGTTTTGGCGCTATGCGATCCCAACCATTGCCGCCATGCTCGTCAACGGCTTGTATCAAGTCGTGGATGGGATATTCATTGGCCAGTATATGGGTGGGGAAGGCCTCGCGGGTATCAATGTCGCTTGGCCTGTTATCAGTGTCATCCTTGGACTTGGGATGATGGTCGGCGTGGGTACAGGCGCTTTGGCCTCAATCAAACAGGGTGAGAATGACCTTGCGGGTGCTAAACAGGCATTGGCAACCGGTATGATGGCCTTGTTCGCGCTAAGCCCTATTGTCGCGATTGCTTTGTGGCAATTTGCAGATGATATGATATTGCTTCAGGGCGCGCAGGGGCGCATGTATGAACTGGCGATGCAGTATCTCGATATACTCATTGTCGGTGGCGTATTTGCGCTTGGCTCCATCGCTGTCCCGTTTCTGCTGCGTAATGACGATAGCCCTAATATGGCGACTTTGCTCATGGTGCTGGGTGCGGTGATCAACATCGCCCTAGACTATTGGTTTATTGCTTTATTGGGGTGGGAGCTTACAGGGGCTGCACTGGCAACGGCCATCGCCCAAGCTGTCGTCACTGTGCTAGGTATTGGTTACTTCTTTACCTCGAGAGCCAAAATGCGCTTAACACTGAAGGACTTTAAGTTTCAGTTCCATTTGCTGCCTAAGATCTTTTCGATCGGCTTGGCGAGCTTCTTTATGTACGCTTATGGCTCATTTATGGTGGCGATACATAATGCACTCTTTGCAGAGTATGGCTCGGTGACCTTAGTCGGGGCTTATGCGATACTTGGTTATATCGTCGCATTCTACTATTTGATTGCCGAAGGCATTGCCAATGCGATGCAACCGCTGCTGAGCTACAACTACGGTGCGCGCCGTGAAGATAATATGCGTAAGCTGTTTAATGTCGCTATGTTAAGTTCAGTTGTAGGTGGCGCTGCATTTATCGGACTGTTAAATCTGTTCCCGTATCAGGCGGTATCGGTATTTAACTCATCAGAACCGCAGCTTATTGAACATACGGTGATGGGGATACGATTACATCTTTTCTCGATGTTCTTAGATGGATTTCTAGTCGTTGCCGCCGCTTACTATCAAGCGATAAGCTACAGCAGAAAGGCGCTATTTGTTACCTTAGGGAACATGCTGATTCAATTGCCATTTCTTTATGTGATGCCAAAACTCTGGGGAGTCACTGGTGTTTGGATTGCTTACCCGTTGTCAAACGTCGCGCTGAGCCTGGTGGTTGGCGTGATTATCTGGCGTGATATACGTAAGCTGCAAACCAATGGTTATACCGCAGCGACGGCTTAATCTAATGAAACTAAAGGGCCTCGCGAATAGCGAGGCCCTTTGTATTGGATTTGCTTTGACTAGATCTGTTTAATATCGAGACCAGCAATCTGATGCCAGTAACCGTTGCACTGACGGTCGAGTGAGGCGACTGGGTTACTGCCGTCTTCATTGGCTCTGAAGCGGTCAACCTCAGCAAAGGTATCCAGTCCAAGTGGGCTCAAACGCACAACATCGACCAGGCCTTCCATCGACTTAAGATCGTTGATTAGGTTGTACTGATATCCAGATTGCGTTTGGATACCGTTGAGGTTGAACACCGACTGGCCCTCTTGGCTCTCTACTTGGAGGCCTGTCGGGTATTTAATACAGCAGGTTTCGCAGTCATCTTTCGCACGGTTTTCCGCACGTGCAGTGAAGCAGCGCGCAGAATAGGCGAGCGGTAAATAACCGTGGCTAAATACTTCCACCTCGAACTGACCACGAATGCCCAAGTCGTCTGCTTGGTTCATGGCGTTTTCTAGCCATTCGCGTGACAGTTCCACTGGCATACACCAACGAATCATGCCTTGCTTAGCAAACAACTGTAGCGTGCGAGCGTTGTAGGTGTTCACCGCTGGCCCGACGACAAATGGTACCTTACTTTCACTGGCAAGTTGGATAGCGGATACGTCATTGGCTTCAATCGCAAAGTCACCGTTATCGATGTACTTCTTCATGATATTCACTTCACTCGGCGCTTCGAGTAGTGCCATAGTGGATAGCACCACTTGCTTACCAGATGCGCTGAGCTCTTTAGCAATATCAAACCAATGAGTAGGTTTCATTTCACGGCGCTTAGAACACACGCTCTCGCCTAGATAGATAATATCGGCAGAGCTTGATTTTGCTTGTTCGTAGAAGCTCTCTACATCTTGCTTTGGCCAAAAGTACAACAGTGGCCCTAATGCATACTTCATGTATTTTGCTCCTTATTGCCACTTACGGTGGTAAGCACCGAGTGTCGTTTGTGTGCCTTCAGAAACGTTGGCTAGAGCACTATCCCAGCTTGGTTTTACTTGGTATTGCTCTGGGTTGCGTTGGTACATATCAATGGCTTCTCGCCAGGTGCGAGTCACCTGCTCGACGTAGGCAGGACTGCGTTGGCGACCTTCAATTTTCACTGATGCTACATTTGCAGCAAACAGCTCAGGCAACATAGATAGGGTATTTAGGCTAGTTGGCTCCTCAAGGGCGTGGTAGCGCTTGCGTTCACCGTCAACTTCCGCTTCAAAACGCCCCTTACAAAGCGTAGGGTAGCCAGCGTTTTCACCTTGTGCATAGCGGTCGATTAGAATGTCATTTAGACGTGACTCTAACCCGCTTTCCGTCTCTTGCCAGCGCACATATTTCGCCGGAGAACAAGCGCCCACCGTGTTCGGAGATTCGCCTGTCAAATAAGAGGAAAGATAGCAACGTCCTTCAGACATGATGCACAGGCTGCCGAACGCAAACACTTCAAGTTCAACATCTGACGTCATGTTTCGAGATAGCTGTTTGACCTGATGAATCGACAGCACGCGAGGTAGAACCACGCGCTTCACATTGAAGTTCTTGTGGTAGAAATCGATGGCCGCTACGTTGGTCGCAGAGGCTTGTACTGAGAGATGCAATTCAAGATCTGGGTACTTGTTTGCAGCATAATCCAGTACGGCGATATCGGCCACGATCAATGCATCGACACCAAGGTCTACCGCCTGATCAACGGCATTCGTCCAGCGCTCAAAGCCATTTGGGTGAGCAAAGGTATTTAGGGCGATATGCAGCTTTTTATTGTGGTCATGAACATACTGCGCGGCACGTTCAAGCTTTTTACCCGTGAAGTTCAACCCCGCAAAATGGCGGGCATTGGTATCGTCTTTAAAGCCGATATAAACGGCATCGGCACCGCAATCAATTGCAGTTTTTAGCGCAGGTAAGTTGCCTGCTGGGCATAAGAGTTCCATATGCTCATTACCATAAATCTGTCAGTAGAGCGCATTTTATGAAGATTTGATAAAGGTCAATTTGATATAAGGCAGGTTTCGCTTAATAAGCAACGAATTAACACCAAAGAGGTAAGCTAATTTGGGGGATAAACGCTCAGTCTCTTTGGTTAGTTTCTGTGTCGGCGGTTTTGAGCAAATAGCGCTTCGACTTCATGCTTTGGTTGTGGGCGATGGAAGTGGAAACCTTGAATCGAATTGCAGTTTAAGTTGGATAGTAGTGTCGCTTGATGGCGTGTCTCGACCCCTTCGGCAACAACAGACAGATTCAGTGATTTACCTAGGTTGATGATGTTCTCGATCACCGTGAGCTGTTTTGGCAGCGTATCGATATCCATGATAAACGCTCGGTCTATCTTAAGTTCATCGATAGGGAAGTGCGCAAGGTAAGAGAGCGAAGAGTACCCGGTACCAAAGTCATCAATAGAGAGCGCAAAGCCAAGCTTCTTGATTGAGTTGAGCATCTGCAAGGTGTGTTCACTGTTACTCATTACCGCACTTTCGGTCAGCTCAAAGGTGATACAGCTAGGATCGAGTCCGGTGCTGCGCAGTAAGCGCTCCATGTAGTCAATAAGCTTAGGGTTGCCAAATTGCTCAGGCGATAGGTTGATCGCGACGCGGCCTGGCAAGATGCCTTGAAGTTTCCAGCGTTTCACAGTGGTGAAGACATCACGCATAACCACTCGGCCTAAACTCTCGATTAGGCCCGCTTGCTCGGCGACAGGGATGAAAGATGCTGGACTAATGTAACCTTCGACAGGGTGCTTCCAACGCACCAACGCTTCAGCACCATTAATGCTGAAGTCACGCGCGTTCACCTTAGGCTGATACCATACCTCAAGACCATTTTGTTGCAGTGCTTTTTGGAGCTCGATCTCAAGCCACAAGCGCATGCGTGCTTCTTTGTTCATTTGGTCGTTGAACTTCACCAAACGGTTACGACCACGCGCCTTTGCTTCGTACATTGCGGTATCGGCGTTTTGCAGAAGGATGCGAGCATCATTGCCATCGTTTGGTGATTGGACGCTACCAATCGAGCAAGCGAGTCGTTTGCTGAAATGGTGTAGGTCGAAGGGTTGGTTAATTAGGCTAATGATTTTCTCTGCTAGCTCATCAGCGGCAATGTTGCTATCAGGCTCTGGCAGAATGATGCCAAACTCATCGCCACCAAGGTGAGCGAGAACCGCATGCTGAGGCAAGTAGCGTTTGAGGCGTGCTGAGACCTCTTGAATCACTCGGTCGCCGATATGGTGACCCAATGAGTCATTAATATTCTTAAAATTGTCGATATCAAGGTAAAGCATCACAAACGGGGTGCTTTCCTCAATAAAATGCTCCAAACAGCGTGTAAACCCGAGGCGGTTATACAGCTTGGTGAGCGCGTCGATATTCGCGTCTTCATGACTGTTTTTTGCAACAGGACTCGGTTTCTCATCAAGGTCTTGTACTAATATTAGGTGCGCATTGGCACCAAATAGATTGGCACTATCGACATGCAATGAGAGTCTGCGTTGAATGCCGCAATAGTCACTGGTTGAGAAGGTAAGTGGTGTCTTTGCGTCGACCTGACTCAGGTCAAGTTGCACTCGTTGATTGTCGTTTTCGTTGCGCAGGAGTCGTGTTAGTGACTCTCCGAGTAAGTCGCTTTGACTTGAGTAGCCAAATAGGCGTGCTGAAGCTGGGTTTGCCGACAAAATGCAGCCATCTTCAACCAGTAGCAACCCATCGGGAATTAACTCAGCAAGCTTTAAAAATTTGCTTTCGGATTCCTCTAGGGAGCGAGTGATGATCTGCTTTTCTGACGTATCGATGGCATGGAAGACGATGTATTCGATTACGCCATTGAGTTCAATAGGAGAGACGCTAAAGTGAAGGCTAGACTCGATATCTGATTCATCGAGTGTGACTTCGGCTTCAATGGATTCACCAAGAAAGGCACGCTCGTAGTATGGTTTGAGGTGATTGTAGAAACGGGCGCCTAAAACCTCGTGGTCATTCATGCCAACCAGGTCACTGTGGGTAAGTCCCGCGACATCGCAATAGCGATCATTGACCATCCAGTAACGGTGCTCGTCATCCAAAATAGCAAAAAAGAAAGGGCTATTGGATGTTAACTTAGCAAAGTATTCCTTTAACAATTTGGATGACATCAATGTACTACCAGTTTTCTGAAGCGCTTATATATCAGTAACCCACACACTATAACTGTGATTTATCCGTTAGAAAAGGGTTAAGACAAAAGCAAAAAATATTTGACGCACAACAGGATTTTTTTTGTACGAATACCGTATTATGTCGTTTCTTAAGTACAAACTAACGGAAAAACCGCGTGTTAGACAAGATTCGAAGTCAACTAGTTAAAAACGCAGCACAAATTTTGCGATCTCCAGTCCATTTTCTGCCAACCAAAATTCAGAATAAAGCGCTGCTTGAAGGGCTAAAAACCGTTTTTAAAGAAGCACTTGAGGACGGTGACTTCGAGTTTTTAGAACAGAAGTGGTTGAAAGTTCATATTCGTGATCTAAACCTCAGTTGGTATATTTCCTACAACGATGAGACGCTCGTCGTTTCCGAATCTGTTGAGCAAGAAGACGTCAGTTTTAGCGGTAATCTGAATGACTTAGTCCTAATAGCGGGGCGTAAGGAAGACCCAGATACGCTGTTTTTCCAACGCCGTCTAAGCATTGAGGGTGATACCGAACTAGGCTTAGAAGTAAAGAACTTAATGGATAGTGTTGATCTTGACGCGCTTCCAAAACCAATGTTGTCAGCATTGATGCATCTTGCAGAGTTCGTTCATAAAGGATTGCAGCCAGCTCAAGGCGCAAGTGAGGTACCTAATGCTTATTCGAACTGAAGCACCCGCTGACATTCTTGCCATCGACCGTCTACTTAAGTCAGTGTTTGAGACAGAGGCGGAAGCAAACTTGGTGATGGCACTTCGCGAGAACAGTCGCTTGACGCTGTCGCTTGTGGCATGCAGTGACGAAGGGGAAGTGATCGGCCACGTGCTGTTCTCACCAGTAACACTCAATGGCGAAGACTATGCTTGGCAGGGTTTAGCTCCACTTGCTGTGGCTCAATCGCACCAAGGCCAAGGTATTGCAAAGGCTTTGGTAAAAGAAGCGTTCGAGACTCTACCAGACTTTGGCTATCCAGCGTGTGTGGTGCTTGGCGATCCGAATTACTATTCAAAGTTTGGCTTCAGTTCCGCAAGCGAAGAGGGATTGAGCTGTCAATGGGAAGTACCAGAAGGTGCATTCCAGGTAAAATCACTGACGGCAGACTCGATTCAGACTCTTCTTTCTGGTAAATCGGGTGTGATTGAGTACAGCCCAGAGTTTCTACAGCTTTAATTCATTTTTCACACGAGTAAGATCCTACTTACTCGTGTGTTGGTGATCCAATTCGCCTCTGTTACACTTCGCCCAACATACTCGGATTTTGGTCGAACCTGATAAGCAGGCAGTCCTATGCATAACAGCACCACGCTACAGCTGATGGGTATTCAAACTTGGGAGCTCACTCACCCAGAGAGAATGCCAAACAGTGCTCAAGCCACATTTTCACTCACTCCATCTTGCCAGCTGCTGTTTGTATCAGCCGTGAAGCCGGAGGGAGAGCTCGTCTCATTCTTTGAAAAAATCTTAAAGGCGATGAAGTTAGAGCTTGATAGTGTCTTGCACATCACGCCAGAACAGCTTGGTCAACTCGACGCGCAGTCTGTCCCGACTTGGATGTGGTTCGCAGGCGATGAACATGCTGCTGACCGTTTTGAGCACTGGATGCAACTGCGTGACATACCATCAAAACCTAAGTTTCTTCAATCGTCTTATTTGGCCGAAATCGAGGGTGACGACAGTCAAAAACGACAGCTTTGGAATCAAATTCGTGCCTACAACTGATATCACCTTTACTGAGATACAAACATCCCATCTCGACGCTATTGTAAATATTGAGAGTCAAGCGCATAGCCACCCTTGGAAAACTTCCATGCTCCATGACCTAAACGGTCGAGGCGCACACAATGTGGTTATGCTGGTGGATGAACAGCCGGTTGGCTATTTCTATGCTCAGAATATTGTTGGTGAAGTGTCGCTATTAAACATTGCGGTGTCACCACTTCATCAAGGCAAAGGTTATGGTCGTCAATTGGTCCAGCACTTTTTAGCCTACTGTGAGACTGCCCAAGCGGAGAGTGCATGGCTAGAGGTGAGAGAGAGTAATGTGCCCGCTGTGTCACTCTATTTGGCGGAGGGCTTTAATGAGGTCGACCGACGCCGTGATTACTACCCAACCGAAGATGGTCGTGAAGACGCGGTCATCATGTGCTATCACTTTCTGTTTTCAGCAATGTGACAGAGGTGTGTCGTACGCGCCTCAACTCTAAATTTCCGCTCTATCGTGCCTAAAACTTAGTTAGAATGCCGACTAAACCGTCAGATTTATAGATAGGTTACATTACCCAGAGTTACTTCGAATAACTCGCCAGTGCTTCATACTGCCCGCAATTATTGATAATCATGGGATTAAAAACATGAAGCACATTCCAACTCTTTCTGCAGCGATCCTAGCCGCACTGACAGTCAATGCTCAGGCATCGGAAGAGCAAACCAATGACCCTGCTGACGTGACTCGTCCTCAAACCTACCTAAAAGTTGATTCTGGCGCGAAAGGCAAAGACGGCCTAACTCGCCTGCAATTGAACATGGCTGGCTCTTACAATGAAGACATTGGCTACCTAGGTCAGTTTGAGACCGACTTCCAGACCAACCTTGACGGACAAGAAGGTAAGTCGAAAGACTTTGGCCTGTCTCGTATCCGCGCACGTTACTTCCAAGTGCATGCAACGGGCTCAGAGGTGCTTCCTGAAATTGGCTTCTCGCTTGATTACATTAGTTATGGTTCAAACTGGGTAGCAAAGCAAAGTGGTGTAGAGCAAACCGCAGCAGTAGGCGCCGTTGCCAAAGTGATTACTCCGTTTGAAAACTGGGTCTCTTACCCGAATATCGCCGTGATGCGTAACGAGTACGACAACGGTCGTTCTGAAAACGGCTGGCAGGCAAACTGGTTCAACTCATTCTATCTGTCTGAGCAAGGTCACTATGTCACCGTGAACCCACAGTACGCGAACTACAACAACGCGTTTGGTAAAAACGAGCAGTCACTTGAGCTTAACTTCGAAGGTGGTGTGCCACTGACTTCCGATGGCAGCGTTTGGGGTAACGTCACATACTCAGAACACTTCTTCAAAGCAGGTACAGAGTCACGCATGAAGCATCTAGATGGCAATCGTGAAGTGCGTATTGGTGCCACTTGGTTCTTCTAACCAATTAGCGTAGACAGTTCCTCTCAACTCTAAGGCAAGGATGCCTTAGTTTCTACTTTATTCCTATTTTTAGTTCCCTTGTTACTGGATCGTTTCCAGTTACTAACTCCATCCCAATTCGCAGAGTCGTTACACTGAATCACAGTGAAATTCTAACCGAGTTAAATCCATGAGGACGCATAATGTCTATGCCATTTCAGCTTACCGATAAAGTCGTTGTATTGATCGGTGGAACATCAGGTATCGGAGAGGCGATTGCTAAGCGTTTAATCAATGCAGGCGCAAAACTGGTGATCGCCGGTGTCAATGCGAACGAGCCGGCGCTGCAGACGTTGGAGGCGCACTATGTCTATGCCGATGTGACCGATGAGTTCTCGCTAAGCGAGCTCATGGCGATTGCGTTCGAGCGCTATGGCCAGATTGACGTGTTGGTGAACTGTGCTGGCTCGACCAATGGCTACAGCACCATCATGGAGTCGAAGAAATCGGAGTACAACGCCAACTTTGAAGTGAATGCGTTGGGTACGGCTTTGACGATCAAACACGCTGTACCTTACATGCCAAAAGGCAGCAGTATTATCAATATTGCATCGGTTGCCGGTACACAGGGCGTGCCATACCTAGGGGCGCTTGCTAGCTCAAAGTGGGCGGTTTTGGGTATTACTCAAACAGCAGCACTTGAACTTGGTACCAAGCAAATACGTGTCAACGCCGTATGCCCTACCTCTGTCGATACCCCGCGTGCGCACACGTCCGGTGGCGAGCCACAACTTCGCATGGAGAAGCGCGCCGTCCCACTTGGTCGTATCGCGCAGCCAGAAGAAGTCGCCGCGGTGGTGCATTTCTTAGCATCGGAAGACAGTAGCTTTGTGAATGGCCAATCAATTGGTGTTGACGGCGGTTTCAGCGCCGGCATGAGTATTGATGCCTACAATCAGCTCGCACAGTGATCAGCTCGCACAGAGATCAAATTGCACAAGAACCAACTAGCACAATAATTTGGAGCTTATTTATGAATAAAACCCGTTTACTTTTAGGAGCATGCCTATTGATGCTCAGCTCAAGTACTTTTGCTTATTATTGCGATCAAGAAGCGGAAGGCGCTGTTGTCGGTGCCGTCGATGGTGCGATTACCGGTGCGATTGTTGGTGGTATTGTTGATGGCAGTGATGGTGCGAAAACTGGCGCTGTGATTGGCGGCGGTGCTGGCGCGGTCGGTGGTGCTATTGATGGTGCTTACTATGAGGGTGCTTGTGAAGTGGCAACGGATGTGATCGTTGAAGACGAGATCATTGCAGAGGAATATCTGGCGGAAGAGTATATTGAAGAAGAGTACATCGCCGAAGAGATAGTCGAAGAAGAAATTGAAGATGAGTACTTAGCTGAAGAGATCTACGACGACGCTTTGTACGACTAATTCGGAATTCACAGCCATCAAACTATAAGAAAAGAGAGCCAATCGGCTCTCTTTTTGATTCTAACTTTTTATAAACGTTCGAGGGCTTCAAGTAGCTTGTTTTTAATTGCCGGGCTTGAGATAAAGGCACCCAAATATCGCTCTTCATTACCCTCGAAGTCAGGGCGGATTTGCAGCATTTCTTTGTAGCTTGCTTGAGCTTGTTTAAACTCACCCTTGTAGACTTGGATGACCGCTTTGAGCATCGGGATCCAAAATAGACGACGTAGCGATAGCTTGCTGACCGACTTCTCAGCACCGTCAAAGTCATCTTGCATGATCTTATACACCACAGAGGCAATCGAGAACCAAGGTGGACGGAACGGGTTCAACTCTTTAGAGCTGCGAATCAGCTCTAGGCCTCGTTCGAATTCGCCTGCCATGCACAATGCCCAGCCACACAAACCAATCTGATAAGCCGCATTCGGGTTGATATCCAATACCTTGTCGACGGTCTCTATAATGCCGTTAACGTCGTCTTTCAACTGATGCGCCATCAGCATTGCCATTTGTGCTTCTTGGTTGCTTGGCTCTAGCTCTACCGCGCGACGAGCGTGGTTCAGACCAGTTTCAACAGCGTTGTCGACCTGTCCCATACCGAGCATCTCGGCATCAAAGTACAGAACCGCGAGCATAGAGTGAAGCAGCGCCACATCAGGCTCGTTCTGTACCGCGCTAAGCAATGCTTGCATGGCTTGAAGGTGGGTATCTTCTGTCAGCGTCATTAGGTAGTGACGATAGCGCAGGGTAGCTTCATAAGTCGATAAGTGCTCAATCTTCTTCTGATTGCAGCTCGCATAGATTTCACGATGGATAATTCCAAAGCTAGACGCAAGCTCAGCAACAATCTCGGCGATGATGTCGTCTTGAACAGAGAATAGGTCTTCAGTGGCGAGGTCACAGGTGTACTTTTCAGCCCAGACTTGCTCACCGCTGTCGGTGCGATACAGCTTGGCATAGATGCGTACCTTGTTGCCAAGGGCCTGCATAGTACCTGATGTAATAAACGATACATTGAGCTTCTCACCAAGACCTTTCACATCTGCGGACGTGCGAGGGTCAATATTGGTATCACCAAGGGCATGCATCGAGACAACTTTTAGCATGTCAAAGCGAGCAAGCTCAGTGGCGAGCTCTTCACCAAAGCCTTCTGCAAAGAAGCGTTTTTCAGCATCATCTGATAGAGACAAAAATGGCAGTACAGTAATGGTTGGATTAAGAGATTTATTGGTCTCGCCAACCATTTGCGCCAGAGTTGTTGATTGACGAGCGGCCTGTGGAACCTGAGGGGTAAAGAGAGGGCTGTAGCGACCTTTAGGGATCGACAGTACCAATGGGTCATTAACCCCTTCCGTTAAATAATACGTTTCGAGAGTGCGTCGGACGCGACCCGCTTGAATTCGAACAATTGGGTCTGCTTGATGATCAAAATCAGCATCACGATCAAAGACCTCGGTAGCAATCGTAAATTGCTTTAAGCGATCTCCATTACCCGCCAAAGTTTGCTCTACAACGAAAGAGAGGAGCTGCTTCATCTTAGGGCTTTGGTCGAATGCTTTGCTGGAAAGAATTCGATTGAGTTGATCTTTCACACGGGCTTGATTTTCTTCGATTCGAATATCTAATGGAGCTTGTTCTGACACCGTTGGTAACTCTCTCTTTGTAGGATCTGCGTATTCTGCCACTTTAGGACATTGAAAAATAGTAACGAGTTCACTTCTTGATTAAAAACTAGATATCACTCGCTACTCATACCAATATAAAAGTATGCACGCCGTTAAAATAATAATCTAAACCATAGACTTATCATCAGTAACTATAGACGAGCTGAATGCTTACAGCGAGCCGACAGGCTGAGATTTTTACTAAAAAGTGCCGCCAACTCAGTGGCTTTTGTTATCTAAACGTGATTATTATGTAACGATTGATATCCACTAATGCTGTGCGTTTTTACGCGTGGGGAGAGGTCATGGAAAAGACGAATAATAGGATAATTCTGGCAGCGATTTCAGCCTTGTGTGTCTCGTCAAATGTTGGAGCGATGGGACAGTTTATTGATCCCAAGGATGGAATGTTTGATGCGAGTAAATGGGTGCTGGATAACGCCGTGGGTTTTATGCCTGTGCCCATCATTATTACTGACCCAGCCGTTGGCGCTGGTGGTGGTGCAGCGTTACTGTTTTTCCATGAATCTGAGAAGCGCAAACAGCTTAGAGAAGATAACCCCGACGAAGTGGTGGGTTTGCCGCCAAGTGTCACGGCAGTGGCAGCGGCGGCAACCGAGAATGGCTCTTGGCTAACCGGCGCATTCCATTTTGGTTCATGGCAAGAAGACACTTGGCGCTACCAAGGTGGTTTGTTCTATGGCTCTTTCAACCTCAAATACTACGTTGTCGATACCCCGTTTGATTTTAATATCGATGGTCTCTATTTCATGCAGGACATTGACTATCGAGTTGCGGGCAGCGATTGGTTTGTTGGTGCTAAGTACTCGATTCTTTCTTCAAAAAGTACGTTCGATTTAGGCGGCTCGATCCCAAATATTCCGCCAATCGATTTTGATTTAGAGGACGCAGGTGTC
This sequence comes from Vibrio maritimus, assembly GCF_021441885.1. Lineage (NCBI taxonomy): Bacteria > Pseudomonadati > Pseudomonadota > Gammaproteobacteria > Vibrionales > Vibrionaceae > Vibrio > Vibrio maritimus. Next base: position 644,986 of record NZ_CP090438.1, read on the forward strand.
GAGCTTAAGGTTACCTATGACAGTCGGGATACCATCTTTACGCCTAATGATGGGCTAAAAGCTAAGCTAAGTGCTGACTTCCACAATACGGCATTTGGTGGCGACGTCGACTACACAAAAGCTCGTGCACAGGTGAACTATTTCGCCCCTGTTCGAGATGATCTCATTATCGGCGTCAGAGGGGATTACCAAACGGTTACAGACGATGCGCCATACTACGCAAGACCTTTTATTAATATGCGCGGTATTGCCGCCATGCGTTATCAAGGGCAGGATATGGCATTGGCTGAGCTTGAGGCGCGCTATGACATTACACCTCGTTGGTCAATCATCGGATTTACTGGAACCGGTAAAGCCATTGAAGATGGGCAAAGCTTCTCCGATGCAGAGTATCAGAGTGTCGTCGGTGGAGGCTTCCGATACCTTGTTGCAAGACAGCTTAATATGCGGGTAGGTGTGGATGCTGCGAAAGGTCCAGAGGAGTGGGCGTATTACATTACTGTCGGGCATGCGTGGCAGTTATAGTGGTTGGAGAAGCCCACATCACGTGGGCTTGCTAAAGCTACTTTTTCTTGAGAAGTAAGGTTACCCCCGCGAGTATCAGTGTAACCACAATACTGCCTGCACAATAGTTAACCACCGAGACAAACCCGTTTAGCTCTATTAATTGACCTGCGATAAAGGTGCCCGCACCAAAACCCCCAGCCATTGCAAACAATAGTAACCCTTGTGTCAGCGCCGGTGAGCTTGGGCTAAGTGACTCAGCAATCGCGGGTATAGCCATATCAAACCAAGAGATTGCCTGCATCATCAGCATAATGAGTAGGATAGGGACCAAGCTCGACACGCCAGTATCGACCGCTAGCCATAAACCTATTGAGGTTACGGCATAGCAAGCCAAAGCTGCCATCCAGACAACATAAGACCCAAACTTCTGCGCGTAACGTCCCGCTGGTTCAAGTAGTAGCATCGTAACTACGGCTGAAGCAGCAAGGCCAAAGGCGGAGTGCCCGAGGTCTACATTAAACACCTCTTTTATGATGATAGGCCCCGTTTCCATCAGGTTGCTTGAGGTGAACATCGAAATGAACACGGTCACGAGAAACACTATGAAAGCAAGAGTACTGGCACTTTTTGAAGTAGCTTGAACGCTGTCTTCAGATTCACCGCTTGTGGTGATTCGTGGAGGAGGCGAGATAAACACGGTGATGATCGAAACCACGACAAGCATCATCAATAGCAGCAATTGCTGCTCAGAGCTCCAGCCTAAAAGTGATACCAAGCCAACTAAACTACCAGCGACCACAATGCCAAAAAACTGCATTTGAAATAACCGACTTAACCCACGGCTTTGATCTTGTTCATTGAGTGCATTGAGTACAAAGGCAGGGTTGAGCACAAGCTGTGTGACGGTGCCAATACCAATACTGAGTCCAACCAGAATATACATGTAGCTTGTGGTGCCAGCAAAGTAGAGCAGAATGAGTGAGGTTAGGTGGGAAAACAGCGCCACCTTTTGCAGCTCGCGGTGAATGGAGTATTTGTCTGCCAGCCAACCAATCAAGGGTGCGCAGACACCAAACAGACCGACCAGCGACATTACCGTACCCATTAGAGCCCCGCTGCCTGTTCGCTCAATAATGAGCGGTGTCAACATAAGGGCAATACCAACCCACTGAACGACACCAACGGACATCTGTGCCAAGTACCATGGCCTAAATATGGTCATAATCAAACCTCATAATATTTTCAAAACTAGAACTGATACCTAATGCACTGATTTGAAGAACAATTAGGGCTTAGGTATCGGCTCTCTGCTGTGTTGGACTATATCGATTTGAAGGCAATGGACGCAGTGTATTACTGGTTGTTACTCAAAAGGCTAGGTATCTTACTGGCAGAGATGAGGGCTAGATGAGACCTTGTCAAAACTAGTGATTGAGAATCACAGCCAGATCGGTGAAAATAGCGCCCATTATTTTTTCGACGCCTTCGAGTAGTGGTTGAGCCAATACTCTCAAACGCTATTCTACAAACCAAGAAGATCGAGATTCATGTCAAATCCTCAATTTCAGCAAGAAGTTTCTAAGCGCAGAACTTTTGCGATCATCTCTCACCCGGATGCGGGTAAAACCACCATTACTGAAAAAGTACTGTTGTTCGGAAACGCGATTCAGAAAGCAGGCACAGTAAAAGGCCGTGGCAGTGCACAGCACGCAAAATCGGACTGGATGGAAATGGAAAAAGAGCGTGGTATCTCGGTAACAACCTCCGTGATGCAGTTCCCATACAACGACTGCTTGGTGAACCTTCTTGATACCCCAGGGCACGAAGACTTCTCGGAAGATACCTATCGAACACTGACGGCGGTTGACTCTTGCTTGATGGTTATCGATGCGGCGAAAGGTGTCGAGGATCGTACTCGTAAATTGATGGAAGTTACCCGTCTCCGCGATACGCCTATCGTTACCTTCATGAACAAACTCGACCGTGACGTTCGTGACCCAATGGAAGTATTGGACGAAGTAGAAAGTGAACTTGGCATGATGTGTGCGCCAATCTCTTGGCCAATTGGTTGTGGTAAAGAGTTTAAGGGTGTGTATCACATCCACCGCGATGAAACGATTCTTTATGAATCAGGTCACGGCCACGAAATCCAAGAAGTACGCATCATCAAAGGTCTTGATAACCCAGATCTTGATGAAGCAGTGGGCGCTGATCTTGCTGAAAGTGTACGTGAAGAGCTTGAGCTAGTAATGGGCGCATGCCCTGAGTTTGAACTTGAGTCATTCCTAAAAGGTGAACTGACGCCAGTTTACTTCGGTACCGCTCTTGGTAACTTCGGTGTTGACCACATGCTAGATGGTCTGACTAAGTGGGCGCCAGCGCCACAAACTCGTCAAGCAAACGAGCGTGACGTTGAAGCGACAGAAGACAAGTTCTCTGGTTTCGTGTTCAAGATCCAAGCAAACATGGACCCTAAACACCGTGACCGTATTGCCTTCATGCGTATCGTATCGGGTACCTACAAGCAAGGTATGAAGATGAACCACGTTCGTACTGGTAAAAACGTCAGCATCTCTGACGCAGTAACCTTTATGGCGGGTGACCGTGCGCGCGCAGAAAATGCGTACGCAGGTGATATCATCGGTCTTCACAACCACGGCACTATCCAGATTGGTGATACCTTCACTCAAGGTGAATCACTGAAGTTCTCTGGTATTCCAAACTTCGCACCGGAACTGTTCCGTCGTATCCGCCTAAAAGATCCATTGAAGCAGAAGCAGCTTCTGAAAGGTCTGGTTCAGTTATCTGAAGAGGGTGCAGTACAGGTATTCCGCCCACTACAAAACAACGACCTGATCGTTGGTGCGGTTGGTGTACTTCAGTTTGACGTGGTTGTTGCGCGTCTGAAATCTGAGTACAACGTGGAAGCGATCTACGAGAGCGTTAACGTCGCAACAGCACGCTGGATTGAGTGTGACGACGATAAGAAGCTCGAAGAGTTCAAGCGCAAGAACCAAACCAACCTAGCGCTGGATGGTGGCGACAACCTAAGCTACGTTGCACCGACTATGGTGAACCTAAACCTAGCGCAAGAGCGTTTCCCAGATATTAAGTTCCGCGCGACGCGTGAGCACTAATACTGGTTGATTGAATAAATAAAACCGCTCGATTGAGCGGTTTTTTTGTACTCGATGTTAGAGAGAATAAAAAACGCGAAGCGTTAGCTACTCACGCTCCTTAGTATAAGGCACCCCAATCGCCTTAGGCGCCACCGCCTTACCAATAAACCCAGCCAACAAGAACACCGTCAACACATACGGAATCGCCTCAATCGCCTGTACAGGAATTGGGAAGTCACCAATCGATACACCCTGCATACGAATCGCCAATGCATCCAAGAAGCCAAACAGCAAACATGCACCCATTGCTGTAAACGGACGCCACTTACCAAAGATAAGCGCCGCCAAAGCCATATAGCCCTTACCCGCACTCATGTTTGGAATAAACTGCGCCGTTTGTGCCACGGACAAGTAAACGCCGCCGATACCAACTAACACGCCACAAATAGCGACCGCAGCATAACGCATGCGAACTACTGATATACCTGCGGTATCAACGGCTGATGGTGATTCACCCACAGCGCGTAGACGAAGTCCAAAGCGCGTCTTAAACAGTAGGTACCAACAAGCTGGGACGATGAAGACCACCATGTAAACCAGAATCGAGTGGCCACTGATAAGCTCTGAGTAAAGGAGACCTAGAACAGGCACATCCGCTACCGCATCAGCACCTGGGAAGGTGATAGGCGCAAATCGCGCATCGCCTGAAAGTGCTGGTGTTTGACCGCCTTGTTGGAACCAGTGACGACCAAGCGTAATGGTGAGGCCAGCAGCGAGGATGTTGATTGCCATACCACTGACGACCTGATCGCCGCGGTGGGTGATCGAGGCAAAGCCGTGGAGTAACGCAAGTAATACCGACACGCCAACACCCGCAAATAAACCGAGCCAAGCGGAGCCTGTGACATGTGCCGTCGCAGCACCCGCAAATGCAGCAGCCAGAAGCTTACCTTCTAGGGCAATATTAACGATACCCGAGCGTTCACAAAACATACCGGCAAGCGAGGCAAGGATAAGCGGGGTTGCCACACGTAGCGTGGCATCAAGCATGAGAATAATCGTTTCAAACATAATCAAGCGACTCCTTTCTCTGCTTGTTGCTCAGCTTGCTTCTTGCCGAACAGTTTGAGGTAGGTTCTCTCTAGAGATGGGCGGAACATATGCTCAAGTGCGCCAGAGAATAGGATCACCAAGCCTTGCAGTACCACAACGATGTTTCGGTCAACACCGTACTCAAAGCTTAGCTCCGCACCGCCTTGGTATAGGAAGCCGAACAATAAGCTTGCGAGCAGTACACCCACTGGGTGGTTACGACCCATCAGTGCAACGGCGATACCGGTAAAGCCAAAGCCTTCAACGAAGTTCAGTTTGATCTGGTGTAGCTCACCTTGAAGTACGTTCAGGCCAAAGAAGCCCGCCAACATGCCTGAGATAAGCATGGTCAAGATGATGATCTTCACATACTTGATGCCTGCGTAGTTAGCTGCCGATGGGTTAGAGCCCACAGAGCGGATCTCGTAGCCCCAGCGTGAGTGCCACATCAGTAGCCACACAAACACACAGCACAAAAGAGCAAAGATAAAGCTCAGGTTCATTGGGCTTGGTGCCATTTCAATCCCAACGACCGAGAGGATCTCATGCATCTTTGGTAGCCAACTTGAAGCCGCAAAGACCCGGCTTTCTGTTGCCATGGTGGTTTCTGGCTTGAGGATATCGACCAACAAGTACGCCATCAAAGAAGAGGCGATAAAGTTGAACATGATGGTGGTGATAACGATGTGAGAGCCCCGTTTGGCTTGTAGATAAGCAGGGATAAACGCCCACGCTGCACCAAATAGGCCGCCGACAACAATTGCTACCGGAAACACAAAATACCAAGGGGCATATTCGCCTAAGGTGAGGCAGATAAGCCCCACACCGAGACCGCCAATGTAGGCCTGACCTTCGCCACCGATGTTAAACAGACCCGCGTGAAACGCGACGGCGACAGCAAGTCCGGTAAAGATAAAGCCTGTGGCGTAATACATGGTGTAGCCAAAGCCCTCGGCGTAACCAAAGGCACCCGTCCACATCACTTTTGCAGCATCAATCGGATTGATGTCGATATACATAAACAGCAGGGCAGACACTAGGAATGCCACCAGCACGTTAATCGCTGGTAGCAGAGCCACGGTTACCCAAGCTGGAACTTTTGCTTGGCTCATGCACTTTCTCCTTGTGGCTGATTGGCCGCTGCCGATTTAAGGTGGTCAGGCATGATGTTTGCCATCATAAGACCTAGGGTTTTCTCATCGGCATCTTTGATTGACACTTCGCCGACAATCGCGCCATCGAACACGACAAGAATTCGGTCAGAAAGGCTCAATATTTCATCGAGCTCTACCGAGACTAAAAGTACGGCTTTATCGGCATCACGCGCTGCGATGATCTGCTGGTGGATGTATTCAATAGCGCCGATATCAACCCCACGAGTCGGCTGTCCGACCAAAAGCACATCCGGGTTTTGTTCCATTTCACGGGCAATCACTAGCTTTTGCTGGTTACCACCGGAGAAGTTAGCGGTTTTCAAAGTCGTGTCGTTAGGGCGCACATCCCACTTATCCATGCTCGCCTGACAGCTCTCCTTGATGGCCTGCTTGTCTTGCAGAAGACCTTTGTTGTATTGCGGCAGGTGATGGTAGCCAAGGATATAGGCCTCTTGCGCCTCGAACTTGTTGATGAGTCCTTGCTTGTGGCGATCTTCAGGAATATGACCGACGCCGATCGCGCGAACCTGCTGCGGATCAAGCACGGTGTGCTTATCGATGTGGCTGCCGTTAATGTCAATGCTGCCCGAATAAGGCTGGATGATGCCGGAAAGCAGGGCGAGGATCTCGGATTGCCCATTGCCAGATACGCCGGCAATACCGACCACTTCACCTTGACGCACGCCAAAGCTCACGCTTTTCACGCGCTCGACGCCTGCGTCATCAAAGTACTGTAAGTTATCGACTTTAATCAGCTCTTTCTTCGGATTGGCTTCTGACTTATCGACTTTGAGGCGAACTTTGCGTCCTACCATCAGCTCAGCCAGTTGCTCTTTATTGGTGTCGGCGGTGACCACATGTTCCACCATCGCCCCTTGGCGCATGACGGAGATGTTATCGGTGATCGCCAATACTTCACGCAGTTTGTGCGTGATGATCATAATGGTGGTGCCTTGCTGGCGCAGTTTGTCGAGGATCTTAAATAGGTGATCCGCTTCTTGAGGTGTCAGCACGCCCGTTGGCTCATCGAGGATCAAGATCTTCGCGCCGCGATAGAGCGCCTTTAAGATCTCCACTCGCTGTTGAAGACCTACCGGAAGCTCGCCAACTATGGCGTCTAAAGGGACCTCCAAGCCATAATCTTCGGCCAGTGCTTTGAGTTTCTTCTTAGCTTTGCCAAGGCTTTCTTGTAGCTTCCATCCATCTTCAGCGCCGAGAACAATGTTCTCGAGTACGGTAAAAGTCTCCACCAACATAAAGTGTTGGTGCACCATGCCGATGCCTGCCTTGATCGCTTCCTGAGAGTTCGCTGGCTTATAACGTTCGCCATTGACGGTCATCTCGCCTGCATCTGCGTGGTAAAAACCGTAAATAATACTCATAAGAGTGGACTTGCCTGCACCATTTTCACCAATGATGCCGTGAATCGTGCCTTGTGGAACTTTCAGGTCGATATACTTGTTGGCGTGCACCGCGCCAAATCGCTTATCGATCTGCTTGAGTTCGATGGCAATAGATTGTCCATGTGTCACTAGATACTGCCTTATAATTATACGCCGCTGTTTTTAGGCAGCGGCGTTGTTATATTTGAACCTAGGTTATTGATAAATAACTACAACATAGGTTTTCATTCTGAGTGTATGAGGTTAGATGTTACACGTGTTGTCAGACATGTAGTCGTGAACGGCGATCTTGCCTGATACGATGTCAGCTTTAAGGCCGTCTAGGTACTCTTTCATTTCTGGTGTGATTAGATCTTTGTTGTAGTCATCGTATGCCCACTCAACCGCACCTTCTTTAAGACCTAGCACCTTGATGCCTGCTTCCCAGTTACCTTGCTCAGCTTCTTCCCACGTGTTGTAAGCGGCAACGCCTACCTTCTTAACCATTGACGTCAGCATAGTGCCTGGTTGTAGGTGGTTTTGGTTTGAGTCAACACCGATAGCTAAGTTGCCCGCATCTTTCGCTGCTTGGTAAACACCCATACCTGTGCCGCCTGCTGCTGCGTAGATAACGTCCGCGCCTTTAGAGAACTGAGATTTAGCAAGCTCAGAGCCTTTCGCTGGGTCAGCAAATGCTGCTGGCGTAGAGCCTGTCATGTTTTGGAAGGTTTCGATTTGTGGGTTTGCGTATTTCGCACCTTGGCGGTAGCCGCACTCAAACTTACGAATTAGCGGAATGTCCATGCCACCTACGAAGCCAACCTTCGCAGTTTTTGATGCTTTAGCGGCAAGTGCGCCGACTAGGAATGAACCTTCATGCTCTTTAAATACAATAGATTGCACGTTTGGCTTATCAACCACCATGTCGATGATCGTGAATTGAATGTCTGGGAATTCAGTGGCAACCTTTTCTACCGCTGAAGCCATGTTGAAGCCAACAGCAACGATTGGTGTGAATCCACGGCTCGCTAGACGGCGCAGACCTTGTTCGCGCTGTGCTTCATTCTGTGGTTCAAATTCACGTACCTTAATGCCTTTATCTGCATTGAAGACTTTTACACCATTTTGGAACACGGCTTCGTTGAATGATTTGTCGAATTTACCGGCTGTATCGTAAACCACTGCTGGTTTTGCTGCGAATGCACCAAATGAAGTAACTGCCACTGCGAGTGCAGACATTTTTAGAATAGTTTTTTTCACGATCAATTCCCTTATAGTGTCGAATGATGGGGCATCATTGACGATTCGATAGGCTAGGCGTATCCAAAATAACTTGCCTAGAAAGTAGTCGTTTGTAAAAACATGATCTGGCCAGCCACAAGCAAACCGAACAGTTTACAAACAATGCGTGCCATTTTATCGTTTGCTTGTGCAAAAAAAACGCTTTGCATGGCAGCATTGAGGTATAAGTCACAACTTAGTGACAAAACTCTAACTATTGCAGCTATCCTTTGTATAGCGTGGCGCGACGCGCTAAATGCTGCAATCGATTACACCTTTTTTTTGGAGTCATGATGTTGAAGTTAATGAAGAAATGGCTAAAGAAGTATGACGAATGGTGTGCCTCTCTCGGTCTCACTCCAGAGAACAAACGCAGCTGCGTTCCATACAAAAAAGAGCCCAACCGCGATGATAGATAGTCACTGTCATCTCGATCTACTTGCGGATAAAAAAGAGATCCAACAGGTACTTCTCGATGCGAAGAGCGCTGGTGTACAGAAAATTGTTGTCCCTGGGATCAATGAAGCGAATTGGGAGCGAATTAGAAAGCTCTCGACAGACTACGACCAGATCCATTATGCATTAGGCTTTCATCCGCAGTTTTTGGATGGTGTTACGAAAAGCAGTCTCGAGCGACTCGCTCAACGGGTTGAGGAACAGGTTCCAGAAAAATGTGTGGCGATTGGCGAGTGCGGGCTCGACTTTTATCAGGGTCGTGTAGGTGAAGCCTTTCAAAAGCAGGTTCTAGAAGCTCAGATAAAGTTAGCCAACCACTGCAAGTTGCCAGTATTACTCCATTGTCGAAAGGCTCATCAAGACCTTGTGGTATTACTTAAACAAACTCAGCCGAAATATGGCGGAGTTGTACATGGCTTTAGTGGCAGTCTGCAACAAGCGATGGACTTCGTAAAACTGGGTTTAAAAATTGGCGTAGGCGGTGTCATTACCTACGAAAGAGCAAAGAAAACACGCGCGACGATAGCGGCTTTGCCTTTGGAAAGTTTGTTAATAGAAACAGACGCACCTGATATGCCATTAAGTGGTTATCAGGGCAGTCCTAATGAGCCTAAAATGATAAGTTTGGTGCTATCTTCTTTAATTGAGTTGAGAAATGAATCCGAGCAAACGGTTGCCTCACAATTGGATGTCAATAGCAAATCTACGTTTAAATTTTGTGATTAAAATTGACTTAAATTGTGAATTCGAAAACGTTTGCAGAGCTCAATTGTGAGATCGATCACAAATCTCAGTGTATCTCCCATGTGTTCAGAACGAAAGTGTGAGGGGGGTACTACTTTCTTTTCTGTGGGTTTGTATAATCGCCCCCGCTTTTGAGCTTCAATTTTTGTTACACGCCAAATTTATTATATAAGGAAGTCATAAACTATGAGCCTGTTTATGAGCCTGGTTGGTATGGTAGTGCTTATTGCAATCGCAGTACTACTATCGGATAACCGCAAAGCTATTAATATCAGAACTGTGGCTGGCGCATTTGCTATCCAATTTGCACTAGGTGCATTCGTTCTTTACGTACCTTGGGGTCAAGAGATCCTACGTAGCTTCTCTGACGCTGTATCTAGCGTGATTAACTACGGTAACGACGGTACGTCATTCCTATTCGGTGGTCTTGTTTCTGACAAGATGTTTGAAGTATTCGGCGGCGGCGGTTTCATCTTCGCTTTCCGTGTACTACCTACACTAATCTTTTTCTCTGCGCTAATTTCTGTACTTTACTACCTAGGTGTAATGCAGTGGGTTATCAAGATTCTTGGTGGCGGTCTGCAAAAAGCGCTAGGTACATCTCGTGCGGAATCTATGTCAGCAGCAGCTAACATTTTCGTAGGTCAAACCGAAGCACCTCTAGTTGTACGTCCTTTCGTACCTAAGATGACTCAATCTGAGCTATTCGCGGTAATGTGTGGTGGTCTAGCTTCTATCGCTGGTGGTGTACTTGCAGGTTACGCTTCTATGGGCGTGCCAATCGAGTACCTAGTAGCAGCATCTTTCATGGCAGCACCTGGTGGTCTTCTATTCGCTAAGATCATCAAGCCTGAAACGGACGAGCCAGTAGAACAACTACACAGCATGCAAGCTGAAGGTGAAGACAAGCCAGCTAACGTTATCGACGCAGCAGCGGGCGGTGCATCTGCAGGTCTTCAACTAGCGCTGAACGTAGGTGCAATGCTAATCGCATTCATCGGTCTTATCGCTCTAGTTAACGGTATGCTTGGTGGCATCGGTGGCTGGGTTGGTATGCCTGAGCTACGTCTAGAAATGATTCTAGGTTGGATCTTCTCACCACTAGCATTCCTACTTGGTGTGCCATGGTCTGAAGCGACAATCGCTGGTGAGTTCATCGGTATGAAGACGGTTGCGAACGAATTCGTAGCATACGCGAACTTCGCACCATACCTAGGTGAAGCAGCTCCAGTTGTTCTTTCTGAGAAAACTAAAGCAATCATCTCATTCGCTCTATGTGGTTTTGCGAACCTTTCTTCTATCGCAATCCTACTAGGTGGTCTGGGTAGCCTTGCACCTAAGCGTCGCGGTGATATCGCTCGCATGGGTGTGAAAGCAGTAATCGCAGGTACGCTATCTAACTTGATGGCAGCAACGATTGCTGGTTTCTGTCTAAGCCTTGCTGGCATGTAATTGCTCGCGTTAAGGTAATTAGTATATAGACGCCGTATTAAATCGCCCCGTAGCAAGAAATTGCTGCGGGGCTTTTTTGGTTTTTGGGGGCCAGAAAACCTCAATAGTCCTTTTGGGATAAGGGATGAATGATGGACAACGGAACTTTTTTGAGATACAAACCGTTTGCGTTTTAATCGGTACTACCGTTTTTGAGATCACTCCTATACTGTATAGGCTACTCAGTAACTCATCGTGTGTTTAAGGTAATGACACAGACAATTGATGAGTTATTCAGCCAGAGCCAGTTCTCACCACAGATAGGAATCAGGTGATCTAAACGAGCAGGTACTGTGCGGTGACAGGGATAGCAATTGGTGAGGCAGCGAATTTGCCGAGCCGAGTCTTCAAGGAACCAAGTCCGTTCATTTATTGCTGACGTGTTTGTCAGGTAATTAATTGAATATATTGACCGGAGATAGAAATGAGCGATTTAAAATCAGCAGCTCTACGTGCACTAAAACTTATGGATCTAACCACGTTAAATGACGACGACACTAACGAGAAAGTGATCGCACTATGTCATGACGCGAAAACGGCTGTGGGTAACACAGCTGCGATCTGTATTTACCCTCGCTTTATTCCTATTGCTAAGAAAACCCTTCGTGAGCAAGGTACACCAGATGTACGTATCGCGACGGTGACTAACTTCCCACACGGTAACGACGACATTGAAATCGCAGTAGCAGAAACCAAGGCTGCAGTTGCTTACGGCGCAGATGAAGTAGACGTGGTGTTCCCATACCGCGCACTTATCGCTGGCAACGAAGAAGTAGGTTTCGAGCTAGTGAAACAGTGTAAAGAAGCGTGTGGCGATATTCTTCTGAAAGTTATCATCGAAACCGGTGAGCTAAAAGAAGAAGCTCTAATTAAGAAAGCATCAGAACTCTGTATCAAAGCAGGTGCTGACTTCATTAAAACCTCTACAGGTAAAGTGCCAGTTAACGCGACTCCAGAGTACGCTCGCATGATGCTAGAAGTGATTAGCGATATGGGCGTTGCTAAGACCGTTGGTTTCAAACCAGCTGGTGGCGTGCGCACTGCGGAAGACGCGGCTGCTTACCTAGCAATGGCAGACGAAATCCTAGGCGCAGACTGGGCAGACAACATGCACTACCGCTTTGGTGCATCAAGCTTACTGACCAACCTATTGAATACATTAGAAGTAACTGACGAGACGGCGGATCCAAGCGCTTACTAAGTTACTTTGCGGGATTTGGGGTTTCGCGATTGACCTGACCCCTCCTAGCCTCCCCTTACTAAGGGGAGGAACCACTGGCTCGCTAGCGCATCGCCCTATATTCAAAAATATAGGCGACGCGACGATAGGAGCGAGCCCGAGGTTCTCCCCCTAATATAGGGGGAGTTAGAGGGGGTATAAAACGCCTATCTAAACCATCCACACGCCCGCAACTTCTACCCTACACTTATTTTGTACTTCAGCACTTCGCTGTGGAGGCACTAATGTATTTACCTCAAGAAATTATTCGTAAAAAACGCGACGGTCACGAACTGAGCGCGGAAGAGATCAACTTCTTCATTCAAGGTGTTGCGAAAGACACGGTATCGGAAGGTCAAATTGCAGCATTTGCGATGACCATCTTCTTCAATGAAATGACCATGCCAGAGCGCATTGCGCTGACTTGTGCCATGCGCGATTCTGGCATGGTTATCGACTGGAGCCATATGAATTTTGGCGGTCCGATTGTCGATAAGCATTCAACCGGTGGCGTGGGGGATGTTACCTCGCTAATGCTTGGTCCAATGATTGCAGCTTGTGGTGGCTTCGTTCCTATGATTTCAGGTCGTGGTCTTGGCCATACAGGCGGCACACTGGATAAGCTTGAAGCTATCCCAGGCTACAACATTACCCCGACTAATGAGGTATTTGGTGACGTAACGAAGGAAGCGGGTGTCGCAATTATCGGTCAAACCGGCGATCTCGCACCAGCTGATAAGCGCGTTTACGCGACACGTGATATCACGGCGACGGTTGACAACATTTCGCTTATTACAGCGTCTATTTTGTCGAAGAAGTTGGCTGCGGGCCTAGAATCTCTAGTGATGGACGTAAAAGTCGGCTCTGGCGCCTTTATGCCAACCTACGAAGCATCAGAAGAGCTTGCAAACTCAATTGTTGCAGTGGCAAACGGCGCGGGTACAAACACGACTGCGATCCTCACTGATATGAACCAAGTACTGGCATCCTCGGCGGGCAATGCGGTGGAAGTGCGTGAAGCCGTACAGTTCTTGACTGGTGAATACCGCAACCCTCGCTTGTACGAAGTGACGATGGCTCTGTGCAGTGAGATGTTGGTACTTGGTAAGCTGGCAAGCGATACCGAGCAAGCGGAAGTGATGCTTAATGAGGTACTCAATAACGGCAAAGCCGCTGAGTGCTTTGGCAAGATGGTGAAAGGTTTAGGTGGTCCAGCAGACTTTGTTGCTAACTACGATAATTACCTAGAGAAGGCAGAGATCGTTAAGCCAGTGTTTGCTGATGTTGACGGTATTGTCTCAGCGATGGACACACGTGCGATTGGCATGGCTGTCGTTGGTATGGGCGGTGGACGTCGCGTAGCAACAGATACTATCGATTATGCGGTTGGATTCGATCAATTCATCAAACTTGGTGAAAAGGCAAGTGCAGACAAGCCGCTTGCTGTTATCCATGCTCGCAATGAAGCGCAGTGGCAAGAAGCCGCAGACGCGCTGAAAGCCGCCATCACCGTTGGTGATACAGTTTATACAGAAACCCCTTGTGTATACCGCCATATTCGTGCGGAAGATCTAGCATAAGGGTGGAGAGAAGTTATGAAACGTGCATTTATTTTAGTTCTAGATTCTTTCGGTATTGGCGCAACAGCGGATGCCGATAAGTTTGGTGATGTGGGCTCAGATACCATGGGTCATATTGCTGAGCAGTGTGCGAAAGGTCTGGCAGACAACGAACAACGTAGCGGTGAGTTGAAGTTGCCAAACCTATCCAAGTTAGGCTTGGCTATGGCCCATAAAGAGTCAACGGGCGCACTTGCAGCTGGTTTGCGTGATGACGTCGAGGTCATTGGTGCTTACGGCCACGCTGCTGAACTGTCTTCGGGTAAAGATACACCATCTGGCCACTGGGAAATTGCCGGTGTACCAGTATTGTTTGATTGGGGTTACTTCACAGACAAAGAGAACAGCTTCCCTAAAGAGCTAACAGATCGCATTTTAGAGCGTGCAGGTATTGACGGCTTCCTTGGTAACTGCCATGCCTCTGGTACTCAGGTTTTGGATGATCTTGGTGAAGAGCATATGAAGACAGGGCAACCTATCTTCTATACCTCTGCGGACTCGGTATTCCAGATTGCATGTCACGAAGAGACATTTGGCTTAGAACGCCTACTTGAGCTTTGTCAGATCGCTCGTGAAGAGCTTGAAGACTACAACATCGGTCGTGTTATCGCTCGTCCATTTATTGGTCCTGGCAAAGGTCAATTTGAGCGTACTGGTAACCGTCGCGACCTTTCTGTCGAACCGCCAGCACCAACTGTGCTGTCTAAACTGGTTGATGAAAAGCAAGGCCAGGTCGTGTCCATCGGTAAGATTGCTGATATCTATGCCAACTGCGGCATCACTAAGAAAGTGAAGGCGACAGGCATTCCAGCACTGTTTGAAGCAACCAAAGAGCAGATCAAAGAGGCAGGTGATAACACGATTGTTTTCACTAATTTTGTCGATTTTGATTCAGCGTACGGTCACCGTCGCGATGTTGCCGGTTACGCTGCAGCGCTGGAATACTTTGATTCTCGTATTCACGAAGTGATCGAGTTAATGCAAGAAGACGACGTGCTTATTCTGACGGCAGACCACGGCTGTGATCCAACATGGCAAGGTACCGACCACACTCGCGAGCATATCCCAGTCATCGTTTATGGTGAGAAAGTACCTGCAGGTTCTTTGGGGCTACGTGAAAGCTTTGCTGATATTGGTCAAAGTCTTGCGAGCTACTTTGGTACATCCTCAATGGACTACGGAAAGAACTTCCTGTAATGACAGTAAGTTAAGAGCAAGTTAGCTTGCTCTTAACTCGTTTAAACCATTTTTCAGAATTGATAACGAACAACGTAAAGGAAATAACAATGGCGACTCCTCACATTAACGCGGAAATGGGTGATTTTGCTGACGTAGTATTGATGCCAGGTGATCCACTTCGCGCAAAATACATTGCTGACACATTCTTGGATGATGCAGTACAAGTATGTGATGTTCGTAACATGTACGGCTACACAGGGACCTACAAAGGTCGTCGTATCTCTGTGATGGGCCATGGCATGGGTATCCCTTCATGCTCAATCTACGTGACAGAGCTGATTAAAGACTTTGGTGTTAAGAAGATTATTCGTGTTGGTAGCTGCGGTGCGGTGAACGAAGACATTAAAGTACGTGACGTAGTGATCGGCATGGGTGCGTGTACTGACTCAAAAGTAAACCGTATTCGCTTTAAAGATCATGACTTCGCAGCCATCGCTGACTACCACATGGTGAAGAATGCAGAAGAGGCGGCTAAAGCACGTGGCATTAATGTGAAAGTGGGTAACCTTTTCTCTGCTGAGCTGTTCTACACACCGGATCCAGAAATGTTCGATGTTATGGACAAGTACGGCATTGTTGGTGTTGAGATGGAAGCGGCGGGTATCTACGGCGTTGCAGCCGAGTACGGTGCGAAAGCGCTGGCTATCTGTACTGTCTCTGACCACATCAAAACGGGTGAGCAAACCACTTCAGACGAGCGTGCAACAACGTTTAATGAAATGATGGAAATTGCACTGGACTCAGTACTTCTGGGTGACGCTGAATAAGCACGTTTTCTTAGATAGTTTAAGGCCTCGCAATTGCGAGGCCTTTTTGTATTCTATGGTTGCTTAAGAAGTCAATGGTTGCTTAAGAAATCTAGGGCTGCTTGAGAAGTAGGTTTTCGCCTTTGTCTTTCGATTGCCGTCTAAGCAGTACCATTAGCAAGATGCCGCACAAGAAGCTCATCAGGATCATCATATACATAAAGCGGTCACTTTTTCTGTAGTGGTGATCTGAAATCGCCGTTACTTTGCCGGTTTCAAAGGTAATACGAACAAAGCCAATAATCGTATTATCGTTAATGATAGGCTCGACCAGTTGCTGGCGTCCGATACTGGCAGTCGATAGTGGGGTATCGAGCCCCAATACTTCACGAACCGTCTGAGCATTGTTGCTCGACGCAACTTTAACCCCTTCAGAATCATAAACTGTCGCATCTAGAACCAGGCGTTCTTTGGACAGCTGATTCGTCAGTGCACCGAGACGCTCTTGGTCTTGGTCTATAAGCATCTGCCTTGCCGACTTTGAGGCTTGCGAGATAAGTACTTTTGAGAGCACTTCTAATTGGTTAGCTTGAATGCGCTCGTTTCCCTTGCTGATCAGTACGCTGTTACTGGTAATAAAAAACACCATCGCCGCAATCAAGCACAAGGCAACCAAACGCAAAAAATTCCTAAACGAAAACAGTGAACCGTCCATAAAAGTGCAAAAGTACTAAGAAATTACTGATTGGTTCATATTGATGCTTGCACAACCAAATTGCAATAGGGTAACGTTTCGGGAGCTCATTTGAAGGAAGGATTAGCCATGGATGCTATCAAACCGCTTGCGATTAGTAAGCGTATCCCACTAAAACAAAGGTTTCCGGAGACATTACTCTCTCACTCGTTAGAGAAGCGCGCTGCTACCTGGATTGTCTACGCACCCACTTTATACACCGAATTGTTCAATGATTTGGACTTCTATGTTGGCGAGACCACTCGAATCCTAGATATCTGGCAGGTTGGTCAATACGAGGTCGCGTTGATGGAAGGTAACCTTACCCCAGACCATATTCGTATTCTTGATGAACTGAACGTTGATTATGCAAGGCTTTGCGATGTTCCTGATCTTAACAAGCCAGGTGTTATTGTGCTCGATATGGACTCAACCGCGATTCAGATAGAGTGTATTGATGAGATTGCTAAGCTTGCTGGAGTTGGTGAGCAAGTGTCAGAGGTCACTGAGCGAGCGATGCAGGGTGAACTCGATTTTGAGCAAAGCCTTCGCCAACGTGTTGCTGCATTAAAAGATGCTGACGAATCTATTTTAAGTGAAGTGCGTGAATCTTTGCCTTTGATGCCAGAGCTTCGCGAGATGATTAAAACACTGCAAAGCTACGGCTGGAAAACCGCGATTGCGTCAGGCGGCTTTACCTACTTCTCTGATCACTTAAAAGAGATGCTCGACCTAGATTTTGCACAATCCAACACATTGGCAATCAAAGATGGCAAGCTATTGGGAGAGGTTGTTGGAGAGGTGGTTTCGGCGCAAACCAAAGCGGACATTCTGCTTGAGCTTGCTGAAGAGTACGACGTGGAGCCGCATAACACGATCGCTGTGGGTGATGGTGCGAACGACCTAGTGATGATGAAGGCTGCGGGTCTTGGCATTGCGTATCATGCAAAACCTAAAGTTGAGGCGCAGGCTCAAGTCGCGATTCGACATGCTGGATTGGGTGGTATCGTTTGTATCCTGTCAGGTCTGCTTGCAAGACAAAAGAAAATTGGTTGGTAATTGATAACCAGTGAATCCAAGAAAAAAAGCCCTCGCTGGTTAACCTGCGAGGGCTTTTTATATGGCTTGGCTAATGATTCATCTCAAGTCGTATCAACACTTCTTCTGTAATGTCCACGAGCTCGCAATATCCAATGATAGAGGTCATTTCGTTTTCTAGGTTGCGTGCATGGCTTAAGCTCAACGACAGCAGCTCGTTGATGTCTTTTTTCATGAGCGTAGTCAACGCGTCATAAACAGGTCCGGAAGAGACTCTCAGAATGTACAGCTCACCCATGCTAAGGGCATCTTTAATGAACTTAATGCGCTGCTGGGTAGACTCGAAATCATCGCGAACCTTAGTGTGAATCGATTGGATTCTATCGCCGAGTTTAAGGACGCCAATATAGAGCTCACAGGCAATAGGCTTGGCACCTGGTTTTCGTTTGAGGGGCTCAGCCAATAACGAATTACTTCTGCCTTTAAAGATGGGTTCAAGCGCCAGTTTTTGGTCGTGCCCAATGCGTTCAAAGAACTGCAAGTAGCCGGGTAGTGGAAAATTGACACCCACTGAGCGGCATTTGACTGAGGTACCGCGTTTATCGACATAAACGGGAGTAGAGACCATTTTTCCTAGTAACACGTTGTGCAGTGCCTCAAGCAATGAGCTACTTGGTAAGATTTCTTGCTGAGCGACTAACTTGTCTTGGTTGTTCTCTATAATGCCTCTAAAGAAGGCGATTGTTTTGACCGTCTTTCCAGATTCAACAATAGAGAGGTGCACCGTTTTTCTGTCTGCGGACATGCGAACGACTTCGTACGGTACCTGGTTCAATGGAATTCGGTCGTTGTAACGTTTGAGCTCCAAATAGTCGACACTAATGATTGAACCAGAAGGAATAGCCAAAGGCTCTGCTAGCTTGATGCTCGCGCCGTGCTTAGATAAATCGACGGTCTGTCCTTGAATTCGAACATTCTCTCCCGCGCTGACAACAAGTGGTGAAGAGAACTGATATCTCGGCTCTCTTCGACGAGATTTGGCATCAAAGTACAGCCCTCTAGGCTGCGTTTTGACATTTCTCGGGTGTCGGAACTGATTGAGAGTACTGGCTGGCAGTCTTGGCTTTTCAGTAAATAGATAGTCGCTGGCGGATTTGTCGTCACTGATTTCTTGCAGTATGCCAAAATGCGTCAACTTCTCGTCGTGCCCAACAAGCTCACTGTAGTGTTTTGATATGGTCAACATATCATCGGTTGATAGCTCAAATACCGATAGCCTAAATGCACGCCAACTCGCTCTTCTGCCGCCAACATGCCAGAACAATTGACGCTCTTGGCGATCCGCCTCGGGCATCATCATGGAATAGAACAGCTTCATTCCATTGTGTTCGTGGGTAAAGGTATAGAGAACGTTACTGCATCCTTTTATCCCAGCTTTGACTAACAGGTCCATTCGCTGGTTAGAGAATAACGAGGCCAGCGATTGCTGGTTACGCTCGTCGTGCCAATAACGCCAGATATCTTGGTTATTTTCTGTGAGCAACGCGACTTTCAGATCGTTGCCACTGAAGAATAGTGGTAGGTTACACGCGTGTTTTAGGTAGGTATGCTCAAAACCACGAGTCCGCGCACGAGTAATACGATCTTGGTTATCATGGCGAACCTTTTTGGATTCAGTGTTGAGCATCTTGTCGACGACAAGCTCTACGGCGTTGGTGCGCGTTAACCTAAGTGTGCGTAGATACTTCACCGGAGAGATGCCATGCAGACCATCAACACCAAGCACTCGGTACTCAATAGGTTTGGTGATTTCTTTTAGTTGACTGGTTTCCGCTAGCTCGTCGAATGTAACAGAAATAACTTGCCCTAAATCGTAATCAAAGGTGCCAGGTACTTTAAACTTAGCTCCAGAGCTAGAGAGGTCGACGCTCAGACCAATAACGGTTTCACCGTTCTCGAGCGTAATAGATACCTGCGACTCGACCTTTAAGCGGCATTCCTTGCGCTTGAGGTCATAGCCTAGGTTTATTGGGGTGGCAGCATAAGGACTTTGCGGGTCGGTTAAATCTCCGCTGTTGGCATTGCGTTGCTCATCACCCAAGTTGCTCAAGGTTTTCTTGTCAACAAGTAGCTCCCATACTCCCTCGGTGTAACCACCGTATTTGCGAGTGAGCTTGTGATAGGAGTTAAATGCGCGATCGTCCAGCCAGTGTGCAAGACCATCTAATTGGTACTCGTGACAGTTGGTAGAGACGCGTCCACGAAGGTCAATACGTTTATAGCAGGGCGCCATAAGACGATTGAGCTCCATCTTCACCAGTAACTTAGTAGACGCAGATTCGCCTTCGGTGACTTGGTTGAGAACTTGGTCGAAGTCCTCAGCGTGGTAAGCTGAAATCAAACGTTCGGCAATGGAAAGTATTTC
This sequence comes from Vibrio maritimus, assembly GCF_021441885.1. NCBI lineage: Bacteria > Pseudomonadati > Pseudomonadota > Gammaproteobacteria > Vibrionales > Vibrionaceae > Vibrio > Vibrio maritimus. Next base: position 665,231 of record NZ_CP090438.1, read on the forward strand.
TGTTTGCTGCATGAGTTTTGTTAAAGTGTCCCTTTGATGATGAGTTTCATCAGAATAAGTACAGCGTAATGCCTTATTATATCGGCAGCCATGCCGAAAACCTTAACGGTATGTATAGGAAAGATAAGGTATTGTCTCACTTTATTCTTAGGGTATTGTCATATATTGACAATACTTTTCATTGGTTACACACCGAAACTAATAGATTAGTCAATAAATAAATGCAACTCAGTGCATTGTAACGCTAGAGTAAGTAGGTTAGTTCAAATTATGGCAAAAGCGAAAAGAGCTTACGTTTGTAATGATTGCGGAGCAGATTTTCCCCGTTGGCAAGGTCAATGCAACGCATGTGGCAGTTGGAACACGATCAGTGAAGTCCGTCTGGCTGCATCACCTCAAGTGGCTCGCAACGAGAGACTGACGGGCTATGCTGGTGGAGCGACGGAGTCGACAATCCAAACCCTCTCTGAGATTGATCTGCAAGAAGTGCCGCGATTTACCAGTGGCTTCAAAGAACTGGACCGAGTGTTAGGGGGCGGCGTTGTACCTGGCGCGGCCATCCTCATCGGCGGTAACCCTGGTGCAGGTAAATCAACATTGCTGCTGCAAGCTATGTGTTGGTTGTCCTCTCAGATGCCTACTTTATACGTCACTGGTGAAGAATCTCTGCAGCAAGTCGCCATGCGCGCTTCTCGCTTAGGGTTGCCGAAAGAGCATCTCAAGATGCTTTCTGAAACCAACGTTGATCGTATTTGCCAAATCGCTGAAAAAGAGCAGCCAAAGCTGATGGTTATCGACTCTATTCAGGTAATGCATGTTGCTGATGTCCAGTCATCACCAGGCAGTGTGGCGCAGGTACGCGAATCAGCGACGGCACTAACTCGTTATGCTAAGCAAAACAATGTAGCGATATTCATCGTTGGTCATGTGACTAAAGATGGTACCTTGGCAGGTCCAAAGGTGCTGGAACACATCATCGACTGCTCAGTACTACTTGATGGTGGTACAGATAGCCGCTTTAGAACACTTCGAAGTCATAAGAACCGCTTCGGCGCGGTAAATGAGCTTGGCGTATTTGCGATGACGGGGCAGGGGTTAAAAGAAGTCAGTAATCCATCTGCGATTTTCCTCTCTCGTGGCGAAGAAGAAACATCGGGCAGTTCAGTCATGGTGGTGTGGGAGGGGACTCGTCCGCTCCTCGTTGAGATCCAGGCACTGGTTGACTATAGCCAACTGGCGAACCCGCGCCGCGTCGCGGTAGGTCTTGAGCAAAACCGTCTGTCGCTTCTATTGGCTGTGCTCCATAAACATGGCGGTTTGCAGATGGCGGACCAAGATGTATTTGTCAACGTCGTGGGTGGCGTCAAAGTTACCGAAACCAGTGCGGACCTTGCTTTGGTTATGGCATTGCTTTCAAGCTTTCGCGACCGTCCGCTACCGAAAGATGTGGTTGTGTTTGGTGAGGTGGGACTTGCTGGCGAGATTCGCCCAGTACCGAGTGGCCAAGAGCGATTAATGGAAGCGTTTAAACACGGCTTTAAAAAAGCGATTGTTCCGGCGGCCAATATGCCGAAAGGCGGTATTGAAGGCATGCAAATCCACGGAGTGAAGAAGCTTTCAGAAGCGATTTCAGCATTTGATGAACTTTAATGGTGGCTTTTGCTCAATTTCAGGTAGAATACCGCCAACAAAAGTACGATTTTGCGAAATGACATCGAAAAATCACCAAGAGCAGCTAAAATTAACTGCGATCTGGTAACAACACCCAAATCCGTTGAAGCTTGATGATATAAGCCTTGAGAGACCATTTCTCCCAAGGTGGCGTGTGATCGAGTCGGGTTCGGATAACTTTTTTTTAATACACATGCACGCAGAGGTATCGGTCTTTACAGATTGTGATATACTCTGCGCGCAATTTATACCTTATAAACAGAGTAAGACAATGGCAGATTTATCAAAGTACAGAAACATTGGTATTTTCGCGCACGTTGATGCGGGTAAAACTACCACCACTGAGCGTATCCTTAAGCTTACTGGTAAAATCCACAAAACTGGTGAAGTACACGACGGTGAGTCTACAACTGACTTCATGGAGCAGGAAGCTGAGCGTGGTATCACAATCCAGTCTGCTGCGGTAACTTGTGAGTGGAACGGCCACCGCCTAAACGTTATCGATACTCCGGGACACGTTGACTTCACAGTTGAAGTATATCGTTCACTTAAAGTACTAGACGGCGGTATCGGTGTATTCTGTGGTTCTGGTGGTGTTGAGCCTCAGTCAGAAACAAACTGGCGTTACGCGAACGAATCAGAAGTATCTCGTCTGATCTTCGTTAACAAACTAGACCGTATGGGTGCAGACTTCTTCAACGTTGTTGACCAAGTTAAGAACGTTCTTGGCGCTAACCCACTAGTAATGACTCTGCCTATCGGTCGTGAAGACGATTTCGTTGGTGTTGTAGACGTACTAAACCGTAAAGCTTACGTTTGGGATGATTCTGGTCTTCCAGAAAACTACGAAATCCAAGACGTTCCAGCTGACATGGTTGACGATCTAGAAGCTTACCGTGAAGAGCTAGTTGAGACTGCTGTAGAGCAAGACGACGACCTAATGGAAGCGTACATGGAAGGTGAAGAGCCTTCTATCGAAGACCTTAAGCGTTGTATCCGTAAAGGTACTCGTGACCTAGCGTTCTTCCCAACATTCTGTGGTTCTGCATTTAAGAACAAGGGTGTTCAACTAGTTCTTGACGCTGTTGTAGATTACCTACCAGCTCCAACTGAAGTTGATCCTCAGCCTCTAACAGATCCAGAAACTGGTGAGCCAACTGGTGAAGTTGCTACAGTTGACGCTGACGCGCCACTAAAAGCACTTGCGTTCAAAATCATGGACGACCGTTTCGGTGCACTAACGTTCATCCGTATCTACTCAGGCCGCATGAAGAAGGGTGACACTATCCTTAACTCTGCAACTGGTAAGACTGAGCGTATCGGTCGTATGTGTGAGATGCAGGCTGACGAGCGTAACGAACTTACTGAAGCACAAGCTGGTGACATCATCGCTGTAGTAGGTATGAAGAACGTTCAAACTGGTCACACTCTATGTGATCCTAAGCACGAATGTACTCTAGAAGCTATGATCTTCCCAGAACCAGTAATCTCTATCGCTGTTTCTCCGAAGGACAAAGGTTCTACAGAGAAGATGGGTATCGCTATCGGTAAGATGGTTGCAGAAGATCCATCTTTCCAAGTTGAGACTGATGAAGATTCAGGTGAAACTATCCTGAAAGGTATGGGTGAACTTCACCTAGACATCAAGGTAGACATCCTTAAGCGTACGTACGGCGTTGAGCTAGAAGTAGGTGCTCCACAGGTAGCTTACCGTGAAACTATCACTCAAGCAGTTGAAGATAGCTACACGCACAAGAAGCAGTCTGGTGGTTCTGGTCAGTTCGCGAAAATCGACTACCGTATCAAACCAGGTGAGCCAAACTCTGGCTTCACGTTCTCTTCTTCAGTTGTTGGTGGTAACGTTCCTAAGGAATTCTGGCCAGCAGTTGAGAAAGGCTTCGAAGCTATGATGGACAACGGTGTTCTAGCTGGCTTCCCAACGCTAGACGTTGAAGTTGAGCTATTCGACGGTTCATTCCACGCAGTTGACTCTTCGGCAATCGCTTACGAAATCGCAGCGAAAGGTGCATTCCGTCAGTCTATGCCAAAAGCTGGTGCACAGCTTCTTGAGCCAATCATGCACGTTGACGTGTTCACTCCAGAAGATCACGTGGGTGATGTAATCGGTGACCTTAACCGTCGTCGTGGTATGATCAAAGACCAGCAAGCTGGTACTACTGGTGTTCGTATTAAAGCTAACGTTCCTCTATCAGAAATGTTTGGCTACATCGGTCACCTACGTACTATCACTTCAGGTCGTGGTCAGTTCTCTATGGAGTTCGAACACTACGCAGCATGTCCAGCAAACGTTGCTGAAGAAGTTATCGCTAAAGCGAAAGAAGACAACAAGTAATTGGTCTTTGACTTCAGATAGTAAAAACCCGCCTTTCGGCGGGTTTTTTATCGCCTAATTTTAAGGTTCTACAGTGAGTTTGGCCTTAGAACGTAGTCGGTTTCGATAACTGAGAGGTGCGACATATCACAGCGCTTAAACTCATCCACTTCTTGGTTAAGCCAAGATAAGAAGGTTTGAATTTTAGGCCGATTGAAGTGGTTTGCCGGTGCACACACGTAGTAGGCGAATCTAGGTTTTAGCGCGAAATCACCGATACGAACCAGTGTCCCTTCTTTGATGTACCTGTAAGCGAGGCTGTGCTTAATCAATCCAACCCCCTGCACAGACAATGCTCCTTCGACAACAAAGTGCGCCCCATTATATTGAAGCGTTCGCGTGCCTATTGGCGCACCCACATGATTAAGCCATAAGCTCCAGTCCATATCCGGCCAGGTATCTTCAATTAAATCTGCTTTATGCAGATCATGAATCGTGTGGATGTTGTGTTGCTGCTGATATAGAGGGTGACAAACGGGATAAATAATGTCCTCCATCAAAAGTCGGCTCTCGACATCAGGGTATTGCCCCTTACCATAGCGAATACAGATATCCACCGAGTCATCTTGAAATGTCACCAGTTTATTATTGGGTTCAAGTAGCAGGCTAAGCTCTGGATACTGTTCACGAAAGCTCTGAATTCTGGGTACCAACCAATGTTGAGCAAACGAGGGAAGGGTAGAGATAGAGAGTCGATTGGGCTCTGCGTCGTTATGGATGCTCTGAACGCCGCGAAGAATATGTTCAAAGCCCTGATTTAACTCCTTAAAAAGCGAATGTCCTTCGGCTGTGAGCATGACTTTTCTATGCTGTCGATAAAACAGCTCACAACCAAGTTGCTCTTCTAGCTGACGTATCTGCTGGCTGATTGCTGCTGCTGAGACATAAAGCGTTGAAGCAGCATCCTTAAAGCTGCCAAGCTTGGCGGCTTGATAGAAATAATACAGCCCTTGAAGTGGAGGGAGTTTATCTTTCACTTAAGTTTTCCTTAACTCAATGGCAAGATAGATCGTTTGTCAGTTTTCTCTGTGTGCACAAAAATTATACGAAAAGACGGAGGGAAAACAAATGGACAGAACAATTACGACGCTAGAATGTGCAGAGCAAGGAAACGGTGGATTTCAACTGAGAAAGAATATCTTAACTGTACTTGGCGTTTGGTATCGAAATTACAGAACTCGAAAAGCGCTTGCAGAGATGTCAGAACGGTTACTTGATGATATCGGAATCACTCCCTATGAAGCGAAGCAAGAGTCCCGTAGGCCTTTCTGGAAATAAAATAGGCGACCCTAAGGTCGCCTATTCTGCGATAAAGAGTGATTACTCTTCCCATACCACCAGCTGACCTTTTGGCCAGTTCTGACCGACTTCGTGGTACTTCTGCTCCAGAAGGTGGCGTTTAATTTTAAGGGTAGGGGTTAGCAAACCGTTTTCAATGCTCCACGGCTCTTTAACCATAAGAACGCCTTTGATGTGTTCGTGAGATTCCAGCTCTTGATTCATGCGTTTGACGACTCGTTCCGCGGTACGAGCATAACGCTCGCGGTCGAAGTTCGGGAAGTCGTGAGGGACGACCAGTAAGATCGGCGCAGGCAGGCCTAAACCAATCAAACACATCATCTCAACGCGGCTGTATTCAGCGAGCTTTTTCTCAATAGGAACGGGCGCAACAAACTTACCTTTGGCGGTTTTAAAGGTGTCTTTTTTACGACCTTGGATAGTTAGGTAGCCTTCACTATCGATCACACCAATATCACCGGTATGCAGCCAGCCGTCACTATCAAATGATTCTTGTGTTGCGATATCGTTTTTGTAGTACCCAGAGAACAAGCCTTTACTGCGAACCATGATCTCTGAGTCATCGGCAATCTTGAGCTCAATACCCGGGCCTGCATTACCCACCGAACCGATTTTATCCCCGCGGAAAGGATGGTTGAGGGTACTGTAGGCGAAGGATTCCGTCATCCCCCAAGCTTCGGTAATATTCAAGCCGACGCTGTGGTACCACTCGAGAAGAGCAGGTGAGACAGGGGCTGAGCCACAACCTAAAACACGAGCCTGATCAAGGCCTAGACCGTCAGCGAGTTTCTTCTTAATTAGTGTGTTGACGAAAGGTATCTTCAACAGGATATTGAGTTTTTTCTGCGGTAGTTTGTCTTGAATTCGTTGTTGGAACAAGTTCCACAGACGAGGTACAGAGATAAACAGCGTTGGGCGCTGCATCTTCACGTCTTCAATAAAGGTATCCAGTGATTCTGGGAAAGCAGTGGGTACGCCACCCTGCACTGAAGAGCCAAAAATATAGACTCGCTCGGTAATGTGTGCGAGTGGCAAGTAAGAGAACAAGCGGTCATTGGCTTCAATACCGATATGATCAATCAGTCTTTGTACCGACCAAGAAAAAGCGCCATAGGTCAGCATCGCACCTTTGGGTAGACCTGACGTACCTGAGGTATAAACCAGTGACATCAGCTTATCATCGTAGTGAACAGGACGCTCTTCACTTGGCTCATTGTCGGCGACCAGCTGAGTAAAGCTGTGTTGGCACTCTGGCGCCGAGTCATAAGGTAGAGAGATAGTAACCAAATCGCTAAGATTTCCCATCACCTCACTGGTGGCCGCTGCGTCATCCAATTTTCCTGCAATAAGTACCTTACTCTCACTGTGAGTGAGACAATATTCAATGGTATCAGGACCTGCTGTAGGGAAGATTGGCACACTGACATAGTCACCGAGCATCATCGCAAGATCGCAAATAAACCACTCGGCACAGTTTTTCGAGATTAGCGCGACTTTATCACCAGGCTGAATGCCAAGCCCACGAAGTGCCGAAACTAATCGTAGTGCTTTATCAGCAACCTCGGCATACGTGAATTCAACAAATTGTCGGTTAATGATTTGTTTTAGGTAAACCTCGTTAGGTTTCTCATGCGCCCACTTTAGGATCATTTCGTTAGGCGGTGGTAGAGTACAGCTAGAAGTAGTCGTTTCGTTAGGCAGTATCATTCTTGAACTCCGTTTACGTGTAGAACGATAAATTTTATAGTTGTATTTATGTTAATTGATTGTTAACACTACAATACTAGACATACTGAGAATGGACTGCAAGAAGCGATTGGCGCATAAATGCGGCCCCGAGCACATAAGTCGAGTAAAAACTCAATTTTTCGGGGCGCATTCACAACGAGTAGAAGGCCGTTTATTTGTTAACGGTTAATGTCTCGGTAGAAAGTTTGACTGCATCACAAGCTTTACAGCGTCTTGCTGCGCACGTAGGGCTTGAACACAGTTTCCGTCGATCTTGCCGAGGGTAACCATTTTCTCTAGCTCTAGAAGCGCATGGGTCAGTGACCAAGATTCGCTGTAGGAGCGGTGACTTGTCAGGGCATCAAAAATGTTAGCAACGGTAACAATTCGCGCTGATACAGGAATATGTGCATGACTGAGGCCGCGAGGTGCACCACTGCCATCGAGATACTCATGATGATACTGAATGATCTCTCTTAGCAGTTGAACACAGGTTTGTTGCTCTTCGTGAATCTGCCGAGCTAAAGCGTTAATCAGATTGAGACCTTGCTGGATCTGTGCGGTGAGTTTCAAATGATCCCCCCAATCCTCCAGCCAAAGGCTTTGCTGCTTACTACCAAGATTCGAGTATTTACCAACATCATGCAGCTCAGCAAACTGAACCATATGCTCGATAGTTTCATCGTTCAGTTGATAAAGCTCTGCTACTTTCTCACCAATTAGGCGCGTGTACTGACCAACACGATAGGCGTGATCAAGGCTCTCGTTCTGATGCTCGAAGTTGGTGCGGCGAAGAGAGAAGCCTAAATCGGACATAGCGTTGACGCACTGGCGCTGTTCACAAATCTGACGTACGAGATTATCAGAATCTTTGATGAGCTCGCTGGTGGTTGATGAGTCGAAGAACCCTTTGCGATCAGCATCGAAAAACAGCAGGCCTATAAACTCACCGTTATCAAACACAGGTCGAGTGAATGAGGCTTCATAGCCCTGTTCAAGTAACCATTTAGAATGCTGCGAGTCATTGGCAATTTCGGTAGGGATATCATTGACCACACGAGTTAGTTGGCGAGTGACCATCTTACCTAAGCGAGACTGAGCAGAGATAGGCGCGCTATAATGAAGCAAGGGAGTGCCTTGTAACGTACTGTGCGCAAAGGTTCGAAGCTGACCGTGAGTACTGTCATAGGATGCAAAGGCCATTCTGACGACTTCAGGTATTTGCTCGTGAATAGCGAGGTGCGTCTGCTCAATAGCTTGATTGATTGAGTCGGCTTTGGCGGTGTTGAGATGCCGATTGCGGGGTGTAGATTTGTCCATAACTCGCCTCCTTACTCTCACCTACAAACATGGCACGCGAATCTGGTTGCGGTTACAGTTGCTCTCATAGATACAGCCGCAGGAGCAAGAGGTTCGTGTGCGAACCGTGTCGGAAGGTGATTCTATAAATACACGCTTTTGCTTATATCGTTAACCCTTTTGATGCAGTTGACGGTCGATAAGGGGCATTTGCCCCTCATAATTAGTGTATGAATCAGCTAGAAAAGTTGCGAGAAATATCGCTCAAAATCAGAGCGATACTTGATTTAGATTAAATTTGCTAGGCTCGGAGCAATCAGGCCAGCACACGCAAAATAGATGACCATCCACACAATAGGCAGTTTAAACTGTTTCATCAGTAAGGCGCCCAATAGAACCCAGGCTAAGTCAAGCGAAGAGACCACAGCGCTGACGAAAACGGGTTGGTACAGGGCAGAGAGTAGTAGACCAACCACCGCAGCGTTGACCCCCATGAGAGCCCCTGAAACCGCTGGAATGCTTGCGAGCTGTTGCCAATTCTTAAGAACGCCTACCAGCAATAGAAAGCCTGGAACGAAAACGCCAAGAGTGGCGATGATGGCGCCCACAATAGGTGCCGTTGGCATAAGCTCATAACCAATATAGGTGGCGAAGGTAAACATCGGCCCTGGAACCGCTTGCGCCGCCGCGTAGCCTGTCAGGAATGCATCTTGAGTTAATTGGTCACCAACAATATTTTGAAGTAACGGTAGAACCACATGACCACCACCAAACACTAAGCTACCTGCCTGGTAGAAGTCCGCGAACAGTTGCAGTGACGGCGAAAAGTGTCCAAGTAGCGGCAGAGCAACAAGCAAAGCAAAAAAGCTAACTAATGGCATTACCGAGAAAGAAAGTGAGCCTGCAGGGGAATCATTGTTGCCAGTCGCTAGATAGCGAGTACCTACAAGAGCTGCGATAATTAGCACGATGATTTGCGTGGCAATACCCTGGAAGACCAACAGTGCAATGGCTGTCCCGATGCACAAAGACACGGTAAGCGTAGACTTGCAGAAGTTTTTATACATTCCCCAAGCCGCGTCAGCCACGACCAGTACAGCAAGTAGCTTCAAGCCATGGACGATGTTTTGGAATACGCTCGACTCGGTTAATTGGCTGCTCAATACTGCCAGTGCCAACATGAGAATAACTGAGGGCAGTGTAAAGCCAAGAAAGGCCATGATGCCGCCGCCAAGACCGGCGCGCTGATAACCCACAGCAAAGCCCACTTGACTTGAGCCTGGTCCTGGTAAGAACTGGCTGAGGGCAACGATTTGTGCGTAGTCGTTATCACTGAGCCATTTGAGCTTTTCAACAAAGGTATTTCTAAAGTAACCAATGTGTGCAGCAGGTCCACCGAAGCTTACCCAGCCAAGGGCAAAAAAGATCTTAAAGATGGCAAACAAGGATTGCTGCTGAGTGGGTTCGCGAGTGAGCGAATCTGAGTTGCTTGTAGACAAAGTAATACCTGCGTAGCGATAACATTTTCGATTAGCGCTGATACTAAGTCGTGACATATAATGATTCAAATCGATAGTTTTGATACCTACTATGAATGAAATGGGACGAGGAAAATTAGATTGGAAGCGGATAGATCTCAACTTGTTGATTGTGTTCTATCACCTATATCAGACCCGCAGTGTCTCTGTCGCCGCGCAGAACTGTTTCGTTAGTCAGTCTGCAATGAGCCATAGTCTCGCTAAACTTAGAGAACTGTGTGGCGATAAGCTGTTTGAAAGAAAGTCGCACCAAATGGTGCCGACAGAGCGTGCGAGTGAGCTCTTTCCAACCGTAGAGCAGATCCTTAGCTTGGTTCAACATAAGGTCTTGCCAAAGACGGTATTTGATCCCAATGAGTATCGAGGCGTCTGTAAGATAGGTCTGACCGACTACGCTGAGTTTATTTTTGGTCCGGTGATTTACGATGCCATCCTAACCGATGCCCCTCATTCAAAGGTTAGCTTCGTCAACGTGAATCGCAATAATTATAAGTCGATCAGTGAGCAAGAAAGTCTAGATATGATCATCGGCAGCATTACTGAATTGGATGAGCAGTTCGATGGACAAACGTTATATACAGAAAAACACGTTTGTATCTATGACCAATCTCAGGTGCCCATTGAGCATGTTGATATCGAAACCTTCGTCTCTCTGCCGCACTGTTTGGTCAGTCCTGAGGGAGCCTTTACCAGCAATGTAGACAAACACTTGGATGCCGTAGGACTGACTCGCTCGGTAACCGCAGTGTCTCGCAATTTCCTCACCATCGGACGCTTGGTAAGTGGGCGTGCAATGTTTGCCATTGTTCCTGAAAAAATGGCGCAGATTAGCCTTATGCAGCCACACCTTACTGCCGTTGCTCCGCCAGTACCTGTTGCCGACTTCGACATCGCATTGATTTGGAGAAAGCAATCACAGTTGAGTGCAAAAGCTAAGTGGCTCAAAGAGGCCCTTTATGAAGCGGTGTTGACGTCAATTAGGGAGAGCAGTTTGTAGTTCGAGCACATCGTTTGAGTGATGTGCTCGATGGCTTCTTGAAGGTGACTGTGGAGGTTAAGTCAGGGCAAAGCGAGTCCACACTTTGGATCGCCAACGATGAATCATAACCAATCCGCGCAGCCACTCATCCATACCTATGGCTATCCAGGCGCCCAAGATACCAAAGCCCCAATGCAGACCAAGCAAGTAGGCGAAGACAACAGCAATGCCCCACATACTCAAGATCCCCATTTTTACAGGGAACTTGATATCGCCAGCACCTTTCAGAGCGGCGATGAAAATGAGATTAGAGACTCGACCTGACTCAACAAAAATAGAACCACCAATGAGCATCGCGACAAGTGTGACGATTTCCGGGTCTTGGGTGAACAGATCGATAAGTGGATATCGGAACAAGAACAGCGTAATCACTATGCCTGTCGATGCCGCAAGACCCACTAGGTAGTATTTCTGGATGCGACCCAGTATGTCATCAGCCCAGCCTTTACCGATAAAGTAGCTCGTTTGAATCTGCCCTGCCTGACCTAGAGCAAGTGCAAAGGCAAAAGAAACGCGCGTGATGTTCTGAGCATAGGTAAATGCCGCCAATGATGCGGTGCCCATCTGCACGACAAAGTAGACAATCGTCATCTGCGCCATGTTATAGGACAGGATCTCTCCGGCATTCATCATGCCGATCTTCATGATCTTTTTGTAGAGTGTGCTTGGGATAGCTCGCCAGGTCTCGAATGGCAGGTCAATGCGTTTTCCACGTACTGCTAATATCATTAATAGTGTGCCGATCACTTGGCTCACTACGGTTGCCGTTGCTACGCCACTGACACCGAATACAGGTAAGCCAAATGGCTGATAGAGCGCGACATAGTTACCGAATATATTAATAACGCCCGCAATTAAGTTAATGACCATAGGAGAGCGCGAAAAGCCATGGCTTCTCAATATAGTGGTCAGTACGATACCAAGAGTGACGTTGAAGGTCATTGAGCCGCTGATGATGAGATAGTCGTAACCATAGGCTGCAACTTGTTCTTCTAATCCAAACAGCGCAATAAAATGCTCAGCACCCACAAGCAGCGATAGGCTCAAAATAGCACCTAAACCAAGAGCCAATAGAATGCTCGCGACCCCCGTTTGTGCGGATTCAGAAAATTTCGATGCGCCATTGTATTGAGCGATGAGAATGCCTGTGCCACTGCTGACCATCATGGACACGACGATAAGAAAAAAGCTGATCTGGGTGATCACACCGACCGCGGAAACCGCTTGATCAGAATAGCCACTGAGCATAAACACATCGGTAGTATTGAGAGCGGTGCGCAGTAAGACTTCGATAAAAATGGGCCACGTCAGCGCGACGATGTTCATTCGCTTGTTGAGCGATGAAACACTGTTAGACATTCGTTTTCACCTAGTATTAATAGGGTTTTGATTAAAGGGTCGGAAAGTTTACTCTCTATTGGCGCAAACACAATACAATACTCATCTCCTCGAGAGAGTTTGACATTTTGTTCTATCAACGAGCGTTGTTATAAAAAATAGAGCCCTGATAAGAAGAACCTATTGCGTGATTCTTTCATTTTGTCCCAAAGTAACTTATTACTTAATGACTATTTCGTGTCCTTATGACTCTAAGTCTTGGTGAGTCAAAAAGACACTTATTTATTCTATATATCTGATAAATAGTGATTTAAAGTGTGGCATGCTTCATGCAATAGGTTCTTGGTTAGAGATTAGATAGCGAGTTGAGATGTTAAATATCGTCGATAAAAAAGCCGAAGAAGCGATTCCTGCTTGGCTTAGGTTGGGCTTTCGTCCATTTTTCTTACTCGGTAGCGTTTACGCTATTTTTGCAGTTGTGGCTTGGGTCATTATGTTCCAAACCGGTCAACCTGATGCACTCAAGGTGCCGGCGTTGTGGTGGCACGCACACGAAATGATTTTTGGTTTCGCGATGGCAATAGTGGTGGGGTTTGTACTTACTGCAGTGCAAACTTGGACGGGTATTAATGGAACTAAGCATTATCGTTTGTTAATTTTGGTGGGGCTATGGGTTGCCACTCGTATCTTGTTTTGGACGCCTGTGCCTTTGTGGTTAACCTCAAGTATTGAATCTCTGTTCATTGCTTTGGCCGCCTATGAGGTTGGCTTTCGTGTGTATCGCTCAAAAGGGTGGCGCAATCTGTTCTTTGTTCCTCTTTTTTTATTGGCGATTTTTGCGAACTTCGCGAGCTATGCAACGATCAAAGGCATGCCTCCATTTAGCTCCAGCGCGGTATGGCAAGCGATGTTGTGGTGGTTTACTATCTTGTTGTCAGTGATGGGAGGGCGAGTTATTCCGTTCTTTGCTGCCCGTCGTTTTCAGTATGAAAAGCCACAGCCCATTGTATGGCTCGAATGGCTATCGACCTTGCCGTTGATGATGCTGTTTGTGCTGAGCTTCTTCCCGCTGTCGCTAGCCACTCTAGGGAAACCTTTAATGTTGATTGCTGGGGCGTTGCAATTGGCTCGTTGGATCCGCTGGAAACCTTGGTTAACCTTATCTGAGCCTTTGGTATGGTCGTTAATGCTAACCTACTTATGCTTGCCATTGAGCTTGTTATACCGTGGTATTCTCACTGACGCTTTCGCGGCTCACGCGATGCTTCATTTGTTTGCGGTAGGGGCCTTAGGTGGTCTTGTGCTTGCTATGATAAGTCGCGTCACTATGGGTCATACTGGAAGAGCAATCTACGAAGGTCCAAACATGACACTGGCGTTTGGCGCTATCATCTTGGCAGCGGTCGTGCGCAGTGTCGGAGTCCCGCTTTGGCCTCAACACATGTTTACCATGGTGGATATTAGCGCCGGTCTATGGGCGTTTGCGTTTGCTATGTATGTGTATCACTTTGGCAAAATGCTCGTGACACCAAGGGCGGATGGACATCCAGGCTAGACCTATACAATAGACGTAAAAAAACCAGCCGAAGCTGGTTTTTTTGTATCTTAGTAAGCGTCGTTGTGAACAGCTTGAACTGCACGGCCCGATGGGTCAACACAGTTTTGGAATGACTCATCCCATTCAATTGCTTTCGCTGAAGAACAAGCGACAGATGGACCACCCGGTACACACTTCGCTGCTGACTCTAGCGGGAACAACTCTTCAAAGATTTCACGGTATGCATAACCTTCTTTCGTTGTTGGTGTGTTGTATGGGAAGCGGAATGCCGCGGTTTCCATTTGTTGATCAGTGATCTTAGCTTCAGCCACTTCTTTTAGCGTGTCAATCCAGCTGTAGCCAACGCCATCAGAGAATTGCTCTTTTTGACGCCATGCGATTGATTCTGGTAGGTAATGCTCAAAACACTCACGAAGAATGTGTTTTTCCATCTTACCGTTACCACACATCTTATCTTCTGGGTTCAGGCGCATAGCCACGTCGATAAATTCTTTATCTAGGAATGGAACGCGACCTTCTACCCCCCAAGCTGCAAGCGACTTGTTGGCACGAGCACAGTCAAACATGTTCAGTGCGAGTAGTTTACGCACAGTCTCTTCGTGGAACTCTTTCGCGTTTGGCGCTTTGTGGAAGTAAAGGTAGCCGCCAAAGATCTCGTCAGCACCTTCGCCAGATAGCACCATCTTAATGCCCATCGCTTTGATCTTACGACCCATTAAGAACATTGGTGTTGAGGCGCGGATGGTGGTGACGTCATAGGTTTCAATATGATAGATAACATCACGAATCGCATCCAAACCTTCTTGGATTGTGTAGGTCATCTCATGGTGAACGGTACCGATTTGATCGGCAACTTCACGAGCTGCTTTAAGATCTGGAGCACCCTCAAGACCCACTGCGAATGAGTGAAGCTGTGGCCACCATGCTGCAGACTGCTCATCGTCTTCAATACGCATTGCCGCAAAGCGTTTTGCAACCGCTGAGGTGATAGAAGAATCTAGGCCGCCAGATAACAACACACCATAAGGTACGTCAGTCATAAGCTGGCGCTTAACCGCCGCTTCAAGGGCTTCCGTCAGCTCTTCTTTGCTGGTGGTGTTACCTTGAACTGCTGCATATTCGTTCCAGTCACGGATGTAGTAACGCTGAGGTTCTGCATCTTTAGAACCGTAATAACAACCAGGAGGGAACTCACTAATGGTTTTACAAACTGGTACCAGTGCTTTCATTTCTGAAGCAACGTAGTAGTTACCATGCTCGTCATAGCCTTGGTAAAGTGGGATGATACCGATATGGTCACGGCCCACTAGGTACTCATCTTTTTCTTCATCGTACAGTACGAATGCGAAGATACCGTTTAGCTCTTCAAGCAGATCTGCACCCATATCTTCATAGAGCGCTAGAATAACTTCACAGTCAGAATCCGTTTGGAACTCGTATTTACCTTCGTAGCGAGCACGAATTTCTTTGTGGTTATAGATTTCACCATTTACTGCAAGGATGTGTTTTTTATCTTGGCTGTAAAGTGGCTGCGCACCACTATTAAGACCAACGATAGCTAGGCGCTCATGCGCAAGAATTGCTTTATCTGAAGCATAGATACCTGACCAATCAGGACCACGGTGGCGAAGCTTTTTAGACATTTCTAACGCGATTGGGCGTAGAGCGGCTGCATCACTTTTAATGTCTAAAATGCCAAATACTGAACACATACAACTTCCTTTTTGATGAAATTTAACGCTGTTGAGTTCAATTTGCCATCTGCACAAAAAAAAGCAACCGTGAACAATGAAAAATAGAATAAAAGGCGATGTTAATTAGAAATTATTTAAATAAAATCCATTTTTGATGAATGAAATCAATGTTTGGGTGCTTTTTTGGTCGCTAAAAGCAAAACAGCCGCTATTTAGCGGCTGTTGAATTGATAAATTTGGCTTACTTTAGATTCGGCTGCAGTTGGTCACATACATGGCGAGCAAAACCACTACCTGCCTCGCTGTAGATGTTAAATGCAGCATTGACACCCATTTCTTCAAGTTCCGCCAATTGATCTGGATAAGCAGCAATAGCTGCGACTTGTCCCTTGAACTGTTTTTTCTGAAGTAGCTCTAGCGCCGTTTGGTTACCTTGGTGGTGTGGCATTGCCAGAAGAACCAGCTTTACATGGGCGGTATCAAGGATGCGTTCCCAAAAATCAGGGTCAGTCGCATCACCAGCGATAACATTTCGACCTTTAGCTTGGTGATCGGCGGCGGCCTCTTCGCGAACTTCTACTCCCAAGCTTACCTTTCCATAGCGTTCATAAAGTTCATCGTATGCTCCGCTACCGATTCTTCCCATCCCTAGGATCAGTACCTGTGCTTCTCCTGGGTTGATAAACTGATCTCGTGTATTAATTTTCTCTGCTGCTTGCTCCTTGAGCCATTTTGCTGAGCGTAAATAGATACTGTGACCCACGCGGTTGAGCGGGGCAGAAATAATAAATGACAGCGATACCGATATCGCTAATGCCACCAAAATATCGCCTGAGATCCAGCCAAGCTTGTAGGCAAGGCCGCCAACAATCAATCCAAATTCACTAAAGTTGAATAGGGTGAGTGTGGTTAATAGGCAAGTGCGGACGCGGAATTTAAACGCGTTGATCACCACGAAGTAAAGAATACCTTTAAGCGGTAGCAATAGAAGCAGCAACACGCCAAGGATAAAGCCTTGCATCGTCGGCTCGTCTGCTAACCCTATATTCAGGAAGAAGCAGACAAGGAACAGCTCTTTGAGGTTAAAGAGTGACTTAGACAGCTCAGACGCCTTGCGATGAGAAGCGAGCAGCATACCAAGTATAAGTGCACCAAGATCTGGTTTCATGCCTACTAGCTCAAATAGACCGGCACCCATGACCAAAGCAAAGAAAATACCACTCAATACTAGCATTTCCCCGTGACCCGCTTTGTCGAGCAGCTTGAACATAATTGGACGCAATAGCGGTAAACCAAAGAGGGCGATGGCGTACCATTCAGGGAACTTACCTGTCGATGCGGTCAAGAAGATAACCGCAAAGATATCCTGCATAACCAGGATACCGATCGCCAGTGTGCCGTAGGTGGCATTCATTTCCCCTTTTTCTTGTAGTGTCTTCACCGCAAAAACAGTACTGGAGAAAGAGAGAGCAAAGCCAAGCAATATCAGTTGATCGATGCCTAGCGTTGCCAAACTGGTCACGCCAAGGAATTTTAGTCCCAGAAGTAGTAAGGCAAAGAGTAGGGTAGAAAGTAGATTGTGGACGGTCGCGCCGGCCCAGATTTCCTTGGACAGCAGTGTTTTAACGTCGAGCTTAAGACCGATGGTAAATAGCAGCAAGGTGACCCCAAGGTCTGCCAGGGTGGTGATGGTCGACGTTGATTCAAAGCCAAAGTTATGCAGCAAGAAGCCTGCGAGCAAAAAGCCGACTAAAGGGGGCAATTGGCATTTGAGAGCGAGAAAGCCTGCAATAAAGGCGACGGTGATTAGAATCAGTTCCATATTATTCTATTAGTTTTCCACAAAAAAAAAGACCACACATGCGTGTGGTCGTCTATTCTACTCGAAATTACCGCTTAGGTGCTGCGGAATTTCATTACACTTGTTCAATCTTCAAGTAGTTTTTGTAACAAAACGCCGTTGAGCATTGCTCTCTTGATCATCGCGAAAGCACCCATGGTTGGCTGCTTGTCTATCTCTGAGGCAACAATGGGTAGATCGCTATGGAAGGTGGTTAGCGATTGATTCTCGACATTGCGGCGGATTGCAGGGAAAAGGATGTCTTTCGCCATGGTAATATCGCCAGCGATGATGACTTTTTGTGGGTTGAATAGGTTAATAGTAATCGCAATCGCTTTACCTAATTGATTACCCACGCGAACTAAGCTCTGTTTCGCCAGTTCGTCACCATTGAGTGCGTGAGAGCAGACATCTTCTATAGTGATGTGCTCTTTGAGTGCCAGCGTTGACTCATAGCCTTGTTCGATGAGGGTGCGAACTCGCTTAACGATGGCTGGGTTAGCCGCTACGGTCTCTAGACAACCAAAGTTGCCACATTGACACTGCTCGCCAAGTGGATCGATTTGGATATGACCAATCTCACCAACGTTACGGTTGTGCCCTAAGAAAACCTGACCGTTGACAATAATGCCGGCACCAGTGCCTCGGTGAACGCTAACTAGAATTGAATCTTGGCAATCACGGCTGGCACCAAAATAGTGTTCAGCGAGTGCTAGGCCACGAACGTCATTGCCAACGAAACACTCTACCTTAAACTGCTGCTTCACAAGATCTGCAAGCTCGAGTTTGTCGATATCGGTGTTTGGCATGTATTCTACAACGCCCGTAGTTGGGTTGACCAAACCTGGCAGGGTAACGCCAATAGCAATAAGCTGATCGATCTTCGGGCTGTGTTGTTTAAGGAACTCACGGATTTCAGTGATTAAGCCTTCACTCAGCTCGTTTTGATTGGTGTAGTAAAGCTCTTTATGGGCAAAAGCGAGTTCTTTACCACCCAAGTCATAAAGTGAGAAAGAGATGTAATCACGGCCTAAGCGGACTGCAACGGAGTGGAAGGGTTCGACAGCAGTGGTCAACGATATCGCACGTCGGCCACCGGTTGAAGCTTGCTGAGCGACCTCTTTAATAAGGCCGCGTTCGAGCAATTGGCGGGTAATTTTGGTAACACTTGCAGGAGCCAGTTGGCTGACGTCTGCAACTTGAATGCGCGAGATAGGACCTTGCTGGTCTATCAAACGGTAAACCGCTGCGCTATTGAGTTGTTTTACTAAATCTACGTTACCTATTTGTCCGCCATTCATGCTTAATTTTGCTCGTATTGTCCGTTAACAACCGTGCCTTGAACATTGAAGTCTCTGTCGAACACAGTCAGGTTAGCAACCATGCCTTTTTTGATACGACCGAGTTTGCCTTCGATACCCATCGCTTTCGCAGGGTAGAGCGTAGCCATACGTAGAGCTTCGTCCAAAGCGATACCAGCGTGTTCTACTGTATTTTGAACCGCTTCTATCATGGTCAGTGCGCTGCCACCCAAGGTGCCATTTTCATCCACACACTTACCATCCTTGTAATATACTTTCTTACCGACAAAAATAAAGTATTCCATGTCAGCACCCGCCGGAGCTGTGGCGTCCGTCACTAATACGAGCTTTTCGCCCTTCACTTTATGCGCGATACGAATATTCGCATAGTCGACGTGAAAACCGTCAGCGATAATACCGGCGTAGACATCTGGAGTGTCATAAATCGCGCCAACGACGCCAGGTTCACGGCCTGTCATTGGAGTCATCGCATTAAACAAGTGTGTCGCAAAGGTGATGCCTGACTCAAAGCCCTGGCGAGCTTGTTCGTATGTCGCATTGGTGTGACCAATAGAAACCACGATACCTGCATTGTGAAGTTTTTCGATGTGCTCTGGCGCATTTTGCTCAGGGGCCAGTGTTACCTTGGCAACGAGATCGCGGTTTTCGCAGATAAGGTCAATCATTGCGTCGTCAGACTGACGAATGAAATCTGGGCTGTGGATGCCTTTTTTCGCAACGTTCAAATATGGACCTTCTAGATGCAGACCTAGAGAGTGGTTCTTATATTGGTCGTGGTACTCACGAGCTGCCGATAGCGCCTGACGCATATTCTCATCTGACGATGTAATCAGAGTTGGCAGAAAGCTGGTACAACCCGACTTTAGGTTAGCTCTATGCATGGTGTGAATTGTATCTGCGGTGATTTCGTCGTTAAACATCACACCGCCACAACCGTTAAGCTGCAGATCAATAAAACCTGGGCTTAGGTTAGCGCCATTCAAATCCACACGTTCAATTGACGAAGACAGTTCTGAATCATGAACGATAGAATGGATGTCTTCTCCATCAATAAGCACTGCATGATTGGTGAGAACATCAGAACCAGTGAAGACCTTACAGTTCGTTAATGCATACATAGTTAGCGAATCCTTGTGTTGTATTCTTTCTAGCTTGTTACATCGCTGAGATTAATCGTATTGATTTTACTTGATTTCTAGCACTTAGTAACAGGGCGAATTTTAAGTCAGCAAGTTATAAATAGTTAATATGGTCAAAGTAACTTAATGATTAATCGAGAGTTATTATCATTTTTTCTATATGAGCGGTTGTTGAAAACTTGATTTATATCGCAGTTTAACCGCCATTCTTTGCAACTCTCACTATGGAAATCCTACTTAGATTTGATCATTTTTTCGTATGATAAAATAAGTTTTATGATCTCGCTAGCAAAAAGCCTGAATTTTGGCAAAAACTGGTGATTAGGATCACAAATGATAAGGTTTTAATTTGCGGGGCGAATTTAATTCCATACACTGAAAAGGACTAAATTGAACGGCTAAAATAAGTCGTCCAAAAAAATTCAAATCCTATAGGGGGAACTTAAGGTGAATATTCTAGGATATGCGCAGAAGCTAGGTAAAGCATTGATGCTTCCTATCGCAACGCTTCCAATTGCGGCGCTTCTACTACGTTTGGGCCAACCTGATCTATTAGACGTTCCATTTATGGCGGCTGCAGGTAATGCAATCTTCAGTCAGCTACCACTGCTTTTCGGTCTAGGTATCGCGATTGGTCTATCTAAAGATGGTAACGGTGCAGCAGGTCTTGCTGGTGCAGTTGCTTACTTCTCACTAACAGCGGCAGCAACCACAATTGATGCAAGCGTTAACATGTCATTCTTCGGCGGTATCTTCGCAGGTATCATCGCTGGTCACTCATATAACGCATTCCACGCTACTCGCCTACCAGAATGGCTAGCATTCTTCTCAGGTAAGCGACTTGTACCTATCATGGCAGGTCTGTTTGCTCTCGTAGCTGGTGCTATCTCTGGTGTGGTTTGGCCTTCAATCCAAGGCGGTCTAGACGCCCTAGCACACGCAGTATCTACATCTGGCGCAGTAGGTCAGTTTGTTTACGGTACACTTAACCGTGCGCTTATCCCTGTTGGTCTGCACCACGTACTTAACTCTTATTTCTGGTTCGGTATGGGTACATGTCAAGAGATCATGGTAACTGGCGCGCAAGCAGCTGGCCAAGCTCTACCTGCACTACAACAGCTTTGTGTTGACCCAGCTCTTGCTAAGACTCTAGTTGCTGGTCAGTCTCACACATTTGAATTCGCTAACTCAGTAACGCCTGAAATCACTGCAACAGTTAAAGAAGTTACTGAAACAGTGAAGTCTGGTGACCTACACCGCTTCTTCGGCGGCGACAAAGGCGCTGGCGTATTCATGAACGGCTTCTTCCCAGTAATGATGTTTGGTCTACCTGGTGCAGCACTAGCTATGTACCTAGCAGCTCCTGCTGAAAAACGTGGTCAAGTTGGTGGCGCTCTATTCTCAGTAGCATTCTGTTCTTTCCTAACAGGTATCACTGAGCCACTAGAATTCATGTTCGTATTCCTAGCACCTGCACTATACGCAATGCACGCCGTGTTCACAGGTCTGTCTCTAGTCGTAGCTAACATGTTTGGTACGCTACACGGCTTCGGCTTCTCTGCTGGTCTAATCGACTTCGTACTGAACTGGGGTCTAGCAACGAAACCATTCATGCTACTAATCATCGGTCTAGGTTTTGGTGCTCTATACTTCTTCACTTTCAGCTTCGCAATCCGCGCATTCAACCTGAAGTCGCCTGGTCGTGAAGATGATGACGAAGCAGTAGAAGTTGCAGCTGGCGAAGGCAAAAACGGTGACCTAGCTCGCCAATACCTAAAAGCGCTAGGTGGTCATGACAACCTAACGTCAATCGATGCTTGTATCACTCGTCTACGCCTAACACTTAAAGACCGCTCTGTTGCTGACGAAGCAGTACTTAAGAAACTTGGCGCGAAGGGTGTGGTTAAACTAGGTGAAAACAACCTACAAGTTATCCTTGGCCCTCTAGCTGAAATCATCGCTGGTGAAATGAAGTCTATCGGCGCTGGTGAAGACCTATCAGAAGTGAAACTGCCATAATCACTCTGACTTATTGATTTCCATACCAAAGCCTCTCCCCCGAGAGGCTTTTTTTGTGCCTGTAGAACCGCCTGTGTTACCTGTTCATAATTCAGTACTAAAATAATCTAATGAAAATGCGAGATCTTGTTGAGGTTTCTCAAAGAATTGTGGATCATTAGCGTTTATATATCTGACAATACTTAAAACATAGAGGTGTTATAGATGAGTGAAGCTGAGGCTCGTCCATCGAACTTTATTCGCCAAATCATTGATAAAGATTTAGCGGATGGCAAGCATACTAGCGTGCATACTCGTTTCCCGCCGGAGCCAAATGGTTACCTGCACATCGGTCACGCGAAATCTATTTGTTTGAACTTCGGTATTGCTCAGGACTACCAGGGTCAGTGCAACTTGCGCTTTGACGACACCAACCCTGAAAAAGAAGACGTTGAATACGTTGAGTCAATTAAGAATGATGTAAGCTGGTTAGGCTTCGATTGGTCAGGTGAAGTGTGCTACTCATCTAACTACTTCGACAAGCTTTACGAGTATGCGGTTGAATTAATTAACAAAGGCTTAGCGTACGTTGAAGAGCTAAGTCCAGAGCAGATCCGCGAGTACCGTGGTACGCTAACCGCACCAGGTAAGCCAAGTCCTTACCGCGACCGTCCAGTTGAAGAAAACCTAGCGCTATTTGAGAAAATGCGTGACGGCGGCTTCGAGGAAGGTACGGCATGTCTTCGTGCAAAAATCGACATGGGCTCTTCGTTCATGGTAATGCGCGACCCTGTTCTATACCGTGTTCGTTTTGCTGAGCACCATCAAACAGGTGACAAGTGGTGCATCTACCCAATGTATGACTTCACGCACTGTATTTCAGATGCGCTAGAAGGCATTACGCACTCACTATGTACGCTTGAGTTCCAAGACAACCGTCGTCTATACGACTGGGTTCTAGATAACATCACTATCGATTGTCAGCCTCGCCAGTACGAGTTCAGCCGACTAAACCTTGAATATACGGTAATGTCGAAGCGTAAACTAAACCAACTTGTGACAGAGAAACTGGTTAACGGTTGGGACGACCCTCGCATGCCGACTATCTCTGGTCTGCGTCGTCGTGGCTTCACGCCAGCGTCAATTCGCGAGTTCTGTAAGCGTATTGGTGTGACTAAGCAAGAGAACATGATCGAGTTTGGTTCACTAGAATCTTGTATTCGTGATGACCTAAACGAGAACGCACCTCGTGCGATGGCAGTACTTGACCCAGTTAAGATTGTTATCGAGAACTACGAGGGTGAAGGTGAGACGTTAACCCTTGCGAACCATCCAAACAAAGAAGAAATGGGCACTCGTGAAGTACCATTTACTCGCGAAGTTTGGATTGAGCGTGAAGACTTCCGCGAAGAAGCGAACAAGAAGTACAAGCGTTTGGTGCTAGGCAAAGAAGTACGTCTACGCGGCGCGTATGTGATTAAAGCGGAGCGCATCGAGAAAGACGATGCAGGCAATATCACCACTATCTTCTGTAGCTACGATCCAGAAACGCTAGGTAAAAATCCAGCGGATGGTCGTAAAGTGAAAGGCGTTATCCACTGGGTATCAGCTGACAAAGGTCTTCCAGCAGAGATTCGTCAATACGATCGCCTATTTACCGTCGCTAACCCAGCAGCGGCAGATAACTTTGCTGAAACCATCAACCCAGACTCACTGGTAGTGATCAACGGTTTTGTTGAGCCAAGTCTAGCGGTAGCGAAAGCTGAGCAAGGTTACCAGTTTGAGCGTATGGGTTACTTCTGTGCGGACTCTAAAGATTCTACTGCTGAGTCTTTGGTGTTTAACCGTACGGTTGGTCTTCGTGATACTTGGGCGAAGATTGAAGGGAAGTAGGTTTAAGAGCTGTTAAGAGCTGACCCCTCCTAGTCTCCCGGCTGCGCGCCCCGCTTAAAAGGGGAGGAACTACTGGCTCGCTGCGCATCGCCTTATTTTGTACGATGCGACGATAGGAGCGAGTAGTGGTTCTCCCCCTTAATAAGGGGGAGCTAGAGGGGGTAAAAACAGCGCTCACCAAACCCAACCCACAAAAAAACCAGCCATCAGGCTGGTTTTTTCATATCCAAACAAAGACTTACTTAGGCTTATGCGCCTTAGGGTCAGTCTTACACGCGCCGCCAATACACTTACCGTATAGGTACAAGCTGTGGTTAGTCAGCTCGATATTGTATTTCGCCGCGATTTCTTTCTGACGAGTTTCGATTAGGTCATCAGAGAACTCAATGACTTCACCACAGTCTAGGCACACTAGGTGGTCGTGATGGTGCTGAGTTGATAGTTCAAATACTGACTTGCCGCCTTCGAAATGGTGACGAGTGACAATGCCGGCATCATCAAATTGGTTCAATACTCGATAAACTGTTGCTAGACCGATCTCTTCGCCAAGGTCGATAAGCTTCTTATACAAGTCTTCTGCGCTAATGTGTTGGTACTCTGGCTTCTGCAGTACTTCTAAAATTTTAAGTCTTGGCAACGTGACCTTCAGTCCCGCGTCCTTAAGTGCCTTGTTATTGTCTGACATAAACTTTCCTGTGATGATCTGCAGCAATAAACAGATTTCATGTATCCATTCATTATAGGGTACTACAGCGTAACAATAAACCACGAACTTCAAAGGGTTACTAACTATTAACATAGAAGCAGAACTATGTCACTTTACAAACACATCTGACCAGTTACAATTTGTTTACATCTAGTGAAGAGTTGTAGTTATGGATAGACGATTAGCGAAAATTTATAAACCTAAATACGTTAAGTTTGCTTTGAATATTTGGCCACCTTTTTGGGGGGCGGGCATACGCATTGAAGAGATCAGTGAGGACTTTCGTTCTGTGAAGGTTCGTTTGAAGCTGCGCTGGTGGAACAAGAATGCCAACCGCTCTCAGTTTGGAGGCAGCATCTTTGCAATGACGGATCCTATCTACTCTTTGATGCTGATGGGGATATTGCGCGAACAGTATTATGTATGGGATAAAGAAGCAAGTATCGATTTTATTAAGCCGGGATTTTCCGATCTTCGAGCCGAATTTGTGGTGAGTCAGGACATGTTGGATGACATATTGCAGAGCACTGCCACTGGAGAAAAGTGCTTTCCTGAATTTGTTACTCATATCCAGAACAACAAGGGCGAGGTTGTATCGACTATTCAGCGTAAGCTGTATATTCGTAAAAAGGCTGAGTATCGAGAAATGCAAGCCAGTGATACCGAATCAGTGGGAGCATAGAGTTTTGCTGCTTTAGATACAAAAAAACCTCCAATAGGAGGTTTTTTACGTTTATGAAGAATTAGTCTTCTAGCTCAGCTAGGCACATTTCTTCATAAAGCTGCTTAGTCCAGCTCGATACGCGCTCATCCGTCAGCTCTGGTTGACGATCTTCGTCAATACATAGACCAACAAATTGAGATTCGTCACCTTCAACGAGTGCTTTTGACGCTTCAAATTCGTAGCCATCTGTTGAAGTGTAACCGATGATAGTGCCACCTTTGCCTTCAACGATGTCACGTACTGTACCCATAGCGTCACAGAAGTATTCTGCGTAATCTTCTTGGTCACCACAGCCGAAGATAGCCACTAGCTTAGTAGAGAAGTCGATGCCCTCTAGCTCAGGGAAGAAGTCATCCCAATCTGCTTGAGCTTCGCCGTAATACCAAGTTGGGATACCAAGTAGAAGCAGATCGAAGTTATCGATGTCTTCTTTACTACTTTTAGCGATGTCTTGAACGTGGATGAGCTGTTTACCCAATTGTTTTTGGATCATCTTTGCAATAGCTTCTGTGTTGCCAGTATCGCTACCAAAGAATAGACCTACACTTGCCATAGATTCAGTACCTTTTTATCTGTCTTCGTTGGATTCAGGAACAGTGGCGATTAGCCCAGTCCTGTGCCTTCCCAGCTAAGCTGAATAATGCCTTTTGCGACAAAACCTGCACAGCCTAAGAACAGCACAAGCCACACAATACGTCGACCAAACTCGGGGACATTGCCTTGTTTTAGTACATCTTTGATTGCCATACCGATCAGAAAAAAGATGGATGCAAACAATAGATCCAAACCAATGGACTCGAGTTTATCTATATGCTCGTAAAGCATGGTATTCCTTTGTGCCAATATGCTTGCGCGGAACTATACCATTGTTACTCGGTAAAGTTAATCCATGGAAATCAACCTGCTTACGATGTAGGTCAAAATTAGATGAATTTGCGTATCGCTCGCAATACCTCGTTTGGCTTTTCTGCGTGCAGCCAGTGACCCGTGTTCGCGACAATGTGGACCTTTACCTGACCAAACTGCTGTTGAATCTGTTGCTGATGATCCGCTTGGAGGTAGTCAGAGTCGGCACCTTTTAGAAACAGGACAGGCGTCTCGGTCTTGCGGATTGGTTGCCAGTCGAGTATCTGCATGTAGTTTTGCTCTAGGCCTTTGAGGTTAAAACGCCATCCCATATGCTCACCGGTGTTATAGAGCGACTTACCGAGAAACTGCCTAACTCCTTCCATTTCGATGTGCTCGCTCATTACTGCCATGGCTTCGCCGCGTGTCTTTGGTGTTTGCTGACAAACGGCATTGAGCCCCGCGAGCACGTTGTCATGTCGTCGGGTGTCGTATTTGACCGGAGACATGTCCATCACCACGAGTTTTTGGATAGGGTAGTCGTAATCACAAAGCTTCATCGCGACCTTTCCGCCCATGGAGTGACCAATAATAATCGGGTGTTTTACATTAAGTTCTTCAAGTAACTCAATGATATCGTTCGCCATTAATGAATAGCTATGTTCTTCGCTGTGAAACGAACGCCCATGATTGCGAAGATCGATGCTGATGACATCATGATCTTGCTTAAGTTCTCGAGCAAGCACGCCAAGGTTATTGAGGTCACCAAATAGTCCGTGGATGAGAACGACTGGCGCGCCGTGACCTTCTCTTTTGTAGTTTAATAAAGCTGACATTTTCTGTTATTCGTGATGTGTTTAACGTGGAGGTTCATCGCGGAACTCGTTATAATCATCCAGAGTTTAAACATAGAGATTGTGAAAAGCGAATGAAAACAATTGAGGTTGATGAGGATCTATACCGTTACATTGCAAGCCAGACCCACCACATTGGCGAAAGTGCTTCAGATATCTTACGACGTTTATTAAAGGTAGATGCAGCCGAGACGGAAAAGAGACCCGCTGCCGCTAAGACGATTGTCGTGAGTAAAGAGGCACCAAAAGTAGAAGCTGTTGATTCAGTAAAAGAGATGCGCTCTTTACTGATTTCAGACGAGTTTGCGGGCCTTAAGAAAGCGATTGACCGCTTTATGTTGGTCTTGTCTACTTTGCATCGCTTGAATCCAGAAGGTTTTTCAGAGGCGACGCAAGTGAAAGGTCGCAAGCGTGTCTACTTCGCTAACAATGAAGCGACCCTGCTAGAGAGTGGCAATACAACGAAACCAAAAGCCATTCCAAATACGCCGTTTTGGGTGATTACCAACACCAACACCAGTCGTAAGAGACAAATGGTCGAGCAGGTGATGACCATGATGGAATTCCCTGCAGAGCTCATCGAGAAAGTCACGGCTTCTATCTAAGATTTCGATTTAAACCTCATAATGTTCAAACTTAAACGAGTATTATGAGGTTTTTTGTATTTTTTAAGCTTGAATTTGAAAGGACGTCAGTTATGGCTATACACCCACGCGCGGGCCAAAAGGCTTTGCAAGAAGATTTGCATAATATCCCAGCGCTTGTTTCTAATTACTTCTTAGTTCAACCAGAAGCTGGTAACACAGCTCAAAGCGTACAGTTTGGTACGTCTGGTCACCGCGGTAGTGCCGACAAGGCAACCTTCAACGAAAACCACATCCTTGCCATTGCACAAGCTGTGGCTGAAGTACGCGCAGAGAAAGGCACAACGGGCCCACTGTTTGTCGGTAAAGATACTCACGCACTGTCAGAACCAGCGTTCGCGACTGTGGTTGAGGTATTGGTTGCCAACGGTGTACACGTGATTGCTCAGGAAGATAACGGCTATACGCCAACCCCTGGTATCTCACACGCGATTTTGACTTACAACCTGTCCAGCGATAAGAAAGCGGACGGTATTGTCATTACGCCTTCACACAACCCACCTCAAGATGGCGGTATCAAGTACAACCCAACGCATGGTGGTCCAGCAGAAGCTGAGCTAACTCAGGCGATTGAAGACCGTGCTAACGAAATCATCAGCAACGAAATGAAAGACGTTAAGCGCCTACCTATCGCCGTTGCGAAAGCGAATGATTTGTTTGAAGAGCGTGATTTGGTGAAGCCGTATATTGATGACCTAGTCAATGTCATTGATATGGAAGCGATCCAAAAAGCGGGTCTCAAGATTGGTGTTGATCCGTTGGGTGGCTCAGGCATTGATTACTGGCATCAAATTGGCAAAGCGTACAATCTAGATCTTACTTTGGTAAGCGAAGCGGTCGATCCATCATTCCAGTTCATGTCATTGGATAAAGATGGCGTTGTTCGTATGGACTGCTCGTCTCCATATGCAATGGCTGGTCTGCTAGCGCTTAAAGATGACTATGACTTGGCATTTGGTAATGACCCAGACTACGACCGTCACGGCATCGTAACGCCAAAAGGTCTGATGAACCCAAACCATTACCTAGCAGTGTGTATCGACTACCTATACCGTCATCGCAGTGAATGGCGCGCTGACGTTGCTGTAGGTAAAACGTTGGTATCGAGTGCGCTGATTGACCGTGTTGTCGCTGATCTTGGCCGTACGCTGTGTGAAGTACCCGTTGGCTTTAAGTGGTTTGTTGACGGTTTGTACAACGGTGAGTTTGGCTTTGGTGGCGAAGAAAGCGCAGGTGCATCTTTCCTTCGTAAAGATGGTACACCGTGGTCAACAGACAAAGACGGCATCATCCTTTGTCTTCTAGCGGCAGAAATCACTGCGGTAACGGGTAAGAACCCTCAGCAGTACTATGAAGAGCTTGCGGCTAAGCACGGTGAGTCTAAGTACAACCGTATTCAAGCGGTAGCGAATACAGAGCAGAAGAACGTGCTTAAGAAGCTATCACCTGAGATGGTGTCTGCAGAAACTCTAGCTGGTGACGCGATTACGGCTCGCCTAACGCATGCTCCAGGTAATGGCGCGGCAATCGGTGGCCTAAAAGTCACAACCGCTAATGGTTGGTTTGCAGCGCGCCCATCTGGTACTGAAGATATCTATAAAATCTACTGCGAAAGCTTCAAAGGTGATGAGCACCTAAAACAGATTGAAGCCGAAGCACAAGAGATTGTGAATCAAGTATTTGCAGACGCTGGCTTGTAATCCTAATCTGACAAAAACGATTAGCTCAGCTATTAATAAAACTATAGAAAGCGGTCACCATGGGTGGCCGTTTTTTTATGGGCTGATTTAGCGGATATAACTATCCAGAATTAGTGAATAAAATTCAGATAAAAAAACACCGCCATATAGGCGGTGTAAGAAAATTTGACAGACAGGTCAAAAATACAGGAAGTACACACATCAACTAGGGGATAACTAGCCAAGGTGTGGTGGTAGAATTCTACCTAACTCGAAAATCGAGATTGCAAACACAACATCGCAAGCGCAGAGTCAATCGGTTCTAGAGAGAACCGAGCCGTTCAGACTCGCGTTTGCGGGATGAAATATAGAATTTCTCTGGCTGTTCGGCAATGGACAAATTATAATGTTTCAGATTAAAAAAACTAATGCATTAGAGAGTCGTTATGTCGAGACGTTTGCCTCCCCTCAATTCGCTCAAAGTTTTCGAGGCGGCCGCGCGCCATTTGAGCTTTACCAGAGCTGCGGAAGAGCTGTTTGTCACTCAAGCGGCGGTCAGTCATCAGATAAAAGCACTCGAGGAATTTTTGGGCCTCAAGCTATTTCGTCGCCGAAATCGTTCGTTGCTACTGACAGAGGAAGGCCAAAGTTACTTTCTTGATATCAAAGATATTTTCACGTCACTTGCCGAAGCCACTGACAAGGTACTCGAACGCAGTGAAAAAGGCGCACTAACCATTAGCTTGCCCCCAAGTTTTGCGATTCAATGGCTGGTTCCTCGCCTTGCCGATTTTAACGAGCAAGAACCCGATATCGACGTGCGAATCAAAGCGGTGGATATGGATGAAGGCTCACTTACTGATGACGTAGACGTTGCGATTTACTATGGTCGCGGCAACTGGCCTGGACTTCGTGCTGATAAGCTTTATCAAGAGTTTTTGGTTCCTTTGTGCTCTCCAGCCCTCCTGCTTGGCTCTAAACCGCTCAACACCTTAGACGATTTATCGAAGCACACGCTGCTTCACGATACCTCACGTAAAGACTGGAAGCAGTTCGCCAAACAAAATGAACTTGACGGTGTTAACGTCAATCATGGTCCTATCTTTAGTCACTCAACCATGGTGCTTCAGGCTGCGGCTCATGGGCAGGGCATCGCGCTCGGTAACAATGTGCTTGCTCAGCCTGAGCTCGATGCTGGGCGTCTCATTGCACCGTTTGATGAGGTCTTAGTGAGTAAGAACGCGTTTTATGTCGTTTGCCACGACAAACAAGCTGATATGGGGCGTATCGCCACGTTTAGAGATTGGATGCTCGCGAAGGCGCAAAGTGAGCAAGAGGTGCTATTAGATGACTAACCTTGTATTTGATGGGCCACAGCAAGGTCCGCTGTTTCTGTTCGCTCATGGCGCTGGTGCGGGGATGGATCATGATTTCATGCAAGACATGGCGCAACGCTTAGCTGCAAAAGGCATTCGTGTTGTCAGATTTAATTTCCCTTATATGGTAAAACGCGTTGAAGATGGTAAGAAGCGCCCACCTGACCGCGCTCCAAAATTGCTCGAGGCTATGACTGAGGTAATCGAAAAGGTTGCCAGCGGACAGCCTATCGTGATTGGTGGCAAATCGATGGGTGGTCGAATGGCGTCGTTGCTTTCTGAGCATGAACTCGTCAAGTCGATTGCCTGTTTGGGTTTTCCTTTTCATCCGCCGGGCAAGCCTGAAAACTTCAAAGGCGACCATTTAGCGACGATGGAAAAGCCGTGCCTTATCTTACAAGGTGAGCGCGATACCTTTGGTAAGCAAGAAGAGTTCGCCGACTTTGCTCTTTCAGATAAGGTCGAAGTGAGCTTTGTACCCGATGGTGACCATAGCTTTAAACCGAGAAAATCTTCAGGCTTTACCGAAGCGCAAAATCGCCAGATGGCTGCGGATCGTTTAGCGCTATTTATAAAGGGTATTAATGATATGGAGGAGGCGAGTGCGTAGTCGAACTCTTGTTGTTATTGCCGCGCTTTCAGGGCTTATCAGTGTTGGGCTTGGCGCATTTGCGGCGCATGGCCTTAAAAACCTGTTGTCGCCTTATTTGCTTGGTGTGTTCGAAACAGGTGTGACGTACCAGTTTATTCATACCTTAGCTTTGCTGCTGTGCGCGCTATTTGCGTTGAATACCCCTATATTGAATGCGCAAAAGGCGTTTCATCGCGCCGCGATTTGCTTTATCATCGGCATCCTTTTCTTTAGCGGTAGTCTATACGCCCTTGCGCTAACAGGAGTGAAGTGGTTTGGTCCTATTACTCCACTGGGCGGGGTGATGTTTATGGTAGGTTGGGGATTCCTCGCTTATGCTGGATATCAGATGACTGACGAAACAAACAAAGATGGAGTCAATCAGTGAAACAGGTAATGCTTTATTGCCGCTCTGGATTCGAGAAAGAGTGTGCAGGCGAAATTCAAGACAAAGCGACAGCCCTTGAGGTATTCGGCTTCCCGCGAGTCAAAAACAACTCAGGCTACGTGATTTTCGAGTGTTACCAAGACGGTGATGCGGACAGACTTATCCGCGATATTGATTTCCAATCGCTTATCTTCGCTCGTCAAATGTTCGCGATTGCGAGTGAGCTTGAAGCTCTGCCATCGGATGATCGCATTTCTCCGCTATTGGCTGCACTCGATGAGGTGGAAGATTTCCCTCGCTGTGGCGATATCCGCATTGAAACGCCAGACACCAACGAAGCGAAAGAGCTACTCAAGTTCTGCCGCAAGTTTACTGTGCCAGTGCGTCAAGCGATGCGTGGCAAGGGTTACCTGTTCAATAAAGAGCACGCCAAAAAGCCGGTTCTGCATATCTGCTTTATCGCACCGGGTCATTGTTACGTGGGTTACTCGTATCCAAACAACAACTCCGCGTTCTTTATGGGTATTCCACGCCTTAAGTTCCCAGCAGATGCGCCAAGCCGCTCGACGTTGAAATTGGAAGAAGCGTTTCACGTGTTTATTCCTAAAGAAGAGTGGGATGAGCGCTTAGCATCCGGCATGTGGGGGGTTGACCTCGGTGCGTGTCCTGGTGGTTGGACATATCAGCTGGTTCGCCGCTCTATGTTCGTACATGCGATTGATAATGGCATGATGGCAGATAGCCTAATGGAAACGGGTCAGGTTAAGCACCACCAAGAAGATGGCTTTAAATTTGAGCCACCACGTAAAAACGTTACTTGGTTGGTGTGCGACATGATTGAGAAACCATCTCGCGTTGCGCAGCTAATGGGTGAGTGGTTGATTCGTGGCTGGGCGAAAGAGACTATCTTCAACCTTAAACTGCCAATGAAAGGCCGTTATGACGAGGTTCTGCAAGATATTGAGAACCTAAAGATCTTCTTGATTGAGAACAAGGTGAAGTTCAAGCTACAAGCGAAGCACTT
Source organism: Vibrio maritimus (assembly GCF_021441885.1). Taxonomy (NCBI): domain Bacteria; kingdom Pseudomonadati; phylum Pseudomonadota; class Gammaproteobacteria; order Vibrionales; family Vibrionaceae; genus Vibrio; species Vibrio maritimus. Next base: position 697,851 of record NZ_CP090438.1, read on the forward strand.
ATACCATGACCGTGAAGAGATCACGGTGCACATTCAAGTGCTATCCAATATCTCGCCGCATTAATCTCGCCTAAAGCGTCTCTTAAAGGTCTAGGTGTTGCTGCCTAGACCTTCAAAACGAATATCCTGCAGGTTAAAACCAAGCTCAATATCTGTTTTGAGCGCCGATACTTGCTTTGATTTTCTCGCCATCTCAATGTGTTCATCGAGCTTCTTGCGATACTTAGCTGCAAGCTCTTCAGAAGCATACGCAGACTCAATGTCGCTATACTCGGTCAAAATCTCTTTTGCTGCTTTTGGACCAATACCTGCTACTCCCGGCACTTGAGAGGAGCTCACGCCCGTTAACCCCCAATAATCGGCCAGCTGCTCAGGCTTAACTCCAAATTCTTGTTCGATAAACGGAGCGTCCAACCAGCGATGCTGAAAGTAGTCGCGAATTTGTAGCGTCGGGGAGAGCAGTTGGCAATAGCCTTTGTCAGTCGAGATAATGGTAACCTTTTCTCCGTGACTCGCGACTTTCACCGCAAGGGTTGCTACTAAATCGTCCGCTTCATCCCCTTCTGATAGCAGAGAGTCAATGCCGAGTTGCCACCATGCATCTTGGATTTTATCGAGTCCATTGTAGAGCGGCTCTGGCATCGGTTTTCGGTTTTGCTTATATTCAGGAAGGATGTCACCGCGCCAACCTCGGTCTTGCTCGTGATGATCGAATACCGCAATGATATGAGTTGGCTGCGCTTCGTCGACGATACGACGTAAGGTGCGAGATGTGGTTTGAATGGTTCTTTCTATGTCATTTGGATCAGGTTGTACCGCATGTACACGGCGGATCAGGTTTAAAGCGTCGATGATAACAAGATGAATTGACATAAAAATAAAGCCACGGAGAAACGTGGCTTTATTGTAAATAAAACGCTACTGAGTTTCAGGTTTTATTCGCCATTAGCGATGCGATAACACGGAATGTACTCAGAGCCTGGTAGTTTCATGCGTTGCTGAGTCACAAAATCGCTCAGTAGTTTGTCCATTTTCTTCATTAAGGCTTTGTCGCCATCAATGGTAAATGGACCATGTCTTTCGATTTCCCGAATGCCTTCGGCTTTCACATTACCCGCAACAATGCCGGAGAAGGCTTGGCGCAGCGCCGCTGCTAAGTTCTCTGGTCGCTGATTCATGTGCAGATCAAGCCCAGCCATATTCTCATGGGTTGGGTCGAATGGTAGCTGGAATTCTGGCTCGATGTGCAGTGACCAGTTGTAGCTGTATGCATCGCCATTTTTCTTGCGGTGCTCTTTTACCGCTGGCATTGCCTGTTTCATTATCTTGGCGGCTTTTTCAGGGTCAGCGATGACTATCTCATAGTATTTAGTGGCTTCTTCACCCAGTGTTGCTCGAACAAACTCATCGATGGAGCGGAAGTATGCCTCACTCTCTTTCGGCCCCGTCAATACGATAGGCATTGGCTGTTCAGCGTTATTTGGGTGCATCATAATGCCCAAAATATAGAGCAGCTCTTCAGCGGTACCGGGACCTCCAGGGAAGATCACAATACCGTGAGCAATACGCACAAACGCTTCAAGACGCTTTTCAATGTCTGGCATGATGACCAATTCATTGACAATAGGGTTTGGTGGCTCAGCGGCGATAATAGAGGGTTCAGTTAGCCCTAAATAGCGCTGGTGGGTGTAACGCTGCTTGGCGTGGCCAATGGCCGCCCCTTTCATTGGCCCTTCCATTGCACCCGGTCCACAGCCGGTACAGATGTTTAGCTCACGAAGACCGAGTTCGTTGCCAACCTCACGAGTGTATTGGTACTCGGTGGCGTTGATGGAGTGACCGCCCCAGCAGACGATCAGATTTGGGTCGATCCCTGGGATCAGAGTGCCCGCATTACGAAGAATACCAAATACCAAGTTGGTGATGTGAGTCGAGTTGGTTAGGTTGAGACGTTGGTTATCAGCAAGGTGCATGTTGACGTAGACGATGTCACGCAGAACGGAAAACAGGTGCTCTTGAATACCCTTGATGATTTGACCGTCTACGAATGCATGCTCCGGTGGGTTAGTCAGCTCAAGCTTGATACCACGCTCACGACGCATAACGTTAACGTCAAACGATAGGTGTTTATCCAGTAGCTCTTTTGAGTTGTCGGTGTGGCTACCGGAATTGAGTACCGCTAGCGTACAGTTGCGATACAGTTGGTATAGGTCACTAGACGCGGTCTTTTTAAGGCGCTCAACCTCAAGTTGAGACAAAAGGTCCATACTACCCGCGGGACTAATGTGAGTGATCATAAGCAAATTCCTTATCTAGAACCGAATGCCGCGACGTCCTGTGTTGGGCAAGGGAGAGTAGGGTGATGGAATGCCCACTGAATTGAGGTCGCAGGTTTTGTTTTGGGTTCGTTGTTATTGTTATTGGTCGAGTCTTTAATACGAGTTTTCTCTAGAGATTAAAGTACACGACTATCTATTAGACTAGCAAATGTTAGCTATGTTGCTATAACTATTTGAAAAATATGATGAGATTATGGGTTCCAAGCCAGCTGGTTTGGACCAAGCTTCTGGGTGTGAGACAGGGTTTTGTGAAGACGCTCTAGCACGTCGTCAGGCGTATCGTTTTGTGTAAATACCGCGCTGGTCGCAGAGAGGGTAATGGTGATCAGTTGGTCGCGGAACTTAAATGGTAAATTACTGATCTTAGTTTGAATTTCGCGAACTTTGGCCAAGCTGGTCGCTTCGTTTTGCTCAGGCATGATCAGAATAAACTCTTCACCTGAGAATCGCGCTACGGTATCGGTTTTGTCGACCGTGTTTGCAATGGTTTTCGCTATGATTTTCAGAGCTTTATCACCGGCACTGTAACCAAAGTTGTGGTTGATGCTTTTAAACTTGTCGATGTCAAAGACGACAACCCACAACGGATGTTGGTTTTTTAGCCAGCGGCGGTACTCAATCTCTAACTTATCGACCAGCGCCGTGCGGTTGTATACCTTGGTGAGTGGATCAAGCAGCATGCGCTGCGACTGATCTTCTAGTCGACGTCGGTAATCTTGCGTGGTGTCGTATAACGACTCGAGCTGATTCTTGTTGTGAGCCATCTGCTCTAATAGAGCGGCTTCTCTCACTTCTGCATGTTGTAGTCGTTCAGTCAGAGAGGCTAGTTGGGCAAACAATGGATTCATTGCTCTTTTAGCTTCCTCCAAATCTTTTACCGACTCAATACCACGTTTGCCGCTCGATACTAGTGCGTGCAGCTCTTGGCTCATGTTTTGGCGTTGTTCAAAGTAGATTTGGCTTTGGTCTAGGTTTTGCGAGCTGCCTTTAAGAGAGGAAGAAAGTGACCCGTTGACCTGTTCTAGGAACTGCTGAGAGGTTCTACGTTCATATTTGGTGGCGTCAATCACCAGTCTCAGCACTTGCAGCGTGTGTTCTAAAAGCTGATTTCCCGTGGAATCGGTGAGTAACTTATAGCGGATCTCAAACAGCTGTTCACCCGGCTCACCATCGAAATCCAGCTCGGTAATGAGGTTCTGTAGCTCGTCGTTCAAGCTCAGTAAAATACCGCTGTTCTCACTGGGCTCTGGCTCTTTTGAGGCAAGTGCAGAGTTTGAAGTGATGATTTTTACCGCGCGCTCATAGATAGCGAGCAGCTTAACGGCGTTATCGGTAAGTTTGAGTGAGCTTTTGTCGTTATAGGCTAGGACACTGCGAAGGTCACGTTTGATTTGAGCAGGCAGACCGCTGATGCGCTGGAGGGTCTCGCCACTGCGACGCGTCTGTTCCTCTAGTGAAACGTGTTGTTTTTCCATCGTGGCAGCCCTTTGACCAATCAAGCGCTCCAAGATGGCAAACTTGGGCACTAAAGAACTAATGTCTTTGTTATGCTCTAACTCTTGGCGGAGTTCAATCAGTTTGTCATCAATTCGCGAGTGGGAACCAATATGAGTGTTACTCAACGTAGAAATGAAACGTTTTAGGATAGTTTGTTCACGACGCGATTTGAGCGAAGCGTCGCGCTGAGCTATACGTAATTGCTCCAACTGCACTTTCAGCTGATGGAGATGCTCTAATGTCTCGCTATCCTGTGAGCTCATAAATCCTATAAAAACAAACTAGATGGGAATCTTATTGATGTATTGATCGATAATATCAAAAAACATCACAACGTCACGTAATTCAATGTTCAAGTGCCGTTTTTTTACCCATTCATCAACGATTTTTTGAACCCGTCCTCATTCTGGGAAGAAGAATGAACTTTAATAAGCCCCTGTTTTATCGCTGTGCGACACGCTTGTCGGATATTGTCGGTCGCAAGACTCGCTGCCGGTGCATTGTCGATTGCTTTTAGATAGACCCAATGACTCTGACTCTCACGCATACTGACATCACGCGCCATATGCGTCGCCACCAATAGAATATCGAGTAATTCTTTGTCATTGATAGCCGTGTAAGCGCGAGGCAGGAACGGGTAGTTGGCCATGCCAATACGTACGATGCGATTCATCTTGCGTTCTTGCTCAAACTCATTCACCCAACTTTGGATCTCATCAAAGAGGCTTTCAGCGGTCCTTGGCTTAATGCTTGGCTCGATGTAAAGCAGGTTGGCATCGGAAAAGTGATAAATACGAGCAGGTGATTCAACCTTGCTACGGATAAAGTCACCAAATGCGCGTTCGAGTTCGAGACCTGCTTTGTAACCGTTTTGTAGGTACATATTGCGTAGAAAAGGGAGGTCAATCATGACAAACCGCAGTCGGTCACTCAACGGTTCGTTGATAAGCTCACCCACCTGCCACTGCTCAAAGTAACGCTGAGTACGTTGCAGTGAATTCGGTAGCTTGGCATTAAGTAGGCGTAAGTTTGGTAATCCAGAGCGAGCGTGTGTGAACAAGTTTTCGTTAAGCTCGTGAAGCTCGGTTTTGTTGCGGCGATACACGTAACTGAGGCGCATCACGATGAGCGCGAGTAACGCAGCAACACAGAACAGCCCCAACGCGACTTTCTGGAACTTGTTTTGCTTCTCTGTCGCTTCACCTAACTCTTGCTCTTGAATATCGTAATGCAGGCCTTGCTCAACAAACTGTTTCTGCTTGCGAAAGGCTTCTTCGCTGATCTGGTTTAGTTGGTCTTGCTGATAGATACGAAGCGAGTTGGCTTTTTTGATGTTGACCAAAGCATTCTTGTAATCCCCTTTTTGCTCATAACCGAGGGCAAGCAGTTGATAGGCCTGCTGTTCAAGAGAGGTTTGCTGCAGAGATTGACTGAGCTCTAACGCTTTTTGTGCCTGCTCGAGTACTTTCTCGTTCTCTTGCTGATGATACGCAAGCCCTGCGTCAAGCAATGCTGCTCGTGCTTTTAGCGCGGGTAAATCTGAGTAGTTAAGCAGCTTTTCTGCACGCACCAGATACTGCTCTGCCAATGGGTAGTTGTAGAGCTGTAAATAAGTCGAAGCAAGGCTAAGGCGAATATCAATCACCTTTTGAATATTTTTACCGGTCGACTTGTGATCGATCACATTGAAGTAGTGGACCAGAGCTAGGTTGTATTTGCCTTGCAAGAAGTAGATGTCGCCCATTAATTTCAAGACATCGGCGAGGATTGGTGACTCTGGGTAATTACCGTAAAAGTCCGCTGCTTGAGATAGGTGTTCAAGTGCCTTATCGAGCACCTGCCTTTGCATGAAAAGCTGTGCCAGAAGCTGGTTGATATGGGCAAGTTGGTCACTGCTGTTGAGTTCAATTGCAGACCAGTAGGCAAGGAGCAGCTCGGACAGCGCTTCGTTGTAGCGGCGGTAACGAAGATAGTGGTTGCCATAAACGGTATGGAAGTCAATTTGCCATTTGGAGAGTTTCTCCTGTGGAACAAACGCTTTGGCTCTTTGATACATCTGCTCTGCGAGCTCATATTCATTCTCTGCAGAGGCAATCTCTGCTTGCAGAATCTTGATGCGATAGCTGGTGCGATTGGCGATGCTTTGCCCTTTGCGTATTGAATCTAGGTCGCGCTCTACGTCTTTTAGTGCGTTGAGTGCTTTTGCACCCTCACCAGTGGTTAGCCACTGCAATCGAGTTTTTAGGATGCGAACGTCCAGAGCCAGAAAGAGCAGCTGATACTTTTCTGTCATCGCTTGAGCAAGCTGCAAGGTTTGCAGCGCTGCTTGTTTATCACCGAGGTTAAACTGAGCCTGCGCTACGATAATGAGCGCATTGACACTACTAAGCGGTGTGCGAATACGTTGGTCGGTATCATCACGCGCCAGTTTCGGCAGCCTGTCATCGTTCGGCTCTGCAAATGTTCGATTGGTCAGGTAGTTGTTGGCGATCTCTAGGGCTTTCGCGGGCTCAATTTCGACCAGTTTGTCTGCCTCGACCAAAATTGGTGAGGTAAAGGTGGTGTTGGCATTGGCCATGCCTGACATTACCGAGCAAACCAGCGCGAATACAATCCAAATTCTTGAGCCCATGAAGTCGTCCATTTTCCCTAATAGTGAGTGCTTATTGTCTTGCCATGCGCAAGTTGTGAGCTGGTGCGCTGTCTTGGTTTGAACGGTAAGGATTGATATCCAAACCGCCACGGCGAGTGTAGCGAGCATACACGGTTAGCTCTGTTGGTTTACAGTACGCCATGATATCTGTGAAGATACGCTCAACACACTGCTCGTGGAACTCATTATGTTCACGGAATGAAACTAGGTAGCGTAGTAGGGCTTCACGGTCGATCTTTGCGCCGTGATATTGGATCTCGACACTGCCCCAATCAGGTTGATTAGTGATAAGGCAGTTGGATTTTAGCAGGTGACTGTGCAGCGCTTCTTCAACCACTTCCTCTCCTGCAGCACCCTCAAGTAGCGCCGCGTCGAAGTCGTAGCTGTCGATACGAATGTCTTGGTTGTCGATGCACTCGCCCTTCATGCCCACGATCTGAGTGTTTTCAAAGTCGCCCACTGGGATAAGTTTTACGGTTACGGTTTCACCAGCGCAGTTTGATAGGTCGCCAGCGATGGTGTTTTGCACCTCATCCCATGAATCAAATCGCGTTTGGTTGTAGCTATTGAGATACAGCTTAAATGACTTAGATTCGATAAGGTTGGCACTGGTTGCAGGGATGTAAGCCTCACCCACAGCGACCTGTGGCAAGCCATTGGCATTGAGCCAAGAAATCTCATACATAGTCCAAATATCACAGCCTTGGAATGGCAAGCTATCACCGAGTTCAAGGTCGTCACGGTTTAGGCTTCGTGGTACAGGTTGCAAAAGCGAAGCGTCATACTGGTTGGCATAATCGGTCTTTTGACCCAGAGTGAGCCCCGAAAGCTCTTTCGCGTTGGAATATTTGCTCATAATTGTGTGATATTTCGATTAGAATAAAGCGAATTTTACGAGATCCCCGAATAGCTGTCATCCTTTGTGCTCGGAAATCGCCGAACAATTGAAGGATGAGTGGAGAGTATATGAATCAAAGTGTACAGCAAGCTCTAGAGGCGTTTTCACAGCGCTATCAACAAGCTTGGCAAGAAAAGCATCAAACACTACCGGCCAGTGAAGAGCTTCACGGTTTGGTGTCCCCTTGTATTGACCGCAAAGATGACGAATCGGTGTATTGGCGTGCCTGCGTCCGTGACGTCCCTGAGCGCTTAGAAAACATTGAGCAAGGGATAGAGCTAACGTTACACGATGACATTAAAGCTTTCTACGGACACCAGTACAGCGCAGACATGAATGCCACATGGCAAGGTAACGAACTCACGCTGCTGCAAGTGTGGAGCGATGATGATTTCACTCGTCTGCAAGAGAACATTTTGGGTCACCTGGTGACGCAGCGCCGCCTTAAACTCAAGCCAACGGTATTTATTGCGGCCACTGATGCGGATATGGATGTGATTTCTATCTGTAACATCACCGGGAACGTGATTCTTGAGCGCCTAGGGACCGATCGCCGCGATGTGGTTGCTGAGGATATCGAGACATTCCTTAACGGTCTGGAGCCTGACGTTTAATTATGTATGTGGTAGAGCTTCATTTTGAGTGTTTTGATAACACCACAATCAGCGCAGTAGAAAAGAGCATTAACGGTCTGATGGACGCGCTGCGTTATAACGGTCAAGTGTTAGGTCGTGAGTTTCCGGTGGTGATGGGTGAGGGGGAGTTCTTCGTTCGTGCGGTATGCCCTGAGCAAGATAGCTTGCACCCAAGTAACCACTCAGATTTCGTAAAAGTGTGTTTAAAGCGTTTGTCGGATGCGTGTCTATTGGCACCTAAGGTTCGCCTTCTGGGGCGTGATATCAACTCAGAGCAAGCAGCAGAAGATGAAACGCCGAGCTGGCAAGTGTTGTACACCACCTATGTGCACACCTGCTCACCACTTCGAAGTGGTGAAACCTTGTTGCCAATCCCGCTGTACCGTAATCCGCCAACACTCAATGGCGATCATAAGTCAGTGATTAAATGGCAAACCGAGTGGCAAGCGTGCGATGAAATCCAGATGGCGGGCGGTTGTAAAGCCGAGCACGCTGCGCTGCGAGAGCTATCTGAGGTAGGCAGTGACCTGTTTCGTCGTGGGTGGGATATTCGCGGTCGTATCGAGTACATTACCCAAATCCCAACGTACTACTATTTGTACAAGGTAGGTGGTAAGAGTCTTGAGGAAGAAAAAGCACGTAAGTGCCCGAAATGTGGTGGAGAATGGTTGCTTGATGAGCCGCTGCACGACATCTTTTACTTCAAGTGCGATTCATGTCGAATCGTCTCCAATATTTCTTGGGATCACCTAAAGTAAACGGGTTTATCGGGTGAAAACACAAAAGGGGTTGAAGCTAGGCTTCAACCCCTTTTTGATGCTTAGTGCAAAGGTGGTGAGATTACCAGCCTTTAACCACGCCACCTTTGAAGATATCAGAGGCTGCGTTGTACACATCTTCTGTTTGGTACGCTTTTACGAAGTTCTGAACGTTTTCTGCGTTTACATTGTCTTCACGCGCAACGATTAGGTTTACGTATGGAGATTCTTTGTCTTCTACGAATACACCATCGCGTTGAGGTGTTAGGTCGATAGAGCTTGCGTAAGTTGTGTTGATGATAGATAGCGCTACGTCATCAAGAGAGCGTGGTAGCTGTGCTGCGTCTAGCTCAACGATAGTGATGTTCTTTGGATTTTCTTCGATATCACGAACTGTCGCCAGTAGACCCACACCTTCACGTAGAGTCAGTAGACCTTGCTGCTCAAGTAGTAGTAGAGAGCGACCTAGGTTTGTTGGGTCGTTTGGTACTGCGATACGCGCGCCGTCTTGGATTTCATCGACAGACTTCACTTGCTTCGAGTAGCCCGCGATTGGGTATACAAAGGTGTTACCTGCAATAGTCAGCTTGTAGTTACGATCCGCTACTTGTTGGTCTAGGTATGGCTTATGCTGGAATGCGTTGATATCAATAGAGCCATCATCAAGCGCTGCGTTTGGTGTTACGTAGTCAGTGAAGGTGACTAGCTCAACGTCTAGACCGTATTGCTCTTTAGCAACCTTTGCAGCGACTTCTGCAACTTGCGCTTCTGCACCTGCCATTACACCGACTTTGATCTTGCTGGTGTCGACTTCTTTTTCACCACAGCCAGATAGAATAAGTGCTGATGCAGCGGCTGCAATTGCGAGTAAATTCTTAACGTTGAATTTCATGACTCTCTCCTTGTTATAAATCTTAAAATCTCGATTATCTGTGGTCTACGCGGCGAACAACGGCATCACCGATAGACTGAATAATTTGTACCAATACAATAAGCATCACTACGGTCACGGCCATAATGGTCACATCGTATCGGTGGAAACCATAGCGAATGGCTACGTCACCTAGACCGCCACCGCCGACGGTACCCGCCATTGCTGAGTAGCTTACTAGGGTCACTAGAGTGATTGTCACCGAATTGACAATCGTAGGTAATGCTTCTGGAAGCAGTACCTTAGTAATGATTTGGTATGGTGTTGCGCCCATTGATTGTGCCGCTTCTACCAGACCTGTTGGTACCTCAAGTAGTGCACCCTCAATAAGACGTGCCACAAATGGAATCGCGCCAACTGTTAGTGGAACGATTGCTGCTGTGGTACCGATAAAGGTGCCAATCAAAATCTTGGTCAGTGGAATGATCGCTACCATCAATACTAAGAATGGTACCGAGCGACCGACGTTAACAATGGCACCTAGCACACTGTTTAAACGCGTGTTTTCTAGCAAGCCACCTTTTTTAGTGGTATGCAGAATAACGCCCAGTGGAATACCCACGGCGAAGCCAACCACACCTGCTACTGCAACCATGTAAAGGGTTTCCCATGTTGCCCCTAATAGTAGGTTACTGTTTAGAGATAACCAGTCTGTGACAGTGTTAAAGGACATAACCAAGTACCTCTACTTTTACATTGTGGTCACGAAGATATTGAATCGCCGCGTTGTCGTCTTGCTCATTACCAAATAGTTCTGCCACCATCATGCCGAATTTTACACCGCCCGCGTAATCAAGATCGGAGCTTAAAATGCTGACATCAATATTGTATTTACGTGCAATTTGCGTCATTAGCGGCGCGTCTACAGTAGCACCGGTAAACTCTAAGCGAACAAGCGGGTAGCTGCCTTCAACACGCTCAGCTTGCAGCCTTGCTTGGTAGTCTTCTGGAATCGATAGATCGAGTGTTGAACGAATGAATTCGTGTGCAAGCTCGGTTTTTGGATGGGCAAAGATTTCACCCACGGTGCCTTTTTCAACCAGGCGACCGTCGCCAATGATAGCGACCTCATGACAGATGCTTTTTACCACGTCCATTTCGTGAGTAATCAGTAGCATGGTGATCTTGAGCTTGCGGTTGATTTCTTTCAGTAGTTCAAGAATCGATTGTGTCGTCGCAGGGTCAAGTGCGCTGGTGGCTTCATCACAAAGCAGTACCTTAGGATCTGACGATAGCGCGCGAGCAATCGCAACACGCTGCTTTTGACCGCCACTTAGATTGGCAGGGTAGGTATCGCGCTTATCTGCCAGACCAACGAGCTTTAGAAGATCCGTCACTTTGGTTTCGATGTGCGAGCGCTCTTTGCCAGCAAGTTCAAGTGGCAGTGCGACGTTTTCAAATACGGTGCGAGATGAAAGCAAGTTAAAGTGCTGGAAAATCATGCCGATGTTGCGGCGCGCTTCGGAAAGCTCGGATTTAGAAAGCTTAGTCAGGTCAACACCATCAACGATGACTTCACCTGACGTTGGCGCTTCAAGCATGTTTACGCAGCGAATCAACGTACTCTTACCTGCACCAGAGGCGCCAATCACACCAAAGATGGTGCCTTCTGCGATATGCAGATTGATGTCTGCCAAGGCGTTGATTTCCTTAGCGCCTTGATAAAACACTTTGTTTACTTGATTAATTTCGATCATCTAAGCAACCTGAAGTCCGTGAGTAGCATAAAAGTTTGAACTACATCTCAATTGATAGAAGATGCTATGGTTTTCACCTTTTAGTGTCAATAGATATTTTTACGTCTAGACGTCTAAACGGCATTTTCATAGTGCCGTGACTATAAAAGCGTGTAATAATTCAGTTTATTAGCACCTATCTATAACAAGAGAGTGAACTGTGGCAAAACCAGCTGTTTTTTTGGATCGTGATGGCGTCATCAACGTCGATCACGGGTATGTGAGCGATGAACACGACTTTGAGTATGTTGAAGGCGTCTTTGAAGCGACGAAAAAACTGCAGGACATGGGCTATATGCTAGTGTTGGTGACCAACCAATCAGGCATTGCTCGCGGTATGTTCTCCGAAGATCGTTTCCTTTCTTTAACTCAATGGATGGATTGGAACTTCTCTGATAATGGCGTTGAGTTCGATGGTATCTATTACTGTCCACATCACCCAGAGCATGGCATTGGTGATTACAAGCAGGATTGTAACTGCCGTAAACCAAAGCCGGGCATGTTTATCTCTGCTCGTGATTTCCTAAAGATTGATATGGAAAACTCAGTCATGGTCGGTGATAAAGCCGAAGATATGATGGCAGCTGAAGCGGCTGGCGTTGGTACCAAGATCTTAGTTCGTACTGGCAAACCGGTGACCGAGCGCGGTGAGTCTGTCGCAACTGTGGTACTTGATAGTATCCGCGATGTGCCGCAATACTTAGCTAAGTAATCAGTCGACCCAAAAGGAGTCATTATGAATACTTACGCTAAATACGGATTGGTTGCCGCGTTAATGGTGGGTGGTTTAACAGCGTGCAGTAGCCAAGAACAGGTAGAGCCGCAAAACCCGTATCATGTTCTCCAGTATCAGTGCGATAACCAGAGCTTTCAGGTAACCCAGCTATCGAGCGAGCAGGTTCTGCTACTCATTGATGGCGAAGAGTATCATCTACATCGTGTCCCTTCTGCATCTGGTACCAAATACTCACTCGATGGCCAGTCGCAGGCTGAGTCTGACGTTGAGCTGTTTAGTAAAGGTAGAGAGGGTATGCTTACCATTGCCGGTGAAACCGATAAAAGCTGTATGATGACCACGCGAAGCGTACCAAAAAACGGATATTGAACCTTTTAGACACTCATGAGCAAAAAACTCACCATACTTGATATTGCGAAGCTGTCGGGAGTCGGTAAATCTACCGTCTCTCGAGTGCTGACTAACGATCCTAAAGTAAAACCCGAAACCCGCGAGAAAGTGGAGCGTGTGATTGCAGAGCATGGCTATGTGCCCTCTAAGTCGGCGCAATCGATGCGTGGGGGCGGAGTGCAAAAGGTCATTGGTGTCATTATCTCTCGTCTCGACTCGCCTTCTGAGAACAAAGCGGTGAGCAGCATGCTTAATGTGCTTTACTCGGCAGGTTACGATGTGGTGATCATGGAGAGTCAGTTCGATCCCGAGAAAACCAACGAACACCTGAGCGTACTGCGTAAACGCAACGTTGAAGGTGTCATTGTGTTCGGTTTTACTGAGCTTGATATCGACAAAGTGTCTCAGTGGCAGGAGAAGGTCGTCGTCATCGCTATGGATACCGATCAAGTCTCCTCCATCAACTACGACAATCATGGATTGATCCGAGCGGTTTTGAATAAACTGCAGGCACAAGGCGTCAATCAGCTTGCTTACATTGGTGTGGATCCTAAGGATAAAACCACGGGCTTGGCTCGCCTCAACGCATTTCAAAACTGGTGTGATGATAATGATCAGCATGCCGAGTATCGTACCGGTGAACTTCATCATGAGAGTGCCTACCAGCTTGTTGATGAGGTAGTGACGGACTCACTTCAAGCTATCGTGTGTGCCAGCGATACCTTAGCGCTTGGCACGATCAAACGCTTACAAGAGCTTGGCCGAGAAGATATTGTTGTGACGGGCGTTGGTGGCAATGAACTCTTATCTTTCCTGTTCCCGAATATCTACAGCATTGATCCTGGCTATCAGCAAGCGGGAGAGAAGGCGGCTAACCTATTGATAAGTCAGCTTACTGGTAATAAAACCATCTCTCATCTCACGCAAGAAGCGGTGTAATCACGGCTTCTTTTTCTTTGTAGCTCCCTTAATCAACTTGGCGCATTTATCAACAATTATTGTGATCACACTCAATTAATGGGACTGTTCCCATTTTTGTTTGAATCATTCCATGGCACACTTTGCGTAACTTTTGGGAATGTTCCCATTCGCATGTTGCGATATTATTAATACAACGAGACAAATGGACCTAGACGTCTTAACCCTACGTCTCTATATCAGTAAAAGGTGTACAAACGATGAGCAAGATAGCCCAGCAAGACATTGCAGCGATCATCGACGGTGTTGGCGGCGCTGACAACATTGCCAGTGTTAGCCACTGTTTAACTCGCTTAAGATTCGTTCTTAACGATACCGATAAAGCCGATAAGTCGGCATTAGAAAGCCTTAAGATTGTGAAAGGCTGCTTTACCAATGCCGGTCAGTTCCAAGTGGTAATTGGTACTGAGGTCGACGAAGTCTACAAAATGTTGATTGACTCAGCAGGCAAGAAAGCGGCGTCTAAAGACGATGCCAAGCTGGCTGCTCGTCAGAACATGAACTTTCTAGAGCGTGGTATTTCGCACCTAGCCGAAATTTTTGTTCCCCTTTTGCCGGCGATTATCACGGGTGGTTTGATTCTTGGTTTCCGCAACGTTATCGGCGACATCCGTATGTTCGATGGCAAAACCTTAGTGGAAATCAGCCAGTTCTGGGCAACCGTTCACTCGTTCTTGTGGCTAATTGGTGAGGCGATCTTCTTCTTCCTACCGGTTGGCGTGTGTTGGTCTACGGTGAAGAAGCTGGGCGGTACGCCAATTCTTGGTATCACGCTGGGTGTGACCTTGGTATCGCCTCAACTGATGAATGCCTATCTCATTGGTAAAGAAGTGCCAGAGGTTTGGGATTTCGGATTGTTTGTGATTGAGAAGGTGGGCTATCAGGCTCAGGTGATCCCGGCGATGCTGGCGGGTGTGGCATTGGCGCTTATTGAAACCAACCTAAAGCGCATTGTCCCAAGCTACCTGTATCTGGTTGTGGTGCCATTCGTTTCAATCATTCTGTCGGTCATTCTTGCTCACGCCTTCATCGGTCCGTTTGGTCGCGTGCTCGGTGATGGCGTTGCGTTTGCGGCAAAAGCTGCGATGACGGGTGATTTTGCAGTACTGGGTTCTATGGTGTTTGGCTTCTTGTACGCACCATTGGTGATTACTGGTATCCACCACACAACCAATGCTGTTGACCTTCAGCTTATGCAAGATCTAGGTGGCACGCCAATCTGGCCTCTGATTGCACTGTCTAATATCGCTCAAGCATCTGCGGTTGTTGGCATCATCATTATCAGTAAGCGTGAGGGTGAGCGTGATATCTCAGTTCCAGCCGCTATCTCGGCTTACTTAGGTGTCACAGAGCCAGCTATGTACGGTATTAACCTTAAGTACAAGTTCCCAATGCTCAGCGCAATGATTGGTAGCGCAATTGCAGCCGCTATCTGTGGCAGCGCTGGCGTGATGGCGAACGGTATCGGTGTGGGCGGTCTACCGGGCATCTTATCGATTCAGCCTCAATACTGGATGGTGTATCTCATGGCGATGTTAGTCGCAATGGCCGTGCCGATTATGCTTACTTTGTTCCTGTACAAACGCGCTCAATCAAAAGGTGAGCTAGAGCTTGCGAGCGCGTAACCCCCATTAGTGGCTCACCTTGAGCCACTTCTTTGCTTTTTATTTTGACGAATTTCCAAATTGGTAAGTGAGATTAAACCTATGAGTCAAACTGCTCAAAAAGACTGGTGGAAAACAGCCACGATTTATCAAATCTATCCGAAGAGTTTTTGCGATAGCGGTGATAAAGGAATGGGGGATATCAAAGGAATTACCTCGAAGCTTGATTACTTAGCGAAGTTAGGTGTCGATGCCATCTGGTTGACTCCAGTGTATGCCTCACCAATGATTGATAACGGTTACGACATCTCAGACTACTATGCGATCAACCCTGACTTTGGCACCATGCAAGACTTTGATGAGCTGCTTGCTGCTGCCCATCAGAAAGGTATTCGCATCATTATGGATATTGTGGTGAACCACACCTCAACTGAGCATCAGTGGTTCCAGTCGGCACTAGGGGATAAACAAAGCCCGTACCGCGACTACTACATCTGGAAACCTAACGAAGGCAAGCTACCTAACAACTGGCAGTCAAAGTTTGGTGGCTCAGCATGGGCATTAGACGAAGCCACCGATGAATACTATCTGCACTTATTTGCCAAAGAGCAGGCTGACCTTAACTGGGAAAACCCAAAAGTTCGCGAAGAAGTAAAACAGGTCATCGAGTTCTGGGCACAGAAAGGGGTGGATGGCTTTAGGCTGGATGTGATCAACCTTATCTCAAAACAGCAAGACTTTGCTGATGATGACATTGGTGATGGCCGTCGTTTTTACACCGATGGTCCACGCGTTCATGAGTATTTACAGGAAATCAGTGAAGCAGTATTCCAGAAGTATGGCTCGGTAACCGTTGGTGAAATGTCGTCTACGACGCTAGAGCATTGCCAGCAGTACAGCTCACTGGATGGTAAAGAGCTTTCGATGGTATTCAATTTCCACCACCTAAAAGTGGATTATCCCAATGGTGACAAGTGGACGAAAGCAGACTTTGACTTCCTGCAGCTAAAACAGATTTTCAACCACTGGCAGACAGGCCTAAATGGTCAAGGGTGGGGGGCGCTATTCTGGTGTAACCACGACCAACCTCGCGTCGTGAGTCGTCTTGGTAATGATCAGCGATATCGAACCGAGTCAGCAAAAATGTTGGCAGCGTCTGTTCATCTAATGCAAGGCACGCCTTATATTTATCAAGGCGAAGAGATCGGCATGACCAACCCGGGCTTCACGGATATGAGCCAGTATCGTGATGTCGAAAGCCTTAATATGTATCAGCTGATGGTGGAACAGGGCGATACCTCTCATGAGGATATGATGGCTATCCTGAGACAGAAATCTCGTGATAACTCTCGCACCCCGATGCAGTGGAACGACAGCAAACACGCTGGTTTTACCCAAGGTACACCTTGGATTGGCGTTGCGGAGAACTATCCTCAGATCAACGCTGAGGCAGCGGTTGAAGATGAGCAGTCGGTATTCTACTTCTATCAAGAGCTTATCGCGCTTCGTAAGCAGTTAGCGGTGATTACTGACGGTAGCTATGTGGATTTGTTCCCAGAGCACGCTCAGGTTCATGGTTACTTGCGTGAGAGTGAGGAGGCGATGCTGCTGTGTTTGAACAACTATTATGGTGAGGAGACTCGCGTGGTGTTGCCGGAGCAGTTTGATGGTTTGGTGAGTCGTGCTGTGTTGAGTAATTATGGGGTTGTTGGTGAGGTTGAGTTGGTGGGTGAGGTTGTTTTGAGGCCTTATGAGGCTTTGGTGTTGTTGGTTGAAAAAAGTTAAGAGCCAAAAGCAAAGAGCTTTACCCCTCCTAGCCTCCCGGCTGCGCGCCCCGCTTAAAAGGGGAGGAACTACTGGCTCGCTATCGCATCGCCCGAATGATTTGCAACTAGGCGATGCGACGATAGGAGCTAGCCTGTAGTTCTCCCCCTTGATAACGGGGCGCGTAGCTAGGGGAGCTAGAGGGGGTAAACGAGCGAAGCGAGTAATACTCCCACCTCACCCATAAGTCACCACATACCTCGTCGGCTTATGATTCATCGCCAGCACCAAGTTCAACATCACCGCACCTAGAATCGAAATCCCAATAATCGACGGCGACACAAAGAAGAATGAAGCGACAAGAATGGCACAATCAATTGCCATCTGTGTTTTACCAACCGATATTCCAAACTTGTCCTGAATAAACAGACACAACACGTTAAAGCCACCTAGGCTTGAACGGTGTCTGAAGAGAATCAGCATACCAAGACCCATCAATAAGCCACCGGCAATTGCGCAGTAGATGGTATTGACGTTGTCCAGCGTGACCACTCGATGCATGTTGTCCGTAATAATAGACACCAAGGCACCAGAGATGGCGCTGCTGGCAGCAAAGCGTTTGCCAAAGCGTTTCCATGCAAGTAGGTAAAACGGGCTGTTTAGGGCGAAATAAAGCGTACCAAAAGAAATCGGCACAAACTGGCTCATAAGAAGGGCGAGACCTGTAGTTCCGCCAGTCAAAAGTTGAGCCGACTGAAGAAAGAATATCCCCTGAGCGACGATAAAGGTGCCAGTAAGAATCGCTATCCAGTCTTCTTTACGTGAGTGTTTTTGCATCAATTCTAAATTCTTCTAATCAATAAACGGCGCAATATTATTGAAAAGTTGATGTTTTCGGTAGCTTGAAGGGGAAATTTACGGTAAACCTATGTAATTCAATTTTTACACTGTGTAAATGGAATTATTGACACTTAGTGCCCGTGATAACGCCGATTTATCGGCGGATATGATGAAGCCTAAGGTTCACTATGAAAAAACTGCATGAGAAATTTCCAATTTTCTCTTTATGACCTAGATCAAATTATGTATGATGCAAGTCATCAAATGTGGTGACGAAAACGTTTGCTTTTGGTCATTGAGTGGTTTTTTTGAAACTTTCAGAACAATCTGAGTCAGGAGATACAGATGCTTAAGCGTGATATGAACATCGCTGATTACGATGCGGAGCTATTTGCAGCAATTCAAGAAGAGACACTACGTCAGGAAGAGCACATCGAGCTTATCGCTTCGGAAAACTACACTAGCCCTCGCGTAATGGAAGCGCAAGGCTCTCAGCTAACCAACAAGTATGCTGAAGGCTACCCAGGTAAGCGCTACTACGGTGGTTGTGAGTATGTTGATAAAGCGGAAGCACTAGCGATTGATCGTGCTTGTGAGCTATTTGGTTGTGAGTACGCGAACGTTCAGCCGCACTCTGGTTCTCAAGCGAACAGCGCAGTATACATGGCGCTACTTAACCCGGGCGACACAGTTCTAGGTATGAGTCTAGCGCACGGTGGTCACCTGACTCACGGTTCACCAGTAAACTTCTCTGGTAAGCACTACAACGTGATTCCTTACGGTATCGATGAAGCTGGCCAAATCAACTACGACGAGATGGAACAGCTTGCTGTTGAGCACAAGCCGAAGATGATCATCGGTGGTTTCTCTGCATACAGCCAAATCGTAGACTGGGCTCGCATGCGTGAAATTGCAGACAAGGTTGACGCTTACCTATTCGTTGATATGGCGCACGTAGCGGGTCTTATCGCTGCAGGTGTTTACCCAACGCCAGTGCCACACGCTCACGTGGTAACAACAACAACGCACAAGACTCTAGCGGGTCCTCGCGGTGGTCTTATCCTGTCTAATGCAGGTGAAGACATGTACAAGAAACTGAACTCTGCAGTATTCCCTGGTGGTCAGGGTGGTCCTCTAATGCACGTTATCGCTGGTAAAGCAGTGGCGTTCAAAGAAGCGATGGAGCCAGAGTTCAAAGAGTACCAAGCGCGCGTTGTTAAGAATGCAAAAGCGATGGTTGCACAGTTCCAAGAGCGCGGTTACAAGATCGTCTCTAACGGCACTGAGAACCACCTGTTCCTTGTTGACCTAATCGACAAAGACATTACAGGTAAAGAAGCGGATGCAGCACTAGGCGCAGCAAACATCACTGTGAACAAGAACTCAGTACCAAATGACCCGCGTAGCCCATTCGTAACGTCTGGTATCCGTGTTGGTTCACCTGCGATTACTCGCCGTGGCTTCACTGAAGCGGATGCGACTGAGCTTGCTAACTGGATGTGTGACGTTCTAGACAACATCAACGATGCATCAGTAATCGAAGCAACGAAAGCGAAAGTACTAGAGATCTGTAAGCGCCTACCTGTTTACGCGTAATTCTCTACTGCTGATACGCAATGAAAAAAGCGAGCTAAATGCTCGCTTTTTTAGTGCCTGAAACTTGAAGGTCTCGGGGTATTACTTATTGATGTTAAGCAAAGTGCCTGATTTGCATCGGAATGAGTAATACTTACGGCTCTCACTAAACTGACCCAAGCCTTCGCCATTACAGTAATCAATGTTGATATCACGCATGATATCCAATGTCTTCTCGCTGTTAAGGGCGAACTTAGCACCGTCCTTACAAACGATACGAACGCGACCATCGTCGCTGACCGAGTATAGGTTCACTTCAGTGTTACATAGCTCGAATGACGCTTCTAAATAGTTGTCTTGCTGAGTGTTTTGCGCACAACCTGCGATCACTGTTGCCGCTAGAATCGGCAAGCCAATTTTCAATAACTTCATGCTACATCCTTGATTGGGTGAAACTTTTTCTTTAAGCCTACCTAAAAATAGCAAAAATGCGAGTATGAGATTGTCATGTTGCATATTTTTCTCAAAAAAAACACGGATTGCTTCAACAGCGAACCCGTGTCTCTTGTTCCGAAAAAGGCAATGTTACTTCAAAGAAGCAATGTTCCTTCAAAAAGACAAAGCTATTTCACTTCTTCGCCTTTTGCTTGCAAGTCTGCATGGTAAGACGAGCGAACAAATGGACCACATGCTGCATGGGTAAAGCCCAGCTCTAATGCGATCTCTTTTAGCTCATCAAACTCTGATGGTGGCACGTAACGCTCTACGGGCAAGTGGTGACGACTTGGCGCTAGGTATTGGCCTAGAGTTAGCATGGTAACGCCGTGAGCGCGAAGATCTTTGAGTACTTCAACGATCTCTTCTTTGGTTTCACCTAGACCCATCATCAAGCCAGACTTGGTCGGTACCTCAGGGTGCATCTCTTTAAATTTCTGAAGAAGTTGCAGTGACCATTTGTAGTTCGCACCTGGACGCGCTTTGCGATATAGGCGAGGCGCTGTCTCTAGGTTGTGGTTAAACACGTCTGGCGGGTTATCTTTTAGTGCCTCAAGCGCTACATCCATACGGCCGCGGAAGTCAGGTACCAAGGTCTCGATGCGGATCTCTGGGTTAAGTGCGCGGATTTCACGGTTACAGTCTGCAAAGTGCTGAGCGCCACCGTCACGGAGGTCGTCACGGTCAACAGAGGTCACCACGACGTATTTAAGCTTCATATCTTTGATGGTTTGAGCAAGTTTTTGCGGCTCACCCGCTTCAGGCGCGTTTGGACGGCCATGAGCCACGTCGCAGAAAGGACAACGACGAGTACAGATAGCACCAAGAATCATAAAGGTTGCCGTACCGTGGTTAAAACATTCAGCCAGGTTAGGGCATGATGCTTCCTCACATACCGAGTGAAGATCGTTTTTGCGCATTGCAGACTTGATGTCTTGAATACGCTGGCTGTCCGCTGGCAGCTTGATCTTCATCCATTCAGGTTTACGAAGGATTTCTTTTTGCTCGGTAGGCATGTTCTTTACGGGAATCAGTGCCATCTTGTCAGCGTCACGGTACTTGACGCCTTTTTCCATTTGGATAGGTTTGCTCATCGTCTTATGCTTCTTCGCTGAATTCTACTTGCTCGTAATCAAGTATTTCTAATAGTGCTTTGATCATTTGGTCTTCGACAGTCGAGACCTCTTTTGGACCACCCAGTTGGCTCACTTGAACCATTTCCATCCCAGCATAACCACAAGGGTTGATACGAAGGAAAGGGGAGAGATCCATATTTATGTTGAGTGCTAGTCCGTGGAATGAGCACCCTTTACGGATACGCAGACCGAGCGAACAGACTTTTTTACCATCGACATACACACCAGGGGCATCTGGTCGTGCTGCTGACTCAATATCATACGCGTTAAGTGTCTTGATAACGAGGTTTTCGATGTGCGTAACCAGCTCGCGAACGCCAAGCTTTTTACGACGTAAGTTGATAAGAAAGTAGGCCACGAGCTGACCAGGACCATGATAGGTTACCTGACCACCACGATCGCTTTGAATGACGGGGATATCACCAGTATTGAGTAGGTGCTCTTCTTTACCTGCTTGTCCCTGAGTAAAGACCGGGTTGTGTTCCACTAACCACACTTCGTCTCGTGTGTCGTCTGTTCGATTGTCAGTGAAATCATGCATGGCTTTCCAGACAGGTTCATAGTCTTTTCGTCCAAGCTTCCTTACAACTAGCTGATTTTCCACCAGTCACCTCGCTGCCACTTAATAAAGTATTCGCATTATAAACATGTTGATGGTTTTGAACTACCAATAAATAACGAATTCTTAACCAATATATGATGCGGACTTTTTATCTTATTGATAAATAAAAAGAAAGCAGCCTAAGCTGCTTTCAAAAAAAATTTAAAGTTTCAAATTTTTACAGAACCATGCGAACGATGTCGATCTCACCAAGTTCTTTATAAAGGGTCTCTACCTGCTCGATTGAGGTTGCTGTGATATTGATAGATACAGCGTGGTAGTTGCCTTTTGCACTTGGCTTAATGGTTGGGCTGTAGTCCCCTGGCGCGTGGCGTTGGATCACTTCCAACACTTTTTCAGGAAGCTCTGGTTTTGCGTAACCCATCACTTTGAAGGTAAAAGAGCAAGGGAACTCTAGTAGGTCTTTGAGTTTTGCATCAGAGTTGATGGTCAACATAATAGGGACTCCAAAAAATACCAATTCTTTATAACGGTGCGAATAGTAATGCCTTACGTGGACGATCTCAAGCCAATGAAAAAGTAAAGCCGCTTTAAGCGGCTTTACGATGACTCGATTACTTTTGCGTTAAACACTAGGGCTTAGAAAAAGCTCTTGAAAAGTAATACGATGTAATCCCACAAGCGACTGAATAGGCTACCTTCTTGAACATCTTCAAGAGCAAGCAGTGGGTATTCAGCAACGTCTTCGCCTTCTAGTTGATAGTATAGCTTACCAACTACATCGCCTTTAGATATTGGTGCTTCTAGCTGTTTTTCAAGTACGAAGCTGGCTTTTAGGTTTTTCGCTTGGCCGCGTGGCAGCGTGACATAGGTGTCCTGATCGACGCCAAGTGCGACTGCGTCTTTGTCACCCATCCACACTTTCTCTTCAACGAAGGTTTCGTCTGCTTTGTGTGGGTTGACCGTTTCGAAGAAGCGGAAGCCGTAGCTCAGTAGCTTTTTGCTTTCTGATTTACGAGCGTTTGCGCTCTTAGTACCCATAACTACCGCAACAAGACGCATCTTACCTTCGGTCGCAGAGCTCACTAGGCTGTAACCCGCTTTGCTTGTGTGACCGGTTTTGATGCCATCAACGTTCATGCTCTTGTCCCAAAGTAGACCGTTACGGTTGTATTGGGTGATGCCGTTGTAGGTAAATTTCTTCTCAGAGTAGACACGGTACTCGTCAGGCACATCTTTGATAAGTGCGCGGCCAAGCAAAGCCATGTCATACGGTGTTGAATACAGGTTTGGATTGTCTAGACCGTGTACGTTAGCAAAGTGTGAGTTGGTCATGCCAATCGACTTCGCCCACGCGTTCATTAGGTCAACGAACGCGTCTTCAGAGCCCGCAATATGCTCCGCCATTGCGACACATGCATCGTTACCCGATTGAATGATGATACCTTTGTTAAGCTCATCAACGGTGACTTTTGTGCCGACTTCGATGAACATCTTAGATGAATCTGGGAAGTTCTTAGCCCAAGCATTCTTGCTGATAGTTACTTCATCTTGTGGCGTAATATTACCACGCTTAAGCTCTTGACCGATGACGTAGCTGGTCATCATTTTTGTCAGGCTAGCTGGATGAAGCTGGGTGTTCATCTCTTTCTCAGCTAGAACTTTACCAGAGTTGTAGTCCATCAAAACAAAGCCTTTGGCTGCGATTTGAGGCGTATCAGGCATGACAACAGGTGCCGCAGTAGCAGAAGTGGCTGCCAAAGTTGCGGAAAGAGCAATAGTGGTTACAAATTTCATAGAAGACTTATTCTTATTCATTTCGAATGCGTTTTAGTAATAGTTCGTATAGTAACAGAATGTTTGCTACAAACTAGATAGCTTACACTAAGTAACAACAGTTATTTATGTCAATGATGTTTACAGTTTTTTGACGAAAGCTGAGGGATAACCAATCTTTTGCACCTGTTCTAGCACGTCCTGCGTCTGCTTGTAGTCTTTAAACGGACCTAACATCAAGCGGTAGTTACTGTTCACAGGGGTTAAGAAGGTCTCGACGGATAGCTTTTCTGCCAACTGCTTTGACAATTCATCGATGCGATCCTTGTGTGGCGATGCCGCCACTTGGATCGTGTATTCAGGATGTTGGTCGAGTTTATGCTGACTCGACGGTTTTTCGACGATGATAACTTCAATTTCAACGTTTGCCGTGCCAGTTTTAATTACGTCGAGTTTGCTCGCTGCGGCATAGCTTAAGTCGATGATGCGTCCATCATGGAAAGGTCCGCGGTCATTAACACGAACAATCGTCTCTTTGCCATTGTCGAGGTTTTTCACTTTGACGTAGCTCGGCAATGGAAGCGTTTTGTGCGCCGCTGACATGGAGTACATGTCATACACTTCGCCATTTGACGTTAAGTGACCGTGAAACTTCTTACCGTACCAGGATGCTTGGCCACTCTCTTTGAAACCCTCGGCATCTTTAACAACGGTATAGCTCTTGCCACGTAACGTATAGTTCTTGTTACCACCTAAACTGTATGGCTCATACTTTGGCTGAGCTCCTTCAATATGGTCAACCGAAATTGGCGTTGAAGGTGCGACATCATCTTTGATGTCATAACGACTGTCCGATGATGAGCATCCCGCAAGAACGGCGACACCTAATGCTAGCCAAAGCCAGTTGAGTTGGTCACGCCATTGAAAATTCCGTTTGTTCATTAAGTTGCCTTTGAGAATGCTTTTCTGTGTGTATGTATGGACATTAAGATGCCAAAACCAGCCATCAGAGTCACCATGGAGGTTCCACCGTAACTAATGAGCGGCAATGGTACACCAACAACCGGTAATATACCGCTCACCATACCAATATTTACAAAAACATAAACGAAGAAGCTCAGTACGATACTGCCAGCCATCATTCGACCGAATGCAGTTTGAGCAGAGCTGGCGAGATACAAACCGCGCCCAATAATGAACAGGTAAAGTGCTAAAAGAATCAGAATGCCTACCATTCCCCATTCTTCAGCAATCACAGCAAAGATAAAGTCGGTATGGCGCTCTGGTAGGAATTCTAACTGAGACTGAGTTCCCTGCATCCAACCTTTACCGGCAATACCACCGGAGCCAATCGCGATCTTACTTTGGATAATATGATAGCCAGCACCAAGCGGATCAGACTCTGGGTCAAACAGCGTTCTTACACGAACCTTTTGGTATTCGCGCATGAGGAAGAACCAAAGCACAGGCACAAAAGCGCCGAGAGCCATAGCAGCACCAAAGATAATCTTCCAGCTGATACCCGCCAAGAAGATAACAAAGATGCCTGATGCAGCGATCAGGATAGAAGTCCCCAAATCTGGCTGTTTAGCGATCAAAACTGTCGGGACAAACACCATGACCAGGGAAATGATCAAGGTTTGGAATGTAATTGGTAGTGAGCGCTTACCTATGTAGCGAGCGACCATGAGTGGTACGGCGAGTTTGAGAAGCTCCGAAGGTTGAAAGCGAACGAACCCTAGGTTTAGCCAGCGCTGAGCGCCTTTAGAGGCTTCACCGAAAAACAGTACCCCAAATAGAAGTAACACGCCGGCAAAGAACATCAGAGGTGCCAGGCTTTCGTAAGTCCGTGGTGAAATTTGAGCTAGCACGACCATTACAACCAGTGCCAGCACCATGCGCATCGCCTGTCTGTCCATCATTGCCATACTTTGCCCACTGGCACTGTACATGACGACTAAGCCAAATCCCATAAGGGCTAAAACGCCAAGCACAAGGGGGAGGTCGATGTGAAAGCGCTCAAACATCACTCGGCTTTGACCGGTGGAAGGATCAAATCTCATTCTTCTTCACTCTCTTCCTTTTCTGCCAGTGCCAAATCGAACAGTTGTCGAGCTACTGGCGCACCGTTGCTCGAACCACCACCGGCGTTCTCGAGAACGACGGTGACCACGACCTCAGGGTTTTCAAACGGGGCGAAGCCGGTAAATAATGCGTGGTCTTTTAAGTGTTCAGCGAGCTCTTCGGCATTATATTCTTCGTCTTCGGCCAAGCTAAATACCTGCGCCGTACCCGATTTACCACCGCTTTGATAAGGCATATTGGCGAAAGCGCGTCGAGCCGTGCCTTTCACACCGTGGTTTACGCGGCGCATGCCCTCTAGTGCAATATCCCAATAGCGCTCTTGCACACCCGAAATAGGCGGTCTAGAGTCAACTTCACTCAATGTTTGATGATCAAAGCTGTCGCCATTTTCTATGGTTGCGCGCAGCAGGTGAGGTGAGAGCACTTCACCGCGATTCACGAGCACAGATGTTGCCTTCGCTATCTGCATTGGCGTTGCAGTCCAGTAGCCTTGCCCGATACCAACAGGGATTGTGTCACCTTGATACCATGGGGTGCGGTGTCTTGCCATTTTCCACTCACGTGTTGGCATGTTGGCTTTGCTCTCTTCATAGATATCAATACCCGTGTAGTCACCGAAGCCGAACATCATCATCCACTTGGATAGGCGATCAATACCCATATCGTAAGCAATTTGATAATAGAAGGTATCAACCGACTCCTCGATCGCTTTTAGAATATCGACCTTACCATGTCCCCAACGCAGCCAGTCACGGAATGGGCGCGTTTTAGAGTTTGGAATTCGCCAGTAGCCGGGGTCATTACGCGTCGTTTTAGTGGTAATCACACCTTCTTGAAGTGCACCAACAGCAATAAATGGTTTAACGGTTGAGGCTGGTGGATAGATACCTAACGTCGCACGGTTCACCAGTGGACGGTTTTTGTCTTCCAGCAATGCGCGATAACCTTTACCCGAGATACCGTTTACAAAAGCGTTCGGGTCATAACTTGGACTGGATACCATCGCCAGTACACCGTTATCACTCGGATCAAGAATGATAGCCGATCCACGTCGACCATCGAGCAGTTTGTGTACCTTTAACTGGAGTACGATATCAAGGTTAAGGACAATATCTTTCCCCGGAACGGGCGGCACAAACTTAAGCGTGCGAAGCACTCGACCACGGCTGTTTACCTCAACCTCTTGATAGCCTGCCGTGCCATGTAAAATATCCTCATAGTAGCGCTCGATACCCAATTTACCGATATCACGAGTCGCCTGATAGTTGGCATCTTTTTCTTCGCGGATGAGGCGTCGCATGTCTCGGTCATTAATTCGAGACACATAACCAATCACGTGAGTGAGGACATCGCCATACGGATAAAAACGTTTTAGATTGGCCGCAATCTCTACACCAGGGAATTTGTGCTGATGTACAGAAAAAATGGCGACTTGATCTTCCGTCAATTGCGTCAGTATCGGAATAGATTTAAAGCGGCGAGTTCGCTTGCGGTCTCGGTTGAAGGCTTCTTCACGCTCAGGCGAAATATCCAGATACTGTCGCAGCGCTTGGATGGTGGCATCCATGTCTTTGACTTTCTCTGGGGTGATTTCTAAGTTAAAAACCGGACGATTTTCTGCAAGCAAGATACCGTTTCGGTCATAGATGAGTCCACGGTTTGGTGCGATAGGCACGACTTTTATGCGGTTGTCGTTGGAGCGGGTTTTATAGTCTTGATACTGGTTGACTTGGATGTTGTAGAGGTTAGCGACGAGCACTAACACCATAGCAACGATAGCAACAAAAGCCACAATGGCGCGACTTTTGAAAAGTCGCGCTTCGGCCTGATGATCCCGTATCTGGCTGCGTTTACGTTTCATCGCTCGCTAAATTACTCTCTGTGATACGGATGGTTAGCGGTAATCGACCAAGCTCGGTATAAGCTTTCTGCCATTACAATGCGCACAAGCGGGTGAGGCAGTGTCAGTGCAGACAAAGACCAGCTTTGGTCTGCAGCGGCCTTACATGCTGGTGCTAGCCCCTCAGGGCCTCCAATTAAGATCGACACATCTCGACCGTCGAGCTTCCAACTCTCAAGCTGCTCAGCAAGCTGGGGTGTATCCCATTTCTTACCTGGGATATCCAACGTGACAATGCGGTTTCCTTTTGGAACCGCGGCAAGCATCGCTTCGCCTTCTTTTTGAAGGATACGTGCGATATCCGCATTTTTGCCACGCTTACCTGCTGTTATTTCGATGAGCTCAAGTGGCATGTCGTGCGGGAAGCGTCGGCGATACTCTTGAAAGCCTTCCTCAACCCATTTGGGCATTTTGGTACCGACTGCGATCAGTTGTAGTTTCAAACCACTAGCTCCAAAGCTTTTCTAGTTGATACAGCTCGCGGTGCTCTTCTTGCATTACATGCAGCATGGTAGAGCCCATATCCAGCACGACCCATTCACCCTCGGTATCACCATCGATGCCCAAAGGCTCAAGTCCTACTTTTTTCACTTCTGAAGCAACATGATCGGCAATTGAAATGACGTGTCTTCTAGAGGTGCCGGTACAGACGATCATAAAGTCTGTGACGCTGGACTTACCTTCAACATCAATAGTGACAATGTCTTGGGCTTTCATATCGTCCGCTTTATCAGCTAGAAACAGTTTCAATTCTTCGCGTTGCAAAAGAGATTCCTCAGTGTTTTTTTGAATAGTGGAGTACGTGTACTCAATCGATCGCTAATTATATCACGATTTTATGGTTGTAAAGACAAGCTGTTGTCAGCGCTACTCAGGTTAAGCGTCAACTGCTGCAAGTAAGGCCAAGGACTCAGCTCATATTGGGTTTTAACCTGAATCTCGATGGCGGTGAGCAGTTGGATCGCTTGGTGCAGCTTTTCAGGCGTTAGGCGATTCAGTGCGGCACTATACAGCGGCTTCTTGTTTTGCCAAATCCTAAACTTATCAAATACTTCTCTAATCGATGACTGCTTAAGCATCTGCTGCATCTTAGAAAGTTGCGTCAGCTCTTTTTGGATGGTACGCAGCAAAATCGTCGCCTCAACGCCTTCAGATTCCAGTTGTGTCAGTATACGGTGCGCACGCTTTGGCTTGCCTTCAAGCAGCGCATCAACCCAGTGGAAGACGGTAAAATGATTGTGTCGACTTAACGATTCTTGCACTCGAATGAGATTGAGCTGTCCATCAGGGTAGAGTAGCCCCAGTTTCTCAAGACTCTGAGAAAGGGCAAAAAGATTGCCCTCGTGCCACTGGCAAAGCAGTTGCACAGCTTCGCCGTCTGGTGCCAAATTGTTGGCTCGACAGCGTCTCATTACCCATTGTGGCAGTTGTTTGATATCAGGAGTGTTACAGCTAACCAAGCAGGCATTGAGTGCTTTAAACCATTTAGCGGACTCTTGCGCTCTTGTGAGCTTTGTTCCGGTAATGATAAGCACGATGTCGTCATGCAATTGGGGCGCTATTTCTGCAAGATGCTTTGCCGTTCCCGCGTTTATTCCCGATTCTGGTACCGTGAGTTCGATGATCTGCTTCGATGAAAACAAGCTTAGCGCCTGGGTGCAGTCATACACTTCGTTCCAGTCTAGGGAATTATCGATACTAAAACGATGGTGTTCCTCAAAACCGAGTTGTTTGGCGTGTTTGACAATGCCGTCACGGCTTTCTTGAACGAATAGTGGCTCGTTGCCAAATAGCATGAAGCAGTGATGCCACTGTTTCGCTAAGTGCTCAACTAGCCTGTCCGCAAATATTCTCACAGCGAACTACCTATTATGACTTAGCGTCGGCTGGCGTGTTTGTGTCTTCAAGGAGTTGCTGTTCTTCGTACTCCTCGATTTCTGTCTTAAGGCGAGCCATCTGGCGCATCATTTGCTGCGCGGAAAATTCGCGCATCTCATCTTCGATAAGCTTACGTTCAGCAGATTTTGCTAGTGCAGATAGCGGGTTATCAAGGTAGCTGCGGGTCATGGTCGCGGTAAAATCTTTAGAGCCGAGATTCGGTACGGTCACACGGTAGTTAACTTCGTAGACGACTTCTTTTTCTGCCGCACGCGTGTTTTGGTACAGCGAGAGGGTACGATCGGTAATAGTTTCACCGGTAATATGGATATTCGGCACGTCTTTGCTCGGTGAAACGAGATCGATCTGATTCAAACGCAGTTGCTCTTTGATAAGACGAGTGATCTTGCTGTATTGGTCAAAACTGGTGACCGAAATAGCGGTAATGTCTTCAGGTACCGAGTACTCGCCACGCAACTGGAATCCACACGCTGTCAGCAAAGAAGAGAGAAGAATAATAAAACTGGCTTGTGTTAGTTTTTGTTTGAATCGAAACATAGCTACCGAAGACTCTCATTGAAAAGGCTTATGTAAGTCCCTGAACAGACACTTAGATAAGGCTTTGCTTAAAATGGACAAAAGAGCCGCAGTGGTAAACTGCGACTCTTGATATCATAAAGTGATGATGATTAGTTCGCTACAATATTCAGTAGCTTACCTGGTACATAGATCACTTTACGAACAGTTTTGCCATCTGTGAACTTAGTGACGTTCTCGTCGTTCAGACCAAGCTCTTCAACTTGCTCTTTAGAGGCGTCAGCAGACACAGTCAGCTTAGCGCGCAGTTTGCCGTTTACTTGAACAACGATCAGCTTCTCGTCTTCAACAAGGGCTTTCTCGTCATGCGTTGGCCATACTGCGTTGTCGATGTCTGACTCACCTAGAGCAGTCCACATTTCAAATGAGATATGTGGAGTGATTGGGTAAAGCATTGCCACTACTGCTTTTAGCGCTTCATCTAGAATCGCACGATCTTGCGCTGACTCTTGAGGCGCTTTCGCTAGCTTGTTCATCAGTTCCATGATAGCTGCAATAGCAGTGTTGAACGTTTGACGGCGGTCGATATCGTCCGTTACTTTCGCGATAGTCTTGTGAACGTCGCGACGAAGTGCTTTTTGGTCACCAGAAAGAGCGGCAGTATCTACGGCTTCTGCTGCGCCTTTCGATGAGTGCTCGTTAACCAGTTTCCAAACACGTTTCAGGAAGCGGTTAGCACCTTCAACGCCAGACTCTTGCCACTCAAGCGTCATGTCTGCAGGGGATGCAAACATCATGAATAGACGTACGGTATCTGCACCGTACTTGTCTACCATCTCTTGAGGGTCGATACCGTTGTTCTTTGACTTAGACATCTTGATCATGCCTGAGTGCTCAACATCGCGGCCTTGGTTGTCTTTCGCCGAAGTGATGCGACCTTTACCGTCACGCTCAACCGCTACGTCTGTTGGTGCAACCCACTCTTTACCGCCTTTGTCATTCTCGTAGTAGAACGCGTCAGCGAGTACCATGCCTTGACATAGTAGTTGCTTAAACGGCTCGTCAGAGGTTACGTAACCCGCGTCACGAAGCAGTTTGTGGAAGAAGCGAGAGTACAGTAGGTGCATACAAGCGTGCTCGATACCACCAATGTACTGGTCTACTGGTAGCCAGTAGTTTGCTTTTTCTGGATCTAGGATGTCGTCAGCTTGCGGTGAACAGTAACGCGCGTAGTACCAAGAAGACTCCATAAACGTATCGAACGTGTCCGTTTCACGAAGTGCAGGTTCGCCATTAAATGTGGTCTTTGCCCATTCTTTGTCGGCTTTGATTGGACTAGTCACGCCGTCCATAACCACGTCTTCTGGAAGAATAACCGGTAGTTGGTCAGCAGGTACTGGGTGAACTTCACCATCTTCAGTCGTTACCATTGGGATTGGTGCACCCCAGTAACGCTGACGAGATACACCCCAGTCACGTAGACGGAAGTTTACAGTCTTGTGACCTTTGCCTTCAGCTTCCAGTTTTGCTGCGATTGCATCGAAGGCCGCTTGGAATTCAAGACCATCGAACTCGCCAGAGTTAAACAGTACGCCTTTCTCTGTGTACGCTTCTTCAGAGATGTTCAGCTCGCTGCCATCAGCAGGCTGAATGACAGGAAGAATATCTAGACCGTACTTAGTCGCAAACTCAAAGTCGCGTTGGTCGTGACCAGGAACCGCCATAACCGCGCCTGTGCCGTAGTCCATCAGTACGAAGTTAGCCACATAAACTGGCACCTCACGACCGTTTAATGGATGAATAGCAGTAAGGCCAGTCGCCATACCTTTCTTCTCCATTGTCGCAAGCTCAGCTTCTGCAACCTTGTTGTTTTTGCACTCTTCAATGAACGCTGCAAGCTCAGGGTTGTTCTCAGCTGCGATCGCCGCTAGAGGGTGACCTGCTGCAATACCCACGTAAGTCACACCCATTAGGGTATCTGGACGAGTTGTGTAGACTTCTAGATCTTGTTGACCGTTAACGGCAAACTTCAGTTCAACACCTTCAGAGCGACCAATCCAGTTGCGCTGCATGGTCTTAACCATGTCTGGCCAACCTTCAAGGTTATCTAGGTCATCAAGAAGCTCTTGTGCGTACTCAGTGATCTTAATGAACCACTGTGGAATCTCTTTTTGCTCAACCGGAGTGTCACAGCGCCAGCAGCAGCCATCTTCAACCTGTTCGTTTGCAAGAACAGTTTGGTCATTTGGACACCAGTTAACCGAAGAGGTCTTCTTGTACACTAGGCCTTTTTCGTAAAGCTTAGTGAAGAACTCTTGCTCCCAGCGGTAGTACTCAGGCGTACAAGTAGCGAACTCACGGTTCCAGTCGTAGCCAAAACCAAGCAGTTTAAGCTGGTTTTTCATGTATTCGATGTTTTCGTAAGTCCATGGCGCAGGAGCTGTGTTGTTTTTAACTGCAGCGTTTTCTGCAGGTAGACCAAACGCATCCCAACCAATTGGTTGCATTACGTTTTTACCTTGCAGGCGTTGGAAACGAGATACCACATCACCGATCGTGTAGTTACGTACGTGACCCATGTGCAGTCGTCCACTTGGGTAAGGGAACATTGACAGGCAGTAGAATTTTTCTTTATTTGGGTCTTCACTTACAACAAAGGTTTCATTGTTGTCCCAATGCTGTTGAACTTTACGTTCAATGTCTTGTGGGTTGTATTGTTCTTGCATCGATGATGTCCGGTTATCTTGGAATTTGTGAGTTCTGTTAATACAGAGACTAATAGATCGTCATAGAATACCTAAAGGAAGCTCGGTCAACAATAGCCAATATAGCCTTCATCGTATTGGGGTAAATAGGGGGATGTATGCCTAAGCGTAAAACCAGTTATGAAGAAATGATCGAAGACGTGGTTGAGAATCTCAAACACAGCCCTGATGAGCTACAGCACGTGCTTGAAAAGTCAGGACAAGTTGTTGAGGCTGCCAACGATATGACTAAGGATGAAATGGCACTGATCTCAGCGTATGTGAAGTCGGATCTGAAAGAGTTCGCTGACAACTACGAGGAGAGCAAAAGCGGTCCATTTTATTTGATGATTGCGAACTCGATTTGGCAGGGATTATTGGACATTACCGACAAGACGAGAGTCGAGTGGGTCGAGTTGTTCCAAGACCTTGAACATCAAGGTGTGTACACCTCTGGAGAAATGATTGGCTTGGGTGTACTGGTTTGTGAAGAGTGCGGCCATAAGACCGAGTACAATCATCCCACGGTAATCAGCGATTGTGGTAAGTGTGGTAACAAAACCTTTAGTCGCCAGCCTTTAAAGCCTTAATGTTCCTGTTACGATGTTCCTTACCATAAAATAAGGAACATCGATGTTTCATCTCGCGTCTATTTGTATTGGTCGCGGAATTCTTGCACCCACATTGCTGTAGCCCCACAAACCGATACAGGAACGATAAACAGGTTCAGAATTGGAATCGCGGTGAACAGTGACACCAACATTCCGAAACTATAGGCTTTGCCTTGCTTTTGCTTTAACGACATTCGCATGTCGTTAAACGGGACTTTGTGGTTATCAAACGGGTAGTCACAGTACTGAATAGCCAGCATCCATGCGGTGAAGATAAACCAGGCAAAAGGACCGATCGTTTGCCCAATCGCGGGTATTAACAGCAAAAGAAACAGACCGATGGCTTTCGGTAAGGTGTACAAGAGTTTACGCCATTCACGAGCCATTATTCTCGGCACATCTTTGACGACACTCATTAGGCCTTCATCGTTGACCTTGTTTCCGGTTAGCTGCTCTTCAACTTTCTCGGCAAGCAGGCCGTTGAACGGCGCCGCAATAAAGTTGGCTAAGGTACTAAAAAAGTAGGAAAAGGTCGCAAGGATAGTAAGCGCTAACAAAGGCCAAAGGATATAGCTAAGCCATGATAAAAATTCTGGTAGATAGCCTAGCCAACCTTCAATCCATGCATTTAAATTAGAGAAAAGGTAGTACATCGCAGAACCCACTAGAATGATGTTAGCGAGTAATGGTAACAACACGTAGCGTCGGATCCCTGGAGTGAAAGCGATTTGAAAACCTTGCATGAAGTAGCCAAACCCAGTGTTTGCTTTGTTCAAAATTGGTGTCCTTTGTTCGGTATTAGCGATGCGAATGCACCCGACTATAACAAAAAAGGCTTCATGAAATCACAAACTTCTTATACTTAGGTGTTCTAATCATCTATAGAGTTTTGGTAAAGTAGAGAAAGCTGAAGTGTGTAAGCGCTTCTTTAAGGACTATTTTTAACATTGAGAGCAAACAATGCAGGAATTGCGATTCGTACTCATTATTGTCGGTGCCTTGGCTATTGCGGCGCTACTGTTCCACGGTTTGTGGTCGAGCAAAAAGGAAGGCCAGAAGAAATTTGGCGATCGACCTCTAGGTAAGTTAGACGAAAATGACAACGCTGACGATGACTACGTTGCTCCTGAAGATGATTTCGAGATCATCAGAAAGACACGCACAGAGCCAGATTTTGGATTAAATGAGCAGAAGCCTGCTTATGACCCTCTGGATGATACGCTACCAGAAGAGGCACCAATCCAGCAGCAGGTGGAACAACCTGAACCAGAATTACAGGAAGCGCCCGTTAGCTTCCAAAGCACGCCTGTAGAAGAACCAATGCCAACTGCAGTTGTTGAAACTCAAGAGGAAGAGCCTCTGCCATCGTTTTCTGCAAATAAAGATGATGATATTGATGCGGTTGAGCCGAGAATCGATTTAGACGCGCTCAATGATGACATTGGCGAAGAACTTGAAGAGCCTGAAACGCCAGTGAGTATCTCTGAGCCAGTTGCACCAGCAGTAGCCCAAGAGCCGGTGGAACCAAAAGAACCAGAGATGGAAGTCTTAGTACTCAACGTACATTGCTCTGGTGATGTACCTTTCAATGGAACAGAATTGTTCGACAGTATGCGTCAAAACGGTCTTATTTACGGTGAGATGGATATTTTCCACCGCCACGCTGATTTGTCGGGTACAGGCAAAGTGTTGTTTAGTGTCGCGAACATGATGCAACCAGGCACGCTTCAACATGACGACCCAGCAACCTTTACCACTAAAGGTATCTCATTCTTTATGACGCTACCTTGTTTTGGCGAAGCAGACCAAAATTTCAAGCTGATGTTACGTACAGCGCAGCAGATCTCTGACGATCTCGGTGGCAACGTATTGGATGACAGACGCAACCTTATTACGCCAACGAGACTGGACGCATACCGTCAACAGATCAAAGAATTTAACCTGGCAAAAGCCAGCGCGTAATCTGAATTAAATCGAAGCAAAAAAGGCTCCTTAGGAGCCTTTTTTATCAGTACTATCAAGGTATAACATGTCGCAACAACGATTAAACGAACTCAAACAACAGCTTCATTATCACGGTGTGAAGTACTATGTTGAAGACAGCCCTGAAATCCCAGACGTTGAATATGATCGTCTTATGCAAGAGCTACTTGGCATTGAAGCTGAACACCCAGAGTGGGTGACAGTGGACTCACCAAGTCAGCGAGTGGGCGGTCTACCACTTGATAGCTTCAGCCAAGTTCAACATGAAATACCAATGTTGTCGCTGGACAATGCGTTCTCAGATGAAGACTTAGATAGCTTTAACAAGCGCGTTTCCGAGCGACTGAATCGTACGGATGTTGGCGCCTATTGCTGTGAAGTGAAGCTTGACGGCTTGGCCGTAAGCCTTCTCTACGAAAATGGCACGCTAGTACAAGCCGCGACACGAGGTGATGGTACGACAGGCGAAAACATTACAGAAAACGTTCGTACTATCAGTGCAATACCTCTCAAGCTTCAAGGTGATGATATTCCGGCTCGTATCGAAGTTCGTGGTGAGGTCTTTATGCCGAAGGCGGGCTTTGAGAAACTCAACGAGCAAGCTGCAAAAAAAGGTGAGAAGGTATTCGTTAACCCAAGAAATGCCGCAGCTGGCAGTTTGCGTCAGCTGGATTCTCGTATCACAGCGAAGCGCCCACTTAGCTTTTACGCCTATAGCCTAGGGGTTGTCGAGGGCACCGAGCTTCCTGCCAGTCACTATGACCGCTTCTTGAAGCTAAAATCGCTTGGTTTCCCTATGGGCCCAGAAACTAAACGCGTCAATAGTATTGAGGAAGTCAAAGCCTACCACAAAGAAATCCAAGAAAAGCGTGAAGCACTTGCATACGAAATTGATGGCGTGGTGATTAAGGTCGATGATGTCGCTTTGCAAGAGCAGCTGGGTTTTGTTGCTCGCGCCCCACGTTGGGCGATTGCTTATAAGTTTCCGGCACAAGAAGAAATCACAGTCTTGAACTCTGTAGATTTTCAAGTAGGGCGCACTGGAGCCATCACCCCAGTAGCCAAACTTGAGCCAGTATTTGTTGGTGGAGTGACTGTCAGTAATGCAACGCTGCACAACGCCGATGAGATTGAGCGCTTGGGCGTAAAAGTGGGCGACAGCGTGATTATCCGCCGAGCGGGAGATGTTATTCCTCAGATCGTGTCTTTTGTACCTGAGCGCAGACCCGATGATGCAAAAGACATCGAGTTTCCAACGCACTGCCCAGTGTGTTCTTCTTTAGTGGAGCGTATTGAGGGTGAAGCCGTGGCTCGATGCACTGGCGGCTTAGTGTGTCAGGCGCAGCGCAAAGAGGCGCTTAAACACTTCGTTTCTCGAAAAGCCCTGGATGTGGATGGGTTAGGTGAAAAGGTCATTGAACAGTTAGTCGATAGGGAAATGGTGGAAACACCAGCTGATCTGTTCCGTTTGTCTGCGGGTCAATTAACAATTCTAGAGCGAATGGGGCCAAAGTCTGCTCAGAATGTGGTGAATGCCCTGAACGTATCGAAAGAAACGACACTAGCGCGCTTCTTATATTCCCTCGGCATTCGTGAGGTTGGAGAGGCTACGGCAGCAAACTTGGCCGCGCATTTCAAAACACTGGATGCTATTAGTCAGGCCACACATGAACAGCTTATTGAAGTTCAAGATGTCGGTGAGATTGTTGCTAAGCATATTCAGTTCTTCTTTAAGGCTGAGCTTAATCAAAACGTGATTGCTGCCCTTATCGAAGCAGGCATTCACTGGCCTGATATTGAAGAGTTAGCAGCAGACACACCACAGCCGTTGGAAGGTAAAACGGTGGTTCTAACAGGCTCACTGTCTGTACTTAACCGAAATGATGCGAAAGCTGCGCTTCAGGCGCTAGGGGCTAAAGTCACGGGTAGCGTGTCTAAGAAGACAGATATCTTATTCGCCGGAGACAACGCTGGGTCGAAACTTGCGAAAGCGCAAGAGCTAGGTATCGAAGTTAGAACCGAAGCGGATTTGATAGAGCTGATTCAATAGTCTTTTATTAATTTAATAAAAAGCCCCGATTATATACCGGGGCTTTTTTTGCGAGACACTTCAAATAATTACTGTTTAGAATATTAATAGCCAAACGGCAAATGAATAAATCACTAATTTTTAATTTATTTTGATGAAAAAATATTGGTGCGAGTCACTTCACATTAATTGGTGTGGTTTTCGCGCCATTGCTTTTTATTAATGAATGTAAAGCATTTCATTAAAGTTAGGATTAAAAATAAGATCTCCATCAATAACTCACCCCAAAATTTGTAGTGCCTCCTATTTTTTTTACCAAAAATAAGTCTTAAATTGATATTTTTTCTCGCGAAGTTAGTCTTGTAAATATGGATACACACAGTGTAGACAGCAAAATTAATCGGAAGTTCTGGTTATAAATAAAAAGGAAATAATTTGTTCTTCGGCGGCCAACTTAAGAGTGAATTATTGACAACAGCTATACCCATTTTTAGGAGTTTATTCCATGGAAAAAATGTTTAAACGCACCCTCCTAGGTGCAGCAGTGGCTTCATTAACAATGGCAGGTGCCGTTCAAGCGAAACCAGCAACAGATACAGTAGATCTATATGGTCAGATTGCTCTTTCTGTATGGCAATTTGGTGAAGATAAAATTGGTGGCGGTGACGCTCCAATTAAGCTAGAGAACGAATCTCGCTTCGGTTTGCGTGGTTCTCACGAGCTTGCTCGCGGTCCTAAATTTATCTGGCAGCTTGAAGGCGGTAACGTTGGTGACGATGGCGCTGGTAGTGGACTTGGTGTTCGTGATACCTACGGTGGTTTTGAGTTTGAAGACGCTGGTCGAATCCGTATTGGTCGAATGCTTACTCCGCTTTATGAAGTGATTGACTGGCCTTACTCGGGTCAACGAGCTGGCGCTATCTTTGACTGGGGTGGTGATGTACTAGGTGGTGCACGCTACGATCGTCAATCAAATATGGTTCGCTATGATTCTGCAAATCTTGGCGGTTTCACTTTCAACCTAGCAGCGGGTCGTGGTGATGAAGCGAGTGCGGATTCGAACTTCTATGGACTAGGTGCACACTACAGCGTAGGCGTACTAACACTGCACGGTGGTTATGAGTATGGTAAGGACCGTAAGTTTGACACATTGAACTCTGCTTACCAAAACTTCTTGAAGCAAAACCCTGGCGCACCTCTTATTGGGGATAAAGACACAGTAAATGGTCGCTCAGATACACAAGCAGGATTACTAGGCTTTGAACTAAACTTCGATACGTTTGGCTTTAACGGCGCATGGAAGTACGAGGAAGCAGATTATAAAGAGCTAAAAGATAAAGATGACAACGATCTTCTTCAATATGGTTCTAAGATCTCTCAAAATAGCTACTCGCTGGGTGCCGTATTTAGCGGTGTTGAAAACTGGCAGTTCAAGCTGAATTATGCGGCAAACCTAGAGCCTAAAATTGATGATACCGATACGGATGGTTACGCAGACTATATTGTTTCGGCACAGGCTCTATATTTCCTAGATGATTCTGCCATTACATATGTACGTCCTTACATGATCTCTAAAGATAACTCTTCTGCAGAGTTTGGTTGGGGTCTAGGTCTAGAATACTACTTCTAATTAAATCTCAAACACTGTCATTTTGGCCCCATACAATGGGGCCGTTTTTGGTTTAGATTAAAATACTTTGCTAAGATTAAGTGTCAGTAATAATAATAAAGCCTGCTTTCGAGCAGGCTTTGTGTGTTTGGGTTATGATACTTTGAACAGCTATTCTTCTAAGTTGCTAATTGCCCAAGTTAGGAACTTTTTACGCTCTTCATATGACGCGCTTTTAAATGATGACTTCATCTCTTGGTATGCATCACTATTGAGTTCTGTAGCCTGAACTTTTGATGTTTGAGTAAACTGAGATAAGCTCGCTACTGCGTTGGTCTGGTTATAGTCATTGACTTCTTGTGCCATATCAGCGGTTAAGCTGAAGGTGAGACCTAGTTGATCTTTTTTTACATCGGGAATCGGCTTTCCGTTGGTTGTAATATCAAACTCAGGTTTAGAATTGAACTCCATTCCTTGCTGTAAGGTTTGAACGTTCGGCACTGAGATAGAGATAGCTTTGTCAGAGGTTTCGAATGTTGCTACCAAGGGCTGAGATTTGAACTTGGTTTTATCGGAGCCTGTTTCCATGACTATTTTAGAAATGCGAAACACAAGTTGATTGACGCCGTTTTCTAAAACGATGTCGTCCTTTGAGTCAAAACCAAAGTTCGAATAACCGGCATCCTTACCATTAACGGTCAGTAGTTGTAGGCCTTTGGGCACATCTAGCGTAACCGCAGAGTATGCCATGGTGGGGGCTAAAACTATGCCTGCAAGTAGTGTTTTTGCTATTTTCATTACCACTCCTTAGTACTTTGCCAACACGGCAATCTTGATGTAGGGTCTCACTAATACTAGTTATTTTACATCGCGAATAATACCGGCTTTTGCAAGAGAACTTGTTCTGTACAGAAAATTGCGAGTCACTTATCATTTGAGCAACAAGGCAGAGGTATCGCGAAAGAGGGTGCTATGAATATTAGTGAAGTTGCAGCAAAAACGGGCCTAACCGCCAAGTCCATTCGTTTGTATGAAGAGAAAAAATTGATTTCCCCTCCGTTACGCGGTGAAAACGGATACCGAACTTACACTGCAAAACACATTGAACAACTCAGTGTCGTAGCCAAAGCCAAGCGTGTAGGTTTTACTTTAGAAGAATGCCGAGATATGGTCGACTTGGCGTTTCGACCTGACAGAACTAGCGCAGAGGTCAAAACAAGAACAAGTGAGAAACTTGCTGAAGTAAAGTCTAAGATTGAAGAACTGCGCTCAATAGAAGCTCAGCTCGAGACTTGGTTAGAACAGTGCCCAGGTGATGGTAGTGCTTCATGTCCAATCGTTGACGACCTTATTCAAGGCTGCAATACCAAAGCTTAGGCTCAAAGCCGGAACTCGCAGTAAAGCAGCCCATTATCAGTTTCTCTAAGTGTTAGAAACGTCGCTCTCCCCCTAGGAGTTTACAGCGTTCGATAGGAGTATAAGTCTGGCTGCCATCAGGTAGTTGGCATTCTACGTACGGACCCAATGCAGAACTGTTGGAGGCTACTGCGGGTAGTGAAAGAACACACCCCAGGACTAAAGCGGCAAAATATTTCATAACGATCCCTCATAACGATTAATAGAAAACATCTCACACTTCGAGATACAGCTAAGTATGAACAAGGGCTAATAAAGATCAAAAAAAATAGAGAAGATTAAAAAATTTTTAATTCCAAAAAAGTCGAACTTAATTGGAGTCGAAAATTAATAACGTTATGAAAATGATAGAAAAATTGAATATAGAGTTAAGCAATATCAGCCCTTAAATAGAGTTAAACAGTGCCCAACTACTTACTTTCTTTCTAACAAATTCTAACCAGTGTCTATCCAATTCATTGATTTGATAGAGTAAAATATAATCCAGACCTAAAAGGTAGTCATTTAAGTCATTGAGAGCCGTCGACCAGCCTACTTATCCGACATAAAGCTCATTAATCTCAGTTTCTTTTCTCACTGATAAGACAGTTTACATTGGACATTACATAGAGCAGTCTGCTTCGCCTGGTAATGTTAAACGTTCAATGGTGTAGCCCCTTTTGGATAGTAACTCGATAACGCTATCATCACCGACCAAATGCAATGCACCTACAGCGACGAAGAATATGCCTTCTTTATAGCGTGCATCTTCGGCTAGGGTCGAGGCCCAGTTTCGATTACGTTCGTAGATAAATGCGTGATAAAAATGCTCGTTGAATGCTTCGGCCTGTAAGATGGCGTCAAGATTATTATCATCACCTGCTTGCCAGGAATCAATTAGGCAACGGATACTTGCCTGACTATTTGCCCATTCGTTTATTGTCTGTTTGAGCATGTCGAGGCCGTTGTCTGGCTGCTTAGCAATAAGATCTATTTGAAATTGTAATGACTCTAAACCTAGTGTCGATAGGTTGTTTACTTCGGCCCATGCCATGAGCTGTGCCTCGACCCCATATTCTGCCTCAAATCCAAGGGAAGCAAACTGCCATTGCTGAAGCGTGAGTGCTACCTGCCATGGTGGGAGCGATAATAGCTGCTTAGCACTGAGCTTTGTCACTGAAGCAATCGATTCAAGTTGGTTGATTTCATCGGGACTTAGTGTGGAGCGAGTAGTGGGTTGCGAGTTTGAATTCGGAAAGGTAATAGGCTCATCTAGCTTGGCTTCGACGATTAGTGCATCAGCTTGGTTTAGCGCGTTCAACACAGGTTTGGACATTGTTGAGGTTTCTGGTGAGCCAAGGTGCACTGTACCCATTAAATACAAGGTCTGATTTGGGACCTCCGCCTTCCAAAGCATTGGCTGGGCCGATAAGTGTGAAGTGAACCCAGCAAGAAGCAGGGTTAATCCCAATGTCACACAAGTGTTGATGATCTGTCGCATTGTTTTTCTCTTTTCGTTGCTCACGATAAAGCTTAACACATTAATACCACCATACTTTTCATCTTACGGCTCGCAGTTATTAAAATTCTCATCGCGAATTAAATGGTGTTTTAAATAACTAAATTAGGACGACAGTCACACTTTTTATGGTTGTTTAGTCGATGAATCTTGAGGTTTTGCGACAAAAACATATCTAAAGCGACATTGATTGGTCGCTTATTGTGACAGTAATCAAGGTTAATTCTTTTCTAGAATTTTATATAAAATTACAGGCCGAACTTAAGTGTTTGATTTTAATGGTTTTACATTTATTTTTAAATGTCTAGTGTGATTTTTGTCACTTTACCGGGTTATTTATTTGTTGGTGCGAATTAATTGCGAGTACATTGAGTGCAAGCCAACTGGCAACGAAACAAGACGGCAATATAAGCCGCCCATATATCAACAAATATAGGTGTTTTTACCATGAAAAAAGTCCTCGCTCTTACCGCTTTAGCAGTAGCTTCAACAAGTGCATTCGCTGGTTCTTCTTATGTAACAGGTAACGTTCAATTCCACGATACTTACCTGCAAGGTTCAAAAGCGACATCAACGCTAGAAGCTGGCCATACGTTCGACTCAAACACAACGCTTCTAGTAGAGTTTGATGCTATTCCACTTGGTGACGTAAAAGATACTGATCGCCCATTACCTTTTACAACACTAGGCGCTGAGCAAGTATTCAATGTAACAGACAACTTCTGGTTGGCTGCGGGTTATCATCACCTAGTACAAGCGGGTGACACTGTACAGTATCGTCCACTTATTAAAATCGGTTATAACTTCGACAACGGTATCTCTCTGAGCAACCGTACTCGTCATCACATTCAAGCAGATAAAAACAAAGATGATGAAACTCGCTTAGATAACAAAATTGCTTACCAATTTGCTGATCAACCCGTCGCTGTTAGTTACAACAACATCTATGTGATTAAACAAGGTGACAATGATAACACGATGGACCACGAGCTACGCGCCACTTGGACTCGTGATGGTGTTCAACCTTACTTTGAGTTCCGTAGCCAAGCACACGGTTTGAAAGACAGCAACGGTAGCAGCCTAGTGAATAACGCCTTTGTATTCGGTGCGTCTTACGGCTTCTAAACGTCAACAATTTCGTTTTAGAAAGGTCCCTTATGGGGCCTTTTTTTTTGCAAGAAATGTAACGATAGCGCGAAAAATGTTAGTGGTGACTCGCAAGGTTTGAGAGCAGATAGTAATTGGCTGTGGTGACATCGTAGTGTTACGTGATAATGAACAAACTTATCGTATTGAGTTGCG
The DNA here is from genome assembly GCF_021441885.1 of Vibrio maritimus. Classification (NCBI taxonomy): domain Bacteria; kingdom Pseudomonadati; phylum Pseudomonadota; class Gammaproteobacteria; order Vibrionales; family Vibrionaceae; genus Vibrio; species Vibrio maritimus. The sequence continues at coordinate 740,746 of NZ_CP090438.1, forward strand.
AGTACACGATTTTATCCACACTGATGTCTTGGAGGTATTATGCGAAACTTAACTCGGATTGCAGGGATATTGATTTTTCTATTGATTGCGGGGTGCACCTCGACAAATTTTCCAACCGATGGCTCGGTAGATAGCTGGAACCAATTTGGTTATGTGGAAGCAAAAAAAGGATACTCAAAAAAGGATCAGGACTACCTACAGCTTTCTGAGCAAACACTTTTTGACGCTTACTCTAAAGGCTATGAAAAAGGGCGAGCTGAGTTCTGTGAGCAAGATGCCTACAAACTTGGGATTATGGGCAAACCTTATACTGGCATCTGTGATGAGTTAGATTGGCGATTTCGGATGCGCTATAACGATGGTCGCTCAAACCAAAGTCTTGGGAGATTGTAGTTTATATTGAGGTGAATCACGCTGACTAAAGTGGGCTCTCACATAGCTTTAATCTTTTTTGGAAAATTTTAAGTTTACTCAAACTGGTGATATTTAACGCAGTTGGGTCAATTGGGGGCGAGCTCTTCGGAGTGTCATGACATTTAGTTGACAGGTAGAATTAGATTTAAATGCAAGATTATGATTATTAATGATTTATCTAAATTTCTATTCATTATGACCTTTCAGTTTGATGACTTTGTCAAAACTTGTGTTTTACTCTGAGTAACTAAAGGATAGGCGCAAATTAGCCAATAAAAGGAAGCTACTTTGCGTCACCTAATTTTTGTGTTGCTTAGCCTCACTGCATTTTTTGCAAGCGCCGCCTCTTCATACATCGAAGGCAACATCCAATTTAATAGCACTTACCTTTACGACTCTAAAACCACTGCCAAAATGGAAGCGGGTCATACCTTTGATACGGATACGACGGTTCGTTTTATCGTAGAGGACATTCCCATTGGTAAGACGCCATACAGTCATCATAACCACCACAATAATGTTTACTATGGTCACTCTGCTCGAGCACCGCTGACTACATTAGGGGTTGAACAAAAGTTTCAGATGTCGAAAAACTTTTGGCTGGGGGCGGGCTATGAGCACTTGATGCAACTTGGTGAGACTGTCCAATATCGCCCACTGTTTAAGATTGGGTATGACTTTGATGAGGGACTGTCACTGAGTCATCGCACGCGTGTTGAGGCCTATGCAAAGCACGACCGATGGGGTTACAAGCCAGATATCGACTATCGTTTCGACAGCAAGGTGGAGTATCAATTAAAAACTCACCCGATAAAGCTGCACTATAACAACGTTTATCATATGAGTGGGGCTTACCATCCTTACTACCCATATACCGATAATGCGATGGACCATGAATTTAGGTTAACACTGACGAAATTCGCATTTCAGCCTTATTTTGAATACAAGAACCAAGGCACGTTCCGAACACCATACTACCCACGTGGCACGGCAAACTCAGCCATTGTCGTAGGTGGTACTTATCACTTCTAAAAAAACGCCCACTTTATGTGGGCGTTGTCGTTTACATGTTGTACGAACGGTAGGAAAAGACTTGCCCTTCTTCGTTGTAAGCATAGACATGATACGGGTCTTTTTGATCGCCATATTCCATACCAGGAGAGCCGACAGGCATCCCAGGTACTGCTAAGCCCTTCGCACCTTTTGGTGGGTTTTCTAGAAACGCCTTGATGTCGTCAGCGGGAATATGCCCTTCAAACACATAGTCGCCGATAACAGCCGTATGACACGAGGCGAGCTCCGGTTTGATACCAAGCTTTTGTTTTATTGGGTTCATATTCTTATGATCTTCGACGGTGACCGTGAAGCCTGCGTCTTCCATGTGCGTGACCCAGTCTTTGCAACATCCGCAGTATGGGGATTTATAGGTCAGTACATTGGTTGCAAACGCCGAGCCTGCTAGCATCGCCAGCGATAGCGTTGCCAGTTTTATAAATCGTTTTTGGTTCGACATAGTTCATCCTCTTTAACATTGCATTGTTATCAACAATCACCAAGTGCTTCATATAACCTTATTTTAGATTGTCAGTCATGTTGAGCACTGGTTAGTTTTTATAGTGGAACTTTCTTAATCGATTAGCATTGGTTACGACCGTAATAGAAGAAAGTGCCATTGCTGCCCCGGCAAAAACAGGGCTAAGCAAAAATCCGAATAGTGGATATAACACACCAGCAGCAATTGGGATGCCTAAGGTGTTGTAAATAAACGCACCGAACAAGTTCTGTTTAATGTTCTTAACCGTCGCTTTAGAGAGCGCGATTGCATGAGCCACAGTAGCAGGGTTGCTGTTTAGTAGCGTCATTGGGGCGCTTTCTATCGCGACGTCGCTACCTGAGCCCATAGCGATACCCACATCTGCGAGCGCTAATGCCGGCGCGTCATTGATACCGTCACCGACCATGGCGACATGTTGGTACTGCCTTTTAAGCGCTTCGATATGCGCGGCCTTTTCGTCTGGTAATACTTCAGAGAACACCTCATCAACACCAACTTGCTCTCCAATGACTTTTGCAACGTGGCGATTGTCACCGGTTAGCATGATGGTCTTTATGCCTTGACTTTGGAGGGCTTCAATCGCTTGTTTTGCCTCAGGTTTGATTTGATCGGCAATGGTGATTAAGCCTGCAGGTTTTGAGTCAACTAGGATAACGATTGGGGTCAAAGCCTTGGTCGCGGCGTCTGAAATTGATGCGTCTAGCACGGTAATATCTACCTGTGACGCTCTGATATGATTTAGAGAAGCAACGAGCACGTGGCGACCTTCCACCACCCCTTGAACGCCTCTACCTTTGAGGTTCTCAAACTCGGTTGGTTCATTGACATTCGTTTCAGCCCAATAATCGGTGACGGCTTTGGCGAGAGGATGTTCAGAGCGTTTCTCTAATGGCAACACTAATCTAGCAAGCTCCATTTCGGATAGACCAACAGTTTGGACGCCTTGTACTTTAGGTTGCCCTAACGTGAGCGTTCCCGTCTTATCAAATACGACAGCGTTGATCTTGCTAAGCTTCTGTAGTGCATCCGCATCTTTAATCAGAATCCCAGCTTGCGCGGCTTTACCTATGCCAACGGTGATAGACAGCGGGGTAGCAAGACCCAGAGCGCAAGGGCAGGCGATGATAAGTACGGTTGTCGTGACCACAAGCATGTAGCTTGCCTTTGGCTCTGGGCCTACTAAGAACCAAACCGCCGCAGCGCCTAAGGCAATGAGCACAACCACAGGGACAAACACTGCAGAGATGGAATCCGCAAGTTTCGCAATAGCGGGTTTGCTGCTCTGTGCGTCTCGAACTAGATTAATAATGCGTGACAGCATGGTATTGGCGCCGACGCCCGTTGCGTCGATGACTAAGCTGCCGTCGGTATTCACAGTGCCTGCTGACACCTTGTCGCCAACCCCTTTAAGTGCAGCAATGGGCTCGCCAGTGAGCATAGACTCATCAACATAGCTGTGACCCTCAGAAACCTGTCCGTCGACGGGGACCTTTTCACCCGGCTTAATTCGCAGTCTCATGCCAAGCTGAATGTCGGAAACGGCCAATTCGACGTCTTTGCCATCGATGATCGCCGTCGCTACTTGGGGTTGTAGGTTCATTAGCGCCTGCAAAGATTGATTAGTCTTGGCCTTCGCTTTGGCTTCTATGTAGTGACCGAGCGAGATAAGTCCGATGATCATCGCGCTTGCCTCAAAATACACATGGCGTGATGATTCTGGGAACCAGCTCGGAGCGATGACGACGAGCATCGAGTAGAACCATGCTGCGCCAGTGCCCAGAGCAACCAAGGTGTCCATGGTGGCACGACCGTGCGTTAGCGATTTGTAAGCGTTGGTATAGAAATCACGACCTGCCGTCGCGAGAAGCCATAAACAGAGTATGCCGACAGCGCCCCAAGCCATTTGATCGCCAGAGTGACGGATCATCATACTGCCGCCAAGCACGCCCCACAGCATCAACGGCGCTCCGACCGCTAGTGCGACAATCGTATTCTTTTTTTGCTGCGCTTGATGAGCAAGCAAGGCTTGCTGCTGTTGCTGCTGGCTAGTCGCTAGATCCTCGACTAACTCCCCTTGGTAACCGGCATTGCTAATCGCTTTTAATAGCGGTGTCTGGATATCATCTATCGGCAAGGCGGTGCTGACCATGGCGCTTTGCTCAGCAAGGTTTACGCGAGCAATGTCGACACCAGGTACGGAGAGAAGTGCTTTCTCTACTGACGAAACACAGCTCGCACAGGTCATGCCTTGAATCAGCAAATGAATACTCGGTAGGTGGGAGTTTTGTGAAACTTCGACGGGCTGTTGGATTTCAGGCTCTTTCTTATGATGCTCTGAATGTTCACTGGCGGTGTCTGTAGTGGGGACATTAGATGGCTTCGCTACTTGTTCTGTCACTAAAGTTGCGTGATACCCAACCTCTTCGATGGCATCAACTATGCTGTTTACGTTCAGTGTTGATTCCAGGGTTAGTGATTGCTTACTGATTTCAATGATGTCGCTGTCATCAAGCGATTGCAGTTTTTCACGCAGCTTTGCTACACATTTACCGCAGTTTAGCCCCGAGAGTTCAAATACCCATACAGGCTTAGCTTGGTAACCAAAGCCTTCAACAATCTCAATCACTGTACTCACATCGCTTTGTGTTGAGACTTTAAGTGTTTGCTTATCGATATGGTCGATATGGATGTCATTGGTCGATGCTTCGACAGCATTTTTGACTTTATTCACGCAACCCATACAGGATAAACCCGATAAATTAAGCGTATAACTGACCATAACCCACCTCAAAATTCGTTCGTTGTTGTTAACCATAAACCTTCCCTCAAGGGTAAGGTCAAGAGATTTGATTACATTGAGTTTGCTTGATGAGGTTATTGGGTATAGTGATTGTAGAATTAGCGCAAGGTGATAAAATAGCGCCCAAAATTTGCAACGCATAATGATGAGCATTGTGCGACGTTGACAACAAGGTACTTTCGATGACGGTTAAAACACGTTTTGCTCCAAGCCCTACAGGCTATCTTCACGTCGGTGGTGCGCGTACTGCACTGTATTCTTGGCTATTTGCTAAAAACCAAGGCGGTGAATTCGTTCTACGTATTGAAGATACAGATCTTGAGCGTAATTCTCAGGAAGCAGTAGATGCGATCCTAGAAGGCATGCAGTGGATGGGTCTTGAGTGGGACGAGGGTCCGTACTACCAGTCTAAGCGTTTTGATCGCTACAACGAAATGGTAGAGAAACTACTTGCTGAAGACAAAGCCTACAAATGCTATGCACCAAAAGAACTTCTAGAAGAGATCCGTGCAGAGCAAGAAGCGAACAAAGAGATCCCTCGCTACGATGCGAATCATCCGAAGATTGTTGCGGCGAACGCAGCAGCAAAAGAGGGTGATCCATGTGTGATTCGTTTCCGCAACCCGAAAGAGGGCAGCGTAGTATTTGATGATCAAATTCGTGGCCGTATCGAGATCTCAAACAGCCAAATGGATGATCTGATCATTCGTCGTACTGATGGTGCGCCAACATACAACTTCGTTGTTGTGGTTGATGACTGGGATATGGGTATCACTCATGTGGTGCGCGGTGAAGACCACATCAATAACACACCACGTCAAATCAACATCTATGAAGCACTTGGTGCGCCAGTACCGACATTCGCACACTGTGCAATGATTTTAGGTGATGACGGCGCTAAGCTATCTAAGCGTCACGGCGCTGTGTCAGTGATGCAATATCGTGATGAAGGTTACCTACCAAACGCACTAAACAACTATTTAGTACGTCTAGGTTGGTCTCACGGTGACCAAGAAATCTTCTCTCAAGAAGAGATGATCAACTTGTTCTCTCTAGATGCGATCTCTAAGTCAGCATCAGCGTTCAATACAGACAAACTGAACTGGTTGAACAACCACTACATCAAGACCTCTGAACCAGAGTATGTAGCGAAGTACCTTCAATGGCACCTTGATGAGCAAAAGCTGAACACTGAAAATGGTCCAGCGATCACTGAGGTGATCAAGCTTGTTGGCGAGCGCTGCAATACCTTGGTTGAGCTTGCAGAGCAAATCCGTTACTTCTACGAAGACTTCTCTGAGTTTGAAGCGGGCGCGGCTAAGAAACACCTGCGTGGCGTTGCGAAGCAGCCCCTAGAAGTAGCGCTAGCGAAAGTAGAAGCGCTACAAGAGTGGACAACGGCAAACATTAAAGAGCAAGTGATTGCGGCAGTTTGCGAAGAGCTAGAAATCGGCATGGGCAAAATCGGCATGCCACTTCGCGTAGCGGTAACGGGTGGTGGTCAATCTCCATCAGTAGACGCTGTGATGGAGCTTGTTGGTAAAGAGCGCGTAATTGCTCGCATCAAGATGGCTCTTGAGTTTATTGCTGAGCGTGAAGCAAACGCATAACGGCCAAGCGATTGGATTTGAAAAGCCGCAACCTAGGTTGCGGCTTTTTTGTGTCCGTAAGTTATCCGAATGAGAAAAAGTGGCATTAAAAAAGCGACCACAAGGTCGCTTTAGCTTTCTCTAACCAGAAATATCTCTATTTAGAGATGTAATCACGAATAGACGCTTCGATACCCGCAGCATCAAGACCAAGCTCTGTATGTAGCTCATCCTGCGTGCCTTGTGCGATAAATCTGTCTGGAAGACCAAGGTTTAGTACTGGCTTCATTAGCTTCTCTTGCATCATGAATTCTATGACACCAGCACCTGCGCCGCCAGCGATCGCGTTCTCTTCAAGAGTCACAATCACATCGTGGCTATCGCACAGCTCCTTGATAAGCGCCTCATCGAGCGGCTTAACAAATCGCATATCTGCCACTGTCGCGTTGAGGTTTTCTGCTGCAACCAGCGCGTTGTCTAAGAAGGTACCGAATGACAAGATGGCTACTTTCTCACCTTCGCGAACAACATGGCCTTTACCAATCTCTAAGCCGGTAAACTCAGCTTCAGGTGTTGTGCCGTTACCGCTGCCACGAGGGTAGCGAACCGCACTTGGACCAGTGTGCATGTGACCAGTGTAGAGCATCTGACGACACTCGTTCTCATCGCTTGGCGCCATGATCACCATGTTTGGAATACAACGCATAAAGCTGAGATCGAACGCACCTTGGTGGGTTTGACCATCGGCTCCAACCAGACCAGCACGGTCGATGGCAAACATCACCGGCAGATCCATAATGGCGACATCATGGATTAGCTGATCGTAGCCACGCTGCAAGAAGGTTGAGTAGATCGCTACAATCGGTCTGTTACCAGCAATCGCCATGCCCGTTGCAAGTGTCACCGCATGCTGCTCAGCAATCGCGACATCAAAGTACTGACTAGGATACTCTTTCGAAAAGCGAACCATACCAGAGCCTTCACGCATTGCTGGCGTGATTGCCATTAGTGACGGGTCTTTCGCTGCCATATCACACAGGAAGTCACCAAAGATCTTCGAGTAAGTCGGCTTGCTTGAACTGCTTTTTGGCAGGCAAGAGTGTGAAGGGTCAAACTTAGGTACACCGTGGTAGCCGATAGGATCCTTCTCAGCAGGCTCATAGCCCTTGCCTTTCTTGGTCATAATATGCAGGAACTGTGGGCCTTTTAGCTCACGCATATTCTTGAGCGTTTTAACCAACTCATTAACATCATGACCATCGATAGGACCAATGTAGTTAAAACCTAACTCTTCGAATAGCGTTCCTGGGACAATCATGCCCTTGATATGCTCTTCGGTACGCTTGACCAGTTCCTTAATTGGAGGAAGTCCAGACAGAGCTTTTTTGCCACCCTCACGAATGGAGGTATACAAGCTACCAGACAACACTTGAGCAAGGTGGTTGTTCAGGGCACCAACGTTCTCAGAGATGGACATCTCGTTGTCGTTAAGGATGACCAGCATGTCAGGGTGAACATCACCTGCGTGGTTCAGTGCTTCAAACGCCATACCTGCCGTGATAGCGCCATCACCGATAACGCTAACGACTTTGCGGTCTTTGCCTTCTTTAGCGGCGGAAATCGCCATGCCAAGACCCGCACTGATCGACGTTGATGAGTGACCAACAGACAGTGTGTCGTACTCACTTTCTTCGCGCCATGGGAAAGGGTGTAACCCGTCTTTTTGACGGATAGTCGATAATTGCTCACGACGGCCAGTTAAGATCTTATGAGGGTAGGCTTGATGGCCCACGTCCCAGATAAGCTGGTCGAAAGGTGTATTGTAGACGTAATGCAGAGCAACTGTGAGTTCCACAGTGCCTAGTCCGGAAGCCAAGTGTCCACTAGACTGGCTCACTGAATTTAGCAAATACGTCCTTAGCTCCTCACACAGCTTAGGTAAAGATTCCTTCGGCATCAGACGAAGTTCTTCTGGCGTGTTTGCTAATGTCAGTGTCGGATACTTTGAAATATCAAGTGTCATAGTTATTTAGCGCTTTAATATAGTCTAGTTGTTGCGCTCGATGACATATCGTGCGAAGTCTTCGAGTAATTGCGTATTGTAGGGTATCGCTTGCAAAGCACAAAGTGCTTCTTCAAATAGTTGCGTAGCTTTTTGCTGCGCGCCTTCCAGCCCAAGTAAGGCAGGATAGGTACTCTTATTGAGTTCGACATCGGAACCTTGAGGTTTCCCTAGTGTTTCCGTGTCACTAACAATATCTAGAATGTCGTCTTGCACCTGAAACGCAAGACCAATCGCCTCAGCGTAGTTCTCAAGCTGAGGAAGATACTCACGTCCTTTCTCTCCAGCGGCTAACGCGCCGAGTTGAACCGCGCATTTGATAAGCGCACCAGTTTTGTGGCGGTGTATCTGCTCAAGCTCTTCTAAGCCTACCGAGCGATTTTCCGCTTCCAAGTCCAGTGCTTGCCCGATACACATACCGGCGGCACCAGATGCGTTCGCGAGTTCTTTCACCATATTGATACGTTGAGACTCGGCAAATGACGCTAATGGACCTTCAGATAGTATCGTAAATGCCAATGTTTGAAGTGCGTCGCCTGTCAAAATAGCGGTCGCTTCATCAAACTCAATGTGGCAGGTCGGCTTACCGCGACGAAGTTCATCGTCGTCCATCGCAGGGAGATCGTCGTGGATGAGCGAATAAGCATGAATACATTCGATGGCTGCAGCAGGGGTGTCGAGCTCCTCTTCAGTGCATCCAAAGATAGAACCTGTGGCATAAACTAGAAAAGGCCTTGCACGTTTTCCGCCGAGAAGTAGGGCGTAGCGCATGGCCTCAATGAGTCTTTGCTGTTGAAACGGGTAGCGATCCAACCAAGCATCCAGTTGCTCGTTGTTGCGCGTTTGATAAGACTTCAAAGCCTCAATCATGGGGATACTCACTTTTGAAATTATTCTGACTGCTGAGCGAAGTCTTGCAGGTCCGCGTCGTCATCCTTAGCCAGGAGAATACTCACTTTTTGCTCCGCTTCTGTCAGCTTTTGCTGTCCAGCTCTCGCTAAGGCAATGCCTCGCTCAAACTTTTTCAGCGCGTCGTCAAGCGCTAGGTCGCCATTTTCTAATTGTTCTACCAGCGTATCGAGCTCATCGACTGTCGCTTCGAAAGACATGTTTTCAGGTTTCTTAGTCGCCATAACGTACTTATTTTTTATGAAATGATCGAACGTTACATGAGCGGCTAGCGATGGTCAAACTTAAGGTGCTAAAAATGCCGTGAAGATACGTCGCAGGCTTTTTGATTGCTAAAAAAAGCGCCAATATCGTGCCTCAAAACAATGAGGTTAAGGGCTTTTCTATCTGATAAAAGAGGAGAAGTGATCACTGGTCACGCAATTTTGTGATTTTGTGGTCATAAATCACTTAAAGATATCGTCACTTGGTCGATAACCTTAGAGCAACGAGATAGACTCGGTGAGCTCGAATAGCTCACCAGAGTTTCTAAGACGTCAAATTTTTCATGGAGTGTTGAGTGGATTTAGCAACGCTGATAGGCCTCATTGGTGGGGTCGCTTCGATAATTATCGCAATGGTGCTGGGTGGCAGCATCATGACTTACTTCGATACAACCTCGGTATTTATCGTAATCGGGGGCTCGACCTTTGTCGTCTTGATGAAGTTCACCTTGGGGCAGTTTTTTGGGGCAACCAAAATTGCCAGTAAGGCGTTCATGTTCAAGACCGACGAGCCAGAAGATCTCATCGCTAAAATTGTGGAAATGGCAGATGCGGCTCGTAAGGGCGGCTTCCTAGCGCTTGAAGAAATGGATATCCAAAACAGCTTTATGCAAAAGGGCATCGATCTTCTTGTAGATGGACACGATGCAGAGGTTGTACGCAATGCAATGCAAAAAGACATCGCGTTAACAGACGAGCGTCATGAGAAAGGCGCCGCGGTGTTTCGATCATACGGTGATGTGGCACCGGCCATGGGTATGATTGGTACGCTGGTGGGTCTGGTAGCGATGCTATCTAACATGGATGACCCAAAGTCCATCGGTCCTGCGATGGCGATTGCACTTTTGACCACTCTTTATGGTGCCATGCTTGCGAACATGCTGTTTTTCCCTATCGCTGACAAACTGACGCTGCGCCGAGAGCAAGAAAACCTTAACCGCCGCTTGATTATGGATGGCGTATTAGCGATTCAAGACGGTCAAAACCCACGTGTCATTGATGGGTACCTGAAGAACTACATCAACGAGAGTAAACGAGCCTTCGACCTCGATGGTGAGTAGTACCGTGTCCGTAATGAATTGCAACGGGATTAAATGATGGAAGAGAAAGCAAAATGTAAATGCCCACCTCCTGGGGCGCCTGCTTGGATGGCGACTTTCTCTGATCTCATGTCGCTGTTAATGTGCTTCTTCGTACTCTTGCTATCGTTCTCTGAGATGGATGTACTGAAGTTTAAGCAGATAGCAGGTTCAATGAAGTTTGCGTTTGGTGTTCAGAACCGATTGGAAGTGAAAGATATCCCTAAGGGCACCAGTATTATCGCGCAGGAGTTTCGCCCTGGTCGTCCAGAGCCAACGCCTATTGATGTGATCATGCAGCAGACCATTGATATCACTCAGCAAACTCTCGAGTTTCAAGAAGGGGATTCAGACAGAGCGGGTGGTAATCAGCGTGATGATGGCAAGATCACTGGTGGACAAACCGCAGATCGAACTCAGAAGAATCAAATAGGCACAGCCTCGGCAGAGAATGAGCAGCAGAACGAAGATCTAGAGAAGTTAGAAGAGCTTATCAAGCAGGCGTTACAACAAGAGATCAATCAAGGCGCTGTAGAGGTGGAAAACCTTGGACAGCAGTTGGTGATTCGAATTCAAGAGAAGGGGGCTTTCCCTGAGGGTTCGGCGTTCCTGCAACCCAAATTTAGGCCTCTGGTGCGTCAAGTTGCCGACTTAGTGAAAGACATCCCGGGTCAAGTACGAGTATCGGGCCATACCGATAATCTGCCGTTAGACTCAGAGCTGTATCGTTCAAACTGGGACCTAACATCGCAGCGCGCTGTATCTGTGGCGCAGGAGATGGAAAAAGTGAAGGGCTTCTCACACCTTAGACTCAGGGTGATAGGCGTTGCTGATACCGAGCCGCTTGGACCAAATGATACCGAAAGGCAGCGAGCTCGAAATCGCCGCGTCGAGATCAGTATTATGCAGGGCGAGCCTGTCTACACCGACGAAGTCTCCGCCGACGGCAATTAGTGACTTTTCAAGTTGATGAAATACCAGAGCCATGCTCTGGTATTTTTGTTTATGGACCAAAGAAATGCGTGCAGATTTGAATTAAGTCGATTGCTCGCATCTTGTCGGGCTTGGGGGTATACTTGCGCCCCTGATGAACAATCGCTCAGTCGAGTCTTAGTTTTTAAGCACGTAGAATTGAGCGAATTTGTACTACAGTTGATATGTGTTTCCCTATACTGTCGCGCTCAGACAGCATTGCAACGAGATGTGAAAAGACTATGAGATTTATCGTAAAGCCCCATCCAGAGATTTTTGTAAAAAGCGATTCAGTGCGTAAGCGCTTTACGAGGATCCTTGAGTGCAACCTGCGAATCATTATCCAGCGCCGTACGGAATCGGTGGCGGTGTTTAACCGTCGTGACCACATTGAAGTGAGTGCAAGTTCAGACCAATACCACAAAGAGGTATTGGAGATTCTGACTCAGACCCCTGGTATCCACCACGTGCTTGAGGTTCAGCAATCTGATTTTGCTGACATGCACGATATCTATGAGCAAGTTCTAGAACTTAACGGCAAGCGTATTGAAGGCAAAACCTTCGTCGTGCGTGCGAAGCGTCGCGGTAAGCATGACTTTACCTCGATTGAGCTTGAGCGCTACGTTGGCGGCGGTCTGAATCAAGCGGTAGAAAGTGCGCGTGTGAAGCTGTCTAAGCCGGATGTGACGGTAAACATCGAGGTTGCAAACGACAAGCTTAACCAAGTTATCGCACGTCACAAAGGCCTTGGCGGTTTCCCTCTAGGTACTCAAGAAGACGTACTCAGCCTTATCTCTGGCGGTTTCGACTCTGGTGTATCGAGTTACCTGCATATCAAACGTGGCTCAAAGACGCATTACTGCTTCTTCAACCTAGGCGGCCCTGCTCACGAGATTGGTGTTAAGCAAGTAGCACACTTTTTGTGGAACAAGTACGGCTCGTCAGCGAAGGTGAAGTTCATCTCTGTCGATTTCGAACCGGTTGTTGCTGAGATCCTAGAAAAAGTAGAAGACGGCCAAATGGGCGTCATCCTCAAGCGTATGTTTATGCGTGCTGGTGGCATGCTTGCTGAAAAGTTCGGTATTGAAGCACTCGTGACAGGTGAAGCACTGGGTCAGGTATCGAGCCAAACACTGACTAACCTGCGTCATATCGATGGCGTCACTGATACTCTGATTCTTCGTCCTCTTATCAACTGGGATAAAGAAGACATCATCGACCTAGCGCGTGAAATCGGCACCGAAGATTTTGCTAAAACCATGCCAGAATACTGTGGCGTGATTTCTCGCAAGCCGACGGTTAAAGCGGTGAAATCTAAGCTAGAAGCGGAAGAAGAGAAATTTGATTTCTCTGTGCTTGAACAAGTGGTGCGTGACGCTCGTATGATCGATATCCGTGATATCGAGAAAGAGAGCCAAGAGCAGGCACCGGAGGTAGAGCAAGTGGAAGCAGTTGAAAACGATGCTATCGTACTAGACATTCGCAGTGCGGAAGAAGAAGACGAGAATCCATTAGAGTTGGATGGCGTTGAAGTGAAACACCTACCGTTCTTCAAGCTTGGCACTAAGTTTGGTGATCTTGACCAGTCTAAGACTTACCTACTTTATTGTGACCGCGGTGTGATGAGTCGACTGCAAGCGCTTTATCTTCAAGAGCAAGGCTACAGCAACGTTAAGGTTTACCGCCCATAACGTAAAATACTCTGAAAAACGCCAAGCTTTCATGCTTGGCGTTTTTTATTGTCTGACCGATAGAAATTGGTATCGGTGCTAGATTCCAGCCATAAAAAAACCAGTCTGAAGACTGGTTTTTATTACGGTGAAAGTCACTATGCGCTTGTCTTAGTGACATCCACATACAACTTCAACTTCTGACCCGGCTTCAGGTACTTGCTCTTCTGCAGGCTATTCCACTTCACGACGTCGTTAGTGCGAACCTTGAACTTCTGTGCAATACCGCTAATGGTATCGCCACTGCGTACCGAATAGAAAACCGTGCGAATGACTGCACCGTCGCTGGCATTTTTCCAGATAACCAGCTCTTGTCCGATACGCAAGGTATCGCGAGGACCCATGCCGTTCCATTTTGCTAGTGACTGATGAGAGACCTTGTTCGCTTTCGCGATAGACCACAGGCTGTCACCACTTTTCACCTGATGAGTGACTTTGTAGTTGCCACGAGACGTTGACTGCGTTTTCGCTAAACGGTTTGAAGCGCTTAAGCTGTAGGTTGAGTCATCTTTTGTCGAGGTAGGTACAAGCAGGTACTGACCAGCACGGATGTTGTTGTTCTTCAGACCATTCGCATTGCGAACTACGCTTGTCGTGGTTTGGTGGCGCTGAGCGATGACACTCAGTGAGTCGCCTGACTTAACCTTATAACGTACTAAACGCATGCCTTTACCGCGGTTTTTCTCAAGCTCAGTATTGAACTGCTCGACGCTATCGATTGGTAGCAACAGAGTTTGAGGACCGTCAGGCGCAGTTGCCCACTGATTGTAAGCTGGGTTATAGCTTTGTAGCTCCTTGACAGAGATACCCGCGTATTTCGCTGCGATCGCAAGATCAAGTTGCTCGTTCGGGTCGATCAGCTCCAACACTGGCTTGTTCGGAATAGGTGGGATCTCTACGCCGTATTTCTCAGCATTCGCCAGAATGTCGGCGAGCGCTAGCAGTTTTGGTACGTAGCCACTGGTCTCTTTTGGAAGATCCAATGAGAAGAAGTCGATCGGTTTGCCAGCATTGCGGTTTTTACGGATAGCACTAGAAACACGGCCGCCGCCACTGTTATAAGCAGCGATAGCATGGTTCCAGTTACCATCAAAACGATTGTTTAGCTGGGTTAGGTAATCGAGCGCCGCGTTGGTCGATAGAGTCACGTCACGACGTCCGTCAAACCAATAAGTTTGGTCCAAACCAAACGCTTTGCCGGTTGCAGGCACAAATTGCCACAAGCCAGCGGCACTACCGTGTGAGTAGGCAAAGGCGTCAAATGAGCTCTCGACAATAGGAAGCAGCGCAAGCTCAAGCGGTAGATCGCGAGCCTCGATTTCTTCCGTGATTAGGTATAAAAACGGCTGTGCACGTTGCGACACCGTCTTTAAATGATTTGGATGTTTGATGTACCACTTGCGATAGTAGTCGACTTTCGCATTATTTGGGATCTCCATCTCCAGCTGCATCGCGATACGCTTCCACACATCCTCTTGTTGTTGAGGCGTCAGCGCTTTCGGTGCTTGTTTTACATCTGGAGTGGTTACTGAAACGGGCTTTGTTGTTGTAGTTGTCGCTGTTTCTGCAGGAGAGTTGGTAGGCTCTGTTGTGGTACTGCTTGAATCTGGCTGAGTCATTTGACAACCAGCCAGCAACAGGGCGAATGCCCAACTGTATTTCTTATGCATTGTGTTTGCTACAACCTCTTACTTGAACGGTTGAGCATAATACTAATAGGCGTTGGGTCAAACAAGCAGCAAAACGTTAAAATTCGTTCTTCCACTCACGAAGCGCGGTAAAAGTGGCGAGTGGATCATTATTCACACTGCGATTTGCAACCGAGCTCACAACTTCTGTTTGGGTTGTTCTTAGGAATGGATTGATCCTTTTTTCCACAGCGATTGAGGTAGGTAGTGTAGGAATCCCCTGTGCTCGTTTTTGGTTGGCTTGATCGCGATACTGATGCAAAAACTCATTGTGTGGCTCGACGGCGAGAGCAAACGCTAGATTGCTTAGTGTGTATTCGTGGGTGCAGTACACTTCCGTTTCTTCGGGAAGCAGGGTGAGTTTTTGTAGCGAGTTGTACATTTGCTCTGGTGTGCCTTCAAAGATACGTCCGCAACCTGCTGAAAAGAGCACGTCACCGCAAAAAAGCTTACCATCACCGACATAACCAACATGGTCGAGCGTGTGCCCCGGTAAATTTAAAACTAAAAACTCTTCTTGGAATAGGTTGATGCGATGGCCTTCCGACACTCGGTGAGTCAGATGTTCGGTTGAAGAATGTTCAGGGCCAATAACACTAATAGAAGGATACTTCTCTACCAGCTTCTCAATTCCGCCCGTATGGTCCCAGTGGTGATGAGTCACGAGGATAGTGACCAGCTCAAGATCGTGGCGTTCTAAGTAGTCGATAACCGGCTCTGCATCCCCTGGATCGACGACAGCACACAAGTTTTGGTTATTTTGAATAAGCCAGATGTAATTGTCATTAAATGCAGGTATGCTTTTGATATGTAACATTGTTGTTTCTCCAGTTCGGTTTGGGAGATCGCCCGAATATGAAGCCAGCTCGCAGCAAGAAAAAAGTCGACCATCCTCATTCATGGGATGAACTCGCCAATGGGCAATGGGTGTCCGAGTCGATTCAAACTCGCCTCGACGAATGGTGCCCTAAGCTATTTGGCTACCACCTACTAAAGCTTGGTGGATTGAGCTGCGAGTTAACGAGCTGCAATTGCAATATTCAGCATCAAGTCAATCTTGATGTTAAAAACCCTCTTCACAATGTTATCGCTGACCGCTACGAATTGCCATTTTTAGAAAAGAGTTTTGATGCGATTATCCTTTCTCATCAGCTAGAGTATGCCGAAGACCCTCATCGAATGCTGCGCGAAGTCGATCGCGTAATGATGGACGATGGTTACTTAATTCTTACCGGCTTTAATCCCATGAGTTTTACTGGCTTAGCGAGCCTGATGCCTTGGCGAAAAAATAACTTTCCGTGGAGCGGGCGAATGTTTACGCCTGGTCGTATTAAAGACTGGCTGGGGGTACTTAACTATCAGGTGGTTTACGCGGATACCTACGCACTGTTTCCAATGAAGCGCTACAGGACGATGTGGACCTGGCTTGAGAGCAGTATTGGTGATTGGGCATCACCGATGGGGAGCTTGTACTTTATTGTTGCGAGAAAGCGTACCTATCCGCTAAAACCAATCAAGCCGCATTGGCGTCTTAAAAAGAAACTGACGCCCGCGAGCGTCAGTTATCGAACGGCGGATAAAAAACAGTCGAGCTAGCTCGGCTGGTAACCCGTATCTTCTTCGGTCGGATTTTCTGCGGCTGCACGTGCGAGTTCATCACACATCTCATTCTCGCGGTGCCCTGCGTGACCTTTTACCCAGCGCCAATCTATGGAGTGTCTTGTTGTTTCGGCATCAAGCGCTTTCCATAAGTCGGCGTTTTTAACAGGCTTTTTGTCCGCTGTTTTCCAGCCACGTTTTTTCCAGTTATGGATCCATTGCGTGATGCCTTGGCGAACGTATTGGCTATCTGTGGTCAATATGACTTCACAAGGCTCTTTAAGTGCCTGAAGCGCAACGATAGTAGCCAACATCTCCATTCGATTGTTGGTGGTTAGCGTGTAGCCCTTTGCTAGGGTCTTTTCGTTTTGCTTATAGCGCAGAACGATACCGTAGCCACCAGGACCTGGGTTTCCTAAACAGGAACCATCAGTGAAAATTTCAACCTGCTTCGTCATGATTTGATACTATAGAGTCTTGAGAGTTTATCTACATAGTCTGACATACAAAACGCCATGAATACCAGTCACAATCCTGAACAGCGCCGAATCGTCGTACTCGATACCGAAACAACCGGTATGAACCGAGAAGGTGGGCCACATTACCAAGGGCATCGAATCATTGAAATCGGTGCGGTTGAGATCATTAATCGAAAGCTGACTGGTCGACATTTCCATGTCTATATCAAACCGGACATGGCGATCCAGCCTGACGCGATTGACGTTCACGGTATTACTGATGAGTTCTTGTTAGACAAGCCACTCTACAAACAGATACATGAAGAGTTCCTCGAGTTTATCAAAGGTGCCGAACTGGTTGCCCACAACGCGCCCTTCGACGTGGGCTTTATGGACCATGAGTTTGGTATGCTGGATGCATCTATTGGTAAGACCGAGCAGTACTGCAAGATTACCGATACCCTCGCCATGGCAAAACGCATGGCGAACATGCCAGCTAGGAAAAACCTAGACTCTTTGGCGAAACACTACACTATCGACACCTCAGCTCGTATTCTCCACGGGGCATTGCTCGATGCGGAGATCTTGGCAGACGTTTACCTAGCAATGACTGGTGGACAGACGTCAATGCAGTTCAATACTGGTCAATCTGATGGCGATGCTGGTGGCGAATCTATTAAGCGTCTCACATCCTCACGAAAATCATTAAAGGTTTTGGTCGCTTCTGCCGATGAAATAGATGCGCATAATGCGCGTTTAGATATCGTTGAAAAAGGCGGCAGTTGTCTCTGGCGTCAGTAGGAGAGAAACATGCAGAGGATAATGCTAGCGATAGCGGTGTGGCTATCGCTGACGGTCGGTGCAATCGCGAGTGAGTCCTCTATGCCATTTCTTGATAATCGGTTTCGTGTGGATGAAACCGTCGACCGAATTACCTTTTTGGTTTATCGAGAAGACCGTTCTAAGCCAGTAACCTTGGTCAGACCCGATGGCAAAAAATATTACGCGTGGCGCCACCCATCGCATGTTCATTGGATAGAGGAACCGACGGTAGACGTGATTACCATCGAGCGCCCGATGCCAGGGCCCTGGCAAGCAATTGGTAAGGTGACGCCTAAGAACAATATTCAGATTATCTCCCAGTTGACCTTGCAAGCAGAAACCCTACCGCAGCGCATCTATCAGGGTGAGAAGCTAAAGTTTACCGCTCGCTTGATGACGGATAATGAACCACTCATTGTTGAAAATATCCTAGACCGAGTGAACCTTCGCGTTGTTATGACTCGCTATCTAGAGGAGCAAGCGCAAGCAACGGCGAAAGTCGCGCCTGTTCCTATTGTTATTGGTGAGTTCCTCGATAATGGCGAGGGTTTGGATGAGCGTGCAGGAGATGGCATCTTCACGGTTGAGCTGCCGATAACTATCGAACCGGGTAAGTACAATGTTCGAATTACCACCGGAAACGGGGTTTTCTTGCGAGCACTTGAGCAAGAAGTGTTTGTTTATCCCACTCCGTTCGTCACTCGTTTCTTGCAAGGTGAGGGTGATGTCCCGCACCGCATTCAGGTGAGAGGGGAGGCGGCCACCATTGAAACTGGGTCACTTGCTGCCTCGATTGAGCTTCAAGAGCCAGATGAAACAGAGAGCATCGTTCAGCACCAAGCAGGTCGTGATGAAAACGAGATGCTGATTCAGTTTAACGATCGCCATCAGATCGGAACGTATCATTGGTCGGGACATGTCTACGCAAATGAAGCCGCATCTGGAAGAGCCCTAGTGTTTGACTTGCCAGATAGAACTTTCAGTGTAGTAGGGGCAATTGATCTAGCAAAGGCAGAACAGATGCAGCAAGCGGCGCGAGAAGCACGTAAGAAGGCTGAGCAGGAAGCCCAAATACTGGCGCATAGGCAAGAAGTACGTAAAAAGGCGATAATTGCGATTGCCGCCGGTAACTTCATACTTTTGATTGTCGGTGGTCTCACCTGGTGGCTATTGAGGCGTCGAAAGTTGGCGAAAGCCTCGTTACCTGAGATGCAATTAAAGATGCCTAGTTAATTTAAGCTCACACCTTATAAGCACAAAAAAGCCAGCAAGATGAACTCTTGCTGGCTTTTTGCATTAATGGTTTGAAGGTGTTAAGCCACTTCTTCCATCGCTGGGTAAACTGGCTTTGCGGCGAGCTCCTCAGGGGAGAAGTCATCCACATTAATTGTGTACAGACGATGCGCCTCTGCGGTAGTGAGTAAGTTTGCCTCTTCTTGAGTAAGAATGCCTTTCTCTAGACCTAGCGTCGCGACTTTGTCCAATTGAGTGAAAGGACGACGCTGTTCTAGTGCTTTACATACCTTAGTAAAGACTGGCTCGGCGCGAAGAATGATATCAAGCGCTTGTTCGATTCGTCCTACAGCGTTGTGCTCAGTTGGCTCGAGGTATTGACCATAGCCAAGGCGAGTTCGAGCCGCACTCGGCGTTTGTAGGATGCGAGCGACTTGGCTATCTAACTTGTCTGAAGGGGCTTTACGCACCTTGCCAAATGGCAGCACAATGAGTCGCATCAAGCGACCAATCGCTTTGTTCGGGAAGTTCGCTAAGAAGTCATCAAGAGCCTGCTCCGTTTGTAGCAAGCTATCTTGCATACCCCAATGCAGTAGCGGTAAATCTTCGCTGTTGCGTCCTTCTGCATCATAGCGTTTTAGCGTTGCGCTGCTTAGGTATAGCTGACTTAGGATATCACCAAGACGTGCCGACAGACGCTCTTTACGCTTGAGTGACCCACCTAGAACAGCCATGGACACATCAGAAAGAAGAGCTAAGTTAGCGCTGTAGCGATTAAGCTGCTGGTAGTACCGCGTTGTCGCGTCTTTATGTGGTGCTGCTGAGCCGCGACCATCAGTGAGGCCAAGCCAAAAACTGCGAACCAAGTTACTGATAGTAAAGGCAACGTGACCTGCTAATGCCTTATCAAACTTGTCCACAGCATCTGAAGCAGATGAGTGAGCGGCCTCCATCTCATCAAGGACGTATGGATGGCAACGAATCGCCCCCTGTCCATAGATGATCATTGAGCGAGTCAAAATATTCGCGCCTTCAACGGTAATCGCAACCGGCGCGCCTTGATA
This sequence comes from Vibrio maritimus, assembly GCF_021441885.1. Lineage (NCBI taxonomy): Bacteria > Pseudomonadati > Pseudomonadota > Gammaproteobacteria > Vibrionales > Vibrionaceae > Vibrio > Vibrio maritimus. The sequence continues at coordinate 760,983 of NZ_CP090438.1, forward strand.
GCCACGACCTAGGAAGTTCGATGGACCCAAGCAGATACCTTTACCACCAACGATATCCATAGCATCAATGACGCTGCGTTGGCCACGGTGTGTACAGTGGTACTTAACAATTGCTGAGATAACTGATGGCTTCTCACCTAAATCAATACCGGTGACGGTTAGGCGGCTCGCGGCATCCATGACATAAGCGTTACCGCCAAGGCGTGCTAATGGCTCTTCGATACCTTCCATGTGGCCGATGGGTTGTTTAAATTGACGACGGATGCGAGCGTAAGCGCCAGTCGCCAGAGCGGCTGTCTTGATGCCACCCGTTGAGCTTGAAGGCAGAGTAATACCACGACCTACTGACAAACACTCAACGAGCATGCGCCACCCTTGGCCAGCCATCTTTTGACCACCGATGATGAAATCAATCGGGACAAACAGCTCGTTTGCTCGAGTAGGACCATTTTGGAACGGTACATTAAGTGGGAAGTGACGATTACCAATCTCAACGCCTTTAAGATGAGTTGGAATAAGTGCACAGGTAATGCCAAGATCTTCAACATCGCCTAATAGACCGTCGGGATCTCTCAGTTTGAAAGCAAGACCAAGCACAGTCGCTACAGGTGCAAGCGTGATATAACGCTTGTTCCAAGTCAGCTTCATGCCCAATACTTCTTTACCTTCCCATTGGCCCTTGCAGACGATGCCAAAATCAGGAATGGAGCCTGCATCTGAGCCAGCCTCAGGGCTTGTTAGTGCGAAACATGGGATCTCTTTGCCGACCGCAAGCCTTGGTAGATAGTAGTCTTTTTGCTCTTCGGTACCATAATGTTGCAGTAGCTCACCTGGACCGAGGGAGTTTGGTACCCCCACCGTCGAAGACAAGACTGTTGAAACGGCGCAAAGTTTTTGCAGTACACAAGACTGAGCGTACGCAGAGAACTCAAGCCCGCCATATTGCTTCTTGATGATCATGGCGAAGAACTTGTTGTCTTTTAGGTATTGCCAAATTTCAGGTGGCAAATCGGCAAGCTCATGGGTGATTTGGAAGTCATTGACCATTGCACACACTTCATTGACTGGACCATCAAGAAACGCTTGTTCTTCTTCTGTTAGTTTTGAAGGCGTGATGTTTTGCAGCTTCTGCCAGTCAGGTTTGCCTTTAAATAATTCAGCTTCCCACCATACGGTACCGGCATCCAATGCTTCTTTTTCCGTCTGAGACATAGCCGGAAGCACTTTTCTAAACAGGGTTAGTGCTTTTGCTGACACCAGTGATTGTCTAATTGCAGGGACACACAACATAGCAATAGTGGCGACATATAACGCCCACATAATCGCACCAAACACGCCTAGTAGCGTGCCTAGCACCATAACTGCGGTGATAAACAGAAGGGATTTTGCCAATGACGCTCTTTGATAAAAACTAATACCAATAGCGCCAAGTAAGGCGACGAGTGAGAGCAAGATGTCCATGATGGTTCCTTTATCTGGGTACTTATTGTTGTTTTACGCAATGGTTGTTTTGGTTCGACTCATATTGTTTTATGTAAGGTAAGAGGTCGTACCAGTGATAATTGTAACTCAAATATTGCATAAATGTAAAATCCGAAAAGTAATTACTCTAATTGGTGCTAAATTGAGCAAGCGAAAACGCAGTCCATGTGCATATTTGTGCGTTGATTGACAATATTTCTCAATTCGATGAACAGGTAGGGTTACGTCTATCGACAGAGTTAAGGGTTTATAGGTAAACTCAAAGAGAACAGACATCAGGTGTATGTCGCAAAAAACAAAGAGAATAAACCTATGTACCAAGACTTGATTAGAAATGAGCTTAACGAAGCTGCTGAAGTACTGAACAAATTCCTTAGTGACGATCACAACATCGCTCAGATTGAAGCTGCAGCAAAGATGATCGCTGACTCGTTTAAACAAGAAGGTAAAGTATTGTCTTGTGGTAACGGCGGCTCTCACTGTGATGCTATGCACTTTGCAGAAGAGTTAACTGGCCGTTATCGTGAAAACCGTCCAGGTTACGCAGGTATCGCAATTTCTGATCCTAGCCACCTTTCTTGTGTGAGTAATGACTTCGGTTACGACTTCGTGTTCTCTCGCTACGTAGAAGCCGTAGGTCGTTCAGGTGACGTGCTATTTGGCTTATCGACATCGGGCAACTCAGGGAATATCCTCAAAGCGATTGAAGCTGCTCAAGCGAAAGGCATGAAAACCATAGCTCTAACGGGTAAAGATGGTGGTAAAATGGCGGGTGCAGCTGACATTGAAATTCGTGTACCGCACTTTGGCTACGCAGATCGTATCCAAGAAGTGCACATTAAAATCATCCACATCATTATTCAGCTTGTTGAAAAAGAAATGGAATAACAACGCACTGTTATTCTCAATGATCGGAACCAAAGAGTAGGAAACTCAATGTGTGAATTGCTTGGCATGAGCGCCAATGTGCCAACAGATATTTGTTTTAGCTTTACTGGCTTGATTCAACGTGGGGGCAATACGGGTCCGCACAAGGATGGCTGGGGCATAACGTTTTATGAAGGTAAAGGTTTTCGCACCTTTAAAGATCCACAACCAAGCTGCGATTCCAAGATTGCAGAGTTGGTACAAAACTATCCGATTAAAAGTAAGGCGGTAGTGAGTCATATTCGCCAAGCGAATCGTGGCAAAGTGAATCTTGAGAATACCCATCCCTTCACTCGCGAGTTGTGGGGGCGTTATTGGACCTTCGCACATAATGGCCAGCTAAGTGATTATCAGCACCTCGAAACGGGTCACTTTCGCCCAGTCGGGGAGACGGACAGCGAGCTGTCGTTTTGTTGGTTGTTAAAAAAGCTGGAGCAACGCTTCCCAGAGCCACCTCAAGATCTGATGGCAATGTTTGCCTATGTGGCAGAGTGTTGTGACGAGTTGAGAGAGCTGGGCGTGTATAACATGCTGCTGAGTGATGGTGAGTTTGTTATGACTTACTGTACCAACCATCTCTACTGGATTACGCGCAAAGCGCCTTTCGGCAAAGCGACCTTGTTAGACGAAGATGTTACAATCAACTTTCAAGAAGAGACGACGCCAAATGATGTCGTGTCGGTCGTCGCGACTCAGCCACTGACTGGCAATGAGACGTGGCATCGCATGAAGCCAGGAGAGTACAACTTGTTCCACTTTGGTGAGCTGGTTGCATCGAATGTCGATGATCTGGCAGATGTTCCATTTGCCGAGGCGAAACCGAAAAGCCAGGCACCGACTGAGCCTCTCTAAAACAGAAAAAGCGAGTGACAAGTCACTCGCTTTTTTATTTCATTCACAGGTCAATGCGCTTACTTGTCAGCGTAACCTTGTGGTCCAAGGGCAATGCCGTCAAGTAGGGCTCTACTGCCATCCATTTGCAAACGGTCTTCTACAAACCATTTCACGACAAGAGGGTAGATCTTATGCTCTTGGCTTTGAACACGTTGCTCTAGTGTTTCAACGGTATCGTCATCGAATACAGGTACTTTTGCCTGAAGCACGATAGGACCACCGTCAAGTTTCTCAGTCACAAAGTGAATGCTGGTGCCGTGGTGCTCATCGCAGTTCTCGATAGCACGTTGGTGCGTATTCAGACCAGGGTACTTAGGCAGTAGCGAAGGGTGAATGTTAATCATTCGACCCATGTAGTGACGAACGAACTCACCACTCAAGATTCGCATGTAGCCAGCCAGCACTAAAAGATCTGGATTATGTACATCAATACGGTGCATCAACTCAGCATCAAATGCCTCGCGTGTTTCACTTAGCTTAGGATCAAGGAACTCTGCCTCGGCGCCAGCTTTGCGAGCACGTTCTAGTGCAAATGCGGATTCTTTATTCGAGAAAACAGCACGGACTTTAGCATTTGTGATAGTCGACTCGCAGGCATCAATAATTGCCTGCAAGTTAGTACCATTCCCTGAAACTAAAACAACGATATTCTTCATGAAATTAATTGATCTCTACTTGCTCTTCACCAGCTTCTGCAGTCGCGATCTCACCAATTACCCAAGCGTTCTCGCCTTCAGCTTTTAGAAGCTCAACCGCTGCGTCAGCTTGCGCTTTAGGTAGAGCAACGATTAGACCTACACCACAGTTGAAAGTACGGTACATTTCGAATGTATCAACGTTGCCTTTCTCTTGTAGCCAGTTGAAGATAGCAGGCCATTCCCAGCTGTTACCGTCGATAACTGCTTTTGTGCCCTCTGGCAGTACGCGTGGGATGTTTTCCCAGAAACCGCCGCCAGTGATGTGAGAGATAGCGTGGATATCGTGCTCAGCGATCATTTTCAGAGCTGATTTGATATAAATTTTTGTTGGTTCTAGTAGGTGTTCACCGATGGTGCGCTCACCTAGCTTTTCGTTCTTATCTGCGCCAGAAACTTCAAGAATCTTGCGGATAAGCGAGTAGCCGTTTGAGTGTGGACCGCTTGAGCCAACAGCGATAAGTGCATCACCTGCGGCTACTTTTGTGCCATCGATAACTTCAGATTTCTCAACGACACCAACACAGAAGCCAGCGACGTCGTAATCTTCGCCTTCGTACATGCCTGGCATTTCTGCTGTTTCGCCACCAATTAGTGAACAACCAGCTTGTACACAGCCTTCAGCAATACCAGAAACTACGTCTGCAGCGGTATCAACATCTAGTTTGCCAGTTGCATAGTAATCTAGGAAAAATAGTGGCTCTGCACCTTGAACGATAAGATCGTTCACACACATAGCAACAAGGTCGATACCGATAGTGTCGTGCTTGTTCATGTCTAGTGCTAGGCGTAGTTTTGTGCCAACACCGTCTGTACCAGAAACAAGTACCGGCTCTTTGTATTTTGTTGGCAACTCACATAAAGCACCAAATCCACCGATGCCTCCCATTACTTCAGGGCGACGAGTGCGCTTAACCGCGCCTTTAATACGGTCAACTAATGCGTTACCTGCATCAATATCTACACCAGCGTCTTTATAGCTTAGGGAAGTGTTGTTTCCGCTCACGGGACAGTCCTCGATAAATAAATGGATGTGAAAAGCGGCGCTATTCTAACAGGGGTTTAAACAAAAAGGAAAACGTTTGCGTAAGAAAATACAAACTATTTTCCGAGAAAGCTAATCTATTGATTTGACGTTGCTAGATCGACTTTTAGTGCTAACAAAGGGCATTTTAGCCACATTGCTGACTGAAATAGTGAAAGAAACCATGTATAATTTGCAGGTTTTGTAAAATTTAGCCGGAGTTGGACATGAAAGTTGTTGAAGTTAAACACCCTCTAGTAAAACACAAATTGGGTTTGATGCGTGAAGGGGACATCAGCACAAAGCGTTTCCGTGAACTAGCCACTGAAGTTGGTAGCCTGTTGACGTATGAAGCGACTGCAGACTTTGAAACTGAGAAAGTGGCGATCGAAGGTTGGAATGGTCCTGTAGAGATTGACCAAATCAAAGGTAAGAAAGTGACTGTAGTGCCAATCCTGCGTGCTGGTCTTGGCATGATGGACGGTGTACTTGAGCACATGCCAAGCGCGCGTATCAGTGTGGTTGGTATCTACCGTGATGAGGAAACACTTGAGCCTGTACCTTACTTCAACAAGCTAGCGTCTAACATCGACGAGCGTATTGCTCTAGTTGTTGACCCTATGCTGGCAACAGGTGGTTCAATGATTGCAACGATTGACCTACTAAAAGAAAAAGGCTGTAAGCACATTAAAGTATTGGTTCTTGTTGCTGCGCCAGAAGGTATCGAAGCGCTTGAGAAGGCACACCCAGATGTTGAAATGTACACAGCAGCTATCGATGAGTGCCTAAACGACAAAGGCTACATCGTACCTGGTCTAGGCGATGCAGGCGATAAGATCTTCGGTACTCAATAATTACCGATTAGCTAGCGCATATAGACTAGCGCATATAGAAAAGGCTGACAGTGTGTCAGCCTTTTTTGTGCCCGAGGAATTAATCTTCCATCTGCGCATTATCAACCACTTTGTTTTCACCTAGGTCATCTGGCAAGATTTGGTTAAGAATGATTGCCACAATACCACATAGGCTCACACCTTGAAGGCTGAAGTCACCGATGCCAAATGCCATGCCGCCGATACCAAATACAAGGGTGATAGCAACAATCACTAGGTTACGTGACTTGTGAAGATCGACGTTGTTCTTGATTAGTGTGTTAAGACCGACTGTCGCGATAGAACCAAATAGCAGAATCATGATGCCGCCCATCACCGGGACAGGGATCGTCTGCAAAATAGCACCTAGCTTGCCAACAAGTGCTAGTACGATTGCCGTCACCGCTGCCCAAGTCATGATCACTGGGTTAAAGGCTTTAGTCAGCATAACAGCGCCGGTTACCTCACTGTACGTAGTATTCGGCGGCGCGCCAACCATTGATGCTGCGATCGTTGCCACACCGTCACCTGTAATCGTGCGGTGAAGGCCAGGCTTCTTCAAGTAGTCTTTGCCCGTTACGTTTGAGATGGCGAGCATATCACCCACGTGCTCAACCGCAGGAGCGATAGCCACAGGAAGCATAAACAGAATCGCATTGATATTAAATTCTGGTGCAGTGAAGTTGGGTAGTGATAGCCAAGACGCTTGAACGACAGGTGTAAAGTCTACAACACCAAAGAATAAGCTCGTCACGTAACCGGCCAAGATACCACTTACGATAGGTAGTAGCTTCAGGAAGCCTTTGGCGAACACACTCACACTGATAGTGACCAGAAGTGAAATCGCAGAGATCCAAAGCGCGGCATTACCATCGATAAGTTGTACTGCACCATCGCCTGTTTTACCTAGCGCCATGTTTACCGCAACAGGTGCAAGACCCAAACCGATAACCATAATTACAGGTCCAACAACAACAGGTGGCAGTAATTTGTGGATAACCTCAACGCCTTTCGCTTTGATCACAGCGCCCATGAGTACATAGACGATACCAGCAGCCATCAAGCCACCCATGGTCGCGCCGACACCCCAAGTTTGCACACCAAACATAATAGGTGCAATGAAGGCGAACGAAGACGCTAGGAAGATAGGCACACTGCGACGAGTCACCAATTGGAACAATAGCGTGCCGACACCAGCACCAAACAGTGCAACGTTAGGATCAAGTCCAGTTAGAAGAGGTACGAGTACCAAGGAGCCAAATGCGACGAACAGCATTTGCGAGCCTTGTAAGATCGTTTTCATAATGTTTTTCCAAGCAAGTCAAAAAAGAGTAAGCAAAACGTGCAGGATTCTAACACTTCGCAATCGTTTACTTAATGATCTATTTAAATATTGCTGGATTTTTGTTGGATAAATCTCAATAGCTTGGCGCTATTAGTATTGGATCCGCCAATGGTATTGAGTAAAAACACATATTGACCAAACCTTGAAGCAGTGAGCTTGCTCCAAATCCCATACTTGCTTATCATTTCGGCTTATCTGTTTGTAATTTAGGATGCTTATGCGTTATTTAGCTTTGTTGTTGGCTGCTGCGTGTGCTTTGCCAGCGTATGCGTTGACAAAAGTCGATATCTATTCGACCGAGGTCGTTGTGGACTCAGAGCAGCCGAATGCTGATGAACTCGCTCGCCAGCAAGGTATGTTGGATGTGTTGGTGAAAGCAAGCGGTGACTCAAGTGCGGCAACAAACCCAGTAGTCAAGAAGGCACTAGGCAAAAGCTCACAATACATTACTCAACTTGGCTATACCCAGGTTGATGGGCAACAAGCGATGCGCCTGACCTTTAATAGTCAGCAAATCAATACACTACTTACTCAGGCTGATTTGTCATCGTGGCCGGTAGAGCGTAAAAACGTGATGGTATGGCTTGTAGAAGATAACGGTTATGACCGCTCTATCGTATGGGAGCACACCAACTCCGCGAATGCGAATCAGCTGAAAAAGGAAGCCAACCGTCGTGGTTTGCCACTGACTTTTCCAATCGGTGACTTCGATGACATTACTGGCGTTCAAACGACCGACCTTTGGGGTGGCTTTGTAGAACCTATCGCACAGGCTAGTTTACGTTATCCTGTTGATGCCGTTGCCGTGATTCGTCTTCAGGGCAACAGCCTTCGTTATACTCTGTATGACCAAACGCCGGATAAATTGGGCAAAAACACCTTGGCACCAATTACCGGTTCTGCCTCTGGCGAGCTGGCTGTTGCGACAGCAATAGACGAAATCAGTGACTACTACGCAGCTCAAAACGCTTCAACCGTGTTGGGCGAAAGTGCTGGTATGGTTACCGTGTCTTTCTCGCGCATTAGCAATGCCGATGCTTTCTTCACGCTAGAACGCGCACTAGGCCGTTTAGCGTCTACAGCTAAAGTTGATGTTGCTGAGATCAATGGCGATGAAGTAACAGTACGAGTATCTCTGCTTGGCTCACTTGAGTCGTTCGAGGAAGAGGTGCTTAGACTGGGTTTAGTGAAGAAATCAGAGCAAATCGAGATGGAAGATAACCAAGTTGTAGTACCAGAAACTGAGGTGACTGAGACAACAGATGGTTCACTGCCACAGGATAATGCGGTAGACGCGAGCGGTGAGGTGAGTACTGAGACCCCTGTATCTGAAAGCGTGCAAGCACCTTCAGTTGACGTTGCTCAGCCTGTGGGTCCAGCATTACGGTTTGAATGGTTGTACTAGAAATACCTAGCAAAAAGGAGGCGTTAGCCTCCTTTTTTGTATCTAATATACGCTTATTTGCCAAACCGTTCGCGCTCTTTTTTTTCCACGGAAGAGAGCCTTGGCAACTTGAGACCCATCTCCTTACCTTTGAGGCGCGCGTAGACGGTATTACCGACAAATGCCAAGCTGGTCAAAACAAGTTCAACGGCTGCTAACCAACGTTCCCCTTCGTCTGCATAGAGCAAAGTCAGTGCGTGCAAAAAGTAGAGCATTAAAACAAAATTAGCCCAAGCATGAGTGTAGGGCTTACCCGCCAAAATACCAGGCAGTGGTAGTAATAGCGGAATCATCCAAGCTACGGTGAGAGCAATAGGGTTGATGTGTGGGTGTGGCGACAAAAAGCCATGCCAAAGCCCAACCCAACATAACAAGGCAAAGTTTGCCGACAGGGCGAAAGCGCGCATGTTAGCGGTGTTGATTAAAGTATTGCTGGTCATTGTTGTACCTAATCCCTGATACCTAGTTGTGCTTGAGCTTGTATGCTGTAGAAGCTAATCGTTGCCCTAGCGCAGAGGCGAGTGCAAGTTCATCATCACTGAGCTGAACACTTGAGTTGGCAACATGAGATGCACCATAGGGGGTGCCTCCTGTTGTGGTCGAGTGCAACTGTGGTTCACTGTATGGAATACCCATAATCATCATACCGTGATGAAGCAGCGGTAACATCATGCTCATTGCCGTACTTTCTTGTCCACCATGCATTGATGAGGAAGAAGTAAACACGCAAGCTGGCTTATCAATAAGATCGCCACTTAACCACAAGCTGGTGGTTTGATCCCAAAAGTGTTTGAGAGGTGCTGCCATGTTGCCAAACCATACAGGGCTGCCCATGGCGAGACCGTCACATGCTTTAAGCTCGGAGATAGAGACATTGATATCGCCCGACTCTTCTCGGCTCGTATCAAGCTCGGGTACTGTACGCAGGATAGCTTCACAGCCATCAACAGACTCAACGCCACGAGCGATGGCTCTAGCTAAACGCTGAGTGCTGCCATGACGGCTGTAGTACAACACCAGAATCTGGCAAGCCATTATAGGATCTCAAGTACTTGCTCTGGCGGGCGACCATGACGGGCTTTGCCGTTATTGATCACGATAGGGCGCTCAATCAGCTTAGGATTCTCAAACATAGCTTGGAAAAGTTGATCGTCTGTAAGCGCTGGGTCGGCTAGGTTAAGCTGTTTATAGATATCTTCCTTGGTACGCATCATCGCACGTACGCTTTCTAGCTCGAGCTGCTCAAAAATCTCTTTGAGCTTCTCAACCGTCGGTGGTGTATCGAGGTATTTCACAACGTCAGGTTGAACACCTTTTTCCTCTAGTAGAGATAGGGTTTGTCGGCTTTTTGAGCAGCGAGGGTTGTGAAAGATGGTGACTGACATATCGTTTCCTTTGTGTTTTTTATTGTAGAGCCATGAAGCGCTCTCGTTGGACCAATAACTGGTCAATACGAGCGTCATAGCGTGCTTGTTTTAAGCTTCCAAGCTCCGCAAGCTGACTGGCTTGGGAGTACATCTGAATCGACTTATCCCACTGAGCGTTTAATGCCATGATCTCAGCACGCGCTGCTAAGTCTTCTGCGCTGTTGCCTTTTTTGATATTGGCATCAGACAGCAAATGCCAACCATTGGTGTCATTCGGTCTGTCGTGAGTATATCGCTGTAGTACTTTGATCGCTTCGTCAAGCTTGTCGCTTTCTATCAGGGCATTGGCGTAGTTGATGGAAATCACCGCATTGTTGGGTTTCACGAGCAGTGCACTTTTCATCATCTCAGCTGCTTTTTCAGGCTGCTTCTTAGCGATGTACAGATCCGATGCGGCATCTAAATAGAAGTTGTTGTTTGGGTCATAGTCGAGCAGCTTAGTCAGTATCTCTTCTGCCTTGTCGAGCTTGTTGGTATCTAGATACACCAAGGCTTTACCGTACTCAAATGAGTTTTGTATTTTTGGTGATGCTTTTCGCGCTGTGCGTTCAAACCAATCCAAAGCGGCATCAGATTTAATACCAGCCTGGCGTGCTACGATGCGCGCTCTAGCCAAATGGTAATTGATCGATGGTTGTACGCGCAGTGGCGGATAGGCCTGTGCACGTTCGCGAGTATCGGTAATACGGTCTTCTGGTAATGGGTGAGTCAACAGCATTGGTGGTGGCTTGCTGGCGTATCGATACTCATCGGCGAGTCGACCGAAAAAGCGTGGCATGTCATTGACATCAAATTGAGCGCGCGCCAGTGTTGCGATACCAAAGCGATCGGCTTCTTTCTCGTTACTACGTGTGTAGTTGATGGATGCCTGCATTGAGCCTGCTGTTGTTGCCGTTAACGCAGCCATACCCGCTTGCGGTGCAGCGATGGCGAGTAGCAATGAGCCTACTAGAGCGGCAACCGTGGCAGGAGAGCGACGAGCTTCATCTTCCATACGGCGTGCCAGATGTCGCTGGGTGACGTGTGCGATTTCGTGCGCCATTACCGAAGCGAGTTCACTTTCCGTATGAGCATGTAGGAATAGACCTGAGTGCAGTGCTACGTAACCACCGAAGAAAGCAAACGCGTTAATGTTGCGGTCGCGAATCATGAAGAACGTGAAAGGCGTTTTCACGTCATTCGCACTGGATACCAAGCGATGACCAACTGAGTCAATGTACTCGTTCAACACAGGGTCGTTGACGATGGGTGAGCTTGCTCTGATCATCCTCATGTAGGCATCACCATAGATAAGTTCTTGATCTATGGTCAGTGTGGCGCCAGCAGCAGTGCCAATGTCAGGTAAGTCCAATTCGGCGTATGAGACTTGGGGTGTCGATATCGCGGCAGCAATACATAAGCAAACCAACGAGCGGGTACGTTTCAACATGCTAGTGAGGTAACTCCTTTGTAGTTGGTAGTTTGGACCACGAAACTGTCCTTCGGTTTCCTACCATAGCCTCTAACGCAATATTTTTGCATACGGACTCAGGTTAGGAAAGGACTAATAGTGTATTAAGATAACAGCAGGTTATCGTTTTTAGTGACACATTGTTGTGGTAATTGGTGATCTGTAACACATACGGGTTGGGGATACCTCAAAAAGCCTTTACAATAGATCCATTGAAGGTGAACCATGCACTCTTGGCTGCGATAATCGTGAGCGAAAACATAGTGATGACAGATATCCAATTAGATCTGGAAAACGAACGCTGCCCCATGTCGCTACTGCTGGTAAAGCGCGCATACAAGCAACTTGAAACCCAACAAGTGCTGCGTGTCCGTATAGTGGATGCGCAATCTATTCGAGACTGTCGACACTACCTCATTAAGCAAAATGCGATGGTCGATTGTACGCAAGAGCATCATGTCACCGTGATGACCATATCAAAAAGGAAGGATAGCGAATGCTAGACATGGTTCGTCGCTGGTATAAGCGACGTTTTTCAGACCCAGACGCAGTAAGTCTGGTGGTAATTTTGCTATTTGGTTTTATTACCATCTACTTCTTTGGCAACCTGATCGCCCCATTGTTGGTGGCGATTGTATTGGCCTACCTTCTTGAATGGCCGGTCAGCAAATTGCACTCGCTTGGACTTCCTCGAACGTTTGCCGTTATGACGGTTATCTTAGTCTTCATTGGATTGATGCTCATGGCCATCTTTGGCTTAGTACCAACGATTTGGAATCAGGTGGGTAATCTGCTCAATGATATCCCAAATATGTACACTGGATTGCAGCAATTCGTGGCCTCTCTTCCTGAGCGCTACCCAGACCTTGCAGAAGTACATCTAGTCGAATCCATCATTATCAATATGAGAGACAAGGTGCTCGTATTGGGCGAGAATGTGGTTAAAGGCTCCCTTGCATCGCTTGTCAGTCTGGCTGCACTCGCCGTCTATCTGATTTTGGTCCCGCTATTAGTATTCTTCTTGCTAAAAGACAAAGAAGAAATGGTTGGCATGGCAAGTGGCGTACTACCGCAAAACCGCCGCCTAGCGAACAAAGTCTGGGTTGAGATGAACCAACAGATTTCTAATTATATTCGCGGTAAGGTACTGGAAATTCTAATCGTTGGTACGGTGAGTTACATTACATTTGCTGTACTGGATCTTCGCTATTCAGTGTTACTTGCAGTACTCGTCGGTTTCTCCGTACTGATTCCTTACATTGGTGCTGCCGCCGTGACTGTGCCGGTTGCCATTGTTGGTCTGTTCCAGTGGGGACTAACGCCTCAGTTCTATTGGCTTCTGTTAGCTTACGGCATCATTCAAGCACTCGATGGTAACGTATTAGTGCCAATCCTATTCTCTGAAGCTGTAAACCTGCACCCAGTGGCGATCATTGTTGCGGTGCTGGTATTCGGTGGATTGTGGGGATTTTGGGGCGTCTTCTTCGCAATACCGCTCGCAACCCTAGTGAAAGCCGTATGGAATGCGCTGCCTAGTAACGATGAACCCATACAACCCGCCACATAAATAGTAAAAAGCCTCGCTAAGCGAGGCTTTTTTATCGTATTCATCATCAGGCTAGCTTAAATGCCAATAGCTTCGACTGTTGTTCTTCAGCTAGTCTAGCCAGCTCTTCGGTTGCGACACTAGATTGCTCGATCCCAGCAACGTTCTGATTGACTACGTCAGAAACGTTTTGAACGTTATGGGAAATATCCAAGCTGACGGCTGATTGCTCCTCAGATGCGGTTGCAACAAGCGTATTAACCTCAGTTATTGAGTTTACGGACTCAGTAATAGACGAGAAAGCATCTGAGACAGCGATAACGTTGCTCCTAGATTTCTCCACCAACTCAAGATTGATACTCATTTCTTCATTAGTGCGTTCTGCTTTTGACTGTAGCCTTTCAATTAACTCTTTTATACTTTCTGTTGACTGCTGCGTTTTAGCCGCTAGGTTTCGGACTTCGTCAGCAACAACGGCAAAGCCACGACCTTGCTCCCCAGCGCGTGCGGCTTCAATGGCGGCATTGAGTGCGAGAAGGTTTGTTTGTTCCGATACATTACCGATAACTTCAATGACGGAGTTGATGTCTAGAGAGTATGATTTGAGTTCCTCCAAAGCATTTGCTGTGTCTTGTACAGAGTTGGATATTTGGTTAGACACATTCTCAAGCTCTATAACGGCACCATGTCCAACCTCTACAGAGCTCATTGCGTCACCAGCACCCCTTTCGGCCTGTGTTGCGTTATTACTCACTTCTTTGGCCGTCGCAGACATCTCATTGATAGCTGTTGCTATTTGCGTAATTTGAGCATTTTCTTCACGTGCATTCGCTTCTGATTGAGTCATAACTGAACTCAACTCAACGGATGCAGACGCTACGCTTGTTGCAATGTTAGTGAGTTCACCAAACGTGTCGCGAATATTATCAATGGCTTGGTTGCAATAATAAGATAGAATGACTACTTCGTTTTTCCCTTTTATATCATCCAACCTAAGTGATAGGTCACCTTGAGAGAAACGTTCAAGGTGTGCGCATAGTTTGTCAGTCTGTTTTGCTATTGCGCCAGAAACATAGTAGCTAACTAGCATACCAAGCAACATAGCAGAAACCAGAAAGCCAACAAAGTTTAGTAGTGCTTGATTAATATCTTCTTCACCACTTTGAACACGATTTATTGTTTCCGATGAAAGTGAGTCAATGTACTTCATGATAGACTGATTATACAAAGCAGCCAACTTGCTACCAGCGGCCATATAATTGTCAAATTCTACTTCTGACAAGTTTCCGGATTCATATGAGTCAAAGATCTGCCGCGCTTTTTGATGATGGTTATAATAATTTGTTACGAGCTCAATTGCATTTCTTCCTGACAGAGTATCACCAGCAGAGCTAATCTCCGCGATAGTTCTTTCTCGCCAATCTAAAAGAAGTTGCGGGTATTTTTCTCTTTCAGAATCTGAATATACAGCTCTGTTAAACGCCATCCTAATAGTAGAAAAGGGTTCTAACTGCTTCATCACGACATTATCACTGGTTTGTACTAGGTGTTCTATACTATTGCTGGTTTCAAGGTTAACATTTCTAATGGTGGCAATTGAAATAGCGAGAATTATACCAATTATGGTTAAAAGAAATAAAACTAACCCAAGCATTTGCTGGCGTAGTGTAAGACCAAATATAAAACGATTCATATGGCTTCCTATTTATACTTTCATTGCTGCAACAGTGGTCTATTGGTTTTCTTGGCAATAGTCTTCGATCAAGTTTTGCATTTCATAGCTGAGTTTTAAAAGTTCTGCCATGTCAATGTCAAATAAAGTGTCCTTTTCAAACTTCTCTATATTTATAGTTAGATTATTTGAGAGTTCTTTGAGGGAATTTATTTGGCTCTCCATGCTGGAAATGTTAATGAGAGGTAAGTTTACTCTCAGGTTAAAAATAATGTGTTCAAGTAACCGTGAGGAGTTATATATAATATCTAGTTCTAACGCTGAGATAGTATGTAACTGGTTTGATATTTCTATTTGTTGAGCGGGGGGATTCATAAGTACTCCATTACTCTTAGTTGACACACCCAAGAGTAATGAATTACCCGAACTAATCATGTAAGAATACACCTACATAAAATAGTCCCTAGATACATCTATGATAGATTTACAGTTTAGCTTTTCTAACAATCTGGATTTGTAGGTGCTTACAGTCTTTTCGCTAAGGTTCAAACGATTAGCTATGGTTTTATTCGACATTCCTTGTACAAGTAAATCAAGTACTTCGAACTCACGTTTTGAAAGTTGAGATATGGGACTTGATGTGTAAGCTTGCATTGATGAACTGGTATCCTCTCTGCTCACTATTCGATACAGTTCTTGGATAAATTCATTGACTTCCATTGCTTTATCTAGATAGCCAAGTGCGCCTTTTTCCCTAGATAAGAAAGGGTAGGTAGGATTAGTTCCTCCAGACATAAAAACATAACTCCCTTTATAGTTAATGGAATCAAGGTGCTCGATGATAGTAAAACCAGACTCGTTCCCTAGCTTAATATCAACGAGTAATAAGTTATATTTGTGACTCGATAACTTTGTTATAGCTTGGTTTATTGAAACACAACTCGATACAGAGCGAATGAAGTTACATTGTTTGATTGCTTGCTTTAAAGCTGCGGTAACAATTGTGTGATCATCGATAATAAGACAATCGATGTTGCCTACTTTGTGTAGTGATTGAGTTTCTCTAGATAGTCGCTTCTTAAGTTCAACATGACTTAGAGGTTCGCCCGTAAAGTAACCCTGGGAAAGATCAATTCCAAGGGTCTTAGTGAATTCGAGAGTTTCCTTATCCTCAACGCCCTCAGCAATGCATGTTAAATTCAATTGCTTAGCTAGATTGACGAGCAGTTGGACGATGGCAGTCTTCTGGAAGTCATGACAAACTCCATTTATAAAAGACTTATCTATCTTAATTTCATCAAAAGGGATCTGTGTAAGTTTGATCAGTGATGAATACCCTGACCCGAGATCATCAATGGACAGTCTTACACCCAGTAACTTTAACCTAGCAAGTGTGACTAACGCCTGCTTACTTACGAGGTGCATATGACTTTCGGTTAGTTCTAATGTTAGACGCTCATAAGGAAATTGGGAATCAGTACAGTGTGTTACGATTAAATTGTAGAAATCTACTGATTGTATGTCTCGATGAGTTACGTTTACAGATAGGCTAATAACGTCAGAAAGACTCACAATCCCTTCAATCGATTTTTTTACGGTGTTCTCAAACAATAAGAACAGTGCTTGATCACTGGTTAAGGAGTCTATAAATGCACCTGCACTGAGTAAACCAAAGTCGTTATGTTGCCAGCGAGCAAGAGCTTCGACAGACTTCGTAGTGCCAGTTGCAATATCAACTTGAGGCTGAAAATGGACATCAACTTCATTCCTACTAATTGCACTTATCACCTCACTCTCTGAGAAGTAGTAGTTTGTTTGATTATTTATACTTGTTTTTCTTATACCTGAACTATCAAGTAGCAGGGTCTTCAATTGACTTAATTTATATGGCTTATCAATACGAGAGGTTTTCTTGAAGTCAAGAACATGTGCTACTTTTTCTATTAGGCTTAGAACTCTATTCTCTGCTAGGCTTAGCAATACTAAGTGTACTTTCCTTGCTTTGAATGAAATTTGTTCAATAAAGTAAATGCCATCTTTGTCTGGTAGGGATATATCACAGAAAACAAGATCAAAATCTAGCTTTTTAAATGCAAGAAGAGCTTCGTTACAGCTGTGTGCAATTGTTATATTAACTTGTCCCAGTTCATAGAGGTCCATCTTTAATCGATAGGCTTGTATCCTGTCATCTTCAACGATTAGAATATTCATATTGCCTCCGCTTTATTGAGCTTTTCTTTTTGTGTATTTATAACACTCTCTAACTCTAATATTAAAGACTGTTTATCAGTGCTAGAAAGGTGACTTTCGTTAGTGTTTGTTATTGTTTTTATAATCGACTCAAACCCTAAAAGACTCGCTGACCCTTTTATTCTATGGACAATCTCACCATCTAAATTATTGCTTGATTTGAGTAGCTTTATTTCTTCTTGATAACTTTCAATTATTATCCTGGATAATTCACTACTATCATGACTCTTCGAGATACTATTACCTGTTGATTGTTCACTACATTCTTTGTAGTCAAGGAAATTTCTGAGTATAGAATGTAGACATTGAGACGAATAGGGTTTTGTGATGATGGTTTCGATATTGCTGTTGCTTCTACCTATATACTCACCATTTTTAGATTCTGCTGTAAATCCTATAATAGGTATATTAGGATTTAGATTCTTTATCTTATCAGCTAGTTCAAAGCCAGACATTCCAGGCATGCGACAATCTGTGATAACAAGATCATAGATTTTTGGAGATGTTATAAATGCTTCTAACGCTGAAACTCCGCATGGATAAATATCCGCACTTAATCCGAAAGATTGCAACTGAATATCGACCAGTAATCGAATGCTTTCGCTATCTTCGGCAACAAGTATGTGCCCTAATAATTGGTCATGGCTTTCTATATCTAGTTGACTCTCTCCTAAATTTCCGAACGCGTTAATCATTTCACTCGGGTAGTTTATATAGTTTGTAACGTCAGCTTTTGATATATTTAGGCTACGAGCATCATCACAATATAACCCAAGAGCTTGAAGCCACACATTAACTTCTTCACTATTCGTTTTAACCCCACTTTGCAAAGGGTTTGAGTAGGCTATTGTTGTAAGTGGAATCCTAACATTCACACTGGTTCCATGATTTATCTTTGAGGTAACGCTAATTTTACCGCCAAATAATTCAACCAAATTTTTAACGATACTCATACCCAAACCAGTTCCACCATACTGCCTTGATATACTCGAGTCTGCTTGGACATAGGGTTCATATAGCACCATTAAGTCCTCTTCGGTCATACCAATACCGGTATCGGCGATCGTGATGTCAAGAACCCCAGAGAGAACAACAATATCTATACTAACGCTGCCTATTTTCGTGAACTTAACTGCGTTAGATAGGATATTATGGATTATTTGTCTGATACGCGTAGAGTCTGTGTATGCATATACCCATTGAGTCGGATTAAAGTTAACCTTGAAGTCGATATTAGATTTTGCACAAATTACACGATATTGTTTGGTAATAGAATCCAACTCAGAAACTAGGGAGCAGCTATGTAGGTCAAGAGTCATTTCTCCTGACTCACTCTTTGATATATCGAGAATTTCGTCCACGTGTTGGTTTAACTCTTTGGCCGACGCTTTTAGTGACGAAATAATACTTTGGAAATCCTCTGACTTATGCGCTTTGGTTTCAACGACTTCCAATAAACCAATTATTCCGGCGATTGGGGTTCTGAGTTCATGAGTTATCATCGCGGTAAACTTACTTCGAGCAGATAGAGCAGTATTTGCAATCTGATTCGATTCGATGAGTGCAATTTTTTGTTCTTCAAGTGAAGTTACGTCCGTCCAAATAGTAAGGTAACCACTTCTACCATCATTAGGGTGGAGAAAAGGAACGGTTCGATATGTAAGGTATGCGCCATTCGCATTAAATGTTTTCGTGCTGTCGTCGTCTTTGTACTCTTTACTATCTATATTATATTTTTCTTGATACTTTCTATATTGCCGATTGCTAATTATTTGCTTTCCACTCTTGTTTGTTAAAACAAGCCCCACCGGAATGTCTTCAAGAAGAGATGTAAACCAGTTTAGCATTTGGTCTGTCTTCTCTTTCTCATTCTTCTCTTTTTTGAGATCGATTTTTAGTCTATTGTTTGATATTCGATAAAGAACAAAAATTAGGGAAGATATCGCTAATAGCAAACCAAGTATAGAAAAAAATATATTACGATCAATACCAAAATAGTAGCCGTCACCCGTGTACTTTCCACGATATTCATGAATTATCTTTTCATCAAGCGTTCTTAAAAAGTGATTCATATACCCAAACTCACTCTCTACATCTTGATGAAAGATCATCCCAACTGGTAATGATGTTACTTCTTCAATGGATTCTATATCTAGAATACCCCTGCTGTTTAAAATTAGATTCGGCGTGATAACTTCCTGTGATACATATAGTTGTTTTATGTCTTTTTTTAACACAGCTTCAATAAGACTTGTTAGATCGCTATAGTACTTTCTATCGTCTTCAGTTAAACGTATAGATTCAAAGTAATGTTGAGCGCGCTGAGTCCTAGCAAGTATTCCAACTTCATTGGAAACAGAGCCTTTTATATCAATGCGAATAATGTTTATAGATGTGTAGTTAACAGTACTTCTACCTAAGTTTGAATCCGCATAACTAGTATCGATGCCTGCAAAAGGGAGAAAGTCAATATCGCTTTCTTTAAGCATTGTATCCGCATGCTTTCCGTTGGTGGATTCAATATACTCAAAAGATAAAAGAGTTCGGTTGCTTATATAGTTTAGAATGTCGACGACATAGCCATCGGGTTGTGATGTTACTGGATTAATGTATAGAGCTGGATAAATGTCCTTCTCAACAGTATATCTCAATTTCTTATTGCTAAACGCTTTACTTGAAAATTGCGAATACTGAAAATCTAGATTTGAGGACCAGAAATCAGTCTCCATTGTATTATTTTTGATTAATGCGTTAATGTGTTCTAGATATTGACTAGTACTCTTTCCTAATAGTATAGCTCCTCTTTTTCGAAATTTTTGAGGTAGAAACTCAAATTCAGAAACTATATTATTTGATATAAATGTTGTATAAGGAATTATCGCACGCGAGATTATATCATCATCTAATAGACGTATTGTATCGTAGTAGTTAAATACCGGTATTATTCCATCGATATTCTTACAATACGACTCATGTATAATGCACCCCGTTTTTAATAGGTCACTACGATTACTGCGATTAAATATGGCGACAAGTCTATCTTGATAGATTAATTCTGAACTAGCTATGTTTTTACTATCTAATGCTAATGAACTTGGATCTTGGATAGAAAAATCGATTATGCCATTGTTTAGATCATTAATTAATTCTCTATGATTAGAATACGAAACGTGTACAACATTTTTATTTAAAATCTCACCTACTTTGGCGGCGATATCAAAATCAACACCATATGTATTGCCATCTTTATGAGTTACATAAGGTGGAATATGTTGAGAAATATAGCCAAATCGAAGTGGTTCATTTTTAACTTTAGTTTCATTATTGTGTTGTGGATATTCAACCGCTTCTCGAGCTATCGAGCTTGGTGTTAAAAGTGTAATGGTGTAAGCAAGTACACAAGTAAGAAGTAGCTTTATTGTTAGCAAGTTTGTCTATCAGATGTAAACATATTTTCTGGGAACATATCATATTGAATTACATACCATCCAGTAAGAAAATTCTTACAATGCTATTAAAACGAGGCCTCTTTATATTACTTTTAATGAATTCAATATATTAGAAAGGAGTTAAGTGAAACTCAGTCTAATTTTCTTACAAAATGTTAATTCTAGTTAGAACTCTAGGAGCGACGTTGGTGATGTAGTAGGGTGTTAATGGTATCTCGATACGAACTGCGAGAAGAACGGTCGGTTTAGTTGAAGCGTGTCGTCAGGGTGTGATACGTAGAATCACATTGTATATTGTGAAAGAAGTGAGGGAATAGATAGTCATTCGAGATGCCTGACTGCATAGTCAGACATCGGTTTTATTTGATACTGCTCTCGAGCGAGCTTTGCGTGATAACCGAGATTAGCTTTCGCTATTGAGGTAATCAAGCACCACTTCATGGTGAGTCTTGGTTTTAAACTTATTAAACACGTGCTCGATAACGCCTTCTTCGTTTATCAGAAAGCTAATACGGTGCAGGCCGTCGTACACTTTGCCCATGAACTTCTTCTCGCCCCAAACGCCAAACTGGTCAGCAACCGCGTGGTCTTCGTCTGATAGAAGGGTAAAGTTAAGAGAGTCGCGTTCAATGAACTTACCAAGGCGCTTAACAGGATCGATGCTAACGCCTAATACCACAACGTTGTGTGCGTCGAGTTCAGCTTTGGTGTCACGTAAGCCTTGTGCTTGAACCGTACAACCTGGTGTCATTGCTTTGGGGTAGAAGTAGAACAGTATCTTCTTGCCTTTAAAGTCTTGCAGCGTCACTGTGTTGCCATCTTGGTCGAGCAGTGAGAAATTTGGGGCTGGAGTCCCCGCCGTCAATGTGTTCATTGAGATTCCTTTGAAGTCTATATTTTTATTATTAATGGGTTCCGCTAATGAAGTTTAGCGACCCTTTTACTGAAAGCTGGTTGCACAGCGCATCAAACTCTTCTTGAAGTTGCATCAGATTGCAATCTTCGTCGACATTGGCACTGAGTGCGATCTGAAACTGGTCAGTATCGGTACCTGCGCGCTCTTTCACTATGGTTTGTGCGCTTAATGACGCCAGTCCAATGTGCTTGTCAGCGAAGAATTGAGTGAATTCTTCCGTGAGTCCCACTCGATCTTCAGACTCGATGAATACCTCAACCGTATATTGGTTGGGAATGGAGTCGTGCTTGGAGGTACGTTTCATCATGGTGATCAGATCATGTTCTTGACCCAATAGTGGCAGAGTAGTCTCAACGCGAGTGATGTAACTAGGCGTGCCAGATATTAACATGATGAGGGTGAATTCATTGCCGAACATGGCAATGCGACTGTCAATGATGTTGCAGCCCGCATTGGCGACGAGATGAACAACTTCATTGCATATCCCTGGTCGGTCTGTGCCAACTGCGGTAATCACTAAATATTGATTCATAGTGTCACTCTAAATTCCTTGTTGGCTATATGTTAGCATAGCTAGGCCCAAAGCTCTTGTGATAGATGTAACCGATTATCGACAAAGTGCCGTTGATTGGTCGTGGATTGAGCATAGAATTAACTCCAGATTGACACCTGTTTTACAGAAAAGCGCATCTTATACGTGCCTCATATCCGAAATCTGAAATTATTCATTCACTTCTTGGTGGGATCTGTTTTTAAGCTCTTGTGTTTATCAATAGCATTACAGTACCATGCAGTAAGTATCAATTTAGGGAGATCACCATGTTTTCAGGAAGTATTGTTGCGCTATTAACCCCACTCACCACAGACGGCGAAGTTGATTTTGTTAGTCTACGAAAACTGGTTGAGCATCACATCGAAGCCGGTACCGATGGTATCGTTGCGGTAGGTACGACAGGGGAGTCTGCAACTCTAACCGTTGAAGAACATGTCAAAGTTGTCGCCAAAACGGTAGAGTTTGCCGATGGCCGTTTGCCTATCATCGCGGGCACAGGTGCTAATGCAACACACGAAGCGATCACGTTTAGCCGTTTGTTCAACAATGTGGGCATTGCAGGTTGCTTGAGTGTGACTCCTTACTACAACAAGCCGACGCAAGAAGGCATGTACCAACACTACAAAGCGATCTCTGAGGAAACTGATATCCCACAGATCCTTTACAACGTTCCTGGCCGCACAGGTGTTGACCTAAAACCAGAAACGGTTGCTCGTCTAGCAGAGCTTCCAAACATCGTTGCACTTAAAGATGCGACGGGCGATTTGTCTCGAGTGCAAACTCACCGTGAACTTTGTGGCGAAGATTTTATCTTACTAAGTGGAGATGACGCGACTGGTCTTGATTTCATCAAGGAAGGCGGTAAAGGCGTTATCTCTGTGACCAACAACATCGCGGCTGCAGACATGGCGAAAATGATGCACCTGGCGCTGGAAGGTAAGTTTGAAGAAGCTGACATCATCAACCAACGTTTGATGACTCTGCATAAAAACCTGTTTGTTGAGTCGAGCCCAATTCCTGTTAAATGGGCTGCGCACAGAATGGGCCTTATCGCGAACGGCGATCTAAGACTGCCGCTCACTGAACTATCAGAAGAAGCGAAGCCAATCGTTGCTCAAGCTCTAACAGAAGCCTGCATTTACTAAATAGAACGGTAAGAGGAGCACTAAGCTCCTCTTATATAAGGGAGTATCAATGAAATTTTCACGTCAGCTAGCGGTTTCTACGTTAGCTGTTATTGTTTTAGCCGCGTGCTCAAGTGACCCTAAGACGCGTCGCGAGGCGAAAGATGACTTCAACTACCTCGAAGCGCCAGGGCTAAAAGAGTGGACCTTACCAGAAGGTGCCACCCCTCAGTTTTATCCAAACTATGAAATTCCTACGGGTGACTTCTCTGGTGGTATTGGTCGTGCAGTCGACATTCGTCCACCGCAACAGGTTCTAGAGCTTATTCCGGGTGCTCGTGTAGAGCGACAGGGCTCAGAAGTAACACTTTGGCTACTTCAAGAAGAAGAGATGGACAAGGTGTGGGCAACGGTGAAAAAGATGCTCTCCGAGATCGGCGTTGAGTCTGTGAATGAAACAGACGACATGATCGAAACGGGTTGGGTGACTTGGACATCAGAAGATGAAGACGTAGAGATTGGTAGCCGCTACGAGATCACGCGTTATGAAGCAAACAATCGCCACGGCTTTAAGATGAAGCTTATCGATTGGCGTGAAGGTGGAACGGTAAAACCGGTTACTCGCGTGAATGAAGAGCGCTACAACACGCTGATGACAAACCTAGTGACAGCGCGTTATGACCGAGATCTTCGTGAAGAAGCGGCGCTTCGTGCACAAGAGCTAGTGAAGTCTATTCCAATCAGCATGGGGACTGACCGTAGTGGTCTGCCAGTCATCATCGCACGTACTCCTTACAACGTGTTGTGGCAAGAACTGCCAGAGTTGCTGCCTAAGATGGGCTTTACTATCGAAGAGCGTAACCAGTCTCAAGGTACTGCGAAAGCCAAGTATGCGAGCCCAGATGATGAGTTCTGGAATCAAGTGGGTCTTAAGCCGATTGATCTAGAGCCAGGTGACTACACCTTCTTGTTCGGTGATCTGGGTAACCGTACCTCTATCAACGTGACAGATAAAGATGGTAAACCGGTATCTGAGAATCTACTACGATCGCTAGAACCATTGATTGCGACTGTGATTAAGAAAGAGCAGTAATAGCAACAATTTAGTCATTAAAAAGGACCCAATCGGGTCCTTTTTTCTATCCGTAGGCTCTGCACGCTGAGTGCCTATCCTTATGTGTGGCGGCTATTTTTCTGAATTGTCGTTCGCCTTGTCACCGTATTTCTGTTTATCCAACTCATTGAGTCTATCTAGCTGCTGTTTACGCGACATGACTTTATCACTTTGCTGGAACTTCATATTAGCCGTGTACTTCAAAGCCGCGATGTTGCCGATGACAACCGCGAGTACCACGATAATGATTACCCAAGGGTTAAACAGCCACTCAATCATAGTCTACTCTCAGCGATTAATGTTGGTTACATACTGATTGTAGATGGAATCGAGATTAGAAAGTATCGGCTCTTGTCCCAAAATGTCTGATTGCTTCAAAACTTTACCAAGTTTTTCACATGAAAAACTGTCTAAACAGTCACTTGCGCTCGCTCGGTGGCTAATGTGCCACGGTTCCATGGCGACCCCGCCATTATCTTTCGCATAAGGAAAGAAAAAACCATAGCTGTCTGCATGTTGCTTGAGCCAATGATAGAAAGGGCGCTGATGCCCATCAAGGTATTCCCATGGCTCGAGCTGAAGGGTTGTGTCAGCGGGGAGCAGATTACCTGCATAGACATCAAAGTCAGTGCCCCAATGGTGACGACTTGCGCCTGGGAGTGCGCTCCATTTGAGGATGGCCGTCACTTTTTCTGCTTCGCTTAACGAGTCGACATCCATTGGAACACTATCGGCATCCAAAATGGGTTTTGCTCCCGACATTTTGGCATTCCAAATGGCAAGCTGACGCTCAAAAGAGCGATAGCCACTGGCAAGATAGAGATCAAAGCCCGCCGATTTCGCCGCGTTAACTAGCTCACCGAGATCGCGATTTGCGTCAGGATGAACGAGAAACGTGCGATTACCGATCGTGATATCGACCAGTGAGTCAGAAGACTGTCCTACTAGATGAGCTATCTCCATCTTGCGCCTCACGTTATTTTTGAGCGAATAAGTTCACCAAGGTGTTTTCGTACATATCCGTCAGTTTCTCTAGGTCAGCAACATTCACGCACTCATTTACCTTGTGAATCGTGGCGTTGACTGGACCCAACTCTACGACCTGAGCACCCATGCGAGCGATGAAGCGACCGTCTGAGGTTCCACCTGTGGTCAGAAGCTCAGGACGAGTGTGATTGACTTCTTCCACTGCGCTGACAACGGCATCAAGTAGGCTGCCTTTATCAGTAAGGAATGGGTGTCCGCTGAGTGTCCATTTCAGGTCGTAGTCAAGACCATGCAAATCAAGCGTTGAGTGGACGCGACTCTTGATGGTTTCATCGGTCAGTTCAGTGCTGAAACGGAAGTTAAACTGTACGTTAAACTCGCCTGGGATGACATTGCTTGCGCCAGTACCTGCTTCAAGGTTCGGGATCTGGAAGCTGGTTGGTGGGAAGTAGTCGTTACCGTCATCCCATTTAGTTGCAGCAAGCTCAGCGAGAGCTGGGAGCGCTTGATGCACAGGGTTATTTGCTAGGTGAGGGTAGGCAACGTGACCTTGTGTCCCTTTGACCTTAAGGTCTCCAGTGATAGAGCCGCGGCGGCCGTTTTTAATGACATCACCAACACTGTTAGTACTCGATGGTTCGCCAACAATACACATGTCGATGTTCTCATCACGAGCCATAAGCGTATCGACAACGCGCGTCGTACCGTTGATGAATGGACCTTCTTCATCAGAGGTGATAAGAAACGCAATTGAGCCTGTGTGGTCTGGGTGTTTTTCGATAAATCGCTCCACCGCAACAATCATACATGCCAGTGAGCCCTTCATATCAGCGGCACCGCGTCCATGAAGGTGACCATCGATGATGGTTGGTTCAAATGGTGGTGTATGCCATTGGTCTAGGTTGCCAGCTGGGACTACGTCGGTGTGACCAGCAAAAGCAAACAGTGGTGCCTGTGTGCCGCGTCGCGCCCAAAAGTTAGTTGTATCCTCAAATACCATGACTTCGATTTCAAAGCCGAGCTTCTCTAGTCTTTCAATCATGACTTTTTGGCAGTCGGCGTCTTCTGGTGTCACTGATTGGCGGCTGATTAGGTCTTTTGCGAGTGCCAAAACGGGGCTGTCGTTCATCCTTGAGGATCCTTGTTCTTGTCGTGTTCTGATGTTGTGTTTGCGTATCTGGCTATTATGCGCCAAACACTTGTTGATATTGTTCAGCTTTAAAGCCCACGTATTGTTTACCGTCTACGTCGATAATTGGGCGCTTAATCATGGCAGAGTGCTCGACGAGTAATGCAATGACATTCTCTTCATTTAGGCTGTCTTTTTGCTCTTGAGTCAGTTGGCGGTACGTTGTGCCACGTTTATTGATGACTTGCTCCCAGCCGAGCTGCTCGCAAAAAGCGCGGACCATCTCTTCATTGATACCGTCTTTGCGATAGTTATGGAATGAATAGTCGAGCTCGTTTGCTTCCAACCATTTCTTAGCTTTTTTGATGGTGTCACAGTTAGGAATTCCAAACATTGTAATAGCCATGATGACTTCCTTATGGGCGTTAAATTCTGACTTTGTTTATTCTGCTTTGAATCGTCGGACGCAAAGCATTTCATTGTGTTTAGCATCCTATCAAGAAGTGTCGCGTTAAACAAAAGGTTGTAAGCGATCACAGTTTTTTGCTCCGTTTTCGGCATCAACAGTTACAAAATCTCAAATTTCGAAATCACAGCGATCAGCGAGAAATTGATCAAGCGCAACACGGGCGCTCGTAAATGCAATATATTGGAAATGCACATAAATAGGAGGTGTCAATGGAACTGAGTCCTGTTTTTGCACGTCGTCTCTATCTCGCGTTGCTCGTTGAAAGCATCGAAAGACCGAATGTGCCAAAACTAATCGAGAAAACGGGTTGGCCTCGCCGAACCATTCAAGATGTCATCAAAGCGCTACCGGGAATCGGCATTGAGTTGATGTTTGTTCAAGATGGGCGTAGACACAACGATGGTTATTACCAGTTGTCAGACTGGGGACCTTTTGACAGTCAATGGGTGATTGATCGCCAAGGTGATATCGAAACGACATTGGGTGTATAGCTTAGGTGCTGCAAAAGGGTTTGAGTGACCGTCGCGTGCATTGGAATGAAAAAATAAAGCCGAAGCTAAGCTTCGGCTTTATTTTTTACAGCGATAGGCGGTGCCAAATAGGGTCACAGACGTCTCAAAATCAACAGGCGTGAGCAGCAGTACCGTATCACCACCCAACGCCGCCGTTTGATTTTTTATCTCGTTGACCGCCCCTTCGGTAAGCGAAGCGTTACTGAAGAACAAATAGGTATACCAATGACCTTCAGAGCCTCTTACATCCCCTTTCCATTGGCATTGAGACACATCCATATTGGCATCCGCACGTACCTCAACGACCTGCGCTTGCTCAGATTGCAGTTGATTAAATGGCTGCGAGCAACCGGCTAGCAAAGTGGTGCTCACCAGCGCCACTCCGAATGCTAATTTTTCTGTGGCGCGCTTAAATCGTGACATAGCTGATAAATCCGATCCAACTTACGATAAGCAGCGCCCATGGCAGCATATCTTGACGTGGCTTGCTTTCTTCTACCGAGGCAGTCTGCTGATCGACAGCGGTTTCTTGCTGTGCTTGTTGTTTGGTACGCTTTTGTTTCTTCAGCGCTTTATCAGCTTGACGCTTTCGCTCTTTTTGCTGCTTCTTATACTGAGCAATGCCTTTTTCGATACCTTGAGCGATTAATTTGGTCTGCTCTTTGGTTTGCCCTGGCTTTTGCGTGGCTTTGGCAATTTTCATTGCTTCTTGCTGTGTTTCCACTGAAGGGGTAATTTTATCGTTCTTCATGCTAATTCCGCGTGAGAGTTTTCGAGCATCTTAGCACAATGATTGTGTGGATCTTGAATGATTCGAGGGTTAGCACCATATACTTTGATATGAGTTAAAAATAGAGACGTACAATGCGCTATGGCATCGAACAATATGATCAGCATGGTCTGTTGAAAACACCAGTTTTACTCTGGGTGGGGTGGGCGTTCCTGATCCGTGCTTGGGTGGTGTTTGTCGTCGCAGGGGCGAGCCGCCAAGAGGGTAGTACGATATTACAGTATGTTTACCCAAACCATACTATGCTGTATCTCGGACTCGCGATGGGCTTGCCTATTGTTGTGGGAATGTGGCTGGTTGGACTAAGAAAAAGCGACTCAACCAAAACCAACTTCATTGTTAGCCAGCTAAAACCCGTCACCTTGCTGGTTGTGATGCTTCAGCTTGCTCATACTGTTTATTTGGTTGATTTGCAGCACTGGCAATTTACTTGGACCAATGCGGTGACTTTGGTGTCATTGATTTGGTTTGCCATTTATTTGCTGAACAGCCGCCGCGTCGCCGATAGCTTGGCGCTTCCAGCGAAAATCACCTAAGTTCCTGATCAAGGTCATACAATCAACAGCTGTTAAAAAATACACTGAGCGAAAAAACAGAGGAAAGATAATGTCATTACCACAAAGTGCGATTACGCCAGAGGCAGAACCTTTTGCGTTATACACCCAATTAAAAGTCAATCAGAATGCTCAACAGGTACTAGAAGCCCTTCAAAAGCTACCTGCGCTGGTGGAAGAGCTAAATGAAACTCAACCAGGCGCTCAGCTAACGCTCTCTGTGGCTTTCTCTCACGCTTTTTGGTCTCAGCTAGAACAATCTATGCCATCGGAGCTAAAGCCATTCCCAGAGCTTGGTGAGGGCGATATTTTCGCACCGTCGTCGGATGTTGACGTGTTGGTTCACTGTCACTCGAATCGCCACGACTTGCATTTCTATTTGCTGCGCAAGCTGATGGGGCAGATTGCTGAAGATGTCACGATCGTAGATGAGACACAGGGCTTCCGTTTTATGGACTCTCGCGATATGACTGATTTCGTCGATGGCACTGAAAACCCGAAAGGTGAGCAGCGTGCAGAGGTGGCATTGGTCGCTGATGGTGAGTTTGCTGGTGGTAGTTATGTGATGGTTCAGCGCTTTGAACACAATCTTCCAGCGTGGAATCGTCTGAATGTGTCCGCTCAGGAAAAAGTGGTAGGTCGTACTAAGCCAGACAGTATTGAGCTTGAGGATGTGCCGGCTGCGTCTCACGTTGGTCGTGTAGACATCAAAGAGGAAGGCAAAGGGCTAAAAATCGTTCGTCACAGCTTGCCTTATGGCACAGTAAGTGGCCCTCACGGTCTGTTGTTTATTGCATACTGTCATACAGTACATAACTTCGACGCGATGCTTGAAAGCATGTATGGCGTTACCGATGGCAAAACCGACCAACTATTGCGCTTCACTAAAGCCGTTACTGGTGGTTACTTCTTTGCGCCTTCGCAGGCAATGTTTGCGACCCTAAACGTCAAAGCTTAATTGCCTCTCAGTTCCTAGGGGACAACGCCTCCCCTAGGTGCTTACCATATTTTCCTCAAGTTTCCTTTCTAATGGTCGATATCTAGGCTATTCATAACGCCTTTTGGAAGCCAAATGTCGATCACCGTCAACACCAATGTCAGTGCTATGGTTGCTCAAAATCACCTGGGTAGTGCAAGTAAAGCACTGAGCCAGTCTTTGGAGCGCTTGTCATCAGGGCATCGCATCAATAGTGCCAAGGACGACGCGGCAGGCTTGCAGATCTCTAATCGCCTCAATGCTCAAATAAGTGGCTTAGGTGTTGCTCAGCGCAATGCCAATGATGGCATCTCGATCATGCAGACCGCGGAAGGTGCGATGAATGAGGCGACTCACATCCTACAACGCATGCGCGATTTGTCCCTGCAAAGCTCTAACGGTTCTAATTCGGCTCAAGATAGACAAGCATTAGAAGAAGAGTTTGTTGCCTTGAATGATGAGTTGAATCGAATTGCTGAAACCACAAGTTTTGGTGGACGAAAACTTCTCAATGGCACCTTCGGGACGTCATCGTTCCAGATAGGGGCTCAATCTGGCGAAGCCTTGCAAGTGGGACTTGGAAACCTGCGTACAGATCAACTTTCTATGGGTGGCGCTGTATATCAGGCGAGTCGAGCGGCTACGCCGAATTGGCAAGTCACAGACAGTAATCGTGAGCTGACATTCAGTTACCTTGATGCTGCTGGCGAAAGTCAAACCAAGACGATAGAACTTAAAGCGGGCGATGACATTGAACAGGTGGCGACTTATATCAATGGTCAGACGGATTTCTTGTCGGCGTCGGTAGATGAGAACGGTCAGTTGCAGGTTTTTGCAGACTCCGAGAAAGTAAAAGGGGCCGTCGACTTTTCTGGCAGCTTTGCGAGTGAGGTTGGGCTGCAAAACGGTGAAATTGTCACGGTAAATGACCTGTCTATTCGCTCAGTTGGAGGTGCTCAGCTCTCTGTTTCTGTATTAGATAAAGCGATGCAGTTTGTGGATAGTCATCGAGCGGCTCTGGGGGCGAACCAAAACCGCCTCAATCACACCATTAATAATCTTGCCAACATGGAAGAGAATCTATCAGCATCGCAAAGCCGTATTCGTGATACTGATTATGCAAAAGAAACCACGGAGATGCTCAAGCAGCAGATTTTGCAGCAAGTGAGCACCTCAATATTGGCGCAAGCTAAGCAAACGCCAAACCTCGCTCTGATCTTATTGCAAGGCTAGCGCTAGCCCAAATCCAAGCATAAGCGAAGTTGCCTAAGTGCACTTGTCTATGAGCAATAGCGCCCTTCGACACCTTGTTCATCAACTTTAGTCTTTTTTTGATAAAACTTTTCTTTTTACCATTCTTGTCACAACTTCCTACGCTAACAGCCAAAATACTCAATTTAATTTCATTTTTTTCTCAAGTCTTTGGTTTCGAAGACGATAAAGAAAGTAACTTTGAGAGAACTACTTGGTTTTCCGAGACGTCGGAAACCGCTACACCGGAAAATCAATTGGAGAAACAACATGGCAGTGAATGTAAACACAAACGTATCAGCGATGACTGCGCAGCGTTACCTAAACAACGCAAACCAGGCTCAACAGACGTCAATGGAGCGTTTGTCTTCTGGTCACAAAATTAACAGCGCAAAAGACGACGCAGCGGGTCTTCAAATCTCTAACCGTTTGAACGTACAAAGCCGTGGTCTAGACGTCGCAGTACGTAATGCCAACGACGGTATCTCTATCGCACAGACAGCAGAAGGTGCGATGAACGAGACAACAAACATCCTACAACGTATGCGTGACCTATCGCTTCAATCCGCGAACGGTTCAAACTCAAAAGCAGAGCGTGTAGCGATTCAAGAAGAAGTGACGGCACTGAACAACGAGCTAAACCGTATTGCAGAAACCACATCATTTGGTGGTAACCGTCTTCTAAACGGCACGTACGGCACTCAGTCATTCCAAATTGGTGCTGACAACGGTGAAGCTGTAATGCTAAGCCTACGCGACATGCGTTCAGACAACGAAATGATGGGTGGTTCAAGCTACCAAGCAGCAAACGCGAAAGACAAAGATTGGAGCGTAGCAGCGGATGCAAACGAGCTAACCATCACGCTAAAGGACAGCTTTGGTCAAGACCAAGCACTGACCATCAATGCGAAAGCAGGCGATGACATCGAGCAGCTAGCGACATACATCAATGGTCAAACAGACCTAGTAAAAGCGTCAGTAAACGAAGATGGTCAGCTACAAGTATTTGCTGGTAACAACAAAGTAGACGGTGACGTGAGCTTTGGTGGCAGCCTAGCGGGTGAGCTTGGTATGCAAGACGCGCAAGCAGTTACGGTTGATACTATCGATGTAACCACAGTAGGCGGCGCTCAAGAGTCAGTCGCGATTCTAGATTCAGCGTTGAAGTATGTAGACAGCCACCGTGCGGAGCTGGGTGCATTCCAAAACCGTTTCAACCACGCAATCAACAACTTGGATAACATCAACGAGAACGTGAATGCGTCGAAGAGCCGTATCAAAGATACCGACTTTGCGAAAGAGACGACAGCGATGACGAAGAACCAAATCCTATCGCAAGCATCAAGCTCAATCTTGGCACAAGCGAAACAAGCGCCAAACGCGGCACTAAGCCTACTAGGCTAATCGCTCGCGCTGATTTAAGCGTTCTAGAACGACAAAAAACCAGAGCCTCGGCTCTGGTTTTTTGTGTTTAGCAGCTTTGTGAGTTTATTGAGCTTTATTACTTACACTATCAACATGCCCTAAATCCCTATCGGGGGCGATAATATCGCGAACGCGCTGTTTTAATACCTTGGCTTCAGGGAAGCCTCCGTCTTTCTTACGCTCCCAGATCAGTTCACCATTGCAATGTATTTCAAATCGACCACCCGTATCTGGGTGTAAGCTAATGACTTCCACCTCTTCGCTGAAGGTGTGCAGCAGTTCTTGAGTCATCCAGGTTGCACGTAGCATCCAGTTGCATTGGCGACAGTAGTAGATGTCTATCTTGGCTTTAATCATGGTCATCCTTGTGCGGGTAGGTGGCAGACAAAAAAGGGAAGCTTTCGCCTCCCTTTTAAATAAACAGTGCGTTCAATTAGTTTGAAAACAGGATAGAAGAGCCTTGATTCAAACTGGTTAGCAGCAGTGTCTTCTCGTTTACGATGTCGATACGACGGCTTTGCTGAGCTTCCATTTTTAGAAACTGTTTGATCATCGCAAGCTGCTCATGAGTGAACTCGTCCGATTGTGCTGTTGCCGTGTCTTTAAACTCACGTGGTGAAATTAACAAGTAGTTGTCGCTAATGGTCCAAGTGCCCATCTCCGAAATTTTAATCAGAGTGTGGGTCTCAGGATCATCACCAAATAAACGCATTGATGATTCACGGATGTATTCACCACCCGGTAGATACTTAACGTTGGCAGACATTTCAAGTCGGCTCAATGGACCAATATCTGTATCCGGATAATCTCGCGCTGCGATAATGCCAACCATGTTCGATTGCCACTCTTTCGCTGTCAGAACTTGCTCAAGCTTGAGGTCGCTGCCCCAGTAAAGCCAGGCACTAAGCGCAGTAGATAGCGCAAGAAGAATAGCGGCGTATTTCATTTTCATTATTCAATACTCCTTACTGGCAAACTTTATCGAGGTCAGATTGCTCAGTGAAAATGCGCATTGTGCTGTTTTCGCCTGAGTGCTCTACGGTGTGCACGAAGTTAAGTGCAATTTGATCGCTTTGGTCACCAGTAACAATAACCTCAACCGGTAGCATGTCACCAGTATGCGTCTCTACATATTTCGCGACACACTGTTCAATCTTTGGCTGCCAGCTGGAGACATCAGGGTGGCTTTCCGGTGTGACGATTTTCACGTTTTCGACGACACTGAGCTCTCTAAACGTAGACTGAGCCGGATTGGTGACCATCAACACTAAAATTGGCAGCAAAATAGCCGCAACAACCATCGCCCAAACGGTCGGTGGCGTTTTCTCTTTAGGAGCGGCAACAGGTGCTGGAGCTGGTTGAGCCGCTGCAGTGGCTGCTGTAGCAGCTTCGAGCTTGTCGGCTGGCAGTTCCGCAACGGGCGCTTCGTTGATGGCTTCTGAAGATGCCATCGGTACTGAGCGTTCAACCGTTGAGATCAATTGATAACCGCGTTTCGGCACCGTTTTCACAAACTGGGGTGATTTCGTTGGGTCTTTCAGCATTTTACGCAAGGTAGAGATAGCTTGCGTCAAGCTTGAATCATCAACCTCAAAGCCTTGATCACGCCATACAAACTCATGCAGTTCATTACGAGTGACAACTTCATTAGGTCTTTCAGCAAGCAGAAGTAGGATGCGACTTTCATTACTACCAAGACGTACTACTTCATCGTTATTAGTTTGATCGACCAACGAATTACTGTTTGGGTCAAAAATGTACTTCTGGCCGAGTATAAACTTAGTGCCTATGTTACTCATTGCATTCTTCTTTTTAGTGCCGCAACGCGACGGGAACTGGTATTTTGGCGCTGAATGGATGCAGAGCCAATTATAGGATTTTAGGATTTTTTTATAGTCAGGGGCAGTAGGATAATAAAAACAAATCAAAAAAACAGCATTTTTATTTTTTTTGACCTTGAATTTACAATGTTCAGCCTCATTTCTTTAGTCGATGAATCATAGCGATACCGAGTGCAAATTTATGTCGAGACTCGGTATTAAACGTGTAAATGGAGATAGCATGAGCACCGTTGAAACTAAGAACAAAGAAACCCGTGGCTTCCAGTCTGAAGTAAAACAACTGCTTCACCTAATGATCCACTCTCTGTATTCAAACAAAGAAATATTTCTAAGAGAGTTGATTTCAAACGCGTCTGACGCAGCTGACAAACTGCGTTTTCAAGCCCTATCTAACTCAGAGCTTTATCAAGGCGATGCTGACCTTGGCGTAAAGCTGTCATTTGACGAGAAGAACAACACATTAACGGTATCAGACAATGGTATCGGTATGACTCGTGATGACGTGATTGAACATCTTGGCACCATTGCGAAATCTGGTACGAAAGAATTCTTTGCCAAACTATCTGAAGAACAAAGTAAAGATTCACAACTTATCGGTCAATTTGGTGTTGGTTTCTATTCTGCGTTTATCGTCGCTGACGCCGTTACCGTGCGCACTCGAGCGGCAGGTGTGGCTTCTGACCAAGCGGTACAGTGGCACTCAGCGGGTGAGGGTGATTACACCATCGAAGACATCACTAAGGAAACTCGAGGTACTGATATCGTGCTTCACATGCGTGAAGAGGGTAAAGAGTTTTTATCTGAGTGGCGCTTGCGCGATGTGATCAGCAAGTACTCTGATCACATCGGTATTCCGGTTTCTATCTGGACACTTGAGCGTGACGAGGAAGGCAAAGAAACGGACCAGGGTAAATGGGAGCAAATCAACAAGGCTCAAGCACTTTGGACCCGTAACAAGTCAGATATTAAAGACGAAGAATATCAAGAGTTCTATAAGCATGTTTCTCACGATTTCGCGGATCCATTGGTTTGGAGTCACAACCGCGTAGAAGGTAAAAACGACTACACCAGTCTTTTGTACATCCCAGCAAAAGCCCCATGGGATATGATGAACCGCGACCATAAGAGTGGTCTAAAACTGTATGTACAGCGCGTATTTATCATGGATGACGCTGAGCAGTTTATGCCTTCTTACCTGCGTTTTGTGCGTGGCTTGATAGATTCAAATGACCTTCCGTTAAACGTGTCGCGAGAAATCCTTCAAGACAACAAGGTAACGCAATCACTTCGCGGCGCATGTACTAAGCGTGTACTTACTATGCTAGAACGTATGGCGAAAAATGACGAAGAGAAATACCAATCGTTCTGGAAAGAGTTTGGTCTTGTGTTGAAAGAAGGTCCTGCAGAGGATATGTCGAACAAAGAGAAGGTGGCTGGCCTACTGCGCTTCGCTTCGACAGAAGTTGACTCAGCAGAGCAGACGATTTCTCTAGCGTCCTACGTTGAGCGCATGAAAGAAGGCCAAGATAAGATCTACTACCTAACAGCAGACAGCTATGCAGCCGCGAAGAACAGCCCTCACCTTGAGCAGTTTAAAGCGAAAGGCATTGAAGTTGTCTTGATGTATGACCGCATCGACGAGTGGCTGATGAATTACCTCACTGAGTTTGATGGTAAGCAGTTCCAGTCAATCACTAAAGCGGGTCTTGATCTGAGCAAGTTCGAAGGCGAAGAAGAGAAAGAGAAGCAAAAAGAGACCGAAGAAGAGTTCAAGTCAGTGGTTGAGCGCACGCAAACCTACCTAGGTGAGCGCGTTAAAGAGGTTCGTACTACGTTCAAGCTAGCAAATACTCCTGCTGTTGTTGTGACGGATGATTTCGAAATGGGTACGCAAATGGCGAAGCTTCTTGAAGCGGCGGGTCAGGAAGTACCAGAAGTGAAGTACATCTTTGAAATCAACCCTGAGCATGAGTTGGTGAAGCGTATGGCGGATGAAGCCGACGAAGAAGCATTTGGCCGCTGGGTTGAAGTGTTGCTTGGTCAGGCTATGTTGGCTGAACGCGGTTCGATGACCGATCCATCGCAATTCTTAGGTGCGATCAACAAGCTTTTGGCTAAAGTCTAATTCCCTTGCGGAGTTTGACACCCTAGTCTAATTCAAGAGCTCGAACATTCGAGCTCTTGTTTTCTCAGGGCTAAACGCACACTTTTAGGTTACTTTAGAGTGCAAAGCAGGATCTTTAGACACTTTTGGCGTCAAGCAAGCGATTTCTATGATAGAATGCGCGCCAAGTTAAAGATTCAACTATTTTTGAATAAACCGTTTATACCGAAACGTATCGCAGCAAACATGCCCATTGGGCATCAAGCAGTAGGCTTCGGTATAAATCTTTTTTTATATAAGAGGACAAGTCATGCGCATCATTCTTTTAGGTGCTCCAGGTGCAGGTAAAGGCACACAAGCTCAATTCATCATGGAAAAATACGGTATTCCACAAATTTCTACTGGTGACATGCTACGTGCAGCAATCAAAGCAGGCACTGAGCTTGGTAAGAAAGCGAAAGCAGTTATCGATGCAGGTCAACTTGTATCTGACGACATCATTCTTGGTCTGATCAAAGAGCGTATCGCTCAAGACGACTGTGAGAAAGGTTTCCTACTAGACGGTTTCCCACGCACTATCCCTCAGGCTGACGGCCTAAAAGAGATGGGCGTAGAAGTTGATTACGTAATCGAGTTCGACGTAGCTGATGACGTTATCGTTGAGCGTATGGCAGGTCGTCGTGCTCACCTAGCTTCTGGTCGTACTTACCACGTTGTTTACAACCCGCCTAAAGTGGAAGGTAAAGATGACGTGACTGGTGAAGACCTAGTAGTTCGTGATGACGACAAAGAAGAGACAGTACGTGCACGTCTAGGCGTATACCACGACCAAACTGCACCTCTGATTGCTTACTACGGTAAGGAAGCAGAAGCAGGCAACACTAAGTACCTAAAATTTGATGGTACTAAGCAAGTTGCAGACGTAAGTGCAGATATCGAAAAAGCACTGTCTTAATTCACTTTTGTGAATCTGTTAAAAGAAAACGACCTTTATAGGTCGTTTTTTTTGATCCAAGGAAAGCGAGCATCGGTATATAATCCGCTTAGCAATCATATGAAAAACAAAGGAAGTCTATGAGCGAATCGTCAAAAACAGGCGTGCTACTGGTCAATCTTGGTACTCCTGACGAGCCGACAGCGAAAGGCGTGAAACGCTTTCTAGAGGAGTTTTTGCATGACCATCGTGTCGTTGATATGACCCGATGGATTTGGTGTCCAGTGCTACATGGCATTATCCTCCCAATTCGCTCGCCTAAGGTAGCGAAGGCTTATCAGTCCGTGTGGATGGATGAAGGTTCACCGCTGATGGTTTACTCAAAGCGTCAGGCAGCGAAGCTGGAGCAAGAGCTAGGACTTCCGGTTGCGCTTGGTATGAGTTATGGCAACCCGTCGCTTAAAGCCGGTATTGACCAACTTCTCGAACAAGGTGTTGAGAAAGTCGTGGTGCTGCCTTTGTACCCGCAATACTCAGGTACGACTACCGCTGCCGCGTTCGACGGTATTGCCAAAGCATGCAAGTCTATTTCTACTATCCCAGCGATGACTTTGATACGTGATTATCATGATCACCCTTTGTATATCAAAGCGCTTGCTGACAACGTGCGAGCACATTGGGAGCAAAATGGCCGCGCAGACTATCTGTTATGCTCTTACCATGGCATACCAAAGCGCTACGCAGATAACGGCGATGTGTATCCGCAGCACTGTAAAGCCACGACAGAGTTGCTAAGAGCAGAGTTAGGGCTTGATGAGTCACAAATGGGAATGAGCTACCAGTCTATTTTTGGTCGTGAGGAGTGGCTTAAGCCATACACCGACAAAACCTTAGAGCAGATGCCAAGTCAGGGTATCAAGTCGATTGATATTATGACCCCTGCCTTCTCAGTGGACTGCCTAGAAACGCTGGAAGAGATAGCGATTGAAGCGAAAGAGACGTTTCTAGAAGCTGGGGGCGAGCAGTATCGTTATATTCCATGTCTGAACGATTCAGATGAGCATATCGCGATGATGGCTCAATTGATTCAAAGCGCCTAGTCAATCCATATAGATACAAAAAGGCCCGTCACTTAAGTGACGGGCCTTTCCATTTAACTAAATCAAAGCTTAAACAAGCTGAGCTTGCTGCTCTTCTACTTGTTCGGCGTTACTCGGCGCGCCTTGCTCAGCACCGTGCATCCACTTAACGAGCGTGTTCGCAAACATCAGCAGGATAACACCACAGATGACGGCCGTTACAGCGATTCCACCAAAGATAGCCATAGCACCTAGTTCACCAACGTGAGAGCCAATTAGACCAGCAACATAGTTTGCGATTGCATTGAAACCAAACCATGCACCCATCATGAGAGATGCCAAGCGTAGTGGAGCAAGCTTAGTCACCAAAGATAGACCAATTGGTGATAGACAAAGTTCACCTAACGTATGGAAGAAAAACGCACCGACAAGCCATAGCATTGACGTTTTAACGCTGGTATCGCCACCTTGCTCTAGTACTGCACCAACCATGCATAGGAAACCTGCTGCTAGGAAAAATAGCGCTAGCGCGAATTTCACAGGCGAGTTTGGTTCACGTTTGCCAAGCTTCACCCAAATAGCCGCTAGCACAGGTGCTAGGGTAATGATAAAGAATGGGTTCAGTGACTGGAACCAAGCTGCAGGGACTTCAAAGTCACCAATCATACGGTCGGTATACTGTTGGGTATAGATGTTCATCAGGCCACCCGCTTGCTCAAAGCCAGCCCAGAAAACGATAACAAACAGACCCATGATAAGGATGACCTTCAGGCGGTCGATCTCTTCACGAGTAAGAGGGGCTTTGGTCTCAGATTTGTTCAGTGCTTTTGCGCGTGCAGCTGCTGGCACGTTACCAATTTCACCTAACCAAGAGTTTGCCATGGTCAGCTGCATGATAAGGCTAAATACCATACCAACACCGGCAACGACGAAACCTGCAGACCAGCCAAATGAGTCTGTCGCCGAGCCTACGACGATACCCGCTAGAAGTGCACCAAGGTTAATGCCCATGTAGAAAATAGTGAACGCACCATCACGACGGTTATCGCCTTCTTCGTAAAGATCGCCAACCATTGTTGAGATGTTTGGCTTGAACATACCGTTACCGGCAATCAGTAGTGCTAGACCACCGTAGAACAGATGTGCACTTGGCTCACCAGATGCCGCTGCAGCTAGGGTGAACTGACCTGCGGCCATAAGGATGCCACCGATAATGATAGACTTACGCTGACCCAAGTAGTTATCAGCAATGTAACCGCCAATAAGTGGCGTAATGTAAACTAGTCCAGTATAGATACCATAGAGATCTAGAGCATCTTTAGTCGACCAGCCCATACCACCATTGATTGTTGTATCGGTCAGGAAAAGAACCAGAATTGCGCGCATGGCGTAATAGGAGAAGCGCTCCCACAGTTCGGTTCCGAACAGTAGAAACAGGCCGCGAGGGTGACCTAAGATGTTGCGTTGTGCTGTCATAAGTTTTACTAATTTTAGTTATCAAAGAATATAATGTGCCAACTGGTATACCTGACAAAATTAATTACTGCAATGGTGTAAAAATATAGATTTTGTGAACAAAATGTTTAACGAGATGAAATGTAAGGAAATTTTTCAGGATGGGTACGTAAAAGATGTGCTGCAAACTAATATTTCATTTTTATTTTTCCGTCATCCATTCGGAAATTTCATCGGTAAGGTCGCAGACCTCTATAGGTTAGTCGCGCATACGGTTCTGTTTAGTGGTAGGATGCAAAAAACAAAATTTTCGAATAGCTAAAATGAAACGTTGGTATTTGCTTTATTGCAAGCGCGGTGAACAAGCCCGCGCGAAAATGCATCTCGAGAATCAAGGCTTAGAGTGCTATTACCCTGAAGTGGAAATAGAGAAGATTCTTCGAGGAAAGAGACAGAAGGTAAAAGAGCCTCTTTTCCCTTCTTATGTATTTGTTCACTTTGATTATGAACAAGGGCCTTCTTTTACTACTGTCCGCTCTACTCGTGGTGTCGTGGACTTCATTCGCTTTGGTGCTCACCCTCAAGAGGTTGATCCGGCTTTAATCGACGAGCTTGAGAAGTTGGCGACACATCCAGAAGAACCAGAAACGGATGCGCTGCCTAAACAGGGTGAAGCAATTCGAGTGACGGGTGGCCAGTTCGCTGGCATCGACGCCATCTTCCAAGAAGCGGATGGCGAAGCTCGCTCCATCATGTTGGTGAAGATGATTAATCGACCGGTGCAGGTGAGTATCGACAACAAAGATCTCGATATTTAATCTTCTGAACGCGAAAAACAAAAAACCTCAGCGGTATTGGCTGAGGTTTTTTTGTTTTAATCAAGCTAGCTGATTAGTTGTTGCTGTGTAGCTCGCTGTTTAGCTCTACCGCTGTCTTGTTGGTTAGGCACTCAATCTGACCTGTTACCGAGTTACGACGGAACAGTAGGTCGGGCTTACCTGCAAGATCACGGGCTTTAACAATTTCAACTTCAGCGCCAGATGCGTCAAGCATACGAACCTTTGAACCAGCCGTTACATACAGACCAGATTCAACCGTACAACGGTCACCTAGAGGGAAGCCTAGACCTGCGTTCGCGCCTAACAGTGAGTTCTCACCGATAGATACGACCACTGTACCGCCACCAGATAGCGTACCCATGATAGAAGCACCACCACCGATGTCAGAGCCGTTACCGACAACAACACCAGCAGAAATACGGCCTTCAACCATGCTTACGCCCGTTGTCCCTGCGTTGAAGTTGATGAAGCCTTCATGCATAACGGTTGTGCCTTCGCCAACGTGAGCACCAAGACGTACACGAGAGGTATCAGCAATACGAACGCCTGTTGGTACCACGTAATCAACCATTTTAGGGAACTTATCGACACAATCGACCGTCAGCGTTTCGCCTGCAAGACGTGCTTCGATTTGACGCTCTGCCAGTTCAGGTAGGTCGATTGGACCTTGGCTAGTCCAAGCGATGTTGTGCAGTAGGCCAAAGATGCCATCCAGTACTGTGCCGTGAGGCTGAACTAGGCGGTTTGAGATAAGCTGCAGCTTAAGGAAGCCTTCGGCAACAGATTGTGGTTTCTCATCAGTTGCAAGAACGACAAGAACCAGTGGCTGTGAAGAGCTTGCCGCTTTTTCAGCAAATGCTGCATTTTCTGCATCACCGTTTGCTGAGAATGCACCCGCTAGAGCTGCACTTTGTGCTGGAGTAATTTCGATAGCTTGGTTGCCTTCCGCATAACCTGAAACCTCAGCAACAGCTGCGATTAGGGCGTCAGATGGGTTTAGACGTGGGTTTGGAAAGAACGCTTCGATGATTTTACCGTCGCGGTTTTTGGTTGCAGTACCAAAAGCAATTGAGAACGCTGCCATGACTCTATTTCTCCATGTATAGATTTGTCTTAAAGCCGCTGCGATTGGCTGCGACTTTAGGTAATTTGTTGGTAATCATCTTAAAGAGTGGTTTCGGCAGATGAAAGGGCAAAAGCGACAAAAGTCTGTAAAACGATACCCTTTGTCTTTTTAGCGATGTTTTTTCCTATTAAGAAATTGGGTGGACGCTATGCACTAACAATTAAACGCATTATGTCACTTTTCCCAAGATAGAAATCGCCTCATGAATGCCCTCAATGAGCATCTGTGTGCCAATCACAGCAAGAATGAGACCCATCATTTTGGTGATAACAGACAGCACACTAGGGCCGAGGGCTTTCACGAGTCGCTCGCCTGAAATAAATAGAAAATAGGTAATAGCACAAAGCACACCAAAGCTGATAATGGTGATAATTACCTCTGAGATACCGCCCGTTGTAGCGAAGTTCATGGCGGTGGCAATAGTGCCTGGCCCAGCTAAAATGGGCATAGCCAGTGGGGAGACAGCAATACTCAATGAGGCGTTTTGTTGAGCATCAGAAGTGGCGGCTTTTTTAGTGGAGTCATGATTGTTCGAGCCTTGCAACATGTTGAAGCCTATCAGGAACACTAGGATACCGCCGGTGATTCTCAACGCGTATAAGGTGATACCAAACAGGTCAAAGATAAGCTTCCCGCTGACGGCAAAAATCGTAATAAGTAAGAATGCCAGCGAGACTGAGC
This sequence comes from Vibrio maritimus, assembly GCF_021441885.1. Taxonomy (NCBI): domain Bacteria; kingdom Pseudomonadati; phylum Pseudomonadota; class Gammaproteobacteria; order Vibrionales; family Vibrionaceae; genus Vibrio; species Vibrio maritimus. The sequence continues at coordinate 803,319 of NZ_CP090438.1, forward strand.
GTAGTGCGATTGCTTTGGTGGTGACTCGATCTTCGTCACCGGTAAGACCCAAGAAAATAGGCGTATTAGCGATAGGGTTCATGATAGCAAAAAAGCCCATAAACACGGTGACAATATGAATAATCAGCTCTTTCATATAATTGAAATTCCTAGAGTTGCTATGCAAAGCGAGACAGTTCAATCATAGGAGCTTAAAACAAAATAGCCAGTAAAAACCTTGCGGCTTACTGGCTATTTTTATATTTATCTTAGGTGCTTAAGCAGCGTCTTCTTCTTCGCTTGGCTCGTCGACAGCTTTAACCACTTTTGGCTTTTTTGGTGTCGGTTTGCGTTTCGCGCCTAATGCATACAGCACTTCTTCTTTACGCTGTGCAAGATACAAAGAAAGCTCTTCTTGCTTTTCTTCGTCTTCGATAAGGTTGCTTTCACCTAGCAGAGAAAACAGCTCATCCGCCATATCCAACATTTTGTCATAAGCGTCAGCTTCTGCTTTAGAGGTAAAAGTCATCTTTTCTTCTCCGTTGCGTTCCACCACGTACTTGACGATTACAGCCATGGTTAATCCTCTAGATAGTTCAATTTTGAAAAGTATAATACTGTCTGTTTATACAGATGCCAGATCCTATTGTCCAGTCGCGGGCGCAAAAGTGAGACCTGTTTGCCTAAATCCTATCCGAGTTGTTGTCGTCCCAACCTTGGCAGAAATCAATAAAACGTTTAAGGAGTGGGCTCTGGTACTTTTCTTTGTGAACCAATAGCCAAAAACGGCGCTTCATATCCAATGAAATTGGGACCTGATGAAGTCGTCCATCGTCGATAGCGGTTTGCGCGGCAAGTTTCGACAGACAAGCTAAGCCTAGGTTGGCGGACACGCTGTTGATAATGGCTTCAGTGGTGTTGAGCTCGAAGGCTTCATGCCAGACTTCGATCCTTGGTGCGACGGTGCGTAGGAAAAATTCGCGAGTACCTGAACCTGGTTCACGCAGAATCCAATCACTGTTCTCAAGGTCACTCAAAGTAACTTGTTGCTGCTGAGCAAGGGGGTGCTTTGGTGATGTCACGATGCACATTTCATCTTCACTGAACGGGCGGCTATCTAGCTCTGGGTGCAATGTTTTACCCTCAACCAGACCGATATCCAATTCATAATCGATAAGCTTCTGGCAAATCAGCGCAGTATTAGAGATGAACAGCTGCTGAGATTTGTGATGATGAGCTTCACGAAAGTCGCTCAAAAGGAATGGCGCCATTTGGTTGCCAACGGTATCACTGGCTCCAATTCGAAGTATGCCTCGATGACTTTGTTCATCGCTGTAAAGCGATTCAATATCGCGACTACGACATAAAAGTTCGTCGGCGAGAGGCAGAAGTTTCTGTCCTTCTTGATTGATAACTAAGCGATTGTTAACGCGGTCAAATAGGGCATGACCTATCTGTTTTTCTAGCTCACTCAAGGACATACTGACGGCTGCTTTCGACAGAAAAAGGGTCTCGGAGGCGGCGGTGAGAGTCTGGTGTTGAGTGACAGCCACAAATACTTTGAGCTGTTTTAGGGAGATATGTGGCTTCATGTTCAGTTTAACTTAACGTTCGCTTTGAATAATTAGATGTATATAAACATAAGCTAGGTTTACACTTAGCGCAACTGATTATTTGAGGTGATTAAAATGATTGCTACCGTAAGAAGAGCACACAACAAAGTGAAGGGCGCGCCTACGCCAATGGCAGGTCTCGCCCTTGGCATCGCAAGTTTAGGATGGTGTTGGGAGAATGCACTGCCATTCCACCATGTTGCTCAATGGACGGGGGCTGCAATTGCGACAGTGCTGTTAAGTATCCTTGCGTATAAGTACCTGTTTCACAATCACTTGCTACGTCAAGATCTTGCTCATCCAGTCGTAGGAAGCGTGGCACCAACGTTTGCGATGGGATCAATGGTGGTCTCTAACTCGGTTGGACAGTTCTTTCCAATTCTGGGTGATGGCATCTGGTTAGGTGCTGTGGGGCTGCACATTGTGTTCTTAGCAAGCTTTGTTTATCACAGAGCCCGTAACTTTGAGCTTCACCACATGGTACCAAGCTGGTTTGTTCCGCCTGTGGGTATTGTGGTCGCCGACGTATCTTTCTCGGGTAACCCAAGCCTTCAGTGGATCGCCGACGCAACACTTTACTTTGGCTTGATTACCTATGCTGTGATGCTACCAACAATGATTTATCGTCTGATCTTCACACATGAGATCCCAGACGCAGCGAAACCAACGGTTGCGATTATGGCAGCGCCAGCAAGTCTCTCTCTTGCCGGATACCTAACAGTGACCGCGCAGCCTTCACCGGTGATCATCGCTCTACTGTTTGGTATTGGTGTGTTGATGACAATGATTATCTACCTAGCGTTTTTAAAGTTGCTTCGTCTGCCATTTAGCCCAGGTTATGCCGCATTCACATTCCCTATTGTGATAAGTGCAACGGCACAATACAAATTGGCTGCGTGGATGGGGACGCAAGGAGCAGCTGCAGAGATGATTAACCAGGTGAGAACCATTGCGAACATCGAACTTGGTATCGCGACCGTCGTGGTAAGTTATGTTGCGCTTCGCTACCTTGGCGCATATTTACCCAAAGGGATAAGTAACCCAGCGTAAAGTAGTAAATAAGGCGTCTAAATGGACATGAATACACAGGGACTGTGTTAATCTTGTGGTAAGGCAAATAGCGAAAGGCGCGACGTCAGGTGTTCACCGTTTACCACTCAAATCAAATAGATGTGCTTAAGTCTTTATTGGTTCAGCTCATCAAGTTGGACCCACTTCAAAACCCATTTGAGAAAGAACAGATTCTGGTACAAAGCCCAGGCATGTCTCAGTGGCTTAAAATGGCGCTGGCACAAGAGTTTGGTATTGCTGCCAACATTGACTTCCCATTACCCGCGACTTTTATTTGGGATAGGTTTGTTCAAGTACTCGATGGTGTGCCGAAACGCAGCGCCTTCAATAAAGAGGCGATGACGTGGAAGATCATGCATCTGTTGCCAAAACATCTCGATGACCCAGATTTCGCACCGTTAGCCCAATATCTCAGTGATGATAGTGACGCCTCCAAGCGCTACCAGCTTGCTGAAAAAATTGCCGATATTTATGATGGTTATCTGGTGTATCGCCCAGAGTGGATTGCGACGTGGGAAGCAGGACAAAGTGTTGTTGAGCTAGAGGGCGAGCAGCCTTGGCAACCCAAACTTTGGCAAGCCCTCTATGACCACACGGTGGCACTCGAACAATCGCCTTATCATCGCGCTAATCTTTATGAACATTTCATTGATGAGCTAGAAAGCAATAAAGACGTTAAGACCCACGGCTTGAGCCAATTGCCCAAACGACTGTTTGTGTTCGGTATCTCTTCGCTGCCACCTCGTTACCTTGATGCGTTAAAAGCGTTAGGGGAACACATCGATGTTCACCTAATGTTTACTAACCCTTGTCGTTTCTATTGGGGAGAAGTTCGCGACCGAAAATACCTTGCTCGATTAGCCGCGGCGAAACGCAAGCAACTGAGCGACCTCGATAGCTTTGCCTCTAGCCAAGACTGGCAAGAGGGGGATTGGGCGTTTGCGCAGCAGCTCAAAGGTGACATCGAGGCGAACGTTGACGACGAGTTGCACCTGTCTGAGGTCGGCAATAGTTTGCTGGCATCGATGGGTAAGTTAGGTCGCGATAATTTATATCTATTGTCTCAGCTTGAATCGAATGAGATAGAGGCGTTTGTAGAAGTCGAGCGCAATACTCTACTGCAAAATATTCAAGCGGATATTCTTAACCTCGACGAGCATCAAGATGACACCTTGTTGTTGTCTTCTGAGCATAAACCCTGCATCGAAGCATCGGACAACTCGCTCTCTGTGCATGTCTGCCACAGCCCAATGCGTGAAGTGGAGGTTCTCCACGATAATCTGCTCGCGATGTTTGACCGTAACCCAGAGCTAAAACCGCGCGACATCATTGTGATGGTGGCGGATATTAACGCCTACAGTCCGGCTATCCAGGCGGTATTTGGTAATGCATCCGGTGAGCGTTATATTCCGTTTTCGATCTCTGACCGTACGGCGGATAAAGAAAGTCCGTTGCTGAATGCGTTCAATCAACTTTTGCAGTTGCCAGAGCTGCGCTGCACCAGCAGTGAAGTGTTGGAACTGCTTGAAGTGCCTGCCATTATGGCTCGTTTCGACATTAATGAGCATGAATTTTCAACCTTGCGCGCGTGGGTCGAAGAGGCTCAAATCCGTTGGGGGATCGATGCTCACACTGCCAGTGAGTTTGACCTGCCAGAATTTGGGCAAAACTCGTGGATGTTTGGTATCTCACGCATGCTAGCTGGCTATGCAATCAGCGAGCAAGCAGGACTCTTAATGGTGGGCGGTGAAGGTATTTCACCTTATGAGCAGACTCAAGGCATGCAGGCGGAAACTGCCGGCAAACTGGCGCAGTTCATTGACAAGTTGGCACACTATCGCAGCGCACTCACTCAAACTATGTCGATATCAAGCTGGCAGCAACACATTAATCAGCTGGTGGATGACTTTTTTGCCGTCGACATTGAAGGCGAGGTCGTCGTGAAGTCGATTCGCGATACCCTGTCCGGGCTCAGTGAGCAGCTTGCAGACGCCCGCTATGATGAGCCGCTATCGCCGAGGATTATTCGCCAGTATTTTCTAGATAAACTTTCGGGCTCTCGAGTCAGTCAACGATTCTTGGCGGGGCAGGTAAACTTCTGCACACTCATGCCAATGCGCTCGATTCCGTTTAACACGGTGTGCCTGTTAGGTATGAATGATGGCGTTTATCCGAGAAGTGTACCGCCAGAGAGTTTTGACTTAATGACGGGACGCACCAAGCCAGGTGACCGCTCCAGACGCGATGACGACCGATACCTCTTTTTAGAGGCGATGTTGTCCGCTCAGCAAACCCTATATATCAGCTATGTAGGACGCTCAATTCAAGACAATACCGAACGTGTTCCCTCTATTTTGGTCTCAGAGTTATTAGAATACTGCGAGCAAAACTATTGTTTGGTGGGTGATGAGGCGCTCGATGTGGATACATCAGGAGCAAAACTCACCGAATCACTTTGCTATGAATACCCTATGGTGCCCTTTAGTGCTGCACACTTTGATTACAAGTACGGTATTCAAAGCTACGCAGCGGAATGGCTGCCTTCGGCATGGCAAACCACACAAGTCGCGGCACAACAAACCAGTGCGCCATTCCATCTAGATCCTATTGATCGGGTTGAGGGTGAGAGAATCGAACTCGATCTCTCTGAGTTGCAGCGTTTTTGGCGCTTGCCCGTGCAGTATCTGTTCAACCGACGCCTACAGGTCAATTTTGATGAAAGCTTACTGGGTATCGAAGATGAAGAGCCGTTTGCATTAAATGGACTAGAGAGCTTTGGCTTACGCAAATCGCTGCTGGATGTCTTGATTGAGCCGGAAGATCAAGCGAACAAGCTGGCTCAATTCAAAGCGCAACAGAAAGCGCAGGGCTACCTTCCTGTGAACCAGTTCGGAGAGCTCGAGTTTGCCTCCAACGTGGCTCAGACCCAAGATCTTGCTGAGGCGATAGTTCCGTTAACATCCAATGAACTCGACGGCATCGAAATCGATATCTCAATTCCTTTGAAAAAAGTGTCAGTGACCCTACAAGGTTGGGTGACCAACTGCTATCAGAGTGGACTGGTGCGCTATCGAAGCGGAAGATTGCGCGCCAGTGACTACATGGCAGCCTGGATCGATCATCTGCTGGTCTCGGTCTCCGGTCATCAGACGCGTACCCACATGCTGGCATACGACAAAAAAGAGGGCGTGGTGCACCGCATCTACCCTGTTATGTCCGCAGATGAAGCGATGAACTATTTAACACAGTTAGTCAGCCTGTTTGTCGATGGCTTAGATAGCCCGTTGAGCTATTTCCCAGAAACCGCATTAGCAGGTATCGAAGCCAACTACAGTCGCGGTCAATGGAGCCCTAACGATGACAAAATGCTCAGCAAAATGCAGGCACGTTTTGTAGGGGGCTACATGCAGACAGGTGAAGGGGAAAACGCGTACATTTCTCGCGTATGGAGTGAGTGGAGCGATGCGCTAGCTAACGATGCCAAGCAGTTGGCACATTTGGTGTTAGAGGCGCCGAGAACAAAGAGTGTGAGTGCTGAGGAATATTACTCGCAGGGTACCTGACAAAGAGGGAGTGGCCGCCAGTCTTTATAATAGTGTGTAGGGAGAGTGCTGGGCGGCCGATGAGGGTCAGAGGGACCCGTATTTCTGCGAAGAATAGTAGGCGTAGCGGGTGATTAAATCCGTGAATAAGATCGCAACTTACATACTAATTAATTATATCTACTTGTTTTGAATTGGATTTTAAGCGTTGGATCACACAGTTGAGTTTGAACATGCAGCCAGAGAATAAAAAGCCAACAGCCCTAGACACCATGACCTTTCCTTTGCATGGTGCTCGTTTGATTGAAGCATCAGCGGGAACAGGCAAAACCTTCACCATAGCGGGTCTTTACTTGAGGCTGCTGCTTGGTCACGGTAATGATGGCAGTCAGCATCGTCAGTCACTCACGGTCGATGAGATTCTCGTGGTAACCTTTACTGAGGCGGCGACTGCTGAACTTCGTGATCGCATTCGTGCACGCATACATCAAGCACGTATTGCCTTTGCCCGTGGAGAAAGCAATGATCCTGTTATCCAGCCACTGCTGGAAGAGGTGACTGACCACAGATACGCCACAGAGACCTTGCTTCAAGCCGAGAGGCAAATGGATGAAGCCGCGGTGTATACGATTCACGGCTTTTGTCAGCGAATGTTGACGCAAAACGCCTTTGAGTCCGGAGCTCGATTCAATAATGAGTTTGTGACAGACGAAAGCCGTCTAAAAGCTCAAGTAGCTGCCGATTTTTGGCGAAGTCAGTTTTATCCATTGAACCTAGAGATGGCATCAGAGGTTCGCAAACTGTGGGCGACACCGAGTGCACTGCTTAGTGATATTAGCCGTTACTTAACTGGTCCTGCGATTACCATGCAGGGCGTTGAGGGCAGCGTCGATATTGCCGCTTTGCACCAAGCCAATCTAGACCGAATCAAGACGTTAAAAGCGAACTGGTTGGCAGTATCCGATGATGTCGTGCCTTGTATCTCGCAATCCGATGTGAATAAACGCAGCTACACCAAAAAATCGCTTCCTAGTTGGGTTGAAGGCATTACTTATTGGGCTCAGCAAGAGACTCTCGATTATGGTTTGCCAAGTGCATTAGAGAAGTTTTCTCAATCGGTACTGATTGAAAAGACACCGAAAGGTGAAGCGCCTTCGATGAGCGTTTTTTCCGAGATAGAAGCGTTCTTGGCCACGCCTCCTGAGCTAAAAACGCCTCTGTTGGCAATGGCGATTCATCAGTGCCGGACGCGTCTCGCGCTGGCGAAAGAGCAGAAACAAAGGTTGTCATTTGATGACCTACTGACTCAGCTTTCAGCCGCGCTGGATCTGGAGTCTGGTGACATGCTCGCTGAGAAAATTCGCACTCAATTTCCAGTTGCGATGATTGATGAGTTCCAAGATACCGACCCGCTTCAGTATCAGATTTTTAGCTCAGTCTATTTAAGCCATCCAGAGTGTGGTTGGTTTATGATCGGTGACCCAAAGCAGGCGATTTATGGCTTCCGTGGGGCGGATATTTTCACCTATATTCAAGCCAGAAATCAGGTGGTTGATCACTACACTTTAGGGACCAACTGGCGCTCCAGTGAGCGTATGGTTAATAGCGTTAATACGCTTTTTGATCGCGCGGATTCTCCGTTCCTTTATGACAGCGATATCCCATTTTATCCTGTGAATGCGAGTCCGAATGCGGGTGGTCGCCAATGGCAAAAAAGTGGCGAAGCGCAGCCAGCACTGCAGTTTTGGCTCCAAGAAGCGGAAGCGCCACTACCAAAAGGTGACTACCAGCAGCACATGGCTGCCGCAACAGCGCAACACATCAAAATGGTGCTTACCGAATCGCAAACCAGCGATGTGGTGTTGGCGGATGGCGATAAGCAGCATCCGGTCGAGGCGGGTGATATTGCCGTGCTGGTAAGAACCGGTAGCGAAGGGCAACTTATCAAACAAGCTCTGGCGGAGCGAGGCATTGCCAGCGTCTATTTATCCAATCGCGACAGTGTGTTTGGCAGCCCAGTTGCTGAAGATATGCTGCGCTTAATGCAGGCGATATGGTATCAAGACGATGAGCGCCTGTTAAAAGGGGCATTAGCATCTGAGCTATTTGCACTGCCCGCAAATGAGCTAGACGGCCTCAACAATGATGAAAACCTGTGGGAGCAGGTAGTTGGTGAATTTCGCGATTACCGACAGCTGTGGCAATTGAGGGGCGTATTGCCGATGCTGCGCTCAGTGCTGTTTAAGCGTGAGATGTCGAATCGATTATTAGCCACGGTAGGGGGCGAACGCCTACTGACCGACTATTTGCACCTCGGTGAGCTGCTGCAAGCGGCGCGACAAGATGTAGAGAGTGATACAGCCTTGCTGCGCTGGTTTGCTCAGTCTATTGAAGATGCCAAGCAAGGTCTTGGTGGGGGCGATGACCACATTCAGCGCCTCGAGTCAGAGCGAAATCTCGTTCAAATCATCACCATACATAAATCTAAAGGGTTGGAATACGACCTCGTCTATTTGCCGTTTGCTGTCAGTTATCGTGAGGCGATGGAGGCGAAGTACTATGATGAGCAGGCTAAGCAATCCATTCTCGATCTAAGAAAGTCAAAAGAGGCACTGGCTCAGGCAGACAAAGAGCGCTTAGCGGAAGACCTGCGACTCATCTATGTGGCCCTCACCCGCGCCGTTTACGCTTGCTTTATCGGTATCGCACCGCTTAGAAGTGGACGTTCAACCAAAGAGCCAACGGGCGTTCATCACAGTGCGCTGGGTTATCTGGTTCAAAATGGTCAAGAGCTCGGTGTCAGTGAGCTAGGCGCCATGCTTGCTGAGCTGGCGAACCAGTCCGGTGATATTGCGGTGACAGCGCCGCCAGAGCCTGATGACTCACGCTACCAAGCGCCTCAAGCTGAGCTTTCAGAGCTAAGCGCGAAAGAGCAAACGCAAGACATTGACCGCGATTGGCGTCTCACCAGTTACTCGGCCCTAGTGAAGCAAAGTAGCCACGGCAGTAGCGATGAAGTCTTTATAGAAGAGTCAGGCTTGGATATTGACTCTTCCGATGATGAGCAGCTTGACCCACTGCTAGAGCCAGAGAAAACCATCTTCCATTTCCCGAAGGGAGCGAGGCCCGGTACCTTCCTCCACACGGTGTTTGAAGAGATTGAGTTTACTGAACCTGCTGGCTCTGAAGGCAACTCGCAAATCATTGCTGAGCTACTTGAAAAAGAACAGTATGACCCTGAGTGGCTGGCTGTACTTACAGAGCTGGTGGATCAAGTGATGAACACGGCATTGGATGGCGATGCACTGTTTTTAAGAGATAAGGGCATTGATAAGCGCTTGGTTGAGATGGAGTTTTTGCTGCCCATTGATGTTTTGGATGCGCCATCCCTCAACCGAGTCATCCAAAGGCATGATAGCCTGTCAGCAAGAGCTCATGAGCTTGGCTTCTACACCGTAAAAGGCATGCTTAAAGGCTTTATCGATTTGGTGTTTGAGCATCAAGGTAAGTACTTTGTACTCGATTGGAAGTCGAACTATCTGGGCGATGATGTGAGCTGTTATCAACGCTCCCAGCTTGAGCATGCCATGGTCGACCATCGCTACGACTTACAGTATCAAATTTATGCTTTAGCTCTGCATCGCTTTTTGAAAACACGTATTCCAAATTATGACTACGACACGCATGTAGGCGGGGTTTACTATCTGTTCTTGCGAGGTATCGAGCCTAATTCGGATTCGGGGATATTCAGTGCTCGCCCAACAAAAGCCATGATTGAGGCGTTAGATGGTTTGTTTTTCGGAGCGCAACCTTCTCACAATCAAGGTATGGAAAGCGCAGAGAGTAATGAAACTGACGCTACTACCGATGGAGAAAATCAACAAATGGGGCTTGGATTTTGATGACGACTAGCCGGACGTTCGCACAGTGGATCGAGGATTTAGTGGCGAAGAAGTGCCTTAGACCACTCGATTATCAATTTGCAAAGTTTGTTGCCTCGATAGAGACCCAATACCCTGATGAAGTGATGTGGTTGGCGGCATTGGTAAGTGCTCAACTAGGTCAGGGGCACATATGTGTCAACTTAGACAGTGACCTCACAGAGCAGGCGTTGATGCCTTCACCGGATTTGATAGGTCTCTACGGCGCGGCAGCAGTCCCTCTAGAGGATAAAGTTGCCAAGGTTGATTGGTCGCTAGTCATTGATAAGGCATCAACCATTAGCCAGCTTGAGGCAGAGAATGCACAGTTGGCGACAGTGACGCCTTTAGTTTGGCAGCATCATCGTCTCTATTTGCAGCGCTATTTTACGTACGAACAGACCATTGCCGAGCGTTTGCTTGCCATGGCCACGCCTATTGAGCTTTCAACTTCGCAGATTCAATCTGCGGCGACCATGCTTGACCAGCTATTCGCGCGCGAGTATCACTACCTCTATTCTGCGCTAGTCAATCAATCGAAAGGGTCGAGTAATCAGGTCTCGCGCCAGCAGATCGTTTGTGACTTTCTCGATGTGATAGACGAGCAAGCCATAGATTGGGAGCGAGTAGAAAGTACTCTAAGTGCTGCGCGCTCAGCATCCGACTTACAGCCTCTAGACAGCGTGATACCTCTAACCGCTTGCCTCAACTGGCAGAAAGTGGCCGCTGCGGTGGCACTGACTAGGCGTTTTGCGGTGATTTCTGGTGGGCCTGGAACGGGCAAAACCACCACTGTCACCAAATTGCTCGCCGCTATGGTCAATCAGGCGAATCAACAGGGAGAGTCGCCGACGATTAAGCTGGTAGCGCCAACGGGTAAGGCAGCCGCGCGATTGACGGAGTCTATTGGTAAGGCCGTTGACTCATTGGCATTAGACCCTGAGCTTAAGGCGAGTATTCCGACCGAATCGAGTACACTGCATCGTTTATTAGGCGCTATTACTGGACGAGTTGAATTTAGGCACAATCAATCCAATCCATTGCATTTGGATGTGTTGGTGCTTGATGAAGCCTCCATGGTCGATCTGCCGATGATGCATCGACTGTTGGATGCACTGCCGTCTCATGCGCGGCTGATATTGCTAGGTGACAAAGATCAGCTCGCGTCAGTAGAGGCTGGGGCCGTGTTGTCTGATATCTGTGATTTTTCATCGCATGGCTACAGTGCAAAACAGAACGATCGTATCCGTGCGCTTACTCAGTTTGACTGTCAACGTGGCGAGGTGGCAAAAACGTCGGTTTCGCCATTGGCAGATAGCTTATGTGTGCTGCAAAAAAGCTATCGTTTCGATGCGCGCTCTGGCATCGGACAACTTGCTAAGCAGGTGAACGCTGCGAGCAGCAGAGGCTTTGAGCAAGTTTGGCAAAAAGGGTTCGATGATATTGAGTGGATGGCGCTAAGTGGAGATAGTTATCAAAAGCTCATCGATCGTTTGGTGCGCGCCTATCAGCCCTACTTGACGGATGCGAGAAATGCTTCGCCCGCGAGTGAGTCGTTAGCGAGTCACGAGGCGTTAGTGAATTGGCAACAGTCGTTAGCTCGTTCGGTTTTGAATGCCTTTGCAAAAGCTAGATTGCTCTGCGCGGTTCGTGATGGTGATTTTGGGGTGACAGGACTAAACCAGCGCACGGAATCTCGCTTGAAACAGCGCGGATTGATCCCCCGTGGTGAGGAGCTTTGGTATATTGGCCGACCACTAATGGTGACAAAAAACGACCATGGTCTTGGGCTCTATAACGGTGATATTGGTATTTGTTTATGGGACTTTAGTGCTGATACACCAAGGCTTAAAGTGTTCTTTGAACTGCCTGATGGAAGCATCAAGTCAGTACTGCCAAGCCGAATGCCAGAGCACGAAACGGCATACGCAATGACCATCCATAAGTCTCAGGGCAGTGAATTTGCTCATACCTTTATGATTTTGCCAGCTGATTTTAGTCCGTTGTTGACCAAAGAGCTGATCTATACCGGTATTACGAGGGCGAAATCGCGTTTTAGCTTAGTCGCAGATGGCAAAGTCGTCGGTAAAGGTATTCGTCACAAGACATTAAGGCACAGTGGGTTAGCGCTGAGGTTGAGGTAGTTTGGTAAGGCGAGAAACAATGCCTACCTTCCATGGTAGTGCACTCTCGACGTCTAGTTAAAGACTTCGGAATAGGTGATGTGGTTGATCCGATACTGCTCTTGGTAAACCTTCATTAGTGATTTGACCTTTTCGGATACGGGGAAGACACAATGGACATTGTGTCCTTCTAGGAAGTGGTTTTCTGCCATGTCCCAGAAGCTTTGAATAGAATTGCAAATAACTGTTCGCATAGATGTCACTCTTAGAGTTTTGGTGTTCACCTAGCAATCCTTGCACTGCCCGCCAGCTTGTTGCTTTTTGGGAGTCCTGTCACACTTACTGCTGTAACTTGGGCGAATTTTAGACAGTTATTGGCGAGTTGTAAAACAATTTGTGCCAATTAATGACAGCAATCGATTTCATACAACCAATAGTCGTCATCAATGGAATCTGAGCGCAATTTACTACACGGTAACTGAAAGGATTTTCGAGCGACGCTGCAAATTGTATAAGTCCTGTTTCGCCATCGGCAGCGACTCCACGCCCACCTCAAAGAAGCCTTGTTCCCTAAACCAGTGCAAGCTATGAGTGGTGAGCACGAAGATATGCTCTATCCCCTTCATTTTTGACTGCTGCTTCATATGGTTAAGTAATAATACGCCTCGGTTACCATCACGATAGTCGGGGTGAATGGCAACGCAGGCCATCTCTGCCATTTTCTCTTGCAGATAAGGGTAGAGGGCGGCGCAGCCAATCACTAAGCCATCTTTTTCTATGATGGTGAATTGGTGTATCTCTTGCTCGAGTTGTTCTCTAGAGCGGCGGACCAGTATCCCTTTTTCCTCGAGCGGCCTAATGAGTTCAAAGATGCCGCCGATATCATCAATATCGGCTTGTCTGACTTGCTCAGCGCTCGCCATGACGATTTGAGTACCGATACCATCGATAGAGAAGAGTTCTTGGATAAGGGCTCCGTCAATTTTGTAACTGATCAGGTGGCAACGTGGAATACCCGCTCGGCACGCAGACTGCGCACCGCGCAGAAAGCGCAGCGTACCACTGCTTTGACCTTCGTCAGCAAGTTCATTGGCTTCAAATTTCTCAATAAGCTCATTGACTTCGCTTGGAAACAGCTCAGCAATGGCATTGCCTGCTTCATCAAGTACACCTTGCTCAGAGCAAAAGCCAATCAGTTTATCAGCATTTAATTTGATCGCGACTTGGGTCGCCACTTCTTCAGAGAGAAGGTTAAAGGTTTCTCCGGTCACGGAGCCAGCCACAGGCCCTAGCAGCACGATAGAGCCCTGGTCGAGAACTTGGTTAATGCCTTGAATATCGATACGGCGAACACGACCGCTGTGGCAATAGTCGATGCCATCATCGACGCCCAGCGGTTGAGCAATAACGAAGTTGCCGCTGACCACGTTAAGTTGATTGCCCGCCATTGGGGTGTTATTGAGGCTCATAGAGAGGCGTGCGGTGATATCAAGTTGAAGACGTCCCGTGGCCTGCATAACGTAGTCGAGACACTTCTCCGTCGTGACTCGAATCCCTTTGTGATAAGGGCAATGGCAATCGTTGTTCTCGAGTAGTTGATTAATTTGAGGGCGAGCGCCGTGTACCAATATCAGTTTGACACCAAGGCTGTGCAGCAATGCAATATCGCTCACAATATTCGTGAAGTTTTTGTCAGTGAATGCTTCACCGCCCAGCATTATAACCATGGTTTTGTTGCGGTGTGCATTAACGTATGGAGTGGACTGCCGAAATCCTTTTACTAAGGCGGTACTACGGATCTTCACAATAATTACTCTTAGATTATTTATGTTGAAATAATGACTTTTTATTCAAGGACGTGCAAGGAAAATTTTGATTAAGCGTTGAGATGAGGTTGCTCATGCAAACCATAGGTGACAATATGAGTAAGGAAGCACAAGAAGGCAGATTATGAGTGACGGCAAAGAGAGTAGTATTGTCAGCGGCGTGAACGTGAATGTCGCTCAAAAGAGCGCAGTCAAACCCAATAAATGGCTGGAGCGAACATTAATCTTGCTCGCGCTGGTGGGGACTTTTGCAGTGGTTGGCCTGTATCAGGATCTATTTGGTCGCGTTCATCAACAGATTAACCCTAAAGCGGCGGTGTATGGTTTGTGGCAGGAGAAAGATGTCGCTCCGTTTGCCAGGGAGTCGTTTGAGCTCCGAGAAAATCGGGTGGTGATCAACAACAGAGTTGTGGCAACGTCATTTGAGGTGTCTTCATCAGAGCTTTGGTTTAACGTTGGCGTCACTGAATATCGTTATCAGTTTCTCGATAGAAACAAGACAGAAATTCGCCAACTGTCACCAGCGCACTACAAGCCCACGTTTGTTTTGTCAGGAAAACACAAAAAAGACCTGAGATAACCCTCGGTTTTATTGCGATTTATTATAGAGTTTGCCATTCTGAAAGCACGATACATAAGGAATGACTAACTTGATCAAACGTATTTTGCCTCTAGCTTCCGTTTTACTGGTTTTTGGTTGTGCGCAAACAGAACGAGCGCAGCAATATCAGGACGGAGAGTTCACTAGCCTTCTCAATAAAACCGAGCAGATTGAATCCAACAAGCCTCGTAATTTTCAAACCTTTGCTGCGCAAGCCGATGAGGTGGTCAAAGCCTCTCCTTCGATGGCGGAAACCTATCAGCCACTCTATGAACAGCTTGAAGCCTGGGCGGTTCAAAGCGGCGATCCCAAGCAACTTGCTAACTATGGTGTACAAGCTGCTCAATTAGGCGGTGGAGATAATAAAGGCAATGTGCTGTTTACCGGTTATTTTTCACCGGTTATGGAGCTTAGACACAAACCTGATGAAACCTTCAAGTACCCAGTTTATTCACTTCCAGATTGCCAACAAGAGTGTCCAACGCGCGCTGAAATCTATGGTGGTGCGCTCAATGGTCAAGGGTTAGAACTTGGCTATGCAGACAATCTTATCGACCCATTCATCATGGAGGTGCAAGGCAGTGGCTTTGTACACTTTGGTGATGACGACACGCTGGAGTATTTCGCTTACGCAGGTAAGAACAACAAAGCGTATGTGAGCATTGGTCGAGTGCTTATCGAACGTGGAGAAGTGCCAAGAGAGCAGATGTCACTCAAAGCGATCAAAGATTGGGTGATGAAGCAAGATGAAAAAACGGTACAAGCACTACTCGAGGAAAACTCGTCGTTTGTATTCTTTAAGTCATTAGACGCTGCTCCAGTGCGCGGCACTGCAGGCATTCCTTTATTGCCGATGGCGTCGGTCGCGGGCGATCGCTCTGCGTTTCCAATGGGGACGCCAATCCTAGCTGAGGTTCCTTTGTTAAATGCAGATGGAACATGGAGCGGTGCACATGAGCTGAGATTGCTGATTGTTCTCGATACCGGTGGTGCCGTTAAAGGCAATCACTTTGACCTTTACCACGGCATAGGCGATTTTGCTGGCACTCAGGCGGGGCACTACAAACACTTTGGCAGAGTATGGAAGTTAGGGCTTGAGAACTCGGCAACGGAAAATCCTTGGGGCGATTCAGAAGAAACCCAATCCCCTCAGGCTGACCCTGCGACGAATTAGCGTCTGGAGTCTCTGCCGTAGTTGATCTTTTCTAAAAGAGTGCGTATAAATCGCACTCTTCTTTTTTACTCGGAAAATGCAAGGTAACCCATGCGCGAACTGAACCAACCAGCCTCTGACAGCTATAACCAACGCTTTGGTGGCACTCGTCGACTTTATGGTCACAGCGAGGTCGATATCTTACGAGCGGCACATGTCTGTGTTGTCGGTATTGGTGGGGTTGGATCGTGGGCGGTAGAAGCATTGGCGCGTACGGGGATTGGAGAGCTAACACTCATCGATATGGATGACGTCTGTGTCACCAATATTAACCGTCAGATCCATGCGATGTCGGGTACGGTGGGCCAAAGCAAGATTGAAGTGATGGCTGAGCGAGTCAAACTTATCAATCCTGAGTGCAAAGTGAATCTGGTCGATGACTTTATCACGCCGGATAACGTTGCTGAGTATATCTCTAAAGATTTCGACTATGTGTTGGATGCGATTGACAGCATCAAACCCAAGGCGGCTTTGCTGGCGTATTGCCGCAGCAATAAGATCAAGGTGATCACTACTGGTGGTGCGGGTGGACAGGTTGATCCGACTCAGATCATGGTCGCGGATTTAACCAAGACGATTCAAGACCCATTAGCGAAAAAGCTCAAAGATACCTTGCGACGTCATCATAACTTCAGCAAGAACCCCGCTCGAAAGTTTGGCATTGATTGCGTATTTTCAACAGAGCAGCTGAAATACCCACAAGCGGATGGCAGCGTGTGTGGTGTGAAATCAACCGCTGAAGGACCCAAGCGTATGGATTGTGCGAGTGGATTCGGCGCGGCTACCGTGGTGACAGCGACCTTTGGTTTTGTCGCGGTGTCTCGCATCGTAGAAAAAATTCTTCAAAAATACGCAGCGAAGTAAGGACTGATTATGGCAAGCAATCCGTTTGGTACTGATATTCACGCTGAAGATGTTGTTGCTGTAATGGCAGAGCTGAAAGGTTGGGAAGATCGCTATCGTCAGGTTATCCAGTGGGGTAAGAAGCTTCCTGTCATGGAAGAGGCTTTAAAGCAAGAAAAGGTGCTGGTATCGGGGTGTGAAAGCTCAGTATGGTTGGTGCTTAACTGTGACAATGGACACTGGGACATTCAAGCTGACTCTGATGCACGTATCGTTCGTGGTTTGATTGCGATTGTTCTTGCCGCGTTTAATGGTAAAACGTCACAGCAAATCGCTGAATTTGATTTGCCACACTACTTCGAGCAACTAAATCTTATTAATCACCTCAGCCCATCTCGAGGCAATGGTCTGCAAGCCATCGTGGCAACCATTCGCGAGCGAGCAATGAGCGAACTCTAGCGCTTACAATACCAATAAAAAAACGGTGAACGCCTCGGGTGCTCACCGTTTTTTGTATTCCGTTAAATGATACGTCTAGAGCATATCGACGGCTTTCTTTACTGCTGCGACAAATCTCTCAACGTCTTCCACCGAGTTGTAGATAGCAAAAGAGGCGCGAACGGTACCTTTTACCCCAAGCGCATCCATCAACGGGTGAGCACAGTGGTGACCTGCGCGCACGGCAATGTTTTGTTGATCCAGCAGCGTCGCCAAATCTTGATGATGAACACCATCCATGACAAAGGTGATGACGCTTGCTCCGGGTTGAAAACCGATGATCTCTATGTCGTCGAGTTGACTTAAGCCATCGAAAGCGAGCTGTTGAAGCTGATGAATATGCTGCTCGAGTTCACTATAAGGATATTGATCAAGCCATTCTATCGAACAAGCAAGCGCTAGTGCTCCGGCAACATTTGGCGTGCCGGCCTCAAACTTCCCTGGAAGCTGACTGAATGTTGTGCCTTCAAACGAGACTTTTTCAACCATCTTACCGCCGCCATGCCAGGGCGGCATCGCTTCGAGGATGGCGAGTTTTCCGTAAAGGACGCCAATACCCGCAGGTGCGTAGAGCTTGTGTCCAGAGAAAACGTAAAAATCCGCATCGAGATCTTGAACATCTGTTGGCTGGTGGACGATGCCTTGAGCGCCATCGACGATCACAATCGCCTGACACTTGGCACGAGTCATGGCGACGATATCTTTGATTGGCAGGGCAGTACCGGTTACGTTGGTCACCTGTGCGACAGCGACAATTTTGGTATTGCTATTAATCAGTGAGTCAAATGCTGTTAAGTCAAACTGGCACTGCTCGCCGATAGGCACTTTTACTACTTTCGCACCTGTCTGCTCAGCCACAATCTGCCAAGGGACGATGTTCGCGTGATGCTCCATTTCAGACACCAGAATCTCATCACCCGGCTTGAGTGTGCTGCGCGCATACGTTTGAGCGATGAGGTTCAGGGCTTCGGTTGCGCCACGCGTCCAGATGATCTCTTTAGCACTGTCAGCGTTGATAAAGCGAGCAACTGCCTCGCGAGCATTCTCAAATCGTGTTGTCGCCATCGCTGTTAGTGAGTGAGAGCCTCGATGGACATTGGCATTTTGATTGCGATAGTAGTCAGTGATGCAATCAATGACGACTTGTGGCTTTTGAGTGGTGGCTGCGCTATCTAGATAGACAGTTTCTCCGTCGATAGCCGGAAACTGAGCGCGGATAGACTGCATATCAAGCATCGCTTTTTCCCATCTTGTGGTAATGCAGGGTTGGGTTAGTCACCATAGGCTCAGCCACTTCCCAGGCTTTTTCTTTGCCGCAAAGGGCGATAATGATTTCGACGGCGAACTCAAGTGCCGTACCCGGACCCTGACTGGTAATCAGGTTGTGGTTGATGTCCATGGTGACGCGCTTGTCACGCCAACGGTTTTCAGGGACATGGGATTTGAAACTTGGGTGGCAAGTCATCAAGGCATCTGGGTAAAGCTTATGGTGCTGCAGAACAAGAGCAGGCGCGGCGCAAATAGCTGCCATGAGTTTTCCATCGTACTTGTGCTGGCGAACCATCTCGACTAGTAGTGTGCTGTCACGAAACACTTCAGAACCGCCGACGCCACCGGGCAATGCGATAACATCGAACTCATCGTCGGCCACATCAACTAATTTACAGTCAGCGGTTAGGGTTACTCCTCGAGAGGCTTTCATCGTTAATGCGCCATCAAAGTCGGCGCTAGCTACGGTAACCTCAAAACCAGCGCGCACCATAATATCGATAATGGTAATGGCTTCCATTTCTTCTGTGCCTGGGGCGATAGGGACAAGTACCTTTTTAGTCATGATGACTCCAGCTCGCTTCTATTTGCTTAATTTTTTGATACAGAGATAAGTTATTCGGTACATCGATTTTGTTTTTTGCAGCAATATTGACCACATAACCGTTGATAAAATCGATTTCACTTTGTCTTTTATTATAAATGTCTTGGTGCATAGACGAGTAGTTTTGTGCCGTAGATTGTGCCACATTCACAACGGTGTCGAGCATCGTAGATGCCTCTAACTTGACCCCATCAAAGTTCGCGCAAAAAACGGCTTCATCAACGATACCAGTTAGCTGTGCTCGGTACTCTTCGTTCGTTAGTTGACCATTGCGACAGTCAAGTATTGCGGTCAATGGATTGATGGCACAGTTGATGACCAGTTTAGTCCATAGCGCTTGCTGGATATTGCTATGCCAATGCGTTGGTGAAAAAGCATGGTCAAAGACCTCAGCGACAAACTGGCACTGCTGACCTTTTTGGTTCCAAGCGCCAATGAGTGTTTGCCCGTTTCCTGTGTGGTGAACGGCATTGGTATTCACCTTGAGAGCACCGTGTGTGCTGGTACCCAGTAGTACAGGTCGCTCGGTCAGTTCATCTGCAAGCGTATCGACCGTGCCCATTCCATTGTGCAAAAACAGGATAATAGCGTCATTATCGAGATGAGTCAGCAACGGCAGAAGCGCGCTTTGTACCTGCCAGGCCTTTAAGGTAACAATCAAAAGATCACAGTGTTTTAGATCTTCAAGGCTCTGATTATTGAATGCTATGTTTTCCCCATCACCGAGAGTTATTTCGATTTTTTGAGACGGTGTGCGTCCCCACAGAGAAACAGCATGGCCAGCGAGATGAAGTTTGTAAGCGTACAAGGAACCAACGGCACCAGGACCTAGAATGGTAATGTTCACAATTATCTACGAGTAATGAGTGAAGCGAGAAGGATAGCAAACTTAGCTAGGTTGGTCGAAAGCTTAGTACGTGATTTTTAGGTACAAAAAATGGCGCCTGAGCGCCATTTTTTCGAACATCTAATACGAAGAGAATTAGAAGTTGTACTGTAGACGGTAGATGATAGCGTCACCGTAGTGTTGTTGGTTGCTACCTGATGAACCGTATACACCAAGTTTGTTGTTGAAGTAACGGTATTGAATAGCAGCAGTTAGGTGCTCAGTTGCGTGCCAGTTGAATAGCAATGCACCGTTAAGACCGTTTTTACCGCCTTGGTTTTGAGCGTACTCGTCATTGCGGTCGAACTCGATCTCGTTCCAGTTAACGAATGAGAAGTTTTGACCACCTAGATTGAACGCGTAGCGCGCTGTCCAACCAGCCATGTAACCGTTGTTACCGTTCACATTCTGGTTTGGAGAGAATGAATCCCAAGAAGTGATGTCATGAACACCAACCCATGGCTTGAAGAACCAGTTGTCACCTGAAAGCGCAGTGTAGCCAAGACCTAGAACGCGGTTAGTTTCGCTCTGGAATGGGTTGTCGTGGTGGTAAACCTGGCCGTATAGAGAAACGCCAGTGTCACCAAGATAAACGTGAGCAGAACCTTTAAAAGAGTTCTTCTGCTCAGAAGAGTTTTTCTCTACGCTCTCACGATCGTAAAAACCGTATAGCTCACCCCAAGTGAAACCTGCACCACCTTCGATACCTAGAACGAATTGGTTACGACCTTTACCGTCTTGGCCATCTTGGATAGCGTTAGGACCGTGGTTCCAGCTCTGGTGATCAAGATAAACACCACCAAAACCGTATAGATATTCTGCTGAAGCTGGCACTGCAGATACTGCTGCAACAACGCCAAGAGCTAAAAGTGATTTGCGCATAGTGAGAACTACTCTTCAAGTTGTACTGTAAATTGATCGCTTTCCGTGCGAATTCATCCGATGGGTGGGCATGATAGCGATTTGTGTCGCAAAGTAAATGTGCAACATCGCAAACGTTTACTAAAGTTTGTGATAGATATCACAAATAAAGAAGGTTCAAGGGAACTTCTATAAAACGTACACAAAACAGTCAATTTTGTGTTGTGAATGGTTAACAACTGATCTATCTAGTTAACAAAGTCCTGCTGATCGGTTTGTTTTTGATGGGCGTAGAAGCATCTGTAGTTAAAAAGGGAATGAAAATGAAACAGATAATGCTTTTTCCACTGCGTTCGGTGGTGCTGCCAGAAGGGAAGATGCGTTTGAGGATATTTGAACCACGCTATAAACGCATGGTGACTGAATGTCTGAAACGAGAATCAGGATTCGGTGTCTGTCTAATTAGTAGCGATGCAGGTGCGGTGCCTAAAAATGTTTCTGCGGTGGGAACGTTTGTAAGTATCGTTGATTTCGAGACATTGGATGACGGCATGTTGGGCATAACCGTGTCTGGCATCAAGAAGTTTCGAGTAAAGCACGTTGAAGCCGATGACGATGGGTTAAGGCAAGCGACCGTAGATTGGTTAGAAGGTTGGGAGACGGCAGAGCTCAGTGATGAAAATCAGTTCCTCGGGGAGCGTTTGCAAGATGTCTACAAGAAATTCCCGCAGATCGGTGAGTTATACCTGCACCGCTTTTTCGACGATGCGGCCTGGGTAAGCCAGCGCTGGCTAGAGGTGTTACCCTTAGATTGTAACCACTTTGAGCACTTAGTGACGCAACCCGATTGCTCTGTGGCGGTCGATTTTTTGGCTCAGGCGTTCAAAGCCGGCGACATTGAAGAAGAAACGCGACATTAAGCGTAACTCGCGGTGATCGCTAACAAAGTTTATGGCGTAAAATGTAAGGTTATGGAGCAATACGGCATTTCAATCCAAGGGACATAAGCATGATAGTAGAGAGTCCAGAAGCGCTCACCAAGCAAGAGTGGGCAGAGTGTATGGAGAAGATAAAGCAGCGTGACAAGCGCGCCTTCGCCACTGTGTTCAGTTACTTTTCCCCTAGGTTAAAGCAGTTTACGTTCAAGCACATGGGGAATGAGCAAGTCGCTATAGAGATGGTTCAAGAGACTATGGCTACGGTTTGGCAAAAAGCGCATCTGTTTGACGGGAGCAAAAGCTCTCTATCAACTTGGATTTATACCATAGCTAGGAATCTTTGCTTCGACATGCTGAGAAAGCAAAAAGGCAAAGAGCTACACGTGCATGCCGACGATATCTGGCCAACGGATTACTGTCCACCAGACTTTGTCGAGCATTATTCTCCAGAGACTGATCGACTCAAGGAGCAGATATTGAAGTTCATGGAAGAGCTACCCAAGGCTCAAAGGGAAGTGGTAAGAGCCGTCTATTTAGAAGAGTTACCGCACCAGCAGGTCGCCGATATGTTCGACATACCACTGGGGACCGTGAAGTCCCGTCTCAGACTTGCAGTAGAAAAATTAAGACATTCAATGGAGGCGGAATAGTATGAGCTACCACCCAGAACAAGAATTACTCAAGCAATTTGCAACGGGCGACATTGATTCAGCTCATGCTGCTGCTGTTGCAACGCATTTAGAAACATGCTCTCACTGCCGTCAACTTGTGGCCAAGTTCGAGGAAGAGGCTGCCGACGATTTGGTTGCGACCGGTACTGAGGGCGCCATTTCCGACAATGAGCTAGCGTTGGTGTTCGAGAACATGATGAACGACATCACAACGTTAGACGCGGATTACAGTCAACCGAGAGCGCGCACCGCCGCTTCGATTGAGGTGAACGGCAAGACATTCAAAGTTCCCGCAACACTCAAACCCTTCGTGGAGCGAATGGGCGAGTGGAAGAGTTACGGGGGCAAAGTGTTTACATCCAATATAGACCTGGATGAAGACTGCAAGGTGAGCCTACTTTATATCAGTGAGGGGGTTCAGGTGCCTCAACATACTCACAAAGGTTTTGAATCGACTCTCGTGCTTCACGGCAGCTTTAGCGATGAAAATGGCTTTTACGCAGAGGGTGATTTCATCCGAGAAGACGGTGAGACGAAGCACGCCCCGCAAACATCGGCTTCGCAAGATTGCTTGTGTTTATCGATTCTGACCGAGCCAATGATATTCACTCAGGGTGTGGCACGTATCTTTAACCGATTTGGTAAAGGGATGTACCCGTAAGATTCGCTGTATAAAAAAGCCCGCAATTGCGGGCTTTTCTTAGTTGGAGCTTTCCGTTTTAGTTTCTGGTGCTACAGATTCGTCGCTGTGTTTCGCTTTGTCGAGTAGGTCGCTGAAATAGTGACGCAGTGAGTAGAGCATCATTAGGCTCGGTATCACCATCAGAGATGTGATGATGAAGAACAAACTCCAATCATTGAGCGCGTCCACCATTTCTCCACTAAATGACGCTAGGGTTGTTCGTCCGAAGTTACCCAAGGAAGCCAATAATGCATATTGAGTGGCAGAGAAGGCTTGCCCCGTCAAAACGGTGAGGAAGGAAACAAATGCCACAGTTGAGAATGCGGTTGTGAAGTTATCAACGATGATAGTCGCTAAGAACAATTGCTCACTCGGGCCCACTTTCGCAATCCAAGCAAACATCAGGTTACTCGCACTCATCGCGATACCACCTATCATCAACCCCTTAACGATACCGAATCTGACGTTAACCATACTGCCTAGTAGTGTAAAGGCGATCGTTGCACCCCAGCCGATGAGTTTGGAGTAGTAGCCAATCTGCTCGTTGCTGAAACCAATCTCTTTGTAGAAGGTAATCGACATGCGCCCAAGGAAGGCTTCGCCAATCTTAAACAAGAAAACAAATAACAATAACGTGATTGCGACTTGTACACCGTTGCGGCGGAAGAAGTCCAAGAAAGGCTCCACGACGGTTACTGATAACCAGCTAGTCACTCGATTTGATACCACTTTACTGTGGCGCGCTTCTGCGGCAGCTTGCAGCGCTTCACGATCAGTTTTTGGCTCGCCCACGAGCAGAGTGAACAGCATCAAAATGACGACGATACCCGCCATACCATAGTAAACGCCATTCCAACCCATTGAGTCCGCGTTGATAAACGCTAAGTAGCCAGGCAATGAATAACCAGTCCACCATCCAATCACTGCCATTGCAGAGGCTTGAGGTAGTTTGTTTGACTCTGATTTTGGGAAGGTATCAATACGAAATGCGTCAATCGCGATGTCTTGCGTAGCGGAAGAAATCGCAATACATAACGCCAGCATCGATGTGAACATCAAGTTTTCGGCTGGGTTGACGCCGGCAATAAACAGTGTGCCGACTAAAATGAAGCTTTGGCACAAGAATATCCAACTTCTGCGCTGTCCAAGAGAGCGGTGAAGTAGGGGAAGTTTAACCCTGTCGACTAAGGGAGCCCAAAGGAAGTTAATTGCGTAGACGGCAAATACGGAGCCAAAATAGCCGATAGCTGCACGAGTGAGCCCTGCGTCTTTGAGCCAGCCAGACATGTTGGAGCCAATCAGCACCCATGGGAAGCCGCTTGAGCAGCCCATCATAAAGACCCAAAGCAGTCTTTTGTCCCAGTAGCTTTTGACTGTGTCCAGCCAGGTCATTTTTTGTTCCACGTACGGGCTCCTTGTGAGTTTGGCAGGTGGGGAAAAGCAGGTAAGAAACAAACGAGAGAGGCATGCCTCTCTCGTTTGTTAGGGATTAATCTGCTAGTCGTTCTACTTTAGTGATAATGATAGGGTCCAAAGGTACATCGCTCATGCCACGCGTGCTGCGAGTTGGCTTTTGTCCCATCTTCTGAACTACGTCGAACCCTTCAACAACTTTACCAAACACCGCGTATCCTGGGTTGGTCACGCTGTAATTAAGAAAGTCGTTATCGACAAAGTTGATAAAGAATTGGCGAGTAGCCGAGTTTGGATCGCGGGTGCGTGCCATAGCGATCGTCGCTGTGTCGTTATCTAGGCCATTTGAGGCTTCATTCTCAATTGGTGAGTAAGTCGGAAGGCGCTTGAACTCTTTGTCAAAACCACCGCCTTGTGCCATAAAGCCCGGAATAACTCGATGAAATTGGCTGTTCACGTAGCTGCCATCATCCACGTACTTCAAAAAGTTCTCGACACTAATCGGTGCTTGCTCTTGATTGAGTTCGATAACAAAGCTACCAAGGTTGGTTTCGACTTCAACCTTAGGTCCAGCAAACACGCTGGTGGCGACTAGAGCAAGGGTTGCGACAATTGATCTAAGCATTAGAAACGCTCCTTCATGTAATCTTGAAGTTCTTTATCATTGGCAATTTCTTTAAGTACCAAGTTGACGGTGTCATTTAGTACTGTTTCGATGTCATCATTAGATGCGCTCATCAAACCAGAACGATTCGCTGTTCCAGTATAGGTCTTTACTAACTTACCTTTTGCATTTTCTGCCGTCAGCTCCAGAACAACGTTCGCGGTCATGTCATTTTCCATAACGGTGTGTTTTACAGACACCAGCGCTTCTTGCACTTCTACGTTCAGTGCGTTTTCACTGTTGACAGTCACTTGGAAACCTTGAGATGAGAATTGATTTACGAGCGCATTCTCAATGCCGATACGAAGATTCTGACGAGTGTGGACTGGTGTGATGTTAGAGCGACCGTTATCAAGCAGAGCAACATATTGCGCAGTTCGGACATCTTTGCTCGATAAAGACATCGACTTGTTTTCTACGACCTTAGCGGCGCTTGTTGTCGCTTTTGGAGCAAAGTTCACTTGTTCTTGTTGAGGGCTTGCACATGCGGCAAGCAAAACGACGGAAGCCGCTAAAACGAGCTTTTTCATTAATGATTCCTTTTCACACTCTAAATTTTCTTAAGCTTTTATCTTTGCTGCGGTCGACGCGAAACGTGCCTGCACCGCATCATATCTAATTCTTATTTCGTGCACGATTTGTATAGGGCAACTATGACCCAAACTTTACTTAGTTGCCTGTAAAATAACAAATTTGGCGTTGGAAGCTACACGCTTAACGTTATGCTTGCCAAATAGACGTGCCAATTTTTTATCGTAGCCCAGGTGACGATTACCGATAACCATTAATTCCCCTTGAGAGCGAAGAACATGCTTTGCATCACAGAACATCTGCCAAGCGATATGGTCGGTGACCGCTTGCTGCTGATGAAAAGGAGGGTTGCAGACCACCAGGTCTTGAGATTCAGCATTGAACCCATCAAGACAGTTGTTGGTGATAAATTGGCAATCAGAATCTGGCAACTGGTTTATCTCAAAATTGTTTTTCGCTGAAGCCGTTGCCATGTAGCTTTCATCTACAGCGGTGATTCGTGCTTGCGGAAATGTCTTCTTTAACTTCAAAGAAAGCACGCCATTACCACAGCCAAGGTCGACAACATCCTTGCTATTAGCGTCGAGCGCAGAGAGATGCTCTAGGATGAAGCGAGCGCCCAAGTCGAGACTTTCTCCAGAATACACGTTAGGTAGGTTGGCTAGAGATAACCCATGCTCGGGTACTTGCCAGCTTGTGTATTCGTCTATAGCAGTTCCACTTTTTTTAGATAGTGCAGTAAACACTAGACGATGCTTTTTCCATGCCAGCGATGTTGTGGTGGTGCCACCAAACTTTTCGAACAGCTTGAGTGTAGAGGTATGGATCTCTTTTGCTTTGTTCACTGCGATGAGCTGACAACGGTCTCCATACGTTTGTGCTAACTGGTTTAGCTGCCATGTGAGATAGCGGTTGTTGCGAGGTATTTGCATTAGAACAATATCGATGTCTTCCGGTAAGGCATCGGTAGAGCGTAATAGCTTTACACCATCAACTTGGTTATTCGCGAGGTTACTTAGGATTCCTTGTGTAGAGATAAAGGAGTCGGTCACCGTTGTCACATTGTGTTTATCAGAAAACCAGCAACTCAAGGCTCCAAAACTGTCATTGAGGATCAATATGTTGGATGAGCTAGGTAACGCGAGGTCTTCGACGTGCTGAATCAAGTATTCGTCGCCAGCATCCCACGCTTGCAGTTGCTCATTAGCAAGCTTTGGGTAGCGAAAAAGTGAGTAGCTGCGTTCCAAGAGGTTAAGTTCTGTTTTCATAATTTCTTGATTTGGTGACAATGGTTGTATTTTGACAAAATCCCAGTGGTTCCGCCAAGCAGAAAGTCATTTAAGGGGAGATTATTGATTAAGTAAAGTATATACTTTACCGACTATATAAAAATAAAAGTCGGTAAATACCCAAGGAAGTAAGATGATTCAACAAGCCATCGAGCAAAAGCTCCATCAAGCTTTCCATCCAACACATCTTGATGTTCGCAATGAAAGTAATATGCATAACGTACCACCGGACTCAGAGAGTCACTTTAAGGTGATTGTCGTCAGTGACGTATTTGCTAATGAGCGTCTGATATCGCGACATCGTAAGGTCAATACGGTTCTAGCCGACGAGCTAGCAGGACCTGTTCATGCGTTAGCGATCCACACCTATACACCCGAAGAGTGGACACAAGAAAATCAATTAGCACCAGCCAGCCCGAATTGCGCTGGTGGTGGCAAGTAACAAAGAAACAGTTTTACCAGTGCGGCTAACACACCTTTGAGTAACAAAGTCAGGAAAGACTGATAAACGCTGTCTATCCTTGTAGGAATGGCTAATAAATGCATACCTCTTTAGGGGTAAATTATTAACAGCGTGTCAACATATAATGTTATGTGTTTTTGTTAACAGAGAATGTGTCAGGATGTGAATGAGCTAATCGCTTATTTTTAATAGCGTTAATAGTGCTTTGTGCGATCGGTCAAAGTTATACATATTCACAACCCCAGATGTAGCAAAAGTTTCGAAATAATGACGCTATAGCTGGGATTCGTCATGGCATCCCCTTTGTAAAAGATGCTAAACTACCGCACCAGAAAAATCTCGCATCGATTCTATGACGAGATTGTTAAAGTGATGTTGCTGCTTTGGTCTTTAAAAAGCCAAAGCCAGACACTCAATGTCGTGTCTAAATGTTACGCAAATTAAAAGAATCTTTTTCCCGATAAAAGTAGTGCAAGTGCGTATGATTACAATAAAGAAGGGCTTGGATCTTCCTATCGCAGGAACTCCTTCCCAGGTGATTAATGATGGTAAGTCCATCACTAAAGTCGCCTTGCTTGGCGAAGAGTACGTGGGTATGCGTCCAACGATGCATGTTCGCGTGGGTGATGAAGTGAAGAAAGGCCAGGTTGTTTTTGAAGACAAGAAGAACCCAGGTGTTAAATTTACTTCTCCAGCAAGCGGTAAGGTTATTGAAGTTAACCGTGGCGCGAAACGTGTCCTACAATCCGTCGTGATTGAAGTGGCAGGTGACGAGCAAGTTACTTTCGATAGCTACACAGCTGACCAACTAGCGGGTCTTGATCGCGATGTGATCAAAACTCAACTGGTTGAGTCTGGTATGTGGACTGCATTGCGTACTCGTCCGTTCAGCAAGGTTCCGGCGATCGATTCTACGACTCAAGCGATTTTCGTGAATGCTATGGATACTAATCCACTAGCAGCAGAGCCTGAATTGATTATCAACGAGCAAAAAGACGCGTTTGTTGCAGGTCTTGACCTACTGTCGAAACTGACAGACGGTAAAGTGTATGTCTGCAAAACAGGCACTAGTCTTCCTCGCTCAACTCAATCCAATGTCGAAGAGCATGTCTTCAACGGTCCGCACCCAGCGGGTCTTGTGGGCACTCACATGCATTTCCTATATCCAGTTAACGCGAACAGCGTTGCTTGGAGCATCAATTATCAAGATGTGATTGCATTCGGTAAGCTTTTCACCACGGGTGAATTGTACACGGATCGTGTTGTGTCTCTTGCAGGCCCAGTTGTGAATAACCCTCGCTTGGTTAGAACACAGCTTGGCGCTAGCCTAGAAGACGTAACGGATAACGAGTTGATGCCTGGTGAAGTTCGAATCATTTCTGGTTCTGTTCTTTCTGGTACACATGCTACTGGTCCACACGCCTACCTAGGTCGTTATCACCAGCAAGTTTCTGTACTTCGTGAAGGTCGTGACAAAGAGCTGTTTGGCTGGGCGATGCCTGGTAAGAACAAGTTCTCAATCACTAAATCATTCCTTGGTCACCTATTCAAAGGTCAGTTGTTCAACATGACAACCACAACCAATGGTAGTGATCGTGCAATGGTTCCAATCGGCAACTACGAAAAAGTAATGCCACTTGATATGGAGCCAACGCTATTACTTCGTGACCTATGTGCAGGCGATCAAGACAGCGCTCAGCGTCTTGGTGCTCTTGAACTAGATGAAGAAGACTTGGCGCTATGCACCTTTGTTTGTCCAGGTAAGTACGAATACGGTCAACTCCTTCGTGAGTGCCTAGACAAGATTGAGAAGGAAGGGTAATCCCATGCTTAAGAAATTCATTGAGGATATCGAGCATCATTTTGAGCCAGGTGGCAAACATGAAAAATGGTTTGCACTGTACGAAGCAGCGGCAACGCTATTCTACACGCCAGGTCTTGTAACGAAGCGCAGCTCGCATGTCCGTGATAGCGTTGACCTAAAACGCATCATGATCATGGTTTGGTTCGCAGTATTCCCAGCAATGTTCTGGGGTATGTACAACGCGGGTAACCAAGCGGTTATGGCACTTAACCATCTTTACACTGGCGCAGAGCTAGCGGGTGTTATCGATGGCAACTGGCACTACTGGCTAACTCAAGGTCTTGGCGGCACGCTGGGCACCGACGCGGGTTGGGGCAGTAAGATGATCTTGGGTGCAACTTACTTCCTACCTATCTACGCAACAGTGTTTATTGTTGGTGGTTTCTGGGAAGTGTTGTTCTGTATGGTGCGTAAGCACGAAGTTAACGAAGGTTTCTTTGTTACTTCTATTCTTTTCGCATTGATCGTTCCGCCAACACTTCCACTTTGGCAAGCAGCACTGGGTATTACCTTTGGTGTTGTTGTTGCTAAAGAAATCTTTGGTGGTACTGGTCGTAACTTCCTTAACCCAGCGCTTGCTGGCCGTGCTTTCCTATTCTTCGCTTACCCAGCGCAAATCTCGGGTGACTTAGTATGGGTTGCAGCTGACGGCTACTCAGGTGCTACGGCTCTTAGCCAATGGGCACAAGGTGGCGAAGGCGCACTAATCAACAACATCACTGGCCAAACAATCTCTTGGATGGACGCGTTCATAGGTAACATCCCAGGTTCGATTGGTGAAGTTTCAACGCTAGCACTTATGATTGGTGCGGCAATGATCGTTTACATGGGTATTGCGTCTTGGCGCATCATCGCCGGTGTAATGATCGGCATGGTTGCAGTAGCAACTCTGTTTAATGTTGTTGGTTCTGACACAAATGCTCTGTTTGCTATGCCTTGGCACTGGCACCTAGTACTAGGTGGTTTTGCATTCGGTATGTTCTTCATGGCAACAGACCCAGTTTCGGCATCGTTCACTAATAATGGTAAATGGGCATACGGCATTTTGATTGGCGCAATGTGTGTCATGATTCGTGTAGTCAACCCGGCTTACCCAGAAGGTATGATGCTAGCAATTCTATTTGCTAACCTGTTCGCACCTCTATTCGACCACTTTGTGATCGAGAAGAACATCAAACGGAGAGAAGCTCGCTATGGCAAGTAATAACGATAGCATTAAAAAGACGCTGTTTGTTGTTATCGCGTTGAGCTTAGTGTGCTCAATCGTTGTATCGCTTGCAGCAGTAGGTCTGCGTGACAAGCAACGCGCGAACGCGGTTCTAGATAAACAGTCGAAAATCATTGAAGTAGCGGGTATCGAAGCGGAAGGTACAGTTGCTGAGCTTTACAGCCAGTACATTGAGCCTCGTCTTGTTGACTTCAACACTGGTGAGTTTGTTGATACGGCGCCAGATGGCAGCGACGCAAACAGCTACGATCAACGTAAAGCGGCAAAAGACCCATCTGAGTCTATCCGTCTTACAGCTGACCAAGATTTTGCTAAGATTCTTCGTCGTGCAAACGTTGGTACTGTGTACCTAGTTAAGCAAGACGGTGAAGTGAGCAGCATTATCCTACCAGTACACGGTACAGGTCTATGGTCTATGATGTACGCGTTTGTTGCGGTTCAAACAGACGGTAATACTGTGAACGGTATTACATACTACGAGCAAGGTGAAACTCCTGGATTGGGTGGCGAAATCGAAAACCCATCTTGGCGTGCACAGTTTGTTGGCAAGAAACTGTTTGATGAAAACTTCAAGCCAGCGATTGCAATCGTGAAAGGTGGCGCACCTGAAGGTTCTGAGCACGGTGTTGACGGTCTATCTGGTGCAACACTGACAGGTAACGGCGTTCAAGGTACGTTTGACTTCTGGTTGGGTGACATGGGCTTTGGTCCATTCCTAGCTAAAGTTCGTGACGGAGGTCTGAACTAATGGCTGATGCTAAAGAAATGAAGAAGAGCCTGATGGCACCGGTGTTGGATAACAACCCGATCGCTCTTCAAGTTCTTGGTGTGTGTTCTGCTCTAGCAGTAACCACAAAACTAGAGACAGCATTTGTTATGACGCTGGCGGTAATTTTCGTTACTGCACTGTCTAACTTCTTCGTATCTCTAATTCGTAACCATATCCCAAATAGCGTTCGTATCATCGTACAGATGGCGATCATTGCATCTTTGGTAATCGTTGTTGACCAAATCCTGAAAGCGTACCTTTACGATATCTCTAAGCAGCTTTCGGTATTCGTTGGTCTAATCATTACTAACTGTATCGTAATGGGTCGTGCGGAAGCATTTGCTATGAAGTCTGCGCCACTACCATCGCTTATCGACGGTATTGGTAACGGTCTAGGCTATGGCTTCGTTCTTATTACTGTTGGCTTCTTCCGTGAACTGTTTGGTTCAGGCAAGCTATTCGGTCTGGAAGTACTTCCGCTAGTAAGTAACGGTGGTTGGTATCAGCCAAACGGCATGATGCTGCTAGCGCCTTCTGCGTTCTTCCTAATCGGCTTCCTGATCTGGGCAATTCGTACAATTAGGCCAGAACAAGTAGAAGCGAAGGAGTAAGGCTGTCATGGAACATTATATTAGCTTAATGGTTAAGTCGATTTTCATCGAAAACCTTGCGCTTTCTTTCTTCCTAGGTATGTGTACATTCCTAGCGGTATCGAAAAAGGTTAAGACCTCTTTCGGTCTAGGTGTTGCGGTTATCGTTGTACTGACAGTGGCAGTACCGGTGAACAACCTGCTTTACAACCTAGTTCTTAAAGAAAATGCATTGGTGGCAGGTGTCGACCTTAGCTTTCTAAACTTTATTACCTTTATCGGTGTAATCGCAGCACTAGTACAGATCCTTGAGATGGTACTAGACCGCTTCTTCCCACCTTTGTATAACGCACTGGGTATCTTCCTACCGCTAATCACGGTGAACTGTGCGATCTTTGGTGGCGTATCATTCATGGTACAACGTGATTACAACTTTGCAGAATCTGTCGTGTACGGTTTTGGTTCTGGTGTGGGTTGGATGCTAGCTATCGTTGCGCTAGCAGGTATCCGTGAGAAGATGAAGTACTCTGACGTTCCTCCTGGTCTTCGTGGTCTTGGTATCACGTTCATCACGGTAGGTCTGATGGCACTGGGCTTCATGTCATTCTCTGGTGTTCAACTGTAAGGTATAAGGAATAGTCAATGGACATTATTCTAGGTGTAGTGATGTTTACGCTGATTGTTCTAGCCCTAGTTTTGGTGATTTTGTTCGCCAAATCTAAGCTAGTACCAACAGGCGACATCACGATCTCTGTAAACGAAAACCCTGATCTCGCGATCACCACACAACCAGGTGGCAAATTATTGAATGCACTAGCTGGCGCTGGCGTATTCGTATCATCTGCTTGTGGTGGCGGTGGCTCTTGTGGTCAGTGTCGAGTAAAAGTGAAATCTGGCGGTGGTGACATTCTACCAACTGAGCTTGACCATATCTCAAAAGGTGAAGCGCGTGAAGGTGAGCGTCTAGCGTGTCAGGTAGCAATGAAGACTGACATGGACATCGAGCTTCCAGAAGAGATCTTCGGCGTTAAGAAGTGGGAATGTACTGTTATCTCTAACGATAACAAAGCGACATTCATCAAAGAGCTTAAGCTACAAATCCCAGATGGCGAATCAGTACCTTTCCGTGCTGGTGGTTACATCCAGATTGAAGCACCTGCTCACCACGTTAAATACTCTGACTTCGACGTACCAGAAGAGTACCGTGAAGATTGGGACAAGTTTAACCTGTTCCGCTACGAGTCAGTCGTTAACGAAGAGTGCATTCGTGCATACTCAATGGCTAACTACCCAGAAGAAGAAGGCATTATTATGCTGAACGTGCGTATCGCTACGCCGCCGCCTAATAATCCTGATGTACCACCTGGTATCATGTCTTCGTTCATCTGGTCACTGAAAGAAGGTGATAAGTGTACGATCTCTGGTCCATTTGGTGAGTTCTTCGCGAAAGATACTGACAACGAGATGGTCTTCATCGGTGGTGGTGCTGGTATGGCACCAATGCGTTCGCACATCTTTGACCAACTTAAGCGTCTGAAGTCTAAGCGTAAGATGTCATTCTGGTATGGTGCTCGTTCTCGTCGCGAAATGTTCTACGTGGAAGATTTCGATGGCCTACAAGCTGAAAACGACAACTTCCAGTGGCACGTTGCACTGTCTGACCCAATGCCAGAAGATAACTGGGATGGTTACACAGGTTTCATCCATAACGTAATCTATGAGAACTACCTCAAAGATCACGAAGCGCCAGAAGATTGTGAATACTACATGTGTGGTCCACCAATGATGAACGCGGCTGTAATCGGCATGCTGAAAGATCTTGGTGTAGAGGATGAAAACATCCTTCTAGATGACTTCGGTGGTTAATCTTCCTTGAAGTAATGAACATGGCTGGCTCATGTGAGCTGGCCATTTGTTTTTAGAAATTGAGCAAAATAAAGAGTGCTTTCTTTTACAGGAACATCATTCAAGATGTTGTAAACGTGAGTATTTTTAAATTCATTAGGTGAGTAAAGGCATGTTTCATCTAACCAAACAGTTAAAGGTTATCGTTGTCAGTTTGTTCGCAGCTTTTGTACTGACGGCTTGCGGCAACAGTCGTGAACAAGTGCACTTGAGCGGTCCGACGATGGGCACCATATACAACGTGAAGTACATTACGGTTGATAATGGTCCAAAACCTGAGAAAATTCAGGCGGAAATTAATCGCTTGCTTGAACAAGTCAATGACCAGATGTCGACCTATCGACAAGATTCAGAGCTGAGCCGCTTTAACCGCTTTTTCGGCACAGAATCGTTTCCTGTGTCTAAGCAAACGGCGATTGTGGTAAAAGAAGCCATCAGACTGAATGAAGTGACGTTAGGCGCGCTGGATGTGACGGTTGGTCCTTTGGTCAACTTATGGGGTTTTGGCCCTGAAGCTCGCCCAGAAGTCGTGCCTTCTGACGAGGAATTAGCCAAGCGTAAAGCTCAGACAGGTATTCAACACCTATCAGCGACGGATACAACATTGAAGAAAGATCTGCACGGTCTTTATGTCGATTTGTCGACGATTGCGAAAGGCTGGGGTGTGGATGTTCTTGCTGATTACCTTGATCGCGTAGGTATTGAAGATTACATGGTTGAGGTAGGTGGTGAGATGCGCCTTAAAGGCCTCAATCGTGAAGGTGTAAAATGGCGTATCGCCATTGAGAAACCATCTATCGACGAGCGCAGTGTTCAAGAAATCATTGAGCCTGGCGATATGGCGATTGCCACATCAGGTGATTATCGCAATTACTTCGAAAAAGAAGGTGTGCGCTACTCACACATCATCGATCCATCAACGGGTAAGCCAATCAATAATAAGGTGGTTTCAGTCACGGTATTGGATAAGTCGTCAATGACGGCAGACGGTCTTGCGACGGGTTTGATGGTGTTGGGTGAAGAGAAAGCATTACAAGTAGCAGAGCAACATAGCATTCCTGCACTTATTATTGTAAAAACAGAAGATGGCTTTAACGAGATTGCTTCAGAAGCATTTAAGCCTTACCTAAACAAATAACGGGTGACCAATATGAGTACATTTCTAATTACCTTCGGAATTTTTCTAACCGTTATTGTTGCAATGTCGGTTGGCTACATCTTCCAAAAGAAAGTCGTAAAAGGCAGCTGTGGTGGCCTAGGTGCGCTAAGCATAGATAAAGTGTGTAACTGCCCAGAGCCGTGTGATGCACGTAAAAAGCGTGAAGCGCGTGAGCAAGCTCGTGCGGAGAAGCTTGCAGCTTGGGAAAAAGATCGCATCGCGTAATCCGAGTTCGGCATAGAATTAACAGCAAAGACCAGAGTAACCCTCTGGTCTTTTTTGTTGGTCTGATGAACAAAACGGCGTATACTTTAACTGTATAAATAAACAGTTCAATAAGCCGTGTCCGATTCCATTCGAAAATTTATTCATGTAGATATGGATTGCTTTTACGCAGCCGTAGAGATGCGTGACAATCCACATTATCGTGGCAAACCACTGGCTGTAGGCGGCAGTGAACGTCAGCGAGGCGTGATCAGTACCTGCAATTATGAAGCGCGCAAATTTGGTGTTCGCTCTGCGATGCCGACTGCGCAAGCACTCAAATTGTGTCCGAACTTGCTGTTGGTTCCAGGAAGAATGGAGGTATACAAAGAGACCTCCAAACACATTCGAGAGATCTTCTCTCGTTATACTTCGCTTATTGAACCGCTTTCCCTTGATGAAGCCTACTTGGATGTCACCGAGTCTCTACACTGCCAAAATTCAGCAACTCGTATCGCACAGAGTATTCGCAATGATATTTGGAATGAACTCCAATTAACGGCTTCGGCGGGCGTTGCACCGCTAAAGTTTCTCGCCAAAATCGCATCGGATTTGAATAAGCCAAATGGTCAGTGCGTTATTCCTCCTGACAAGGTACAAGAGGTTGTCGATGGTCTCGATCTCGGCAAGATACCTGGTGTGGGAAAGGTGAGCCTAGAGAAGCTTAATAACGCCGGGCTATTTACCTGCCACGACGTGCGTACCAGTGATTATCGAGAGTTAATCATGAAATTTGGTCGTATGGGGGCGTCGCTGTGGAAAAAAAGCCACGGGATAGATGAGCGCGAGGTTGTAGTAGAACGAGAGCGTAAATCGATAGGTGTCGAAAGAACCTTTTCTCAAAACATCAGCCAGTACGATGAATGCTGGCAAGTGATTGAAAACAAGCTTTTCCCAGAGCTGAAACAGCGTCTAGAGAGAGCACAGCCGAAACGTAACGTTATCAAACAAGGCATCAAAGTGAAGTTCGCTGACTTCAAACTGACCACCATTGAGCATGTCCATAATCAGCTCGATCTCGAATACTTTAAAGATCTATTGCGTGAAGTTCTTGAACGGCAAAATGGGCGTGAAATTCGCCTTTTGGGCTTAAGCGTCATGTTAGAGCCTCTCGAAAATGCACGCCAATTGACGATGTTTGAGTAAATTCCAGTGACTAACCATCGATTGTTTGCGTGGCAACCCACGGCTCGATATAGTGAGCGAGTTTAATTTGTCTCGATATGCCGAGTAGGAGAAACATGGATAAGCAGGTACTCATTGACGAACTCATTGAACAGCTCGAACAGCAAATCACCACCTTAAACTCTGCGATGGAGCAGACAGTAGATGCGGCGACGAACGAAGAAACGGTGCCTGAGCATAAATACGACACGCTAGCATTAGAGGCGTCTTATCTTGCCCACGGACAAGCGATGCGATTAGAAGAAATAAGGCGCGACATCTCAACGCTAAAGGCGTTTTCGTTGAATGATTTTACCAGTGATAGTGCAATATCTTTGGGGGCATTGGTCGAGTTAGAAGACGTCAATGAAGAACACAGCTACTATTTTCTGTTGCCTACAGCAGGTGGCGCTAGGCTAGCTAACGAAAGCGTGGTGGTAGTGACACCGCACTCACCTCTGGGTAAAGCGCTTAAAGGCGGTGTTGTAGACGATGAGGTTAGTGTCCTCATCGGAGACCAGCGCCGCGGCTATGATATTATCTCAATTTGCTAGTAGGGAAGGGACATCAAATGAACATTAAAACCCGTTTTGGTATTGTTGCTACGAGCCTATTTTTCACCGTTCCTAATGCCTATGCGTTAGGGCAGTGTGGAGTAGATATAAAGAATGAAGTTCATTTAAATGGTGAACAAGTCGAAGTGGTTAACGATGCTGCCTCGTCTCGCGTGCTGATTGATGAAAACAACAACCTGTTTATCAATGGTGAGCAAGTTACCCTAGATTCAGCTCAGCAAAAAGCGCTCGATAGCTATCGAGAGAACATGAACACCTATGTACCTAAAGCAAAAGAGCTAGCGGCAAGTGGTTTAGCCATTACCAACGATCTTATCGATGATGTTGCCGCAAGTTTTGATGACTCCGAAGCGTTCAATAATGTTAAGACCGCACTCGCTGAGTTTTTTGCCGATGTTCAATCGCGTTACCAGCAAGGTGATGAGTTTGTTTTACAGTCAGATGCGTTTAGCTCGTTTATGGATAACTGGGAGCAGGACCTAGCGAAAGCAAAAGAAGTGTTCAACAAAGAATTTATGAGTAGCGCATTCACTGCACTTCAAGAAAAGATGCAGCAAGAAGGTAGCCTAAATCTGACAGAACTGTCTAAGCAGTATAATGAACTCAAAGAGCGTATGTCGGGCACGCTAGAGCAGCAATCTGAGTCTCTTCAAAAACAAGCTAAGGATTATTGCGACTCACTAAATGATGTTGCTGAGGAAGAGCAACAGCTTCACAAAAAGATTCCTGAGTTGAAGGATTATCAGGTTTTTACTATTTAGATTTTAAGCCTGCACCAAGCCTTGAGTAGATTCCTGCCTGCGCAGGAATGACGAATCTCTAGAATGAATGCACTCAAAATGGCCGTCACTCCAAAAACTGCCGTCACCCCACTAGCCGTGCGCCTGCGCACGCAGGGGTCTTCGCAAAGCGATCTCCAAGTCTCAAATAGATTCCTGTCTGCACAGGAATGACACGAGCTGTCCACTGATGGTCACATAAGTAACACTTTAAACCGGGCACATAGGTAACAGTGTGATCCCAAAAAAGATAGCAATAAACAACGAATCGAACTTGTCCTAACTAATGCTCGTAAATTAATACTTACGGTCGCAAATCTCATCAATATTGGCCGATCCAACTAAATAAATTGCTATATCCAAACTTTTATCTTATCGTACCAGCAAACTAGTACGTAAGAATAAATTGCAGTGGATATTTCAAACTCAACGACAGCTCCAAGAGAGCATTTTGGATCTCGATTAGGCTTTATTCTGGCTGCTGCGGGTGCAGCGGTTGGTTTGGGTAATATTTGGGGATTTCCTACTCAGGCAGCGAGCAATGGCGGCGGCGCATTCTTGCTTGTCTATTTAGTCATGATATTGGTGGTTGCATTTCCGATGCTGGTGGTCGAAATGGCGATAGGTCGTCATGGTCAAGCGAACCCAGTAGACAGTATGAAATCACTGACTAATCATCCGCTAGGCAAACGACTGGGCGGTTTAGTCGGTTGGATTGGCTTGATGGTGCCTTGCGCGGTACTAGCATTCTACTCAATCGTTGGCGGTTGGTTAATTTGCTTTCTCTTTGGTGCGCTGGCTGAAATCGTTGGTGCGAATGGACTTGCGGATTGGTTCAAAGGCTTTAGCGTCGAGCGTAATGTATTTGGTACTGTCCTTTTCTATCTTCTGACGGTATTGATTGTCCAAGGTGGCGTGAAAAAGGGCATTGAGAAGTGGTCGACTCGCTTAATGCCATCGCTATTCATTCTTTTCGCTTTGCTGTTCGTCTACATCATGATGCAGCAAGGTGCGATGGAAGGTTTAAAGCACTATCTTATCCCTGATTTTGAGAAGGTATGGGATAGAAAGCTAATCCTAGCAGCGATGGGACAGGGCTTCTTTTCACTGACAATCGGTGGCTGCTCGATGCTTATTTACGGCTCTTACTTATCTAAGAAAGAGAATCTTCCGAAGATGGCGATGAATGTGACCTTGGTAGATACCTCAGTCGCCTTTATTGCCGGACTTGTTGTCATGCCAGCGATGTTTGTGGCGATGCAGAAAGGCGTTCAGATTTATGCTGAAGATGGTGCTTTATTGAGCTCAGATACGCTCGTGTTTACGGTATTGCCTTTAATGTTTGAGTCCTTAGGCCTACTTGGTCTTGTATTCTCGGTGGTGTTTTTTCTTCTTCTAACGATCGCGGCGCTTACGTCTTCTATCTCTATGCTTGAGTGCCCAGTGGCACTGGTAGATGAGCGCTTTAACACAGGACGTAAGAAGACCAGTTGGGTGTTAGGCGCTGCTATCGCGCTGTTTAGCATTTATATCGTGTTTAACTTCGGCGAACTTTTTGGTTTGGTTGCAATGATTGCGACACAGTACCTGCAGCCTATAGCGGCATTGTTGTTCTGCTTATTTGGAGGTTGGGTTTGGAGCCGAGCTGGCAAAGTCAAAGAGCTAGAGCAGGGTTGTCCAGACTTTCAGTTAGGTTGGTTTGGAAAGGTTTGGCCTTTCTACGTTAAATTTATCTGTCCGGTATTAGTGGTAACCGTTATTTGGGCATCATTTGGCTAGGCGCTAATGAACCCTTAGAGCAAAAGAAAAACCGCCAAGCATAACTTGGCGGTTTTTGTATTCTCCGACCGAGGAGCTCTAGCGGAACTGACCCGCTTCTGGTAAGAAATCAAAACCAGCGCTCGCCAGTTTCTCTATCAAGGCTGATTTACTGATATCGAAGTAATTCACCAGCTTATCCAAATCGCCACCAAAGTCATCTCTCAACTTCATGTTGACGATGCTCATCAGCATAACCGGATCCATCGTTTCAAAATTGGCTAGATTCATGGTGAGTTCTCTATTTGTCTTCGAAATCTGAAATCAGAAGGTTAGCGGCAGCAAAAGCGGCTTTTTCACGAACGTCTTTCGGTAGATTTTCATCTGCTGCGACATCATTAAGCGCACGAACCGCGCAAGAGATCGCTTGAGGGATGTAAGCCTGATCGCCACTGCCAATCTGAGCATAAATTTCACGAACCAATTCGCAACAACCGTAAACTTGCATAGTGTCTTTCTCTATAAATGATAACTGGTCTCAATATACACAGGCTGTATTCGAAACACAAAACTGGCGTTTGATATGAAACAAAAAAGCCGATGTTTTGGTTAAACATCGGCTTTATATTGGCTCAGTAGATTGGATTATGCTTTTGCTGGAATCGCTTCAAGCAGTGCAACCATTTGGTTCCAGAATAGCTCAACCGTATCGATCTTCACCTTCTCGTCAGGAGAGTGCGGGAACTTGATAGTTGGACCGAAAGAGACCATGTCCATGTTTGGATAAGGTTCTTTAAACAGACCACATTCTAGACCAGCGTGGATCACCATGATGTTTGGTTTATGACCGTAGATACCTTCGTACATATCGCGGAAGATAGCCATGATCTCTGACTCAGGATCGGGTTTCCAACCTGGGTAAGCACCCGAGCACTCAATCGTCGCACCTGCAAGCTCAGCGACAGACGCCAGCATGCCTTCTACTTGAGAGCGACCAGAGTCGATAAGTGAACGGATCAAGCAAAGCACTTCAACTTTATCTGTTTGGGTCGTGATGACGCCAACATTAAGAGACGTTTCTACAACGCCTTCGATGTCATCGCTCATGCGGATAACGCCATTTGGACATGCGTTAAGTGCTGCGATGAAGCGCGTTTCAGATTCAGAGGCAAACACATCAGCGAGATCCGCAGCTTCGTTGAATGACACGATGTCAGTCTCAATAGCACCAAGCTCAGATTTTAATAGCTCAGTGTAGAAGCTGTATAGTTCATCTAGCTTAGCTAGGTTCTCTTCTGGTAGCGCAAGAGTAACGAAACCTTCGCGTGGGATTGCGTTGCGAAGGCTGCCGCCGCGGAACTCGATAAGACGAGCGTCAAGCTCTTTTGCATGACCCGCTAGGAAGCGACCTAGTAGTTTGTTAGCGTTACCACGACCTGTGTGGATATCACAGCCAGAGTGACCGCCTTTTAGACCTTTTAGTGTTAGTTGGCGAGCAACATAACCTTGCGGTGCAGATTCACGTGCGATGTCAAAGGTAAGCGCTGCGTCGATACCGCCAGCACAGCCCATGTAGACTTCGCCTTCTTGCTCTGAGTCAGTGTTTAAAAGGATATCGCCTTCAAGCCAACCCGCCTCAAGACCAAACGCACCCGTCATGCCTGCTTCTTCGTCGATGGTTAGTAGCACTTCCAGTGGGCCGTGTTTGATATCGTTAGACGCAAGAACAGCTAGGCACGTAGCCATACCGATACCGTTATCAGCACCCAAAGTCGTGCCCTTTGCCGTTACCCACTCGCCATCAATGTATGGCTGGATAGCATCAACAGTGAAGTCGTGATCGGTATCTTCGTTTTTCTGAGGAACCATATCGATGTGGGCTTGTAGAACCACACCTTTTTTGTTTTCCATACCAGCTGTTGCTGGCTTTTTGATG
Organism: Vibrio maritimus; assembly: GCF_021441885.1. NCBI lineage: Bacteria > Pseudomonadati > Pseudomonadota > Gammaproteobacteria > Vibrionales > Vibrionaceae > Vibrio > Vibrio maritimus. The sequence goes on from NZ_CP090438.1 coordinate 844,810, forward strand.
AATACGTTACCCGTTGTGTCACGTTTAACATCAAGACCTTGCTCTTTTGCCCAGCCAATAATGTACTGTGCTAGTGCTTCTTCATGTTTTGATGGATGAGGGATTGAGCAGATTTTGTCGAAAAATTGCCATACTGGGGCTGGTGACAACTTACTGATTTCAGAGTGGAATTCAGACACAGAACTCTCCTTTATTCGGGCTTTGCTAGGTTGTTCTTCGTCAGATGTTTAAATTCACGGTGTGAACATCTGGATTTCTAGCTTATTAAAGACAAAGCAAAGGATACCACTAGTTGTAAACATCTAGTAGTGAAACCGAAGAGATAATGTAATGGGTCATGTCAATTTTCGTGACTAGCATAGTGTGCGCCAATGCATACTAATGATATTAATATCCGTAATAAAATTACAGAAATTACGGTTTTTGGTAGGTTGAAAGAAATATTTGTGACTTTGATCGTCTTTATGGTTGTAATTTTAATCCGATATGGTATTCTTTTCACCAGTTGAGAGAATCAACACAATGCTCACGGACAGAGCCCGATTTATCGCCTCCAAGGAACCGAGACTCAAAGCAACGTTTTTCCACTATTTGTTTTGTTAGAAGGTGATGTTATGAAAGGTTTAGCAAGCGCGATGTTTTGGACGAATCAAAACGTATACACAAAAGACTTCGCGTACAACGTCTACTACGGTAGATAAGCGATACGTTTTCCCCCTATTTTGAAGAATTTATAGTTGGTTACATACCCCAATTGATGACCAAATTATTCTACCGCCACTCATATGAGTGGCGTTTTTTTTGCCTTTTTTCCGTGAAATGCCGTCTTTATCTCAAAAAGTGTGGCTACTTTTTGCGCAGTTGTCTTGGTTAGTCGCTATGATGGAAAGGGGCGCTTTCTCGGTAACTATTTCAAATTGTTAGTGATCGTTACCATATAAGTTTCATATCAAGAGGATAATTCGCTGTTTAGAGTGAAAATTCTAGCTGGAATTTGCGTTTTGATAACCTTATAATTCGCGCCAATCGTTTACGCAACCGTTTACTTTTTACACTTTTAGGGATTCGATTATGCTCGAAAGGCTGTTCAAGCTCAGTGAAAACGGCACAACAGTGCGCACTGAGATTATCGCAGGTATCACTACGTTCCTGACGATGGCTTACATTATTTTTGTTAACCCAGCAATTCTTGCTGACGCAGGCATGGATCGCGGCGCAGTATTTGTTGCAACCTGTTTGGCAGCAGCTATCGGCTGTTTCATTATGGGTTTTGTAGCAAACTACCCAATCGCACAAGCACCAGGCATGGGCCTGAATGCTTTCTTTACCTACGCAGTAGTACTGGGTATGGGTTACACATGGCAAGTGGCACTGGCGGCAGTATTCTGCTCTGGTATCTTGTTCATTCTTTTGAGCGTGTTTAAGATCCGTGAGTGGATCATTAACTCGATTCCGATGTCGCTTCGAACGGGTATCTCAGCAGGTATCGGTTTGTTCCTAGCGCTTATCGCGCTGAAAAACGCAGGTATTGTGGTTGATAACCCAGCGACACTTGTGTCTCTAGGTCACATCACTTCTCTTCCTGCAACACTAGCGGCTGTTGGCTTCTTCATTACTATTGCTCTTGTTCACCGTGGCGTAAAAGGTGCGGTAATGATTGCGATTCTAGCAGTAACGGGTCTTGGTCTGATTTTTGGTGACGTTCAGTGGGGCGGCATCATGTCTACACCACCAAGCATCGCGCCAACCTTCATGCAGCTTGATTTCTCGGCAGTGTTCGAAATCGGTATGATTTCTGTTGTGTTTGCTTTCCTATTTGTTGACTTGTTCGACACGGCGGGCACGCTAGTTGGTGTAGCACAAAAAGCTGACCTTATTGGTAAAGACGGCAAAATCCCACGTCTAAATAAAGCACTACTGGCTGACTCAACAGCAACATCAGTAGGTGCGCTACTAGGTACATCAAACACCACTTCTTATGTAGAAAGTACTGCCGGTGTTGCAGCAGGTGGTCGTACTGGTCTTACTGCAGTAGTTGTTGGCATTTTGTTTGTACTTGCATTATTCTTCTCGCCTTTGGCGGGTATGATCCCAGCTTACGCAACTGCGGGTGCGCTATTCTATGTAGCAATTCTAATGATGTCAGGTCTAGTCGGTATTGACTGGAGAGACATTACTGAAGCGGCACCGGTTGTTGTGACTTGTTTGCTGATGCCTTTCACATTCTCAATTGCAGAAGGTATCTCACTTGGCTTCATCGCTTATGCTGCTATTAAAGCACTGAGTGGTAAAGGTCGCGACGTATCCATGAGTGTTTGGGTAATGTCTGCAATCTTTGTCATCAAGTACATTGTGGCTGCTTAAGTCTCGAATACGGTTTAATTAGGTTATTATTATGGCTAACAAATTCATCATCACTTGGGACAATATGCACGCATATTGCCGTCAACTCGCTGAGCGTCAAATGCCAGCGGAACAGTGGAAAGGCATTATCGGTGTAAGTCGTGGCGGTCTAGTACCAGCAGCGATTCTAGCTCGTGAGCTAGGTATTCGTTATGTAGATACAGTATGTATCTCTAGCTACGACCACGATCACCAACGTGATATGACTGTACTTAAAGCTCCAGAGCACGACGGTGAAGGTTACCTAATCGTTGATGATCTTGTGGACAGCGGTGACACAGCACGTAAAATCCGTGAAATGTACCCGAAAGCTAAGCTAGTAACCGTGTGCGCTAAGCCAGCTGGTGTAGAGCTAGTTGACGAGTACATTGTTGATATCGACCAAGATTGTTGGATCGAGCAGCCATGGGATATGGCGCTGTCTTACGTTGAGCCAATTAACCGTAAGCAAAAGTAAACAGTGATGTTTAAAAAAACCGCAACTTTTCCAAGTTGCGGTTTTTTTTTGCTCGAAATCCAGCATATTTGCAATCAACCGTCGTCAACCCTGAAACATGGATTTCAGATATTTAACAAACCAAGTCACTAACAGCGATAGAACCACGTTAAAATGTCGATAAAACCCCTGAATAATGATGATTATTCGATTATATTGATGCTGTAATCGTAATAGTTGGTGCGCGTATGTCTGAAGAAGTCAGTAAAAATATCTCTGAAACCTTGTTTGAAAAGAACAAACAAGCAAAGGAAACCTCCCATCTCATTCGATATATGCCAAGTAGCATGGAAATTCTTGAGCGCCGCCGCGCTGAGAACCCGAGTTCTTGGTACCGGAACCTGTTGCGTCTGCAATGGGCATGGCAAGGTATTGACCCTATCGAGTTGGAAGAGACACTTGCCAAAATTGCGTCTTCTGATCACTCAAGAACGATAGATGAGTGGCTCGATACGGTTATGGGCTACCACGGCGGTAACTGGAACTATGAGTGGACCAAGCTTGGGATGCTTCACCAGAAGCGAGCCAATGACCTTACAGGTGATGCTGCAGCAGAGGAGCTATTTAAGGCCTCATTGAGCTTTAGTATCGCTGGCTACCCACACCTGAAAAATGACAACCTAGCCTTGCAGGCTCAAGTGTTGGCGAATAACGCTTACAACGAAGCGGCCAAACACACCAGTCATATTATCAAGCAGGTAGAGGTCCCATATAAAAATAAGCGGATTACCGCCAACCTCCACTTGGTGAGCACTGAAAAACCCCAACCTGTTGTGATCGTGAGTGCAGGCCTTGATTCTCTGCAAACAGATATGTGGCGTTTGTTCCGAGATTATCTAGCGCCGGCGGGTATCGCTATGCTGACTGTCGATATGCCATCAATAGGGCACAGCTCTCATTGGCCGCTGACCGAGGATACGTCATGTCTGCACCAGGCTGTGTTAAATGAGCTTCCTAATATTCCTTGGGTCGACCATTTCAAAGTAGGGGTGCTGGGTTTCCGATTCGGTGGTAATGCTATGGCTCGCCTCTCATTTCTAGAGCCAGAAAAAATCAAAGCCTGCGTCACACTGGGAGCGCCAATCCATCACTGCTTGGCTTCTCCGCAAATCATCCAATCTATGCCAAAGATGTACCTAGATATGTTGGCATCTCGCATTGGTAAAGATGCAGTGGATATTAATAGTCTGGCAGGGCAACTCACTGCCTGGTCACTGAAAGTGCAAGGGTTCTTGTCGTCACGTCGCACTAAAGTGCCTATCTTGGCGATGAGTATGGAAGGCGATATCGTCTCGCCGATATCAGACAACCGCTTGCTTGCTATGTTTAGCCAGTATGGAAAGTCGAAAGAGATTCCGTCGAAGGGCATTGCAAAAGGGTATGCGCAATCCCTCGAAATGGCGATTAAGTGGTTGGAGGACGAACTTTTAAGGTGACATTTGTGTGGAATTAGTTAAATATGAAATCAGTATGTAATCAAGCATATGATAAAACTATAATTATCCTATAAGAATTATCGCTATTTCATCTTTACAACTATTTTCATATAGAAACGGAGTTTCACTATGTCAGAAGCGGCTAAAAACCCTACTCATTATCGCTTAGTTGCAGCCTTAAAAGCTATCGGCCCTTACTTGAGAGAAACCTTATGCAAAGACGGCGCGTATCACTTTGACTGCCTGTCTGTGTGCGTTGATGACACCAAGTCTCCAGAAGATCGAGAGTTTTGGGGCTGGTGGTTAGACTTAACCTTAGTTGAAGACCAGTTTGAAGCGACGTACCAGATCGGCCGTTACAATCAGACGGGTGAATGGATTTTAGAATCTGCACCAAAATCGGCAGTTAGTGAGATAAATCGAACGCAAGAAGTGTTTCATGAAAAATTGGTGAAGACACTCAGTGAGAAGTTCGAGCTGAGCGTATCAATTCACGATGATTCAGTAGAGTTCGTTTAGTACTAGAAATCCGGTCTCAATGCCTATCAAATCAGCATTGAGACCTTTTTTGCGCCTCTTTTCCCTTCCTACCGCTTTTTTACTTGTACAAATGATGTTTGATTGCTAAAACATCACTCCCTATTAAACTTTTCACGTCAAACAAGCAGAGATGACAACGGATAATACTCGTCAATCTACCGACAAAAAAACGGTAGTGGTGAAGTTAGGTACCAGTGTCCTAACAGGTGGTTCCCTAGCGCTTAACAAAGCGCATATGGTTGAACTCGTCAGACAATGTGCTGAGCTTAAAAAGCTTGGCCACTCAGTAGTGATGGTATCGTCAGGTGCTATTGCGGCTGGTCGCGAGCACCTAGGTTACCCCGAGCTTCCCAAAACGATGGCGAGCAAACAGCTATTAGCAGCCGTTGGTCAAAGCCAACTTATTCAGGTTTGGGAGTCTTTGTTTGCTATCTACGGGCTTAAAATCGGACAAATGCTGCTAACGCGCGCCGATCTTGAGGACCGTGAACGCTTTCTCAATGCACGTGACACGATCAACGCTTTGGTTGAAAACGACATCATCCCTGTCGTCAACGAAAACGACGCGGTAGCAACCAGTGAAATCAAGGTTGGCGATAACGACAATCTATCGGCATTGGTCGGCATCTTGTGCGGTGCAGATAAGCTGTTGTTGCTTACTGACCAGCGTGGTTTGTTTACAGCTGATCCTCGCAAAGACCCAAATGCCGAACTGATTCGCGAAGTGACGACTATTGATGAAACGCTTCGCAAAATAGCGGGTGGTAGCGGTACGACGCTTGGCACAGGTGGTATGGCGACGAAGCTGCAAGCGGCAGATATTGCGCGTCGCGCAGGCATCGAAGTTATCATTGCAGCAGGTAGCGCAGAAAACGTGGTATTTGATTCGTTATCTAATGAACCTCAAGGCACTCGTTTCCTACCTTTGCCAGAGGCATTAGAAAATCGTAAGCGTTGGATACTCGCAGGTCCTGCGGCAACCGGTAACATTGTTATCGACTCAGGCGCGGTAAATGCAGTGATTGGCAAAGGCAGCAGCCTACTTGCCAAAGGGGTAATAAAAGTTTCAGGCCGCTTCGCTCGTGGTGAAGTGGTACGTGTGACGACTAATGACGGAGCTTTGGTGGCAAAAGGAATTTGTGGCTACTCCGATGCAGACCTGTCCAAAATAGCAGGCAAGCACAGTAAAGAAATCGCGGATACGCTCGGCTATGATTATGGTGCAGAAGTGATTCATCGCGACGATATGGTCGTCATTCAAGATTAAGAATAAAGGGAACCGTTATGGATATGATTAAACTAGGCCAAAACGCAAAGCAAGCTAGCTTTGCTTTGGCGACCGCGTCAACGGCGCAAAAGAATCGCGCACTGCAAATCATCGCCGATGAACTCGAAGCAAACGCTGACGTTATTTTGGCTGCGAATGCGAAAGATATCGACCTAGGCCGTGAAGCCGGTCTGACAGAAGCACTACTTGATCGCCTACTGCTGAACGAACAGCGATTGAAAGGTATCGCTGATGACGTTCGTAACGTTATCACCCTGTCTGATCCTGTAGGCAGTGAGATTGATAGTAAAGTGCTTGAGAATGGCATGAGCCTTTCACGTCGCCGTGTACCACTTGGTGTGGTTGGCGTGATTTACGAAGCGCGTCCAAACGTGACTATCGACATTGCAGCACTATGTTTGAAGACGGGTAATGCTAGCATCCTACGTGGTGGCAAAGAGACGTTCTTCTCTAACATGGAACTGGTTAAAGTGATTCAGTCTGCGCTCGATAAAGCGGGTCTGCCTGCGGCATCAGTACAGTACATCGAAAAACCGGATCGTGAACTTGTCTCGCAGCTGCTTAAACTGGATGACTACGTGGATATGATCATCCCGCGTGGTGGTGCTGGCCTACACAAAATGTGTAAAGAGAACAGCAACATCCCAGTTATCATTGGCGGCTTTGGTATCAGTCATATCTTCGTGGATGACAGCGCTGATCTCACTCGCTCTTTGGATGTGGTTGAGAACTCAAAAGTGCAACGCCCTTCAGCATGTAATTCATTAGATACTCTGCTTGTGCACGAGAACGTTGCAGCTGAGTTCCTACCAATGATTGCAGAGCGCTTGAAAGGTAAAGTCTCACTGGTCGCAGAGCCAAAAGCGAAAGCGATGTTGGCAGGCTTTGATGACTTGCGTGATGCCGGTGAAGGCGACTTCGACACTGAATGGCTAAGCTTCACTCTAGGCGTGAAAGTCGTGGCAGATGTTGAAGAAGCCATTGACCACATGCGCGTTCATAACGCTAGCCACTCAGACGCTATCATGACCAACAGCCTAGTGAACTCAGAGAAGTTCATTAACTCTGTTGGTTCAGCCGCGGTCTACGTGAATGCCTCTACACGCTTTACTGACGGTGCTCAGTTTGGTCTTGGTGCCGAAGTCGCGGTATCGACTCAAAAACTGCACGCTCGCGGCCCTATGGGCTTAGAAGAGCTGACTAGCTATAAGTGGGTGGGTAAAGCGGATTACTTACCGCGTCCTTAACGCTTGAATACGCCCAAATATAAAAAGAGTCAGTCGAATATCGGCTGACTCTTTTTTTTGTCTGGAGATAGTCGACTTCGCCTAGCGCGTTGCTCTTGCCAGAAATCTATCTAAATGATTCGCAAACTCGCGGCGCTCTGTCTGCCCAAGGGGCGCAGGACCGCCAGTTTGAACGCCACTTGAGCGCATGGTGTCCATAAAGTCACGGATATTGAGGCGAGCCTTGATCGTATCTTTGGTGTAAAGCTCACCGCGTGGGCTGAGTGCCACAGCGTTTTTGGTGATGACTTCATCTGCCAAAGGAATATCAGAGGTAATCACCAAGTCACCGGCGTTGACTCTTTTCACGATTTCATTGTCCGCAATGTCAAACCCAGCAGGTACGGTCAGTGAGTGGATATTGTCTCGCTTTGGCACAGGGACACTGTGGTTAGCCACAAAGGTGCAAGTTAAGCCCGTACGCTCGGCGGCGCGACACAGTGTTTCTCGAATCACTTTTGGGCACGCATCGGCATCGACCCAAATCTTAACAGCTTGTTTTAACGGCTCAGTCACGAGATTGCTCCAAAGCTGTTAGTCGCTGAGTTAGTACGGCAACTTGTTGTTCTAGTTCTTTCACTCTTAGCTCAAGAGGTTGCTCGGCCTTTTCTGCCGCGATTTCTACTTTAGGCACGTGCTGACTGCTCTTCCAAGATTTGATCACGGTGATCAGCGCAGGCATTGGTACTTTAGTCTTCAATCGCGCCTTTACGAGTGCAACGGTTGGCTCTTTTCCCTCGGCGTGCAATGAGCTGATTGCAGCTTCAATCTCTGCGGAGACATCTTTGGTAATCATGGTGGTTATTCCATTAAATAGGCTTTCCATTAATAGTACCTTCGAATCTAAGGGAGGTACAGGCGGAGCTTATGTGACGGGCATCACCAGTGACTTTAAACGAGTAAATCTAAGACATTAGCCAATTTGGAAACGCACTGTGCGAGATCTCTCACACGAGCTGTGAGATAAAGAGAAAAGATCGCCAGAAATTTGGAAGAAAAAATAATTAAGTATATGTTTAATATGGAAATTAACCTTATTTTAACAGTGTCGATGCAAAAAAAATTGTATTGGGTAGATTGTCCAGAATCGCCATTAGGGTAAATTAGAACCTGTCGGAAGGATGCTGACACGGAACAGGAATGACATTGGAAGGTCATCTTCAGGAAGAAGATTTGGTTACCAAGGGAAACGTAACCAGCAAGGAAGTTAGGATAGCGCGGGAAGCGAACAATCATCAGGACGGTGATTTTTAAGGAAATGGACACGCTCAGGAAGAGTGCAGGAACCCCATCAGGATGATGGTCAAGGACACCGCTCAAGGAACAAGTGAAGCGAGCTGACTGGGATGGTTAGCGTCATTGGATGAGATGGACACCGCTAGGACGGCGACGAATGGATATAGCTGAAGGATTCAGCCACTATTACGGATGATGCATGGAGCATTTTTAGTAGCCGGACTGCTGCGAGTAAGACTATAGCCCCAATACGCAAGTGTTGGGGCTTTTCTTATTTATAAACCCTAACTTTCATACTTCTCATGCAAGTGTCGCACTTAATCTAAAGAACACAGAGTCTAAAGCCTATGTCAGGTTACTTGGGTATTTAGTTACGAAAAGGAAGTCAATGACAATAGTTACTCGCAGAACCATTCTCGTCCCCTATACCGACTATTTAGAGTCGGATTTTCTGATGCTTAACGTGTGCGCGAAAAATCGTAAACACATGAATGGTCCTCATACCTTAGCCACTGCGCGCCAATTGTTTCAATCCATACTGAGCGATTCAAAGTTCTATGCGATGGCGGCACTGGATCTGCGTACGCGCGATTATATGGGGCATATTTTCATTGAGCGTGGAGCGGAAGGTGAAGGAGAGATAGGCTATATCTTTGATAAGCAATACTGGAACAAAGGGATTGCAACAGAGGTATTAAGAGCGTTTATTCCCGATGCTGTTCATACATTAGGACTTAAGAGGCTTGAAGCGAACGTCGATACTGACCACGCTTCTTCGATTCGATTGCTAAGTAAACTCGGGTTTGAGCAGTACGGACAAGCGGAAGATGAGCATGGTCCGTACTATCAGTTCCAATCTACATTCGGTGTGCCGGAAAGTGAAAATTCAGCACATGGAAGCCTTTCATCACCAGCTTTCCTTGATAATAGTCATCACCAAGCGCTGAAAACTCAAACTCATAAATAGTATGCCAACCGAATCGGCCGTTGGCATCTCTTAGCCTGTGAGCGCCAAACGAGACGCTCAACATTTGCAGATCTAACTCCTTACAGCGACGTGTCACCGCCGCCTTGGCAATCTCAGATTGACGCCGCTGCTGCCAAAATACAAAGCAGAACATACTCAGCGCCAATATCATCAAAAGATTATCGATCATTTCACCTTCCTAGTGAGTTTTTCCTTGTGTCGCTGCCTGTTGCAGCGCGACCAGTGCGTTAGCGAGCTCGGGTGATGGGCTAGAGTGCAGCAATGGCAGAAGCACCAAACGCAGGCTCGGCATCATCACCAGATCGGCAAATAACTGATTAAACAAGCCTTGGTTACCCGTTTGTGCTAAACGTACCAAGAACTTCTCGGCTATGGCTGGAGTAGTCAGAGGCTGCCACGCACGACCTGCAATGGCGATCAGCACTTCTTGATGACTCAAACGCGCACTGGCCAAAATCTCAGTCACCAATGACTCAAGTTGCTCTGGTTTGCCTCCCGATAGCGCGCGAGCATAAGCCGCTAATAAGAACAGATCCGGCTCATCGGACTCACATTCAAATTGAGCAAGTTCGCGCAGCGTTGTAGAGAGCTTTTCTGGCAACGCCACATGTTCAAGTGCGCCAAGTAGAGCATAGCGGGGCTCGCTCGCAAGGTGACGTAAACTAGTGCGGAACAAACGGCCATTTTCTTCTTGCCCAAGCCTCGCTGCCATATCCGTGATGCCTTGCAGTCCAACCGTTTGCCAGTTATCCCAGCCTAGGTCGCCACGGAAGTAGTCACGTGCATGCTGATAGTATTGGCTGGTGGTCAGATCCAATTCTGCTCTCAATAGGCTATGGAAGACGGCTAACTTGTCGTCTGTTGGCTTAAACGTAAATGGGTTGTTTGAGAGCTTTTGTTGTTGCTCTTCATTCATCTCTTTACCAAGACGCGTCCCCATTGCTTCCAGAACGTATTTTAGAAACTGGCCGACATCGCCTTGGCTTAGCAAACCACGTTCATCAAGCTGGAACTTAAGGAACCAAATCCAAGGCTGTTTCTCTTCATTCCAGTAGGCGATGGCAAACTGAGCCTGTCTTTGAATCGGATACGGGTAGGGCTGACTGGCACGCTCAACGGCGGCGAACTGTTCATTATCAATCAGTTGTACGCGTCGAGAGATATCGTAAATATGATATTGGCAGCCACTGTTGACCAACAGATCCGTCAAAGTATGAATGGTTTCCATGGAGGGGTTCCTAGTACGGTTTGGGTATAGAACAATAAATGGTATTCTATCGCCAATTTTCAAGTCATTAACGAGCATTTTCAATACCGATAAGTGAAAGTCGTGAATTTGTTCGTCTCGATCCCCATAGAATTATGAAGTTATTACTTATTGAGCTGAAACAGCTGCTTAAAAAGCACTCACTGTGGCAACAGCAATCCCCAGATGTGGCAGCACTGAGCAGTCAACAACCGTTTGCCGTAGACACATTGGAGCCTCACGAATGGCTGCAATGGATTTTTATTGAACGCATGGAAGTGCTGCTCCAATCGGGAAGTGACTTGCCCAAGGGTTTTGAGATCACCCCTTACTTCGAAGAAGTTTGGAAGCAGCGCAGTGAACTGAATGAGATCTTATTGGTGTTAAAGCAGATAGATGAGGCAGCAAAATGAGTGGATCCATTGAATCGGTTCAAGAAGAAACTCAAATAGAGCCTCTTGAAATCGTGTATCGCGATGACTATCTGATTGCCGTCAATAAGCCTGCTGGTATGTTAGTGCATCGCTCATGGCTCGATAAGAATGAAACTCGATTTGTGATGCAGACCTTACGCGATCAGATAGGGCAGCACGTTTTTCCTTTGCACCGTTTAGATAGGCCAACGTCAGGCGTGTTGCTATTCGCTTTATCAAGTGAAATCGCCTCAAAAGCGATGCCAATGTTTGCTGAGCACAATATCCAGAAGACCTATCATGCGATTGTCCGCGGCTGGATTGAAGAAGGGGATGTGTTGGATTACGCGCTTAAGGTTGAGCTGGATAAGATCGCCGATAAATTTGCTGATAAAGACAAAGAAGCACAGCCAGCCGTCACCGCTTATGAGCCGCTTGCCAAGGTTGAGGTTCCTCACTCAACAGGGCGCTTCCCAACCAGTCGATACTGTCTAATGGAGATGAAGCCAAAAACAGGTCGAAAGCACCAGCTACGTCGCCATATGCACCACTTGAGTCATCCGATTATCGGTGACACTACTCATGGTGATGGCAGACACAATCGTTTGTTCCGCGACCATTATGACGCGCGTCGATTGCTCTTGCACGCGTCTTGTCTTGAGTTCGAACACCCAATTACGCAAGAGCCGGTAGTCATCAAAGCGAGTTTCGATTCCGTGTGGCGCAGCTTGGTTCGCGAATTTGATTGGCAAGAGTGTGACGCCATCCAAGATTACACCTAATTGCGTTACCTGACTGGTCAAATAGTAGATTTCTTAATAGGTTAAATTTCGCTAAACTGTGGTCTAAACCATAGGAGGTGTTATGCATTGTCCATTTTGTTCTGAAAATGACACAAAGGTCATCGATTCCAGACTGGTCGCTGATGGCCATCAGGTGCGTCGTCGCCGCCAATGCTTGGCGTGTAATGAACGTTTCACCACCTTTGAGAGTGCTGAACTCGTGATGCCAAAAGTGATCAAATCCAATGGTAACCGAGAGCCTTTTAACAAAGATAAAATGGTAGGTGGCATTCAGCGTGCTCTAGAGAAACGCCCAGTGAGCGCTGACTCTATTGAACTGGCCATCAGCCACATTGAATCTCAGCTTCGTGCCACGGGTGAGCGCGAAGTGCCGAGTGAGATGATTGGTAACTTAGTGATGACTCAACTGAAAGAGTTAGACAAGGTCGCCTATATTCGCTTTGCATCCGTATACCGTAGTTTTGAAGACATTCGCGAGTTCGGTGAAGAGATCGCTCGCTTAGAAGATTAACGGTTTACCCCACTCAACGATAGGTATGGATCACTATGAGTCAGTTTAGCGCTATCGACCATCAAATGATGAGTTTAGCGATAGACCTTGCGAGAAAAGGACGCTTTACCACAGCGCCAAATCCTAACGTGGGCTGCGTGATTACGCTCGGCGATGAGATTGTCGGTCACGGCTACCATAAAAAAGCCGGTGAGCCACATGCCGAAGTGCATGCGATGCGTATGGCTGGTGACAAAGCCAAAGGTGCAACGGCCTATGTAACCTTAGAGCCTTGCTCACACTATGGTCGCACACCACCTTGTGCCGAAGGTTTGATTAAAGCGGGCGTCGCGAAAGTGGTGTGCGCTATGTCTGATCCTAACCCACAAGTTGCGGGCCGAGGTTTTGCCATGCTTGAAGAAGCAGGTATTGAGGTGCACGTTGGCTTGCTTGAGCTAGATGCTCGTGCGCTCAACCCGGGTTTTCTCAAGAAGATGGAAACCCAGCGTCCCTTCGTTCAGCTAAAAATGGCAGCCAGCCTCGATGGTCAGACTGCACTTGCGAATGGCAAAAGTCAGTGGATTACAGGGCCAGAAGCAAGAAAAGATGTGCAAGCATATCGAGCGCAAGCTGGCGCTATCCTATCAACGAGCAAAACCGTCATTGACGATAATGCGTCGCTAAACGTTCGCTGGGATGAACTACCAAGCCAGGTAAAAGAGACGATAGAGCGAGAGGAGCTTCGCCAACCAACGCGTGTGATTTTGGACCGACATCATCAGCTCACCGAAGAACTGAAACTGTTTCAATCGACAGGTCCTATCATCCGAGTCGCTAATCAGGGTGGTGATCTTGATATCTCACTGACTAGCGATGAGCAGCTTGATCTCGCGAAAACGCTAGACGCCTTGGCAGCGGTGCACCAGATTAATCATGTTTGGGTCGAAGCGGGTGCAACGCTGGCGAGTTCAATGATGCAAGCGCAACTTGTCGACGAGCTTATTGTTTATTTAGCGCCTAAGCTTATGGGTGCAGATGGTCGAGGACTGATCGGTGCGCTCGGTCTTGAAGAGATGCAAGACGTTATCGACCTCAATATTAAAGATATTCGTATGGTGGGCAAGGATATCCGTATCGTTGCTACGCCACAGCTAACAAAGAATTAGAAGATGTTTACAGGAATTATAGAAGCCGTTGGCACGTTAAAAGCCATTACACCGAAAGGTGAAGATATCAGCGTGACTGTCGAAGTCGGCAAGCTGGACATGGGCGATGTAAAGCTCGGCGATAGTATTGCTACCAATGGCGTTTGTCTGACGGTTACTGACTACTCAGAGACGAGTTATCACGCTGATTTGTCGGTAGAAACACTTAATAAAACCGGTTTTGCTGACTATCGTGTAGGCGATAAAGTAAACCTTGAGAAGGCGATGCTGCCAACAACTCGATTTGGTGGTCATATTGTATCGGGACACGTCGATGGTGTCGGTGAGATTGTTGACCGACAACACGTGGGTCGCGCTATTGAGTTTTGGGTTCAAATGCCTTCTGAACTGAGTAAATATGTTGCGGAAAAAGGCTCCATTACTGTGGATGGTATTAGCCTGACCGTGAACGATTTGCGCAAAGATGCTTTTAAGCTCACCATAGTGCCACACACGACTGAAGAGACGACGATCGACCACTTCCAGGTAGGAAGAAAAGTCAATCTAGAGGTCGACGTTCTAGCGCGCTATATGGAGCGTTTACTCAATGCTCAGGCGCAAAGTGAGCCTGAATCTCGACTCACTATGGAATTCTTACAACAAAACGGTTTTGCGTAATATTGCCAAACCAATATAACAACGAGCGCAACAACAGGAACGTGAAATGCCAATTAGTACGCCGCAAGAAATCATCGAAGATATTCGTTTAGGAAAAATGGTCATCCTTATGGATGATGAAGACCGTGAAAACGAAGGCGACCTTATTATGGCCGCTGAGCAGATTACCCCTGAAGCCATTAACTTTATGGCGACACACGGTCGTGGTCTCATCTGTTTAACTATGACCAAAGCGCGTTGTGAATCATTGGGTCTGCCACCTATGGTGCAAGACAACAACGCTCAATACACCACAAACTTCACTGTGTCTATTGAGGCAGCCGAGGGCGTGACGACCGGTATCTCTGCCGCAGACCGCGCTCGCACCGTGCAAGCTGCTGTTGCTAAAGATGCAAAGGCTGCAGACCTTGTTCAGCCAGGTCATATCTTCCCACTTGCTGCGCAAGATGGTGGCGTTCTGACCCGTGCAGGTCACACTGAAGCGGGTTGTGACCTTGCTAAGCTTGCGGGCTTTGAGCCAGCGTCGGTGATCGTTGAGATCCTAAACGACGATGGCACCATGGCGCGTCGCCCAGACCTTGAAGTGTTTGCTGAAAAACATGACATCAAGCTTGGCACGATTGCGGATCTAATCGAATACCGTAACAACAACGAGACCACCATTGAGCGCGTTGCAGCATGTCATTTGCCAACTGAGTTTGGTGAGTTCGAGCTTGTTACTTATCGTGACACGATCGACAACCAAATCCACTATGCGATGTGTGCAGGAGATTTGACAGCGAAAACGCCGTTAGTCCGTGTTCACTTGCAAGACACATTCACCGATATTCTGCGCTCAAACCGTAACTCTGACCGCAGCTGGACGCTAGATAAAGCGATGAAGCGTATTGGTGATGAAGGTGGTGTGTTGGTTATTCTTGGTAACGAAGAGAGTACTGAACTCCTGGTTCATAAAATCAAGATGTTTGAGCAGCAAGACAGCGGCACTGCGCCAACAATGGCGAAAAAGCAGGGCACATCACGTCGCGTAGGGGTTGGTTCGCAAATTCTGGCTGATCTCGGCGTCCACGAAATGAAGCTATTGTCGTCGGCTGATAAAAAATACCACGCATTGGGTGGCTTCGGTCTGACAGTAACGGAATACGTAACTGAGTAATTTATTAAGCCTTTGCTTCTGATAAGCAAAGGCTTTTTCTCATTGAGTCCGCACCTCGTTTTTAAACGCTTTGCTAAAGCCTTGTTTGAGCAAAGTTAGCGGTAGATATTAATAAATGACTTGTGCTAGAATCCGTCGATTCTCGCGCGATGAACATAGTTTATAAGGAAAGCATATGAAAGTTATCGAGGGTGGCTTCCCAGCACCGAACGCAAAGATTGCTATTGTTATTTCTCGTTTCAATAGTTTTATCAATGAAAGCCTATTATCGGGTGCTATCGATACTTTGAAACGTCACGGTCAAGTGAGCGAAGACAACATCACGGTTGTACGCTGCCCAGGTGCAGTTGAGCTACCTCTTGTTGCTCAACGTGTTGCAAAAACAGGCAAGTTTGATGCAATCGTATCGCTAGGTACAGTCATTCGTGGCGGTACACCACATTTCGACTATGTTTGTAGTGAGTGTAATAAAGGTCTTGCACAAGTGTCTCTGGAATATAGCCTACCAGTAGCATTTGGTGTATTGACTGTTGATACCATCGATCAAGCTATCGAGCGTGCAGGAACCAAGGCTGGTAATAAAGGTGCAGAGGCTGCACTAAGCGCGCTTGAAATGATCAACGTTCTTTCTGAAATCGATTCCTAATGGGGGCCAGTGTGAAACCAGCCGCACGTCGTAATGCACGTCAATTTGCTCTGCAAGCAATTTATTCTTGGCAAATTACTAAAGAAAATGTTGCCACTGTTGAAGAACAGTTCTTATCAGGTGGTAAGTATGATGAAGAAGAGCATCATGCTGCTGAGCCTGCATTGACTGCGCCAGAGACTGACGTTGTATATTTCCGTGACCTACTCACGGGTGTCGCGTTGAATCACACGGAACTAGACAGCAAGCTACGTCCATTTGTTTCTCGTCCAATGCAAGATCTAGATATGATGGAACTCGCGCTACTTCGCCTAGCGATGTACGAGATGACAAGCCGTGAAGACGTACCTTACAAAGTGGTTATTAACGAAGCTATCGAACTTGCAAAAGTATTCGCAGCTGAAGACAGCCACAAATTCGTTAACGGTGTGCTAGATAAAGCCGCACCGCACGTTCGTAAGAAGTAACGAAACAAAGTTTGTCTATTCGTAAAAAGGTCAGCAATTTGCTGGCCTTTTTTATATACTCTTTCCACCTTTTCAGTACGAAATCGACACGATGTCTGGTGAATTTAGCTTAATCGACAAGTACTTTGCTCATAAGCAGCAAAGCCGAAAGGACGTTGTCCTGGCTCAAGGCGACGATTGCGCCATCGTTGCACCCTCAAACGGCTCCCACATTGCCATTAGCACTGATACTCTAGTTTCGGGTACTCACTTTCTCGCCGATGCGGATCCGGCACATATCGCCCATAAAGCGCTTGCTTCCAATATTAGCGACCTTGTCGCAATGGGCGCCTCTCCGGCTTGGGTATCTATGGGCATCTCGCTTCCGGAGATGAACGCGTCTTGGCTAGAGCGTTTCTCTTCTGCCTTCTTCAAGCTTGCGGATTACTACGGAATTCAATTAATCGGCGGAGATACCACGAGAGGACCATTGACGATTACCCTGACAGTCCAAGGGCTAGTGCCAGAAGGCAAAGCGCTAACGAGACACGGTGCTGAATCTGGTGATTGGATATACGTGACCGGAAAGCTGGGCGATGCGAAAGCGGGTCTGGATGTGATTCTAGAGAAGAACATCAGCGGTGACCAAGAGCTTAATAGCGAACTGCAAAGACGCCATTTTGAAGCGACACCTCGTGTGCTCGCTGGTCTAGCGCTGCGCGATATTGCCTCATCCGCTATCGACATTTCAGATGGCCTTGTTTCTGACTTGGGACATATCCTTAAGCGTTCAAACGTCGGCGCAAGATTGAATGTTGCTGAATTGCCGTTCTCAGATGAATTGGTGCGATTCGTCGGTGGAACGGAAGAAGCACAGCAATACGCATTAACCAGCGGTGAAGAGTACGAGCTATGCTTTACAGTGCCTGAAGCAAACCGTGGGCAGTTAGAAGTCGCGCTGAGTACCACGCCATTCACCTGTATTGGGCAGATCACCGGGACTGGTCAGTTAGAACTGCATAACAATGACGCGCCAGTGAGCTGGCAACTTGATGGCTTCGATCATTTTAAGGGAAATCAATGAGCAATCCTCTCGACCTAATCTCACTTAAAAATCCATGGCACTTGCTGGCAACTGGCTTTGGCAGTGGTTTGTCACCAATTATTCCAGGCACCATGGGAACCCTTGCTGCGATTCCGCTGTATTTGCTGCTAGTTCAACTGCCTCTTAGTGTATATCTCATTGCGGTCGTACTGGCATGCATCATAGGTATCAAGATCTGCGATGTGACCTCTCAAGATATGGGCGTGCATGATCACGGCTCCATCGTGTGGGATGAGTTCGCGGGCTTCTGGATTACCATGGCAATCGTCCCTGCGCTTAAGCTGCCTGTTGACGATTGGAAATGGCTGATTACTGGCTTCGTATTATTCCGCTTTTTTGACATGGTAAAACCGTGGCCGATAGGGTGGTTAGATAAGCGCGTGCATGGCGGTCTCGGCATCATGATCGATGACATTGTCGCGGGTGTGATGGCTGCAATTGCGCTCTACCTGGTCGGACATCTCGCGGGCTGGCTTTAGTAACCTACTGTTATAAAATGAATTATTCGTGGAGCTTGTCCAAGCTCCACGCAAATGACAAAGCATTACTATACGTTTGACAAAAAATTGCTATTATTGCCCTCCCTTTTTCAGATGTAACAAAATGTATGCTTGGTAATCTACGACTGGTCATTTCCTCTCTTTTGGTAATCCTCAACACAGCGGTGACCGCGGTTGTTGTGTGTACATTTTCCATTATCAAACTTGTCTTACCTTTGAAGCCGATCCAAACCTTGATGACGAGTTTGTCAAACAAACAGATGTGGTTATGGGCGACGCTCAACCTTTGGCTTCTCAACATCAACAATAATATTGATTGGCAAGTTGAGGGTGGGGAAGAGTTATCTCCAGAGCAGTGGTATATGCTGTTGTCTAATCATCTGAGCTGGACGGACATCGTGATCATTACCTCGGTGATGAAAAACAAAATCCCGATGTGTAAGTTTCTTTTGAAGCAAAGTCTGCTTTACGTACCGTTTGTAGGGTTAGCGTGCTGGGGGCTGGATATGCCGTTTATGAAGCGTCATTCTCAAGCCTATTTGGTCAAACACCCTGAGCGTCGTAATGATGACTTCAATGCCATACGTAAAGCGTGCCGTAAGTTTGAACACGTCCCGACCACAATGATCAGCTTTGTTGAGGGTACTCGAGCTAACGCAGACAAGCTAGCGACGGTAAAGACACCTTATCGCCATCTCCTTAAGCCGAAAACAGGCGGAGTAGCCTTTACGTTGAATGCGATGAATCACTTGCTCGATGGTGTCGTTGACATCACTTTGGCGTACCCAGAAAACCGTGAAAAGCCGTTTGAAGATATGCTAAAAGGAAAACTCACCAAAGTCGTGGTGAAGATAGACGTGTATGAAATGGATGAGAACCTGACCGGCGACTATTTCAATGACAAAGTATTTAAGCGCCGTTTCCATCACTGGCTAAACGATGTATGGAAGCGCAAAGACGAAACACTCGAAGGTATCTATTCACAAGGCTAGTGAATTACAAGGCTAGCTATTTGTGAGATTAGGTCACGTCGAGTGGCACAAAAAAAGGTCTACCCTAGGGTAGACCTTTTTAATGAGACTAAGACAGTTTTGATACAAACTGAATACTATTAGCAAACTTAAAGCCGTTGGGCTAACTGTCTTGGTATGACTCTGCAGCACTTTTCTGCTTCGTTAATAAGCACGGATACTGCATGAGTATGGTAATCATCGCCGCTCTTCCAAACGGTTTCTCCGAATATCTGACACAACTCAAAATCAGAAATAGTTCCCTTCATTTCCTTGTAGGCGACGGCTGAGATGATCTTTTGCTCTAAAGCTTCAGGACAAGATTCAACACGCCAACGACTCACTTGAATATTCGGCAAAGCACACTCCTTGTGGTCACATTTTCGTCATCCAAACCACGATAACACTATGAAAATGTACGATCAAGGTGATCTCACTCACATTTTTAGTGGGGCAAAAGTGTGCTAGAGCTAACTGTCTGTAAATCATAAAAGTTCTGAAGTGAAGCTAGAAAAATAAAGTTTTACCGACAAGCATCTTGCTGATGCCCATAAATGATCACTTAACGGCTACGCTGGTGTCACTTTAGTTTGACGAAACTGTTTTAGCTTGCTGATGATTGTAGGCGTAAACCATATCAACGAGATGGGTATAGCCAATCGGCTGATCGAGTCGATTAGCGCTAATGTGTCACGATCACCACCGGTTAACTGAGTCGGTAAAACGAAGACCAGCAACAGGTAGGTAAACGCAGCCATAATCGCATTAAACCACCAAGGATCCTGAGGTTTATATTCGATGACATGTATTGAATCGGCGTTCTGATGGGCATCAGATGCGGGTTGAGTGTCATTGTTTGACACTTGCGAGTTTTGATTTTCCGTAATCATGGATTGTACTTCCTATTCATCCAATGGAGCACTTCCATTCAAGCACTCAAATGATATAAAACAAGCACTATAGCTTCATAACGTAACCGACCTCTTAAAATTAGTAGTGTAGTCGCTACTTGATCAGCCGCTTCTCACACAATGCGTGACCCTACTGTAAACAGGTGAGACCTCTCATTATTGAGTAAATATTCTAACGTTGAAGCGAACCCTCACTAAACTGATTAAAAAGTCAGCATATAACTTCAGAAGATAACTACATTCAGAAAACAACTATAGGGAAATCACAAAGATGACGTATCAGAGGATTGAAGTTAGTCGTTCAAACGATATTGTGACCGTAACACTCAATCGACCAGACAAACTTAATGGTGTCGATATGGCAATGTTTGATGAGTTAATTGATGTTAGTCGTTTGCTCAAAAAAGATCGTCAACTGCGAGCGGTGATTTTGACCGGATCAGGAGGCAACTTTAGTTCGGGCTTAGATTTCAAATCTATGATGACGCAAAAGAGCAATGCCGTGAGGCTGCTTTTCAAATGGCTTCCCGGACAATCCAATCGTGCTCAACAAGTCAGTAGTAATTGGCGCAAACTCTCTGTTCCTGTGATTGCCGCGATTGATGGTTATTGTTGGGGAGCGGGCATGCAGATCGCGCTAGGTGCCGACTTTCGTATTTGCTCACCAAACGCCAACTTATCGATCATGGAATCTAAGATGGGGTTAACTTCGGATATGGCAGGCTCGATAGCACTAAGAGAAGTGATGCCAAAAGACAAAGCCTTGTTGATCTCTATTTGTGGGACTGAGCTTACTGCGCAACAAGCGCTAGAGTATGGACTAGTGACAAAGGTCAGTGATCAGCCAATAGAGGAAGCGTTATCACTCGCCGCCGAAATCACGAAAATGTCGCCTGATGTGAATGCTGCCATGAAGCATATGTACACCAGATACTGGACTGCACCAGCGTGGAAGCTGCTCGCCTATGAAACCTACAGTCAAATACGCATTATGCTGGGGCGAAACTTCGGTCGAATGCAAAGCGCATTAAGAAAAAAAACGCCGCCTAAGTTTCAACCTAGGCAGCGTTATTGGTAAATCAGTATCGTTAGCGAACGATGGTTTTCTCTCCACACTCTCGGCATCGATAAACCTCTTTGATGCCAGAGAGTTTTTGCCAGACGCTACGTCGGACTCTAACTAGTGATACTGCTTGTTTACACTTGCACATGAATGATTCCCAAACGTTGTTATTTTGTGATATTGGTTCAATTTTTATAAGCCGGTACATATCATTACACTTATATACATAGAAGTGAATAGTCTTATGTACTTTTATTGATATCAATTCAGTGTATATAACTGATTGATTTTACGAATCAATATCGCATTTATATATCATGCGTCTAATTGATGGATTTTGAGGCTTTTATCAAAATGGTGACCCATATATTTCCGGCTATGCTAAAAAAATCGATGCGTTTTGCGATGGTTATGTCAGGCCTTTTTAGCCCTTTAATAGCTTTTGCCGCCCCAGACATCGTTTTAGTCAATGGCTCGATCTATAACAATCAAGACGCACGTGCGTTGGCCATTCAAAACGGTGTGATAACCGCGATTGGCGGGTCAGAGGAACTGCTTGCATCGACTGATGATAAGACACAAGTGATAGACCTGAATGGACAGTTGTTGATGCCGGGCTTTATCGACAACCATAACCATGTGTTCGAAGCAGCATCTGAGGCGGGAGGTAACTGTGAGTTAAGCGCTTCGGCGACATTACTTGAACTCAAGCCCTATCTTGAGTATTGCCAACAGCAATCACAATCGAAAGACTGGTTAATGGGCTATGGCTTTTCACTTGAAATGCTTTTGGCTCATGACAGTGGCCAGACACCGCTCGATATGTTGGACAGCATATTCCCTGATCGTCCTGTGATCTTAATGGAGCAAACCTCTCATTCCATGTGGGTGAACTCAACTGCCCTAGAGTTAGCTCAGATCTCTGAAGACACACCTAACCCTCAAGGCGGCGTCATTCTGCGTGATGAAGCCTCTGGCAAGCTTAATGGCATATTGCTAGATAGTGCTGGGGATGCGGTTATGGAGGTTGCTTGGAATAGTCTGAATAATCAATTTGAACAGAGTTATCAGGGCTTGCTTGTAGGGCTTGAAACAGCAGCAGAGCACGGTATTACAACCATTGGCGATGGACGGCTGTATTGGAAGCGAGGTTGGTATGAGGTATGGCGTCATGCTGATGACCAGCAGACCTTAACCGCGCGCGTCGCGCTTCGACCTTGGGTATACCCAAATGAAGAAATGACGGCGCAGCTTAAGTACCTTGAATCTATCTATTCGAGCGAGCCGACGATGAGCGATCTCCTTATTATCAACCAAGTGAAGATGTACAGTGACGGCATTATCATTAATGGTACGGCTAAGCTGTTGGCACCCTATCTCGATACTTACTTAACGAATAAGCCCTATGGCATCAATTATATTTCGCCCAAAAAGATGACCAACTGGCTCAAGGCATTGAATGATATCGGCTATAGTGCCCACATACACGCGATTGGTGATGGCGCTGTTCGAGAATCTTTGGATGCTATTGAGCAGGTCCGCCAACAAGGAAGTAACAAGCCGTATACTCTGACCCATGTTGAGCTCGTCGATAAAAACGATGAGTCTCGGTTCAATAAGCTCGGCGTCAGTGCAGACTTCCAAGTGGGTTCAGACTACGTTGCCTATAACGATCATGCGTGGGCAGAAGCCTTTATAGGAGCAATGCGAGCTCATCGATTGATGAACCTTAAGGCGATATTTGATACGGGCGCAAATGTCACGTTAAGCAGCGATTGGAATGTGCATGACATCAATCCGTTGGTGGGTATCAGCAACAGCTTGATAATGGAACGCAGCGGATTGCCAACATTGGAAGCTGCGATTGATGCCTACACCATCAATGCTGCCAAAAGCCTAGGTATCGACCACATAACAGGCTCCATCGCGATAGGGAAATCAGCGGACTTGGTCTTGTTAGATAAAGATATCCGTGAACTTGCTCCGGAAGACATTGCGAAAGCGCGTGTGGTTATGACCATGCTTCAAGGAGAGATCGTGTTTAGTTACGCGGAAAATTGAAGTTGAAGTGACGCTAAACGATTAAGATTTATTCAGCTTTATCAATATTCTGAATGTGGCTTGGTGACCTATTCGCTATGATAGAAGGTATTCCAATTACGCGCACGGTTACAGGGAGCCCGCAGTGAGCGAATTCCAAGATCTGTCAGTTCAAATTGAGCAAATCTCACAGGCAGAAGAGGCACAGCAGCCGCACATTCTCAATCGCTTTATAGAGCAAGGTCTCGACGCATCGTCGATCGCTCTGATCCTTGAGGCCTTCCCAATTGAACAAAGGGTACGGCTATGGCGTGAACTGCCTCTTGAGAGTCATATCGAGGTATTGACCGAGTCGCGCGGCGAAGTGAGGGTGTCGATTCTTGATGCTTTGTCAGAGACAGAGCTAAGACTCACGCTCGCTAAGCTGGATAACCTATCACTTATTGAGTGGGCGGACTCTCTACCTGACGACATCATTGAAGAAGCGATATCGCTGCTTGAACCAGGTGAACTCGAGCTTTATGACCAAGCCAACGAATACGAAGAAGAAGAGCTAGGTCGCTGGGCGGAGCGTAAGGTTATCGCTATCCCATTCAACATATCCGTAGAGCGTGCTCGAGTTTTAGTTGCTAAATACAATGTTGAATCGGCAAGCCACATCTATCTTATCGACAAGCAGCAACGCTTTCGAGGCATGGTGGACTACATCGATTTACTAAGCGCGGACCCAAAAGCGCGTATCAAACAGTTAGTGCTTGAACATGTGAACACTCTAAGTGCCAATATGGCGTTAACCGAAGCGGTAGACGCAATGGAACGCTCAGCATTTGCCGCGTTGCCAGTACTCGATGAGCGTAAACGTTTGGTCGGAGAAATCGATTGGAAGTTTGCATTAAGTACCCAGCGTGAAATCTATGAAACGCGCCTTATGGCTGGTACGGGTATGGATGAAGGAGATGATCTATTCGCTCCGATTCTTAAAAGCTCGCAAAAGCGTGGTGTGTGGTTGGGTATCAACCTGTTAACTGCCATTCTTGCTTCAGTGACGATTGGTTTGTTTGAGGATGTTATCGCCCAAGTTGTCGCACTCGCGGTTCTCATGCCAATCGTAGCTTCTATGGGAGGAATTGCTGGTAGCCAAACCCTAACGCTGATGGTTCGTTCTATGGCCTTAAATCAGATCACGTCAGGTAACCGATTCGCCTTGATAAAAAATGAGTTAGGGATCGGTGCCATCAATGGTTTGCTATGGGCAGCAATCATTGGCGTGGTTGCCGGGCTGTGGTTCCAGTCTCCTTTACTTGGCGGCACCATCGCATTGGCTATCATCGTTAATATCATCACTGCGGCATTGTTTGGGGTGCTTATCCCATTAATACTCGATAAGTTAAAGCTCGATCCTGCACTTGCTGGCTCGGTTATCTTGACCACAGTGACAGACGTAGTGGGTTTCTTCGCCTTCTTAGGAACGGCAAGTTTGGTGCTGTTGTAGGATATGACTGTCACAGGTTGATATTTTGTGATTTTTTCGTGGCGATGTGAACAGTTGAATGATAAAGGGACTAAGTTTAAGGCTTTGAATTAAAACATTTTAATTGCTTTGTTGTGAGTGGTTATTGAGAAAGTGGGTCTTGGATGTTAATGCGCAGATAGCGCAGCAAAAATGCGCCTAGAACCGATTTTGATTGGAGTTATAATCCCGCGCCATTTATTGGTGGCGGGAATGAAAAACCAGCACTGATTGCTGGTTTTTTCTAATAATTTCAATCAACTTGCTTGCGCTGTGTTGGCAGTGTGAGTGAGAGGTTTTTTAAGCAATGAAACTGATCAAAACAACGATTACTGCAGCACTAATGTCGACAATGTTGACTGGCTGTATCGGTCAAATGGCAACAACGGGTGCACTTATGTATGAAGTAAACCTAAAAGGGGTCGACAACCGTTACGCCCGTGCTGGTCTTTACACTCTGATGTCACCGGTTTACGCGATCACGGCTGCGGCTGACTTGTTTGTGGTTAACTCGATCGAGTTTTGGACGGGCACGAACCCTATTACTAAGAAAAAAGCCGTGGCAGATACGCCAGCTGAGGCGTACATCAAAGTAAACCACAAAGTTGGTAAGCAGTTCTCTACCGCACCGGTGAAGCTTTCAAAGCTTGATAACAACACCATGCAAATGGAGTTTATCGACGAGGAAGGTAAAGCTCGTACCTTGGTAGGCGTAAGTGGTGAAGAGTCCGTTGATTTCTATCTAGATGGTCAGTACATCACGACTGCAACGCATCAAGAATTGGAGCAGTACGCCGCTGCATCGTAATGGCTTTTTTGCCTTAGCAACAAACAAGGCCTACTAGGTGCTGATACCGGTAGGCCTTATTACCAATAAATAGGATGTAAAAAAGGAGGTTATTGGATTGAGATGATCCTACCACGCATCAACAGAAGCGCTATGACTAGAGCGTGGCAAAATGTAAAAATCGGTATGCAATCTTCTCGATTGAAATACACTGAGACGATTAAGAAGTACGAACCCGTTTTGCCGTTACAATAAGGCCTTGTGTATAGCTAAAACCATAGCCATAACCGTATCCACCATAGCCATTCTCACCACGACCACCTGCCTCTAATAACGCCTTGTAGTCATAGTCACCACTTGTAATTGGCGTGATGGCCACGACCTCATAGCCATCGTGGTTGAGTGTTTCCACGGCTTTTTGCAGATCTTCTGCCAAACGGACACTATCAACTACGGATTTCGAATACCCTGTTTTTCGCCAAACGGGAGAATCACTATAGTCGACAGTCTCATGCTTGCCCACCTCGCAAAACTGAGCGGGAACATGAACAATTCGATTCATCTGATTACCTTACTGCTATTGTTACTCTGATATGCCACATCCGGATTAGTCTTTGCGCTAACACTCTTAATAGTGGATTGGCGATTCTACCGCACTCTTTTATAAAGTCGTAACAAAATGTCTAATCATTCATAGAGTTAAAAGCAGTAAGTGAGCGATAACGCACAGTTAACGGTTGGAGTAACTCGGCATAGCACTAGCGATGCTCGCATGGAAGGTGGTGTAAGCGGGAATCTGACTCATACTTACTGATGTCTTTTTACAACAAGGAGACGTCGTTATGAAATTGATTATCTTATCTTGCGTAAGCGCATTGATCTTGATATCAGGTACAACCTTCGCGAGTCAAAGTGGCGGTAGACTTGGCTATGTGGTTGATTGCAACATCAATGGGACAGTGACACGAATGCCAATGACGGCATGCCGTCAGAAAGGAGGAGAGGCGAAATAGAGGCTATTAGTCTGTTCGCCTCAGTCCAAACGCTGAGGCGAACAAAAGCGACATTCAACTAGAGCGTTGCTTTAGAAACAATACGACTAACTCGCGAATAGTGCAGCCCAAAATGTGCACCAATTTGCTTTTGCGTATAACCGCCACTTCGAAATGCCAAACATATCGCTTCGTCGCGGCTTTGTGCTTGTTGTTCGTATGCCTCTAGGGTCAAAGGGGCTGAGCGACGTTGTGGCGTTGGGATATCACCGAGCTCAATATCGCTACTATCTAGGTTAGAAAGATGGCGCTGGATAAATGTTTCATCTCCTAAGAAAATCTGTCGTTTCACGTTTTGCCATGGATTCTCATCTTTGCCATCCAAAACATACTTTTTGTACTTCGTTAGCGCGGCAGATGGACTGCTATCGAATGACTTTAACGTAGTTTTACTATCAAACCAGGTTGGTGATGTTTTGCTACCGTTTAGATAACACCAACTGCTCCATGGGTAACTTTCTGGATCGACGACCATTTTTGCATGTACCGGGTTTAGCATAATATCTCGGCTAACAGATAAGAAGTAAGCCTCTCGGTCGATCAAGACCGATTTAAAACGACCTTGGAAAAGGTGTCCGCTGCGACCACGTTTGTGATTAAACCTCTGCGTGTATACACCACTAAGCTGACGCATACCAATACTCAAATTGCCATCCGGCGTTTCTAGCATCACATGATATTGATTCGACATTAAGCAGTAGCTATGGACCTGCCAGTTGTATCGCAGGGCAGTATGCTCGAGTACCTGTAAGAACAGTTCGAAATCGCCTCTATCTTGGAAAATAGGTTGTCCGTCGTTGCCTTTACAAGTGACATAATACAAGGCGCCAGGGTATTCGATTCGTAGTGGTCTGCTCATTGCGGTATCGGTCATCGTCATGGTTGGAGGTAGGTCTTACTATAGAGGAATCAGATAGAAAGGCAAAACGCAAGACTTGGCCCCTATTAGGTTTTTGATGTGATTCATTGACTAATATGTCGGCACTATTCATAGGACGCTGATAGATATCGCGATTTGCTAGTTAGAAATTACTGACTTATGAATGATAGATGTAAAAAGGGGCATGTCGATGACATGCCCCTTGGTTTTCGAATAGATCACTCTCAATGTATAGCGCTGGTGGCCGTTACGCGGCAACCGGTTTGTTGAAGTTAACACCAATGCTCTCATGAGATTTGCGTTGCCATACTTTTTCATGGAAGAAGTAGGCGACTGAGTTAATGGCTGGTTCGATTGTTGCCATCAAGCCACCGATAAATGCATCCCCAGTTAGCAAGTAAGTCACAGTGAAGGCAACGCTAAAGTGAATAACGGCAAAGCTAGCGGTTTTCACTTGAGTCAAAGACTGTCGACGTTTTAAAAAGGCCACTTTTTGCCACGCTTTTTCGTGAAGGTAGAAAGCACCTGTGTTGATGGTTGGTTCAATCATGGCGACAAGACTACCTAGCAAAAAGTCACCAGTAAGAGCAAAAGCTACCATGGTTGCAATCGTGAAGTGGATGCCTGCAAAAGTTATAGTCTTGATCATGACGTTACCCTCATTGAACGCTAATCTGTGTTGATGTGAATATTATTGATAATTATTCTCAGTAACAGAAGTAATTTACCCCTATTATTTTGATAGTTAATTCCTATTGATATTTGGTTATGGATAGCTTTTAGGATGAGGCGTAGAGTGAGTGGCAAATGCTGCCCCCATAGCATTGCGTGGATTGGGGGCAGTCGTTGTAACGTCGTTAGTAGGCAAGTGCTTGTTTGGTAGTCGTCAGCTTTTAGAACACACCGTTCTCGTTGGCAATATCGCCACCACTGATTAGGGAGTAGACTCTCATAGAAAAGTCGAGTGCTTGAATGGAGTCCCAATGCTCGACAATGCGACCATCTTCGATGCGCCAAGTATCGATAATGTTCATTCCTTTTTCATCATTCCCCCGGTCTTCTTTGTTTAGTGTCGCGTGGGAATGAAAAATCACATAGTCGCCGTCGACATAGATGTGCTTCACATCATAGCTGTAGTCTGGATATTCTTCGACAAACTCAGTTAGAAACCCAACGAGACCCGTCACTTTATCCGGTAGGTTTCGATTGTGCTGCACATAGGCGCTGTCGTTGTAATGCTTCATCACATAATCAAAGTCATGGTCGTTCATCAGGTGTTGTACAAAGTCAGTGATCAGCGCAGCATTGTTGGCTTCTTGCTCAGTCCAGTTTTCCTTCTTCAATGACGCAAGATCTATCGTGACAGAGTCGTTAGACTGCGCGAAAACGGTGGTTGTTGCGACGAGAAGCATAAGTGAAGTAAGTCGTTTAATCATGGTGATCTCCCTTTCTAATGTTGCTTGTTTGGTATAGATTGATAACCATAGTAATTAATAGTAACCTACACTACAAGAAGGCACCGAAAGCTGCGCTGGTTACCTTTTGGTAACTGTTGGAGCAAAATAGGCAAACGAATGGATAGAGGTTGAAGGTCGAAATGGCGAATACAGAGAGACGAGTGTTTTACAACGACAGCGACTGCCCAGTTAGAAATGTGGTAGCACAAATCGGCGACAAATGGTCATTGCTGATCTTATTTGCATTAGTGGATGGATCCGATCGATTTAATGCATTGAAGTCGAGAATCGAAGGGATCTCGCAACGCATGTTGACTCAGACATTGCGTGATTTAGAGCGAGAAGGGTATGTGAATCGAACGGTATACCCAGAGGTGCCGGTGCGCGTTGAGTACGCTTTGACAGATTTAGGCAGAGATCTCGTCAAGCCACTCTATAATCTGGTTCAGTGGGCAGAGAGTCATCAAGATGAGATTACCCGCTCTCGCGAGGCGTACGACAACCAATAGATCTTATTGGGCGTTAGATACTTACGGTTGACTTTGTTTGATAGTCAAACTAAATTGATAATCAAGTATTTTGATTATCAAACAAAGTGTGCCCCATGTCTTTTGAATCTGCGCCCCACTCACACAATTTTTCTAGCCATAATCACCAAGGTGAGAAACGAACTTTTTATGTGCTGTTGCTCACTGTCACCACTATGGTGGTTGAAATCGTGGCGGGTACCATCTACGGCTCCATGGCACTGTTGGCTGATGGTTGGCACATGGGCACACACGCTGCCGCTTTTTGTATCACCTTGTTTGCTTATCGCTATGCGAAGAAGCATGAGAACAACGATAGATTCTCCTTTGGCACGGGCAAGGTTAGCGTACTTGGGGGCTATACCAGTGCGATTGCGCTGGGTATTGTGGCGATTATGATGATCGTCGAATCGGTGCACCGATTGTTCAATCCACAGCCGATTCATTTCAATGAAGCTATTATCGTCGCCTTTATTGGTCTGGCCGTGAATGTTGCGAGTATGTTTTTGCTGGGGGATCACCACCATCACGACCACCATCATCATGACCATGGGCATTCACATGATCACGGACATGCACACCATCATCACGACCACAACCTAAGAGCTGCTTACCTGCACGTTTTAGCGGACGCGTTGACCTCTGTGCTTGCCATTGGTGCTTTGATTCTGGGTAAGCTCTATGGATGGAATTGGCTAGATGCATTTATGGGGATCGTTGGCGCCCTGGTTATTGGTAAATGGACGCTAAATCTCCTAAAACAAACCAGCCCTATTTTGCTCGACGAAAGCATAGAGGAAACGTATCGAGCAGAAATTCGTGAAGAGCTTGCGCCCTTTGCTGAAGTAGCTGATTTGCATATCTGGAGAGTGAGTGGTCATCACTATGCGGCGGCGATTACCTTGGTGTCTAAGGACACGCTTTCTTTGCAGGCGTTCAAACAAAAGCTGAGCAAGTTTGATAAGATAAGTCATCTCACATTAGAAGTACGTTCGACTTAATGCAGAATCTAGAAACGTTAAACCAGTTACTGACCGAGTTTTACGACAAGATGTCGTCTTGGGAGCAGTCTGTCGTCAAAGAGACCGGCTATTCATTGGCTCAAGTACACACCATAGAGGTTTTGGGTGTTCATGGCGCCATGCGAATGAAAGAGCTCGCTGATAAACTGGGAATAACCACCGGTACCTTGACGGTGCAGGTCGATAAGCTAGTGGCTGCAAAATTGATGGAACGTTTCCCTCATCCGAACGATCGCCGTGCAATTGTGGTTGGGTTGACAGAGGCGGGGCAAGCAATTCACCGTCACCACAACCAATTACACCTCGACTTAGTTAAAGACATCACTCGACATTTTGATGAGGGGCAAGAAGCTTTACTTATCTCATGTCTATCGAAGATGAATCGCGAGTTCTAATCGGATTTAGAGTCGTTAAATTCTCATTGCTTTTTTAGGCGCTTGGCAGTACATATAGGCAGATCCCACTACTAGGCTTTGTGTGTGAAGCGACCGATAAAGCTCGTCCCATTCCTGCTGACTTTGCTAACGATGCTGCTATTGAGCGGCGTCGCAGAGTCTATTGGTGAGACTCCACACTTTTACCAGCCTTCAGTGGTGAATCCAGAGCGGGTTCCTGACCTTGCCAATGACCATCAACTACTGCGTCTGTCAACGTGGCGATTGCCACCACAAAAACCTCAGGCTGGACCTCAAGACCCTCTGCCTTGGCTGATGTTGGTGCTCTCCTTGAGCTCATGGTTTGTGTTTGCGCTTTCAAGAAGGGCGCTCCCGCGAAGCTACCTGGCTTTCGCTCATCCTCGACTCGGCGGCTGGCACGAGTCCAACCTTCAGTTTCGCTTTATTCACTCTCGATAGTTCTCAACTTAAACGTTTCATCGATTCATCTCGTTTCGTTTTTTAGTAACTATGTTGGGAGTAACTATGCTGGGAGTAGCTATGCTTGATGCGACCCAAGACGTCTTGATTGCCATTTGGAATCAAGACTTTGACGCGTTGCTGTCGCCTGGTAGCGCGGTACTGATTTATATCTTAGTGACCCTATTTATTGGTCTTGAAAGCAGTTTTTTGCCAGCTGCACCATTGCCTTGTGACAGTATCGTTGTGTTGGTGGGAACCTTATCTGCCGTCGGGGTTCTTAACCCTTTTCTCGCATTTGCGCTGCTCATCATCGCCGCCTCCGTGGGCAGTTGGCTCGCCTATTTGCAGGGACGTTGGCTTAACAAGCTTCCCGTTGTTCGAGGCTGGCTGATGAAAGTGCCTGAAAGCAATATGCGCCTAGTCGATAACCTTTTGGGTCGCCATGGGCTAATTGCGCTATTCGTTGCCAGATTTGTCCCGGGAGTTCGCTCACTGGTGCCTATGGTAATGGGGATTCGTCTGCACCAAGTTCAGCGCTTTCACTACTTTGCTTGGTGTAGTGCCACGCTATGGATTGCATTACTAGCGGGCGTAGGATTCGTCTTACCTTCATTGCCAGATACCGTGAGTAGAGTCGCGACGATGGTACTGATGGCAGCACCTATTGTGACCCTGTGCGCCGCTATCATCACCTTTGTTACTTGGCGTTTGCGCCGCGTTATTTCAGGTTATCGAAATAGCCTAAAAAAATCCTAACCAGATGCGCCTTTCTGCGCTAATTACCCATGACATTTGTAGAGATGAGCAGCGTCTTAATGGCGTTGCTCGTTAGATTCGTATGCTAAAAGCTCTTAACACTCCAAAAATCGACGTCCTCATCTTGTTGGCGATCGTCACTATCATGCTGCTTGGTTCACTCACTATCTGGAGTGCCAGCGGTTATAGCGAAGCCACCATGACCAACCATCTCATGCGCTGTGGAATATCCATCTTGTGTGTTGTGATCATGGCGTCGATTCCTGCACGGCAGTATCGCCGCGTGTCTCCTTACCTCTATCTGCTTACCATTCTTCTACTGATTGGCGTAGTCCTTGCTGGAGACAGCAGTAACGGCTCTCAGCGCTGGTTGAGTATTGCGGGATTTCGTTTTCAACCATCAGAGTTGGTGAAACTGGCCATTCCCATGATGGTGGCTTGGTTTATACAGCAAGAAGGGACGCGACCAACCGGGATTAGGCTACTCGTCGCTATTTTGATGACCGCCATACCAGCGGGCTTGATATTTGTTCAGCCTGATCTCGATGGAGCAATCTTCGGCATCATATACATGCTATTTGTGCTCTATTTCGCAGGCATGAGCTGGAAGATCATTGGTGGCTTTGCTGCCCTTGTTGCCACTTCGATACCGTTGCTGTGGTTTTTTGTGATTGAGGCTTATCAGAAGAAGCGCATCATACAGTTTCTTAACCCGCAAAGTGACCCACTGGGCTCTGGTTATCAGATCATTCAGTCACATATTGCGATTGGATCTGGAGGCGTGACAGGGAAAGGCTGGATGAATGCCACTCAAAGTTCGCTCGGCTTCATTCCAGAGAGCCACACTGATTTTATCTTCTCTGCTTATGCGGAAGAGTGGGGGTTTCTTGGTTGTGTATTGCTGCTGTCGCTTTATCTATTTATCACCTTGAGAGCACTTTGGCTCGCCTGTCATTGTCATCACGCCTATAGCCGACTGGTGTGCGGGTCATTGGCGCTGAGTTTCTTTTTATATGCCTTTATCAATACAGGGATGGTTAGCGGATTGTTGCCAGTCATGGGAAGTCCATTGCCATTTTTCAGCTATGGTGGCACCGCGATGATCACCCAAGGCGTCTGCTTTGGCATCATTATGTCATTGTGCCGAGCATCGTCGCGTTATGAGTAGTTGGCTTAGTCGTAAGCACCCTTACCATATTGCTCGATGAAGAACTGGTAGTCTAAGTAAGCTTTTCGTACTCGTTCAGGAATGGTTTTCTCATAGACACGGGCATCGTCGATTTTTGCCATGGACCAGCCTTGAAATATGGGCTCCTCATAGCAGTTCATGGCTTCGTCACGGGGTTTGGCTAGAAGAATTCGACGGATGTTTTGTACATGATACCAAGGTGAGCTTTTGCCTCGAAAGTGATTGAGGATTGGGTACTGGATGAGAAAAACCTCACAAGAGACAAGCTGAGCCAGCAAACATTCAGCGCTGTCTCTTTCCTCTTCAGGGTAATACTTTACGACCTTATTAAGTTCCCGATTGCATTGTTCGATCAAGTTGCTCAAATAGTACCTCTAGCATCAAAACATTAAGCCCGTTTTAAACGGAAAATTCGCACGCTTACACAATACACATTAAGACATGGTAAGGCTTATCGCCAGTTCTGTACCTTTTCGTTTTTATTGAAAAGTAATATTGGAGGACTCAACCCATCACTGTGCATTGGTTGGTTTTGCACAAGATTCATACAATCCACCTCGACTTCACAATACTGTTCTATCGAGGTAACTAACAATGACAACTTCAACACTAACACTGCTTAATCAATTTGAAGACGGCAAAATTTTTGAAACTAACGAAGAGATGCTTTACGTCCTTCAACTGCAAGGCAGTTGGTTTGAGATGGGCCGCCAATATGGCGCACTGGCGAAAGATCACATGGAGGCGATGTACCAAAAAATCGTTCAACCAGAAATCAATCACGGCTTGATCACTCAAGCTGACGCATTTGAGCTGTTTGGTACTCGTATCTTTAACGCTCTTTCACTGCGTCGTAAGCAATATTTCCAAGGTGTAGCCGACGGTGCCGGCTGGCCTGTTGAGAAAGTGGTCGTGCTAGACCAAAGCGGTCCGATGGCTATCTACTTGGGTAAACTGCACTCTTTCTCTGGTTGCTCATCGTTGGCGACATGGGGCGAAAACACTAAAGATGGTCACGCTCTTGTCGGACGCAATATGGACTGGGCTGAGCTATTTCTTGATTTCCCAATCTACACGACTGTTTATAACCCAACGGATGGTTCAAACGGTATCGTGAACGTGAGCTGGCCAGGTTGGCAGTGGCTAGTAACAGGTTTCAATGACAAAGGCGTTTACACCGACCTGCATGATGGTACGTCAATGGGCGGTAACATTGTCTCTATCGAAAAACCTTCATTCTTGAACTCTGTGTTCGACTATATGGCAGAGTCTGACTCAATCGAAGCTCTGAGCGCTCGTTTTCAAGCCTCTCGTACTGATGTGGCCGCTATCTGGATGCTTGCTGATCAACAAGGTAAAGCGTGTGCTTATGAGAACACCATTCAAGAGAACCGCCTGCGCTCTGCAGACAAAGATGCAAGCTCGTTTGTGACAGTGAACACCTTCCTAAACCCAGATTGGGGTCTAGGTAAACGTGAAACACAAAGCTTCTCACTAAAACGTTTTGACAACCTCAATGCGCGTCACGATGAAAAAGCAGGTCAGCTGGATACACAACAAATGCGTGATATCTTCGACCTAACGCTATACAACGAAGACGGCAGCTTTAAAGAAAACGGTGGTGTAACCAAACCAACTAACCAAGATGTGGATCTCACCAACTACCAAATCGTAGCAGACCTAAATGAGCTTCAATTGTGGGTCAAACTACCAGCGCTAGGTGTAGAGAGTGATTGGGCACATGTTGATGTTAAGTCACTGTTTGTAAATAAGTAACAGCGTGTCTAGTCACTTACTCTTAGTGATGACTAGTAGGTAAAATGTATCGCCTCTGTTCTATGCCGTGAGGCGATACTTATAGTATTCAATACATGCTCAATGAACTGAGTTTATATTAACGATTAAAAGTTATACCTGATACCTACAAATGGACCAGAAGATCGAACGTCCACATTTTGAATTTTCGAACTGATGTCTTTAAGGCCAAATGCGACGTCTAGATTGTCGATTTGGTAGCCTGCTTCAACCCCAATTTGGTACCCGACAGCATCGTTCTTAACACCAAAATCGAAATGATGGTTTTTAACGTCAAGAGCGACATCACCAATACCAAACATGCCGCCAATATAAAAGTTGCTGTCAGCAATATAGTACTTTGGCTTCGCGCTAATGAAAAAAGCATCTGCCTTACTTGTTGATATATCTTTGTACTTATATTCACCGACAGATGAGTACTGGGCTTCTAGGCCAAGTCCGAACTTTTCAGAAATAGCAAACTCATAGCCACCAATGAACTCAAAATTTAAGCGATTAGTAGCGTCGATTTTGACTCCTAGAGGAGAAATGTAGTTTTCGTTAGCAACTGGAATGTTACCACCGATGTAAAATCCTGGTTTTGCAAACGCACTCGTTGATATTGTTGCAGTAAGTAGTGATAAGAATAAGGTATTGGTAGTTTTAGACATGATTACTCTGTGCTTGATACTGCGGCTAGTACCGCTTTATTTTGTGGCGGGGGATGCTAGCAATGAGTGTTTAATACAGCAAAACGGTTTGTGCTCAATATGGTAGCTATCTATATGAAAAGGAGCGCGAAATCTTGCTTATTCGAATACGATGGCTTCGAACACTTTGAAATATCAGTAAATCTAAGTACTGGCAGGGCATAAAGTAAGTACTGATATAGGTTTGAGTGCATATGATGTGAGGGGTGTTATGGTTTGATGAAATGGGAAGTGAAAAGAGAGGGAGTTAGCATTCTTATAAAATCACTAAGAAAATGAGCTTGAACTGTGAGAAGCTAATCCAGTCTATCGGTTGAGTTAAACAGGATATTTAATGCACCACCTCAATATTCGTTCGCTTGAATACTTAAATGCGGTTTCCAAGTATGGGTCATTGCGAAAGGCGTCAAAGATGCTCAACGTCGATCCAGCAGCAGTGAGTAGAATGTTGAGTCAGCTCGAGGTGCAAGTCGAGGTGAAAGTGTGGGAAAGAAATAGCCGGCAATCCTACCTGACCGAAGCCGGTAAAGAGCTATTAGAATATTACCAATCTATCGTGAGAGGCGAGGCAGCGGTGCTTTCTCGGCTCACTAAGCTAAAAAACTTGACGGGTGGTAGCGTTAGCATTGCGATTGGAGAGGGGTTTATTACCAATTTGGTATCGACACCAATGCAGACGTTTATGGCTCGCTATCCCGATATCAACCTGTCGATAGAAATTGCGGGAGCGCTGGATGCCGTCAAGATGCTGGAAGACCAGCAGATAGATTTTGCTATTACCTACGCCTCTGCACCTCACTCTAAACTTCATTCGCATGTAGAGCGCAGCCATCCATTAGAGTTGATCGTCCCTAAGGGACACTTTCTTACTATGAATACCTCACCTGCAACCTTGCAAGACCTGCAAGATGTTTCTCTGGCATTGATAGACAATTCAACAGGCATGGGCAGGTTGGTAAAACATGCAGAGCAAATTTCCCATTTAACACTTAAGCCAAAACTTCAAACCAATTCAGTGACGGCGTTGACCAACTTTGTTGTCGCTGGGCTCGGCGTTACTTTCATGCCTAAGCTGACCGTCATCGACGAGATAGAAGCGGGAACCATTGAAATTGTAGATACCGAACTGGGTATGCTTCCAAAAGCGACGGTAAAAGTGCTTTCACTCAAGGGGAGAGAGCTCAGCCCGCAGGCTAAGACCCTACTTGAGTTCTTAATGGAAAATACCGCGTTTCTCCGTTTTGACGCGCATACTGTTCCGATGCAAACCCGATAGTGGGTTCTACAGGCTGCGTCCAAAACATATCGTCTTAATCTTAACTTATTGTTATCGCTATAGGTTCTCACGAGATACTGAGATAGAAATCACGATTCTCTCTTTTGTTGCCTCTAAATTACCTTAATTGACAAAATGTCAACACTTCCTATCTTGTTAAGTCAACGCACACTCCGTAATGTGAATTGTGAGTTATTAATATGTTAAATAACATGGAGATGGTGTTGATGAATATGGTTCGTAAAGGAAAAGCTTTTAAACTGTCCGCGCTGGCGTTGGTTGGGGTATTTGGGATGTCTGGTCTCGTTCAGGCTCAGTCTATCAACCTAAGTTATAACGGTGCACCAGATGCAGATAAAAACGCGGTGCACTTATTTGCTTCTAACTTAAAGTCCATTGTCGAGAAGAACTCGAACGGCGAAATAGAATTAAAGCTTTATCCAAATAGTATTTTAGGTGAGGAACAAGAGCGTATGGAGCAAGTGATTAATTCTCCTAGCCTTAACATCGCATCTTTTGGAGGCATTTCGCCGATTTTCCCAGAAATATTTGTCAGCTCCATCCCATTTATGTTCACCGATTTTGACATGGCACGTAAGTTCTTCGATGAGGGGGATTACTGGAAAAAAGCGCAAACTGAGTTCTATCAGAGAAACAACGCACACCTTCTTGCTGTCGTGGAAGAGGGGGGCTTTCTTGCCTTCACTAACAACAAGCGTGAGATTCGTACGCCGGATGACTTTAAAGGTTTGAAGTTTAGAGCGATGGACAAGAGCCAAGTGGCATTATACGAATCGTTTGGCGCGTCCGGTACGCCAATTCCATGGACCGAAGTTTATATGGCGCTCAAAATGGGTGTTGCTGACGGTCAAATGAACCCACCTATGTACATCATCATGGGTAGCTTGAATGAAGTTCAGCAATACCTAACGCTGGCGAATGTTCAGTATTCAGACCAGTTCTTAGTTGCCAACGACAACTTAATGAAAAATCTTACCGACAAGCAACGTGAGATCTTACTCAATGCAGTCAAAGAGGCGAATACACTCAATAGAGAGTCGGTTCAGTCTCAAGTTGAAAACAGAATCGATTACTTATCTAAAAATGGTATGAAGGTTTACCAGCCAACGGAAGAAGAAATTGCCCAGTTTAGAGACGCATCAAAAGAGTCTTATATCAGTTGGTTAGAAACTCAAGGCATCGATAAGAGCTGGGTAGACCTAGCGATGAAAGATATTAAATAGTGCATTAATGCGAAATATCTGAGCATTGGCGCCGATACGGCGCCAATAGCGGTACCTTTTAGAGCTGTAGGTTGAATATGCTTGGCTATATAAAGAAAGTCTTATTGTCTTTATCTACATTGTGTCTATTCATGAATGTAGTGGTATTACTTGGTGGTGTGCTATCAAGATATATATTTAATTCCTCACCAATTTGGGTTGATGAAGCTGCGCGTTATCTTTTAATTGGCTCTGTCATGTTGATGGCTGGCATATTAATCACTACCAATGAGCATATGCGACTCAGCATCGTAGATAAACTTCCCAAAGGTAAGTTGCCATATATTGTTGTTTTCTACCGCCATCTAGTGACAACAGCTATCGCAACGTTCATGACGTATGCGAGTTATCACTATGCGGTTTCTATTGCCAACTTTACGACTATTGGCTTGGGGATCAGTAAATCCATCCCCCTATACGCACTACCTATTGGGTTCTTTTTTATCACCCTTTACTCAGCAATTAAAACAGTGAGTGTAGTAACTAATAAGGAAGGCTTGCGATGATCACTGTAATATTAATTGTATTCTTAGTGAATTTATTTTTAGGGGTGCCACTTTTTATTTCCCTATTGGTATCTTCTATTGCAGGTTTCTTTTTTGTCGACATTGACCTCGCGTTTAGAATTATCCCACAACAGTTTTTCAGTGGCATTGATAGTTTTTCCCTCATGGCGGTCCCTCTGTTTATTCTTGCGGGTAACCTACTCAATGAGAGTGGTTTGACGCCAAAGTTAATGAACCTCTCCAAGGCACTCGTCGGTCACTTAAAGGGCGGTGTCGGATACGTCAACGTTATCTCTAGT
This sequence comes from Vibrio maritimus, assembly GCF_021441885.1. NCBI lineage: Bacteria > Pseudomonadati > Pseudomonadota > Gammaproteobacteria > Vibrionales > Vibrionaceae > Vibrio > Vibrio maritimus. The sequence continues at coordinate 884,040 of NZ_CP090438.1, forward strand.
GTGTTCTTTGCTGGCGTGAATGGTTCAGCAGTAGCTGACACATCGGCACTCGGTACACTCTTGGTACCCGCAATGAAAAAAGAGGGCTATTCGACAGGTTTTGCTGCAAGTCTCACTGCAGGCAGCTCGCTAATCGGCCCCATTATTCCGCCTAGTATCTTCATGATTATCTATGCCTCATTAACGAATACGTCGGTCGGAGACTTATTCTTGGCTGGCATCATGCCAGGATTGGCGTTGGGGGCAATCTTCTTTATCGTCAACTGGAGATATGCAAGAAAACACAACTTACAGTCCTCGCAGACCAAGCCGAGTATTAAACATGTGTGTAGCGCTATCGTGCAAGCGTTGCCTGCTGTGTTCGCACCGATACTGATCGTCTCAAGTATTATTCTGGGCTTTGTGACACCAACGGAATCTGGAGCTCTTATTGTTCTATACACGGTGATTGTTGGTTTGATACTGCGCACACTGAAGTGGTCGAGCATCCTAAAAGCGATTGTTGATGCGGCAAAGCTCACTACGGCAATATTTATCATTATTGCATCGTCTTCCGTGCTGACATGGCTATTAGGTTACGCTCAAGTGCCCGCAGCGTTCGCAAGCTTGCTCGCTCCGTTTATCGACAGCCCAATCATTATTCTATTTGTTTTGAGTGGCATTACATTCTTTGTCGGCATGCTGATGGAAGAGGTATCTGCGCTCATGCTATTGACGCCAGTTTTCATGCCGATAGCCACGTACGCAGGTGTTGACCCTGTACACCTAGGAATCGTCATTACGATGAACATCACCATCGCGTTGATCACACCACCTATGGGGGCGTGTCTGTATGTGGCGAGTGCGGTGAGTAAAATCGATTTGGCAGTCATGTTCAGAGAAATCATCCCTTTCATTTTCTACGCACTATTAATTCTGTTCCTTGTGATTCTAGTGCCGGACTTTGTTCTATTTATTCCGGGGGCACTTAACTGATGTTGGAAAGAAAAATCGACGCTATGAAAATTCCTTCGATAGACATTCCGGTCTGGGAGAGTTTAGAGAGAATTGCAATTGAAGAATGCGGAGAGCGGCTAGTTCCATTGTCTCTTTCTGACGATATCGTGAGCTATCCCGCCTATTACAAAATGGGGATTAAGTACGCGGTACAAGAGTGCTTTGTCCGTGAAAGTGTGTTCGATAAGTTGCTGGTGGTAGCTCGTAGCTTGCCAGATGGTATTCGCTTAGTGGTATTGGATGGATGGCGACCGATACATGTTCAAGAGTACCTGTATGAGACGTTGATCAACCAACTCAAAAGAGCCCCGATTCACGCGGAAAAGAGCCTATCTGAAATCAGTCTAATCGCTAGGACATTGGTGTCTCCGCCAAGTACTAATGCAAACTGTCCTAGTCCTCACCAGACTGGTGGATCTGTTGATGTGACTCTGTGTGATAGCGATGGGCGACTGTTAGATATGGGGACGCAGTTTGATGAGAACAGCTTGCGTTCATGGTCTAGTGCTTTAGAGGATTCACCTGAAACAGACCAAGCACAAAATAGACGCCTGTTGTACAACGCAATGATTGAAGCTGGGTTTACAAACTTACCCAGTGAATGGTGGCATTACGATTATGGTAATCAAATGTGGGCGAACTATACCGGTCGTAACAAAGCGATATACGGCGCGACGAGACCATTAACCATTGAGCATTTGTGGAATATTCAAGAAGGTTAGAGAGCGCGTTTATGGAATTAAGTGGTAGTTGAGGAGAATAGTGTGGACGTTATCGTAATTGGTAGTGGTGTCATTGGTTTAACCAGCGCATGGTATTTAGCGAAAGAGGGGCACTCTGTCACTGTGATAGAGCGCCAAAGCTCGAGCGGCAAAGAGACCAGCTTTGCTAACGCAGGGCAGATTTCTTATGGTTACTCCTCACCTTGGGCTGCACCAGGGATCCCTCTTAAGGCGATGAAATGGCTGACACAAGAGCATGCTCCTCTGAAGGTGAAGCCTTCACTATCTCCTGAGCTGGTTTCATGGGCGACAAAAATGCTCGCCAACTGCAACGAAGAGAAGTACGCCCAGAACAAGTCCCGCATGTTGCGAATAGCGAACTTTAGCCGCGACTGTTTGACTCATTTGAGAGAAAGCGAAAACCTCGCTTATGAAGGGCGACAAAAAGGCACGCTGCAGGTATTCAGAGATGAAAAGCAGTTAGACGCTGTTCAAAAAGATATGGCGCTTCTGAAAGAGAGTGGCATTGCGCATAGCTTGTTAAACGTAGAGCAATGCTTAGAAGTGGAAGCGGGACTTGCGGATGTTAAAGACAAGCTGGTGGGTGGTCTTTATCTGCCGGGTGACGAAACTGGTGATTGCTATCAGTTCTGCGTCGCACTCACTGAAAAAGCGCGGCAATTGGGTGTGAACTTTGTCTTTGATACTGAGGTGCATAGCCTTAATCAAAACAACGGCGCACTAACCAGTATTAGTACCAGCAAGGGTGATTTCAAAGCTGACGCTTACGTGGTTGCCTGCGGCAGTTACTCAAGGGATTTGCTTAAGCAAGTTGAGCTGTCGCTACCTGTTTATCCCGTTAAAGGATACTCGCTGACTGTACCGATTATTAATCCCGATAAAGCACCGACCTCAACCGTAATGGACGAGACCTACAAGGTTGCCATGACCCGTTTTGATGATCGCATACGCGTTGCTGGAACGGCGGAGCTGGCTGGTTTCAACACCCTAATTCCAGAGAAACGAAAAGCCACCATAGACATGGTCATAAAAGATTTGTTTCCGTTTGGCGGCGATTTCTCTAAAGCGGAATATTGGACTGGATTAAGGCCTATGACGCCAGATGGCACGCCAATTATTGGTAAGACACCGATTACAAATCTGTTTACCAATACGGGGCATGGTACGCTCGGCTGGACGATGGCGTGTGGTTCGGGGAAGATCTTATCTGAAGTGGTCAGCAAGGGTGATACGACGATTGAATCCAGTGATCTCAATGTTTATCGCTATTTGTCGTAGCAACTGTGGATACATTGCCGGATGCTTGGTAATGTTTGCCCTAGCTACTGACTTTCTGGCCTTTCTAGGAGCGGTCCTTCTAAAGGCTAGAAAAGCGTAATCACTCTATTAGCCATTGGATTTAGAATGCAATTACAATCTATCGACAAGCAGTTGTATCGCTCACGTTTAAATATCGTCATCATTGCATGTATTGTCAGCTTAAGTGTCTCTAGCTTAGCGATATCTCAAAGCTTGATATTCTTTTTCCCATCAGAAACGGGCTCGCATTTTCATTGGAACCTTCTTGGTGTCGTGGTGAGTGCATTGGGTCTAGGTTTTACCCTGTTAAAACTTAAGAATCACCCCAAAATGAAAGAAGTCGTTTATGTGTGGCTGCTAAAGAAAGAGCTTAACCTCATTTACCGAAAAAACAGAAAGTTGCTGGCAGCGGCAGAACAAGGCAATGCTGATGCCATGTTAGCGCTTCAGTTTAGTTACGAAGGATCGCGTCAGTTGTGGCAACTTGATGATAATACAATCGTAATGACGAGCCTAAATGCAGCGCAGTCAAAGCTGGATGGATTGACCGAAGAGTATAATTTGCAGCTTGATATATCGAACTATCAGTCAGGGCTACTTCGCCAGTTTTGACAATCACAGCTAAAGCCTAGAGAAGGGACACGTACTTAACGCCTCATGGGGTAACATGTCCTTTCTGTCTCTTCGCCACTATATTCTTCACCACTATTTCTTTACTACCCAATTGAGCAGAAGCAATAGCCCAATTGGGAAAAGCGAAGCAACTAACATCCAGGTCCAGCCTTGGGTAAACAGTACGATTCCAGCACCCAGTGACCCCGATGCCTGGAAAGCCGTAATTGAAAAATCATTGACCGCCTGAACCTTAAAGCGCTCGCTTGGCTTATACGTCTGAGGCAACAACGATGTTCCACCAATAAACAAGAAGTTCCATCCTATTCCAAGTGCAACTAACGCCCACCAGTAGTGATGCACAGAATGCCCAAGCAATGCGACAGCAATACAAATGAGGAATATCACGCAGCCAAGAGTGATCAGCTTGTAAATACCAATACGCTTTATGATCATAGGCGTAATGAGAGAGGGCAGGTACATCGCCATCACATGGCTTTGAATGACCCATTTAGCGCTTTGAATGTCGTGTCCGTGCCCAGACATTGCCAGCGGCGTGGCTGTCATGAGAAAAGCCATCACTGCATACGCCGTTAAGCCTGAACCAATGGCGAGCCACAGCATAGGCTGCCTAAACAGAATGGATAGATCTCTCGCTTCACCATCGTCAGTGTCGTTCTCTTGCACCGTCAGAGGCTTCATTGCAACCGCGAGCACAGCAGCACCTATGAGCTCAAGAAAACCAAGCGCCGCATACGCTCTCGCATACTCAGAATTAAACCATGAAATCGCCTGACCAATGTTGAGTAGCTCCGGACCCACCCAAGCTGCGGCAATTCCACCCACCAACACTAAGCTAATAACCTGTGGGTGTTGAGCGGCACTCTTGCAGCTTTCAATGGCGGCAAAACGGTACTGCCCAACATAAGCAAGCTGACTGCCAAGTAGAAAAGCACAAAAACAGAACTCCCAAAAGCTGCCACTATCAATCGACCAAGCCGCACCAAAAGCACTCACGCTACTGACCAGTGCCGCCAGAATAAACGCCTGCTTTCTACCTAGCGCCTTTTGAATTCTCGCCGCAGGAAAGATGTTCAGCGACACCCCGACAATGAGCGCGGTAACGGGCAGGGTAGCCAGTGTTGGGTCCGAATGAAGCTGAGCTCCAACAATACCGCCCAGAAACACATTCAGCGCTCCAACAGATAAAACAAACGGTTGAACAGAAGCGAGCAACCAGGCATTCCATGGCAATGATTTCATTGGTTCTTTTTTGTGGGGTTAGGTTGGGGTTAATGGTGACGGAATTGGGGAGAAAAGCAATGGTGGAGTGATTTGAAAAGTGATGGACATTTTGTGGACACAAACAAAAAGGACTTAGCTAATGATTCAGCTAAGTCCTTACTTTATATGGCGCTCCCGACAGGATTCGAACCTGTGACCTGCCCCTTAGGAGGGGGCCGCGCTATCCAGCTGTGCCACGGGAGCTTAAGACTTATATTACTCAATTATATGAATAAGTTAAGCCCGCGGTGGCAGATTTAGTTCTGTTTGTGCATTACGTCGCCAATCTGGATGCTGTTGGCGAGAGCAGGTTGATCGACGGTGGCTTCGGCATCACGTTCGTAGACGCGAGAAACGGTTAGGGTAATGTCACTGCGGCTGACTTTATTACGTGGTAGACCGTTTTGGTCGATGAACGAGCCTGTGTGCCATAGTCGCAGTTTGTCGCCAGCTTGAACGCCGTGGACGCGACCGAGGTCGATGGTCACCTTGTTGCCGTATGAGGCGACAACCTCTGGCAGTGTCATCTTGCAGGAAATCTCAGACTCCAGATCGAGCATAATGTTACGGCTAACGCGCTGCATCATCTCTCCATAAGGCGAGGTCCAGAAACGCGCACTCTTGGTATCCACTTTACTGGTTTTTGCAAACGGCCATTCAGCGATCTCACGATAGGTATGCTGGAAGATTTCATGACCTGTCTTGCCGTCGAAGATTGCCATGTCCATAGCGAACTGGCGGTTTATCTTGTCGTCTCTTAACAGACCGCCTTGCTCAATGGTGGCAGTAAGATCTTTAATCTCACCAGTCACTAGATACTGCGCACCGAGATCGTCAGCGATCATTTTAATGCGCTCAGGCTGTCGTTTGTTGATTTCATAGCGGGTAGTACCGACGGAAACGAAGCTGTAAGAACGAGCCCCAAGCTGTTTGTCGATAACCGAGCTGTAGTCTTCACCTAACTTGTAGATCTGACCCATTACCGCTTGCTGAGGATCAACAATGTCAAACATGGCGACGCCAATGGTCTTTTTATACTGCTCTTTATGGCAAGCCTTTGCCGTTGGGTAGATGTCGATGCGGGCTTTGACCACCATCTGATTGCCGCTTACGTACTTGTCGTCAATGACGATATGGCGCACTTCGGAGTCGATGAATTGGTATTGATCTCTGTCGTCTTCCAGCATTGGCGCTAGTGTTGCGAGTCCACCGATGTCAGCACCAGAGAAGTCTACCGCCTTATAGACAGCGTCTTCTAGCGCATAGATCCTTGCCGCCTTCTCAGAGGAGACAATGGTTGAGGTGCCCGTCACTTCGTACCATTCTGCATAGGCACTGCTGGCAGTCATTGTCATTAATGCCGTTGAAATTAAAGAAGAAACAATTTTTTTCATACTACCTTTCCAAATGCGGAACAATATTTGCTTAGTAATTCTCAGCGAATATTGGCGCGGGCTTTCTTATTTAGGACAGAATGAGAATAGCAAAGATTGTTCCAACCTTTGTAAGAGGGTGTTGCAATCGACCCAATTAATAACTTTTGGAGAGTGTGTAATGAAAAAGTGGCTACTGATGGCATCAGTGTTAACGCTGACCGCTTGTGCCTACTCACCAATCTATAACGGTAAAGAGTCGTACTCTGGCAGCAAGTTCATGCTGATGGAGAGTCCGCGTCATACCATGGATTACTTTGTAGAAAGTCTTACCGAAGAGCTAGTGAACTCGAACACAAGCGTGTCTTCGCGCACCCCTATTGCTGTGGCATCTTTTGTGGATCTGCAGAACATGGACGCAACTAACTGGCTCGGTAACTCGGTTTCGGAAGGCTTTATTCACCAATTGCAGCGCCGTGGCTTTAAGGTCGTGGACTTTAAAACGACCGGTTCGATTCAGGTGACCCGTCAAGGCGATTTCGCACTCAGCCGTGATTGGAAAGATCTCGCTCAAGAGCAACAGATTCAATTTGTTCTCACTGGCACTATGTTACGCCAAGAAGGCGGTGTGCTAGTGAATGCACGTGTGGTTGGTATGCAGTCACGTATTGTTGTCGCATCTGCACAAGGCTTCTTGCCGGCTGACCGTATTGGTCGCGACCTCGATACGTTGAACCATATTCGTACCGAAGATGGTGTGCTGATTCGTTCAGACCCAACAATGACAACACCAACGACCGTGATTTTACGCCCATAGGAAATGAAGATGAGAGTAATATTTGCCGCCTTGCTTGCCATGGTAATGATTGGTTGTACACCAATTGGCGCTATGGATCAGAACACGCTTACCGCTGTAGGCTATGCCAGCATCAGTGAGCAGACTGGTCGAAACGATGAAGAGAAGCAAGTTCGTGCTATGCGCGCGTCGAAGATTGATGCCTACCGTGAACTCGCTGAACAGGTTTATGGCCTGCGTGTGTCCGCAAGAGCGGATTTACAGGACCAGCGACTAGGCGTAGAGTCGACCACAGGTGCGGTAGATGGCGTTATTCGCGGTGCTGAGGTGGTTCGAAGCTACAAAGTGGGCGACAGCTACGTCACTGAGCTGGTACTAGACATTGAAAAGATGGATAGACTTCGCGACTACGGTGAGATTCGCCGCGTACCAGAGAAGAAGCGTGAGACTCTGTTCTAGAAACGAACGTCATTAAAAAAGCGGCAATGTGGTGACACATTGCCGCTTTTTTGTATTGGGTGTGTGAAGACAGTTTAAGCTTTTAGGTTGGTGCCCAGCGTCGATAGCGTGTGCGTTTGACCACCGGCGTTGTAGGTCATGCCAATTTTTCCGTGGCTTTGCTGCATCAGGTTATTGAGCTTGTTAAAGCTCAATTGTGCACGCTGTAAGCTCTGTCCGTTAATCTCGTTCAGCTGCTGGCAATCAAGAATAATGGATTTAACGTCGGCGACCTTTTGTGCCAAAGGTGCCTCATCGGTCAGACGATGGACGTCTTGGTGTTCGCTTAAGCGTTTGTCTGTTTGCTGCAGCTGTCCGATGAGCGTCATTTTTTCTTTGGCGATGCGCTCGATATCGGACGATTCTCGCCCAGCAATGGCTTTCGTCTCCTCCGTTAGCAGAAGAGACAGTGCTTTTGCGTTTTTGAGTTGATAGTCAATCAAATCGACAAGTGCTGCCATTACCTTTACCTAAATCTTAAATGAAAGCGGTTATCGCAGTCCGCCAAGTTCGTCTTCAAACTTCATCATGTTGTCCGCTAGCTTCTCTGCGTCTACGGTGTACGAACCGTTGGCAATAGCGTCTTTAATTGCCGCTACTTTAGCAGAGTCAAAGCTTGGCTGACTCGCCATCTGCTGGTGCATTTGACCAATGGCTTTACCGCCTTGGCTCAGCGTCACCGCATCTTGCTTTGTTGAAGATTGACCAACTGGAGTTGATGCGCTCTCTTTGCTGGCGTCCGAACGAGCAGGAGCACGACTCGTGGTCGTTAGCGTCTGTCCAGATCGAATGTTATCAATGCCTGCCATAGTTTCGCCTTATAGTTGCTCAATATTGCGTTTTCATGCACCGGAATTCGGTCATGAGTGTCACACATAATATGCATGTATACCGTCCATATCGACGGGTAACTGAAAACCTTTAGAAAAAAATCAAAAATTAACAGTGATTTCTGCAACGCCGGTGACTATTCCCTCAATTATACGCTGAGACTTGTCATTTTTCACTCTTACTTGATCCCCGTTCGAACCATCAGAGAGTGCAGTACCTCGCGTCGAGATAACCATTTCGTTTTTCACCGCGCGAATCACGACTTTTTCATTTCTACAGACCACACAAACATCGTTACGTTCAACGACATCACCAAGTTTGACATTGCGCTTGAGCTTGGCGCCAACAACGTGTGTCATGTCGCTAAACCCTTGTCGTCTTGCTCGATTTCTATCGACCATGGTCATGGTGACATCTTGCGCTTCAATGAGGCTGCCACGTGCAAGTGGTCTGGTCGCCGTCACCATAGGCAATGAGATAGACATTCTGACCGGTACATAGACTCGCCAGTTGTCTTCTGGACACTCGACTAACACCGTGACATTACTGCTGGTATTACGCGTCGTCGAGGAAGAGGTCTGCAGCGGTGCAGGGCAATCAGTTGCATGGATGCGAGAGTCGATATTGCCTGGGTTTGCAATAATTTCTCCGCCCGGAGGTTGCTCAATCGTATCTAAAACATGAGCTTGGGCAGCCTTTTGAATGTTTTCTATTTGCTCAGGCGTTGCTGCGTGCGTTAATACGCTAAAGAATATCGCGTGCCAGACGATATAGAGGCAAAGCCAGTTACACCCTTGCCTCATTTTGTGACTGGATGTATGCAAAAAAGATGTCTTAAAATACAGCATTCTGTTTCTCGGGTTCTAAGAAGCCCAGATAGACTATCACTTTTTTAGCTTTAAAGTTTGAGATGGAGATGAACTTATGACCGGTATCTTGGATTCGGTGAATCAACGAACGCAGCTAGTAGGTCAAAACCGACTAGAATTGTTGACTTTTCGTTTGATGGGCCGCCAGCGCTACGGCATTAACGTGTTCAAAGTTAAAGAAGTGCTTCAATGCCCAAAACTAACGCGCATGCCTAACCTTCACCACTTAGTGAAGGGCGTGGCGCACATTCGTGGACAGACTATTTCTGTCATCGACCTGAGCCTAGCGGTGGGTGGACGCCCAACGACCGATATTGAAAACTGCTTTGTGGTTATCTCAGAGTTCAACCGCAGTGTTCAAGGTTTCCTGGTTAGCTCTGTAGAGCGCATTATCAATATGCACTGGGAATCCATCTTGCCGCCACCAGAAGGCGCAGGTAAAGCCAACTACCTGACAGCGGTAACCAATATCGACAACGAGTTGGTTGAGATCCTCGATGTTGAGAAGATCTTGGCAGAAATCTCGCCAGTGGTTGAGACCATGGACAGCAACATTGCGACAGAGATTGCCGAAGCTGAGCAGAAAAAACAGAAGCAAGTTGTTAAGCGCATTATGATTGCTGACGACTCAGCGGTAGCAAGAAAACAGGTCCAACGAGCTATTGAATCTATTGGCTTTGAGTCGATTTTGGTGAAAGATGGCAAAGATGCTTACAACAAGCTTGTAGAAATGGCTGGTGAGGGTAATATTCACGACCAGATTTCACTGCTCATCTCGGATATCGAGATGCCAGAGATGGATGGATATACGCTAACGGCAGAGGTTCGCCGCCATCCAGATCTAAAAGATCTTCATATTATTCTGCACACCTCTCTAAGTGGTGTCTTTAACCAAGCGATGGTTGAGCGAGTTGGTGCTAACGAGTTTATTGCTAAGTTCAACCCTGAAGAATTAGGGGGCGCTGTTAAAGCCGCAGTCATCGCTGACTAAATAAATGAATAAGAACGAGAGCTTGTCACCGCTTCGTCGGTAGAAAGCAAGCCTTAGTAAAGTAGTATAGAGAATTGAATGACAGCGATAACCATTAGCGATCAAGAGTATCGCGATTTTAGCCGCTTTTTGGAATCCCAATGCGGCATTGTGCTTGGCGATAGCAAGCAGTATTTGGTAAGAAGCCGATTAAGTCCACTAGTATCAAAGTTTGGTCTTGGCTCGTTGTCCCAGTTACTTAAAGATGTCGTGACCGGACGTAATCGTGAGCTGCGTATTGCTGCTGTTGATGCGATGACGACCAATGAGACCCTTTGGTTTCGTGATGGCTACCCGTTTACGGTGTTAGCGGACAAACTGTTGCCAGAGATGGCGGCGAATAAGCGTCCGATCAAGATCTGGTCAGCGGCGAGCTCTTCTGGTCAAGAGCCTTACTCGATGGCAATGACGGTCCTTGAGACACAAACCAAGAAACCGGGTATGTTGCCAAACGTGTCGATCACTGCGACGGACATCTCTAGCACTATGCTGGATATGTGCCGAGTAGGAGAGTATGACAACCTTGCTCTCGGTCGCGGTTTGTCGCCTGAGCGTCGTCGTGTCTTCTTCGAAGATTCCGGCAATGGCAAGATGAAGGTGAAAGACAACGTTAAGCGTTTAGTGAACTTTAGACCACAGAACCTAATGGACTCTTACGCGCTGCTCGGAAAGTTTGACATCATTTTTTGTCGCAACGTGTTGATTTATTTCTCGCCCGACATGAAAGCTAAGGTACTCAACCAGATGGCACGAAGTCTAAACCCTGGTGGTTATCTATTGCTTGGTGCATCCGAATCTTTGACAGGTTTGACGGATCAATTTGAGATGGTGCGCTGCAATCCGGGTATCATCTACAAGCTGAAATCTTAGTACGGCACATCTCAAACATTTATCTCTCAAAGCCTTGGTCTTCGCCAAGGCTTTTTTGTTTGCTATTCTGATGGTAGGCAAGAGCTTGGATGACTTTTGTCACGACATTCCTAATGACATCCGCCATCTTGTTTGGTCTGCTTTTTGCAAAACTGTTCTCCGCCAGGGTTGCGATAGCGTAAATCAGATGAGAATCGAGTTCGCCTTAGTCGACAAATTTACTTTTTTTGTCGTCTTGTAACTTTTGGCGCGGATATTGCTTTGTATATTACACAGGCACGTATTTTTGAACGATGAGGTTTCAATGGCCATTTCTTTTAACAATGCACTAGGCATTCATCAGCATACCGTTGGGGTACGCGAGAAGAATGCTGAAGTCATCTCTACCAATATCGCACAGGCAAATACGCCTGGATATAAGGCTAAGGGTATGGACTTCGATCGTGCGTTAAGAGCGGCAACCTCAGGGGCAAGTATTGGTCTTAGCCGCACAGATGGACGGCATATTTCTGCCTCTACGAATGTTTCTGGCGAGGTGCTTTACCGCACTCCAACTCAGCCAGATACAGGAGACGGCAATACCGTTGATGTGGATCTAGAACGTAACTTGTTCATGCAAAACCAACTAAGACATCAGGCATCTGTCGATTTCTTAGGTAGCAAATTCAAAAATATGACCAAAGCGATCAAAGGGGAGTAATCTAGATGAGCTTATTTAATGTCTTCAATGTAACAGGCAGCGCCATGAGCGCAGAATCGGTTCGTCTTAATACGACCTCAAGTAACCTCGCTAATGCCGACAGTATTAGTAGCTCAGCCAAAGACACCTATAAAGCGCGTCATGCCGTATTTGGTGCTGAGCTTAGCAAAGCGAAATACAACCGTGATCATACTGTGCCAGTCAAAGTGATGGGCATTGTAGAGAGCGATAAGCCCCTAAACGCAGAGTACAACCCAGATCATCCACTCGCGAACGATGAAGGTTTTATCTATAAGCCGAACGTTAACGTGATGGAAGAGATGGCAAACATGATCTCAGCGTCGCGTTCTTACCAGACAAATGTTCAGGTAGCGGACTCGAGCAAGCAGATGCTGTTAAGCACTTTGCGCATGGGTCAATAGAGATAGGAGATAGCAAATGGCTGGAATCAACAATGTTGGTCAAGGCAGTTTATCCTACCTTGACCAACTAAAAAATCTGCAAGAACAAAACAAAGCTGCAGAGACCACAGGTAAGCAGGATCTCAAGCAAGAAGATTTCCTATCACTACTTACCAAGCAGTTGTCTCAGCAGGACCCGTTCAAGCCTGTCAGCAATGACCAAATGATCGCTCAAATGGCGTCGTTTGCCACAGTTGATGGTATCGGCAAGATGAATACTCAGTTTGAAAACTTGAATTCATCTATGACGTCTAACCAAGCGCTTCAAGCGTCCTCGTTAGTAGGTCGCGATGTGTTGGTACCAGGCGCTGCTGGTATTAAGCAAGCGGATGCGGGCATGGCAGCGATGGTGAAATTACCACAGTCCATGGATAACCTGTTTGTTCGTGTAGAAAATGAAATGGGTCAATTAGTCCGTACCTTTGATGTGGGAGCTCAGCCAGGTGGCGACGCTCGCGTTGAATGGGACGGTAAAGATGATCAAGGTAATCCAATGCCTGCTGGTAAATACAATGTGAAAGCATCTGGCTTACTAGAAGGGGAAAGCCGAGAGTTTGAAGTGTCGACGTACGCTAACGTCAACAGCGTTCTTCTTGGCAAAGGCGATGGAAATGTACTGCTCAATCTAGCTGGTTTTGAGAATCCAGTTCGACTCGCAGAAGTACTGGAAGTCGGCAAAGCATAACCGCTGGTTAGATTAGGAGATTAGGAATGTCATATGTATCTTTAAGCGGTCTATCTGCGGCACAGCTAGATCTGAACACCACCAGTAACAACATTGCCAACGCCAACACGTATGGCTTTAAAGAGTCTCGTGCCGAGTTTGGTGATGTGTACTCTACCTCATTGTTCACGAATGCAAAGACCACTCCGGGTGGCGGTGCTCAAGCGAGTAAAATTGCTCAGCAATTCCACGAAGGTTCGAGCATCTCAACCAATAACCCAATGGACTTGCGCATCAGTGGTACAGGCTTCTTTGCTGTATCTAAAGATCGCCTAATTCCACAGCAAAATGAGCTGACTCGTAACGGTGCTTTCCACCTAAACAAAGACAGCTACATGGTAACGTCTAACGATGAGTTCTTGCTTGGTTACGAGGTGAACAAAGATACCAATGAAGTGGTTTCTTATGAACCTAAGCCTATCAACATCCCGCCAGAGTTTGGTAAGCCAAAGCAAACAGCAAACATCGAGATTGGTGTGAACCTTCCAGCGAATGGTGACCTAAAAGACCCTGCGCTGTTTGATCATACCGATCCAGAAACGTACAACCGTTCTACTTCTTCGACTATGTATGACTCAATGGGTCAGTCTTACAAGATGACGACTTATTATGTGAAGGATCAAACTCAGCCAAACACGTGGCAGAGTTACTACACGGTGACCGATGGTGGCGGTGAGCGTCCGGTGAATATCGCTGGCGGTGACGCAACGAGCCCGACGGGCCACGTTGGTCATACTATGCGTTTTAACAATGACGGTACTCTAGCTAGCTTGAACAATGGTCAGCCAATTGTGACGACACCACTGGGTGAAAACGGCGTTGAAATGAACGGTGCTGATCCAGCACAGACGCTTTCTTTCTCTCTAGACAGCGCGACTCAGTTCGCTGCTCCATTTGAGCTAACCAAGTTCCAAGAAGATGGTGCAACGACAGGCTTCTTGACCAAAGTTGACTTCGATGAGCAAGGTAACGTACTTGGTACTTACTCAAACGGTGAAAACGTCACTCTAGGTCGCGTTGCTATGGTCCGTGTTGCGAACGAGCAGGGTCTAGATAAGAAAGGTGGTACTCAGTGGGATTCAACCACAGCTTCAGGTGCGAAAATCTGGGGTGAATCGAACAAAGGTTCGTTTGGTACCATCAACAACGGTACTCTGGAGCAGTCGAACATCGATATGACTCAAGAGCTGGTGGACCTAATTTCGGCGCAGCGTAACTTCCAAGCGAACTCTCGTGCGCTGGACGTTCATAACCAACTGCAACAAAATATCCTACAGATCCGCTAACCTTAGCGCTGTCATCAAGACGACTCTATCCCGTGTGCTAGATGTAAATCTACCGCACGGGTTGTTTCTTTTTTCATTCGACCTTGCCGCTTACCTTGCCTCCTTGCCGTTTTTCATTGCCATTGCCGCACCTGCCACGTTTGCCATGATCGCTATAAATAGCCCATTTCAATCATATGCTACTGATAAGTAAAGAATAAATTATTTGGCACGGAGATTGCTTTATAGCTCTCGTACTTTGAATATTGGAGCTATCAATGGATCGTGCCCTGTATCTCGCGATGAGCGGTGCAAAGCAAAATATGCACGCTTTGCAGTTAAGAGCTAACAACCTTGCTAACGCAAGCACACCAGGCTTTCGTGCCGACCTTGCCCAAGCGCGCTCAATGCAAGCGTATGGGGAAGGTATGCCAAGTCGTGTTTTCAGCATGACAGAGCGTCCTGGGCACAACTTTGAGCAAGGCAGTGTCGTGACTACCGGTCGTGATTTAGATGTCACTATCGAGGGGCAAGGCTGGATCTCTGTACTGGATAAAACCGGTAAAGAAGGTCTAACTCGAAACGGTGCATTACGCGTTGACCAAAACGGTCTGCTGTCTAACAGCAACGGTCACCTAGTGTTAGGTGAGCAAGGCACGCCTATCACCGTGCCTATTCCATTGAGAAAAATTGAAATTGGCCGCGATGGTACTGTGTCGGTCATCCCTCAAGATGCTCCAGCGGATGAAATGGAAATCGTCGATCGTATCAAGCTTACGAACACCGACAACCGCTCACTATTCAAAGACACCAATGGTTTATTTCGCAGCAAAGACCCTGAGCTGGGTTTTGAGGCTTCCGCGAACGTTCAGCTTATGACAGGTGCTGTCGAAGGCAGTAACGTGAATGCCGTTGGTGAAATGACAAGTTTAATCGATCTGCAGCGTCAGTTTGAGATGCAGGTGAAACTCATGAGCACAGCAGAAGACATGGACAAAGCGTCTAATTCACTGCTTCGCATGGGTTAATAAGGACATAGGGGAAGAATATGCATCCGGCACTTTGGGTAAGTAAGACTGGCTTAGACGCTCAGCAAACCAATATTTCAACAATCTCAAACAACTTGGCGAACGCATCGACTGTCGGCTACAAAAAGAGCCGCGCTGTCTTTGAAGATCTGTTTTATCAGAACATCAACCAGCCTGGTGGTCAGTCATCTCAGAACACGGAGCTTCCGAGTGGCTTGATGTTGGGTGCGGGTTCTAAGGTAGTGGCTACACAAAAAATCCACACACCAGGCAACGCTCAAACCACCACAAACAGCCTAGATATGATGATCGAAGGTGATGGTTTCTTCCAAGTGCTAATGCCAGATGGCAACATCGGTTATAGCCGTAATGGTCAGTTTACCCTTAACGATGAAGGCATCATCGTGACGTCTGGTGCGGGTTACGCGCTAGAGCCAGAAATTGCCATCCCAGAAGACGCAATCTCAATCACCATAGGTACCGACGGTGAAGTCTCAGTACGTGTTCGTGGTCAGCAAGATAACCAGGTAGTGGGTAACATTACGACGGTTGATTTTATCAACCCAGGCGGTCTTGAGCCAATTGGTCAGAACCTCTACCTACCAACAGGTGCGAGTGGCGATCCAAACGAGGGTGTACCTGGATTGGATGGCTTTGGTCAGATTCGTCAGTCGACGCTTGAAAGCTCAAACGTTAACGTGACAGAAGAACTGGTTAATATGATTGAAGCGCAGCGCGTGTATGAAATGAACTCGAAAGTGATCTCGTCTGTCGACAAGATGATGAGCTTCGCGAACCAGCAGCTATAACAGGAGAAATGACAAATGAGAAAACTACTTTGTATTTCATTGTTGGCTGTTTTATCTGGCTGTGCACAGTTTGGACAGGAAGAATCCGTAGACGAAGTGGCGGACAGCACCACAGCCGTTGATGCGGTTGAGGGCGATCGCAGCCAATCTTCGGGTATTGTTGATACGTTGCGTGGTCGTACCGACCCAATTGCGGATGACCCTGCATGGGCACCGATTCATCCCAAAAACAAGCCTGAGCATTATGCAGCGGCAACGGGTTCATTATTTAACACCCACTATGCCCGTGATTGGTATGACGATTCAAAACCGCGCGGCATTGGTGACATCATTACCGTGGAATTGAATGAAGCGACCAAAGCGGCAAAAAGTGCCGATGCAGATTTGTCGAAAGCCAACGATTCATCCATGGACCCATTGTTTGTTGGCGGACGACCGGTCACGGTTAACGACTATGATTTCTCTTATGAGCTAAAAAATGACAACAGCTTTAAAGGAAATGCATCAGCAAACCAGAGCAACAGTCTTTCTGGCTCGATTACTGTCGAGGTCATTGAAGTGTTGGCGAATGGTAACCTAGTGATCCGTGGTGAGAAGTGGCTGACGCTAAACACGGGTGATGAGTATATTCGTTTGAGTGGCACTATCCGCCCAGATGATATTGAGTTTGATAACACGATTGCTTCAAACCGTATCTCTAACGCGCGAATTCAATATTCTGGCACTGGAAACCAACAAGATATGCAAGAACCTGGATTCTTGGCACGATTTTTTAATGTATCCCTATAGGATAGGATTAATCGAATCGTAAGCGGCAAACCCTCTCCTAAGAGGGTTTGTTTGTTTTTAAGGTAACATCATGAAAAAGTTTACGTTTTTACTGTTAGGTTTGTGTTTTGCCGCGGCAAGTGTGCAAGCGGCACGCATCAAGGATGTGTCAGAGGTTGCCGGTGTTCGTAGCAACCAATTGGTGGGTTATGGCTTGGTAACAGGTCTACCTGGTACAGGTGAGAAGACGCCATTTACTGAGCAGAGCTTCCGCTCAATGCTGGAGAAGTTTGGTATTCAAATGCCAATTGGCTTCAAGCCAAAATTTAAAAACGTTGCGGCAGTTATCGTGACGGCTGATCTGCCTGCCTTCTCTAAGCCGGGTCAAAAAATTGATGTTACCGTGTCTTCTATTGGTGCGGCAAAAAGCCTCCGTGGCGGCACTCTGATGCAAACATTCCTGCAAGGTCTTGATGGCGAAGTATATGCCGTTGCTCAAGGCAACCTAGTGGTCAGTGGCTTCAGTGCCGAAGGTCTAGACGGTTCTAAGATCGTGGGCAATAACCCGGTTGTGGGCATGATTTCTAGTGGCGCGACAGTGGAGCGTGAAGTGCCAAGTCCGTTCTCTCGCGGAGACTACATCACGTTTAACCTGCTAGAGTCTGATTTTACCACTGCACAAAACATGGCGAATGCCATCAACGACTTCCTAGGTCCACAAATGGCGAATGCATTGGATGCGACCTCGGTTCGCGTGCGTGCGCCTCGTGACCTTAGCCAACGTGTTGCTTTCCTTTCTGCAGTTGAAAACGTTGAGTTTGATACCGCGGATAGCGGCGCCAAAATCATTGTTAACTCGCGCACCGGTACCATTGTTGTCGGCAAGCACGTGAAGCTGAAGCCCGCTGCGGTTACGCACGGTGGCATGACAGTCGCAATCAAAGAAAACTTGCGTGTGAGCCAACCGAATGCCTTTAGTGAAGGTGATACGGTGGTGGTTCCTAACTCTGACATTCAAGTATCTGAAGGCTCAGGCAAGATGTTTAACTTCCAGCCGGGTCTGACGCTCGATGATTTGGTTCGAGCAGTCAACGAGGTAGGTGCGGCACCTTCTGACCTTATGGCTATACTTCAGGCACTTAAGCATGCTGGTGCCATCGAAGGTCAGTTGATCGTTATCTAAGGTGCCAGCAACATGATGAAAAACCCGAACGACATTGGTTTCATTCACGATATCGCTAGCCTTGACTCACTTCGTCAGAAAGCCGTTAGCGGTAAAGAGGGTGACGACGAAGCGGCATTGAATGCGGCGGCTCGTCAGTTTGAATCGATTTTTACCTCGATGATGCTGAAATCCATGCGTGATGCCAATACGCATTTTGAGTCGGACTTAACCAATAACGGCAACGGTCAATTCTATCGTCAAATGCTCGATGACCAGATGGCGAGCGAACTGAGCTCCTCAGGTTCGCTTGGTCTTGCTGACATGATCGTAGCGCAGCTTGGTAGCGCTCGTGCTCCTGAAGCGCAGGCAGCGGCAAACACTGAGCTAAGAGTTCGCAGTCAAGCCTTCGATTTGCCGGAGCGCCAGCCATACGATGAAGCGAAAGCACGCCAAACGGCTGCAGCACTGGGACTTGATGGACCAAGAACGAAAGCCAAGCCAGTGGATTTTGATACGCCAGAGAACTTTGTGTCTTCGCTTAAACCTTATGCGGATCGCGCAGCGCGCTCTCTTGGCGTTGATTCTTCTTTGCTATTGGCGCAAGCCGCTCTCGAAACAGGGTGGGGGCAGAAAGTGGTCAACAATAGCCAGGGTAGTAGTAACAACCTATTTAATATCAAGGCTGATCGCAGTTGGCATGGCGATAAAGTGGCAACGCAAACCCTTGAGTATCATCAAAATGTACCTGTTCAAGAGCGCGCAGCATTCCGCTCTTATCGTAGCTATGAAGACAGCTTCAATGACTATGTGAAGTTCTTGAATGAAAACCCGAGATACCAAACCGCACTGACTCGTAACCAAGGCTCTGAGTCTTTTATTCGTGATATTCACAAAGCGGGTTACGCAACAGACCCAAGTTACGCGGATAAGGTATTAAGAGTGAAAAAGCAGATTGACGACATGTCGATGTAACTTACGTTCTATTTATACTTTTTCTCGCTCGGCTCCTATGTCGAGCGAGTTTGTTTTTAACGCCAACTAATCCATCTAAAAGCGCTAGATTCTGTCTCTTTTCTTCTTAAAAACCACGTATTTATAATCGCTTACATCATGTGGCATGTACTTTGCATTTACTAAGATAAGCACGGGCAAATCATACTGATTTTTGCCCGATTTTGAGGTTTTTGGGGGCGATATGGCGTCAGATCTTCTGAATGTAGGTACACAAAGTGTGCTCACAGCTCAGAGACAGTTAACTACGACTGGTCATAACATTTCTAACGCAAATACAGAGGGTTACAGCCGTCAATCTGTCATCCAGGGTACCAATGACCCTAGGCAGTTTGGGGGGCAAACCTACGGTATGGGCGTGCATGTGGAAAATGTTCGCCGCTCGTGGGATCAGTTTGCCGTTAAAGAGCTAAACATGGCAACCACACAGATGAACTATCGCAACGAGAATCTGGCAAATCTAGATTTGCTCTCGGGTATGCTGTCTTCTGTGGCATCCAAGAAAATCCCAGAAAACCTCAACGACTGGTTCGATTCTGTTAAGACACTCGCCGACACCCCAAATGATGTGGGTGCTCGTAAAGTGGTGCTTGAGAAAGCAGATCTGATTCGCCAAACCATGAACAACTTTCACGAGTCTGTTCGCCAACAAGCGGACACTGCGAATAAAAAGCTCGATATGGGCATTGAGCGTGTTAACCAGCTTGCGGTTGAAATCCGAGATATTCACCGTTTGATGATGCGAACGCCGGGGCCTCATAACGATCTCATGGATAAGCATGAGCTGTTAGTAAAAGAGTTATCGGAATACACCAAAGTCACGGTGACTCCTCGCGCAAATGCTGAAGGTTTTAACGTTCATATCGGTAATGGTCATACCCTAGTTTCTGGTACTGAAGCCAGCCAGTTGAAGATGATCGACGGCGTGCCCGACGTTCACCAACGACGCTTGGCAATGGTCGAGGGCAAAGGGATAAAAGCCATTAAATCCGATGATATTGGCGGTAAAATTGAAGGCATGCTCGACCTACGCGACAAAGAAATCCCGTACATCATGGATGAACTTGGGCGTTTATCTACCGCCTTCGCCTTTGAAGTGAACAAGTTGCAGGGGCAGGGTCTAGACCTTAATGGTCAAGTCGGTGCGGACATCTTTGTGGACGTAAATACCGAGGTAATAGCCAAGTCGCGAGTGGTGGCATCTCCGAATTCAAAAGCAGATGTCGCTGTGTATATCGCCGACACCAGTGAGCTACAAGGCGGCGAATACGCGTTGAAATACGATGGTGCTAACTATGTGGTGACTAAGCCCAACGGTGAGAATCAAATCGTTGAGCTCAATGCTGGCGCGAGTGCTTTTTATCTAGATGGCATGGTGGTTAACATCAAAAATGCGCCAGAGTCTGGTGAGAAGCTGTTGCTTCGCCCAACTCGAAATGGTGCCGCAACGTTGCAAATGGCAACCACAGATCCGAAAACCATTGCCGCTCACAGCTTCGAGGCTTCAACGACTCATGCACAAGGTAACGCGAAGTTTACGATTACTGGCGCAGGGCAACTTCGTGAGTTCGAGGTTCATGTATCGCCGACAGGCAAAGAGTTTGCTGTCACTGATACCAAAGGCAACGTGCTATTAACGCCGCAGCTTTATCCGCCAACAGAACCTGTCACTGTTTTGGGGACGACGTTTGAACTTACCGACGGAGCTCTACCGGGCGACAAGTTCACCGCGAACCTAAACCCTGCTGAAGGTGACAACGGCAACCTGCGTAAAATGCTGAACATTCAAACCAATAAGACCATGAATGGTGGTGAGTCGACGCTAATCGATGTTTACCACAATTTGAACACTGACGTAGGTCTTAAAGCCTCGACGGCGACGCGCCTACAAGAAGTGGCAAATCTAGAGCATGAATCAGCAAAAAGCCGTATTGCATCGATATCTGGGGTCAACCTAGACGAAGAAGCCGCAAACATGATGAAGTTTCAACAAGCTTACATGGCCTCTTCGCGAGTGATGCAAGCCGCGAATGAGACCTTCGATACCATTTTGGCACTGCGATAGGGGGTGATGGAGCATGATGAATCGTATTTCTAGCTTTCACAGCTATCAGACAGTTCAAAATGACTTGCGCAGGCAAGAGAACAAGATTCACCACAACCAGGCGCAGTTAGCGTCTGGCAAACAGTTGCAAAAGCCGGCAGATGATCCACTGGCGATTCACTATCTACAGAAAGTTGGTCAGCAAACCGAGCAGCTTAAGCAACACACAGATTCTATTGTTTTGTCTCGCAACCGCCTAGAGCACCAAGAGGTGATGCTAAGGGAGACAGAACAGTTCACCGATCACGCCAAACGTTTGACGATGGAGTCAATCAACGGCGCGTTATCACCACAAGATAGAGAAGCGAAAGCGCGTCAAATTGAAGAGCTTGCCGCCAACTTTTTAGCGCTGGCCAACAATCAAGACGAGTCCGGTAACTACACCTTTGCGGGTACCAAGCCAAAGACACAGCCGTTCTTTGTCGACAGCAACGGCAAAATGTCGTACGCAGGTGATGATTATCAGCGCAAGATGCGCATCTCAAACAGCATGGAAATCCCGACGAGTGATCCTGGCAGTAAGTTGTTCATGGAAGTCGATAATCCGTTTGGTGACTATGCGGCCAAATACCAGCTACAAAACGCTTCTGAGCTACTGCTCGACAAAGCGACGAACACCAACTCGAATGACAGCAATCGCTATAAAGTGACGTTTGTCGACATGGGTAACGATCGTTTTGGTTACCAGCTTGAGCAGAATGGCTCAGTGGTCAAAGCTGGCGACTTCGACCCTAAAACGGGGGTCGAGTACGAAGGCTTGAACATTCGCATTAAAGGTCAAATTACGCCTGGTGATGCGATAGAGCTAGAGCCTCGCCAAACCTTTAGCGTATTTGATAGCTTTAGAGATGCTATCTATTGGATGGACTACGACGTATCGGATGCGAGCTCTAATGCGCAGCTTCACCAGGTGACAGAAGAGTTTAACGCTGCGTTTCTGCATCTAACAAAGTCCAGAACGGACGTAGGTGCGAGGCTAAACACCCTAGATATTCAAGAGCAGCAGCATGAAGACTTTAAGATCTCGCTGGCTCGCTCAAAAAGTAATTTTGAAGATCTTGATTATTCAAAAGCGGTTATCGAATTTGAAGAGAACTCAAGAGCTTTGCAGGCGTCACAGCTTGCCTTTGGTAAAACCAAGGACTTAACACTGTTTAACTATCTATAAGATTGATCACCTCTCTGGTTATCGGTTGCCCTATGAGCTCAGCCTTAGGTGCAGATAACGAAAGCGGTAGTGTTGAAACGACAGCGGTAAAGCTGAAACGACGAAGCGGCAAGCCAGTAGACTAGAGCCTTGCCACTTGTATCAATAGATAGCACTTAATTCATTTACTGATCAGATGTGATTGATTTAAGTGATTGAAATAAAACATTATAAATATTATTCATGATTAACTTTAAAACTTGGCACGTGATTTGTATTAATAAGATTTGAACAACCAAGACTTTGCCGTTTTAGCAAAGCTTGATTACGTGAAAATGATTAGATACTCCATCTGATACGGGGTATCAGGTGGATGTAGACGGCCGGTTTTAGCCAAAGACTGGTGGTTTGATCGCAATCCAACTTGAAACGCTTGCGAACTCATTTAGGAGAGCAACATGGCAATTACAGTAAGTACTAACGTTTCGGCGATGACCGCACAGCGTTATCTCAACAAGTCCTCGAACGACCTTAATACGTCGATGGAACGTTTGTCTTCGGGTCACAAGATCAACAGCGCGAAAGATGACGCGGCGGGTTTGCAAATCTCCAACCGTCTTACAGCGCAGTCTCGTGGTCTTGATGTTGCGATGAGAAACGCAAACGACGGTATTTCGATTGCCCAAACCGCTGAAGGTGCGATGAACGAGTCGACCAATATCCTGCAGCGTATGCGTGACCTTGCGATTCAATCATCGAACGGCACAAACTCTCCGTCAGAGCGCCAAGCAATCAACGAAGAATCAATGGCACTGCAAGCGGAGCTTAACCGTATTGCAGAGACGACATCATTTGGTGGTCGCCGCCTGTTGAATGGATCGTTTGGCGATGCGTCATTCCAAATCGGCGCAAACTCAGGTGAAGCAATGATTATGGGTTTGACGAGTGTTCGTGCTGACGACTTCCGTATGGGGGGTACTACCTTTACGGCGGAGAACGCTAAAGACGCGAACTGGTCAGTAGCTCCGGATGCCAACAACCTTAAGTTCGAGTTTACCACCAAAGCGGGTGAAGAAGTGTCTATCGACCTGTTCGCCAAAGCGGGTGACGATATTGAGCAGCTAGCGACTTACATTAATGGCCAGTCAGACCTTGTGAGCGCATCCGTTGGTGATAATGGTGAGTTACAAATCTTTGTAGCAGAGCCTGCGCTTGAAGGTGACATGACCATCTCTGGAAATCTAGCATCAGAGCTTGGCTTATCTAGTGAAGGCACGTTAACGACCGTTCAAGATATCGATATGACCACCGTTGCCGGGTCTCAGAATGCCATCTCGGTTATCGACTCTGCGCTTAAGTATGTGGACTCACAGCGTGCTGATTTGGGTGCTAAGCAAAACCGTCTCAGCCACAGTATTAATAACCTAGCGAATGTACAAGAAAACGTTGATGCGTCGAACAGCCGCATTAAAGATACCGACTTCGCCAAGGAAACAACCGCAATGACCAAGAACCAGATCCTGCAACAAGCGGGTACCTCGATTCTTGCTCAAGCGAAACAGTTGCCGAACTCTGCGATGTCTCTACTACAATAGTAAGGACGTCCAGACAAAGCAGAGGGTAACTAGCCAGACGTGGCGTACCTACCCAACTGCTTGGCAAGCATACTTAGTGAAAGTGTTGGGGCTCTCTCTCTCAACCTGCCCTGATACGGCCATTAGGTATGTCGGATAGCCAGATTGTGTTCATTTCTCTTGATCTCCACACAGGCCATGGCTTCCATCCAGCCCCAGTTCTCTCAAAGGAATAGGGGCTTTTTCTTTTTTAGCCCCCCAACATTTATTTTCAGCTCCTAGTTTTTCAAACGCTATTACAAGCGAAAATCTGACTGTTTCGGCACTGCCAAACGGATCTTTAGCGCTTTTTTATTATTTTGCTATCGTTTGCTCAATTCCTAACCAAATGGATGTTTTATCGAATTTTTTCTCGTTTTTTCCTAAAGGTTTTTTTGGGCGTGTCGTTAAAAGATTAACTTTGAGAGAACTACTTGGTTTTCCGAGACGTCGGAAACCGCTACACCGGAAAATCAATTGGAGAAACAACATGGCAGTGAATGTAAACACAAACGTATCAGCGATGACTGCGCAGCGTTACCTAAACAACGCAAACCAGGCTCAACAAACGTCAATGGAGCGTTTGTCTTCTGGTCACAAAATTAACAGCGCAAAAGACGACGCAGCGGGTCTTCAAATCTCTAACCGTTTGAACGTACAAAGCCGTGGTCTAGACGTCGCAGTACGTAATGCCAACGACGGTATCTCTATCGCACAAACAGCAGAAGGTGCGATGAACGAGACAACAAACATCCTACAACGTATGCGTGACCTATCGCTTCAATCCGCGAACGGTTCAAACTCAAAAGCAGAGCGTGTAGCGATTCAAGAAGAAGTGACGGCACTGAACAACGAGCTAAACCGTATTGCAGAAACCACATCATTTGGTGGTAACCGTCTTCTAAACGGCACCTACGGCACTCAGTCATTCCAAATTGGTGCTGACAATGGTGAAGCTGTGATGCTAAGCCTACGCGACATGCGTTCAGACAACGAAATGATGGGTGGTTCAAGCTACCAAGCAGCAAACGCGAAAGACAAAGACTGGAGCGTAGCCGCAGATGCAAACGAGCTAACCATCACGCTAAAAGACAGCTTTGGTCAAGACCAAGCGCTGACCATCAATGCGAAAGCAGGCGATGACATCGAGCAGCTAGCGACATACATCAACGGTCAAACAGACCTAGTAAAAGCGTCAGTAAACGAAGATGGTCAGCTACAAGTATTTGCTGGTAACAACAAAGTAGACGGTGACGTGAGCTTTGGTGGCAGCCTAGCGGGTGAGCTTGGTATGCAAGACGCGCAAGCAGTTACGGTTGATACTATCGATGTAACTACAGTAGGCGGCGCTCAAGAGTCAGTCGCGATTCTCGATTCAGCGTTGAAGTATGTAGACAGCCACCGTGCGGAGCTGGGTGCATTCCAAAACCGTTTCAACCACGCAATCAACAACTTGGATAACATCAACGAGAACGTGAATGCGTCGAAGAGCCGTATCAAAGATACCGACTTTGCGAAAGAGACGACAGCGATGACGAAGAACCAAATCCTATCGCAAGCATCAAGCTCAATCTTGGCACAGGCGAAACAAGCGCCAAACGCGGCACTAAGCCTACTAGGCTAATCGCTCGCGCTGATTTAAGCGTTAAAGAACGACAAAACCAGAGCCTCGGCTCTGGTTTTTTGCATTAAATGATTGCTCCTTTCCAATCAGGGGTTTCTTACCTTTATCCAGCCTATTTATTTAGATCAAGCTCACATTTATTCAATCAATTGAATTTACTCTAAAAAAAATCACTTTTTTTTCTAAAGCTTCTAAATGAATCGCCGTTACAGGGATTGAGAGAAATGAAATCAGATGTGCCAACGTGAGGTGAGAGACACAGAGGCCATCTACCCCTAAATGCCTAAGGAGATCAATATGGCAATTAATGTAAACACTAACGTGTCTGCAATGACCGCCCAGCGTTACCTGAACAACGCTGCGGAAGGTACACAAAAATCAATGGAGCGTTTGTCTTCGGGCTATAAAATCAACAGCGCGAAAGATGACGCTGCGGGTCTACAGATTTCTAACCGCTTGAACGCGCAAAGCCGCGGTCTTGATATGGCGGTGAAAAACGCAAACGACGGTATCTCTATTGCACAAACCGCTGAAGGTGCAATGAACGAGACCACTAACATCCTGCAACGTATGCGTGACCTATCACTACAATCTGCAAACGGTTCTAACTCAAGAGACGAGCGTGTAGCGATTCAAGAAGAAGTGACGGCGCTTAACGACGAACTTAACCGTATCGCAGAAACAACGTCATTCGGTGGTAACCGTCTTCTAAACGGTACTTACGGTACTCAGTCTTTCCAAATCGGTGCTGACTCTGGTGAAGCAGTAATGCTAACTATGGGTAACCTACGCTCTGATACAGCAGAAATGGGTGGTAAGAGCTACGCAGCGAACACAGGTAAAGATGCTAACTGGACTGTTGGTACTGATACTGAAATCACCATGAGCTATACCAACAAGCAAGGTGATGACGTTAATCTTACTATCAACGCTAAAC
This sequence comes from Vibrio maritimus, assembly GCF_021441885.1. Taxonomy (NCBI): domain Bacteria; kingdom Pseudomonadati; phylum Pseudomonadota; class Gammaproteobacteria; order Vibrionales; family Vibrionaceae; genus Vibrio; species Vibrio maritimus. The sequence continues at coordinate 910,597 of NZ_CP090438.1, forward strand.
AAGGCGATGATATCGAACAGCTAGCGACTTACATCAACGGTCAGAGCGATGACGTTAAAGCATCGGTTGGCGAAGACGGCAAAATTCAGCTGTTCGCTTCTACTCAAAAAGTAGACGGTGAAGTGACGTTTGGTGGTGCTCTAGCTTCTGAACTCGATCTAGGTGACGCGAAAGACGTGACTGTTAAAGACGTAGATGTAACGTCAGTAGCGGGTGCTCAAGAAGCGGTTGCTATTCTTGATGGCGCATTGAAGAGCGTTGACTCTCAACGTGCAGAACTGGGTGCATTCCAAAACCGTTTCAACCACGCTATCAACAACCTAAGCAACATTAACGAAAACGTTAATGCATCAAATAGCCGTATCAAAGATACAGACTATGCTAAAGAGACAACTGAGATGACTAAGAATCAAATCTTGCAACAAGCAAGTACTTCGATTCTTGCTCAAGCGAAACAGTCTCCATCGGCGGCTCTTAGCCTACTAGGCTAATTTCGTCGTAGACCTTAGGCAAGGTTGGTTGGCGGTAACGTCCCTTTACCGCCAACTCCCAATTTCAATGTTATTGCTCAACGAGAAGTACCTCAGTTGGAGTTGGACAATACAAGGTTAGAACAGGGAGAGCGAGAATGGACATTTCATCCTACGCATCGAACATTCAGCCTTTTGCCTCATCGAATGGCACAGAACTTGCTTCAAAGAATACTAACAATGCCGCCTCTCAACAGGTAACGACAGAGAAAAAAGAGAAATCTCAGTCGGTTGAAGGGGTCAATAAAACTGAGACGCCGGAGCTTTCTAATAAGAAGGCGACGGAGATGATTCAACGCATCGCCAATGAACGACAGCAACTGAATGATGCTGAGCGCGAAAAGATGGTAGAGCGACTGGATAAGTTCTTAAGTGACATGAATACGGGTTTGTCGTTTCGTGTTGATGAAGATACAGGTCGCAATATTGTCACAGTGTATGCGAAAGAAAGTGGTGACGTCATTCGCCAGTTTCCAGATGAAGAACTACTCGAAGTTTTAAAGCGCATTGAACAGCATGGCTCGTTAACCATAGACATGCTGGTTTAATGTCTGACCTGATTGGGTCAGGTTGGTATAGATTTGCAGTAGTTTGGTGAGTAATGGGTCCGATAGGGATGTCATCTGGCATGGATATCAATTCCATGGTGAGCAAGATAGTCGATGCTGAGCGTATTCCAAAGCAGCAACGTATCGACTTCGAGCGCGCAAAAATTGATACCAGTATCAGTGCCTATGGACGACTCAGAGAGTCACTCGATACGATGAAAAATCTGATGGCAAACTTTCGCCAGGAAAAGGCGTTTGCACTTCGCAGTGTGAACACCACTGAAGAAAGTGTTGTCACAGCAACAGCGACGACTGATGCGATCGCTGGCAAATATGCTGTCGATGTATTGCAGCTTGCACAGAGCCATAAAATCGCTTCTGATGTTATTCCAGAAGACACACGATTTGGCCCAGGTAAGCTGCAAATTTCTCTTGGCGACGAGCAGTTCGACTTTTCCCTTCGCAAGAATTCCAAACTCACCGATGTCGTGAGAGCGATTAACGGTGCCAGTGACAACCCCGGCGTTCGAGCCTCCATTATTAAAGACCGTAATGGGCCGAGACTTATCGTTGCCTCCAACCAGTCTGGTGCTGAAAAAGCCATCAGCATCAATGTTGATGCAGAAGTTGGTAACGATCTCTATCGATTTGAATATAAGACGATTGAGCAGCGAGTTCGCGATCTAGAAAAAGCGCAAGCTGAAGCCTTAAGCGTGCTAGGTATGCCAACGGGCGAAGACGCGGTAGACGGTGAGCTTAGCCCAGAAGAAGCGGCGAAAGTCGGCGAATCAGAAAAAACGAATGAAGAATTAAATTCTGCTGAGCAAACCAAGGTAGACGAGACCGTCAAAGAAGGCGAAGAAAACGCTGCACAGACTCAAGAGGCAAAGTCTGGCCGCCCTGAAGACACAATTCCTGGCTGGACGGAAACCGCGTCGGGCACCCTTATGGATTCTTATCAAGCACCGAAGCCGGAGCTTGATGAGAAAGCCATCGAAAAATCAAAAGAGGTGCCGGGTTGGTCGAACACCGCATCAGGCACGCTTACGGACTCCTATGTCACGCCTGCAGAAGCCCAAGCCAAGCTAGAAGAAGAACTTGCGGCTGAGAAAGCGGCCATCGCCAAGGCTGTTGCCGATGGCGATATGACGGAAGAGGAAGCGAAAAAGCTTGAGCGTGAAAAGCTCTCTCCAGAGGAGCGAGAGCGTTTAGAGAAAGTGGAAGCGATCCAAGCGGAACTAGCCGAAGCGCAGCGCTCAATGCAGGTATACATGGGCATGTCAGAAGTCCAATCTGCCCAAGACTCTGTCGTGTTACTTGATGGAGTTGCTGAGCTTTCCAGTCACAATAATGTGATTGAGGATGCGATTGAAGGTGTCGATTTAACACTCAAAGGCACCACTAAACCTGGCGAGCGCGCCGCAGAAATTGGTGTCGAATACGATAGAGAAAGTGTTCGTGCCGATATCGAGCAGTTTGTTGCCGCCTATAACCAATTTTTCCAAGTGTCACAGGATCTGGCCAAAGTTGATCCCGCTACCGGAATGGCAGGGCCACTTGCAGGAGATAGCATCGTTCGCAGCGCAGACTCTCGTTTAAAAAGTGTGTTTTCGGCCAGCATTGAGAATGCACCTGAGGATCTGAAGACACTGACAGAGTTCGGTATCACTACCACTCGCGCGGGTAATCTCGAAATCAATTATCAGTTGTTGGATAAGCAGCTCAACAACAACTTCAACAAGCTAGAAGACTTTTTTGGTGGCAATAACGGCTTTGCCAAAAAGGTCGAAGATGCGATTCACAGTATGACGGGTATGACAGGTTCAATTCGTACTCGTGAAAAGAGTCTCACAGAACAGAACTATCGACTTAACGATGACCAGGTCGCGCTCGATCGGCGCATGCAAGGCATTGAGAAGCGAACTCAAGACAAGTTCGCGGCGATGCAAGACGCCACGGGTAAGATGCAAGCTCAATTAGCAGGCATGATGAATGCGCTGTCGTAATCGTGTTGGGGAAGGGCATTTAAATGCATATTTTCAATGAGTTAAGTGATTTGGATCACCGTTTATTATCATTGATAGAAAATATTGACCCAGAGACTGAAGAAATTCATCAACTGGTCGATAAAAGAGAACAAATAGTCAAAACCATCATTGATGTCTGCAAAAGGAATCCGAACCTGCAGCAAAGTGCCCAATGGAAGCAAGTCGTCGAGTCGACACGCCATATCACGGTACTTATGGAATCGAAAACGGAACAGCTGGGACAGTCGTTAAGAAAATACCGACATGGTAAACGTTCCTTACAGCAGTACAAAAATTATATTTGAGAGGATAGTGATGCGTGGTTCATTGCAAGCATATAAGAAAGTTTCAGTAGACAGCCAATTGACCGCTGCCTCGCCGCACAAAGTTATCCAAATGCTGATGGGTGGAGCGATAGAGCGTTTGATCCAAGCAAAAGCGGCGATGGAACAAGGCAATATTCCAGTAAAGGGTGAGCGTATTGGTAAAGCGCTGGACATCATTATCGCGCTGCGTAGCTGCCTATCGATGGACGATGGCGGTGATATTGCCAAGAATCTAGACCAACTTTATGAGTTCATGATCACGCAAATTTCAGCGGCTAACCATGAAAACAATCCGCAACCAATTGATGATGTTATAGAAATTATCCGCGAGATAAAATCTGCTTGGGATCAAATTCCAACCGATTATCACAACCTAACTGCTCAAGAAGTAGGTATTTAAGCGGAATAAACCTCTTAAAGTGACTGTGAGTCAGTTGCCTTATGAAAATAATGCCAATAGAATAGACGCCATTCTTAGCCAATGGCGCTTTTTTTGTACCTAACCAATTGTTTTATAAAATACATAGTGATTTTATAAAGACTAGTTGTTGTGTGAGCTTCATCACCTAAAGAGAAGCCACATATGGTTGACTTATCAAGGCATTATTCCTGACACATGCAAGACTTAGCTAAACTTCTTGTTATCGCTGATGACTCGCAGGTGCGAAATAACCTACAAACCATTCTCGAGTTTGTAGGTGAGCACTGCGTCGCAATCTCATCAAACGACATCAATCAGATTGATTGGACTCGGACCTGGTCTGGGTGCATCGTTGGTGCATTGCAAAGCCCGACGCTTTCTAAAGCGTTGCTGTCGCAGCTTTCTGTGTCAAATCATATCCCTTTATTAGTCACAAGCGAGTTTACTGGCGCAGTAGAGTCGCTGACAAATTTTGTCGGTGAACTCGAATTCCCTCTCAACTATCGCCAGCTTAGCGATGCATTACGTCACTGTGGCGAGTTTCTTGGCCGCAAAGGCGTTCAAGTACCTTCTGCGGCACGCAAAAACACTTTGTTTCGCAGCCTAGTTGGGCAAAGTCCCGGTATTCAAGAGGTTCGCCATTTAATCGAGCAGGTATCAGGCTCTGAAGCCAACGTACTAATCTTAGGTGAATCGGGCACGGGCAAAGAAGTAGTGGCGCGAAATATTCACTACCATTCAACCCGCCGTAAAGGGCCTTTCGTTCCGGTTAACTGCGGCGCGATCCCACCCGATTTGCTTGAAAGTGAATTGTTTGGTCACGAGAAAGGGGCGTTTACTGGTGCTATTACAGCGCGCAAAGGTCGTTTCGAGCTAGCAGAAGGCGGCACTCTGTTTTTGGATGAAATTGGTGATATGCCAATGCCAATGCAGGTGAAACTGCTTCGCGTGCTGCAAGAGCGAGTGTTCGAGCGCGTGGGTGGTACAGCTGTCATTAAGGCCAATGTTCGTATTGTTGCTGCGACGCACCGCAACCTTGAATCAATGATCTCTCAAGGAGAGTTCCGTGAAGACCTATTCTATCGTCTGAACGTGTTCCCTATCGAGATGCCTTCGCTTCGTGAGCGTAAAGAAGATATTCCCCTGTTGTTGCAAGAACTCTTGGCTCGTATGGAAGCAGAGGGGGGTCAACCGATCTGTTTCGCACCACGTTCTATTAATTCTTTGATGGAGCATGACTGGCCAGGTAACGTACGTGAACTCGCGAACCTAGTTGAGCGTATGGTTATCCTGTACCCAAATAGCTTGGTGGATGTGAATCACCTACCGGTTAAATACCGCTACAGTGATATTCCCGAGTTCCAACCAGAAATGAATGCGTTCAAAACCATTGAAGAGCAAGAGCGTGATGCGTTAGACAGCATTTTCTCTGACGACTTCTCGTTCAGCGATGAGCCAGAGTTTGATGAGCAACTCTCTCCTCAGTCACTGCCTCCAGAAGGGGTCAACCTTAAAGAGATGTTGGCGGATCTTGAGGTGAACATGATCAATCAAGCGCTTGATGCTCAAGACGGTATTGTGGCACGTGCTGCCGATATGCTGGGTATGCGTCGAACTACCTTGGTTGAAAAGATGCGCAAGTACAGCATCAATCGTTAGTTTCCCTCTTCGACTAAAATTTGACTCTGGTCACGATAAAAAATTGACGACAAAAAATTGACGCAATTAAGTGTCTGATTTTGAAAGAATATAGCTCGGCATGCCTTTTGCATTGTCGGGCTATAGTCTTTTTTGGGCTTACGTATTTCTACGAGCGGTAATGAGAGAAAGGAAAGCCTCGTAAATGAATCAGATGGTCAATGAAACATCGCAACCTGAACCAGAGTCGAGCTCACATCTTGACTCCCTAGAGGCGCAAGTTGAACGCTACCAACAGGTTATCGAAGCCATGCCTGCGGGCGTTATCCTATTGGATTCCCAAGGCGTTGTAAGAGAAGCTAACCCTGAAGCGCATCGAATCCTAGAGATCCCACTTGTTGGTCAAAAATGGTTCCACCTTATCCAAGTCGTGTTTGACCCAAGAGAAGATGACGGCCATGAGGTATCGCTGCGTAATGGGCGTAAGGTACGTCTTGCTATTTCAGCATCAAAAACCGGTCAGCTGATTCTAATTACCGACCTTACCGAAACACGTTTGCTCCAGTCTCGCGTCAGCGACCTGCAACGATTGTCATCATTGGGACGTATGGTGGCGTCATTGGCACACCAAGTGAGAACGCCATTGTCGAGTGCAATGCTCTACGCGTCGAACCTTGGAGCGCCAAACTTGCCGCAAGCGACACGTGAGCGTTTTCAAGTCAAGCTTGTCGATCGACTGCATGACCTAGAAAAGCAGGTGAATGATATGCTGCTGTTTGCCAAAGGCGGTGATAACAAGGTGATTAAGCCGTTTACCATCGCTGATTTAGTCGCAGAATATCAACCTATGGTAGAGACCACGCTGAAGAGCAATCAAATTGATTACTGCTTAGAAGTCGAGCAAGAGGAAACTCAGCTCCTTGGCAACGCCAATGCGTTGGCGTCAGCGCTAAGTAACCTCGTGCTCAATGCAGTCCAAATTGCGGGTAAGGGCTCACAGGTCGATGTGTTCTTTAGACCCGTAAATAATGAACTCAAGATCTCGGTTCAAGACAGCGGACCGGGTGTTCCAAAAGAGTTACAACAAAAAATCATGGAGCCATTTTTCACGACACGTTCACAAGGCACGGGCCTTGGTCTCGCAGTAGTGCAAATGGTATGTCGTGCCCACGAGGGACGATTGGAATTAATATCAGAAGACGATGATGGCGCATGCTTTACCATGTGTCTGCCACTAGCAGAAACCACATCGAATCAAGAAGTAACAGATGAAGGATTAAACTGATGGCTCAGAGCAAAGTACTGATCGTAGAGGATGATGAAGGTCTACGCGAAGCATTAGTCGATACTCTTGCGCTTGCAGGTTACGAGTGGGTAGAAGCGGACTGTGCGGAAGACGCGCTGGTGAAGCTGAAAACTCAACCCGTAGATATTGTGGTCTCTGATGTTCAGATGGCGGGCATGGGTGGTCTAGCCCTGCTACGTAACATCAAGCAGCACTGGCCGAACTTACCTGTTCTGTTAATGACGGCTTACGCCAATATTGAAGACGCTGTAGCGGCGATGAAAGAGGGCGCCATTGATTATATGGCGAAGCCTTTTGCGCCTGAAGTCTTGCTCAATATGGTGAGTCGCTATGCGCCAGTTAAGTCGGACGATAATGGTGATGCGGTTGTTGCTGATCCGAAGAGTATTCAGCTCCTTGCGCTTGCAGAGAAGGTCGCTAAGACCGATGCGAGTGTTATGGTTCTTGGTCCAAGTGGCTCTGGTAAAGAAGTCATGTCGCGCTACATTCATAACAAATCACTGCGTGCTGACGGCCCTTTTGTAGCCATTAACTGTGCGGCGATTCCAGATAACATGCTAGAAGCGACATTGTTTGGCTACGAGAAAGGCGCATTTACCGGCGCGATTCAGGCATGTCCTGGTAAGTTTGAACAAGCTCAAGGCGGGACCATTTTGCTGGATGAAATCAGCGAGATGGATCTAAACCTTCAAGCAAAATTGCTGCGTGTATTGCAAGAGCGTGAGGTTGAGCGTCTTGGTAGCCGTAAGAGTATCTCATTGGATGTTCGTGTACTTGCGACCAGTAACCGCGACCTTAAGCAATATGTGCAAGAGGGTAACTTCCGAGAAGACCTGTATTACCGACTCAATGTGTTCCCAATCGCTTGGCCAGCGCTTCGTGAGCGTACCGGCGATATTGCGCCGCTAGCACGTCACCTGACGGAGCGTCACTGTAAGAAATTGGGTATGCCTATGCCGGAGTTTACTGAGCAAGCACTAGCCAAACTTCAATCCTATCCGTGGCCAGGTAACGTTCGTGAACTTGATAACGTGGTTCAGCGAGCCCTGATCCTGTGCGAGAAAAACCGAGTCTCAGCCGAACATATTTTGTTGGAAGGCGTGGATTGGCAAGACGCATCCAGCCTGCAAATGGCGGTAGCAGAACCACAATCGGTGGCAGTACCAACGGTTGCGCCTGTTGCTGAAGCTGTGTCTGAACTGGCTCGCCCAGTGGCAACCAGCGAAGGTCTTGGTGGTGAGCTGCGTGACCAAGAGTTTGCCATCATTTTGGAGACGCTCAAAGAGTGTGAGGGTCGCCGAAAAGAAATGGCAGAGAAGTTAGGTATCAGCCCAAGAACGCTGCGCTATAAGCTCGCCAAAATGCGCGATGCTGGAATTGAGATCCCTAGCTAATCGTCACAAATTAATTTGCCCCGATGCTAGTCAGTATCGGGGTAGGCGTGGCATAATTTTTGCTGAATATTATCAATTAACGCCCAGTATCAGAATTGTGAAAGGAAACTGTCAATTTATTGGCAGTGGATGGTAAAGCATGAAAGTTGACGGATTACACAGTGAAATGCAAGCGATGATGTTTGAAGCGTCAAACACTAAGCCTGCAGCCAATGCCCATCAAGTAGGGGCGAATTTTGGAGACATGCTTTCCCAAGCAGTAAATAACGTAAATGGCCTACAAAAAACATCGGGCGATTTACAGATGCGTTTTGACCGTGGCGATGCCGATGTGTCGTTATCCGACGTGATGATTGCTCGTAACAAATCAAGCGTCGCGTTTGAAGCAACCATACAAGTGAGAAATAAGCTCGTCGAAGCCTATAAAGAACTCATGAACATGCCCGTGTAATCTAGGTAGTATAAAGTGGCTCAAGAAAATCAGTCGACGGATGTCGCGCTAATGGACAGTGGTACCGATACTGCAATGGTAGCGAGCTCAGACATAGCGTCCGACAGTCAAAACCCTGACATCAATGAAAAAAGCAGTTCTAAGTTTGATCTGGCAGTCGGTGATCTCGATCTGCTAAGACAGATCGTACTGGTGCTGTCTATCTCTATCTGTGTCGCTTTGATTGTGATGCTGTTCTTCTGGGTGAAAGAACCTGAGATGCGCCCACTTGGCGTTTATGAAACCGAAGAGCTTATTCCCGTTCTGGATTACCTAGACCAGAAAAAAGTTGCCTACAAGCTCGAAGGTAACGCATTAAGCGTTCCTGCTAATGAATACAACAATCTGAAGCTTGATATGGTTCGTGCGGGCCTGAACCGTCAGTCGAACGCGGGCGATGATATCTTAATGCAAGATATGGGCTTTGGCGTATCTCAACGCCTTGAGCAAGAGCGTCTCAAGCTAAGCCGTGAAAGACAGCTTGCCAAAGCTATAGAACAAATGAAGCAGGTACGTTCTGCTCGTATCTTATTAGCACTGCCAAAGCAAAGTGTGTTTGTTCGCCACAATCAAGAAGCATCCGCATCGGTATTTTTAACATTGGCGACGGGCTCGCTGCTTAGACAGCAAGAGATCGATTCCGTGGTCGATATGGTGGCAAGTGCCGTTCCAGGTATGAAACCGTCGCGCATTACTGTTACCGACCAACACGGTCGTCTGCTCAACTCTGGCTCACAAGACGCGACGTCTATGGCGAGACGAAAAGAGCAGGAGTTAGAGCGTAACCAAGAGCAAGCACTTCGCGAGAAAATTGACTCGGTACTGATTCCAATCTTAGGTCTTGGCAACTATACCGCTCAGGTTGATATCGAGTTGGACTTTAGCGCTGTTGAGCAAACGCGCAAGCGCTTCGACCCAAATACCCCGGCGACACGAAGTGAATACACACTTGAAGATTACAATAACGGCAGCGTAGTCGCTGGCGTTCCTGGTGCGCTGAGTAACCAGCCTCCGGCCGATGCCTCAATCCCAACTGATGTGGCGCAGATGAAAGATGGCTCGGTAATGGGTCAAGGCTCAGTGCACAAAGAGGCGACTCGCAACTTTGAGCTTGATACCACCATCAGTCACGAGCGCAAGCAAACGGGCGTAGTGAATCGTCAAACGGTTGCCGTTGCTATCAAAAATCGTGCGAAAGTGAACCCAGATACGGGCGAAGTGACCTATGAGCCTCGCTCTGAGAGTGAACTTGCCGCTTTGCGTCAGATATTAGTCGGTGCTGTTGGCTTTAATGAAAACCGCGGTGACCTTCTCAATGTTCTTAGTATGACGTTCGAAGAGCCAGCAGCTGAGCTATTACCAGATGTGCCTATTTGGGAGCATCCAAACTTTAACGATTGGATTCGTTGGTTTGCAAGTGCACTCGTTATCATCGTAGTCGTACTTGTATTGATTCGCCCAGCGATGAAGAAACTGCTTAATCCTGCCGCTCAGGATGAAGATGAGCAACTATACGGACCAGACGGCTTGCCGTTGGGTGCGGATGGCGAAACCAGCCTGATTGGCACTGATATTGATGGTAGTGAGCTGTTCGAATTTAGCTCTGGTATTGACTTACCTAACCTACATAAAGACGAAGATGTGCTGAAAGCAGTGCGTGCACTTGTTGCGAATGAACCTGAACTTGCAGCGCAAGTTGTGAAGAATTGGATGGCTGAAAACTAATGGCGAATGAAATTGTAGCGGCCAACGGCGGTCAACTAGCGGAAACTAGCGTAGACATTGCAACAATTAGCGGCGAAGACAAAGCGGCGATTTTGTTGTTAAGTCTTAATGAATCGGATGCGGCGAGTATTATTCGTCATTTAGAGCCTAAGCAAGTGCAACGCGTCGGTAGTGCGATGGCTAAGGCCAGTGACCTTAGCCAGGACAAAGTCGGGGCGGTGCACCGTGCCTTCTTAGAAGATATTCAGAAGTACACCAATATTGGTATGGGCAGCGAAGATTTCATGCGTAATGCGCTTGTGGCTGCACTTGGTGAAGATAAGGCGAATAACCTTGTTGACCAGATCCTGTTGGGCACGGGCTCAAAAGGTCTCGATTCATTGAAATGGATGGACCCTCGTCAAGTGGCGAGCATCATCATCAACGAGCACCCTCAGATCCAAACTATCGTTTTGTCATACCTCGAGGCCGATCAGTCGGCAGAAATCTTGTCGCAGTTCCCAGAACGTGTTCGTCTTGATTTGATGATGCGTATTGCCAATCTAGAAGAGGTTCAGCCTTCTGCGCTCGCAGAGCTCAACGAAATCATGGAGAAGCAGTTCGCTGGTCAAGCGGGTGCACAAGCGGCCAAGATTGGCGGCCTGAAGGCAGCAGCGGAGATCATGAACTACCTAGACAACAATGTCGAAGGTCTACTCATGGATCAAATTCGCGACCAAGACGAAGATATGGCGACGCAAATTCAAGACCTCATGTTTGTATTCGAGAACCTTATCGAGGTCGACGACCAAGGTATTCAGAAGCTGCTTAGAGACGTACCGCAAGATGTACTTCAACGTGCGCTTAAAGGTGCTGACGAAGGACTTAAAGAGAAGATCTTCAACAACATGTCTAAACGTGCTGCCGATATGATGCGTGAAGATATTGAAGCAATGCCACCTGTGCGCGTTGCTGATGTAGAAGCAGCTCAGAAAGAAGTTCTGACGATTGCTCGTCGCATGGCGGATAACGGAGAGCTAATGCTCTCTGGTGGCGCGGACGAATTCTTGTAAGCGAAGCGTGAAGGAAGATTAACTTAATGTCTAATGATAGAAAACGCGGCTTTTTACGCCCGTCAGAAGACAATACCGTTGAAGAAGCCCACTCGTGGGGACTGCCTGACTACACCTCGCAAGTAAGCCAAGAAGCGCGCGAGACGGCATTCAATTACGACCCGAGTTGGACGCCACGCGAAGAAACGCCAGCGGAAGAAGAGCCGCTGATGCTGACCGAAGAGCAGATTGAACAGATCAAACAAGGCGCTTATCAAGAGGGCTTGTTTCAAGGTCAAGAAGCAGGCTTCAAGCAAGGCTATGATAAAGGCAAAGAAGAGGGCTTAGCGGCAGGTCACCAAGAAGGGTTAGACCTAGGTAAAGCCGAGGGTGTGGCTGCTGGTGAAGAGTACATCAAGCAGCAAGTAGACACCTTCATGAACCTTGCCAATCAATTTTCTAATCCGCTTGATCTAATGACTAGCCAAGTGGAGAAACAGCTGGTGGACATGGTCTTAGCTTTGACGAAAGAAGTGGTTCATGTCGAAGTGCAAACCAATCCACAAATTATTCTCGATACAGTAAAACAATCGGTAGAGGCGCTGCCGATTGTAGGTCATGCCATTACCCTCAAGCTCAACCCGATTGATATCGACATCATTCGCGCAGCCTATGGCGACGAAGAGCTGAATATCCGTAACTGGACCTTAGCAGTAGAGCCGTCGCTCAATCGAGGTGATGTGTATATTGAAGCGGGTGACTCCAGCGTGAGTTACAAGCTAGAAGACAGAGTCAAAAACGTATTACAGAGCTTTTGCGGCACGAACCGCCATCAAGGGGGCGAGTAATGCAATCGCTGGCGCAGCGACTGGCCAACTACAAAGTGGAAGGCCATAAATCCAGAGCAACGGCATCCGGCAAGCTAGTGCGTGTGGTAGGGCTAACGCTAGAAGCGATTGGCTGCAAAGCACCTATCGGTAGCTTGTGTAAAGTTGAAACTATGCACGGCGATATGGACGCTGAAGTGGTCGGATTCTCTGGCGAACATCTTTATCTTATGCCCAGTGAGCAAATCACGGGTGTACTTCCCGGTGCGAAAGTCACCCCTATGGCCTCAGAGACCGGTTTACCAGTTGGTATGGAGTTACTTGGCCGTGTTATTGACGGTGTAGGTAATCCTCTAGACGGGCTAGGCGATATCTATACAGACAAGCGTGCCTCCTTTAACGCCGAGCCTATTAACCCACTGGCGAGAAAACCTATTACTGAGCCTCTCGATGTTGGCCTTAAAGCCATCAATGGCTTATTAACGGTCGGCAAGGGACAGCGTATTGGTCTCTTTGCGGGTTCCGGTGTGGGTAAGTCGGTGACACTTGGGATGATGACTAGAGGTACCACCGCGCAAGTCGTTGTGGTTGGCCTTATTGGTGAGCGTGGTCGCGAAGTAAAAGAGTTTATTGAAGAAATTCTCGGCACTGCGGGGCGTGAGCGCTCTGTGGTCGTTGCGGCTCCAGCCGATGCTTCCCCTCTGATGAGACTAAAAGGTTGTCAAACGGCATTAACCATCGCTGAATACTTCCGCGATCAAGGGTTAGATGTCTTGCTATTGATGGACTCACTGACGCGCTTTGCACAAGCTCAGCGTGAAATCGCGCTATCCGTTGGTGAACCACCGGCAACGAAAGGCTATCCACCATCCGTGTTTGCTAAGCTGCCCGCTTTGGTGGAACGTGCTGGTAATGGCGACGTAAACCAAGGGTCGATAACGGCGTTCTTCACGGTGCTTACTGAAGGTGATGACTTGCAAGACCCTATCGCAGATGCTGCCCGTGCCATCTTGGATGGTCACATCGTACTCTCGCGTGAGATGGCTGATGCTGGTCACTATCCAGCGATAGACGTGGAGAAATCGGTCAGCCGTGTCATGCCACAAATAACCGACGATCAGCATGTTCTGATGTCCAAAGCAGTTCGACAAGTTCTATCAGTATGTCGTAAAAACCAAGACTTGGTATCGATCGGCGCTTATAAGCCAGGAACGGATCCTGCAATTGATAGTGCGTTTACCCTTAAGCCAAAACTGGATCAGTACCTGCAGCAGAGCATGAAAGAAACGGTGCCATACGACATGTGCCTTGGCATGTTAAAACAGCTGTTGCAAGTAGAGTCGTAGCGTCATGGATAACGCGTTAGAGTTCTTGCTTGAACAGGCTAAGGATAACGAGCAGCAGGCGGTGCTCGCCTTAAACAAGGCTCGTGCCGAACTCGAGGATTACTACCATCAGGTTAGGCAGATCGAACAGTATCGCTTAGATTACTGCAATCAACTGGTATCGCGAGGACAGGCTGGTCTTACGGCAAGCCAATACGGTCACTTAAATCGATTTTTGACACAGTTAGATGAGACGCTAACCAAACAAAAATCTGCTGAAAGCCATTTCCAACAACAAGTCGGTGACTGCGAAGAGTTCTGGCACAATACGAGAAAACAGCGTCAGTCGTATGAGTGGCTCATCGAGAAAAAAGCGAAAGAGAAAGCGCAACTTGAAGCTAAGCGAGAGCAGAAACAGATGGATGAATTCTCTAACTTGTTGTTTTCCCGTCGTCGTCAAACTCGCTAATTTCCTACCTTAGAGCTAAATCGTTATCGGTACAAAAATTGCATCGAACATGCCTAGATAATATAGGCGGCAAGATCCCGCCGCATACGTAACCTTCTATCAAACGGGCCTAAATGGAATGAGTCTGTCGATTTCAAATAACAATGTATCGAATACAGTACTGCCTAAAGGAGACGGAAAATCTTCTGTCACTGAGGGCGAGACTGGTGAGAATTCAGGCTTTTGGGATAAGTTCAAAGACGCGTTGTCTTCTGAAAAGTCTGAATCTGATCAAAAGGTTGATGGTGCATCTACCTCGGCAGGCAGTAAGTCTAAATCGACAGATGCCATGCTCGATGATGTGAAATCATCGGTTTCTGAGGGCGACTCGGAGACAGAGGAAACTAACGCTGTCGCTAAAAAAGACGCTGAAGCTGCATCTAAGTCTGCTCAAGTGGAAGGCGAAGATGGCACTGCTCTCGCTGATTCGAAAGTAACAGGCAAGGATAAATCAGCGGCAGTCGGTTCTGCTGATTCAGACGAGTCAGAGCAGGCTGTCAAAAAAATGACAGCGAGCGGTGTGGCTGCAGAAGCTGGTGTTAGCAAAGCTCAAAGTTTAGAAGATACAGCGAAATCTAGCGTCAATGCTCAGCCTGATGCGAAGCAAACGGTCTCAGAAAATGCAGAGTTGCTGTCTCGATTAGATAACTCAAATAAAGCGCTGCAAACTCAAGCGGGAGCTGGCGTAGCGGCTGTCGCGGCTCAAGACGCTGAAGCGTCATCAGCGATCAAATCCCAAGGTGCGGATGTCGCTAGCGGTGAGCAGAAAGTGTCGAAGGGCAATCTTAGCCAAGATGAGGCGATGGCTGCATCGACGATGATGGCTGCTGGCTCAACTCAAGTCGCTACCAAGCCTAATGGTGAACCCGTAGCTATGAGCACTAACTCCGCGGTATCTGGTGACTCCGCTGCTGCGTCAAATAAAGGCCAGTTGCTAGCAGCAACCGGTGGCGCTGCTGTCATTCAAGGCAGTGACGGTAAATTGACACCTGCAACCGAATCAGATGCAAAGGCGGCGACAAATAATATCGCGTGGAGCAAATCTGATGCAGATCCATCAGTAAAGCCAGACGCGAAAGCAGCGCTTGCGGGTATGGCTGTGACGACAGATAAGACTGCACTGACTCAATCGCAGATCATGCAGGGGCAAACTCCACAAGCTCTGGCGGCACAGAATAGCGCTAACCCAAGTGCAGCGGTTGCAGGGGCTAGCCAAGGTCAACCGATCGGAGATATGGCCGCCGCTGCGTCGATGAGTGCAATGATGGCGAGTGGGCAAGCAAAAAGTAGCGCGCCACTCAGTACCCAGGCTTCTGGACTTCAAATTGGCGCAGCCAAAGGCACCAACAAGGCCCTGAACCAGCCTGGTGTGGGTTCTGAAGGTGCGTTGCAGGCTGCTGGTGCTGGAGCGCTAACGGCTAACCAAGTACGTGGTGAGCAATCGGCTCAAGCAACTGGGGCGGTGCAATCACCACTTATGCTGACGAAAGAAAACGCCGGAGAGCAGGTGGCCGAACGGGTTCAAATGATGATGTCGAAGAACCTTAAGCATGTGGATATTCGCCTTGATCCGCCTGACTTAGGTCGTATGCAGATTCGAATGAGCCTAAATAACGATTCCGCGACGGTGCACTTTACCGTGCAAAACCAACAAACCCGAGACATGGTGGATCAAGCCATGCCTAGGCTCAGAGAGATGTTGTCGCAACAAGGCATTCAGTTAGCGGACACCTCTGTTCAGCAGCAAGGTCAGCAACAGCGCCATGCGTCTCATGGCTCAGGCAACGGTGGTCCATCTTCCGGTGGCACCAATGGTTCAGCAGAATCTGACGCGAATGTTGAGGGTGGCGTCACAGTCGATGTTGCCGTGAATAAAAATAAAGATGGCATCAGTTACTATGCCTAAATCAAGATAACTCAGTAGTTGAAAAAATATGGCAGAAGAAAGCTTAGAACCCGCTAAAACCAACAGCAAAAAGCTGCTAATTATCATCGTTGCTGCAATTGTCGTATTGCTAGCTGCTGGTGGCGGTGCGTATTGGTTTTTAAGTTCGGATGACAGTGTCGATACGCAACCGATGACAGCAAGCGGTAGTGCAGCTCCGGCGGTGCCAGTCGACCCAATTTCATACGTTAATTTAGCGCAGCCGTTTGTGTTCAATGCGGCGGGCAATCAACGCGATCGTATGGTCCAGATTAAAGTACAGCTGATGGTGAGAGGTCTTGATAATGAAAGCCAAGCTCGCTATCACTCGCCGTTGATTGAAAGTACTCTGCTGTCGACGTTTGCTTCAGCAACGGTAGAGCAGCTTCGTAGTACCAATGGTCGCGTAGAGTTACGTGATCAAGCCACTCAAGATGTGCAAGCGAGCCTAAGCCAAGTGGTAGGTAAGCCTGTGATTGAGCGTGTGCTGTTTACCGATTTTGTAATCCAGTAGGTGCATTGTGACTGATTTATTAAGCCAAGACGAGATTGATGCGCTACTGCATGGGGTCGATGACGTCGATGAGGTAGAGGACGAGCTGGATCAAGATCCCGCAGATGTGGTCCATTTTGACTTCTCGTCACAAGACCGCATCGTCCGTGGTCGTATGCCAACGCTCGAACTTATCAACGAGCGCTTTGCCCGCCACATGCGTATCAGCCTGTTCAACATGCTGAGAAAAACCGCCGAAGTATCGATCAACGGCGTTCAGATGATGAAATTTGGTGAATACCAAAACACCTTGTACGTGCCAACAAGTCTCAACATGGTGAGGTTTCGTCCATTGAAAGGGACGGCGCTTATCACTATGGAAGCGCGCTTGGTGTTTATCTTAGTGGAGAACTTCTTCGGTGGTGACGGACGTTTTCATGCCAAGATTGAAGGCCGCGAGTTTACACCAACAGAGCGACGTATCATTCAGCTACTAATGAAGACGGTGTTTGAAGACTACAAAGAAGCCTGGTCTCCAGTGATGGGGGTTGAGTTTGAGTACCTAGATTCAGAAGTTAACCCAAGTATGGCAAACATTGTTAGCCCAACCGAAGTGATCGTAGTGAGCTCATTCCATATCGAAGTGGATGGCGGTGGTGGTGACTTCCACGTTGTGATGCCGTACTCCATGGTTGAACCTATTCGTGAGCTTCTTGATGCGGGTGTTCAATCTGACAAGATGGAAACGGACGTTCGTTGGAGTAGTGCGCTTCGTGAAGAGATCATGGACGTGCCGGTTAACTTTCGCGTCAACTTGCTTGAAAAAGACGTGTCACTGCGTGATTTGATGGAGCTGCAAGCGGGCGACATCATTCCTATCGAGATGCCAGAAAATGCCACTATGTTCGTTGAAGACCTTCCGACCTTCCGAGTGAAGATGGGACGTTCAGGCGAGAAGATGGCAGTACAAGTATCAGAAAAAATTAGACGTCCAGATGTAGTTAAAACCGACCTGGCCTTCTTAGGGAAGGACATTATGGCGGAGCTAGAGCATGTGGAAGAAGTCGACGAAGAATAACAGAAGTAGAGATAAGCAATGACTATCAGTGATGACCAAAAACTAGCGGACGAATGGGCAGCAGCACTGGGTGAAGACCCAATGGCTCCAGAGATTGATGTCGACGAAGTGCTTGCGGCACCTCTCGATGAGCTAGAAGATTCGCCAGCACCAATCACCGACGATGAGCGACGTAAACTGGATACCATCATGGATATTCCAGTGACCATTTCTATGGAAGTAGGTCGCTCGCAGATTAGTATTCGTAACCTGCTACAGCTTAACCAAGGCTCTGTTGTTGAGCTTGATCGTATCGCAGGTGAATCTCTTGATGTGATGGTCAACGGTACCTTGATTGCGCACGGCGAAGTGGTTGTGGTCAACGATAAGTTTGGTATTCGTCTCACCGACGTGATTAGCCAGACTGAACGTATTAAAAAACTTCGTTAATAGAATACAAGCATGAAACTGAATCGATGTTTGCCGCTCGTCATGGCGGCTGCTCTCTACACAATTCCAAGCGTGGTCAACGCTGCGGCAGAAGTTACGCCGCAGGGCGGGTCTCCTTTCGATCTCGCTGCGACATTGGGTTCATTGGTACTGGTGATTGTCATTATTCTGGGCTTAGCCTGGGTATTGAAACGCATGAAGGTGCCATCTTTGGTTAACCAGCAAGGGCTTAAGATTGTTCGCCAAATTCCAGTGGGCACCAAAGAGCGTATTGCGATTGTTCAAGCCGGTGAAGAGCAGTTTTTAGTCGGCATTACAGCGCAGTCGATTCAACTGATTTCGAAACTAGAACAGCCTCTTGACGAAAGTGAGGTTTCGCAGCCAGCGTTTGCAAGCCAACTATCTAAAATCATGAAGAAGCAACAAAATGACTAACTGGATTCGACTGTTACTGGTCTGCCTATTCATGGTGATTGCGCCGCTGAGCAGCGCTGCAGAAGAAGAACTATCAAGTTCAGTTCCAACCAATGCTGCGCCAAGTAGTAGCGTTACCGTGTCTGAAATGCGCAATGACCAGGGTGCTGCTGGCGTCAGTACATCAAGCGCTTTCGGCACTGGTCCGGGCATTCCTGCGTTTACCATGACAACCAACCCTGATGGTAGTGAAGACTATTCAGTCAACCTGCAGATTCTCGCGTTAATGACTATGCTGGGCTTTTTGCCCGCAATGGTTATTTTGATGACGTCGTTCACTCGTATCGTGGTGGTGATGTCGATTTTGCGTCAGGCAATGGGCCTGCAGCAGACACCTTCTAATCAGGTGATCATTGGTATTGCTATCTTCTTGACCTTTTTCATCATGTCTCCAGTTCTTAATCAGGTGAATGAGCAAGCGATTCAGCCCTATCTGAACGAGCAGATCAGTGCGAAGCAGGCGTTCGATCAAGCTCAAGGGCCTATGAAAGACTTCATGCTGAAGCAAACTCGCGTCAAAGATCTCGAAACCTTTGTCGAGATGTCGGGTTCGACGGCTCAGAACCCTGAAGATGTATCGATGGCGGTGTTGATCCCTGCGTTTATCACGTCAGAGTTGAAAACCGCATTCCAGATCGGCTTTATGCTGTTCTTGCCTTTTTTGATTATCGACTTGGTCGTCGCGTCGATATTGATGGCGATGGGTATGATGATGCTTTCTCCGATGATCGTATCACTACCGTTTAAACTCATGCTGTTCGTGTTAGTTGATGGATGGAACTTGATTTTGTCCACGCTGGCCGGCAGTTTCGCCTTGTAGCTGGAGAAGCGTTATGACTCCAGAGATGTTCGTCGAGCTGTTTAGGGACGCGTTATGGATGGTACTGCTTTTGGTTTGTGCCATCGTAGTGCCAAGTCTTCTTGTTGGCTTAATCGTTGCAGTTTTCCAAGCGGCAACGTCGATCAACGAACAGACATTGAGCTTCTTACCTAGGCTTATTGTGACTATTTTGGCATTGATGGCTTTTGCCCATTGGGGAACTCAGATGATGATGGAATTCTTCTATGAGATCATCGAAAGGCTTCCTCAGGTGCTCTGGTAACGAGCATGGAATATCCAGCGAGTGATGTACTCGATTGGCTAGCCAACTTCTTTTGGCCATACGTGCGTATCTCCGCCATGCTCATGGTGATGTCAGTCACTGGGGCTAACTTTGTTTCACCAAGAATTCGTTTGTTCTTGGGGCTCGCGCTCACCCTTGCAGTATCACCATCTATCCCTGCTATCCCACAAACTATCGAGCTTCTCTCTTTCGAAGGCTTTCTGACGGTTGCTGAGCAAATCTTGATTGGCACGGCGATGGGTATGGTGACCGTTTTCATGGTTCAGACTTTTGTTATGCTCGGTCAGATCTTGGGTATGCAGTCGAGTTTGGGTTTTGCGTCCATGGTAGACCCTGCCAATGGACAAAATACACCGGTACTCGGCCAGTTATTTTTGTTTCTTACGACCATGTTCTTTTTGGCGACGGATGGTCACTTAAAAATGATTCAGCTAGTGGTGATGAGCTTCAAAACCTTGCCCGTTGGCACTGGGCATCTGTCTGCGACGGACTTTCGAGAGATGGCAGGCTGGCTAGGAATCATGTTTCAAACCGCGCTTAGTATGGCATTGGCCGGAATCATTGCGCTGCTAACGGTTAACCTATCGTTTGGTGTGATGACGCGTGCTGCACCTCAACTTAACATCTTCTCACTCGGCTTCGCGTTTGCACTGCTGATTGGTTTGATGATCTGTTGGTACATCATTGCGGGTTTATACAGTCATTACCAGTTGTACTGGTTAGAAGTGGAAGGTCAGGTGTGTCGCTTGATCGACCTAGTGTGTTAAGGGAGGTCTGACGATGGCAGAATCAGACGGCCAAGAGCGTACCGAAGACGCCACCCCCCAGCGGCTTAAACAAGCTCGCGAAAAGGGGCAGGTGGCGCGCTCTAAAGAACTGGCTTCAGTATCGGTACTGATTGTCGGGGCATTATCACTCATGATGTTTGGTGAGGGGCTTGCTCGTGCGCTGTTTGGCTCCATGTCTCGCTTGTTTACCCTGACGCGGGAAGAAATCTATGACCCCACCAAGTTGTTTGACGTCGTGCTAGGAGCACTGTCGAGCTTGCTGCTGCCACTCGCTATTATTTTGTTTGTGCTATTCGTGGCCGCTCTTATCGGTGCCGCTGGTGTTGGTGGTATCAGTTTTTCTGCTGAAGCGGCGATGCCAAAGATGTCTAAGATGAATCCGCTCAGTGGCTTAAAGCGTATGCTCGGCATGCAAAGCTGGGTTGAGCTGATTAAGTCGATACTTAAGGTTGCGTTAGTAGCAGGCATGGCTTTTTATTTGGTAAATGCCTCACGAGCGGATTTGTTTCAATTGAGTATGGAGGTGTTCCCACAGAATATCTTCCATGCACTCGATATCTTGTTGAACTTCATACTGCTTATCAGCACCACTCTACTCATTGTAGTGGCCATCGATATTCCATTTCAGATCTGGCAGCACGCCAACCAGCTAAAAATGACCAAGCAAGAGGTCAAAGACGAGTTTAAAGACACCGAGGGTAAGCCCGAGGTGAAAGGCCGCATTCGTATGTTGCAGCGCGAGGCAGCACAGCGCCGAATGATGGCAGAGGTACCGCAAGCTGACGTTATTATTACCAACCCAGAGCATTTCTCCGTAGCACTGAGATATAAACAAGGACAGGACAAAGCACCGGTCGTGGTTGCTAAAGGTGTCGACCATATGGCGCTGAAAATCCGAGAAGTAGCGCGTGAACACAACATCTATGTCATTCCTTCGCCGCCGCTTGCTCGTTCGCTATACCATACGACTGAGCTTGAACAAGAGATCCCAGACGGTCTGTTTGCTGCCGTGGCACAGATTCTGGCGTATGTGTTCCAGCTCAAGCAATACCGTAAAAAGGGTGGTCAAAGACCAACGCTGCAAAACGAGCAGATCACTATCCCGAAAGATATGCGTTACTAGTGGTGTCAAAAAATTGGCATGTTTTGATGGCGTAAATCTTGCAGTATGTGTCTATTAGAGAAATAACCCGCGTCTCGAAGGATTGACCGAGACCAGCAGTGATGTAGTAGTAATGAAATTGACGTTACCTTTTGCCGATAAGTTGCCGACAATTCCTCGTCGTGCCTTGCCTGCTATCGGCGCACCAGTCATGGTCCTTGCCGCGCTTGCGATGATCGTCTTGCCGATCCCAGCGATTCTACTTGACCTATTCTTTACCTTTAACATCGCGTTAGCGATGGTGGTACTGCTGGTGTCTGTCTACACACGTCGTCCACTCGACTTTGCTGCATTCCCGACGGTACTCCTTATCGCAACACTATTGCGCCTTGCGCTAAACGTCGCTTCTACTCGTGTGGTTTTACTTTATGGTCACGAAGGGGGAAGCGCAGCAGGTAACGTGATTGAAGCGTTTGGTAACGTCGTGATTGGCGGCAACTATGCGGTCGGTCTGGTGGTGTTTATGATCTTGATGATCATTAACTTCATGGTCGTAACCAAAGGTGCAGGACGTATTTCTGAAGTTAGTGCTCGCTTTACGCTAGACGCATTGCCAGGTAAGCAGATGGCGATTGATGCCGACTTGAACGCCGGTTTGATTGACCAAGACCAAGCAAGGTTGCGCCGTTTTGAAGTGACGAAAGAAGCGGACTTCTACGGTTCAATGGATGGTGCTTCAAAATTCGTAAAGGGCGATGCCATTGCCGGTATTCTAATCCTGTTCCTCAACATTGTGGGCGGATTAAGCATTGGTATGATGCAATACGGATTGGGCTTTTCTGAAGCACTACAAATCTACACGCTCCTGACTATTGGTGATGGTCTGGTTGCTCAAATACCATCGCTACTGCTTTCTATCGCGGCAGCGATTATGGTAACCCGTCAAAATACTGACGAGGATATGGGGCAGCAGGTGGTATTTCAGCTCTTTGACAACCCTAAAGCGCTCACCATTACTGCAGGTATCCTATTTGTCATGGGTATTGTCCCTGGCATGCCACACTTCGCCTTCTTATTACTGGCTGCGCTTGCAGGAGGCGGTGCTTACTGGATGCACCGCAAGCAGAAAGTCAAAGAAGAAACCAAGAACCTACCGGCTGAAGCTGGCGGCAACAGCAACGACCCAGCTGCACCACCGAAAGAGCTATCTTGGGATGACGTACACCCGGTTGACGTCATTGGCTTAGAGGTTGGCTATCGATTGATCCCGCTGGTCGACAAAGACCAAGGTGGCGAACTGCTTGAGCGCGTTAAAGGCGTACGTAAGAAACTGTCTCAGGACTTTGGTTTCCTTATCCCAGCCGTCCATATTCGCGATAACCTTGAGCTTACGCCTAACTCCTACCGCATTACCTTGATGGGAGTGGCCGTAGGCGAGGCTGAGATTCGTCCGGATCAAGAGCTAGCGATTAACCCTGGCCAAGTCTACGGTTTGATTGACGGGGAGCAAACCATTGACCCTGCATTCGGACTCGAGGCGGTATGGATTCAAGAAGCGCAGCGTGAGCACGCACAAGCGCTCGGGTATACCGTCGTAGACTCTTCGACTGTACTCGCTACGCATCTAAGCCAATTGCTGACCAACAACGCTGCACAGCTACTAGGACACGAAGAAGTCCAGAACCTTCTGGAAATGTTGGGACGCAGCGCTCCGAAGCTGGTGGAAGATTTTGTCCCAGAGCAGTTGCCATTGGGTACGGTTGTGAAAGTGCTGCAGAACCTGCTGCATGAGGCAATTCCAATCCGTGATGTGCGTACTATCGTCCAAACTTTGGCGGAATACTCTGGTAAGAGTCAAGAACCTGACGTATTGACGGCAGCGGTTCGAATCGCCCTGAAACGCTTGATTGTTCAGGAAATCAACGGCATAGAACCAGAACTGCCGGTGATTACTTTGATACCTGAACTGGAACAAATATTGCATCAAACAATGCAAGCATCTGGCGGGGAATCCGCTGGCATTGAACCTGGATTAGCCGAACGACTTCAAGCTTCGCTGACTCAAGCGACTCAAGAGCAAGAGCTAAAAGGAGAGGCAGCTGTGCTGCTGACATCAGGGGTGTTGCGTTCGACACTGGCTAAGTTTGTGAAAAACACCATTCCGAACTTGCGAGTCTTGTCTTACCAAGAAATCCCTGATGAGAAACAGATTAGAATCGTACAGGCGGTAGGCAACTAACCATTAAGGTTGTCATAATAACGTTTGTACATTGAATGGATGTAACACTTGAAAATTAAACGATTTTTCGCCAGAGACATGAGGCAAGCTCTGCTCCAAGTTAAAGAAGAACTTGGCGCAGATGCGGTGATTATGTCGAACAAAAAAGTGGCGGGCGGCGTAGAAATCGTTGCTGCTATTGATGGTGATACTGCGCAGCCAGAACATCGTCAAATGGGCAGTAATGCACTGGCTGCGCCAAGTCGCACAGCTACGTCGGGTTATGGACGTGATCTCAAAGAAGACGTGGTAAACCTGCAGCAAAAAAGCGCAGCCTCTACCCCTTCGATGACCGATCGTTTTGCCAATATGCTAAAAAGCTACCGTGGCAACGAACCCGCGGAGCAAGTTAAGCCTAAAGCAACCCCACCGGATTCACTTTCCGCGCTTTTGGAGCGTCAGTCCGAACGTGCTAAAGCGGTGAGCGATGGTTATCAAAACAGTGACCGCCTGCAATACTCTCAGCAGAACAGAACCGAGCAGCCTTTTCGTGACCGCCAAGACAATGGACGTCCATCTTACCGTTCAGACGAGTCGTACGTGGATAATGCGAGAGAAGTGCGTCGTCCCTCGGGGCAGCGCGATGGTAAGTTTGGTGAAGAGTTAGAAGCGATGAAAGAGGATATGTCCTCAATTCGTCGCTTGTTGGAGCATCAAGTCTCGGGGCTTATGTGGCAAGAAGTAGAGCGTCGTGAGCCACTGCGTGCCATGTTGATTAAGCGCCTCGAACGAATGGGTATTTCACCAGAGCTTTCAGACCAGCTGGCCTGCTATATTCCAGAGGACACACCGCCACAAAAGGCGTGGAAAGCACTGCTATCTCTGGTCTCTGACCAAATCGTTATTAGTAAGCAAGACATTTTGCGTCAAGGGGGCATTGTCGCTCTACTTGGCCCGACTGGTGTGGGCAAAACCACGACAGTCGCTAAATTAGCGGCTCGTGCGGCAATGGAGTATGGCTCTGATAACGTCGCACTGGTCACTACTGACACCTATCGTATAGGTGCTCACGAGCAACTTTCGATTTATGGCCGAATTATGGGCTGCCCTGTGAGAGTGGCTAAAGATTCTGAAGAACTTGCCGATGTACTATATCAGTTGAGAAATCGACGTTTGGTTTTGATCGATACAGCCGGCATGGGACAACGTGATGTCCGTCTTTCAGAGCAACTTGATACTCTCATGCAGGAAAGCGGCGAAATTATCCATAGTTATCTTGTTCTCCCAGCTACGGCTCAGAGGCAAGTATTACAAGAGACCTTGGATCATTTCAGAAGAATCCCGCTTTCAGGTTGCATAATGACCAAGTTGGATGAGTCGCTCAGCCTAGGTGAGTTTATTAGCGTCGTTGTACAAAATGCACTGCCGGTTACCTACATCGCAAATGGTCAGCGTGTACCGGAAGACATAGTGATCGCGCAGCCAAAATATATGGTCGCGAAAGCCAACGAATTATTAGAGAAGTCGACAGAGAATGAACCTCACTTCTGGAACAGTGATATGGAGGGGGTTTAGATGCAAGCGAAAATGACGAATAACATGATACATGATCAGGCCAGTGGCCTTAGACGTTTGACTAAACCTACTTTGACTAAAGTCATTTCTGTCACTGGTGGTAAAGGCGGTGTTGGTAAATCCAATGTCACGCTTGGTCTCGCAATTTGTATGGCTCGCCAAGGTAAAAAAGTCATGGTACTTGATGCTGACCTTGGTCTTGCTAACGTTGACGTTATGCTCGGTATTCGACCGAAGAAAAACCTAGGCCATGTCCTAGCTGGAGAGTGTGAGCTTAAAGACGCCATTGTGGAAGGTCCTCATGGTATTAAGATCATCCCGGCAACCTCTGGTACTCAAAGCATGACCGAACTGAGTCATGCCCAGCACATGGGACTCATTCGCGCCTTTGGCAGCCTTGAAGAAGAGATGGACGTTCTGTTGGTTGATACCGCAGCGGGCATTTCTGATATGGTGGTGAGCTTTTCTCGTGCCGCGCAAGATGTTGTTGTTGTGGTGTGTGATGAACCGACGTCGATTACTGATGCCTATGCATTGATTAAACTCTTGAGCCGTGAGCACCAAGTTCAACGGTTTAAAGTCGTTGCAAACATGGTCCGCAGCTATCGCGAAGGTCGAGAATTGTTTACAAAATTGACATTAGTCACAGAACGATTCTTGAATGTGAGTCTTGAGTTAGTCGCTTGCATTCCATTAGATGATAAAGTGCGACAAGCAGTGAAAAGACAGAAGATCGTGGTTGATGCATTCCCGCGCTCTCCAGCGGCGCTGGCACTAAGTTCATTGGCGAATAAAGCCCTGATGTGGCCGATTCCAAAAGTGCCGAGTGGTCACTTGGAATTCTTCGTCGAGAGACTTCTCAACAGAACAGAAGCACTAGAGGAACCGTTTGGTGAATAAAGCTTTGACCTATGACCAGCATGCCAATTTGAGTGGTCAGCAAGCTTTCTTGGAGAAATACTCAGTATTGGTGAAACGTATCGCTCACCATTTAATTGGGCGTTTGCCACCAAACGTGTTGGTTGAAGACCTAATTCAAGCTGGAATGATCGGCTTGATAGAGGCTCAAAAAAATTATGACGGTAGCAAAGGTGCAAGCTTTGAGACCTATGCCGGCATTCGCATCCGAGGTGCAATGCTGGATGATATTCGTCGCGGCGACTGGGTACCTCGTTCGGTACACAAACACAGTCGTGATATTTCGCAGGCTATTTCGGCGTTAGAAGTAGAACTCAATCGAGACCCTACTGATGTAGAAGTAGCCAACCATTTGGGAATGGGGTTAGCTCAATACCACAAAGCACTTGCAGACATTAACTGCTCTAGACTGGTTGGTATTGAAGACCTTGGCGTTTCTGAAGACTCTGTATCTGTAGCAGATGAAGAGGACAATTCGCCATTTCAGGGTGTCGCAGATGATGCGTTCCGCGAAGCGTTAATAGAATCAATAAAATCGCTCCCAGAGCGTGAAGCATTAACGTTATCCCTGTATTATGACGAAGAGTTAAATTTGAAGGAGATAGGTGAAGTTTTGGGCGTCAGCGAATCGCGCGTTAGCCAAATTCTGAGTCAATCTATGCAGCGTCTTCGAACCAAGCTTAGCGCTTGGACAGATAATAATTAATAAACACTGATCTTGCTTTCAGTGGAGGCAATTTTGAATAAAAACATGAAAATCTTGATTGTTGACGATTTTTCAACAATGCGACGTATCGTCAAAAACCTATTGCGCGACTTGGGCTTTAGCAACACGCTGGAAGCCGATGATGGTTTGACGGCATTACCTATGCTCAAGAAAGGCGATTTTGACTTTGTAGTAACTGACTGGAACATGCCAGGTATGCAAGGTATCGACCTTCTGCGCCATATTCGTGCGGATGAAGAGCTCAAGCACCTTCCAGTGCTGATGATCACTGCTGAAGCAAAGCGTGAGCAGATCATCGAAGCAGCGCAAGCTGGTGTAAACGGTTATATCGTTAAGCCATTTACCGCTGCAACATTAAAAGAAAAACTAGATAAAATTTTTGAGCGTTTATAAGACGCCATAAATAGCAGACGGCTATATCAGAATGATTTCATTGGAACAAGCTAAGCAGCTTGTTGACTTGTTGGAACAAGACAAGCAGCAGGAAGCAAATGAGCTAGTCATGATGATCCAAGGTGGCAGCGAGAGTAAAGTGCTGCAAGAGGTCGGTGCGTTAACACGAGACCTCCATGATGCTTTAACGGAATTTAGCTACGACACGCGTCTTAACGAGATTGCGAACGACGAAATCCCAGAAGCACGTGACCGCCTTGAGTATGTCATCAATAAAACCGAAGTATCAGCGAATACCACTATGGATGCGGTAGAACGCTGTTTGCCTATGGCAGACAGCCTGCATGAGTGCCTTACTCAAGTGCGCCCACAGTGGAATGAGTTGATGCATGGCAGGCTCGAGCTACAGCAATTTAAAGACCTGTGTCATCGCATTGATGACTTGCTAAGTCAGGTGGAAGGCGACAGTACCGAACTGCGCACTCAGCTCACCAATATCCTTATGGCACAGGACTTTCAAGACCTTACTGGACAAATCATTCGTCGCGTTATCACCTTGGTAAGCGAAGTGGAAACGAGACTTGTGGAAATCTTGAAAGTGTTCAGTGACGAACAACAACCAACAACTACAAAACCAAAGCAAACGATCTCTGGCGTTGAAGGACCAATCATCAATCCTCATGAGCGTGATGATGCCGTTGCTTCGCAAGATGAAGTGGATGACTTACTCTCCAGTCTTGGGTTTTAGGGGTGACTATGAGCTACGAATTAGATGAAGAGATCCTTCAGGACTTCCTTGTGGAAGCGGGTGAAATTCTAGAGCTGCTTTCAGAGCAACTTGTTGAGCTTGAGAACAATCCGGAAGACAAAGATCTCTTAAATGCAATATTTAGAGGTTTTCACACGGTCAAAGGTGGCGCAGGTTTCCTTGCGTTAACTGAACTTGTAGACACTTGTCATGGTGCAGAAAACGTCTTTGACATTCTGCGTAATGGCCAGCGCTCAGTCAATGCGAGCTTGATGGACACCATGCTTAAAGCATTGGACACGGTTAACCACCAGTTCCAATCCGTTCAAAACATGGAATCCATAGAACCGGCTGACCCTGCGTTGTTGGATGAACTGCATCGCCTTAGCAGTCCTGAGTCAGCAGATGAGTCTGCACCAGTAGCCGCTGCCCCAACACCACCTCCAGTTGTAGATATTCCAGAGCCAGTAGTTGAAGCACCAGCGCCGGTATTAGAAACACCTGCGACAACGTCAGAAGTGTCCTCCGGTGGTTCTATCGACGATATTACCCAAGATGAGTTTGAGCGTCTGTTAGATGAGTTGCACGGTAAGGGCGGTAGTCCAACGAAAGCCAGTTCAGCTCCAAAAATGACAGTCGTAGAGGCACCTGCGACCACAGCAAGCGATTTGGCTTCATCTGATATCACTGATGACGAATTCGAAAAACTGCTTGATGAGCTTCATGGCGTGGGTAAAGGACCGTCTGCGGGCGATGCTCAACCAGCACCTGCGGTTCCAGCCGAGCCTGTGAAACCAGCAGCAAGCGCAACACCTTCTGTCAACGAAGGTGGTGATTTGATGACGGATGAAGAGTTCGAAAAGCTGCTTGATGAGCTGCACGGTGTAGGCAAAGGTCCTTCGCCTGATGAACTAGAAGCAGCAACCAAGCCAGTATCAATGAACGCGGCGCCAGCGCCAGTTGAGCCAGCACCCGTTGTTAAGGCTCCTGTTCCAGCACCTGCGGCGGCTCCAGCAGCACCGCTAGCAAACAGCGAGAAATCGCTACCTGCTGAGAAAAAAGCCACTGCTGTCGCCCCGAAAAAACCGCAAGCAGAAGCGAGCGTGCGCGTTGATACCTCGACACTTGATACCATTATGAACATGGTCGGTGAGCTTGTATTGGTTCGTAACCGTTTGGTTAGCTTAGGTTTAAACAGCAATGACGAAGAAATGTCCAAGGCCGTTTCTAATCTAGATGTGGTCACCGCCGACCTTCAAGGTGCGGTAATGAAAACCCGTATGCAGCCTATCAAGAAAGTCTTCGGTCGTTTCCCGCGCGTGGTTCGCGACTTGGCGCGCAGCCTGAATAAAGACATCGTGCTAGAAATGCAGGGTGAAGATACCGATCTTGATAAAAACCTCGTTGAAGCACTAGCGGATCCATTGATCCACTTGGTGCGTAACTCGGTCGACCACGGTATCGAGATGCCTGACGCTCGTGAAGAGTCAGGTAAGTCTCGCACGGGTAAGATCACTCTGTCTGCATCTCAAGAAGGCGACCATATCGAGCTCGCTATCATTGATGATGGCGGTGGTATGGACCCAGATAAGCTACGCGGCATTGCCGTTAAGCGTGGTATGATGGATGAAGATGCCGCTTCACGTCTTACAGATAAAGAGTGTTTCAACCTCATCTTTATGCCTGGCTTCTCAAGTAAAGAGAAGATCTCGGATATTTCCGGTCGTGGTGTAGGTATGGACGTGGTTAAAACGGCGATCAACACCTTGAATGGCTCGATTGATATTGATTCAGAGCTGGGTAAAGGCACTAAGATCACTATCAAGGTACCGCTGACGCTAGCGATTCTGCCGACATTGATGGTTGGCGTAGGTAAGAACCCATTCGCATTGCCGCTTGCGAGCGTGAATGAGATCTTCCATCTTGATTTGAGCCGTACCAACGTGGTTGATGGTCAGTTAACGATTATTGTTCGAGATAAATCCATTCCGCTGTTCTATCTCCAAGATTGGCTCGCACCTCACACGGCTCGAGCACAGCAGCGCACTGGTCATGGACACGTGGTCATCGTTCAGATTGGCAGTCAACGCGTTGGCTTTGTCGTCGACACCTTGATTGGTCAAGAAGAGGTCGTTATCAAACCTCTGGATAGTTTGTTGCAAGGTACGCCAGGTATGGCGGGCGCAACTATCACCAGTGATGGACATATTGCATTGATTCTAGACGTGCCTGACTTACTTAAGCAGTACGCAGCAGCATCGCGTATCTGATAAGGAAGGTTATGTCGTTAAAAGTTTTAGTTGTCGATGACTCGAGCTTCTTCCGTCGCCGAGTCAGTGACATTATCAATGCGGCGCCACGTCTGGAAGTGATTGATGTGGCGGTCAACGGTAAAGAAGCGGTCGAAAAAGCGTTGGCACTAAAGCCTGATGTGATCACTATGGATATTGAGATGCCCGTTATGGATGGCATCTCAGCGGTCCGTGAGATCATGAGTGCGCAGCCAACACCTATCTTGATGTTCTCTTCGCTAACGCATGAAGGCGCAAAGGCGACCCTTGATGCGTTAGAGGCCGGTGCATTAGATTTTCTACCGAAGAAATTTGAAGACATTGCTCGTAATAAAGACGAAGCGGTGACCTTGTTGCAACAGCGAGTTCAGCAGATCGCAAGTCGTCGTGCGTTAATGAGACGTACGGCTGTTCGTCGCCCAGTTACACCAACTGCGGCGCGCGTATCAACGACACGTGCGACGGAATCTGCTCCTTCGGTTGGTAGACCAGCTACCGCAGCACCTGCATCTCGATTTAGAAGCAGTGGCAAGAGCTACCAGCTAACCGCAATTGGTACCTCAACCGGTGGTCCAGTTGCGCTACAGAAGATACTGACTAAGCTGCCATCGAACTACCCACATCCTATTCTGCTGATTCAGCATATGCCAGCGACGTTTACCGCCGCTTTTGCAGCGCGCTTGAACTCACTGTGTCAAATCACGGTGAAAGAAGCGGCCGATGGCGATATGTTGCAGCCTGGCGTTGCCTATTTGGCACCTGGTGGCATGCAGATGATGCTGGAAGGTCGTGCGGGGAGTGCGAAGATCCGCATCCTAGATGGTGGCGAACGCATGAATTACAAACCATGTGTCGACGTGACATTTGGCTCTGCAGCAAAAATTTACCAAGACAAGGTACTTTCAATGGTACTGACAGGTATGGGTGCAGATGGTCGCGAAGGTGCTCGGATGCTTAAGAGTGCAGGCTCCACTGTTTGGGCTCAAGATGAAGAATCTTGCGTGGTTTATGGTATGCCGCAAGCGGTAGCCAAAGCCGGTATCTCAAGTGAAGATTTGCCGCTAGACCGAATTGCCGAGCGCATTTTGGTTGAGCTAAAGAGGCAGTAATATGATCGTATGGAGCGTTGCTAACCAAAAAGGGGGCGTGGGTAAAACCACGACCACAGTGACATTAGCGGGATTGCTGAGTCAAAAAGGGCACCGTGTTCTTCTGATCGATACCGACCCTCATGCTTCACTTACCACATATCTTGGGATGGATTCAGATCAGCTGTCGCACAGCTTGTTCGATCTGTTTCAGCTAAAAGAGTTTAGTGATAGCCGAGTGAAGCCGCTCATCCACAATACCCATATCGATAATATCGATATCATGCCAGCGCATATGTCGCTGGCGACGCTTGATCGCGTAATGGGCAACCGCAGTGGAATGGGGCTTATCTTAAAGCGTGCTTTGATGGCTATTCGTGACGAATACGATTATGTCCTTATCGATTGTCCACCGATTCTTGGTGTGATGATGGTCAATGCGCTAGCGGCAAGTGACCGAATCTTGATTCCTGTTCAGACTGAGTTTTTGGCGATGAAAGGCCTTGAGCGCATGGTTCGTACTTTGGCGATTATGCAGAAGTCACGTCAGCGTCCATTCAAGGTGACGATTGTGCCGACCATGTATGATAAGCGCACGCGTGCATCTTTGCAGACCTTGACTCAGTTGAAACACGATTACCCATCTCAGGTATGGAGTTCGGCGGTACCGATTGATACTAAGTTTCGTGATGCGAGCTTAAAGCATATGCCGGCCTCTCATTTTGCGGCTGGCAGTCGCGGTGTGTTTGCATACAAACAACTACTGATTTACTTGGAGAGGCTCGCGCAAGATGAAAGCTGATACTGCGCCACTCTCAAGTGAACAAGCGCTGGATGATTATTTTTCTGCGCTGCTTGGCCTCGAGCAAGACGAAGAACTCATGGTTGACTTTGGTGAACCATCGCAGGAAGTCTCTGCAGAGCCAGAGCCAGAGCCAGAGCCAGAGCCAGAGCCAGAGCCAGAGCCAGAGCCAGAGCCAGAGCCAGAGCCAGAGCCAGAGCCAGAGCCAGAGCCAGAGCCAGAGCCAGAGCCAGAGCCAGAGCCAGAGCCATATCAGCCGAGTATGCAAGTAGCTACTCAACGTGTCACTGTCGGTGATTATGACCGAGCGTTTGACGAGTTTGCTGAAGAACCCGATCTTAAAAATCTCGAAAAGCTGTTTAGTGGCTTGCAGCAGCAAGTCGATATCGAAGTCGACACCGAAATCGATGTAAAAACAAAGGTTCAACCAGAAATCGTTGTCCCTGAAGTGGAAGTGCCCGTTGAAGAAGAAATTCAGAGCTGGGACGTCACGAGTATTGAGTCAGAGCATCCAGTTACTGAAACAGAAACCGTTACGGAGTCATTCGAACCCGTACAGATTTCAATGGATGCTCAAGAGCTAGAGCAAGCTGCCGATAGTATTGAAGCAACCGCAAGTTATTTAGACTCTAGCAATGGTGGTGGAGCTGAGGTTGTTTGGCAAAACGGCGAACGCACTGAAGGATTTCAGGTTCTCTACTTTGATGTGAACGGCATGACGTTTGCTGTCCCCCTAGACGAACTAGGTGGCATACATCAAATTGCCGAACTCAGTCACCTAATTGGTCGCCCAGCTTGGTATCTCGGTCTGCAGTCCAGCCGTGAGAATAAGCTCGATGTCGTCGACACCGCAATGTGGGTAATGTCTGATGTGCTGCAAGATGATAGCCACAAAGAAGATTACCAATATATTGTGATGTTGGGCGAGAGTAACTGGGGACTGGCAGCCACAGAACTAAAGGGCACCGAACAGCTGGCGCCTGAAGCGGTTCGCTGGCGTGAGAAAGCAGGTAAGCGTCCTTGGCTTGCTGGCATGGTTAAACAGCAAATGTGTGCGCTGGTTCATGTGTCTGAACTAATAGATATGCTTAATGCTGGTTTAGATGTTAAATCAGTACAGTAATTAACAATATTGATGCTAAACACTCGATGTTCATTATGTCGGTGTTGAAGATGAAATTGAGAGGAAGACTATGTCTCAAACGATGGATGTTGAACTAAGAAAAGAACAATCGAACGATGAAGTTCTTCAATGGGTGACTTTTCAACTAGAAGAGGAAACTTACGGCATCAACGTAATGCAGGTACGTGAAGTTCTGCGTTACACAGAAATTGCACCCGTACCAGGTGCTCCAGATTATGTACTGGGTATTATCAACCTGCGTGGTAACGTGGTTACTGTTATCGATACCCGTTCACGCTTTGGTCTTATGCAGGGCGAAATCACGGACAACACTCGCATCATCGTGATTGAATCAGAGCGCCAAGTGATTGGTATCTTGGTTGATAGCGTTGCAGAAGTCGTTTACCTACGTTCTTCAGAAATCGACACGACACCAAGTGTGGGTACTGATGAAAGCGCCAAGTTTATCCAAGGCGTGAGCAACCGTGATGGTAAACTTCTTATCCTTGTTGACCTTAATAAACTACTCTCTGAAGATGAGTGGGATGAGATGGCTTACCTATAATGCTTGATGCTGTGTCTTTGACGTCACCTCTTCTCTGGGGAGGGGTGGCGGTTGTCGTTGTCCTTTTCGTTTGGTTGGTGAAAGTGCATCGTGGGTTAAACATGCACAAGACACATGCACGTCAGCAAAAGCGTGCACTCGAGAAAGAAGTGGAGAAGTGCAACAAGCAACTACTTGAAGTACGCTCTGTGTTGGTTGGTCTTGGACAAAAGGTCTCTGAGCAAGAAGAGATTATCGTTCATCTAACCGAGCGCATCATTGAGCTAGAAAACGTCGACAATGATGGTCGCCTTTATACTCGTGCCAATAAAATGGTTCGTTTGGGTGCCGATATCAACGAGCTTATAGAAGAGTGTGAACTGCCAAAAGCGGAAGCTGAGTTGATGCTCTCTTTGCAAAAGAAAATCGCAGGTAAGGAGAAGGTTCCGCCTCTCCACAAAGACCGTGCTCAACCTCAGCGTCGACCTGCGTCGCAATATTCTCCCCAAAAACGACCTCGCTAACTTAACGTGGCATTAATGAAATATTGATGCCACGTTAATGTCAAAATAACAACGGTAACAATCTTTTACGCTTTCCAATTCGCCCATTGAATGCAGTTTGGTATTCTATGTTTCATCGAAATGTGAAGGATTATGTTAGCGTATACCACTTTGTGGTTATATATTTCAGTTAAAGAACAGTAATTTATTGTTTCTTACTAAGTTTCGTGAAGAGTATTTGATCATTATCGTTTCACGCTAGAGTAGCTATGGTAAGATGGACGCCCAGTCGAACCAGTGTTTAATTGAATGTTAGAAGTAACAAATTTAACCGCGATTCGTGATGAGCGCGTACTCTTCGAGAATTTATCATTTTCGTTACAATCCGGTGATCTCGTACAGATTGAAGGTCGCAATGGAACAGGCAAAACGACGCTGATGCGTATCGTTGCCGGACTGGGTGATAAAGAAGAAGGGGAGATCAAGTGGAATGGTGAAACCATCGAATCGAATCGAGAAGATTTCCACCATGCACTGTTATTTCTCGGACATCAAACTGGTGTTAAGCGCGATCTTACTGCTCTAGAAAATCTTAGGTTCTACCAATCTATCCATGCTCCTCACACTACCGATGAACAAATTTTTGCCGCGCTAACTCAAGTAGGTTTAGCGGGCCGTGAAGATGTACCGGTTGCTCAGTTGTCTGCAGGTCAGCAACGACGCGTTGCGTTGGCGCGCCTTTGGTTAAGCGAACAGATGCTTTGGATCCTTGATGAGCCGCTGACTGCGATTGATAAGCAAGGCGTTAAAGTGCTGGAGAACTTGTTCTTAGAGCACGCTAACAAGGGTGGGATTGTGTTACTGACGACTCACCAAGATATGTTTAGCGATAACCCTAAACTAAGAAAAATTGTGTTAGGAGTGTGATCGATGATGCTTAATTCCATGATGAAAATCATCCGTCGTGAACTGTTGATCGCATTTCGTCGCCAAGCGGATATTTTTAATCCACTTTGGTTCTTTATTATCGTTATCACGCTGTTTCCATTGAGCATTGGTCCGGAGCCAAATTTACTTGCTCGTATTTCAGCGGGCATCGTATGGGTAGCGGCATTGCTTTCGGCGCTGTTATCGTTGGAGCGTCTATTTAAAGATGACTTTCAAGACGGTTCACTTGAGCAGATGATGCTGATGCCAATACCGCTTCAGCTTGTGGTAATGGCAAAAATCATAGCGCATTGGCTCCTCACTGGTTTGCCACTGATTATTATTAGCCCGCTGTTGGCTATCTTGCTGTCACTAGATAGCAATACATGGATTGCGGTAGTACTGACCCTGTTGGTCGGTACACCTACGTTAAGTTTTATTGGCGCGATTGGTGTCGCGCTAACGGTGGGGTTACAAAAAGGCGGCGTACTACTGAGTTTGCTTGTTCTGCCGCTCTATATCCCAATTCTAATATTTGCTACTTCTGCTATTGATGCTGCTTCCTTGGGGGTTGCGTATAATGGTCAGTTAGCTTTATTGGCTGCGATGCTTGCGGGTGCAATGACTCTAACCCCGTTTGCCATCAGCGCAGCCCTAAGAGTCAGCGTAAACTAAAACAATAGCGCCAATATCATTGCCAACGCAATGTGAAGAATGTCGTCAAAGAGTGAGAAACACTATGTGGAAATGGCTTCATCCCTATGCCAAACCCGAAACCACTTACAACCTGTGTGGCACGCTACTTCCGTGGTTTGCTACGCTTGCATTAGCCTGTCTATCGATTGGTACCGTGTGGGGGCTAGCTTATGCGCCTGCCGATTACCAACAAGGTGATAGTTTCAGAATCATCTACATACACGTGCCATCTGCCATTTGGTCGATGGGTGTTTACATGTCGATGGCCATCGCTGCTTTTGTTGGCTTGGTGTGGCAAGTGAAGCTTTCAAGTATGGCCGCATTGGCTATGGCTCCGATCGGTGCAGTGTTCACCTTTATCGCTCTTTTAACTGGTGCCGTATGGGGTAAACCTATGTGGGGCGCATGGTGGGTATGGGATGCTCGTCTGACTTCAGAATTGATCTTGCTATTCTTATACCTTGGCGTTATCGCGCTTTACCACGCATTCGATGACCAAAAAACGGCAGCTAAGGCAGCCGGCATTCTAGCCATTGTTGGTGTTATTAACCTGCCAATCATTCACTTCTCAGTAGAGTGGTGGAACACGCTTCACCAAGGCGCGACCATCACTAAGTTTGCGAAGCCTTCTATCTCAAATGACATGTTGTGGCCACTTCTGCTCAACATTTTTGGTTTCGCATTTTTCTTCGGTGCTCTGACGCTTATTCGTCTGCGTAACGAAATTATTAGTAAAGAAGGCCACAGGCCGTGGGTGATTGCGTTAGCAACGCGATCAAATCAGAAGGGGTAATCACTATGCATTTTGAATCCTTAAGTGACTTTTTCGCGATGGGTGGTTACGCCTCCTATGTTTGGAGCGCGTTTGGTATCACCTTCTTAGCAATGATTATTCTTCTGGTGACCAGCGTGTCACGTGGTAAAAAACTTCTTAAAGACGTACAAGCCAAAGTTGATCGTCAAGCTCGTATCGACGCGGCTAAGAATATGGAGAACACACTATGACCCCAAGACGTAAGAAAAGGCTCGGCATCATTTTAGCCATTTTCATTGGTATCAGCGCCACTGTGGGTTTGATTCTCTATGCACTTAATCAAAATATGGACTTGTTTTACACGCCAACGGAGCTAGTAAACGGTAAGAAGAACGGCGAAAAGCCTGAAATCGGTCAGCGTTTGCGTATTGGCGGCATGGTTGTCGAAGGCTCGGTCAGCCGCGATTCAGAGTCACTTCGTGTGAGCTTTGATCTTGCGGATGTCGGCCCTAAAGTGACAGTGGTCTACAACGGCATCCTGCCTGATTTGTTCCGTGAGGGACAAGGTATCGTGGCTCAGGGTGTTCTCGTTGAACCAACCAAAATCGAGGCATTCGAAGTACTTGCTAAGCACGACGAAGAATACATGCCACCTGAAATTGCTGAAGCGATGAAGAAGACACATGAACCGCTTCAGTACTCTGCAGAACAAAAACAAGGAAGCGGTCAATGATTGCTGAAATTGGTCACTTTGCACTGATACTCTCTCTGAGTTTATCAGTGCTTCTGAGTATTTTGCCGCTCTTCGGCGCGTCACGAAATAATACAATGTTGATGAACACTGCAAGACCTCTGTCTTGGGGTATGTTCATCATGTTATTGATCTCATTCCTTATCTTGGAATGGGCGTTTTATGTCAACGACTTTACTATTCAGTACGTCGCGAACAACTCTAATACCCAACTGCCCTGGTACTATCGCTTAACTGCGGTATGGGGTGCGCACGAAGGTTCACTGCTGTTATGGGTATTGATCCAAGCTGCATGGACCGTTGCGGTTGCGACGTTCAGTCGCGGTATGCCTCAAGAATCTGTGGCTCGCGTTCTAGCCGTAATGGGTATGATCACGGTCGGCTTCTTGCTGTTCATCATCGTAACCTCTAACCCATTCTTACGGACTCTACCTTTCTTCCCCGTAGATGGACGTGACCTCAACCCACTATTGCAAGACCCGGGCTTAATCATTCACCCGCCAATGCTCTATATGGGTTACGTAGGTTTCTCTGTTGCCTTCTCTTTCGCGATTGCCTCTCTGATGTCAGGTCGTTTGGATACGGCATGGGCACGCTGGTCTCGTCCTTGGACAACGGCGGCGTGGGTTTTCCTAACACTAGGTATCGCATTAGGCTCTTGGTGGGCTTACTACGAACTTGGCTGGGGCGGCTGGTGGTTCTGGGATCCAGTAGAAAACGCATCGTTTATGCCGTGGCTCGCAGGTACCGCTCTGATGCACTCCCTTGCGGTGACTGAGAAGCGCGGAACATTCAAAGCGTGGACAGTACTATTAGCAATCTCAGCATTCTCACTCAGTTTGCTCGGTACCTTCTTAGTTCGTTCAGGTATTTTGGTATCGGTGCACGCGTTTGCCTCTGACCCATCGCGCGGTATGTTTATCTTAGGCTTCCTCGTGTTTGTTATCGGTGGATCGTTACTTCTGTTCGCACTAAAAGGTGCGTCAGTACGTGCTCGCGGTAACTTTGACCTTCTATCTCGTGAGAACGCGTTACTTGGTAACAACGTTCTACTTATGGCAGCACTCGTGGTTGTTCTGGTAGGTACCTTGTTACCGCTGGTTCACAAGCAAATCGGTTTGGGCTCAGTCTCTATCGGTGCACCATTCTTCGATATGCTATTTGCTTGGTTGATGATTCCGTTCTCTTTCCTACTTGGTATTGGTCCTCTGATCCGTTGGAAGCGCGACAAGCTATCGACGCTTGCTAAGCCAATGCTGATCTCGGGCATTATCTCAGTAGCGTTCTCTGCGCTAATGATGGTGGTGCTTGCTGAGTACTTTACGGGAATGGCATTCTTGGGCTGGTTGATGGCATCTTGGATCATCACGATGCACGGTTTCGAGCTGTACCAGCGTGCTACGCACCGTCACACGTTTGCTGAAGGTGTGAAGAAGCTACCACGCAGTCACTGGGCAATGATCTTTGGTCACCTAGGTCTAGCAGTAAGCATCATTGGTATTGCCATGGTTCAGATTTACAGCATCGAGCGTGATGTTCGACTTGCGCCAGGTGAGCACTACCAAGTGTACGACTATGACTTCTATTTCAAAGGCGTACGCGACAAAGACGGCCCGAACTACGATGGTTACATTGCCGACTTTGAAATCACTAAAGATGGAAAGTACATCAATACACTACACGCAGAAAAACGCTTCTATCGCACCGCTAAGTCTATGATGACAGAAGCAGCGATTGATCGTGGCGTGACTCGAGACCTTTACATTGCGATGGGTGAGCGCCTAGACGACGGTAAATCGTGGGCAGTTCGTATCTACCACAAACCATTTGTACGTTGGATTTGGCTTGGTGCGATTCTGATGTCGATTGGTGGTGGTCTGGCTATCAGCGATAAACGTTACCGTTTCAGGAAAGGTAGTAAAGCAGAGGGAGAGGCGTAATGAATAAGAAGATTCTATTTATCCCGCTAGTTGCGTTTCTCATTCTAGTCACTGTGTTCGCTATCCAGCTTGGTCGCAACCAAGCTGGTGATGACCCAACCAAGCTAGAGTCTGTATTGGTCGGCAAAGAAGTCCCTGAGTTTCACTTAGAGGATCTTGCAGAGCCGGGCAAAATATACGACCAAGCGATTTTCAAGGGTGAGCCGCTACTGCTCAACGTATGGGCGACTTGGTGTCCAACATGTTACGCCGAGCACCAGTACCTAAACGAACTGGCTGCTGATGGCGTTAAGATCATCGGTCTTAACTACAAAGATGAGCGCAATAAAGCGGTACAGTGGCTAAATGAGCTTGGTAACCCTTATCTAATCAGCTTGTTTGATGGCAATGGCATGTTAGGTTTGGACCTTGGTGTATATGGTGCGCCTGAGACCTTCCTTATTGATGCTAACGGTGTGATTCGCTACCGCCATGTGGGTGATGTGAACGCACGAAACTGGACTGAGAAGCTTCAGCCTATGTATCAACAGATGCTAGAGGAGGCGACACAATGAAAAAGTGGCTAATCGCACTGGCATCAAGCTTGGTGTTGGCGTTTTCAGTAAACGCGACGATTGAGATACATGAGTTTGATAACTTAGAGCAAGAGAACCAATTCAAAGAGCTAAGCCATACGCTTCGCTGTCCTAAGTGTCAGAACAACACCATTGGCGATTCTAATGCAGAGCTTGCGCAGGACCTTCGCCAAAAAGTGTATGAGATGACTAAAGAGGGTAAATCTAAAGACGAGATTGTCGATTACATGATTGCTCGCTACGGTAACTTCGTTACTTACAACCCACCACTGACGCTGGCGACTTCTATTCTGTGGCTTGGTCCGCTGTTTGTGATTGTACTTGGTTTCGGTCTTATCATTGTCCGCAGTCGCAACAACCGCGCGAAAAAAGTGGTTGAGGCAGAAACGTGGAGTGATGAAAAAGAAGCCAAACTTAAAGCTTTGCTCGAAGAAGAAAAAGAGACTGGAGATAAGCAGTAATGACACTATTTTGGATATCCACAGTCGGATTGGTCATTGTCGCTGTCGTGTTGTTGGCGATGACGCTTAACAGTAAGAAAGTGAACAAAGACGAGCAGCTTCGTGATGAGCTCAACAAAGCGTTCTACAGAGACCGTTTAACCGAGCTTGAAGAAGAAGCCAATGAAGGTTTGGTGGAAAACCAAGAGGATCTGATTGATGACCTAAAACAATCACTCCTTGATGATATTCCACATCAGGACAAGGTAGAAAAAACCTCACTGTCTCCAATGACCGTACTGATCCCGTCAGTTGCTCTGATTGTGGTGATGACATACGGCATGTACATGCATTTTGGCGGTGCGTCTAAGGTGAAAGACTGGCAAGAAGTGTCAGGTCGTCTACCTGAGCTTTCTAAAAAGTTGATGGAAGGTACTGATGAACCAATGACAGAAGACGAAATGCAAGATTTGACGCTAGCACTTCGTACTCGTCTTCACTATCAAAGCAACGACTCAACAGGTTGGTTGCTACTGGGTCGAATTGCACTAGCCAATCGTGATGTCACCACAGCGACAGATGCGATGGAAAATGCCTATCGCCTTGAGCCTGAAGACGCTGATGTGAAGCTTGGCTACGCGCAGGCGTTGATGATGTCTCAAGATGAGATGGATCAGAACCGAGCACGTGGATTGCTAAACAGTCTACTTAAGTCTGAGTACGTTGACCTTCGAGTGTTATCACTACTGGCGTTTGATGCGTTTGAGCGTCAAGACTATCCAGCCGCGGTGCGTTACTGGTCTGTGATGCAGCGAATGATCGGTCCTGAAGATAGCCGCTATGAGATGCTAACTCGCAGTATTGAAAATGCTCAAGCTAAGATGGGTGAGCCTATCGTTCAAGGTAAGTCGGTCGCGGTGAACATTAGCGTATCACCAAATGCACGCTTACCACAGGATGCCGCCCTAATCGTCTCTGTGCACCCAGCAGACGGTTCGCCAATGCCTGTCGCAGCAGCTCGATACCCACTCGGAACTTTCCCACGTACCGTTGTCCTCGATGATAACAACAGCATGATGGAAGGACGCAAGCTTTCAAGCCTTGAAGGTTTGATTGTTCGAGCGCGTGTTGATAGCGACGGTAACGTAGCGACTCGCGATGGCGACTGGTATGGTGAGAGTCAACCAGCCGAGCTTGGCGACACAGTAGAGTTGGTTATTGACCAACAATACTAATCAGAATCTGAAGGCATGCGATTAATTTAAATGTAGCCAAGTTGTTGCTTTAGCTAGCTTGACTGCGCGCATGCCGCTATACTCATCCATAGTGGTTATTAATACAGTCTGACGTTTATTCCTTATTTATCAGACAAATAGGGAGCTATAAAAAACCAAACGCAGAATGTACTGGCTTATGGATGAGGTTATGCAATCAGCATTAACCGGCAAGAAGCACGCGCTTTTTGCCGTTTTTGTTTCTAGCGTATTTCTGTTTGGCTGTGCATCAGCCCCAGATGAAGAGCAGGCGGTAGAGACTCAGCAATCAGTATCGAGTCAAACGGAGCCGCTGGCATCAGCGTCTGAAGAAAGCGTGCCTGAAGTAAATGTGGCATCCGAGTCGAGTGTTGTTACTTCTGATGGTTCTGCAGCAACGGAGCTTGAAGCCAGTGCCAGTGTGGGTGCTGATGTTTACGACCCATTTGAAGGCTTCAACCGTGCCATGTGGGCACTTAACTACGACTACCTTGACCCTTATTTCGTCAGACCTGTCTCGCTCGCTTATGTTAATTACACGCCGGTGCCTGTTCGCTCCGGTGTTCGTAACTTCCTCGCTAACCTCGATGAACCCTTTAGTGCCGTGAACAACGCTGTGATGGGTAATGGCGGTAAGGCGCTCGATCATTTCAACCGATTCTGGATCAACAGTACGTTTGGTCTTCTGGGCTTTATCGATATCGCCTCTG
This sequence comes from Vibrio maritimus, assembly GCF_021441885.1. NCBI lineage: Bacteria > Pseudomonadati > Pseudomonadota > Gammaproteobacteria > Vibrionales > Vibrionaceae > Vibrio > Vibrio maritimus. The sequence continues at coordinate 953,081 of NZ_CP090438.1, forward strand.
CAGCCGGTATTGAAAAACACGATAAGAAAGAGTTTGGTGATGCAATAGGCCATTACGGCGTAGGCGAGGGACCATACATCATGGTACCTGGTTACGGTCCGATTATCTTGCGTGAGGGTGCGGATGTCGTCGATGGTTTATATCCACCGGCATCGCTACTTAACTTCTGGGCAAGCTTTGGTAAGTGGGCGCTAGAGGGCATGGAGAAGAGGGCGCTAGTCGTATCTCAAGAAGCGACGCTAGAGCAGTCTCCAGATCCATACGCACTGACTCGTGATATCTATATTCAACGTCAAAACTACAATGCTGAAATCGTCGATGACACAGTGGATGAGGAACAAGAAGCGTATATTGATGACTACTTGGATAGCTTTGATGAGTAGTTTCTAGTATTGGGTTTCCGAACAATCGGTATCACACTTCTCGTCATCTTCACGGAAGTGAAGATCTCCCAAAGCGCGTAGTAAACTAAAAGTGATTGCTTAGCTGTCCCAAGTTAATTCTACTACGCGACGTGGAAGATCCCCTTTTTCAAGGGGATGACGGTAGTTTACTGTTTTTAGGGATTTAGAAGCGGTAATTCGCTTGGATACCAGCGATCCAAACATCACCAGAGATTTCACCTACAAACGCACCAAATGCTTCAACTTTCTCGTCAAGTTCATCTCTTGGCTCAGTAATAGAAGCGTCTCGAGCCATGATGTAGGTTAGACCACCATCAAGCGTAAATTGCTTAGAAAACGCGTAAGTAAGACCAGCACTTAGCCAAGTACGATCTGTCTCTGGAATGGTCGTTGTACGGTATTTATCATCAACAGCAGACATGTCGTAAGCGATACCGCCACGCAGTGTGATCTCTTTATTCAGCTGATAGGTAGTACCAAGTGCTAAGCGGTAGCTGTCTTTCCAGTTTTCTGTTTTGATTGGTGATACCTGACCATCAACAAATTCAGCTTCTAGTTTGTCGAAGCTGCTCCATTGTGTCCAGTTGATGCTCGCGTGCATTGCCCATTGCTGAGTTAGTTGATGGAACGAAGATAGCTCTGCCGTTGCGGGTAGAGCAACGCTCAGTTTACCATCCTTTTTGCCTGCAAAGCCAAATCCAATGCCTTCACCGTGACCCTCGAAATCCATCATGACTTCAGATTTGTATGCGAAACCAATACGGTGGTCGGGATTAATTTGCCAAGCTGCACCAAGTACATAGCCCCATGAAGAATCGGTGCCTTCTACATACTTGAGGTAATCGCCTTTGTTGACATTGATACCACCTGGAAGAGGGGTAGAGAATGGGGCTGTCGCACCAATTTTGCCTTCACCAGTAACATAGCGAACGCCACCACCAACGCTAATTGCGTCATTGATTTGATAGCCAAGGCTAGCAACGGCTTCAACGGTCATGATCTTCGCTTCATTACCATACTGAGTTGCTTTGAAATCACTACCGAGGTTGGTTTCCATGCCATAGTTGGAGCCAAGCGCTAAACCAGCAAACCACTTATCGTTGATCTGATGTGATACGTATAGATTCGGTACTGGCGCGCTGTTAGCGATGTCTTTCGCTTCAGTGTAACCAAGCGTGCTAGAAGTACCTTTAACGTCAATATTCGGCTCAACATAAAGCACACCACCAGAAATCTGTGTACCTTCCAAATAAGTTAGCATCGCAGGGTTACGCCACTGTGCACCCGCGTTATCAGCCATTGCTGCTTCACCAGCGTACGCACGACCTAGGCCCGTCGCTGAATATTCAGCAAGTTGAAAGCCTGCTGCAGACGCTTGTGCAGACGCTAAGGTGCCCATTACCACTGCAATTGCAAGGGGAGTGTATTTTGAATTTATCATTATTGTTCGCTCAAATTATTTGCGTTTAGAGCGAAGATTCTATTTTTAGAGTAAAGACTTTAAAACTAATTTGTGACAAAAAGTGTATTTTTGAAATTATATATGGGCAGAGTTCATTTGATGGGTGAATGTGCTGGTTGTTATCAGGATGTTGTGAAAACTCAGCGTACAGATGTAAAGGTTTGGAAGGGTAAGGTTGGACCAGTAGGTGTTAAGAAGACAACAAAAAGGGTCGATAAATCGACCCTTAAATGATATTGACGAGCTAGCTTAGAAGCTGTAGCTGTATTGGATACCAGCTAGGATAGCGTTAGCACGTGTTGTTGCAGTTAGATCTGGCGCTAGTGGGTTTACTTCCGTAACCGATACGTCCTGACCCATTAGGTAAGTGAAGCCAAGGTCAACAGTGTGATGTTTCTTGAAGTGATAACCTGCACCAAATGAGAACCAATGACGATCAGAGTCTGGTACAGAGATTGACGTTAGCTGATCTTGTGCAGCAGTGTCATACATATAACCTGCACGCAGCGTCCAAGCATCGTTTAAGTAGTATGTACCACCCAGTGCAACATGGTAACCATCTTTCCAGTTGTATTCTTTAATTAGAGTGTTGTCATTAGTTTCGATCTTGTCGAAAACGCTCCAACCAATCCATTGAAGACTATAGTGTACAGCGAACTTTGTGTCTTCAAGTTTGTGGTAACCAGAGAATTCAACCATACTCGGGAGCGGAAGTGTCACATGGTCGTACGTATTTTGTGACGAAATAGGCGTTCCACCAATTGAAATATTTGGTCCAAATTTGACAGTGCCGCTAGCCTCTACCGCTGGACTGTAGTGGTATGCCAAACCAAATCGGTTATTTTCGTTTAGTTCGAATACCGTACCAAGGTTAAAGCCATAGCCAATGCCAGAAGCATCAATATCAACTACTGCTTGTTGACCAATAGGATCAACCGGAGCACCTGGAGATGGTGTGCCTGGAGAAGTTTCTCGTTTTAGTTTACCAGAGCCGTCAACGATATCTAAACCACCACCAACGCTCCATTGCTCGTTGATTCTATAAGCAACATTAAGGGTATAGTTGATACTCGAGATTTCAGTGGTACCGCCATAAACTTTAGCTAAGTTGTTATTACCGAAAGAATCATCAAAATTGTTTGTGGTGCCAAAGTTAGAGTAGATACCTGCACCCAATGCCCATTTGTCATTTAGACGGTGGATGTAGTAAATGTTCGGAACAGGTGAGTTAGCAGAGTTGTTAGCGTTTGCTTCTTGCACACCGTATGGAGGAGAACCAGCACCACCGATGTCTTTGATGTCGATGCTTGAGCTGATTACATTTACACCACCAGAAAATTGGTGAGTGTCGAACAGTGTCATCGCTGCCGCGTTACGTGCCATTACAGATGCGTTATCTGCAATAACTGCGTCACCCGCAAATGCACGACCTAGGCCTGTTGCTGATTGAGAGTTGAGCTGGAAACCGGCTGCTGTTGCTTGAGTGGAGGCTAATGTGAGTGACGAAACTGCCACTGCTAATAGTGTTTTTTTATACAGACGCGAAGTAGTCATTTAGTATACATCCTTTTTTTGTCATCGCCTCTTATGGGCGTTAATTGGTTAAAATTGAGTTAAAGCTCAATTTTGGGGCTGATCCTAATCGCTAGTATAGACATTAGAAATCAGACCAGTAATCAAAATGACGCAAAAAGTATATAAATGCCGACTAACTGACAGTAAAAGCATCGATTATGCGTATATTTAGAGTGGTTACTCTAAAAAGTGCTTCAGGAAACAAAAAAGGGTCAACTCGACGGAGTTGACCCTTTTATAATAGGTTTTTATGCAGGATTAAGGATCTTATTAATCTTTTCGCCGATCTTATCTAGGTTTTCACCTTCTTCACCTACTAGAACAAAGCTCGCATCTCCCATTGGCTTAACCATGCCTGACATTCCATCCTTGTCGAAGTTCTCTACTTGCTCGGTTGGAATTCTTGTCAAAAACATAGTGACTTTGCCCTTCTCGCCTTCAAACACGATGTGCATCGCATTTGAATCACCAAATCCACAGTGATTAATGTAGAAAACGTGGTACGGAAAATTTTGCCCTAACTGGTAAGCAAACGGCAATAGCTTGGCATTGATTTGGTCTTTAGACGGATTTTCATCCAAAGATTCAATAAAGCTTTTCTCAGCGTTGAAATGCTCCATGGCCATCTCTGGGAGTGATGCTTGTGCGTCAGACACAACAACATTACCCCAGTTAACCTGACCAACAAGCAAACCAAACGCAAACGCCACAGAGGCAGCCAATGATAATGCTCTTTTACTAAAGCTTACCTTGACTACATTATTCTCAGGCGGCTGGTTGAACAAAATACGATCGGCAAGATCATCAGGCACGTCAACTTTCATTGCCTGTTCGATACGCGCATCTAACCCCAGAATTTCTTCTAAGTATTTAGCGTTAGCCTCACTGTTTTTGGTCGCCTCCAACAGCTCAGGATCTCTTGCCTTAGGATCGGACATAACGCGACGACGGAATTCTAACTCATCCATTTTGTTGCCCCCTATGTGCATCCTCAGACTCAAGCATCTCTTTAAGCTGGTTTCGAGCTCTAAATAATCGAGTCATAACAGTATTCTTGTTTAAGTCGAGTATATTACCGATCTCTTCACCACTAAATCCACCTACGACTTGTAAGAAAAGTGGTTCTCGATACTCGACATCGAGTTTCATAATTTGTGCTTGAAGCCATTCCTGTTGGTGGTGCGGATCATCAGAAACCTTGGCATCATTGCCGTAGTCATCGATATCCACCAGATCAAACTGCTTGCGCTCAAAGCGTCTTGCGTTTTCTCTGCGAAGGATAGTGATGAGCCACGACTTCGCTGCCTTTTCGTCTTGCAGGCTGTCTAACGACTTCCATGCACGAAGGCAAGTTTCTTGAACTAAATCCTCAGCCACTGGCTTGTCTTTACACAGCCAATAGGCGTACCGATATAGGTCGCGATGATAAGCACGTACCAGTGCTTCGTACTTTCTTTGTTTGTCCATATCCGAGTTGACCGGACGTTTGGAGAATTTATTTCCAAAATTTTTAATTAATGACACAGGAGCCCCCGTTTTCGCTCTGTGAACTCTATTTTTTGTTCCGCGGTGTCAGTAAAGTCACACAAAATTGATCTAGTTCAAAATTCCGACCTGTGGAGAAGTTATATTAGACCCTGTCATCTCGTTGGTCTTTCGGGACTAACATGTTGAGCAAGATGACACTTCCTTTTGAAGGCTGACTTTACTTTCTCCTAATCAGGAAACTGATTATTTTCAATTGGCGCAAGTTAATTGCTTTAGAGATTCCAACCACACAATTATCTGTGTGGTTTTTTTTTGTCTGAAATCCTACCGATATCTTCTTGTTTTCTCACACCATATTGTTGCCGACTTTACGCAAATCTCATATTCCATTTTGGTCGACCCTATCACGTTATTCAATAAAACCACCAATATTTATCAAACGGTTGTTTTAAATCATTAACAATCTCGTTACAATGCGCGTGGTCAGACCTCTTTAGGAAGGAGAAACTATGAGCAGTAAGGAAGTGGGGAAAATCGATCTCACCACTCGAAACGGTGAGCGAATTGCTGTTGTGGCGGGGCTTCGTACCCCTTTTGCCCGTCAAAGTACCGAGTTTAGTCAAGTACCAGCAGTAGATTTAGGAAAAATGGTTGTAGCCGAAATGATGGCACGCACCGACATCGATCCTAAGTTGATCGACCAAGTGGTATTTGGTCAGGTAGTGCAGATGCCTGAAGCGCCAAACATTGCTCGTGAAATCGTGCTTGGAACAGGTATGAACATCCATACTGATGCGTACAGTGTGACGCGCGCTTGTGCTACCAGCTTCCAAGCTGCGGCTAATGTGTGCGAAAGCATTATGGCTGGCACTATCGATGCGGGTATCGCTGGTGGTGCAGACTCTTCTTCAGTACTGCCTATTGGCGTCTCTAAAAAACTTGCTGCGAACCTACTTGCGCTAAGTAAAACAAAAACCGTAGGTCAAAAGCTCAACATTCTTAAAAAGTTATCGTTTAAAGATTTAATGCCAGTACCGCCAGCGGTGGCTGAGTATTCAACGGGACTGTCTATGGGACAGACCGCTGAGCAGATGGCGAAGTCTCACGGTATCAGCCGCTTAGAACAAGACGAACTGGCGCACCGCTCACACACTCTTGCGTCTCAAGCGTGGAAGGAAGGTAAAGTGCGTGACGAGGTAATGTCGGCATTTCCTGAGCCATATAAAAAGAGCTTGGATGAAGACAACAACATCCGCCATGACTCAGAACTCTCAAGCTATAGCAAGTTACGTCCAGCGTTCGATAGACAATACGGCAGTGTGACTGCTGCCAACAGTACGCCACTTACCGATGGTGCTGCTGCGATTATGCTTATGCGAGAAGGCCGCGCAAAAGAGTTGGGACTAGAAATCAAAGGCTACATCCGCTCGTACGCATTTTCAGCAATTGGTGTGCGTGAAGACATGCTGATGGGACCTTCTTATGCGACGCCGATGGCATTGGATCGCGCAGGTATCTCTCTATCCGATTTGACTCTGATTGATATGCACGAGGCGTTCGCCGCTCAAGCGCTGTCGAATGTGAAGATGTTTGCGAGTGAGAAATTCGCGAAAGAAAAACTGGGTCGCTCGCAAGCTATCGGCGAAATCGACATGGACAAGTTCAACGTGTTAGGTGGCTCGCTTGCCTACGGTCACCCATTTGCCGCAACAGGCGCGCGAATGATTACACAAACGTTGAATGAGCTGAAACGACGTGGCGGTGGGCTAGCCCTTAACACGGCATGTGCAGCAGGTGGTCTGGGTGCAGCAATGGTTCTGGAGGTAGAATAATGAGTGAACAAAAAGCCTTTCATCTTTCGGTTGATGAACAGAACATCGCATGGCTTGGTATTGATGTACCCGGCGAGAAAATGAATACCCTGCAAGCGGCCTTTGCAGAAGAAATGTCGCAGCTGTTTGCTGAACTAGAAGAGAAAAAATCCGACCTTAAAGGGTTAATCGTTCATTCTCTTAAGCCTGATAATTTTATTGCTGGCGCAGACGTGAGAATGTTAGATGCGTGTACTTCAGCAGAAGAGGCGCAAGCACTAGCAGCCAAAGGCCAAGAGATGTTCCAGCAGCTCTCAGATTTGCCTTTCCCTGTGGTTTCTGCGATTCACGGCCCTTGTTTAGGCGGCGGTCTAGAGCTCGCGCTAGCATGTGATTACCGTGTATGTAGTGATGCGGACATTACTAAACTAGGTCTGCCAGAAGTTCAGCTTGGTTTGCTGCCAGGCTCTGGTGGTACTCAGCGCTTGCCTAGATTGATTGGTTTGCTGCCATCACTGGATCTTATCTTAACCGGCAAACAGCTTCGCGCTAAAAAAGCCAAGAAGCTAGGTGTGGTTGATGCCAGTGTTCCTAAGACGATCCTACTTGACGTAGCGAAGCAGTTTTTGGAAAAAGGCAAAAAGCGCAAAGCTAAGAAGCTAACCAAAAAAGAAGTACTTATGTCAGGTACTGGTTTGGGGCGAAAAGTTATTTTTGACCAAGCAGCGAAAAAGACCAACGAGAAGACTCGTGGCAACTATCCGGCTGCCGATGCCATTCTAGATGTGATTCGCTTTGGTCTTGAAAAGGGCATGACAAAAGGTCTTGAGAATGAAGCCAAGCGCTTTGGTGAGCTTGTCATGACCTCAGAGTCTAAAGCTCTGCGCTCTATCTTCTTCGCTACCACAGAGATGAAGAAAGAGTTCGGTAGTGATGCTCCGCCAAACAGTGTGAGTAATGCGGTCGTGCTTGGTGGTGGCTTAATGGGAGCGGGTATTACTCACGTTACTGTGAGCAAAGCGAAAGTCCCAGTGCGCATTAAAGATGTTTCTAATGACGGTATCGTCAACGCGCTCGGTTACAACTTCAAATTGCTAGAGAAGAAGCGCAAGCGCCGCATCATCTCTAAGGCAGATTTGCAGGCTCAGATGCTTCAGATGGCAGGTGGTACTGACTTTACTGGCTTCAATAAAGCGGACGTGGTGGTCGAAGCGGTATTTGAAGATTTAGGTCTCAAGCAGCAAATGGTCAACGATGTGGAGACACACGCTAAGCCAACGACCATTTTTGCCACTAACACATCATCGATCCCAATCGCTCAAATCGCCGAAAAAGCAGAGCGACCAGAAAATGTCGTCGGCCTGCACTACTTTAGCCCTGCGGACAAGATGCCACTCGTTGAGGTCATTCCACACGAGACGACGTCCGAAGAGACCATCGCGACTATGGTGCAGTTTGCCAGAAAGCAGGGTAAGACGCCGATTGTGGTAAAAGACCAGGCTGGTTTCTACGTAAACCGTATTCTTGCACCTTACATGAATGAGTCAGCGAATGTGCTGTTGGCTAACGAGCCGATTGAGTCACTGGACAGAGCCTTGCTTGATTTCGGATTCCCGGTCGGTCCAATCACACTACTCGATGAAGTCGGTGTCGATATCGGCGCGAAGATCATGCCTATCTTGGTCAACGAGCTCGGTGAGCGATTCCAAGGTCCTGACGTGTTCGACAAGCTTCTCAACGATGGTCGTAAAGGCCGTAAGTCGGGTAAAGGTTTCTACACCTACAAGGGTAAGAAGAAGACGGTTGATAGCTCAGTCTATAGCGTGCTAGGTCTAAAACCTGAAGTCTCAATGGCAGAAAAAGAGATTGCGATTCGCTGCGTATTACCAATGCTCAACGAAGCGGTTCGCTGTTTGGATGAAGGTATTATTCGCAGTCCGAGAGACGGTGACATTGGTGCGATCTTCGGTATCGGCTTCCCACCTTTCCTAGGTGGACCATTCCGTTACATGGACTCATTGGGCATCAAGAAAGTCGTTGAGTTAATGAATGAACACGCTCAGAAATATGGTGACCGATTCGCACCATGTGACGGACTGGTTACTCGAGCGGGCCTGGACGAAAGCTTCTACAAGTAACTTATAATAAATTTAGGGTCTACAAACATTCACCCCCTCGAAAGAGGGGGTGTTTTTTATCCTAGGTCAGTATCTTTTGGTCGGAGCTGAAATTCTTCGATAGAGCCAATCTCGCGTCCTAGTTCAAGCTTAGCGGCATCCACATGCGCTTTACCTTGGCTGTGCATAATGAGTCGGTTTGCCGTGCGAGGTTTAAGCTCGTTGACAACGAAGCGAATCATATCGGCACGAGTTAGTGATTTGAGCTCTTCAAGCACTTTCTCACGTTGGCTAAAGCTGGTGTCTTTATTGCCTATTGCTACCCATAAGCGTTGAGCTCGCCCTCGCAGCGTCGTATCAGGGGTGGAGATTTGGTTCCACAGCCCTTTTTTGCTGCTGTGCCATTGATAGTCGTTGAGTTCAAGCAAGACCATATACACCGCATTTAAAAATTCATCTATGGAGCGAATCAAATCGGCAGGTGCCGCTTTCGGTGATTGCACATAGAGCACTATGCCCGGGTGACGATTGAGCGGCATGTTGCCCGTCCCAACCATGTAACCGAGTTGCTGTTTAGTGCGGATCTCGTGGAAGAAGGTCGCTGACATCAAATGGTTGGCGAGTGAATACAAGGCGATACTTCTCGGGTTGATGTCTTCACACTGGTAGTAAACCACAATCGCCGAATCGTCTTGGTCGCAATCCACTTCTTTCTGGAAACTGCCGCTGCGCCCAAGCATCACGAGAGGTCTTAGACTCTCTTCGTATTTTTGATTGTGAATACGAAGGGCATCTTTAAGCGTAGTGGCGATATCATGCGCACCTTGTTTGTGCCAATCTCCATAGACAAACATATCTATGTGTAGCTCGGACAAAATCGCCTGTACGAAACTGGGCAGCTCGTCGACCGATATGGTTTCTAGTGCATCAAGCAACACAGGGTTTGGTGGATTATTAGGCTGCAGAATGCCCGTCATCGCGTTAAAGAGCTGAGAAATCGGACGATCTTTTGTTGAGTTTCGCCAGCCTCTCATCATCTGAGCTTTGATGCTTTCGAAGCGCGCAGGGTTAAATTCACGCGTAGCAAAGCGTTTGAGAATCATCTCAAGCAATTGAGGCTGCTTCTTACTAAATCCAGAGATAGATAGGGTAACCCCACCTTGGTGGGCGTACATATCGTAGCTTAGACCCGCAACTTCAGCCGGATAGGTCTCTTCTGACAATGAGTCGAGGAACATCTCAACACACAAGCGAGTCATAACGATATTACGAGGCGAAGCAACGGAATGTGGGCTGTCGATAGCGATAAACACAACGCCTTTTGGTACCTTGAACTGGCTATCTTGAAGGTGCCATAGCCTAAATCCATCGAGGTCTTCGATAAGCTGCGGATGCTCTTCACTGCCCTCTAAAGGATAGGTCGACAAGTCGTAGTTGATGAATGGGTTTTTCTCGGGCAGCTCAAAAGGTAGTTCGCCGTTATCGGGCTGCTGGTTGAAAAACGCAATCTCTTGCTCGGTAAACTTAGTGACGGAGTAAGGAGTAAAGTACCAGTCCGCCTCACGATCATACGCTTGATCTTTCGCCACCAGGGTAACTTTTAGATTGTCAGTGCTAAAGAAACTGCCGTACTCGGCAAGCATGGCTTCATCGAAGCCTGCCATTTTGTAGTCGCCATAGATGACATCATCCGCTTCATAGTGCTGCATGTTCATCACTAAGTGACTAACCATCTCGAGTTGTCTTGCTGGCTCTTGGAACTGGAAGGCGGATTCCATCACTGCTCGTTTCTCAAGATAACGCCACTCCTGCATTCCATGAGTTTTAATGAGCTCTATGTACTGAAATACTGACTGAATCATTTCATCAACATGTTCAAGCCCAACAGGCGTTAGAGTCATGCTGATACTGAATTCGCGGTAGTTACTGCCAGACGCCCCGCCACCTGCCGATAGGGATGTAATCCAGCCAAGCTCTTTGAGGTAGAGCATTAAGCTTCCTTTGCCTTCATAACCGAGCAGGTTGGCAAAATAAGAGAGCGGCTTTTGATGGTAATGCTGATGCGTTGCCGGGAAAGGGAACGACAAGATAAGCTTACGGATCTCTTTCACAGGCTCAACACGCACCATGACTTTGGTATGTTCTTCGGTGACAAACGGGACGTCGACCGACTTAGTAATGCGTTGATTGTTAGTGATGTCGGAGAATTTCTCCTGAGCCCACTGTTCCAGCTCATCTAGCTCATGCGGTCCGATCATAGCCAATGTCATAATATCGGCTGAATACTGATCGCGGTGAAAGGCGAGGATCTCGTCGCGAATGGTTTTACCATTACGGTCAGCGAGGGTTTCTACATTACCTACCGAGAACTTAGAAAAAGGGTGCGCAGGATTGATGGTCTCTTTTTGTACTTGATAGAGTCTGCGACCATCTTCATTTAGCTTGAGTTTGTACTCGGAGTCTACGGCTTGGCGCTCTTTGTCTAGTGCTTCTTCATTAAACAGGGGCGCAGTGAAAAACTGACTGAAACGATCGAGCCCTTTTTCAAACGCATTCGGGTAGATGTCAAAGAAATAGCAGGTGTGCTCGGTACCTGTCCAAGCGTTATTGCTGCCACCATGTTGGCTGATAAAAGACTGAAACTCGCCAACTTTTGGGTATTTTTCTGTGCCCAAAAACAACATGTGTTCTAGGTAATGCGCAAGACCTTCTCGATCAGAGGGATCGTCGAAATGGCCAACGTTAACGGCGAGCGCAGCCGCGGATTTTTGGGCTTGCTCATCTTGAATGAGCAGCACGCGTAACTCATTGTTTAGCGTGAGGTAGCGATATGAGCGATTATCATTTGGACTTATATGCACGTATCTTCTCCAGAATAAGCGATGGCTTGTCCAGATTAAGCGATGGTTTGGACTGCTTAACCAAGCGTCTGGCTACTAAGGCGATGTCTCACTATTGGTACTAACAGAATGCACCAATACTTAATTACAATCATTCAATAAGAGACTGGCAAACTAAGTTACAAACTTTTTTAGTGTGACATTGTAAATTGTTAAGAAAGTCGAAGCCTTTAGCAAGTGAATTGATATAATTAATTTTTTTAAATAAGTATATACCCTAGTTAATAATTAAGGCAGGTAACCTTTTGAGGTAATTTGCGTATAAACAATAGGGTCGTAACGCTAGAGATGGCGGCTCAGAAATGCCATCGTACAGGCGGGTATTCATATGAAAGTGTTTATAATGCGTCACGGGGAAGCGGTTCATTACGCTCCAACAGACGAACAACGAGCATTAACGTCTCACGGCAAAGAGAACTCAGTCGTGGTCGCGAGAGCTTGCAAACAGCAAGGCTATGGTCGTTTTGATAAAGTATTAGTTAGCCCTTACCTACGCGCTCAACAAACGTGGGCTGCCATTAGCAGTGAGTTTAGCAGTGATGATGTGGTCACATCCGATGACATAACGCCGTACGGACAAGCAGAAGACGTGGTGGAGTTTGTCTCTGCAATCGCTGAGGTTGAAAACCTAGAATCTATCTTACTTGTCTCTCACTTACCTTTGGTCGGCTATTTGACAGCTGAGTTTGTGGGTGACATCAGTGCGCCAATGTTCCCGACGTCGGGTATGGTCTGCATCGAATATGATGTGGAAAGAAGACAAGGCGAAGTGCTTTGGCACATTCACCCATAATCTGATTTCTCTGCGTAGCTTGGTGTGCTCAGAGCGTTAAATAAGGCGACGTCCGATCTAGTGGTGTCGCCCCATATGCTGATTATTTCTCGGGAATGGATAGCAATACTAAGAGAGCACCATCGCCACCGAATTCTAGCGGAGCTTGGTGAAACGCCATCACGTCTGGGTGCTGCGCTAGCCAAAGCGGCGCTTTCTGCTTAAGTATGTGCTTGCCGATGCCGTGCATGACGCAGGCACAGTGAATGTTTTCCTTTACGCAGTGCGCGATCATCGCGCCTAGTTCACGCTTCGCTTCTTGCTGCGTCATCCCGTGCATATCTAAAAACACGTCCGGTACATACACACCACGGCGCAAGCGCTTCACTTCATAAGTCGACACGTCATCGCGAGCGTAGCGCGTTGGCCCCTCGTCGCTTAGATGCGGAACAAACTCGTCCGAGAAGTAAAACTCTGCATCTTTGGCTTCTCGGTTGGTTCTTTTCTGTTCTTTTTGTTTCTTATTTCTGTTTGGCTGCTGGACTATGGTATCCTGTTGCAACTTTTTTACGCCTTGTACTGCATCCCTAAATAGGGCGAAATCGTCATCAGCGTTGGTGTCTTTTTTGCTCATAGACTGGGACAACTCAATAAACATCTAGATTGGCAGTATTGTAGCGCTTTTTGGAGGCAATTTTGGATAAGATTTTTGTGGAAGAAGCCGTTTCTGAGCTTCACACACTTCAAGACTTGATTCGTTGGACCGTTAGTCGATTCAATGCAGCAGGTCTTTTTTACGGCCACGGCACTGATAATGCTTGGGATGAAGCGGTTCAGCTCATCCTGCCAACGCTGTACTTACCGATTGACGTGCCACCACATGTTTTAAACTCGCGCTTGACCAGCAGCGAGCGTTTGCGTGTTGTTGAGCGTGTAATTAAACGTATCAACGACCGCACCCCAACAGCTTACTTAACTAACAAAGCATGGTTCTGCGGTCTTGAGTTCTTTGTTGATGAGCGCGTGTTGGTGCCACGCTCACCAATCGGAGAGCTTATTGAAGCTCAGTTCCAACCTTGGTTGGCAGAAGAGCCAGTGCGCATCATGGACCTATGTACGGGCAGTGGCTGTATTGCGATTGCTTGCGCGCATGCCTTCCCAGACGCTGAAGTTGATGCGATTGACATTTCAACAGATGCCCTAGAAGTTGCTGAGCAGAACGTTCAAGACCACGGTCTAGAGCAGCAAGTGTTCCCTATTCGCTCTGATCTCTTCCGCGATCTGCCGAAAGAGAAATACAACCTGATTGTTTCTAATCCACCTTACGTGGACGAAGAAGACATGAACTCACTCCCAGAAGAGTTCACGCACGAGCCAGAATTGGGTCTTGCAGCAGGTACTGATGGTCTTAAGCTGGTACGTCGTATCCTCTCTAACGCTCCTGACTATCTAACAGATGACGGTATTCTTATCTGTGAAGTGGGTAACTCGATGGTGCATATGATGGAACAGTATCCGCATATCCCATTCACTTGGATTGAGTTCGCAAACGGCGGTCACGGTGTGTTTATGTTGACCCGTGAACAGCTTGTTGAGCATGCAGAAGAGTTTTCGATTTACAAAGACTAATTCTGAGATGACTCTGAGATTGAAAAATGCTGCAATGAGAATTGCAGCGTTTTTTTGTTTGGGGGTTTACATCGCCTGCCTTTGTCGTCACTATGAATCCACGAAGAATAGACAAGCAAAGGACAAGCGCTCACATCCAATCTTTGCTTCACTTAGCATAATTTGTTGAGAGATTCGCAATAAACATCGCGCTTGTTCGGACAGACAGAGGAAGTAATGGCAGGAAATAGCATCGGACAACATTTTCGTGTAACCACATTTGGTGAGAGTCACGGCATCGCACTAGGTTGTGTGGTGGACGGTTGCCCTCCTGGGTTGGAAATCACGGAAGCCGATATGCAAGTTGACTTAGATCGTCGTCGTCCAGGTACATCGAAATACACGACTCAGCGACGTGAACCAGATGAAGTGAAGATTCTTTCTGGTGTGTTTGAAGGACAAACGACAGGTACATCCATTGGCCTGTTGATTGAGAACACAGACCAACGTTCAAAAGACTACTCAGAGATCAAAGATAAGTTCCGCCCAGGTCATGCGGATTACACCTACCATCAGAAGTATGGTGTTCGTGACTATCGTGGGGGCGGCCGTTCATCGGCACGCGAAACGGCGATGCGTGTTGCTGCAGGTGCGATTGCTAAGAAGTACCTTAAGCAAGAGTTCGGTGTTGAAATCCGCGCTTACCTATCACAAATGGGTGATGTATCTATCGACAAGGTAGATTGGGATGAAATCGAAAATAACGCATTTTTCTGTCCAGATGTCGACAAAGTAGAAGCGTTTGACCAGCTTATTCGTGATCTTAAGAAGCAAGGCGATTCAATCGGCGCTAAGCTGCAAGTTGTTGCTACCAACGTACCTGTTGGTCTTGGCGAGCCAATCTTCGACCGCCTAGATGCAGACATTGCTCACGCATTAATGAGTATCAACGCGGTAAAAGGCGTTGAGATTGGTGATGGCTTTGATGTTGTTAATCAAAAGGGCAGCGAACACCGTGATCCACTGACGCCTGAAGGTTTCACGAGCAATCACGCTGGTGGTATTTTAGGTGGTATCTCAACTGGTCAAGATATTGTTGCCAATATCGCACTAAAACCGACATCGAGCATCACGGTACCAGGTGAGACTATCACTAAAACTGGCGAGCCAACGCAACTGATCACTAAAGGTCGCCACGACCCATGTGTTGGCATTCGCGCAGTGCCAATTGCAGAGGCTATGCTGGCGATTGTATTGCTGGATCATCTATTGCGTCATCGTGGTCAGAACCACGGCGTACAAACAGAAACGCCAGTGATCTAACACTCGAAAAACCGAAGAATACTTAAAGCCCTGCTCATTAACAGCAGGGCTTTTTTTGTCCCAAATCACGTCTTGAGCAATAAATACCCCAAAATCCAGACGTTATGAAATTAGTCACAATATTTGTATGGGTATAGGTTCAAACTAAACACTCAACCATTGCTGGGGAGTGCATTTATTTGGACAGAAGGATCCGAAAAATGACTTGGAAGACGAGTAGGCGGGTAACCGCCGACTCAATGTAACTGTGCTTGTTTCCAATCATTTAAGGAGCTCTTTATGTCTCAACATGAAATTAGAAATATTGCCTTTGTCGGTCAAACAGGAACTGGCAAAACCAGCTTGATTGAACGTCTGCTTTACGAGTCCCACGCGATTAATAACTTAGGTCACGTCGAAGATGGCGATACCATTACCGACTTTGATGACCAGTCTATTCACTATCAGCATAGCGTTGAAGCGACCCCCGTTACCCTTTCTTGGCATAAGCACCAGATGAACATCATCGATACTCCGGGGCAAGCTGAGCTGCTTGGTCGAACCTTGAGTATATTCCCTGCGGTTGAGGCGACAGCATTGGTGCTCGATGCAGGGCTTGCAATCAACCAAGTGTCGGAACGCTTGTTCCAGTTCGCCCAGCAACAGAAAAAATGCCAGATGGTGATCGTCAACAAGATCGATCAAAATCCAGACAAAATCTTAGCGCTTCTAGAAGAGATAGAACAAAGGTTCGGCGCCCAATGTCTTCCTATCAATCTACCGTCGGACAAGCCAGCAGACGTTGTCGACTGTTATTTCGAGCCTAATCCAGAGCAAAGTACCCTGTTCAGTGGTGTCGATGAGGCTCATGAGTTACTTGTCGACCAAGTTGTAGAAATGGATGAATCTTTGATGGAGCTGTACTTAGAGCAAGGCTCTGAACTGACTCCAGAGCAGCTGCACGATCCATTTGAAAAAGCATTGCGCACAGGTCATGTGGTACCGGTGTGTTTTGTCTCTTCAGACACGGGGGCGGGCTGCGAGCTTTTACTTCGTACGTTAGCCGAGATCATGCCAATGCCCGATGAGGGTAACCCTCCGATGCTTGAGAAAAACGGTGAGCTGGTTTCTATCGACTGTGATAAACGTGACCATACCGTTGCGCACGTTTACAAGGTCAATGTCGACCCATATATGGGCAAACTGGCTTATGTCCGCGTGTTCCAAGGCGAGATAACCGCAGGCAGTCAGCTGTTCATTGGGGACAGCAGCAAAGCCTTTAAGGTTGGGCATCTATACAATCTGCAAGGTAAGAAGCGTCAAGAGATCAACAGTGCCAAAGCGGGTGATCTGTGTGTGTTGGTTAAGGTGGATGACTTGGCGTTTGATTCGGTCATTCATGACTCTCATGATGAAGATGGTGTTGAGTTTAGAACGCTTAATTTTCCAGAATCTATGTACAGCCTTACACTCAAACCCAAAAAACGGGGTGATGAGCAAAAACTGTCAGATGTATTGACTAAGATTGCCGCAGAAGACCCATCGCTAAAAATCGAACACCGTACGCGCACTAACGAGACGGTGCTAAGCGGACAAGGTGAATTCCATCTTAAGATAGCCTTAGAGAAGATGCAGCAAGTGTTCAAGCTTGATGTCGAAACCAGTCAGCCTAGTGTCGAGTACTTTGAAACCATTACTAAGCCAGCGGAAGCTCAATACCGCCACAAAAAACAGAGTGGTGGCGCAGGGCAGTTTGGTGAAGTTCAACTTAAAGTGCGCCCATTAGAAAGAGGAGCAGGATTTAAGTTCGTGAATAAAGTTGTTGGCGGTGCGATTCCAACCGCATTAATTCCTGCGGTCGAGAAAGGGATCGTTCAGGCGTTAGAAGAGGGGGCGATATCGGGTAACCCAATCAAAGATATTGAAGTCACGGTATTTGATGGCAAGTATCATTCGGTCGATTCTAAGGAAATCGCGTTTGTCATCGCGGGCAAAAAAGCCTTCTTGCAGGCAGTAGAGGCGGCGGGACCTATCGTGCTTGAGCCTATTGTTGACCTGTCACTTGAGATCCCAACTCAGTGTGTTGGTGATGTTTCAGGAGACTTATCTGCCAACCGTGGTTTGATTGTAGGAAGTGAACAGGGAACCTATGGAAGCACCATACTGGTGGCTAAGTCACCCATCAATGAGCTGCAAGATTATTCTCGCAGACTCAAAGCGCTAACCGGTGGAGAAGGGCGTTTCAGTATGACATTGAGTCATTATGAGCCTGCACCACCAACTATTCAGAGCCGTGTTTGTGAGGCACAAGACTGATAAAATTAGCCCCAACTCATGATAAGTTGGGGCTAATTCTTTTACGCCTCTATTTTTTACTAGCCATGGACGTGTTAGGACTTGTTATCTTCTTCAGACTGAGTTGTTGAGGTCGATGTCGTCGTTGAGTTCGCCTCTTGCTTTTCCAAATCCGCTTCTTGTTTTTCCATCTCAGCGATCTGTTTCTCTAGCTCTTTAACTCGAATCTCTGCTTCTAGCTCAGCGACACGTTTTTCTGAATCTGAACGAGTGTCTTTTTGTAGGCTCTCGGCTAAGATCTCGGTTCGTTCTGTTTCACGTGCCTCGGCCGTGTCTTTCATTGAGCCTGATACACCACCCGCAACGGCACCTGCGGTACCCGCTTTAACCGCAACCTCTGGGCTGCCGGTTAGGACACCTGCGGTCACACCAATGAGAGCGCCACCAATGGCACCACGGTTACGAGCTTCGTTACGGTTTGCTGTTTCATCATCCGTGGCTTTATTCGATGCACATCCTGTTGCGAACAGTGCCATAACTAGGGCAAACGCTTTAAGTGTTTTCGATGTAAACAGTTTTGATGAAAGCATGTTCTTTACCTGTATGTTAGTGCGCTTAGTCATTTGAGCGCTTTGTTGTGATTGCCTTGGATGACAAACACTATAACCACAGGAGAAATATTGAACGATAGGGGGGACAAGAAAGCTGATATTTAAGTTATAAATATCAGCTTGAGAATAGAATTAGTGTAACGCTTCTTCACTGTCCAGCTGGAAAGAAGGCAAACGCCACTTAAAGCGCACGGCAGCCATACGTAAACTGTATCCGACAACCAGGGTGATGATGGTCGTGGACAACGTTGACAAGCCGTATTCCAGAAGCCCTAAATACAAGCAGGCAGCGACAACGGAGATCGAAGCGTATAGCTCTTGATGCAGAACTAAAGGTGTTTGACGACAAATCAAATCACGCAGCAAGCCACCAAACACGCCCGTGACTAGGCCTGAAACGACACAAATAAAAGGGTGTAGCCCCATGCTCAGACCAACATTGGTACCGATAATGGTGAACACAATCAAACCCAAGGCATCCAGTCTTACGAACACACCTTTAAATTTTATAATCCATTTGGCAAGTCCAGTGGTGAGTACACCTGCAAGACAAGTGATGGCGAGAAACTCGGGGTGCTTTACCCAACCAAGGGGATAGTGACCCAACAAAATATCACGAACGGTACCGCCACCAATCGCCGTTGCACTTGCAACAAGCATAACCCCAAACCAATCCATATTGCGGCGACCAGCACTTAGGGCACCTGTCATCGCTTCTGCTGTGATGCCAATGATATATAAGACGGTAAGCAACATAACACAATACTCGAAAATTTAAGATGCGACAGTGTAGTGATTAGGTCGAATTTTGACGAATGAAATGTTTTGTAGCGCAAACGTTTTTAGGATTAGATTAACTAATGTTTTTAGTGAGATCATAACAGTGGGATTTCCTTGAACTTGGCTTTTTTAACACTCCAGTAGTTTGCGCTTTACCTTAAGGTCGAATCCATACACAATATCGGCAATCGTTATTGACTCAACACTGATATGCACCACCAGTACCAAGACCTGATTTCCATTTTTAATCACACCTTTTTTGATGACTACCGAACCAAGTTAGAGCTCGGTGGTGATGAGCCTATTTACCTGCCAGCTGATGATAAAGTGGACTTTCATCGCATTATTTTTGCTAGAGGCTTCTATGCGTCGGCGCTGCATGAAATAGCTCATTGGTGTGTCGCGGGACCGGAGAGAAGACTTCTAGAAGACTTTGGCTATTGGTATCATCCTGATGGTCGTACCCAAGAGGTCCAAAGCGAGTTTGAGAAGGTTGAAATTCGTCCTCAAGCTTATGAGTGGATACTCTCAGCGAGTGCTGGCTTTCCGTTTACGGTGAGCTGCGATAACTTAAGTGGTGATTTTGAACCCGACCGCGTTGGCTTCATGCAAAAAGTGCACGCTGAAGTACTGAGCATTTTAGAAGCAGGTATTCCGCTTCGCGTGAAAATGCTATCTGAGGCGTTACGAGCCTTTTACAAGACACCAGAGCTTTCTCACAATACATTCGTGGTTCGCTAACGGCGGACGACTTAAATCAAAAAACAAATCTGAGCCACAATATGATTATTGAATACGAAGAAAAACTACTTGAAACCATCGATTCTCGCATCCAAGACGCATCCGATGATGAACTGTTTGCTGGTGGCTATTTACGCGGGCACATTTCACTGTCAGCCGCGTCTTGTGAAGAAGAAGGTGTATCAGATCTCGGTGAATTTAAAACACGTATCCAAGCAAGTCTTGATGACGCTAAATCTGAACTGACACCAGCTGACCGAATCATTGTTAATGATCTTTGGACAGAATTGCAGTCAGCTATCTAGTCGTTTTATATCGCTTTAACCAGTGCTTGTTCGAAAAATTTGATGAACTAGATTAGATCGCCGCTCTTGTTGTAATGTGGAGATAGATTAACCTTTAAGCATCAAAACGAAACGCATAACGCGTTGTGATGAAAAAGGAATCTGTTATGAAAGTTATCGCATTTGGCGCAAGCACCAGCAGCACTTCTATCAACAAAGCTCTAGCAACGTATGCTGCCGGATTAATTGAAGGCGCTGACGTCGAGGTTCTCGACCTTGCTCAGTTTGACGTGCCACTGTTTTCGGAAGCCAAAGAGAAAGAGATTGGTCAGGCTGAGGGTGCGAAAGCATTTCTAGAAGCGATTCAACAAGCAGATGCCTTGGTCATTTCTTTCGCTGAGCATAACGGTCACCATCCAGCGGCCTACAAGAACTTGTTCGATTGGGCGACCCGAATTGACCGCGAGGTGTTCAAAGGAATTCCTGCGCTGTATCTGGCGACATCACCAGGACCAGGCGGCGCCTCGAACGTCCTAGCGGCAGCGACGAACTCTGCCCCTTATTTTGGTGGCAATGTTAAAGCGAGTGTTTCGGTGCCAAGCTTTTATGATGTGTTCGACCTAGAAGCGGGCAAATTGACCGACAGCGCACTGATAGACAAGATAGAGTCAGCGATAAAACAGCTGTAATACTAATAGAAACAAAGGCGCCTCAATGGGCGCCTTTGTTTTAGGTTAAGCTCTTCAATTGACTCCGCATCAAAACTCTGTGGGAAGATCCGCGCTCGATATTGGCATTCTTAGATTCAGAGAGTACTCTAGCCTGAGCAAAAAATAGAATGATAAACAAAGGAATATCTATGCTCCAGCTAGCAATTATCGGCACAAACTGGATAAGTGAAAAGTTTGCTCAGGCTGCCTTACAATCGGAAAAATACGTTATCCGCGGTGTCTATTCACGTTCCTTAGCTAAAGCGCAAGAGTTTGGTGCCCCTTTTGGCGCAAGCGTGTTCTTCGATTCAGTACAAGCGCTAGGACAAAGTGAAGAGATTGACGCAATCTACATTGCATCGCCAAACAGCCTTCATTGCGCCCAAGCCATTGAGTTAATGTCAGCCGGTAAACACATCATTTGTGAAAAGCCGATGGCATCAAACCTCGCCGAGGTTGAGCGAATGTTTGAGGTAGCCAAAGCAAACAATGTGGTGCTGATGGAGGCGTTTAAAACTGCTTATCTGCCTAACTTTATTGAAGCCAAGAAATCGTTATTGAGTTTGGGTAAGCTGCACAAAGCGCACTTAACCTACTGCCAATACTCCTCTCGCTATCAAAAGTACTTAGATGGTGAGAATCCAAACACCTTTAATCCGGCGTTCTCTAACGGATCAATCATGGATATAGGTTTCTACTCTGTGGCTGCAGCGGTGGAATTGTTTGGAGCGCCAAGCCAGGTGCAAGCCAGTGCGCATTTGTTAGAATCCGGTGTCGATGCTCATGGTAGCGTTCTGCTACGTTACCCTGTCTTTGACGTGACATTAAGCCACTCTAAAGTAAGCAATAGTTACTCAACGAGTGAAGTGCAAGGTGAAGAGGGGAGTCTGATACTGCCAGATTTCTCAGAATGTAATGGCTTTGAACTGCAAGTGCGAAATGGTGAGCGTCAATCAGTCAGTGTTGAGCAAGTTGACAACAGTATGATGTATGAGGCTTTAGCTTTTGCTGAAGCGGTTGAACAGGGTGAAATGGATGCTGATGCAACACAGCGCTCACTCACCATAGCCAAAATTATTACTGAAGTTCGCCGTCAGACTGGCGTTGTATTTCCTGCCGACAGCGAATAAAAAGTAAAGAGTCGGGCAGTGGGTCCGACTCTTTACTTGATTAACGTCTAAGCTAAGCTTTCTGATGTCCTGAGCGGTCTCGTGTTGCCACGCCGTTGTCAATAATCTTCGACTTACCCAATCCGATAAACACCATCACGGTCGCCACTACGATACATACTGCACCCACGCTTACTTGTCCTTGGAAATCACCCGTTGCTGTTGCCGCTTGTGCCACAATTGGACCTGCTGCAAGACCAACGGTACCGATCTCCGGACCATAAGAGCTGAAGTAGCCCGATTTATCGGTGGTTGCCAGTGCTGTGTAGTAGCGAGCGTACATCATATTCCACAGCATAATGTAGAAGGCAGAGAAGCCTAAAAACGAGGTGGTGTCGTTTGTGCTTGCCATTCCAAAACAGACAGCGGCATTAATCACACTCAGAGATACAATAATGGTGGTATGGCTGTATTTTTTATCCACGACAGCCGTTAGGATGCCACCAATGACAGCCATTACTGAACCCACCGCCAACACTAGACCAACATCTTCTGTGGAAGCTTGCATGTCTGCACCGATAATTTCGATGTAAGGGTAGATGATGCCAAGACTCAAGCTATACACCAAGAACGCACCGCCAACCCAAATCATAGGCACAACGTATTTCTTCTTGTCGACTGTGTCGCCATGTGTGGTCGAAATCTGCTTGTCCTTCTCGACGCGTCCGTTGTCTGGGTAAAACCAAAAGGCCACCAAGCAAAGTGCTGACGCAAACATAAAGAATTGGTACAGCGCATTAAGACCGAACTCTGCCATCAACTCTGGAATAAGAATGAACCAAGTGATGAGCCAAACGTTCAACGCGGCAATCATGTAGCCAAAATTGCGACCAGGATGTTTGGTAACACTCATACCAACAAGACCGAGTGAGTAGCCGATGCCTTGTCCACTACCTGCAAGTAGGCGACTTGCGATAAAGCTATCGAAATCTTGTGCGGTCATGCTCATGTAGTTACCGGCAATAAGTGCGATGGCCGCGAGATAACCGATGTATCGCCAATTTACGCGACGAATAAGAAGTAAAGAGAAGAGTAGAGAAGAGAGTGCAGTGGCGAGGAGTTCATACATGGCGATACTTTCTATCTGAGCATCATCTAGTGCCATGGCTTCAGCGGCGCCACCGAGCATAAAGGGTAAAAAGTTAAACGCGTTGGGGGCAAACATCACCAGCATCATGGCGGCGATGATGAGCGCCTTTGAGTCGATCGTCCGTGTTGGGCTAACAAGTTTTTTTAGCATACTAAGCTCCTATCCATCCTAGAACAGCTTTGTTATAGATATGTTAATGGTGAGCATTTTTTAGCAATGACTGAAGTACCCATTTGGGTTACAGAAATGTTAATTAATGTAATTGTTGTGTTTCATATCAAAAGCCTTGTGATGATGAGCAAAAGTTCGCTGCTTTAGCGTGTCACCCATTCGGGTTACAGGCTGATCGAATATTTGAAGCCGTGAGCACATTGTGACGAGAAATTTGAAGGTATCCGTTTAAATCGGGGGTAATTTACTTTTTATCAGCAACTATTTTTGTCAGGATGTTAGAAATAATATACTCAATTATGCATTCCAATCGATGATTCGAATAGATCTAATGCTGACGCGTTTAATCCTCTGGAGGGTCAAGGAGCGCCCACTTGAGCTGACATTGAGAAGCATGGTAATTGAATAGGCATGTGAAGTTAAGATAAGGAGTGTCTATGTCTGAGACCAAAACACAGTCCGAGAGCGTAGAGGCTTGGTCGGAGTTCAATCAATATTATCCTCCCTTGATTGCCTCTATCGGAGAGAGCGATTTTCTAGACCGTTTATCTGAACTTGCTACCGCACTCGTCGACTACGATAGCTTGGTGGTGATGAGCTTCAGTACCGACAAGGCGCCTGTGGTGCTTCATAACGACTCGAGCTATTTCAAAGACCAAGTCATCGACAAAGATTTTATGGGAGCGATGGTTCTCGATCCTTTCTATCAGTTAATTAGAAGGGGAGTCCGTCAAGGGATATTTCGTTTAGAAGATATTGCTCCCGATGAGTTTTACAGCAGTGACTACTACAACAAGATCTACAAACAGACGGGCTTGCAAAAAGAAATAGGGATTATCTCTAGCTGCAACGATGAGTTTTGTTTGGTGCTCTCGATTGGGCTGCGCAATAAAGCCGATGTTGAAGTCGATGAGCTCAAACGTTTGAACACCTTTTATCGTTTGATTCAGTGTGCCATCTGCAAGCACTTTGAGGTTGGGCACCCTGAACAGCGCACCATTGGGCATCAATTGAATGATATTTTTAGTAACTTTGGTAAAGATTTCTTGAGCGAGAGGGAGTGTCAGGTAACGCAACTGGTGTTGCAGGGATACTCTACCAAGGCTATTGCGCCTCTATTAGAGGTGAGCACTGAGACGGTCAAGGTGTATCGAAAGCGTATTCACAATAAGTTAAAAATATCTTCCCAATCAGAGCTGTTTTCGCTGTTCCTAGAGGCGGCATCGACGGTGCCTGCAGATAGCAATATCGATCCACTTACGGTTTACTTTGGTGGTAAGAGCGTTCACTAGTGAATCGTCCCCTATAAGGGTTATTGGCTTAAATGTTAAATATATTTAACATAGTGAGTGTTGGAACCAGTAACCGCCTTCGAACAGCGCTTGCTAGTGACACATCTCCTTATCTGAGCGCACGCTTGAGCCGCGTGGCGCCATCAGTTTACCCGATCTCTTGGTAGTCAGAGGTCGGGTTTTTTTTGTGATCTCAATCCTAGGATGAACTCAACGTGTCAGTTCGAATGTGACTTCGTTCACGTTTGGATTTTTTGTGGTGTTTGATAATTCTGGCGGGTCGGTAAAATGAAAACGAATTGTTAAATATGTCGTTCCTTTTATGGAGGATTGTGCTGTTTAATGATTTGATTTTAGAACTATCAATATATATTTCTGGTGATAATTTTCTAAATAGAAGGAAAATATTGCCATTGGACCATGTTGCAGAGCTTTTACCTAATTTTTATTAGGCTCAGGAGAATTATGCCATTTTTGCTACAAAAATATGGCAAATTCCTTTGAAGATTGGTAATGTGGTCCGCAATCTTTGTATGGATTTAGAATTTTGTGCTCATTTTTTAAGCTAAATAATTCTAAAATGCTGGCCGTTCTAGCAATCTTACAAAGAAGTCATGGATGCAATAATAAAACTTGGAGTTAAATACATGTACAAGAATAAGATCACGCAAGCCCTTCTTCTAGGTGCTGGCATGGCAGTGGCTGCCACTTCTTTTTCTACTCTTGCCGCAGATGTTCCAGCTGGCACGAAACTAGCAGAAAAACAAGAGCTTGTTCGTGGTAACGGTACCGAGGTAGCAACACTCGATCCGCACAAATCTCAAGGTGTTCCTGAGTCTCACGTAATTCGTGATCTTCTAGAAGGCCTAGTAAACCAAGATGCAAACGGCAAAACCATCCCTGGTGTTGCGACTTCTTGGGAAACCGAAGACAACCAAACCTTTACTTTCCACCTACGCAAAGACGCAAAATGGTCTAACGGCGACCCTGTAACTGCAAACGACTTCGTTTACAGCTTCCAGCGCGCGGTTGATCCAGCGACAGCTTCTCCATACGCTTGGTACATGGAATACACCAAGATGGCGAACGCAAAAGACATCGTTGCTGGTAAAAAAGACAAGAGCGAGCTAGGTGTTAAAGCGGTTGACGACTACACACTAGAAGTAACGCTAGACACAGCAGTTCCTTACTTCGTAATGATGATGGGCCACACAACAGTGAAGCCTGTTCACAAAGCGACAGTAGAGAAGTTCGGTGACCAGTGGACTAAACCAGAAAACTTCGTAGGTAACGGTGCATTCGTTCCTAACAAGTGGGTAGTGAACGAGCGTCTAGAGCTAGTGCGTAACGCAAATTACTGGGATAACGACGCAACAGTTCTTAACAAGGTAACTTTCCTACCTATCGAGAACCAAGTTGCAGAAATGAACCGTTTCCTTTCTGGCGAGCTAGACTTCACATACGAAGTTCCTAACGAGCACTTCCGTCGTCTACAGAAAGATTACGCTGAAGACGTAAACATCAAGGGTAACCTGTGTACGTACTACTACCAGTTCAACGCACAGAAAGCACCTTTCAACGATGTTCGTGTCCGTAAAGCAATGTCTTACGCAATGGACCGCGATATCGTAACTAAAGCGATTCTAGGTCAAGGCCAGAAGCCAGCTTACTTCCTAACTCCAGAGATCACTGCAGGCTTCGACCCTGTAACTCCAGAGTACGGTCAAATGTCTCAAAAAGAGCGTATCGCTGAAGCGAAACGTCTTCTTGAAGAAGCAGGTTACACTAAGAGCAACCCTCTAGAGTTCAACCTACTTTACAACACATCTGAAAACCACAAGAAGATTGCTGTAGCAATCGCGTCTATGTGGAAGAAAGAGCTAGGCATCAATGCGAAGCTTGAAAACCAAGAGTGGAAATCTTACCTAGACAGCAAAGACAGCGGTGACTTTGACGTAGCACGTGCTGGCTGGTGTGGTGACTACAACGAAGCGTCTTCTTTCCTAACATTGATGGTAAGTCAGAACACGACTGCGGGTCAGCACTATAAGAGCGCTGAGTACGACAAAGTTATCGATAAAGCACTGCACTCTACTTCAGAAGAAGAGCGTACAGCACTTTACATCGAAGCTGAGAAAATCCTAGCGAAAGATATGCCAATCGCGCCTATCTATCAATACGTTACAACACGTCTTGTATCTCCACAGCTTGGTGGTTACCCAGAAGGTAACGCAGAAGATAAGATCTACTCAAAAGATCTCTACATCAAAGCTAAGTAATTCTATATAAAAAAAATAACGAACTAAGACACTGTGTGTGCATTTAGCACACGCAGCGTCTTCTTATTATTAATTGTCACAGACTGGATGGATGAGTTTATGATTAAATTCATACTTAAACGGATATTTGAAGCAATACCGACACTGTTGGTATTGATTACTGTCTCATTTTTCTTGATGCGTTTCGCACCAGGCAACCCATTTTCAAGTGAGCGCCCACTTCCACCGGAAGTAATGGCGAACATCGAAGCAAAATACGGCTTAGATAAGCCAGTATTTGAACAGTACACTACGTACCTCACGAACATCATTCAAGGCGACTTCGGTCCGTCATTTAAATATCAAGATTACACGGTAAATGAGCTGATCTCGGTGGCGCTTCCTGTGTCAGCGAAAGTCGGTTTAATTGCCTTTATATTTACTGTCATCATGGGGGTCACGGTAGGAACCATTGCCGCCTTGAAGCAGAATACCTGGGTGGACTACACCATAATGTCCACCGCCATGCTGGGAGTGGTAATGCCATCTTTCGTATTGGCCCCAGCACTGATCTACCTATTTTCACTGCACTGGAATTTGTTCCCAGCGGGTGGTTGGCACGATGGCAGCTTTAAGTATCTGTTCCTTCCTGTTATCGGCATGTCGCTACTTTACGTGGCAACTTTCGCGCGTATCACGCGTGGTAGCATGATTGAAACACTGAACAGTAACTTTATTCGTACCGCACGCGCCAAAGGTTTGAGCTATCGATACATTGTTATCAAGCACGCACTAAAGCCAGCGCTATTACCTGTGGTTTCGTACATGGGTCCAGCGTTCGTGGGTATTATTACTGGTTCAGTTGTTATCGAAACTATCTTCGGTCTACCGGGTATCGGTAAGCTGTTTGTGAACGCGGCATTTAACCGTGACTATTCGTTAGTAATGGGTGTGACCATTCTTATCGGCTTCCTATTCATTCTGTTTAACGCCATCGTAGATATTTTGCTTGCGATGATCGACCCGAAAATTCGTTACTAAGGGAGTGTGGTAATGATGCTAACGAAAAAAGAAAACTTAGAAGCGGTAGAAAAGTTTTCAGAGAGCCTAGAAATTGAAGGTCGTAGCTTGTGGCAAGACGCGCGTATCCGCTTTATGCGCAACAAAGCTGCGATGGTCAGTTTGTTTATCCTGTTTGTTATGACGATGGCGGTTATCTTCCTGCCAATGATCGCGCCTTATACTTTCGACGACACAGATTGGTACGCGATGCATGCTGCACCAAGCGCAGAGCATTGGTTTGGTACAGATAGCCTAGGCCGTGACCTATATGTTCGTACCCTTATCGGTGGTCGAATCTCGTTGATGGTAGGTGTTCTTGGTGCCTTTGTAGCAGTACTGATAGGTACGTTATACGGCGCGGCATCTGGCTTTATCGGCGGTAAAGTTGACCGAGTTATGATGCGTATCCTAGAGATCCTGTACGCAGTACCATTCATGTTCCTAGTCATCGTACTAGTGACCTTCTTTGGTCGTAACATTGTACTTATCTTTGTTGCTATCGGTGCGATTGCATGGCTAGACATGGCGCGTATTGTACGTGGTCAAACGCTCAGCTTGCGTAGCAAAGAGTTTATTGAAGCGGCACACGTATCAGGCGTAAGCACATGGCGCATTATTACGCGTCACATTGTTCCTAACGTTCTGGGTATCGTAGCGGTTTACTCAACGCTTCTGATTCCAAGCATGATCCTAACGGAATCATTCTTGTCATTCCTTGGTCTTGGTGTTCAAGAGCCAATGACGAGCTGGGGTGCCCTTCTTCAAGAAGGCTCACAAACAATGGAAGTTGCCATTTGGCAGCTAACATTCCCAGCAATCTTCATGGTGGTAACACTATTCTGCTTTAACTATGTGGGCGACGGTCTTCGTGACGCGTTAGATCCAAAAGACAGATAATAACGATTAAGGAAGTACTATGAGCTTATTAGATGTAAAAGATCTGCGTGTCGAATTTAAAACGCAGGATGGTATGGTAACCGCAGTTAACGACCTAAACTTCTCACTGAACCAAGGTGAAACGCTTGGTATCGTAGGTGAGTCCGGTTCAGGTAAATCTCAGACTGTATTCTCAATCATGGGTTTGCTAGCGAAAAACGGTATTGTATCGGGCAGCGCTCAGTTTGAAGGTCGTGAGATCCTTAACCTACCAGAGAAAGAGCTGAACAAAGTTCGTGCAGAGCAGATTGCGATGATCTTCCAGGACCCAATGACCTCACTGAACCCTTACATGAAGGTAAGTGATCAGTTGATGGAAGTACTGATGCTGCACAAAGGCATGGGCAAAGCGGAAGCGTTCGAAGAATCTGTTCGCATGCTAGAAGCGGTTAAGATCCCAGAAGCACGTAAGCGTATTACCATGTATCCGCATGAGTTTTCAGGCGGTATGCGTCAGCGTGTAATGATTGCGATGGCACTACTTTGTCGTCCAAAACTTCTGATTGCCGATGAGCCTACTACGGCACTCGACGTAACTGTTCAGGCGCAGATCATGGATCTTCTGAACGAGCTAAAAACAGAGTTCAATACAGCAATCATTATGATTACCCACGATTTGGGCGTTGTGGCTGGTTCTTGTGACAAAGTACTCGTGATGTACGCGGGTCGTACGATGGAATACGGTACCGTTGATGAGATCTTCTACAACCCAAGTCACCCATATGCCGAGGGTCTGCTAAAGGCAATCCCTCGCTTGGATACCGAAGGTGAAATTCTGCCTACGATTCCAGGCAACCCACCTAACTTGCTACGTCTACCACCAGGCTGTCCTTACCAAGAGCGTTGCCACCGTGCAACACCTCAGTGCAGCGTGGAAGCACCAAAGCTAGAGAACTTTGGTCAAGGTCGTCAACGTGCGTGTTTTTCTGATTGGGAGGCTTGGGCCAAATGAATGCAATGACAAATAACAAAGAACTTCTTTTAGACGTTAAAGACCTTAAGGTTCACTTTAGCATTGCTTCTAAGTCCGCATGGCCTTGGAGCAAGCCTTCTAACCTAAAAGCTGTCGACGGTGTTAACGTACGTTTATACGAAGGCGAGACACTGGGCGTTGTAGGCGAGTCTGGTTGTGGTAAATCTACGTTTGCTCGTGCCATCATTGGCCTTGTAGAAGCGACGGACGGTGAAGTGATGTGGCTTGGTCAAGATCTGACTAAGATGCAAGCGGTTCAGCGTCGTAATACGCGTAAAGAAATCCAAATGATTTTCCAGGATCCTTTGGCGTCGCTTAACCCGCGTATGACAGTGGGCGACATCATCGCAGAGCCTCTAGAGACCTTCTATCCAGAACTTTCTAAGCAAGAAGTGAAAGATCGCGTTAAGGAAATGATGGCTAAGGTAGGTCTACTACCAAACGTTATCAACCGTTACCCTCACGAGTTCTCGGGTGGTCAGTGTCAGCGTATCGGTATCGCACGTGCACTTATCCTAAAGCCTAAGATGATCATCTGTGATGAACCAGTATCAGCACTAGACGTATCGATTCAGGCTCAGGTTGTTAACCTTCTTAAAGAGCTACAAAAAGAGTTAGGTTTGAGCTTGGTTTTCATTGCCCACGATTTGTCGGTAGTAAAACACATCTCTGATCGCGTATTGGTTATGTACCTAGGTAACGCCGTTGAACTTGGTGAAGCTGAGGCACTGTTTGCTGACCCGAAACACCCGTATACACGAGCGTTGATGTCTGCAGTTCCAATCCCAGATCCAAAGATTGAACGCTCAAAGACGATTCAAATGCTTGAGGGTGATTTGCCTTCACCAATTAACCCACCATCGGGTTGTGTGTTCCGCACGCGCTGTCCACAAGCGACAGAGCAGTGCGCACAACAAAAACCAACAATACAGGGAACGGACGTACACGCAGTGTCGTGCCTAAACGTTAGCGTTTAGTGTATCCCAGTAATCGAATAGCAAGGAAAGCCCTAACGGTATGTGTGAGCTGTTAGGGCCGCTATTTTCAGCCTGTGACGGGCCTAAGCGCGACGAGTAAGTTTAGTCGCGCTTTTTTTGTATCTGTCACCCTGCAAGCCATTTATTTTTTTGTCACGCTGCCTGTTATTCAAAGATTTTGAACGACATAGTTAAAGGCGCCCACTGAAGTTTGTAATCTTTCCGCTCTATACTTTTTTCATCAAAATCATAACGAGGAAGAAAGCCATGGGTAAATTAGTGGATGGTGTTTGGCATGATGTTTGGTATGACACCAAATCCTCTGGTGGCAAGTTCGTGCGCGAAGACGCAGGATTTCGCAACTGGGTCGAGAACCGAGCAGACGCGGAGTTTCAACCAGAGTCGGGCCGTTACCACTTATACGTATCCCTCGCTTGCCCTTGGGCACACAGAACCTTGATATTCCGGTCTCTTAAAGGATTGGAGGAACACATCGATGTGACTGTCGTATGCCCAGATATGCTATCTGAAGGTTGGACTTTTGGTTTGCCAGAGCCGCTTTTTGGTTTTACTAAGCTTCATCAGATTTACACTCAAGCTAAATCAGACTACACCGGCCGTGTGACGGTTCCGGTGCTTTGGGATAAGAAAACCAATACGATCGTTAGCAACGAGTCGTCTGAAATCATCCGCATGTTTAACACGGCGTTTAATGACCTTACTGGAAATCATGACGACTATTACCCAGACTCACTTCGCGCGGGAATTGATCAGTGGAATGAGTTCGTTTATCCAAACATTAATAATGGTGTCTATCGCTGCGGCTTTGCTACCACTCAAGAAGCCTATGAAGACGCGTTCCACGGTTTGTTTGACGCCTTGGACAAGGTAGAGGCACATCTAGCCACATCGCGCTATTTGGTGGGTGATACCCTGACAGAAGCTGATTGGCGCCTATTTACTACATTGGTTAGATTTGATGCGGTTTACGTAGGGCATTTCAAATGCAATAAAAAGCGCATTGCCGATTACCCAAATATTCAAGGGTATCTGAAGGAGCTGTATCAAGTAGAAGGTGTCAGCGCAACGACGGATCTTTATCACATCAAGAGACACTACTACTTCAGCCATACGGGTATAAATCCAACACAAGTCGTGCCATTAGGACCTGAACTTGACCTTGATTCACCTCACGGACGTGAATCGATTGGTGGCTGAAAAGTGATTGAGAGGCCATCATGAGAGACAGTGACTAGCGACAGATGGCCAGAAACGAAAAAACCGACTCGGATGAGTCGGTTTTTCTTTTGTATGGTGGGGGGGGACGGATTCGAACCATCGAAGGCAGTGCCGGCAGATTTACAGTCTGCTCCCTTTGGCCACTCGGGAACCCCCCCAGGGGTTTTTATGCTTGGTCGATGTTTTCCCAACGCGTCGATTCAAGTTAGCTAGCTGATATCGTCAACTAACAAAATATGGTGGGGGGGGACGGATTCGAACCATCGAAGGCAGTGCCGGCAGATTTACAGTCTGCTCCCTTTGGCCACTCGGGAACCCCCCCAGGGGTTTTTATACTTGGTCGATGTTTTCCCAACGCGTCGATTCAAGTTGGCTAGCTGATATCGTCAACTAACGAAATGTGGTGGGGGGGGACGGATTCGAACCATCGAAGGCAGTGCCGGCAGATTTACAGTCTGCTCCCTTTGGCCACTCGGGAACCCCCCCAGGGGTTTTTATACTTGGTCGATGTTTTCCCAACGCGTCGATTCAAGTTGGCTAGCTGATATCGTCAACTAACGAAATGTGGTGGGGGGGGACGGATTCGAACCATCGAAGGCAGTGCCGGCAGATTTACAGTCTGCTCCCTTTGGCCACTCGGGAACCCCCCCAGGGGTTTTTATACTTGGTCGATGTTTTCCCAACGCGTCGATTCAAGTTGGCTAGCTGACATCATCAACTAACAGAAATGTGGTGGGGGGGGACGGATTCGAACCATCGAAGGCAGTGCCGGCAGATTTACAGTCTGCTCCCTTTGGCCACTCGGGAACCCCCCCAGGGTTTTATACTTGTTTGATGTTTTCCCAACGCATCACTCAAGTTCGGAGCGCATCATAACAAACTGCGTATGGCTGTAAACCCTTTTTTGCTGATTTTGAACTGAATGGTGCCTTTTTGGGCAGAGACGGCTAAAAAGCGTGTTTTTAGTCATTATTATTTATACAGCAGCGAGTTATATTGGTTCTACGTCAACATGGATACAAAAGATTAGCCACAATTGTAAATAGATTAGCGCGTTAAGATTTACACTTCTTGACGTTATTGGGCGTATAACTCGCTAGAATAACCATAGTTTTTACACTAAAAGACACACACAATGAAAAATAAAACCATAATGGGTTTGCTGGCACTGTCTATTCTCTGTGTTTCACCAGCAACTCTAGCCAAAGGAAAGGCTGGCGCTAGGGCAGTCTCTGTCGTGACCGAGCAAGTCGCCATTCATCAAGTTTCCCAGTCACTGTCTCTTGTTGGCAAATTAGAAGCTGACGAATCCGTGATTATCTCTTCTGAAGTCAATGGCATTGTCGACCGCATTCAAGTTACCGCAAACCAAACCGTTGAAAAGGGACAACTCCTTGTCCAATTGAACGACGACAAAGCGCTCGCGGCAGTTGCAGAAGCACAAGCCTACGTCCGCGACCAAAAGCGTATCCTTGCAGAGTTCCAACGCCTAGTTGACCGCAACGCGATTACCAAAACAGAAATCGATGCTCAAAAGGCTGCTGTTGATATTGGTAACGCACGTCTAGACGCAGCTAATGCCAACCTTAACGACTTATATATAGAAGCCCCTTTTGCTGGCACTGTGGGTCTTATTGATTTCAGTCGCGGTAAACTAGTGAATGTAGGTACTGAATTGCTGACACTCGATGATCTATCAACGATGCAGCTCGATCTCCAAGTCCCTGAAAGTTATCTTCCAATGCTCGAAAGGGGCATGGATGTTACCGCGCTTACTGCGGCATGGGGCCCTCGAGTATTTACAGGTAAAGTCGTAGCGATAGATACTCGCGTGAATCAAGAAACCCTTAACCTGCGTGTTCGTATTCACTTTGAAAACGAAGACAGCCGCTTGAAGCCAGGCATGCTCGCACAAGCTCGTATGGAATTCCCACCAATTGAAGCACCAATTATCCCAGTTCAAGCATTAGAGTATTCAGGCACTAAGCGCTATGTGTATGTTGTTGATGACAACAATAAAGCCCATCGTACGGAAGTCTTCCTCGGTGCTCGCGTAGGTAACCAAGTTGTGATTGAGAAGGGAATTGAGATTGGTCAGCGCATCGTGGTGCAGGGCATTGTTAACATGCGCGATGGGGTTTCAGTCTCCGAAGTTAACGCGAATGGAGAGCCAAGTGCTGCTCGCATGCAAGGCGACAAAAAGCCAACGGATAAGGAAGCCAGCTAATGTTGTTATCTGATGTTTCCGTTAAACGTCCGGTAGCGGCCATTGTTCTGAGCTTGCTGCTTTGTGTTTTCGGTATCGTGTCGTTTAGCAAACTCGCTGTGCGAGAGATGCCGGATATCGAGAACCCTGTTGTCTCTATTTCTACTCGCTATGAAGGGGCGTCAGCCACTATTATCGAGAGTCAGATAACGTCGGTTATCGAAGACCAGTTATCAGGCATAAGCGGTATCGACGAGATCGAGTCGACAACACGTAATAGCATGTCTCGAATTACTGTGACGTTTGAGCTTGGCTATGACCTAAATACCGGTGTCAGTGATGTTCGTGATGCGGTAGCAAGAGCTCAGCGCTCACTGCCAGATGAAGCTGATGATCCACTGGTGTTTAAGAACAACGGTAGTGGTGAGGCATCGCTTTACATCAACCTCAGCTCCTCTGAAATGGACCGCACCCAGCTAACCGATTACGTCAATCGTGTACTGGTGGACCGCTTTAGTTTGATATCCGGGGTGAGCTCGGTTGATATCTCCGGCGGCCTGTATCAGGTGATGTACGTCAAACTCAAACCAGCCTTCATGGCGGGCCGTGGAGTGACAACGTCTGATATCACTGCAGCACTGAGAAGTGAAAACATTGAGAGTCCGGGTGGTGAAGTTCGTAACGATGCTACCGTTATGTCGGTACGTACAGCGCGTGCTTATAGCACTCCTGTTGACTTTGAGTATCTCGTGGTCAAGCGAGCAAGCGATAATACGCCTATCTACCTTAAAGACGTAGCTGACGTTTATGTGGGGGCCGAGAACGAAAACTCAACGTTCAAAAGCGATGGTGTCGTTAATGTGAGTATGGGTATCGTGCCACAATCTGATGCCAACCCACTGGAGGTCGCAGACCTAGTCCACAAAGAAGTTGAACGCATGCAGCAGTTCCTTCCCGAAGGGACACGCTTGGCGATCGACTATGATTCTACCGTTTTCATCGATCGCTCGATTTCTGAGGTATACAACACCCTGTTTATCACAGGTGGATTGGTCATCCTGGTGCTTTACATCTTTATTGGTCAAGCGCGAGCGACACTTATCCCCGCTGTCACCGTACCTGTGTCTCTGATTTCATCTTTCATTGCAGCGTATTTCTTTGGCTTCTCCATTAACCTCATCACGCTAATGGCACTTATCTTGTCAATTGGCTTGGTGGTTGATGACGCCATTGTGGTTGTGGAGAACATCTTCCACCACATCGAGCGTGGCGAATCACCGCTACTAGCTGCTTATAAAGGGACAAGAGAAGTCGGCTTCGCCGTTATCGCAACCACGCTAGTACTCGTTATGGTGTTCCTACCGATCTCCTTTATGGACGGTATGATAGGACTACTGTTCACCGAGTTCTCAGTTCTGCTTGCTATGTCGGTCATCTTCTCGTCCTTGATAGCGCTGACCCTAACGCCAGTACTTGGCAGTACTATCTTGAGAGCGAATGTAAAACCAAACCGCTTTACTCAAGCGATAGACCGCGGTTTTAGAAAGCTAGAGCGTGGCTATAAGGCGGCGCTTGCTAAAGCCCTTAAGCTAAGATGGCTTGCGCCGATTGTTATTATCGCTTGTGTTGGCGGCAGCTTTCAGTTGATGCAACATGTGCCAGCACAGCTCACGCCATCAGAAGACCGAGGTGTTATCTTTGCCTTCGTTCGTGGTGCGGACGCGACCAGTTACAACCGCATGGCGGCCAATATGGACATCGTCGAAGATCGTCTGATGCCTTTGCTTGGTCAAGGATTCTTGAAGTCATTTAGTATCCAATCTCCGGCATTTGGCGGTAACGCGGGTGACCAAACTGGCTTTGTCATCATGATTTTGGAAGACTGGAACGATCGTGACGTTACCGCGGCGGAAGCATTGGGAGAAGCGCGTAAAGCGTTGGCGGGTATCGCCGATGTTCGAGTGTATCCGTTTATGCCAGGTTTCAGAGGCGGGTCCAGTGAACCAGTCCAGTTTGTTATCGGTGGCTCAGACTACTCAGAACTTCAAACTTGGGCAGACAAGCTAGAGCAAGCCGCAGAGGAATCGCCGTTTATGGAAGGGGCGAGTACTAACTATTCAGAGAAAACGCCGGAACTTGTTGTCACCATTGATCGCGAACGAGCTGCCGAACTGGGTATTAGTGTCGCTGATATCTCAGACACTCTTGAAATTATGCTAGGCGGTAAGAGTGAGACAACCTACGTTGAGCGCGGTGAAGAGTACGATGTGTATATCCGCGGCGACGAGAACAGCTTTAACAATGCGGCGGACCTTAGCCAGATCTACATGAGAACTCAATCGGGTGAGCTGGTGACTTTGGATGCGGTGACCTCAATTGAGGAAGTGGCTTCGTCTATTCGTCTGTCTCACTACAACAAGCAAAAGGCTATCACTATTAAGGCGAACTTATCTGATGGTTATACCTTGGGTGAGGCGTTGGATTTTCTCGACCAACAAGCGATAGAAATGCTACCTGGAGATATTTCTGTAAGCTATGCCGGCGAGTCGAAAGACTTTAAGGAGAACCAATCAAGTATCTTAGTGGTGTTTGGTTTGGCGCTACTGGTGGCTTATCTTGTGTTGGCAGCGCAGTTTGAGAGCTTTGTTAACCCGTTGGTGGTGATGTTTACGGTACCTATGGGGGTCTTTGGTGGCTTCCTTGGCTTGGTGATCATGCAGCAAGGTCTGAACATCTATAGTCAAATTGGTATGATCATGTTGATCGGTATGGTAACTAAAAACGGTATCTTGATCGTCGAGTTTGCCAACCAGCTCCGTGATAAGGGCATTGAGTTTGAGAAAGCCATCATTGATGCCTCAGCTCGACGTCTTCGTCCGATTATGATGACCGCATTTACTACACTTGCCGGTGCGATTCCGTTGATTCTGTCGACAGGTGCTGGTTATGAGAGCCGCGTCGCGGTGGGTACAGTCATCTTCTTCGGAATGGCGTTTGCTACTCTGGTTACGCTGTTTGTCATTCCAGCGATGTATCGTCTGATCTCTGCGAGAACGCAATCGCCGGGGCATGTCGAGGCAGAGCTCAACAGAGCACTCAGTCATGATGTGAAAGCGCGCAGCAGTCATGGTGAGTTAAGCGATGTCTAGCTAAACAAAACATAGATAACAAATGCCCAGTTTCAACTGGGCATTTTTTCGTTTGTTGGTTAGGATGGAGATAGAAAAACCAACAATAAAGGAAAGTAGAGTGGCTGATTTCAAATACAAAGATCTCCCGCAAGACCAACAAGATAAGCTCGACGCAGCTGTATTTCGCCGCCTTCTTGCGCACTTAGATAGCAATAAGGACGTTCAAAACATCGACCTTATGATTCTGGCTGGCTTTTGTCGTAACTGCTTTAGTAAATGGTATAAAGCAGAAGCGGAAACCCAAGGCCTAGACCTAGATATCGATGACGCTCGCGAGCGTGTCTATGGTATGACGTACGACGAGTGGAAGACGAACCACCAACCAAAGGCAACACCTGAGCAGCTTGCTGCGTTCGAAGCGAGACAAGCGAAGAAATAAGCGTTTGTTATCAGATACGAAAAAGGCTTGGTCAGTGACCAAGCCTTTTTGCTTTCTACGTATTTTAGGGCGAGACAACAAGTCTTCGAACGACTACAGCACCATCGCTGCAATCCAACCAAACACGATGAGTGGGATGTTGTAGTGGATAAAGGTAGGAACCACTGTCTCCCAAATGTGCTCGTGTTGACCGTCTGCGTTCAAACCCGAAGTTGGACCCAATGTTGAGTCAGAGGCTGGCGAACCCGCATCACCCAGCGCAGCTGCAGTACCGACAAGTGCAACGGTTGCCATTGGTGAGAAGCCGAAAGCGATAGCAAGCGGTACATAGATAGTTGCAATGATTGGAATCGTAGAGAATGAAGAGCCGATACCCATAGTGACCAAAAGACCAACGACTAGCATTAGCAGTGCCGCTAGAGGCTTGTTGTCACCAATGCTAGTGGATAGAGCTTCTACAAGAGACTCAACGCCACCAGTCTGCTTCATTACCGCAGCAAAGCCCGCTGCAGAAATCATAATAAAGCCGATCATCGCCATCATGTGAACACCTTTAGTGAACACATCTTGTGTCTCTTTCCATGCAATCACGCCGCCAAAGGTAAAGACCATGAAACCAGCAAGTGCACCGATAATCATTGAACCAGAAGTCAACTGAACGGCTAGCGCCGCTACGATACCAGCGATAGCAATAAAGATGTTCTTCTTGTTGATGTGAGAAGGCTCTTCATCGATTTGTGTCATCTCTGTTGCAGCGTACTCACGCGGTTTACGGTAGCTAAAGAAGATCGCGAGAAGTAGGCCCGTGATCATGCCGAGCGCAGGAAGTAGCATCGCCATAGGGACTTGTGATGCAGTTACCGACTCTAAACCGTTGTCATGTAGGTTCTTAAGCAAGATATTGTTTAGGAAGATGCCACCAAAACCGACGGGCAGAACCATGTATGGCGTAACAAGACCAAAGGTCAACACACAAGCTACTAAACGACGATCAAGCTTGAGTTTCGCAAATACGCCTAGCAAAGGTGGAATCAAAATTGGGATAAAGGCGATATGCACAGGGATTACGTTCTGAGACGACATAGTCACGAGAATCAGCGCGACAAGAACCGCATACTTAAGACCTGTTGAGCCCGCTGAGCTTTCTTTGCCATGAATTCGCTTAATCACGCTTTGTGCAAGTAGGTCAGTAATACCAGACTTGGAAATGGCAACCGCGAAGGTACCTAGCATCGCGTAGCTCAATGCGATAGTAGCACCGCCACCAAGACCACCTTCAAAGGCGCTAACAGCATCGGTCAGTGACATACCAGAGACAACGCCACCAACGATGGCACTAAATGTTAACGCAACGACAACGTTAACGCGCATCAATGCCAGAACCAGCATGATGCAAACGGAAATAACGACAGGATTCATAATAATCTCTAAAAGTTGTGTTTGTTTATTCTTGGTTCTCGTCAACGACAGGCCAGCCACCAAGTGCTTTCCATTTGTTGACGATTCGGCAAAACAGCTCAGCCGTCTTTTGGGTGTCGTAAAGAGCCGAGTGGGCTTCCTTGTTATCGAACTCCATGCCTGCGACTTTACAAGCTTTTGCCAATACCGTTTGACCAAAAGCAAGACCACTTAATGTCGCGGTATCGAAGGTAGCAAACGGGTGGAAAGGTACGCGCTTAAGTTTGGCGCGCTCATTCGCCGCACTAACAAAGCTGTGATCAAAATTCGCATTGTGTGCCACCATGATTGCTCGATTACAATCGTGTTGCTTTTGCTCCTTTCGAATCACTTTGTAGATCTCTTTCAGTGCCTCTTGTTCAGAAACCGCTCCACGCAATGGGCTAAACGGGTCTCGAATACCGTTAAACTCCAACGCTTCCTTTTCTAGGTTAGCGCCTTCGAACGGTTCGATGTGATAGTGCATCACAGTGGCAGGTTGTAGGTTACCTTCTTGGTCCATCTTTAATGTGATGGCACAGATTTCCAGTAACGCGTCAGTGCTAGCATTAAAACCTGCCGTTTCCACGTCGACAACAACGGGAAAATAACCACGGAATCGCTTTTTTAGCGTTAGAGCTTCGTTTTCTACAGACATGTTAGAGTTTTTTAATGTGACGAAGCGGGCATTATTGCAGATTCTTTCAGCATAAAAAACCAAACAACGCATTTAATTTCGGGCTTAATACCTCAACCATAGATACAGGTAATCGTTTGTATCTCATTCTTCATGACAAGTTAGTTAAAATCAGACGTTGATGTTGGCGGGATATTTGCAATGTACAAGATGGAGATCCATCTAAATGCATTAGCGGCAAGGATATGCCGCCGATGTTATTGCTGTCGAGTTATCTATCTAT
Source organism: Vibrio maritimus (assembly GCF_021441885.1). Classification (NCBI taxonomy): domain Bacteria; kingdom Pseudomonadati; phylum Pseudomonadota; class Gammaproteobacteria; order Vibrionales; family Vibrionaceae; genus Vibrio; species Vibrio maritimus. Next base: position 993,241 of record NZ_CP090438.1, read on the forward strand.
ATGAAATTAAAAACTTTACTTGCCACTTTCTTGTTGCCAGCGTTAATCGCTCCCGTTGCCAATGCGGCAATTGAGAAGCGCTACGTGGCAACACCAACCCAGTCTCAATGGGAGATGGTAAGTAATACACCGTTGGAGTGCCGCCTTGTTCATCCGATCCCAAATTTTGGGGATGCGGAGTTTATTGCACGTGCGAGCAAAAAGATTAACCTCGACTTTGAACTGAAAATGCGCCGTGCAATGGGCGAAACACGCAATGTTAGCCTAGTATCAATGCCACCACCTTGGCGTCCAGGCGATAGTGCAGACCGCATCAGTAACCTACAGTTTTTCAAACAGTTTAATGGTTATGTCGGCGGACAAGCTGCATGGAGTATCTTGAGCGAGCTCGAAAAGGGACGTTATCCGACCTTTAGCTATCAAGACTGGCAGAGCCGTGATGAACGTATCGAGGTGTCACTCTCGTCGGTATTGTTCCAAGGTAAATACAATGTATTCAGTGATTGTATAGCCAATCTTCTGCCATATAGCTTTGAAGACATCTCGTTCACCATTCTTCACTATGACCGCAACAGCGAGCAGTTAAATAAAACCTCTCAACATCGACTACAACAGATCGCTGAGTACGTAAGATACAATCAGGATATCGACTTGGTGTTGGTATCCACTTACACCGATTCAGGTGAAACAAAAAGTGAGAGTCAGCAGCTTTCCGAAAAGCGCGCTGTGATTCTACAAGACTACTTCCACTCTCTAGGATTACCAAAAGATCGAATTCAGGTGCAGGGTTACGGTAAACGCAGACCGATTGCGAGTAATGAATCCCCGATTGGCAAAGCGAAGAACCAGAGGGTAGTGATTTCGTTTGGGCGGACTGAGGTTTAGGGTCTGTTTGGCGTTGGAGTTTTGGAAACCAGTAGTAGAGAGGCTGCTGGTTTTTTTGTTTTTGGGATTGGTGTTAAGAGGTGATTTGCTCGCTGCCCGGAGCCTGATGGGCTCGACAATGTCGGTCTCAAATTTGTCGTCATTCCGCACTTGATGCGGAATCTACTTAACGCGCGTGCTGAAAGTCAAAAGGGAAGTTGCTAGTTGCTTATTTATGTTTAAATTACTTTTGGACATGAATGAGTCAGCGCTTTTACTAAATTAGAGAAAGTTGAATTAATACAAATTTGGCACCCCGTGAGTTAGCTCTGGTATAGAATAGCTACCAAAGCTAACATTTTCTGGGTAAAAATAAGGTACTGGTTTATACGGTAGTCACGATGCTATCTGGATCGCTAATATCAATTACCTCTTGAATTTAGGTAGTCGTTGATCAGCGAGTTTCGGTAAGTACCAAATGGTGCGTCATTTGCTGAGTCTTTACGAGTGATATATCGCCCTTGTAACCGGACTGTATCGCCTGAACTAACAAAAAAACTTACAGAGTCACCCGTGTCTAATTTTAGACTTTTGGAAGTAAGCACATCATTGATGTATAAGCTATCGATATAGGTAGTTTCGTCTTCCAACTCGGCAATTGTGAACTGTTTTACATTCTCAGGAATAGTAAAAGAATCTGAGACTGTAGTGTTTTGACCGTCTGGAAGCAACTCTCTTATGTATACGGCCTGCTCCGAAGTGAAGAACAAATGTGGGCACGAACCACATTGCCAAGCTTTGTTTATGGTATACATGTTGGTGATATCAAAGTCATGTATTTCTACGGAGTGATTCTTGTTTTGGCTTTGAAAGCCAATAGATTTTGGTGCAATGACCGTCCCAAAACTCAACATTTCTTCTAAGTCGGCAGACGACCCAGATTGATGGCTTAGTTCTCTAAACCATTCTCCATCGGCAAATTTCGGGATGCTAGAGATTTTTTTTGTTGTTATGCCTCCAATTGGAGTAATCAATATGCTTACAGGGATAACAACCGTTTCATTCCGCTTTATAGGCGCTCTAGGTAAAGTATAAGCTCGAGGTTTGAGAGCAGCCTCAGAAGTTCTCTCGAAGGTTTGACTCAGGTGTGTTTCACTTTCTAATTGCTCAAAAGTAACGTTGGTATCAGAGTTATTTGTAATGGTGAGGAATACCCCCCAAACACCTCTTAACATATACTCTTCGATCAAAGGTACCCCCCAACAACCATGCTCATAGGTTCCGATGAGTGCTGTCGGAAACTTCTCGTGAACCTTATGGTCAAGCATTACTCTTGTCAGAGGGTCATCTTCTGAGAGCTTTTTAAGCTCCTCAAACTTAGGTGATCTAATAGTATCAAAGTAAGGAAATCTACCTTGTCTGTCTTCAACAATCTCAGCTTCAGGATATTCTTTTAAGTAATCTTCAACACTATTAAAGTCATTCCCATATTTACCCAAATCTCGATATCTTCCGCTCTCAGTCCTCGTTAGCTCTTGAAGGGAAGTGAATACATTGTTTTCAACAAGCAACGGATTCATCACAGGGATAACCTCTAAGTTCTTGTTTGCTATAGCAATCAGATCATCAAAGGTCTGTGATACCAGATATTTGATAGACAGTTCTGGAAGAGATGTCTGTGACTCGTTCAAAAATGCCTTCAGTTCCTCAAGAGAAAATTGAAACTGAGGGTTAATATGAACATCTCTGCCAGCCTGAATGTTAATAGACTCATCACCAGACTCTATCTTCTGCTTGTTGAACATTGTTACTCCTAGAAACGTGTATCTCTACCAGATTGGATATTTATGGATTTCTTGCCTGACTTTATCTTTTGATTGGCCAAACTGCGCTTGTTTCGTATCTTTATTGTGAGCACAGCCAATAGAACTGCGGCAATACCAGAGATTACGTACGTTCCAAGACCACTAAATAACCACTCATGATTATCCTGCAGGTAATTTATAAACTTTTCAATGAGTTCCATCATGCTCTCTGAGTTGGATTTAGTAAAAGGATGTTGGTATTGAGCATTAGAACGCCGTTGTGTTCAAGTGATAATTTCCCTCAAGAGGCGTTTTTCATGCTCGTTTTTGTTGAGCTCCATTTAATAGCTAGTACCGTGCGAATAGAGTCAAGTGTTGCTTACTGCCTTACCATTAGATCCAGTAGTGCAAAAACAGATCACTAAAATATGCATAATGATCGATGCCAACATGTTTTGGGGCAAAAATGAGTTTTCTCAATGTAGGCAGTTTTGTATTGATATCTAGAAAACCACTTGAACACTGAAGATTAATACCCCCTCTAACTCCCCCTATGTTGCGCTGGTCAGCAAGGCAATGGGCTATGGTATTAAGGGGGAGAACAGTCTTTTGCGTTGGGGAGTCTGTGAAAACTTGAGAGTTAGGGATACTTGGGTGGTGGCAGTAAAAAGTTGGTCGTTAAAGCCCACTGTTTTCTTGGCTCAGTGAGGTGATTTTAACTATTAACGTTTAAGGCCAGCACTAGCTCTATAGTTTTGAATCAACTCAACCTCTGTGCCTTCAGGCTCATTACCAAAGCTAAGTTAGTCTCTTATACACATCAAAGGTTCCTTTTTATTTTTGCAACAATACTAATCATGATTACCTCTTTGTTAATGATTTTCTCAATACTATTCTGACTGTACCGACATAAGTTATGTATTTGAGGTAACAACATGAAGAGTTCGATTGCAATTATTGCAGGTGTTCTAACCTGTGCTTCCATCGGAGCTTACGCTACAGAAACGACGGTTGAAGACACCGGTAATACGGTAGATTATGTTCAAGTTCGAAATGGCGTTGCCTATCAGGTTAATGAGACAACGCCATTCACTGGCAGACTGACCAGAAAATATGATACTGGCCAAAACGCGCTGCAAGTGAAGTTTGCCAATGGTAAAGCAGTTGGTTCAGAAACTACGTGGTATCCCAATGGACAAGTCGCGTCCAGCATTAACTACCGAGAAGGTGTCGCTACCGGTGAATGGAAGCAATGGTATGATAACGGTCAGCTAAAAACGGATTCACACTACCAGAATGGCAAGCGCAGTGGGCACTACACTGAATGGGCTTACAATGGTCAAAAGGTAGTCGATGCCAATTACGACAAAGGTAAACTGCAAGGTCAGGTGTCGACTTGGTATGAAAACGGTCAGCCGCGAACGGAAGCCACTTATGATGGTGGGCAAAAAGATGGACCTGCTATTCAATATTACTCCAATGGTAACAAGGCCTACCAAGCTAATTATGAAGATGGCGCGATCAACAACGGCACCATTACACAGTACTCAATGGACGGTCAAAAAGCTTATGAGGTTACAGTGAAGAACAACAAGGTTGTCTCAGAACAGCATTGGTTTGACGGCAAGTCATAAACAGTTTGGGATGCTAGGGTAGAGAGAGTAAAAAGCCAGTGGTTATTTCCACTGGCTTTGTCATTTGAGCTTTATGAAATCAGCGCTTAACCTTCAAGCCCTGCACTGGCTTCTTTGTTTTGAATCAGCTCAATCATGTAACCGTCAGGGTCTTTGACGAAGGCGATTTGAGTGGTGCCACCTTTTACGGGGCCAGGCTCGCGCGTGACGTTGCCGCCAGCCGCTTTGATTGCATCACATGTGGTGTAGATATCGTCTACGCCAATAGCGATGTGACCATAAGCGCTGCCCAGGTCATATTCAGTAACGCCCCAGTTGTAGGTCAGCTCAATGACTGCACCTTCAGACTCGTCACCAAAGCCTAGGAAAGCTAGGGTGTATTTGTATTCGGTATTTTCATTTTTACGCAGCAATTTCATACCAATGACGTCGGTATAAAACGAGATAGACTTATCTAAATCACCTACGCGTAGCATAGTGTGAAGGATACGACCGTTAGACATAACATTGCTCCCTTAATATTAATTGTCTGGATAGACTTTATCTTTGAACTCACATAAATCTTCAATAATGCAGCTGCCGCAGCGCGGTTTGCGGGCGACACAGGTATAGCGTCCGTGAAGGATCAACCAGTGATGCACATCAAGTTTAAATTCTTTTGGAACGACTTTGAGTAGTTTCTCTTCCACATCGTCGACGGTTTTACCCATCGCGAACTTAGTGCGGTTTGAGACGCGGTAGATGTGGGTGTCTACGGCGATCGTTGGCCAGCCGAAGGCAGTGTTGAGTACTACGTTGGCGGTTTTGCGCCCTACGCCGGGTAGGGCTTCTAATGCTTCGCGGTTTTCTGGTACTTCACTGCCGTGTTTTTCAATAAGGATCTTGCAGGTCTTGATGACGTTTTCGGCTTTTGAATTGAACAGGCCAATAGTCTTGATGTACTCTTTGACGCCATCAACGCCCAGTGCCAGCATGGCTTCTGGTGTATTCGCGACTGGATAGAGTTTATCAGTGGCTTTGTTCACACTGACGTCGGTTGCCTGCGCAGAGAGGAGGACGGCGATGAGCAGTTCAAATGGCGAGCTCCAGTTAAGCTCTGTCTCTGGATTGGGATTGTTCTCGCGAAGCCGCTCTAGAATCTCTTTTCTTTTGGTGTTGTTCATTTGCTGACTATTTCTTCCGCTGATTGCTTGTACTTAGTGTCTGAGTATCCAGTATGTTTTTATTATAAAAATGCCCGAAAGTCTCGGGCATGAAAAGCTTTAGTTAGTAACGCGAGCGCGTTCAATCTCTGGTTTTTCTTGTTTTGGTTGGCGCTGCTCGATTTGCTTATCGATAACGTTCTTAAGGGCAATTAAGAAGCCGACACCGATAAACGCGCCTGGTGGCAATAGTGCCAACAGGAACTGGCTATCAAATTGGAATACTTCAATACGAAGCGCTGCTGCCCAGTCACCAAGCAAGAGGTCGGCACCATCAAATAATGTCCCGTTGCCAATCAGCTCACGCATGGCGCCAAGGACGACCAGAGCAGAGGTCATGCCCATACCCATCCAGAAACCATCCAGTGCCGCTGGACCAACCGCGTTCTTGGAAGCAAAGGCTTCTGCACGACCAATAATGATACAGTTGGTCACGATAAGGGGAATGAAGATACCCAGCGACAAGTAGAGGCCGTAAGCATAAGCATTCATTAATAGCTGAACGCAGGTTACCAGCGCCGCTATAATCATTACAAAGACTGGAATACGGACTTCTTTTGGCACATAGTCTCGCACTAACGAAACAGTAACGTTTGAACCAACAAGTACCAAAAGTGTCGCCAAGCCCAAACCAAGCGCGTTGGTCACAGTTGATGATACGGCTAGCAGTGGGCACAGACCCAGCAGCTGGACGAGGGCAGGGTTGTTATCCCACAGCCCGTTCTTTAGCAGTTCTTTAGACGTTGCCATTATTCACCTCCACAATTAAGCGGTTGGCTTAGAATGGAATCGCGATTGGTGTTCACGTATTCCACGGTGTTTTTTACGGCTTTAACCACCGCACGCGGCGTGATAGTTGCACCGGTAAAGGAATCAAACTGTCCGCCATCTTTGCGAACTGCCCAATCCCCTTGATTGTCTTCAGTGACTTGCTTACCAGCAAAACCAAGAATCCAATCGGTAATTCTAAGGTCGATTTTATCACCCAGCCCCGGCGTTTCTTGATGCGCTAATACTCGTGTACCAAGAATAGTACCAGTCGTGTCTAGGCCGATAATCAGCTTTATTGCACCGTTGTAGCCGTCTGGTGCAATAGTCTCGATGGCCAGTGCCGTCGGTTCATTGTTGACGGTTGCAATGTAGACAGGTTGCGCCTGATTGGTGCCCAGTGCTGGGTCACTTACTAGGGTACAAGCGGCATACAGTTCATTATCGTGCAGTTCATGAGGAATCACCTCATTGAGCGTGGCTTGAAGCTGTGCTCGCTCTTGGCGAACGATTTGGTCTTTGGTTAAGTACTGGGTAACCGCGACTAAACCTGTTGAAGCACAGGCAAAGACAGCAAGCGTTAAGCCGTTTTTTCTGATTGCGTTCAGCATGGTATCAATGTCCGTAGGTTCTTGGTTTAGTGTAGTAATCGATCAGTGGCACACACATGTTGGCGAGAAGAACGCTAAACGCCACACCATCAGGGAAGCCACCCCAAGTTCGGATCACAAAGACCATCAAACCGATAAAGGCACCAAAGATAAGTCGACCTTTCACTGTCGTTGACGCGGAAACAGGGTCAGTTGCAATGAAAAATGCACCCAACATAGTCGCACCGGATAGTAGGTGCAGTAGTGGCGAACCTGTCTCGCCCGGCAGAACCAAAGCAAAGGAACCGCTGACGATAGTCAAAGATGCAAGCATCGCGACTGGGATGTGCCATTGGATTATGCGCAGTTTTAGTAGAACCAATCCACCAAGAAGGTAGGCAAGGTTTACCCACTCCCAGCCAACGCCGGCTAGGCTACCGAAAATAGGCTGTTCGAAGACTTCAGCTGACGTATTGCCGTTACTAATACCGGTTTTGAACGCATCAAGCGGCGTTGCCATCGTGATCCCATCAATGCCGGTTCTGATCTGCTGAAGCGAGTAGCCATCCGCATCAAAACCACCAAAAATCAGTGAAAATGCATCTGCAAAACTCACGGGCTCACTAGAGATAGCGTTTGGTGCAATCCAGCTTGTCATTTCCACAGGGAAAGAGATAAGCAAGACTACATACGCCACCATAGCTGGATTAAACGGGTTTTGTCCTAAGCCACCATAAAGGTGCTTGGCGATAACGATAGCGAAGACCAGACCAATGGCCACAATCCACCATGGTGACAGTGGCGGGATGGCAATCGCCAACAGCCATGCAGTGACCAGTGCACTGTAATCACGAAGTGCTAGTGATGGCGAGCGCTTACGAAGAAGCATAATTGCCGCTTCTAAACCAAGTCCAACAACAATAGCGAATGCAAGTTGAACTAGCGTTCCCCAACCGAAGAAGTAGGTTTGAGCAACCAAACCAGGCAAAGCGCATAGGGCCACACCTTTCATCAAGTCTGGTGTACGTTTGCGGCTATGTGCATGTGGAGAGCTAGCTATAAAGAACGACACTAGTTGTTCTCCTTATTTTTTTCTTGTTCGAGTTTTCGTGCTTTAGCTCGCGCAATCGCAGCGGCGACCGCGGCTTTCTTTGGATCTTCCGTCTCAGGAGCATTCGAATCAGAGGCTGTAGTTTGACTGTCTACCTCTGGCGCTTCAGCTTGTGCTGCTTGCTTGCGAGCCTTAGCTCGAGCAATTGCCGCAGCCACAGCCGCTTTCTTCGGGTCATCCGATTCAGGCGAAGCGGTTTCACTGTCTGCTTCCGGTGTTTCAGCTTGTGCTGCTTGCTTGCGAGCTTTTGCTCGGGCAATTGCAGCAGCAACGGCCGCTTTCTTCGGATCGTCCGATTCAGGCGCAGCTGTTTCGCTTTCTGCTTCCGGCGTGTCAGCTTGCGCTGCTTGCTTGCGAGCTTTAGCACGAGCAATGGCAGCGGCCACAGCCGCTTTCTTCGGATCTTCTGATTCAGGTGCAGTTGTTTTACTTTCTGCTTCCGGTGTGTCAGCTTGCGCTGCTTGCTTGCGAGCTTTAGCACGAGCAACTGCAGCAGCTACGGCCGCTTTTTTCGGGTCATCCGATTCAGGCGCAGCGGTTTCACCGTCTGTTTCCGGTGTTTCAGCTTGCGCTGCTTGTTTGCGAGCTTTTGCTCGGGCAATTGCAGCAGCCACAGCCGCTTTTTTCGGGTCATCCGATTCAGGTGCAGCTGTTTCACTGTCTACTTCTGTTGCTTCAGCTTGTGTCGCTTGCTTACGAGCTTTAGCACGAGCAATTGCTGCGGCAACGGCCGCTTTCTTTGCATCGCCCGTTTCGGCTGCAGGTGATTCACTCTCTGAGATTGAGGTTTCAGCTTGCGACGCTTCTTTTCGTGCTTTCGCCCGCGCTATCGCCGCGGCAACCGCATCTTTTTTCGCACTTTGCTCATTCGACTCAACATCGCCTGCTGATTCCGCAGCTTGTTGCTGAGCCGCTTTTTTCGCTTTGGCTCTTGCCAGCGCTGCGGCTATTGCGGCTTTCTTAGGATCTTGTTCAGTAGTGCCAGCGTCATTCTCAACAGCGTTTGAGTCAGTGGCTTTTTGCGCTTTGCGCTCGCGTGCTTGACGTTTGCGCTCTTCGCGCAGTTTTGCCATTTCGGAGTTATCAGGCTCAGCTTGACCTTGTTTCGCCGCTTCTGCTTGTTTTGCTTTCGCACGAGCAATAGCTGCAGCGACAGCCGGTTTGACTTCGCCAGCTGTATCAGCGCCTGCTTTCTGTGCTTTAACTCGCTCTATTGCTGCGGCAATGGCGTCGTCACCACCGCTAGATTTCATTTGTTTACGACGATCGTCTGCTGCTTTCTTGAAGCGGTTCTCGCGTTCAGCTTTATCACGCTCTAGACGTGCTTTTTTCTCTTCAAAACGAACCTTGGCACGCTCTGCTGCTTCTGATTCTGCTTTACGTGTGCGGATCTCTGCTTTTGCTTGACGATAGTACTGGACGAGCGGAATTTCGCTTGGGCAGACAAATGCGCACGCACCACACTCAATACAGTCTTTAAGGTTGAGCTCTTCACACTTATCGTATTCTTGCGACTTGGCATACCATTGCAGTTGCTGTGGCAACAAAGATGCAGGGCAGGCTTCTGCGCACTGACTACAACGGATACAGGCTATCTCGTGAGAGCGAGGGTCGATCTCTCTAAACGTCGGCGCCAAAATGCAGTTAGCAGTTTTGGTGATAGGCACATTCGCATGCGGCAAGGTGAAGCCCATCATAGGGCCACCCATGATTAGGCGCTGAGATTTCTTATCTGCTTTGTAGCCAAATTCATCGAGCAGGGCTTGCACTGGCGTGCCAATCAATGCCCAAACATTGCGTGGCTTCTTGAAGGTTTTACCCGTAAGGGTCACCACACGCTCAACAAGTGGCTCGCCGTTGCAAACAGCACGTTTAATCGCGTAAGCCGAACCAATATTTTGCACCATCAAGCCAATATCTGCCGGAATGCCACCAACAGGTACCTCCAGGTTGGTTAGGATCTTAATGAGCTGCTTTTCACCACCAGAAGGATACTTCGTTGGAATGACCCGAATGACGATATCTTCGTCAGCTGCTGCCATTTCCAGCGCTTTGATCGCTTCTGGTTTATTGTCTTCGATACCGATGATAGTGAGCTTTGGCTTTAAGACATGCTTAAGGATATTGATCCCTTCAATCACCTCTTGCGCAAAGTCTTGCATTAAACGATCGTCAGCTGTGATATACGGTTCACACTCTGCGGCATTGAGGATCAGGATCTCGGTACGCTGCAAGCCAGACTGAATCTTTTTGGCAGTCGGGAAACCCGCACCACCCATGCCAGAGATACCCGCTAAGCGAATCTTCTCGATAATGGCGTCGGGTTCGAGTGCGGTAAAATCGGCAACTGGATCGAGCTCTATCCATTGGTCTTGTTGGTCTGATTCAATAACAATGCATAGATCGCTAAGACCAGACGGGTGCGCAATAGTGCGAGGCTCAATTGCTGTGATAGTCCCCGAGGTTGGTGCATGAACAGGCAACATAAATGCCGCATTCACTTGGCTAAGCGGTTGTCCCTTGAGCACTCGGTCGCCAACGCTGACCAAGATGTCGCCTGGTTTACCAATATGCTGTTTAAGGGGAATGACTAATTCGTTTGGAACTGACGCTTTAACAATTTCGCTCTGATTAGACTGCTTCTTATTTTCTTGTGGGTGCACGCCACCCGGGAAGTCCCAAAGAGAGCCAGTTTTAATCTGTTCGATGAGTGATAACATAGTGCTCCCTATTTACCGTTTAGTTCTGTAGTTGGTTCGGTAATATTGACGACAGGGATAGCATCCATTTGCCATTTCCATGTATCAGCTGTGGTTTCAACGGGGATCATTTCAATACAATCAGTTGGACAAGGTGCAACACAAAGATCGCAACCCGTACACTCATCCTTGATAACGGTATGCAGGGCTTTCGTGCCCCCCACAATGGCATCTACCGGGCAGGCTTGAATGCATTTAGTGCACCCAATACACATGTCCTCATGAATAAACGCCACTTTCTTAATCGATTTCTCAGCATCGTGAGCAGAGTCCTCGACTTCAACGCCCATTAAGTCTGCCAGTTTTTCGATAGTAGGCTGACCGCCCGGAGGACATTTGTTAATCGCATCACCGTTGGCGATAGCTTCCGCGTAAGGGCGGCAACCTGGGTATCCACATTGACCACATTGGGTTTGCGGAAGAATACTGTCTATTTGGTCAACGATCGGGTCGGCTTCCACCTTAAACTTAATGGAGGCGAAACCCAGCACAGCACCAAATAAGCCTGCGAGAATGACGACGGCAATAATAGCGATAAGGATGGTAGTCATTACAATTTCACCAACCCTGTAAAGCCCATGAACGCCAGTGACATGAGACCTGCTGTAATCATGGCAATCGATGCACCTTTAAACGGTGCAGGGACGTCGGCCGCAGCAATACGCTCGCGCATGGAAGCGAACAGAATGAGCACCAACGAAAAGCCGACAGCCGCGCCGAATCCATAGATGATAGATTCAATAAAGTTGTGGTTTTCATTGATATTAAGAAGTGCAACACCGAGAACCGCGCAGTTGGTCGTGATCAGCGGTAGGAAAATACCGAGTAGACGATAGAGTGTAGGACTCGTCTTGTGCACGACCATTTCTGTGAACTGAACCACCACGGCAATCACCAAGATAAAGCTCATGGTTCTGAGATATTGAATGCCGAGCGGAACCAGTACATAGGTTTCCACCAGATAGGCGCACACAGAGGCTAGCGTCAGTACGAATGTCGTCGCTAGGCCCATGCCAATTGCTGTCTCGAGTTTTTTCGACACGCCCATAAACGGGCACAACCCAAGGAATTTTACCAGTACGAAATTGTTGACGAGTACCGTACCCACCAACAACAAGAGATATTCGGTCATAATAATAAGTGTAAAGAGCTCCGATCCCAATATTATCCTGTTTTGAGCGGTGAATAACAACCTGCGAAATCTATGGTTTTGCTTGTTTGTACGAAAAGTATAAGCGTTCGGGCTAAAAACGAAAAAAGCCATGTCGTTTGACACAGCTTTCGAAGGAGATTTCTGTCTAGCAGATACGAAAAAGCCGCGTCTTACGACACGGCTTATTCTGAATTTGGCTCCCCCTGCGGGACTCGAACCTGCGACATACGGATTAACAGTCCGCCGTTCTACCAACTGAACTAAGGGGGAATTGCTTAAAGCGGGGCGAATCTTAGCTATCCTAGATGTTTGAGTCAACGGTTTTTTTGAAAAATCACCAGAAAAAAAGATCCAAAAATTTCTTTACTTTTCTGAGAGCCTTGCGGGTGTTGAGCTTGTTTTACTTATCCACCAAATTTGTGGATAAATGTGTTAATTGTACGGGGTCAATTCAGAATTTGAGTAATTACTCACTTGTCAGCTTGTGAATAACTGATTCTTAAGTCAATTAAGTTGATAATAAACAGTTATTTACGAATGTTATTGAGAAAAGTATCAAAAGTGAGAATAAGGATGTTCACAGAGTATAATTGATTGATTGGGGAAAAACCGTGGATGAATTTGCGATTAACGTTTGGAGCTAGAGCTTGGCGGGGCGATTACGATAGCAAACATGGTTGATAAAAGCGAGCATTTTAGTTGCAAAATTAGGCGACTAGCGTTGAAATACTAGGGTTGCAGATAAGGGATAGAAACACATGGCAAAACACTTTGATTTGGTTTCCGACTACCAACCATCTGGCGATCAGCCTGCCGCTATCGCTCAACTCGTAGATGGGCTTGATTCAGGTTTGGCACACCAGACTTTGCTCGGAGTGACAGGGTCAGGTAAAACCTTCACGCTTGCTAATGTGATTGCACAGGCGCAGCGCCCTGCTATTTTGCTAGCGCCTAACAAGACACTCGCGGCACAGTTGTATGGTGAGATGAAGGCTTTCTTTCCGAATAATGCTGTCGAGTATTTCGTTTCATACTACGACTACTACCAACCAGAAGCGTACGTTCCGACCACCGATACTTTCATCGAAAAAGATGCATCGGTAAACGCTCATATTGAGCAAATGCGATTATCAGCAACCAAAGCGCTGCTTGAGCGTAAAGACGCCATCATCGTCGCATCTGTATCCGCGATCTATGGTCTGGGTGATCCAGACTCCTATTTGAAGATGATGCTTCACGTGACGCGTGGCGCGGTCATCGACCAGCGAGACATTTTACTTCGCTTAGCAGAGCTTCAATATTCACGAAACGATGTCGCGTTTGAACGCGGACAGTTCAGGGTTCGCGGTGAAGTCATTGACATATTCCCGGCTGAATCGGATCAAGAGGCGGTACGTCTGGAGATGTTTGACGATGAGATCGACTGCATCAGCCTGTTTGATCCTCTTACTGGTGTGATTACCCAAAGAGATATTGCGCGTTACACCATCTATCCGAAGACACACTACGTAACACCAAGAGAGCGCATTCTTGATGCTATTGAAGAGATAAAAAAAGAACTCGTTATCCGACAAGATTACTTAAAAGAGAACAATAAACTGCTCGAAGAGCAGCGGATATCGCAGCGTACCCAGTTTGATATCGAGATGATGAACGAGCTTGGTTTCTGCTCTGGCATCGAAAACTACTCTCGTTACTTAAGTGGTCGTAAAGAGGGTGAGCCGCCTCCGACGCTGTTTGATTACTTACCAAAAGACGGTTTGCTGATCATCGACGAATCCCACGTGACGGTTCCACAGATCGGGGCCATGTACAAGGGTGACCGCTCTCGAAAAGAGACGCTGGTGGAGTTTGGTTTCCGTTTACCTTCAGCATTGGATAACCGTCCAATGAAGTTCGAAGAGTTTGAGATGATTGCGCCGCAAACCATCTTTGTTTCGGCAACGCCAAGTGCTTACGAGCTTGAAAAATCCAACGGCGATGTAGCGGACCAAGTCGTGCGACCTACAGGTCTGTTAGACCCTGAAATTGAAGTGCGCCCGGTGGCGACTCAGGTTGATGATTTGCTGTCAGAAGCAAAAGCGCGAGCTGCGATTGATGAGCGTGTTTTGGTCACAACGCTGACTAAACGCATGGCGGAAGATCTGACGGAATATCTCAATGAGCATGGCGTGAAAGTTCGCTATCTGCACTCAGATATCGATACCGTGGAGCGAACCGAAATCATTCGTGATTTGAGGTTGGGTGAGTTTGATGTCTTGGTAGGGATCAACTTACTTCGAGAGGGTCTCGATATGCCAGAGGTTTCTCTGGTGGCGATTCTCGATGCCGATAAAGAAGGCTTTCTGCGCTCAGAGCGCTCTTTGATCCAGACGATAGGTCGTGCGGCCCGTAACCTCAAAGGCAAGGCGATTCTTTATGGTGACACCATCACCAAATCAATGAAGAAAGCCATTGATGAAACCAATCGTCGCCGTGAAAAACAGCATGCTTATAATGAAGAGCACGGTAAAGTGCCGACTGCGCTAAAACGTAATATCAAAGATATTATGGAGATAGGCGGCGCAGTGAAAAGTGGTAAGCCTAAAAAAGGCAAACAGGTACCACTGTCGAAGGTGGCCGAGCCGTCGCAGGCTTATGTGGCGCTATCTTCTCAAGATCTTGAGAAGCAAATACTCAAGCTCGAAGGCGAGATGTACCAACATGCTCAGAACCTTGAGTTTGAGTTGGCAGCCGAAAAACGTGATGAAATAGAGAAACTTAGACAGCACTTTATTGCAAACAGTTAACAAGCTAGGAGCAGTCTGCTAGGCTGCTCAGGTTTTAAACTGCAAAATAAAAATGGTTTTTACCAGCCAATAATTGCAAAATGCGAATATGCTTATAAAGCAAACATAACAAAACAACAGTTAGCTAGGATTTATGCAACCTTTAATCGACGAGCCGAAGTCTCGCTACCTATTGATGGTAGAAGATACTGCCTCCGTTGCTGCGTTGTATCGCTCGTACCTTTCTCCTTTGGGGATCGATATCAATATCGTTGGCAATGGCCGCGACGCGATTCAAAGCTTAGAGCATCGGACGCCTGATCTAATACTTCTCGACCTGCGTCTTCCCGACATGACAGGTATGGATGTGTTGGACGCAGTAAAAAAATTCAATCCCGATGTGCCGATCATCTTTATGACGGCGCACGGTTCTATCGACATTGCGGTAGACGCGATGCAACACGGGGCGCAAGACTTCTTGATCAAACCCTGTGAGGCAGACCGTCTGCGCGTCACGGTCACCAACGCCATCCGCAAAGCCTCTAAGCTGCGTGATGAGATCAATGATACCGGCAGCCCGAGTTATCAAGGTTTCATCGGCAGTAGTCAGCCAATGCAAGCCGTATACCGTACCATCGACTCTGCCGCATCCAGTAAAGCCAGTATTTTTATCACAGGCGAAAGTGGTACCGGTAAAGAGGTATGCGCAGAAGCCATTCACGCAGCGAGTAAGCGTGGTGATAAGCCGTTCATCGCCATTAACTGTGCTGCAATTCCTAAAGATTTGATTGAGAGTGAACTGTTTGGTCACGTGAAAGGCGCTTTTACCGGCGCGGCGGTAGACAGACAAGGTGCGGCAGAGCTCGCCGATGGAGGAACGTTATTCCTCGATGAGCTGTGTGAGATGGATCTTGACCTACAAACCAAGTTATTGCGATTTATCCAAACAGGTACATTCCAGAAGGTTGGTTCTTCTCGAATGAAGAAAGTGGATGTGCGCTTCGTGTGTGCAACCAACCGAGATCCCTGGAAAGAGGTACAAGAAGGGCGCTTTAGGGAAGATTTGTACTATCGCTTGTACGTTATCCCACTTCACTTGCCACCACTTCGAGACCGTGAAGAGGACGTAATTGAGATTGCCTATTCGCTGTTGGGTTTTATGTCCCATGAAGAAGGCAAAAGTTTCGTACGTTTTTCGCAGGATGTGATAGAGCGATTTATTCAATATGAATGGCCGGGTAACGTACGTCAGTTGCAGAATGTGCTTCGAAATGTGGTCGTGCTGAACCATGGCAAGGAAATTACCTTGGACATGTTACCTCCACCATTGAATATACCTGTCGTCGTAAGTAAGCCCGCAGCTACTATTACGTCGTCGTTTGGTCCTCAGGATATACAGCCGTTGTGGCAAACTGAGCGCCGTACCATCGAGCAGGCGATTGAAGCGTGTGATGGGAATATTCCTCAAGCTGCTAAGTACTTAGATGTTAGTCCATCGACTATCTATAGAAAAATCCAAGCATGGAATGCGAGTGAGAATAAAGTATGACACTTATGAATCGAGAGCGAGTCGATCAGCTTACTAAGGAAATTGGACCTGACAATATTCCAATTCTATTGGGCATTTTTACCGGCGAATTAGTGACATATCAAGAGCAGCTTTCTTCAGGTTCGCTTGAAGACAAGCTAACCCAGTTGGCGGAAATTTGTCATGCGCTTAAAAGCAGCGCGGCAAGTTTTGGAGCGGAGCCGCTATGTCAGTTAGCTATCGAGGTCGACACCTTATCCAAGCAGAATACTCTGCCTCATGACCAAGCATTAATCGACAAAGTACTGGTGTTACTCGACAGAACGCACTCTACTTACGTATCGTTTTTAGCTGAGCTGGAATCATAACAAAGGGCTGTGTTTACACAGCCCTTTTTTAGTGCTCATTTCGATCATTGCAACAGTGATTCTATCGCGGCTTTGAGTTTTGAACGGTCGTGACGCCAATCTCGGTTTGGTGATGCAAGCGGCAGGGTGACGCAATTCCATTCTGAACAAATGTCAGGATGCGCTTCTTCTCCCAAGATAACGTCGAGCTTTCTACCTTGTAATGCACGCTCACACCATTTCAGTTTTTGCTCTAGCGTCATGCGACCTGCCGGTCCATATTCAGGCGATAGGTTCTCCACAAATACCACCTTTGCGTTGGTGTTCTTAGCTATGGCTTGGCTTAAGTCCGCTAAAAGTAGTGGAGGCATGATGCTGGTCAGGAAGCTACCGGGGCCGAGAACAATGCAATCGGCCTGTGCAACTGCGTCTACCGCTTCCTTTGTCGCGGGAACAAAAGGTTCTAGATCAAGGCGCTGTAAGTCTTGTTCCATCTCATCAACTGACGTTTCGCCCGTCACCCACTTACCATCCACCGACAGTGCTTTTAAGTCTGAAGGATGCTCCGACATGGGGATAATATTGACGTCCACTTTCAAAAGGTCACGGATAAGCTCAATGGCTTCTAAAGGTCGAACGGATAAATTGTCGAGCGCGGTCAGCATAAGGTTACCAAGGTTGTGACCGTTTAGGTCTCCAGTCCCTTTAAAGCGATACTCAAACATCATTGAACCAATGGATGGGTCGGTAATGAGCTGGTTGATACAGTTACGCGTGTCTCCCCATGCAATGCCACCTTGGCACTCACGAATGCGACCAGTCGAACCACCATTATCTGTGGTGGCCACAATGCCGGTAGCATTGGAACCAAAATCTTTGAGTGCAGCCAACATTCTGCCAAGTCCGTGGCCCCCGCCAATCGCCACGACTTTTTTTGATGAATGTATGCTCATCTTATTCTTCTTTTATGTTATCGAGTTGTCGTAACATAGGGTAAATTGTTCATTTACGATACTCAACTATAATAAAAATGACGAATAAGTAAGGTTTTTTGATTAGAGAACTGGAAAACCCCGTCGTTATTAAGTATTTTAATCGCACGCTGTTAACGCTCCAAGAGTGTTAATTGCCATAACTCCGAGCTCACGACGCTAAGTCTTATGATGAAATCATTCAAGATAAGCGTGTTGAGCCAGTGACAGATTGGTCACAAGGGCTTGATTGGAAATGATCACGCCTCCCGTGTTTGGAAAGGTGTTCCGTGGCGCAACAATTCGAAGATAAATTCCAT
Source organism: Vibrio maritimus (assembly GCF_021441885.1). Lineage (NCBI taxonomy): Bacteria > Pseudomonadati > Pseudomonadota > Gammaproteobacteria > Vibrionales > Vibrionaceae > Vibrio > Vibrio maritimus. The sequence continues at coordinate 1,011,061 of NZ_CP090438.1, forward strand.
CGCAAGTTTTATTACTTGCGCTTGTCGGTTACAGATGTCTGTAATTTCCGATGTACATACTGCCTCCCTGATGGCTACAAACCACCCGGTCAAAAAAGACCGGCATTTTTGACGCTACCTGAAATCAAGCGTGTCGTAACTGCGTTTGCAGATTGTGGTACGTCGAAGGTGCGCATTACTGGTGGTGAGCCAAGTCTCAGGAAGGACTTTCCTCAGATCATTGAAACGGTCGCTAATACTCCGGGTATCACTAAAGTCGCGACGACGACAAATGGCTATCGCATGGCGAAGCAAGTGGATACTTGGCAGCAAGCGGGTTTGACACACATTAACGTCAGTGTCGACAGTTTAGATCCGCGCATGTTCCATCAGATCACTGGTGAAAATAAGTTTACCGAGGTGATGGCTGGTATCGACCGTGCGTTTGAAATTGGGTACGAGCAGGTCAAGGTTAACGTTGTATTGATGAAAGATCTCAATGCAAAAGAGCTGCCTTCGTTCCTCAACTGGATCAAAGACCGTCCTATTCAACTTCGGTTTATCGAACTCATGCAAACGGGTGAAATGGACGAACTGTTCCAGAACCACCACGTGTCAGGTGTCGATATCCGCAACCAACTTATCGCTAACGGCTGGATACTCAAGGCGCGTCAGAAAAACGACGGTCCTGCACAGGTATTTGTTCACGCCGATTACAAAGGCGAGATTGGGTTGATCATGCCGTATGAGAAGAACTTCTGTGAGAGTTGTAACCGCTTACGTGTTTCTGCTATGGGCAAGCTGCATCTCTGCTTGTTTGGCGAACATGGTGTTGAGCTGCGCGACTTACTACAAGAAGACACTCAAGAGCAAGCGCTGATCGAGCGCATCCAAGCACAATTACAGACCAAGTCGGTCAGTCACTTCCTACATGATGGTAATTCGGGAATGACGCCTCACTTGGCATCTATCGGCGGCTAATTCTAGCCGTTGACGTTACGTTTACAGTTTTTATAGGGTGAAAAATCATGGGTCACGCAGAGAGCAAATTTGTGCCTGCGAATATCGCAGTGCTAACCGTTTCAGACACACGTACTGAAGAGAACGATACGTCGGGTCGCTACCTCGTTGAGAATTTACAGGAAGCGGGCCACACGCTTGCGGATAAGAAAATCGTTATTGATGACATCTACCAAATTCGCGCTGTAGTCTCACAGTGGATTGCGGATGAAAGCGTTCAAGCGGTGATGATTACTGGCGGTACTGGCTTCACCTCTCGCGACAGCACGCCAGAAGCGCTGGTTCCTCTGTTCGATAAGCAAGTAGAAGGCTTTGGTGAGCTGTTCCGTGCGGTATCGTATGAAGAGATCGGCACCTCTACCATTCAATCGCGCGCAATTGCGGGTTTTGCGAACCACACTGTTATCTTTGCGATGCCAGGCTCTACCGGTGCGTGTCGTACTGGTTGGACGAAGATCATTAAGCAGCAGCTAGATGCGAGCCATCGTCCATGTAACTTTATGCCTCACCTAACTAAGTAATTGTTGAGGTAAACCATGTCGGAATTTACTCATATTAATGCATCGGGCGAGGCCAACATGGTCGACGTCTCGGCAAAAGCAGAGACGGTTCGAGAAGCACGAGCGGAAGCTTTCGTCCATATGGCGCCAGAAACGCTGAAAATGATTACCTCGGGCAACCATCACAAGGGTGATGTGTTCGCGACAGCGCGTATTGCTGGTATTCAAGCGGCAAAGAAAACTTGGGATTTGATCCCACTGTGTCACCCGTTGTTGCTGTCTAAAGTCGAAGTGCAACTTGAAGCGCTTGAAGATGAGAATAAAGTACGCATCGAGTCAGTCTGTAAACTAGCAGGTAAGACTGGTGTTGAGATGGAAGCACTAACCGCAGCATCTGTTGCCGCTTTGACGATTTACGACATGTGCAAGGCGGTACAAAAAGACATGGTCATCGACAGCGTTCGATTGTTGGAAAAAACTGGCGGTAAGTCAGGACACTTTAAGGTCGAATCATGATTAAAGTACTCTTTTTTGCACAAACTCGAGAACTGGTGGGCGTCGACAGTGTCGACCTAGACATGGATTTTGCTACAGTTGAAGACATTCGTGCTCACTTGGCGACACAAGAAGGCAAGTGGGATCTGGCTCTTGAGCCAGGCAAGCTGCTTGCTGCCGTCAACCAAGATATCATGCCTCTCGATTCTGCTGTGAAAGACGGCGATGAAGTCGCTTTCTTCCCTCCCGTCACTGGGGGTTAATATGACTATTCGAGTATCTGTTCAACGTGAAGATTTCTCTGTCGGTGACGAGTATGAAGCATTGGCGCAGGGTACGGCCTCAGGCGCTATTGTGACTTTCACAGGCAAGGTGCGCGACATGAACTTAGGCGATAACGTGGTCGGCATGACACTTGAACACTACCCAGGAATGACAGAGCGTTCTTTGGAAAAGATCTGTGATGAAGCGGAATCACGTTGGATGCTAAATGGAATTCGCGTTATCCACCGCGTTGGTGACCTTGATGCTGGCGACCAGATTGTATTTGTTGGTGTCTCCAGTGCCCACCGTGGCAGTGCTTTTGAGGCGTGTGAGTTCATTATGGACTATCTGAAAACCAAAGCACCATTCTGGAAAAAAGAGCGCACGACAGAGTCAACTCGCTGGGTGGAGTCTCGGGACTCTGATGCACAGGCTGCTGAGCGCTGGCAGAAGTAAATTTATGCACCGTTCAGGTGAGAAATTATAGGGATCAAGCGAAGGCTTGGTCCCTTTTTTTGTGATTATTTTTGAGCTGCGCATGAACAATTTGTTGGAGTGAGCTTGGGTTCAATGAACTATTTGGTGTAATAAAACAACAAATAACTTTGACTTTGGTCACATGCTGGCGCAAAATTGACCTTTAATCACGCCCTGATGAGATCAAAGTATGAATAGTACAGTAGTTAGCAACGAAGATAGCCAAGTATCAATGAAAACTTCTTTTTACAATGAAGTACTTTTTTTCGCTAAAGCTAGTGTGGTCATGACCGCAATTCTCCTACTCGTAGCATCAGCTTGGGTATAGCTATTCTGTATGGCTTCAGAGTTAACGCTTCATTTTCAAGCTAGACCAATACAAAACAGCCATGAGCAAATAAGTGCCAATTGGTGCAATATAGCTCATTCTTAATGAGTAGTCGTCGATCAAACTGGCCTGCACTAATGGCAATATCACCCCGCCAATTGAACACATAATCAGAATAGCGGCTCCTTGAGCGTTGTATTTGCCTGATGCTCGTAGTGCTTGCGCGTAAATGATAGGGTAGAGAGCGGCATTACATAACCCGACGAATAGTAATAAAAAACCCACCCAACTAGCTTTAACCAATAAAGCAATTGAACTAATCAGTGCCGCGATGAGGCATGCATACGTAAACAATATCTGACGATTCACTAAATGACCGAATTTAGCAAAAAGCAATCGTCCAAGGAACATAAAGACCCAGTAGGTTGCTATGAGTTGTGTTGCCTTAATGAGACCTAAATCTCCATAATGCTCTTCTGCTAAGTAGGTAATTGTAAAGGTGCCAAAACTAACTTCAGCACCGACATAGAGTAGTAGTACTGTCGCAAGCATTACAAACTCTCGGTTTATTGCTAGACGTATTAGTCCTTTCCAAAATCCCGATACTTGTTTTGGCTTGATATCAGGTAAGCTTATTTTGCTGAAAAAGATCAGTAAGAAAACAAAAAAGCTAGCAATCATCAAAAAAAGAATTGAGACATGGAGAGAGGTCCTCACCAATCCTAAAGTGCTAGCAGCCACAATCACTCCGGACAAAACCAAGGGGCCAAGTACGGTACCGATGGAGTTAGCAGCTGTTGCGATACTCTGTCTGACGACACTTTTATCCGGTGTAGATAAAAGTGAGACGTAAGGTGAGCTGACAACTTGAATTGCTGAAATCCCCGATGCCATCAAAAGTATGCCCAATAAGGTAGGATACAGCGATTCTGTCCGAACGAGATATGCCATAACCAAGCAACCCAACAGGCACCACCAAAGACAATACTTCATGGTGGTGCGATATCCGAGTTTTGCCATAATAAATGACGTAGGCAGCGAGACAGTCACCCTTGTAATGAAGAAGGCCATAGGAAAAAGCATGGCCATTTTGTAGTCTAGGGAAAAGGTATCTTTGTAGTAGGGAATAAGAGAATTACTTGAAACAGTAATCAAGCCCCAAATAAAAAAGATCAGTGATAATAAGACCAGCGGGGCATCTTTTAAATGGAATGCTCTCATTGCGCCTCCTCTACCTATAAAAAAAGCAGAAGTTTACCTTCTGCTTTTTGCCGGATTAAGAAAATCTAGTCACGCACAAAGTTGATGTGATGGACATGAATGTTGTATTTCTCAATGATGACTTTAGTAGCGAGCATACTCCTAACTCGCGCATCAGAATCCAAAGCTTTTAGCATCGTCGCTTCGTCTTCATAACTGTGTTGCATCATCAGCAACAAGTTCTTGTGGCTATCGGCTTCGATGGCTTCAGGTTTGTTGACAACGACACCAAGGTTATTTGGAAAGGTGCGAATAATAGGCACAACTTCATTATCCATATACTGATAGAAATCTTGTTTCTGTTCTTCGGTTAACTCGGCTTCAAAGAAAGCGGTGCGAATAATCGTCATAACGTTGTCCCCTTACAGCTCAAAACCAGATTGGTTAGCGATGGATTTGAGGGTCGCTTTGGCTTTAGTGATATCCTCGAACCAGTTGTCGTTTTGAGCCCACATCTCGATCACGAGAGGTCCTCGATAGTCTATATCAGCGAGCGTTTTAAAAATCGAAGCGAAGTCGACTTGACCTTCTCCGATGACCAAGTCACGGAACTGACCATCACAGCTTTCTGAGACGCGTAGTGTATCTTTCAAGTGGACCTGAACCAGATGATCGCGGCTTAACCTGAGTTCAGTGCACACATCGTGGTTCCAACCTGAAATATTGCCTACGTCGGGATAAGCCATAAAATAAGGGGACGGAATCTCACGTTTGAGCACTTCAAATTTGCTGAGCGAGTTTAGGTATGGCGTGTCCATAATCTCGACGCCTAGCATGATGCCCGCTCTTTCCGCTAGCTTGGTCGCTTGTTTCATGCCTTCAACAAAAAGGCGATGGGTTTCTGCTGATTGAGGTTCGTAGTACACGTCATAGCCGGCCATCTGGATACAGCGGATACCTAGTTTGTAGGCTAGAGCAATCGCTTTTTCCATGATGACATGGGATGCTGCGCGAGTGCTTTCGTCCATTGAACCGAATGGGAATTTGCGATGCGCACTTAAGCACATGGATTGCAAAGGCATTTCGTATTTTTCGCATAGGTGACGAAGTTTGTAAATTTCTTCATCAGACCAATCAAGACGAGCTCGACGTTCATCGGTTTCGTCTACAGAGATTTCGACAAAGTCGAATCCAGCGTCTTTGGCTTTTATCAAGCGCTCTTCCCAAGAGAGAGACGCTGGCATAGCTTTTTCGTAAATACCTAATCTGAATTTGTTTTGAGAGTTGAACATACTTTTTCCTTAAAAAAGTTGTTCCTCTATACGCGCGGTAATATCTTGAATTTTACTGGCAATTTCTTCATAACCTAGTGCTTTCATTTTTGGAGTTAGTGAAGAAACGCTGACTGCGTATACAGGGGTGTTGTTTTTGTCAAAAATAGGAACAGCCACACAAGAAATACCAGCTTCGTTTTCTTCATCATCCAAGGCGTAACCACGCGCTTTGATTTGATCAAGAACACTAAAGAACTGAGATTTATCTAAAATAGTATTCTCAGTTAACGGCTTCATTGTGCTGACATTACGTTGCCAATAAGTTTCTCGTACCGCATCGGAGCTAAATGCGAGGTAACACTTCCCAGCTGCGGAGCAGTACATAGGAGAATGTAAACCGACATAGGTGCGAGTTCGAAAGGCGGCGTTGACTGGCTCGAACTTGTCTTTGAAGATGATGTTGTCAGCATCAAACGACAGAAAATTCACGGTTTCATTAACGTCGTTAAGTAGCTCTGATAGGAAAGGTTTCACCGCTCCTGTTACGTCAGAGTTAATTGCGGCATGACCGAGCTGTACCAGCTTCATAGTAAGGCGATATTCTTTACCAGAACTCATTTGAGCAACGTATCCCGAGGCTTCAAATGTTGCCAAAATGCGGTGGACTGAAGACTTATTAAAGCCTGTGCCTTCAGACACTTTTTGTAGGGAAACTCCGTTTGGATAGTTCCCTAGAAACTCCAGTACACTTAACGCTTTAGACAACGATTTAATTTGCTCACTCATATACGTGCTACCAATGTTTTCCTATTTCAGTGTGAAAACTTTCTGCTACTTCACGACCATTGCTACCAGCTAACGCTCGACCAGCAATAAATGACTTAACAGTAAGATTCTTAAACAAATGCAGATCGTCTGGCACAATACCACCAGTGATAGAGAGTTCAATTCCTAAATTCGATAATTCCTGCATTTTATTTAAATCTTGTTGGGTCCAATTAACGCCAGCGAGTTCAGCATCACGTGACCGATGGTAAATAGCATGGGTAATTCCCATCTCGACCCAAGCTCTGGCGTCGTCCAGCGTCCAACGACCGTAGAGCTCGATCTGTACTTCGCCATCGAACTCATCGGTGACATTTTTGGCAGAACGTATGGTTTCGATATGAGCTGCAGCGCTTACGGTGACCCAGTTGGCACCTGCTTCCATGGCCAAGCGCGCTAAAATGGCACTGGCATCGGTTATTTTCATGTCGCAGACGACGGTATGATTGGGGTATTTTTCACGGAGGACTTTTACACTGTCCACACCATGAGCGAACGCCAAAATAGTACCGACCTCAATGACATCTAGTTTGTCCGCAACATGTTCTATCGACGCGAGAGCCACATCGAGGTCGGTTGCGTCAAGTGCCATTTGCAATAAAGGTTTAGGCATCGATTTCATCCTCAAATTGTTTGAATAACTGAACCAGTTTTTGGTAGTTGTGGTATTTCTTTTGGTAACGTGAATGGTTCTCTGGATTGGGCTCGATGCGAGACACCGAACTTGTAATGCTGTTAGTGCATTCCTGGAGAGAATCAAACTCCCCAGAGCCCACCATAGCCATCATTGCTGCCCCTAAAGAGCCAGTTTCATCAACTTCAGATATTTCTACTGTCATACCGGTAAGGTCGGCTAACATCTGCATCCAGACGGAACTCATGGCTGGCCCCCCAGTTACCTTTAGTACCTTTGCTTTTGGAAAACGCTGACGCATCCGTTCAAGGTGCAGATTGTGACAGAAAAGAATCCCTTCCCAGATCGCTTGAATTAAGTGGCCCTTGCTGTGGTGAGACTGAAGACCATAAAAGCCAGATTTCAAACCTAAGCCCTGATTGGAGCCGTAGAGGAAAGGCACGAAGTAGACTGAACTTGACGCTGGCGCTAATGCTGCCACTAATGCTTGGTTTTGTGTGTGGTCGAGCTCACCGCTCTCTCCAAGGTAATCGGCGAACCATTCGTAGTTACCAGCCGAGGTTGGGCTGGCCTCATGAATAATGTATTCATCGTCAATGGCATAGTGACCATAGACGAAGTTATGATGTGCTTTAGTGACCTGTTTTGAGATTCCCGAGGTGACTGCCCATGTACCCATCACATAGTTGAGCTTGTCTTCGGATGAGTTAATGCCAGAACAGATCGCGGTTGAGACGACGTCGAAAAGTCCACCGAACACAGGAGTGCCTTCTGCAAGGCCTGTCTCTTTAGCGATCGCAGCCGTAACTTTGCCGGCTTGTTGTTGCGGTTTTACAATTGGAGGTAGCGCATCCCAGAGCTCCTCTATACCGAATATGCTCAAAAGTGATTTATCGTACTCACCGGTGATGGAATTGAAGAGGTTACTCTCAGATATGTTGGTTAGCTCGGCGGCGACTTCGCCAGTTAAGCGATATCTCAAATAATCGTGGGACATGAGAATCGCACCAATATTGTTGTAACGCTCGATATCGTTCTCTTTGAGCCATCGAAGGATAGACACGGGGTGTCCTGTCCAAAGCGTTTGCAAGGTGGTTGGATAAATCGTCTCAGCAACGCCTTGATCTAACCAACTTTTGACGATGGGCAAAGAGCGCGAGTCGGAAGACATGATGCCGTATCCTAGGCTTTGCCCTTTCTTATCTAGCAGGTAAACCCCTTTACCTTGGGCGGAAATGCTCAGCCCTTTAATGTCGGTAGGGTCAACGTCAGTCTGCGCTAACAGCTGTCTAATCACATCAACCGCGTTTTGCCACAGCGCATCCAAATCACGCTCCACCCAACCTTGTTGATCGTTGATGACGCTTGCTGAAACGCGAGCGAGTCCGCATTGGGTGCCGTTAGCGTCAAATAACGCGGCTTTCATAAAGGTGCCGCCAGAATCAATACCGATGTAATAGTTCATTATTTCGCTTCCAGTAGATCGTTATGAATCTTCACCACAAGTTTCCTTACTGGCTGGTCATCATCATTTTTGATATTGGTAATGTGCACGATATTGGGTGTGAACAAGTAAAACTGTTTTGGCGTAGCGTGAATAAGGTTTAGATCAATACCGTCATGATTGTAGAATTGCAGATCTCTTTGTTCTAAATAAGGTTCGGCGTTTGTGTGCTTGCCCGTGTCGATAGACCACGCCATGGTCTCACTACCCTCTAGCACAATTTGCAAATCAGAGTGATATTTGTGAACTTCAGGCTTGAAGTTTTCCAGAGGTTCTTTGTTGTATTCCAGTACAACAAACCACGCCTTATTTGAATCAAACCCGGGTAATTCATGACGCCCCAAAGTGAGAGATGCATAATCAAGGCTATTTAAGTATTCCAAGACGTTTTGGATAACGATAGGGTACGACTTTGTTATTGAAGTAGGTTGAGTGCTTCCAACTAACATAGAGTTCTCGATTTCTATTAATGAGTATTGAGAAAGAGTTGTTTTAATAAAAGTGCCAGGCTGCGCTTATCATCATTGTTTTTTTCGGTGATAAGGTTGGCGGCGCTTTTTACGGTATCATCGGCGTTTTTCATCGCGATACCGATACCAGCGACTTTCAACATGGAAATATCGTTGTGGTTGTCACCAACGGCCACGCACTCATCAAGTTCGATGCCTAAGGGCAAAATATACTGACATATCGCATTACCTTTGCTGTTGCCTGTTGCTGCAAAATCGACTCGGTCAATCCAAGAACGTTCACCATTAAAGTGTTTTTTTATGAAAGGCAGTTTTGCAAAGCTGTCTACTTCACCCTCGACGACGAACTTCCAAACGTAGTCTGAGCGTTCTGCTTCAAGTTGGAAATCATCTACCTTTTGAATATTCGGGCGTTCGCTTTCTGGGAAGGTTTGTGACCAGGTAAGTAAAGCTTCCATATACTCAATAGGACGAGCTCGTGAGTAGAGCATGGCATCACGAACATACATCACCATTTTGAGGTCATGTGCTTGTGAGAGCGTGATGAACTGATTAGCTATGTTTTTGTCGATGGCATTTTCTTGAATCACAGAGTTGTTCTGGTAGTCAAAGATATAGGTACCGTTGCAACAAATGATTGGCGTCGAAAGACCGAGTTGGTCGTAATATGGCTTCGCGGCGACATGGTGGCGACCTGTTACAATCACCACATGTGTGTTCACCGCGATCTGTTGTATGGTTTCGATCAACTCTCCGCTGATAGTATGCGCTGAGTTAAGCAGTGTCCCATCGAGGTCTAACGCCAATAATTTGTACATAGGATTACCCTTACTTCTGCCCGTAGTATGAATTCTTGCCGTGCTTACGGTTGTAGTGTTTGTCGAGCAACTCGGGTTGAATGGCAACTTCTGGGCTGATAGCACGAGTTGCGGTTGCCATCGCCGCAATTTCCTCCATGACGACGGCATTGTGTACAGCATCAGACCCATCTTTACCCCAGGTAAACGGAGCGTGGCCAGCTATGATGGCGCCTGGCATAGCTTGAGGGTCTATATCTCTTTGGTTAAACTCTTCAATGATGACGAGTCCAGTGTTTTTTTCGTAATCAGTCTCTATCTCTTCCTTACTAAGTAAGCGTGTGCAAGGGACATCGCCATAAAAGTAGTCAGCATGAGTAGTGCCGAGTGCTGGGATATCTCGGCCTGCTTGTGCCCAAATTGTCGCATTGCGTGAATGGGTATGAACAATTCCACCGATGGTTGGGAAGGCTTTATAAAGTTCAATGTGAGTCGCAGTGTCGCTTGAAGGATTCAGATTGCCTTCGAGACGATTGCCTTCAAGATCGATAACGACAATATCGTCGACTGTCATCACATCGTATTCCACACCTGATGGCTTGATAGCAATTACGCCACGTTCGCGATCAATTTCGGATACGTTGCCCCAAGTGAAGGTAACAAGACCATATTTAGGTAGTTGTAAGTTTGCAGCGAGTACGCGTTGCTTTAATTCTTGGTACATAAGTAAACTGCCGTTGTTCGTGTTTTAGGAGGAGGTTAAAGAAGGGTTACTCAGATAAGCTCTAAGCAACCCTAGCGATGGTTACTTAGCCGCTACCTTGATCTTGTTGATCATGGTGTCGCCATTTTTCTCGATATATGCACTCCAAACTGGTTGGATAGCTTGTTGGAATGCAGCGCCGTCAACATCACGGTTCACTTGCATACCCTGTGCTTCAAGCTCTGCAATCATCTCGTCTTCTTTCTCAATGCTGAGCCTGCGTTGCATCGCTACCGCTTCTGCTGAAACCTCTTCGATGATCTTTTGCTCTTCTGGGCTTAGGCCGTTGAATTTACGTAGGTTCATAGTTAGAACCAATGGAGAATAAGCATGCTGAGTAAGGCTTAAGTATTTTTGTACTTCATTGAACTTGAACGAAAGCGTTACAGAAATTGGGTGGTCTTGAGAGTCGACAACGCCTGTTTCAAGTGCTGTGTAAAGCTCAGACACCGGAAGTTGTTGTGGGTTAGCACCAAGTTCGTTAAACATGTCGTTTAGTGCTTTAGAGCCATTAACTCGCATTTGCAGTCCTTTTACGTCTGCCGGTGTGCGAATAGGCTTATCATTATTGGTCATGTTGCGATAGCCGTTTTCCGGGAACCCAAGACCTTTAAGACCGAATTTCTCAAACTTAGCCAGAACTTCTTGACCTGGTTCACCATCAAGTACTTTGTATGCCGTCTCACGGTCTGGGAACATGAACGGCAGGGTAAAGGCTGCCGACTCAGGCATTAACCCGTTATAGTTGTTCAAACCGACCATTGCCAAATCTACAATCCCCGCGCGAGACCCGTCGATCATTTGCTTATCACTGCCTAGCTGACCTTGAGGATAGATGTTGACTTTGATGTCGCCGTTAGAGCGCGCTTCCACTTCTTGCTTGAAGAATAACGACAGGTTTTGTTGTAAATCAGACTCTGGTGCTGCGTGTGCTAATTTCAAAGTTGTTGCAGCAAGTACGTTTGAGCTCATTGCGATAGTTGAAGCAAGCAACGTGAGTTTTAGTAGGGTTTTCATTATGATTTTCTCCGTCGAGGGTTAACCAATGACAAATGACATTGGCACAGTGATAATGCTTGGAAATATGACAAACAATGCGAGTAGGGCCATGTATGCACCTATGAATGGCAATACACCTTTCACAGCAGTCGACATAGGCACTCTAGCTACACCACAAACTACGTTTAGTACGGTGCCTACAGGAGGCGTAATTAAGCCAATTGAACAGTTGATAACGAACAGAAGGCCAAAATAAGTTGGGTCAATGCCAGCCATCTTGATTACAGGCATTAACAGTGGAACGAGAATTAGAATGGTTGGGCTTAAATCCATCACCATGCCCACGCAAAGTACGAGTAACATAATGACCGCCATTAGCAGGCGAGGGCTATCCACGAGTGGACCTAATAGTTCCGCCAATTGTTGAGGAAGCTGAGCGACCGTAATCAGCCACGCTGCTACCATGGCACAGCCAACTAAGAACATGACCATTGCCGTTGACCGACCTGCGTTGATGACGATGTCGTAGAACTTCTTAAGCGTCAACTCTTTGTACACAAAGGTAGAGATGAAAATTGCGTATGCTGCTGCAACAACCGCTGCTTCCGTTGGAGTAAAGATACCGAAGCGAATGCCGACGATGATGATTACTGGTAGCAATAGTGCCCAGACACCATCTTTAAGCGCCGCTCGTTTCTCTGCTTTGGTGGCTTTTGCCGATGTTTCTAGATTCTCTTTGCGAACGGTCATTCGCCAAACGAACATCAATGTCAGGCCCATTAATAGCCCCGGGACGATGCCGCCAAGGAACAGGTTTTTGATGGAGATGCCGCCTGCAACACCTACTAAGATAAGAGGAATTGAAGGTGGAATAACCGGTGCGATGATGCCGCCTGAAGCCAGCAAACCCATTGAAGGAGCTTCAGGATATTTCGCCGCTTTCATCATGGGATACAAGATACTTACTAAGGCTGCTGCGTCCGCCACGGCTGAGCCTGATAGTCCAGCAAGTAGAACTGAGGTCATGATGGCTACGTAGCCTAAACCGCCCTGACGATGCCCGACATAAGTAGTGGCTAAGCGGACAATACGCTGCGACAAACCACCTGATGCCATAACTTCGCCTGCAATGAGGAAGAATGGAATCGCAAGTAGCGTAAAGCTGTCTACGCCATTAATTAAAGACTGCGCAAGAATGTCCGCACTGAAGAAGTCCATATGTAGCATCAGTGCTATTGAAGACAATAACAGGGCAAATGCCACTGGGAGACCAAGTAGGATCGAGACAATCAATACCGATAAGAAAATGGCTAGCGTCATTATTCTTTCTCCTCTTCTAAGCTATCTAACTGCCAGTCTGGCTTGAAGATTCGCACAAAAGCGATTACGCCCATAAGCCCTCCTGACACCACGCCAGCTAAGTAAAATAACGCTGAAGGTAGCCCTGTAAGTTGAGAAATATCAGACCAGTTGGACATCATTTGACGGTAAGAACCGATGAAGAGCATGCTTACTGATACAAGCACCACTATCCAACAAAGTCGTCTTAATACGGGTACTGCTTTTGGAAATAGTCGTTCTGAAAATTCCGAGACAGCAAGGTGCTCACCTCGGCGCAGCACAACGGCTGCACCGAGCATGACTACCCATACAAGACCAAGGCGAGATAGTTCTACAGAGGGACGAAGACCAGATGAAAAGCCGTAACGTAATACAACGTTGGTAAATACGAGGACAATCATGCAAGTCAGTATGACAGCCATGATGACGTCGATGCTTTTCCAAATACTCTTGAATACACTTTGCATAAAGCTTTCCCTACCTTAGGCAAATTACAGAGATGTAATTTGATCCCAAATGCCATCATTGATCTCGATGCCGCCAGCTGCTTCGTGTTTGTTGATGAAGTTTTGGATCTCAGAACCAGCAATCATCACTGAACCTGTTTCTGCTGGTTCAGAAGCAAGGACATAGTCGCGAATGCGCTTCATTTCTGCGCTATAACGGCTCTCGTCCATGGTCTTACTGAGGTCAATCGCGATCAGGAATTGAGATACACCAAATTCACCTCCCATATCTTCAGTCAAGGCAGGTACTGAGTTACCACCTGTGATCGCGGTCAACATCATGTCCAAGACAATGGCCATTGAAGAACCTTTCCAGAATCCCATTGGTAGGAGGCGTTTATTTTCCCAAAGAACATGTGGGTCTTTAGTTAGCTCACCGTTGTTATCGAAGCCGCCAACAACAGGTAGCTCTTTGTCTGCCAAAACGAAATTCTGTAATTGCCCGTAGGAAAATTGGGTCATTGAGCAATCAACTACTACTGGTGGGTCACCTGCAATAGCCATAATCAATGGGTTGGAGCCAACTCGATGGTCTTTACCTCCCCAAGCTGGCATAACTGCAATCGAGTTAGTAGAAGCGATACCAGCGAAACCCTGGCGCGCCATTTTTAGTACGTAGGCACCACCACGCATCCAATGGTTGGAATTGCGCATACCGACCATGCCAATGCCATAATCACGAGCCAATTCCATCGCTCGCTCTGCGCAAATTAACCCGTTGAGTACACCAGGACCAAAATTACAATCCCATTGTTCCAATGCGCCCATGCTGTTTACACATTCTGGTTCGGCGTTAAGTTTGATTTGTCCTTTGTCGACTTGGTCAATAAATACCGGGAATCGGTTAATACCGTGTGAATAAGTCCCTTCGTTGGCCATTTCAACAAAACCCGCGGCTAGCTTAGTTGCCATTTCAGGTTTCATGTCGCGAGCTAAAAGAATTCGTTCATATTCTTGTTGTAGTTTTTCCGTAGATACCAATGGCATTTGAGCTCTCCGCTAAGTTAAATTCCATAATACGGAATTAATTATGAATATAATTCCAAAATAAAACTGTGAGCCAAGTGGAGAAAATTTCGGCTATTAACTCTTTTGCCAATAACTGTTAGCTGGTTAAAAAAAGGAATAAAAAGATTCTATAATTCCGCATTGCGAGACAATTAGTGTGCTCTAGATCTACGTTATGTAGTTTATTCAATGAAAATACGGTTTCATTGAGAGATTTTGCGGGGGGGCATTCTATAAATGGTCGTTATTGATGGGTGGGTTTATTAATTTTCGTTATTGGTTTAATGATCAGATAAAGAGGTGAGCTGTTTTTTAAAATAGGGTCACGCTGAGTATTTAGTATCGTAATACGAATTGCTTGTGGAGCGAGAGTGGATAGTTTGGCTAGATTTGTTCCACCGAGCCTCAATATGAGTAGCTCGATGGAGCAACAAAACTGAATACAGCTACAACTGCCGATATTTCAAATGTAGTTGTGCTGCAATACTTATTTAGCAGTCAAAGCAACGCCATCAAAGCGAATACCAGCCCAGCCGTGTTTGATAAAGTTACGGATGTTTGCGTGGTCGTTGCCATTAGGGTTTTTAAGTACATCATCACGGTAGTACTGACCAAAACACGCTAGCGTTGATTGCTCATCCAGTTCCTTAATTTTCGCAAAAGCAAAAATCTTACAAGAGCCATTGTTTTGGCCTGCTTGGTTCTGGGTCTCACCGTTAGTAAAGCTAACTGGGCTGAACTCGAAATGCTCGTCAATAACCTGCATCGTCTGTTCAAACATGACGTCATTCGGTTGTGCTGCCAGCAACTCTAGAAACTTTTCCATTTTTCCTTTCCTTCGATATTGTTCCGAGTCGGTACTATATCATCAGACAATTGAAAATTGGGCAGGAAGTGAGAAAAACTGAAAGGGAAGGGGTAAGGCTGGTTTTAGCTTTGATTAAAGAGGGGCTCGCGCTAATCTCGAACCCCTGTTAATTGTTCAGTTGGCGACTTAGATAACCTTACCGCTGGTTATCTAAAAAGTCGTATACCGCGCTAATTACGCCAAACTCAGTGTTACTTGGTGCTGAAAAGCGCGCAATTTCTTTGACACCAGGGTGTGCGTTTTCCATTGCATACGAGTAATAGCTCTCTTTAAGCATTTCTGCGTCATTAAAGTAATCACCAAAACTCATGGTTTGTTGATACGTGAACCCCATCGTCTGCTGCAGGTGACGAATTGCGGCACCCTTTGAGGCGACCTTGTTCATAACATCAAGCCAAATTTTTGCACTCACCACAACCTGGAAGTCATCACCGAATGCAGGTCGAATTATTGGCTCAATCTGTTCCGCTGAGCCATTGAAATTAAGTACTGCGATCTTGATGAACTCGTCTTCAACAGTAAGCAGATCTTCAACGTACTCGCAGCGGTGGTAGTACTTGCTAATTTCTTCGAGTGCGGTTGGATCTTGAGTCTCGATATAAGCTCCTCTCTTGCCGCATAAAACGATGAATGCATCATTAATGCTGCGAGCTTTGGTGATGATCGATGGAACTGAATCACTATCGAGTGTGCAGCTATAAAGTTCTTTGCCTTGATGCATCACTAGCGTGCCGTTTTCCGCGATGAACAACATCTCGTCTTGATAGCCTTCAAAGGTATCGTACAGACTGTAGTACTGACGACCAGAGGCAGCAGCGAATAGAATGTTTTCATTCTTGAGTCGTTGGAAAAACTCTGGGAATGCTGGTGGCAAATTGCTGTTTTCGTCAAGCAATGTGCCATCCATGTCGGTGGCGATGAACTTAATAATGTCGGTCATAGGTCGCTGTGTATGGTGTTTGAATGAACAAGGACAGGAGTATACTCAAATTCAAAGTTGCAGGCAGTAAATTACGGTGTCTTAATCATTGTTCTTACATTTTGACCGTGTGTATTTGAAGTTTCGAAAGTGCGCGGAATGCTCGAGCCCGGTGGTTTCATCGTAGGTGCCTGCCCAGTTGGAAATCTGTGGATTAGTAGCCCACACATTCATCATAATTCTAAGCCTGCTATCCGATTTCATCGGGATGGGTTGGTCGTCGGTATTCCTAACGCGATAGACAAGCTCACCATCAATAAACCACTTGATGGTGTTTTTATTCCATTCGATAGCGTAAGTGTGAAAGTCTTCTGAGGCGTCAAAGTCCAGATAATGGATATACTCGTTGTGCTGTTCGTAGTTGTCATCGTTGGTCCAAAAGTTCAGTTGAACCAAATTGGTGTTCATACCTAAAAACTCGATATCTATCTCATTGTGAATTCCGTTTCCACCTTCAGGCTGGTCATAGGGGCCTGCAAACAGAAAGAAAGCGCTCACGACACCATCAGCTTTAACCGGTTTCATTTCGACTTCGAAACAGCCGTTACCATAATAGCCATAGCTTCTTATTTCCCCTGAAACGACATCCTTGTAGCCATGATCATCGATGGTGTTTTTCAGCGTTAGGGTCAAGCCTTCGTTGGTGAATAGCGCTTGCTCTTTAGTCCAGCGGTTCAAAAACGGAAAGCCATTCTCCCAGCCGTCGGCGAGAAACCAAGTTTGATTGTCGAGTTCGGTGAGAGGGTCACTAAAACTGGCTCCCATTGCAATGGCTGGCGTCATCAAACCAGCTGCCAAATAAGTAAATGGCTTAACCATGTCTCAATTCCTTTTGACGAGTAACCTAGACAGTTTAGGTGTGTAAATAGAAAGCTCAATGTAACGGGTGTCTAGTATGTGAGAATTTGCACAATGGCATGCACCACTTTGGTGCTTTAGAAAGCGCGATAACAGTGAGGTAGAGAATGCGTTTCTCATTAAGCTATTGAAAAATATAGTTTCTATTTGTTGGACTCAAATTTGCATTGACTTGTTTAACAAAAGCTCAGCGGATAACTCGATGGTTATCACCGTACTGAAGTGAACAAAAATCTAACTCGTCAATGGCAAAGGCGCCTCTTCTTGTAACAAGGAGAGGCGCCTTTTTGTTGATATAGCCTGGCTAAAGGAGACGTTATGAAGCCGAGAAGTGTCAATACAACATGTCCATATTGTGGTGTCGGTTGCGGCCTCGTCGCAAAATGTGTCAGTAATCCAAAAGATGCTTCGACCAAAGGGGATCTTAACCATCCAGCGAATATGGGAGCCTTATGTGTAAAAGGCTCATCGCTCGATGATAGCCACACCGGACCCGCTAGGCTTCTTTATCCAAAGATCAATGGCAAACAAGCATCGTGGCAAGAAGCAATCGACACAATCGCGACACGATTTCACGATATTAAGCAGCAGCATGGTGCCGACGCCTTGTCTATGTACGTCTCAGGTCAGCTGTTGACGGAGGATTACTATGTCGCGAACAAACTCATGAAGGGCTATGTTGGTACGGCGAACATTGATACCAATTCCAGGTTATGTATGTCTTCTGCCGTTGCTTCCCATGTGCGTGCCTTTGGTGAGGATGTCGTTCCCGTCAACTATGCCGATCTTGAACTTGCTGAGATGATTGTTTTGGTGGGTTCAAATGCGGCGTGGACACACCCGATTGTATTTCGTCGTATCCAGCAGGCGCGTGAGTCGAATCCAAACCTTAAGCTAGTGGTGATCGATCCGCGAAAAACCATGAGTGCTGAGCAGGCAGACCTTCATCTTCCTTTGGAGTCTGACAGTGATGTTGACCTATTTATGGGGCTGGCAAGGTATTGTTTGGATACTGGCACTTTGGATAACGACTATATCGCTGAACATACCCAAGGTAGTGAAGCCCTGCTTGAAGCTGTGAAGCAAGCGACATGCTCGTTGGAGTCGATCGCGGAAAAAACTCAAGTAGATAGAACACGCCTCAAGCAGTTTTATCATTGGTTCGCCACTAAAAAGAGAGTTATCACCCTCTATTGTCAGGGCGTTAACCAAGCCGAGAACGGGACAGACAAGGGAAACGTTATCATTAACGCCCATCTGCTGACTGGAAAAATTGGCAGAGAAGGTTGTGGCCCGTTTTCCATTACCGGGCAGCCGAACGCCATGGGAGGGCGTGAAGTTGGTGGCTTAGCGAACCAACTCGCCGTTCACCGAGGGTTTGACC
Source organism: Vibrio maritimus (assembly GCF_021441885.1). Lineage (NCBI taxonomy): Bacteria > Pseudomonadati > Pseudomonadota > Gammaproteobacteria > Vibrionales > Vibrionaceae > Vibrio > Vibrio maritimus. Next base: position 1,029,534 of record NZ_CP090438.1, read on the forward strand.
CAGCATCTATCGACGAAGTAAAAACCATTTGGCGTGCGCCTAATATGGCGACAAAACCTGGCCTAAAGGCGGTCGACTTGTTTGACGCCATTGAAAAAGGCGGGGTGAAAGCGGTTTGGATCATGGCAACCAATCCTGTGGTTTCACTCCCACAAAGTCACAAAATTAAGCGCGCCCTGAAGAAATGTGAGCTGGTGATTGTCTCCGATATCTGTGTGGATTCCGATATTGCTCAGTACGCAGATATCATCCTGCCCGCAGCAGGCTGGGGTGAGAAACAAGGCATGGTTACCAACTCTGAACGCATGATGTCGAGACAGCGAGCCTTCTTGCCACTGCGTGGTGAAAGCAAGCCCGATTGGTGGGCGGTGTCTAAAGTCGGTCAAGCGCTGTGTGAGCTAATGAAGGTAGAAGATGGATTTGACTACGAGAGTGAGTATGACATTTTCAAAGAGCATGTTGAGCTCTCCTCTATCAATAGTGACAGTCCACAGCTGTTTGATCTAAGCGAACTGAGTGAACTGTCGGCGGCCGACTACGCCCACTGGCAGCCTAAACAATGGCCGCTCGATGGTAAGCGTCCGTTCTCAGATGGGCAATTCGCAACGCCAAATGGCCGCGCAAATCTTATTGTTCCAGCAGACTCATTGAGCCAAGCCTCTCGGGGTCAGCATCAGTTTGTACTCAACACAGGCCGCGACAGGGATCAGTGGCACACCATGACACGAACCGGTTTCGTACCTGCTCTGACGCAAAAAGAAACAGAGCCAACGGTATATCTAAATCCGCTTTCGATAGAACGCGCAGCGCTTAAAACGGGGCAATTGGCTCGACTTGTCACTCCAGAAAGCCGTGCTGAGATTGTGGCTCGTGTCAAAGAAGACGACGGCTTAGGATTGCATAGTGTTTACCTCTCTATGCACTGGGCGGGTGAGTTTGGTGCAGGCAGCGGCGTTAACCATGTTACTGAGTCTGTAGTCGACCCATTCTCAGGCCAACCAGCGTTCAAATCCTCGTTCGTTGAGATCGAACCCTTTGCCATTGGTAGTTACTTCGTCGCCATTGGCGAGAACGCTGACAAGCTGGGTGATATCGCGGACTTTTCTTCGATGCAGATTACTGAAGGCGAGGGTCAAAGCCGTAATCTTTGGCGTTACGCTTCTAAATCGGTGTTGAGCAAACAAACATGGACTCAGGCGACGGACGCTGCGTTAAATGGCAAGCTGCTTGTGATGGATACGGAGCATGGCTGGGTAACGCTAAGCTGTGCCAATGACGCCGCTCTCACGGTAAAAAGCTTTGTTCAAGTAGAGGATAAGGCGTTTGACGCTGATGTAGCGCAAATTACTCAACTTATTGGTCAGCCGTTTTCGCTTTCTAAAACCCTGAAAGCGATTCAGAACGAAGCACCGAGTAAGCTCGTTTGCAGCTGTTTTAGAGTCACAGAAAAGCAGATTGTCGATGCGATGCAAACGCAAAACCACACCACTGTAGCCCAGTTGCAAGGGCAGCTTAAATGCGGAAGTAACTGTGGTTCGTGCCTACCAGAAGTAGAGAAGTTGGTGAATCAGCATCACCAACAGTCAGAACAAATTGATGTCGTTGTGAAGTAAGGAGACGTAGGATGAACACTCAAAGGAATGAGCAAGCATACCTTCCTCATCAACAGCAAGATGTAGGGTTTATTGATGAACTGCCACGCAAGGGTGGCAAAGGGTTTGTATCGATTGTTGGTGCAGGGCCGGGTGACCCTGACTTATTGACCATGGCCGCGCATAAGCGAATTCAAAGCGCTGATATCGTGGTTTATGACCGCTTAGTCAGTCAGTCGATATTGGATCTTATTCCAGCATCGACACTGCGTTTCTATGTGGGTAAACGCTGTGGGATGCCGAGCCTTAATCAAGAGTCAATCAATGAGATCCTCAAAGACTGCGGTCAAAAAGGCTATCGTGCCGTGAGACTGAAAGGGGGCGACCCGTTTGTGTTCGGTCGTGGTGGCGAAGAAGCACTAGCGCTGAAGTCGGCCAACATCGCGTTTGAAGTCATTCCTGGCATTACTGCAGCGCTTGGCTGCTCTTCGAGTGCCTTGATACCGCTCACCCACCGTAAGGTGGCACGAAGCGTCACCTTAGTCACGGGGAATGTCGTCTCTGGTGCGCTCCCCGCTTGGTCGTCGTTAATTGCTCAAGGCCAGACCTTAGTGTGCTATATGGGGCTTGAGAAAAGCCTTGAGATACAAACAGGACTGCTAGACTCAGGGTTAAGCCCAACTACGCCGGTAGCGATTATTGGTAAAGGTTGTAGCCCAGAGCAGGAAGTATATACTTTCGAATTATCACAGTTAAATCAGATAGCTGACCAGCTTCGCGGCTTGAGCCCTGCTTTGATGATCATCGGTGAAGTCGTATCGATTCGCCAGGAGCTTCTCGACGTGGCGCAGGAGTATGCCGTTGCTTAGCTTTTTCATTATAAGTAGAACATAGTCTTTACAAGCAGCGCGCAGTAGCGGTCAGACACAAGAAGTAGGAGAGGATGTGTCGTTAATTCAAGAATGTATACGTACCGTGGGTCGCGGTTCTCGAGGACGAGGTCCACTCACACAAACTCAAGCTAGAGAGGTGATGCAAGCCTATCTGGCTGGTGAGGTTGGCGATGATCAAATGGCCATGTTGATGATGCTCATCCGCGTTCGCGATGAGACGCCAGAAGAGATCGCGGGTTTCGTGCAAGCTCTTAAGAGTACCCAAGATCAGTTTGCCGACCTTGATTGGCCGCTTTATGCAGGCAAACGCACAGGACAAACCTCAGGCTTACCGTGGCACCTAGTCGCAGCCAAAATTCTGGCAGACAGTGGAGTGAAGATATTACTGCACGGTGACTTAGACAAGATGCACAATCGTCTGCATGCCCGTGATTTTCTTGGTCACCTCAACATCAATACCGCAGTGAGCTTAGATGAGGCGAAAACCCTGCTTGAGCAGTTTAACATCGCGTATCTACCCTTAGATAACTTCCTGCCTCAGGTAAAAGTGGTGCTCGATTGGAAGCATCGCTACGGCCTAAGAACGCCGATCAATACTGTCGCAAGGGCTCTCAACCCAGCAAATGCACCGTTTGCACTGCGAGGTAGCTTCCACCCAGGGTTTCAAGAGCTGCATGCCAAGGTTGAATCGTTAGTTCACTTACAGTCGGAGCAGACTCAGCGAACAGTATCGTTTAAAGGTCAATCTGGTGAGACGGAGTACAACCCTAAGGTTAGCCAAACCATCTGGTGGGCGGAAGACGGCAAGGTGAACTCTCACTACGTAGAAGAGACGATGACCACTCAGCCCGTGATTCCTTGTCCACTGGGAACCGGTGAAGATGAGCAAGACATGATGGCGAACACCATCATCAGTACGCTGACGATAGCGCTATTTACACTTTCTGGTGACTGGGACAGCGCGGAATCAAAAGCAAAAACACTTTGGCACACATATTGCGATGGTCTAACGAGTGAAGGAACACTATGTTAGGAAAATCGTATGCCAAAAACACCCGTCTTAGTTTGCTGCGACTCTATCGCAGAACAGGCGCATATTAGCGCAAGGCTTGCCAAAGACTTCGACAAAATCATGGGCTGTCAGCTATCTCAGCTGGAGTCTATGCTTGAAAAAGAACCCACTGCCACGCTGGTTATCTCGTGGCAGCAACCTTGTGCTGAACTCTCGCTTATCATGGATGCCGCAAAGCAGAGACAGCGCCCCCTTCTTGTTATTCTAAAACAACTAAATGAGAATGATATCAATCGCTTACCTGTTGGAAATGATTACGTATTGCTGCCTCATGATTCGCAGTTTGAGCTCAGCGCGTGGGTGGTTCATGCCAGACAAGTGCGTGAGAAGTCGATTCAAGACGACCAGAAACTTGAAGCGCTAAACTTAAAGCTGGAAGAGCGTAAGCTTATTGAAAAAGCCAAAGGTTTGCTGATGAAGCATCATCATCTCGATGAGCAGACCGCCTTCGCGGCACTTCGAAAATCGTCGATGCAGTCTAGCTTATCGCTTGCTCAAGTCTCGAAGAACCTCATCCACACCCTAGAGTCCATCAGCCTTTAGCTACTACTTTGGGGTTAGTGGCAATTCATTCAATTGGTGCACGGTGCACACTGGCGAAGCAAAATTTAACCAATAAAGTAACCAAATTTAACTAAAGTGCTGATAAATATAAATAAATACATTTTGGCACGCATATTGAAAGACTAATATCAAACACAATACCCCCGCCCCTTAGTGGGCAGCTCCTGAAATCATCAACGGCGGTGAAGTGAAGGTTGGCGACGGCGTTACTGCTTATACATAGGCTCTATTGCTTATTGATAGCAGTAGCGCCTTTTTTTTGGAAAAAATTTTTAAGCATCACACGGAGAGAGTGTTATGAAGAAATGGACTCAACTAGGAACTCAGATCGGTAAGACGTTTCATCGCGTCAGCACCGCAACAATCGCGACAGCAACGCTACTTGTTGGCACATCAGCATGGGCTGAATTGGGCGAGCCAGAAATCGAAGAGCTGAAGTTTGGCTTCATCAAGCTGACCGATATGGCGCCGCTTGCCGTCGCATACGAGAAAGGCTTCTTTGAGGACGAAGGTCTTTACGTGACGCTAGAAGCGCAAGCGAACTGGAAGGTACTGCTAGACCGTGTGATTGACGGTGAACTTGATGGCGCACACATGCTGGCTGGTCAGCCGTTAGGTGCAACCATAGGTATTGGTACCAAAGCAGAAGTCATCACGGCATTTAGCATGGACTTAAACGGTAATGCGATTACGGTTTCTAACAAAACTTGGTCGGCGATGAAGCCACACCTTGAGATGCAAGCGGATGGCAAACCGGTTCACCCAATCAAAGCCGATGCGCTAAAGCCTGTGGTTGAGGGTTACCTAGATGAAGGTAAACCGTTCAATATGGGTATGGTGTTCCCAGTATCCACACATAACTATGAACTGCGCTACTGGCTCGCAGCTGGTGGTATTCACCCTGGTTACTATGCACCAAAATCCGGTGATAACAGCGGTCAAGTGAATGCCGATGTTCTGCTTAGCGTGACGCCGCCACCGCAAATGCCAGCGACCATGGAAGCGGGCACGATTGAAGGCTATTGCGTAGGCGAACCGTGGAACCAACAAGCGGTATTTAAGGGTATTGGTGTACCAGTCGTGACCGACTACGAGATCTGGAAAAACAACCCAGAGAAGGTATTTGGTGTATCGAAGTCTTGGGCTGAAGAAAACCCAAATACTCATATCCGTGTTGTAAAAGCGCTTATCCGTGCTGCGCATTGGTTGGATGAGAATAACAACGCAAACCGTGAAGAGGCCGTGAAGATCCTTGCCAAGAGTGCTTATGTAGGTGCGGACGCCGAAGTTATCGCTAACAGCATGACAGGTACGTTCGAATACGAGAAAGGCGATAAGCGTGATGTACCTGACTTTAACGTGTTCTTCCGCCACAACGCGACATACCCATACTACAGTGACGCGATTTGGTACCTAACACAGATGCGTCGTTGGGGTCAGATTGCTGATTCACAGGATGATGAGTGGTACATGAACATCGCGAAGGAAGTATACCGTCCTGACATCTATCAACAAGCGGCTGAAGCCTTGGTAGAAGATGGCGTACTAACGTCGAAAGACTTCCCTGATTTTAAATCTGAAGATGGCTTCCGTGCCCCTCAGAAACACTTTATCGACAACATCGTCTACGACGGCACTAAACCTAACGCTTACCTTGAGAAATTCTCAATCGGTCTGAAAGGCAAAGACAAGGTTTAAGCATTAGGTCAACGGAATGATTGCAGTAATAGCTAAGGAGTAAAGGCGATGGCAACGAACGTAATATCACTGAAGCCAAGCCGTGAAATGGTGGTGAACCGCAGCCGAGTGCTGCTGTTCCCCCTCATCGGGATTCTTTGTTTCCTAATGATGTGGCATTTGGCAGCGAGACAGGTTGAAACGTCACTGGGTACCCTTCCAGGTCCCGTTCAAACGTTTGAACAATTTAAAAACCTAGCTGCGGAGCATGTAGAGGAGCGTGAGAAAGCGGAAGCTTTCGTTGAGCGTCAGGAAAAACGCAACGCAGCAAAACTGGCGAAAAACCCAGACGCGGAAGTGAAGATCCGCCCATACACGGGTAAACCGACTTTCTTTGACCAGATTGGAACGTCATTGATTACGGTGGCAGGTGGTTTCATCCTCGCTTCTGTCATCGCGATTCCACTCGGTATCGTCCTAGGCTTAAATCAAGGGGTTTATCAGGCATTTAACCCAATCATTCAACTACTTAAGCCAGTTTCACCGTTGGCATGGCTACCGATTGTGACCATGGTAGTGAGTGCGACTTATGTCAGTGACGATCCACTGTTTGCTAAGTCATTCGTCAACTCACTGATTACCGTTGCGCTATGTAGCTTGTGGCCAACTTTGATTAATACCGCTGTGGGTGTAACGAGCGTAGACAAGGATCTTCTTAACGTAAGCAAGGTGCTTAAGCTCTCGTGGTGGCAACACATTCGCACTATCGTTCTACCGTCTGCGATTCCAATGATCTTTACCGGTCTTCGCTTGTCACTCGGTATCGCATGGATGGTACTGATTGCGGCAGAAATGCTGGCGCAGAACCCAGGTCTTGGCAAGTTTGTTTGGGATGAATTCCAGAACGGCAGCTCAGCATCACTAGGCCGAATCATGGTCGCGGTATTTGCTATCGGCTTTATCGGACTGTTACTAGACCGTGGCATGTTGCTACTACAAAAACACTTTTCTTGGAATAAACAACAATCGCTCCGCTAACTAGGTAGCCACCACACTAACGAGTGATACCTAGACGAATGGAATAAGGAAGTTACTGATGTCGAAACCTTTACTTGACCTGACCCAGCTTGGAATGCGGTTCCCTACGCCACAAGGGGAGTTTGTGGCACTGAAAAACGTTAATTTACAGATACAAAAAGGCGAGTTTATCTCTCTGATTGGTCACTCTGGCTGTGGTAAGTCTACCGTGCTTAACTTGGTCGCTGGGCTTCACTTCCCAACCGATGGTGGTGTTATCGTTGATGGACGAGAAGTGGATGGCCCTGGGCCTGAGCGTGCTGTGGTGTTCCAAAACCACTCGCTTCTGCCATGGCTAACAGTATACGAGAACATTGAGCTTGCCGTTAAGCAGGTAGCGAAGGGCAAAGACAAAGCTTGGGTAAAAGAGCAGGTACACCATTATCTCGATCTCGTGGAAATGGATCATGCAGCAGATAAGAAGCCGGATGAAATCTCTGGTGGTATGAAGCAGCGCGTAGGCATTGCTCGCGCCCTAGCACTTAAGCCAAAAGTACTGTTAATGGACGAACCATTTGGTGCTTTGGATGCATTGACGCGTGCCAAGCTTCAAGATGCCCTAATGGCGATTCAAGCTGAGCTCAACAACACCGTGATTATGATTACCCACGACGTGGATGAGGCCGTACTGCTATCCGACAAGATTGTCATGATGACCAATGGACCAGCGGCGACCATCGGCGAGGTGTTGGATATTAATCTAGAACGCCCACGTAACCGCGTGGCAATGGCGGACAACCCACAATACCAAAAATACCGTCAAGCCGTATTGACCTTCCTATATGAGAAACAGGCGAAAAACGAGCTGTCAGGATCGGTCGAAATCAGCAAACAGAAAGACGCGAAGAAAAGCGCATAGGGAGCAGCAGATATGGAGCATCTAGTCGTAGTTGGAAACGGCATGGTTGGGCATCACTTTATTGCTCATCTTATTAGCCAACAAGGACATTTAAATTATCGAATCACGGTGATTGGTGAAGAGCGCTACGCTGCCTATGACCGTGTACAACTATCATCACTGTTCTCTGGCAATTCACATGATTCACTGATGTTAGGCGATGAAGAGTGGTACAAGAAATATGGCGTTGAGCTTGTACTTGGCAGTCGAGTGACAGACATCGACAAGCAAGCGAAACGCATCACACTCGACGGTGAAGACATTCTCGGTTATGACCATTTGGTATTAGCCACGGGCTCGTATCCATTTGTGCCACCCATTGAGGGTAAAGACCGAGACAATGTATTCGTTTATCGCACATTGGACGACCTCTCCGCGATTCGCAAAGCGTGTGAAGGTGCGAAAACAGGGGCGGTCATTGGTGGTGGTCTATTAGGTCTTGAGGCGGCCAACGCACTTAAACTTCTAGGTCTCGAAACCCATGTTATCGAGTTTGCACCCCGCCTTATGCCGGTGCAGCTTGATGATGGCGCTGGTGGTCTTTTGAAAGATAAGATCGAAGATCTCGGACTTACGGTTCACACCTCTACGGGTACCGATAAAATCTGCGACGGCGAAACAGCCTATCACCGCATGGTGTTCAAAGATGCTGAGCCGTTAGATGTTGATGTGGTCGTGTTCTCTGCAGGCATTCGTCCACAGGATGCGCTAGCAAGAGCCGCTGGCCTAGAGATCGGCGAGCGCGGTGGCATCGTGATTAACGATAACTGTCAAACCAGCGACGATGCTATCTATGCCATTGGTGAGTGTGCGCTTTGGCAAAATCGAATATTTGGACTGGTTGCTCCCGGTTACGCAATGGCGAGAGCCGTTGCAGACCAGCTTATGGGTAAGGTGGCGACGTTTGAAGGCGCAGACATGAGTACCAAGCTTAAGCTGCTTGGTGTTGATGTGGCTTCTATCGGTGATGCGCAGATGCAGACTCCGGGTGCGAAAGAGATGGTGTTGCAAGATACGGCTCAAGGTACCTATAAAAAACTGATTGTAGATGAAACCAGCAGCAAACTTATCGGTGCAATCCTTGTTGGCGATACCTCTGACTACGATTTGTTGTTGCAAGCCTATCTAAATGAAAAAGCCTTGCCAGAACATCCGGCTGAACTGCTGTTTGACACTAGCTCACTCTCTGGTGGTGCGAGCGCATCGACCATGATCTGTTCTTGTCACAACGTGACACGTGGTGATCTGGTTGAAGCGATTCATGCGGGGGCGCACGATCTTGCGACTTTGAAAGATGAAACCAAGGCCGGAACCGGTTGTGGTGGCTGTGCCAATATGGTCAAGAGCGTCCTAGATGAAGAGCTCGTCGCCATGGGGCAAGAGGTCAACAACCACCTTTGTGAGCACTTTGAGTTTTCACGACAAGAGCTGTTCCATATCTGCCAAGTAGAGTCGATAAAAAGCTTTGACGAGCTCATTGAGAAGCATGGTAAAGGCAAGGGCTGTGACATCTGTAAGCCTACTGCCGCATCGGTGTTTGCTTCACTTTGGAATGAGCACGTACTAGAGGGTTCGCATCGTGGTCTGCAAGACTCCAATGACCTTTTCCTTGCTAACCTTCAAAAAGATGGCTCTTATTCTGTTGTACCTCGCGTACCAGGCGGTGAAATTACGCCAGAGAAGTTGATTGTACTCGGTGAAGTCGCGAAGAAATTCGATCTCTACACCAAGATCACCGGTGGTCAGCGTGTCGACTTATTCGGTGCTCAAGTGGAGCAGCTTCCAGAGATCTGGGATACCTTAATTTCAGCGGGTTTTGAGACCGGACACGCTTACGGTAAGTCACTGCGCACCGTGAAATCGTGTGTCGGTTCGACTTGGTGTCGCTATGGTGTCGATGATTCTGTTGGTCTCGCCATCGATCTAGAGAACCGCTACAAAGGGTTGCGCGCTCCGCACAAAATTAAGTTTGCGGTTTCTGGGTGTACACGAGAGTGTGCCGAGGCACAAAGTAAAGATATTGGTGTGATCGCCACCGAAAATGGCTGGAACTTGTACGTATGTGGTAATGGCGGTATGCGCCCACGCCACGCCGATCTATTAGCTTCTGACCTAACGACAGACGAGCTAGTGGCTTTGATTGACCGAGTGCTGATGTTCTATGTGAAAACCGGTGAGCGATTGCAGCGAACCTCGGTTTGGATGGAAAACCTAGAAGGCGGTTTAGAATACCTTAAGCAAGTGGTCATTGAAGACTCTCTCGGTATCAATGCGCAGCTTGAAAAACAGATGCAGCATATAGTCGACACCTACCAATGTGAATGGAAAACCGCGGTTGAATCGGAAGAGAAACGCGCCAAGTTTATGCCGTTTATTAACAGTGACCAAAAAAGTGCCGACCTAGGATATCAGCGCGTTCGAGGTCAGAGAATTCCGGTCACCATCGTTGACCCGCAGTTGGAGGATTAATCATGTGGAATAAGATTTGTGATGTTGCCGATTTGACGCCATATCAAGGACGCGGTGCATTGGTCGGAGAGGCTCAGCTTGCGTTGTTCTATCTACCAGAGACTGAGCAAGCGGTGTATGCCATTGATAACTGGGATCCAATTGGTGAGGCATTCGTGTTAAGTCGTGGAATCGTGGGCGACATTGGAGGACGCGATTGTGTCGCCTCTCCGCTGTACAAGCAACACTTCGACCTAACCTCAGGTGAGTGTATCGAAGACCCTGACGTCTCGGTGAAAACATGGCTTGTTGAAATACGCGGCGAAGAAGTTTGGGTGATGTCCGCCTAAAACCTTAATCCAATAGCGTCATCATTAGTGGCGCTATTTAACTCTCATGAGTTGGTGAGTCGCGCCACCTAGTTCCACTACTACTATTTGGGACGGCTTCATCAACTCAACTTTCTCCAACATACTCTCATCGTAACCCTTGCTTTTCATCCACGAAAGTGGGCTCGAAAACTGGTCCTCATTGACGACGAAAGACTGATCTTTCAAGAACGATTCAGACACATGCACAACCCAAATTCGCGAGCGAAATTCGATAGCGTCTGACAAGGTGTTGAGAAGTTTTTTAATCATGGTGAAGAAAGTACTGGTGACATTTTGTGACTGAGTGAAGACCTGATTGTTACAAAAATCTTATCCATAAGATAGGCAAAACAGAAAAAACCGTCTTACTCTTAGAAATATCAAGCAGTAAAACACTGCGATAGGAATTCACTATCGATAGTATCGGTAATTCCCACTTAGACCTTTTGGCAGTTTCGCCAACAATGGACGTAGAAGGTTATTAGCAAGGGACGAAAAGGAGAGTGCTATGGAGTCGCTAAAAGTAAAAGATTATATGACGCAAAGAACAGTCACGTTTACCGAAGACATGTCGCTCAGCGCTGCACTAGACAAAGTTATGCAGTCGACTCACTTAGGCGGACCTGTGATTGATGATAAAGAGCAGGTCATCGGCTTTATTTCGGAGCAGGATTTGCTTGAGAAGCTGGTAAAGGTGAGTTATCACTGTCAAGACACCCACACGGTCGGTGACTGTATGTACCGAGAAGTATTGTCCGTGTCGCCGCACACATCGATTATTGAGCTTGCCGATATGATGAAAGTGGGCAAACCTAAGATGTACCCAGTTATCGATAATGGACGTTTAGTCGGTATCATTACTCGACGCGATGTGCTTCGAGCGATTGGTAAAACGATTGAAGCGTGCTTCAAACATCCTGTATAACGGTTATGATGATCTAAATGGGCGCTGCGGCGCCCTTTGTTGTATGTAGAGATAAGTTGTTTGTAGAGAGAAAGGGAATTCGATGGCTGAACAATCTGCCAAGTTTGTTGAAGGCTCAACCATGCGCCACATTTTGGTGATGTCGGGTACGTCTACCGTGGGCATTATGGCGATCTTTATTGTCGATCTGCTCGATATGCTATTCATCAGTATGTTGGGACAAGCTGAGCTTGCTGCGGCGGTTGGCTTTGCCGGAACTTTGACGTTCTTTGCCACTTCAGTGAGTATCGGTACCTCTATTGCGATGGGGGCGCTGATGTCCAAAGCAATTGGTGCCAAGGATATTAGCTATGCCCGCGAAATTGGTAGCAGCGTTTTAGTTATTTCATTCCTTATCAGCGCCATCGTGACCGCTGTGATGTGCGCTTATATACCGGAACTTCTCACCGCGATTGGCGCAGAAGGTAAAGCGCATGAGCGTGCTGAAGCCTATCTGTGGATCTTATTACCAAGCACGCCACTTATTGCGCTTGGGATGGCGAGTGGTGCAGGCCTCAGAGCTGCGGGTGATGCCAAGCGCTCTATGTGGGCAACGTTAGCTGGTGGTATCGTTAACGCCATACTTGACCCTTTGTTTATTTTTGGCTTCAACTGGAACGTCGAAGGGGCGGCAGCGGCGTCTGTTGTGGCGAGATTTGCCGTGTTCTATTTCTCGTTCGTTCCTTTAGTCAAAGTACACCAACTGCTTTCAAGGCCCAGTTTTGATAGTGTTCGCCGCGATACTAAAGTCATGTTAGCCATTGCGCTCCCCGCCATTATTACCAATACCGCCACGCCGATTGGCAATGCCATTGTAACGACAGCAATAGCGCAATACGGCGAAGACTTTGTGGCTGGTTTTGCTGTTATAGGCCGAATTACCCCAGTTTGTTTTGCGTTTATTTTTGCGCTCTCTGGCGCGGTGGGACCAATAATTGGACAGAACTTTGGTGCGGCAAAAATAGATAGGGTGGAGGAGACACTCAAAAACTCGTTAATTGTAACGACGCTTTATACAGTGGTTGTGTGTCTTTTACTCTATTTGGTCCAAGACCAGCTTATTGCGGTATTTTCATTAACCGGTGATGCCTCGCTTATTGTCGCTGCGTTTGCAACCTATGTGGCAATCACCTTTGTCTTTAATGGCGTCTTGTTCGTTGCTAATACCTCGTTTAATAATCTCGGCAAGCCTTTGTACTCAACGGCCCTAAACCTTGGCAAGGCAACAGCAGGGACACTTCCTTTCGTTTATTTTGGGTCACTTTGGTTTGGTGCGTTAGGGGTGTTGTATGGTCAAGCGGTCGGGAACATCGTATTTGGCGTCTTAGGTTACATTGTGTTGCGTTTTCACATTGCTGATTTGCACAAAACTGGAGAATGTACGCAAGCAGAAGACCCAAGTATTGTTAGCGTCAACTCACAGCCGTTTTGTACCCATGACCCTGTAATGATTGAAGAGGTGTCGAAGATAGATAAACAGTTGGAGTCGCCGACACTTTCTGGCTAACTTTTTCTTGACCTTGGAGGTAACTCCAAGGTTTACACTTGGGGCGTAGGATATGAAAAGGAGAGTCCCATGTGTACTAAGCATACAGGTTGCAGCTCGCAAAAAATCAAAGTCATCCGCCCTGTGGGGGAAGCATGCGATGTACCGAAAATTGCACAAATTACAACGGTTTCGTCACAAGCAGCATCTGAGGGATGTTCTTCAGGCAGCGAATGCTGTAGTGCTGAACCTGAAGAACCCTCGGCTTCCAGTGGCCTAGAGCATGATGCTTCGACGGCAAGCTCTGATGGTTTATTGAAATCTTGGAAAGTCGTCGGTATGGATTGCCCATCCTGTGCACGTAAGGTGGAGACAGCGACCAATAGAATTAGCGGTGTGGTGAGCTCGAAAGTGATGTTCGCGACGGAGAAACTCGTCGTGCGAGTTGATGAGCCCGCGTTGTTTTCACAAGTCGAAGCGGCGGTTATCGATGCAGGCTTTACCGTCCATGCCCTCGATGGCAGCTCGAATAATACTAACGAACAAGCTCAGTCATCCGGCTGGCAAAAGACCTTTAAAGACAACTTTCATATCCTAGCGATATCCACTGGTATGGCTATCGCCGCTGCTTTTAAAGGCGCTTACCCTGCGATGAGTGAATGGCTATTCACCCTGACCTGTGTGCTCGGTCTTATACCTATTGGTACCAAAGCTATTAAGTTAGCCAAATCGGGTACTCCATTTGCGATTGAAACACTGATGAGTGTTGCCGCTATTGGTGCACTGTATCTAGGTGAAACCGTCGAAGCCGCAATGGTGTTGTTGCTGTTCTTGATTGGTGAGCGTTTAGAAGCCTTTGCTGCCTCTCGAGCAAGAAGTGGGGTACAGGCATTAATGTCTTTGGTACCTGAAGAAGCCACGGTGATTGTTAACAATGAACGCCAATCCAAAAGTGCATCGGCACTGGTACCAGGTGACATCATCGAAGTCGCACCAGGTGATCGAATGCCTGCAGATGGTGAGTTAGTCAGCTCGAATGCCAGTTTTGATGAAAGTGCTTTAACAGGTGAGTCCGTCCCAGTTGAACGTCTGGTAGGCGATACGGTTATGGCAGGTGCGGTATTGGCGGATAAAGTGGTGCGCTTAAAAGTCACGTCGAAGCAAGGTGAGAACGCGATTGATCGAATTTTGCATCTGATCGAAGAGGCCGAGTCTCGCAAAGCGCCAATTGAACGTTTTCTAGATAAGTTCAGCCGTTGGTACACACCACTAATGATGATGGTATCGCTGTTAGTGATTATCACACCACCACTTCTGTTTGCGCAGCCATGGGAAACCTGGGTCTATCGCGGACTTGCACTGTTGTTGATTGCCTGCCCTTGCGCCTTGGTGATTTCCACTCCTGCTGCGATTACATCGGGACTTGCGGCGGCAACCCGACGCGGTGCGCTGATTAAGGGAGGAGCTGCACTAGAGCAACTTGGCAATATAGAGTCAGTGGCCTTTGATAAAACAGGGACGCTCACATTAGGTAAGCCTCAGGTTACCGACGTGATTGTATCTGGTGTTTTAACGGAGCAAGAGCTGTTAGCTGCCACTGCCTCTATTGAACAAGGCTCTAATCATCCACTGGCGACCTCTCTAGTGCGTCATGTTGAACGTTTAGGACTAACTATCCCGAGTGCTGACGAACAAAGAGCACTAGTAGGCATTGGTGTTGAAGGGTTAATTGGTGGCGTAAAATGGGTACTGTCAGCACCGTCTAAGTTAGACATGCCAATCCCAGCTGAAGTAAATAAGCAGATTGAGTTACTCGAGAGTCAAGGCAAAACGGTCGTCGTTGCATTGCGCGCGTCGAATGATGGTCTAAAGCTGGAAGGCTTGATTGCATGGCAAGATGAAATGCGTCCCGACACTGCTGAAGCGGTTGCTAAGCTATCTAAACTCGGCGTTCGCACCATCATGCTAACGGGTGACAATGAGCGCAGTGCAGCTTCCATTGCAGCACCGTTGGGTATGGATTATAAAGCCCGCTTACTGCCAGCCGACAAAGTAACCTTTGTCAATGAATTGGCGAGACAGCACCGAGTGGCAATGGTTGGAGATGGCATTAATGACGCACCTGCTATGAAAGCGGCGAACATTGGTGTTGCGATGGGCGGAGGCACGGATGTGGCGTTGGAAACAGCGGATGCCGCGCTAACGCACAACCGCCTAACCGAGTTGCCTGCGATGATAGAGCTATCACGTGCGACGCTTAATAATATTAAGCAAAACGTCGCCCTTGCGCTTGGATTGAAAGGGGTATTCTTGGTGACAAGTTTACTGGGTATCACAGGGCTATGGGTTGCAGTGCTCGCTGACAGCGGCGCGACCGCGATCGTAACCTTGAATGCGCTTAGATTATTACGTCACAAATCTTCACTAGATTAAACAAGCATTGATATGAACAAAGCCGCTCTTGTGCAGAAACTGCGAAGGGCGGCTTTTTTGTGAGCGTAAAAACTAAATCTGTGCAAAAACACCGCTAATCCGACAGGAAAGTGTGATGCAAACCGTTTTTATTTGAAAATTAGATTTTGTTGCATTGGCAAAGTGTGATCTGAGTACGTTTATTGCTCGCGCTATCTTATAAGCTTAAAACCATACCCAAGAGACAAAAGGAGTCCCCCATGTCCCAAGCTGTTTTCCATCTCGGAGTAAATAAAGAAGATCTACAAGGCGCGACAATTGCCATTATTCCAGGTGACCCAGCTCGAGTTCAGAAGATCGCTGAGTTGATGGATGAGCCAGAGTTTTTGGCAAGCCAACGTGAGTACACTGTGTACCGTGCAAAACTAGACGGCAAGCCAGTGGTGGTTTGTTCGACTGGTATCGGTGGTCCATCAACGTCTATCGCGGTAGAAGAGCTGGCACAACTTGGTGTGCGCACTTTCTTGCGCGTTGGTACGACAGGTGCGATTCAATCACATGTGGATGTGGGCGATATGATTGTGACCACAGGCTCGGTTCGCCTTGATGGTGCAAGCCTACACTTTGCGCCGATGGAGTTCCCAGCGGTTGCAGACTTCGATGTAGCAACGGCAATGAAAGAAGCGGCTATTGAAGCAGGTTCAACTGTACATACTGGCGTGACCGCATCGAGCGATACTTTCTACCCAGGCCAAGAGCGCTACGATACGTTCTCGGGTCGTGTGGTACGTCGTTTCCAAGGTTCTATGGAAGAGTGGCAACAAATGGGTGTGCTTAACTTTGAAATGGAATCTGCCACGCTACTAACCATGTGCGCGAGTTCAGGTCTACGTGCTGGCTGTGTTGCGGGCGTTATCATCAACCGTACTCAAAAAGAGACACCGGATCACGATACGTTGAAACAAGCAGAGACGCGTTCTATTCGCGTTGTTGTGGAAGCGGCGCGCAAGCTACTTGATTAACGGCAGTCGTTGTTAGAAAGTGAGATTATTGAAAAGCGGAGCAGGCAACTGTTCCGCTTTTTTGTTACCTGTGTGTCGGTGTAATTACCTAGATGACAGATACGAAAAAGCCTCTCAATTGAGAGGCTTTTGTCCGTCCAGAAGACTTAAGAATTATGCTTTACGCTGCTTCTCAAGTTCTGCTTTTGCTTTTTTGAAACGCTCTGGAAGGATTTGCGTAGCAAATACGTCTTCAACCGTTTCAGCACGCTTGATTAGCTCAGCTTCACCGTCTTTAACTAATACAGTTGCAGGACGAGGTAGTGAGTTGAACTGGCTCGCTTGAGACTCTGCGTAGTGACCCACATCCATGATAGCTAGAACGTCTTTTGGCTCTAGAGCTGGCATGCGTGCGCCGCTTTCCCAGATTGATGGGATACAGATTGGACCTGCGATTTCAGTTGTCTTCTCAACTAGTGGTTGAGTCATCTTGTTTGCTGGTAGAACTGGGTTCTTAGACTCTTGAGACTCAACTAGCGTTGCTAGGTAAGTAGACGCGTCAACCATTGTGTAGGTGTAGTCCATCTCTTGGTCATCTTTTACTACGTATACAGATGTTAGTAGTGTACCGATGTTACCCGCGATGTAACGACCTGGCTCTAGCCATAGTTGTGGGATCTCGAAGCCTTCTTTGTTGAACTCTTCTAGCATGCCTTTACATACGATAGCTGCGTAGTCTTCGATTGTGTTCGGGTTCATCATGTTCTCAACGCTACGACACTCTGGCTCACGCTCACGTGGCCAACCGCCGCCAAGGTCGATTTGGAATGGTTGAACGCCACACTCACGAGAGATCTCGATAACGTTGCGTGCGTACTCACGGTATAGCGCATCCCAACCTTCAGGCTGCTTAGAGAAACGACCTAGGTGAGTGTGGAAACCGTAGAATTCGAATGCATCGATTTCTTTAACGCGGTTAACGATTTTCTTCGCTTCTTCTTTAAGAAGGCCGAATTTGATCCATTTCATCGCGCCGATGAAGTTAGGGAACGGGTAGGCATCTGGTTCGAAGTCGTTAAAGAAATCTTCTGGGATAACTTTTAGACGTACCGCGATACGTACTTTTTCTTTTGGCTTAACTTCAGCTGCGATGCGCTCAACGATTTCGATTTCTTCGTAAGAGTCTAGGTGGATTGCGTAACCGTACTCAATTGCTTTACGGATAGCTAGCTCAGGCTTCACTGTACCGTTTAGTGCGATAGTTTTTGGATCCGCACCTGCGATGTAAGTGGCTTCAACTTCACCAGGACCGAAACAGTCACCACCAACGCCTTCTTCGTTACAGATAGCACGAACTGCGTAGTTAGTGTTTGATTTGATAGCGAACATTACGTTCACTGGCTTTGGCCAGTTTGAACCGAATGCAGCTTTAACGCGACGTAGGTTACCACGTAGAGTGTCTTCGCTTAGTACGAACAGTGGGCTGCCGTATTGTTCGATTAGATCAGTTGCTTTGCAGCCACCGATGTATAGGTCATCACCTTTAGTGCTTAGTTCATCTGTTGGAGTAAGCAGGTTTTGTAGGCGCTCAGCGTAGTTTTGGTTCGCTTTGTGCTCAGCAAGAAGCTGCTTTTGCTCTTCTAATACAGTGTTTAGGTTTTTAACACTTTCTTCTAGGCGATTTTGGATTGTCATCGTCGACCCTTACTTATGGTAGTCAATGTAATATCTATTTTGCGATTCATAAACTTAAGCGTTCCGAATCACTGTTATTTGCTGAGGTCGAGTATAGGGGAAGGTCTTTGAGTGAGGCACTTCACTCAGCGTCAAAAAAACTTACTCTAGTGTCGTTGTTGTACTTTACAAATTGAAAAGCATCATTCACGGCCTGAATGATTGGGTTTGGCATCAGGCTTTTTTCGTTCTTTTATTGGAAAAGGTAAATAGATAATCGCGGTGAATTTGCGTTATTACGATGCCATGTTACCTAACAAATACTAGGTAACATACCTGATATAACTGGTGTGTTACTTAGTTCTGCCAGGGCTTTGCTTTGTCATGTAGCGGTCAAATTCCCTCTCAAAATGCACCAATTATGTGATCACGATCTGCTCTTATTGCTCAGAGTGATGTGAGGGGCGTTAATCCATTCATGGTCAAATAGTTGTTACCGTAAATCGGTCAAAAAAACTGACACTGAGTGACGTTAATTCCGACAATACCTACGATAAATTCAACTCAACCTTTCACGAGGGTCCAAAAAATAATCCGCTTCAATTGCTCCACAGTGACGGATTGTTTTTAGAGATAAGTGTTTATCGATAATAGAAAGAGGGCGAGTGGCTCTCTTCTTAAATATAAGGTATCGCCCCTATGTACAATAAAGACTTCTTTATTCAGCAAGCTAAAAAGTTCGGTAAGAAGCAACGCATGGTTGTTGCAGCAGCGCATGATGATGCAACGCTAGACGCAGCAAACAACGCATTCCAAGAAGGCATGGCAGACGTGATTCTTGTTGGTGAGCGCGCGCTAATCAACGAAGCAGCAGCAAAAGCAAACGTTGATCTAGCGAACTTCGACATTATCGAAGCTGATGGTCTAGAAGCAATCGCAACTGCAGCGGTATCTGCAATTGCTGAAGGTAAAGGCGACCTACTAATGAAGGGTCTAATCGACACTTCAGTTCTACTAAAAGAAGTGCTTAAGAAAGAGCACGGTCTACGTACTGGTAACGTTCTTAGCCACGCAGGCGTTCTATTTAAAGAAGGCGGCGACAGCTTCCACGTATTCACTGACGCAGCGATGAACATCATGCCAACGCTTGAGCAAAAAGCGGGCATCATCAAGAACGCAGTGAGCCTAGCGCACTCTGTAGGCATCGAAGAGCCTAAAGTGGCTAACCTATGTGCGAAAGAGAAGCCATACGACAAGATGCCAGCGACGATGGACGCGGCAGAGCTTCAAAAAATGAACCAAAACGGTGAAATCGAAGGTTGTATCGTTTCTGGTCCTATCTCTCTAGATATCGCGGTATCTCAGTACGCTGCAAACCTAAAAGGCTACGAGTCTCCAGTAGCGGGCAACGCAGATATCCTAATGGTTCCAAACATCGAAGTAGGCAACGTATTTGCTAAAGCACTTCAGTACATGGCTGGTTTCAGCATGGCGGGTGTTCTACTTGGTGCACGTATTCCTGTTGTTCTAGTTTCTCGCGCTGACGGCGAAGCTGAGAAGACAGTATCTATCGCGCTTGCATGTTCTGTAGCGGCTATGAGCCAGCAGAAAGAAGCAGCAGACGCGTCTGCTTAATTATAACTAGCAATAACTTAATTTAGGTTTATAAGTGATGAAAATTCTAGCTATCAACCCAGGCTCTACGTCTACAAAAATCGGTCTTTTCGAAGGTACAACTGAACTGTTCGAGAAAACTCTACGTCACAGCGCTGAAGAGCTAGCGCCATTCGGTGCAGTTGTTGCAAACCAAAAAGCATTCCGTAAAGAAGCAATCCTAGCGGCTCTAGAAGAAGCGGGCGTTAAAGCTTCTGAGCTAAACGCTGTTGCTTGTCGCGGTGGTGTTCTTAAGCCAATCGCTGGTGGCACTTACAAGGTTGACGATGCAGTAATCGCAGACCTTCTAGAAGCGCAAATCCAGCACCCAGCTAGCCTTGCAGGCATCATTGGCAAAGAAATCGCTGATGAGAACGGCATCGAAGCATTCTTCACTGACGCTCCAGTAACTTACGAGCTATCTGAGCTAGCGGCTTTCTCTGGTCACAAAGCTATCAAGCGTAAGGGTCGTTTCCACGCTCTTAACCAAAAAGCTATCGCGCGTAAATTCGCTGAAGAGCAAGGTAAGAAGTACGAAGACGTGAACGTTATCGTTTGTCACATGGGTGGCGGTATCACTGTCGGTGCTCACATGGGCGGCCAAACTGTTGACGTAAACGACGCAGTTTCTGAAGGTCCATTCACTCCAGAGCGTTCTGGTGACCTACCAACTCGCGAGCTAATCGACATCTGCTTCAGCGGTGAGTACACGCACGCTGAAATGAAAGCATTCATCCAAGGTAAAGGCGGCGCATTCAGCTACACAGGTAGCATCGACATGCGTGAAATCGAAGAGAAAGCGGAAGCTGGCGACGCTGAGTTCAAACTAGTTACAGACGCGATGGCTTACCAAGTTTCTAAGCAGATCGCTGCTATGGGCGCCGTATTCGGCGGTGAAAAAGTTGACGGCATCCTACTAACGGGTGGTATCGCATACAGTAAGTACATCACAGCTGAAATCACTAAGCGCGTTGAGTTCATCGCTCCTGTAACTAAGTTCCCAGGTGAAGTTGAGCTAGAAGCACTAGTACTAGGTACGCTACGCGTAGTGAACGGCGAAGAAGCGGCTCAAGTTTACGCTTAATTCGTAGCCTCGCTTAATTGAATAAAGATTAGGAGCAGGCTGGGCGCTTGCTCTTTAAAAGTGGCTTGCCACTGAATACTTTACAGAAGGTAATTATAATGTCATTCGATATCAACAACGCACAAGGCGTTTTCGAAACTGTTGAAGCTGCAATCGAAGCAACTCACAAAGCACAAGTAGAATTCTACGCTAACTCTACTAAAGAAGGCCGTGAAGCAATCCTAACTGCTATCCGTGGCGCTGTACTAGCTAAAGCTGAAGACTTCGCGAAAATGGTTCGTGAAGAAACTAAGCTAGGTCGTGTTGAAGACAAGATCGCTAAGCACCAGCTAACAGCTGCTAAAACTCCAGGCACTGAAGTTCTAGAAACTAAAGTATGGTCTGGCGACAACGGTATCTCTCTAGAAGAGCGTGCACCTTACGGTGTTATCGGTGCGGTTACTCCTGTAACTAACCCAACTGAAACTATCGTTAACAACGCTATCTCTATGCTAGCGTCTGGTAATGCGGTAACGTTCAACGTTCACCCATCTTCTAAAGTTGTTTCTGCGGTAATGATCGACATGATCAACAAAACTATCGTTGAAGCAGGCGGCCCAGCTAACCTAGTTACTATGGTTAAAGAGCCAACGCTAGAAACGCTAAACGAAATCGCTAAGTCTCCACTAGTAAACATGCTAGTCGGTACTGGTGGTCCAGGTCTAGTTAAAGCAATCCTACAATCTGGTAAGAAAGGTGTAGGCGCTGGCGCTGGTAACCCACCTGTAATCGTAGACGCTTCTGCTAACCTAGACCTAGCTGCGGCTGGCGTTTACGGCGGTGCATCTTTCGATAACAACCTACTATGTATCGGTGAGAAAGAAGTATTCGTTGAAGATTCAGTAGCGGATGAGTTCCTAGCTAAACTAGAAGCAACTGGCGCTTACGTGCTTTCTGCAGAAGAAGCTGAGAAGCTAACGGCACAAATCCTAACTATGGACGAAATCGACGGTGCTAAGCCATGTACTGCGCAAGAAATTGCTCGCGTATGGCACCCAGTTAAGCAACACGTAGGTCAAGACGCAGGTGAAATCCTTAAGTCTATCGGCGTTGAGTCTGAGACTCGTCTAGCGGTTATGGTTGTTGAGAACGATCACCCACTAGTACACGTAGAGCAAATGATGCCAGTACTTCCAGTTGTTCGTTGTGCGAACATCGACGAAGCTATCGAGCGCGCAGTAGCTGCTGAGCGTGGTAACAAGCACTCTGCATGTATCTACTCTGGTAACATCGAGAACGTAACTAAGTTCGGTCGTGCTATCAACACAACTATCTTCGCTCACAACGGTCCAACACTATCTGGTGTAGGTTACAACGCTGAAGGTACTTCAACGTTCACAATCGCTGGTCCAACTGGTGAAGGTATCACAAACGCGTACTCGTTCACTCGCGCACGTCGTTTCGCAATCGCTCAAGGCGGTCTGCGTATCGTTTAATCGATTTTCCCCAATCGATTAACACAACAGAGCTGGGTTTTCCCAGCTCTGATTTTAACTGCACTAAGTAGTCATTTTTTTACTCAATGATTGGAATAGATATTATTTACCTTTCTATTCTCAAGGAGGTGTAAGAGCACTCGATAGGCTAATGAACTAAAAGCATCAACCCATTTTCGATTAACCAATTACCAAATTTTAGAGGTCAGGATTTCCTCTAACGCTGCGTGTGATTGGCAACAATACACGAAGCAATGTGTACGTACGGAAACAGTTGATCTTTTACTTACTAATCATAAGGTTTTAAATGATGAAGAAAGTTCTTTTAGCTACGATGCTTGTTGGTCTAACGAATACTGCAATTGCAGATGATTACTCTGGTTTCCGTTTAGGGGCAGGTGCAACTATGGGTCAATCAACCGAATATGGTGACCTAAAAGCTCAGCCAAGGATTGAGATGGGCTATGACATTAACCGTATCTTCTCGATTAATGGTTATGTTCAGGACATGCGTGGAAAAACAAATGGTAGCTATCTTGGGGCTCCAGCTACACACTACATGGGAGAGGTTATGCCAACACTACCCATGGCCCACGCAGAAGCGGATTTAAATGGATGGCGCGCTGGCATTGAAGCCGAAGCAGGATATGCGTTTGATTTAGGTGTCGTAGACATCAAACCATATGTGGCAGTGGGCCTAGCCACACAAGGCGGAGATATGAATGTTCGCCTACATGACACTATACAAAATGCAAGTGGTACACAATACAACAGCTCTACGTCACTCAACGATACAGCAGTGACAGGTGCGCTAGGTGTGAGATTAAACACACCAGTTGGCATCTACGTTGATACAAGAATAGAGCGAGCTCCGTTCAATAAACACGGAGCACTGAAAGACCAGACTCAAGGGTCGGTCTCAGTAGGATTTAAATTCTAAAATATAGCTCAATGGAGCGAGTCCGAATTTGTAAAAGCCGAGCAATAGCTCGGCTTTTCGCCGTTTAGGGAACGGATTTGTTGCTCTCCCCCTAGAACAAATCGTATATCCCTTCTTCAATCCCATCAATTAACGCCTGGCGCGTCTCAACGGTATGGTCATTTGGTCTCGACATCTCACCAAAGCTCTCGTAGTACATCCCATTAGGGTGTTTTACCACGACCAAGTGCTCCTTACGCAGCTCTTGCTTAACCAATGTCTCTGGAATAATACCCCAACCCAAGTTATCAACGACAGCTTCTAGCACCTCTTGGTAGTTGGAGAAACTCATGGTACTGCTTGAAATCGGTCGAAAATCTTGGTGAATTTCGTCGAAAAGGTGAGAAAGTACAATTTGACGGTGTGCTGTGATATCTGTGCTGGTGACATTGGTGAGCTTGGCTAATGCGTGCTCAGGTGAACAAACGGCCATCATGCGGATTCTGTGCAGGGCACGAACCTTGATCATCGGATCGTCACCAGAGCTGAATACCAGCCCATAGCCTAGATCGACGTGGTTCTCTTTGACCAAAGTAGGGATATCGGCACTTGAGGCTTTGATTGCCGTTAACGAAATGTGTGGGAACTCGTCGGCGAGTCCAACCAGCTGGCGACGCCAGAAGTTCGATGGGAGGGTATCGTCATAAGCAATGCGGATTTTATCGCTGTCCCCTTGACGAAATTGCTCTGCTTTTGAGTAGAGGCTTTCAGCCATTTTTAGAATATTTCGACAATCGGGCAGCAGCGCAGTGCCTGCTTCATTGATCACTAAGCGGTTACGAGTGCGCTCAAACAGCTCCACCCCCAGCTCGTCTTCCAAACTTGATAGCGCCATGCTTAGAGACGTTCTGGTTTTACCCATGATGTTGGCAACTTTTGTTAGCGATCCGTGCTCTGCAGTCAGGGCGAACACACGCAGTTTTGTAAGGTTCATAGGGGGAAACTTCCAGCTATAGGGTTAGCGTCAAAACCTGTCGCTAATGAGTTTATTGTTATGATGGGTAGAGTATAGCATTTCTGACGCCCAGTGAAGTGTTATGTTGACAGTGGGAAGTCCACACTATTACAGGGGAAAGGGGAGCTTGCTATGATTGCGGCCTTCAAAAGCTCTCCGAAATGCAGGGCGCATAGAGTAACAGATGAAAGCCGTTGAAGGGTACCAGTATGTTACTTATTACCGCCTGTTGAGGGAGTTATTATTAGTCTGGGTAAAGGAAGGATGCCTTAACGCTGTGCTAATCCCTAAATCAAATAACCCTATGGATATCTTCCTTAAGAGGTCTGCAACATGTTGAAAAAACTCGGCTTAGAAGGCTGGTTCTCGGCTCACTTTGCTTATGGCATCGTCCAAATTGTTTTCGTTCCTATGATGGTGCCTTCATTCATCCTTGCTCGTACTGGCAGTCCAACCGATGCTGGCCTAGCAATGGGCCTATTTGGTCTTGCGGGTCTTGCTGCTCCTGTAATCGGCATGCTTGCTGACAAATACAAAGCGCACCGTTTAGCTCAGCTATTTGGCATGATCGCTTATCTATTGGCTGGCACGAGTTTCCTTTTAGCTGGAGATAACTTTACGCTGATGGCTATTGGCTCGATTTTCTTCGGCACAGGCTCGGCGATCCTTCTTATGCTTAACCCAGTATTCATCACTTTTGCTGGCTACGATGCAAAAACTGAAGCCTCCAAACTGGGTCGAATGGCGCAGGTTCTTATCATTGGCTCACTGCTTTCTGGTATTGCACTCGCTTATGTCACGGACCTAGGTTGGTCTTATGAGATGCGCTTTATGGCGATGATGGCAATTGTTGCGGTTTTAGCTGTGATTACTATGCTGACCAACAAAAAACCGGCACAACGTATACTCGATAATGCCGAGGCTATCGCTGCGGCTGCGGCGGAAGAAGATGCACCAAAAGTAGGTATCGCCAAGGTAGTATTCTCTAACTTTGGACTGTTCCTGCTCGCAGTAGGCTTGCTTTGTGCAGGTCAAGGTGCGTTCCAAGCTCAGTATCCTAACCTCCTTGAAAATGGATATGGCGTTGCTCAGTCTCTGTCAGCGGCAAACTTATCTGTTGCGTCAGTACTAGGTCTTATTGTGTTGGTTGCGGCTGAAAAGTTTGTGGCTCGCTACGGTAACCTAAGTCTATTCAAACTATCTGCAGTGGCGTCTATCGTGGTGATTGGTATCGCGTATGTGATTGCTGAAGCAGGTATGTCTTTGCATTACATCATTCCGTTAGCCCTGTTCCTTGTTTATCTGCAAGGTATCACGGTGACGGATATGATTTCTCCAGCTATCGCTGCGCGTCTCACTTTTGTGGGTGGTGGTCTGACGCAAGGTCTGATGATGTTCTTTATCTCGCTAGGTTTCGGTATGGGTAGCGTGATCAGTGGTATCGCTGTTGATGGTTTTGGCTGGGCAGCACTTCCATTCGCGATTCTAGGTCTGACGATCGCAGCTTATGTCTGTGTGTTGATTGTTGGTATGAAGCACAAAGCGGCAGTAAAGCGTGAGCAAATGAAGTCGGCATAACGAACTTTGATGTATTAAAAAGGCTTGGCAATCATTGCCAAGCCTTTTTTGTGTCCGACGTCCGTGATTAACTCAGACGTGAGCGCTCGTCGATACCACCTGCGCCTTGGAACCAAATAGTCAGGTGACGCTTGAGGTCTTTTAGCTCATCGGGACCAATAAGCGCGAGACCGAGATCTTCTGCACGAGTAATGTCGTTATGACGCAGCGGTCTAAAACTCACCAACATAGCGCGCGCTTGCAGGCCACCTAACAGATCGCGAAGTGATTCAAGTTTGTAGAGTGTGTCGTCACCATCATCTCGCATGCCTTTCGTTTTGCACTCGATGATGTGGAGCTTATTGTTTACCACAGAGGCAACATCGAGTTCATTGCGAACCTCGCGCTCACCAAGCTGGCGGTATACTTGAACATTGAGCGAATGGTCTTGAATCGTCGGGACGTCCTCGCGGATCTGTTTAACCGTGCTATGAACCAGATTCTCAAGCCACTCGCCATTAGAGAAGCGTCTCGCATCTTCACTGATAAACGTCAGCACGCCATTGTCGTAACTGGCAATTTGGGACTCAACCAAGTCGCTGATTAGCATGTTTAGCTCACGATAGCCTTGCTGCTTTTCAGACAGAGCTACATCCAGTTTTTGCTCTTTGCGGCACGTGGTCGCGAGATAGTTCAGCGTCGCCAGGCCAGGACCAAGTTCAAGCGCATTACTCGCCCATTTCTCTCCAAGGTCGTAGAGCTTTTTGTCTAGCTGAGGAGGAAGGTCGTAATCGGTAAACTCACCTCTTGCACCGAAGATTGTGAGGTAGTCACCGATAGTAATATGGTCTTGGACCTGCGCATCTTGCGCTCCTTCAGGATAAAGCCAGCACATCTTGTCACTGTTTGGTTCGACGACAAAGATTGGCCAATGGAAGGTGCGGAATACTTCGTAAACAGAAAGTAGGCGGTGACGAAGGCCACAGCTAGCATTAAGTTTTACCTCCAGATTCTTCTCTTTTAGTGTGTTTGCTAGCTTCAGAATAGATTGCTTGATCGCAGACGTGTTGACGATATTTGGGATTTCAAAAAACTCAGACGTGATTTCACGCTCAGCGAGAACAGCGTTGAGACGCTCATACATACCAAATTGGGATTCGTCACCAATGAAAATGATGTGACGACTGACGGTGCGATCATCAAGTAATGGAGTGACCAAGCGGATCGGGTCTTGGTCGATAATGCCTACATGAACGGCCATAGGGTTTCCTTCAACATTTGGCTTGCCGAAGAAAATGGAAGACGACGTCGCGCGAAAAGCGCTAGGTCCTTAAAAAGTAAAGCAAGCCATACTCAAGATATAATGGCACGGAAGGGAAAAAACAAGAGCGGGTTCAAAGGAATCCCGCTCTTGATGAATTATTAACAGTGAGTTGACCTGTTAATGTGTTTTTTAGCCTTACAGCTTGAAGCGATGAACTAGCTCACTTTGCTGGTTGGCAAGGCTGGTTAAGCTCTGGCTGGTAGAGGCAATTTCTGACATAGCTTGATAACTATCATCGGCGATATGGTTAATCTCCTCGATATTCTTAGCGATGTCTGCTGTGGTCTCGCTTTGCTCACCTGCCGCTTGCGAGATGTGAGTACTCATCTGGCTAATTTCGATAATCAGGGCTTGAATCTCTTCCATTGCACCATTTGCGCTCGATGCCTGCTCAACAGAAAGCTCCATGTCCTTCATGCAGCTTTCGATAACTTGACCTGCGCTCTTCGAACTCGACTGCAAGTTGCCGATCATGGTTTCAATTTCAGTGGTCGACTCGGTCGTTTTCTGAGCCAGTACGCGTACTTCATCAGCAACAACCGCAAACCCGCGACCTTGCTCACCAGCACGCGCGGCTTCAATAGCGGCATTGAGTGCAAGAAGGTTAGTTTGCTCTGCGATGTTGCGGATAACATCCAAGATACTGCCAATTTGGCTACTCATTCTCTGAAGCTCACCAACCGCTTCGACTGATTCGTTTAGGCGAGTTTCAAGCTGATTGATGGTGCTGATATTGGTGCTCATGATTTGTCGACCAGACTCAGAAGCAGACTCCACCTGATGAACTTTGCTTAGTGAGCTTTGCGCGCTGTTAGCGACTTCTTGCACCGAATGTGACATTTCTGTCATTGCGGTTGCAACGTTAGCGGTCTGCTCTCTTTGCGCACTAAGTTGTTGCTGGGCACTTGCCGATGTCGCTTGGTTGCTACTTGCCGTTTCTGTTAGGTTGTCAGACGCATCATTCAGTTTAACCAAGACATTGTGCAGACTGTCAGCGAGGGTATTGATGTGATTGCCAAGACGACGGAACTCGTTGTTGTATTTCACTTCGATACGCTGCGTCATATCACCTTCGGTCAGGCTTTCAAGTGTTTTCAGCGTGCTGTTAAGTGGTTGACGGACACTTTGCGCAATATGATAGCCGATACCCACAGCAATTAGAGTCACCACAAGGCCGATACCGATAGCTTTGATAACGCCCTGGTCATAAATATCGCCAGCATTTGAGAGAGACTGGTTCAAATTGCCAGTCGCAAATTCGTTGAATCCATTCAACGTCTCCATAGCGCCGTCTACTTCAATCGCGAGGTTCTCGATGTTCTGATACAGGGCAGCTCGTGCGATCAGATAGTTATTGTGTTGATCAAGCACGCCGCCTTTTTGGCCCACATCTTTCGAGAACTGTTGAACCGAAGCTTCAAACGCTTTTTTTAGCGCTGGCATCTGTGTCGCAAGACCGTTAAACGCGTAATTAAGGTGCGTGACAGCTTTACGGTTTTTGTTAACTGCGTCTTGTACGAACGTTGTATCGCTGCTTGCTAGTGCATCAGAGGTAATGAGCTCAGCATCTTTTAGTTTGATGAAGTAGCTCTTCGCCATGACTTTCACTGAAATGCTTGATGCATCATCCACATATTCTTTCATGCCGACAGACAGGTCAGTATTAAGCTTTTGGAAGCGGCGTGTTGATTGTTGAACTTGCTCTTGAGCTGCGAACATGGATTGATAGTTATCCATCGCAACCTGCGCTTCTTGATCGTATCGTGTTTGCACGTCTCTTAACTCGGTAATGGCTGCTTCGAGTTCTGGAAAGCCTTGGCTAACCTGAGCCAGCTCTTCGAGTGCGCTGCCAAAACTTTGCATAGAAGCAGAGAACTCTTCACGACGAAGTGCCATACGTTCTTCGTTCTGCGTAGTGAGGAAGTCTTTGAATGACTTATCGGCCGATAGCAGCTCCACGCTGGTTTGGTTAGACATCGACACTAGAGGCAAAGAGGTATTCGATACTGAGCCAAAGTTGTCGTGAATTTGACTCATGCCGTTGAGCATTATGCCAATGGTGATGACGAACAGAACGACAATAAGCGTAAAGCCGGCGTACATTCTTCTGATTACAGAACCCTGCATTTATCTCTCCCTATAAAGTGCAGCAATACAAAAACGATACAAAAATTAACTGGACCATCTAGACCAAACTAAGCACTATCAATGTTTGAGCTTAGTTTTTTGGCGTTGTGTCTCTTTATCGTTAGAAATAGCAAAAACTGAAATATAACGAATAAGCAGTGCTACGTTTTATGACGCACTCATCAAAAACACAATAAAACTGATAGTTTTATGAAGAATTGTTAGCTGAGGCTTTGAGCAAAAAAGTCGACACGCTGAAGATTTGAACAATAATAAAAACAAGTAGCTAGTTGGAGATTGCTTTCAATTGTGATCCCTAATTCCATGGTGCATACTTTGTTAATGCGGCGAGTATTCGCCTTGTTCTTTCTATTTGATTTGGAAATTGGAGTGCTTCATGGCTGAAGAAACCATTTTTAGCAAAATTATTCGCAAAGAAATTCCTGCTGATGTGTTGTACCAAGATGATTTGGTGACGGCATTTCGCGATATTAACCCTCGTGCTCCAAGTCATGTTTTGATCATTCCGAACAAGTTGATCCCAACAGTCAACGATATTGAAGCGGAAGACGAAGCCATGATGGGACGTATGTTCACTGTGGCAAAGAAGATTGCTAAAGATGAAGGGATTGCTGAAGATGGTTATCGCTTAATCATGAACTGCAACTCTTACGGTGGACAAGAGGTTTACCATATTCACATGCACCTAGTTGGTGGTCGTCCACTTGGCCCGCTGCTAGTCGGCTAATCTTGTTAGCTATGGCAATAGTAAAATCAATGGCAAACAAAAAGCCATTTGCAACCATTATGGTTCGTTGTTGTCCTAGCTTCACTATAATCTGAGTCAATTCTATTTATCATTCATGCTAAAACGTTGCGTAAAACATACTATAACTATTGCACTTACTGCGACCTTGACGGCTTGTGCAGGGCTATCTGCCGGTAACTTGTTTAGTCATTATACTCAGCAAAATACTATCGTTTATCAGTCTGTTAAATCTGGTCAGTATGAAAAAGCGCAAGCCGCATTACCACAAGATGTGGTAGCGGGAGATATTTTGGATAACTTTGAGCGAGGGCGGGTCGATTTTCTTAATGCAGACTACCCAGAGAGTAAGTCTGCGTTAGAGGTTAGTGATAAAGCCGTTCGTGTCCAGCAAGACAAGGCCCTGATATCGATAAGTGATACCGCAACCAGCGTTGGTGCGTTAGCGGTTAACGACAATATTACCGAATATGTGCCGCCTGACTATGAGCTTGGTTTTTTGCATCTTTACCTAGGTCTCAACTATGTTCAGAAAAACGATTTAGATGGCGCGTTGGTCGAAGTTCGACGAGCAAATCGGGTTCAAGAGCGTGCGAGGCAAGCCAGAGAGAAAGACCTTCAGTCCGCCGAGAACGAATTAAAGCAAAAGGGTTTGTCGCCTAACCTTGGATCTGTGTTATCGCGCTATCCAGATGCTGGAAACAAGCTAAAAGCGGTACAAAATGGCTATCTGCTGTATTTATCGGGCTTATTGTATGAAGCGTCTAATGATCTGAATGGAGCCTATATTGACTACACTAGAGCGCTTGCTGTCGCTCCAGACAATGAAGCGGTGATTGAAGCTGCCATTCGCGTTGCAAAACGCTCAGGAAGAAATCAAGACCTTGCGAAGCTGAAGAAACAGTACGGGGATAGACCGGGTGTTTCCGAAGGACAAGGTCGAGTGATTATCCTAGAGGAGCGAGGTGTGGTATCTGCAATGCAGTCTTGGAATCTGACTTTGCCTGTTTATGACAGTCAAGGCAATACGGCACTTTATACTGTTGCGCTGCCATATTATGTTCCAAGCGTCTCACCCAAGCTTTCACCTTTGACATTGGATAGTGCATCGGTGAAAACAGATGAACTGGTTGACGTTAATCTGATGGCACAGCAGCAACTAACGGAAAATATGCCAACCATCTTGCTAAGACAGGCGCTGCGGGTCTACGCCAAAGACCAAATTCGTAAGAGCACCGCAAAGGACGACGATGTAGGGAATCTTCTTTTCAATGTATGGAACACCTTAACAGAGCAGCCTGATACAAGAAGTTGGCAAACGCTTCCAGGCAGTGTGAATGCGGCGAGTAAAATCGTAAAAGCGGGTGAGCATACCGTTTCTGTTGATGGTCAGGACTATACTTTTGAAGTAAGAGACCGTCAGACCGCCCTCGTATGGGTATCTAGGCAAGGTGGAAGTGCCACAATCTGGCATAAGCAATTAGGAAGGATGTGATGAAAAAGTGGTTAGTAGCAATAGGTGTACTTCTCTCGTTAATTGGTTGTGCATCTAACAAAACAGCGGGTATCAAGATAGAAGGTCAAACTCAAACCGTACTTTACGGTGACGAGAGGATGGGAGACAAGTTCTCTGTTGATGACATTTCTACGGTTGATACCAATGGACACCCAAGAGCGGTCGTTAAACTTTCTAACACAACCTCTGTTGATCAAATTATTCAGTACCGTTTTTATTGGTACGATGAACAAGGGTTGGAAGTAAACACTAAGCAGGCGCCTTGGAAGCGTGCGATTTTGAGGGGTGATGAAACTATTACCCTGTCAGAGGTGTCTGTAAATCCAAATGGTAAAGATTTCCGTGTGCAGTTGCGCGGAGCTGATGATTAATTTCCACATGTGGAAACGTAAGCAAGACTAAGGAAACAAAATGAAAAAGAGTATTATTGCTTTGTTAGGTTTGGCTGTCATTCTTGGCGGTTGTTCAAACAAAGTCAGCTATGGCGACGCACAAGCAACAGAAACAACAACCATCGACTTTGGTTCAACGGATCTGCAAAAGATCGCTGGTGACATGGTTGACAGTATGTTGATGTCGGGTTCGGTTGCGGCAATTACCCGCGATAGCCGACCAATCGTGTTCGTAGAGCGTATCAAGAACAAAACCACAGAGCATATTGATACTGAATCTATCACTGACACCATCAGTACCAAGATGTTGAATTCAGGTAAGTTCCGCTTTGTCGACATGGACCGAGTAGAATCTGTTCGTGAGCAACTTAACTTCCAAAACAATGATGAGCTTGTGAACCAAAGCACTGCGATTCAGTTTGGTCAAATGGTGGGTGCTCAGTACATGTTATACGGCAACCTGAGCAGCATCGTGAAGGAAGCGGGTAGCGATAAAGACGTTTACTACAAAATGACAATGCGTCTAATGGACCTAGAAACAGGTCTGATCGAATGGGCAGATGAGACCGAAATTCGTAAGCAAGAGTCTCGCTCTGTACTAGGTCTGTAAGCTGACTAGTCGCTTTTCGCCAACAGGCTATAGTTGGGAGGAGGCGTTGCAGTTGTCACCAGACCTAGCTGCCATTCCTCCTCTTATCAATGAAGTGCCCCTCGGGGCACTTCCGCTTTCTGGTGGATTAACTAACCGAAGTTGGCGCATACTCACTCCAAGCCTTGGGTGGGTAGTATGGCGTGCAAATGCTTTGCACAGTCAGATATTTGATATCTGTCGTCGTAATGAAGCAAAGGTCATCAATGCGGTTTCGCCTTCGATACCAACCTATCAAGTTCTCAAAGAAAATGAGCAAGGTCTCTTGGTGTCATGGATAGAGGGACGCCCATATCAACAGCCCGACCCAGAACCGGCTATTGCACTATTAGCCCGTATTCATAGCCTTGCACCTGATATGTCGATTCGTCAGTTCGATTTTCAAACAAAGGTAGACCACTATTGGTCTCACATTCATGATAGTGACTTAAAAGCGCGCTATAACTCTTTCTATCAAGCATTTCGAGCGCCACCAAACCTTAGAACCTCGATGAGTGCGATCTGCCACTTTGATTTTGGCTTTCATAACTTACTCAAATCTCAAGGTGATATCGCTGTGATTGACTGGGAGTACGCCGCCATCGCATCACCAACGTTGGACTTAGCGATGACGTTAGATATGTTAGGGCTGGACTTCAAAGATGGCTTAACGCTCTATCAGAAGTATCACGCAGTAGAGTGCCCTGAGGATTGGTATGCTGACATGATGGACTGGAAACCTTATATCGACCTTATGGCAATGCTTTGGTATGTGTTGGCCGCGCAAGTTTGGGAGAGTGGCGATTTTTACACCACGGCAGAACAAATTTATCAACGAAATTGTTGAATGGATCACTGTTTATTAGTTCTTTTATCCTAAATGGCCTTTAACCCCTTTGAAGTTATGGCTTTCATGTTAGATTTAAGGAAAGCGTACCATTACAGGACTGATCGAGAGGTACTATGATTATCTATCTTCACGGCTTTGACTCAACAAGCCCAGGCAACCATGAAAAGGTTCTTCAGTTGCAATTCATTGATGAAGATGTTCGCTTCGTCAACTACAGCACTCTTCATCCAAAGCACGACATGCAGTTTCTGCTCAAAGAGGTTAATAAGTTAGTTCAGGAGTCTTCCGATCCGAATCCGCTCATTTGTGGTGTGGGTTTAGGTGGCTATTGGTCTGAGCGTATCGGCTTCTTGTGTGGGATTAAACAGGTTATCTTCAACCCGAACCTTCACCCAGAAGAAAATATGCAAGGGCGCATAGACCGTCCTGAAGAGTACGAAGATATCGCGACCAAGTGTGTAGAGAAGTTCCGTACTAAGAACGCAAAACAGTGTATGGTTGTTTTATCGCGTGAAGACGAGATTCGTGACAACCAAGAGACCGCTGACGAACTAAGTGATTACTACGATGTGACATGGGATGAAACCCAGACTCACAAATTCAAGAAGATATCTCAGCACCTACAAGCGATGAAGGCATTCAAGTTAGCTCAATAAACAAACAATAGCATGCGACATTTATGCGTGCTCTATGGTAAAGACAGCGGCTCTCTTAGTAGGGCCGTTTTTTATTGATAGAAAAATCGTTTGAGAAATAGTCATTTAATTCGGTGTGAAAAAATAATCCCATTGAATAGTTGCGGACATTGATTTGCTCTATATAATAAAACCGTTCCACAATAGTTGATAAATATCAAAAAAAATTGAGAGCAAGAAGAGAACTTGCCCAAAATGCGCAAAAAGTGACGATTTTGCACCGATATGTGAAGTGAAACTGTAAATGTAACGCGTAAGGGGCACCGTGTAGTGGCCAAGGTTTACGCATAATGACAAGAATTTTTGTGCTTGGATAACATCGAGGCACGTTTGATTTTCAATTTTCAAATTTCACTTTTAGGAGAGCCATTGTGACTAATATTGTCGTTGTAGGTGGTGGGGCAGGCGGACTAGAGCTTGCAACCAAGTTAGGCCGAACACTAGGACGTAAAGGGCGCGCCAATATTACGCTTGTAGACCGTAAAGCTAGCCACTTATGGAAGCCATTGCTGCATGAAGTAGCAACAGGCTCATTGGATGAAGGCGTCGATGCATTAAGCTACCGTGCACACGCGAAAAACCATCATTTTGATTTCCAAATGGGTAGTCTTCAAGACATCGATCGCGAAAATAAACACATTACACTTAGTGAGTTGAAAGATGAGCAGGGTGAGCTGCTGATGCCAAGTCGCACAATCGATTATGATGTGCTCGTACTTGCCATCGGTTCTACGTCTAATGACTTCAACACACCTGGTGTGCGCGATAACTGTATTTTCTTGGACAGCCCAGAGCAGGCGCATCGCTTCCGTACAGAAATGAACAACGAGTTCTTGAAGCTACATGCGAAAAATGGTCAAGGTACTGTTGATATCGCTATTGTGGGTGCGGGCGCAACGGGTGTTGAACTTTCTGCCGAGCTACACAACGCAGTAAAAGAGCTACGTACTTACGGTTTTGGTGATCTTGACTCGAGCAAGTTGAACGTAAACTTGATTGAAGCGGGTGAGCGAATCCTACCGGCTCTTCCTCCACGCATTTCTGGTGCTGCACATTCTGAGCTGACTAAGCTTGGTGTGACAGTACGTACTGCGACTATGGTAACGCAAGCAGACGAATCAGGTTTGACAACAAAAGACGGCGAGCACATCCCGGCACAGATCATGGTTTGGGCTGCAGGTATTAAAGCGCCTGATTTCATGAAAGACATTGCAGGGTTAGAGACGAATCGTATTAACCAGTTAGTAGTTAAAGACACGCTGCAAACTACACGCGACGATGACATTTTTGTCATTGGCGACTTAGCACAGTGTACGCAGGCAGACGGCAAGTTTGTCCCACCTCGCGCTCAGGCTGCGCACCAGATGGCGACACGCGCGTTTGGTAATATTGTGGCTAAGCTAAACAGTCGCGAACTGAAGCCTTATGTTTATAACGATCATGGTTCACTTGTCTCTTTGAGTCGTTTCTCAACAGTCGGCAGTCTAATGGGCAACCTAACTAAAGGTTCGATGATGGTAGAAGGTCGTATTGCACGTGTGGTGTATATCTCTTTATACCGTATGCACCAAATGGCGCTTCATGGCATGCTAAAAACAGGTCTGATGATGCTGGTTGGCCGAATTAACCGAGTACTTCGTCCTAACCTAAAGCTTCACTAATCGTTAAGTTAAGCTAAGCAAAATAAAAAAAGCCCCAACCATTGATTTGGTTGGGGCTTTTTCGTTTCAGTTAAAACGTAGAAGTCTCGTGATTTCCCTGCTTAGCGAGACAGAGTTGGCGAGTAACTACCATTCTTTATTGCCTTGGCAACGGTATTGGCCTGACTTTTTAACTGATCGTATTCACTGTCGTTTAAGTTAAACATCAACCTCAGCGCGTTATCGGAAGCGATAGGAATATCAAACTGTTTCGCGACCATAGCCCAGAGAAACGATTGTTGTGGTTGGTTTAAGCTTTGCGTTACGCTCGCCAAGGCCTTGATGACGTCCTTGTTTACTGTTTTACCGCCACTTGAAAGTTCAAGAGAACGGTTCAATAGTTGGTAGGTTTTATTCTTATCTCTCGAGATATAGTAAGTGGCAAGCGCGTACTGAAGCTCCGCCGTATCCAACTGAGGAGAGCCTTCCATCTCTAGAAAGCGTCGGCGCGCGTTATGGTCGCCAGTTTCACTCCAAAGAAAATAGAGGGTTTCTGGTGACGTCGAGCCACTCAATGAATTCGTGACCCGTTCTTGTTCGTTAATGGAATACATCAAAGCATCAAAGCGTCTCGCTTTTAGGTCAGCTTGCTCGATGGGTTGTATTTGCGAGGCGAGTTCAAGACATTTTCTGTACTCTTTCAACAGATAATACTCTTCAATGGTGTTTGCCTCGCTAGGGGCTTTCATCATCTCGTATCGATGCCAAATAAGATTGGTTCTAGGGATCCGACATTGTCCGTCAGACGTATTGAGAACTGCGCAATTAAGAGAGGGTTCTTGTTCGCAAAGCTGGTCTGTGTTTTTGCGAGCCTCAAAACAGCCGGCTAACATTGACGCGCTTAAAAGAACAAGCAAAGCATGGGGTAATTTCATTTTACTACTTGTGATCGAATACACTGATTTATCTAGCTCAACTTGACTCAGTGTATCATCAGGTTAAGGTTCGAGTAATGAATTAACCTCTCAGAACCACAAAATAGCGGTGCTGCTATCAAGGCAGTGCTATCTAGACAGTGAGACGGTTGAAAATAAATAGTGTGACGACAAGAAGGTTCATTATGGATGTAGAACAATTATTAGAAGCAATGACACCAGATGTGTATGAAAGACTGCTTTATGCGACAGAAACTGGGCGATGGCCAGAGGGCAGTCGATTATCACCAGAACAAAGAGACTCTTGCATGCAGGCTGTAATGCTTTATCAGTCGAAGCACAATGTTGAGCCACAGCATATGTCGGTTGCCGCTGGTGGAGACATTACATTCAAGAGTAAAGCTGAGCTGAAAAACCAGTTTGCAGATAACTCGAACGAGATAGCTAGAGTGAAGGTTTCACAAGATTAGTCAATCAAAGTAAACAAAAAGGGGTGTTGCCACCCCTTTTTAGTATTTGTCGATTAACCAGCTAATACGTCGGTTGCGACTTTGTAGCTTGGGTCTTCTTTAACATTAATTTCAACTAAGCTGCCCGCTTTGTCTAGAAGCTTACGGCAGTCTGGGCTGAGGTGGCGCAAGTGTAGGGTTTTACCTACCGTCGCATAACGCTCGGCCAAGGTTTCAATAGCCTCAATCGCAGAATGGTCGGTAACGCGAGAGTTCGCAAAATCAACAATCACATCTTGTGGATCATTTTGTGCGTCAAATAGCTCAAGGAAGTTGGCCGCGGAACCAAAGAAAATTGGACCGTTAACCATGTATTCTTTCGAACCTTCTTCATTGATGTGGCTGCTAGCATAGATATGCTTGGCGTGTTCCCATGCGAACATCAGAGCAGAAGCAACAACACCAACCGCTACGGCAACAGCAAGGTCTGTCATTACGGTTACAGCTGTTACCAACACGATGACAAAGAAATCTTTCTTAGGTACTCGGCGAGCCAGCTTGAAGGTTGCCCATTCAAACGTACCAATAACCACCATGAACATGACACCAACAAGCGCTGCTAGTGGGATCATCTCAATAAGTGCTGCTGCAAATAGAATAAACATCAATAATGCAACCGCGGCAACGATACCAGACAGACGACCGCGACCACCTGAGTTGACGTTGATCATCGACTGACCAATCATCGCACAGCCACCCATTGCACCGAATACAGAACAGGTCACGTTTGCTAGACCTTGACCCACACATTCGCGGTTAGATTGGCCGCGTGTGTTGGTCATCTCATCTAAGACTGTGAGTGTTAATAGAGATTCAATCAGGCCAATTGCCGCCAAAATGATGGCATAAGGTAGGATGATCTGCAGCGTTTCCCACGTTAGTGGAACCGCAGGGATAGAGAAAGTTGGTAGAGAACCTGCTAGCGTTGCAGCATTGTCGCCCGACATTGAGCGCAGGAAGTCGACGACCGTACGAGTATCAAGACCTAGACCTTGGACCAATAGTGTCACAGTGACAATCGCAACAAGAGAAGAGGGTACTGCTGTCGTGATCTTTGGTAAAAAGTGGATGATCGCCATGGTCAGTGCAACAAGACCCAGCATCAGCATCATTTGATCTTGAGGTAGCCAGGTGAGGGCACCGGATAAGTCTGGTGCTTTAAACTGGCCGAGCTGTGCTAGGAAAATAACGATAGCGAGGCCGTTCACAAAGCCGATCATTACCGGGTGCGGCACGATACGAATAAACTTACCGAGCTTAAAGATGCCAGCACTGATCTGAAACAGACCTGCCAACATAATAGCGGCAAACAAGTACTGAACGCCGTGAGTAGCTACAAGGCTAACCATAACAACGGCCATTGCGCCTGTTGCACCAGAGATCATGCCTGGGCGTCCACCGAAGATAGAGGTAACCAAACCGACGATAAAGGCAGCGTACAAGCCAACCATAGGGTCAACGCCTGCTACGAATGCGAAAGCAACCGCCTCAGGAACAAGCGCAAGAGCAACAGTCAGACCTGACAATACGTCATTCTTTACTGAGTGCTTAGAAAACTGTGGGAATTCAAACATGAAATTAATCGTACTTATGTTGTTGGTTTAACATCCATTTCATCCAGCACACATTCGACATTCAAAATGTGTCAACCGTATTAACAGTGAGCAAAAAAGGACTAATTTACAGTCGCTATCTATATCTCGATGGTTATAGACAAGATGCATTGCTAATGAAACAGTCAAAGTCGGGCATGCTACAGAATTGTACCGAGAAGTTCAATATTGAAAGAAAATGTGACGGAATTATCTGTAGATAAAAATAAGGGCTGCAATATAGCAGCCCTTATCGTTAAGTTAGTCTAACTGACTAGCAATTAGTAGTTAGGTTTTGTCATCGCAGCCGATGCAGCATTTGTAGCGACTTGGCTGCCAGCTCCTTTTGGTTGGTAACGTTCAGTTTTTACCGGTGCTGCATTAATGATGATTTCACCCAGCTCTTGTTTGCCTTCTGCTTTCGCCATTGGCGCACTAGCATGACCTTTGAAGCTTGCTTTTGCAGTGACTTTAGTTTCAGCTGGCTTAGCTTCGACTGGAGCTTGCTCTTGTGCTTTCGGCGCTTCTGCAACAACCTCTACGACTTCTTCTGAAACGTTAGAGTCAGGTGTAGTCGTAGATTCAGTTACTGGTACGTCAGCAACAGGTGCTTCAACCACAGGAGCTTCAACCGTTGGCTCAACCACAGGAGCTTCAACAACTGAAGCCTCAACGGCTTTAGGTGCTTCGGTAACCACCGGCGTCTCAACGACGTCAGCAGCAACTTCTGGCGTCGCGACAGGCTCTGGTTTGCGCATAACAATGACTTTACCCATTGCCATCTCTGGCATCGCCATACCAGTTACGTTAACAGTAACTTCCTTCACTTCCGCTTCAGGTTTTGTTTTCGCCTTAGGCTTGGTAATACCGTAACTTGGCATCACTTTACCCATTGCCATTTCTGGTGAAGCAACGCCACCTTTGCGAAGACGGAATGGGTTAGGACGGCGATCACGACCACGACGACGACGTTGACCACTTGCACGTAGGTGACGTGGAGAACGACGGTTGCGACGCTGCTTACCTTCCTCTTTTGCCCCAGCTTCGTTAGACGCTTCTGGCGCTTGTGTTTTTTCAACAGGCGCTTGAGTTGCAGTTGCGACATTTTGTTGCTCTGCGAGCTCTTCCTGTTTGGCATTTTGGTCTTTAACGCGAACTTGCTTAGTCAGTTTGCGACGTTGACGACGCTCTTTAACTTTGGCAGTTTTCTCTTCTGAGCGCTTATCTTCTGAACGAGGGCTCTTCTTCTCTGCTTGTACGTCAGCAGCGATTTGCTTACCTTGCTCTTCTACCTTCGATTTGTTAGCAGCTTCATCTCGCTTCTTATTACGACGGTCTTGCTGCTTGTTACGACGGTTCTGAGATTTGCGTGGCTCTTGTTGAGCGTTGCTTTGCGTCTCTTTCTCTTCATCGCGGTCACGGTTAGGCTTGTTACGACGATTCTTGTTGCGATCGTTGTCACGAGACTCTTTGTTGTTGCGACGGCGCTGATCGTTGTTGCGGCTACGGCGCGAACGATTGTTGCGGTTTTTGTTTGTTTCTTCTTTCTTCTCTGGCTCTTTCTTCTCTGCTTCAGGTGAAGCGAATAGAGAACCGATTGCAGAAAGAATACGAGAGAATAGGCCCGGCTTCTCAGCTTTAGGCTCAGCAGCTGGTTTCTTCTCAGGCGCTTTTGGCGCTGGTGTTGGCGCAGTTTGCGTTGGAGTTGCAAAGCCTTGGAGGGCTGGTTGCTCAACCTTACGCGGCTTCACTTCTGATTCACCCGCTTCTTTAGCTTCAGCTTCACGCAGCGCTTCTAGCTTCTTAGGTAGCAAGTAAGACAGGAGATCTTGCTCTTCGCCTTCACGTACACGGATAACCTCGAAATGCGGTGTTTCCATGTCTGAATCTGGAACGATGGTGATCTTCACTTCTTGAACGCGCTCAATGTGGTTGATAGAGCGACGTTTTTCGTTCAATAGGTAAGAAGCGATAGGCACAGGAACAATCGCTAAAGCCTGCGATGTGTTGTCTTTTAGTGCTTCTTCTTCGATCAAACGAAGTACAGAAAGTGCGAGAGATTCGTTATCACGTACAACACCAGTACCACTACAACGTGGACAGATGTGGTGACTTGCTTCTGCAAGAGACGGGCTCAAGCGTTGGCGAGACATCTCAAGAAGACCGAAGCGAGAAATACGACCGATTTGTACGCGAGCACGGTCGATACGAACCGCTTCTCTCAGACGGTTTTCAACTTCACGTTGGTGACGAACTGGCGTCATATCAATAAAGTCGATAACAACCAAACCACCAAGGTCACGAAGACGCAATTGACGAGCAATCTCATCTGCCGCTTCTAAGTTAGTGTTGAGAGCTGTCTCTTCAATATCACTACCTTTTGTTGCACGTGCAGAGTTGATATCGATAGAGGTAAGCGCCTCTGTTGGGTCGATAACAATAGAGCCACCAGAAGGTAGGCGAACTTCACGTTGGAAGGCAGATTCGATCTGGCTTTCGATTTGGTAGTGACTAAATAGCGGTACTTCGTTGTCGTACTTCTTAACACGGTTTACGAAGTCTGGGCGTACCAATTGAATATGTTGGCGCGCGCGCTCGTAAATCGTGTTGCTGTCAATAAGGATTTCACCAATGTCACGACGTAAGTAGTCACGCAGTGCGCGGACGATGACGTTACTTTCTTGGTGAATTAGGAACGGAGCAGGGTTTTGGTCCGCTGCGCCTTTAATATTTTCCCAGTTGTTTAGAAGGAAACGTAAATCCCACTCAAGCTCTTCGGCGCTCTTGCCTACACCTGCGGTACGGACGATTAGACCCATACCTTGAGGGAGTTCAAGTGTGCTCAGTGCCGCTTTAAGTTCAGTGCGCTCCTCACCTTCGATACGGCGAGAGATACCGCCAGCACGAGGGTTGTTAGGCATAAGAACTAAGTAGCTACCTGCTAGAGAGATATACGTTGTCAGTGCAGCACCTTTGCTACCACGCTCCTCTTTTTCAACTTGCACGATGACTTCCTGGCCTTCGCTCAATACATCTTTGATGCTTGGACGACCTTGGTAGGTATAACCTTGTGGGAAGTATTCTTTTGCAATTTCTTTAAGAGGGAGGAAACCGTGGCGTTCGGCACCGTAGTCAACGAATGCGGCCTCTAGGCTAGGCTCAACTCGAGTGATACGTCCTTTGTAGATATTTGCTTTCTTTGACTCATGGCCAGGGCTTTCGATATCAAGATCGAACAGTTTCTGACCGTCAACCAAAGCAACACGCAACTCTTCTTTTTGAGTTGCGTTGATTAACATTCTTTTCATTACAGAAATTCTCGTTGTATTTTCTTTGTTTTCATCATTGCTCTTGTCACAGGTTTCGTAACTCGCGGTGCCTGATCCCATGGCTTTATTTAATGCAGCCTCCCGGCTGGAAGGGATGCTCGTGGGCACTACAGTCATCACACAGGACTGAGGCTGTGTGATCCGCGTCTGTGGCGGTATTACTCAAACACGAGTACGTGAGTAGGTGACAAGGAAGGCCTAGCTATCAACGTCTTATGCCAGTTGCTGCGTTTCAATACTAAGCGGTCTACTCAACATTTAATTGCTCAAAGATAATAGCGACAAATAGAAAATCGAATCTAATTATCCATTGCAGCTGTGAACTATAGCAGCGCAACCAAATATCAGCAATCAGCTTTAGTCTAAACCACAGAAAAAAACCAAGCTTTCATCGTGTCTGTACGGATAATGTACTGATTTAAATAAGCAAAAATGAGGGGGAGGAAAAGCTAACACTTAGCTGGTCAAAAACTATCCACAACTTGTCCAAAAGGTTACATTCCGACAACTTTGACAGGTTTTCTCTACCAAACAGCAGTTAATCAACATTTAGAAAGCGTTCTTTTCTTGAGAGTTTGAGTGTTATAATGACGAAATGAGTGAAATAAGAACAAAAGTCCAATTCGTCGATATCGACGACGATATGGCTGGCCAGCGCATAGATAATTTTCTGCGTAACCAACTAAAAAACATCCCAAAGAGTGTTGTGTACCGAATTGTGCGCAAGGGAGAAGTGCGCGTAAATAAAAAGCGTGTGAAGGCAGAATATAAATTGCAAGCAGGCGACTTGGTTCGTATTCCTCCTGTAACACTCGAAGAGAAAGAGCCTGAAGCGCCGCTCAATACCAATCTCAACAAGGTGGCGGAGCTTGAATCCCAAATCATCTATGAAGATGATCACATGTTGGTGTTGAACAAGCCATCAGGGTTAGCCGTGCATGGCGGGAGTGGCCTTAAGTTCGGTGCCATCGAAGCACTGCGTGCGCTAAGACCGCAAGCTCGATTTCTTGAGTTGGTGCATCGTATAGACAGAGATACCTCTGGTATTCTGCTGGTCGCGAAAAAGCGCTCTGCGCTTCGTCACCTGCAAGCTCAGTTCCGTGAGAAGACGGTTCAGAAATACTACTACGCGTTGGTGATGGGCAAATGGAAGCCGAGCTGTAAGGTGGTGAAAGCGCCACTTCTGAAAAATGAAGTGAACAGTATTGTTAGAGTGAACCCCAACGGAAAAGCATCGGAAACTCGTTTCAAAGTTCTTGCGTCTTACGAGCAGGCGACCTTGATTCAGGCAAGCCCTATCACCGGTCGAACGCATCAGATTCGCGTCCACACGCAATATACTGGACACCCGATAGCTTGGGATGATCGCTATGGGGACCGTCGATTTGATGCGTATACCGCAAAGGTAGGTCTCGATCGACTCTTCTTACACGCTGCAAATATCATCTTCACGCACCCAGGCAAAGAAGAAAAAATGGAAATCCACGCTGAGATGGAACCTAAGCTACAACGCGCTCTGGATAAGCTGAAAACGATGCAATGATTTTCGGTGATGCGATTTGTAGAAAAGCGAAGCTCTTTACAGCTTCGCTTTTTTGTTATTGGTAAGCACAACGCTTAGGCAAGCGGGGAGATTCCGTGCTTTTCTAGCATGGTGATCAAATCGATCAGAGGCAGTCCGACTAGGGTGTTTGGATCCTTGCCATTTAACGCACTAAATAAAGTGATACCAAGCCCTTCACTTTTAAAGCTGCCTGCGCAGTAGAAGGGCTGCTCAATATCGACATAACGCTCGATCTGCTTTTGTGTTAGCTTTCTGAAGCTGACATCGAATGTGTCGACTGTGACATCTGAGGTGCCGGTTTCGGTATTGTAGACGGCAAGACCCGTATAAAAACGAATGGTTTT
This sequence comes from Vibrio maritimus, assembly GCF_021441885.1. NCBI lineage: Bacteria > Pseudomonadati > Pseudomonadota > Gammaproteobacteria > Vibrionales > Vibrionaceae > Vibrio > Vibrio maritimus. Next base: position 1,073,577 of record NZ_CP090438.1, read on the forward strand.
ACCGCTCTGTTGAGAGAGTTGATTTACGGCATTTTCTCTGTTGAGCGGTTTACCGATAATCTGGCCATCGATGACGCACACTTGATCGCTTCCAATAACGATAGCATCGGGTTCCGCTCTGAGAGCTTGCGCTTTTTCAAGTGCAAGACGCTGTACTAACTGCTCTGCAGACTCGCTTGAGTGGGCTTTTTCATCTACATTGGGTGCCTTCGCTTCAAACTCTAGTGCCAATTTGCTCAAAAGCTCAGCACGGAAGGGAGAAGTGGACGCTAAAATGAGTCTTGTGGATTTCATTTTGGGCTCAGTTTTCTTATCATAATTGCAGTTTCTGGAGATATTGTTAGATTCTTAATCTGTAGGCAAAAAAAGTACAACTTTTTCGCCTTTTTCTTTGACTAAATCCGTTTTGGAAGATAATATTCGCGCCCTATGCAAAAGGTAAAAATACCGCGAACTGTTGACCCGGGTAAGACGGCACAGAAGAGACTCGACTACGATGGCATCATCCAAGTCAGCCTTTTCAAGCGTCTGAGCGAGTCAGTTAGTAGCGTAAAACGCGATGCTGAAGTGACATTGTCCTTTGGGCATGATGAACAGCGACTCGTTGTTATCTCTGGTAAAGCTAACATCGAAGTTGATTTGGAATGTCAGCGTTGTAATGAGATTTTCACACACCTGTGTGAAGTTCAATTCACTTATACTCCTTATTACAGTGAGAAGAGTGAAGAGGACGCACCGGAAGATTACGATTTGGTAGATCTTAATGAGTACGGTGAGGTCGATCTCATACAATTAGTTGAAGACGAGTTCATCTTAAACCTGCCTCAAGTCGCAATGCACGATATAGCAGACTGTAGCGTTGACTCAAACAACATGGTGTTTGGAGATATTCCGGAAGAGGTTCCAGAAGATAAGCCAAATCCATTTGATGTTTTAAAGAGCTTAAAGCGTGAGTAACAGAGTTACTGACGTTTAAATTACTAACATAGGAGTAGGGTCCATGGCCGTACAAAAAAGCAAGAAGTCACGTTCTATGCGTGGCATGCGTCGTTCACATGATGCGCTAACTTCAGCTGCACTATCTGTAGACGCAACTTCAGGTGAAACTCACCTACGTCACAACGTGACTGCTGACGGTTACTACCGTGGCAAAAAGGTTATCAACAAGTAAGGTTGACCTTTGCATAATATAACCGTTGCACTTGATGCAATGGGCGGGGATTTCGGTCCTTCCGTAACAGTGCCTGCCGCCGTGCAGGCACTGTCGCTTTTCCCAGAGCTAAAAGTGGTGCTTGTTGGCGACGAGCCGTCAATAAACACGCAACTCAAACATCTAGGTTACCAAAACAGTAACCGTCTTACGGTCATGCATAGTGACCGAGTCATTTCGAATTCCGAAAAGCCTTCCTTCGCCCTCAGAAACAGTCAAGATACGTCTATGCGTATAGCGATTGATCTAGTTGAATCCGAGCAAGCTGACGCGTGCGTAAGCGGCGGTAATACCGGTGCGCTAATGGCACTATCAAGATTCCGTCTTAAGCTCCTCCCTGGCATAGATAGACCTGCGTTAGTTTCCGCTCTACCTACTGCACAAGGCAGAAAAACCTGGATGCTAGATCTTGGCGCAAATGCGTCTGTCGATGCCGATTCTCTATTTCAGTTTGCTGTAATGGGAAGCGCACTTGCTGAGCAACATCTTGGACGAAGCCCTAGAGTCGCAATATTGAATATCGGTGCAGAAGAAATAAAAGGTAACGATCTCGTCAAACGTTGCTCAGAAATGCTGACACAATGCCGATCTATTAACTATATTGGATTCGTTGAAGGAAATGAGTTACTCAGCGACAGCGCAGATGTCATTGTCTGCGATGGCTTTGTTGGTAACACAACATTGAAAGCTTGCGAAGGAACTGCGCAATTTATTATCAACAAACTTAAAGCCAAATTATCCACCTCTACAATCAAAGGATGGCTGGCTAGATTGCTGTTTTCTGATGTATTAAACGAAGTTAAAGCACTGAACCCCGACCAGTATAACGGGGCAAGTTTGTTAGGATTGCGCGGCATTGTCATAAAAAGCCACGGAAGTGCTGATGTTTCAGCGCTTGTTAATGCAATAGGCGAAGCGGTTCACGAGGTTAAACGCCAAGTGCCAAACCAAATAAGCGATCGTCTAGAAGCAGTGTTACTCGAGAGGCAGTATTAGTCTTCATGTATAGCAAAATTTTAGGTACAGGCAGCTACCTGCCGTCTCAGATCCGCACCAATGCAGATCTAGAGAAAATGGTAGATACGACAGATGAATGGATCGTCACTCGCACAGGTATTAAAGAACGTAGAATCGCTGCAGAGGACGAAACCGTTGCAGACATGGGCTACGAAGCTTCCTTGAAAGCTATTGAGATGGCGGGCATCGATAAGAATGATATCGATCTAATTATTGTTGCAACAACAAGTAGTAGCCACGCTTTTCCTTCGTCGGCTTGTCAAGTTCAAGCAAAACTTGGCATTCAAGGTTGCCCTGCTTTTGATATGGCTGCAGCATGTACAGGTTTTGTATACGCGCTGTCAGTTGCTGATCAACATATCCGTTCAGGAATGTGTAAAAACGTATTGGTGATTGGCTCAGATTGTCTATCTAAAACGGTCGAAGAAATTGATCGCTCAACCATCATCCTATTCGGTGATGCAGCCGGTGCTGTGGTTTTGGGTGCTAGTGAAGAGCCAGGCATCATTTCGACGCATCTATATGCAGATGGTCGTTTTGGCGATCTTCTCAGTCTTGAAATGCCTGTACGTGGCGGTGAACTCGATAAGTGGCTGAACATGTCAGGTAACGAAGTATTCAAAGTTGCCGTTACTCAGCTATCGAAACTAGTTAAAGATACACTAAGCGCGAACGATATGAGCAAAGAGGACCTCGATTGGTTGGTTCCTCATCAAGCGAACTATCGCATCATTTCGGCAACCGCGAAAAAACTGGGTATGTCGATGGATCAAGTCGTCCTAACACTTGATCGCCACGGTAATACTTCGGCAGCAACCGTCCCAACGGCCTTAGATGAGGCGGTTCGCGATGGTCGCATTAAGCGTGGACAGAACCTTCTATTAGAAGCGTTTGGTGGTGGTTTTACCTGGGGTTCAGCGTTAGTTCGCTTCTAACCTCACGAACACCGAGCGATATAAGAGTCATAGATTGCGTTGTTTAAGGAAATAACGATGAGTAATTTTGCAATCGTGTTCCCAGGTCAGGGTTCACAAACAGTTGGCATGCTAGCAGAGCTAGGCGAGCAACATGAGATCGTAAAAGCGACATTTGCGGAAGCATCTGAAGCACTTGGTTACGACCTATGGGCATTGGTTCAAAACGGCCCAGCAGAAGATTTAAATCAAACCCATCGCACGCAGCCTGCGCTATTAGCTTCTTCTGTAGCTATTTGGCGTGTATGGCAAGAGCAGGGTCTTGCTCAGCCTAAACTCGTAGCGGGTCACAGCCTAGGTGAGTACTCAGCGCTAGTGTGTGCTGGTGTCATTGACTTCAAAGAAGCGATCAAACTTGTTGAACTTCGCGGTCAGTTGATGCAAGAAGCCGTTCCTGCTGGCGTTGGCGCGATGTATGCCATCATCGGTCTAGATGATGAGTCGATTGCTAAAGCGTGTGAAGAAGCAGCACAGGGTGAAGTGGTTTCCCCAGTGAACTTTAACTCACCAGGTCAGGTTGTTATTGCGGGTAACAAAGCAGCTGTAGAGCGAGCTGGCGCACTATGTAAAGAAGCGGGTGCTAAACGCGCGCTACCATTGCCAGTGTCGGTACCTTCTCACTGTGCGCTGATGAAACCAGCAGCAGAAAAGCTCGCGGTTGCGCTTGAAGCGATTGAATTCAACGCACCTTCGGTTCCTGTCATCAACAACGTTGATGTTGAAACAGAAACCGACCCAGCAAAAATTAAAGACGCGCTAGTTCGCCAGCTTTACAGCCCAGTTCGTTGGACTGAAGGCGTTGAGAAAATGAGCGAGCAAGGCGTTGAGAAACTGTTGGAACTTGGTCCAGGTAAAGTGTTAACTGGCCTAACAAAACGCATTGTTAAGACATTGAGTGCGGCTGCGGTAAATGACGCTGCGTCACTCGAAGCTGCAAAATAATAAGGAATCCAATAATGATGAACCTTGAAGGCAAGATTGCCTTAGTAACAGGTGCAAGCCGTGGTATTGGTCGCTCAATTGCAGAGCTACTGGTAGAGCGCGGTGCGACAGTAATTGGTACGGCGACATCAGATAACGGTGCAGCTGCTATCAGCGAGTACTTAGGTGAAAATGGCAAAGGCCTAGCGCTAAACGTGACAGATACTGACTCGATCGAAGCTGTTCTTAAGCAAATCAACGATGAATTTGGTGCGATCGACATTCTTGTTAACAACGCTGGCATCACTCGCGATAACCTATTAATGCGTATGAAGGACGATGAGTGGACAGATATCATGGACACTAACCTAACGTCTATCTTCCGCCTATCTAAAGCTGTGTTGCGCGGTATGATGAAGAAGCGTCAGGGTCGCATCATCAACGTGGGTTCTGTCGTTGGTACTATGGGTAACGCTGGTCAAACGAACTATGCTGCTGCAAAAGCAGGCGTAATCGGTTTCACCAAGTCTATGGCTCGTGAAGTTGCTTCACGCGGTGTGACGGTGAACACAGTTGCACCAGGTTTTATCGAAACAGATATGACAAAAGCACTGAATGATGAGCAACGAGCTGCTACACTAGCCAACGTGCCTGCTGGTCGTTTAGGTGACCCACGTGAAATCGCTTCAGCTGTTGCATTTCTTGCATCGCCAGAAGCGGCATACATCACAGGTGAAACACTTCACGTAAATGGTGGCATGTACATGGTTTGATCTGTGCAACATTTGTGCATGATTTAAGTCAAAAATGTACTGAATTTCGGTTAAATTCGCTAAAATTGTGGTTTGACCAGCAAGGACCCCCTTGCAACTTTCAACAGTTCGAATAAACTACGGAAACATCGCATAGAGCGAAATCTGTAAAGGAAAATTAAAATGAGCAACATCGAAGAACGCGTAAAGAAAATCATTGTTGAACAGCTAGGTGTGGACGAAGCAGAAGTTAAAAACGAAGCTTCTTTCGTTGACGATCTAGGTGCTGACTCTCTAGACACAGTTGAGCTAGTAATGGCTCTAGAAGAGGAATTCGACACTGAGATTCCTGATGAAGAAGCTGAGAAGATCACTACTGTTCAAGCTGCTATCGACTACGTAAACAGCGCTCAGTAATATCTCTTTCTAGGCGGCCTCCTTGGCCGCCTGTGTTTTTTTAAAACGTCTTCTATCCTTTCATATAGAATCATAAATATCCCGGAGAAAAAATCGTGTCCAAGCGTCGTGTTGTTGTCACTGGCATGGGTATGTTGTCGCCGGTAGGCAACAGCGTAGAATCTTCATGGAAAGCCCTTCTTGAAGGCAAGAGTGGTATCGTAAATATTGAACATTTCGATACAACCGATTTCTCTACTCGTTTCGCTGGCTTAGTTAAAGACTTTGACGGTAGTGAATACGTGTCTAAAAAAGATGCTAAGAAAATGGATTTGTTTATCCAGTACGGCATCGTAGCAGGTATGCACGCACTCAAAGACTCTGGTCTTGAAGTCACTCCAGAAAACCAACACCGTGTAGGTGTGGCTATCGGTTCTGGTATTGGTGGCCTTGACCTAATTGAAGCGGGACATCAAGCGTTGGTATCGAAAGGCCCTCGTCGTGTAAGTCCTTTCTTTGTCCCTTCGACTATTGTAAACATGGTTGCTGGCCAACTTTCTATTCTTGCTGGATTACGTGGTCCTAACATTGCTATCTCTACAGCATGTACAACAGGCCTACATAACATCGGCCACGCTGCTCGTATGATCGCTTATGGTGATGCAGAAGCAATGGTTGCTGGTGGTTCTGAAAAAGCATCTACACCACTCGGCATGGCGGGCTTTGGCGCAGCGAAGGCGCTATCAACTCGCAATGATGAGCCTCAAAAAGCATCTCGTCCATGGGATGTTGATCGTGACGGCTTCGTGCTAGGTGATGGTGCAGGTATGTTGGTACTAGAAGAGTACGAACACGCAAAAGCACGTGGCGCTAAAATCTATGCAGAGCTTGTTGGCTTTGGTATGAGCGGTGACGCTTACCACATGACGTCTCCAAGCGAAGATGGCTCTGGTGGTGCGCTTGCAATGGAAGCAGCACTGCGTGACGCTGGTATCACTGGCGAACAGATTGGTTATGTTAACGCACACGGTACATCAACTCCTGCAGGTGATGTGGCGGAAATCAAGGGCATTAAACGTGCACTTGGCGAGGAAGGCGCGAAGAAAGTACTGGTTTCTTCTACCAAGTCTATGACAGGTCACCTATTGGGTGCTGCGGGCTCGGCTGAAGCTATCATTACCATCATGTCTTTGGTTGACCAAATTGTTCCACCAACGATTAACCTAGATAACCCTGATCCTGAATGTGATGTTGACTTAGTGCCATTTACCGCACGTAAAGTGGATATGGAATATGCACTTTGTAACTCATTCGGTTTTGGTGGTACTAACGGTTCGCTTATCTTCAAGAAGATGTAAACCGCGGTAATCGCATAAGAGACTTGTATTCGAACGGCTTGATGCTTAGCATTGAGCCGTTTTGTTATTTAAAGGAATCAACATGTTTTGGCGAAATGGCCAGAAGATTGACCATGTTGCGGTCACGGATAGAAGTTTTCAATACGGTGACGGTTGCTTTACAACCATATTGACGCGATATGGCAAACTTCAGTTGTGGGAACGTCACGTCACTCGTATGGAAAAGGCGCTGAAGTGTCTTAAGATCGCGCCGGTAGACTGGCATGCTCTGCGGTTGGAGATCGAGTCACATGCGTCTGATGCAAGTGAAGCTGGCATAAAACTGCATGTAAGTCGCGGCCAAGGTGGGCGCGGTTACAGTACTAAGGTAACTAAAGGTCCTTTTGTTACCGTAAGTAGCTTCGATTTTCCACCGAACTACCACGAAATTCGTGAAAATGGCTTGGAACTATCAATCTCGGATGTACGACTTGGGCATAATGCTTTGCTGGCTGGACTCAAGCACAATAATAGACTGGAACAGATCTTAGCCAAGGAAAATGTTGAATCTAGTGGTCATCTTGATGGCATTGTGCTCGACTTTAACGGCAAAGTGATTGAAACCACAATGGCTAACGTATTCTGGGTGAACAACAATCAAGTGTTTACACCAGACCTTAGTGTTGCCGGAGTTGCTGGTGTCATGCGTGAGGTAGTGATTGAGGAGCTGACGTTACTGGGTATTGCTGTTAACGTTGGGCACTTCGAACTTGAAGATCTCCTTGCGGCCGAAGAAGTTTTCGTTACCAATTGTATTCTGGGGGTTGCACCCATCACTAAAATTAGGGAAGTTGGTCTGTCTATCGGTCCAATAACAAAACAGATTCAGGAGAAATTAAGTCTGTGCTAAAGAAGTTTTTATTGCTCGTCATCATACTTGCTGCAGTCGCAGTAGGTAGCTTTGTTCATGTTAAAAATAGCGTGCAGGATTTTGTTAACCAGCCTCTGAACCTTGAAGAGCCAACACTGATTACCGTAGAGCGCGGCAACAGTCTCAATACGCTAATGGCGACATTTGAGGGTAATCAATGGATTGAACCTACGCCATTTGCCGAATTAGTTCGCCGCTTCCATCCAGAGCTCACGCAAATTAAGGTTGGAACATTCGAACTGAAGCCGACTATGACGTTTAAAGAGGCGATTGACGCGGTTATCGAGGGTAAAGAGTACCAACTTGCGATTACCTTTATTGAAGGCTCTACCTTTAAAGAATGGCGTGAACAGTTTGCTAATGCAGATTACCTAGAGCACAAAACGCTTGAAATGGACGAAAAAGCGATAGCGCAAGAGCTAGGCATCGAGCACGAACGCTTAGAAGGGCTCTTCCTTGCAGAAACCTATCATTACTCCGTGGGTGATAGTGACCTTGATATTTTAAAGCGCGCTAACAGAAAGTTAAACAAGGTACTTTCGGAAAGTTGGGAGCAGCGACAAGATAAGCTTCCACTAAAGAACGAGTACGAAGCCTTGATTTTGGCATCTATTATCGAGAAAGAGACCTCAGTACCATCAGAGCGCGAACGTGTGGCGTCTGTGTTCGTTAATCGCCTAAACATCGGTATGCGCCTGCAAACCGACCCAACGGTGATCTACGGCATGGGCGATAGATATGATGGCAACATTCGTAAGAAAGATCTTCGAGAAGCAACGCCATACAATACCTATGTCATTAATGGCTTACCACCAACGCCAATTGCAATGCCTGGTAAAGCATCTATCATGGCGTCAGTAAATCCGGAAGACAGCAATTATCTATATTTCGTGGCTAGCGGTACAGGTGGCCATGTCTTTTCAAAGAATTTAAGAGACCACAACCGCGCGGTCCAACAGTATCTAAAACAACTAAGAAGTCGAAAATGAACCAAGGCAAATTTATCGTAATCGAGGGCCTAGAAGGCGCAGGTAAGAGTTCAGCAATCAGTGTGTTACGCTCTGAGTTAGAAGCAGCAGGCATTGATTCTATTGAAAATACTCGCGAGCCTGGTGGTACAGCCTTGGCTGAAAAATTGCGTGCCTTGGTAAAAGAAGAGCAAGAAGGGGAGATTCTTCAAGATCGCTCTGAGCTACTGCTGATTTATGCAGCTCGCATTCAATTGCTAGAAACCGTGATCAAGCCTGCTCTTGAGTCTGGCTCTTGGGTTATTGGTGATCGACATGATCTCTCTTCTCAAGCCTACCAAGGCGGTGGTCGTCAAATCGATAAGCATATTATGTCTTCGCTTAAAGAGATCGCACTTGGCGACTTTAAGCCAGACCTCACCCTGTATCTAGATCTTGACCCAAGACTCGGTCTTGAGCGAGCACGTGGTAGAGGTGAGCTAGACCGAATTGAGAAAATGGATATTTCATTTTTCGACCGCACCCGCGAACGCTACTTAGAATTGGCAAATTCGGATTCGAGCATTGTGATTATCGATGCAAGCCAAGATATGGAATCGGTTCAAGCGGACATTCGCCATGCTGTGCAAGCTTGGTTGGCCGCGCAGTAGGAGCAAGTATGCAGGACTATCCATGGCAGGCTGATCTGTGGCAAAAGCTCAAGGGGAACCTTGAGAGGCAGCATATTCCAGGAGCAATGCTGATCCAAGCTAAGATTGGCTTGGGCCCCGAGGCTCTAGTTGAGCGATATGTCGCAGGTTTAATGTGTCAGAACGATGCCTCTGAGCCGTGCGGCTTTTGTCATGCTTGCAGCCTGATCGCTTCTGATTCTCACCCAGACGTTCACTTCGTTGAACCTGAAAAAGATAAAAAGAACCTTTCGGTTGAGCAAATTAGACAAGCGAATAAATGGGCTCTTGAGTCTTCTCAGTTTGGTGGATATCGATTGATTATACTGCCTCAAGCCGAGCGCATGAATGTTTCCGCTGCCAATGCACTACTTAAGACTCTAGAGGAACCACCTAGCAATTGTGTGTTCATCCTAACGACAGAACATGCCCAGCGTTTGCTGCCCACTATTCGCAGCCGATGTGAGGTTTGGCATCTTTCTGCTCCGTCTCAAGCTCAATCTGTTGACTGGGTCAGCGCACAATTAGGAAAGCGTATTTCTCTTCGAATTGCTTACCTATGTCAGTCTGAGCCTTTAGCGATAAAATCGTTCGTAGAACAGGGTAGAGAAAAGGAGTTAGATACACTGCTCTCGGCATTTCTAAGTGCTGTAACGAATCGTAATGCGGACGTAACGGCCTTTATGAATGTATTCTTGAAAAGTGACGTCACCTTTGATGAACAGCTTTCATGGTTGTGGTTGGTATTGGCTAGTGCTCAAAAGCAGTCGTTAGGTCTTGTCCAAGGCGAGATGATTCCTGAAGCTGCCCAACTAGCATCGTTATATTCCTATCAGAGCTTGTTCAAGCAATCTGAATCCTTGGCAGAGCTCAAAAAGCAACTCAGCGAATCTAGCGGGCTAAATGCTGAGTTACTCGTGACTAATTGGCTATACTCTTTCTTAACCGCTTAAATTAACGCTCACTATCCTCGGCATGGTTGTTCATTATTATGCCGAGGGCTTTCATTTGCTGAAGCCGAATTGGGCTGTCAGTATCTTTAAATTCTTACGCACGAAGAAGACGTTATGTTTGTAGATTCCCATTGCCATCTCGATAAGCTGAACTATGAAGAGCTGCATGATGGCATCGAAGATGTACTTAAAAAAGCAAAAGCCGCCAACGTTGATAAGCTTTTATCTGTCGGTGTTACGCTTGACTCATTTCCAAATATGATGGAGCTAATCAAGCCATACCCAGAGATCATGGCATCTTGTGGTGTGCATCCACTTGATGTAGAGAGTGCTTTTTCTTTGGAGCAGTTTAAGAAGTACGTTGCCAATGACAGGGTCGTTGCTGTCGGTGAAACGGGTTTAGACTACCACTATCAACCAGAAACGGCTGAGCTGCAAAAAAAGCGTTTTGAGCAGCAAGTTGAGGTGGCGGTGGATGTCAATAAACCGCTAATTATCCATACTAGAAACGCGCGCGAAGACACGTTATCCATTCTTCGTAATGGCGGAGCGGACAAGTGTGGAGGTGTGATCCACTGTTTCACCGAGGATCTGGCTTTTGCTGAAGCAGCTATGGATCTCGGGTTCTATATTTCTATTTCGGGCATTGTCACTTTCAGGCAAGCCAAAGAACTCAAAGAGGTCGTGAAACAATTACCGCTTGAAAGGCTGCTTATTGAAACAGACTCTCCTTATCTCGCACCAATTCCGCATCGTGGTAAAGAGAATCAACCGGCCTACGTAGTGGAGGTTGCTGCCTATATTGCTCAGCTAAAAGGGGTATCGCTGTCAGAAGTTGGAGAAAAAACCAGCAAAAACTATCAGGATCTTTTTTTGCGTTAGGAAATAACAACTCAGATACAACCGATTAGAAAAGGCGCAGTTTGCGCCTTTTTTGTCGAAAAAATTTGAAAATATCAAATTAATTTAACGTTAACGAAATCTGTTGAGAAAAAAGAAGTGATTCAGCACAAACTGTAATTATGTTACGTAAAATAACTTAAGAGTGTATTTTATTCACCCCGTAAAATTAATTGATGTAATTATTTATTGTATTAATTTCAATGACTTATTTACTCTGAAAACCATTACACAAGCCTGCTTGAAACGTGATCCATGCGTAGTTTTGAAACTAAATTTCGTAAGTGTGTAGAAACCTTGAGGGTCATCAAGATATATTTAGAGGCAGAAAATATAATTCGAATCGTGGTTACATTTTCTATGGGTGCTAACATTTAGGCTACGGGGGTGTGCCGTTAGAGCCCATAATACTAATAACTTTATCAGGAGCATAAACATGTTTAAGAACCTTTTTGCTAACCTGCAAAAAGTTGGTAAGTCTCTGATGCTACCAGTATCGGTACTACCAGTTGCAGGTATTCTACTTGGGGTAGGTGCTGCTAACCTAGGCTTCATTCCAGATGTGGTTTCAAACCTAATGGAACAAGCTGGTGGTTCAGTATTCGGCCAAATGGCACTGCTATTTGCTGTAGGTGTTGCACTAGGCTTTACTAACAACGACGGTGTTGCAGGTCTTGCAGCTATCGTTGGTTACGGCATCATGACTGCTACGCTTAGCGTAATGGCTGGTGTTATGGGCGTTGAAAAAATCGATACAGGTGTACTAGGTGGTATCCTTGTCGGTGGTGTGGCTGCTTGGGCATTCAACCGTTTCTTCAAGATTCAACTTCCAGAATACCTTGGCTTCTTCGCTGGTAAGCGTGCTGTGCCAATCATTACTGGTTTCACTGCAATCGCACTTGGTATCGTACTGTCTATCGTATGGCCACCAATCGGTTCTGCAATCGGTGCATTCTCTCACTGGGCAGCTGAGCAAAACCCACAACTAGCATTCGGTATCTACGGTGTTGTTGAGCGTTCTCTAATCCCATTCGGTCTACACCACGTTTGGAACGTACCATTCTTCTTCGAAGCAGGTACTTGTGTTAACGCTGCAGGCGAAACTCAAAACGGCGTACTAACTTGTTACCTAGTTGCAGACGAAGCGTCTCGTGCTGCTGGTAATGGCTTCGGTCAGCTAGCGGGTGGTTACATGTTCAAGATGTTCGGTCTACCAGCTGCTGCAATCGCTATTGCACACTGTGCTAAACCAGAGAACCGCGCGAAAGTTATGGGTATCATGGCTTCTGCTGCTCTAACATCGTTCCTAACAGGTATCACTGAGCCAATCGAATTCTCATTCCTATTCGTAGCTCCAGTACTATACGCAATCCACGCTCTACTAGCTGGTTCTGCATACGTTGTTGCTAACACTGTAGGTTTCGTACACGGTACTTCGTTCTCACACGGTCTAATCGACTTCCTAGTACTGTCTGGTAACTCTCAGAAGATCGGTCTGATGGTTGGTATCGGTCTAATCTACGCAGCTATCTACTACTTCGTATTCCGCGCTGTAATCACTGCGATGGACCTTAAGACTCCTGGTCGTGAAGACGAGACTGAAGAAGCAGGTGCAGCAGTATCTGGCAACGAAATGGCTGGCGAACTAGTTGCAGCATTCGGTGGCAAAGCTAACATTACAGGTCTAGATGCATGTATCACACGTCTACGTGTTGCAGTAGCTGACACTGAAATCGTTGACCAAGACAAGCTTAAGCAACTTGGTGCAGCAGGTGTAGTTGTAGTATCTGGTGGTGTTCAAGCTATCTTCGGTACTAAGTCAGACAACCTGAAAACAGATATGGATGAGTGGATTCGTAACCACGGCTAATTCCTCAATCCAAAGTTATAAAAGGGAAGCTTAGGCTTCCCTTTTTTTCGTCTGAATGAATGTCTATAGACTCTCGTCTCTTCAATTTAGCGCTATGTAAGATTCCACTCAGATGGCAATAGTGAATACACCATTCCTTCACGCGGTTTACCGTTAAAGATATAACGATTTTTTGCAAGGCACTCGAAGGTGGCACCAAGCTTTTCGGCAAATCGATAACTTGGTTTATTGGCTGGGTCGCAGACTATCTCTAAGCGTGTGAGTAACAGGTGGGCAAAAGAGAACTCCACTAGAGCCTCCATAGCTTCTACTGCGTATCCTTTCTGCTGAGCTTTGTCTTTCATCCAATAACCAAGACTGCCCATATTGAAGGTGTGGTAGAACTCGTTGAGCGCGACCATTCCTAGAAATTCATTGTCGCTTCTTGTGAAAATGGCAAAGCCAAAGGCGTTAGCTTTAACCCAGTTAAGGCGTGTTGCTCCGATAAAGTCGAGTGCTTCGGACTCAGTAAATTCTGAATGACACCAATCTATCCATTGATGAAGTGATGGAGAGGTGCATATGGTGTCTGCAAGTATAGGTGCTTCATCTGGCGTCAGAAGGCGCAGGCAAAGCCGTTTGGTGTAGATGGTGTAATTGGTGTTCATAGCTAAAGTATAAACCTAAGTCATGCGCATATAAAAAAGGCCCGCGTTAGCGAGCCCTTTAACTGTGAGTTGGCGTTAGTTTTGTACGCGTCTCACCTGAATGATCATCCCCATCAGTGGATGATCTAGGTAGTGTGTTTCACTACTGCGCATGCGACGCTTTTGGTCGAGGCGGTAATCTTTTAAGAAAGTAAGTGTCTCGCGTTGCGGCTCGATAGCGGCTAAGTTACCAGCGATAACATTGCTGTCTTGAACATCGTCAGACGCTGTGTTCTCTGATAAATCGTTAGACTCTATTGCATCAGCTGGTGTTTCATCGATAGGCGAGGAGACGATAACCTGCTTGGTACTTGGAGATTTGAGATCAAGCTGAGCTTCGGCATACAGGTAATGCTGCACGTAGATCTGTAGCTTGCCATCTAGCTCGTACAATGGCTTATCAATAGCGACTTCCGTTACACCATCTACAGGTGAAGAGGTGTTACTGCTGCTTCCCTTTTCAGAGCCATCTGGATAAAACTGAGTAGAAAAATCTTTGCCTGCGCGGAATCGGAAAACCGGAGCAGAGCCTTTGCCATTATCACCCTGACGCCATGCTTTGTGCATTAGAACGGTGTAACCCGCGTGATTACGTAGCTTAGCCACTTCATCATTTAGCTGGTAAGAAGCCGACGGAAGTGCTTGGACCCCCTTAGACGCACGGTAGCTTGAATCATTTAGGGAACCAGCGCGACTAAAGTCGATGTCTGGCATATCATTTGGCCATGACTCATTGACCTTTTCAGGATTGACGGCGCGCTTAAAAACGATCACTTCTATGTCAAATTGTCTCTGTGCCAAACTTGGCATCGAAACCAATAGCATTAGCAGTGGGATCAGCTTTTTCATTGTTTCTCCATAGATGGCCACTGTAGATGAGTGGGACCCAGTATATCAATTAATACAAAGTGTTGCCGAAACAATTTGTGGCATTCGCCTTCATTATGTTTCGGCAAGTCTCTACCTAGTCATAAAATTAAGCTGGTATTCGATTCGCTTCAAATTCATCCAGCATGCTGTTTAGGTAGTTCAAACGCTTACGGCGGTCGGTCAACGTTTCAATAAACTTGAATTTCGTTGGTCCTTCCATTGCAAACTTGGTTGGTTGCGCTTGAAGTAGTTTAACCAAGAAGGCTGGGTTAATGTCAGCGTCTGGATAAAACTCAATATAGCCGCCTTTCTCATGGGCTTCTACTTTCTTCACTTTAAGGTCACCACCACGAAGTTTCATTTTAGCGACTTCAAGCAAGTGTTTGGCGGCGTCCGGAAGAAGACCAAATCGGTCGATAAGCTCAACCTTGAGTTCATTCAGTTCATCTTCATTACCCACGCTAGCAATACGCTTGTACATTGACAGACGTGTGTTGATGTCAGGAATATAATCATCAGGGAGCAAGGCTGGAATACGAAGTTCAACTTCGGTCTGCTCGCGCAAGAGATCATCTAATGATGGCTCTTTGCCTTCTTTTAACGCCTCTACCGCTTGCTCTAGCATCTCCATGTAAAGTGAGAAGCCAACGGATTGAATCTGACCACTTTGCTCGTCACCCAACAGTTCACCTGCGCCGCGGATCTCTAAATCGTGAGTCGCGAGGGTGAATCCAGCGCCAAGATCTTCCAATGAAGCAATAGCATCGAGACGCTTCACTGCGTCTTTGGTCATGGCTTTTGGATGTGGAGTCAGAAGGTAGGCGTAGGCCTGATGATGGGAGCGACCCACTCGTCCACGAAGCTGATGAAGCTGGGCCAGACCTAGGTTGTCTGCGCGGTCTATGATAATCGTGTTCGCGGTTGGAACGTCGATACCCGTTTCAATGATCGTCGTACAGACTAGCAGGTTAAAGCGCTGATGGTAAAAGTCATTCATGACGCGCTCTAGTTCGCGTTCACGCATTTGGCCATGTGCAACGGTTACTCGTGCTTCTGGGACCAACTTTTCAAGATCGGCTGCGACTTTTTCTATGGTCTCTACTTGATTGTGAAGGAAGTAAACCTGACCACCACGCATGATTTCACGCAGTATCGCTTCTCGCACTACACTGTCTTCGTTTTGTCGAACAAAGGTCTTTATAGCAAGACGGCGAGCCGGCGGGGTGGCAATGATTGAAAGATCACGCATTCCACTCATGGCCATATTGAGTGTTCTCGGAATTGGTGTCGCGGTGAGAGTAAGGATGTCCACATCCGCACGCATGGCTTTCACTTTCTCTTTCTGACGTACGCCAAAGCGGTGTTCTTCGTCGACGATCAGTAACCCAAGATCTTTAAATTGGATGTCACTTGATAATAGCTTGTGCGTGCCGACCACAATATCCACTTTGCCGTCAGCCACATCTTGAAGAATGGCTTTTTGCTCTTTCGCCGACTTAAAGCGTGACAGTACCTCGACTCGAATAGGCAGATTTGCAAATCGATCGCGGAAGTTCTCAAAGTGTTGTTGTGCAAGCAGTGTCGTTGGGACCAATACCGCTACTTGCTTACCATTGTCGGTTGATACAAATGCAGCACGCATGGCGACTTCTGTTTTACCAAAGCCAACATCACCACAGACGAGTCGATCCATTGCCTTTGGCTGGCACATATCCGACATGACCGCATTGATTGCCTGTGCTTGGTCATCGGTTTCCTCAAATGGGAATCCAGCCTTGAATGTCGCGTATTGGTCGCGATCCAGTTTAAACTTGTAGCCTGGCTTAAGCTCTCGCTTAGCATAGACATCAAGTAGCTCTGCAGCGACGTCTCGAACTTTCTCCGCGGCTTTGCGGCGAGCCTTCGCCCAAGCTTCGCCACCGAGTTTGTGGAGCGGTGCGGACTCTTCGGCGCCACCAGAATAACGTCCAATAAGGTTCAGAGAGGCCACAGGTACGTAGAGCTTGGCGTCGTTTTGGTATTCTAACGTCACGTACTCGGTCGTCATGCCACCGGCTTCTAGCGTTTGTAAGCCCACATAGCGGCCGATGCCGTGGTCGATGTGTACCACCGGCTGTCCCGGTTTGAGCTCAGCGAGGTTACGTATGACAGTGTCACTGTTTATCGAGCGCTTTTCTTTTTTACGACGCTGAATAACGCGATCGCCAAGCATGTCACTCTCACAGATGAATGCGAACTTATCTTGGAAGCTGAATCCGTGTTCACACTGTCCGATAACCAGGGTAAAACGCTCATTGCTTTCTAGTGCATCGTGCAAGCTTGATTGCTCGACAGGACGAAGCTTGATTCTGTGCAACAGTTCTAAAAGCGCCTCACGTCGGCCTTCTGACTCAACAGAGAAGATGATCTTGCCCGTAAACTGCTCAGTGAACTGACGAATTTGCGCCATCGGCTCTTTTAACTGATGCTGAACCGTGATGTCAGGAAGAGCTTGAACTGGCGTATTGTCACGGCCTGCCTTTTGTTCAACTTCTTCGATATGGCATTGAAGTTGAGGGTATTGTTTTAGCTGAGCAAAGAACTCGTCTTTTTCGAGCCACAGCGCCTTAGGTTCGAGTAGCGGGCGCAGTGGGTCGACTTTTCTTTGTTCGAAACGCGTATCAACATCAGCCAAAAAGTGATCGACGGCACTTTCAATATCCCCCACCATGACGATCTGAGATTCTTCGCTGATATAGTCGAACAAGGTCTCGGTATGGTCAAAAAACAGTGGCTGCCAATACTCAATACCTGCAGGCCACGTGCCTTTACTGACCTGCATATACACAGACTCTGGCTCACGTCTCGCATCAAATTGCTGACGCCAGCGGGTACGAAACTCTTCAATGGCATCTTTGGTTGTTGGGAACTCATGTGCCGGAAGAAGACGGATCTCTTCAATATCCTCGATGGAGCGCTGATTTTCAGGATCAAAGGTTCGAATCGTGTCGATTTCATCATCGAAAAAGTCGATACGATACGGCGCTGAACTTCCCATCGGGAAAAGGTCGAGAATCGAACCTCGGCTGGCATATTCACCTGGTCCAAAGACCTGGTCAACATGGCGATATCCAGAGTTTTCAAGCTGCACTCTTAGCTTATCGAGAGAGAATAGATCGCCCGTTTTTACCATGAGTGTATGTTGCAACAAAAAGTCTCTTGGACTCTGTCTTTGTAGCAAAGTGCTGACAGGAACTATCGTTATGCCCGCGCTCTGCTGAGGGAGGGAATACAAGCGAGCGATACGATCAGAGATAATGTCTTGGTGTGGCGAGAAGTTGTCGTAAGGGAGCGTTTCCCAATCGGGAAATAGCGCCACATCGCCACAGTAGAACTGTTCGAGCTCACCTTGAAGCTTTAATGCCATTTGTGGATCGGGGACAACCAAAAGGGTGTGCTGCTCATGTGCACTGGCGTGTTCACCGATCGATAGCGCAAGTGCGCCACCTATTAGGTTACCTAAGTGTTTTTTGTCACCTTTGCCTTGTGGGGCATTAAGTGGAAGTAAGGGAGAATAGCTCATAACGTATTAGTTTTTTTCTCTGTCTAGCGAGCGTTGACGCAGCAGTTTTTGTTGCTGGTGTAAGGCTGCTTTTATGAGTAGATCTTGGTGTTCTTCAAGAATACGAACAAATGAAAGTGTCACGAGATAACCTTCATCTTGATGTTCTATGTTGGCTACTTCACCGTAGCAGTAGACACCTGAAGGCGGGTGATCGAGAAACAGTTTGAGTCTAGTGTACTGTCCTAGTTGTAGTTCATCGCGACTAATGTAGGTCAACTGACTGGCACCGAAGCTTTTGGTAATGTGCCTTAGCGCAGGCTCATCTTGCTGAGCAATCATGTAATTGAGTAGAAGGTTCAGCTTGTTGTTTTGCTGCTCGATCAACTCTGCGACGTGTTTTAAATTGTGTTGGTTGAGTTCGTGCTGCGCGGCATCTGTTTTTTGGTCTAGTTGACTAAACTCACTCGATGCGACAAAAGAAGCGGGAATCTCGGCAATATAGTCCGTTAATTCAGGGAGTGCAGAGCCTACTTTGAGTGGCTCAATGTTCGCCTTAAGCGGTCCATTTACGGTGAAGAAGTCGTCTTGCTGCATAATTTTTCCCTAATTAACATCCATTAATTATCTCTGGGTATACGTGAGTTATCAAGAAAACGGCAGATGAATTCCGCAAAAGTCAGTAATTTAAAAGGAAAATGACATCCAGGGCTACAACCCTGACACTTTTCTGGTTACATTAACTGGTAGATTTCTTTCTATGGCGAACACTATGTTTCACCCCTTGCCAATATTTATTGGACTGCGTTACCTCAGAGGTCGTTCTGGCGACCGATTCAGTCGATTTGTTTCCTATATGTCCACCGCAGGTATCACCATTGGTGTTTTATCGCTTGTGACTGTGCTATCAGTGATGAACGGGTTTGAAGCCCAACTCAAAGGTCGCATTTTAGGTGTATTGCCTCAAGCGGTGATCAGTCATGAGTCGGGTCGTGTTGATCTTGATAACAAGCCGGCGGAGCTACTGTCCGCTTATCCATCCAGCCAACCGGCAGTGCCTATAGTACGCAGTGAGGCTGTACTGCAGAGTCATCAAGGGCTCTCTGCTGCACTCATGATTGGTATTGAGCCTAACAGCGATGACCCTATTCGTTCGAGAATTGTCAGCGGCAGTGTCGAGCGTTTAGCTGCGGGTAAATACCAGGTGTTGCTAGGTCATAGCCTTGCGCGTGAACTGGATGTGCGAGTGGGTGACAAAGTCCGTTTGATGGTCACAAGCGCGAGCCAGTATACGCCACTTGGAAGAATACCGAGTCAGCGTATGTTTACGGTAGCAGGTTTATACAGTACCGGTTCGGATGTCGATAGTCAGTTGGTCGTGACGCATATTTCTGATGCCGCCAAGCTGATGCGCTATAAGTCGAACCAAGCGAGTGGCTGGAGATTGTTTTTCGATGACCCGTTTGTGGTTTCCCAGCTCAGTGAACAACCACTACCAGAAGGGTGGAGTTGGAGTGATTGGCGCGAACAGCGCGGAGAGTTGTTCCAAGCAGTACGCATGGAGAAAAACATGATGGGACTGATGTTGGGGCTTATCATCGGAGTTGCCGCATTTAATATTATCTCAGCGCTCATAATGGTCGTCATGGAGAAGCAGTCAGAGGTTGCCATTCTTAAGACCCAAGGAATGAGTGACAGACAAGTGCTGTGTATCTTTATGGTTCAAGGCGCCAGCAGTGGCGCAGTTGGTGCGATTGTCGGTGGCGTGTTAGGTGTGATTTTGGCAAGCAATCTAAATAGCTTGCTTGATGCAATGGGCGTCGCACTGTTTAGTTTTGGCGGTCAGCTGCCAGTGGTCATCAACCCTTATCAAATTATTGTCGTCGTGGTGTGTGCCGTGTTGCTCAGCTTAGCCGCGACGTTATTCCCTTCTTACCGAGCATCGTCAGTGAAACCCGCAGAGGCCCTTAGATATGAGTAATCCGTTAATCGCGTGTCGTAATATTCGCAAAACCTACCACGACGGCGCTGTTGATACTGAGGTATTGAAAGGGGTCAGCTTTGACATCGCTAGTGGTGAACTGGTGTCCATTATTGGCTCGTCCGGCTCGGGTAAATCAACTCTGCTTCATGTATTGGGCGCGTTGGATGAGGCAACAGAAGGCAGTGTTGAATTCCAAGGGCAGTCTCTTTTAGATATGGGAAGTAATCAGCAAGCTAAGCTTCGCAATCAGCATCTAGGGTTTGTCTATCAGTTCCATCATCTTTTAAGTGACTTTACCGCTGTAGAGAATGTTGCAATGCCACTGCTTATCGGCGGTGCCAAAGTGAGCAGTGCGAAACAAGAAGCCAGAGAGCTTCTTGAAAGAGTAGGGCTACAACATCGACTCGACCATAGACCGTCAGAGTTGTCTGGTGGCGAACGTCAACGTGTGGCAATTGCGAGAGCCTTGGTCAACAAACCCGATCTCGTACTTGCAGATGAGCCGACTGGTAACTTGGATCATGCAACGGCGCTGTCTATTTATGACCTTATGAGAACTCTGAATCGCGAGTATGGCACTGCGTTTCTTGTTGTCACACACGATAATGAGCTCGCTTCGAAAATGGACAAACAACTACATATGCAAGACGGTCTGCTGGTGGATGCAGCGACAGTCAGCGCGTAAGACGAGGAGCAATCGTGTCACTATCGTTTTTCATTGGTAAGCGATTTAGCAAAGCCAAGCAGCGTAACAAAATGGTGTCGTTCATCTCTATGTCTTCAATCGTCGGCATCGCAGTTGGTGTGGCGGTTATTGTGATTGGCCTATCTGCAATGAACGGTTTTGAGCGTGAACTTAAAAACCGAGTACTGTCGGTTATCGCCCATGGTGAGTTTGAAGGTGTGAATGCACCGATTCAAAACTGGCAGAAGGTCGTTGATGCCTCGCTCAACCACAAACGTGTTGAAGGCGCTGCGCCCTATGTCAGACTAACGGCTCTCGTTGAAAAGGGGAGTCAACTCAAAGCGGTTGAGCTAAGAGGTGTGACACCTGAGCTAGAAAGTCAGGTGTCGACGTTGCCTAGTTTCGTTGCAGAGCAGTCATGGAACGCGTTTAAACCGGGCGAGCAGCAAGTTATATTAGGGCAGGGCGTCGCGCAGCAAGTCGGGGTCTCCGTTGGTGATTATGTGACCTTGATGATCCCAACGACTGGAGATACCAGTAAGGTTCAGTCGCCAAGACGAGTGCGAGTAAAAGTCACGGGATTACTTGAGCTTAACGGACAGATCGATCACAGCCTAGCCATAGTCCCACTTGAGGATGCGCAAGGTTATGCGAGGCTTGGAGAAAGCGTCACTGGCGTCTCCATAAAGGTAGACAATGTGTTTGATGCACCGCTCATTGTCCGCGAAATCGGTAATACGCTAACGGAGTACGTTTACCTTCGTAGCTGGAAGCAGAAGTATGGATTTCTGTACCGTGATATCCAATTAGTACGAACTATCATGTATTTAGTGATGGTTCTTGTTATCGGTGTCGCTTGCTTTAATATTGTGTCGACGCTCATGATGGCGGTAAAAGATCGCGCTTCCGAAATCGCTATTCTCCGTACCATGGGAGCGAGTGATGGCCTGATTAAGCGTATCTTTATCTGGCAAGGCGTATTCTCTGGCGTCGTTGGCAGTGTGATTGGAGGCATATTGGGCAGCTTCGTTGCACTTAATTTAACGCCAATTGTATCGGGATTAGAAAACTTGCTCGGGCATCAGTTCTTGTCTGGAGACATCTACTTTGTCGATTTTCTGCCGTCACAATTGATTTGGAATGATGTGCTCTTGGTATCTGGGACTGCAACATTACTCAGCTTGATAGCAACCTGGTACCCTGCGATGAAAGCGAGTCAGCTTAATCCAGCCACAGTCCTGAGTGCCAAGTAGAGATTAGACGAAACGACGAGGTAGTGATTTCCCCTCGTCCAGATAGCAAAAAGGACCACTTGATGTGGTCCTTTTTTAATGCTTGCAAACTTATCAGTTTCAGCCGAGTTGGTGGTTCATCGCATAACGGCTCGAGTGTTTTGTTATGCCACCAAGATACGTTTAACGTGGATCCGCTTAACGTGTTGAGCGTTGTTGCCAGCTACGAACCACTGAATATCGCCAAAGTCCTCGTATTCCAAAGTAACCGGCTATGGCGGCCACAGTGCCACAGATCGCACAGCCCAGCAGGAAAGGGGGACCAATAGTGCTCATCTGGTCTGATAGATATTGCCACGATAGTTCAAAGTGAAACGGTTGTGGCGGAGTGTTCATGCAGAACGCGCCTACCTTATAGGCAAAGTAAAATAATACCGGCATGGTAACAGGATTACTGATCCACACTAAGGCGACCGATAGCGGCAGGTTGACGCCGAAAAGAATAGCGAGTCCGGCGGCCATGATCATTTGGCTAGGAAGCGGTACGAAAGCCATAAAAAGACCGACAGCAAAAGCGCCTGCCGCAGAGCGACGGTTTAGACACCATAAGTTCGGGTTGTAAAGGAGGTTGCCGAACACTTTCAATGCCTTTTGTTTTTTGATCATCTCGTGATCAGGCATGAAACGTTTAATGAACTTTCTTGGCATAGGGAAATATGGCTCTGTTAACAGGTATCGCAGTCCCACTCAGCTACTCGTTAGTGATGATTAGCGCTGTATGGTGGCCTGAGATGCCGAGTATTTTCTGGTTAATTCCTACATGCTGTACATGCATCGCCTGTTTGCTAAAGCGTAGCTGGGTGCTGTCAGCAGTATTCGCCGCAATGTCCGTGGCTTTGATACAAGGGAACCTTTTCAAGTACCAATCCGAGGTACTTTTCCGATTTGGCACAGATATTACCATAAAAGCACGAGTTGACAGCTATTTTAAAAAAATAAGTCATGGCTATGAAGTACATGCAACGATAACGGCCATAAACGGACACCCACTTCCTTCATTTAAGGCGCCTAGAGTTCGCCTCAGAACGCCTTTTGCATTAGAAGCAGGGGCCACGTTTTTTGGGCCTGTTCAGCTTAAGCGCCTATCTGGCGTCCTCAATCAAGTAGGATTTGACCGCGAGAAACATGCTTTTTCTCAAGGTATAGTCGGTATTGCTACTTTAGCCAATAAAAAGCATAGTTTTTCTGTTTCTAAATATCACTGGCGAGCAAAGGCTCATGATTCCGTGAAAGCGGCAACAGAAAACAGTCCTTTTCAAGGCTTGTATCTCGCGCTGGTGTTCGGCGATCGAAGCATGCTACCAATAGAGCAAAGAATGTCGTTACAGCAAAGTGGTCTCTCGCACCTAATTGCAATATCTGGTTTGCACATTGGTGTCATTTTCGGAATGGGGTATTGGGTAGTGAAGTCGCTTATATCGTTTCTCAAGTTGGTTCTGCCCTATAAGCTCGGTTCAAATCTGGTTCACAGTGGCCAATTTTGGTCATTGAGTATTGGTTTGCTATTCGCGTACTGGTACTGCGCACTCGGTTTTTTCGCAATCTCAACGGTTCGCGCCTTGATAATGCTTGGAATTTTATCGCTACTACTATTAACGCAAGTGCGAATTCATCGACTCATGGTGCTGTTGGTTAGCGCAGCTGTCGTCCTGACATTGGTTCCTTTTTCCGCTGCGAGCATGAGCTTTTGGCTCTCTTTTTTTGCAGTCGGCGCATTGCTGTTGACGCTAACTATTTTAGGTAAAACGCGAGGTGTGATGGCGATTGTAAGCCTGCACTTGGTTTTGTCGGGGCTTTTTATCCCATTAATCGGTTTCCTGTTTCATGGCATACCACTACTCAGTGCCGCATACAACTTTGTGTTTGTACCTTGGTTTAGTTTTTGTATTGTCCCGCTCACCCTATTAGCGGCTGCCATCAATATGATGGGCTTCAGTTCAGATTGTTTGTGGTTTTTGCTCGATCAAGCGCTGCTACCCTTAGATCTATTACTTCCCTATGCGTCCTCGTTTTGGACCCCGATAGTTCACAATGATTTGATGTTCGTGATTGTGTTGTTGGTGATCGTTCTGAGTTTCAAGTGGCTTTCAACTTCGATGACGACGGCTGTATTTGTCGTGTTCTCAACACAATATTTTATGATGCATCGAGAAGAGAAAGTTAGTGTTCACTTTCTCGATGTGGGCCATGGATTGTCAGTAGCGATTGTTCAGGGTGACGAAGCGGTCGTTTACGACACAGGAAGGGCGACCCCTACCTTTTCGATGGCTGAAGCAGTGCTGATTCCAAACCTTAGGGCGTTAGGAGTAAAGAGACTGGAAGGCTTGATCTTGAGCCACGCCGACAATGACCACGCTGGTGGTGAGGCCGACCTAAAACAGAACATGGCCCCAAGGTGGATACGTCGTCCAGAGGGCGGTGGTCAGGTCAACTCTTGTATCAGAGGTGAACGATGGAAATGGGGCGCCGTTGACTTTGAGGTGTTGTGGCCTCCTGTAAGAGTCACACGCGCTTACAATCCTCATTCTTGTGTAATCTTAGTCACGTATCAAGAAACAGATCGAACATACCGTTTGCTGCTGACAGGTGATATAGAGAAGGTGAGTGAAATCCTTCTTTCTCGTGAACTTGAACCTCTATCTATTGATGTGATGAGCGTGCCTCACCATGGCAGCAAGACCTCTTCCTCAAGATATCTCCATCAAACGATAGATGCTGACTATGCAGTGGCATCGAACCAGTTTGATTCAAGGTGGCAATTGCCCAGTCCAGTCGTTCGAGAGCAATATCAAAACAATGGCAGTATTTGGTATGAAACTGGACGATCTGGACAAGTCTCATTCCAGTTTATTGGTCAAGAAATCATCGTTTCCACCGCGAGGTCAGATTACCTAGCGCCTTGGTATAGGCAGATGTTACGAAGCAGAGTAGAATGAGAGGATAGATAAAGTAAATCGATAAAGAATTATGTCGCAAAATCAAGATGAAACAACGCTGCAGACGTTTAAGCGTTTGTGGACTTACATTCGTGAGTATAAAACGGGTCTAGCCGTTGCGGTTGTCGCACTAATTATCAATGCGGTCGCAGATACGTACATGATATCGCTTTTAAAGCCGCTTTTGGATGAAGGCTTTGGCGATGTAGAGTCCAACTTCTTGAAGGTTTTGCCTCTGATTATTCTCGGCATGATGTTTATCCGCGGGCTATCTGGTTTTGTCTCGACCTACTGCTTAAGTTGGGTCTCAGGCAAGGTGGTAATGCACCTTAGAAGAGGGATATTTAACCACTTTATGCATATGCCGGTCTCCTTTTTCGATAAGGAGTCAACCGGTGGTTTGCTGTCTCGCATAACTTATGATTCAGAACAAGTGGCAGGGGCGACGAGTAGCTCGCTGGTTAGTATCGTTCGTGAGGGTGCGAGTATCATCGGCCTGCTAGTCTTGATGTTTTGGAGCAGTTGGCAGCTATCGCTCGTGCTGCTCGTCGTCGCGCCAGTTGTTGCGTGGGCGATTCAAGTTGTTTCCAAACGTTTTCGCAAGATCTCCGTCAACATGCAGACCTCAATGGGTCATATGACGACTTCGGCAGAGCAGATGCTGAAGGGACACAAGGTTGTTCTGAGTTACGGTGGTCAACAAATCGAGAAAACGCGTTTTGATGAAATGAGTAATCAAATGCGTCAGCAGACCATGAAAATGGTTGCCGCATCGGCGATTGCTAACCCTGTAATTCAAATGATCGCCTCATTAGCGTTAGTTGCCGTTCTTTTCCTAGCTAGCTTTGATGAAGTTCGTGAGCAGCTTACTGCAGGTACCTTTACTGTTATTTTCTCAGCAATGTTCTCATTGATGCGTCCTCTGAAAGCTCTAACCGGTGTGACGGCTGATTTCCAACGTGGTATGGCTGCGAGCCAAACTTTGTTCAATCTCATGGATTTGGACACTGAGCGCGATAATGGGACCAAAGAAATCACACGAGCTAAGGGTGAACTGTCGGTTAAAGATGTGACCTTTACTTATGAAGGCAGTGAAAAGCCTGCCCTGCGCAATGTAAGCTTCGATTTACCTGCTGGTAAGACGCTTGCACTGGTCGGTCGTTCGGGCTCTGGTAAGAGTACCATCGCTAACCTATTTACTCGTTTCTACGATGTTGATAGCGGCACTATCGAGCTGGATGGTCACAATATCGAAGATATTAAGCTAACCAATCTCCGTCAGCACTTTGCGCTGGTTTCGCAAAACGTTCACCTGTTCAACGATACGATTGCCAATAACATTGCGTACGCGACAGATGGTCAGTATTCTCGTGAGCAAATTGAGCATGCCGCAACCTTAGCCCATGCTATGGAGTTCATTAATAACCTCGATGACGGTTTAGATACCGTGATAGGCGAAAACGGCGCAAGCCTTTCAGGCGGACAGCGTCAACGAATCGCCATCGCTCGAGCCTTGCTTCGAGATGCGCCTGTCCTTATTTTGGATGAGGCAACATCGGCGCTCGATACTGAATCTGAGCGAGCCATTCAGTCTGCTCTTGATGAGCTTCAGAAAGATAAAACAGTGCTGGTGATTGCGCACCGTCTATCCACTATTGAAGAAGCGGATGAAATTCTTGTCGTAGACGAAGGTGAAATTATCGAGCGCGGTGACCACAAGACCCTAATTGAGCATCAAGGTGCTTACGCGCAATTACACAAAATCCAGTTTGGTGATCACTAGTGATAGACAAACTGTGGTTCGGTAATCATCCACTTCGCTTGATATTGTGGCCGCTGCTGTGGCCGCTAAGCCAACTGTACTTGTTGGTGAGTACTCGTCGACGTCGCGCTTACGAATCAGGGAGTAAACCTCGCTACAAAGCCAAGGTGCCCGTTATCGTTGTGGGTAATATTACTGCTGGTGGTAATGGAAAAACCCCCATGGTTGTTTGGTTGGTTGAGCACTTGGTACGCCAAGGCAAGCGCCCAGGTGTCGTCTCTCGAGGCTATGGTGGTAAAGCAGCGCATTATCCATTAATGGTGAGCGCTGAGACGCTACCCTCAGAGTGTGGCGATGAACCAAAGCTAATTTTCGAGCGCACTCAAGTCCCCGTTTGTGTCGACCCCGTTAGAGTGAATGCAACGAAACAGCTTGAGTCATTGGGTGTCGATGTCATTATCACCGATGATGGGCTCCAGCATTACGCACTCGACCGCGCTTTTGAAATTATTGTAATCGATGGGGTAAGGCGCTTTGGCAACCAGCAAGCCATCCCATTGGGACCGATGAGAGAGTCGCTTGCTAGGCTAGATGAGGTTGACCTTAAAGTCGTCAACGGCGGACCGGATTCACAGCAATTACAAATAAACTCAGAAAAGCGCTTTGTCCTCTGTCCAGACACAGCCGTAAATCTAGTGACGGGAAAAACCGCATCCATTTCTGAGTTGGGTTCGTTAGCCGCATTCGCTGGCATCGGACACCCTCCACGTTTTTTTGACACCTTAGAAAAGTTGGGCGCAAGCTTGGCCAAAACACAAGGCTTTGCCGATCATCAAGCGTTTGATGCCCAGAGGCTCGCCGAACTCAGTGTGGGTGTCGATAATGTCATTATGACAGAGAAAGATGCGGTGAAATGCCGCTCGTTTTCAAAGGGCAATTGGTGGTATTTGCCAGTGTCGGCTCAATTTACCGAGCAAGATAGCCAGCAGATACTTCAAGAAATCAATAAGGTAATAGAAAGTTATGGATCACAGACTGCTTGAGATCGTGGCATGCCCAGTATGCAAAGGGAAGCTAACATTCGACAAAGATAAACAGGAGCTTATCTGTAAGCTTGACCGATTGGCTTACCCGATCAAAGAAGGGATTCCAGTGTTGCTTGAACCTGAAGCAAGACAGATGAGTATGGAAGAGGGTCGATAGATGGCATTCACGGTTATCATCCCAGCTCGATATAGCTCCTCACGTCTTCCAGGTAAGCCTTTGGCAGATATTTGCGGCAAACCAATGGTGCAGCATGTTTATGAGCGTGCTGTTGAGTCGGGTGCTGACCGAGTCATTGTTGCCACTGATGACGTGAGAATTGAATCAGCGGTTCAAGCATTTGGTGGAGAAGTCTGTATGACCTCCCCAGATCATCAATCGGGTACTGAGCGCCTAGCGGAAGTGGTTGAGTTAATGGGCATTGAGCCTGAGCACACAATCGTCAACGTTCAAGGTGATGAGCCGTTAATACCAGCGAGTATCATTAAGCAGGTCGCGGACAATCTGCAATCGAGCCAGGCGCCGATGGCGACGCTAGGAGTGACGATTGAGGATGAGGAAGAGGTTTTCAACCCCAATGCTGTAAAGGTTGTCACCGACCAAAATGGCTTCGCCCTTTATTTCAGCCGTGCCACGATTCCCTGGGATCGAGACGCGTATGCCTCAGAGCCGAAGTCAACTGCGGCAAGCCCTCTAATGCGCCATATTGGCATTTATGCGTATCGAGCAGGCTTTATCAACACCTACATCAATTGGGCGCCAAGTGCACTTGAGAAGATTGAATCTCTCGAGCAGCTCCGTGTGCTTTGGTATGGTGAGCGTATTCACGTCGAACTGGCAAAAGAGGCGCCCCCTGCAGGTGTCGATACGCCAGAAGATCTTGATAAAGTGCGAGCACTTTTGTCGAAGTAATGTTTGAAAACGCCGCTGGAATCAGCGGCGTTTTTTTAGTTTAGCTGCGAAACAGGGATCTCTTTCCATTCGCCAGGTTGCAACTCATCTAGGCTGAACCGCCCCATTTTCGCGCGAATTAATCTAAGCGTTGGGAAACCAATATGAGCGGTCATACGGCGCACCTGACGATTTCGCCCTTCAATGATAGTGACACTTAGCCAAGTCGTTGGGATATTAGCGCGAAATCGCACAGGAGGGTGTCGCTCCCAAACCGTAGGGGCGTCCATGCGTTCGATTTTGGCAGGCAGTGTCGGCCCATCTTTCAGTGTCACGCCACTTCTTAGCTTGTCTAACTCTGCTTCGGATGGATCACCGTCGACTTGCACCCAATAGGTCTTCTCAGACTTTGATTGTGGTTGCGTCAATCTTGCCTGCAAGACGCCATCGTTAGTCAGCACCATTAACCCTTCGCTATCGCGATCAAGTCGGCCTGCGGCGTAAACATCTTTTATCGGGATGTAGTCTGCGAGCGTTTTTCTTCCCTCGCCATCAGTAAACTGACTTAAGGTGTCGTAGGGCTTATTGAACAGAATCACTTTTCTTTCACTCGGGGTAGGTCGCTTCTTTTCGGTCCGCTTTGGGTTGCCTGAACGACGTTTTTGATTCGCCCTTTGACCATGACTTTTTTGTTTGAATTGACTCGATGAAGAACGCGAAACACGCTGGGAACCCTTACGCGTTGTTTTAATCGTCATGTTAACTACCTTGCAAAAATGTAAACGAACTGTGTGGTTTAGTTTTGTCTACGGGTGTTTTGAGCTATCATGAGCGCGCTCAAAAACAGGAATAACGCACAAGATAATAGACTAATTGACCAATTTTGTTTAATTATAAGTGCTTAGGATTTCGTTTGACTGAACAAAACTACGCCAAAACGATGAGTTTTCATCTGCAGTTGTCTTAGGTTTGCTCTCGAGTTGGTGTCCAGTCAAAACGTTTACGCCTTCCAAATGGAGGCGTTAATTGATAAAGGGTGCTCAGCCCGATTAGAACGATAGGGAAATTTCATGCCTACAGAAAAGCCGACAATCATCTATACCATTACTGATGAAGCGCCAGCGCTGGCAACATATTCATTGCTACCGATCATTCAGTCATTCACCGCGTCTTCAGGTATTGATGTTGAAACAAGAGATATTTCACTAGCAGGGCGTATCATTGCCAACTTCCCTGACTATCTCAAAGAAGAACAACGCATTGGTGATGCGTTAGCAGAGCTTGGTGAACTAGCCAAAACACCTGAAGCAAACATCATTAAACTACCAAACATCTCTGCATCGATTCCTCAGCTACAAGCTGCTATCAAAGAACTTCAAGCTAATGGCTACGATCTTCCAGATTACCCGGAAGAGCCTGCAAATGCAGAGCAAGAAGCCGTTAAAGCGGTGTATGACAAAATTAAAGGCAGTGCTGTAAACCCAGTACTGCGTGAAGGTAACTCAGACCGTCGCGCGCCACTATCTGTGAAAAACTACGCAAAGAAAAATCCTCACTCAATGGGCGCGTGGGCATCAGATTCTAAGTCTCATGTTTCTAGCATGTCTGATAGCGATTTCTTCGGTAGTGAAAAGTCAGTAACGACGACAGGCGCAACCGATGTGAAGATTCAGTTCACTTCATCAGCAGGTGAGACAAAAATACTTAAAGAAAAGGTTGCATTGCAAGCAGGCGAAATCATTGACGCTTCTGTAATGAACAAAAACGCGCTTGTTGCGTTCTTCGAAGAGCAAATTGAAGACGCTAAGAAACAAGACGTACTACTTTCTCTGCATATGAAAGCGACCATGATGAAGGTATCTGACCCGGTCATCTTTGGTCACGCCGTTAAGGTTTACTACAAAGCGGTATTTGACAAGCATGGCGAGCTTTTTGATGAGCTGGGCGTTGATGTCAATAACGGTATCGGTGATGTGTATGCGAAGATTGCATCACTTCCAGCAGCGCAGAAATCGGAAATTGAAGCTGATCTAGCAGCGGTATACGAGGCACAGCCTCCACTGGCTATGGTTGATTCAGATCGTGGTATTACGAACCTGCACGTACCTAGTGACATCATTGTTGATGCATCGATGCCGGCAATGCTGCGCTCTTCTGGCCAGATGTGGGGTCCAGATGGTAAGCAAAAAGACACGAAAGCGATGATCCCAGATCGCAGCTACGCAAGCATCTATCAAGCGGTTATCGACTTCTGTAAGCAGCACGGTGCGTTCGATCCAACGACGATGGGTAGCGTACCTAACGTGGGTTTGATGGCGCAAAAAGCAGAAGAGTACGGCTCTCACGATAAAACCTTTATTATGAGTGATGCTGGTACGGTTTCTGTCGTTGATACAGAGGGTAATGTTCTTATTGAACAATCCGTTGAGGAAGGCGATATCTTCCGTATGTGTCAGGTGAAAGACGCGCCGATTCAAGACTGGGTCAAGTTGGCGGTAACACGTGCACGCGCTTCAAGCACACCGGCTGTGTTCTGGCTAGATGAAAATCGTGCACACGATGCAGAGCTGATTAAGAAAGTGAATCAGTACCTTCCTCAGCACGACACAGCAGGTCTAGAGATCCATATTAAGGCGCCGCTAGAAGCAACACTATTCTCGCTAGAGCGTATTAAAGAGGGTCTAGATACTATCTCGGTAACAGGTAACGTACTTCGAGACTACCTAACCGATTTGTTCCCAATTCTAGAATTGGGTACGTCAGCAAAAATGCTGTCTATCGTTCCACTGATGAATGGTGGTGGTCTGTTTGAGACCGGTGCGGGTGGTTCTGCGCCTAAGCACGTTCAGCAAGTACAAAAAGAAAACCACCTACGTTGGGATTCTTTGGGTGAGTTCTTAGCCTTAGCTGCTTCTCTAGAGCACCTAGCGGTGGTTTCTGGCAAAGAGAAAGCAAATGTACTCGCGAAAGCTCTAGACTCAGCGACAGGCAAGTTTCTAGACGAAAACAAGTCACCTTCACGTAAAGTGGGTGAGCTAGACAACCGTGGTTCTCACTACTACCTAGCACTCTACTGGGCTCAAGCTCTCGCGGTTCAAACTGAAGATGCAGCATTAGCCGAAGAATTTGCACCGATTGCAGAACAACTAGCGTCTAATGAAAGCATCATCGTTTCTGAATTGAATAACGCTCAAGGCGTTGCAGGTGATCTTGGCGGTTACTATCAACCGAATGACGTGAAAGCTTCTTCACTAATGCGCCCAAGCGCGACGCTGAATAGCATTATCGGCTAACAGTGACTAGATATAAAAAAACCACCTTCGGGTGGTTTTTTTAATCCTGTGGTCAGTACTTCTAGTGTAACGTTGGATTGGATTTGTGATGCTTTACTACTTCGCTAAATCACCTTCTACCGGAGTGACCGAACTTGCGTGGTAGCCCTTTGGTCCTTCTTCTACTTCGTAGTTGACTTGCTGACCGGCTTTAAGAGTGCGGTAGCCATCCATTTTAATTGTTGAGTAGTGCGCGAAAATATCGCCGTCTTCACCCTCTGGACAAATAAAGCCAAATCCCTTGGCATTGTTAAACCATTTTACTGTACCTGTCGCCATGCTATACATCCCTCATGCATTTTGTAACTGAAGTTGTGGTAGAAGATACTGACCTTCGGTAAATCTACTGACTTCATGAGACTATTCGCTCCAAATCATCGTATTTAGCACCAGTGGCTAGCCAAAATCAGCGAGTTCACTGTGAGAAATTTCCCATACGCTGGGGCATACTGATTCAAAACTTGTTAAATTTTAGTCACTAGTTAACCACTCTAGTCAAACATTGAGCGTAGTCAATAGGAAACTAGTATAAATAACTACATATTCTATACATATGCGCTTTGGTTTTAACAAATGTGCAATGAAACGCTTCTGTTTACATAGGCTTACTGTATGCTAGAGGGGAGGGAGGATAACTTTTTTCAACGTGGCTCATATGTGACACACACTAATAGCATTGTTTTGTTTGCAGCGATACAATTGGTGCATTAGTCTCTTAATAAGAGATGTTTTTCGAGTGGCAGATTGAAAGCAACTTAGCTGAGAAGCTCAGACTAGATACTGTCACATTGTGATGAATTTTTAAGAAAACTCTCGAACATCTGGCCATGAGTAAAAATTTTGAATGGGTGACTCCAGACTCAGATTTATTGGAGAAAGAAAAAACTAAGGTTGAGCCACCGGCGCTGTATAACGTTATCCTCAATAACGATGATTACACCCCGATGGACTTTGTTGTAGAAATCTTGGAACGCTTTTTTTCACTCAACGAGGATAAAGCAACGCAGGTGATGCTAGCTGTACACTATGAAGGTAAAGCCGTCTGTGGCACCTACACTGCTGAAGTTGCTGAAACGAAAGTTGCTCAAGTGACCATGTATTCAAGGGAACATGAACACCCACTTTTGTGTACCATGGAAAAAGCCTAATTTTCGCTTGAATGGCGCTTGCCATTCCTTAGGAGGTACTTATGCTGAATAAAGAACTAGAATCGAGTCTGAACGGTGCATTCGCTCGTGCCCGCGACAAAAGACATGAATTCATGACCGTAGAGCATCTCCTTTTAGCTTTGTTGGAAAATGACTCGGCTAAAGAGGCCCTAACAGCATGCAACGCTAACCTAGAAACGTTGCGTAATGAGTTGGATATTTTCATCGATCAAACCACTCCGCTCATTCCAGACTCTGACGATACAAGAGAAACCCAGCCTACGCTTAGTTTCCAACGAGTACTTCAGCGTGCCGTCTTCCATGTTCAATCATCTGGTCGCAGTGAAGTGACCGGTGCCAACGTTCTGGTCGCCATTTTCAGCGAGCAGGAATCTCATGCGGCTTATCTTCTAAAGAAGAATGACATTAGCCGACTAGACATTGTTAACTTTATCTCACACGGGATCACCAAGAATGCCGGCCCTTCAGGTGATGAGCCTTCTAGTGGTTCGTTAGGCGGTAGCAGCGAAAGCATTGAAGATGCGAACAGCGAAGACCGCTTAGAGAGCTTTGCAACCAACCTGAACCAAGTTGCAAAAGCGGGGAATATTGACCCTCTCATTGGGCGTGATAAAGAGCTAGAGCGTACAATCCAAGTCCTTTGCCGACGTCGTAAAAACAACCCGTTGTTAGTGGGTGAAGCGGGTGTTGGTAAGACGGCGATTGCAGAAGGGCTTGCGTGGAGAATCGTCGAAGGTCAAGTACCTGAAGTCATCAAAGACAGCGTTATCTATTCTCTGGATATCGGTTCGCTTCTCGCGGGCACCAAATATCGCGGTGACTTCGAGAAACGCTTCAAGGCAATCCTGAAACAGCTTGAGAAAGAAGACGATGCCATCCTATTCATCGATGAAATTCACACCATCATAGGAGCAGGTGCTGCGTCTGGTGGTCAAGTTGACGCCGCTAACTTGATTAAACCTCTATTGAGTAGTGGTAAATTGCGCTGTATCGGTTCGACGACCTACCAAGAATACAGCAACATCTTTGACAAAGAGCGCGCGCTGTCTCGTCGATTCCAGAAAATTGACGTGGTGGAACCATCTTTAGATGACACCACTAAGATTTTGATGGGTTTGAAACCTAAGTACGAAGAGCACCACGAAGTACGTTATACCAACAAAGCACTGCGTGCTGCGGTAGAGCTGTCGGCTAAATACATTAATGAGCGTCACCTTCCAGACAAAGCCATTGATGTAATCGATGAAGCTGGTGCTCGTAGCCGCTTGGTTCCTGCTAGCCGTCGCAAGAAAACTGTGGGTGTCGCGGACATCGAAGCCATGGTGGCTAAGATGGCTAGGATCCCAGAGAAATCAGTATCTTCTTCTGACAAAGACATTCTTCAGAATCTTGATGAGAAGATGAAGATGTTGGTATTCGGACAAGACCAAGCGATCGATGTGCTTAGTGAAGCAATCAAGATGACTCGCGCAGGTCTTGGCAATGAGGATAAACCTGTAGGTTCGTTCTTGTTCGCAGGTCCTACTGGGGTAGGTAAAACAGAAGTGACAGTTCAGCTGTCGAAACTGCTGGGCATCGAATTGCTTCGCTTTGATATGTCTGAATACGGCGAGAGACACTCGGTAAGCCGTTTGATCGGTGCACCTCCGGGTTATGTAGGTTATGACCAAGGCGGTCTATTGACTGACGCTGTTATTAAGCATCCGCACTCTGTCGTTCTTCTCGACGAGATTGAGAAGGCTCACCCAGATATCTTCAACCTGCTATTGCAAGTGATGGATAATGGTACGCTGACGGACAACAACGGCCGCAAAGCCGATTTCCGAAATGTCATTTTGGTTATGACCAGTAATGCTGGTGTAACCGAGACAGAGAAGAAATCGATTGGTCTTATCCAGCAAGACCATAAACCTGATGCGATGGGCGCGATTAAGCGTGTGTTCACACCAGAGTTCCGTAACCGCCTTGACGGTATCATCTGGTTCAACAGCTTAGATGATGTTGTCATTCACCAAGTGGTCGACAAGTTTATTGTTGAGCTGCAAGCGCAGCTAGATTCACGCGGAGTATCTCTAGAGGTGTCTGATGAAGCTCGTGACTGGTTAGCTGTTAAAGGTTACGACAAGACCATGGGGGCACGTCCAATGGGGCGCGTCATCCAAGACAAGCTCAAAAAGCCACTGGCCAACGAGCTGTTGTTTGGTAGCTTAGTCGATGGCGGTACGGTGCGTGTTTCTTTGGAAGAGGATGATCTCGCATTCGAATACATTGGCTCGAAGGAAGCGGCTGAAGCGCATCACTAACACATTCGCCAAGTAATAAAAAAGCGTACCCAAATGGGTACGCTTTTTAGTATCTGATGTGGAGATCACAATAAAAAACGGAGCCGAGAGCTCCGTTTTTTATTGCATTCGACAATCGTAGATTAACGAGCGCGGAAGACGATGCGGCCTTTAGATAGGTCGTATGGAGTCATCTCTACAGTTACTTTGTCACCAGTAAGGATACGGATGTAGTTTTTACGCATCTTACCAGAGATGTGTGCAGTAACTACGTGACCGTTTTCTAGTTCAACACGGAACATTGTGTTTGGTAGAGTATCAAGAACAGTGCCTTGCATCTCAATTACGTCTTCTTTAGCCATTTAATCCTCTTTCGAAATGTGGCGTTTTTAACGGCGAGCATTGTGCCGCTAAAATCTCAATATGTAAAGTTGCGGTGTATTCTACCCTTGCCAACGCTGATTTACTAGCCTTTGATGACGTTGGAAGCGGGTTTTGTAGTTCATGGCGGAGCAATCATCGATTTGATAGCCCAAGTAGAGCCACTGCTTGTTGTAATGGCGACAGTATTCTAACTGGCACAACACCGCGTAAGTTCCTAATGATAGCTCATAGTCTGGATCAAAAAAGGTGTAGAAAGCACTAGCGCTGTTTTCAAGTATATCCGTAATTGCGATGGCAACCAGATCATCTCCGTCATAGATGTGAAGGTAGTGCATGGTCAACCAAGTGCAATCGGCAAATTCAAAAAACTCTTTTTCACGAGGGGGATACATGCTTCCAGAAGCGTGCCTTCCTTCGATATATTTGGCATAGAGTTCAAACCATTTTTCGTCGAGTTGGCTACGGATTTCCCAACGCAGATGTTTGCCTTTTGACCATAGTCGTTTTTGACTTTTCGAAGGGCTGAAGTCTTGAACTGCCACCCTTAGAGCCTGACAGGCTTGGCATTTGTCGCACTGTGGCTTGTAGAGTGTATTGCCACTGCGGCGAAAGCCATTGGCGAGCAGCATTTCGAAGTTTTCCCCGCTGTGCATCTCCTTTTCAAGGACGATCGCGACACGTTCTTCCTTTGATGGAATATAACTGCAAGGCTGCTGTCGGCTCAGTCCAATACGAATTTGTTGCAAGGCCATGTTCATCTACTCTCACTCCTCTCTATAGGCAATGATAGCGTCTGGTGCTCAAAACAGGAACGTTCAACAGCGGATTGTTGATATTGATACAGCTTTTCCAAGAATGAGACTCGATCCAGTTCTGTCGCGCCGAGGGATTGCAGGTGAGGGTTCATGACTTGGCAGTCGATTAGCTTTCCTCCGCTCAAAGTAAAGTGTTCACAGAAATACCAAAGGGCGATTTTGGACGCATTGGTTGCTAGAGAAAACATGGACTCGCCACAAAATACCTGCCCGATAGAAAGACCATAGAGACCGCCCACTAACTCCTGGTTTTGCCATACTTCGACAGAGTGACAATGACCTTGGTTTGCGAGTTCAATGTATGCAGCTTGCATATCGTCATTTAGCCAGGTTTCTTCCAGTGGCCGAGTACTGGAGCAAAACCCAATTACCGAAGCCGTATCTTTATTTATCGTGACCTGATAACCGTGCTTACGTTGGAACTTTCGTAAGCTTTTCGAGGGTTGGAAAGATTCTGGGAAGAAAACGGCTCGCGGAGAAGGACTCCACCACAAAAGAGGTTCATTGGGTCCAAACCAAGGAAAAACACCGCTCTTATAGGCACTAATGAGTCGTTGCGGACTCAGGTCACCACCAAAAGCGAGTAAACCGTTAGGTTCATCTAAAGCCTCAAATGGCGAAGGGAAGCTTAGGTCATGACTGTCTAGTTCTGGAAGATATATGGTCATACGGAATAGGCTCTGATTTCCTTTATTTTTCGCTGTACTAGCTGGCTAGTACCTGTTTGCCTGATTTTTAACCGCCGTTAGCAGTTTTAGGGGTGGCGCTCATTCTTTATTTTCGATAGTCTGCCAGTACGAAGAATTATAGAGGATACTTCACGTTAGGACCGAAGTATCAGCAAAGGATTAAACACCCCAATGGAAAGCTTAACATTACAACCAATTCAGAAAGTCTCAGGAACGGTGAATCTTCCTGGTTCTAAAAGCGTTTCCAATCGTGCATTACTGCTGGCTGCGCTAGCCGAGGGTACAACTACCCTGACTAATTTGCTCGATAGTGATGACATTCGACACATGCTGAATGCCCTTACTAAACTGGGCGTCGAGTATCAGTTATCTGCGGATAAAACTCAATGTGTTGTCAAAGGTTTAGGTAAGGCTTTTTCCGTAGACTCTTCAACCGAGCTATTTCTGGGTAACGCGGGGACTGCAATGCGTCCACTCGCCGCGGCACTTTGTTTAGGTAAAGGTGAGTTCATCTTGACTGGCGAGCCACGCATGAAAGAGCGTCCAATCGGTCACTTGGTTGATGCGCTTGTAGAGGCAGGGGCGGACATCACTTATCTAGAGAACGAAAACTACCCACCACTCAATATCAAGGGTACGGGCCTGAAAGGCGGTCATGTTAAAATAGATGGCTCAATTTCGAGTCAGTTTTTAACTGCGTTTTTGATGTCAGCGCCACTCGCTGAATCAGACGTTACCATTGAGATTGTTGGCGAGTTGGTTTCTAAGCCATATATTGATATCACCCTACACATCATGAAGCAGTTTGGTGTGGAAGTTGAAAACCAAGATTATCAGAACTTCGTTGTCAAAAGTGGTCAACAGTACCAATCACCAGGTCAATTCCTCGTTGAAGGCGATGCATCATCTGCCTCATATTTCCTAGCGGCAGCTGCCATCAAGGGCGGTGAGATTAAAGTGACGGGTATTGGGAAAAACAGCATTCAAGGCGATATCCATTTCGCAGATGCGCTTGAGAAGATGGGCGCTGATATTGAATGGGGTGATGACTATATCCTATGTCGCAAGGGTGAGCTTGTCGGTATCGATATGGACTACAACCATATTCCGGATGCGGCGATGACAATTGCGACCACAGCACTTTTTGCCAAAGGGACGACGGCTATCCGTAATGTTTACAACTGGCGTGTAAAAGAGACGGATCGCTTGGCTGCGATGGCTACTGAACTTCGTAAAGTCGGTGCTACCGTAGAAGAAGGTGAAGACTATATCATTGTTGAGCCAACGAAAGATCTGAAGCACGCTGCGATTGATACATACGATGACCACCGCATGGCGATGTGTTTTTCACTGGTTGCGCTAAGTGACACCCCAGTGACTATCAATGACCCTAAGTGTACGTCAAAGACATTCCCAGATTACTTTGACAAGCTAGAAGGTCTAAGCCAGTCATAATAAAAAGCGCCCTCTCGTAAGATAGGGCGCTTTTTTTAATCTATTGAGTCGTTATTCGACAGTAAATTCTTTTGAAAGGTGGTGGGCTAAGTATTTGAACATGTTGAATACAGCCGTTGTTTTTTCAGTTGGAAGACCATTGTCATCCAAGAAATAATTGCCCTTAAATACTAATACACCGTCTTTTTCTTCAACGCTGTCAGCACGCATACCTTCGATGAAGTCTTCGTGCTCTTGAATGACCTGATTCGCAATCAACAAAAGGTCGAATTGAGAGATTGGCTTTCTTTGTGACATATTGATGTCCTCTATATATATGGCTTTTGCCGTAGTTTATGAGTGACAACACATTTTGCAAGGACAAATATCTCGGCTATAGTTAGCAGCAATTTGTGATTTGCCACAAATTTTGATTATTGTTGCTAGTCAACTTGGGTAAATGACGTTTAATATTGCGCCATTTTTTAAATGGCGAGCCCGTTTCAATCGGACATTTGTCGACCAATTAGCGTCTGATTGTAAAAAAACAGGTTGACCTTCTTTTGTTCTCGCTCAATAGTAAAAAGAAGCATACATTTCGAACATCGTGCGATTAAATGTCGCAATGTGATATAGGACGTTAGTGTCATTATGGGAAAGTCACTAGTTATAGTGGAGTCACCAGCTAAAGCTAAAACCATTAATAAGTACCTCGGTAAAGACTTTATTGTTAAGTCGAGTGTGGGTCACGTACGTGATTTGCCGACAGCCGGTCAGAGTACAGGTAAAAAAGCAGCAGCGGTGTCTACCAAAGGCTTAAGTGCTGAAGAAAAAGCACGCATTAAAAAAGAAAAAGACCGTAAGGCACTCATTAAAAAGATGGGTATCAACCCATACGACGATTGGGCGGCAAATTATCAAGTACTACCTGGCAAAGAAAAGGTAGTGGCCGAGCTACAAAAGCTTGCAAAAGACGCTGACCACGTTTATCTCGCAACCGATTTGGACCGCGAAGGAGAAGCTATCGCATGGCACCTTCGTGAGATCATCGGTGGCGATGAAGAGCGATACAAGCGTG
The DNA here is from genome assembly GCF_021441885.1 of Vibrio maritimus. Taxonomy (NCBI): domain Bacteria; kingdom Pseudomonadati; phylum Pseudomonadota; class Gammaproteobacteria; order Vibrionales; family Vibrionaceae; genus Vibrio; species Vibrio maritimus. The sequence continues at coordinate 1,113,348 of NZ_CP090438.1, forward strand.
TGGTCTTTAACGAAATTACTAAAAATGCTATCCAGCAAGCGTTCCAGGATCCTGGCGAGCTGAATATGGATGGTGTTAACGCTCAACAAGCTCGTCGTTTCCTCGACCGAGTAGTGGGCTTTATGGTGTCTCCTCTGCTATGGAAAAAAGTAGCGAGAGGCTTGTCAGCAGGTCGAGTACAGTCTGTGGCAGTGAAACTATTGGTTGAACGTGAGCGTGAAATCAATGCGTTTATTCCTGAAGAGTTCTGGGATATTCATGCCGACACCAAAACAACAGATAAAACAGACTTCCGTTTACTTGTTGCTCAAAAGCAAGGTAAAGCTTTTAAGCCTGCCAACGAAACCGAGGCGCAAGCCGCTGTCGCGACGTTAGATAAAGCAGTTTACGAAGTCTGTAAACGCGAAGATCGTCCGACGCAAAGCAAGCCTTCGGCACCGTACATCACGTCGACACTCCAGCAAGCGGCAAGTACACGCTTAGGTTATGGTGTTAAAAAGACCATGATGCTTGCTCAACGACTCTATGAAGCGGGTTACATCACCTACATGCGTACTGACTCAACAAACTTGAGTGCGGAAGCGGTAGACGCTGTACGCGGCTTTATCGATAGTGAGTTTGGCGGCGAATACCTACCGGCGAAACCAAACTTTTACGGTAGTAAAGAAGGTGCGCAAGAAGCGCACGAAGCGATTCGTCCATCTGACGTGAATGTAAAAGTTGACGACTTAAATGGCGTGGAAGCGGACGCTCATAAGCTGTATGCGTTGATTTGGAATCAGTTTGTTGCGTGTCAAATGACACCAGCAAAATACGATTCAACGACAATCAGCGTTAAGGCAGATGATTACACGCTTAAAGCGAAAGGCCGTATTCTTAAGTTTGATGGTTGGACTCGTGTTCAACGTCCAATGGGCAAGAATGAAGACGCGATTCTTCCTGCAGTACAACTAGGCGATAAGCTTGACCTTGTTGCACTGGATCCAAAACAGCACTTTACTAAGCCGCCAGCGCGCTTCACGGAAGCTGCTTTGGTTAAAGAGCTAGAGAAGCGCGGTATTGGTCGTCCTTCTACTTATGCTTCTATCATCTCTACGATCCAAGACCGTGGCTATGTGAAAGTGGAGCAGCGCCGTTTCTACGCCGAGAAAATGGGTGAGATTGTTACCGACCGTTTGGATGACAGCTTTACCGATTTGATGAACTACGACTTCACCGCTCGTATGGAGCAGAGGCTCGACCAAATCGCTGAAGGTGAGACCAATTGGAAGCAGGTTCTAAATGAGTTCTTCGAAGAGTTCACAACCGACCTTGGCAAAGCTGAATTGGATGAAGACCACGGTGGTATGAAGCCAAACCATATTGTTGAGACTGATATTGAGTGTCCAACATGTGGTCGCCCTATGGGTATTCGCACGGCATCTACTGGTGTATTCCTTGGTTGTTCTGGTTACGCACTGCCGCCAAAAGAGCGCTGTAAAACAACGATCAACCTTGGCGATGAAGAGGGCATCATCAATGTTCTAGAAGAAGACGTTGAGACTGCGGCACTTCGCGCTAAGAAGCGCTGTCCTATCTGTGAAACTGCGATGGACGCGTACCTTATCGATGACAAGCGTAAACTTCACGTATGTGGTAATAACCCGAACTGTGAAGGCTATGTCGTTGAGCATGGCGAATTTAAGGTTAAGGGCTATGATGGTCCGACGGTTGAGTGTGATAAATGTGGTTCTGAAATGGTCCTTAAAAATGGCCGTTTTGGTAAGTATATGGATTGCACAAACGAAAACTGTAAGAACACTCGTAAGATCCTAAAAAATGGTGAGATCGCGCCTCCGAAAGAAGATCCTGTGCACTTCCCTGAGTTGCCATGTGAAAACTCAGATGCGTACTTTGTACTGCGTGATGGTGCTTCAGGTCTGTTCATGGCGGCGAGTAACTTCCCTAAATCTCGTGAGACTCGTGCTCCATTAGTGAGTGAGCTGGCACGCTTTAAAGAGCGTTTGTCACCGAAGTTTGTCTATCTAGCAGAAGCGCCTACAGAGGACCCTGATGGTCGTCCTACGGTCGTTCGTTTTAGCCGTAAGACGAAAGAGAACTACATCCGCTCAGAGATCGAAGGTAAGCCTTCAGGATGGACTGGCCTTTATGTTGACGGTAAGTGGGAAATTACCGACAAACGCAAAAAGCCAAAGAAAGAGTCTTAAGCACTAAACTCGTAAAGCCTGACTTGTCGCTCAAGTCAGGCTTTTTTTGTACCTGTGAGACACAAAAAAATCGGGGCTGCGATACAATCGCAGCCCCGACTCAATAGATGCTGTACTTACTTGTCTTCAGACAGACCCACTAAAGCGGACTGGGTTTCCATGATGTGCGTATCTACGTCACTGATGTCGCTGATACCAAGTTGCTCACGAGCCTCATCTTCACTGATTCCCAAGTGGCAGCACAGTAGATCGATGGCCATCTGAAAGTTGTTGTTTTCTACCATGGTATTTTCCTTTTCAACATGGGCTTTGGACTATGTGGACTTTATCTTGTCGTTGTCATACTCACAATAAGACTAAAGTCTAAGACTTCACTGTCTGTCATTCGCTATCAAAATGCTCAATTGACGTACACTATGAAGCACGCTGGTCGCGTCTTAGTAATAGCTTTGCGATATCAAGATGTTATTCTCTATAAAGTAGTCAAAAGATTAATGCTTTGTTGCAATTTAAAGCTTAAACTTGAATTTCAAAACTACGACACTATGTATATATTAGATTCGAAAAATGCCACTTGGATCTCAAACTCTTTGTAGAGTGATGAACCCGAAAACAATGACAAAGGCATTTGTACAATATAGAGCTTCTTGATCTGGAGAAATGTAAATGAAGCGTATAGCACTCTTTTTAGCGACTAACCTTGCCGTGGTATTGGTGTTGAGCATTGTGCTCAATATCGTCTACGCGACAACGGGCTTGCAGCCAGGCAGCCTGTCAGGGTTACTCATAATGGCCGCCGTGTTTGGCTTCGGTGGTTCATTTATCTCTTTGATGATGTCAAAGAGCATGGCTTTGCGCTCTGTAGGCGGCATGGTTATCGAAAGCCCACGTAATGAAACTGAACATTGGTTGCTAGAAACGGTTGGGCGTCAGGCTCAGCAAGCTGGCATTGGCATGCCAACGGTCGCTATCTATGACTCACCTGACATCAATGCGTTTGCAACAGGTGCAAAACGCGATGATTCATTGGTTGCGGTTTCATCAGGGCTGTTGCACAGCATGACGAGAGACGAAGCAGAGGCGGTACTTGCTCACGAAGTCAGCCACATCGCGAATGGTGACATGGTCACTATGACGCTAATGCAAGGTGTAGTGAACACCTTCGTTATCTTCCTGTCGCGCTTTATTGCCAACATCGTTGCTTCAAACAATTCTAACGAAGAGGGAGAAGGTGGCACTAGCATGATGGTTTACTTCGGTGTATCTATGGTACTAGAGCTGGTATTTGGCTTCCTAGCGAGCTTTATCACTATGTGGTACAGCCGACACAGAGAATTCCATGCAGACGCGGGTGCAGCGCAACTTGTTGGTAAACATAAGATGATTGCAGCGCTTGAGCGTTTGAAGATGAGCCAAGAGTCGCAACTGGAAGGCTCAATGATGGCATTTGGTATTAATGGTAAGCGCTCCATGACTGAGCTTCTTATGAGCCACCCGCCACTAGAAAAGCGTATTGACGCGTTGCGTAGCCAACAGTACTGATACGACGTTAATTAAACCGAACCCATTAAAAAGCTTGGAAAATTTTCCAAGCTTTTTTTTGATCTTTTCAAAACAGCCCGCCGTAATAGTTATACAAAAATCGGAAATGCAAAAACTTGTATAACTTTTAAGGTGTACTAACTTGTACATTGAGAACAAATGTATAACTAACAAAGGGTTGTTATGAATATCGAAGCCGTCAGTGAGGTTTATGAAAAACTGAGCAAAGACAACCTGTATTTGCTCGAAGACCTCTATCACAAGGATGTGGTATTTGAAGATTCAGCGCATCGTTTCGAAGGCTGGGATCAACTGTCCGCATATTTTGATTCTCTCTACACTAACGTTATTCAATGTGACTTCTCCATTCAGCATCACCAACAGGTAGACGACACTGGCTTTCTGACCTGGACTATGAAACTCAAGCACCCGAAGTTAAACGGGGGGCAACCTGTTGAGGTCAACGGTGTCAGTCATATCCGTTTTAAAGGTGATCGCGTTATTTATCACCGCGACTACTTTGACCTAGGAGAGATGCTGTACGAGAACATTCCACTTCTTGGTGCGGTGATAAAAAACATCAAGCAAAGGCTAGGGAAGTGATTCTATGACACACCAAGCAGTGTTTATCACGGGTGCATCATCCGGCATTGGGCGGCAGTTGACTGAAGACTTTGCTGCCCAAGGTCACCACGTCTACGCATGCGGTCGTTCACAAACCAAGTTAGAGGAGGTCAAAGCAGGGCGAGAGAACGTATCGACGCTTAGCTTTGATGTCACAGACTCAGTTCAGGTCAAACAAGCTGTGAGCTCACTCGCAGTGCCGCCAACACTGTGGATTATCAACGCAGGAGACTGCGAATATATTGATGATGGCGTTTTGGATGCACAGCTTGTCGCTCGTGTGATGAATGTAAACGTGATAGGCAGCGTGAACGTTTTGGAAGCGATTCAAGAGCGACTCGACGAGCAGCACCATGTCGTCGTTGTGAGTTCGATAGCGGGTGAACTAGCACTCCCTAGAGCAGAGGCCTATGGTGCTTCTAAAGCGGCAATCACTTATATCACCCGCACACTTGAGTTAGATTGGAAATCAAAGGGAGTCATGCTGAGTTGCGTATTCCCGGGCTTTGTGAAAACACCGCTCACCGACAAAAACGATTTTGATATGCCGATGATAGTGACGCCCGAAGAGGCGTCATCGGCAATACGAAAAGGCATCGAAAAGCGCCAAAAAACCATCTATTTCCCCAAACGGTTTACCTCAATACTTAGGGTAATTGCAGCATTACCTTACAGTTGGCAAACAAGGTTGGTAGGTAAACTTCTTTAAGACGGTCAAGGATAATAACAATGAAAATAGCAATAGTAGGAACTGGAATTTCAGGGTTAACGTGTGGTTACTATCTACATAAAGACCATGACATTACCCTGTACGAAGCCAATGATTACATCGGTGGACATACGGCCACTGTTGATGTGGAGGTCGATGGCAAAGGCTATGCGGTAGACACAGGTTTCATTGTGTACAACGACAGAACCTACCCTAATTTCATTAAGATGATGAATGAGATTGGAGTGAGAGGCGTGCCGACCCAAATGAGCTTCAGCGTTAAAAATGCCTCGAATAGATTGGAGTACAACGGGCACACCATACCTACTTTGTTTGCTCAGAAGAGAAACTTACTCAGTCCAACCTTTTATCGGTTTATCTTCGAGATACTACGTTTTAATAAGCTCGCCAAAGCCTCCGCAGACAATACAAACTTGAGTGAGCAAACTCTCGGAGAGTTTTTAACGACCAACGAGTTCTCAGATTATTTCACCCAAAACTATATCCTACCAATGGGCGCTGCAATTTGGTCATCGACGCTGGCCGACATGCGCTCGTTTCCGCTTCGTTTCTTCTTGCGATTTTTCTTAAACCACGGACTACTTGACGTCGTAGACCGCCCTCAGTGGTATGTCATAGAAGGTGGCTCAAGAGCTTATATCGACCCGCTCACCAAAGGATTCGCGGGTCGAATCCGTTTGAACTCTCCGGTGAGTAAAGTGGAACGTGATTCGTTGGGAGTGAAAGTGACATCTAATGGCGTTACGGAACAGTTCGATAGAGTTATCTTCGCTTGTCATAGCGACCAAGCGCTCAATATGCTTGAAGAGCACTCAGACGACGAGAGAGAGATTTTAGGGGCGATGGAATATCAGCAAAACGAAGTCGTCTTGCATCGCGATATTAGCTTGTTACCAAAACGCAAAGCAGCGTGGGCATCGTGGAATTACGCCTTGGATGGCGGCGATGATGAGCAGCAGCGATTACCGACACTCACTTACAACATGAACATTCTTCAGCATATTGAGTCAGAGTCTACCTTCTGTGTATCGCTGAACTCGGCAGCCAAGATCGAGCCTTCAAAAATCCTCAGGACTTTTAACTACAGCCATCCGGTATTCACAACCGAGAGCATTGCCGCCCAGGAGCGTCGCAAGGAGCTGTGGGGATGTCGAAATACATGGTTCTGTGGTGCCTATTGGTACAACGGATTCCATGAAGACGGCGTAAGAAGCGCGCTGGACGTTGTACGTGGTATTCAAGAAGAGGCCTCGCATCAAAATGAACAAGGCGCGCTGTCAAGAGGAGCTGCCTAATGGAGCTTGTTAGTCGCCTAATGATTGGAGAGGTTGGACACCGGCGCTTTGTGCCGACCAAACACAGCCTCTCTTATCCGCTGTTTATGCCTGCTATCGATCTTGATGAATTGGATATGCTGAGCAAAAACGTGTGGGGTTTCGGTATGCGCTGGTGGCATTGGGCTAGGTTCAAGCGTGAGGACTACCTCGGGGAAGGCGACTTAAAAACAGCGGTACAAGAGAAAGTGCATCAACTCACAGGGGATAAAATTAACGGCAAAGTTATCGCTGTGTGCCACCTTCGCTACCTCGGGTTGTATTTTAGTCCGGTTAATTTCTACTATTTATATGACGAGCTTGGGCAGTGGCGCTATTTATTAGCTGAGGTGAGTAACACACCGTGGAATGAGAGGCACTATTACGCAGTTAATGCCGAGCAAGGGCTGAATAGCGAGAACTGGCAGCATGAGAAAGCCTTTCATGTTTCTCCCTTTAACCCGATAGAACAAACATATCGATGGAGGCTCAAGCCTCTGAAAGATAGGCTTTTTGTTCATTTAGCTTGTCATAAAGACAATAAGGTGTTTGACGCAACTTTGCAGATGAAGGCACATCCGTTTAATTCGTCTTCGCTGATGAAGCAACTGGTCAAAACGCCGATTCTTACCGTAAAAATAGTGGTAGGCATTTATTGGCACGCTTTTAAGCTTTGGCGCAAAGGAGTACCAATATACGACCACCCAGGTAATAGAAATAAAGAATTTTCGCAGCAATCGAATTCTAAGAATTAGGGAGAATTCCAATGTTACAAACGACGTCACTAGACGTACCGAAAACGTTAACCGGCATCCAAAAAACAGCCAAGGGTGTGGCTTTTGGTTGTTTACAAAAACTAGAAATCGGTACGCTTACTATCATTGAAAGCTTCTCCACCAGTGGCGACAGCTGTCGAAAAGTTGAAGAACGCTTCGGAGCCCCTCGGTCAAATGAACCTGCTGCGGTTATCGAAGTCAAACACCCTGATTTCTACCGACGTTTACTCCAAGGCGGGAGTATTGCGGCTGGTGAAGCGTACATGGACGACTGGTGGGACAGCCCTGATCTCTCAGCCCTGATGGAGCTGATGGCCCTTAACCTCGCAGCGCTTGATTCCATTGAAGACAAATCGAGCATGCTCACCAAAATAATGTACAAACTTGGCCACTGGGTAAATAGAAATACCGTTACTAAGTCTAAAGAGAACATCGAGGCACACTACGATTTAGGCAATAGTCTTTACGAAACATTCTTGGATGAGAGAATGTTATATTCGTCAGGTATCTACCGCGCAGACACTGATACGTTAGAGCAAGCGCAGCTCAATAAAATGGAGCGTCTGTGCCAGCAGCTAAAACTCAAGTCGAGCGATCAAGTGATCGAAATCGGAACTGGCTGGGGCGGCATGGCGATTTACATGGCGAAGCATTACGGCTGTCACGTGACGACAACGACAATATCGGAAGAACAATACGCGTACGCTCAGCAACAAGTTGAGAAAGAGGGGCTCGGAGATAAGATTACCTTACTCAAACAAGACTACCGCTTGCTTGAGGGGCAATACGACAAACTTGTTTCGATTGAAATGATCGAAGCCGTTGGTAAGCAATTCCTCGTGTCGTATCTTAAAAAATGCCAATCGCTGCTAAAACCCAAGGGGTTGATGGCGATACAAGCCATAACCATCGCAGACCAGCGCTACGACTATTACTCCGATAATGTGGATTTTATCCAAAAATACATCTTCCCTGGCGGCTTTTTACCATCGATAACGGCGCTCACTGCTAACAGTACAAAGCACACTGACCTTATTGTTCGAGATCTATTTGATATCGGGCAAGACTATGCCAAAACGCTTGTCGATTGGAGGCATCGTTTTGAGAACGCTCTCACTCGAGTCCGTGAGCTCGGCTATGACGAGCGCTTTATTAGAATGTGGCGCTATTACTTCTGCTACTGCGAGGGCGGGTTTAGAGCCAAGAGCATTAGTACCGTTCACATCACGTTTCAGCGCGGCCAATAACTGCAGCCATGGAGTAGAGTGGTCATGACTCGTGGATGGAAGTTGTTGATAGTGAGTACCTGGTTCGAGTTGATGTGGGCGCTGTCCGTTTTTGGTCAAGAGCGATTTCAATGGCTCGCACTTGTGCTCGCTGTGATTACCGTATCTACCACCTTCAACAAGCTCAATCTGTCTTTACCTATCTGGGGTGCCATTGTCGGGCTTGGTTTAGTTGTTGATAGTGCCAATGCACTCACGGGCGTTTTGGTATTTGATGCGGCGCTACTTCCTATTTGGCTTGTGGCACTTTGGCTCATTTTCGCTTGGTATGCGTACTTTCTTGCCAGCTTTCTGACTTCTTATCCGATTTCTATCGTAGTAATGATAGGTGGTGTGGCAGGAGCGCTCAGCTACTTTGCAGGGTTTAAGCTCGGCGCTGTGGATACACACCTTTCTATTTTTACAATGATGGCGCTACTGTTTCTGCAATGGGTTGCCATCGTGTTTGTTGTTCTACGATTGAGCACATACTCAGAGCGGAAGGTGAGTCATGAAAGCTAAAGGATTAATTGGATTATGTTTAGCGTTGGCTGTAGGTAGTGCCTCTGCAACCAGCGATAGACCCGTGAGTTATGAAGGCTGGGGGCAGTGGAAGGTAGTTGGCGAGGCTCAGCTCTCTTGGCTATTTTTTGATATATATCGCTCCCAGCTGCTCGCTCCGCAAGGCACGTATGCATTGAGTAGCGACGTGTCACCTCATCCAGTCGCTTTGCGCATTGAATACCAGCGTGACATTAGCCGAGAGCAACTACTTGAAGCCACGCTCGACCAATGGGAGAAAATGGGCATCGACAAGGAAACTCGCAGTCGATGGATAGCCAAACTGTATGACATTTTTCCGAGCGTCGCAGACGGCCATCAGCTTATTTATGTGACTGACGGTTCATCGGGCAGTTTCTACTATCTAAACAGTGACAAACCTATGCAGAAAGTTGGGCGTATTGAAGATGAGTCGCTTAATGATGGGTTTCTGTCAATTTGGTTGGGCAATAACACTCAATACCCCAAGCTGAGAGCACAGCTTATAGGTATGAACCGATAATAAGGAACAATAATGAAACGTGTGCAGTGGTTGGCTACATGCTTGATACTCCCTCTCGTCCTATTGCTAAGCGCTTGCAGTGCTGATTTAAAGGATTACCAAGGGTCTACACCCGAGTTTAATTTGTTCGAGTACTTTGAAGGGGAAACTAAGGCTTGGGGCATGGTACAAGACTACACCGACAAACAAACTCGGCGCTTTGAGGTAGTCATTGTTGGGACTGTGCAAGGCGACCAGATTACGCTAGTGGAAGACTTTGTGTTTGAGGACGGAGAACTCGATCAGCGTATTTGGACGATAGACAGGTTAGCCGATGGAACATACAAAGGCCGAGCTGACGATATCATTGGAGAGGCCAAAGGAGAGGTCGTAGGCAATGCGCTTCGTTGGCAGTACGACTTTGAATTGGAAGTTGACAGCTCAACTTACACCGTAGCGTTTGATGATTGGATGTACCGTCAAGACGACAAGCATCTTTTTAACCTAACCAGCATTCGCAAGTTTGGTATGGAAGTCGGAACGATTACTCTTTTCTTCCAAAAGCAGTAGCTAGTCCAAAGTGGGTCGTATGTAACAGATACAAAAGCGGCGGCGATATTACTATCGCCGCCGCTTTACTTTGTACTCAATCTAGCTTATCTCCAAGGAGAGCTATCGAGATTTACAGCTTGTCAGTTAGCTCAATCGCTTGACCGATATAGTTCGCTGGTGTCATCTCTTTTAGACGTGCTTTTTCGGCTTCAGGAAGCTCTAGACCGTCGATGAAGTTACGCATTGCTTCGCCGTCAACACGCTTACCACGAGTCAACTCTTTTAGCTTCTCGTATGGCTTCTCGATACCGTAACGACGCATGACTGTTTGTACAGGCTCTGCGAGTACTTCCCAGTTTTGATCAAGTTCAGCTAGAAGCGCTTCACGGTTCACTTCTAGTTTGCTGATACCCTTAAGTGTTGAAGTGTAAGCAATGATAGCGTAGCCACAGCCAACACCTAGGTTACGAAGAACCGTTGAATCTGTCAGGTCACGCTGCCAGCGAGAGATAGGTAGTTTTTGTGCTAGGTGACCAAATACAGCATTGGCTAGACCTAGGTTACCTTCTGAGTTTTCAAAGTCGATTGGGTTAACTTTGTGCGGCATCGTTGAAGAACCGATTTCACCAGCGATAGTTTTTTGCTTGAAGTGACCTAGAGCGATGTAGCCCCAAACGTCACGGTCGAAGTCGATTAGAATCGTGTTGAAACGTGCAATCGCGTCGAATAGCTCGGCGATGTAGTCGTGAGGTTCGATCTGAGTTGTGTATGGGTTCCAAGTTACGCCAAGAGACTCAGTGATGAACTCTTCGCTGAACTTGTGCCAGTCTAGCTCTGGGTAAGCAGATAGGTGAGCGTTGTAGTTACCAACCGCACCATTAATTTTGCCTAGGATCTCTACAGCTTCGATTTGCTTGTATTGACGCTCCATACGGTAAGCAACGTTTGCCATCTCTTTACCCATAGTAGAAGGAGATGCAGGCTGACCGTGTGTACGAGAAAGCAGAGGAATATCACGGTACTCTTCAGCAAGCTTGCTGATAGCATCGATGATGTTGCGAATTTCAGGAAGAACAACGGTGTCACGAGCTTCTTTAAGCATTAGGGCGTGAGATGTGTTGTTGATGTCTTCAGAAGTACATGCGAAGTGAATGAACTCGTTTACCGCGTGAAGCTCAGGTACGCCAGCTACTTTCTCTTTTAGGAAGTACTCAACCGCTTTAACATCGTGGTTAGTCGTACGCTCAATCTCTTTAATGCGTGCTGCGTCTTCTTCACTGAAGTTAGCTGCTAGCTCATCAAGAAACTGGTTAGCTTCTGCACTGAATGCTGGAACTTCTTTGATTGCATCCGTTGCTGCTAGTTTTTGCAACCAACGAATTTCAACGATAGAGCGGTACTTTAGTAGGCCAAACTCACTAAAGATGCTGCGAAGTGCAGTTGTCTTACTACCGTAACGGCCGTCTACTGGTGAAACAGCAGTCAATGCTGACAGTTCCATGATGTTCTCCTGAATTGAGTTTCTAAATTTCGTGAGCTTTATACCAATAACTGCGCCGTTTGTCACGAAGATTGCGCAAACGTTTGCGTTAATTTTATTTTGGTACAAAAAGTAAACTCGCACACCGTGCGAGTTTGTATGTGTTTGTCGTTGATGCCTCTAATAGAGCATCTTAAAGCACGCACCAAGCCCCGAATAGTCGCCACCCCACTGGCCGTGCGCCTGCGCAGGCAGGGGCTTACTTAAAGCGTGTACCAGCTCTAAATTGATACTAATTTCTCGGTAGAAGCTCGGTAACAAAGTACTTCCGAGTTACATTCGAGCTAAAAGAATCTGAGCCTGCTCGACCATCTTCTTACGACCGAACACCAAGTGTCTGCGTTTGCCGCCAACTTGACGCCAAAGCACCGCACTACGAATACCGGATAGAAGCAACGCACGCACTTTTTGCTGTGTGGATGTTTGCTGCAACACAGCGGGTGTGCCTGTTACTTGGATTCGAGGACCAATAGGGCTGATAACATCTAGATAGACACTTGCAAGGTTGCTAATCATTTGTTCATCGAGGAGCTCATAGTGCTCTAGCTGACGGTCAACCATTTGCAGGCGATCGCCAAGTTGCGCCATTGCGTCGTTTCGACTGTTTAGCTTACGCTCTAATGCCATAAGGCTAATGATGTAGCGCGTGATCTCGCTCCCTGTTGGGGTGCTATCGATCCCATTCACCAAACACTCAAGTCCGACTTTTAAGTCAGACTCGATACCGAACACGTCAAGCGTACTTGACGGGTTCATGTTGGTGATTGCTTTGATAGAGGTTTCAAACGCGTCTGAATCACAGTAACCGTCTTTAGCAACTCGTTGTACAAGGGCAACGGCTTGGCAAATCCCTGCAAACGCTATCGTACGGTCATAAAGTGTATTAGCCACGTAGTTCTCCTAAAAAATAATCTGCGAATTGTTTTTAGATGCGCTCTTCAATAATACCGCCACCAAGACATACGTTGTCACTGTAGAATACAGCAGACTGGCCTGGGGTGACTGCCACTTGTGGCTCATCAAAGATCACTTTAATGTTGTCATCGTCGATAGGAATAATAGTACAAGGGATATCCTGTTGACGATAGCGAGTTTTTACTGTGCATTGCAGTGGCGCAGTGATCGGTTGACGATCTACCCAGTGCAATTGTGCTGCGCGAAGGCCGTTTGACTTAAGCAGTGGGTGGTCTGCACCTTGAACGGCAATCAGCACATTACGCTTAAGATCTTTTTCAGCCACGTACCATGGGTCTTCGTTACCGCCGCCACCTTTTTGGCCACCAATGTGTAGACCTTTACGTTGACCTAACGTGTGATACATAAGACCTTGGTGTTCGCCAATTTCTTTACCTTCTGGTGTTTCAATTTTACCTGGTTGAGCCGGTAAATAGCGAGACAAGAAGTCTGTAAATTTGCGCTCACCGATGAAACAGATACCAGTCGAGTCTTTTTTCTTCGCTGTGATAAGTCCTTGCTCTTCAGCAATGCGACGAACCTCAGGTTTTTCAAGCTCGCCAACAGGGAACAAGCTTCTTGCGATTTGCTCGTGGCTCAAAGTGTATAGGAAATAGCTTTGGTCTTTATTGCTATCTAGACCACGAAGCATTTGTGGCTTTTCACCATTCTCTGGGAAGGTTCGGCTCACGTAGTGACCCATCGCAATATAATCCGCGTCTAGCACTTCGTCTGCAAATTCTAAGAAGGCTTTAAACTTGATTTCTTTGTTACAAAGAATGTCTGGGTTAGGGGTACGACCCGCTTTGTATTCTGCTAAGAAATATTCAAACACGTTGTCCCAATATTCAGCGGCAAAATTGATCGTATGCAGGTGGATACCAAGCTTGTCACACACCGCTTGTGCGTCAGCGAGATCCTCTGCTGCTGTGCAGTACTCTTCGTTATCATCTTCTTCCCAGTTCTTCATGAACAGGCCTTCAACTTGGTAGCCTTGCTGTTTCAGAAGATAGGCAGAAACAGAGGAGTCTACACCGCCGGACATACCGACAATCACTTTCTTTTGGCTGTTATCAGACATGTATAAATACCACCTAATTTAATTGGACGCAGATTCTAGCAGAAACGAAACCAGCAATACAGTTCCGCGAACTAAATCACACTTTCTAAGAGGAGGTAAGTGTGTCCCGAAATGGAGAAAATCAAGGGTAATAAGAAAAAAAACGCCACGTAAACGTTTGCTAAGTTTGCCTATGTTGCCGACGTAAACTATACAGAGGTAGAATCGCCGCCCTGATCCTCCTTTATTAATCTATTACGAAGACAACCGTATGAAATTCCCAGGCCAAAGAAAGTCCAAGCATTACTTCCCAGTTCATGAAAGAGATTTGCTTGTCAGCCAATCTCAAGACAGCAAAAAGATGTCGAGAACGCACATTATTGGTATTGACCAAACCTTGGTTGATATTGAAGCAAAAGTAGACAGTAGTGTGATCGAAAAATTTGGTCTGAGTAAAGGTCACTCTCTGGTCATTGATGATGTGGCGGCTGAAGCTCTATACAAAGAGCTTAAAGAGAAAGAACTTATTACCAATGAGTATGCAGGAGGAACAATTGGTAATACGCTTCATAATTACTCTGTACTCGCGGATGATAAATCGGTACTACTTGGTGTAATGAGTGAAGACATTAAAATAGGCAGCTACGGTTACCGATATCTATGTAACACGTCTAGCCGTATGGATTTGAACTATCTTCAAGGTGTCGATGGCGCGATCGGTCGATGCTTTACTTTAATTACAGAAGACGGTGAACGTACTTTCGCGATTAGCGAAGGTCAAATGAATCAGTTAGAAGCGGATAGTATCCCTGAAAAGATTTTCAAAAAGGCATCTGCTTTAGTACTGACTGCTTATCTAGTTCGTTGTAAAGATGGCGACCCAATGCCAGAGGCGACGATGCGTGCCATCGAGTATGCAAAGAAGCATAACGTTCCTGTTGTACTTACTCTAGGTACACGCTTTGTTATTCAAGATGATCCGCAATATTGGCGTGATTTCCTAAAACAACACGTATCCGTTGTAGCTATGAACGAAGACGAGGCGGAAGCCTTAACTGGGGAAACTGATCCACTGGCTGCAGCAGATAAAGCACTAGAATGGGTTGACTTAGTACTGTGCACTGCCGGTCCGGTTGGACTTTATATGGCGGGATATACAGAAGAAGAGGCAAAAAGAGAGACATCGCTGCCATTATTGCCGGGTTGTATTGCAGAGTTTAACCGTTTTGAATTTAGTCGCCCGGCTGTTAAAGAGGCTTGTGAAAATCCTATTAAAGTTTATTCACATATTGCGCCATATATGGGCGGTCCAGAAAAGATTAAAAATACCAATGGTGCAGGGGATGCGGCATTGTCGGCACTATTGCATGACATGGCAGCAAATAAATACCATAAAGAAAATGTGCCTAACTCGAGCAAGCATCAACATACTTTCTTGAGTTATTCGTCGTTTTCTCAAGTATGTAAGTACTCAAATAGAGCGAGTTATGAAGTATTAGTACAACACTCCCCACGCCTGTCTAGAGGGTTACCAGAGAGAGAGGACAGCCTAGAAGAGGCATATTGGGAAAGATAAAAAAAAGCGCCAATTATTGGCGCTTTTTTTATAAATCCACATTAAGACTGAAATTAAATTTCAAAATCTTCTAGTGATTTACCTTCGTCTAGTGCTGCTTGGATTACAGAAGGTGTACGACCTTGACCTGTCCAAGTTTTTTCAGCGCCAGTCGCGTCTACGTATTTATACTTAGCTGGGCGTGGGGCGCGCTTAGCCTTAGTTTTGCCTTTTGATTCACCAGACAATGCTGCAATAAGATCTTCAACGTCGATACCGTCTTGTGCGATCATTTGAGCGTATTCGCTTAGTTTAGCTTCACGAGCTTCTTTAGCTGCGCGCTCTTCAGCTTCAGCTTCTTGTCTTTCACCGACAACAGTAGTTAACTTTTCTAGTGCTTCTTCTAGTTGCTCAAGAGTAAGTTCACGAGCAAATGCACGTAGGCTACGAATATTTAGTAGAGTTTTGGTTAATTCAGACATGACATTCCCATGAGATTATTTATTAGTTTCGGATTAATAATAAACACCAAACAACTAATTGACAATATTTTCGTGATATTAAAACTGTAAAAATAAGAAAACTTACAAAACTCTGATAATTCAACTCTTGAAAGTAACTTCAAAGTAGTAGTGCCCCGCCAATTCAAATCTGTTTTGAATCAATAATGAACTTTTCTCCATTATTGATGTATGAAAAGTGGATTTTGTTGCATATTGTACTAATGCTCGGCTAAATCGAGTTTACTTGTCACGAATTGTTTCGAATTTCTAAGCAACTAAATAGTTCTTTAAATTAATAGCAATTAATGATGGATGCTGACAACAAGATATGTCATTGGTGGCATATATGATATCAAATACGGTATAGAGAAAGAAATTACCCTAACAAAGTCGACATAATCTTTACTCACTTGCAACATCATTCGTGTTGCATTTGGTGTTCTGATAAGTACAATGGCTCGCACCTAATGCAAGAGAAAGAACATTCTTTTAACTTGGCTCGAAATGCCAGTGAATGATTTTGCTCTTGATGTAGAGGCGCGATAGCGAAAAGTAACCATCGTTGGGGTGATACCAATGAACGATGATGAAAGGCTCTATCGCCGAAGTGAGAATAGACCATCAATCTCTCTCGCTGGGGTTGTCTTCGAAAGGAACAACACTGCCATAGTCTATTATATTGTTAAACTATGGAGCGCTACTGTAGGGTTGGGTGAAGTGTTCGCTTCCCTTTCGCTTAGTTCAACGTTTGCGTTTGGACTTCTCGTCCTTTTGCGCATGTCTGCAGTAGATCTCTAACCATAATAAAAAACTGGTTTTTGAAGATCATGAATTTAATCGATTTTGCTACATCACCACTTTCACTGCTACCGCCGATCGTAGCTCTGAGCTTGGCGATCATTACTCGTCGCGTACTACTATCTCTTGGGGTAGGTATTGTACTGGGCGCTTTCCTTCTTAATGACTATTCTGTCGCAGGCGCGGCCGGTTACGTCTTTGATACTGTCTCTGGTGTTGTTATTGAAGATGGTGGTCTTAATACTTGGAACATGAGTATTGTTGGCTTCCTATTGCTACTTGGCATGATGACTGCTCTGTTAACACTGTCAGGCGGTACTAAAGCATTTGCTGAGTGGGCTCAAGCTCGCGTTAAGAGCAAGCGTGGCTCTAAGCTCCTAGCCGCTTTCCTCGGTGTATTCATTTTTGTTGATGACTATTTTAATAGCCTAGCTGTAGGTGCGATCTCTCGTCCTGTTACTGACCGTTTTTATGTATCGCGCGCTAAGCTAGCTTATATCCTAGATTCTACAGCGGCTCCAATGTGTGTACTTATGCCTGCGTCAAGCTGGGGTGCGTACATCATGACTATCGTCAGCGGTATCCTAGTTGCCCACGGTATCACTGAGTACTCAGCGATTGGTGCATACGTTCGTCTTATTCCAATGAACTTCTATGCCGTGTTCGCGCTACTTATGGTGTTTGCCGTTGCATGGTTCCAATTGGATGTTGGCCCAATGCGCAAGCACGAGCTAAACGCGAAGCAAGGTCTAGGTTTTGATAAAGACAAAGAGAATGACGCGAAAGAAGCGCATGAACTCAACGAAGAGCTTGATATCAAAGAAAGCGACTTTGGTTCTGTCTCTGATCTAGTGCTTCCAATCCTAGTGCTTATCGGCGCAATGGTTGTGGCGATGATTTACACTGGCGGCCAGGCGTTAGCTGCTGACGGTGTTGCATTCAATGTACTGGGTGCATTTGAAAACACAGATGTAGGCACGTCACTTATTTACGGTGGTTCAGCTGGTCTTCTAACAGCAGTGTTTACTGTGGTGAAACAGAAGCTATCAATCTCTGATATTGCGACGACCATGTGGATTGGTGCTAAGTCAATGTTTGGCGCTATCCTTATTCTGTTCTTCGCATGGTCGATTGGTTCTGTAATCGGTGACATGAAAACCGGTGCTTACCTCTCTTCAACCGTACAAGGCAATATTAACGTTCACTGGCTACCAGTTATTTTGTTCCTGCTGTCTGGTCTAATGGCGTTCTCTACAGGTACTTCTTGGGGTACGTTTGGCATTATGCTACCGATTGCGGGTGATATGGCAGGTGCAACAGATATCGCAATGATGCTACCAATGCTAGGCGCTGTATTAGCTGGTTCAGTATTTGGTGACCACTGTTCACCGATCTCTGATACAACGATCTTGTCATCGACGGGTGCACGTTGTAATCACATTGACCACGTTGCGACTCAGTTGCCGTACGCGCTATCTGTAGCATTGGTGTCTTGTGTTGGCTTCATTACCTTGGGTATGACTACGTCAGTGTTCATCTCATTCGCCGCTGCATCAATGACATTTGTGATTGTTTGTTTTGTTCTGTCAGCACTCTCTAAAGCGAGAATGTCGCAAGAAGCAAACGTATAATCGATAAAAGAGTCCGTAAGGGCTCTTTTTTTTCACTAGTTTTTGGTTTTCGGGCAAGCGCCTCCCTGTTTTTTATGGTTTTCTCAGTCGAGAAGTAGGGCGTATCTTTCTGATAATTGACCGTTCAGTAAAAAAATTGTTTTCAATTGAAATTAGTGGTTGAAAATCGTCTTAACCTTAGTTAGTGTGAAGGTACAGACACAAAGGAACCTAAACATAAGTATGCTAAATTTTGATATGAACATTCATCATCATCACCATCACCCAGCTTAGTCTTTCGGGAGATGAACGCATACCCGAGAGATAGGTAAAACTCTCGGAGGTTCGATTTAAGATTTCAAGAATTAAACCCTCGGGAGACCAAAGCTCCCGAGGGTTTTTTCGTTTTATATTTTAAAAATCAATATTTTGCACAGGGATACAGCAATGCAAACACAACGCCTAAGAATTGCGATTCAAAAAAAGGGTCGCTTAAGTAAAGAGAGCCAAGACCTACTTAAAAAGTGTGGTGTTAAGTTCAATGTAATGGGTGAGCGCCTTGTTGTTCACTCGCTAAATATGCCAATCGATCTTTTGCTCGTCCGCGATGATGACATCCCTGGTCTAATTATGGATGGCGTGGTTGACCTGGGCTTTATCGGTGAAAACGAACTAGAAGAAGTTCGTCTTGACCGTAAAGCGCTGGGAGAGGCCAACGAGTTTAAGACGCTTCGCCGTCTAGACTTCGGTGGTTGTCGCCTATCTATCGCTATCAATAAAGATGAGACTTATACGGGTCCTCAAGACCTGGCTGGTAAGCGTATTGCGACTACCTACCCACAACTCCTCAAAGCCTACATGGACGAGCAAGGTGTAGATTTTAGCGCTTGTATGCTAACGGGCTCGGTAGAAGTTGCGCCGCGTGCTGGTCTTGCTGATGCGATTGCTGATTTGGTTTCTACCGGTGCTACGCTAGAGGCGAACGGCCTAAAAGAAGCAGAAGTCATTTTCCGCTCTAAAGCGACGTTGATTCAGCGCATGGGTGACTTTGATGCTGACAAACTAGCACTAATCGACAAACTGCTAACGCGTATGCAAGGTGTTCAACAGGCGAAAGAGTCGAAATACATCATGCTACACGCTCCAGTTGAGAAGCTTGAGCAAATCAAATCACTGCTTCCTGGCGCAGAAGACCCAACAGTATTACCGCTGTCTATGGATACGGAGCGCGTTGCTGTTCACTTAGTAAGTACTGAGAATCTGTTCTGGGAAACCATGGAACAACTTAAAGAACTCGGCGCAAGCTCGATTCTTGTTCTACCTATTGAGAAGATGATGGGGTAAGCAATGAGAACCGTAGTTTGGCAACACTTAAGTCAATCTCAGCAAGAGTCTGTTCTTGAACGCCCTGCAATTACTGAAGGCGCAAATATTACAGCGGCAGTGACTGAGGTTATTAATCAAGTTCGTAGCGAAGGTGATAAAGCCCTTCTGGATCTTACCGAGAAGTTTGATCGCGTTCGTCCTGAATCGATTCGAGTTTCTGCCGACGAGATTGAAGCGGCATCAGCGCGTCTTTCTGACAACATGAAGCAAGCGCTCGAGCAAGCGTACTCAAACATCGCTAAGTTCCACAAAGCGCAGCGCCCAGAAGCGTTGCGCGTAGAAACGCAGCCTGGCGTGGTGTGTGAACAGGTCACTCGACCAATTAATAAAGTTGGTTTGTATATCCCGGGTGGCAGCGCTCCGCTGCCATCAACCGTATTAATGCTTGGTGTTCCAGCGCAAATAGCGGGTTGCCGCAAAGTCGTGTTGTGCTCGCCTCCACCAATTGCGGACGAAATCTTGTATGTCGCTAAACTGTGTAAAATCGATGAGGTGTACAACGTAGGCGGTGGTCAAGCGGTTGCGGCTATGGCGTATGGCACAGAGACAGTATCGAAAGTAGATAAAATCTTTGGTCCTGGCAATGCGTATGTCACGGAAGCTAAGCGACAAGTGAGTAATGACTTCCGTGGTGCCGCGATTGATATGCCAGCGGGGCCTTCAGAAGTGCTCGTGATTGCCGATGAGAGCGCAGACCCTGACTTCGTAGCGTCTGATCTATTAAGCCAAGCTGAACACGGTCCTGATTCTCAAGTGGTTCTCGTAACGCCTTCACCAGTGATTGCTGACCAAGTAACGGAAGCCGTTAAAAGACAGCTAAAAGAGCTTTCACGCGCTGATATCGCAGAAAAGGCACTGGGTTCTAGCTTAATTATCATCGCTGAATCACTCACGCAATGCGTGTCTATCTCTAACTACTATGGTCCAGAGCACTTAATTGTTCAGACAAAGAGTCCACGTGAACTATTGCCGTTACTCGACAATGCTGGCTCTATCTTCTTGGGCGATTGGTCTCCTGAATCTGCGGGCGACTATGCGTCGGGCACTAACCACGTATTGCCGACTTACGGTTACACACGCACCTATTCAAGCCTCGGTTTAGCAGATTTCTCAAAGCGTATGACAGTACAAGAGCTAAGTGCGGATGGTCTACTAGGCCTAGCACCAACGGTAGTGACCATGGCTGAAGCTGAAGGTCTTGATGCGCACAAACGTGCGGTAACGATCCGTGTTGAGAAACTCAACGCTCAAAAGGCGTAGACGGGAGAACGACTGATGGAAAAATTAGCTCGTAAACAGGTTCAAGAATTGACGCCGTATCTGTCTGCGCGTCGCATTGGCGGTAGCGGTGATATCTGGCTTAATGCTAACGAGTCACCATTCAACAATGAATACAAAACTGACTTTGCTCGTCTTAACCGATACAGCGAATGTCAGCCAAAACAGCTTATCGAAGCCTATGCCAATTATGCTGGTGTAATGCCTGAGCAAACACTGACTTCACGTGGCGCAGACGAAGGCATTGAGCTGTTGATTCGCGCTTTCTGCGAGCCGGGTCAAGACAGTATCCTTTACTGTCCACCAACCTATGGTATGTATGCAATTAGCGCCGAAACGATTGGCGTCGAGCGCAAAACAGTGCCGTTGACAGCCGATTGGCAGCTTAATCTACCAGAGATTGAAGCGAACTTAGAGAGTGTGAAACTGGTTTTTGTTTGTAGTCCTAATAACCCTACAGGCAACTTAGTTAACCGTGATGACATCGTTTCTCTGTTAGAAATGACAAGAGACAAAGCCATTGTAGTTATGGATGAAGCGTATATTGACTTCTGTCCAGAAGCGTCAACGGTCGATCTCTTAGCTCAATACCCGAATCTTGCGATTTTACGTACGCTTTCTAAAGCGTTTGCACTGGCGGGTCTTCGCTGCGGTTTCACGTTGGCAAATGAAGAGTTAATCAACGTGCTGCTTAAGGTGATTGCTCCTTATCCAGTGCCTATCCCTGTTGCTGAAATTGCAACACAGGCGTTGTCTGAGCAAGGTTTGGCAAGAGCGAAGTTCCAAGTACTCGATCTGAATGCGAATCGCGCGTACCTGCAAGCCGGTTTATCAACCCTACCGGGCGTGACTGTGTTTGAAGGGTGGGGTAACTATCTTTTGGTGAAATTCCAAAACGGTGACGAGCTATTTAAAGCCGCTTGGGACACAGGCATTATTTTACGTAACTCGCCAATTGAAGATTGCGTCCGAATTAGTGTGGGTAATCGTGATGAGTGTGAGAAGACCTTGTCATTTATCCGAAACCAATTAGAACAAAGTGCAGCTTAAGTACACCATCAAAAAGGATTTATAGAGTGAGCAACCAACAGAAAATTTTATTCATAGACCGTGATGGTACGTTAATCGTTGAGCCACCAGTCGACTTTCAAGTTGACCGTCTTGATAAACTAAAACTTGAGCCTTATGTCATTCCAAGCCTACTTGCTCTGCAAGATGCAGGCTATCGCCTAGTTATGGTGACCAACCAAGATGGTTTAGGTACAGACAGCTACCCTCAAGCGGATTTTGATGCCCCACACAATATGATGATGGAGATTTTCGAATCTCAGGGTGTGAAGTTTGACGATGTACTTATTTGCCCTCACTTTGATGAAGACAACTGTTCATGCCGTAAGCCTAAGCTAGGTCTTGTTAAAGAGTACCTACAAAGCGGCAAGGTGGACTTCAAAACCTCAGCAGTGATCGGTGACCGCCAAACGGATCTCCAATTGGCTGAAAATATGGCTATCCGTGGTATTCAGTACAACCCAGAAACAATGGGTTGGAAGCAGATCTTAAAAGATCTAACAGTCAAAGCTCGTACTGCAGAAGTGGTGCGCACGACCAAAGAAACCGACATCAAGGTATTTGTAAACCTGGATGAAGCAGGCGGTAACGAGATCTCTACAGGTATGGGTTTCTTCGACCACATGCTGGACCAAATCGCGACTCACGGCGGTTTCCAGATGAAGTGTCTCGTCAAAGGCGATCTTCACATCGATGATCACCACACGGTCGAGGATACGGCATTGGCGTTAGGTCAGGCACTAAAAGAGGCGCTTGGAGATAAGCGCGGTATTGGTCGTTTTGGTTTCAGCCTTCCGATGGATGAATGTCTTGCACAGTGTGGTCTTGACCTCTCTGGCCGCCCTTACCTTAAGTTTGATGCGGAGTTCTCTCGTGAACAAGTTGGCGACCTATCGACCGAGATGGTTGTGCATTTCTTCCGTTCGCTGACAGACACACTCGCTTGTACGTTGCACCTGTCTTCAACAGGCGATAATGACCACCACATCATTGAGAGCTTATTTAAAGCATTTGGACGTACGCTTCGCCAAGCAATTAAAGTCGAAGGCAATGAGCTTCCAAGCAGTAAAGGAGTACTGTAATGGCTACCTCTACTCAAAATGTTGTCATTATTGATACCGGCTGTGCCAATGTTTCATCGGTGAAGTTTGCAATTGAGCGTCTTGGCTATCAAGTAGTTATCTCAAAAGAGCCAGAAGTTGTACTGGCTGCGGACAAGCTATTTTTGCCAGGAGTTGGCACGGCAAGTGAAGCGATGAAAAACCTAGAAGAGCGCAACCTTATCGACCTCGTTAAGCAGGTTGAAAAGCCAGTTCTGGGTATCTGTCTTGGCATGCAACTGCTTGGCAAACTTTCTCAAGAGAAAGGTCAGAAGGCTGATGAGCTTGTTGAGTGTTTGGGGCTGTGTGAAGGCGAAGTAAGACGATTGGAAACGGGCGATCTGCCATTACCACACATGGGTTGGAATACCGTGAAAGCCGTTGCTGGAAATCCGCTATTTGCGGGTATTGAAGAGGGTGAATACTTCTACTTCGTGCACAGCTTCGGTATGCCTGTTGGTGACTACACCATCGCCGAGTGTGATTACGGAAACCCATTTAGCGCTGCCATTCAAAGTGGCAATTATTATGGTGTTCAGTTCCACCCAGAGCGCTCGTCTAAAGCGGGCTCTAAGCTGATTCAGAACTTTTTGGAGCTGGTGTAACTCACCGCTTTGCTAAAAATTGATTATCGCCTCACAAGGTAGTGGGGCAAAAGGATTGAAACGTGATTATTCCTGCATTAGACCTTATTGAAGGACAAGTTGTTCGTCTATACCAAGGTGACTATGGTCAAGTTACCGAATACAAAGTTGACCCGGTAGAGCAGTTTAACCTTTACCACCAAGCAGGCGCGAACTGGCTGCATCTTGTTGACCTTACTGGCGCAAAAGATACCACAGCGCGCCAGTTAGACCTTATTGCTACACTGCTTGCAGGTACGCCTGCCAATATTCAGATCGGCGGTGGCGTGCGCAGTGAGCAAGATGTGGTTGACCTACTTGAAGCGGGTGCTCAGCGCGTTGTTGTGGGCTCTACAGCGGTTAAACAGCCGGAACTAGTGAAAGGCTGGATGGAGAAATACGGCGCTGAACGCATTGTGTTAGCGCTAGATATTAATATCGACGAAAACGGCACTCGCAAAGTGGCGATCTCTGGCTGGCAAGAAGATTCTGGCGTAACAATAGAGGCGCTGGTTGATGATTACCTAACAGTGGGTCTCAAGCATGTGCTGTGTACTGACATCTCACGTGATGGCACATTGGCAGGCAGTAATGTTGAGCTGTATGTGGACCTTTGTAAGCAGTATCCTCAGGTGCAATTCCAGTCATCTGGTGGTATCGGCAGCTTAGCGGATATTGAAGCGCTCAAAGGCACGGGTGTGTCAGGAGTTATTGTTGGTCGAGCATTGCTAGACGGCAAGTTTACCGCAGAGGAGGCATTCCAATGTTGGCAAAGCGAATAATTCCA
This sequence comes from Vibrio maritimus, assembly GCF_021441885.1. NCBI lineage: Bacteria > Pseudomonadati > Pseudomonadota > Gammaproteobacteria > Vibrionales > Vibrionaceae > Vibrio > Vibrio maritimus. The sequence continues at coordinate 1,137,661 of NZ_CP090438.1, forward strand.
TGTTTAGACGTCCGTGATGGGCAGGTGGTTAAAGGGGTTCAGTTCCGTAACCACGAAATCATCGGTGATATCGTTCCTCTTGCTGCACGTTATGCAGAAGAGGGTGCGGATGAGCTTGTGTTCTACGATATCACGGCATCGAGTGATGGGCGTGTTGTCGATAAAAGCTGGGTAGCCCGTGTTGCAGAGGTGATTGATATTCCTTTCTGCGTGGCTGGTGGTATCAAATCAGCAGAGGATGCGGCTCGAATTCTCGAGTTTGGCGCTGATAAAGTGTCGATCAACTCTCCTGCACTTGCTAATCCAGAGCTTATTACGGATCTTGCCGACAAGTTTGGTGTTCAGTGCATCGTAGTCGGCATCGACTCTTATTTTGATAAAGAGACAGGCAAATATCAGGTCTATCAGTTCACTGGTGATGAAGCACGCACCAAAGCGACAAAGTGGGAAACTCGTGACTGGGTTCAAGAGGTTCAAAAACGTGGTGCTGGCGAGATTGTACTTAACATGATGAATCAAGATGGCGTGCGCAATGGCTATGACATTGAGCAGCTAAACATGGTTCGTGAAGTATGTAACGTACCATTGATTGCCTCAGGTGGAGCGGGTGCCATGGAGCACTTTGCCGAAGCTTACAAGAAAACAAACGTCGATGGCGCGCTTGCGGCATCGGTATTCCACAAGCAGATCATCAATATTGGTGAGCTGAAGCAGTATTTGAAACAAGAAGGTGTGGAGATCAGATTATGAGCCAAACAGCCGCTGATTTAACAGAGCGTATTAATTGGGAAAAAGTGGACGGTTTGGTTCCTGCTATTATCCAAGACTTTCAATCTAGCCAAGTGCTGATGATGGGTTACATGAACCCTGCGGCGCTTGAGAAGACGCTCGAAACAGAGCAAGTAACATTTTTCTCGCGCACTAAGTCTCGCCTTTGGACAAAAGGTGAAACGTCAGGAAATGTACTTCAGCTCAAGAACATTGCACTTGATTGCGATAACGACACCTTGCTCGTTAAAGTTGAGCCTATCGGTCCAACATGCCACCTAGGAAATACCACGTGTTTTGATGTTGACCCGCAAGAGGAGTCACAAATGGTGTGGCTTCATCAGCTTGAAGGGCTTCTTGCCGCTCGAAAAGATGCGGATCCGGAATCTTCTTATACCGCGAGCCTCTATGCCCGTGGCACCAAGCGTATATCGCAAAAAGTGGGCGAAGAAGGCGTTGAAGTCGCGCTTGCGGCAACGTCGGGTGACAAGGCGGAGCTAGTATGTGAGTCAGCAGACCTAATCTATCACTTGATGGTACTGTTACAAGATCAAGGTCTATCAATGAATGATGTGGTCAATAAGTTGAAAGAGCGCCACAAGTAATTGTCGATTTAAACTACTAAAGCGGCTTATAGGAAACTATAAGCCGCTTTCTTATTTACGGGTTAATACCCAAATGCGGGTGCTAACACATCATAGATTAAACCTGGGAAATCATCTAAAAGATGGAGCGTATTGGTGTGAACGTCACCGTTTTCTAGGACAAAGTCGATATTAAAGAAGAACTTCTCTGACTGCTGATAGGTTGAAATATCAAAATCACTCAAGCCGTAAAATGGCGTTCCATCTGAAATAACGTGGTTGTTGTTAGAGTGGATATTTAGGGTGTGTACGATGCTATCGCACTGTCCTTGGTCACAACCATATCCAATGTTGTATCTTGCACCATCTGGCTCGATATGGACTTCATTATCCTCAAGACCTACAGCTTTGTGGTTTACACCCGGCCACAGTTTTCCATTCACTATCTGTTCGTCACTGACAATCCAGTTAAAAGCATGGTCGTAAAAGTACTCAGGCTCACCAATACCTCTCGAAGCGAAATAGATGATGGTCAACTCGTCATTAGTCCAGTTACATGATACGTGGATATCCATTTGAGGATGCTCGCCCTTGTATCGACAAACCGAATCTAGCGCCTCGACTGTCATCCCGAATCGAGCAGAGACCTCTTCGTACCAAGCGATTGGAAGTCTATCTGGTATCAAATCTCCAGGCAGATGACCAGGCTCTCCAGCATCAGGGTGCGGACGTTCAGGAATTAAGTCGCTAGGAAGGTGAGTGGGTGGAAGCGATTGGGGCAGCTCGTTATCGGAGCTATCATCTGATGAGTTGCAACCGAATAGCAACACGAGGCTAGCTAGTGGAATTAGATATTTCATACGCACCCTTGGTTTGATTTTAGTTGACGTATTTATATCAATCCGATTGTAAGTCGCCTATTTATCACTTCTTATAGCAATTATAAGGTTGGCTAATCAGCGCAAATTAGAGCCGATGGTGACCAATCATCTTTTTTAGAACCTCATCGTCAAACCAACCTGTGTTTGAAATTGATTCATCCATTTGGTCTTAAACCCGATAAAACAACTTTGATCGTCAGTGGGTAAGTTACAGATCGATATGGAGTCACTGCTTACCACTGTACCTTGCCATCTAATCTGGCCGTTGAGCGCGAAGTTTTTCGTTATGTGATACTCCATGCCACCAAAGATACTGGCAGCAAACCCAGTATGAGAGTTTGTCCACTCTCCGGAAGTATGTGACGCCCCAAGTCCTGCTCCAATATAGCCGGAGGTTTTGTCGGTCCAAGCATATTCAGCGCTACTTTGAAATTGTAAGTATTGAATACTTGAATCAAGATTTAAGGTATCGAGTGAAGAGTCTTGCTTGGAGTAGTAGACGCCCATCCGACCATTGCGAAATGGGAATTCGACAGCAAGTGCTGCATTAGCGGATGGAGAAATATCATAGCTTTTTCCTTCTCCGTCCTTGGCTGCACCGCCAAGCGTATAACCGACAAACGGTGTAACAATGACGTTGCTTTGCGCCGAAAGACAGAACATTGCAGCAAAAGAACCTATCACGATTGGCGTTAGTTTCATCCTAATTTCCCCCAAGCCAAAGCTCGAAAATTACATTAGTTGTACTAGCATTAATTATAGTGTGACACTAACACCATAATTTTGAAGCGGTTATTTGTATAGTAGCAGTACATGTCACAATGGTAATGAAAAGTTACATCTGGAGGAGTTATGGAATACGACCTAAAAGTAGCATTGACGATTGTCACAATTGCGTTTAGCGCTATTATCGCTTTTGGCGTTATCGCGATCGGCGCTTAACGAGCAGCCCTAGCGCGGCATATTATGGCGAACTCAGGTATAGTCACTAACCGCCAGACTGTGCTCGATTACGAACAGTTTGGTAAATACCTTGACGGCAAAACCGCGCTCGTCGCGCAAGGTGGAGGACAAAGAGGTATCTTCACATCCGGTGTATTGGATGCCTTCTTAATGTCCAACTTTGATCCCTTTGATGAATTTTATGGGACATCTGCAGGTGCACTAAATATCTGTGCTTTTCTATCTCGCCAAGCCGAGCTGGGTAAATCTTTCATTCTCGACTTAACCACTGATCCCGAGTTTTTTCACCTCTTCAGCTTTATTCGCCGCAAGCAGTACCTCAATTTGAAGTGGGCTCTCGATAAAATCTGCGACTATCCCTATAAGTTAGACGTAGATATGGGCAGACGGGTGATCGGCCATAGGCGTGCATTTGCTGCTACGACCGACATTGCGACCCTTAAAGATCACTATTTACCTATGCTGCAAGAGGACTGGTATCAAGTCTTGATGGCGACCAGTGCGATCCCTACCTTATTTGAAGGCTCTGTGTCGCACCTAGGGCGCGAGTTTATTGATGGCGGCGTTTCTGCGTCCATTCCTGTGCAAGAAGCATGGAGACAGGAGTGTCGCAGTATCATTGTGATACGTACCGAGCAATACGTATCAGAAGACCCTTTATCAGCAGAAGATGCACCAATCGTTACCGAGTCACCCACTTGGTTTAGAGGCTCGTTGAATAACCTTCAGCTCCAATGGCAGGAAAAAGTCGATCAGTGGTCTAGTAACTGGGGGGCTTTTTTTGAGGGTCAGCGACTCAAGGCAAATGCCATCAAACAAGCCGATCACCTTAAACTCATTAATGGTGGACGTTGGTTATTTGGAGCCGGGGACATATATCGACTCAGTCACCTGTTTGGAGACCGTTTTGATTCAGGTTTGGCGGATATGCTTATGGTGCATTATCAGACCTACTCACTGACCAGCGAGTTTCTCAAGACCCCTCCTGACGACTGCTTTATATGGCAAATTGCACCAGATGAACCACTTAAAACCTCATCCTTATTGAGTGATGTCGATGATATTTTGCATGACTATCAAGTGGGTCTGGATGCCGGATATCGATTTGTTGAAAGCTATAATCTCGCCAAACAACATAAGAAGATAAACTGTGCCAATAACGATCTCTGGCGTCCTAATCAAGCAAGTTAACCTCACCATCCTCACTTATTAATAATAGCTAAATAAGTTGCCATTTCGGTAACAAGGCGTTAAACAATGTTGGTTGAATTGTGAGCGAAACCTTACTGTGTCTGTGATGTAAGCCACAGGCGTAACTTGACGTGCCCCCCAAAGATCCATCTATATGCGTGATATTTGTCACGGCAATCCTATAAACTGCTTCACAATTACTTCGCAAAGTAAAAAAATTAATAGGTTGTTGTTTTTTGGAGTTCAAAATGTACATGGCTCAACCCGGGCACATTGATCATATTAAGCAGATCAATGCTGGTCGCGTGTATAAACTGATAGACCAATTTGGGCCTATTTCGCGTATCGACCTATCTAAACTCAGTAGTCTAGCACCGGCTAGTATCACCAAGATTACGCGAGAACTCATCGAAGCACATTTGATCCACGAAACAACGGTTCAAGAGGCGACTAGTCGTGGTCGACCTGCCGTTGGCTTGCAAACCAATAACCAAGGTTGGCAATTTCTCTCCATGCGTCTCGGAAGAGGCTATCTAGCTATTGCACTGCACGAACTGGGTGGTGATGTTCTTATCGACACCAAAATCGAAGTCCACGAAGTGGACCAAGATGACGTGATGGCTCGATTGCTTTATGAGATTGAAGAGTTTTTTGAAAGCTATAGCGAGCAGCTTGACCGTGTCACCAGCATCGCACTAACCCTGCCAGGGTTGGTGAATTCTGATCAAGGTGTTGTGTTGCAAATGCCGCATTACAATGTGAAGAATCTAAATGTTGCTGAAGAAATCTTTAAGGTGACCGGGTTACCGGTATTTGTGGCCAACGATACTCGTGCTTGGGCATTGGCAGAAAACCTTTTCGGTCACTCTCAAGACTGTGACAACTCTGTACTTATTTCCATTCACCACGGTCTAGGTGCAGGCATCATTCTTGATGGTCGTGTTTTGCAAGGCCGACATGGCAACATCGGTGAGTTGGGTCATATTCAGATAAACCGCCAGGGTGAAGATTGCCACTGTGGCAATAAGGGTTGTCTTGAGACTGTCGCAAGCTCACAAGCTATTCGTGATGAGGTCACAAAGCGCTTGGCTCGCGGAGAGGCCTCAATTCTGTCAGAGTATGAGGACATCTCTGTCGAAGCAATTTGCGAAGCCGCTGTTAAAGGGGATGCGCTTGCTATCAACGTCATTGAAAAGCTAGGCGAGCATCTTGGTAGCGCGATCGCTATCGTCATCAATTTATTTAACCCAGAAAAGGTGTTGATCGGTGGTGTGATAAACCAAGCGAAAGACATTCTCTACCCGGCAATAGAGCGCTGTATTTCTGAACAGAGCCTTCCTGTCTACACGGAAGATCTTCAGTTGGTCGAGTCTCGTTTCTACAAACAAGCAACTATGCCCGGTGCTGCTTTGGTTAAACAAGCGCTTTATGATGGGCTTCTATTAATGAAAGTCATTGAAGGATAACGCTTTTCACACTCTTTGCTGACGGTCATACTTTTGTTGTGAAAGTCAGTAAACTTCTTGTGCTTCCTGCCGATAACATGAGATAAGAAATCAGTTATTGTTTATGCCAAGGAAGCCTAATGTCGAGCGTATTGAGTTCTGTCGACCAACGTACCCAACTTGTGGGTGAAAATAGACTTGAGCTGTTAATGTTTACCCTTAACAGCCGACAGACCTTTGCTATTAATGTCTTTAAGGTCAAAGAGGTACTTAAGCTGCCACCTTTGACACAACTTCCTGGCTCACATCCTAGCATTCGCGGTGTTGCTTCATTACGTGGAGAATCACTGCCAGTCATCGACCTTCGACGTGCAATTGGATTTCCAACATTGAACGAAGAAGGCGATCAAAATCTTATCGTTACGGAATACAACCGCTCGGTTCAAGGGTTCTTGGTTGGTGAAGTAAAGAACATTGTTAATACTGCTTGGACAGAAATTCAGCCTCCTCCTAGAACTGTTGGGCGAGCCAACTATCTCACGGCAATCACTAAGGTTGAAGAAAATGATGCCGTCAGCCTAGTTGAAATCATCGATGTTGAAAAAGTGTTAGCAGAGATCATCGATTACGATATCGCTATCTCAGAAGAAACCTTAGACCGTTCATTACTCCCTCACCTGCAAGGTAAGAAGATCCTCATCGTAGACGACTCGTCTACCGCTCGTCATCAGGTGAAAGCAACGCTCGCTCAGCTAGGGGTTGAAATCATTGAATGTTTCGATGGTGCGATGGCTTATAACCTTCTAAAGCAATGGTGCGACGAAGGCATTGATGTTTGCAGCGAACTCTTGATGATGATTACTGACGCTGAAATGCCAGAGATGGACGGCTATAAGCTGACTCACGAGGTTCGAAGCGACCCTCGAATGAAAGATCTGTATATCACTCTCAACACCTCATTAAGTGGTAGCTTCAACGATGCTATGGTTGAGAAGGTGGGCTGTGACCGCTTTATCTCCAAGTTCCAGCCAGATTTGTTGGTCGATGTGGTTCAAGAGCGTATTCGACGAGATTTGTAATTAATTTGTGCTGTTAAATAAATTACACCATACGTTAAAAAATAGGCTATAATTTGGACGTATCTATAGGCTTGACCCTATAGAAGATAAAAATATTTTACTACCGACTAAAGGTTGTTCCATCAGAATGATTTGGTTAACTTCTAAGGTATTGATGACCTTAAGTTTACTCATCTATAAGGAATGGAAGAAAAGACGTACGGAAGCGGCAGTAGAAGCGGATCTATGATTCATAGGATTAAAAAACGGGAACCTAGGTTCCCGTTTTTGTGTTTATGAGTCCCCTAAATTGCGGATTGACCGAGTTAATGAAACTCCCTTGATTGGACTTTGAGCTCGCCAAGATGTTCGGTCATATCAATTAGGCGTCCAGCAATGACATGAGTGACCTCTCCCTCACGCTCGAGTATGCCTTTGACCTTAAGGATCTTTGAGGTGAGATAGGCCTTCTTCTGAGCCCTTGCGGTTGCTTGCCACACCACCACATTAATGTTCCCCGTGTCGTCCTCTAGAGTAAAAAAGGTGACGCCAGCCGCAGTGCCAGGTGACTGCTTGCCTGTCACTGTACCCACCACAGTCACCAGCGATTTATGTTCTTTAGTCACAAGGTCTTTCATTCGAGTAAATCGTCCCAGTTTTCCCGCTCGGTCGAGTAGGGTGATAGGGTGCTGTTCGAGGGAGACATTCATTGATGAAAAGTCCTCAAGCATGTCTTCAATCGCTGAAGGCTTGTAAGGAAGCGCATGGTTTTCAATTGACTGATAGTTTTCAATTGAATGAGACTCTGCGTCATTCTGGAACAGTGGCAGGTCTTGCAGATTATCCATCATCGCCCAGCGCGTCGCATAGCGATCGCCTGAAATGGCTTTTAGTGCATTTGCAGAAGCCAGTATTTCCAGCTCACGACGATTTAGTCCTAGCTGCTTAATCTGGGTCGGAGTACGAAAGCCTTGGGGTGGCCTATGTTGTAGCAGCTTCTGTATGCTTTGCTCACTAAGTCCGTTGACCTGCCTGAAGCCAAGCTGCAAGGTTAGCCCTTGGTCGCTTGGTCTTAGATAATGATGATAGGTTGAGCGATTGACACACACCGGAGCAATAACAACCTGATGCCTTTTCGCATCTTGGATCAGTTGCGATGCGCTATAAAAACCCATAGGAAGGCTATTGAGCAGCGAAGCGTAGAACGCTTCAGGGTAATAATGTTTGAGCCAGGCGCTGCAATAGGCAAGCACAGCGAAAGACGCAGAATGACTCTCTGGGAATCCATACTCCCCAAATCCACAGATTTGCTCAAATAGACGTTCTGCAAAGTCCGCTTGGTAGCCATTTTTCTGCATGCCATCGATAAGCTTAGAGCGAAACTTAACAAGATCGCCATTTTTCTTCCATGCTGCCATTGCTCGCCTGAGTTGGTCGGCTTCACCGCCAGTAAAGCCCGCTGCGACCATGGCAAGTTTGATCACTTGCTCCTGAAAAATAGGGACGCCAAGAGTACGAGACAGCACCGATTTCACCTCCTCAGACGGGTAGGAGATGGCTTCTTCGCCGTTGCGGCGTTTAAGAAACGGATGCACCATATCGCCCTGGATTGGTCCGGGGCGAACGATAGCTATCTGAATGACGAGGTCATAGTAGGTAGTTGGCTTTAGGCGTGGCAACATACTCATTTGTGCTCGAGACTCAATCTGGAATACACCCACCGTGTCAGCACGCTGGATCATGCCATAAACGTTTGGGTCATCTTGAAGTCGAGTAATATCAGCGATAGTGAGTTTACGTCCGTAATGCTTTTCGACCAATTGAAAGCACTTGCGAATCGCGGTAAGCATACCTAAAGCAAGCACATCCACTTTAAGTAGACCTAAGCTTTCTAAATCGTCTTTGTCCCATTGAATCACGGTGCGATCTGCCATCGCAGCGTTCTCTACGGGAACAAGTTCATACAAAGGACCAGAGGCAATGACAAAGCCACCGACATGCTGTGATAAGTGCCTTGGGAAGCCAGTAATGTCGTTGACAAGCTCAATAAACTGTTGCCCTTTGAGTGAATCTGGCTTGAGTCCTAACTCAACCAATTGCGCCTGCCAGCCTTGCGAGCGATCGCGGCGGTTAATGTTCTTGATAAAGTAATCAAGCTGCGTTTCACTCACGCCAAGCGCTTTGCCGACATCGCGTACTGCACTTTTGAATCGATAAGAAATGACCGTAGCCGCAAGCGCGGCACGCTCACGACCGTATTTTTGATAGATATATTGGATCACCTCTTCACGTCGCTCGTGCTCAAAGTCGACGTCAATATCGGGCGGCTCATTACGCTCTTCACTAATAAAGCGTTCAAACAATACCGATATCTGCCGTGGGTCGACGGAAGTTATTTCTAGGCAATAGCATACGACAGAGTTGGCGGCTGAGCCGCGTCCTTGGTAAAGAATACCTTGTCGTTTGGCAAACATAACGATGTCATGAATGGTTAAAAAGAAAAATGGGTAGTGTAGCTTTTCGATTAGAGTGAGTTCTTTTTCAATGGTCTGCTCAACATGCAAAGGCACCCCTTCAGGAAAGCGTAGCTGTTTGCCGTACTCGACTAACTCCCTTAAATAACTCATGGGTGTTTTTCCATTGGGAATCAACTCACTAGGGTACTCATACTGCAGTGTCGATAATTCAAAGTCGCACAAATCCGCAATGTAGACGCTTTCGGCCAGCCACTCCTCACGATAGAGTTTTTCAAGCTTAGTCTTTGGGCGTAAGCTGCGCTCAGTATTTGCCAGTAAGTGACCACACACTTTATCAATAGAGGTATTGAGCTTTATTGCTGTTAGCGTGTGCTGTAATGGCAGGCGAGTCGCGGTGTGCATCAATACCCCACCACAGGCGGTAATCGGGCGTTGAAGCTCGATAGAGAGTGATTCACAGTGACTAATGTATCTGTGCTCCTGTGAGGTGAGGTGACGCTGTAAACCAATCCAGAGTCGATGACCATGGTATTGCTCGAGCCAGCGCCCCCATCGTAAATCATGCTCGTTACCGCAAGGCAGCCAAATAACAAGGCAGTGGCGCAGTGACATCACATCCCATTCTGAGAGTTGATATTCGCCTTTTTCGCAGCGGCGTCTGGCATTGGTAATGATGCGGCACAGTTCAGCGTAGGCCTCACGGCTAGGGCACAACAACAAGAACTGACACTCACTATTGAGCCAAAACATACTGCCGACAATCTGCTTAATGGATAAGCCATGTTGTTTGATTGCAGTATGAGCGCGAACCACACCTGCAACGGAACATTCATCGGTAATCGCTAAAGCGGAATACTGCAAAAAGTCGGCTTGCAGCATAAGCTCCTCAGCATGTGAGGCGCCAGTTAAGAAGGAAAAATTACTCTGACAAAAAAGCTCGGCGTACTTCATAGTGCTTAACTTAAAAAATGGTTAACTAAATTGCCCGTGGATAAACCACTGCTTGTCTTCAGTACGATAAATCCATAACCACTGCCCCTGTTCACTACGTGCGACATAATAGTCACGCTTTACAGGGTTACCATCCCACCAACCACTGACGATGCGTTCAGGGCCGAGAGCGACGGTTACCTTTTGCTCGAGCGCAAGGGGGGGGCTGTACAGTAAGCTTGGACGGAGTTTATGAGGTAAGTGGGCATTTACCTCTGGTTTTTCGTTCACGGTAGGGGCTCTCGGCTGCGTGGCGAACTCAGGTCTAGGGTCGTCGGTGAGCATCAACGAGGTCACATTGTTTTGACCAAGCTTTGCCTGCAGTGTTGAGATGAGCTCAAGGGCTGTTTGACTTCCTTTGACGCCACTAAACAGATCATGCTCATTGACTTGCACCTCATCGGCGCGCACGATTTCCAGCGTTAAACCATTCACAGGACCATCCAACTTGATACTTTCGAGCGTGAGCGCAGAGAGGGTTTGCCATTTCTCGGCAAGATAATCCCCTTGTGCAGAATGGAAGCTTACCGACTTATCGCCATGATCACGCTGGTGGAGGATGAGTGATAGCTCAAACGCCACTTTGTCGCGTAGCTTAAGAAACACCTCGAGCTGGTTGAGGAGCCGCCTTAAAGGCTTTTGTAACCAGTCGATATTCTCGATATCAAATAACAGCTCCAAATACTGGCAAAAGTGCTCAGGTGGGTGATAGAAATCAACAGGGTGTTTGAATTGCCCGGTGAGCCTGCCGACATAGTTCACTAAGTCGATATCAAAGCGTTTGGCGATATCAGGTAAGGGGAGTGCTAAAAGGTCGGCAATGGTTTGAATGCCAACCCGCTGTAGCTTTTCGACCTGTTTGTTTGGTAGCTCAGAGCACGTTAATGAATAGCGAGCAACAGCATCATTGAGCGCCTTTCGATCGGATTCAATCCAGTTGCGCCCTTGCTTTGCCATTAGCATCGCTGAATATGGAGACACACCCGTTGAATAGTAGGCTTGCACGTTCAGATGTTTGAGATGTGTTTGCAGCGCAGCCCAATAGTTACCAATACCCTCGTATAACGACAGCATATTGGTAACCTTAATCAAAAGACCATTGGGTGGGCATAGGCAGATATCGGAGGTGATCATGTACAGCCACTGAGCAATATCGTGCAATCGCCGAGTCTCGACGTCATTGTCGTAAGGGTGCACCTGAAGATCTTGGCAAAGCGCAGCCGCGCTACCCAATCCCATACCTAAGGTTACGCCTTGTTCGAGGGCGCAAGCGTTGGCTTGCACCACTTCATGTTTACGGCCATCAACAATCGCCACAGCGAGCGCTTCTTCTCCGCTAGTTGGCTCTGACGATGTGTCGTTCTCTTCTCGATGCCCAGCAAACAGCGTATCAAGCTGCAGGGTCGGGAAGTGCAAATATAACCACAGTAACATGCTTATCCTTGCTGACGCATTGGGAAGGCAACCACAGTGGAGGTGCTTGGTTTCTTGCTGGTGGTGAGCTCAGGCCAGCGGTCATGCATGTTGATCACAAACTGATCGCGAACAAAACCACCTTTGCGTTTGGTAATTGCCACAGACAATCCCATCTCATGTGGGCTAAGGGTTAAGCTCAAAGAGACTGGGAGTGAAAATACCTGAGTATCGTTATTCGCAGGTGCTGGCTTAAAAAGGAACTGGAGACAGTGACCCACCTCGCTTGCTACTTGCAAACGCTTTGCTTGATGAATTTCAATTCCACTATGCCAAAGACAAACCCCACAGCATGCGCCACTTTTTAAGCACTGCTCGGCAGCCCATAATGCGTGTTGCGGCGAATCAGGATAGAGCAGTAGCACCTGAGAGGGGCTAATACCCTGAGCGTATAGGTACTCGGCACACAGATAACCGGGAGGATTGATCAAAACAAACAATCTTTCAGAGGCCTGTTTTTGTACAAAAGGCATCAATAATCTCAGCTCCCCAATACCTTGAGGAGACTGAATATCAATTACGCCAGATGTAGGAAACCCGCCACCAAGCCTGTGGTCGAGTTCGGAGAAACCAGTACAATGAAACTCGCGAGGAACTTCAACTCGGTTTCCTTTCCATATCAATTGCTTACTGTGTAAATTCTGAATGAGTTCATGCATAATAAAATACCTGTATATACATACAGTATATAATAAAAAGGTCGGCTCGCAAGCCCTGAAAACAGCATCAATTCTTGAATGGTGAGAGAGTGTTCAAAGACACAGGACTAGAAACAAAGAGTTAGTGTATAGATTGGGGAAAGAGTGGTAACAAAAAACCGCGAAAAAGAGTGTAAAGACTAGAGTAAATATTTTAATCTCATTGAACTATGTTAAGGATTCCATGATGGTTGAGGGGCTCAGCGTGTTTAACCAGAAAGATAAATACTCGCTAATTGTACAAGGTGGCGGTCAAAAGGGGGCGTTTGCCTCGGGTGTGTTGGACAAGTTTATTGATGCTGGCTTTGACCCCTTCTCGTTGTACATAGGCACCTCGGCAGGTGCACTGAATGTCTCTTCCTTTGTGACCAAACAGCGTGGCATTGGTCTCGACTTTATCCTTAACTACACTACGCGCGAGCGTTTTTTCGATATGAATAAGTTTCTGCAAAAGCAGCAACCTATGGATCTCGATTGGGCGTTTGACTTCGTCAACAGTGGCGAGTTTCCCCTCGATTTATCTCTCGGTAAGCAGAACCTAGGCGATGATAAAGTAGCACTCGCCTGTATTACGGATGTGGAAGAGTTAAAGGATTACTACTATCCGATCTTCGCTGATAATTGGTTTGATGTGCTAAGAGCAACCTGTGCAATTCCAATGCTTTACTATCATGATATTGAGTTTGATGGGAAAAAATGGGTCGATGGCGGGGTATCGGCAACCATTCCTGTAGAAGAGTCGTATCGCCGCGGTATCAATAATATGGTCGTGATAAGTACCATTCCAAAACCGAAAGAAGCGCTAATGTTGCCAACTTCAGTCCGTGAGTCACTCGATAAATGGAAGAAGGAATTAGAAGAAGGGTTAGAGATGCACATTCGTCATCTCAAAGTCTCAGGGACCAAAGAAAAACTCGCTGAGTTCCAAAAGCAGTTTTCAGCGAAAGTGGCAGAGATGAAGGTCGATTATCAACGATTAACGGGCCCACGCCTTGAGTCGTATCGCGATCAATATAAGTTGATGACGGCAGATAAGCTTAACTTAAAGCAATGGATTCAAGACAAAGAAAAACTGGCTCGCTTGATTGATATTCAAAACAAGCGTACGCCATTTAGTCGAAGCAGCACAAGTCATCTGGATATGCTGGTGTCTCACTATGCTAATCATGCAGAAGTGGAGCAGTTCCTGCTATCGCCACCGGATGATGTCAACCTTTGGCACATACAGCCAGAACGCGAACTGTCGTCTAAAGGGCTGCTGAGCCAAAAAGATCAGATCTTGGAGGACTATGAGCACGGCATCGCAACAGCCGCTGAGTTTTTAGCCAAACATCATCGCTAAACGCATGGAATAGCCCTCACTTAAACCACACTCATCTCATTTGATTAAGGGCTGTTTGCCCTTAATCGCTGTTGCTCTCCCAAATAACGCTTAATATTCAGGCAGGTGGCAGCATGCGGATAGTAACTAAATATAGTGAAAACCGAACCTTCCTCCAAATAACAAACTATATGTATATGATTTTAGTTGGATATTATTCCGTTGAGGGATGAGTCACAGATATTTACAAAAGGTTCTCATACACTCGCGATTAGTTTCGAACGAGCATTTGTGTCGTTCGATGTTTGTACTATTTCGCTCAAAATGAGGTTCCTATGTTCGGAATATTTAAGCCTAAGGCACATATCGAACGTTTGGCGTTCGACAAGGTTGATCGCACCTACTCTCGCCTAAGATGGCAACTGTTTATCGGTATTTTTGTTGGATATGCGGGCTACTACTTAGTGCGCAAAAACTTCAGCCTAGCGATGCCGTATTTAATTGAGCAAGGCTATAGCCGCGGTGATCTTGGGGTGGCATTGGCAGCGGTGTCTATCGCTTACGGCTTGTCTAAGTTTCTCATGGGCAGTGTCTCGGATCGCTCAAACCCAAGGTATTTCTTAAGTGCCGGTCTACTAATGTCGGCAATCGTGATGTTCTGTTTCGGCTTTTTGCCTTGGGCAACCGGAAGCATCACTGCCATGTTTATCTTGTTGTTCCTTAACGGCTGGTTTCAAGGTATGGGATGGCCTGCCTGTGGGCGTACCATGGTGCATTGGTGGTCTCGCAAAGAGCGCGGCGAAATCGTATCAGTATGGAATGTGGCCCATAACGTGGGTGGTGGCTTAATTGGTCCACTATTTATTCTTGGCCTCTGGGCTTTCAGTGATGATTGGCGCACCGCTTTTTATGTTCCTGCCTTTTTTGCCACTCTCGTTGCTCTCTTTGTTTGGATAACTCTACGTGATACGCCGCAGTCTTGTGGCTTGCCTCCAATTGAAGAGTACAAGCAAGACTACCCAGACGATTACGACACCTCACACGAAAAAGAAATGACAGCGAAAGAGATCTTCTTTAAGTATGTATTCTCTAACAAGCTGCTGTGGTCTATCGCTATTGCAAACGCCTTTGTGTATCTAATCCGTTACGGCGTATTGGATTGGGCGCCAGTTTACTTGAAAGAGGCGAAAGACTTCTCGGTCGACAAATCATCGTGGGCATACTTCCTATATGAATGGGCAGGGATCCCAGGGACATTACTGTGTGGTTGGATCTCAGATAAGCTCTTTAAAGGACGTCGTGCACCAGCGGGCATTCTATTTATGGTATTGGTGACAGTAGCCGTCATGGTCTATTGGTTTAACCCAGCGGGTAACCCGGCAGTCGATATGATGGCGCTGGTGGCGATTGGCTTCTTGATTTATGGTCCGGTGATGCTGATTGGCTTGTACGCGCTTGAACTAGCACCGAAAAAAGCAGCGGGAACAGCTGCGGGGTTAACCGGATTATTTGGTTATCTAGGCGGCGCAGTAGCGGCAAACGCAGTGCTAGGCTATACCGTTGACCACTTTGGTTGGGATGGTGGCTTTATCCTGCTGGTGGGTTCGTGCATTGTTTCTATAATTTGTTTGACCTACGCATTGCTGGGTGAGCGTGCTCATCATGAGGCGAAGCAACTGGAAAAACAGTTACAAGACGAGCAATTAAAGAATAAAGAAGCGCTATCTTCGTAGCTCAATAAGGAAATCACGATGAAAACTTCAACGCTTATTCTTTCAGCTGTGGCGTTAGCGGCATCGATGAACGCTATGGCTAAACCCTTGGTGATTGCTCACCGAGGAGCGTCAGGTTATTTGCCTGAGCACACGCTGGAGGCAAAAGCTCTCGCGTATGCAATGAAGCCGGACTACATCGAGCAAGATGTGGTGATGACGAAAGACGATCGCCTAGTGGTGCTACATGATCACTATCTTGACCGCGTCACCGACGTCGCGAGCCGTTTTCCGGACAGAGCTAGGGAGGATGGCCGCTATTACGCGATTGATTTTACCTTAGCTGAAATTAAGACTTTGCGCGTGACAGAAGGCTTTAAGCTCGATGAGCAGGGTAACAAGGTGGCTGGATATCCAGAACGCTTCCCAATGTGGAAGTCAGATTTTACTGTGCCAACTTTGGAAGAAGAGATTGAGCTGATTCAAGGGTTAAATCAAACACTGGGTTATGACATTGGCATCTACCCAGAAATCAAGGCACCCTGGTTTCATCGCCATGAAGGGAAAGATATCTCCAAAGCAGTACTCACGGTGCTTAAGCAATACGGCTACGACGCAAAAGACGACAATATCTACCTGCAGTGCTTCGATGCCAATGAGCTACAGCGTATCAACGACCAATTACTGCCAGATATGGGGATGGACCTGAAATTAGTTCAGCTTATCGCGTATACGGACTGGAACGAAACCATGGTCTATCAAGGCGATAAGAAGCAGCCTTATCGTTATGAATGGATGTTTGAGCCCAAAGGTATGGAGCAAGTCGCTCGCTATGCCGACGGAATTGGACCTTGGAAGCCGATGCTTGTGGATTCATCCTCCACCAAGGGCAATATTAAGGTGACCCCACTGATGGCGTCCGCAAAAGCGGCGGGTTTAGCGGTACATCCTTACACGTTCAGAGCAGATGAGGGGCGTATTCCTGCGTATGCCGAGGACTTTGATGACATGTTGAACATTTTCTATTATCAAGTGAAGGTCGATGGTGTATTCACGGATTTTCCGGATAAAGCCGTCGAGTTTTTGAACAGTAAGTAACGACAGGTCCGGTAAACGAAAAAGCGGCGCAGATACGATTATCTGCGCCGCTTTATTGGTTAGTACGTCGACTATTCTGCTAAGTCAACGGATCAACGTTTAGGCTGAGCATCAATACATTGACCATTCACTTCTGTCACGCTCGGATCCATCAGATGCAGATAGAGCGGGATGATGTCTTGTGGCGTCTTCAATGTATTGGCATCTTCACCTGGGTAGGCTTTTTCACGCATGCGAGTGCGTGTTGCGCCAGGGTTAATCGCATTCACACGAATAGCGGTGTCGCTGAGTTCATCGGCTAAGATTTGCATCATGCCTTCTACCGCAAACTTGGAAATCGCATAGGTGCCCCAGAATGCACGGCCTGAATGACCAACCGTCGATGATGTGAAGACAATGCGGCCAGCTTCTGCTTTCTTCAAGATAGGCAGCAGCGCTTGTGTCATCAAGAACTCCGCTTTTACGTTGATCTGCATAACATCATCAAACGTTTCTTCATCGATTTGATCGAATGGACTTAATGTACCGAGCACACCAGCATTGTGTAAAACACCATCGAGTTGACCAAACTGGTTTTCAATGGTTTCGGCCATATCAACGTAGTTTTGTTTGGTTGCACCTTTCAAATCGAGAGGGATGATGGCTGGCTGCGGGTAGCCTCGCTTCTCAATCTCGTCGTACACCAACTCTAGGTTGTTGACGTTGCGACCAAGCAAAATCACCGTCGCACCATGCTCGGCATAACTCAACGCAGCTTGGCGACCAATGCCGGCACCAGCGCCTGTAACTAAAATAACTTTACCTTGCAAAGCTTCAGGAGCGGTTGAATATTCCACGTAACACTTCCTTAGTTATTAATATAACCCAAGCGAATCTTGCTGAACCTTCATTTTGAGGTCACTTGGGTATAATTCTTATTGGTAATCGTGACAAGTTAGTTACAATACACCAATTCGTCGTATAGAGGATAAGACATTGGAATTTTTATTAGACTACGGATTATTTTTGGCCAAGATCGTGACAGTGGTCGTTGCGATTGTGGCGCTACTGATTGTTGCTAAATCAGTAGGTGGTCGTGCTGGTGGTGCGAAAGGTGAGTTGGAAATCACCAACTTGACTGAGCAGCGTAAACACACAGTAGAACAACTAGAGCATCATCTGCATGATGAAGCCTTTATCAAAGCGCGCGACAAAGCTGAAAAGAAAGCTGAAAAAGAGAAAGCAAAG
This sequence comes from Vibrio maritimus, assembly GCF_021441885.1. Taxonomy (NCBI): domain Bacteria; kingdom Pseudomonadati; phylum Pseudomonadota; class Gammaproteobacteria; order Vibrionales; family Vibrionaceae; genus Vibrio; species Vibrio maritimus. The sequence goes on from NZ_CP090438.1 coordinate 1,155,547, forward strand.
CAGCGCGAAAAAGAAATCAAGAAGGCCGCAAAAGAGGGTGAGCTAGAGAGCAAACGTGAATCACACCTATTTGTACTGGACTTTATTGGTAGCATTGACGCAAAAGAAGTCGCGTCTCTGCGTGAAGAAGTCAGCGCGATTCTTGCTGTCGCGAAAGAGGGCGATGAGGTCCTAGTTCGACTAGAGTCGGGCGGCGGTATGGTTCACGCCTACGGACTGGCGTCATCGCAGCTTGATCGAATCAAAGCAGCTAACCTGCCTTTGACAATCGCAGTCGACAAAGTGGCGGCAAGCGGTGGCTATATGATGGCATGTATCGCAGATAAGATTGTATCAGCACCCTTTGCGGTTGTTGGCTCAATCGGCGTTATCGCTCAGCTTCCAAACTTCAATAAGCTTCTAAAGAAAAATGATATTGAATTTGAACAGCTAACCGCTGGTGAGTACAAGCGTACCCTAACCATGTTTGGTGAAAACACAGACAAGGCTCGTGACAAGTTCAAGCAAGAGCTAGAAGAGACGCACGGCCTGTTCAAAGACTTTATCCGCGATCACCGCCCTGATCTAGACCTCGATAAAGTCGCAACGGGCGAACACTGGTTTGGTACTCAAGCGAAAGAACTGGGCTTGGTCGATGAAATCAAAGCGTCCGATGACATCGTCATTGAGGCGTGCAAAGACAAAACAGTATTGTCGATTCGTTACGTTCAGAAGAAAAAACTCACTGATAAACTTTCTGGTGTAGCAGGTGATGCGGCAGACAATGTGTTTATGAAGCTGATAAGCCGTGGTCAACGACCAATTGTTTGATTGTTTATATAGCCAATTGACAAAATAAGTACCGCTGTGGTCTTAGGCTGAAAAACGATGAGGGATCTGATTTATGCAGATCCCTTTTTTACATCTTGCTTTTACTTGGTTTCGTAACTGATTTGCTTACTTACGTTCTTTAGCTGCACGCCAACTTTACTAAACGCCACTTGAACAGCGGTTGAGACATGCTGCTGACCCTCTCCCATTAAAAAGTGAGCTCTATCCTGATTCGTTTCAAATACGCAGATAATTTTTAGGCTTTGTGGGAAGGAGGCGTGTTTAACGGTATGAGTCACCCAAAGAAAACCATCGTAGCTTTTTAGCGTCTCTTCACAAACGTCAGTTAACACGCTTCGGATTAGATTCTCGATCTTTTTATCGGATTTTCGCACGACGAAACCTTCCTGTTAGCCTAGATTTATACGGCCGCTGACTTCTTGTAATAGTAGCGATAATAACCTAACAGATTACTCGAAATAAAAAGCACTTCCATTATGACTGCTGTCGGAGAGCCGACGATGTAGTTATGTACTAACCAAAGGGCCGTACCTATTATCATTAACTCCCTTAATCGGCGATCATCGCGATTAAACGCAGCGACCGTTTGAAAAATAGATGCCGAACAACTAATGATACTGACTAAACCTGAGTAGGTGACTAACGCTGAAATAATTGCAACAGTACAAAAGACGTATTTCAGTTTGTTGGAAGTAGAGAAGATACTCACTAAGTACCTTATGGTTGCGATGATCATAAGGCTTGCAGCGGTCCACTGCTCTAGAAGGATAAAGTGGCTAGAGATTAAGATTCCGGCGCAGAATAGGCAGGCTACAATTTTTTGTCTGTCCTTGAACTGAAAAGACATCAAATCAAAACCAATGGCTATAGCCACCAAAACCTGAGACAAAACAAACGGTGTCACGAAACCTCCTGTCAACATAACGCTCTTTAGACGAACTCTTCCATATTCGCAGGACGCCCATCTTGCTGATGTTTAAATTGAAACTCAACACATTTCAACTTGATGCTTTAAATGAAGGAGATCGTGGGGGAGAAACCTAGGTTATTCCAGATAATCTTCCGTGGTTGGAAAAGTATTATATTATCTGCGCGGTGGGACTTATGTGACGATAGGGATTTAGTTTAGAAAAGTGAGGCAGACACGTACAAGGTTAAACAACTCTAGTCATCTTCGAATCGATGCCTAGACGCAACCAATTTACGCTCTGCCTCTTCAACTTCAACACAAATTACAACATGTGTAATACGTCCGCTAAACGCTTGACCGCTACTCTCAATTCGTCTGGTGTCGCGTTGGTAAAGTTAAGACGCAGTGCGGCCTTTACCTCAGAGCCTTCAGGATAGAACACTGGGCTTGGTACAACGGCCACACCGTTGGCAAGTAGTGTTTTTGCAAGCTCAAACGTATCGCATTCTGGGATTTCCACCCATACAAACATCCCGCCATTAACGGGTTTCAATACACAGCTTGTAGGAAGCCGTTGTTCTAGTTCCGCATACATAACGTCGTAGCGAGATTTGTAAAGCTCACAAATGGTGTTGATGTGGGTTTCAAAGTTGTCGTGTCTAAGCAGACCGTGCAGGAGTGCTTGCATCGGTACACTTGAATGCAGATCGGCGCCTTGTTTGATTTTGATTAATGGTTCTAGGTAGCTCGTTTTACCTGTAACCACCCCAATGCGAAGACCTGGTGACGCGATCTTAGAGAATGAGCGCAATAGGATAGAGTTCTGTGGACAGAAATCAGACACCAAAGGCAGAGCCTCACCGGAGAAACGCAGTTCTCGGTATGGCGCATCTTCAATGAAAGCCACGTCATATTGAATACAAAGCTCAGCAACTTTTTGACGCGTTTCGAGCGACCAGCACACCCCTGTTGGGTTATGGAAGTCTGGCACCGCATAGAACATTTTCGGCTTTTCCGTTTCGAAGCATTGCTCTAGCTCGTCAAGGTTTGGACCAAACTCGGTTTGAGAAACGGTAACGATATTGGCTTGGACTAAGCCAAATACCTGCATTGCGCCAAGGTAGCTTGGCGCTTCCATCACCACTTTGTCACCCGGATTCACATAAGCTCGCGCAATCAAATCCAGACCTTGCTGAGAGCCAGTAGTGATCATTGCGGTGTGTGTTTCAGGGAGCTGGAAGTAATCACTGAGAAAATCTAACAGGGGTGTATAGCCTGCTGTTGAACCGTACTGGAACACTTCTGGCATGTTAGCCAAGTTCTCAAGCGTTGGCTTCATCAAGTCAATAGGGAAGGTCTTTTCGTCAGGTAAACCGCCTGCAAGTGAGATGACGTTTTTATCGCTGGCAGCAGCGAGGATCTCTCGAATATATGATGACTTTACTTGTTGCAATGACTGTGCGATTTCCATCTGTTGTTTTTCTCTTATTTATTAACTCTGGTTTTCTTCGAAAGATATTACATGTGAATTGCCAAACTAAGTATGTCCATTTATGCTGTTAAACATGTCCGTTTATGCTATTTCGATAGAACGTTGAATGATGAGCCAACAACAGGTTTCTAGAATTAATGACGTATTGTTCTACATACACCAAGATATTAGTCGAGAGCTAACAGCTAGAGAGCTGGCCAATGTAGCGGCATATTCTGAGCAGCATTTCCACCGTATCTTCAAGAATGTAGTGGGGGAGTCGATTCATCAATACATCCGTCGCACGCGAATGGAGTACGCAGCAAACCAGTTGATGTTCGATACTAAGTCGTCAGTTTTGGAGATTGGCAATAAGTGTGGTTTCAGCTCAGTGTCATCGTTCAGTCGCGCCTTTAAAGCCACATTTGATATGTCACCTGGTACTTGGCGTAAGCATGATTTGCAGGTTGCGGAAAAGCCCTACCTAAAAGATCCTGAGGTGGCAGAGGGTTACCATCGAGTCGCTGAGCTTACATTACCTAAGCCCAAAATCGTTGAAGTGCCACAACGCTTTGCCGCTTACGTTCGTCATGAAGGGTATAACCGCTCTATCCGTAATGCATGGCTGGTACTCAAGGCTTGGGCCAACTCCGAGAACCGTGATTTTTCAACCCAATACGGTTTGCATCACTCGAACCCCGCTTGGGTCGAATTAGATAAGTGCCGCTACGTAGCCTGCATCGCCATTGATAAGCCACTTAAATATCGCGGTGTTGTGAACCAAATGACGATACCTGGCGGTTTGCACGCGGTGTTTCGATTGACGGGTGTCTATGGTGAGTTGCTGCCACAAATCAGTATCGTTTTAGAAAAATGGCTACCGGCTTCAGGCTTTAAACTGCGTTCGACGCCAGCGTATGTGCATTACCATCAGAACCACTTTTTAAACGATGAAGAAGCGTTTGAACTGGATTTTTATTTGCCTATTAGCTTTTTCTAAAACGTGCGCACCAAGCCCCAAGTAGATTCCTGTCTGCGCAGGCCCACGGCCAGTGGAATGACGGGAGTTTCAGGTTCTTCACACTCAAAATAATCGTCATCTCTGCGCAGGCAGAGATCTACCCAACGCGCGCACCAATCCTTAAGTAGATTCCTAGCTACCTAATGAGTCGGTCAGCAACATGATGGTCGTTGGGCTCGATGGATGTATCTCGTTGATTTCAATTATCGAACATAATTAGCTTCAAGACTGACATACCAACGCCACAGTTGACCATTCTCTCGCTCAACCCAAAGGTCGTTATGAAACTGGTAAACTCTGCCATTAACCACGGCTTGTAATGTCTGTTCTCCAGTTACCGAAACCTTTGCAAACTGATCGGAAGTGACTAAAAAAGGCTCTTGATCCTCGATGCTTACAGCATCAGAAAGAACAAAATACGCGAACTTACTCCCAGCATCGGGATCGGTAGAGACGATGCGGTGAGCGGATATTGAGAACTCATCGTTGAGTTCGATTTCGTTGGTTTGTGGTCCAATTCGTTCATGCGTCGGTATAAACACCCAAGCGAGAAGAGCGACAATAGCGAGTAGGGCGGTGGCGAGAGCTAGCAGTATTTTTTTCATAGAAATGCTGATCAGTTAAGCGTTGGCGTCACTTATCCTTTATTCGATTCGCGCTGTCAATTAATGTCGTTAAATAATCGTGGCGAATAAAATTAAGCGGATTACTGCCTAAACAGCAATCCGCTTAAGATCAGGTGACGTCCTAAGGGGAATAAGGGGTTACCTGATTCGTTAAATACTGGAGTTATATGGCTCCCGTTTAGGGCATGTACCCAGTATTTCTCGTCGGCCAGAATCTTTCACTTCTTCTAAGATGACATCAAAGCCCCATAGTCGATATAGGTGCTTCAACACCTCTTCATGCCCACCGTCTAGAGGTATACGATTATGTGGAACATGCTGAAGGGTCAGTGAACGATCGCCTCTCACGTCTACGTTGTAGACCTGAATGTTTGGTTCTAAATTGCTTAGGTTATATTGAGCAGCTAACTTTTCTCGAATCTGGCGATAGCCCAACTCGTCGTGAATAGCCGAGACCTCTACAAAGTTCTTACGGTCATCATCGAGGATGGAGAAGAACTTAAACTCACGCATCAAGCGCGGAGAAAGATACTGGCTGATAAAGCTCTCATCTTTAAAGTTATGCATTGCGAAGTGAACCGCCTCGAGCCAATCGCTGCCTGCGAGATCTGGGAACCACTCCTTATCTTCATCGGTCGGGTCTTCGCAAATTCGCTTAATGTCTTGGAACATTGCAAAGCCAAGTGCATATGGGTTTATCCCACTAAAGTAAGGGCTGTTGTAGGGGGGTTGAGCGACTACACTAGTGTGACTGTGCAAGAACTCGAGAATAAACTTATCACTCACCAAACCTTCATCATATAGATGATTCAAGATGGTGTAGTGCCAAAATGTAGCCCAACCCTCATTCATCACCTGAGTCTGTTTTTGCGGATAGAAGTATTGGCTTACCTTGCGCACGATGCGCACGATTTCACGCTGCCAAGGCTCCAGCAGAGGTGCATTTTTCTCAATGAAATAGAGAATGTTCTCTTGAGGTTCCGTTGGGAAACGTACCTTTTGCTGCTCCTCTTTTGCGCGGTTCTTAGGTACGGTTTTCCATAGCTCGTTGACTTGAGACTGCAGGTAGGATTCACGCTCTTCTTGACGCGCTTTCTCTTCAGCGATTGATATCTTCTCAGGTCGCTTATAACGATCCACGCCATAGTTCATCAGTGCGTGACATGAGTCTAGGATTTGCTCAACTTCTTCGACACCATATTTCTGCTCGCAGTCAGCAATGTAGTTTTTCGCGAATAAGAGGTAGTCGATGATAGAGCTTGCATCCGTCCATGTTTGGAACAAGTAGTTGCCCTTAAAGAAAGAGTTGTGACCGTAACAAGCGTGCGCCATAACAAGCGCTTGCATTGTGACGGAGTTCTCTTCCATTAGGTAGGCGATACATGGGTCAGAGTTGATTACAATCTCGTACGCTAGACCCATTTGTCCATGTTTGTAGCCTTGTTCGGTTTGAATAAACTTCTTACCAAACGACCAGTGGTTATAGTTGATGGGCATACCGATACTCGAGTAGGCATCCATCATCTGTTCAGAGGTGATCACCTCGATTTGGTTTGGATAAGTGTCGAGTTTGTAATGCTGAGCAACACGTTTTATTTCGACGTGATAGCGCTCGAGCATGTCGAAGGTCCAGTCAGGACCATCAGGTAATACCTTAGATTCTGTCTTGGTCTCAGTGGTCATAGCACGTCTCCCTATGCTGTCTCTTTTTGAAACAACTCCCTAAACACAGGGAATATGTCTTCTACCGATCGGATGTTCTTCATCGCGAAGTTGTCAAAATCATTCTCGAGCTTCTCGTACTCATGCCAGAGAGTCTGGTGAGTTCGGCGAGTGATCTCGATATATGAGTAGTACTGACATGCTGGTAGTAGTTTATTCACTAGCAAGTCACGGCATCGCGGTGAATCGTCGGCCCAGTTATCGCCGTCAGAAGCCTGCGCAGCGTAGATATTCCACTCTCCGGTAGGGTAACGGTCTTCGACTATCTCTTGCATGAGTTTTAATGCACTCGAGACAATGGTTCCGCCCGTTTCTTGAGAGTAGAAGAACTCGTGCTCATCCACTTCTTTAGCTTGAGTATGGTGTCTGATAAACACCACTTCGACGTTTTCATAGGTTCGTGTAAGGAACAAGTACAACAAGACGTAGAAGCGCTTAGCAATGTCTTTGGTTGCTTGGTCCATGGAGCCAGATACATCCATCAAGCAGAACATAACGGCTTGGCTGGAAGGTACTGGACGTTTTTCGTAGTTTTTGAAGCGTAAATCAAAGGTGTCAATAAAAGGAACGCTATCGATTTTCTTGCGAAGCTCTGCGATCTCTTCTTTGAGCCTGTTCTCTTCAAGAGGCTGTGCAGGCTCACTGATTTTGATTGCATCAAGCTGTTTATTGAGCTCATCAAGCATTTTGCGCTTGCCTGCCGTCATAGCGGTACGGCGCGCTAAAGATTGTTGAAGTGAGCGTACGATAGCAATGTTAGAGGGCATGCCCGCTGTCTGGTAACCAGCACGATGGGTTTTCCACTCTTTTATCTTGTTAATTTGGTTCTTTTTCAGATTTGGAAGTGCGAGATCTTCGAACAAAATATCCAAGTATTCATCTTTGGATATCTGGAACACAAATTCGTCTTCACCCTCTCCATCAGGGCTAGCTTCACCTTGCCCGGCGCCGCCACCGCCGCCACCTTTTGGTGGGCGTTCGATTTTGTCGCCAGTGATGAACTGATCGTTACCAGGATGGACGCGCTCTTTTACGCCCCCTTGGCCTTGATGGAAGATAGGCTCATTGAGGTCTTTGCTCGGAATCGAGACGTCTTCGCCGGTCTCGGTGTTCGTGATCGAGCGACGGTTAACGGCATCGGTCACCGACTCTTTGATCTTCTGCTTATGTCTGCGCAGAAAACGCTGCCTATTAACGGCACTTTTGTTCTTGCCGTTTAAGCGTCTATCAATAAATTGTGCCATGAGTTACTCCCTGTATTCCCCTCACCATACAGCACCCGAGCAAGCGCTCGGGGCTGCAACTAGACAGTCAGGTGTACTATGAGGATTTACGAACTCTCAAGTACCACTCAGACAGCAATCTGACTTGTTTCTCGGTGTAACCTTTCTCCATCATGCGATTGACGAAATCATCGTGTTTGCGTTGGTCTTCAGACGACGTTTTCGCATTGAACGAGATAACAGGAAGAAGCTCTTCTGTGTTCGAGAACATTTTCTTCTCGATAACGGTGCGAAGCTTCTCGTAGCTGGTCCAAACAGGGTTTGAGCCATTGTTGTTAGCACGTGCACGTAGCACGAAGTTCACAATCTCATTACGGAAGTCTTTCGGGTTGCTGATACCAGCGGTCTTCTCAATTTTTTCCAGTTCTTCATTGAGCGATGCACGGTCAAATAGCTGGCCAGTCTCTGGATCACGATACTCTTGGTCTTGGATCCAGAAATCAGCATACGTGACGTAGCGGTCAAAGATGTTCTGGCCGTACTCAGAGTATGACTCTAAATACGCAGTCTGGATTTCTTTACCGATAAACTCAACGTAGCGAGGAACTAGGTAGCCCTTCAAGAACTCCAGGTACTTCTCCCCAACTTCTTGAGGGAACTGCTCACGCTCAATCTGCTGTTCGATGACGTAGAACAAGTGAACCGGGTTCGCAGCCACTTCAGTTTGGTCGAAGTTAAACACGCGAGATAGGATCTTGAACGCGAAACGGGTAGATAGACCAGACATGCCCTCATCGACACCCGCGTAGTCACGGTATTCTTGATAGCTCTTCGCTTTAGGATCGGTGTCTTTTAGTGTTTCACCATCATAAACGCGCATCTTCGAGAATAGCGATGAGTTTTCTGGCTCTTTCAAGCGAGAAAGAACACTAAATTGACCGAGTAATTCCAGCGTACTTGGCGAGCAAGGTGCTTTAGATAACTCACTGTTTTCAAGCAATTTCTGGTAGATCTTCACTTCTTCAGAAACGCGCAAGCAATATGGCACCTTCACAATGTAAACACGGTCTAGGAAGGCTTCGTTGTTTTTGTTGTTTCGGAATGTCTGCCACTCTGATTCATTCGAGTGCGCGAGGATCATGCCATCAAACGGCAGCGCAGAAAGACCCTCAGTACCGTTGTAGTTACCTTCTTGAGTCGCAGTAAGTAGCGGGTGAAGGACCTTGATCGGCGCTTTAAACATCTCAACGAATTCCATCAAGCCTTGGTTAGCTCGACATAGTGCACCAGAGTAGCTGTAGGCATCTGGATCGTCTTGAGAGTAGTGTTCTAATTGACGAATATCGACTTTACCTACCAATGCAGAGATGTCTTGGTTGTTTTCATCGCCTGGTTCAGTCTTCGCGATAGCGACTTGGTCAAGAATCGATGGTCTTACTTTAACGACTTTAAATTTGGTAATGTCACCACCGAACTCATGAAGGCGTTTCGCTGCCCATGGCGACATGATTGAGCGTAGGTAGCGCTTTTCGATGCCATATTCGCTCTTAAGAATATCGCCATCTTCGTTTACGTCGAACAGACAGAACGGGTGATCGCTCACTGGACTGCGCTCACCGTTAGCGGAAAGCACATAAATAGGCATCTTCTGCATCAAAGCTTTGAGCTTTTCAGCGAGAGAAGATTTACCACCACCAACAGGACCAAGTAGATACAGGATCTGTTTGCGTTCTTCTAGTCCTTGAGCGGCGTGTTTTAGGTAAGAAACGATTTGTTCGATGGCATCTTCCATGCCGTAGAAGTCTTCGAACGTTTTGTAGCGAGAGATAATACGGTTTGAGAAAATACGACTCAAGCGCGGATCCTGTGCGGTGTCGATGACTTCCGGCTCGCCAATAGCGAGTAGAAGACGCTCGGCGGCGTTGGCATAGGCACTTTTATCGTCTTTACATAGAGCTAAGAATTCCTGGATTGATAACTCTTCATCTTTTGCGGCTTCATAACGCGTTTGATAATGATCGAAAATACTCATAGCTGATTCCCCTTAACCTGCAAAGCTGACTGTCAACACATATACAATGCGACTCCATGTCAATTTAAAGACTAGTAGGGTTTTCAGATTAATGCTTAACAATTATGCATTTATTTACAAAGTCCCTTTGTGATAGCAGGAAAAATCACCCTAGTCTCACTAATAGTACGTAAGTCCTAACTATGGGAGATGACCGTGCAATGAGAAAAAAAATCTCAAAAAAATACCCGCTCAAATTGGCGGGCATTCTTCATAAAATACGACTACAGCCGTTTCAAAAACGTCTTAAGCGTTAAAAATCTGGCGGAATTCTGCACTTGATAGGTGATATTGACGTGGGCAGTTTCTCCACGTAACCAGCATGCGACGATATTTGTCTAGCATTGGAACATGGCTATTGAAGTGGTGGTCACCCTTGTCGAACTGAGGATACAGACCTTCAGAGTCCACTAAGAAGCGAACATAGTTCACTAACTGTGCTTCAGTTGCAATATCAAAGCCCAAGAACTGTAGACGGCGCTGATCGACGTCTTTACGATCTTCTTCAGATAGCATTTTGTTTGATTCTTGCATCGCGTGATACATTTCCATGATGTCGATAACTTCACGACACTCATCTTCTACAAGGCAACCGAACTCTTTGTTCATCTCACGCATTTGTAGCTCGTAGCCACGTTCTACGATGGTCTGAAGACGCTGGTATTTCGCTGCGTTTTCTGGCGTGAGTTTCGCCATCAGGTAGTACTGGTTAGATAGGATTAGACGTTGAGCGTTTGTCATTTCCATGTTGAGAGCCTCACTAAATACTTTCTAATAAGTTTATGTATGAATACGAATTATCGACAGATTAACAGTATATGTATGACTTATAACATGATCTCAACACATATTTATGACAAAAAACGCGCCTTCTAGCGCGTTTTTTTCGTGTCAAAGCTTTACAGATTGCAAGCTCTAGTATTTCACCGTATCCGTGTATTGAAGCAAGATGCTTTGGATTTCATCCATCACTTCTTTCTTCGGTGGCTCAACGCCTTCAAGCGGATAATCAAAGCCGAGTGCTTCCCATTTGTGCGCACCAAGTTTGTGGTACGGAAGCAGTTCAACTTTCTCGATGTTATCCATATCTTTAATGAATTCACCTAACATGTGAGCCGCTTCTGGATCGTCGGTATAACCAGGGACAACGACGTAGCGAATCCAGGTTTTTTGACCGATTTTGTGCAGGTAACGTGCAAAGTCGAGAACGCGACGGTTAGAAACGCCGATGAAGTCTTGGTGGATTTCATCTTTCATGTGCTTAAGGTCAAGCATCACGAGATCGGTGGCTTCCAGCACTTCGTCAACAACGTCAGTATGCTTGCGAATGTAGCCGTTAGTATCAAGACAGGTGTGGATGCCTTCTGCTTGAGCTGCTCTAAAGAAGTCACGAACAAATTCTGGTTGAAGCATTGCCTCACCACCAGAGCAAGTCACACCACCGCCAGACGCATTCATAAAGTGGCGGTAAGATTTCGCCTCTTTGATTAGCTCATCGACATTGATTTCTTTGCCGTCATGCGTATCCCAAGTATCGCGGTTGTGGCAATACTGGCAGCGCATAAGACAGCCTTGCATAAAGACAATAAAACGAATACCCGGTCCATCGACGGTACCGCAAGATTCGAATGAGTGAATGCGACCTGTTGTTGACATATGCTCTTCTCTACTAACTTATTTTTACCCGTCATTTTATTACAAAACCACACCCTACGACAGGAAAAGTGGACTCCCATTCATAGTCTGTATCGATCAGTAAACGGCTTCTGTTGCTCATGAGGTGATAATGTTATAGCGTTGTTAATTATATTATTGGTAAGTGGTACATAGATTGCTAGTTTGCTTAGTCTAGACCAAATTTATTGGTTGTGATTGTCGCAGTTTGTTTGGTCGAGAGACCAACACGCTTGTCGCTATAAGGGGAAAACATGGAAGTTGCTTTATCACAAAAACAAAAAACCTTATTTTCGATGCTCACTCTGTGGTCAGGGTTCATCATTTTGGTGCTGTTTATCTTTAATTCACTTGCTAGCCTGAACGAGAAATTCACTAGTAGCAGCGGAATGAATAAGGCCAGCGCTCACCTAGCCTCTACTCAAGTTCTATTGATGGATACAGTCAATCGTCGCACCACACTTTCCGCTGATGGAATGGACGCGTTTGAAAACAGTATGGATGAGCTTGAAACCAGTGCTGAGCAAGATCTGGCGGTCCTGCAAAGTGCGGGTTTAATGATCGAGAGCGATTCAATCTCAACAGCACTTGAGTCATTTATCTTTAACTTGAGTCCTTGGTTAACCTTAAAATCAGAACTCGGTTTTTCTGTTAACGATGGCTTGCTAGAGCAGCTTCAAGAAAACAACGTTAAGATCGACGCCGCTATCAAAGAAACGGGCATGGTGACATTGACGTCGGACTTTCAGAAAGTCGTGACCAGCTTACAAGAGTATCTTATCGATCCGAACGAACAGAATGAGAAGGGTTTTAAGCGAGCTTTGGCAGGGTTTGTTAATGCGTCAAATTCCTATGCCATGCTTGAACTGTATGAGAAAGAAGTGAAAGCATTAGAGCTTGGTTTCGCTCGAGTCGTTGAGCTGTCTGGGACATTAGTCGGTCTTGAGAACAAGCTGGACCAGGCGCAAGCCACAACGCTTGCAGCATTCGACAATGCAGCGCTAGCGCTCAATCAACAAGCACAGGCCTTAAATCAAGAGGCGAGCCAAGTTTCAAGCATGACCCAAATCTCAGTGGGTATTGCCTGTGCGCTTTTGGCACTCTTTACTACCGCGATTTTCCTAACGATGAATGTCTCTTTAGCTCGTTCATTGAAGCAGACACTGAATGCGCTAAAACAAGTAGAGAAGGGTGACTTATCGACTCGACTTCCTGTTAGCAACAATACCCGAGACGAATTTAATCAATTGAAGAAGGCGATTAATGTCAGCTGCGAAAATCTGGGTACCTTGGTAGATGGTGTGAAAGTAAACAGCCAGCAGTTGTCGAATAACTCGGGCGAGCTAGACACTGGCATCAATCAATTGCGCCAGCATCAGAGCCAGGTTATTGAGCAAACACAATTGCTCGCCTCAGCCACCGAAGAGGTCAGTGTCACGACACAGGAAATCTCAGGATCGCTGGAATATGTGGCAAGCATCAGTAAAACCTCGGCAGACTCAGCGCAAGCGGGCGGTGAGATTATCGTAGATACCATTGCCTCTTTTGAGAAAGTGGGCGCGATTCTAGAAGATGCTGCGACCCATATTGAGCAGCTAGAGCAAGCATCGCAAAAGATTGACTCAGTGATGGAAATCATCAACGGCATTGCAGAACAAACCAATTTGCTGGCATTGAACGCTGCTATCGAAGCGGCACGAGCTGGAGAGCAAGGGCGCGGCTTTGCCGTGGTTGCGGATGAAGTACGAAGCCTTGCTGTGAGAACAGTACAAGCAGTGGAAGAGATATCTGGCACTATCGACACCATGAAGCAAGAAAGTACGCAGGTGATACAGTTTATTGCTCAGTCTGACTCGTCGATGCAATCCGGGCGAGAGCAGGGCAATCAAGCGAAAGCGGCGCTCGAAGAGATCATGAACAAAGCGCAAGAGGCAAGTTCACAGACAGAGGTGATTTTTGCCTCTGTGAAAGAGCTAGCCACGACCTCTCAATCAATGGCGAGCAACATGGCCCAAATCAATGAGTCCATGGGCGAGCTAGAAACAAGCAGCCAGAGCTTAAAGCAAACCAGTGATGGTGTGGATAAGCGTTCGACTGAGCTGTATCAGGAGTGTGAAAGGTTTAAAACGGCATAGCTAAGAAATATGACTAAGCGGATAGCAAAACAGGCACTTTAGAGTGCCTGTTTTGTTTTTAAAAGAAGGCAAACAGTGAAATTCCACCATTTCCGTACACGTTTCTCGGTGCTTCTTTATATTCGGCCGACTTGGTGCCAGCAAAGAGGTTGATCCCCACATAAGCGTTGTACCATGTCGCGCCTAAGACCGCTTCACCTTGAATCGGCTGAAGGGTGACATCATAAGCATCGCTTGGCTCTGGTATGCCGGGGCGATCGCCCTCTATAGTGATGTCGTTAAATCGATAGCGTGCTTTAACGCCAAAGTAAGTAAACCAGCCTTGATTCGACGCGCCAATCATACCTGCTTTAAATGGGTTCTCTGTGCCGATGTTTGCTGAACCGAAGTTACCGCCTAATTCAGAGCCAAATCGAAACATCATCCCGGTAGAGATATCACTTCTAAAGTTGCCCAAGTTCGCTTCGGTGACATTAGAAACCTCCCAACCGGTGTTGCCAAACAAAGGCTCTCGCTGCAAATTGAGGTGTGTTAGGTAACCGACACTGCCAACGACTCTATCTTCTATTTGATAAGCCCAGCCTTTGGGGTCGGCTGACCCGACTATGGAATGAACCAACTGCTGAGCTTTATCTGCAAAAGACCCTTCGCCGGTACTTCCCAGCGTGACATTAAATCGCTGTGCCTGCTGTGGGTGCAAACTAATGTAATTTAACTCACCGTGAAAATAGCCAGCATAAGGGCGGTCGTTGGCGATTGGGACTTCAGCTTCAATATCGGAGGGCGTCCACATCTTATGACCGAGTTGGAATTCAATCTTGTCGAGCGAAGATGCTCCCCAATAAGAGAGACTTAGTGGTCTGAAAATCGCCCAAGGCGTGATGGCACTACTCGTGTAGGAGAGGAAGATTCCGTTCGTGTAGTCTTCGTCGGTACCCCAAATACCGTCATTATCCAGTGAAAAGGAGAGGGTGGAACGCTCTGAAGCGAAGGCACAACTGCTGGCGATAAGCAGAGGTATTACAAATGGGATCTTCATTTTATATCAACTCTCTTCAAATACGGCTAGTAGAGATGTTTTCAGTTAAGACGAGTGTGACACGTTTGAGAAGGGCAAGTCAGTGATCTATGAGTGATAAAGTATCTGCAATGTAGGAAAATTGTAAACAATCCTTAACCAATGAGAATCTTTTGTTCGCATTTTGTCCAGCTATAAAAAAACCTCGCCGAAGCGAGGTTTTTATCTAAATCAGTATAATTCTAGATTATAGAGATTCAGTGAACGTACGTGCGATTACGTCAGCTTGTTGCTCTGCAGTTAGAGAGTTAAAGCGAACAGCGTAGCCAGATACACGGATTGTTAGCTGAGGGTATTTCTCAGGGTGCTTAACTGCGTCTTCTAGAGTTTCGCGGTTAAGAACGTTCACGTTTAGGTGTTGACCACCTTCGATGCCAGTTTCGTGGTGGAAGTAACCATCCATTAGGCCAGCAAGGTTAGAACGTTGTGAATCTTCTTCTTTACCTAGTGCGTTTGGAACGATAGAGAAGGTGTAAGAGATACCATCTTTAGCGTCAGCAAACGGTAGTTTACCTACAGAAGTAAGAGAAGCTACAGCACCTTTCTCATCGCGACCGTGCATTGGGTTTGCACCTGGAGCGAATGGAGCACCTGCTTTACGACCGTCTGGTGTAGTACCAGTCTTCTTACCGTATACCACGTTTGAAGTGATAGTAAGGATAGACTGTGTAGGTACTGCATCACGGTAAGTCTTAAGCTTACGGATCTTGTTCATGAAGATAGTAACAAGCTCACAAGCCATGTCATCAACACGAGCGTCGTTGTTACCAAATTTCGGGTAGTCGCCAGAGATGTCGAAGTCGATCGCGATGCCGTCTTCGTCACGGATTGGCTTAACTGTACCGTATTTGATTGCAGATAGAGAGTCAGCTGCAACAGATAGACCAGCGATACCACAAGCCATTGTACGACGTACGTCACGGTCGTGTAGAGCCATAAGCGCTGCTTCGTAGCTGTACTTGTCGTGAGAGTAATGGATTGCGTTTAGCGCAGTCACGTATTGCTTAGCTAGCCAATCCATGAAGCTGTCTAGACCAGCCCAAACTTTGTCGAAGTCTAGAACTTCGTCAGTCATTGCTTCAGTCTTAGGACCAACTTGGATCTTAAGCTTCTCATCTACACCGCCGTTGATAACGTAAAGTAGAGTCTTAGCTAGGTTTGCACGAGCGCCGAAGAACTGCATGTGCTTACCGATAACCATTGGAGATACACAACAAGCGATAGCGTAGTCATCGTTGTCGAAATCTGGACGCATTAGGTCATCGTTCTCGTACTGGATAGAAGAAGTATCGATAGATACCTTCGCACAGAACTTCTTGAAGCCGTCAGGTAGCTGCTCAGACCAAAGTACAGTGATGTTTGGCTCTGGAGAAGGACCCATAGTGTATAGCGTGTTTAGGAAACGGAAGTTTGTACGCGTAACAAGCGTACGACCGTCAACACCCATACCACCCATAGATTCTGTTGCCCAGATTGGGTCGCCAGAGAATAGCTCATCGTACTCAGGAGTACGTAGGAAGCGAACCATACGTAGCTTCATTACGAAGTGGTCGATCATTTCCTGAGCTTGTTCTTCAGTGATGATGCCAGCAGCGATATCACGCTCAACGTATACGTCTAGGAAAGTAGAAGTACGACCTAGAGACATAGCCGCGCCGTTTTGAGATTTAACAGCAGCTAGGTAACCGAAGTAAGTCCACTGGATTGCTTCTTTTGCAGTAGTTGCAGGACCAGAAATGTCGAAGCCGTAAGAAGCTGCCATTTCTTTCATTTGACCTAGTGCGCGGTGTTGCTCTTGAAGCTCTTCACGCAGCTGCATAGTCATTTGTAGATCGTCGCCAGCTTCTAGTTTCTCTTGAGTAGAGTGGAACTGAGCAACTTTGTCCTTCATTAGGAAGTCTACACCGTACAGTGCTACACGACGGTAGTCACCGATGATACGACCACGACCGTATGCATCTGGAAGACCAGTCAGAACACCAGACTTACGACATTTTAGGATGTCTGGAGAGTAAACATCGAAAACACCTTGGTTGTGTGTTTTACGGTACTCTGAGTAGATTTTAGAAACTTGTGGGTCAAGCGTACGGCCGTATGCTTTACAAGAACCTTCGATCATGCGCACGCCGCCGTTAGGCATGATTGCACGCTTAAGAGGCGCTTCAGTTTGTAGACCAACGATTGTTTCTAGGTCTTTGTTGATGTAGCCCGCATCATGTGAAGTGATGGTAGAGATAACAGAAGTATCGAAATCAACAGGAGCGTGAGTGCTGTTTTCCTGCTTGATACCTTCCATTACTTTAGCCCAAAGCGTGTTAGTCGCTTCAGTACCTTCAGAAACTAGGAAAGACTCGTCGCCTTCATAAGGAGTGTAGTTCTTCTGAATGAAGTCACGTACGTTTACTTCGTTTTGCCAGTCACCTGCAGCAAAACCTTCCCAAGCTTTAGCAAATTGCTCTGCCATGACATACCTACCTTTTTAGTAGAAAAAACACGTACTGTGCGTCTTATACGCATGCTCCTCGGAGGAAGAGCCAGTACCATTGAATAAAAATATCGTATAACCACTTATGGTTAGTATGGTTATAGATATTGTCATTCCTGACGTTAAAATCAAGCCTACACTAAAAATAAATTGTAAAACTTAAACTAAATCAATAAATCTTAAAAAAGTGTGATAAAAATTTGGGCAGTGAATGTCACTGCCCAAATAATCAACTAGGTATTATAGGAAAGCTGGGATTCCATACTGTCCTTCAAGCATACCTACAGCGAGCATCGCTACTAGGCAGACTACGAATACGCCAACTGGGATGACAATCTTATCTACAAAAGATAGACGAGAAGCACGCTCTTTGTCACCAATTAGACCATTATTGTCTAAGAACATAGTTAGAGCCCAAGCAAGTACTGGGTTCGCTACTACTGATGCAAAGATACAGATACCTGCAGCTTGTGAATCTTTTGTCTCTTTAACCATCTGCATACCCGCTTCAAGTAGAGGAAGGAATACACCTACCAGAAGAGCAACGCGCATTACTGGTGGCCATACTGCAACATCCATTGGGAAGCCAAGAATAGCAACGATGATACATAGAGAACCAAGTAGAATCGCACCCGCTGGGATAGGACGCTTAGCGATTGCAGCTGGGATCATGTAAGTACCCCAAGAAGATGTGATGTTACCACCACCAACTGCAGTACCAACCATCTGACGTACAGAACACATAGTCATAGTGTCATCTACGTCCATCAGAACTTTTTCAGTCTTACGTGGGTAGTTCAGCTCTTGGAAGATACGGTGACCAAGGAAGTCTGGAGACCACATCGCAACCGCTAGGATTGCAAACGGTAGAGAAGCAATGAAGTGTTGAAGGTTAGGAAGACCAAGCATCCAACCTTGCTCTGTGCTGCCCCACCAGTAAACTGGGTTTAGGTTTGGAAGACCCATTTCAGTTTCGAACGTTAAATCGAAACCAGCGCCTAGACCAAGAGCCAGAAGAAGACCCGTTACCGCACACACTGGGATAGCCAACCAACGCATGTTGATCTTCGCTAGGTAAGCATAAACCGCGATGTTGATACCAAGCACGATAAGGCCAACATAGCCCATGCTGCCTGCTTCAACGTTTGCAGATTGTAGACCTACTGCCCATTCTTGAATCGAGCCGATTTGGCTCATGGTGCCAGTAAAGCCTAGGAATATTAAGAGACCGCCCGCGGTACCTTGAGAGGTGAGGTTTACCAGCTTAGAGCCACCTTTAAAGTAACTTAGCAATAAACCGAATACACCAAGAAGGATGGCAAGAGCAAGAGGGTGAGCACCTGCAAGCGCGATAGAACCGATAAGTGGGATCATCGGGCCGTGGTTACCGGCAAGGTTAGCTCTAGGGTTGATGAAACCAGATGCAAGAACACAGAATAGAAGCGCTGGGATAAGCATTTCTACACGCGCTACCTCGATAGCAAACTCTTTACCAAGGTTTACGTGATCCCAAGCAGCGGTTAGACCGTCTGCCCATGACATCATTACCGCTGAGTACATTGCGATAATGCCGATAGTACCAGCAAGAGCAGGTACCAAATCTTCTAGTTCAAAACGGAAGTCGCGACCCGGTAGGTTTAAACCATAGCGGCGCGGTTTCATGATTTGAAGTTCGTGGTCTAGGTATTCAGAGCGGCTGGCAAACTCAGATGCTGGACGGTGAAGCTCTTGATAGCTCTTAGTCTCGATATCCGAATCAGAATGCGCTTTGTTAACTGCGTCTGACATAGATTCCTCATATATATAAAAGTTAGTCGTTTGGCTTGATATACGAACTGAAGTCACCGATTGCCTCGGCTAGGAGGTGCACGTGGTTAACGTGCTAAGGATAGACAACATTCTAAAAATCGGGTGAATAATTCGTGCTATATCAATGCAGCCGAGTCTAACAAGCAACAGTAAGACCTTGATTGATCTTGATCACTTTAAGAAAAATTGTGAAAGAAAACTACAACAGTTGTTTGAAATAGCGCACTTTATTAACAATCGCCGTAACTGACTTTCAGTAATTAAAACTACATTCCAATTACATTCAGAAGATGAATCCACATTTTGAATGGGAGTCAAAAAACTTGGCTTAGAGTTTGCAACATCTTCATCAATTGAGAGAGAGTGGCAACACTTTGCCGCCAGGACATGAATTAGGAATGTAACAATGAAAAAAGCAGTAATGTTGCCACTAGTAGCAGCAATTTCAGGTGCCATGATTGGTTGTGGTGGCGGCGGTGGTGGTAGTTCAACGCCACCTGGACCTAGCCTTACTTATTATACATTCAGCTTTTATAAGTCAGCAGAAGTTGACTATAACTCTTCTTCAAGTTGTACGGTTTACGATCTTCGCGAAGACAATGGCGATACCAAGGCGTTGAACTACTACGCAATTGGCAGTTCGTTGGATGCGTTCCTGAAGGCTGTTTACTCAGATGCAGAAGGAAATCAGGTTGGCTCTGAAGTTTCAGCTTCAAATGGTACGCTTAAGATTGCATTAGAAAATATTCCTGACGATGGATATGTGACTTTACAAGAGCAGTACGGTAACCAAGTATTTGCTCAATCGTTTTCGAAAGAAGTGCTTAGTTCTGATTCGAGTATGAGAAGCACGTATCTATCAGTTCGTAACCCTGCTTCACAAGGTTCATGTTTGACAGGAGGTAATGACACTCCAACGACAGTGACCAACCTCGCTTACACAAACGATGAGGATGCAACAGGTAACCCAAACATCCAGCTTTACTATGATTCACAGCTAGAGACTATTACGAGTACTAACAATACGTTGGATTCGATTGAAGGCGTTAGAAATGAAAGTACGATGATCAGTCAGTATCGCACTACAGATCGTAGTCAACTATTCCAATATGGCTTTAATGGTTGGAATGGCAATAGCATGAAGTTTACTGGCAACCTTGGTACGGCGGATACATCTAAGTCACAGATTGTCAGTACAACTCCGACTATAGACTTGAACGCCATTTACAATAACTTCATGTATGAACTCGCGGAACTACCAGTTAGCGGCAATCAGGCGAACTACTACCACCCAGATGAAAGACAGGGCGAAACTTGGGCTTACAGCATGAGTGGCTCGATTGCGGCAGCAGGTTGGGAAGCAAGCTATCAAGATGTCATTAGTACGACGTGGTCGATCTCTATCGATGACGAAGGACTGTTTATGTCTAACAATGCTAACGATGCGAAACCATCAGTTTCAAACGAAACTGTAGATGTACGAGCCAGTATTGCGGTCGATACAGAAAAGGGTCTTCAACGTATCGCCTATGAACAAGGCCAAGGTGGTTATCTAGTTAAGCATGCTGTTTATACTCACATATCTCCAACAGTTAAAATTCCTCAGCTTGACTTAAGTGAATTTAGTAGCAGTGTTGCAGATAGTTTGAGAATTACTTCTTCTTCTAAAATCTCTCAGTCCTATTTGTTTACAGAGAATGATAAAGATATGGCGCTGTCAGACTTCATGACTGCATTTAGACACGGTGGTGATGGTAACGTAGACAATGACAACATGAGTATTGTTAAGTCATTACAAGATATGAGATACACGTTGAACAATATTGCGCAAACAAGATCGTACTATCTACATCGTTACGACAACTAAAAGTTAATAGAGTTATATCAAGCCCTCTCATTGCGAGAGGGCTTTTTTGATCTAACTATCAAAAAATTCAACTAGCTCATTAT
The DNA here is from genome assembly GCF_021441885.1 of Vibrio maritimus. Lineage (NCBI taxonomy): Bacteria > Pseudomonadati > Pseudomonadota > Gammaproteobacteria > Vibrionales > Vibrionaceae > Vibrio > Vibrio maritimus. Next base: position 1,176,553 of record NZ_CP090438.1, read on the forward strand.
ATTTGCTAATGACCTATAAGTTGGTCTTATTCACTGATAAGTCACCCTCAACTAGAAGATCTAACTAAAATAGAGCCTGCGCTCGTAACAAAGATGCAATAAAGTGCACCAAAGAACAAAAAATCACCAATGACTAAATGTGCAGCATTCAGTAAAGTTTATTCACATTTTACAGCGATAAAAACTTCAAATTGCATAATTTGTCAGATACAATGCCTGCGTAGTCAACAAAAACAGGTTAATAGTTTGTTGCAAGTTATACATTCTAGTGCTAGCTTGTATCGAACAAATAAAAGGTCGGAGTACCTTTTGCCTATCAAATAGGCTTAGCAGTCAATAATATACAGGGAGCACAAGCGCATGAATGATGTACCCGCGCTGGACATAAAAGAGCTGCACAAGACCTTTGGTCAAAATGAAGTTTTGAAGGGAATTTCCCTCGCTGCACACAAAGGTGATGTCATCTCAATTATTGGCTCATCTGGTTCTGGTAAAAGTACCTTTCTACGTTGTATCAATCTACTAGAAACGCCTACTGAAGGTGAAATTTGGGTCAATGGTGAATTGATCGAAATGAAGAAAAACCGTCAGGGTGAATCACTTCCTGCCAATGAAAAGCAAGTTCAACGAATCCGTTCTCGTTTAGCCATGGTTTTTCAAGGGTTTAATCTTTGGTCGCACATGACGGTTCTAGAGAACATCATCGAAGCACCGATCCATGTTCTTGGTGTGCCGAAGGCACAGGCTATCGAAAATGCAGAGCTTCTACTTAAGAAAGTGGGCTTGTATGAGCGTCGTGATTACTACCCAGGGCACTTGTCCGGCGGTCAGCAGCAGCGAGCTGCTATTGCGCGAGCGCTGGCGGTTGAGCCTGAAGTGATGCTGTTCGATGAACCAACGTCTGCACTCGACCCTGAGTTGGTAGGTGAAGTTCTCGGTGTAATGCAAGATCTGGCCGAAGAGGGCAGAACGATGCTGGTGGTAACCCATGAAATGGCGTTCGCTAGAGACGTATCTAATCATGTTATGTTCTTGCACCAAGGCCGAGTAGAAGAACAGGGCGATCCTGCAAAGCTGTTCACTAACCCAGAATCAGAACGTTTACAGCAATTTATCTCATCTATCTACTAATATAGTGGGTGGCTAACTGGGGTTTCGACCTTAGAAATCTAAAAACACAACATTCAAAAAACAAAAATTTCAATCACAGGAGTATGGAAATGAAAAAGTGGTTAATGGTAGCAGCACTTGCTGCAACAGCGGCGACTGGAGTAGCACAGGCTAAGGAATGGAAGACAGTGCGCTTTGGTATTGAAGGTGCATACCCTCCATTTAGCTGGACAGAGGCAGACGGTTCTATCAAAGGTTTCGACGTTGATATGGCTAACGCGCTTTGTGAAGAGCTAAAAGCGAAATGTGTGATCGTTCCTCAAGACTGGGATGGCATCATTCCTTCTCTTCTTGCTCGTAAATACGATGCAATCATCGCAGCGATGTCTATCACTGAAGAACGTAAGAAGAAAGTTGACTTCACTGGTAAGTACGCTCAAATCCCTAACAAATTCATCGCTAAGAAAGGCGCAGGTCTAGACTTCGACAACCTAAGCGGTGCGAAGATCGGTGTACAACGTGCGACTACTCACGACAAATACCTAACTGATAACTACGGCGATCAAGTAGAAATCGTACGTTACGGTTCTTTCGACGAAGCGTACCTTGACCTAGCAAACGGCCGTATCGCAGCAGTACTTGGTGACGCATCAGCTCTAGAAGAGGGTGTGATCAACAAAGACGGCGGCGATGCATACGAGTTTGTTGGTCCTTCTCTAACTGATGCGAAATGGTTCGGTGAAGGTATGGGTATTGCAGTACGTAAGCAAGACAAAGACCTAACGAAGCAACTTGACGCTGCAATCACTTCACTACGTGCAAGTGGCAAGTACGACGAGATTGCGTCTAAGTACTTTAACTACGACGTTTACGGTCAATAATCTGATCGCTGAATGAAAACACGAGGGCTTGAGCTAGTCTCAAGCCCTTTTTACTAAAAGGCGGGTCACAGGTCTTTTGGTAAGACTGACCAACAATTTTGCTGTGCTGTTGGAAGGAACTATGCTCGATTTACAAGGATATGAAGCCTCAATTCTCAAAGGGGCCGTACTCACTATAGAAGTGGCGGTGTTATCACTGATCCTCGCTATGGTGCTTGGTATGTTAGGTGCGCTTGCAAAATTAGCACCCTACAAATGGGCTCGCGCGATTGCGACCCTCTATACGACGATCATTCGAGGCATTCCAGACCTCGTGCTTATGATGCTGATCTTTTTCGGCGGACAGATTCTTCTCAACAACAGTTTGTACGCAACAAACGAGTGGTTGAATGAGTGGTTTGCTTCGAGCAACCCAAATCACGAATGGACATCTTACCTTCCAGACTACATTGATGTATCGCCATTTATTGCTGGTGTACTGACAATTGGTTTCATCTTCGGTGCATACATGGCAGAGACTTTCCGTGGTGCGATCATGGCCGTGGATAAGGGTGAAATGGAAGCGGCAAAAGCTTACGGTATGAGTTCAACGTTAGCGTTTCGTCGAATCTTGCTTCCGCAAATGATTCGTCATGCTCTACCAGGGTTTGGTAACAACTGGTTAGTACTGCTCAAGACAACCGCACTAGTGTCAATTATTGGCTTGGAAGATATGGTACGTATGAGCTCTCTAGCCGCAGGTACGACTAAGATGCCATTTACCTTTTACATGGCGGTGTCCATTATCTTCTTGATCTTCACCAGTGTTTCAACCGGTTTACTTAAGCTTGTTGAACGCAAATTCAGTATTCATGTGAGGTAAGCTATGGATTTTTCACTGATTATAGATAGCTTACCCATCTACTTCGATGGCTTGTGGACGACGATGTGGTTAGTCGCGACCGCTCTAATTATTGGTCTGTGTGTAGCGATACCACTAGCAGTTGCTCGTAATAGCACCAATTACCTGTTTAGTTTACCGTCGTGGGGCTTTATCTACTTTTTCCGTGGCACGCCATTGCTGGTACAGCTTTACCTTATTTACTACGGTATGGATCAGTTTTTCCCAGTTAAAGATACACTTTGGGAGAACGCTTGGTTCTGTGCACTGGTGGCGTTTGTTCTCAATACCTCAGCGTATACCGCAGAGATCATACGCGGCGCGATTAACGGATTACCAAAAGGTGAAGTTGAAGCCGCAAAAGCATTTGGCATGAGCACATGGAAAACCTATCGTCGCATCATACTTCCTTCTGCGCTCAGAAGGGCACTACCAGCCTACAGTAATGAAGTAATTTTCATGCTTCATGGCTCTGCTGTAGCGGGTATTGTCACCATAATGGATTTGACTGGTGCTGCGCGACTCGTGAACTCGCGATACTACGCACCCTTTGAGTCGTTCCTAGCGGCAGGCCTGTTCTATATGGCACTGACATTCATAATACTGTGGTGCTTCAAGAAAGCCGAGAAGCGGTTCCTTGCTTATCTAAGGCCATTAAACGGATAAAACAAACCCCCTCCAAAGCGAGGGGGTTTTTCGTTGTAGCAATGAAAACGAACCAATCATGGCTCCATTGAGAGAGTTAAATCACATGTAAATAGAGCAGTAATTTGGAAGCTCTTGGCCACGTCGCTTAGCTAGCTGGCAGTTGCGCCTATCGTTGTGCTCGCCTGCATTACTGTTTAGCGTCGGTGGTGTGATGATAGTACTGTCAAAGGTATCGCTGCTAGCGTTTGCAGTACCCATTGCGAAAACAAGGCTCATTGCGCCTATAAATAATTTCACTTTCATTCGACATCCTCTCAAATCAATTAAGCCTCGAAAAGGCTACTTAAAATCTAGCTCACTAAAACCGAGCCGTCTAGTTTGACCATTGCCATAACTTTTAGCCAGCCTTGTATACGAGTATCTCGCTCGAAACCGATCATTTAAAGCTGAATTAAATGAAGCTGGGAAATAAAAACGCAATGGAATTAAGTCAAAATGGCCATATAAAAGCGAATCAAAAAATATAAACAGCCCAAATTTTGTTCGAAAGATCACATTGTTTATATTTTTTTAATCCAATAATTATTCGCTATTTTAACTAGTGATGAATTTCCAAAATATCACCACGCTGATTTATTGTTGATTATTTGACCTTATGTTAAAAAATTCTGTAGATGTGTCTGTTTATAACATAATGAGCGGGTATGTTGCTATGATGTTATATGTCAATTGTAGGGTTTTAAGTAGGATTTATCGCCAGATAGATGTAAAAATCGTCGTTTTCATGCCAAATGTTAACTTTTGACTGGTGTTATTCATCTGTCATTTTTATTGTCTGCTGTCTTGTATAATTATTCACTTTTGCTGTGTTTTGTATGACTATTGTTCTAGCCAGTTTCATATTGACCTAAAAAAACATAAAAATTAGTATTTCATTGCGGTCCAGGGTTGGACCACAATGGATTGATAATTAATAAAGTGAATTATATGAAAAAGACATTATTGGCAGTGGTATTGCCGACTCTATTTGTTACAGGTGCAAACGCAGCAGAAATATTCAAATCTGAAGAAGGTTCTGCAGAATTCTATGGTCAGATTCGTACTGAATTAACAAGTGTTAATGATTCAGAAACGGACACACGTACTACGAAGCTAAATACATCTGGTTCTCGTGGTGGTATCAACGCTAAATACAATGTTAGCGATGATCTATACGTTCACGGTCTAGTTGAATTTGGTCTACCAGGCAACGGTGAAGTTGCAGGTCGTCTGCACTACGCAGGTTTCGGCGGTGACTGGGGTAAAGTATCTCTAGGTCGTCAATACACGACTCAGGATGATTTCTACGGTGCAGATTTCTCTTACTGGTTTGGCGGTTCAGGTATTCGTTACCTAGCGAGTGCTTCGTTCAAACACGACAACTACATTAAGTACGCGTTTGACGGTGAAAACTTCTCTATCGGCGCAGGTTACGGCCTAGATGAGAACAACTCAGCGCCAAGCACCGCTCAGCTTTTCGGTAGCGCAAACTTTGGTGACTTTGACTTTATTCTAGGTGGTGCAACGGATAAGGACGAAGAGTCTGGCGTTGGTAAACTAGAATCAACAGCATACACTGGTTCTGTAGGTTATACGTTTGAGAAATCTTATGTTCAAGCAACTTACTACAACGCAGAGTACAAAAACCAAGTACTAAAAATCAAAGAAGACGCGTTCAGCGTAGCGGCTAACTACGATATCCAAGACAATGCTACTATTTATGCTGGTTTTGAATACGTTAAGCACGATGCACTTGATGAGCTTCTTGCAATCGGTGTAACGAACGCATCTGACAACAGTAAAAACCTATACGCTGGTATCGTATATCACCTAAACAGCTGGTCTCGTATCTGGATTGAAGGTCAATACGCTGACGGTACAACGCTAGGTGGTTACTCTAAGGGCGCTGACAAAGAATTTGAAGCACAAATCGTTGATGGTGACTTCAATGGTGCGGTTGGTTTCCGCGTATACTGGTAATAACCCAGCAAAACGTCTTTAAATCTCATATTTAATAAGAAGGCCGACACTGTCCGGCCTTCTTTCTATTTATTGAAAACCAATTAATTCGAAAGAATAAATTGGCTATTAATTGAACGTTGACCAAATCGGAGCGTGATCAGAAGGCTTTTCAATACCGCGCAGTTCATAATCAACATCAGATTCAATGCATTTTTCCGCAAGCTTAGGCGTCGCCAAAATAACATCAATACGTAGTCCGCGGTTATCGTCAAAGCCACGAGAGCGATAATCAAACCACGAGAATTTGTCGTCGACATCTGGGTGAAGTTTACGGAAGGTGTCAGCAAAACCCCAATCAAGTAGTGTCTTTAACCACTCGCGCTCTTCAGGTTGGAATGAACATTTACCTGTTTTCAGCCAGCGTTTACGGTTTGGCTCACCAATACCGATGTCTAAGTCGATAGGGCTGATGTTGATGTCACCCATTACAATGACTTGCTCATCATTGGTATGGTGCTCGTTAAGGTACGTCATCAAGTCTTGGTAGAACTCACGCTTGTAAGGGTACTTAGTCTCGTGGGCGATATTGTCACCTTGAGGGAAGTAGCCGTTAAGTACCGTCACCTTTTCGCCGTTGTCATCTTCAAACGTCGCCATGATCATTCGCTTCTGATGGTCTTCATTGTCAGTGGGAAAACCTTTTTGAACTGAGATAGGTTCTTTCTTGCAAAGCATGGCTACACCGTAGTGCGCCTTTTGACCATGGAAGTAGACTTTGTAGCCCATCTCTTCGACGGCTTCGACCGGGAAGGCTTCATCGTGAACTTTGATTTCTTGTAGACCAATGACATCCGGTTGATGCTTGTCGATAAGAGCTTGTAGTTGATGCAGACGCGCACGCAGACCATTGATATTAAAGCTGATGACTTTCATTTCTCACTAATCCTGTGATTTTTAAAATCGAAAGCAAAATACTAGCACTGTGTCTCAATTACATCCATCTATAACCCCAAGTTAGGGCAGATCTGGGTTGAGCGAAAGATGTAAAAATGATGTAATAAAACGCTCAATAATTACGACTTCTGGTCGATATAAAAACAATATGTGCTCTCTGTTTGCTAAAAGGATGTACTATGCGAACTCTCTCCGTGCAGTGGAAAATCACGGTACTGGCAGGCTGCTGCTTGCTGTTTACCTCTATCGCTTTAATAGGCTTTTCTCTTTATAACGCCGTCAATAGCCAGCAATCTATACAAGCGATGAGCTCTCAATCGGTTTCCGAAAAATCACAGTCGCTTTTAGAAGCTCAGGCTGAGATTAACGCTCGTGAAGTCAAAGCCTACTTTGATGAAGCGGTGTACCGTGCCGAGATGCTAATAGCCAACGCTAAGTTTCAGAAATACAACGCTGAAGAGAACTTCCTGCCAAGTGAAGACTTGCGTTTAGCGCTGGATGAAATGATGCGCCAAGCGGTGATTCAGTTTCCTTCGATTCAAGGTGCCTATCTGGTATTCAAGCCAAACATGCTTGATGGCGAAGATGGTAACTACCAAGGCGCTGATTACGTAGGCTCCAATGAGCAAGGGCAGTTTGCGACCTACTGGCAAATGTCTGCAACAGGCGAGAACGCAGTGCGAACTGTGTTATCTAAATCAATGCAAGATGCGATGGAAAACGGCGAACGTTTCTATTGCCCACTTGCGACTGAATCTGCCTGTGTGAGCACACCACGCCTCAGTCAGGTCGGTGAAGTTCAGCATCTCACGTCTTCACTTTCTATTCCTATCGAAGTCGACAGCATCATTATTGGTTTCTTGGGGATTGACCTACAGCTTACTGGACTTGCCAAAACGGTAATGGACTCTGACTCAAGCCTATTCAGTGGTGACGGTCATGTGAACATCATCAGTTTGGATGAGAGCGTTATCGCCAGTGACGATACAAGCGTTCTTGCTGGCTCTCGTTACCAAAGCAAAGTTCTCTCTCAAGACCAAATTACCGATCTCATGTTCGGAGAAGAAGCAGCAACGCTTTGGAGTGCGGACAATCAGTGGTTAACCGTGTTTAACCCCGTTAAGATCGCCAACCAGACCTGGGGTGTGTTCTTTGATATGCCGCGCGAAAGCGTGTTGAGTGATGCGATCACTTTAGATCGAATCATTTCACAACAGCTAAGCGACGGTATTGTATTCGAGATTATCGTTGGCTCTGGCTTTGTTGTGGTCGGTCTTATCATTATTAGTGTGATGTCATCACGCCTAGTGAAGCCAATTCGAGAAGTGGTAACCCGACTTGAAGATATTGCTAGTGGTGAAGGTGACCTGACCCAGCGTCTAGATGTGAAATCGAAGGATGAAATCGGACAGCTTGCCGAGCAGTTTAACGCCTTCTTAAGTAAGCTTCAGACCACCATTCAGCAAGTTGCTAAGACCACAGAACAAATTAGTGGCACTGCAGAATCTGCTAGCCGCACTGCAATGGCGACTCGCGAAAGCAGCGAAGCACAGTTTAGAGAAGTGGACTTAGTCGCAACAGCTTCTGAAGAGATGACGCAAACAGCATCTCTCGTTGTGCAAAACGCGGAGGTTGCAGTAGAGGCAGCCTCTTCTGCGAACGAATCCGCGAGCCACGGTCAAGAAGTCGCGGAGCTGTCAGCTCACGAGATGGTTCGCTTGGTTGAGCAGATGAAGATGACGGTACCGGTCGTTGAAGAACTGGCGCAGAACAACGCAAACATCACAGAGATCTTGTCGGTAATTGAAGGGATCTCCGAGCAAACTAACTTACTCGCTCTTAATGCGGCGATTGAAGCGGCTCGAGCGGGCGAGCAAGGTCGAGGTTTTGCCGTGGTTGCTGATGAGGTTCGAAGTCTAGCAAGTCGCACGCAAGATTCTGTAGGTGAGATCCAGCAGGTAATTGAGCGAGTGCAAAAAGGCACAGCAGATGTTGTCGCCGCCATGCAAGAGAGCTCTAACCTTGCGGATTCGACAGCAGACCATGTTCAACAAGCCGTCGCTGCGCTGAGCCGAATTTTCGAGTCCATCTCAGCCATTAATGATATGAACTCTCAGATTGTTAAGGCAGCAGAAGAGCAGCAATCAGTTTCTTCGGAAGTGAATCAAAATGTCAGCAACATTCGAGATTTGAGTGCGAAGATCCTCGAAAATGCCGGTGACGCAGAGAAAGTAGGGCAGGAGATCAATGCGCTATCTGATACGCAGCAAACACTGATGAATCAATTCAAAGTCTAACGCTGGTTAAAGCCTAGGTTGAATATAAAAACGCGCTCCAATTTGGAGCGCGTTTTCTTTGGTAATTAAGTGCTTCGGTAGTAGCAGTATCGCCGATTGCTATGCTGGTCATGTAGAGCGTGTGACGGTTTGATAGCCCCAAAAAAAGAACTGAGCGCGTTCGGAAGAAGGCACTCAGTTCGTTGTTTCTATCTGCTGTGTAACGACGTTATTCGCTATCGCCAGAGGCGTGACCAAACATCTTAGCTGCGTACTCTACGCGTTCTTCTGGGCTTGGGTACTCGAACGGGTTTGGTTCACCGAGTGACTCGATATGTTGAAGCCTTGGTAGCAGACCACAGCCATTTGCGATCTGAATCGCAAGGCCAGGACGAGCATTCAACTCAAGTACCATCGGACCTTCCTCTCTATCGAGTACCATGTCGGTACCCATGTAGCCAAGCCCAGTCATTTCATAGGCGCTTGAAGCGAGAGTGAGTAGTCGTTTCCAGTGTGGTACTGCTAGAGTAGCGAGCTCTTTGCCTGTATCTGGGTGAAGCGTGACCGGACGGTCAAATTGGACCGCTCGAACCGCTCTGCCGGTTGCGATATCGATCCCGACACCAACCGCACCTTGGTGAAGGTTTGCTTTACCATCGGATGCAGAGGTCGATAGACGCATCATCGCCATGACAGGGTAGCCCTGGAATACGATGATACGAACATCTGGCACACCTTCGAAACTAAAGCCGTCAAAACAGTCGTCAAACTTGATCAAGTTTTCTACGACGGCAACATCGTTCTTACCACCGAGAGAAAACAGACCTGCCAGCGTGTTACTGATGTGGCGCTCAACGTCTTCTTTGTTGATGGTTGCTCCAGATGGTTTGGTGTACACGCCATCTTTGTGGCTAACGACAACAAGAATGCCTTTACCGCCACTGCCTTGAGCAGGCTTAATCACAAACCCTGGCCACTCTTTGACCATGTTGTGGATGCGCTTCGCTTCCGCCTGGTTACTGACGACGCCGATAAGAGCTGGCGTGGTTGCGCCAGCTTTCTCTGCAATGATCTTGGTCTTTAGTTTGTCATCCACAAGTGGATACTTCGAGCGGTCATTGTACTTACCAATGTAACCATGGTTACGTTGGTTCATACCCATAATGCCGCGCTCACGAAGCTTAAAAGGACTGGTTAGCTTTCCAAGCATAGATTAGTCCTCCGTCAATGGTTTAAATCGACGCAGTTCAGTGAGTCGGTAACCTGTGTAGGTACCAAGTAGCAAGATACCACCAAGGATAACCAGCTGCAGACCGATAAAGTTAAACGTTAGATGTTGAACGTAAGAGTTGGTCATCGCTAGGTAAACCAGTACCGCTGTTAACAGCGAACCACCGCCCTGCATAATGACTTCTTTCGCGCCTTCTTCTTCCCAAAGAATAGACATACGTTCGATAGTCCAAGATAGGATGATCATAGGGAAGAAGGTAATAGAAAGACCTTCAGTCAGACCAATCTTGAACGCCACTACGGTAAAGACAGAAATAATCAGAATAACTGTGATGATAACCGCGGATATCCGCGCCACCAGCAGCAGGTTAAGCTTGGATAGATAACTACGAATTACCAGACCAGTACCGACAATCAGTAGGAAGCCCACAATACCTGTTACTAGTTGGGTCTGTACAAACGCAACCGCAATCAGAACTGGCATGAAGGTACCGGAGGTTTTAAGACCGATGAGGATACGCAAGAATACAACAATCAAAGCGCCGATAGGGATTAGCATGATGGTCTTAAACATGGCTTGCTCTTCCAGCGGTAGGCTGTGGATAGAGAAGTTTAGTAGACCGTCTGCATCAACTTTGCTGTTGGTCGCTTCTTGAGGTGATACCTCTTGAGCGATCATTGTAAAGTGCACTTTACTGTCTTTGCCGCCAACTACGTCTAGCAAAGAAACATTGGATTCATCCCAAACCATTAGGTTTTGTTTCTTTTGACCTTCAGTCGTTTCAGGAGAGAAAATCTTCCATTTGGCACCATCCCACACTTGAAGCATCTGTTGAATCGACTGACGACGGCGACCGTCTTCAAGTTCGATTACACCGACTACCTTACTAGGGACTTCAGCAAACGCGAGCAACTTCGCCGCCGCTTGCAGTTTAGTCATGTTGTTTAGGATAAGCGCTGAGTTCTGACTATCACCATCGTTTAGTGCTTTGATTAGCTCACGGGTAAAAGTAACGTTGTCAGAAGAGCGAGACTCTGCACGTTCCACAAGTGCAATCGCGGCAGCTTCTTCAGGACCATCAAAGGTTGGTTTAACGACATCTTCTGAAGGCGGTGTTGAGTTAGCGAGCGCTTGGTCATCCACAAGAAATTGGGTTTTGTAGTAGATGGTCTGTGGACCTTGCGCTTGGCGGATAGACCATTCAGCGCGGCGACCGGCGTCAGAATCGACATAAGAGACACCGTAGCCAGGTGATGAGGCTGATTCGCCAATGAGAGTGAAGCCTTCTTGAGTATATGGTGCTGCTAATGACACTTTGGCTGGTTTGCCAATCGCATTAAACTCAACTCTAGCTTCAATGTCCCAAACCTGACGAGTTTCGCCTGGAGTCCATGGTACGCCATAGGTGTCGTGCCTTATGACACTTAAAGCGATCCCTGCCGCAATAAGTAATCCTACAGATAGGAAAAATGGAATACGTGAAGTCATAAACAACCTTATTATTGTAATTGCTTCCCTGAAGGAGGTGTTATTTTAAAGAAAATTACTTGTTAGATGAAAGTATATATTGCTGACTAACATCAACTAAAGCAATATCTTTGATAAATTCTCTTCCTAGTAGTATAGGGTGGGTCATTTGTGAGCGATCTGCCAGTGTAAATTGTGCTTTTTCATGGATTTTTCCAACACGGATCCATAATTCAACCACAGCTCTGCGTTCCATTTTGTCGCTGGTGGATTGACGAATTTTAACATATCGAATAACAGGTGCTTCAATCCAACGGTTACTTTCTTTCTCGGCCTTTTCGTCAACAAGTTTAAATTTTACCCATTGTTTGCCATCTCTTTCGAATGCTTGAATATCGCTCGCATTTAATGAAGAGGTGACTGCGCCGGTATCAACTCGAGCGTCAAACGTCTTATCGAGCGCATCTAAACGTACGCGTTCAACAGACCCAAGGACAACGGGAGCAGAGGAGAATGTGGTCGGTGCAATTACAGGGAGTGGCTTCGCTTGCTCTTCTTCTTGTTCTTCTTCACTGCCGTCTGCTTTGCGTAGCATCTCGACTTCTTTGGTAAGAGCGATAATTTCAGACTCTAAGCTATCGATATAGTCAGCGTTGTTGCTGATTTGAAGCGTTAGATTGGTCAGTCTATTGTCGAGGCGCTGCTCGGATTCCTGAATTGCGCTGATGGTGTTTTGATGAAGTTCTTGGTGATTGACGGTAGAACAACCTGAAAGTAGGCCGATGGCGACAAGAGGTGCCAAACGTTTGTACATCTTAAACCCTAAAAAACAATAAAGTGGAACTTGGAAGCGTTGATTTTATCGTAACCAATAGGGAGTGCGATACTCCCTATTGTCAGAGCTACGTCAGACTTATAAAAGTGATGTAAAAGCTGATGCATTAAACATCACTTTTTTTGACGTTAGGATTATTTGCTTGGATTTTCAGCCACTAAGATTGCGCGGCGTGGAGCAGGGTAACCTTCGACGGTTTTGCTAGGATCGTTCTGATCTAGGTACTCAGGAAGGGAGTTGTGTGTCATCCATCCTGTGGTGCGCTGCTCGTCTGTTGAGGTCACATTTTCATCGACAATACGTACGTTCACAAAGCCAACTTTCTCTAGCCACACTTTAAGTGCACGCGCTGAAGGGAAGAAGTAAACGTTACGCATTTGCGCGTAGCGATCAACTGGGACTAGCACTGCGTTCTCGTCACCTTCGATAACCAATGTCTCTAAAACCAACTCACCACCAGCAACCAGCTGGTTTTTAAGTTGAATCAGGTGATCCAAAGGAGAACGACGGTGGTAAAGCACGCCCATGCTGAATACAGTGTCAAACGCTTGAAGCTCAGGTAACTGCTCAATACCTAGTGGAAGAAGGTGGGCACGCTGGTCGCCGCCCATCAACTTACGAATCGCTTCAAACTGCACTAAGAACAGATGTGATGGGTCAATGCCGACACACAAACGAGCGCCTTCACCCAGCATGCGCCACATGTGATAGCCATTACCACAACCAACATCCAATACTGAGCGGTTTTTCAGTGGAGAGATGTGCGGAAGCACGCGATCCCATTTCCAGTCAGAGCGCCACTCGGTATCGATATGGATATCGTGAACACGATAAGGGCCTTTGCGCCAAGGGTGGAAGGTACGAAGCAAGTTCTCAAGCTTCTTCATCTCACCGGTTGCCAGTGCGTCATTGTTTGCTAGAGAAACTTCACTTTTTAACTCAACGTTGTCTGGTTGACCTGCCGGAATTTTTGCAAGCGCGCGCAACCAACGGTCAAAATCACCGTGCTCGGCATTCTGCCAGTCGGTCAGTTGCTGTGGCAGGATATTAAGCCAAGGCTGAAGCTTGGTATCTTGAGCGATAAGCTGATAGAAATTCGCAAAGTTAAACATGAAACTCTCTACTAATATTGGGTGTCGACGACTTGGGATACGGTGTCTAGCGCTGCTTAACTATCAGCAGCACTGAGATATTACTTAATGGCGAACATAGAGCCAAAGTTGAAGCATTGGAACCAGACTTCATAGCTAGTAAATCCAATCTCTTTAAATCGCTCTTTATGCACGTTGATCGAGTCTGGGCGCATAACATTTTCAATCGCGCTGCGTTTTTGGCTGATCTCAAGCTCGCTGTAACCGTTGGCACGTTTAAAGTCGTGGTGAAGGTCGATAAGCAGTTCGTTTGAGCCCTCGTCTTCAAATACGTACTTCTCTGACAAAATCAAAATACCACCTGGGCGCAGACCCGCATAGATTTTCTCTAGCAGCGTGCGGCGATCGTCTGGCGATAGGAATTGCAGAGTAAAGTTAAGCACAACCACAGAGGCGTCTTTGATCTCGATATCACGGATATCGGCTTCAACCACATTCACTGGTGTGTCTGAGCGATACGCGTTCACGTGTAGCTTGCAGCGCTCAACCATAGCCGAAGAGTTATCGACAGCGATAATCTGACAACCTTCTTGGGTGATATTGCGGCGCATCGATAAAGTAGCCGCACCGAGTGAGCAGCCAAGATCATAGATGGTTGAGTGGGGTTTGGCGAAACGCTCGGCGAGCATGCCAATTGCAGAAATAATGTTGCTGTACCCAGGCACACTGCGCTGAATCATATCTGGGAAGACTTCAGCTACTCGCTCATCGAAGGTGAAATCACCAATCTTGTCGATAGGAGCAGAGAATATAGTGTCTTTATTCTGCATGTTAAGGTTCCCCATTGCCGTTTATACGGACGCGATAAAAAAGGCGCGCATTTTACGTCATTCGAGGAGAAATGTCATTACCGTGTTGAACCATACAAGATGACCTTGTTTTCGGGCTTAAAACATAGAGATCTGATGATCATCTCTAAGGCTCGGAAACGTCGGTATCTCAGCGAGTTCCAAATTCCCCAGTTGCGACGCTTTTAGCTGATTATAGAGCTTTATCGCCAGCTCTGGCGCTTCGACATTATCGGGCGTGTGGATCATTAAATAAGGCTGTTTACCTTCTGCTATCCATTGCGCGAGTTTTGTTTCCCATGGTTTAAAGAAAGCCAGGTTAGCGTCCATGTCTGGGTGCCCAATAAAACGAATCATTGGATGCGCCGCTGTAGAAATCGCATGGACAGGCACCTTCGGCTTTTTTTCATGGGCGTCTATGACCGCTGGAGTATCTGGCTTGGCAGCAAAAACCGGACGTGAATCCATAATGATCCGGTCGATATGCTCTTCTATTAACCATTGATTAAACGCGCGCTCTTCATCGGATTTGTTGAAGAAGCCCAGATGACGAACCTCAACGCCTAACTTCATGTCTGAAGGGAATTTGGTACAAAACGCTTGCAGTGCGGGTAAATCGGCAGGAGAGAACTTGCTAGGCAACTGAATCGTCCACATACCAATCTTGTGATGCAGTGGCGCCATGACTTGCAAAAACGCCATCAACTCGTCTTGGCACTGGTTCAGCATTCGCTCGTGGGTTATCGCTTTTGGCAGTTTAAAGGTGAAACGAAAATCATCAGACGTGGCTTGATTCCAACTATTCACTGTCTTGACGCTAGGGGTGGCGTAAAACGTGGTGTTACCTTCAACTGTGTCGAATACAGAAGCGTATCGTTCGAGACGCTCAGCGGGCTTAGTACCTTTGCCATAGAATGAGTGTTGCCAATCATTGTGTGACCACATGGTTAGACCAAGTCGCAATTTCGGTTCACTCATTTCTCGTCCTTTAAAAGCCAATAAACAGAAGTCAGTAAATAATAGGATTTGTTGATATTTTATCCGTTTCAAGTGTTCTAGCGTAGCAACGGGCAATTAAACACAACAATTCTGTCAAATTAGGTCGATTTTAGACGATTTTCCGAGTATAAATGAACCTTTGATTTTGTGGGTGGATTTAGAATTGGCGACTTTTTATGCCATCACCCACAATATAGATTTCATATAAACAATCGGAAATTGGGAAATTCATTATGCGTAGCCATTACTGTGGTCACCTGAACAAGTCCCTTGCAGGACAAACTGTAGAACTGTGCGGCTGGGTAAACCGTCGTCGTGATTTAGGCGGTCTTATCTTTATTGATATGCGAGATCGTGAAGGTATCGTTCAGGTTGTTGTTGATCCAGATATGGCTGATGCGTATGAAGTAGCGAACCAACTTCGTAACGAATTCTGCATCAAGCTAACTGGTGAAGTTCGCGTACGTCCAGAGAGCCAAGTAAACAAAGACATGGCGACAGGTGAAGTAGAGATCCTTGCAAAAGGTCTTGAAATCATCAACCGTAGCGACGTGCTACCTCTAGACTTCAACCAAACGAATACTGAAGAGCAACGTCTTAAGTACCGTTACATCGACCTACGTCGTCCAGAAATGAGCGATCGTATTAAACTGCGTGCAAAAGCATCGAGCTTTGTTCGTCGTTTCCTAGATGACAACGGCTTCCTAGACATCGAAACGCCAGTACTAACGAAAGCGACGCCAGAGGGTGCTCGTGACTACCTAGTACCAAGTCGTGTTCACAAAGGTTCGTTCTACGCGCTTCCTCAGTCTCCACAGCTATTCAAACAGCTACTGATGATGTCTGGTTTCGACCGTTACTACCAGATCGTTAAGTGTTTCCGTGATGAAGACTTGCGTGCTGACCGTCAACCAGAATTCACTCAGATCGATATCGAAACGTCATTCATGTCGGCTGATCAAGTACGTGAAGTGACTGAAAAAATGGTTCGCGACATGTGGCAAGAGCTACTGAACGTAGACCTAGGTCAGTTCCCTGTAATGCCATTCTCTGAAGCGATTCGCCGTTTCGGTAGCGACAAGCCAGATCTACGTAACCCACTAGAGCTAGTGGACGTTGCTGATCTAGTGAAAGACGTTGAGTTCAAAGTATTCTCTGGTCCTGCAAACGACGAGAAAGGTCGCGTAGCGGTTATCCGTGTACCAGGCGGCGCTAAACTGACTCGTAAGCAAATCGACAGCTATGCTGAGTACGTAGGTATCTACGGTGCTAAAGGTCTAGCATGGATGAAGGTTAACGACCGTGCTGCTGGCATGGAAGGTATCCAATCTCCAGTGGCTAAGTTCCTAAACGAAGAGGTAATCAACGGTATTCTTGAGCGTACTAACGCAGAATCTGGTGACATCATCCTATTCGGTGCAGACAAAGCAAATACAGTTGCAGAAGCAATGGGCGCGCTACGTCTTAAGCTTGGTAAAGATCTTGAGCTTACAGATGAGTCTAAGTGGGCACCACTATGGGTTGTTGATTTCCCAATGTTTGAAGAAGATGACGAGGGTAACCTGCACGCAATGCACCACCCATTCACGTCTCCTCTTGGCATGACAGCGGAAGAGCTAAAAGCGAACCCAGCGGCAGCAAACTCTAACGCATACGACATGGTTCTAAACGGCTATGAAGTGGGTGGTGGTTCTGTTCGTATCCACAACGCAGAAATGCAAGCAGCGGTATTCGAGATCCTAGGTATCGATGCAGAAGAGCAACGCGAGAAGTTCGGCTTCCTACTAGACGCACTGAAGTTCGGTACGCCACCGCACGCAGGTCTAGCATTTGGTCTTGACCGTCTAGTGATGCTTCTATGTGGTACAGAGAACATCCGTGACGTTATCGCATTCCCGAAAACAACCGCAGCAGCGTGTCTACTAACAGACGCACCAAGCGCAGCAAACCCAGCTGCACTTGAAGAGCTAGCGATTGCTGTGACGGCGGCGAAAGAGAAGAAAGACGCTTAAGGTGTGACGTGGTCTTTAGTTAGGTCGAGCGCTTGAGGTAGATCCCTGCCTACGCAGGGATGACGACTACTTTGGCACACCGATGGTTGATGTGTCATTCCTGCGCAGGCAGGAATCTTCTAACCGCGAGCACCAAAACTCAATCCCAAGATCACAACATACCCAAAACTCCCGCACCCGCGGGAGTTTTTGTTTCTAAATTCTGTATAGTTATACCACTCTATAAATAGTCCAACTTCATAGAACTCAAAGGATTAACCATGGCAGGTCACAGTAAATGGGCGAACATTCGCCATCGCAAAGCGGCACAAGATGCAAAACGCGGCAAAATCTTCACCAAACTGATTCGCGAAATTGTCGTCGCGGCAAAAGAAGGCGGTGGTGAGGTTGATAACAACCCAAGACTTCGCGCGGCTATTGATAAAGCACTCTCAAACAACATGACTCGTGACACCGTCAATCGAGCAGTCTCGCGCGGTGCTGGTGGCGAGGGTGATGACAATATGGAGACCGTCATCTACGAGGGCTACGGACCGGGTGGCACAGCGGTGATGGTTGAATGTATGACAGACAATCGAAATCGTACGGTTTCTGGTGTGCGTCATGCTTTCTCAAAAGCGGGCGGTAACCTTGGCACTGACGGCAGCGTGAATTACCTATTCGATAAAAAAGGCGTCATTTCTTACGCGCCAGGTCTTGATGAAGACGAAGTAATGGAAGTGGCTCTAGAAGGCGGCGCAGACGATATCGAAACAGGCGATGACGGTGCCATTGACGTTTACACCACACCAGCAGAGTTTGGTTCGGTAAAAGACGCACTCGATGAGGCGGGCTTTGAAGCATCAAACGCTGAAGTGACGCTTGTTCCTTCAACGAAAGCTGATCTCGATGAATCTACCGCACCTAAGTTACTGCGTCTTATCGATGCATTAGAAGATCTCGATGACGTCCAAGAGGTTTATCATAATGGTGATATCTCTGACGAAGTTGCAGCGACGTTAGAGTAATTAGCGAGAAACCATGTCTATTATCTTAGGAATTGACCCAGGTTCACGAATCACAGGTTACGGCGTCATTCGCCAGCAGGGTCGACATTTGCAGTATCTGGGGAGTGGCTGTATCCGCACCTCAGAATCGGAGTTACCGGGTCGATTAAAACAGATCTATGCGGGCGTGAGCGAGATCATTACTCAGTTTCAACCTGATGTGTTTGCGATTGAGCAGGTATTTATGGCGAAAAACGCCGACTCTGCACTTAAACTGGGTCAGGCTCGAGGCAGCGCAATCGTCGCGGCAGTGAATAATGACCTACCTGTCTATGAGTACGCTGCAAGGCTCATCAAGCAAGCGGTGGTGGGCACAGGTGGCGCGGACAAAGCTCAGGTTCAACACATGGTGATGGCGATGCTCAAGCTTCCCTCAAAACCACAGGCCGATGCTGCCGATGCTTTAGGTGTGGCAATTTGTCACGCCAACACCAATAAAACGCTCGTTGCTCTGGCAGGTAAGGCAACAGGTGCGAAGAAAGGGCGCTATCGTTAAACGCGCGAATTTTAGTTTCAAGCACTTATCGTCTTGGATACCGATAGTTTTAACGATAACCAGCCCACAGTTTTAGAGCCTTTTCTCTATTCTGCCTTGTTAATTATTTGTTAACTTCCTAATATTGGTCCGATGAGTGCGTCAAAGGACCAATAATAAGGAATAACAAGGGCATGTGGCATAACTTAATAAATAACCCTAAAGATCTCTCCCGAAACACGCTACGCAAAGCGGAAATTACAGCAGTGTTTACCGTTGTTGCGTTAATCGTAGGCTTATACAGTGCCGTTAAATGGCAATCAAATGGACATGCGCTGCTGTTTCTTACTTCAGTATTACTGGTCGCTATCGAGATTGTCGGCTTAGTCGTGCTGCGTTTCTCTAGGCAGATTACCCTCGCGCTAAACATTGGCTTTCTCGGTATGGTGCTTCACGCAGTGAACATCATTTACCAAAGCGGTGGCATCGTAGATTCGACTCAATCGTTTTGGGCGCCTTTGCTCATTGTTGCCTTTTACCTCTCTGCCTCTCGAGCTATGGCTCTGACTTGGAGCTTTGGTATTTTAGTCGTGTCAGGCGTACTGACTTATCTCCATACGAGTGGTTATTCGTTTCCTACTATCTTGCTGTCTGAGTCAAAACAAAACGTTGAGATTTGGTCTGGGATGCTATTGCCGCTTTGCGTTATCTGCTTTGCTCAAAGCTTTACTGCGAAACAAAAAGAGAGTGCCATTAATCGCGCTGAAAAAGCGATGAAAGAAAGTGCTCTGCAAGCCGAAAAAGCGTCGCAAGGCGAAAAGCGCATGGACGGCATGCTGGTGGCGGTGAATGAGAGCGTTCAAGAGCTTGATGAAGTGATACACCAAGTGAATACCCAATCATCACAGCTCAACTCCAATGTTCAATCGCTCGGCATGAACAGCGCCTCGCAAGCAAGTGCAGCTGAAGAGATGAGCCAACAGTTAGAGCAGCTCTCTTCGTTCACTCAAGAGTCAGTCAACTTCATGGAGCAGGTTATCGGACAAACTGACGCCATCAAACAGCAAGCCGAGAGTAGCTCGGAGATGTTGAATGCTTCCACCGAAGCCATCGCGAATATCGACAACAGTAATCAAAAAGTCGTGTCGGTAATTGAACTGATCACATCGGTTGCCGAGCAAACTAACTTGCTCGCTTTGAATGCGGCGATTGAGGCAGCACGAGCAGGCGACCACGGTCGTGGTTTTGCAGTGGTGGCTGAGCAAGTTAGGGAACTCTCTTCGAAGACCAGTAATTCTGTGGAAGAGATCCGCACGCTGATTAGTAATAGCCAGCAAGAGATCGACTCTGGTCAACAGACGATTCAAACCACGGTGAAAGAGCTCAGCCAGATGATAGAGCAGGTGCAAACCATCTCAACCGAAATCACCGATCTTAGCCATCTAGTCACCCAGCAGAATCAAGCTATCGGTGAACTTGACCAAGCAAGTAGCGATGTCGCGCGCTCTGTTACCGGCAGTAAAGCCATCGCCGAAGATATCCAAACCATCAGTGAGCAGCTCAATCAACAGATCTCCGAGGGCACTGAGCTATCGGAGCGACTACGCGCGGCAATGAGCTAATTTTTGCAGAGAATAACTGGATACCTATCCAGTTATTCTATATCCTAAGCCCTATTGCAACGAACAACGAGACATAGACTGTGATAGGACGACTACGTGGCACGCTAATCGAAAAGCAACCCCCTGAACTACTGATAGAAGTTGGTGGAGTAGGGTATGAAGTGCAAATGCCGATGAGCTGTTTTTACGAGCTGCCAGAAATTGGTCAAGAAGCCATTATCTATACCCACTTTGTAGTGCGTGAAGATGCCCAACTACTTTATGGATTTAACACCGTTCGCGAGCGTGCATTGTTCCGCGAAGTGATTAAAGCCAACGGTGTTGGTCCTAAGCTTGGTTTAGGTATCCTATCAGGTATGTCAGCAAGCCAGTTTGTCTCTTGTGTTGAGCGCGAAGATATCTCTACTCTCGTTAAACTGCCTGGCGTTGGTAAGAAAACGGCTGAACGTCTTGTCGTTGAGATGAAAGACCGCCTTAAAGGCTGGGGTGCAGGCGATCTGTTCACACCTGCAACGGATGCAGCGCCAGTTGACAGCGTTGGTGCGATGACCGCAGATAATGCAGAAGAAGAGGCGGTGAGTGCACTATTGGCACTTGGCTATAAGCCAACTCAAGCATCGAAAGTGGTTTCTCAAGTCGCGAAACCAGATATGACCAGTGAAGCGCTGATCCGTGAAGCACTGCGTGCTATGGTTTAATGACCAAGCGCTATTTTAGAAAGACAGTGAGTGTAGAGAGACAGTTAGATGATTGAAGCCGATCGCTTAATCGCCCCAGAAAACCCAGTTTTCCGTGATGAAGACGTCATCGATAGAGCTATTCGTCCTAAGAAGCTGGCTGACTATGAAGGTCAGGAGCACGTTAGCGACCAGATGGAAATTTTCATCAAAGCCGCACAGCTACGTAATGAAGCGCTCGACCACCTGTTGATATTTGGACCCCCAGGATTAGGTAAAACCACGTTGGCGAATATCGTTGCTAACGAGATGGAAGTAAACATCCGCACCACGTCGGGTCCAGTACTTGAAAAAGCGGGTGACCTTGCCGCGCTGTTGACCAATCTCGAAGAGAACGATGTCTTATTTATCGACGAGATCCACCGCTTAAGCCCAATGGTTGAAGAGGTGCTGTATCCAGCGATGGAAGATTATCAGTTGGATATCATGATTGGTGAGGGTCCTGCAGCTCGCTCGATCAAAATCGATCTGCCTCCTTTTACGTTAATTGGTGCTACGACTCGTGCAGGTTCACTGACCTCACCGCTTCGTGACCGATTCGGTATTGTCCAACGCCTCGAGTACTACAAGATTGGCGACCTTCAAAATATCGTTCAACGCAGTGCTCGCTGTTTGGGACTGTCTATGGACCCAGAAGGAGCATTAGAAATCGCTCGACGTGCGCGCGGTACACCTCGTATTGCAAACCGTCTTCTGCGCCGCGTTCGTGACTATGCCGAAGTGAAAGGCAATGGTCATATCTGTGCCGAGATCGCGGATAAAGCTCTAAACATGCTCGATGTCGATAACCAAGGCTTCGACTACATGGATAGAAAGCTTCTGTTGGCGATTATGGAGAAGTTTTCTGGTGGCCCTGTAGGACTTGATAACCTCGCCGCCGCAATTGGCGAAGAGAAAGACACCATCGAGGATGTCATCGAGCCTTACCTCATTCAACAAGGCTACTTACAACGTACACCCCGCGGTCGTATTGCATCAGATCGAGCCTATCTCCACTTTGGAATAGACAAGGCTTAATGGCGGTAAGTTTACCGCCATTTTCCTGTTAACTCTCATCATTCCCAAATCCCGCGTCATTCCCTTGAAAAAGGGAATCTAATACAGCGCGTGGCTACCTAACGGGTGACGCTGCTTGTTAGCCAACCGAAAAGGTTAGTCACACGTTGTAGAAGATCCTCATTGTCATGAGGATGACGGGGAGTCGAGGATGACAGGGAGTTGAGGGTAAAGGGATGTTGCCATCCCCAAATCCCACGTCATTCCCTTGAAAAAGGGAATCTCACACAGCGCGTGACTACCTAACGGTGTAACGCTGTTTGTAAATCGACCGAAAAGGTTAGTCACGCGTTGCAGAAGATCCCTATTGTCATCCACAAGCCCCGCGTCATTCCCTTGAAAAAGGGAATCTTACATAGCGCGTGACTACCTAACGGTGTAACGCTAGTTGTAGGTCGACCGAAAGGGTTAGCCACGCGTTGTGGAAGATCCTCACTGTCATGAGGATGACGGGGAGTTGAGGGTCAAGGGATGTTGTCACCCCCAAATCCCGCGTCATTCCCTTGAAAAAGGGAATCTCATACAGCGCGTGACTTCCTAACGGTGTAACGCTGCTTGTAAGTCGACCGAAAAGGTTAGTCACGCGTTGTGGAAGATCCTCATTGTCATGAGGATGACGCGGAGTGTGGATGATGGGATAAAATGAGTATGACGAACTATTCAAGTAAGAAAGGTCGTACGAATGTTGAACTGCATATTTGTAAAGTAATATTTCAACTATGCAGTGTCATATTCCCGCCAGTTTTATTTCAATTTATTATCAAGTGGTGAATTCATTTTCACAACGCTGATGAAAAACGCTATAATCCATTGCCCCTAAAGGGGTATTGCCCTCCAAAGCACCCGAAACTCACTCCCCAAATTAGTTACAAAAAACCACCAAACTTGACCTGCATCAATGTGATTAAAGATTGTACAATCGTCATTTCGTGTTTGTTGATATAAATCAAGGCAAAACCCTCAAATAAACCTTTTGAAACCGAATCAATTTACCAGTAATATTAGCCACAGCTATATTAGCGCATGCTTAACAATTAACTAACCATTGAGGTACATTTTTGCAACAAGGATGACAATAAGCTCAACAATTTTAGCGGACGCTCAACAAGCTCAACCCCGCTTAAACATTGTTTCCTTTGCGCACTGATGTAGAGAGTGTCGTTTTGTCGGCACAAAAGGAGTTACCATGATAGACGTTGTTGATCTGTCGAGATTGCAGTTCGCAATTACGGCAATGTATCACTTCTTGTTCGTTCCATTGACTCTCGGTATGGCATTCCTACTTGCCATCATGGAGTCCCTCTACGTAATGACCAACAAGCAAATCTACAAGGACATGACCAAGTTCTGGGGTAAGCTGTTTGGTATTAACTTCGCACTTGGTGTTGCCACCGGTCTTACGATGGAATTCCAGTTTGGTACAAACTGGTCGTACTATTCCCATTATGTTGGTGATATCTTCGGCGCGCCTCTGGCGATCGAAGCCCTTGTTGCCTTCTTCCTCGAATCCACCTTTGTCGGACTTTTCTTCTTCGGATGGGATAGGCTTTCAAAACGTCAACACTTAGCGGTAACGTGGTTGGTTGCACTAGGTTCAAACTTCTCTGCACTTTGGATCCTTGTGGCGAACGGCTGGATGCAGCACCCAGTGGGCGCTGAGTTCAACTTCGAAACCATGCGTATGGAAATGGTCAGCTTCGCAGAAGTGGTACTAAACCCAGTAGCTCAGGTTAAGTTTGTTCACACGGTAGCATCAGGCTATACCACCGGTGCGATGTTCGTACTGGGTATCAGTGCTTACTACCTACTGAAAGGTCGTGACGTTGCATTTGCGCGTCGTTCTTTCGCGATTGCGGCGTCTTTCGGTATGGCTTCTATCCTTTCTGTTATCGTTCTTGGTGACGAATCTGGTTACGAGCTTGGTGACGTACAGAAAGTGAAACTTGCAGCGATCGAAGCGGAATGGCACACAGAGCCGGCTCCAGCAGCGTTCACCGTGTTTGGTCTTCCAAACCAAGACAAGATGGAAACCGACTTCGCGCTTAAGATCCCATACGTAATGGGTATCATCGCAACACGTTCTATCGATACTCCAGTTCAAGGTCTTCGTGACCTACGTGAAGAGCACGTTGATCGTATCCGCAACGGTATGTATGCGTACGAGCTTCTAGAAAAACTGCGTGCAGGTGAGCGTACAGATGCAAACCTTGCAGCGTTTGATGACGTGAAAGAAGACCTTGGTTACGGTCTACTGCTTAAGCGTTACACAGACAAAGTAGTTGATGCGACTGAAGATCAAATCCAAGCGGCTGCGGATGACTCTATCCCGACAGTTTGGCCACTATTCTGGTCGTTCCGTATCATGGTTGCGTGTGGCTTCATCATGCTATTCGTATTTGGTGCGGCATTCATTCAGACATGTCGTCAGAAAATTGAACAGAAAAAATGGATCCTTAAAGCTGCGCTATTCAGCATTCCACTTCCATGGATTGCAGTAGAAGCAGGTTGGTTCGTCGCTGAGTTTGGTCGTCAGCCATGGGCCGTAGGTGAAATCCTGCCTGTACACGTCGCGGCATCAGCACTGACAGCGGGTCAGATCTGGACGTCACTATTCGCAATCATCGCTCTATACACGGTGTTCCTAATTGCAGAAGTTTACCTAATGGTGAAATTCGCACGTAAAGGCCCAAGTAGCTTGAAGACAGGTCGCTACCACTTCGAACAAAACGTCGAAACGGTAGAGAACAAAGTTAGTCGTCAAGTAGAAGCGTAAGCAAGGAGAAAAAGAATGTTTGATTACGAAGTCTTACGATTCATCTGGTGGGTACTGATCGGCGTATTGTTTGCTGGTTTCGCTATCACCGATGGTTTTGACATGGGGGTAGGTGCACTAGTGCCTATCCTAGGTAAAACGGATACTCAACGTCGTGTGATGATTAACTCTATCGCACCACACTGGGATGGTAACCAAGTTTGGCTAATCACGGCTGGTGGTGCGCTATTTGCTGCTTGGCCGCTGGTTTACGCAACGTCGTTCTCTGGTTTCTACTTAGCAATGATCCTGACTCTAGCAGCGCTTTGGCTACGTCCAATCGGTCTAGATTACCGCTCTAAGCTAGAAGATAAAAAGTGGCGTGATGCTTGGGATATCGGTATCTCAATCAGTGGTTTCGTTCCACCGCTTATCTTCGGTGTGGCGTTTGGTAACCTGCTACAAGGTGTTCCATTCCAGCTAAGCGACTTTATGATGCCGACTTACCACGGTTCATTCTTCGCTCTGCTTAACCCGTTTGCACTATTGTGTGGTCTAGTGAGCCTGTTCATGATCCTGCTTCAAGGTTCTACATGGCTACAAATGAAGACCACAGGCGATATCCATACTCGTGCTCGTAATACAGCGCAGCTAATGGGTCTACTCACCGTTGTTGCTTTCGTTGGTGCAGGTTTCTGGATCCAAGGCATCGATGGCTACTTAGTAGTTAGCAGCATCGATGGCAACGCAGCGTCTAACCCTCTTGTTAAAGAAGTGGTTCGCGAAGCGGGTGCTTGGATGACGAACTTTGAGAAGTACCCACTGCTTTGGATTGCTCCAGCACTTGGCGTGGTAATGCCTCTTCTAGCGGTTCTTGCGTCTCGTCTTGAGAAATGCGCAGTGTCATTCATTGCGTCTTCTCTAGCGAACGGTGGCATCATCTTTACTGCTGGTTTTGCAATGTTCCCATTCGTAATGCCTAGCAGCATGAATCCAAACCACAGCTTGACCATGTGGGATGCGACTTCAAGTGAGTTGACTCTGAACCTAATGACAGCGGTAGCGTTTGTTATGGTTCCAGTAATTCTTAGCTACACAGCGTGGACTTACTACAAAATGTTTGGTCGTCTTGATGACAAGTTCATCGAAGAAAACAAGAATTCACTATACTAAGGAGCATTTAACATGTGGTATTTCGCTTGGATTTTAGGTGTTCTTCTGGCATGTGCATTCGGCATCATCAATGCACTTTGGCTTGAACACAGTGAGATGATGGACAAAGACAGTGAGTAAGCTTAACCAACAGTTAGAGCAGATTCACAAGCCGATGGATAAGGTGCTGTTACGCGCCTTATCACTGGTGCTTGGCTTTGCCAACGCGGGTCTATTTATGTGGAGTCCTGAGGACTATGACGCGGCCATTGGCGGCTTCGCCCCATGGTTAGGCTTGGTGTTCGTGCTATCGCTCTGTTCGAGTATGGTTTATGGCATCGGCTTCAAACCAAGGTTTTGGTTGTGGCAGGTGGTGTTCAGTCCATATTTATCGCTAACTGTGTTGAGTTACTTA
This sequence comes from Vibrio maritimus, assembly GCF_021441885.1. NCBI lineage: Bacteria > Pseudomonadati > Pseudomonadota > Gammaproteobacteria > Vibrionales > Vibrionaceae > Vibrio > Vibrio maritimus. Next base: position 1,203,041 of record NZ_CP090438.1, read on the forward strand.
ACGTTAATGTACGTTTTCTAGGAAAAGCCCGAGCCATTGCTCGGGCTTTTTACTTTTTGAAACAATGAAATCCCCGTAATCGCTAATATCTTCATCAGTTAAGTGTAAATTTTGGCACTTTAATCAAAAATTCTTGTCAGCACTTATAACAATCACAATCACTTGCGTTATATTAGGGCGTAGATTTAATTAGGAAGTTATCAGTTTGTCTCAGTTATCATCGTATTTCGAATTCCCTGTGACCGTTTATTACGAAGACACGGATGCAGGTGGTGTCGTCTACCATTCGAACTATCTCAATTTCTTTGAACGCGCCCGTACCGAGCTACTTAGAAGCAAAGGTGTGAATCAGCGCGTGTTACTCGAAGAGCACACCGGATTTGTGGTTCGCCATATGGATATTGATTTTATCCGTGGTGCCCGCCTTGATGATCATCTCACGATAAAAACCTATATTTCTGAATTTAAAAAAGCATCGCTTACTTTTGCTCAAGAAATTGTTGACCAAGAGGGTGTGACAATTGCGAAAGCACTGGTTAAAGTGGCATGTATCGATAATGTTAAAATGAAGCCGAAGGCCATTCCTTCGTCTATCGTAGTGGAGTTAAAAGACAGTGACGGCTGATATTTCGTTTGTAGACCTCATATTAGAGGCAAGTCTACTGGTTCAATTGGTAATGCTGATTCTAATGGGGATGTCAGTCGTATCCTGGGCGATGATCATTAAACGCAGCAAAGTTCTTAAAGAAGCGACAAAAGAATCAGAAACCTTTGAAGACAAATTCTGGTCGGGTGCTGACCTTGCGCAGATCTACCAAGATGTGAAAAAACGCAAAGACGATCTTTCTGGTACAGAAGAGATCTTCTACAGCGGCTTTACTGAATTCCTGCGTCTGCGCAAGTCTAACGCTGACTCTCCAGCTTTCATTATGGAAGGGACAGGGCGCTCGATGCGCGTTGCGGTCTCTCGTGAAGTAGAAGACTTAGAAACCAACCTGCCATTTTTGGCAACCGTTGGTTCAATCAGCCCATACATCGGTCTGTTTGGTACCGTGTGGGGTATCATGCATGCGTTTATCGCACTGGGCGAAGTGAAACAGGCAACGCTTGCCATGGTTGCGCCTGGTATCGCAGAAGCACTGATCGCAACGGCGATGGGTCTATTTGCTGCAATTCCAGCAGTAATGGCTTACAACCGCCTGAGCAACAAAGTAAGTAAACTTGAGCACAACTACGCGACCTTCTCAGAAGAGTTCCACAGCATCCTGCACCGACAAGCGATGGCAGGTAGGGAGCAGTAATGGCGGGCTACCAACCCAAAAAACGCAAGCTCACCTGTGAGATCAACGTCGTACCTTACATCGACGTTATGCTTGTGCTGCTTATTATCTTCATGGTGACGTCGCCTTTTATTACTCAAGGTGTCGATGTTGAGCTGCCAAAAACGTCTACTGCCAAGCCAGCCTCTGAGCTAGCGGGCGATACTGACGCAAGCTTCATCATCGTTGAAGTCGACCGCGATGGAAATTTAGGACTAAGCGTGAATAACGAAGACGTTCAACGCGGTCTTAGTCTGCAAGATATTATCGTACGAGTCCGTGCTGAGCTTTCTATCAACCCAGACTCACCGGTTGCGGTGGGTGGTGATGCAGCGACCCCTTATGCTGAAGTGGTATTGCTGCTGGATGAATTAAGCCGCGCAGGTATTCCAAAGGTTGGCTTGTTAACGGACATAAGGGAATAGTCGTCGCAGCCGTATGAAAAGCAATAAGAACAACAGAAACAGCTACGGAAAGCCGATTGCGATCTCTTTGTTTGCTCACGCACTCTTGATCGTCGCTTTGCTGTGGGGCACTGATTTTAATATGACGAAATCAGAACCTACTGGCATGGTGCAAGCCGTTGTGATTGATCCTGCGAAGGTCCGCCAGCAAGCGGCGGAAATTCGTAAGCAGCGTGAAACCGCCGCTAAGAAAGAGCAAGACCGCCTCGACAAGCTTCGTCGTGAGAGCGAGCAGCTTGAGAAAAACCGCAAGGCAGAAGAAGAGCGTATTCGTAAGCTGAAAGAGCAGCAAGCGAAAGATGCTCAAGCCGCGCGTGAAGCGGAGCAGCGCCGCAAGGTTGAAAAAGAGCGTGCAGAGAAGGCAGAAGCAGAGCGTAAAGCGAAAGAAGAAGCTATCCGTATTGCAGAGCAAAAACGTGTTGCTCAAGAAGCGGCTATCGCGAAAGCAGAGCAAGAGCGCTTAGAGAAAGAGCGAGCAATCAAAGAAGCACAAGAAAAAGCGCAGCGCGAAAAAGAAGCCGCTGAGCGTGCAGAACAAGAGCGTGTCGCCAAAGAGAAAGCAGCGGCAGAAGCAGCAGAGAAAGCACGCCAAGAGCAAGAGCGTCTTGAACAGCTAGAGCGAGATCGAAAAGAGGCAGAAAGACTCAAACAAGAGCAAGAAGCAGCATTGAACGACATATTTTCTGGTCTGGAAAGTGAGGCCGCAAGTAACAGTGCTGCGCGCTCCAGCAAGGTTGATGCTGAGATCGCGAGAATGAGTCAAATATACCAGAACCTTATTGAACAGCACTTACTGCAAGAGTCGAGCTTTCGCGGTAAAGAGTGCCGTGTAAACATACAATTAATTCCAGCTGGTAATAGTGCCGTTGCTGGTGCGGTTAAGGTTATTGAGGGTGACACTCGATTGTGTAACGCTACTAAAAGAGCTATTGCGCAAGTAAGATCGTTCCCCCTTTCAGAATTTCCTGAAGTTAATGCTCAGCTAAAGAACATTAACTTGACGTATAAGCCACAGTTATAAGGAAACACCTGTGATTAAGCGAATATTCCTAGGAATGGCGTTGGTGATGAGCATGCTTGCTCAAACGGCTAACGCTGCATTAGAACTTGTGATTACCGATGGTATCGATTCGGCTCGTCCGATCGCTATCGTTCCTTTCAAATGGGAAGGTGAGGGTAAACTGCCACACGATGTATCGGCAGTGATCTCATCAGACTTACAGCGCAGCGGTAAGTTTAGCCCGGTGGCGACCAGCAAAATGCCACAAACACCTTACGACTCATCCGCGATCAATTTTGAAGCTTGGACGTCGATGGGCGTCGATTCACTGTTAACGGGCAGCATCGTAAAAAATGCTGAAGGCAACTACGAAATCAGTTACCAGTTGGTTGATGTGGTACGTGGTCAGTTGACGGGCGGCAAATCAAAAGCACTGAGCGACGATGGTCAACTCGTGCTATCAAACGACCATGTTCTGTTTAAGAAGAAAGCTACGGTACCTGGTCCACGCATGCGTGAATACGCGCACCGTATCTCAGACTTAGTCTATGAAGAGCTAACAGGTGAGCGCGGCGCGTTCTTGACGCGTATCGCTTATGTCGTTGTAAAAGACAACGATGAATTCCCGTACCAAATGCGTATTGCTGACTATGACGGCTACAACGAAAAGCTAGTACTTCGTTCAAAACAGCCGCTAATGTCACCAGCATGGTCACCAGATGGTAAGAAGCTCGCTTATGTAAGCTTCCAAAATGGCCAGGCTGAAATCTTCATCATGAATATCTACACAGGTAAACGTGAAAAGGTAACGTCATTCCCTCGTCACAATGGTGCGCCAAGATTCTCTCCTGATGGGAAGTCTCTCGCGATCACCTTGTCGAAGACTGGGCAACTGCATGTATATACGCTAAATCTGGAAACCAGAAAACTGCGTCAAATTACAAGTGGTCGATCAAATAATACGGAACCGTACTGGAAACCAGACGGCAATTCCCTTATTTTTACGTCGGATAGGGGTGGTAACCCTCAGATTTATGAAGTAAATTTGTCTGACGGTAAAACTAAACGAATCACGTGGCAAGGTAGCCAAAACCTCGGTGGGCAGATCACCCCTGATGGTCGTTACCTAGTGATGGTTAATCGTTCTAACTCTGGTTTTAATCTTGCTAAGCAAGATCTAGAAACTGGCTCGGTACAGATCCTCACGAAAACGCTGCTCGATGAATCACCAAGCATCGCACCGAATGGTGGCATGGTGATATACAGTTCCATTTATAACAAAACTAACGTCCTTTCTATGGTATCCATCGATGGACGATTTAAAGCTAGACTACCGGCTACAAACGGTCGCGTTAGAGCACCGGCTTGGTCACCGTTTTTATAGCAATTAAATTTTTTAGGTTAAGGAAATAACAATGCAATTAAACAAAGTTTTTAAGGGGTTGCTAATCGCACTGCCAGTTCTTGCAATGACGGCATGTAGTTCAAGCGACGACGCTGCGTCATCTACAGGTGCAGAGACTAACAACCAAGCGCAACAAGAAACAACAGTTGCTACACCAATTGATGAGAATGCACAGCTATCTGAGCAAGAGCTAAAAGAAAAAGCACTTCGTGAAAACCAAACGATTTACTTTGCATTTGATAACTCTACTATCGCTGGTGACTACGAAGATATGCTTGCAGCACACGCAGCTTACCTAAGCAAAGACGTGTCTCTAAAAGTAACTATCGAAGGTCACGCTGATGAGCGCGGTACGCCTGAGTACAACATCGCACTAGGCGAGCGTCGTGCTAACGCTGTTGCTAAGTACATCCAAGCTCTTGGTGTACAAGCAGACCAAATCTCTATCGTAAGCTACGGTGAAGAGAAGCCACTAGTACTAGGTCAATCTGAAGACGCGTACGCGAAAAACCGTCGCGCAGTACTAGTTTACTAATCCAATCTGCCCAAGATTGAAATGTTGCAGCGTTCGCGCTGCAACATTGTCGTTTTAGGGCTCGGCAGTTAAGGACCCTACCTTTATGAAAAGTAACATTAAGCGCGTTGTTACGCTTACGTTACTAGCCGGAACGGCAAGTGCTGCACTTGCTGCACAAGCTCCGGTTACCGACTTGAGTGCAACATCTTCTTCGGCAACCGCTGCCTCCATTACAGCGGCATCTGCTGCTAACGAAACCGACGTTCAGCGCCTAGAGCGCCTATTGCAAAACCGCAACCGAGTACAACTGCAAATGCAGCAACAACTCGACGAAATGACGCAAGAAATCGCGACATTACGTGGTCAGCTAGAACGCAATACTTATGACATGGAGCAGATGCTTCAGCGTCAACGCGAACTCTTTATTGAGATCGATAAACTTCGCTCTCAATCGGGTGCTGCCGCAGTTGCAGTTCCTGTCGCTAAAGAAGGCGGCAAAACAGACGGTAAGTTCACCACCAATGTCGATGAGCAAACTGCGTACCAAAACGCCGTTGACCTTATCCTTAAAAAGCGTGACTACCAAGGCGCTATTGCAGCCTTTAAGCAGTTCCAAGTCGACTTCCCAGAGTCTACCTTCACACCAAACAGCCACTACTGGCTCGGTCAGCTTTACTTCGCCAAGCGTCAAGACGCTGAAGCAGAGAAGAGCTTCAAAGCGGTGCTAGAATTTAAAGACTCAAACAAGCGCGCTGATGCGCTAGTTAAGTTGGGTGACTTGGCAAAACGCGGTAACAAAGCGGACGTTGCGAAGCAGTATTATGAGCAAGTGATCAGCGAATATCCTGGTAGCTCTTCTGCTAAGGTTGCGCAGTCTAATTTGTAAAGAAGTGGCGTTGGGGTTGGTGAGTCCTTAAGTTCCCAACGCGCTTTGAGAAGACCCCTGCATGCGCAGGGGTGACGACGCTTTTTAGATTCAGTGATCGCTAAGAGCATGCTATCAACACATACAACTCCTCAAAAGATCGTCATTCCTGCGCAGGCAGGAATCTACCCTCAGCGCACACCAACACTAACCCTATAAAACCCCAAACTCCCGCTCCCCGGGGCAAACTATCAACTCCTTCGCCCCTTTAGCCCACTTTCTATTCAACTTTGGTCGATTAAGTTGGCAGTGCCTTTGTTCTCAATGACAGATGAGTGTACAATGCTCGGACTATTTGGAAGTAGCATAGAGCAACCGCTATGAGCCACATCTTAGACTCAATTGATACGGTATATCCGTTTCCCCCTAAGCCTGTTCCGTTAACGAATGACGAGAAGCAGCAATACATTGCAAGTATCAAATCGCTATTAAAAGAAAAAGACGCGGTTCTGATTGCGCACTATTACACCGATCCAGAGATCCAAGCCCTTGCTGAAGAGACGGGCGGATTTGTGGGTGACTCGCTAGAAATGGCGAAGTTTGGTAATCGCCACGACGCATCAACACTGATCATTGCTGGTGTTCGCTTCATGGGCGAATCGGCAAAAATTCTAACGCCTGAAAAGCGCATCCTAATGCCTACGTTAGAAGCTGAGTGTTCACTTGACCTTGGTTGTCCAGCAGACAAGTTCTCTGAGTTTTGCGACGCGCACCCAGATCACACTGTGGTGGTTTACGCTAATACGTCTGCTGCGGTAAAAGCGCGTGCAGATTGGGTCGTAACGTCAAGCATCGCCCTTGAGATCGTTGAACACCTAGACGCGGAAGACAAGCCAATCATTTGGGGCCCAGACCGTCACCTAGGTTCGTACATCGCTAACCAAACTGGCGCAGACATGTTGCTATGGCAAGGTGAATGTATCGTACACGACGAGTTCTCCTCGAAAGCACTGCGCGATATGAAGTCTGTTTACCCAGATGCAGCGATTTTGGTGCACCCAGAATCACCAGCAAGTGTGGTAGAACTGGCAGACGCCGTAGGCTCAACCAGCCAGCTTATCAAGGCAGCAAAAGAACTACCGAACAAGCAGCTTATCGTAGCAACCGACAAAGGTATCTTCTTTAAGATGCAGCAGTTGGTTCCTGAGAAAGAGCTGATTGAAGCGCCAACAGCGGGTAACGGTGCGACGTGCCGCAGCTGTGCTCACTGTCCTTGGATGGCAATGAATGGTCTTAAAGCGATTGAGAAAGCGTTGAAAGATGGCGGCGAAGAGCATGAGATCTTCGTTGATGAAGCGCTACGCGTGAAGTCACTGATTCCGCTAAACCGCATGCTAGATTTTGCAGAGCAACTGCAAATCAAAGTAAAAGGTAACGCGTAAATCGCTGATTGATTAATAAATAATCCAGCGTAGAACACACAAAACCAGCCTTAGGGCTGGTTTTTTCGTATATGATTAATACAGAAAGTAACAGGCACAAGGACAGTCGTGGTTATCTGGATTCAACTTCGGAAGTGGCTTCACAGCCATTTGTTTGAGCTCAAGTTTCGAACGCTGATGATAGCGTTGTTGCTCTATGCCGTGATCTCTTGGGCTCTGCTCTGGTTAAGTGGCGAAGCTGACCTCACTTTGCCTATCTCACAGTTCATCTATTTCATCGTGGTGACCGCCTCGACGGTCGGCTACGGCGATCTCTCTCCCTCGACTGAAGCAGGGCGATGGGTCGCGATTCTCTTTGTAATACCTGGTGGTTTGATGCTGTTTGCTGCCCTTTTAGGGCGAGTAGCCGCATTAGGTCTAGATTCTTGGCGCGCCGGTCAACTCGGAAAAAGGAAAGTAAGAGTGGAAAACCATATTTTGATGTTGGGTTGGAATGGGCAACGAACCATTCACCTTATCCGTATGCTTCAACACGAAGAGACTGGCAGACGTCCCATCGTTCTTTGCAGCCGCTCAGACATTGAGAACCCGCTGCCCGGAGAGATATCGTTCGTGAAGGTCAATAGTTACACCGATGGTCGCGAGATGGAAAAGACCAACATCGAGTCGGCCAGCTGCATTCTTATCGATAACCCTGAAGACGACATCACCTTGTCAGCAGCGCTCTACTGCGCGAATCGCAACCCAGACGCCCATTTACTGGTTTACTTTAAAGACGAAGCGCTCAGCGATTTACTGCATAAGCACTGTCCGAACTCTGAATGTATTCCAGCAGTGGGTGCCGAGATGCTCGCGAAAGCCGCCGTCGATCCCGGCTCCAGTGCGCTGCATCAAGAGCTACTCAGTTCCACACGTGGAATGACTCAGTATTCCGTTATCTATCCAACCAGTTCTAAAACCACAACAGTGAATGCTCTGTTCCAGTGGATGAAGGCTCATTACCAAGCCACTTTGATTGCCGTCGATGTGGGAGAAGGCATTGTACTCAACCCAGAACTCGATTTAGAGCTTAAACCTGGTGCTAAGCTTTTTTATATCGCAGACGAGCGCATTGATACGTTTCGTTGGGAAGAGGCATAAAGTGGTCAACTCGAGCTTTTTGTACTGGAGCATCATTCGCCTAATCAATGAAAATTATCGTTACACTTAAAAATATTTATTGATACGGATGCTCATCCTGTATATTATGCGCGCGTTTTATAGCAATTGTGAATGAACGTTCATTCATTTTTTAAGGTAATCATGCCATGCGCGTTAGTCTGTTGTCGGTTTTCGTTGTCACTGCGATCTTCTCAAGTTCAGCGGCGTTTGCTGCCAATACATCAGTGTCAACCTCACACGCCTCTCTTCCTATCACTAAGGAAGCGATGCAGTATGAGAGCGATCTAGAGCAAGCCAATGCTCGCCTCGAAGAATACGAGGTGGTCATTGATACGCTCAAAGATCAAGAAACCCGCGATCAAAAAGCGATTGACGATCTTCGCTATGCGAAAAAGTACTACCAAGAGATCAATGGACTACCGATGTTCAGCTTTTTGGGCGGACCTGCATACACACCAGAGCAAGGCTTACTGGTAGCGGTTGGTGGTTTGTATTCTTTTAAAACCGATCGCTCACAGTCCGAGTTGCAGCGCTCTAGTGTCTCTGCGTTTGTCATTGGCAACTACGTGGATTCCGAAGTGGGCTATGGCGTGCGTGCAAACCACGACTTGTATTGGAACAACAACGATATCCAATTCAAGGGCAACTGGACTGCTGGCACGCAAGGCAAACATTATTGGGGTATCGGCTACGACGCTGCTCAAGATTTTGAGTTTGGCGATGTCACTCAGTACGAAGCGACAGTAAACAATTACCAGGGTAACTTGATCTATCGAATTGCAGGTAACTGGTTTGCGGGACCTGCGCTTAAGGTGAATTACTTTAACCCAACGAGCGAGCCAGACTCAGCGTTACTAGACGAGAACTTCAATAAGTTCAAGGACAAACCATTTACGTGGGGTATCGGTGGTAGCATTCAATACGATAGCCGCGATGTTGCCGTCAACGCCTGGAGTGGTTCTCTGTTTCGCACAGAAGTACTGGCATTTAGTGAAGCGCTAGGCAGTCAGGCTGAATATCAGAAGCTGGATGTTGAGTATCGTAAATTTCACAGCTTTGTGGAAGGTCGAGTGCTCGCTGTGTTAGCACACTACCAACAAGCGTTTGGTGATATTCCTTATTACGATATGCCAGAGATAGGCGGCGCTAACTCAATGCGTGGTTACTACCAAGGTCAGTATCGTGACAAGGTTGCTGCTGAGGTCACCGCTGAGTACCGACATACTTTTCGTCGCGACTCAGGCGTTCTATCGAACCATGGTATGACGGCTTGGGCAGGCGTTGGCTCGATTGGTAACACGGTTGAAGATCTCTCGGGTCATGCGATTCTTTCTTATGGTGTCGGCTATCGTTATGAGCTGCAACCAAGAATGAACATTCGTCTTGACCTAGGTATGGGAAGGCACGGCGCAGCGTTCTACTTCAACTTCACTGAAGCGTTCTAATCCTTGTAAACGCTCCAATTATGTTAAGTGGTCTCACTAAGGGGACCACTTGAACATATCCACCACACATCACAAACAAATAGGTAACTAGGTTTGAGAAAGGTTATTAGTCTTTGGGTATTACTACCGCTACAAATGGTATGGAGTTCGGTTTATGCGGCAGGAACTGATTACGGCACGGACAGTGAATTAATCCAGCAAGTAGAGCGCGAAAAGAATCAAGCGCACTGGAGTGGCTTGCCAATTTGGGGTGAGCAAGTCAGAGAGATGGGCTATGAGTTGCCTATTCCGGTAGGTTTTGGGATCTACATGAATACCCAAGATGTGGAATACGTTGCGACCGACGATTTTCATGTGAACGCCGTGGGTGGTGTGCTAGGTGGACTCGGGCATAGCCCGTTAAGCCAGTGTAAGCGGACTTCGGGTATGGATTGCAGTCAGCAATACAGTATTCCAGCAGAAGACGTTCGTATAACTGGTCAAGATAAAAGTATCCAACTACGCCTAGATGCATGGGTGTTTCCTTTCTTAAACGTTTATGGATTGGCTGGCTATACTAAGGGCAGTAAAGAGATTTTGGCAGATCTGTCGAACGCGAAAATGGGTGACACTGCGTTTCCTATCCCAGCGACGTTGCCGCTTAACTTAGAGTATGAGGCGTACAACTTAGGTTTGGGCTCAGTATTGGCGACTCAGTTTGATGTGGCAAAGGGGATTAACCCAATCATCTTGACCGTTGCGGGTGCCGTAACTAACTCGTGGACAACGACAACCGATAGCACCATCTTGACTAAGATTGCCGCGGTGCGCGTGGGTCAACGTTATGACGTGCCATACGGCAAACTTGCGTTGTTGGTGGGTTATCAGTATCAGAGTATCGAACAGAACATTACGGGTAGCTTGTCAGACCTCGGTGTGCTCGCAAATGAGTTACAGTTTGATGTAGATTTGAAAAGTAAGCACACCTCCAACATGTCGCTTGCTGCAGTGTATGACTTTGGTTACCAAAAAGAATGGAACCTCATGGCGGAGTATAGCTTCCTAAACTGGAATCAGCTTATCGTGTCCATGGGTTATCGCTTCTAGCGAAGGATTTAGCGCTTCTAAAAGAATAACAACAACGTTGGCGAAAAAAGGGCCCCTGCCAATTATGGTAGGGGCCCTTACTATTTGGGTCTGTATCTAGCGATGAGCTTATTGCTGCTCTGCCAATACCGCGCCTTTTTGAGTGATACCGCAAAGCATCATAGGAACAGCGGCGAAAATCTCATTAAACTGCTCTAGACCTTCGATACCTTGCGCTTGCAGTGTCGCGATAGATGTCTCTGGATCGAACAACATGCTCAGAGAAAGAAGCACACCGCCAAGCAGCGCGTTATCTTCGCTGTTCTCCGGCATTAGAGTTTCCCAGTCATCACGAGCAAGTTGCCAGCCTTGAAGCACACCTTCACAGAAATCTTTAGTCTCTTGAGTCACGATCTCTTCTTCATCAAGACCACAGCCTTCAGGCCATTGCCATTCGCCATCAAGAAGAGCAGGGCGGTATTCATTCCAAAGGGTAATGACCGCTTGAGCATAGCTCTCTAATTGCTCGCCCGAAGTAAACGGCGCAACTTCTTCTCCACCCCATAAAAACGGTAGCCATTCTTCAGGTGGCAAAGTGTGCGGGGCAGATGCCATAGAAGTCACAAAGCCTTGAGTCTGCGCGTTATTTAGCAGTTTTCCTTCTAGCTCAGGAAGGGAAAGTATGTCTTTTAGTTCCAAAATGCTTTACCGTTAGGGCTGAATTGAGAATTACTTGGGTATAGTAACAAGCTAGACCATAATTACCTAGCATGGTCTTGTTCCACACGAAGAAAAGGACACACTTCGCACGCTATGGTTATTAAAGAGTCGCTGAAAAAGAAAAGCATCATCGCTCTGGCAGTTTACTTAGCCTTGTTTATTGCCATCTTTGGTAGCATTACCTATTGGGTTGTGGAATCGCCTGTTCGCGCCAAGCTTGAGCAAAACCTCGATATCCGAAGTGAGTTCCTCGCCGCTGAAATCTCTTCTCCCTTGCATAGCTCTTTAGGCGTTCTAAAAAGCATTGTCGCCATGGGTGAGTCTATCGAAGATCGCAACGCCCTCGACCAAGCACTTCGCCAGGTATTTAAGCTCAACGATGGCATTGCTGTTAGTGGAGGCATTTGGCCAGAGCCGTACTCCATCGATCCCAACGAGAAACTCTCGAGCCTGTTCTATAACCGAACCGCAGATGGAGAGGTCGACAAGATTGATCTTTGGAACAATCCAGAAGCGGCAGGCTATCACGTTGAGCCTTGGTATACCTCTGTAAAAGATAAGCCAACCAATACCATTACCTGGTCAGAAGTGTATGTCGATCCTTATACCCATGTTCAGATGATCACTGCCTCAGCGCCTTATTATCTCGATAGCAAATTTGCCGGTGTTGCCACCGTCGACTTGTCTCTAGAGAACCTGATCAGCTTCGTAAAAAGCAAAGCCCGCGAGCATGACCTTGGTGTGATTGTTCGTGACGCCAACAACCAAGTGATCACCGAGCACAACTTTCGCGTCGAACGCGATATCTATATCAGTCAGCTAAACTTTGGTGACTTCAATTGGAGTCTAGAGGTAGTTAACGCCAGAAGGCTGGTGGCAGATGAGGTGTTTGATATCGTAATGGGCGTCGAATACGCTATCGTCCCGGTGATGATTCTGTGTTTGATGTTTGGCTATTACCTCATCAACCAATACCTGATTAAGCCTATCGCCGTCATTGCCAAAGAAGTGGATGATTCGCGTCACAGCGGCAGTATCGATATCAACTACAAAAGCCCCGATGAGATTCGATACCTTATAGACAGTTTCAACCAGAAAACCGTCTACCTCGACCAAGAACGGATGAAGGCGCAAGCGTCAACCAAGGCCAAAACTGCGTTCTTAGCAACGCTCTCTCACGAGATCCGAACGCCAATGAATGGGGTACTGGGCACCGCGCAGATCTTATTAAAAACCGATTTGTCTGTTGAACAGAGAAAGCATCTAAAAACCCTTTACGATTCAGGCGATCACATGATGTCGCTGCTTAATGAAATCCTCGATTACTCGAAGATTGAGCAAGGGCATATCGAACTCGATAGCCACCCATTCCCGCTAAATTCCATCATAGGCAGTATGCACAGTGTGTATCACACCCTATGTAACGAGAAGGGTCTTAAGTTTAGCGTCTACTCAGAGGTGGACGATGAGCGTTGGTATATGGGCGACAAGGCGCGTCTGCGTCAGATTCTGTTTAACCTTCTTAATAACGCCGTGAAATTTACCTCGCAAGGCACCATTGAGGTGTTCTTGTCTGAAGAAGTTAGACATAGCGCTAATACATTGACCATTCGCGTGAGAGACACGGGTATCGGCATCTCTCCAGAAGCGCAAGCACGTATCTTCAAGCCATTCGAGCAAGCCGAGTCGAGCACCACACGTCGCTTTGGGGGAACCGGGCTAGGTCTTGCCATCGTTAAAGAGATCGCGTCTGTAATGGGCGGAGATATCAAACTCAACAGCCAAGAAGGCATTGGTTCTGAGTTTGAAGTCACCGTGAAGCTCGAAAGCTGTGAGCCAAAACAGCTTGATGTTCATATTGAACGTAAGCTTGATTATCGCGGTCTGAAAGCACTTATTGTTGAAGATAACCGCACCAACACCATCATCATCGACACCTTTATGAAGCGTAAAGGCTTTATCACATACTCGGTGGTTAATGGTGAAGAGGCGCTAAAAGCAGTGGCCACGCAAAGCTATGATCTCATCCTCATGGACAACCATATGCCGGTCATGGATGGGGTAGAGGCGATCGCCGGTATTCGTAACATGCCTGGCAGAGAAAAAGACACGCTCATCTTTGGCTGTACTGCAGATGTCTTTAAAGAGACTCGTGAACGCATGATGGGCGCGGGTGCCGATTTCATCGTCGGTAAACCTATCGACGAACGCATCTTGGACGATGCTCTTTATCAGTTTGCCAATAAACTGTTCCAGTTTACTGACGGCAAACGCAGTAACGTGACTTCTATTGGCAGCTAACGCTTTAACCTTACATCAGCGCCTCTAAATCAACGCCCTTACACCGAAGCATAGTGCTACAAAGCGAGCACTATGCGCTAATGAGCATCCTAACTTCTATTCTCACCCAGCTTCTCTTCTGACAACTTCAATTTACGTGTAGCAAACCTACAACTTTGAATCGATAACCCGCTGACTTTAAGGGCTTTAGGGTTATGTTTGTAATAAAACTACAACAAATAGCGAGTTTCACTACTTTGAATCCCAAAACTGGTGATTAATTTACTTCTTGGCTCAAAATACGGAATGTAAAACTACCAATAAGGTGTTCTAATGGCGCCCTAATCTGGATGATGAAAAATATCCAGTCATATGAGTCGATATTCGATTTAATGTTAGTTTATTGTCCTGTGAGATTGTAAGTGAAACCGAAAGCTCCTTTCTGTATTCGTAACGCGGCTGCTGACACCTTTGCAATGGTCGTGTTCTGTTTTGTGTCTGGTATGTTGATTGAAGTGCTTGTTTCAGGCATGACCTTCGAACAGTCATTGGCATCACGTTTGTTGTCTATCCCTGTGAACATCGCCATCGCATGGCCATACGGAGTATTCCGCGACTGGGCGCTTCGCCAAGGTGCGAAAGTGTCTACCTCTGGTCCTATGAAAGCGTTCGCTGACCTAGTGGCTTACGTAGCATTCCAGTCACCCGTCTACGCAGCGATCTTGTTTACGGTTGGCGCATCAACAGACCAAATCATTACTGCAGTATCGAGTAACGCAGTCGTGTCTTGTGGTATGGGCGTACTATACGGCTACTTCCTAGACCTATGCCGCCGCTGGTTCCGTGTACCTGGTTACTACCAAAGCGCATGATTTGCCGATCATTTGATCGAATTAATCACAAAGTAAGCAAACAATTAAAAAAGCGCACCTTTTTTCCCTTTTAGGGTTGACCAAGCGGGGCGGAATCATTAAATTACCACCCCGTTAGCCAACAGCGCTAACCAAATCAAAATACGGTGAGTTGTCCGAGTGGCTGAAGGAGCACGCCTGGAAAGTGTGTATACGGCAACGTATCGAGAGTTCGAATCTCTCACTCACCGCCAAATTTTAAGCCCCAGCAGAAATGCTGGGGCTTTTTCGTTGTATAGCCTTTTACTTCAAAATAGCTGCCCCTAAAGAAGTAAGGTACATCATTAGGGGGAAAACTAACCCACCTTAAAATTCACTATCAACCTGAAATACCAACCGCTCTTTAGTATAAGGATGGTCAAGCTCCAGTTGCTCAGCATGCAAATACAAACGATCGGCCTTCTCCCCATAAAGCGTGTCGCCAACCATAGGCATATTCAAGCCAAGATGATGAGCACTGTGAACACGTAGCTGGTGAGTTCTACCTGTTTTCGGGTACATGTACACCTTGCTTCGGCCATCACGTACTTCAATCAACTCCCAATGAGTCTCTGCTGGCTTGCCATGTTCGTAACACACCAGCTGCCTTGGGCGGTCATCGGGGTCGCCACGCATTGGCAACGAAATATCACCCTCAGTCTGAGTCAGTTCACCTTCTAACATTGCGACATAGCGTTTTTGTACACCGCGAGTAATGAACTGCTTTTGCAGGCTCTTGTTGGCGCGCTTGGTCAAGGCGAAGACAACTAATCCGGATGTGGCCATGTCTAGGCGGTGAATCACATATGGACCTTCAACATCAGGGAATAGAGCTTGTAGACGAGTATAGGCTGAGTCTTTTATGGTTTTGCCTGGCACTGATAGTAAGCCAGATGGTTTATTGATAACCACCATCGCCTCATCCTGGAACACAATTTCCAACTCTTTGTCTTCCGCCCAGTTCTGTTCAAGTGGGTTAGGCTCGACGTTTAGACCTTGCAGCATGTGCCCTAAGATAGGCTGGCATTTGTTGTTACATGATGGGTAAAAACTGCCGTGCTTGCGGATCTCTGACTTAGGTGATGCGCCCCACCAAAACTCCGCCAGAGCCAAAGGTTTGAAGTCATGCATATAGGCATATTGCAGTAATTTAGGCGCTGCGCATTCGCCTGCACCGGCTGGTGGAGTCGGAGTAGTCGTCGCCGCAAAGATATCAACCAAATCGCATGTTTCGCCGTGTTGATTTAAAAAGCGATACTGCTTGTGAAGTTTGTGCTGCAGAGCGTTGGATAGCGCTTTGTGGTGCTCTTTAAGCTCCGCAAGATTAGTCTCAAGCTCTTCTAGTCGCTGCTCTTTTACGGCGAGTTTATCTTCCCACTTAAGCTTTAGGTATTTGAGCGTGTTTTTCTCTGCGACACTTTGCTTGCCAAGTTCGTCTAGCAAGGTCTGAAGTTCTTCGCCACTGAGGGTTTGCTGCGCCTCTTTTCGCTGTTGCTTACGACTGGCACGACCTTGAATCATGATCTCGCGATGTGCTTGCTCTTCTTGTTGGTAAGCTGCGCGTTCCGCTGAGATTTGCTCTTTAAAAATTGCGATTTCTGGCGCGTTGGCAAAGGTTTTATAGGTCGCAAGTGCTTTGGTGATGGCATTAGTTTCCTCTCGGAAAAAACCGTCTTCGGTAAGCATGTCGAAAACAGGTGGTACAAATCCAGGCAAGAGATTCTGATCGGCAATCTTGCCAGAAAAGGCACTCAGAAATCCGGTTTCGCCTTGAGGGCTTTGCACCAGCAAAACACCGAACATCTTGCCTCGACCTTGGCTTTCATCGTCTATTCCAAAATCATGAATGAAGTCGGTTTGAGATTGCAGATATTGCTGGAGCTGGTTTGCTGCTAGTACACACAGTGGATGAGGAGTGTAATAGAACGGAAACGTAAATTGTTCTGGTAACTCGTAGCCTTCGATAGCAACATCAAATCGGTTAAAGCAGTGTTGGGGAGAGTGCATATTAAAGGCCGTAGGGTCATAGAAAATTGAGCACGGATTGTACCTTGTTTGGGAGGAATTTCCACGGGTAGTCGTGTCGGCTTTAGATACTGCTTGTCTAAGTAGAATGACCCTGCACTTGCCCGCAGGACTAGCCGAAGTTAGCGCTATATTTGTTCTCACAACTGAGGAAGTGATCATACAAACCCGATAAAGTTGAAATGTAGCGCCGTGATACCCTTCTTATTAGTATGACACCTACCACTGACTAACGACATGGCGCACCTTTTCACTAACCGAAAACGAATACATCATCTGACGGACAACGACGCTAGCGCTAAATCCCAGTTTAAATGGGAAACGCTCAATGCGGTCTTATACAAGTTTGGTGGATTATTCTTCCTCGTTGGTAGCGTATTACTGTTCCCAAGCTTTCAAAGCTACTCGACGTTCGGACAGTGGATCTTCTTTGCAGGTTCACTCTGCTACCTGATCGTTAATGTCCACGACCTTTATGACGTTCACCGTTATTGGCGCAAAACATCCTCTGACTTATCGAGAAAACAGCTGGAATACACCGCCTCCTACATCTACCTGTTTGGTACCTTGATGTTTGTCGCGGGCCGAGTGTTTTCGTTTATCGATGACAGCTACTCAGCGCACAGCGCGTTGATGTTCATTATTGGCAGTACGCTGTTTGTTATCGGTGCCAGTGTCAACATCGTTGCTGATACCAGTAGTGCTGGTGGTACTGAGGGGCAGCTCACCAACTTGACAGCGGTGACGTTTATCGTGGGCAGTGTGCTATTTGCTGTTGGCTCATTTCCGGGGCTTTGGGAAGGAGGCGTGCCGGATGAGTCAATTCAACTAGCTAATTATCTGACTTGGCAGTTTTTGGTTGGGAGCTTTTTGTTCTTTCTTGGGGGGATTTTTAATTATTGGCGAGCTTATCATTATATTCAGAGAAGTCTGAATTTATAGTAAGGGAAACTGTTCCCTAAGTGGATGTATTGTTTATAACGTTGGAACCAACTTCTATGTGCCAGAAGTCTATAGATCATCGGGTCATATGTTTTGCCACCTGAAATTGGTCGTCAGTTAAATCGTACTCTAGGCCTCGGTTTCTATGTGAAAATTGTTCTTTTTCAATCACAAAGTAAAGGAGAAAACTCTGTAGTCGTCATGTAAATGACGATTATCCTTGACGCACGACAAGGTTCAAACAGAGTTCAACTGTCCTGTACTATTACGGCTTTGTTTTAAAGTTACTGTACACATTAACATACTTCATGTTCTTGTTTTATAAGTCTAAACCATCTTGTAGGAAGGTGGTGTCGTTCAGTAGGAGTGAACCCTCTTATCTCGAAGTACAGTCATCTTTTACGGAGAATAAGAATTAATGCTGTTCTGTTAAAAAAAGAGTCGCCCTATACTATTAGTCAGGAAGGCAACTCTTGTTTCTAATTGTCATAAATCAAGGGTATTTTTTGCTAAAAAGACTTAAGCTTCCCAAAGATTCATTAAATGCTGATTCAAGCTCTTCTCAAACAAATTGAATCTATCTTGATAAACAGACCTTATCGATTCACTCTTAATATCATCTGTATTTATTTGATTAAGGCTTTCTGGTATAAACTGGCTCATCAATATATTTTGTGCATAGAACTCATTCTCACCAAGATGCTCAAAATACCTCTTTGGTGAAAGATCACTAATAGCAAGGTTAGCTTCTTGAGAAATATAAACTCTATTTAGCGGACTGTTTAGTACATGTTCTTTGTCGTTCCGCAGTTCTTTTGATGATGTATGAAGATCTTTAGCTTTCGCTATCGGTATAAGGTGGTGATCATGTATAGAGTTTTCTGGCCAAATACTAACATCACCTTCGATTATTTGATATGGTTTTAGAATAGACTGTTTTTCTGCTAGTAAATCAAAAGGCTTTCGACTAAGCAAGAACTGCAGCAAAGCTGATCGGATACCTTCGCCGGGTGCTTCGTCACCGTCCATCGAGAGGTGCTCTTTGTCCGAGTAATCAGCAACTTTTAGCACTTTAGATTTGTCAGGAGGCGTAGGGGCAGAAGTAATGTCTCCTTCTATCCATTTATACAGCGATTTGATGTGATCAAATACAATTTTGCTCTGGTCGTATCGATATGATCCATCGAATCGACAAGTCCAGTACCAGTATTCCACTTTATCGAGTGAGGATTGGTTATTCCAATGTTCGTCATCACTGAGAGCAAAAGCAATAGGTTGTAACATTAAACTATAATTTAACTTACTCACATTGTGTATGCCACATCTAATTATAAGAAAAGCAACTGCTCTCATTACTGCAATAGTAGCTAGCGGCACGAACTCTCGAATTTGCTTTGTGTCAAGTTTCAACTGAGAAGAAGAAGACGTATTAGCTTTTACTACTTGCTTTAAGTCTTTCTTGTTTCTAGTATGGGCAAGTAGTGAACTGATACTCAATATATTACTTCGCAGATCTCCTGAGGGTAAGCCATTTTCTATAGAAGACAAGTTTTCTAAATTCATATATCCACTTGAGGAGGTGGAATCATATTTCAAGACGTCAGAGAGTTCTAATTTATCTTCTAGTATGTTTCGTATTTTGTCCGTTAGAGAGAAATGAGTGTCCTCTGGATCATTCTCGAGCTTTTTAGCCGCTTTTGCTGCCAAGAGGTCAAGATTATCCAACTTCATTCCACCTTCGTTTAGATTAGTAAATATTGGTATAGCGCGGATTATGTCGTCTGTAGAAATAGAATGGACTTTATAATTATATATGTTTTCTAAGTAACTAATTACTTCTGATACCCAAGATACTCGAGCTTGCTCGAGTACCATAATAATACCATTTTCAAGGTACTCATCAGCTTTAGAGAAGTCATCAATGCCCTGAAGCCTGCCTTGAGGGTCGTACTTATCCTTAATATTGTTAAACTTTGCCTGCCATTCTTGGTATTCAGAATCACTTGCAGAGTCGTCTTTTACCCTGTAGTGAGATTCTTTATAATCTTCAGTTATTTCCGTGAGAATTTTCTTTGAGAGATTATCAATTACATTTCTTAATCCAGGATATTGATTTTTATCCGAAACGTAGTCACTTAACCAATAAAGAGGTATGATTCCTTTCTTTACAAAATGTTCTTCAAGTGACTCTTGAACTTGAAATTGCTTTTTACCCGATTTGACCTTTTCAAAAGTATAAAACGGAGAGAAGTGTTTAGTTGGCTTTTTCTTTCTTTTGCTTGTTCCAAATGTCTCTCCTTGAAATATGTTGTAAAGATCGCTAGGTTCAAGGTGTTTAATCATTTCTTTATCGAATAGTAAAGTCTGTGCTCCAAACAAATCGAACACACCTTGGTTGACAGACTCTGTCGGAATTTTCAGGAACCACCTGATTTGTAGCGCATTTGCTTTTCTATCGATCTTGTGGACAAGTTTCTCGATATCGTCGTCAGTAGGATTTGACGGCATATCTAGGTTTTTTAGACTGAAAACATCACTAAGTGCATTAAAGAGTGTTGTCGTTCTTTGTTGACCGTCTAATAAATAATCACATTGATAATCACTTTCAATAGTTGTAGGTTTCTTCTCTCCTATTTTCCGACTGGAGAATTCTTGCGAGCGGCCTTTTAGGATGAGCGAGCTACCGATTGGGAAGTTTAAAAGTACCGAAGCCAGCAAATTACGTTGATAATCAGGCTTCCACTTATAGTCCCGTTGAAAATCTGGAAGAATGAGATGTTGCTTTTGAATAGATGTGAAGATTGTTGCTAAAGAGTTGGATTCCATTTGGCACCTATCTGACGTAAAATATAGTACCCATAAAGAGTACTATACCAAGTTCAGTATTTATATAGGTTTTTCACCGAATTCGTTTATTTATAACATGTTACACATGCGCCACCACCTTCATCTAGGTCGTACATGGCATCCATATCTAACGTGTCAATTAGCATACTTTCATCCACCATTGCATGCATACCTAAGCGACGTTTACGCTCACGAGCTTTTTTCTTCTCGAATCGCTTTTGAACTTTTTCGTGGTTTTCTTTGATTTGTGCAATTCGAACCGGATCTTCCAGAGATTCTAGGGGCTCATTTGGTCCCATCCAAAAGAATGTTTCCCCATTTGCGCTAGTCTCTGCACGTTTCTCGTAAGACTTTGCCTCTGCAAAAGCTTCTGGGTGTCGCTCCATCAAACGAACCCATTCAATCTTGCGTTGGAAGAAGCAGAATGTACATCCAGAACGAGAACGCCATTCATAGTATTTAGGTAAGCCAAGACCAGCACTGTCGAGGATATCCAAAACACCTTGCTTTTTAATGCCGTCATCAGCGAATGGCATCTTTATTTTTAGGTACTTTTGGCTTTCATTTGGTCTATACCCATCACGCCAGGGTTCATCGGCGCGAATACCAACGTATGAGACTACCTCATATCCATCGTCTAAGTATGGCTTGATCCATTTTTCGAATGGCTCTAGTTTCATTCGAATCGTACACCAACGTTGCTGCCCTGCTGGCAAGAAGTTGTTATGTTGCTCCAGCCAGTAATCGAAGCCTTTTTTGTCGTTAATGTGAAGGATTGGCTTACCTAAAACAATTTCGAGCTGTTCTAGGTAGTCATAGACTTCGGGTAGCTCTTTACCTGTATCAGTAAAGAAATAGTCGATATCTATCTCTGGGTAGTTTCTTGCCATGTAAACGGCAAGAGCGGCGCTGTCTTTACCGCCCGATAACCCGAGTACATGTTTAATCTTTCGTTCTTGACTCATGATTAATACCTGTTATTTAACCTTGAGCTTCCAGTGCTTGTTTCAAAAGTGTCTGCAACACATGTATGCGCTCGAACTCGTCCATTTCTAACGCTATAAGCGTGCGCTCAACGTCCTTAACTCTTTTTTCGGTGTTTCCATGCTCTACTACTCGAACTTCTTTTTTGTATGACTTGAGTTGACCAGCATTATCTTCTAATACTAGGGACACCAATTTCGTTTTCACGTCTGATACTTGCTTGCCCTGTACAGTTTCAGTCGATTTTACGACACTCAAGAAGTCTTGGGCAAACTCGCTAATCTTTGTCGATGCTGAGAGTAGTAAACCCTCGTTCCAGCTTTGTTTGCCTCGTCCAACCACTATTTGGATCATGCTTTCTAGCCATTCAAGTAGGCCTTCTTCACTTTTACCAAGTTCACGGGCAAATGCTTTTAGTCTGATGTCGCCTGCTTTTTGTTCAACTAGTTGGCACATCGTTTTAAGTTCTTCACCTCTCTCAGG
This sequence comes from Vibrio maritimus, assembly GCF_021441885.1. Taxonomy (NCBI): domain Bacteria; kingdom Pseudomonadati; phylum Pseudomonadota; class Gammaproteobacteria; order Vibrionales; family Vibrionaceae; genus Vibrio; species Vibrio maritimus. Next base: position 1,224,895 of record NZ_CP090438.1, read on the forward strand.
AAATAGAGTTTTTACTTTTTGCTTAATGTCTTTGAGCATCAATTCGTGTTTGCTGCGAAGGATTTTGAAGCAGCCTTCAAGCACATCAATCTTTTGGGTGAAAGTGAACTCATTGTTAGGGTCTAGGTGTTTAGGTAAGTCGACAATCAACAAAGCATGTGGGTCGTTAGCTTGTAAGAATAAATCTCTAATAGAAATTAGTCTCTTGTTCTCAACAACATCAGTTTCAAAGTTATGCGCATTCTTTACCCAATTCGGTAAGTTGTGCATTGTAGTAACTAAAGGACTCGCGACGGAAAGAACATTGTTTGTAACGTTTCTGTTGGTCTCAGCTGCAGTGAATGATGCTAGGTATTGTAGCCATTCTTGCTCTGACTTATCTAATACAATGTACTTAACAGCTAAGTCTTGAGGTGACTTGATTAGCTTGTGCACATAGTCAACATCGGGCTCTGCGATAAATGCATATTCTCCACCTAGATCTTTCTCGTAAAAAGCTACCTTGTTACCAAGTGACTTCAGGAACGCGAGTAAGAATATTGGTGTAACGCCATGAGTAACGCCGTAAGGTGCTCTACTCCATAACGAATTTATTTCAGACAAATATACATTACGCCCAGCGTTCTCAATTAGGTGATTTTTGGCGGTATCAAACAGAGATTCGATTTCATCGGGTAGTTCAGTATCGTGATGCCAATGTTTATTGTCTTCTAGTTCATGAGTGTGAATCTTTGTGTTTTTTAAGCAACTAATATACATAGACATTTCTGGTGGATGCCCAGAAATACCCAGGTTTTCTTCGTCCTCTTCATCTAACATTGCTTCGAGTAGTTTTTTCAAAGCAGAAACAGCTGTTCCAGATAGCTTGTTACGGTTCACAAGCTCGTTCATAATTACAGGAGTTTTGTTAAAAACCCGATCAGCGGTATCACTTACTATAGAACTTAGAGTTTTAGTGTCACTTCTCTGGCCAAAACAATACCAATCAGCGTTACTGAACGCTTCAGTGATTGCATTGTCTAGCGCAATTTCTGCATTGATTAGCCGCCCGTTGTACTCTTTTTGGGCAACATTGTCATGCTGCAGAGTTGCACCAATCTCCTTGTCAGATTTTATTAGTTCAAGAGCATAGAGCTCTTTTGCGAGAGCCGTAATTTCATCAGAACTTTTTGCGTTAGCGAGAATAAGCGTCGGATATTGAGCTGTTACTTCTTCGAGTTTTTCTTCATCAGTTTGGTTGAGGAGCAATACCATGTTCGCAAACTCACCTTTACGCTGTGCGATTAGGTTGTCCGCAAGCTCATCGTTAAAATGGTGAGAAATCGATTGTTCGGCCCAGCGTAAGGTACCGACTTTATGATAGTAACCTTTTGCAATGATTTGCCTAGAAAAAACGATATGGTTAATTGCTTCAGAGCTATTACCTTGTTGCTCGATCTTTTCTTCGATCAAACTTGGAATATCTAAATCTGAGCCCTCAAAGACAACCCATGAAGATAAGTGTTTTCGATAGATTATACAGGAAGCTTTTTTCAAGCTCTGTAAATATTCACTCAGTTCCTCCTTGTCTTTAATACCCGAGGCAGCAAACAGCATCTCCTCAGTAGCTGCAAGGTTTGCAGGTTTGCCAAACAAAGTTATAAGTGCAATCGATTTTAGTATTTCTATCGCTTTCTCAGGTACTTGCTTTTTCGTAGCTTGACGAATTGACTCTGTTGCAGCGGCCCAACCGTGACCATCAGGAGAGCCGAGGATAGCATGTTCAAGGTTTATCTCCAGGTAGTCCCAGAGGTGCGTCAGTGTGTAACGAGCGTCGCGGTTTGCATTCTCTTTCAAGAACATCTGGAAGCTGTTTTGCTCGTGAGAGTTGAGGAAGCTAAAAGTGCTGCGCTCATTCTGGCTAAATCGGCGCTTCGAGATTGGCCCAAGAATTAAAGCGGTCAGAGGGTGCAAAGGCACGCACTGCTCCAGACGTTGCTTTAATTGGTGCTTTCGCTCGGAGTTGTCGCTACCCAACGCACCCAACACTTGTTGAACGATTCGATCATTTGAGTTATCGATATTTTCAGAGTGAGTTATGGACTTGCCAATCAAGGCGACAGTTTCATCTGTTGAAACATTGTAGAGAATATCGTTATAGCGACCTTGGATTTTTCCCCATTCCTCTTGAAGCTTTGTTCCTCGGTCTTTTGCATACTCACTAAAAGCCTGGTGTAAAAGACCTACAAAGATAACAGGTGTTTCGATGCGACCTAAGACTTCAGCTAAGTCTTGAAATAGGTGAAGTTCGCCACGGTTCTTATTGATGAATTCAAGGCTCTTACCCATTTCATCAGCCAGAAGTAAAACACCGTCGACAAGGGTGTTCGCTTCTGTAAAAAGTGATTCCCACGTTGCTATTAGGTGAGACTCACTTTCTATTTGTATTTCACTGTATTTACTGTGCAGCTTTTTGGTAGCGGAGTGTTCCATGAGTGCGTCAAGAGTTGCCGCCCAGAATGTACTGACAGGGTTGTTAACTCCCCCTACTGAGCGGATTTGTAGCCAACCTTTTGTATACTTGACGCTTTGTTCGAGTAAGTTTTTTGAGTCTTGGTTTATAACGTCTAATGCAGCATTACGCATCCCTTCACTTTCGTGGAGTAGCCCAGTAAGTAACAGTGCAATCGTAGACTTACCAGAGCCATATGGTCCCGTAAGCGTATAAGCACTTTGCCCGGTCTGTGAGTACTGCCTAAATAGTGTCTCTAAAGTAGATTGTGCTGTACCGTGATATACTAACCCTTGAAAAAACTCTGGACTAAGGTCGCTATCAATACGTGTTGAACGCTGTTGTCTGGTGGCAATGGAGTATTGTTTGTTAAGCGTCACGTCTTATTCCCCGTGATAGTAATTTTCTAGGAACATCGCTGGATCTACTTGTTGTAAATCTTCAAAGTTATGTTGTACTTGTCGTAAGCCCTGGGTATCCGTCCAAGCAATTTGACTTTTGCTTAGCACCTCAAGCTCATCTAGTTTTTCACTTAATCCGCTTGTCGTTAAACGGAAAACACGGCCAGGGGAACCAACATCATTCAGAAGTGAATCAAATGATAATGTATTGTTATTGTTTATTTTTTTTCCTTCAGTATCTAGTTGTTTACGTTTCATATAGTCGATAAGCGCATACCCAAATACGGCAGTGGGCAGAGATTTTTGTGAAGATAGCTCAGCGCGATAGTCCTTTGCCGATTCTTGAGATATGAGGCATAGTTCTGTGAAAGGGGACGTAAAGCTGTCCTCGTTGACCTTTCCGGAACTCGTTGTTTTAAAGGCATACATCTGAAATAAACAATCGATGTCTTTTTTGAGTGTTGCTTCGGTTAGATCTTTATCGTGATTCTCTAGAGATAGCTGAATATCTCTAGCCAACTGAAGTTTATCTACTCTTACACCGTTGAAGTAGTTAAAGAACCAACGTGCAGTGTTAAGCTCCGAGTTTTGAGAGTCGATTGATTGCATTAACCAGTGAAGTAGCCACACAGTACCAAGGTTGTCCAGGTATTCATCTAAGGCGTCGTCGCCGACAAAAAGCTTTTCTGCTAGGTCTGTTAGTTTGTAGGTCTGTTTCTTTTTGTCTGTGCACTCTACGAGATTCATAGCTCGTATCCAGTGTCTTACAGACAACACCATGTTTTTGCCCATACCCATAGATGTCATCTGATCTTCAATGTTCTCCTTGCTAGAGAGAGAACTACCTTTTATAACCTCTTGAATTATCTTGTATATCCAGCCATATCGGATAGGAAAAGTTTGATGTCCTGAGAATTTGAGGATGCTAGATTCGATGCTCAATGTGAATACCTTGTCGTTGTATTTGGAGATTTTATCCAAACAGTGATTCTACAGAAGGAATCAAAATGATCTAGTAGAAAATCTGATGAAACTTTTTTGTTTAACTGATGCCTCAATCACACCTAGTAAAAAATCTAATACTTGATGATTTCATCCGATACGATGGTTTTGTCATACTATTGTACACGAAGCAAATAGGACCCTAAATCGTTCCTAGGCGTAAAATGATAAGCAAGTCTGCACAGTTAGTGATAGCTTTCATTCGAACAATCTAAGATTACCTTTTGTAGGATTTATAGAATTATTTGTTAAAAATCGCTATTACTATGTATTGCAATCTATGATATAAAATTTTACCATTACTGTACAGTGTTCTGTATGTTAATTTGATAGTGAGAAAAGTGTGCTCAAACGAATTGTAGATAACCTGTCTCAAAGCGATAAACTAGAGTTGTTGAACTCGACACAGAGAAGTTACGTTGAGAGCTTGAACATTGAATCGAGGCTTAAACTTGACTTGACTAATATGCTCTATGAATCTTTAGGGCTCACGCTTATTACAGATAAAGCATCACTGAGTCTTTTGATTCAAAGACTTAAGAAAGAACAGGCAGCCGAGATAGTTGCTTCGCTTTCGTATGACGGGCTAGACTACCGAGAACTTAACTCTGCACTGTGTTACGAACTATTGCAGTCTGTCGCACAAGAGGCGCCGAGAGACTTGTATCACGCGTTAGGCATAGGTCAGCTATTTGATGACTTTGATAAAATGAGTGAGAAAGTCAACGGGACTGTTCAAGTCAAAGCATCTTATCCATCGTATGACTATCAAATAGACTGTGCGTTGAGAGTTAGACAGATCATTGATAGTAGTGATAGCAAGCGTGCCTTATTGCACTTACCTACAGGAGCAGGTAAAACGCGAACCGCAATGAACATTGTATGCGACTACCTACGTGATAATCCAAATTCATTGGTGGTCTGGCTTGCAGATACGAAAGAACTATGTGAGCAAGCAAGTGACGAGTTTCAAAAGGCATGGGGTTTATTGGGTAATCATAACCTCCCTGTGTACTCATACTATGGTGATTCCGAGTTATCGATCAGTGGATTAAATCGTGGCTTTTTAGTCGCAGGCCTTCAAAAACTACATAGTTTAGGTAAAAAAAACCGAGGGGCATTGAGTTACTTATATAGTGAACTTCGCAAAAGTACGGCTTTGATTATCTTTGATGAGGCTCACATTGCGATAGCGCCAACGTACAAGCATATTGTCGAGGAGTTTTTGAGTCACTCTGAAAATAATGCGTTTCTGCTAGGGCTATCTGCTACGCCCGGTAGGACTCTTGGCGACAATGATAAAATACACTCAGAAAATAAACTCCTCAGTAACTTTTTTGAAAACAACAAGGTTACAATGAGAGTTGAAGGTTATGATTCACCACTTACCTATCTCGTCGAAAACGGTTACTTGTCCAAGGCCGAGTTCGTGGGTTTAGATTACGATGATGTTGACATAAGCTCAACTGTCACTCTTGCGTCAGTTGGCGTGGATAATGGAGAGCTACTCCGTGCACTTTCATCAAACAGAAATCGCAATGAAAAACTAATCGAGACGATATCTCACGAACTCGATCTTGGTTCTCAAATCATTGTTTTCGCTTGCACGGTTTCACATGCAAATGAGTTAACTATGATGTTGACCGGACAGGGGGTGGCTTGTCGCAGCATTGATGGAACTACGCCAAAAGTCATAAGAGCCGCAGCAATCAAGGACTATAGAGAGCGCAATGTAAATGTACTTATTAATTTTGGTGTGTTAACAGCAGGTTTTGATGCCCCTTGTACTAATGTAACTATAATAGCGCGACCAACGAACTCGTTGGTGCAATACTCCCAAATGGCCGGTAGAGCTATGAGGGGGGAGAGAAGTGGCGGCAACAGAAAGTGTCGCGTTTATACTGTCAATGATAATATCCCCGAATTTAGAAGCGTATACAAAGCTTTTGAGTATTGGGATCAAATGTGGAAACCAGAGTAACAATGTCAGATGTAACTGAAAATATCACTAACGATAGACCTTTTATCCGCGGCGCTGTGGCTATTGAGTCAATGAGAGACAATGGCTACAAAAACGCAGCTTACGCTTTAGCTGAACTAATAGACAACAGCATTCAAGCGGGCGCGACTAACGTCAAGTTAATGTGTTTCGAGGCTGTAGATACATCGGGAGTACGTAATACCCGCCGAATCAAAAAGATTGGTATATTCGATAATGGGAAGGGCATGAGCAGGGATGTTCTTCATTTGGCATTGGAGTTTGGAGGTTCAAAACATAGAGATGATCCTGATGGAATGGGCAAGTTTGGTATGGGATTGCCAAACTCAAGCATATCTCAATGCAAAAGAGTGGATGTATGGAGTTGGGAAAAGGGCAGTACACCTAGTCATACATTTCTAGATATTGGTTTGATGCAACAAGGCGCTTTAGAGTCAATCCCATATCCCTCTGAGAAGCCTCTACCTACTGAGTTTAGCGAGCTTTGCAAGGATGGTGGTCTCCCAGATTCCGGTACGTTTATAGTTTGGAGTAATTTGGACCGACTTCAATGGAAAACGGCTGCCTCCATTTATAAACACTCTGAAACGCTCGTTGGTCGAATGTATCGTAAATTCATCGCTAAGGGTAAAGTGAAAATTCGCTTTGAACCTTACCTATGGAACGAGGTGTCTCAAACTTATCTGCCCTCTGACAAACCAACGTCGACCGATTTTAGGGCAAATGACCCAATTTACTTGAGTCCAACGTCTTCGTTACCAGACCTGCCCGATCCAATGACTGGCGAGTCACCGTTTGAAATCAAGCAAAGAGAGATCGTTGAATTACCTTACGAGGGTAGTGTTTTTAAAGTTGAAATCCTTGTATCGATGATCAAGCAAGAAGTCATAAATGCCATAAAACGGTCTCCAGACACAAAGGGTGCTACATTAGGGGCTACGATCTGGGGTAAGCATATGGCAACCAATGTGGGAGTCTCTGTTGTAAGAGCTGACCGTGAACTGGAAACTAGAACAGATTTTATATCTAAGGACATTTTTGCTACAAAATCTCGATTTATGGGAGTCGAGGTAAACTTTCCTCCAGGTCTAGATAAGGTGTTTGGCGTACTCAACAACAAGCAGGCGGCTGTTAATTTTCAGTATATGAATATCGATGAGGATTATGAGCAGCAAGGCTTTGAAAATGTTGAGGATTATATTAAAGACCTCGAAGAGAACAACGATCCTAAGTTAAAACTATATAAAGTTTCGGATCGATTAATGAAAATCATTAAAGAGGTTGAGAAGGAAGTAAAAGCAATAGATGTAGATATCAACAGTGGTTCTAGTAGTAGTATAAATAAGCCAAGACCAAAATCCGAAAAGATTATTGAGCAAATAAATACACGACGTGGTGAGCAAGGAAAGGGGCCCGACCCAGAAGAAAAAATTAGGCCATCTGATAAGCCTGAAATTATTAAGGCGTTGAAGCGAGACTCAAGTGTCACGGAACCCGAGGCGCAAAGGCTTGTTTCTCTTATGATTGAGAATAATGAACATTTCAAAATACAAGAAGTGGGCGTGGCGCAAAATATTTTCTTCGATGTGAGTACTTTCAATGGCCTTACATTATTGCAATTGAATAAAAATCACCCTTTCTATCAGAAGCTCATTGCTCGCTCTGATGAGAATCAAAAAGAGTTGATAAAAGTGTGCTTGGGAGCTTGGGCTCGCATGGAGAATGAGGCGTTGTCTGAGCGCTCAGTTAGGCAGCTTCAATTTGCTAGGGAATTGTGGGGACAGATGCTTCACGAGTATCTGAACGAAGACGAATAATAAAGAAGTTAGCCAGGAGTGAACTACTGCTTCTGGCGTTTTTTTGGATAATTTATGTTTACGAATCTACAAAAGGCGATCGACTTGCTTACAGAGTCTTTGCCGAAAATGGAGCGGCTAGAAAAGGAGTTAGAACAGGCTAAAGCTGAGTTGGTGAGAGTTAGAGAGCTACTTCAGAAAGAAAAAGCTGATAACCTTGAGTTAAGAGGCCAAATACTCAAACTGCAGACTCATAACTCTAAACAGCTTAGATCGTCTGGCGGAGAAATTGAGACTGTTAAGGCTCTTGTGAAGCAAAGTGCTGGTTCTGAAAATCCTGATTCAGTGAGTGAAGTAGTTTCTGATGATGTGTTTACAATCAAAACGCTAGGTCTAAAGCACCAGGATGTTATGCTTCGCACAAAACATATTCACAAATTTCTTTTTTCAAAGCTTGATATAAGAGAACCAAAGCTGAGACTTTGGCTTGACGACGCGCAGATTGTTCTTTTTGAAGAGGCTAAAAGTGCTTTACTACAAAGTGTTCAAAGTAATGTTCAAGCCGAACAGGACTTGCCTATAGTAGATTCCAAAGAGGAGAATAAAGCGGAGATAGTTACTGGTACAACGCTGCTAAAGAATATTGAAATTCCAACGCATCTAGCAAATATAGTTAAGCTTACTTTAGAGACGTTCGGCGAGGGAGTCTCTGTTAGGCAAGTAATGAGATTTGGAGAGAAGGAAAGAATCGAGTATAAGCAGCCAGTTTCAATGTCCTTGAAAGCTCTTGTTTCTCATTTGAAAAAACGTGTCAAGGGAAAGAGTAGCGTAAAGCTAACTCAAGATTCTTTGGAGTTAGAAAATAGGTTGGGACAATTGTCAACCTATACAACTATGAAAGGTAAAGAGCTTAGAGGCTGGTTTATAGGTTCTTTGACTAAAGAGCAAGCTTTCACAATTGACCCCTATACTTTTGAACGAGATGGGAAATACTTCATTAGAGAAAAGCATGGGGATGTATTGTGGAAGCAGTTATCATTAAATGGCGGTGAAAAGGATAGTACTTCTTTAAGCCTCAACGCGGCAGTACCAGTTCATGAACTTAGTAGACACGATAAGAGGTTGATTTCATCCCTTGAGTTCAACGGTGTTAATGTTAACTTTACACAGTCGACTCTTCTAGCAAATGAACTCTTTCGATTTAACAATACCGGATACTTAAATATTGAAGTCAATTTAGAGCACAAGTTTATTCAATCTTTGTCTGATTCAGTGTCAATAGAGTTTTGGCGTTCATTCCAAAGCTTTATTGCATTGTGGGGTATTGCAAAACAAAGTGGTATATCTGATATTGCTAAAGATAACAGTATTCTGTCAAGGGGGTACTTTATGAAAAGCTTGCACGAATATGTTAAGAGTGAGAAAAAGTATAAATATAGCTTTTCAAGTCTACCGCAGCATAAGCTATTTGACTACGAGTTTAGAAATAATGAATTAGAACTGCTAGTAAACAAGGAGCATCCTTTTAATGCTGTTTATTTGAGCCGGCTAACAGCTTATGAGGAGCAAGCGTTTATTGATTTGTATATTGCTTGGATAATTTCTGAGATCAATAATTTGTCAGAGAAAGCGCAAAGTGCCCTTCTTATCACAAGAGAGTTTTTAGGCTCCTATTATTATGATGTAGTTGAGGAAATGCTAGAAGCCTCAGAGGCGCTCCATTGAAGCAAGGTATATTACTGCGTGGACGTGAACTAACCACTGCATTATCTAATGCTTTCAAAGATGCGTCTGAGGTTACAATTTTGACTGCATATTTAAGTTACCCCGCCGTCGAATTTATGTTTGAGCATCTCCCATTAGGAGTTCAAACAAGAGTTGTATGTCGTGCGAGACCGGACGACATAGCTTCCGGTTCTTGTGACCTCCACGCGATAAAAGTATTGCATTACAGCGGAGTTAAATGTTTTTTAAGTCGGGAGTTACACGCCAAACTGTACGTCATAGACTCTAAGCAAGGCTTCATCGGTAGCGCTAACTTCACGAGCAATGGACTTAGGTTGTCTGGTTATGGGAATCTAGAACTGTCGACAAAGATTGGAATTGACGAGCCGGATCTAGCGATGATCGAATCCATAGTTGCTGACTCCGTTCCAGTCACCAGTGATACGATAAAATATTTAGAGAAATTCGAGCGTGAGGCAAAAGCAAACCCGGATAAACTACTAGATGCGTGGTGGAATGATGAAAATGTCGATTCTGCGTACATGCACAATCAAGGTTTATATGTAGCCGACTTGCCTTGGTGTAATCCTCTAAAAGTTCATGACTCTGAAGATGAGATGTATGTTCATGATGCAGATGTTTTTAAGCTAGGGGAGCAAGATGTTGCTACGAGAGCTTGCTTTCTACAAAGTAAAGTTTTCAGTTTTTTGAGTCAACATATAGAGTCTACGGAAAACAAAGAGGCCTACTTTGGGCAGGTTACTGAATGGATCCATAGTGCTCTGAAAGATGATTTGACTCCCTACCGCTCAGAGATAAAAACTTATATAGTAAACCTATTAGCGTACATAGAAGTCTACGCGCAAGACTTGATGATAGTGGATAGACCAAACTACAGTGCAAGAGTTAGTTTAAAGAGAAAAAACAATGAAATACTATGATTTTTCAGCTTCAACACCTACAGCTATTGAAGTTGTCGAGGCTATGAAAGACTGGCATTGTGATAGTTTTGCTAATCCTTCTGCTGCACATGTAGAGGGTGACAAGGCACGAATTGCTATCCAACGAGCTCGTGAAACGATTGCTGAAAAGATCGGTGCAATGCCGAGTGAAATTATATTTACAAGTGGAGCAAGCGAGTCCAATAATCTTGCTATTAAAGGTGTAGCCTTTCAAAATTTAGAGCAAAAAGGACACATAATTACATCTTCAATTGAACATAAGTGCATTCTAAATACATGTTTGTTTTTGGAGAAGTTAGGGTTTCAAGTCACGTATATTAATCCGGGTAAAAATGGACTGATTGATCCGAAGCAAGTGAAAGAAGCTATCCGTCACGATACCCTCCTTATTTCTATCCACCATGTTAATAATGAGTTAGGTGTGATTCAACCTGTCGCGGATATCGGAGACATGGCTTTCGAACATGAGATTCTATTTCATTCTGATGCGGCACAGAGCTTTTGCAAGCTCGATATAGATGTGGATGACTTTAATATCGATATGCTATCGATTTCTGGACATAAAATTTATGGGCCCAAAGGGATTGGCGCTCTATACGTAAGAGATGCTAGAGAGTCTGAACTGGTGCCTCTTATTCACGGTGGTGGGCAAGAGGTAGGCCTGAGAGGCGGAACTTCACCAACTCCTTTGATAGTTGGTTTAGGCGCGGCTGTTGAATACTTTCCGAATAACGTTTCGGAACAGCATATTAGTTTCGAAAATGTGATAAAAGAATACAAATTTGTCAGAAATGGTGGAGAAAAAACTATTCCAACGACTTGGAATATTACTTTTGAAAGTGATGAGGAAGCCAAGCGATTTAACGACGAACAAAACTGGCTCATCTCTCAAGGCTCTGCCTGCAACGCGATGTCCAACACACCTTCTCATGTCCTCAGCGCTATAGGTTTATCAGAAGAAGAAGCTCGTCGAAGCTACCGCATAAGTTTACCTCCATTCAAGGTCATGAATTAGGACTCAATCCCTTGTCACGCGATCAACTTCTAACTACGATACTATCTAGTGAGCACTTATAGATGGTATCGTTGTTAGTTTATGGATTTTCAAGAGTTTAAGTTACAGGTAAAAAAGGTATCGGTAGGTAAGCAACTTCCTGATGCCGTATATTTCCATCGAGATGCGATTGCATCAATCCCACTAGTGTTACAAAAGTTCATTCCGGCTGTCGCCAAAGCCGTTAACCTACCAGATGAACAATGGAACCTAGTAAAGCTATTTAAGAACGAGTTTCGCCTATCGCTTTTATATTACCCAGACTTTTACAGTGACTCATACCCAGCGTTGGAGCAAAGTCTCAACGTTGATCTCGCTAAACTTAGCCATAAAGTGACCTGCTACCGAACTTCTGACAACCCACCAATATTACATCGCAAAGAAACGATGCTACCTGAAGACAATGAGTATGTTGGACTTTTTCGTAATATAACCGAGGAAGGTGAGCGAGCGGGACTCTATGAAAACACTCGCACAATAGGATTCAAGCGTTCTTGGTTAAACTTGATCGCTAAAAAAGGGTATGAGCTCATTGATGGACGCTTACATCCTGCTACTACAACGGACGATAGTCTGGACGAAATAGGAATAGACCGCCATCGTACAGCAATTGTAAGGCATGAGTTATCGGCACCAATGAAGCTTTTGGCTAAGTCGGGATTTCTTGATGGACGTTATTCCATCTTCGATTATGGATGTGGACGAGGCGATGACCTTAGGGAGCTAGAAGCTCATGGACTTGATGCTCTTGGCTGGGACCCTAACTTTCAGCCTGATAATGAAAAAGTGCGTTCAGACGTTGTCAATCTCGGTTTTGTCCTTAACGTTATTGAAGACCGCGACGAACGGCTAGAAGCACTGCTTAGAGCTTGGGATTTAGCGGACAAAGTGCTTGTGGTCTCGGTGATGCTTGCAAATGAGAGTTATATATCGCAGTTCAAGCCATACAAAGATGGAGTGATAACCTCTCGTAACACCTTTCAGAAATATTATGCTCAATCTGAAATCAAAGCATATGTTGAACACTCATTGCAGGAAGATGCAATCGCAGCAGGGCCGGGAATATTCTATGTGTTTAAGGATAAACTAGAAGAGCAGAGCTATCTTCAAAATAAATACAAAAGGTCTCATGCTTGGCAGCAGCTTACTTCTCCCGCACCTATTGAAGCTAAAGATAAAGCAAAACTCGTGATTTCGCAGAATTCCGAGTTGTTCGAGGGTTTCTGGAATAGATGTTTGGACCTTGGGCGGCTTCCTGCAAATGATGAGTTCTCGCGCAGTGAAGAGGTTCGTGCACTTGTCGGCTCTCATAAAAAGACGTTCAGTCTATTAAGTGAAATGTACGACACAAAAATGTTTGAAGCTGCAGAGAAAGAACGAAAAGAAGATCTACTTTTATTCTTTTCTATGGGGTTGTTTGAGAAACGTAAGCCGTACACCCAACAACCAGAAACATTAAAGCGGGATATAAAGGCACTGTTTAGTGACTATAACGCGGCATTATCCTTAGCTACAGAGTTGTTGTTTACCATTGCAGATACAGACTTAATTGAACAGCAGAGTGCGAAAGCCGGTAAGCATTTACCAGCGTCAATTTTTAATGAAGGGCATTCTTTAATTTTCCACAAATCTTACATTAACGAGCTACCTTTGTTACTTCGAGTTTATGTTGGGTCTGCTCTACAGATGTATGGTGAGATCGATGACAACGTTGATTTAATTAAGGTGCATACTACGTCGGGAAAACTGAGCTTGATGTGTTATGACGATTTTGATAGTAGTGTTCCTAAGCTGGTGGAACGTATCAAAATCAAGATGGCGGATCAGGATATTGACTTTTTTGATTATATAGATGAGGGCAGACAGCCGCCTTTGCTCAATAAGCACCTGTTGATGAGTGAAAGTGAAGAGTCTTACAGTAAGCAGCGTAGCTTTGATAAACGATTAGCGAAGCTTTGCGGTATAGTCTCCGATAGGGAAGTTATTATGCATAGGGCTACTTTTGACCAAATTTTGAAGGACAACAACAAGAAACTATCAGGGTATCGTATTCTAGAGAGATAGATACAAACGATGCTTAGGTACTTTGAAGCCTGAGGCTAGAGTTTTCTTATGTAAATTTAATAATAGTAGGCACTATAGTTTAGTAACGTGGCTTTCAACGAGTTTTAGGTGCTTTCATGTTGCTTCTCTCAATAATCTTCATTGCGATACTTGGATGTTTAGCCCAAACCACCGGTCTTTGCATGGTGCGTGGAGTTAAAGAGATGCTAGCAGGGAAGCCACTATTTCTGGTTTCGATACTGTTTAGTGGAACCTTTGTCTGGGGAGCACTACTAGTATCAAGCGCGTTCAGCTATCCCATTAATATGCCTTCCTATTACCCGACATATATAACGGCGTTGGGTGGTTTAATCTTTGGATTAGGTGCTGCATTTAACAGTGGGTGCGGTGTTTCAACTATCAGTAGGCTTGCCAGAGGGCAGCTAGTGATGCTCGCCACCATTTTAGGATGGCTGGTTTCCTGGTTTGCTTTTTCTAACCTGTTTAGTGGTAGCACTGGTGAGTCCTATGAAGTCACGACATTTCAACAGTTGGTGTTTTTAAGCCTAGTCTCAATTCCGCTCATAGCTATTGCTTTAAGAAGTGAACAAGCGACTAAAAAGCTCTGGTTCTCTATGCTGACGATTGGGTTTATGGGTGGACTGGTATTTATCTATGAGCCTCACTGGACACCCAGTGGCTTATTCAAATCTATGGGGCTGTCGCTCTGGGACGCCGACAATGCGCAGTGGCCAAGAATAGAGCGCTTCATGCTATTCGCTGCATTGGTACTAGCTATGATTGTTACTGCACTGCTTACTAAGTCATTTCAGCTCGAAATGATTCGATTAGTGTCGTTATTTAAGCATTTTGCAGCTGGTTTGTTCATGGGAGTCGGCGCTGTATTGGCTGGTGGAGGTAACGACACACAATTGCTTGTCGCATTGCCTGCGCTTTCTTTAGCAGGTTTTGTTGCTATCGGCTTTATTGTTCTGGGGATTGTTGTTGGAGTAAAGGTGCAGAAATGGTTTGCTTAGTCGTTATTCATCTTCCTCTTCATCATTGATTCTTTTTCCACAGCCGAGACAAATAGGTTCTAGGTCAGTTGGCATCATGATAATCAAGCCACAATGTGGACACAGGTCGCCTTGGGTTAGCATCAGCAGTTCTCTTCTATAATTAAACGGTATGACGTATTTTATAATAATTGAGCTGAGCAATCTAGGGCTGCGCCTGAAGAATACTTTGAACAATTACTGATGCGAAAGAGCGTTAGATATTGACCTAAAACGTAAACCCAACCAAAAAACTCAACGTCGTCCTCTCAAACCCAGACTTGACCGTTTCACCTTCGACCTCAATCGTGTCAATACCCGCTAAGTTCGCGTGCACATTAAGTGAAATGCGCTCGCTGATGTGGTAGCCAAGACCGACGAAGGGTTGGTATTTGCTTTCGTTGATGTCATAGACCACGGCTGACTCATTAGATGAGTTGTATGCGTCTTCGCTGAGGTTGATGCTGGTTTTGCTGATGCCCAGTTTTACGGTTAACCCGTCGAGCATGTTTTCTTTGAATCGGTAACCAGTATAGAGCGAGTAGGCTTGGGACGACTTCTTTTGGGTGAATGTCGCGTTGGGGACATCTGGGAGTGAGCCGCCTTGGGTTTGGGTTTCATCGGTTGAGCCGAGGTTGGCTTGTCCGCCGATGATGAAGTTGTCGTAGAACAAGGCTTCGATGCCGCCAGCAAAGCCTTTGTTGTTGTCGACACCAACAAGAAATTGAACATTGCTTGCGTGAGCGGTCGCGGTCATAAGGAGCGATAGTGCAAAAGTTGTACGAAGAAGGGACACTAGAATTCCTTTTGAGTGTATTGAACTGTTTATAGGCTAGAACGGCAAATACTTCGTTGCAATACAAAAAAGTGAGTTTTGTACGGTATCGCATAGAACAAAGCCAAATTGTTCAGATTACAGGCGATATCAGTTAAAAATGAGTGGGTTAGATAGAGGCTTCTGGCGATTGTCTGTAGGCGCTCTTTAACAGCTCACATCTTGGCTGTTCCTAAATCCTTTTGGCGAGTGCCCACTCCATTTTTTGAATGCATGTCGAAAGTTGGCGCTATCAGAAAAGCCAACACGATCGGATATCTCTTCAATCGTAATCTGCGTATTCAGAAGATAATGTCTTGCGAGACGATAACGGACATCATCAAGCAGTTGTTGGTAACTGGTGCCTTCGTTCTTTAGATGGCGACGCAATGTACGCGATGACATGCCGAGCTCTGACGAGAGCGTTTCAATGGATGGATAGTTGCCAAGTCGTTCGACAAACAACTGAGTGATCTTTTCATTGAGGCTGGTGGAGTCCTGAACCGTCGCGAGCAGCTCATCACATGACTTAAGGCACATTTGCAGTGTCATGGTGTTGGCGGCTGGGAGTGGGTCATAGAGTCTGGTGGCGTCAAACTGCCATTCCAGATAGTCGGCATTGAACTCAACGGGGCAGCGGAATATCTCTTTGTAGAGCTCGCTGTGTTCTGGCTCTGGGTAAGGAAAGCGAATCAGTTTGGATGAGAACGGTTGCTGCATCACTTCTTCGCAGAGGTTTTGAATCGCAGTGAACCAATATTCGCAAAAGAAGGGCAGTAAGTCTCTGAGGTCAACGAGCTGCTCTGCTCGAAAATACCCTAAGTTGTTTTCAACCCACATCTGCTTTTTTAAAACAGGTCCCGCTAAGCGCAAATATTTAAAGCCCATCATTAGGGCATCCAACATAGTGTCGCTGCTGAAAACGGCGTAACCCAATACGCCAAAGTCGCTAAACCTTGCTTGTTGCCCCACCTTTAAACCGAGACCAGGCTCATGGACGTGGGAGAGGGCGTTGCTGAAAATCGCCATCTTTTGCGCCATCGTCACCTTAGTATCGGGTTGGTAGAGTTGGTCGGCGGTCAGGGGGGTACCTTCAAACAAGGATTCGCACGGCATTTTACCCTCAAGGTATCGAGTCATAAGCTGAAGATCTAAAATCCCGCACGCTTGTAAATCGGGCTCGTAGACGGCCGTGTACTGCATTGCTGATTCTCCCGTTCCGAATTGACCTAGTTTCAATAAGTTCGCGTCAACATAGCTCAAACTCGGACACCTCATGTCTGACGAATGTCCGAATATCACCGCTTTTTGTCTCTATGCAACCTGTGATTGATGTTATCAGAATGTTGTAATTGAGCAAAATGGCATGCGGGAAAAATAAATGAGCGAAATGATTGATTGGTCAAAAAGTAACTTGGTTGAATGTAATGCTCCAGAGTTGAGTGAATTATCGACGTGGTTTTCCGAGCTTAAACAGGCATATCAACAAGAGACAAACCCAAGTCTTGCGATAAGAAAGCAGCGTTTACAAGCTCTTAAAACGCAATTGACTCGCTACCAAGATGTGTTGGCAGAGGCGATGAGTGACGATTTTGGCGGACGCAGCCATACGGAGTCCATCATGGCGGATGTGTTAGCGCCGGTTCTCGATATCAAACACGTGCTAAGCCACCTTAAAGGCTGGATGAAATCGCAGCGTCGCCCGACGGAATGGCTCTTCAAGGGCAACAAGTTGGAGGTCCGTTATCAGCCAAAAGGGGTGGTTGGCATTATCTGCCCTTGGAACTTCCCACTCTATCTATCCCTAGGACCTATGATCACCGCGTTGGCGGCGGGTAATCGATGTATGATCAAGATGCCTCCAAACTGCCCAGCAACCACTAAGGTGCTGAAGCGCATGTTGGCAGAGATCTACCCAACGGATCTGGTTCGAATCGTCGATGGTAGTCATCCAGAGGCCATGGAGATCTCGCATCTTCCTTTTGATCATCTGGTTTTCACCGGCTCACCAGCCAGTGGAAAACTTATTATGGCCAACGCGGCTGCGAATCTAACGCCGGTCACGCTTGAGCTCGGCGGTAAATCTCCAGTTATTGTGTTTGACGATTACGATATTCAAACAGCAGCGAGCCGCATTGCTCATGGCAAAGGCTTTAACTCTGGGCAGATCTGTATTGCGCCTGATTACGCGTTTGTTCCCGAGTCTAAAGTGACCGAGTTTGTTGAGGCGTTAAAGCAGAGCCATATTGCGATGTACCGTGACATCAAGGGAAATGCTGACTACACCTCGCTGGTGGATGAGGCTCAGCATCAAAGATTCAATGAACTGCTTGACGACGCCAAGCAGAAAGGCGCAACCATCACTCAATGTTTATCGGATGGAGAAGGGCGCAAAACACCGCTTTATGTGGCGACCAATCTGACCCCCGACATGCGTATTTGTCAGGAAGAGATATTTGGTCCGCTACTGCCTGTCCATGGCTATCGAGACATCGATGATGTGGTTGAGTACATCACAGAGCGCCCAAGACCGCTCGCATGTTACCTGTTTAGTCACGATAAAGAGTTGCGTGAGCATGTGTTAGAGCAAACTCATAGCGGCGGTGTCACTATCAATGACTGGGGCTGGCACGTGCTTAACCACTCGGTGCCGTTTGGCGGCGTGGGTAACTCGGGTATCGGTAACTATCATGGCGAAGAGGGCTTTCGAGAGCTAAGTCATGCCCGTTCAGTATTGCAGATGCGCGGCTGGTTCCCGATTCAACTGTTCTCTCCCCCTTACGGCACCTGGGTTCAGAAGCTGGTCGTACGCGTCTTTGTCGGCAAGCCAGATCCGAGTCTGAACAAACGCAGTTAGCGACAGCTCAGTTTTATCCAATAACACATTCAACCCTTCGTCTTACAAGAATCTTCGAGACGCCAGCGAGGGCTGGCGTCGTACACCCCAAAAGGAGACCTAAGATGCACAACCTCGCCGTTAATCTAGAGCGAAGTGCTGCGCTTTTCCCTACCAAAGCCGCACTTAAAATGGGCACCGATGACGTGAGTTATCAGCAGTTGGACGACTACGCAAACATTGTGGCTCACCACTTAGTAAAACTTGGCTTAGTACCGGGTGATAAAGTGGCGCTATCGTGCCCCAATATGACCTATTTCCCCATTGCGTATTACGGCATTTTGAAAGCTGGATGCGTGGTAGTCCCCCTCAATACTCTATTCAAGAGTCGAGAAATTGCTTATCACTTGAATGACTCAGATGCCAAAGCGTATTTCTGTTTTGAAGCGCCGCAAACCAGTGCCGAGGAGCAGTATGAAAGAATTGGCTTTGCTCAGGCACCGCACTGTGAGCACTTTATCCCTATGCTTGCATCAACGAATGCTGAGCATGCACTCGAGACCTGGCTAGAGGCATCACCACAGCCGTTTGAATCCATCGCAAGGCAAGGTGATGACACCGCCGTTATTCTCTATACCTCTGGTACCACTGGGCAACCAAAGGGGGCAGAGCTTTCTCATACTAATATGCTGACCAATGCCATGGCGTCTCAGTATTTGATGCGTCTTGAGTACAGCGACACCACGATGTTGACCCTACCTTTATTCCACAGTTTTGGTCAAACCGTGATGATGAATGCTAGCGTGTTAACCGGCTCGACTATGGTGCTGATCCCGCGCTTTGAGCCCAAGCTGGTAATCGAGCAGATCATCTCGCATAAGGTGAGTGTCTTTGCTGGAGTGCCAACCATGTACATTGCACTGCTTAGCGCTGGCGAGCAGTCACCAGAGCAATCGGAGCAAGTTAAACACAGCTTGAGGCTAGGTGTGTCGGGTGGGGCGTCTATGCCAGTGGAAGTGATTCGCCAGTTTGAATCACGATTTGAACTGCCTGTTTTGGAAGGCTATGGATTGTCGGAAACCGCACCTGTCGCCACCTTTAATCATATCGATAGCGATAGGCTGCCGGGCAGTGTTGGACAGCCTTTGTGTGGTCATATGATCAAGATTACCGATGTTCAGGGTAATACGTTAGCTGGTGGCGAACTAGGCGAGGTGTGCATTAAGAGCCCAAGTGTGATGAAGGGCTACTATGGACGAGCAGAAGCGACTGCTGAGTCGATTCGATACGGTTGGTTTTTAACAGGTGACATTGGACGTCTGGATGAGCACGGTAATTTGTTCATTGTTGATCGCGTCAAAGATATGATCATTCGCGGCGGCTACAACGTCTATCCACGAGAAATCGAAGAGGTATTGATGTGCCATCCGGATGTCGAGATGGTTGCAGTGGTTGGGGGACATGATGAAAGACTAGGAGAAGAGATACACGCGCACGTGGTGCTCCATGAGACTTCAAGTTGCGACGGGGAAACTCTGGTCGCATGGTGTAAAAGCCAATTGGCAGACTACAAATATCCGCGTCGCGTTTTCATTCGCTCATCGCTTCCGATGACAGCAACGGGCAAGATCCTTAAGCGAGAGTTGCATCCTCTAGATATCGTCAAAACCGTTGCAGAGGAGATCAGCAATGGATCGCTATGATTTTATTATTGTTGGCGGCGGCTCAGCTGGGTGTGTGCTTGCCTCACGTTTATCCGAAGACCCATCTGTTTCAGTCTGCTTACTAGAGGCAGGCGGCAAAGACTCAAGCCCATTTATTCACACGCCTGTTGGCTGTGTGGTCATGATGCCGACCAAGATAAACAACTGGGGTTTTGAGACCGTGCCTCAGCCTGGATTGAATGGGCGTAAGGGCTATCAACCGCGAGGTAAAACCCTTGGTGGGTCGAGCTCGATCAATGCCATGATGTATGCGCGTGGGCACCGTTACGATTATGACCTTTGGGCTTCATTAGGAAACACTGGCTGGGACTATGAGCAATGTCTGCCTTACTTTAAAAAGGCTGAGAATAACGAAGTCTTAAACGATGAGTATCACGGTCAAGGTGGGCCGCTCAATGTAGCGGACCTGCGCTCACCGAGTGAGATGGTTGAGCGCTATCTCGATGCCTGTGAATCAATTGGCGTACCAAGAAACCCAGATGTGAATGGAGCCGAGCAACTTGGTGCGATGCAAACGCAAGTCACGCAGAGAAATGGCGAGCGATGCAGCGCAGCAAAGGCTTACCTGACGCCGAATCTTCACCGACCTAATCTAACTGTGCTGACCAAAGCGACTACGCACAAGGTCTTGTTTGAGGGCAAGCGTGCAGTGGGTGTTGAGTATGGATTGAAAGATCAGCGCTTTCGGATTTTCTGCAATCGAGAAGTGATTTTAAGTGCTGGGGCATTTGGCTCGCCGCAGATCCTCAAGCTGTCCGGTGTGGGCGCGAAAGCGGAACTCGATGAGCACGGTATTGAGCAGGTACACGAGCTACCGGGCGTTGGGGAGAACTTGCAAGACCACATCGATTTGGTGCACAGCTATAAATGCTCAGCGAAGCGAGATACGTTTGGGGTGTCGCTGCAGATGGCGGCAGAAATGTCCAAAGCATTGCCGAAATGGCTCAGACAGCGTGAAGGCAAGCTGAGCAGTAACTTTGCTGAGGGTATCGGTTTTTTATGCTCAGATGAAAGCGTGTCGGTACCCGATTTGGAGTTTGTGTTTGTGGTGGCAGTGGTGGACGATCATGCGAGAAAAATTCATGCCAGCCATGGTTTTAGCTCCCATGTCACCTTGCTAAGACCCAAAAGTACTGGGACGGTGAAGCTCAATAGCGCTGACCCGTATGATGCTCCGCAGATTGATCCCGCTTTCTTTAAAGACCCTGACGATATGGCGGTCATGATTAAAGGATGGAAGAAGCAATATCAAATGCTTAACAGCGCAGCGTTTGATGAGGTTCGCGGGGATTGCTTTTATCCTGTCGACCCAAATGACGATGAGGCGATAGAGCAAGATATTCGCAATCGCGCTGATACCCAGTACCACCCAATTGGTACCTGTAAAATGGGCACTGAGCAAGACCCATTAGCTGTTGTGGACAATGAGCTATCGGTCTATGGATTAGAAAACCTAAGAGTGGTCGATGCGTCGGTAATGCCAACCTTGGTCGGGGGAAATACCAATGCGCCAACGATTATGATTGCAGAAAAGATAGCGGATGTGATCAAAAAAGCGTACGCGGATGCTCGCGAGAAGGGGGCGGTTCACGCCTAGTCGCTGAAGCATAGCGGATTTCGTATAGCCACAAACTAAAACACCAACCGTAATGGTTGGTGTTTTCTAGCTTAATGGCTAAGCGAGTTAGCTAGCCATATTAGGCAACTTGACCTAGAAGATTAGTGACCGGCGAACTTAACGCGGATCTTGCTGCCACCAAACATGGTTAGGTTTAGCTCTTTAATTGCTACCTTTGCTTCTTCTGCGTCTGGCATGGTTACAAAAGCGAAGCCCTTAGACTTTCCTGTCTCTTTGTCTAGTACTAGTGTGCATTCGGTAACTCGACCGTACTCACGGAACTGAAGACGTACATCGTGCTCTGTGGTTTCGCGAGATAGGTTGCGTACTAAGATTTGCATAATTGACCATCTGTAATCAAGGGTGAATAACGGGCGGATTGTCGCAGGTTATGCCTTTGAAACCAAGTGATTCCTGCCCGTTTCTTCGATTTTCTTACCTTATTGACATAACTTCAGCTCTTATGTCTCAAAGCTAAGGTGTGATGTCACTGAAGCTCACCGCCTGAACCTTGCCATTATTGAGCGATGTAGTCTTGTTCACTTTGCCTTGGTAATAGTATGGCGTGAAGCTTGGTTGTGACTCATCGTTAACCGCGTAATAAAGGGTCACTGGGTTGTGATTGAGTGAACCGGATGCCAACGTGCCAATGAGCGCGTGTTCAAATTGGTGATAACCATTTCCCCAATGGAACGCTTTAGTCGATTTAGGGTTCAGACCCACACCGCCATACTTATGGTCAACCCACACATCCATAAAGCCCGTGGTGGTATAACCAAGTGGTGCTTTGACTTTTCCGGCATCCATAGAGAGCGTCATAGCCGCTTGGTCAAGCTCTGCCCATTCCCAAGAAGAGGCGCCACCACTATTTGGTCTGCTTTGCCATGTTGGGATGGTGGTTCCTTTTAACGCTTCTTGCTGCTCTTTGGGGAAGTAATCGGCGACATATTCAAATGGCATGTTGTACTGAGCTCTTTGTAGCGTCACTTCCATACCTTGCTTAGCGAAGGTTTCCCATTCCGGTTTATCGAGTAGCTGAGCGGTGAGGTATGTCATCCAGTACGCTTTAATCGTATGACCGAAGTCATTGTGTTTAGCGTTAGGCTGCATGACAGCTTTGTGGTGAATGGCTCCGTAGAATCGCTGCTCATCATCAGAGTGGTAATCATTGACCAAGATTTGCGTTAGCCACTCGAGGTCCGCTAGCCATTTGGCTTTGTGAGGTTCGGGGAGTAGGGGAGCGACTAGGAGCATGTAGCCATTGATTTGATCAAGCTGCGCGACGAGTTCGTGTTGTTTGGCGCTTTGCTCATCACCATCTTCTAATACCCAGGCTAAGCCAACGTCGTCGCTGAGTTTGTATTTATCAAATATGAATGCTTGCTGCTCGATGAGCGCTTTTTCTACCTTAGGATCGCGGGTTAGGTAGTAATACATGGCAAGACCCACAAGAGCATAAGCTTGGTCTTGAGAGGTGCGCTGTGTCCACTTTAGACCCGGCTTATCGTCTTCGGTAAATGAAATAAAGCCACCGTTCTCGGTGTCTTGAAGTTGGTCAATGAGGTAGTAAGCTCCGTCCTTGGCAAGTTCGAGCGCTTTAACATCGCCGGTAAGATGAAATAGAACGCCATAAGCGTAGGTTTGACGTGATTTCATACGCGTGTATTCGCGTCCAAAGTGAGGGGTGATCCAGCCGTGTTGCAGCTCTGGGCAGACATCGGATACGTCTAATAACTCTCCGTTATCACAGCGAAAGGTTGGAAAGTTGCCAACGGGCACACCTTGCGCGGCTTCATGCATCCAGTAGGGAGCGAGCCCTTGTTTTGCGTGTGTTAGCCACGCTTGTGTGCTCGGAAAGGTATCTTCTGGTGTCACGGGCGCTTCTTGAGATGCGATCGCACTACAAGAGGCGGCGATAGAGATCGCTATGATTGAGGTACGAAGAGAATAAGACAACATGACGTATCCTTGTTTTTTATAAGTGTTTGAATTGCAGAAACTATAGCGCCATGACACCTATACAAACTGTTGTACAGTTCAAGAGTTTGAGAATGAAAAAAGCCAAGCTGGGGGCGCTTGGCTTGGAGGTCACGCTTTATCAAGCGCGGGATTAGGGAGGCTGTTGTGTTTGCTGGTGGTGACATCTTTGACTTTGAGTATCAGGATGATTGACGCGAGTATCAGAGTAATCGCATTAGCAATGATGATAGGCAAGTCGATAACCAGTAGACCGTAGATTAACCAAAGGGCGACCCCGTTGACAAAGATGGAATACATGGCGAGTGATATCGATTGCGTATCACGGGTTTTAAGAATGTGCAGCACTTGTGGGACAAAAGAACACGTTGTGCACAGCGCTGCAATGTAGCCGAGTGTGGTAATACTCAACATGGATGTTGCTCCGTAAAGTGACCAAAGAATTGGTCGTTTGGGGTTAGAACCACTAACACTGTCATTCCTGTGTAGACAGGAATCTACTAGAGGCTTTGTGCCCGGTTAGAATTGTTACCTATGAGCCCGGTCAATACCTTTTTAATTGTTATGACACTAAAAACCTCCGTCATTCCTGCGCAGGCAGGAATCTACTTGAGGCCTGGTGCACGCTTGTAGAAGACCCCTGCCTGCGCAGGGGGGACGACTATTTGGGTACACCAAAACCATCAACACCGTCATTCCTGCGCAGGCAGGAATCTACTTAAGGCTTGGTATGCGCTTATAGAAGACCCCTGCCTGCGCAGGGGTGACGATAAATTTGAGTTAGTGAAACTGGCTAAACACCAATTACTTCATTTCAACCCAATACTCTTTATTCGCTTCAATCAGGTCATCCAAAATCGCTTTCGCAACGGTCGCGCTTGGGATGGTTGCTGATAGAGTTAGTGCTTGCCAAAGTTTTTGGTAAGAGCCTTCTACGTGTGCTTCCACGACCAGCTTCTCAACCGAAACTTGTTGGTTCATCATGCCTTTTTGGAACTCAGGGATCGCGCCAATTTGCAGTGGTTTCGCACCTGTGTTGTCAACGATACATGGGATTTCTACCATGGCGGTTGGGTCGAAGTTACTGATAGCGCCGTTGTTTGGAACGATAAGCAGCATGCGCTCTTTGGTGTTGAAGGCGATAGCAGTGGCTAGGTCAACAATGTAAGAGGCGTGCTCTTCCACTTCGATAGTGGTATCCACAGCTGTACCTGCTGCGATAATGCGGTGGCACTCGGTGAATACTTCTTTCTCACGACCTTCCATGACTTCGTTGGCGCGGGTGAACTCTTTGTTTGAGTGCTCAACCACGTAGTCTGGGTACATGTAGTACTTGAGGTACGTGTTTGGAATGGTTTCTGGGTCGAGTGCGTACACATCGCGAACCTTGATAAAGGTTTCTTTCCAAGACTCATCAGTATGCTGAGCACCATTCATCGCGCTTGGTGGTAGGTAGCCGTTCTCTTTGATGTACTCTTTGATGCGTGGCATTAAGTCTTCACCTGTCTTCGCATCTTTAAATTCTTTCCACCAACCGAAGTGGTTTAGACCGTAGTACATGATGTCGAACTGTTTGCGGTCGTCGTAACCAAGGATCTCAGCGATGCGAGTCTCGATGCCGATTGGCATGTCACAGATATTCAGTACTTTGGAGTTTGGACGCATCACACGGCACGCTTCAGCAACGATAGCGGCTGGGTTTGAGTAATTCAGCATCCATGCGTTTGGAGAGTATTTCTCCATGTAGTCGATCATCTCTATCACGGCAGGGATAGAGCGCAAGCCGTAAGCCACTCCGCCAGCACCACAGGTTTCTTGACCAACACAGCCATGACGTAGAGGGATTTTCTCGTCTTGCTCGCGCATTGCATAAAGACCTGCGCGAATGTGTGCCATACAGAAGTCGATGTCAGTGAACGCTTCTTCTGGGTCAGTGGTGTAAGAGAACTCGATATGTGGAGCGCGTTCTTTCAGTAAGATTCTGCATGCTTCAGCGATGGTTTCTTGGCGCTGAGCAAAGTTGTCATAGAATTTCAGCTTGCGGATTGGGAAACGCTCTTGGTTTTCAAGCAGCATCATTACGATACCTGGAGTGAAAGTTGAGCCGCCGCCTGCGATAACTACTGAGAATTCTTGTTTCATGATATGCCTCACTTGGACTAGGGCGGCAAACTTTCCGCCCTTTATTATTAAAAACGTTGTTAGTTGTGGAGTTGTTTAGGTTGCTGGACTGAGTGCCATGTCCACGGTCTTTGAAGCGCTATATATTTTTTCGCACTCTTCTCTAAGTTGTGGGACATTCAGACCGATAATCACTTGAATGGCCTTGCCGTTTTTGACGATGTTCACGGCGCCGGTTTCCATAAAGTACTCTGCTGACATCACTTTGCTTGGGTCTTTGACCGTGACGCGAAGCCTTGTTGCGCAGTTACTTAGGTCTTCGATGTTGTGTACGCCGCCTAAGCCTTCGATTGTCTCTACGGCTTGGATTTGTAGAGGTGTTGCACCTGCCGCTGCGCCTTTACCTGTAATACCGTGCTTTTCATTGAAGTCTTGTTTGGTGTGTAGCTTCATTTCAGCCTCGCCACGACCAGCGATTGGCACGTCGAACTTGACGATAAGGTACTTAAAAGTCACGTAGTAGATAGCTGTGAAACATAGACCGATAGCAATTTGTGTAATGACCATGCTGGTGTGGTTGCCAAGCAGCGGAATCCAGTTGCCGGTTGCGAACTCAATCAGACCGCCACCCATGTTGCCGACAACGCCGAAGGTATACATCACCATTGCCATGGTACCCGCTAGAATCGCATGGATAGCGAACAGCCAAGGTGCAATGAATAGGAAGGTAAACTCTAATGGCTCTGTAATTCCCACCAATACCGCTGTAAGTGTTGCTGGAATAAGCAGCGCAGCGACTTTCTTACGATTTTCTGGTTTAGCAGTGTGGTACATCGCTAGTGCAATACCTGTACAGCCGAAGATCTTAGAGTTGCCGTGCAGAGCAAAGCCGCCAGCAGGGAAAAGATCTTTCATCGATTGCGCAGATTGAGTAAAGGTCTCTAGGTTAGTAAACCAGTCAACAACGATGCCGTTTGGTGTCGCGACGTTACCGTAGACAAATGGGGCGTAAACAAAGTGGTGCAGACCTGTTGGAATCAAAATTCGTTCTAAGAATGTGTATAGCCAAACACCGAATGAACCTGAGCTTACTAAGAAGCCTTGTAGGTTTAAGATGCCATGCTGGATAGAAGGCCAGATATAAAGCGTAAGCCAAGCTGCTGGTAGCATTGCGAAGAATGAGATCATCGCTACGAATGAGGCACCTTGGAAAATACCTAAGTACGTTGGTAGCTGTTTTTCAAACGTGCGGTTGTGAATCCAGGTAACAAAGCCAGAGATAATGATGGCACCAAAGATACCGGTATCTAGCGTCTTAATACCTGCAATTTCAGTCAGTCCAGACGTGCCGCCAATAGCTTGAGAGAAGTCAACGCCAAAGAACTCGCCCCAGAATCCACCCATTGCACCAACAAAGTAGTTGAAGGTGAGATAAGAGACCATTACGACCATAACAGCTCGAGCGTGAGCGGTTTTTGCAAGACCGATTGGCAGGCCAACTGCAAACAGAAGTGCCATATTGCGGAAGATAGTCCAGCCACCTTCTTCAATGACTTGCAGAATTTGATAGTACAGACCGTCTTTATCGGCGAGATCGCCTACAAAGATGGGGTTTTTTAGAACAATGGTTAGTCCCACTAAAATCCCGACAAAAGGGAACAGCAAAACTGGGGTAAACATTGCTCCACCTAAGCGTTGGATAGCACTTAACATGGAAGGGTCCTTTTTGTTATTGGTTTTGTTATTTATTGATGTAATAACTTTTTTGTTTCTCGTTGTCTTTCGACACCATTAACGTTACGCCTGAAAAATAAACATGACAAATATATAATGAATAAAGTGTGATTGAGTACAAATAAAGCACCAAATATGTGATTTGAGGCATAAAAAGACACCTATATAGGATGTTTTTAGTCTGTGGTGAGGAAGTTGTGACGGATATGGCTTAATTGGTTATTGATTTGTATTTAGGGTGGTGATAGCTTGGCAGCTACGAGGTGAGAAAATGTTATATAAAAAGGTAATGCAGGACCTTAAGTCCCGCATTGATTCGGAAGAGTTTGCCATTGGTGACACGCTTCCTACCGAGCGAGACCTTATCGATGCGTATTCCGTTAGTCGCATCACGGTGCGAAAAGCCATCGAAGAATTGGTTAAGCTCGGCTTAGTCGAAAAACGTCAGGGCGCAGGCTCGACAATTATCGGCAAAACCATGACAGGTTCTATGTCGAACCTACGCAGTACCAGTGAATATATGAGTGATGCAGGGTCGACGCTTGAGTACAAGGTGGTCGAGTTTACCCTGGCAGATCCTGATGAAGATGTGGCTGCTGCGCTAAAGATTGGTATGGATGAGAAGGTCTATTTCATTCGCCGCTTTAAGCTGATTAATGGTGTGCCATCTATCTATGAAGACTCCTATATGCCGGTTGCGATGTTCCCACAAATGAACATCATGTCGCTACAAGGTTCTAAGTATCAGTATCTTGAAAAAGATCTCGGCCTACAGATCGATGGCGCGCTACAAGATTTTGAAGCCGTGATGCCAGATAGCCATTTATGCGAGGTATTTGAAATACCCTCCGATGTGCCGATCATTCGATTGCTCTCGACGGGTAAGCTGAAAGACGGCAGTATATTTGAGTACACCAAACTCTACTTCAAACCGAATACTTATTCATACAAGCACTATCTAAAACGATAAGTGATTGTCTAGTTCGAGGGGCACATCTCCCTCGAACTCCTTCAAACTCCCCACTTTCAATACAAAGCATTACACCCCTTGACGGATTAAATATATAGACTATTTCTTTCTATATCGGCACTAATAATTCAAGTTTATGAATTGTTTGGGATTTTACAGAGAATTGACGTAGCGGTCTTTTCTGCACCGCTTAACCTCAGTAGAGTTTGCCGCCAAACCCCTGAAATTGACCGAGTCCAAGGGAGTCTATGCTGTCTACCATTCTTCACTTTGATCAACATCCAACGTCAACGAATGATGTTGCACGCTCACATCGAGCGGCCGCCATCTGGTGTTTCGTCTACGCAATCGCGTGGTCGTTGGTGTCCTATAATCTCGATCCTGCTGTGCCTTACGATGCCATCGAGGCATTAAACTGGGCAAGCAATGGTGAGTTGGGTAGTCCAAAGAACCCTTGGTTGGTTGGGGTTGTGGCGCGCATCCTTTTGTTGTCACCTTCGCCTGAGTTTTCTTCTGCGCATTGGTATGTTGGACACTTCTTCGTTGTTGCCGCGGGCATGCTTGGCTGCTATCGCCTCGCTTATAAGCTGACAGATTCCGTCGCGTTTGCCTGGCTTGGTATGCTGACGCTTAACTTGTCTGGTGTTATCAACTTTGATGCGATTCCTTATAACGACAACTTTTTGTTGTTTGGCTCTTGGTCTTGGATCTTGCTACTGTTTGTCAAAGCGGTATATGAAGACTCGAGATGGTGGATTGCGTTTGGGGTATTAGCGGGCTTATCTGCCATGGCGAAGTACTCGACATTTGCACCCGTAGCCATGGTATTTATCTTGAGCCTGACTGTACCGAGCGTTCGTCGTTTTTGGCGTGACCGTAATTTCTATATTGGGATTGTCGCATTCCTTGCTTTGGTGACTCCGAACTTCTTTTGGATGTTCGCAAACAACTTTTCTTCGGTGAAGTGGGTAGGGAGCCAAGTTGCGGCTCAGCTT
The DNA here is from genome assembly GCF_021441885.1 of Vibrio maritimus. Taxonomy (NCBI): domain Bacteria; kingdom Pseudomonadati; phylum Pseudomonadota; class Gammaproteobacteria; order Vibrionales; family Vibrionaceae; genus Vibrio; species Vibrio maritimus. The sequence continues at coordinate 1,254,212 of NZ_CP090438.1, forward strand.
AGCCCGGGAAGTTGGTTAGCGTTGCTTTCGGTATTCTATCCGCTGATTCTTTTGGCTGGGCTATTGGGCAAACGTGGTTTGCGCTTTACGAAACAAGTGCCAGAGAAGGTGTGGCTAACGGCTTTTGTTTTGTTTGCACCCCTTGTCGTGATTATGGCTTGGTTTTCGTTCCATGCTGGTGGTCGACTAGTAGAGTGGCTTCACCCGTTCTTTATGCCAGCGCCAGCCGTACTGGTGGCGTTTTTAAAGAAAGAGGTGATTGGCTCGCTGTCTCGCGCTTTCAAGGTTCTGTTCTTCATGGGGCTTTTGATGATCGTCGGGTATAGCTCGGTGATGGTGTTTAACGTGCGCAATGCGGGTCAGTATTTCTCGGGCTTTAAGACGTTAAGCCATGAAGCTGAACAGTATTGGTATGAGCATTCTGATAAGCCGCTTAAGTTGGTTGGAGGTTCTGGTTTGGCAGAGTGGCTAACCTTCTACATCGCGCCTCACCCTATGGTGACCAACCCTTGGGATAACGAGACGCTGCCGAATATCTATAATCGCAATATCTCTGCAGAACAAATCGAGGCTGAAGGTGCATTTTTGCTTGGTGCTGAAGGCGCTGGGTGTAGTGAGAATGCGTTTTCACACTTTACGAATCATTGGCCAGAGTTTGAGGTAGAGAGTACGAAAGAAGTGGTTTACAAGAATAGTCCGGAAGAGCCAGAGGTGTTGGTTTGTTTTGGGGTTGTGAGTCCGTAGTTTGGCGATGCGAAGGTGGGAACTAGCCTTGTGTTCTCCCTTTAATATAGGGGGAGCTAGAGGGGGTAACGCGGATTGACCGTTGGCGATTGAAGCTAGATTCAGACTCTGCGTTTCACCCCTCCCAGCCTCCCCTTAGTAAGGGGAGGAGCCAGTGCTCGCTATCGCGTAGCTCACTAAACAGGCGATGCGACGATAGGAGCTAGCCTTCTGTTCTCCCCATAATATAGGGGGAGCTAGAGGGGGTAAAGCGGACTAACAGTTAGCGATTGAAGCTAGATTCAAGCTCCGCGTTCCACCCCTCCCAGCCTCCCCTTAGCAAGGGGAGGAGCTATAAGCTCGCTTCGCGTAGCTCACTAAACAGGCGATGTGACGATAGGAACTAGCCTTCTGTTCTCCCCCTATATAGGGGGAGCTAGAGGGGGTAAAGCGGACTAACAGTTAGCGTCTGAAGCTAGATTTAGCCTCCGCGTTTCACCCCTCCCAGCCTCCCCTTAGCAAGGGGAGGAGCTATAATCTCGCTGCCGCTAAGCTTACGAAAAGGCAAATGCGACGATAGGAGCTAGCCTTCTGTTCTCCCCCTAATGTAGGGGGAGCTAGAGGGGGTAAAGCGGACTAACAGTTAGCGCCTGAAGCTAGATTTAGCCATCGCGTTTACACCCCTCCCAGCTACGTGCGCCGCTTACAAGGGGAGGAGCCAAACTGCCTCCCTTAAGCCACTTTAATCCCTTCCAAATGCTGTTGACACTGTGCTCGCGCAGTCCCAAAAAACGCTTGTAAATAGTGCTTATCTTTCTCACCATTTCGAACCGCGGCGAATAAACGTCGCCACAAACCATCACCCAGCGGGCGACTGGTAATTAACCCTTGACGTGAAAACTCACTAACTGCCCAATTCGGCAATGCAGCGACCCCCAAACCTGCGGAAACCATCTGAACCAGCATGAGTGTATTGTCCGCCTGTTTCCATCTGTTGGGCTCAATTCCTGCTGGCGTTAGAAAGTGTTTAACCACGTCGAGTCGCTGCTTTTGTACTGGATAGGTAAGTAAAGTTTGGTCCGCCAAATCCTCTGGCTCAATATATTCTTTTTCGGCTAATGGATGGGATAGGGAAGTAACTAAGCGCATCTCGAAATCAAATAAAGGTTCATAATGCACTTCAGATCGAGGTTGGATGTCTGAGGTGATCACGAGATCTAACTCACCACCGACTAACGCAGGGAGTGGTTCAAACCCAAAACCAGAAGAAAAGTCGAGTTCGACATGGGGCCATGCGAGTTGGTATTCCTTAAGGGCAGGCATGAGCCATTGAAAACAGGAGTGACAGTCTATCGCCATATGAAGTCTGCCATTCACATCTTCTTTTAACCCCGCAAGGTCGCCTTCTGCTTGAGCGATTCTAGGCAGAACCTCATTGGCTAAGTTAAGAAGGATCTCACCCTCAGAAGTAAACTTCACCGGACGAGTTTTGCGAATAAAAAGTTGGGATCCGATACGAGCTTCAAGATCTTTTAATTGGTGAGACAACGCCGATTGCGTCAAGTGTAATGAAGTCGCCGTTGCTGTTAATGAACCAGTGTCCCGCAGCGACGCGAGCGTTTTTAAGTGCTTTAACTCAATCATGAAATTCCCTCATCCTTAATCCCTTTTCATTAACTTACCGTGATTTTTAGGATATGTAAACGTCTAGACGTCTAAATGAGAAATTCTTCTTTCATGAGAATCCTTCATATTTATGGTGAATGAATTGCGATTGTTCATGTTGTGCGGTTGAGAGATGCTTTAGCCATCCAGACTGCTAACGAAAAATAAAAGGACAATACTATGACAGCAACGCACATTCTTGGTTACCCACGCATTGGTGAAAAACGTGAGCTTAAGTTCGCCCTAGAGAAATACTGGCGCGGTGAGCTAGACCAAAACGGCTTAAAGGAAGTCGCGGCGACAATCCGTAACGAGAACTGGGTACGCCAACAGCAAGATGGCCTCGACTTTGTAACAGCAGGGGACTTTGCTTGGTATGACCATGTATTAGGTACGAGTTTGTTACTAGGTCACGTGCCTAAACGCCACAATAAGGGCTTCCCAGATCTAGATACCCTGTTTCGAATTGGTCGCGGTCAGTCTCAGTCAAATTGTGGCTGTGCAGGTGAGGCAGCGTCGGACATGACGAAATGGTTCAACACCAACTACCACTACATAGTCCCTGAGTTCTCGTCTGATGATCAGTTTAAAGTGAGCTGGACACAGCTGTTTGATGAAATTAACGAGGCTCAGCAGCAAGGACACAAAGTAAAACCAGTACTACTAGGTCCCCTGAGCTACTTGTATCTGGGCAAAGAGGTGGAAGAAGGGTTCGACCGTTTGTCACTGCTTCCAAGACTTCTTACTGCCTACCAAGCAATTTTCGCTAAGTTTGAAAAACTAGGCATCGAGTGGGTACAGGTTGATGAACCTATTTTGGCATTGGAGTTGGACAAAGCCTGGTTAGATAGCTTCAAACTCGCTTATCAAGTGATTCGTAGCGATGTGAAAGTACTACTGACAACCTACTTTGATTCTGTCGTCGATTCACTGGATAAGATTATTGAGCTCGACGTTGATGGTCTTCATATCGATATCGCTGCAGCGCCAGCACAGCTGGATTCTGTCGTGGAACGGCTACCGGGTGAGTGGGTGTTGTCTGCGGGTATCATCAATGGTCGAAATGTGTGGCGTGCTAATCTGCATAGTGCACTGCAAACACTCAAGCCAATTAAGGAGCAGTTGGGTGAAAGGCTATGGGTAGCCTCGTCTTGTTCGCTTCTGCATAGCCCGGTGAACGTTGAACATGAAACTAAGCTTCCAGAAGGCACGAAAAACTGGTTCTCGTTTGCGAAGCAAAAAGTATCGGAAGTGTCGTGGCTAGCAAAAGCTCTGGATGGTGAACGTGAAGCTATAGAATACTGTGCCCAATATAGTCAGCCAATTCTAGACCGCGCTCGCTCTGCATGGGTAAACAAACCGCAAGTACAAAAACGAGTGGCTGCACTTACTGAAACGAGTGGCGACCGCAGTGCCGCATACATCGAGCGTGCTCATCACCAGCAAGAGGTGTTAAAACTTCCTAAGTTGCCAACGACGACTATTGGTTCGTTCCCTCAAACTGCTGAGGTGCGTAAGAGCCGTGCGGCGTTCAAGCGTGGTGATATCGGTGTTGCTGAATACGAGTCACTAATGAAAGGCTTTATCAAAGATACCGTTGAGCGCCAAGAAGCGACCGGCCTTGATGTTCTGGTTCATGGTGAAGCGGAGCGCAACGACATGGTGGAGTACTTTGCCGAGAACTTATCAGGCTTTCAAACTACGGAGTTTGGTTGGGTACAAAGTTATGGTTCACGCTGCGTGAAACCAGCGATTGTTGTCGCAGATATTGAGCGAGATAAGCCGATTACCGTTGATTGGTCGACCTATGCACAGTCTCTGACTGATAAGCCAATGAAGGGCATGCTGACAGGACCTGTGACGATTCTCTGCTGGACCTTCCCTCGAGAAGATGTCACCCGTGAGACGATTGCGAACCAGTTGGCATTGGCGCTGCAAGACGAAGTAGATGCACTGCAAAACGCAAACATCAATATCATCCAGATTGATGAGCCAGCGATTCGTGAGGGTCTACCTCTAAAACAACGTGATCACAAAGAGTACCTTGATTGGGCAGTGAACGCGTTCAAAGTATCAGCAGCAAGTGCACGACCAGAAACACAGATCCACACTCATATGTGTTACAGCGAGTTCAACGAGATCATTGAATCGGTCGCTGAGCTGGATGCGGATGTGATTACCATCGAAACCTCGCGTTCAAACATGGAGCTACTGAACGCGTTTGAAGAGTTTAACTATCCGAATGAGATTGGTCCTGGTGTGTATGACATCCACTCACCAAACATTCCTAAAGTGGAGTGGATAGAGCAGCTTATTGAGAAGGCGGCAAAGCGTATTCCAGTCGAAAGACTTTGGGTGAATCCAGATTGTGGTCTTAAAACTCGTAACTGGGAAGAAACGGAGGCGTCACTAACTAATCTAGTGCAAGCTGCGAAGAACTTGCGAGAGCGTCTATTGTAATAAACGGTATTTGTTTACTCATACCCAAAAAAGAACCCCACTTTAAAAAGTGGGGTTTGTCGTTTGTTCAGACCGAGGCTAGCGCACTTCGGTCTTTTTCTATTTCTGGCTACGCATTCTTAGGCGGTGTGAAAGCCATAAGCCCCGGTACTTTGCCCGTGTATTTTTCGATACGCACCAAGGCGGAGTTAGCCGCACAGCCGTTAGCTAAGCGCGAGGTAGGGATGTCACTTGTGAGCACGTTAGCACCACCGTTGCGACACATACCCGTCTCTGGGTCCAGATCTGGCCAGCCACCTTCGTGAATACACACGGAGCCTTGCTTAATGCCGTCTGTGACCAGAGCACCCACAAGAACTTGACCACGATCGTTAAACGCACGAACTAAATCACCACTTTGGATACCACGAGCTTTTGCATCCTCGGTGTTGATCGAAATCGGTTCACGGTCGGCAATCGCGTACTCTTCACGTAGTTTGGCATAGTTAAATTGGCTATGTAGACGATGTGCAGCGTGAGCCGTCATTAGCTGTAACTCACCTTCTTTTGCAGAGCCGAAGAATTCCGTTGGTTCCATCCAGGTAGGGTGCGCTGGACAATCTTTGTATCCATAGCCTTCGATGGTCTTCGAATATATCTCGATCTTACCACTTGGCGTACCTAACGGGTTCATCACTGGGTCAGCTCTAAAGTCAGCATGGCGGACGAATGCCGCAGCTTTCTTATTAAACTTCATCTCAATGAGTTCATTGTCATCCCAGAACTTACCGAAGTTAGGCATACGAACGCGTGCAGCACGTCCGCCTTTTTGCGCCGCTTCATAGAAGCCTTTGAGCCAGTCCATCTCAGATTTGCCTTCGGTATACACATCGCGACCGCCGGCTTTGATCATCTCAGCCATATCGGCAAATACATCGAAGTCATTACGAGCTTCGCCTTGAGGCTCGACGACTTGTTTCATAGGCACTAAGTGCTGGTTACTGTAGTCGCCGGTCATGGTCATATCGTTACGCTCGAATGACGTGGTAATAGGCAACACAATATCGGCATGCTTAGCAGCCGCAGTCCAATAGATCTCTGAAATCACGATCAACTCTGGCTTTTGCCACGCTTTGATCAGACGGTTGGTGTCTTGGTGGTGAGTAAAGTTAGCACCGCCAGCCCACCAAATCATTTTGATTTCAGGGAAGGTTTTTTCATGCCCATTGTGCTGATATTTTTGACCTGGGTTTTCCAGAGCTTCGACGATTCGAGCTACCGGGAATGAGTTAACGGCACCGGAGACTGCCCAATCATTACCCGCAGAGGAACCACCACCGATAGATGCTGAAATTGCCGGTAATACACCTGCATCTCGAGTAGGGTTGCCACCATTAGAATAGTGATAAGAGAAGCCAAAACCACCACCTGGGAGGCCAATCTGTCCAAGCATTGCTGCAAGAGTAGCAATCATCCAGTGGCGCTGCTCACCAAATTGCTGACGCTGAATACCCCAGCCGGCCATTAACATGGTGCGGTTTGAGCTAAAGATTTCTGCGAGAAGTTCAATCTGTTTCGCAGGCACTCCAGTGATATCGGCAGCCCACTCAGAGGTTTTTTCGACACCATCTTCTTTACCTAGCAGATACGCTTCGAACTGATCGTAGCCCGTCGTGTATTTATCCAAGAAGGCTTTATCGTGCTTGCCATTCTTAACCAGTGTATGTGCGATACCCATCAGCATAGCGACATCAGTCATTGGACGTGGAGCGATCCACTGGATCTTGTCTTCGAAGAAGTCGATGGTCTCAGAGCGCATTGGGTCAATCGCGATGACCGTCTTGCCCGACTTCTTAAGCTGGTGGAAGAACTCAAGACCAGAGCAGTCCGTTGAGCTCCAAGCGATCTTAAGTGTATTGAGAGGGTTCATACCCCAAAGTACAACAACGTCGCTGTGCTCAAGCACCATAGGGTGTGTTGTTTGCTGCTCATAAACCTCAATAGAGCCCATCACATGAGGCATGATGACCTGTGCAGCACCCGTGGAGTAGTCACCTAGGTGACCAGAATATCCACCAGCCATACTCATATAGCGCTGAAGTAAGGTCTGTGCCTTATGAAGTACACCGGAAGAGCGCCAACCATAGGAGCCGGCAAAGATGGATTCTGGCCCATTCGCCTGACGAATGCGCATATGTTGTTCGTGAATGAGTTTGTAGGCGTCATCCCAAGACACACGCACATACTCATCTTTGCCGCGCTCACCAGATGGTGCTGCTGGATTGTCGAGATAGCCTTTACGTACCATCGGGTATTTGATTCGAGCCTTAGTGTAAACCTGATCAGGGCCAGTAGTCTGTAGGCTATTGGGTACTGTTTGCGCGAGCGCATTCTTACTAGCGACCAGCTTGCCATCTTTGACTTCACATAACATTGGTCCCATGCGACCTGCTGTTAATACACCAGAGCCTCGCTTGGAGGCAGCAACTGCAGATAGGGGAGTGAGGGAGGTAAACGCCAAAGCGCCAGCAGCCATGCTTGAGCCTTTGAGGAATCCACGACGAGTAATATCTGTCATATCTCTTTCCTTATTGTTTTAGTGACCAGCCACGTCTTTTGCGTGGTTTTGGAAGAATTTGGTAAGAATCTCGAGATCCAGAGCTGAGATATCCGTTCTGTCCCCCATGCCTTTAGCAACGGGACCCCAGGCGTTGACGGTAAAGTGGTTGGCAGGGATCTTGGCGTGACAGGTTGCGCAGTAGACGTTATCTAGCTCTTCTGCGTAGCTCCAAAGTGGCTCCGGACTACCTAATACCGGTGCCTCGATGACTGCTGCCAATGTTGCTGTGCGCCATTCGTTGCCATACTCGTCAGCCTCAAACTCGCCTACAGTAAGAGCTTGCTGGCCTGCATCACTTAGCATGGCAATAATGTTTCTCTGTCCACGACCCATGTAAAGCACTTGTTCGGCGCCTTTCATTTGGTAACCAGAGATCTCTATATTGCGAGCATTGTCTTGTGTTGATTTAACCGTCATCTCAACCGCTGGGTTAATGCTGCCGAGTTCATCAAGGTCGATTTTCGCAACTGAATACACGGTCGAAGCGTCAGCTGCCGTGCTTTCAGTTTGAGCGACGACGCGATTGTATGCCTCGCTGTCGAGCTCTGGCTCTGGTGCGAAGTGGGCAACACCTTTATGGCAATCGATGCAGGTTTGGTTATTGGCAATGCCATACTCATGCATCTTCGCGGCGTCTTCAGATTGCTCGTAGCTGTCCATGGCATCGAAAGAGTGGCATGAACGGCAAGTAGCGGAATCATTGGCACGAAGCTGGGCCCATACTGCTTCAGCCATTTCCATACGATGAGCTTCATACTTGTCTTCATCGTCAATCTTGCCAGTGACAAACTCGTGGTAGATATCTTTAGTGGCACGGATTTTCGTGATGACGTAATCAACGGGGTCGGTAGGAATATGGCAGTCAGAACACTCAGCTCTGATGCCTTTTGCGTTAGTGAAGTGGATAGAGCCTTGGTATTCCTCGTAAGGAATCTGCATTGAGTGACAAGATAAGCAAAACTCGGTACTGGAGGTTTTGTGCATGATTGCAGCTGTACCGCCCAGCGAGAGCCAGCCAACTAAGATACCGAGGGTAGCAACGACTAGAATGTGTCTTTTCTTTATTTTCATAAGCACTTATTAATAATTGTGTCATTTTATTTTCTATCTCTACGCTACTCCTTTAGTGGTATCCTTTGACTTGATTTAAATCATAAATAACCCCTCAATTGGTGTGGGTTATCGGAATTGTGCAAAAGCTCACTTTTTATCATCAAATAAGAAATGGGGAGGAAACGCAGTACGAAGAGAGCTCGCGGATTGTTACTCCCTCATTGTGAAAAATAGTTTTTAGGCTTAATTGAAAGGCGTGAAAAATGGATGACCGATAAAAAAAGAGGCTTGCATATGCAAGCCTCTTTAGTGGAATTGAGTTATCGCTTTAGTTAGGAAGCGGCTGACTACAGTACTGCTGAGTCACCATTTGGTCGATCATCAACTGACCACGCGTGTTGCGGATCATGATGCGGTAAGCGAGCCCTAAATCGAGATTCGCTTTCACTTCGCGGTCTGTACAGTAATAGTTCATACTGTTGCGAAGAAGCTGATCTAATGACAAAGCGCCTTTAGCATCAGTATTGTAGAGCATCATAATTTCAACCACGCCTTTGTTTGCTGATGCTTTCATGATCGACAGCGGGCCCTGCTCAATAGGCAAACCAGAAGAAATCACACTGGCGCGACTTTGCGCTAAAAGCTCGAGTTTACGGCGCTCGTCTTCACCTGTGCTCGAACAACCCGCCAGCACGGTGAGTGCGGCAATTGCTAGCCAACTTAGTTTATTTTTCATTGTGCTTCTTATCGCTATTAAAGTACTTTCTTGAATGGTTTGACGATGACATTTTCGTAAACGCCAGCTTCAATGTATGGATCAGCGTCAGCCCATGCCTGAGCCGCTGCAAGCGATTCAAATTCTGCGATGACCGTTGAGCCAGTGAAACCCGCTTCACCTGGGTTCTCACTATCAATAGCTGGCATTGGACCTGCGGTCAGAAGACGACCTTCATCACGTAGCGCTTGAAGTCTTTCTAGGTGCTGTGGGCGTACACTCAGACGCTTTTCTAGCGAGTTCTCGACATCTTGAGAAAAAATAACGTACCACATATTTGTATCCTTCAAATAGTTCAGTAACTTAAATTCGTCCTAATAAGATGTCATTTTTTCGATGAAAAGTCATCGTTAGGTGTCGCTTAATTTGGATTAATTGGACGTGGGCGCCCATCTGCATCGATTGCTACATAGTTAAAGGTGGCTTCGCAGACCTGATAACGCTCACCAACACCCTCAACGCTGACGGGTTTCACCCAAACATCAAGGTTGATGGACATTGATGTATTACCGATGCGAGTACACTCGCCATAACAGCAAACCACGTCACCGACTTTAACCGGGTGCTTAAAGGTGATGCCTGAAACAGAAACGGTAACGATGCGTCCAAGTGAAATTTCCTTGGCAAGGATACCGCCAGCAAGGTCAAGCTGAGACATGATCCAACCACCGAAAATATCACCATTGGCATTGGTGTTTTCCGGCATCGCTAATGTGCGAGTGATTAGTTGGCCTTTGGGAGTGTTCGATGTTGTATTTGTCATGATTATAATTTTCCAGAAACAGCACAGCGACCCGTAGGTCGCTGATTCTTAGTCTTTCGCGGAGTATACAAAAGATCCGGCGCTGATCAAGACGTATGATCTTGGTTCTCATTTTTGGTGTCTTCGTCGGCTTGCTCTTTCGGCATGTGCTTATAGATGTAAATGCCAGTAAAGACAGTAAAAAGTAGAGTCGCGATGAGCAGCCCAAACACTTTGAAGTTGACCCACACATCAAGTGGCAATGAGTACGCGACGTAAATATTCAGACCAGCGCAAAATGAGAAGAAGCCGACCCATGCGTAATTCACTTTTGCCCAGACACTATCCGGTAAGGTTAGCTCTTTGCCCAACATACCTTTGATCAAGCCACGCCCCATTGCATGAGTGACTGCGAGTGCGATGGCGAACAGTGCATAAACAATGGTGACTTTCCACTTAATGAAGTTGTCATCATGGAAGAAGATGGTCATGCCGCCGAACACTGCCACCATAGCAAACGTAATGAGTTGCATTTTTTCTATCTTCTTGTACAGAAGGTAGGTCACACCTATTTGAACGGCAGTGGCTATGATTAACGCCCCTGTCGCCACGTAAATATCCTGCATCTTGTACAAGACAAAGAAAATAATCAGGGGAATAAAGTCGAGTAGTTGCTTCATTGGTTGAGCTAAGCCTTTTTATAGAATATCGCTGTAGTGTATCGAAAAGTCCTCGCAGCATAAAACGGTAATAGGAGGCTGGAAGCAGTAACACAGTTTTCATTATTACTATTATCTAGCACGTCAATTGCACCAGAATGCAGCAGCTATTGATAGAATAGCGCCTGTAAATGTTTACGAAATGTTAATAACCGAGTTTTTGCTCTATTCTTGTTTGTTGCAGATATGTTGCATATGTTTTTACTTCAATCGGATGTTGGTTAACCGATTGAATTATAAGTATTAATTATATCAATAATATTCAAGGATTTCAGAATGAACAATGTAACACGTCAAGCTAGGTGGCTTATTGGAACGTCGAGTATAGCCATGGCTATGTCGGTAAATGCAGCAGAGCTTGTTGAAATGACCGATGCCACTAAGGCACAAGCGCTTATCGACGCGCAGTTTAGTATCGTCCCTCAAGCCGATGCTTACACAGAGATCAAACGCGTTACTTTGCCAAATGGCAAGACTAAGGTGAAATACCAGCAGCTCTATCAGGGGGTGCCGGTCTATGATGCAACAATTACATCGACCAAAGGAGAGCAGGGTATCTCTGAAGTATATGGTGTGATGGCTCAAGGGCTAGCGAGTGATTTACCCGTGGTCAAACCAAACATTTCCAGCGATGAAGCGTTAGAGCTTGCAGAGCGTCATCATTTTACAGTGCATAGCGCAGTGACCAGCGATAAACCAGATATTGAAAATCGCCATTCGAAACTCATGGTGAGAGTCGGAGAGGACCAAGTTGCACGTATGGTGTATCTGGTCGATTTTTTTGTGGCAGGTGACTCGCCAGAGCGACCGTTTATGTTTGTCGATGCAGAGTCTGGGGCGATCTTGGACTCTTGGGATGGCATTAACCACGCTCTTGCAACGGGACCCGGTGGAAACAGTAAAACTGGCGCGTATTACTTCGGACAGGACTTCCCGTCTATTTTAATGAATAAGTCGGGTAACACCTGCACGATGTCGAATGAGAACGTAAAAACAGTCAACCTTAACGGTGCGACCTCAGGCTCGACGGCGTTCAGCTATACCTGTAACGATTCAACCAACTACAACGATTACAAGACAGTTAATGGTGCCTACTCGCCAATAAACGATGCTCAGTACTTCGGTAATGTGGTGTTTGATATGTTCCAAGACTGGATGCAAACGGCCCCCTTGACCTTTCAGCTAACGATGCGTGTTCATTACGGAAGTAACTACGAGAATGCGTTCTGGAATGGCTCGTCGATGACTTTCGGAGATGGACAAAATCGTTTTTACCCATTGGTGGATATTAACGTCAGTGCCCATGAAGTCAGTCATGGCTTCACCGAGCAGAACTCAGGCTTGGTTTACAAAGACATGTCGGGTGGTATGAATGAAGCCTACTCGGATATCGCGGGTGAAGCGGCGGAGTATTACATGCGTGGCAGCGTCGACTGGATAGTGGGTGCGGATATCTTCAAAGGGGATGGTGGCCTTCGTTACTTTGACCAGCCGTCAAAGGATGGCAAAAGTATTGATGATGCGTCGCAATACTATGATGGCATCAATGTTCACTATTCGAGTGGTGTCTTCAATCGAGCATTTTATTTGCTGAGCACCAAATACAACTGGGATATCAAATCGGGTTTTCAGGTGTTTACTCTGGCGAACCAAATGTATTGGGGAGCGAACAGTACCTTTGACCAAGGTGGTTGCGGTGTGGCAAAAGCTGCGGATGATTTGTCGTTTAACCGCGACGATGTTGTAAAAGCCTTTGCTGAAGTAGGTGTGGACGCTAGCTGTGGGGTAACAACGCCAACACCGGGCAATGAGCTTAAGCTTGGACAGCCAATTACAGGTCTTAACGGTGCATACAACAGCACCGACTACTACACCTTCAAACTTGAGAGCAGTGCAACTGTCACGGTTGCTATCGAAGGTGGTGCAGGAGATGCCGATCTCTACGTACAGAAAGGCAGTAAACCGACTACTTCAAGCTACGATTGTCGACCATATCGCAACGGTAACTCTGAAACGTGCTCTATCAACGCTGAAGCGAATACGACCTATCACGTAATGTTGCGAGGCTATCGCGAGTACTCGGGTGTCACACTGTCACTGAATTAGCGATTGTCTTCGAAAAGCAATTATCAATAAAAAAGGGCTGCTCCTATTGGTGTCAGCCCTTTGATATTGAAAGCGTTCGATTATGCTTGTTGTTTTTGAAGCTCAGCTTGCTCTTCTGCTGCTTCTTCAACCAGTGCGTCAACGATAACTGCACAAGCTGCATCACCAGTGATGTTTAGTGCTGTACGAATCATGTCGAAGATACGGTCAAGAGCGAACAGTAGTGGTAGACCTTCGATTGGAATACCTGCCGCCAACAGTACTGCAACAACAAGGAACGAAGGACCAGGAACACCTGCTTGGCCTACTGCACCTAGTGTTGATGTTACGATGATGGCAATGTAAGCACCCATTGATAGATCAATGTTGAAAAGCTGCGCAAAGAAGATAGCAACTAAGCCGTAGTAGATCGCGTTACCAGACATGTTGATCGTCGCACCCAGAGGCAGAACGAATGATGCCGTAGAGTTCTTAACACCAAGCTCTTTCTCTACAGTGTCCATAGTCACTGGTAGCGTTGCCATTGATGAAGCGGTTGATAGTGCAACAGCTTGCGGCTTTTTCATCGCGCTGATGAATTTCTTCGCTGAGGTCTTAGTGAACAGTTGAATCATCAGTGGGTAAGCAACGAAGCCAAAGATTAGGATTGCTGCGATGTAGACAACGAACAGCTTGAATACAACCATTAGTGCGCCAAAGCCGAATGTACCTACAGCCTCAGCCATCAAACCAAATACACCGATTGGCGCGATGATCATTACCTTGTTGATCATCCAAACCATAACGTCAACGATCGCGTTTACACCGTTAAGAAGAGGATCGCGGCGAGTGGACTCAAGCTTAGAAAGGCCGATACCGAAGAACAGACAGAACACAAGGATCTGTAGGATGTTCGCTTCATTTAGGGACTGGAAAACGTTAGTTGGGATCATACCAGTGACGGTAGCCCAGAAAGTGGGTAGTTCACCTTTTGAAGCGTATTCAGATGAGAACATGCCTTCGATACCCGCAGTATCGATATTTACGCCTGGTTGGAAGACTTCGCCCATAACTAGAGCAAGTGCAACCGCAAGTGCTGACGTTAGACCGAAATAAGCGAGCGTAGTCACGCCAACTTTACCGGCGTTACTGCTGTTGCCAAGACCTGCAGCACCAGAAATTAGTGCAACGGCAACCAAAGGAATCACCAACATCTTAATTAGATTGATGAAGATGGTACCTAGTGGAGCAAACATAGAAGCAGATTCACCCATCATGGCACCAATAAGGGTACCGAGGATCATTGCAATCACAACTTGGACGCCAATGTTATTTAGCATCAACTTTTCTTTTAACACTTCCTTAACTCCTGTGCTATTTATTTATCAAATCCTAGAATAGTCGTTTACTTGAACGGAAAATAACAGACTAATCTTCGGTGGCAATTTTTACACTTATTTAGCACTTGGCGCAACAACAGAAATCGAAATCATGTAAAAAACTGCGAAAAAACCGAATGAATGGTGAACAAATACTCGAAAGCAAACGTTTGCTATTGGTTGGGTGAATTGTTGGTGGTCGATTTTTGGGCAGAGTTATCGATAATTAGGATGTGGGGAATATTGAGATGTAAAAAAAAGGTTGCACGATAAGTGCAACCTTTTTGGACAGTAAAGCAGTGATTAACGCTGTGTCGCTGCCTTCATAGATTTAACAAACTGAGACAGTTCGTTCAGCATAGTCTCTGGTGCATCGACATTTTTTTCGATGATTTTTACAACCGCTGAGCCTGAGATCGCGCCTGCAGCGCCAGCGTCTAGCGCTTGTTTCACTTGCTCTGGCTCAGAAATACCAAAGCCAAGCAGTGAAGGCGGTGCATCGAACTTGTTCAGCTTTTCTAGCTGTGTGTTCATCGGCATGTTTGCCTTGGTTTCAGTACCCGTTACACCCGCGCGAGAAAGCAGGTAAGTGTAACCGCCGCCAAGTTTTGCAACTTGCTCGATGGTCTCTTCACTTGCTGTTGGCGGAGCGATGAAGATTGGGTGTACACCGTGCTTGTGTGCTGCTTCTACGAATTCTTTGCTTTCGTTGGTTGGAACGTCTGCGATAAGCACCGAATCCACACCAACATCGGCACATTGCTTGTAAAACGCATCGACACCCTTTGAGTAAACGAGGTTAGCGTACATAAGCAGGCCGATAGGCGTCTCTGGGTACTTTTCACGAATCTTCGCGAGCATATCGAAGCAGATAGTTGGCGTTGTTTTAGCGTCTAATGCACGGATATTTGCGCCTTGGATTGTTGGACCATCCGCTTGAGGATCTGAGAACGGCATACCTAGCTCTAGTGCGTCTGCACCAGACTCAATCAAGGTTTCCATGATCTGTAGCGACAGCTCTGGGCTTGGATCACCCATAGTGACGAAAGGAACGAATGCGCCCTGATTCTTCTCGCCCAAACGAGCGAACATCTCTTTATAACGATCTTGATTCAGGCTCATTACATTACTCCTTTTTCTTTTAGAATGTCGTGTACAGTAAAGATATCTTTGTCACCGCGACCTGATAGGTTCACGACAAGAAGCTGCTCTTTTTCAGGGTTTTCACGTGCCATTTTAAGCGCGTAAGCTAGGGCGTGAGAAGATTCTAACGCAGGGATGATACCTTCATGCTTCGCTAGCTCTTGGAATGCATCCAATGCTTCGTCATCGGTAATTGCGCCGTATTCTGCACGACCAATCGCATTCAGGTGCGCGTGCTGAGGACCCACAGATGGGAAGTCTAGACCAGCCGAAACAGAGTAAGACTCTTCAATCTGACCGTTAGGGTCTTGCATCAATGGTGCCTTCATACCAAAGAAGATACCTGTTGTGCCGTGTTTTAGCGGAGCACCGTGCTGATCAGTGTCAATACCAAGACCTGCTGGCTCTACACCAATTAGGCGTACTGATTCTTCTTCGATGAAGTCTGCGAACATACCGATAGCGTTAGAACCGCCGCCTACACAAGCGATGACGGCATCTGGAAGCTTGCCTTCACGAGCCAGTACTTGGTTTTTGGTTTCTTCACCAATCATGCGTTGGAACTCACGCACGATAGTTGGGAATGGGTGAGGACCTGCCGCAGTACCCAGTAGGTAGTGCGCGTCTTCGTAGCTTGCTGACCAGTCACGCAGCGCTTCGTTACATGCATCTTTCAATGTTGAAGAGCCAGAGTGTACAGGAATCACTTCTGCACCCATCAGACGCATACGGAATACGTTAGGGCTTTGACGTTCAACGTCTTTCGCACCCATGTAAACGCGACACTTAAGGTCGAGTAGAGCACACGCAAGAGCGGTTGCTACGCCGTGCTGACCAGCGCCAGTTTCGGCGATGATCTCTTTTTTACCCATGCGCTTAGCAAGCAGTGCTTGGCCAAGTACTTGGTTAGTCTTGTGCGCACCACCGTGAAGGAGGTCTTCACGCTTTAGGTACAGCTTGGTTTTGGTGCCTTTTGTTAGGTTGCGAGTCAGCGTTAGCGCGGTTGGGCGGCCAGCGTATTCTTGCAATAGCTCCATGAACTCTGAGCGGAACTCAGCGTCGTCTTGAGCGTCGATGAAGGCTTGCTCTAGTTGATCCAGTGCAGGCACTAGGATCTGTGGTACGAACTGTCCACCGTATTCGCCAAAGTAGGCATCTAATTTAGACATGGTTAATTCCTCAATAATCCACTTGCTCTAGCCTTTACAAACGATGATTCGTTGTCGAGCAAGTTTTAATAATTCTTAGTGTATGACCTTAACTCATTGGGTGTCGTTAATCTGGACGTTAGTAGTCTCGGATTAGCGCGAACGCTTGGTTTAACTTCTCAGCGTCTTTTTTACCCGGTGCTGACTCGACTCCTGAGTTTAAGTCTAGTCCGATGCAGCCAAGTGTACTGGCTTGCTTGATGTTGTCTGGAGACAAACCGCCTGCCAACATCACATCGCTCGTGTTGTTTAACAGTTGCCAGTCAAAGCTTTGCCCCGTGCCGCCTGATTGCTCGCCAACTTTGGCATCCAATAGGTGACGGTCTGCTTTAATTACAGTTAGGTCAGGAATAGCATCGGTCACGCCGTGCGCCTTCCAGATTTTTACGTCATCATTCAGAAGTGGGGTCAGCGTATCGATGTAGGCTTGGTCTTCGTCGCCATGAAGCTGTACGGCTGACAGTTTTAGCTCGTTAGCCGTGTTAGCAACAAACTCTGGGTTGTGGTTTTGGAACACACCCACAAACTCAAGTGGTGCACCGCTCATCACCATGCGAGCCGATTCGGCATCAACAAAGCGAGGCGATTTTTCAACAAAGATCAGCCCGCCTTTTACCGCGCCCGCTTGATAAGCTTTCGCAGCATCATCAGCATGAGTGAGACCACACACCTTGTTTTCGCCTAGTAGAACTTTACGCACTGCTAGCTCAAGATTGTCTTCTGCCATGAGCGAGCTACCGATCAGGAAACCATTCGCATAGGCGCAAAGGTCACGAACTTGCTGGTGGTTATAGATACCAGACTCCGAAATGATGATGGTGCCTTCAGGCAGTTTCGGCGCCAACTCTTTGGTGCGATCTAGGTTAACCGATAGGTCGCGAAGGTTGCGGTTGTTGATACCGACTACCTTTGCACCAAGCGCAATCGCACGCTCTAGCTCTTCCTCGTTGCTCACTTCGGTCAAAATGCCTAGCTCAAGAGACTCTGCGACTTCCGCGAGCTCACGGTATTCCTCATCATTAAGCACAGATAGCATCAGCAAGATAGCATCTGCGTTGTAATGACGAGCGAGATAGACCTGATAGGTATCGATCATGAAGTCTTTACACAGTACTGGCTGCTTAACTTGGCTACGCACTTGAGGTAGGAAGTCAAAGTTTCCTTGGAAGTACTTTTCATCGGTCAGTACAGAAATCGCACTAGCGTGATTGTTGTAAACCGATGCAATGTAATCGAGGTCAAAATCATCACGGATCAGACCTTTTGATGGTGATGCTTTTTTACACTCTAAAATGAACGCGGTTTTGCCTGTCGAAAGCGCACCATAGAAGCTGCGGTCTGACGGAACGAGATCCGCTTTGAAGCTCTCTAGTGGCTGAGTTTGCTTACGCTCCTCAACCCAAATCTTCTTATCATCGACGATTTTTGCTAATACTGTTTCCATTGTCTTTTCCTGTTGATTCGCCGAGTTACTTGCCGTGTGCTGCCAGCTTTTGGACGAGCTCGTATGCTTTACCGGAGTTCATTGCCTCGATGGCTTGTGCTGCGTTAGCTTTGAGGTCTTCATGACCAAATAGTTTCATTAGCAGAGCAACGTTTACCGCTACAGCGCCTAATTGCGCGTCCGATCCTTTGCCCGTTAGCATGTTGGTAATGATGGCGCGGTTTTCTTCCGGCTCACCACCTTTGATCGCCTCTAGCGGGTAAGACTCTAAACCAAAGTCTGCTGGTGTTAGGGTGTATTCGGTGATCTTGCCGTCTTGGATTTCTGCTACCAGAGTTTCACCGTGAATAGCTACCTCATCCAAGCCACTACCGTGAACCACAGCCGCGCGCTTCATACCCATTTGTAGCATGGTTTCTGCAATAGGACGAACCAGTTTTGCATCATAAACACCCATCAATTCGATGTTTGGGCGAGCAGGGTTGATTAGAGGGCCTAAGATGTTAAAGATGGTGCGAGTTTTCATCGTTTGACGCACTGGCATCGCATGGCGCACACCACCGTGATATTGCGGAGCAAAAAGGAAAGCAACGCCAATTTCATCTACGGCGCTACGAGTATCTTCCGCCGACATAGCCAAGTCGATACCAAATGAGTCCAGTAGATCTGAAGAGCCAGATTTGCTCGACACGCCACGGTTACCGTGTTTTGCGACTTTCAGGCCACACGCTGCTGCCACAAATGCGGCAGTCGTTGAGATGTTGATGGTGTTGGCACCGTCGCCACCTGTGCCTACGATATCGGCAAAGTCATAATCAGGACGAGGGAATGGGTTCGCGTTGGCAAGTAGTGCCTTTGCCGCGCCAGCGATCTCGTCTGGTGTTTCGCCTTTGATCTTTAGAGCTGTCAGAGCTGCTGACATTAGAATTGGATCAAGCTCGCCTTTGATAATAGTGTCAAACAACGACTGGCTCTCTTCTTGAGTCAGATCCAGTTGGTCGTAAAGTTTGTTGATAATGGTTTCCATAATTACGATTCCTTAGTTGTTTGAATTCTTAAGCCGATTTTGTTTCGTTAGATTTTTCTGTCGCCCAAGCGATGGCATTGCTCAGTAGTGTCGCACCGTAGGTAGTCATAATAGACTCAGGGTGGAACTGGAAGCCGCAGATACGATCTTGTTCGTTCGCGACCGACATCACTAGACCATCAACCTGAGCGGTCACTTCTAGTGAGTCAGGTACTTTCGTTGCCACCAGTGAGTGATAACGTGCTATTGCTAGCGGTGAAGGTAAGCTTTCGTAGATAGCGTGGTTATCGTGCGCCATCATTGACACTTTGCCATGAATGATTTCACCAGCGCCAGCAACAACACCACCGTAAGCTTCTACAATGGCTTGATGACCGAGACAAATACCGATCATCGGTACTTTGCCACGCAATGTCTTAATCAGCTCTGGCATACAACCCGCTTCTGAAGGCGCACCCGGACCTGGAGAAAGTACAACCACAGGGTTATCGAGCTCTAGTACTGCTTTAGCGATTTTGTTTGCGGCAATATGGTTGCGATAAATCTTAACGCTGTGTCCTAGGCTTCGGAACTGATCCACTAGGTTGTAGGTAAACGAGTCAAAGTTGTCGACAAATACGATATTGGCTAGTTCGTTGTTCGCTGAAATTGTAGTGTTAGACATCGTGATTACCCCTTGTGCGCCGTTTTGATTGCTGAAATGACGGCTTGCGCCTTACCACGAGTTTCATCCGCTTCGGATTGAGGGTCCGAGTCAAATACAACACCGGCGCCCGCTTGAACTTGAGCAATACCGTCTTCAACGTACGCTGAGCGAATTACGATACAGGTATCTAAATCACCCGCACCGTTCATGTAACCAACGGCGCCGCCGTAGCTGCCTCGAGTTTGGCCTTCGAATTGGCGAATCAGCTGCATTGCACGAATCTTGGGTGCACCGGTGAGCGTACCCATATTCATACAAGCTTGGTAGCCGTGAAGGGCATCTAGGTCACCACGAAGTTGACCGACGACGCGAGAAACTAAGTGCATGACGTGACTGTAGCGGTCTGTTTTTAGAAGGTCGGCTACATGGCGAGAGCCGGGCTCTGCAATGCGAGCCACGTCGTTACGTGCTAGGTCAACCAGCATCATGTGCTCCGCGTTCTCTTTCATGTCGCTGCGAAGCTCTAGCTCAATGCGGCTATCTAGGTCTTTGTTGATGCTGCCATCCGCATTCTTGCCGCGACGTCGAGTACCCGCGATAGGGTAGATCTCAATTTGGTTTGAGTCTTTGCCGTACTTAAGTGCACTCTCTGGAGAGGCACCAAACAGAGTAAACAGCTCATCTTGCATATAGAACATGTAAGGGCTTGGGTTGCTCTGCTTCAGCTCTTTGTAGGCAGCAAGAGGTGAAGGGCATGGCAGTGTGAAACGGCGAGATGGTACAACTTGGAAGATGTCACCACGAACCACGTACTCTTTTAAGTCGCGAACGATTTGGCAAAAGTCTTCATCTGAGATGCTTACGTCTTCTTGAATACCTTCGACTTTCGTTGCCGCTGGCACCATTTTTAGGTTTTCGCATTGCTGGCTGATCTCTGTGATTCGGCCGCGGATACGAGCAAGTTCGGCATCATCGTGGTTAAACAGCGTCGTTTGTAGGTCGCAAGACTCTTTTTGGTGGTCGACAACCAGTAGACTCTCAGCAACATAGAATACAAAGTCAGGACACTGGTTCGCTTGGTTTGCATCGCCCAGAGGCTCAAAGTTCGCAACGATGTCGTAAGCAAATAGCCCGCCCATGAAAATGGCGTTTTTATCCAAACCGCTTAGGTCAAAGCTGTGTTGAACAAGGCGCAGCGCATCAAAAGAGGAGGCTTCACGAAGTCGAGAGTCTTCATCGAGTGTGTCATCTGGCATCTCAAACTGAACGACGAGCTCTTTGTCTGTTAGCGTGTGTTCGATTTCCTCTGCAATATTCTGAGCAATAATGTTAAGAAGGTTAACACCATTGGTGGTCAGCGCTTCATAACGTACCTTGTGACCTTCACACACAATACGAACGGCAGAATCAACGATAAGTAGGCTCTGTAGGTCTTGTTTTGAGTCGATTTCAGCAGACTCAAGTAGCAGACTATCGGTTTTGTTTTCACACAGGGTGTGAAACAGTCTGGTTGGGTCTTGCGCGTATGGCACTTGGAGAGAAAGGACTTCCAATCGACCCTGTTTATTGATGCTAATGGCTTTATTCACAAAAGCTCCTTTTAATCTTGAATCTGCTGTTGCAACAATCTTGGTTCACCTAGCGGTCATTAAGCTATAGTCGCACAATTAAAACGTTTGCCCAACGCTCAATGTACCCAAATTGTTGCTAAAATAATCGTTTAAATTGAATTCTTTGTCAGATGAATCGAAAAACAAAAAAGCCCACTCGATTGAGTGGGCTTTAATCAAATTCGGGTTTGATTATGCACGCAAAAAAGCCCACTCGGATTGTATCCAAGTGCGCCACCAACCTACTAGAGCATTAACCCCAAGGTTTAAAGGTTTTTTGAATGTATGAATATCGAGTAACATACGTGCCTAATCTCAAAATCTGTATCTGCGTACTAGTTAACTAGTTCGCGAGCTAAAAGTCAACCGAAAATGTGAAAAAATGAAGATAGATTTACACAGTCACACTACCGCCTCTGATGGCCGATTATCGGTTGCTGATCTCTTAGACAGAGCCATAAGCTTCGATGTAAAAGTTCTGGCGATTACTGACCACGACACCTTAGACGCGTTGCCTACCGCGCATCAGCTAATTGAAGAGCAGTCCTTGCCTATTGAGTTGGTGAACGGCATCGAAATTTCGACGGTCTG
This sequence comes from Vibrio maritimus, assembly GCF_021441885.1. Taxonomy (NCBI): domain Bacteria; kingdom Pseudomonadati; phylum Pseudomonadota; class Gammaproteobacteria; order Vibrionales; family Vibrionaceae; genus Vibrio; species Vibrio maritimus. The sequence continues at coordinate 1,276,081 of NZ_CP090438.1, forward strand.
GCAGAATAAAGACATTCATATTGTCGGGCTTGGCGTAGACATTGACTCCCCTGAATTAAATGCGCTGATCCGCGCTCAGCAAGCAAGAAGAGTAGAACGTTCTGAACTTATCGCTCATCGGCTGGAAAAAGCAACCCGTGAGGGTTTGCTTGAAGAAGTGAAGGCGATAGCGGGCGATGCCCCAATCACTCGCGCTCATTTTGCGAAATGGCTGGTGGACAACGGTTACGCGAAAAACATGCAGCAGGTGTTCAAGAAGTTTATGACGCGCAATAACACCGGCTATGTGCCACCAAACTGGTGCACCATGTCAGAAGCTGTAAATGCCATTCATCAAGCGGGTGGGCTAGCCGTGCTGGCACACCCGGGCCGTTATCAGTTAACGGCTAAGTGGCTAAAGCGTCTACTGACGGCATTTGTTGAAGCTAATGGCGATGCAATGGAAGTGGCTCAGCCACAACAAAGTCAACAAGAAAGGCGCAACCTCGCAGATTATGCGATACAATACAATCTATTAGCTTCACAAGGGTCAGATTTCCACTATCCTTCCCCTTGGATGGAGTTAGGTAGAAACTTGTGGTTACCATCAGGCGTAGAACCGGTATGGGACCGCTTACCACTAAAGACAGCAACTTCGCTGACGACCACTACAATTGAGGGTGGTGCTGAAGATGGTGAAAAAGAATAAAGAAGCCGATATCTTTTGGCCTTAGCGTTTGTCCAAATAGACATAAGCATCTTCACCTCACTTTCTTTTGATTCATTATCGTATTGAAGAGACAGCTCTTGAAGTCGAACGACAGGGAAGGTCGTACCGAGAGCGTCCTTAAGTTTGAAGGAATAACAATGAGCCAATTTTTTTATGTACACCCAGAAAACCCGCAGGCACGCTTGATCACTCAAGCGGTAGCCATAGTTCGTAACGGCGGTGTCATTATCTATCCAACCGATTCTGGTTATGCACTTGGCTGTCAGCTAGAAAACAAACAAGCGTTGGAGCGCATTTGTCAGATCCGTCGTCTCGATGACAAACACAACTTCACTTTGTTGTGTCGTGACCTGTCTGAACTGTCTCTTTACGCACGTGTTGATAACACTGCATTTCGTCTGTTAAAGAACAACACGCCTGGTCCTTACACCTTTATCTTCAAAGGCACTAAGGAAGTCCCGCGCCGTTTGATGAATCCAAAGCGTAAGACGATTGGTATTCGTGTACCAGACAATCAAATTGCTCTTGATTTGCTTGAAGCATTGGGTGAGCCGCTAATGTCGACTTCCCTGATTTTGCCTGGTAACGAAGTGACGGAATCAGATCCCGAAGAGATCCGTGACAAGCTAGAGCATGCGGTAGATTGCATCTTGAATGGCGGTTATTTAGGTGAGCAACCGACGACAGTGATTGACTTTAGTGACGACGAAGCAAAAGTTCTACGTGTTGGTGCAGGCGACCCTGAACCATTCGAGTAGAGTTTTGAATGTTTTCTTACTAAATTAGTGAAGAAACTTGATGCGTGAATCAGGTTTCTTTGCGATAATACGCGACCGCGATTTTTAGGTCGCATTATCTGGTTTCGACGTCTGTGAAGACGACATTATAGGTAGGTAAATGAGCGAAAAATTACAAAAAGTGCTTGCTCGCGCAGGCCACGGTTCTCGTCGTGAACTTGAAGCCCTGATTAAATCTGGGCGCGTGAGTGTGAATGGTCAGGTAGCAAGACTGGGCGAACGTCTGGAAGACGAAAATGCGGTCATCCGTATCGATGGTCATACTGTTTCTGCCAAAGCACAAGAAGAAGTGGTTTGTCGAGTTCTGGCCTACTACAAGCCGGAAGGTGAGCTATGTACACGTCACGACCCTGAAGGTCGTCGTACCGTGTTCGACCGCTTGCCAAAGATCCGCGGTTCTCGCTGGATTTCTGTTGGTCGTCTTGACGCTAACACATCAGGTCTACTCCTTTTCACGACCGATGGTGAACTGGCTAACCGCCTAATGCACCCAAGCCGCCAAGTAGAGCGTGAATACCTTGTGCGTGTATTTGGTGAAGTGAACGAGCAAAAAGTTCGCAACGTGGTAAACGGTGTTGAGCTGGACGATGGCATGGCTCGCTTCGAAGACGTGGTTTACGCGGGTGGTGAAGGTATGAACCACACCTTCTACGTCGTTATCAACGAAGGTCGTAACCGTGAAGTACGTCGTCTGTGGGAATCTCAAGAGACCACAGTTAGCCGCCTTAAGCGTGTACGCTACGGCGACATCTACCTAGACAAGAAACTGCCTCGTGGCGGTTGGATGGAACTCACTCTAAAAGAAGTAAACTACCTACGTGAGCTAGTTGAACTTCGCCCTGAGAAAGAGACCATGCTAGACCAAAGCCAGAACACCTCTCGTCAACGTGAGCGTTCTCGCAGCCAGAAAATTCGTCGCGCAGTACGTCGCCACGAAGAGCGTGCAAATGCGCCAAAAGGTCGTAGCAACCAACAACGCCGCAACAAAAAGTCTTCTGGTGAGCAAGGTGCTCGTAATAAGACGCGTCGCTAATCACGACAGTTATCGAATACTAAAAAAACCAGCGTGAGCTGGTTTTTTTGTACGTGCGAATCGAACAAGAGTCAGTTATTGGCTTTGTTCTGAGTTGAGAAATGCCTTAACCACAGAAGTAAGAGCAATCGTCCCCGTTGGGATTGCGCCTTGTTCAACCACAAAATTTGGATTGTGGTTGGTATATTTAGGGAAAGTGCCGTGTTCGACAAAGCTATCCCATGTGTTCTGTGTTGCCGCACCAACTTCGACAAACAATACCGGTACTTCAGGGTATTCGTAGGTCAACATGTGAAAATCTTCAGACCCCATTACTGGTGGAAACCCGAGTTTCACGTTCTCTTCTCCAAGAGACTCAATCATGGCCTGTTTGGCGACTTCCGACTCTTTAGTTGGATTAATGAGTGGTGTTGAGTAGCCTTTCATCTCATAGGTCGGCATGTTGTCTTCATCCACACCGTACATGCGAGCCACATTGTCGGTGACTTGCTTGATACCTTTAAGCATCACATCACGATCTTCAGTGCGGTACCAGCGAAGGTTAAGCTTGAGCGTCGCCGTATCAGGAATGATGTTGTTTTCACTGCCGGACTCAATCGCGCCGACAGACAGCACGGCCGGTTGTTGTTGGTCGACCATTCGCGACATGATAGTTTGGTAGCCAAGTACTGACATTGATGCCATCACAACCGGATCTTTGGTGACATGAGGTGTTGAACCATGACCACCGACACCTTGAATGAAGACGTCAATCTGGTCGGTACCCGCCATACGACGACCGTCGGAGATTGATACACTGCCTTCTGGCAGAAGAGGGTGAACATGGCCCGCAATCAAAATATCCGGCACTGGCACCTTATTAAATAGTCCGTCTTTTGCCATCGCTGTTGCGCCCATAATTAGCTCTTCAGCAGGCTGGGCGATAAGGACTACGGTGCCGCTCCATTTCTCTTTCGCTTCAGTCAACTGTTTTGCCATGCCCAGAAGCCAAGTTATGTGAGCATCGTGACCGCACGCGTGCATTGCGTAAATCGGATTACCAAAGCGGTCTTTGGTTGGGTTTGTGGATTTGTAAGGCAGGTCCGTTTCTTCTTTAACAGGTAAAGCGTCCATGTCCGCACGGAACATGACCGTTGGTCCATCACCATTTTTAAGCACCGCGGCTACGCCGGTTCGCGCGATGCCTTCGTGAACCTCGAAACCAAGCTGCTTGAGTTCATTAGCAATGATCTTAGCCGACTCAAATTCCATAAAGCCGATCTCTGGGTTGGCATGGAAGTGTTCAAACAGCTCAATCAGTCTTTCATTGTCCTGGTAGACGGACTGTTTCAATTCAGAGTCAGCAAACAGGGTTGGTGAGAATAGGAAGACGGAAGAGGCTAGGGCAGTAAGCGTCATCTTTTTAATCATAATAGTGTTTCCGTAGTTGGGTTGTGATGAGCCAAACGGCGGTTTTCCCTATGCTATTCAACTCATTAGTATCGACAAACTCTTCTGTAGAGGACTCAGTCCTCACCCTCTCGCATTTTAACTAAAGTGAACTTTTGCCCGAGTAGTGCCCAGTTTGGTACCCCAATATTGAAGTAGATGGACAGCGAACGACCGGCAATGATGAGTAAGATACATAGTGTCGAGCTCAGTACCGACCATTGTGGTGCGAGACTTAAAACCACGCAGTGCATGGCACAGCCCAGTGCGATAGGAATCGCGTAAAGTTCGCTTTCAAAAAGTAGAGTAGGTCTTTGCATCAGCATATCTCTGACAATGCCGCCTCCCACTGCAGTTATTAGGCCCATGAACACAGGAGCGATAGGGAGTCCAAACCCAAGTGCCCATGCCTTGTTAGTGGCTTGAATGGCAAACAAAGCAATGGCAAAGGCATCGATATGAAGATAAAACTCGTTTATCCAGCGCTTTTTCAGTAGACCAAAGAAGACGAAACCTAACAGGCTCGCACTGATAGAGATCCATACATAGCTAAGATCTTGAGACCAAAAGACAGGGACATCCAACATGAGGTCACGCATGGTACCCCCGCCAATTGAAGTGATAAGACCCAAAATAATAAGTGAAAAAATATCGACACGTCTTTTACTTGCAGCCAGTACGGCTGACAGTGCGAAAGCGGCGGTTCCTAGTACGGTGACAACTTCACTGAAAATTTCTTGACCAGAGCTCATTTTTTGCCTCAATCATATGCAGATAAACGGTGAGTAACAGGATTCGAAGGTCCAGGCTGTCGACCTTTCGAATCTCATCATCTAAAGGGTTACCACGCAGCCATCTGTTCCTCCGAAGAGATAACTGCGTGGTACGTCGCGTCGATGATTACATCCAAGTGATCATTGATGTCTGAGCTAGCTTGTCAGTCACATCACCGGCGATGAACTCAGGACCATTTAGCTCGATTGCCATAATTGGTGCACCTTGCTCAAGATTTAGGTTGTCTAGGTCAACCCAGATAAGTGCTGGTTGGCTCGCTGAGTCCAGGAAAAAGCGTTTTGCGTCGTGGTCTGACATTGAGCGCCATAGCGTTGCAGAGATGTTTGGGTGTTCTGGATCTTCCATACCTAGAGGTACGCCTACAGAGCGCAATACAGATAGGGCAGCAGCCGTTGCTTCTTGACCGTCAGCGAAGTTAGGCGTGCTTTTTAGTAGGTAGTTAGCACGAACAAAACGGTCTGCCGCATTGATTGTGCCTGGCAGCATTTTGTCTCCACCAACAAGCTCCCAGTATTTGTTGATTGCAATTTGCTCGTCAAAAACTGGAGAGTTAGTCATAACACGGTAGTCATTGCTGTGGTGGATTTTAAGCTCACCATCGACATATTCTAGAATTGCGCTGTCGCCAGTGCTATCAGAAAGAGAAAGGTGAACCGATGCTGCGCGGCCGTTAGGTAGTAGCGGAGCGACAATCACAAAAGGAGGCTCTTGCATTGCAGCGACTGCTTCTGCAACAGTAGCGAAGTTATCCAAGAAGTATTGGTTCCATGCGCCAATAGAAAGACGAGGTTTGTTCGATAGTGTGTAGTCACCGTAATCCGCTTCAGCAAGATAAAGAGTGTTGGCAGCCAAACCCGCTTCATTTAGACCGTCAGAAGATGCTTTGCCGTAAAAAGAAGCAAAAACAGAACCATACTTAGAAGTCCAAGTCAGTGCATTTTCCATACTGCCACCGGTTTGTGCTAGGCCGCGTGGGTATACGATCATGCTGGTTTTTGCGGTTGGATCGTTCCAATCCATGCCACGTGCAGTAATGAATTTGCCAGTTTCTGTTTGATACATAATACGAGTACACATAAGTGCTTTCTCCAAAGGTTAGTTTTGATATTTCGTTGAGCGGTAATACATTTGTCTCAACAACTGCGGTTATAGTATCTGGCTTGTCTCTAACCCCTGAATTCACTGAAGAGGATTCAATCATCACCTCTTAGTAATGCGGGAATAGGAATATAGGGAACCTAAGCGCTTTGTGTAGCGACAAAAAAAGCGAGGGCATTGATGCCCTCGCTTTGATGAGTTTGTGAGAATTATTTGTGGCTGTGACCACAGGTCGGATTGTAGTTTTCGCCCAGTCCAAAATGTTCTAGAGCCGTATGTAGACAGCAGTCGTAGTTGGTCAACTGCTCGTCATTTAAGATGCCTCTAGGGTTATAGTCGGTATCATTTAATGAAGCATATTCCTGGCCGTTTTTGTTTTTCTCAAATTCAGCCGTCACGTCTTTTAGTAGCTGAGGGTTTGTGAGTAACTCAAGTCCTTGCGCAGCCATAACATGGGCTGCTTGTAGACCGGCTTTACGTCCAATACTCATACCGTTACACGCAGTGCAACCCCATTGATGTGGTGGGATGTATTTAGGCCACGCGGCAAACATCACACCCATTGTCGGTACTTTCCAGCTGACATCACCAACGTCTGATGAGCCGCCAACTTCAACACCATGAGGTACATCCATCACGTCTGTAGCAAGGCCGTCTTCTGGTTTGCCCATTTCACGTTGAATAGATTTGGCAAACTCTTGCTCTTCCTCTGTCCAAGCGATCGGCAGATAACGATTCATATGAGTCGTGATTGCTTCGGCAAATGGGTCGTTAGGCAAAATGTCATAGATACCGCCTAGGTTAGTCACGACTTCAGTGGTTTGAGTCGACAATGAGGCACCCTTGGCCATGTCTTCTAGCCACGCCTTATACTTGCGCACATTCTCAGCAGATTTTCCGCGGTAACGAACCAGAACTTTAGCGTAGTCAGGGATGACATTCACTGCGTCACCGCCATTTAGAATCTGGTAGTGTAGGCGACCTGTAGGTTCCATTTGCTCGCGCATCATATTCGCTGACATTAAGAAAATCTCAGCAGCATGGAGTGCACTTCGGCCTTCCCAAGGAGCCGCACCAGCGTGCGCAGTTACGCCTTTCCACTCGATTAGTAGGTCGATGGAAGCCGCAGAATGGAAGTTCAGTGCTGCATTCACCATCGCAGGGTGGTTGTGTAGGCAGACATCCAAATCATCAAATGCGCCAGCAGAAACCATGTAGTTTTTACCGTTCAACGCTTCTTCCGCAGGACAGCCGATAACCTTAATGGTGCCAGCGATACCTTCTTTTTCCATGTGGTTTTTTAGCGCGATCGCTGCGCCAATAGATGAAGAGCCGATAAGGTTGTGCCCACAACCGTGGCCATTAGTATTGCCATTCTTAGCTGGGGTTTTAGTCGGTACCGTATCGTTGCCAAGACCTGGCAGTGCATCAAACTCCACTAAGTAGCCGATGACAGGCTTGCCAGTACCCCATTCAGCGACCCAAGAGGTCTCTAGGCCAGCTACCGCACGCTCAGTAATTGTAAAACCATTGTTTGCAAGTACGGCACTTTCCAGCGCTGAGCTTTTGAACTCTTCATAGCTCAGTTCTGCGTAGTCCCAAACCTTTTCTGCCATATTCCAGATAACGCCGGCTAGCTGCTCAACTTCGTTATCGATTTTTGAGTAATCTGTCATCATGTTTACCTTTATGTTTCACGAGTTAATTTCGTTCAGAGAAGAGCTCTCTGGGTCTGCGAAAATAATATGATGAGATTTCCAATCACCAAACATCACAGCGTAGGACGTAATCCTCACATCTACAGTATGGTGAAAAGCAATAAATAAAGAAGTACAGCCCTCACTACGCTGCCTGAGCTGTGTGACAAATGAAATAATTCGTCTATCATTGACAAGAAAAGTAACGTTTCGACAATAAGTTACGTTTTAAATGGGTTTAGGAGGCGTATGTGAATTTTAGCTTGGAACAGTTGGCGGCATTTGTCAGTGTCTATGAAGAGCGCTCTTTTAGTAAAGCGGGGAGCAGACTAGGTAAACACAGAACCACAGTGGGGCAGGTGATTGCCAACTTAGAAGATCAAGTCTCCGTTGAACTGTTTGAACGTAACACACGCAGTGTTGACCCGACTCAAGATGGCCATTTTCTTTATCGCTATGCAAAACAGGCCCTTGAGCAAGCAAAGACCTTTGATAAAGTGGCATTGAGCTTATCGTTTGGAGAGCTTGATGCCGTTACCGTTGCCTACAGTAGCTTCTTACCCCATCTTGCGATTGCGTTAATCCGCGAGCAGCTTATCGACGACTTCCCCTCGCTTCGGGTGAACTTATTGGTGAGGACGCAAGAGCAGATTCGTGAAGGACTCGCTGATGAGTCGATTCAGTTTGGTATTGTCAATGTGACCAAAGCGAGCGCAATGAGCAATATCGACTACACCATGATTGGCAATATGCCGTTTGTTCCTTTTGCCAGTAAGTACAGTGAGTTAGCAAGCTTACCTGAAGATCAAGTTTATGACGCGTTGAAGACGACACGTCAGTTCGTGCTCAAATCTCTCGTCGATGAAGGGTTAGCCAATCATGTGGTTTTGTCAGCGAACCATGACCTGATTGATCAGTTAGCACTGACCATCAAGCTCACTCAGAAAGGCTTAGGCTGGACTTTGATGCCTAAGAACATTGAAACCAGCGACTATGTAGCGGATAACCTCACCGAGATAAAGTGTGAGAAGATCCGCGGTGGATTGTCTGTGCCGGTCGCGCTCTGGAGCTTGCAATCTAAGCCGCTTATGGAAATAAAAAAGTCGATACAAAAAGGTATCGACAGTTATATAGAGCTGATAGGTTAATAGGCTTTTTAGCGCTTTCGCCTAGCGATGCCGTTTACTAACGATGCTGTTCACTAACGATGCATGGGCGTCTTGTGGAAGTGACTCTCTACCATGCGCTGCGTGACAATATGTTGTGGGTTGGTAAGCACTTCACTGGTCTTGCCATACTCCACAACGTCGCCTTCGTGCATCACCATCACCTTATCCGTAATGTGTTTCACTATGCCTAGATGCTGAGACACATAAACAAACGCAACACCCATCTCTTCCTGAAGCTCGAGAAACAGGTTAATGATCTGCGAGCGCATCGCCATATCCAATCCATTCAGCGCCTCATCGGCAACTATGATAGAAGGCTGCAAAATCAAAGCTCGAGCTAGACAGATACGCTGCTTCTGACCTGTCGCCAGCATTTGCGGATAGAAGTAGGCGTGCTCCGGTAGCAGGCCGACACGAATCAAGGTGTCTTTAACACGCTTCATACGAGCCTCTGGCGGCATATTGGTGTTTCGCTTGAGCGGACCTTCCAGGATACGACCAATCTGAATTCGAGGGTTCAGAGATGTATTCGGGTCTTGGAAGATCATCCGAATCAGCTTACAGCGGGTCGAGTAGTCTTTATGTTCCAGTAAATCACCGTTCACTCGAATTTCGCCAGCGGTTGGCTCAACCACTCCGGCAAGCATGCGAGCCAATGTCGATTTGCCGGAACCGTTCTTGCCGATAAAGCCAATCGTTTGTCCCGCTTCCAGGCTGAAGCTCACAGGCTTAACTGCGTGCTGCACTTTCTTCTGAAATAGCTTAGAGCGCGTGACAAAGTCTTTTTTTAGGTCGGAGACTTCTAACAAAGAACTCATGCTTTTTTCTCCGTGTTCAGAGGGAAGTGACAACTGAACTTATGATTCTTAATTCGTTTTGCTTCAGGGATCTCAACGCACTGTCTCTGGGCGTACGGGCATCTTGGTCCCAAACGACAGCCAATTGGAAGATGCTGTAGTGGGGGAATCGAGCCTGGTAGTGATTGCAGCTTCTCTTTATGAGGGATCCACTCACCAAAGTCTGGCATCGCCTTGAGCAGTGCGACCGTATAAGGGTGCTTCGGCTTAGCAAGAATCTTAGCTGTGTCCGCTGATTCCACCGATTGACCACAATACATAACCGTAATACGTGTTGCCCATTGCGTGATCGTTGTTAAGTCATGACCAATCAACACAATTGTGGTGTTGTTGAGCTGGTTCATGCGACTTAATAGACGCAGGATTTGCGACTGAGTAATTGGGTCTAAGTCGTTAGTTGGCTCATCGGCAAGCAGCAGTTTCGGCTTGGCAGCGATCGCCATAGCAATCATGATCTTTTGACACTCACCATCGGTGAGCTCATAAGGATAGCTGTGCATGACACGCGTGTGTTCTTTAATGCCGACTTTATGAAGCAGGGCAATGGCTTGCTTCTTACGCCATTTAAAGCGCTCCCACCATTTACCTTCGAACGAGCGCGATGGAATGGATTCGATGAGCTGCTTACCGACCTGTTCAGAAGGGTCTAAACAGGTTGTTGGTTCTTGGAAGATCATCGCCACGTCGCGAGCGATGACTCGGCGACGTTCACGGGGCGTAAGCTGCAGTAGGTCTATGTTGCCAAGACGCATGCGGTCAGCCGTGACCTTCCAGTTGTCTTTGGTTACGCCGACGATGGCTTTAGCGACAAGACTTTTACCTGAGCCTGATTCACCTACAAGACCGCGGATTTCTCCCTCGTTGATCGTGAAGCTCATACGGTCAACGGCTTTCACAAGCCCCTGAGGGGTTTCGATTTCGATGGTGAGATGTCGAATATCTAATACTGGCATTATTCGATCCCCGCACTTAATGCACTTCGGATGCCTTCACCCACAATGTTCACCGCTACTACTGTAAATAGAATGGCTAGGCCCGGCAGAATCACTGTCCAAGGCGCCAGATAGAGAAGCTCAGCGGCGTCACCGAGTACCGCACCCCATTCACTGCTTGGTGCTTGAGCACCTAAACCCAAGAAGCCTAGTGCAGTGATATCGAGAATTGCGATAGACAACGCAAAGGTGACCTCAGCGGCAATGACGGTGAGTAGGTTGGGCAAGATCGAGTTCCAAAGTAGATAAAATTCGTTCGCACCATCAAGTCTTGCCGCCATGATGTAGTCTTTCTCAACTTCGGTGTGCACCGCTACGTAGATAGAGCGAATAAATCGAGGGATCAGCGCAAGGCAGATCGCCAACATGATATTGAACTCACCGGGACCCAAAAAGGCGACAAAGATAATCGCTAGCAGCAGCGAAGGAATCGACATTACGGTATCGAGCAAGTGGTTTAGTGTACTAGACAGCAAACCGCGCGTCATACCCGCTAGGATGCCAATTAAACAGCCGACTAGGGTGGCAATCGCAGTGATGATCACCGCCGCGCCAAATGACAATCGAGAGCCGTCGATAATACGCGATAAAATATCGCGTCCTAAGTCATCGGTGCCGAAGAAGAAGTCGACTGTACCCTCTGGATCCCACGAAGGCGGCACCAGCAGATTGGAGCTTTGCGCCATCGGGTCGTAAGGCGTTATAAACGGAGAAAGCAGAGTAATAAGGATCAGAAACCCTAAACACCACAACCCGAACATAGACAGGCTATTAGAGCGATAGCTGCGCCAAAATCGTTCTAGCTGGGTCGGAATGCGCTCTTCCTGATAGACATTATCTGACAGCATACCATTCCTTCCTTACTAGCGGATTGATCATCGCACCAATCAAATCTGACACAATACTTGCCGCTAAAACTATAGTCGCCACAACCAATACACCCGCTTGAATAGATGCGTAGTCTTGGTTTGATAGTGCGTCTAAAAGCCAACGACCGACACCCGGCCAGTTAAAAATGGACTCTGTCATGATCGCGAGCGTAATCATACTCGAGAGCTGAACACCAAGTTTAGGAATAATTGGCGGAATCGCATTACGCAGTACGTGCTCGATGACGATTTCATAGTTAGATAAACCACGAATACGCGCAGCTCGGATATAGTTTTGCGACATCACCTCAGTCACCGAAGTTCTCATCATGCGGATAACCTGCATCGTGGGTGACAGTGCCAATACCAGACAAGGGAGAATCATATGCTCAATCACACTTTGCAGTGCTTCTTTGCGATAAGGTCCGTCTGAGAGCAATGCGTCGATAAGTGCAAACCCTGTGACATGATCGATCTCGTAAAGGAGGTCATATCGACCAGCTACTGGAAACCATTGATAGTTGAGCGAGAAATACATGATCATCAACAGCGCAATCCAAAAGAGAGGCGCTGCGTAGCCAACCATTGAAGAAAACGAAATTACGTTGTCGAGCCATTTCCCTTTGCGCATACCCGCAATAGTGCCCGCTGGAATCCCAAGGAACACAGAGATAGTGAACGCTGCAAAACAGAGCTCGAGTGTGGCCGGAAGAACTGACGCCAATTCTTGAGTGATAGGAACGCCAGCTTTGGTTAGACCAAAATCGAGTTCAATCAGTCGGCCCAAATACTCAAACCAGCCAGCCATCATTGGTTGCGTCGCCCAGTGAGACTGTGGCTCTAGTCGTACCAAGCTGTAGCCGACAAACGTTAGGATCAGCAGTGTGATCACAAAGAGGTTGAGGCGGCGAATCGAATACCAAAACATTTACTTCAACCTCACAACTTGGTCAAACGGCTGAGCGTTAAATGGGCTGGTTCTAAAACCAGTTAGATTCTCGTTATGTGCTTGGTATTTCTGTCCATGAGCGATAGGCAGCACTGGTACTTCCTCGTTCAGAATGTTTTGTGCCTGGCGATAAAGATTCAGGCGATACCTTGGTTGATTCACTTCGAGTGCTAAGTCCAAAATGAAATCAAAGTCGTCGTTACACCACATTGAAAGGTTAAGACCTTCACGCTTAGAGGTGCACGAAAGAAGGGGGCGCAAATAGTTATCTGGGTCACCGGTGTTGCCGACCCAGCCGGTGAGCAACATATCGACGGACTCGATGTTAGATAACTCTTGGCGGTCAACACGATCATCAGTCAGTAGATTCAGGGTGATGCCAATGTCGGCAAAATTCGCCTGAATGAGCTCCGCGGTTTTACGAGGACTTGGATTGTATACGCGTGGCTCTAGAGGAACCGCCATTGTAAGCTCTAAGCCGTGAGCGTAGCCCGCTTCTCTAAGCAGCGCCATGGCGTAGTTACGGTCATAGCGCACTTGAACCGCATCTTTTTGATGTGCCCAAGAGCTTGGAGGGAGCAGGCTATATGCCTTTTCTCCGCTGCCGAAGTATACGGCTTCCAAGATGTTGTCGCGATTGATAGCTAGATTCAACGCTTTGCGTACCCGAGCATCGCTAAGCGCTCGATGTTGTGTATTCATAGCAACAAACGCCACGTTCATCGCAGGTTTGGCTTGCAACACAACAGAGTCTTCTTCAAGGATGACCGGGATCTGACTAGAGATTGGCGAGTTGAGCACATCGCACTCGTTTCGAAGAAGCTTAGCCAGTGCGCCAGCGCCACGGTGCGAGATATCAAATACCACTTGCGACATTTGTACAGGACCACGCCAGTAATTATCGTGACGTTTTAGCCTAACCAAGTCAGCCACTTGATACTCATCGAGGTAAAACGGCCCCGTGCCAACAGGCAATGTATCAATATCCAGCTTCTTGTCGCTAAACAATAGATTGCCTGCATACTCGGCTGAGTAAATAGGCGCATGCGCAGTCGAGATATTCGATAGGAAAGAGTTGTCTGGTCGAGACAAGGTAAATTTCACAGTAAGCTTATCAACCGCTTCGACACTCTGTACAAGGTTGGCAAAATCTATACCCGCAAACCAAGGGTAGACGCTACCGCCAACCTGATGAAATGGGTTATTAGGGTCAATAATTCGATTGAAGCTAAAGACTACGTCATCCGCGTTTAGAGTCCGAGTGGGAGTAAACCAATCTGTGGTTTGAAACTGCACGCCTTGACGTAGATAAAAGGTATATTCAGTACCTGATTTGTCGACCTGCCACGATTTTGCCAAGTTTGGTACAGGCTGATGGGTACCCGAATTTAGCGTGAGCAAGGTATCGAATATTTGCGGTGCTATTGATTCAACAGTGATACCACCGTCGACTAGCTGTGGGTTGAATGTACTTGGTCTGCCTTGGTCGCAGTAGACGAAACCGTCTTGTCTTATTTTCGAGTGGTCGACTTTGTCTTCACACCCTGCTAGCAGAACTAAGCCACATAGCCCAAGTGATAATTTGATTATTGCCTTCATAAACACGCTACATTCGTTGGCGAACGTAATATCTGTATTGAGATCAGGGTAATTTACCACTTTTTTACTCGCTAAACCAATAACGACAAGCACTTATCGTCGACTTTGTTAGATAGGTAGGCGAGGAATCCATCACTCTCAAACCAGTTTATACTTTCGCACCAATCCTCTTAGCTGGTCATAACTCAAGCTTAGCAGTTTGGCAGCACCTCGTTGATTGTATTGAGCTTGCTTAAGTGCTTCATTAATCAACTTTATATTCTGTTCATCCTGCCAAGACTTAAAGTCTAGAGGGAATGCATAGTCCACTGGCGGTGCAGATGCATCAGAACCCTCTGACGCGGTGTCCTCTTCATTGTTATTGCCCTCAAGATCATCCTTTCTTGCCATTGAACTTAGCTTGCCAAAATCGCTCTCAAATGGATTGAATATGAGAGATTCAATCGGGTCTTCATTGGTTCCTTGCTGGTATACAGCGCGCTCTACAACGTTTTTGAGCTCACGTACGTTGCCGGGCCATTGGTAATCGTGGATGCTTTGCCACGCCTGCTCGGTAAAGCCCACAAAGAAGGGCAAACCGAGCTCTCGGCACATTTTGATAGCAAAAAACTCCGCGAGTAGTGCGATGTCCTCTTGTCGGTGTCTTAATGGGGGAAGGTGAATAACGTCGAAGGCCAGTCTATCGAGTAGGTCGGGACGAAACTTACCTTTTTCAGCGAGCAAGGGTAAATCTTCATTGGTTGCGCATACAAGACGAACATTGGCTTCGAGTGCAGTAGCACCGCCGACTCGCTCATATTGACCATATTCGATTACTCTTAACAGTTTCTCTTGCACTGACAGTGGCGTAGTCGCGAGCTCATCTAAGAATAAAGTGCCATTCTCAGCGCGCTCAAAGCGCCCTTGGTGTCGACCTTTTGCACCAGTAAAAGCACCAGACTCATGGCCAAATAACTCTGAATCAATCAAGCCTTCACTTAAGGTCGAGCAGTTCAATGAGACAAGTGGTTGGTCCCAGCGCTTAGACAGGTAATGTAAACGCTGCGCAATGAGCTCTTTACCCGTTCCTCGTTCTCCGATCACCAGCACGGGTCTATCAATCGGAGCTAGTCGAGAAACCTTGTCTAGAACGGCAAGAAACGCAGGAGATTCACCAATTAAGTTTTGAGCCATGATATTCCCTTTGAAGTTGGTAAAAATTACCAATAGTTGGCTAATGCATCTTAGCACTGAGACATGATAAATCGAGTGGAATTTATTAAGCTATTGAATTTTATTGAATATTAAAATTGGCACGGTACTTGGATTATCAATAACAACTACCAAAGAGTTCAATGGCGAACTCGTCCAGACAGGAGATGTATTATGGGTATTTTTTCTCGTTTTGCCGATATCGTAAACTCAAATATTAGTGCACTGCTTGATAAAGCGGAAGATCCAGAAAAAATGATTCGTCTAATCATTCAGGAAATGGAAGATACTTTGGTTGAGGTGCGCACGAACTCAGCAAAAGCCATTGCCGATAAAAAAGAACTGGCTCGTAAAGTGATTGCAATTGAAGAGCAAATTGCGGAGTGGGCACAAAAAGCGACGTTGGCACTGACTAAGCAGCGTGAAGATCTCGCTCGCGCAGCACTGATTGAAAAGCAAAAGCTTGAAAACGTTGTAAAAGGCTTGCACGATGAGCAAACTCTAGTGGAAGAAACCATTGAGAAACTGACTAATGAAATTGCTAAGCTTGAATCGAAGATCACTGAAACTCGTGCTAAGCAACAAGCATTGATTATTCGCTCGGAAGCGGCAAGCAACCGCCGAGATGTACAAAAGCATCTGCACACTAGCCGCACTAACGAAGCGATGGCGAAGTTTGAGCAGTACTCGCGCAAGATTGATGAGCTTGAAGCTGAGGCGGATCTTTATTCAAAAACGGGCAACGCTAAGTCTCTAGACCAAGAGTTTGCAGAGCTGCAAGCGCAAGATGAGATCGACAAAGAACTTGCGAAACTCAAAGAGCAGATGAATAACGAAAAATAACGCGAAGTAGGAGAAAAACATGTCGTCTTTTTTAATTGCGGGTCCATTAATTGTCTTTCTGATTTTTGTTGCACCGCTGTGGCTTTTTCTCCACTACCGCAGCAAACGCAAGTCAGAGAATGGGTTGTCTGAACAAGACTTTCAAAAGCTGCAGACCTTGTCACAACGAGCAGAAAAAATGCAGGCTCGGGTTGATAATCTAGAGCGAATTCTAGATGCGGAAGCGCCGAACTGGAGACAAAATTATGACTCATAGAGAGCTGTATAAAGATCCTGTCAACGGTAAGCTCACCGGGGTTTGCGCAGGACTTGCAAACTACTTTGGACTGGAAGTGTGGCTGGTGCGGATTCTGTTCATCTCCGCCGCACTGTTCAGTGGCTTTTTCCTTGTGATGTTGGCATATTTTGCGCTTAGCTTGATGCTCGAGAAACAGCCAGATAACTTTGTCCAAGCGATGAAAACCAAGAAAGAACACTCACTAAAGAGTAAACCTTGGCAGCAAGGACAAAACGCCAAGGATCTACTTTCTACATTGGAGCGCGATTTCGACTCAATGGAACACAAGGTACGTGATATGGAAGCGTATGTGACTTCTGAAGCGTTTAAAGTCAATCGTGAGTTCAGTAAGCTATAGCACTAGGTAACTGAACTAAGTCCCAACAGGCAAAGTGAAAAGAGGTCGTAAGACCTCTTTTCTTGTTTTAGCGCTGCAACAGCTCAGGAATACGTTTTGCTAGAATATCAGCAAACTTTGCATGTTGATCGACTTGCCAGTGTATCCCTTCTTTAGAACATGGCTCTATCTCTGAAGCTGCATCAAAAAAGTAGCAATCAAGTTCTTTGGCACGGCGTTCGTAGAAAAAACTAAGCTCTTTGGATTTAGCCTCCGCGCCATAAAAGCCTTCCTTTGAAGGATCGACTTCATAGACGTGCGTTGGTGACACTAACAGCACCTTTGGCGGGCTAGTCATAAAACTATGCTGGAAGTTTTGAATCGTCTGAACCAATCTAGCAGCGCCTTTTGAGATATCACTTGCTGTCAGGTTGAAGCGAGACTTTAAGTCATTGGTACCAAGCATCAGTACCACCAAGTCAGGGTGATGGCTTTCCAAGCAAGGTAAAAGATAGCTCAGTCCGTTTTTTCCATCTTCGTATGGATCATCGAGAACCGTAGTGCGGCTGTTCAAGCCTTCTTCAATAATGTTGAACTCTCCTGATAGCTTTGCTTTGAGCAGCATGGTCCAGCGCTCTTCGGGTGTGTATCGACGCGGTAAATCTGGAGAGCAACCCCAAGTATTGGAGTCTCCAAAGCATAGAATGGTTTTCATCGTTCATACTTACAAACAAATACAGAATTTAATTGTATGACAAATTTGACTGGTGGGTGTTAACTTAATGTCATAGGTGAGATGTTGATTAGACTTTGCTTTGGAAAGAGAGCTTAGGTTTAGTTTTTGTTATCAATTTTTTTGCACTAAGCGGTTGATTTTGAATAGTAGACCTCACACTATGAAACCCAATCTATCCCGTTGATTGGCTGTTGCGAGGTAAAACATGAAGCTTATTGTGAATGCAGATGATTTTGGTCTAACGGAAGCGGTAAATTTGGGTATTGTTGAGTGCTTTCGTGCGGGTATCGTTAAGTCGACGACCATAATGATAAATCAACCTGGTACGGAGCACGCGATCGAGCTATACCGCAGGGGACAAGTACCAGAAGTGGGACTTCATTTCACCGTGACCAGCGGTAAACCTGTTTTGCCTGCTGAATACGTTTCTAGTCTGGTTGACGATAGTGGTTACTTTCTCGACAAGTCGGTGCTCCGAAACAAGACAGACGTCAATCCTGCAGAGGTATCGGCCGAGCTCTATGCGCAATATCAAGCAGCCATTGACGCCGGACTAAAAATTAATCACCTCGATAGCCACCATTTTGGTGGTGTGTTTGCTCCGCTCAAACAGGCTTTCACTCAGGTAGCCAATGAGATTGGGCTGCCCGTTCGACGAATTGACAACATCATTACCGGTCAAGAAGGGTTGGAGGTGGTGACACCGACAAGATTTGATATGCGTTTTTTCGCCGAGGGTGTTTCACTCGCTCGGTTTCAAGAGTTGTTATTGGAGCACAGAGCATCATGCCCAGATGGCATTATTGAGTTCATGTGTCATCCTTCGAATGCAGTGACAAAGGAGCTAACTCAGCTATCAGGATATAGCGCTGAGCGAGTTGAAGAGCTAACTATCCTCACGGATCCAGAGTTAAAAGCCTGGCTGGATGAAAAGCAGATCCAGTGTGTAGGATTTGATGATTTGAACAATTAGCGAAAAGCGGTTGTTAATACACCAATAAAAGCAAGGTAAAACTATTAATTATTAATGACTTGGTGGCAAGTCTGTCATCTCTAGACTATGTTTTAAATTACAATTAAAACAAGGTAGTTAGAGAATGAATAGTAAGTTTACCTTGCTGGTGGTCGTCACTAGCCTTCTTAGTGGTTGCGGTAAGGAGCCGCCACCCGTTCCCGAGCCAGAATCTCGCCCAGCCAAACTTTTCTCTGTCGCCGTCGGTAATAGCCAGTTTGAACGAACCTTTCCAGCCACTTCTGAGGCGGGCGACCGAGCGGTATTAGCATTTCGAGTGCCAGGACAACTAGAGCGTATTGCGGTTCGCGCAGGTCAACCGGTAGCAAAAGGGGATCTTCTCGCTGAGCTCAATCCAGATGAATATCAACTGCTTGAAAAGCAAGCTCAAGCCAATTTCCGTCTTGCAGATGTGCAGTACCAGCGAGCATTAAGTCTTCGTAAAAGCCAGGTGGTGTCTGAACAAGACTTTGACCAGGCCAAGGCTAACATGAACTCTGCCCGAGCTGATTGGTCACAGGCAAAAGCCAACCTCAGCTACACTCGCTTAATCGCACCTTATGATGGAACCGTCTCTATCATCCCAGCGGATAACTATGAGTACATTCAAGCCAAAGAAGGCGTGATGAACATTCAGTCTAATCAACTTCTAAAGGTGATATTCCAGCTTCCAGACCATCTTTTGAATCGTTTTCAAGGTGGTACTGAAGTCGAAGCAACGATGGCGTATGACGCCTATCCCTCCAATCAGTACGAGCTTACTTTCCAAGAAATTGATACCGAAGCGGACCCAAAAACCGGTAGCTACAAGGTAACCATGGTGATGGAAAGACCGACTGATATTGGGATCTTACCTGGAATGGCGGGACAAGTTCGCGTGATCGCTAAAAGTGGTTCCGCAACGGTTATTCCAACCTCAGCGCTCTTTATGGAGGGGGATACACAGTGTGTATGGCGTGTTAACGATCAAGGTCTAGTCGAGAAAGTGGCTGTGGAACTGAATGAAAAACGTCAAGTAGTGAGCGGACTGAATGATGGTGACCAAATCGTGATCTCCGGTGTTCAGGGTATTGAAGCTGGCATCAAGGTTCGCGAATGGATCAAAGAGAGGGGGCTCTAATATGACTCATCGTTATCTTATTGCCATCTTACTTGGCTCATTTCTTGTTGGTTGCGGTAAGCCAGAAGTTGGCGTCCGTGACGAAGTACCAAAAGTTCGAGTTTCTGCCATTGGCAAAACGGAACTTAAGAGCAGGCTTTACTTTCCTGCACTCGCAAGTGCTGCTGACCGTTCCCACTTAAGCTTTCGCGTCGCGGGAGAGATCAGCACTATTGATCTGAAGGAAGGGGATTTTGTAAACCGAGGAGATGTACTTGCGGTCTTAGAACCGACCGACTACAAACTCGCTGTAGATAACGCTCAGGCACGATTTAACGTTATCGATAGTCAATATCGCCGTTCTAGCCCGCTAGTGAAAAAAGGCTTACTTGCGCAGTCGCAGTTTGATGAGATAGCGGCTCAGCGAGCGTATGCAAGAGCTGAGTTGGAACTTGCTAAGTTGCGCCTTTCGTTTACTGAGTTGAAGGCACCGGTAGATGGCATTATTTCTCGCGTTTCTGCGGAAAAATTTGAGAACGTTCAGATTGGTCAGCAGATAGTGAACATCCACAGTATTGAAGAGGTCGAGGTAGTGGTTCAAATGCCGGACAGCTTCTCGCTTAATCAACCTAAACATCAAGATATCACCAATATTGAAGCTCTCGTTCGTGTGCCATCTGGCAATGAATATGTCGCGACCTTGAAGGAGTTTACTACCGAGCCAGACCCCGCGCTTGGCACATTTACCGCAACATTAGTGCTGCCAATGCCTGAGAATGAATACATTCTCGACGGCATGGCGGTGGATGTGACCTCTAAAGCAGAGGACGTCGGTCTCAAGCTTGCTGCGGGTGTAAGTGTACCAATTGCCGCGGTGTTCAATCAGGATGGTGATTCGCTCGCCGACGATGAGAAGTTTGTTTGGGTCCTCAACTCAGATAATACAGTGACCAAACAACAAGTGACGACAGGCAAGGTATCACAATCGACGATCCAGATACTGAAAGGGCTTGAGCAGTCACAGCAAATTGTCGTGGCAGGGATTGCACGATTGAGGGAAGGCATGAAGGTTGAAGTATTACCGCAGGAGGCGAAGTAATGAGCCAAGAACAACAAAAATCATTACCGCAATCCGATGATGAAATCACTGGCGTAGCGGCGTATTTTATCCGCAATCGCGTGATCAGTTGGATGGTCTCGCTGATCTTCTTGATCGGCGGCGTTTCAGCATTTTTTGGGTTAGGGCGATTAGAAGACCCGGCCTTTACCATCAAAGATGCCATGGTCGTTACTTCTTATCCTGGTGCGACGCCTCAGCAGGTGGAAGAGGAGGTGACTTATCCTATTGAGAAAGCGATCCAACAGCTAACGTATGTTGATGAGATCAATTCGATTTCAAGTAGAGGTCTTTCACAAATCACTGTGACGATGAAAAACAACTATGGTCCTGATGATCTGCCGCAGATCTGGGATGAGTTGCGTCGAAAAGTAAATGATGTGAAAGGCTCGCTCCCTCCGGGGGTAAATGAACCCTCCGTTATTGATGACTTTGGCGATGTTTATGGTGTGTTGTTTGCCCTGACGGGTGAGGGTTATAGCTACAAAGAGCTTTTGGATTACGTTGATTATTTACGTCGAGAACTCGAGCTTGTTGATGGTGTCAGTAAAGTCTCTGTGACAGGCGATCAGCAAGAACAGGTTTTCATTGAGATTTCTATTAAACGCATTAGTGCGCTAGGAATCGCTCCAAGTACGATCTTTAACTTGCTGCAAACCCAGAATATCGTATCTAACGCCGGTGCAACGCGTATCGGAGATGAGTATATCCGCATCCAGCCAACAGGTGAGTTTACCGATGTGTCTGAGCTTGGTGATTTGATTCTGACCGAAGGCGGGGCACAGGGTCTTATCTATTTGAAAGACGTAGCGGATATTAAGCGCGGCTTTATCGAAGTGCCAAGTAACATCATTACCTACAACGGTGATGTGGCACTTAACGTCGGTATCTCATTTGCTACAGGTGTTAACGTAGTGGAAGTTGGGGATCGCCTATATCGCAGGCTCGCAGAGCTTAAGTTCCAACAACCTGTAGGGATTGAGATAAACGAAGTCTACAGTCAGCCGAAAGAGGTGGACAAGTCGGTTCGAGGGTTTGTTGTCAGTCTTGGACAGGCGGTTGCGATTGTTATTGTTGTACTGCTGTTCTTTATGGGGCTTCGCTCAGGGCTGTTGATTGGCCTGATATTGCTGCTTACCGTACTTGGCACCTTTATCTTCATGCAGTATATGGCCATCGACTTACAACGTATCTCACTTGGTGCGCTGGTTATAGCATTGGGGATGCTGGTGGATAATGCCATTGTGGTGGTCGAAGGGATACTCATAGGGACGCAAAAGGGGCGAACGAGACTGCAAGCGGCAACTGATATTGTCACGCAAACCAAGTGGCCGCTTCTTGGTGCAACCGTGATTGCAGTTACCGCGTTTGCCCCAATTGGACTTTCCGAAGATTCTACCGGTGAGTATTGTGGCACCTTATTTTCAGTGCTCCTGATTTCACTGATGCTGAGTTGGTTTACAGCTATCTCGCTGACGCCTTTCTTTGCCGATATCTTCTTTAAAGGACAAAAGGTGAAAGAGGGCGAAGAAGGCAAGGACCCGTATAACGGCTTTGTCTTCGTTGCATACCGCAAGTTCCTCGAGTTCTGTATGCACAGAGCCTGGTTGACGGTTGTGGTGCTAATTGCAGCACTAGTCGCGGCTCTTTATGGCTTTACTCAGGTGAAACAGTCATTCTTCCCAGCTTCAACGACGCCTATGTTCCAAGTGGATGTTTGGCTTCCTGAGGGAACCGATATTCGAGCAACCAACACTAAGCTAAAAGCCATCGAAACGTGGATTGCCGATCAGCCAGAAACCGACCATATCACCACAACGGCAGGTAAGGGCTTACAACGTTTTATGCTCACTTACGCGCCAGAGAAAAGCTATGCGGCCTACGGTGAGATCACTACTCGCGTTCATAACTACGAAGAGTTGAACTCTTTGATGGAGCGATTCCGTGAGTATTTGGATGCGACGTTCCCAGAGATTAACTACAAGTTGAAACAGATTGAGTTAGGTCCTGGCGGCGGTGCGAAGATTGAAGCTCGTATTATTGGCTCTGATCCAACGGTTTTACGTAGTATTGCATCTCAAGTAATGGACATCATGTACGCCGATCCGGGTGCCTATAACATCCGACACGACTGGCGCGAGCGTACCAAGGTACTAGAGCCAATCTTCAACGAGAGTCAGGCAAGACGTTACGGCATCACAAAATCTGATGTGGATGATGTGCTCATGATGTCTTTCTCTGGTAAGTCGGTTGGTCTGTATCGCGATGGTACCACTCTGATGCCTATCGTCGCGCGTCTTCCAGATGCCGAGCGTGTCGATATTCGTAATATCGAAGGCATGATGATTTGGAGTCCCGCGCTGAGTGAGTTCATTCCATTCCAACAAGTTACTCAGGGTTATGATACTCGATGGGAGGACCCGATTATTGTTCGTAAGAACCGTAAACGCATGCTAACTATTATGGCAGACCCGGACTTACTTGGTGAAGAGACGGCAGCTACGCTTCAAAAACGTCTGCAACCTCAGATTGAGGCCATAGAGCTTCCACCGGGTTACTCGTTGGAGTGGGGTGGCGAGTACGAGTCTTCTGGCGACGCTCAAGAGTCACTGTTCCAGACAATGCCACTTGGCTACTTGTTTATGTTCTTGATCACCATTTTCCTATTCAATGCAGTGAAAGAGGCGCTTATCGTCTGGCTGACAGTGCCGTTGGCTGTCATTGGTGTAACGACAGGCTTGCTTGCTTTAAATACACCATTTGGCTTTATGGCACTGCTTGGTTTCTTGAGTTTGTCGGGTATGCTGCTGAAAAACGGTATCGTACTCTTAGACCAGATTGAGATTGAGATGAAATCAGGTAAAGAGCCCTATTTGGCGGTAGTTGATGCGGCTTTAAGTCGTGTTCGTCCGGTATGTATGGCGGCGATTACCACGATTCTTGGTATGATTCCGCTATTGCCTGATATCTTCTTTAAACCAATGGCCGTAACCATCATGTTTGGTTTGGGTTTTGCGACAGTGTTGACGTTAATTGTTGTGCCGGTGCTGTATCGTATTTTCCATCGTGTGAAGGTGGTATGAGGTTGAAGAGCCTTACCCCTCCCAGCCCCCCCTTAGCAGGGGAGGAGCTCTTGCTCGCTATCGCGTAGCTTGTTAAATAATGCGATGCGACAATAGGAGCTAGCCTACGGTTCTCCCCCTTAATAAGGGGGAGCTAGAGGGGGTAACGCGGACTAACAACGACCGACTAACGCTCGATTTATACTCCGCGTCTCACGCCTCCCAGCCTCCCCTTATTAAGGGGAGGAGCTAATGCTCGCTATCGCGTAGCTTTGTAAATAAGGCGATGCGACGACAGGAGCTAGCCTACGGTTCTCCCCCTTGATAGGGGGAGCTAGAGGGGGTAAAAGCGGACTAACAACGACCGACTAACGCTCGATGTATACTCCGCGCTTCACCCCTCCCAGCCTCCCCTTATTAAGGGGAGGAGCTAATGCTCGCTATCGCGTAGCTTTGTAAATAAGGCGATGCGATGACAGGAGCTAGCCTGCGATTCTCCCCCTTGATAAGGGGGAGCTAGAGGGGGTAAAGCGGACTAACAACGACCGACTAACGCTCGATTCATACTCCGCGTCTCACGCCTCCCGGCCTCCCATTAGCAAAAGAGGGAGCCTTAACAGTACAAACCCAATAACAAGGAGCACAACCCCAATGTCCACCCGCTGCCCATGGCTAGACGAAACAAAACCAGACTACGTCGAATACCACGACAAAGAATGGGGTGTCCCCGTCCTTGACGACAAAACTCTGTTTGAGTTCCTGGTCCTAGAATCCGCTCAAGCCGGTCTTAGCTGGTACACCATTCTCAAAAGAAGAGAAGGATACCGAAACGCGTTTGCAGACTTCGATGTTGAGAAAGTCGCCGCGTTTACCGAACAAGATGAAATTCGATTGCAGCAAGACACAGGCATTATTCGTAATAAACTCAAAATAAGCTCTACCATTACCAATGCCCAGCACTTTATAGAGATTCAAAAAGAGTTTGGCAGTTTTCGCAGCTATCTTTGGTCTTTTACTAACAACAAGGTATTAGTGAGCAGTCACGAGACGCTGGAAGACTACCCTGCGACTTCGCAGGTTTCCGACGCATTAAGTAAGGATCTAAAAAAACGCGGTTTTAAGTTTGTAGGCTCAACCATAGTCTATGCGTATTTACAGGCAGCTGGTCTTATCAACGACCACAGCCTAAACTGCTATCGACGCCAAGAAGTCATCGATAGCTACCAAGCATTAGGCCTGGAATACGAGTTAGTTTGAACTTTGGATGGTGTTGGTGACTTCACCAATACCTTCTATTGCTACGCTCACCACATCCCCAGCTTTAAGAGAGCGAGTTCTGCCAGGCGTGCCAGCGAAAATCAAGTCACCAGGATGTAGGGTGATATAGGTGCTAATGTAAGAGACAATAGCAGGAACATCATGAATCATGTTGGCGACACTCTCTTGCTGCATAACATTGCCGTTAAGTGTTGTTGTGATGACTTGGTCTTTAATGGCGATGTCACTCACGATAAAGTTAGAAACCGGCCCAAATCCTCGAGCTCCTTTCGCTCGCCACCATTGCAGATCTTGCCCTTGCCAGCTGCGCTCTGTGAGATCGTTACCCGCGAGATAGCCGAACACACATTCCAGTGCTGAAGATTTACTGACCTCTTGGCACTCCTTGCCAATCACAATGACGAGTTCACCTTCGAAGTGCACATTGCTGGCTCCCTTAGGGAAGGAAAGATCGCCACTTACTCGTACTGAGTCAACGGATTTAAAGAATATCTCTGGCTTAGCTGCACCAGAGTTTCCAGCATGGCTTCTAAAGTTGAGCCCAACAGCGTACACGCTGCCACTGGTTAGCGGGGCGATGAGCGTTGCTTCGGAGGCTTTGATGGTCTCTAGCGTTTTGGGGTTATCGAAAGGAGCATCAGACAAGATGTCGTAGAGCTTTTGGTTTTCTTCGGCGACTTTGATCCAATGCTGGCTGCCTTCATAGTCAATCCGACCAAATTGTGCGGCTAGAACATTTAGCGGCAGTAGAACAAAAATTAAAAGCGCTATCATAAAGGCTATCCTTAGCTAGATTCCAAGTATCAGTAACGAGTATAGTTACGAAATGCATCTTTTTTGGTTCAATTTAGTCGTTTGCTATTTTGGCAGTAGGTAATGGAAATATATGGAAAAGTTTGATTCGATTTATGCAAGAGCTGCAGAGCGTAAAGGGGGAAAGCAAGGGCTTGAGTCTATTGTTTCTAAGCCCCTAACTCGCGACGAAGTTGCCGCTATTCCCGAGGACCGTTGGTTGTCGGCGTTTTCTATGAAGGTATTCCAAAGCGGTATCTCTTGGAAAGTCGTGCGCAACAAATGGCCGAACTTTGAGGAGCACTTTTTCCAGTTTCGTATCGACCCATTGTTGATGCTTTCAGAAGAACAATGGGAGCAGAAAGCGCAAGATCCAAAGATTATTCGCCATATGACCAAGGTGATGTCGATTCCAGCCAATGCTGCGATGATCCAACGTGCGCGATTTGAGCATGACTCTTTTGCTCAAATGGTGGCAGATTGGCCGAAGGAGTCGATAACGGATTTGTGGGCGCATCTTAAAAAACATGGAGCGCGCTTGGGTGGAAATACAGGGCCTTACGCCTTACGACAACTTGGCGTTGACACCTTTATCTTATCGAATGATGTAGAAGGGTATTTGCGTAATACCAACATCATTGATTCTGGTAGAGGCACAAAGCGTGCGATGACAGCTGCAAACAAAGCGTTTATGGAGTGGCATCAAGAATCAGGTCGCTCGCTGTCTGAAATAAGTCAAATTATTGCTTATGGGTTTGGCGATAATCGCGTCTAGTGGTTCTGAATCCTAAAAAAGGGCAAACAGTGTTTGCCCTTTTTTCGTCTCTTGTTGCTTAATTCCCTGTCACGACTCAAGAATCACACGAGTATCCTCACTCAGCGCTTCAAGTTCGCTTGCTACATCTTCAATTTGCATGGCTGACGGGATTTTCAGGGCCATGTTGGCAGTAAACAGACTTGAGCCAATACCACCGCCACCAGCGATAAACACACGGTGGCAATCCATATCTAAAATACGGATATCTTGACCATCTAAGAACTGGGTAATTTCATTGACGATACCTGCTCTGTCATTGGCGTCGAGTCGGAGCTGGAAAACCGTTTCTTGGTCATGTCGATGCGGGTCAGTATCTGAAATCTGAACGAGCAAACCTTGTTGGTTGTTGAAGGCATTTTTGACAGCTTGCTCATTTTCGCTTGGAAGTTCTACTTTGATGACGGCTGCGACATTGTCTTCAATGAAGTTCACTTTACTCACCAGCCATTTCCCGCCATTTTCGTGGGTAACGGATGCAAGGTTTTTGATGGTGGCTGGGGTAGCTTGGCCAACAAAGTTGACGATAAAGGTACTACTGCTCATACGTTTCCCTCCACAGGTATAAAACCGATAACTAATTGATTAGTTAATTCCAGTTTAGATCTAAAACGGCGGTCTCGCATGACCGACCTCAAGGTTCACACCGAAAACAGCCATGAGTTTATTGAAGTGTAATTGGCCGCACAAAATTCAAGGTTTTTGCTTTGCTGACAACAAGTTATTGAGCCGATCTTGTATTGCGTGTTTTCAATTGACAGATCTCTGACATTTATTAGCTAGACCGACCGGTTTGTTTTGTTTAATGTGTAATCACTTTCTGAGGAGGATTGACATGCAAACCATATCGAATGAACAACTTGTCGCGATTCACAAAAGACTGAAAACGCACTATCAATGTACGCCAATGCCAAGCTTTGAGCTGCGCGTATCAAAACTCAAAGCGCTGAAAAGTGCTCTGCAGCAATTCAGTCAAGACCTGTGTCTGGCTCTCGACAAAGATTATGGAAGACGCAGTCATCAGGACACCTTGATTGCTGATGTACTGCCATGTATCGGCAATATTGATCACACTCTGTCTCAACTGGACAGCTGGATGGCACCTTGTAAACGCAATCCGGGGCCGTTGCTCTCAAGTTCGACCGTTGAAGTGGTTTATCAGTCTAAAGGTGTCGTGGGTATTGTGACGCCATGGAATTTTCCTGTGATGCTATCAATTGGTCCGCTTATCTCAGCTATCGCTGCGGGTAACCTAGCAATGATCAAGCTTAGCGAGTTTACGCCACACACCAACCAAACCATTAAAAAGATGCTGGCGAGCTGCTTTAGTGAAAATGAAGTAGTTGTCATCGAGGGGGAGGCTGATATCGCAGCCAGCTTTACTAGCCTGCCTTTTGATCACTTGCTGTTTACTGGCTCAACTGGGGTTGGTCGTATGGTAATGAAGTCAGCCGCTGAGAACCTTACTCCACTGACGCTCGAACTAGGTGGCAAGTCCCCGGTGATTGTTGCTGATGATGTCGATATCGAGATGGCAGTTGAGAGAATCATTTACGGCAAGAGCCTCAATAATGGACAAGTTTGCGTCGCACCAGATTATGTGTTGCTTCCAGAGGGCAAAGAGCAAGCGTTCGTAGATGCATACTGCAGTCACTATCAAAAGCTGTACACCAACGGGATTGACTCCGACAACCTGACAGGGCTTATCAACAAACGACAGTTTGAACGCATTCAAACACTGCTAGAACACGAAATTGCTGTAAACAGCAAAGTCGTCGCGTGTCACAGCAACTCGATATCAACAGACAGGCAAATAATGGTCACTCATCTCATTGTGAATCCGAAGGTGGATTCTCCGGTTATGAGCGAAGAGATTTTTGGTCCTCTGCTTCCAATTATTACCTATTCAACGGTTGATCAAGCCATAGCGTTTATCACGGCAAGACCGAGACCTCTTGCGCTGTACCTAATGTCTGAGAATGAATCGCTACAGCACAAAGTATCTACTCAGGTCCATTCCGGCGGAATGTGTATCAATGACTGCGTGTTCCATTTGGCTGTCGATGATGCTCCGTTTGGCGGCATCGGTGAGTCAGGAAAAGGGGCGTATCACGGCAAAGAAGGGTTTCTTACCTTTTCTCATGCAAAGACCGTGATGAAAACGGATGCCAAGGCTCATAACGTGAGTCAGCTGCTAGGCCCTGGAGACAATGAATTCAAACGTGCAGTGCTCGCTTCACTGTGCGCCTAATTATTAGTTTGGAGATGAAATCATGAACAACAACTTTATGTTTAACATGCGTACTGTGGTCCTATCGGGTGAGGACTCAATCAGAGATATTCCGGCTCAGTTGGCAGCAAAAGGCGCACATCGTGTGTTGCTACTCAGCGATGTGGGACTTGAGAGCGTTGGTCTTGTTAACCAACTCATTGGTGTTTTCGAGGGCAACAAACAAGTCGAACTCGTTGGCGTGTATACCGATATAAAACCTGATGCGAGTTGCGATGACATCAATAAGGCCGTTCAATATGCCAACAAGGTTCAAGCGGACAGTATTGTGGCGCTCGGTGGTGGCAGCGTGATCGATGCATCGAAAGGCATCAAGTATTCGCTTGAGCACCAACTCGATGATATTCGCGACGCGATTCGTGGCGGTGGACATATCGATGTAGGTCCTCACGTTAAGCCATTTACCGTTCCTCATATTGGCGTACCGACAACAGCGGGTACGGGCGCAGAAGCGTCACCGATTGCAGTGTTCTTTAATGATGTCGAGCAAGTGAAGGCGAGTTTAGTAGTGTCTGGCCTTGAGTGTGATATTGCGGTATTAGACCCGACTTTGACACTTGGATTGCCAGTGTCACTCACGGTGTCAACAGCAATGGATGCATTGACTCACGCGATTGAAGCCGTTGCTTCTCCAATGAGTAACTGCTTTACCGATGCTTATGCTATTCAAGCCAGTCGTTTGATTCTAGACAACCTTCCAAAAGTGGTGTCAGACCCAAGCAACGTCAACGCGAGATCTGAACTGCTTCTAGCTAGCACCATGGCCATTTCGGCATTTTACTCCTCGTTAGGCGGTATACCGATTCACAACTGCGCGCATGCGTTTGGTGCTATTGCTCATATTCCGCATGGTGACGCAAACAGTGTATTGCTACCTGTGGTGATTGAGACGCTACCAGAGTTCTATCTGCCGAGTATCGATAAGCTTGCAGGGATTTTTGAAGTTCCTCAATCGCTATCGGCCGAAGAAAAACATCGCGAGATTGTGCTGTCACTGCGTGCCTTCCAAGCCCAAGTGAAGGCTCACCAGACTTTCACTAACTGGAGTCTAAGTGCAGACACGCAGCTTGAGATTGCACAGGGCATCGAAAAAGACATGAGCTATCAGTTTTATGCCATTCCAAAACAGAAGATAGAGCAGATCCTAGCGGCAGCGTGCTAGGTCTTCCATAAATGCGTTGCCAAGGATGGCTAACTTAACTGGGTAATCAAAAAGTGTGTTCAACAACTCATTCCAACCACGCACCTAGCTCCTTGGAGATTAATTATGTTCTTTACTAAATACGTCGAAAAAATGTTGCTAATTACGGGTATCGGTACTGCCGCTGCACTCGCCTATGCGTTCTTCCCACAGTGGGCAGTGAGCAATATCGGTCAGCTACCGTATCTTGAGCAAGATTTCGTTTTCTATCAGCACTGGGGAATCATGGTAGGCATGATGGGTGTCATGATGATCGGCGCCGCCTTTAAGCCGCAATGGCGTGAAAGCATCATGCTTTACTCAGCGATTGAGAAGGGCTTTATGGTGATATTGCTATTAGCCAATTTAGGTAACCCAGATATCAACGGCTTCATATTGGCAGGCGTCATGGATACCGTAGTTGTACTTTGGACTTTGGGCTATTGGTGGGAGCAAAAAAGGGCAGCAGACGTTTCTATAGCGATGCGTTAGGAGGCTGAAATGAAGAACGCTAACCGTATTTCATTCCTCAGTGTATTTGCATTGTTAGTAGTAGGCATGACCTTTTTTGTTCAAGCGAGAGACGATACGCCCCCTATAGATTCAAGCCTTGGCGTCACATTTCAAAGCGGATATCAAGGTGATGCTAAAGCCCAGTATCAAATTGGCATGCACTATCTAAATGGTTTCGATAGTGGCAGTGCGTACCTAGAGCAGAATAGTGAGCAGGCGAGGGCTTGGTTGTCCCAATCAGCCCACAATGGTTATGCGGACGCTCAGCTGCAACTCGGTTTGCTTTACGCTTCTGGTACGGGTGGTGAGCAAGATGCCTCAATGGCAGTCAGTTGGATCGGCAAGGCTGCAGATCAAAATCATCCACAAGCACTGGACTTGCTTCACTGGATGTCTCAAAGCGCTCATTAATTGAGAGCTTATTATTCAAAGGTAACTCAATGAACAGTAACAAAACTCTATTGTGTACTGCAGTTGCTGCTGCGATTTCGCCAGCGGTGAACGCTTCTCAGGAACAGCCGAACATCTTGCTGATTGTCGGTGATGATGTCGGTTTCGCGGATACCCAGCCGTATGGTTCTGAGGTTGATACACCGAATTTGGTTGAATTGGCCGAAGAAGGGGTCAAATTCACCAATTTTCACGCCTCGCCAACATCATCGGTAACCCGCTCTATGATGCTCACTGGCGCAAACAGCCATGAGGTGGGGCTTGGTACGTTTGACTATGCCGTCTATCCCCCTGCAATCGGTAAACCGGGTTATGAAGGTTACTTGACTCACAAAGGTGTCACTGTCGCCACATTATTGCGAGACAATGGTTATCACACTTATCTATCAGGTAAGTGGCATCTAGGGCATGAGGATGGTTATCTACCTGATGATAGAGGCTTTGAAAGCAGCTACGGCATCTTGGCTGGTGGCTCAAATCACTTTAACCGCAATATGATGTTTCCTGCCAAAAATGAAGCGACGGCACTGGCGATTCAAGAGGGGAGAATGCCGGGTGTTGAACCTGAGCCTATTTATGAGAACGGGCAACGAGTGAAAGATAAGTACCCTGGGGAATACTCAGATCAAGGCTACACAGAAGAGTTGATCAGCATGATCGACAAGAATAAAGACTCTGGAAAACCCTTCTTTGCTTACTTTCCATTTACCGCGATTCACCTTCCACTTCAAGCGCCAAAAGAGTCGTTTGAAGATAAGGTCGATTATTACGTCGAAAATGGTTGGGATGTCGTGAGAAAAGATAGATTTGAACGTATGAAGGACATGGGCGTGATTCCTGAAGAAGCGCAAATTTCTCCACGAAACAGCCTAAGCCGACCATGGGATAAACTGACCGAAGAAGAGAAGGCGTGGTACGGCAAAAAAATGGCCGTTGCGATGGGGATGATGGAACTCCAAGATAAACAAATAGGTCAGGTCACTGACTATCTGAAGAAGATTGGTGAGTATGACAATACTTACATTATCTACCTTGCCGACAATGGTCCCGAGGCGACAGATATTACAGGAGAAAATGTGAGTGATTTGATTCGCTCTTGGACTCATCACCATTTCGACAACAGTACTGAAAACTTAGGTAATGCGAACTCAAGTGTCTCTTTAGGCCCAGAATGGGCGAGCGCTTCAACCGGCGGCCTCTCGTGGTTCAAGGCATATACTGCCGAAGGCGGCATCCGTGTACCACTGATTATCAAGCCGGCCAAAGATGTGTTGGACAGCGAAGGGACGCTCGAGTCAGGAACATCAACCAATGAACTTGCTCAAGTGAAAGATCTCGCAGCGACCATCCTTGACGTAGCTAACGTTAATCATCCTGGTACAGAGTACAAAGGTAGAGAAGTTGCTCCAATGAGCGGGCAGAGCTTAATTCCGTACTTTAAGGGACAAAGCGACATCATTCATTCGGATGGTAATCCGATCCCGTTTGAACTCTTTGGTAGCGGCATCTTGCTGCAAGGTGATTACAAGATCATTCGAATCTCCGTTGGAATGGGTGGTGATAATCAATGGCATATGTACAACACGAAACTCGACCCAGCAGAGACAAACGACGTGAAGGCTCAGTATCCTGCTCTGTTCAAACAGATGCTGGCATCGTACAAGGAGTATGAAAAAGCGATGAATATCGTGCCAGTCGATGAACAATGGAACCCGTTTGAGAACGTGAAATAAAAATTTTACGTCGTCATCATACCGACCAGTAGGTCTTGTGTTTGGCAAGGACGCCGTATTTTTAACAGGATGTCGATTCACCGTTTACTTGCAGGAGTGTTCTATGATTGAGCGCGACCACGTGTCGTTATCCGTACCCCAGTTTCGAGGTAAAGCGCACAGCAAATTTCAGGCGTTGGCTAAGCCGATTGGTGCTATCTGCAACATCAATTGCGACTACTGTTACTACCTTGATAAACAACAGCTACTCGCCTATCCAAAAGGTGAGGCGTACCGAATGACGGATGAGTTACTAGAGCGCTACATCAGGCAGTACATTCAAGGACAAAATACTGAGGAAATCATCTTCTCTTGGCATGGAGGCGAACCTACCCTCCTAGGGTTAGGCTACTTCGAGAGGATTGTTGAGCTGCAGAGAAAGTACGCACCTCAGGGCGTCAAGATCGTCAATGATGTTCAAACCAACGGCGTTTTGGTTGATGACAGGTGGTGTCAATTTTTCAAACAACATGACTTCTTTGTAGGCTTGAGTATTGATGGTCCCGAACATCTTCACAACCACTACCGGAAAAACCGCAGTGGGCGAGGTACGTTTGAAAAGGTGATGCGGGCGGTTGAAAAGCTAAAGGTCCACAAGGTTCGATTTGCGACCTTAACCTGCGTGAATAACCTAAACGCGAACCATCCGCTCGAGGTGTATCGGTTTCTAAGAGATATTGTGGCGCCGTCTCAGATCCAGTTTATACCGGTTGTCGACCCCAACGAGGAGGCAAGTTGGCTTCGTTATTCCGAGGCTGCGATT
Organism: Vibrio maritimus; assembly: GCF_021441885.1. Taxonomy (NCBI): domain Bacteria; kingdom Pseudomonadati; phylum Pseudomonadota; class Gammaproteobacteria; order Vibrionales; family Vibrionaceae; genus Vibrio; species Vibrio maritimus. Next base: position 1,309,599 of record NZ_CP090438.1, read on the forward strand.
ATTCCCGTCCCTTCAGCTACAACTCGATGGAGTGTTGAGCCCAAACAATGGGGAGCGTTCCTGACTGAGGTATTTGACGAGTGGATGGCACATGATTTTGGGCGCGTTCATGTTCCGTATTTTGAGAATTTCTTTGGGATGTGGATGGGTAAACCAAGCACCATGTGTACACTTAACGATATCTGTGGAAAGGGCATTGCGGTTGAACCAAATGGCGATGTGTACGCTTGTGACCACTATGTACATCCTGACTTTAAGGTAGGCAATATCAGTGATAAGTCGCTGGCTGATATTGCGTTCTCGAAACAGCAAATGGCCTTTGGTTTTGCAAAACAAAAAGCACTGCCAAAGCAGTGTAATGAGTGCCAATATCGGTTTGCTTGCCATGGTGAGTGTCCTAAGAACAGAATAAAAAACGACCGGTACGGTAATCCAGGTCTGAATTATCTGTGTGAGGGCTGGCAACAAATATTTCATCATATCGACCCAATTATTACGCATATACTTGCGTTAAATGGGCTTGAAATCTCTGCTAACCGCTAAAGAGAGACTGTGATGGAAAGTTACCTGCTATTGGGTTTAGCCATGGCGCTATTGAGTATCTGGAAGACCTATTCGGGTCCAGCATTGGCAGCTTTTGTCGGTTTTAGCTACCCGGAAATGCTGCTATTCAATGCGCTACCTGCACTTCTTGCGGGTTACTCTGGCTGGTTTGCAGGACGATATTCGTTTGTTCTTTACTCGCGCAAAAACTTACGCCCCTTTAGACCTAGGCTGCGCCGCTTTGTTATGGCATGGAAGCGCTATGGCAATGTGACTATGGCGGTACTTGCCCCCGTTCTGGTTGGCATCCCCCTTTACACATTAATCGCTAAACGGCTGCGTCAATCCCACAGTGCCACGTTTGCCCTGCTTATCGTATCCATAATTTGGTGGAGTGGCTTGAGTTATGGGTTAGTGAGTGCATTTGACCTTGGGCAGCAGCTAAATCTTCAAGGTTTACTCGATAAAGTTCGCTTTTAACCGACTGGATGTATTTGGAAATTTGAATTTCTGGATACAACTTCTAGTCTCTTAATTAACAGAGGAGGCGCAACATGACGCATACGCAAAAGTTCTTGTTACTAGCCGCTGCAGGACTTACGCCAATCGCACTTTCTTACGGCTTAATGCCTAATCTTTCTCTACCCTTTTTGTTCGACATTGATGCGAGTGCGACCAATGTTAGTCATATCTTCAGGGCGGTGATGGGGCTCTACTTAGCCTTGGTTATCTACTGGCTAATGGGGGCGTTTGGAAGTCAATTATTAGCTCAGTCAGCACTTCAAAGTCTAGTTGTCTTCATGCTGGGGCTTGGTATTGGGCGAGTAGTAAGCATAGTTGTTGATGGCATGCCACATTGGCTACTCGTGGTGTATTTATTGTTGGAGATTGGCTTTGGTGTAGTAGGCCTGATTCTTCTGAGAAGTAGCAAACCGGAAACACAGTACGCAGGATGAATGTATAAAGGAGGCAGGATGCATCGTCATATCATTAGGGTTCTATTGGTCACATTATTGGGGTTTAGTGCGCTAGCAAATGCAGAGGATAAGCCACCGAACATCTTTGTTATTTTTACTGATGACATTGGTATCTCAAATCTTAGCGCCTATCACCGTGGGGTGATGAGCAGTGAGACACCTAATATCGATAGTATTGCCGAAAAGGGCATGCTGCTCACCGACTACTACGCACAGCCATCTTGTACCGCAGGACGCTCGGCTTTTATTACCGGCCAGTTTCCTGTACGAACAGGTATGCACACTGTCGGTCTGCCGGGAAGCCCAGTAGGGCTTAATCCGGATACACCGACTTTACCAGAAATTCTCAAAACACTGGGCTATACGACAGGTCAGTTTGGTAAAAACCATCTTGGTGACCTAGATGCGGTATTGCCTACGATGAATGGCTTTGATGAGTATTGGGGGTGGTTGTATCACTTAAACGCAATGGAATACACCGAAGATCCGGACTGGCCTAAAGACGAGGCGTTTCAGAAGTTTGCCCCTCGAAATGTGATTCATGCGAAATCTGATGGCAAAGGTGGGCAAACCATCACGGATGACGGTCCATTAACCACAGATCGAATGCGCACTTTAGACGATGAAGTGAACAAACACGCCATCAACTTTATTGAGCGTGCCGTCAAAGAAGATAAGCCATTCTTTACCTGGTATTGCCCATCAAGGGGTCACGTTTGGACTCATTTATCACCAGAGTATGAGGCCATGCTTGGTCAAAATGGCTGGGGGCTACAAGAAGTGGTCATGAAAGACCTTGATGATCACGTGGGGGAAATGCTCGCCAAACTTGAAGAGTTGGGTGTCGCAGACAATACCATAGTGATATTCACGGCGGATAACGGCCCTGAGATCATGACTTGGCCCGATGGCGGCATGACGCCATTTCATGGCGAAAAAGGTTCAACGTGGGAAGGTGGTGTGAGGGCACCATTGCTTGTTAGCTGGCCGGGGAAAATTCCCGCGGGCAAAGTTCACAACGGCATGTTTGATGGTATGGATTGGTTGCCAACGCTCGTTGAGGCTGCTGGTGGACCAAGTGACCTGAAAGAGCAGATGTTGACGGGCTATGAAGGCTACAAAGCGCACTTAGATGGCTACAACCAAATGTCGATGCTAACAGAGCAAGGACCTTCAAATCGTAAAGAGATCATCTACTATGAGCGTGATAGGTTGCAGGCAGTGCGAGTTGGCGATTGGAAGGCACACTTTGTGGTGCAAAATCACGGCTGGAGCGGACCAAAAGAAGAGCTTAACGCGCCATTGTTGTTTAATCTTCGACGAGACCCTTACGAGCGAGCTGCAGAAGAGTCCGGGATGTACATTAACTGGATGGGTAAAAAAATGTGGGCATTTGGTCCTGCGCAAGCTGCGGTTAAGCAGCACTTGGAGACCTTCAAAGAGTGGCCACCACTGACGTTTGAACCCGAAGCCGTCGATGCATCGGGAATAGGGCGTTAAATGAATAAAGGGCTGGAAACAGCCCTTTTTTGACAGCCAAAGTATGAGAGCTTAGTAAAACTAGTTGCTACCGACCAACTGCGCGGTTTCACGCATCGCTTGCTCTAAATGAGCTCTATCCTTTTGAACCGCACAAAGTAAAGTCGCGCCTAACCACTTAGCGTAAAGGGAGCGAGATGCCGCATACGGTTCTGAGATAGACATGACACCTAGCGTATTCCCCTCGGTGAAGTAATCTGCCATTCGATTAATGACCTTTTCAGCCCCCTTATCGAGTTCGGCTTGCATGCTTGACGATGTCCCTGCGATCTCTCCGGAAAGCTTGACCACTAAGCATTTAATTTGAAACTCGCATGTGACTTTTGATTCAGACCAGAACTCGAAGTAATTCAAAACGCGATCGGCAAACGGCAAATCTTCATCGCTGAGGTATGATATGACAGTGGCGAGGTGATCCTCGAAGTAGCCCTCGAGCAGCTGGCGTCCGAAGTCTTCTTTTGATTTGAAGTGATGGTAGAAAGAGCCTTTGGTTGCGTTTGCTTGTTGGATAATCTTCATGATGCCGATACCAGCAAAACCATGCTCGCTGATAAGCTCAAAACCTGCATCCAGTAGTGTTTGTTTTAAATCTGCCATAGTTCACTTCCCACGAGTAGATTGACCATTATAACCATGCCCATACCGACCGTACAGTATGGTTTGGTAAAGGTTCTGCTAATCCTATGATTTGCTTAGTTGTCGCTATTGCTATTTCTTTAACTCATGTCATTCTTAAAGAAAAACGAATAAGGAGAGATCATGCCTAAAATAGCGATGCTGAGTACTGGAGAAGAGGTTCTATATGGTGACATTGTGGACACCAATGCCGCTTGGCTCAGTCGTGTCTTTTATGAGCATGGGTTTTCTATGTATAAACGCTCGACGGTTGGTGACCAGCGAGCGTCTTTGCTGCAAGAGTTGGTGATGTTGAGTCTCAACCTAGATGTCATCATTGTGAACGGTGGTTTAGGTCCTACATCGGATGATCTGAGCGCTGAAGTAGCGGCAGAAGCCGCGGACGAGCCTTTGGTATTGAATCAAGGATGGCTCGATAACCTAAAATCCTTCTACGCGAAACGCGGTAAACTCATGCCTGAGAGCAATATAAAGCAAGCAATGTTGCCCGCTAGTGCCTCGGTAGTGGATAACCCAATCGGTACCGCTTGCGGCTTTAAAATGATGATCAACGACTGCTTATTTTACTTTACACCGGGCGTGCCAAGTGAGTTTAAGAAGATGACCATTGAGCAGATCATCCCCGACCTAAAAGCTCAGTTCCCGAATCAGCAGGGCCGAGTATGTCGACGTATTTTTACCTTCGGTCTGTCTGAGTCTGGTATTGCTGACACGCTATCGAACTTACAGCTTCCCGCCGATTATGAGCTTGGCTACCGCTCTTACTTACCGTTCATTGAAGTAAAGCTATTTGGCCCGTCTGACGACTTAGAAACCGGTGCTCGCGTACTTGCTATGATAGAGAAACTGCTGCATAGCAATGTCGTCAGTGTCGATGAGCCTATGTTGGAGCGTATCGGACACCTAGTTGAAGTGCATAAGCCGACCATTGCCATCTCGGAACACTCCACCAAGGGTTGTTTAGCGTCTTGGTTGCAAGACAGTGAGAAAGTATCGCAGTGTTGCGGGGCGACTTGGATCTTAGGTTCCAAAACCGCATCTCCGTTAGATCGTGATAGCGAACAGTTAGGTGCAACATTGGCACTGGCAGGAGCGACGAAAGGAAACTGTTCGGCCGATATCGCGATCTCGACAGGCAAATTAGAAAACGAGCAGTTCTCTGTTGCGATCTCAACGCCAAAAGGAGAGTGGGGGCAGACGCTTAAACTGCAAAGAAGCTATAACGAAAAGAGTGTCAAAACTGTGATCAGTACGGTTGCTGGTGACATGTTGCGTCGATATCTAGACAATCAACCGATGTTTCCTGACTACGGGTTCTTAACGAGAACTCAAGATATATTCTTACCGCTTGAGAAGTTATCTTGATTCATTTGCCCTGAAATGCGATTGGTTGAATATGCTTTTTAGTTATTTATATATGAAAATTGGATCTAGTTCACAATAATCTGATCTCTAAAGGGAATTTCAAATTCTCATTTTTGAGAGTAGCTGTTTTTCTCCAATTGATTAAAATCAATGTTCACCCTAAATATAGTGGTGTGCAGGAGGGGGGAGATATGATCCAACAATCTAAAATAAGAGTGTTTTATCAAGTAGCTAATGAGCAAATCATGCTTGGTGAAGCGTTCAGTAAAAAGTGCGGTGATATAGCAGCTATGTGGTTGAAGGCTCCTATGGAAGAGATCCTGTCCGACGATGGTTTCCGAATCTCGCTTTATGACGATGGTGGTCGTCATGTAGCTGATAAGAGCGTATCTATGGGTACCGCCGATTCAATTTTGTCGACAGTCGATTGAACCAAAATATTCATTCCTTTTGGGCTGACCTATGCGTCAGCCCTTTCTTTTTGTGCCACGTTTTTCACGTGGTTCTTAACGGACTTCACGTAGTTCTTAACGGAAATTATTGAAACTGTGATCGCTTTGGTGCTTTTGCTCTAACCTTCGTCGAGTCGATAAAATCTGATTCATACTTGTACAATCTATGACCACGTTATGGGTGCTCGAGTATGGAACTCTCGTCAATTCAGCAAATTAAAACCTTAATCGATGAGACTGGGCGTCCGTTGCAGGGATATCTCACCTCTATACCAGAGCAGCTGGACGTAGAGAGTTTTCGCTATTTCTCGACCATGGACAAACAGCGCAGTTCGGTTGCCAAGTACTTCCACTACAAACAGTTCCAGTTCATTAGCGTGTTCACGCCAGATTATGTCATTGGTTTTGCGATCGCCGATATACGTTATGTCGGCAATAGCTTTTGCTACCTCTACGACATCAAGCGAAATGAGCTGCTAGAGCAAAGCTGGCTTCGACCATTAGGGCTTGGCTATTTCATGACTCCGTCGCCTTGGCAAGGGAAAGCCGTGTTCAACGGCGGCGCACTGACGTTACAAATCGAAGAAGGTGTCTGGAGCGCTGCGGTTAAATCTAAGCACTTCTCTATGGATATTACACTGACGCCGCCGAGTCATGACAGTGCCCCCATTATGGTGAGCTCGCCTACCGGTTATTCGGGCTGGACCTACACTCAAAAGCATAATGCGCTCAATGTCTCCGGCAGTTTGAACGTTGCTGGTAAATCGGTTTCGCTCAGCAACGCGCGGGCAGGCTATGACTTTTCTGCGGGATTTATGCGCCGTGAGACAAGCTGGCGCTGGGCGAGCATCAGCGCAGATTCTGAAGGAACCCGACTAGGGTTAAATCTCGCGGCAGGCGTGAATGAAACTGGGGTGAGCGAGAATGCCTTATGGATAGATGGGCAAAGAGTGCTTCTTCCAGCCGTGCTGTTTGAGTTTGATCGACACGATCCTGATTCTGCTTGGAGAATTTACGACTCTAACGGGTTGATAGACCTTCGTTTTTCCCCTAAGAATGTGCGCAAGGAGCGACTCAACCTTTGGCTACTTAAAAGTAACTTTCGCCAGTTTGTGGGCACGTTTTCTGGGACGATTTCACTATCGAATGGACGTAGCTATGAGCTGGAGAATGTACTGGGGTTGACGGAAGATCATTACGCCAAATGGTAAGCATTGACTAGGTAAAATAGGAACAAGGACAAGTATGGAAACCCTCGCGGATAAACCTGAACTGCTACTGATTGCGTTAGCCCCCATTTTTCTGCTCATGATGGGGTTGGAATATTGGTTTGGGCAAAGAAGCAACAGGCTACCTGCTTCGGCGCGATACTCTTTCAAGGAATTGGCCTGTAACTTTTCTCTTGCGGGATTACATCAACTGTCTGATTTAATGGCAGGTTTATTCATCGCTAAGCTTTACCTACTCGTGTTTGGATGGAAGCTATTTAACATAGAAATGTCGCTTCCGCTGTTTCTGCTCCTCATGCTGCTGCAAGATTTCTTTTATTACTGGTTCCATCGCGCCAGTCATAGAGTGCGTTGGATGTGGGCGGCACACGTTGTTCACCATAGCTCGGAGAACATGAATTTCAGCACTGCATTTCGTCAAAGCCTGATGTATCCGCTGGCTGGCATGTGGTTATTTTGGATGCCCCTTGTCATTATTGGATTCGAACCCAAATGGGTGGTGTTTGTGGTTTTACTCAACTTGGGGCTACAGTTCTTTGTGCATACTCAGTGGATTCGCAAGCTTGGTCCTTTGGAATGGGTGTTTAACACGCCTTCTCACCACCGCGTGCATCATGGGGTCAACGCTCAGTATATCGATAAGAACTACGCTGGCGTGCTGATTATATGGGATAGGCTGTTTGGAACCTTTGAACCTGAGGTGGAAACAGTGCGGTATGGCATCAGTAAACCAGTCAAAAGCTTTAATCCTTTTATTGTGACTTTTGCAGAATGGAGAGATATGTTGAGGACCGTAGGAAAAGAGCGTTCTATGACGGGAAAAATGAGAGCGGTACTAAGACCGCCCTCTGATGATTAGTTTATGACTAATAGTGGCTACGAGTTATAGCCACTTCGTCTTAGTCAGTTCTTTCACTGATGACAACACGAATGTCAGTCCGCCCGATACGATCACAATCCAAGATAAGTGATGCAAAGCAAGAGGTTCAGTGCTAAACACATATTGACCCATTGAGGTGTAGACCACACAGAGTGATAGTGTGGCTGACAATGCAATAGCGCCCAGTAGATATAGATTGGTAAACGGATTCTTCCTAAACAGCGTAGTAAACGTTCGGCTATCGAATAGGTGCCATAGCTGTGCAAAGATCAGCATCAAGAACGCAATAGTCTGAGCATATTGCGTGCTAAATCCACTGTTCAGTGCCCACGCAAACGAGACATAGCTGAGCGCACCCAGCGCCAAACCACGGGTAAGAATCCTCACACCTAGGCCATCAGAGAAGAATGGCTCGTTTCGTTTGCGAGGCTTTCTATCCATCAAGTCATGCTCTTGAGGCTCCATACCCAGCGCTAAAGCAGGTAGGCCATCGGATACCAAGTTCACCCATAGAATCATCAATGGCGTCAGTGGCAAAACGGTTTCAGGTCCCATCGCAAGGAACGCAAACAGGATAACCGATACCTCTGCGACGTTAGCTGTCAATGCTTGTCGCATGAACTTTCGCAGGTTATCGAAAATCTGACGACCTTGGCGTACTGCCTTAACAATGGTGCTGAAGTTATCATCAAGCAAAATCATATCACCTGAATCCTTAGCAACGGATGTCCCCGTGATACCCATGGCGACACCGATATCCGCTCGCTTGAGCGCAGGAGCATCGTTCACGCCATCACCTGTCATAGAGGCAACTTCGAGGTTCTCTTGCTGCGCTTTGACGATTCTTAGTTTGTGCTCAGGCGTCACGCGAGCAAACACAGCGACAGAAGGACAAATCGCTCGAAGCTGATTGTCGTCCATATGATCAAGCTCGGTGCCCGTCACCACTTTGTGCTCTGGTCTACGTATGATGCCAATTTCTTTGGCGATAGCCTTTGCTGTCGCTGCGTGATCACCAGTGATCATCACAGTACGAACACCTGCGCGGTAGCATTGCTCGATGGCTTCTTTCACTTCTGGTCTTGGTGGATCGATAATGCCAAACAGTGCCGTGAGACAAAAATCTTGCTCTAAATCGCTCGCCTCGAGATCAAGCTGATTTGTTGAGAGTGGCTTAAAGCCAACAGCGATAGTGCGAAGTGCTCGATTGGCGAAACGATCAATTGCGGTTTCGAAGGCTTGTTTTGCGTTGTCGAATTGAGTCGCACTCATGCCCGCGAAGTTAGTTCCTGTCTGGAAGCTAGATGCCTTGGTTAGCAGCACATCTGGCGCGCCTTTGACTGCAAGAAAGTAATCACCATTTGGAGACTTCACCACGGCTGATGCCATCTTGCGAGTAGAATCAAACGGGAATTTCTTGACGATTTGGTAGCCACCATCACAAAGCAGAGTATCTTTGACAAAACCAGCCTTCGCTGCCGCCACCACCATTGCGCCTTCAGTTGGGCTGCCTTGTACGACTAACTTACCGTCTTGTTCTATGACTTTTGAGTCGCTACATAGTGCAGAAATCAGCAGTCCTTGATTCAGGCTTGACGCGTGTGCAAGACGATTGTCGTGACCGTCTGCGACAAACTCGCCCTTTGGCTCAAAGCCTTTACCTGTTACGTCCCAAAAGTGATTCGTGGTGTCGTAAGCTTTAACCACTTGCATCTGGTTTTGAGTAAGCGTACCGGTTTTGTCCGAACAGATAACCGTCACTGATCCTAGCGACTCGATAGCAGAAAGCTGCTTCGCAAGAGCGTTGTTTTTCGCCATGCGCGTCGAGCCCATCGTGAGTACAATAGTCACAACAGTCGGCAATCCCTCTGGTATGGCGGCAACAGACAATGAAATACCTGTCGTCAAAATGTCGAGAACAGGCATACCATGATAGAAACCGACACCACAGACTAGGGCCACGATGCCAAGTCCAACAAACAGCAATAGATGCGCAAGGTTGTCCATGCGAACTTGCATTGGCGACTTAGTGAGAGGTGTCTGGTTCATCATCTCAGCGATGTGGCCGACCTCAGTTTGCATGCCAGTGGCAGTCACAACGCCAAGTCCAGTACCTGTTGTGACCATAGTTGTCATAAACGCCATGTTCTTTTGGTCACCGAGCGCTACGTCTTGGTCGCCAATTGTATCGACGGACTTGGTCACGGGCTCGGATTCACCGGTGAGCGCAGCCTCGTCGATAGCAAGCTGATGCGCCTCCAAAATACGGACGTCCGCAGGCAGAATATCACCGGTGTTTAGCTTGATAATATCGCCAGGTACCAGTTCTTTTGCCGGAATCATTTGCCAATTCGAATCACGAATTACCTCGGCTTGAGGCGCAGCCATCTCCTTGAGTGCTTGCATCCCTTTATGAGCTTTACGCTCTTGCCAGAAAGAGATACCAGTATTGATCATGATGATCACCGCAATCGCAATCGCGTCAACCATATGACCTGTCATTGCTGACACAATCGAACCAATCGCCAGAATGAATACGAGCGGGTTTTTGTACTGCTCTAGATAGAGTTGCCACATTGGCTTTGCAGCCGCTTCTGTGAGGGCATTCTCGCCATAGTGTTCGAGGCGAGAAGCCGCTTCAGCCGAGCATAATCCTGAGCTCTTAGTGGTCTGAAGGTTATTTATTGCACCAGCTGTACTGATGTTGAACCATGGTGTTTTCACATTGATATCTCCAATGTTTAGCCAGTCCGTTGAAATGAATTACATCCATTTGGGGAAGTGAATATAAAAAATAAAATGTCTGTGTTTTCTCATCGAATGCCGAGATATTGGCTGACGATGGTGAAGTAAATCCAGATGCCAGAGATGTCGACGATAGAGGCAAGTACCGGGCTCACAAGTACAGCAGGGTCAAGCTTAAATACCCTAGCCACGATTGGCAGGACACCACCCAAGACAGTCGAAATAACCACCTGAATAAACAGCGCTACTGAAATAGCAAAAGCGATGTCTGTGAGTGCGAATCCGGAGTGGCTTGTAGCGCCGCTAAATATAAGAACGCGCGCCGCAATAATGATTGCCAGCACAATGGCGATGAGTGTGCCAACTCGTAGTTCCTTCCAAGCAACCTGAAGCCATTGCTGTTTTTTTAGCTCACCAGTGGCAAGTGCCCTGATCACCAGCGTTGCCGCTTGGCTGCCCGTGTTACCACCTGCAGCGGCAATGACCGGCATATACACAGCAAGTAAAACTAAGGTGCTTAAGGTATCTTCATATTTCGCAATGATCAGGCCGGAAACAATACCAAGCAGTGCCAACGTAATAATCCAGCCTATTCGCTGGAATACATGCTCTCCGACACTGGTGGTCAGGTAGTCACGGTTGGTCTCTGCTTCTGAGTGGATAATGCCGAGCTGCATCGCGATGTAGCGTACTTTTTTGTCATGTCCGAGCATTTCTAGCTCTTCAAGAAGATGCTGAACTTGCCCATGAGGGCAGTGCTGCAAAACAAAAACACAATGCTCGACATCATTGAGCATCAGAAATTGCAGTTGTCTGTCATCACTACTGTGAACAAACTCGTCAATGTATTGGTCCTGGTAGTTCCTTGAATAGGTGTAGTCTTCAAGCTCCTGAACGTTGAGATTCATAGTGATTAGCCTTTTAGCGATGCACTTAGATTAAAATCGACTAATATCGGAAGTGAGATTTCATTTTCGATTAACCAGTTGCCAATTTTCTCTTTTATTTTTGGAGTAATTTGATAAGCAGAAATTTTCTGTAGGCATCGAGATAGAATCGTATTTTGCTTGTGGATAATGCTTTTGCGTACAAGTGAATCAAGTACTTCACGCTCTATTGTATAAAATCCAAGTCCATTGTTATCAGGAAGTTGAACTTGGAAGGATAGATCGCTTAGCCAAATGCCAATATCTCGATTAAATAGGTATGCACCTTGACCAAACTGTGTGCTGACACTGTACAATGCGACGACTGCAGATATTTCTTCATCACTAAGCTGTGACAACAGTGCTCTCGGAGGATTCTTGTAAAAGTTCATAATATTCAACTGTGATAGTGATTATTAGTTATAGTTTGATTTAACTTTAAATTATTTGGGGAAAGGTGGCGGAGAAAAGATGGCTCATCATGTTATTATTATTCAGGCATGGATGAGCCCCCCAAATATCCTTTCTCCGCGCTAACTTATAGATTTAGTGTTTGTAAAAACGAGATTAAGCTGTTTTCAATACAATGATTGCCGCAATAACTGTAAAGATGCCCGCCCAACCAATTCTCTTAAGCTTTTGGTTAAATAGTAGGTAGCCGCCCAATGCCGTACCGAGAATACCGATTGCCCCCCAGCTTGCGTAAGCGATCGCAAGGTCAATACCTTTTACCGCTTGCGCCAAAAGCGTGAATGCAAGCAGTACCAGAGCGATAGCAGAGAAGCCCCATTTACGCTTCTTAAAACCTTCAGACTTTGACAGCGCCATATTAGCGGCAACGTCTAACAGTGCTGCAAGCACTACGTATCCAAAATAGATGTTTAGAATAGAGTTCATGTTTGCTTCCTACCTTAACTTAGCGGTTTGAATCTTTGGTTTAGTAACGCTCTTTACTTTTACTGGCTCAGGCTGTTCTGTGTGGTGTTCTTCACCAAGTGTCACCATAACAACACCAGCGACAACGAGTACTAATCCGAAAATTTCTTGCATATTGAGTGTCGCGCCAAAATAGAAGATGGACACTAAAGTAATCAGAGCAATACCCAAACCTTCCCAGCAAGCATAGGCGATACCGATTGGGATCTTTTTAGCTGCAAGAGCAAGAAAGTAGTAAGAAACTGAAATTAGAACGTACATTAATACGTAGTTAAGAATGTTTCCTCCTTGACCTGCAACATTCATTGAGCTCGTACCTGCTACCTCAAAGAATATAGCCATCATTAAGAAGAATCTTGCGATAATCATTATTACCTCTATTGAAAATTAGTTTAACGCGAGTCTGCCGCGCTTCGATATTCAATATACATGAATAATCTGCCACGACATTGCATATCAGCTATTCATTATTGAAACGGGAATTGCTTGTTTCTAAACGCTCCCTGAATCACACTATGGACATGTTGAGTTAACGGGTTATTTCTTTTTATTTGGCTAAACCCACCATATATATCGTAGTGAGGAAGGTTAACGTTAATCTTACTAATAGAGTAAGTTTCAATGCCTTGGTAATGCATTGCCGATGAAGGGCTACCAAACATAATAGCGTCACTATTTTTTAAATAACTGGCGGCTGAGCGTAAATTAAGTGTTTGCATAACAATATTAGGTTCCAGTTCGGTATTACGAAACAGACCTTCAATATTGAATGTTGATTTGTGTCCATCGGGAGCAGGAATGGAGACGATTGGCAAACCCTGTACATCACTTAAATCAAAAGGAGCAGAGAGGATAGGGTGATGCTCACGAGCAATGATCACCGCAGACTCCTCGTAAAGTTTCTCTTGGTATATCGCTTGAGGTAGCACGATGTCTTGGTCGGTAATGCAATAGTGGTAATCACCTGATTTAAGCCCCTCAGCGGCATTAGGGTGCCAAATGTCAAAAGAAAGCTTAGCGTTAGGAAAAGCATCAGCACAGGCTTTGGTAAGTGCATCAGCTTGTTCCTCAAGGATGTAAGGGTCAATGACCAAAGAGACGTCACCAGAATAGAGAGTGGCATCAAATTCAGACAATTCGTCAAGTGCATTTTGAAGCGGTGCAAGCATTTGGTCGGTCACACTTGCCAAACGTCTAGCAAGAGGTGATGCCTCCATGCCATGTGCGCTGCGAGTAAAGAGGTTTTGTCCGAAGGCTTGATTTATTTTGGCGACATTACGGCTGACGCTGGCTTGAGAGATACCTAGATGAAGAGCCGTTGCCTTAGTGCTTTTGTACTTTACAAGGCTTCTAACAACAGGAAGTAGGCTTAGGTCGAAGTTATCAAGATTTGGGGTCATGACGAGTGCTCTCTGTTAAGGGTAAAGACAGGGTGCGTGACCAAAGTTGGTCATGAGTCCTTACGCTGGCATCTCGTCCTTATTCAGCGATTTAAGTATCGCTCGATAATGCTCGTGTCTGTCAGATGTGCCAAGAGCTTAATTCAACAGTTCGCAAATCCTGTGCACTAAGAGTGCGTGCAGGAACAGTTAAACGTATTCAATCAATGAGAAAACATTATGAACAATACAATTCAAGACCTGTTTGTGTCACTTCGTAGCTACATCGATGACCACCAAGAAACTAAGTCAAACATGATGACCGTGTACGCTAACTTGGATCCAAGCGATTACACCAACCAGCGTGAGCGTCCAGCTTGGATGATTGAACTAAAGAACCAGTTCGACATGCTAACGCCAGAGCAAAAGGCAGATGCAGAGAGCAAGGTCGGCACTGCACTCACTTGGGAATACATTGAAGAAAAAACACTGGAAGCATTTGCTCAGCATGAGCCTCGTGGCAAGGCGGCAATGATTCTTACTGACTTTGTAGATGGCATGATCGTTGACTTACCGCTTCCTGTGGAAAACAAGGTGCACTTCGGGCTACCTCAGGTATCTGAACTACTTTCTCAATTGCACCGCTACGGTAAGTACCTAGTGGTACTGTTCTCTGAAAAAGAACACCGCGTTATCTCTGTAAACCTAAACACAAACGGCAGCGAGCAACTTGTTGATAGCGGTGTTGAAAGTGGTGTGTTCTTGCGACCAGGTGGCAAAAAGTCACGCACGCAAGCTTCAGAAAGGCGCGACCTTGATACAGAAAGACGTATCTATGGCAGTGCGGCAGAAGAGATTAATGCCCACTTTATGGAAGATACGGATTTTGATCGCATCATTTTAGGTGGAAACCTAAAGATTGCTAAGCAGGTGGCTAATGAACTGCACCATACGGTAGCTGAGCGTCTGGTATCCATTGAGCCGATCCCATTCAAGGTATCTGAGCGCGATCTAAAGCGCATGGTTCGAGTTATCGCAGATGAGTATGAGCAGGTGCAAGATACGTCTCTGGTACAAGAACTACTGATTCGTCAAAACACTTGTGACCGCAGCGCATTTGGTCTGGATGCAGTCATGACCGCGCTGGAAAACGGTCAGGTACGACGCATTTACTTGCCACACCCAGTGAACGCTCAGAAGTTCAACATGGTTCTGGTAGAAGCGATGACGAACAATGTCGATGTGGAAATTCTACACGGCGAAGCAGCAGAGCGACTCAATGCGTTAGGTGGTGTTGCAGCAACCTTGTATTACGCGTTCTAACGATTTAACGATTTAACGATTTGCCCCGCCCAGAGCGGACTCCAAGGATGGTCTCTTGGCTCGGGTGGGGCTCTTTTCTTATCTAATATCTCTATCAATTATTAACTCTATTAATAGAAAGGTGACAGCATGCTTATTGTTGTGTTTATAGCAATCGCAGTAATGGTTTTCTTGAGTGTGTTTTTAAGAGTCAAAGCAGAAAAGGGAATTGTCAAAAAAGTGTGTGACAAGGGCAACGAGCTAAAAGAAGTCTGTATTAGCGTCTGTTGCGGCAGCTTAGGCAGCTACGGCCCTGTACTTCCAAAGAATGTGCAAGAGTTTATCAAGGCTCGCAACCTAAAAGAGGATCAGAAGCTGAACAATGAATAGTGCACTTGATAATAAGAAAATGAAGAAAAAGAAGTACAAGAAGCAGCTAAAAAAGCTTCAAGAAGAGTTAGTTCAGCTTCAAGGGCACATTATTAAAAACGGCCTCAAAGTCGTTATCGTTTTTGAGGGTAGAGACTCTGCAGGTAAAGGTGGCAGCATCAAGCGAATTGTCGATAAGCTCGACCCTAATCACGTTCGCGTCGTTGCAAAAGGTAAACCAACGGATGCTGAAGAAAAACAGTGGTACTTTCAGCGCTGGGTGAAAGAGATGCCTAGTGAGGGCGAAATGGTTATTTTCGACCGCAGTTGGTATACCCGAGCTGGCGTAGAGTCTGTCATGAATTTCGCGAGTGAAGAACAAGTCGCGAGCTTTCTAAAAGATTGCCCATCGTTCGAGAAAAGTTTGGTTAGGCAAGGTGTGATTGTGCTGAAGTATTGGCTTTCTATCACACATCAGACTCAAGAGAATCGTTTTCATGAACGACTAAACAAAGTAACTAAGCGTTGGAAGCTATCACCTATGGATCTTAAGTCTCGTCACAAGTGGTTGTATTACACTCGCGCTAAAGAACGCATGTTTCGCAAAACCCATACGAAACATTGTCCATGGTACATCGTGGATAACAATTGTAAGCGTACAGGCAGACTTAACCTAATTCGTCATATACTCGATCAGTTTGATTTTGAGCGAACTGCGCTTATCGGTGAATCTTTGCCAGAAGTGGCAGTTAATGATTGTAAGCCGAATCCAGAGTTTGAGTCGTTAAGAGTATGCAGTCTATAATCAACGGCAGTGTGATTAACCGAACTCGGCGGCGTATGACGACAGCATTGGAAATAGCGAAAGTATTTAACGTTCCCATAGACTTAGCTGACCTTTTTCTTGAGGTGGGCACGGTTCAAACCGTTCAAGTTGGCGACTTTCTTGGAGTAAGAGGGCAAGAGCCGACGCATTTTGCCTTAGTGATGGATGGGGTGTTTGGGGTAGAGCGTGTTGATCATGATGGCGTTAATAGGCTTGTCGGGTTACTCGGGAGTGGTTCGAGTATTTTCGAGAATCCAATTATCATGGCCAATAAAGTCAATACTGTCATTCAATCTTGGTCTAAGGCGCGGGTTGTGCTTGTTCCAGCAGCAATCATTAAGTCCTTGCTAGATGAAAATTTAGAGCTGAATAAATTATTGGTGCGAACACAGGCCAAGAAGACTATGTATTTTGCACAGCTACTCTATTGGAGTCATGAGAAAGATATGGATCGCAAAGTACATTTAGCGCTCACGTTACTTGGTGATACAGTGAACAGCTCTACACTTACCCTTTCAAATGAGCAGCTATCAACGATTTTAGGTATGTCTCGCAACTCGGTGAGTCGATCATTAAAAGCGCTTACCGAAGCGGGTTCAATAGAAGTTGAGAAAGGTGCGATTACTGTGCTGGAAGAATTGCGAGATCCTGTCGAATAACGGGTCTCGCTTTTTTATAACTGCGATTCGACTGGCAAAAAACGCATCAAGTAGTTTGATGTGCGTTTCCACCAACTTGCCCCTGGCTCTTTGTCGAAGCGCTCCTCGCCTTTTGTCCACATCAATCCGCCATGAGCATCTACAGTCACTCGAAATGCATTTACCGTGACCACATCCTCAAGCGCCTGGTTTAGCTCAATTGCCAGCTCTGGAGAGTGTATTGAGACGCCAATTTCAGTGTTCTCATAGAAGGAGCGCGGATCAAAGTTTGGGCTACCAATAAACACCGTATTTTGGTCAAAGATAAACAGCTTAGCGTGTAGGCTTGAGCGAGAGGCGAACCATGCGTTCAAACTGTCTTTGTCGAGTTTCTGTTTTTCCCGCCCATCAATTTCATACAGAGTCACGCCCATATCCAGCAGCTGTTTTCGATACTTTGAGTAACCTGAATGAACGATAGCAACATCGGTCGATTTCAAAGAATTGGTAATTACGGTGACTTGGATACCTCTGCGTCGCAGGTCAGCGAAAAAATTCATCCCTTTTTTGCTGGGAACAAAGTAAGGCGTGACTATGGTCAATTGATGTTCTAGCTCATCGACCATGTGACTGACCTGTGAAGACCACATAAGATCGTAGCGATCTCGTGCAACGGTGACTTTACTCGGCGAGTCGTACTTTACCTCAGAGAATGCCCACGATAGCTGTAACTCTTCGCGATCGCGTTTGGCGTCAGCAAGCTTCTGACTCACGGCTTCTATGTAGTTTTTTGTTTCCGGTATTTTAGAGGCGCTCTTTAGGGAGCGGGTTTTCGCGATGATGTCTTTGTCTAAGGGTACTTTTCTAATTAGGCTACTCGCAGGTTTGGCTCTTTCGTGATTCCAGAACTCGTCAAAGGATGTCGAAATTTGGTTGGTTGCCGGATTGGTTAACAGCACATCAATATCTTCAAATACGATGTCAGGATTCGCACCAAAATATTCATCTCCAATGTTCCGTCCACCAACGATGGCTACTTGATTATCGATGATGAGTGCTTTGTTGTGCATGCGCCGTGTCGTGTGGCCAAGTCCAAAAGTGAGCTGGCCAATGAGGGTGCGGTTTCTTCGAAAGGCGTTGAAAAGACGCACTTCGATATTTGGATGCTGGTCGAGAGTGATGAGGACGTCATCGATACCAAAGCTGCCAAAATCGTCGAGTAAAATCCGAACTCGCACACCGCGCTCTGCCGCCTTTTTGGCTTCGTCTAGCAGCAGTGCTCCGCTGAAATCATTTTTGTAGATGTAATATTGAATATCGACAGAATGCTCAGCTCTGCTAATCAGTGCCGCTCTCGTGACCAGCGCATCGACAGGATCATTTAGTAGACGAAATCCACTCTGTTCACTGGGCTGAGACCGTCTAGCCATTTTTATCACAGAGGCGATATCACTTTCAGCTTGCTTGTTGACACGAATACTACCTGACGTGTGGTGATAGTGCTGGGGCTTGGTGACACAGCCGAGTGCGGAGGCAATCACAGCAGCGAGAAAGAGATATTTCATCATAGAGACACCACTTTTGCTCATTAGAGCGTTTGGTTGACGTTTCACACTTGCCTGTGCTGTTGACTCTCCATAGCGAGCGGTTTTGAAGCGTAAAATAGTAAGCGGTCAAGCCAGTAACGCCATGCACTGAGAGTGCTCAGAGCTAATTATTAACACCTTATGGCAAGGCGAGACTTCGCATATCTGATATGCAGCTTTGAAGGCAGGATTCGATATCTTTAAAACGCCAAGCTGATAGATTTTTAGTTAACCAAGTTCGCAAGACCGAAGCTTTAGTGCTTTTTATGTGAGTAAAAGATCATTCGGTCGGCAAGTTTAAAAAGGAACTAGTATGAAAGTTAACTCTCTATTTGCGTCGTTGTTCGTGTTGCCTATTTCTACTGCCGTGTTTGCAAGTGGGGCAGGGAATGTCATTAGTAAGGTGGAAGTGATTTCTGCCCAAGAAGATTGGTGTAATGCGGTTGTGCATATCAGTCAAACCTATGAAGAGAAGGGACACCAAGCAGCAGAGATGCTGGCACGTGAGGTTATAGACAATGCTTACGGTTATGAGATGGGCTCAGTGCTGTTTAAGCCTACACTCACCGTTAATCCACAGACGTTTAGATTGGATAGCGAAGGTGCGTTATCTTACTTTGTCGGAGGCAATGACACGTATCCTCAGGACTCAGGCTTTGCGCTAAAAAACTGGACGGAATGTCGCATTGATAACGCAGGTATTTTGGTTGCTGGTAACAGTGTGAATACCATGGGTAAAGTTCACTTCACCAATGCCGCGGGCGAAGTCACCTCGGTGGATAAAACTTGGACGTTCGTGAGAGATGATAAGGGACAGTTGAGAATTACGCTTCATCATTCGTCTCTAGAGTATGTCGCTAACTAATTCTGCTAAATACAGATAGAAAAAACGGCTCATAAGAGCCGTTTTTACTTGGAGAAAGAGCCCTCTATTAATAAAGCGCTATGCTCGCTTCTTCAACTGATGCGCAATATTATCGAGCTCAATATCGGTTTTCGCTCGACAAATACACGGCAAAATCTCATTTGCTTGTGTGTAGGCCATCGCAAACCCTACGTACTCCACTTCGCCTGAAACCAGAGTGCAGCGACAGGCACCGCAGTGACCATCTCGGCAGTTATATTCTGGCTCTAACCCAGCTTGCTCCATTGTCTCTAAGACGGTGTTGGAAGGGTTAGACTCGATCGTGGTGATAGAGTTTATCTTGATGGTTGGCATTAAAGTTCGAAGCCCTCAAAGTCGTCTGCGCTTACTTCGTTGTCAATCTGACCCACAAGGTAAGAACTGATTTCTGCTTCTTGCGGCGCAACCTGAACGTTGTCTGAAGACAGCCAAGCGTTGATCCAAGGAATTGGGTTCGATGTTGCTTCTGGGTAAGCTGCATCAAGACCAACCGCCTGCATGCGAACGTTAGTGATGTACTCAACGTATTGGCACAGGATGTCTTTGTTTAGACCAATCATCGAGCCGTCTTTGAATAGGTATTCTGCCCACTCTTTTTCTTGCTCTGCCGCTTCTTTAAACAGGTCGAAACACTCTTGCTTGCACTCTTCAGCAACTTGCATGAATGAGAAGTCGTCTTGACCGTTACGAAGTAGGTTAATCATGTGCTGAGTACCGGTTAGGTGCAGCGCTTCATCACGAGCAATAAGCTTGATGATTTTCGCGTTACCTTCCATCAGCTCACGCTCTGCGAATGCGAATGAACAAGCGAAACTCACGTAGAAACGAATCGCTTCTAGTGCGTTTACTGACATCAGACATAGGTACAGCTTCTTCTTCAGGTCGTACAAGTTAACTTTAACTTCTTCGCCTTTGATGTTGTGCGTACCTTCGCCGAAGCGGTGGTAGTCGTTGGTCGCTTGAATCAGGTCATCGTAGTAGTGTGCGATGTCTTTCGCACGCTTAAGGATGTGCTCGTTTTCAACGATATCGTCAAAAACCACACCCGGATCGTTCACGATGTTACGGATGATGTGCGTGTATGAACGAGAGTGGATAGTCTCAGAGAATGACCATGTCTCGATCCACGTTTCTAGCTCAGGCAGAGACACAAGCGGTAGCAGAGCGACGTTCGGGCTACGACCTTGAATCGAATCTAGAAGCGTTTGGTACTTCAGGTTACTGATGAAGATGTGCTTTTCATGCTCTGGAAGCTTGTTGTAGTCGATGCGGTCGCTCGACACGTCCACCTCTTCTGGACGCCAGAAGAACGAAAGCTGCTTTTCGATCAGCTTTTCAAAAATCTCAAATTTTTGTTGGTCGTAACGCGCAACGTTGACTGGTTGACCCAGGAACATTGGTTCTTTAAGCGCGTTATTCTTAGTTTGGGTAAAAGTACTGTAAGCCATGATGCTGCAATCCTTTTTAAGCCCTTCCTTCACAAGGAAGGGCAGAGAAATCTAATCTTAAATGCTGTAGAGGTTGTGTGCTGAGCACATTAGATCTTACAGCCACCGCCTGCACAATCGTCGTCTTGCTCAACAACTGCTGCTTTATCGTTCTGGTCGTCTTTCGCGCCGTCACGAGTATTATGGTAGTAAAGTGTTTTCACACCAAACTTATACGCAGTTAGCAGGTCTTGAAGCAGTTTCTTCATTGGCACTTTGCCACTATCGTAGACGCTAGGGTCGTAGTTAGTATTCGCAGAGATAGCTTGGTCAACAAACTTCTGCATGATACCAACAAGGTGCAAGTAGCCATCGTTATTGCCGATGTTCCACAGTAGCTCGTAGTTCTCTTTTAGGTTGGCAAAGTCTGGCACAACCTGCTTCAGGATACCGTCTTTCGACGCTTTCACTGATACGTAACCACGTGGTGGCTCAATGCCGTTGGTTGCGTTAGAGATCTGTGAAGAAGTCTCTGAAGGCATAAGCGCAGTCAGTGTTGAGTTACGTAGACCGAATTCCATGATTTCTGCACGTAGCTCATCCCAGTCGTAGTGAAGTGCTTCATCACAAACGAGATCGATGTCTTTCTTGTACGTGTCGATTGGCATCAAGCCTTTCGCGTAGTTTGTCTCGTGGAACGATGGGCAGCGACCTTGCTCTTTTGCAAGCTCTACAGATGCTTTCAGTAGGTAGTACTGAATCGCTTCGAACGTGCGGTGAGTCAGGTTGTTTGCAGAACCATCTGAGTACTTAACACCGTTTTTCGCTAGGTAGTAAGCGTAGTTAATCACGCCAACACCCAGAGTACGGCGGTTCATAGTTGAACGGTATGCCGCTGGTAGTGGGTAGTCTTGGTAATCAAGCAGTGCATCAAGTGCACGAACCACTAGGTCAGACAGTTCTTTAAGGTCATCAAGTTCGTTAATTGCACCCAGGTTGAATGCAGACAGCGTACATAGCGCAATCTCACCAGATTCGTCTTCAACGTTCGCTAGTGGCTTAGTTGGAAGCGCGATTTCTAGACATAGGTTAGATTGACGAACCGGTGCAACTTTCGAGTCAAACGGGCTGTGAGTGTTACAGTGGTCGACGTTCTGGATGTAGATACGACCTGTAGACGCACGCTCTTGCATCAGTAGTGAGAATAGCTCAACTGCTTTGACAGTCTCTTTCTTGATTGACGGATCGTTCTCGTACTTAACGTATAGACGCTCGAACTCGTCTTGGTCTTCGAAGAATGCATCGTAAAGACCAGGAACATCCGATGGTGAGAACAGCGTAATGTTGCCGCCTTGAACAAGACGTGCGTACATCAGTTTGTTTAGCTGAACACCATAGTCCATATGACGTACACGGTTCTCTTCAACACCACGGTTGTTCTTAAGAACCATCAGTGACTGAACTTCGCCGTGCCACATAGGGTAGAACACAGTCGCCGCACCGCCACGTACACCACCTTGAGAACAGCATTTAACCGCTGTTTGGAAGTATTTGTAGAATGGGATACAACCAGTGTGGAACGCTTCGCCGCCACGGATCTCAGAACCCAAGGCACGAATACGACCAGCATTGATACCGATACCTGCACGTTGTGAAACGTAGCGTACGATTGAGCTTGCTGTCGCGTTAATAGAATCTAGGCTGTCACCACACTCAATCAGAACACAAGAGCTGAACTGACGAGTAGGCGTACGTACACCAGACATGATTGGTGTCGGTAGTGAAATCTTGAATGTCGATGTCGCATCGTAGAAACGCTTGATGTAGTCAAGACGCGTCTCTTTTGGATACTTGGCAAATAGACAAGCAGCAACAAGAATGTATAGGAACTGTGCACTTTCGTAGATTTGACCGCTTACACGGTTCTGTACGAAGTACTTACCTTCCAGCTGTTTAACCGCAGCGTAAGAGAAGTCGTGGTCGCGAGTGTGGTCGATGTAATCGTCCAGCTCGTCTAGCTCAGCTTTTGTGTAGTCTTCAAGCAGGTGCGCGTCATACTTACCCATTTCAACCATTTTAGAGACATGGTCGAACAGCGCTGGTGGCTCATACTGACCGTACGCTTTTTTGCGTAGGTGGAAGATAGCCAAGCGAGCTGCTAGGTATTGGTAGTCTGGTGCGTCTTCAGAGATAAGGTCTGCTGCAGACTTGATGATAGTTTCATGGATGTCTGACGTTGTAATGCCATCATAAAACTGGATGTGAGCCTTAAGTTCCACCTGCGACACAGAAACGTTGTCTAGGCCTTCAGCAGCCCATGCGATAACGCGGTGGATTTTTTCGAGATCGATACTTTCTTTGCGGCCATTACGTTTAGTAACGGAAAGTTGCTGGTTCATTCTGAGGTGTTCCCTAACAAAACAATATGAAACCTCGCTTTTATGAAATTTTGTTGAGTCTTAGCGAAGGCTTCGTGATCAATGTCACCCTATAAAAATTGGCTTCCAACACAAGATATAGGGGTCATTTGGTTTACGGGTTACAAGATAGTGCTATAGAACGAGATTTTCAAGTTCGGCGATTTGAGGAAACTGTGGATAACTAGGGGAAAGAAAAAAATCAGTTAGTGGATACTTACCATTGAAGTTAGACCCGACTTAGTTGTGAAAATTACGTGCTAGCAGATCGGTTTTCTTTTAAACAAAGCGAAAAAAAATTCCTTGATCTTTGGCAAGTTTTGGCAGTTATTGATGAGGTGATTAAAAGTGCGATATCAGCACACAAAACCGACGAAAGTGTCTTGTTTTTGTAAACAAATTGTGTGTGACAGTTAACGTGAGTTGTAGCACCAATTTGGCGTGTTTGCGTGGCGAACCAGATTGGTGCTTTCACTATATCTTGTGTTTCTACAGCGCTTTTTCTGTAAACACGATGTAGTTAACATCTACGCGCTTGCCAAGCTTGTAGGTGTCGGTCAGTGGATTGTAGGAAAGGCCAGTAATGCCTCTCTCAATCAAATCCGTTGCATCAATCATCTTAATGAGCTCAGATGGCTTGATAAACTTATCGTGAGTGTGTGTCCCTTCAGGCACAATCTTAAGCAGTTTTTCTGCACCAACAATCGCGAACAGGTAGGACTGCAGATTGCGGTTTAGGGTAGAGAAGAAGACTTGGCCACCCGGTTTAACGAGTTTGGCACAAGATGCGATGACCGATGCCGGGTCCGGAACGTGTTCTAGCATCTCCATACAGGTCACGACATCGTATTTACCTGCATTGTCTGCCGCGTGCTCTTCGACCGTGCTTTGAACGTAATCGAGTTTGGTGCCAGTCTCTAGTGCATGTAGGCGTGCCACTTCCAATGGTTCTTTACCCATATCGAGACCCGTCACGTTAGCGCCTTGTTTCGCCATGCTCTCAGCTAAAATGCCGCCGCCACAGCCAACATCAAGAACCGTTTTGCCAAACAGACCGTTGGCATTATCCAGCACATAGTTAAGACGAAGTGGGTTGATTTGGTGAAGGGGTTTGAACTCGCCCTCGAGATCCCACCAACGACTTGCCATCTCTTCAAATTTTTTGATTTCGTCTAAATCGACGTTCCGTTGCTTATCCATATTTGCCAATTCTTTGTTCCGACTCGTCTTCGTTCGACATTGGGCAGGAGTATACCGCAATTTAGAACGCGAAAACGCCTTCAGTGATCATTAATGGTGCATTTGTAACTTTTATCCTAGTTTCGTTCAATTGGTTGGGTGTTTTTTCGCCGCTTTTCAGAGTCATAGATTCAAAATGTGCAAATTGTGGACGTTTGAATCACAACCAAGGTCACAACCTGATAAAAGGGCAGGGAAAGTGATGCCGAACCCACTATTCTTGTGTTATATTTTGTCACCTTATACGTATCGAATATACGATCAAACTATAGAGGGATATTGGCTCTATGAGCGATCTAGCTAAAGAGATCACGCCCGTAAACATTGAAGATGAGCTGAGAGGCTCGTATCTCGACTACGCGATGTCAGTTATCGTGGGTCGTGCTCTTCCAGATGTGCGTGATGGCCTAAAACCAGTACACCGCCGCGTTTTGTTCGCGATGAATGTACTAGGTAATGATTGGAATAAACCATATAAAAAATCTGCCCGTGTTGTCGGCGACGTAATCGGTAAATATCACCCACACGGTGATAGTGCTGTATACGACACTATTGTTCGTATGGCTCAGCCGTTCTCGCTTCGCTACATGTTGGTAGATGGTCAAGGTAACTTCGGTTCCATTGACGGCGATTCAGCGGCGGCAATGCGTTATACCGAAGTCCGCATGGCTAAAATCGCTCATGAGCTGTTAGCAGACCTAGATAAAGAAACCGTTGACTACGTTCCTAACTATGATGGAACAGAGCAAATTCCAGCGGTTCTGCCAACTAAGATTCCAAACCTACTGGTAAACGGTGCTTCTGGTATCGCAGTAGGTATGGCGACCAACATTCCACCGCATAACTTAAATGAAGTTATCGATGGCTGTTTGGCATACATCAAGAACGAAGACATCACGATTGATGAGCTCATGGATTACATCCCGGGCCCTGACTTCCCAACAGCGGCGCTGATCAGTGGCCGTAAAGGCATCATCGATGCTTACAAAACGGGTCGTGGTAAGGTCTACATGCGTTCTAAAGCCGAGATCGAAGAAGACAAGAATGGCAAAGAAACCATCATTGTTACCGAGATCCCTTATCAGGTGAACAAAGCTCGCCTAATCGAAAAGATTGCAGAGCTTGTCAAAGATAAGAAAGTAGAAGGCATTAGCGCACTACGTGATGAGTCTGATAAAGACGGTATGCGCATTGTTATCGAATGTAAGCGTGACGCAGTCGGTGAAGTGGTTCTAAACAACCTGTACTCACAGACTCAGCTACAAACGACATTCGGCATCAACATGGTTGCCCTAAACAATGGTCAGCCACAGCTGTTCAACCTTAAGGACATGCTGAAGTGCTTCGTTGATCACCGCCGTGAGGTTGTGACTCGTCGTACTATCTTCGAACTTCGTAAAGCAAGAGACCGTGCTCACATCCTTGAAGCGCTATCTTTGGCACTGGCGAACATCGATGAAGTTATCGAACTTATCAAAAACGCACCAACACCTGCTGAAGCGAAGGTTGGTCTAGTTTCTCGTGGTTGGGAGCTAGGTAGCGTAGCATCAATGCTAGAGCGTGCTGGTACTGACGCGGCTCGCCCAGATTGGCTAGAAGACCAATACGGCATCCGTGACGGTCTGTACTACCTAACTGAGCAACAAGCTCAAGCGATTCTAGAACTTCGCCTACACCGTCTAACCGGTCTAGAGCACGAGAAGATCCTTGATGAGTACAAAGCACTTCTAGAAGAGATTGCAGAATTAATGCACATCCTTGCAAGCACAGAGCGCTTGATGGAAGTGATCACCGAAGAGCTAGAAGAAGTTCAAGCAACTTACGGTGACGAGCGTCGCAGTGAAATTACTGCTGCCGTTCACGACATTGACATGGAAGAGCTGATCGCTCGTGAAGACGTAGTAGTCACTCTGTCTCACGAAGGTTATGTTAAGTATCAATACCTAAGCGACTACGAAGCTCAGCGTCGTGGTGGTAAAGGTAAGAGTGCGACTAAGATGAAGGATGAGGATTACATTGAGCGTCTGCTTGTTGCTAACACTCACGACAACATTTTGTGCTTCTCAACTCGCGGTAAGACTTACCGTCTGAAAGTATATCAATTGCCACAAGCGAGCCGTACTGCTCGTGGTAAGCCTATCGTTAACATTCTTCCACTAGAAGAAGGTGAGCGTATCACGGCTATTCTGCCAGTGTCTGAGTTCAGCGCTGACAAGTACATCTTCATGGCGACTGGCGACGGTACAGTGAAGAAGACGTCACTGGATCAGTTCTCTAACGTACGTGCTAACGGCCTAATCGCTGTGAACCTACGTGACGATGACTCGCTAATTGGGGTGGATATTACTAACGGCGACAGCGACGTGATGCTGTTCTCGAAGCAGGGTAAAGTGGTTCGCTTTAGCGAAGACAAAGTCCGTGCAATGGGTCGTACAGCGGCGGGTGTTCGTGGTATGAAGCTCGCTGAAGATGACCAAGTTGTGTCTCTGATTGTTCCTTCAAACGAAGGCGACATTCTAACCGTGACGCAAAACGGTTACGGTAAGCGTACTGAGCTAGAAGAGTACCCAACTAAGGGTCGTGCAACACAAGGTGTAGTTTCAATCAAAGTCTCTGAGCGAAACGGCCCTGTAGTTGGCGCTGTCCAAGTTGAAGAAGGCGACGAAATGATGATGATCACCGATGCAGGTACGCTAGTACGTACTCGCGTTGCAGAGGTGAGCCAAGTCGGTCGTAACACCCAAGGTGTCACGCTTATCCGTACCGCTTCTGATGAGTCTGTAGTGGGTCTACAGCGCATCGATGAAGTGGAAGAGCTAGCGGAAGTTGAAGGTGAAGAGGGTACAGAAGGCACAGTAGTTGATGCTGCTGCAACTGATACTCCTGAAGCACCAACAGCGGATGATGCTTCTGAAGAGTAACTCGATACTCTCATGACAAAAAACACCTGCCAACTGGCAGGTGTTTTTGTTTGAACTGACGGCTGCTTAACTTATGAATGTTGAGCGATAAACCAATTGGTGAAAACGCGGTTAGGCGAGTGATACAATATCCCCAATTTTATTGTAATACTGTAAAGAGATAACATGACCGAATTCGAAAAAATGCTTGCTGGTGATGAGTTTGATGGCGGTTCAGAGAGCATCAACCAAGTTCGCCAGAACGCCGCGGACTTGCTACAAGCAATAAACGGAAGTACCGACGATCGTCATCGTAGTGAGCTATTTCAGCAACTGATGGGTAGTATGTCGGAGTCGAGTATCATTCGCTCACCATTTTATTGTGAATTTGGCAAAACGATATCGATTGGTGAGAAGACCTTTCTCAATATGAATATCACCATGTTAGATGGCGCTAAGATAACTATAGGAAACAACGTCTTAGTTGGTCCCAACACACAGTTTTATAGTGCCAGCCATGACTTGAACTATCTAAAACGCCGAAGCTGGGCGACGCACTGTGCGCCAATCACTGTAGAAGATGACGCTTGGATTGGTGGCAATGTGGTGATTAATCAAGGTGTAACGATTGGAGCACGCTCTGTTATCGCAGCGAACTCGGTCGTGAACAGTGATGTACCACCTGACTCACTGTATGGAGGTACTCCCGCGAAGCTTATTAGAAAAATTCACGAAAATGAGCAGGGTAGTTAGGCTGTAGTTTGACGTATAAGAAAGGGCTCGTTCGAGCCCTTTCTTATTATTGATTTACCACGACTTTCGCAGTCTCTTTGTTAGATATAGACTCTTTAAGCAAACCGGCATACAACCCATTAATAGCAACGAGTTCACTGTGATTACCACGTTCGATGATTTCACCCTTATCGAGTACTAAAATAAGGTCGGAGTGTCGGACGGTACTTAATCTGTGCGCGATGGCAATGACGGTTTTCTCTTGGTAAAGCCGGCTCATCGCCTTTTGGATGAGGTCTTCGGTGATTGAGTCGACCGAGCTGGTGGCTTCATCAAGCATCATAATTTGCCCACCTTGCGCGATGGCACGAGCAAACGAGATAAGCTGAGTTTGCCCAACAGACAGATTGGCGCCATTTTTGTCCAGCTTAAAGTCATAATCTCTTGGAAGCTGTTCTATAAATCGGTCTGCGTAAACATAGCGCGCGGCTTCGACGACTTCTTCTCGGCCTACACCTTCTTTGCCAAGAGCAATGTTGAAGTGAATGCTCTGCTCAAAGAGGTGAACGTCTTGCATCATCATTGAGAAAAGGTGCGCGCAGTCATCGGCTGCAATTTGTGAAAGCTCGATACCGTTCAGCAAGATACTGCCTTCATAGTGACGATATGTCTTGGTAATCAGACGCATAATCGTAGACTTACCAGAGCCAGTTGAGCCAACTAGCGCGACTTGATGACCTTTGTTAAGAGTAAATGAAATATCCTTCAGCACGTAAGGTGCGTCTTTCTTGTAGCGAAAGCTCACGTTACGAAACTCTAAACTGTTAAACACTTTGAGCGCTGGTTCAATTTGCTGTTTTGAGAGCAACTGATGACCTTCCTCTTCTAGAGGTTCAACAAATAGCTCTTCGATGTGGTCGAACGCCGCAAATGAGCTCTGGATCGACGCAATTTGAGAGGTAAAATCGCGTATCGGCACGAACACCTTCTCAAGTGTATTGATGAAGGCAATAAGCACGCCGAGCGTTAAAGAGGCTTCCAACACCTGACCAGAACCAAACCAAATCATTAGCGCGATGGTGATCGAGGTGACGCCAGAGATAAAGGCAAACAGAATAGCGTCGTATTTATTGACCTTCATTTGAGCCGCCAAAAACTCATCCGTGTAGCTTTTGTATCTCGCTTCTACCTCCTCCTCAGCGCGATAGAACTGCACAGTTTTTACGCCTAGTAGCACCTCTTGTAAGTAACCAATGCCTCTCGCTAGTGCCGAGCGTGTAATCTGATGCATTTGGCGAAGTTTATTACGGACAAAGACAGTCAAGTAAATGACTGGCGGCATGACCACAAGTACCACCATGGTCAACTTCCAATCGATAAATAGCATCATGATTAGCAGTGCAATGGTGTTCAACGAGTCCCTTACTAACCCAACAACGGATTGCACAAACGAATCGCCGATAGTTTCGAGATCGCTTGTTAAACGTGACAAGGTAATACCGATCGGCGTGTTATCGAAATAGCTGCGCGGAAGTTTAAGCACGCGAGAG
The DNA here is from genome assembly GCF_021441885.1 of Vibrio maritimus. Classification (NCBI taxonomy): domain Bacteria; kingdom Pseudomonadati; phylum Pseudomonadota; class Gammaproteobacteria; order Vibrionales; family Vibrionaceae; genus Vibrio; species Vibrio maritimus. Next base: position 1,339,096 of record NZ_CP090438.1, read on the forward strand.
ACCAATACCGAGCGCATATCCGTGATGGTGTGCTGGCCAGTTTTTCTTAGGTTATAAGCATAAGTCGTATCGACGATATAACTGATGATAAGGACGATAACCAAATAGAAGATATGTTGTAGTAACCCATCCATGTTGCCTTGCGATAGGTAGACATCGATGACTTGGATAATTAACCAGGGAAACAATAAGCTAGTAGCAATGGAAAGAGGCAGCATTGCGATGCCTATTATTGCTGTGCGCTTGTACTTTTTCGCGAATTGGAAGAAGTGCTTGAGGTATTTTACATCCATACCTTTTAACATGAGCCCACCTCCGCTTCAGTTTGTTGCAGTTGCCAGGTCTCTTTGTAGTATGGCGATGTTTCTAACAGTGTTTGATGATCACCCTTGGCAATGACTTTACCTTCATTGAGCACGATAATTTCGTCCATATATTCGAGCGCATTGACTCTGTGAGAAACAACCAATACTGATTGATTCTTTAGTCTTTCAAATAGTCCTTCGAGAATCTTACGTTCGGTATCGTAATCGACGGCGGATAGCACGTTATCCATGATGATCAGATCGCAAGGTTCTAACAGCGCCCTGGCGATGCTTAAACGCTGTTTCTGACCTCCAGAAAGCATGACGCCTTTCTCACCAACGACCGTTTGGTCCCCTTGTTCAAAGCGGTCAATGTCAGTGGCGAGCTGGCTGAGCGCCAAAACCGTTTTGACATCCTTCTCATCAATATCTGAATTGGCACTACCAAATCGAACGTTTTCCTCGATAGTGGCAGAAAACAGATAGGGGTCTTGAGTGATGGTTTTGACATAACGCCTTAAGTCACCTCGAGAAAATGCCGTTATATCTTCATTACCAAGAAAAACACTGTTACTGGGCACGTCGAGGTGGTGATTTAGGCAGTTAACTAGCGTAGTTTTGCCTGCGCCAATGCTGCCCAATATGCCAACCTTTTTGCCAGGTGGAATATCAAAGCTGATGTTATCCAAAGTAAGCTTTTCGTCACCCGGGTAGCGATAACTTAGATTTCGAACGGATAAAGTCTGCCCTTTAAGTGATTCGATTTTTGAAGAGGGTAATGTTTGAGTGTCAATCTCCGGGATGTCTGCATTGAGGATGGTTTGCACACTTGTGATACCAACCATACCGCGTTGATAAATGGTTGCGATTCTGCCAAGCGCCATTAACGGCATCGACAGCAGCACTGAGTAGGTCAAAAAGGCCGTGATCTCACCCAAGGTTAGCTCTTGCTGCATCAGCATATAGCCGCCAAGGCCAAGTATGAGGATCTTCATGACGTTGTTGGCGTAATCGAGCACTGGCATGTAAAAGACCTGAATGCGTGTGAGTTTCATTTGACAGTTAAGTAGCTTTTTATTGAGCTGGTCGGTTTCCGCTTGCACCCATGCGGACATTTGCTGGCTTTTGATTAAATCGATCGCTGATAGGTAGCTCATCAACTGGGCTGAATATTTTTGTAGACGACGCATATGCTCCATATGCAGATCTTTCATCCGCGTAAAACCAATGCGAAAAATGACGAAGGCAATCGCGATAGGAATGACGGAATAAAGCGTTAGCTCAGGCGAAATACGCCACATCCAAAGTGGTGTCATCGACAGCGCAAGCATAGTATTGAAGAGCTGCAAAAAACCCACCCCAAACATGAGTCGAATGCCCATTAAGTCATTGTTTACAATGGAGATGAGGCGACCAGAAGCGAACTTGCTATGAAATTGATTGGGCAAGCGATTGAGTCTATTCAGAAGAATGTTTTTTAGTTCTGCCTCGGTAATACGCCCAGGATTGAGTCCATAGATACGCGAGAGGATACGCGTGATGATCATAGCAATCGCCATCACGACGACAATGGAAACGTAGTACTGCAACTGGTTATGGCTCTCAGCGCTGATGTCATCGAGAAGGTCGATAGCCAATTGTATGTAGCGTGGGATCTCAACCTGAAGCCAGTTGACGAGAAAAATGAAGACAATCGCGAGCAAGTAAGAGGTGCGATTCATACGCAAAAAATGCGCGACAAACTGGGTTTTGGTCATTAGACACTTTCTTATCGGGTGAAACAGTAGTTCAAGGAAACCGTTTGATAAGTCGGTTTGTTTCCTGAATAAGTGTATACGGCAGCTTTATAAATAACAGTAAACAGTGAATATTTTAGCTACCAAGTAGAAACGTTTAACTAGTACGAGCTATTGAACGCACTTGAGAGAGGGTCACTTCAGGGCGCTGATAATCGACAGGTAACTCTATAACGGAGGTTCCTTTGACTAAAAACAGAGATGGGAAACTGTTTCCGCCGATACTGCGTGCAAAATTTATCTCTTGAAGTAGTGCTTTATGGGTCTCAGTAGCGGTGAGATCCTGTTCGAACTTAACTTTATCAAGACCAATGCTCTCGGCAAGCTGCATAAGTACCGGGTTGTCACTCGGGTTTTTAGCTTCAAGATAATAGGCTCTTTGTATCGCCGCGTACATTTCCAACTCTGCACCTTGAGCTCGAGCGGCGACTACTGCGCGACACGCAGGATAAGTGGAGCGTCTCGGTTCGTTCAGCTTCCAAAAATCATGGTTAAACTCGGTACCAAGATAAGACTCGATCTTGCGCCAATATTCAGCAATCTGGGCTCGCATGGATACTGGCATGGGTTGGTCAGTATCTTCGGCTAGACCACCTAATACATATTGAATCTCTACTTCATCACTGAGCGATGCTCGAATCGAATCCCAAACGGGCTTGTAGCCCCAACACCACGCACACATGGGGTCGTATACATAATAGAGAGTAGGGGAGATGGCATTCATATGATTTATCCTAATCGAGACATCCATGTTTTAATTCATAACTTTAGCATGGATGACGTATTACCCAAAGGTACGTTCTTTGACGCAGATTATAGAATTTTCTTATTGATGATGTAAATTGTTCGCATTATCAAAAAGGGGCGTTAAATGAAAGCAATTGTAATTTTTGGAGCGAGCAGCGGCTTAGGCCTTGCAGCGGTGCGCTATTTTTCAGACCAAGCTATTCCTGTCATCGGCGTGGCAAGAAACCCGGAAAAAGAACCAGATCTAAAGTCTTTGTGTCAGACTCTTATCACATGTGATGCGACCGATAAACAATCCGTAGAAGAGGCGGTTGGACAGTTGCCAAAAGATGCCGTGGTGCTATCAACCATGGGCAGTTTCCGCTCAGATAACCCTGTTGATTACATCGGACATCGCTACCTAGTGGATGCGCTAGAGCTTAATAGTATTCGTCGCTTCGTTCTCGTGACATCGCTGGGGTGCGGCGATTCGTGGCAGTACCTTTCTGAAAGGGCAAAAGCCGGTTTTGGTGGCGCTGTGCGTGAGAAGTCACTGGCAGAGGCTTGGTTATCAAGCAGTTCACTCGATTATACGATCTTACGACCTGGTGGTTTAAAAGATGGGGAGGTGACCGAACAGGGTGAGTTATCGCAACACGTTGAAGTTCATGGTGCCATACACCGTAGCGAAGTTGCTCGTATTCTCCATCAGTTAATACCCAATGATGAAAGTATCGGTCAGATCTACCAATGTGTGGACCCCACAGTCAGTTACTACTAATAACAAAGGCAGGTATAAACCTGCCTTACTATCTATCGCTTTAACATCAAAGGATGCGAGTATTACTCAATTCGCATGCTACTCAACGCGAGTATTATTTAATGCATAATTCCAGACGCGGTAGAAGTAGAAGATATAGCCAATACCCAGCGTCAAAATTGAAATCACGAACCAGAGTAGTACGTGCCCAAGATCACTAAATAGATCGATGTCGCAATCCATTTTCCTTTCTCGTCCCATGTCATCGATGACGTAGGTTCGATTGAGGATGAACTTTGAAAACGAATAAGGGAAGAAGAACAGCGCGATACCAAAGGTAATGAAGCTCAGTATCAACCAAATTAGAAGATGCCCTAGGATATCTAGGATAGCGACGTCTGCTCTAAGTCTCATGTATATGTCCTTATCTGATAAAAAATGGCTTTCATTTAGAAAGCCATTAAACGTTTATTGAGTAACGGTTTTTTCTTGTATAACCGAATTATAGCGCTCGAAACCTGCTTTCAAATCTTCAATCAAATCTTCGACACTCTCTAGACCAATATGAAGTCGTACAAGCGTGCCTTCAAAGTTCGGGTTAGCGACAGTTCTTAATGAGTTAAAACTCTTTGGCTCGTTCGCTAAGATCAAGCTTTCGAAGCCACCCCATGAGTAGCCCATGCTGAAGTGCTTCATTCCATCTAGCAGGGCAGTCGTTGCGCGTGGGTAGCTTGTTTTTAGTACGAATGAGAATAAACCGTTACCGCCGATAAAGTCGCGATGGAAATATTCACTGCCCGGACAGGTTTCTAGGGCTGGGTGGCGAACATGATCGACCTCTGGTCGTGTTGCCAGCCATTGTGCGACCTTTAGGCTGTTCTCGGCATGTTGACGTAATCTCACATCCAGCGTACGGATGCCACGAAGACCAAGATACGCGTCGTCAGGCGACACGCATTGTCCCATTAGATAGCTTTGTTCTCGAAGTTGGTCCCAGTATTTCTCGTGAGTAACCGCAGTACCGAGCATCACATCTGAGTGACCAACAATATACTTAGTGGCAGCCTGAATCGAGATGTCTACTCCGTGCTCAAATGGAGAGAAGTTCACCCCTGCTCCCCAAGTGTTGTCGAGCATCACAATGATGTCGTGTTCATGAGCAATTTTCGCCATTCCAGGAACATCTTGGATTTCCATCGTAATAGAGCCAGGAGACTCCAAAAATAGGATTTTCGTATTAGGTTGGATTAGCTCTTTAATGCCTTCGCCAATCAGCGGGTCATAATAGGTCGTTTCTACACCCATTTTCTTCATGATGCTGTCACAGAAATCGCGAGTCGGTTCGTAACAAGTATCCACCATAAGAATGTGATCACCAGTCTCTACAAATGAAAGAATGGCATTAGAAATTGCAGCCGTGCCGCAAGGGTATAGCGCACACCCCACGCCACCTTCAATCTCTGTCATTGCATCTTGGAAAGCAAAGTGTGTGTTGGTGCCGCGACGACCGTAAAACAGAGTCTTGTTTGCTCGGTTGACGGTCGCGTGATGTTTTTCCGCTACGGTATCAAAGACGATAGTAGACGCGCGCTGTACTGGCGGGTTAACGACACCATTGGTCCATTTTTTATCGCGACCAGCGGTGACAAATTTGGTGGTTTTGCTTTCTGACATCAAGAATCCCTGTCTGGACCCAAGCACGAATGTGGTTGAGGCTATAATTTTATTGAGTTGATAACAGCAATAAACCATGAAGGCCAAAGAGTTGCAAGTCTTTGGCCTTCATTAAATAGGTCAGTGTTTCGATATACGCTATGGTCAGAGCAGAGGATTGAACAAATAGAATAGTCGTTCAAAGAAACGATGATAAATGCTGCGCTGTTTCCACACGTTGGAGTCTACGAGGTCGCTGCTCTCGATATAGTGACTTTGTAATTGGTGCATCTTGTGAGTGAACTCAGGATCTTCCACTGCGAGCGTCACCTCAAAGTTCAGCCATAGACTGCGCATATCCATATTCACGGTACCCACGAGGCAGAATAACTCGTCAATGACAACGGATTTGGTATGGAGTAAACCGCCATCAAACTCATGGATCTTAACCCCAGAGGCGAGTAGCTCAGAATAGAAGGCACGTGATGCCCATTTCACCATCACTGAGTCATTGTGCTTAGGAATAATCAGCTCAACATCTACGCCACGCTGTGCTGTGGTCTTGATGGTTTCCAAGAGGTCTGCACTTGGTACAAAATAAGGCGTTGTTATTCTAACTGACTTTTCAGCTTGGTGCATGGCAATGGTGAGCACTTGACCTATCAACTGGTCCGGCATACCAGGCCCAGACGGTACCACTTGAACGGGTTTTGAGTCCTCTGGAATACTAATTTGGCATTCTGGTTGAGCGGGTAGCTGTCTGTCACCGGTCTCTACTTCCCAGTCCCAACAGTGAATGGCAGATAGCACGTTGACGGTTGGCCCTTCTACTCGGACCATGATATCGATCCATTGTCCAACCCCTGAGTTTTGTTTGAAGTATGCGGGGTCTACCATATTCATAGAGCCTGTATAGGCAACGTCGTCATCAATAACGATGATTTTTCGGTGCTGTCTTAGATCCAGCCTTCTTAGGAAGATACGCCAAGGAGAGACTTCGAGCCCTTCAACCAACTCAATACCCGCATCTCGCATCATGGTTGCCCAATGGCTTCGAAAGAATGTAGGGCTGCCAGCGGAATCTAGCAACACCTTCACGTTTACACCACGCTTCGATGCCTGTATTAACGCTGATGCGACAGAGTCGGCAAGACCACCTGGATACCAAATGTAAAATACCATGCGAATGCTGTGTTTGGCGTTTTCGATATCTTCAATGACGGATAGGAGAATTTCTTGAGGCGTGGTCTGTAGTTGCAGTTCGTTACCGCATAGCGCGGGGATCCCCATGCGTTTGTTGCACAGGTTATCGATCTTCGAAATGTGAGTACCCATATTGTCGGGAACGTGGGCATTACAGTCGTTTAATTGGTGAAACCACTCCTCAAAAGGGTGGTACATGACCCGCGCTCTTTCAGCTCGTTTTCTACCGAGATTGAGCTCGCCAAACATGAAATAACAGATCACCCCGACGACAGGGATGATATAAATCACCATAAGCCAGGCAAGTGACACGCTAACGGCACGCCTTTTAAGCACGACTCGAAGTGTGACACCAGCTACCAGAACCCAGTATAAACCGATGCCCGCGAGCGTTAGAAAGTGATAGACCTTGTCCATTTAGCCTCAATAGAAAGACGATTTCGCAAATAATAATCTCAGAATCAAGTATTTGGAATAGTTAAGTGTCTGTCAAATACAAAGAGATACAGATGTGAGCGAAAGGCGCGACACTTAGGCAGACTGACACTAAGTTGAACGAGATTATAGCGACTAGAAGGCGTGAAATACCGAATAGTACAGGTTTACCGTTGCTGAAAAATGCAGCGATCTATGGGTAAATTGAATGGAAAATAATCAGCCAAGAGTTTTGGGCTTCCAATTGTAAAGATAACCTGTTTTACTCGCCACCCGCTTGTGAAACTCTCCTTGTTTTTGGTGTGTAAATTTAAATATACACTTCTATTCTAGAGTCACATGACTTCGCACATGGAATAACGGTTCAACATTGAATGGCCGTTTGCGTTGATATTGGTATCAGGGAAAGCCATTTTCAACACAGCGTCGAACATCGACGTGCTGGTACAAAATAATGACAAGTTCCGATAGAGGACAATTTACTTCCCGCTTTGGCTTTATAATGGCGGCTGCGGGTAGCGCAGTGGGCTTAGGTAATGTTTGGGGTTTCCCAACTCAAACTGCCACAAATGGTGGTGCCGCTTTTCTTTTGGTCTATCTGTTAATGATGGGCTTACTTGCCTTTCCTATGTTGATTGCTGAGCTGACGATTGGTCGCTACGGCCAATCCAACCCGATTGCATCGTTACGTAAGATTTGGACTAAGAATAAATCGCTTGCTGCGATGTTTGGCGTGATTGCACTGCTTACCGCGTCAATGATATTGAGTTTTTACGCTATTCTGGCGGGCTGGTTGATCGGGTTTGGCGCAGCACCGGTTGCAAAATTTATTGGTCTAGATTCTGTTGCTGAATGGTTGGTGACCTTCAGTAACGGACGCAATGTGAGCTTAACGGTAATCTTTATGCTCATGACGGTGTTCGTCGTTAAGCGCGGAGTCTCAGACGGCATTGAGAAATGGTCATCTCGACTTATGCCAGTGCTGTTTGCGCTATTCATCCTTCTTATCGCTTATATCTTTACTCAAGATGGGGCAATGGATGGGCTTGAAATGTACTTAGTCCCTGACTGGAACCATGTTGATGCAAGTCTAGTCGTAAACGCCATGGGGCAAGCATTCTTCTCACTCTCTCTTGGTGTGGGCGCGATGATGGTGTACGGCTCTTATCTAAGTAAAGACATCAACATTCCTAAGACAGCCGGACAGGTCGCTATTATAGATACCGGTGTCGCTTTCATGGCTGGTTTGTTGATCCTACCTGCGATGTTTGTTGCTAAACAAAACGGGGTGCAAATCTTTAACGAGCTGGGCGAGCTTATCAGTTCAGGTAACTTGGTGTTTGTCGTACTGCCTAGTTTATTTGAGTCTATGGGGTTAGCGGGAGAGCTTATTGGTATCGCGTTCTTTGCTCTTATGGTGATTGCCGCTCTAACCTCATCGATCGCAATGCTCGAAGTCCCTGTTTCATGTCTACAAGAAGAAACCAAGATGTCACGTGATAAGGCGACGCTGATATTAGGCGGGACTATTCTCCTTTGTAGTGTATTGATTGCAGCAAACTTTGATACCTTGTTTGACCTAGTAGCGACTGCGTCAACCGTTTACATGCAGCCTTTGCTTGGTGTGGTTTGGGCAATCTTTATCGGTTGGATTTGGAGTCGTAACTCTCTACTGAACGAAATTAAGCAAGGTAATCCAGAAATTGAACAGTCTTGGTTCTGGAAGATATGGCCTTGGTATGTGAAGTTTGTTTGTCCAGCCGCGATTCTTATCGTATTTGCCTATCCATTCCTGTAACGCTTAACCTTATTTAGATGAACCAAAGTTTAAGCCAACCAAAAGCTGCCCTTGAGGCAGCTTTTGTGTATCATCCAGTCCACAAATTCTAATCTAGCGCTTGTCATGTTCGATATTCACTTTGAAAACGATGATTTCGTGGTCATCAATAAACATCCAGGGGTAAGCGTCCACAAAGACGATGGCGATACCATGCTGGTTCAAGATGTGGCGGGTCATCTTGGCGTTGAGTCACTGCATCTGGTTCACCGCCTCGACAAAATGACATCAGGTTTGCTGATTCTAGCTAAGCGATCAGACGTCGCCGCGGAGTTTGCTCGATTATTTAAAAACCGAGAGATTGAAAAGTACTATTTAGCGATTGGTTGTAAAAAGCCCAAGAAAAAACAGGGTACGGTTTCTGGAGATATGGAGCGTTCGCGCCGCTCATCTTGGAAGTTGGTTGCGACGAAACAGAACCCAGCGATTACTCAGTTCTTCTCTCTAGCCGGTGAAAACGGTGAGCGAGCATTTTTGTGTAAGCCTTTAACAGGTAAAACCCACCAGATCCGAGTGGCATTGAAATCCGTCGGATCGGCTATCGTTGGCGACCCTATTTATGGGCAAAATGCTAACGAAGATAGAGGGTATCTGCACGCATATGCATTGAGGTTTTCACTCCTTGGTCACGATTATGAGTTTAAGTGTGACCCGCGAATGCCATCCCTAGGATGTAAATGGAACAGCGCAGCATTGAGCAGTGCATTAGAACAATGGTCTCAACCTTGGGAGTTAACATGGCCGAAGAAATAATCTCAGAAAGCCCAATGATGCAAGCCAGTCAGCTTGTGGTGTTTTTTCAACAAATTGAGACCAAGCTTGATCATAAGCCAACGGAAGTTTGCCGTCTGTTTCACGGGCGCGGTAAGTGCTGGCCAGGACTGGAGCAACTGACTTGTGATTGGGCAGCAAACCAGTTGCTGGTTAATTTGTTTAAGCCTGTAGATGACGCTTTTCTCAACGCTCTAAAACAGGGGCTGGCCGAGCTCGCTCAATCTAACCGATGGGAACAAGCTGGTGGTAAAGCCATCATTCTTCAGCATCGTTACAGTGACGGCGCTCCTTCAGAAGTGATTTGTGGTGAGTTGGATGCGAAACCTGTCGTGGAAGAACTGGGGTGTAAGTATCAACTTGATATTGGCCGTAACCAGAACTTCGGTTTGTTTTTGGATATGCGCAATGGACGCGAATGGGTGAAATCCAAGTCACAAGACAAGCGGGTGCTTAACTTATTTGCGTATACCTGTGGTTTCTCTGTCGCTGCAATAGCAGGCGGCGCTGAGCATGTTGTTAATGTTGATATGGCACGAGCGTCTCTCAACAAAGGCCGCGACAACCATAGATTGAATGGTCACGATCTGGGCAGTGTTAGCTTTCTGGCCCACGACATCTTTAAGTCTTGGGGCAAAATTAAGAAATATGGTCCGTACGACATTATCGTTATCGATCCGCCTTCATTTCAAAAGGGCAGTTTTGCATTGACCAAAGACTACAAGAAGATCTTACGTCGCTTGGGTGACCTTATGACCGACGGTGGTGAAGTGATGGCGTGTGTAAACTCGCCGACGGTGACTCCAAACTTTCTTATCGAGAGTATGGCGGAAGAAGCTCCGCAGTTAACCTTTATTGAGAGGTTAGATAACCCAGCAGAGTTTGCCGATATTGATCCAGAAGCAAGCTTGAAAGTTCTACTATTTAAGTAATGAAATGGCACTCATTGAGTGCCGTTCTCTTTTCGATATATTCGTTCTTGATAAAGAAAGGGTTACTCAACAGAAGTGACACTCTTCCTGCTGATATAATGACTCTCCTTTTATCCTACGCACATGCTGGCGGCCTTCCTCAACCCCCATCTGATAACCGATATCAAGTAATGCTTTTTCCATCGTGAGTCTTTGGACTGGAAAGCTTTCCTGCGGTGTAATAACACGCACAACGCAGTCTTTGGGCGGGTTACGAATAAACGCCAAAGACTCATTATAGTTTTTCGCGCGCTGTGCCATCGCTCGCCCAACGTTGGGGTGTTTTATGAATAGCTTTTTCATCAGCCACCCCGCTTTAGGTTTTGGCATCTCATAACTCAGCGGGTGAGAAAGAATAACGGTGATATCACGAGCTCCGCGCCGGTATGCCTCACGGACAGGAATAGAGTCGGCGACGCCGCCATCTGTATAACATCCGCCATCAAAACAAGGAGTATCTTTATACGCCAACGGTAAAGATGCCGTCGCTTCAATCGCCTTCGCGATGTTGTCTGGTGTCACCTCGTAATAGTCTGGTCGACCGGTGGCAACATTCGTGGCGGCTGCAATAAATGGTGTGGAACTAAACACGGTGTCTAAATCGAGCGGAAAGCGACGATTGGATTCCTCAAAAAGCCACTTAACATCGACGAGGTGACCACCTGAGACAAATCGACGAGGATTGTAAAAAGATTTGCTGGTCGCGAGTTCCGTGATGACTTGATAACTTCGTCTTGGTGCATTTCCCAAATAGCCAAGTAGGTTGGAAGCCCCGGCGGATACGCCAAGCACAAAGTCATAGGGTTTATGGTTTTGCTCTAGAAATGCATCGAGCACCCCGGCCGCAAATATACCACGCATTGCGCCGCCTTCTACGATAAGTGCGTTGCTGGTCATGCTAGTTTCTCTTGTGTTTTAACTTGGTGTTACGATAACGGGGAGTTCACAATAGAGAAAATGGGAAGTGTTTATTTCATTGATAGGCAAAAGCTATGTGGATTGCTCTGATGAGGCAGCGGCTGGCTACAAAAAACGACACTCATTGAGTGCCGTTTATAAACTTGATAGCGCTAGTCGCTGGACTAGGGGATTAGTTAACCCAATCTTTCAGCTCAAACGTTAGCGTGTGAGTTTCACCTTTAAGCTCAAGGCCGTTTTGAGTCACAGTGATTTCACTCCAGTCTGAAAGCGTTTGCGATACGGTACGTTCGATATCCATCGCTTCGCCAGGACACATCTTCATCGTCATGCCCATTTTTTCGATGCGGAACTGACCGTCTTTTAGCTCACCTTGACCGAAGAAGTTATTACAACCTGCGTTGCCGTTCGCTGTCATTTTCTCGCCGATCTCTAGGCGCGGCACTTGGTTCTGTTCAGTCACGGTGATTGGGTTACCGTCGATCTGTACTAGATTCCAATTGTGGTGTTGAAGATCCTGAGCAGTTACTGCTTTCATCGGCTCCTCCTGTTTTGCGTCATTAGCGGCACATGCCGTCATAAGAACCGGAAGCGCAACTGCTGCGAGTACCTTCTTAGAAAAAATCTTCATATACATTGCTCCAACTGAATGAAATTATTGACAAGCCTAACTAATAAAACACTGTTTTTTGTCAGGAGTAGGTTATCTTTAGTATAGTGGGATTTCAACACAGGATGTGGAAGTTATTGCGTAACACCTTCAATAAGTACCATTAATTTGGTCGAGTCAGACTATTCTTACTCAGTTGCGCTTGTCACTGGGAGTGGCAAGTAGAGTAGGTCTGTAGAAGTTTAATTCAAGCTCATTGTATAAGATTGAATTATTTGCAAGGGGAGCCAATGGAACAATTAGAATTTTTTACCGTGCCCAGCCCTTGTGTCAGGGTGTGCACTGTGGACGAAAAAGGCTATTGCCAGGGATGCATGCGTAAACGCGAGGAGCGCTTTAATTGGTTGTCATACACTGCCGCCCAACAGCTGCACATTATTAAGCTTTGTCGTATGCGTTATCGACGCAAACTTGCTCAAGGCAAGGCAACCGTGCCCAATGAAGTGTTAGAAGAGTCTAGCCCACAGCAGGATTTGTTTTGATACTCCGCCCGAAGGCGGAGTATGTCGATTAAAGTTACTCTATTCTGTTATTGGTGTTTCGGGAATATAAGCATCATCTTTACCAGCGAAGTAAGTGCTCCAGATTTCGCTTTCATCACTCTCTCCACTGTCAAAGACTAGTACGCCTGCTCCATATTCGCCTTTACTGTAGGCCGCGATAACACGAGTGAAGTCGCCGACTTGAAGTATCAGGTGTCCATCATCATTTATCGACCAAGAGTCCCACTCACCTTGTTTAATGCCATCAACAGTCCAAGTCTCTTGTAGCGGTGGTTCACCCTCATTGAGTGTCCAATAACGAACTTCGGTACCGCTGTTTTTACGTCTCATAATCGTAGAGTCGGTTAAGTCATCTGAGGTGAAGGCTTGCGTTCCACCACACTGAGTCAGAGCAGCCGAGAACGCGGCGGCTGTCGCTCCGTCACCAATAATGTCAACCTCACAATAATCATAGTCGTGTTGTGTACCTCGAATAGACTCACCGATAACCCTTAGCCAAATAGCTTGTTTGCCAAGGTCTTCGTCAACGAGTTCATCGACCACCGTTGGTAAATCATCGATGAACTGTCCCCAATATTCTGGGAAGGTTACCAACTCATCGTTAACCGTGGTTTGATATTTCTGCCCTGATTCTTCGCGAGTGAACTCATATCCATCCAATGGGTAGTGATTCCACATCGTATGAACCCTTACATCGTCTTCACTGTATACCACGGTCGTCTCTAGCCAGTCGTTAAAGACCATAAGCTCATCGTTATCGTCCGTTACCGGCATAGCAGTATCTTCATCTAAGATAGCTTTTTCACCGCCGCTAATGGTTTCTTTGTAGCCATCTGCATTGGTCGATTTCTCGACGTACGACGCTTGCCAATAGTTCAGTTGATACTCGTTACTGACTGAGCCATCCCAATTCCAGACTGGTTCTTCTGTGGTGGCATACGATTCGCCATCAAGTGTTGATGCATTGGAGACGACGCGGTTATAACTGCCATCTGCTTCCCAGTCACTTGAGATGACTTCTTCTGTGCTACCGTCGCTATTTTGCCAATATTCTCTTAGCTCTATATAAGTGGCGAAGTCTTTTGGCGAGGCTTGAGTATGGTCGTAGATGGTAAGATGTCTCGAATCATACATATACTCGCTAGTTTCTTTAGAGGTTTCAGTTAGCTTTTGTAAGCTATCTATACCTGAATAATCTTCAGCCTTTATGGCCGCAACAAACTCTTCAGCGGTATCGTAGTCAAGCTCAATACCCGTGTATTCAGCGATAATATGGTCGCCTTGTTCCAAAATCTGCTCGTCAAGATAGCGTTCAAATGTTCGGCTGCTACCCGATTCTGTATCGGAGAAGGTACCCACATCGTAAGCATGATTAATAAATGTAAAGCTCTTATCGAAGTTGAGGTCAGCTTGGTAGGTACCGTAAGAGTAGAAGCTGTTGTTTGAACTATCTTCCACGTAGGTGCCGGAATATTTGCTGTATTCTTGTTTTTCTCCTTCGTCATTAATGAAGTAAGTGGTTGACGTGTTTTCTATTGTGGTGATTGTGCCTTCTACAGATTCAACACTCGACCATACCTCAGTAACTGTAATAGGCAGGTTTGTGTTATCTGGCGTGAAGAACTTAGAACTAGTGCCTCCTTTTACGGTAGCACCGGCATTGTCTTCAATAAGTTTTTGTATCTCTACTTCTTGATCAACTTTGGTTTGCACATCTCGCGCAGCAATCTTTTCGAGTTCTTTGTCAATACCCGCTAACGATGAAGGCAGATTTTGGGTATCGAAGAAGTCTTGTTGAAGCAATTCGGCTAACTCGTCTGAGTCTAATCCTGAGCTGTCGCCGAGCTCGTCAAGTATTTGAGCCGCAACATCATCAAACGCTTGCTTAATGAGCTCATCAATGCGAGCAAGGCTTGCCGCATCGTCTGAGGTATCGAGCGCCTCTAGAGTCTCAGCAATAGACTCATTGGCACGTGTGGTAAAGGGTGTAATGACTTGACCAGAAACGGATTCATTGGTTTTGAGCGATTCGATATCGTTGGATCCCAGTGGGGGCATACTCAATGTGATTTTGTGAGCGGTGTTCGCCTCATCAAAGAGACGTTTTGCGTCGCCACTCTCTAGGCCTTGTGTAAGACTCTCCATATCGGGATATTGATCAGCTTTCGATCCGATGTCGATGGAATCTTTGGTCAATTCAGCCAAAATCGGAAGGCCGACGATCGCATCTACCTGTTCACTAGTGAGCTCTAAATCATACGAACCATCCAAGCTGGAATAAGTGTTAGGTTCTCCATCGTCTAAGGTGCCATTTTGGTTTATGTCTATCCAAACTAACGCGTTATAGATATAGCCATCGACAACTTCACCACCGACTGAATAGGTGGTGGATTGTTGAGTGGAGTCAGTTCCATCATCGCTGCCTCCACAGGCAGCGAGTGTTACCGCGATGGAAGCAGCAAGTGCGGTTTTGCAAAGTTTCATTGTTAAGCCTCATTTCCTTTGAAGGTATAATTGTTTGTTATCTAGCCAGACGTTGTAGTGAACGTATGTGCAACGGCTTACTAACAATTAAGTTACCTATCAATATTCGGCAACGATGAGACTAGTTTTCCCCCCAAGTGGGGGGGGAGGGTAAATTGGTTGTTGTGAGAATTGTCACGATCAGTTCAGATTGTCGCCTTGTTCCAGTTTTGGTGAAAATAGACTTCAGGTGATCCTTAATGGTGTAAGGCGAGCGGTTAAGCTTATCGGCGATTTCTTGGCGATTAAGTCCGCGTAAACAGCACTCACAGACTTTTATTTCCATATCAGAGAGGTGGTATAACTCCTTTAGGAGAGCGGTATTGGGATTGATTTCGATTTGGCTCGTGATTATGTAAACAAGTGCCCCTTTGTTTTCATGATTAATGGTGATGGGAGAAATAATAAATTTGGCATCACCAAAGGACATGGTTTCGAAGCTTTGTTGCTCCTTGAAGTCTAAACAACACATCCTCAGCATCTTCGCAATGAACTGGCGTGCTTTTTGTGGGGATGAGAACCTTAACTCTTGGTCGATGATTTCTATATCGCTCTGTTTTGCGATAGTACGTTGCGCTTCTATATTCGCTTCTAATAGCTCTCCTCTTGCACCGAAGAGCATTGTCGCATGAGGGATGTGATTAATGACTTTACTCCAGCCGTCTATATTTCCGTAGTGCTCTTTATGCTGGTACAAAAGATAGGCTTGCTTAATGTGTGGCATTAGATTATCGAGAATGAGTAGCTCTTTCCTTTTGAAAGGACCTTGTTCAATCAACCTATGGGCTACTATGGTTGCGGTCGAAGTATTATCACGGTGGATAACAGCGCCACACACGTCTTTAAATCCTTGCCCATCAAACCACTCTTCAGACTCAAGTGGGATGGGAGAACTCTTTCGTCCAATATCTCGCTCTAGTGAGTAAAACCGACTCATGGGGTGACCTTGAATGTAGTCGACCACGTAGTCGTCTTTATCATGTTTTTGTTCAATATACTCTACGATAGCCGATGCCTTTGGACCGGAGAGCCAAGCGGAATAGATGTCTAGCGTCGCGTTCTTGGTAAAGAAGAGACAAATATCGGCTAGGTCAAACATTTCAACCATTTTATCAAGAAATGCTTGAAACCCTGTGGGAGATAGGCTCGACGAGTAAAGTAACTCAAGGAGAACGCTATATTGTGAGAATAGGTTTTCTATATCCGCAGTAATTTCTTGCTCCTGATTGGGAGCGAGTAGTGACTTATCCATGTCTTACCTAGCCATTATTGTTAATGTTGTAAGTAAGGTTAGTAAATATCTTTGCGAAAACAACACGAAGTATGGTTAAGTCACCTCATCCTATTTTTGTGAGCGCAAGATCATGTTTTTACGAACAAAAGGGAGTGGGGCTTAACAGTTCTAAACAGGAACGGAGGCTAACTCGCAATTAACGATGAAAGTGTGATGTCGGTTCAGACTTTCTCTAGCTTCCGGAATGAAATTCTGTTTATATGGCGTAGGGTAATTTATCAATAAGCTGAATGGGTTCATGCGGATATTAATATGTGATGACTCGAAAGTCGCGCGAAAGAGTATAGCAAACTGTATCGACGCAAGTTTTACAGGGGATATTCTGTTTGCAACAAACGGACATGAAGCCATTGAAATTATTGATCTTCAGCCCGTAGATATCGTGTTCCTTGATATTACGATGCATGAAATGGATGGTTTTGAAGTGTTATCCATTTTGCAACAAAGACGATGCACGGCAAAGATCGTAATGGTCTCCGGTGATATTCAAGAATTAGCACAAGCCCGTTGTTTTGAATTAGGTGCTTATGCATTTGTTCAAAAACCTCTCACATCTGAAGTTGCAATTCCGCTATTCAACGATTTAAGTATTCCTTATAAGCGCACTTCGACAGATCGTCAACACTACTCTAAAGCTCAGATGTTTGAGCGCTTTCAAGAAACATCCAATATTGCTTTAGGGGCAGGTGCAGCAACCATATCAATGTTGCTAAAAGAGTTCATTCTGCTGCCCGTACCGACGGTCGGGGAGTTGTCTTTTAGTGAACTGACCATGATGATTCAAGATACATTAACTCGAGAAAATAGCTGCGCTGCCGCTCAGCGCTTTGTAGGCGGCGGACTGCATGGCGAAGCGCTGGTTTGTATTGAAGGCGACTCTATTGCTCAGGTAGGTGAGCGCTTGGGTTTCGCCAGCGGTGAGGTGTCTAATGATGAAGTCGTGGTCAATCTGGTCAACGTTTTAGTCTCTTCATTCTTGGTCTCGCTTTCCGAGCAATTGTGCTTGGAGTTTTCATTACGTGAGCCTCTGAGAATCAATGACTTTAGCCCAGAAAATTCGATGCTCAAGGATAACGAGCATGTATTCACCGTTGAATATACCTACGATGCAGAGGCTTTGGACTTGTTTTGTTCAGTCCTGTTTATGTTCGACGAGGAGTCAGTCGATATTATTCGTCGCCAAATGGAGTTATTGCAATGACGACCATGACACTGGATTTGTCAGACTTTCACTGGACCATGCAGCTACTGGATACCCTAGATGCTGGACTTGTTGTTATTGACCGCGAATATCACGTATGCGCATGGAACAGCTTCATGCAGAATTACAGTGGCATCAACGCTGAGTCAATTATGGGGAAAAGCCTATTTGATAGCTATCCTGAGCTACCAGAGAGTTGGCTGCGAGCAAAACTGGAATCTGCTAGTAAGCTAAAAACCAGAGGATTCTCTAACTGGGAAGACAGACCTATTATCTTTGAATTTAAGAACTTCTCTCCAGTTTCACAGGGGCTCATCAAGATGTACCAGAACATGGTCATCACCCCTCTTAAGTCACCGAAAGGCGAGGTGACCCACTTTGCCATCATGTTGCAGGACGTGAGCGACGTTGCTAAGAGTAAAATGCATCTTAAGCGCTCAAACGAGAAGCTTACCGAAATAGGGCGTACTGACGGTCTGACAGGTCTCTTTAATCGCGCATTTTGGGAAACGAATTTTGTCGACGAGTTCCATCACGTTCAAACTACAGGGCAAAAATCGTCATTAGTCATGTTTGATATCGACCACTTTAAAAGGGTCAACGATACCTATGGTCATGCATGGGGAGATAAGGTTATCAAAGAAACTGCTCGTCAGTTGATGAAAGCAGCTCGTGGGACCGACGTTTGTGGCCGTTATGGCGGTGAAGAGTTTGCAGTATTGTTAGCTGATACGTCAGCAGATCAGGCGACGTATTTTGCTGAGCGCCTACGCAAAAAGATAGAAGAGATGGTTATTGTCATTGACGGAGAGGAACTCAAGTACACCATCAGTTTGGGCATTACCGAGGGACGAACTGATGATGCCAACCACCTTGAGTGGCTTAAGAGGGCGGATAAGGCGCTCTACCAGTCGAAGGAACTGGGACGAAATAGAACGTCTGTACTTTAATTTTCTGCAGCAAGTTGAGTTTATTGATACTCAACTTGCTCTCTTTTCCAGGCCAACAGCGAGTTAAATCGCTTTTTCTACTTTGAGCTGTCGCGTTAATTGATACCGGTGCAGTTTAATGATCACTACGGCAATGATCGAAACCGCTATGCCACTTACTGCCAAGAAGTTTACTACGCCAGCCACATTCTGATTATCGATAAGATATCCGACACAGTATGTTCCAACCGAAAACCCTAATGAGACCGCCGCCGCCATGTAGCCTTGAGAAGTGGCGGGTGAAAAGGGGCTTATTTGATCCGCAAGTGCAGCGATAGAAATATCATTCCATGCACCATTGATGATTGACATGAGAATGAGTGATAACGGCAATAGCGCCACGACTTCTCGTCCATACATAACCCACATTGCAGCGGCGACGATGAGATTGATCCCTATCGTCACTAGCCAGAGCGCTTGAGGGCCGTGATTCTCCATCCATTTCCCAGCAGGGGCTAGCGAAACAAGTGTAGCTAAAGCCGCTATGGCCATACCAAATGCTGAGCTTGCGACCGTGACGCCAAACGCTTGTTCGATAATAACGGGCCCGAACTCAACCATGTTTGAGCCGATAAACATCGATAAAGCCACACAGATGACGAATCCAAACCAAATTGACGGTGAAGAGCGTCGGTGCTCTGCTGAGAGAGTATCTTCGAGACCATCATTTGTTTGTATTTCAGCTGGTGGAGCTATTAGAGTTAGAACAAGCAAGCTTACATCGAGGATGATAAGCGCAATTATCTGAAATGTGTCGGTAAAGCCAAAGTGGCTAAGTGTGCCGACAGCAATGCCAGCGACAGCAACACCAAGCATCTGCAGCTGGAACAGACGTTTTAGCGATCTTGTTTGCTCTGCTGGATTGTGATTGAGCTTTAACGCAAATGTTGGGTTGAGGATGAGGATTAAATTACTTCCAAGACCAACCAGGATCGCAATCCCCCAATAGTGCCAAGCGGTATGCTCGACCAGCAGTAACATTATTAGTGCAAAGCAATGGCAACCAAGAGCAAAGCAATGCAGTTGTCGATGTAGTGAGTAGCGGTCAGCGAGAGCACCGAGCAGAGGAGCAATGAGCCCGATCAGCCCCAGGATTAACATCACCTGCCCAACTAATATGGCACTACCTGTACGAGAGATGATCACTGGAGCAATGATGATGGCGACGCCTATCCATTGCACAATACCCATGGACGCTTGAGAGAAATGCCAAAGATTGTTCTTTTTCATAGTGATCACGACTGGACAAATAAGCCGTGATTATAAAGAAAAAGCGAGCACAGTTAGTGCTCGCTCAGTGTCAATAAAGCTTAACGCATTGCTTTCGCTGGATTGTGCTATCTTTCACTACGCTATAGCCAAACGAGGATTGCTCACCATAGCGTTCCAACGTTTTTTCTGTTCCTTCAAACTAATATCTAACTGCTCTAATTTAACGCGCAGCAGGGCAAGTTCGTACTTCTCTTTTACGCTGGATTTCGCGGAGTCAATAAGTTGGCTCCTAACCTCGTCGTACTCGGTGAGTTTAGCTAACAGTTGCTGAAGCTCTTGCTCTAATGCAGTTTGGATTTGCTCGGCATTAGGAAGCTTGAAAATTCTATCTTTAGCGTTTGCCATGGTTTGTTGCAGGCGTGCTTTCTCAATTCTATAGGCAGAAACACGTTTCAAGTTTGAAGCTAAGCCAATACTAGCGCTACCTCGAATTAACCACTTTGTCGGGTCAAACTGCCACCAACGAATACCATTACGGTAGTCGTGCTCAAAGATATGGTGGAAATTATGATAACCCTCACCAAAAGTGAAGAAAGCAAGGATCCCGTTATCACGAGCGGTATTTTTGCTGGTGTAAGGCTGTGAACCCCAGATATGAGCTAGTGAGTTGATAAAGAAAGTAGTGTGATGGCTCAGCACCAATCTCAGTGCACCCACGACAAGCACAAAGCCAATCAGATCGCCGTAGAGTAAGCCAAGAGCAATCGGGATACCAAAGTTGGTCAATAGCGCGAGAAGTACATAGTGTTTGTGTTGCCACATGACCACAGGATCTTTTTGTAGATCTCGACAATTACGGTAATCATCATAACGCTGAGCCTGATACTCCCTTAGCATCCAACCAATGTGCGAGTACCAGAATCCACGCTTAGCAGAGTAGGGATCTTTGTCGTTGTTATCGACATGCTTGTGATGAACACGATGGTCCGAAGACCAATGTAACGCGCTGTTTTGTAGCGCAAAAGCACCGCCAATCGCAAAGAGATATCTCAACGCCTTGTGGGCTTCATAGGTTTTGTGGGACCAAAGACGATGGTAACCCGCCGTAATAGACATCCCGCAAAATACAAAAGCAATCACCAGCCATACCCAGTGGGCCAAGCTATAGCCCTCGACCACGCCATACCATGCGACACCGACGGTTGCCAAAATAAAAGTGCCTAGAAAAATCGCTACATTTAGCCAAATAACCGGAGGCTTTTTCGCCGTATCCATCAATAAACTCCATTTAAGCTTACAACTGTTCGCTAGAATATCAGCGTACACCTGTAAGTCAAAGAGGAAGTTGTTAATTTGTTTGTCCATATTTGCATCAATTGAGAAAAGAGTTGCTACTTTTCGGTGCGTAGACTCGAACGGATTATAGCTAAGACATTGAATTTAAAGAGTTCAAATTGGTGGTATGCATATTGCTTACTATTGAGTGTTAAGTTTGTATACAATTAAAAATACAGAAAGGAAGTCACATGGAACACGACAAAGAAGATCTCATCTACGGACTCGATGACAAACCCTCGGCAAAATCTGCGAGCTATGCTGCCTTGCAGCACGTGCTTGCGAGCTTTGTCGGCATCATCACACCGACGCTTATCATTGGCGGTGTGCTTGGGCTCGGAGAGCATATTCCTTACTTGATTAGCATGGCGCTCATGGTATCAGGGGTAGGGACGTTCATTCAGGCAAAACGCATTGGCCCGATTGGGGCGGGGATGATTTGTGTACAAGGCACAAGTTTTGCGTTTCTTGGGTCGGTACTTGGTGCTGGCTTTCTGGTTAAAGCCAACGGTGGCGGCCCGGAGGAGATGCTGGCCACCATCTTCGGTGTTTGTTTTTTTGGTGCGTTTGTCGAGATCATTTTGTCGCGTTTCATCGATAAGCTTAAAGTCGTCATTACTCCTGTTGTCACCGGTATAGTCATCACGACCATAGGTATTTCGCTTATCAAAGTTGGAGTGACAGATATTGCAGGTGGAGTTGGCGCCGAGGACTTTGGTTCGGGAAGCAACTTGCTACTCGGCAGTATCGTTCTAGCAACCATCGTTGTGCTAAACCTTAGCCGTAATACTATGATTCGTCTGTCGTCGATTCTTGTTGGATTGCTAGTGGGGTGGCTTGTTGCCTCGATGATGGGTAAAGCTTCGATGGCGGACTTTAGCGCGCAGCCTCTCTTAAGTATTCCAGTTCCGTTTAAGTATGGATTCGCATTCGACTGGCAGGCATTTTTGCCTATTGCGTTCATCTATTTAATTACGGCTATTGAGTCTACGGGCGATCTCACAGCAAATTGCATGTTCTCCAAACAACCTATTGAAGGTAAGAAGTATCTGCAACGAGTCAAAGGCGGCGTTTTAGCTGATGGTATTAACTCTCTGATCGCAGCGACCTTAAACACCTTTCCGAACACGACCTTCAGTCAAAATAACGGCGTGATTCATTTAACGGGGATCGCGAGTCGATACATAGGTTATTTCATTGCTGCGATTCTTTTTGTTCTTGGTATGTTTCCGATCCTCGGTGCAGTACTGATGACTATTCCTAAGCCTGTACTTGGTGGCGCAACACTAGTGATGTTTGGCACCGTCGCAGCAGCCGGCATCAAGATTATTGCCAATGAAGAGCTAGATAGACGCAAAATCATGACGATTGCTATCTCATTTGGTTTGGGTTTGGGAGTGATGCTGGTACCAGATTTACTAAAGGAAGCACCTAAGTTAGTTCAGACGGTGTTTGGTTCTCCGGTCACCATGTCTGGTCTTGTTGCATTGGGGCTTACCGGGTTATTGGCATTGGTTCCGCAGACATTACCGACTAAGGTCAGTAAAACGCCCAAGTCTGATGCTATGGAAGCGACCAAAGCGTAAAAACAAAGCGTAAGCGGTTCGTAAAAAAAGAGACATTCTTTTCAGGATGTCTCTTTTTTGTGTAGTAGAGTGCGTCAACGCATGCTAATGAGCAAGTCAGCTAATTCGGCAAATCCATAACCACCATTGCCTCGAGTCACATACTTAGGTTTAGCATTTAGCTTGCCTAACAGCGGAGTGATGTTATTGACCCCAAATGTGGTTGGCAACCACTCAAACATCGCTTCGTCATTAAGCGAGTCGCCGATATAAGCAATGTTTGCAAGCTTGAGGTTTTCCAAATCAGCGTTTTGCTTAAGATAGAGTTCACTTGCGATACGCTTGTTGTGCTCTCCAACCCAAACGTTGATATGGATAGAGCTCTGTGTTGCTTTTACTGGCTGTCCGTTCAATGTGAGTTGTCGGATTGCAGTCAGCAGTGTTTCAGCCACTATAGGATCGACAGGCTCACGATCCTGCCCTAGGTTAATGGCGACATCGCAAAAACGAAAACCTTGGTCGCTTGCAAAGTCGATGCCTGGATAATCGACAAGTACCTCGTTCAAGAGATCAATCAATGCTTGCTGCTGAGCTCTCATTTCACTCATAGGGATCTGCGAGTGAGTATAAAACCCAGACGGGTTTTTCTGCATCCAGAACGCCCCGTTTTCCCCAATGACACCATTCACTGGCCAAAGCTTGGCAATTTGGTCACACCAACCGGCGCACGCACCGGTTACCGCAACGACCTTAATTCCAGCATTGTTGAGTTTCGATAGAGCGCTCAATGTTTCTGACGGGAGCTTTCCCTCCCATGTCAGTGTGTCATCGACATCCGTTAGTAACCATTGAATCTCATTTGCCTGAGCGTGAGATATCGCTGCTAAAGGCTTAGGCATTAATAACCTCTTGTTGTTCTGCATTGGCGTCAAAGTGAATACGTTTTGATGTTTTACTATCAAAAAGATGGAGGTGTTCTAGGTCAATATCAATACCCAGCTGATCACCGATGGTAATCTTAGAATGCCCTTCGACGCGAATAACCAGCTTTTGGTCTTCTGAGCCTAGGGTTTTACAGTAAAGCAATAGGTCTGCTCCTAGAGCTTCAATCAGTTCGACCTCAACATGGAACCAAGGGTTATCTTCAGTTAGCTTCAAATGCTCTGGTCTTAGACCCAGTTTAATGTCACCAAGGCCCAACGAAGATGTGTTGAGCTTAAGTAGCGAGTGGTCAAGTTCAATACCTTCAATAGAAACATGGGCGTTAAGGATGTTCATCGATGGCGAGCCAATGAAGGTCGCAACGAACAAAGATGCCGGGTTATCGTAGATCTCGAGTGGCGTGCCCACCTGTTCTACGTTGCCCTTGTTAAGAACAACCAATTTGTCCGCTAGCGTCATGGCTTCGACTTGATCGTGTGTGACGTACACTGATGTGGTGCCCAAACGGCGTTGTAGACGTTTGATCTCAAGGCGCATCTGGACACGCAGCTTCGCATCGAGGTTTGACAATGGTTCATCAAACAAGAACACCTTTGGCTCGCGCACGATTGCACGTCCCATCGCCACACGTTGTCTTTGGCCCCCGGATAACTGTTTAGGTTTACGGTCAAGTAGGCCGTTGAGTTCTAGCATCTCTGCCGCTTCTGAGACTAAGCGCTTGATTTCTGCCTTCGGCGTTTTACGGTTCTTGAGTCCATAAGCCATGTTGTCATAGACCGTCATATGAGGATAAAGCGCATAGTTTTGGAACACCATTGCAATATCGCGCTCGCCAGGCTCTAGGTTATTCACCACTTTATCGTCGATTTGCAAGGTTCCAGAGGTGATTTCCTCAAGGCCTGCCAGCATGCGTAACAGCGTTGACTTACCGCAGCCACTCGGACCAACAAGGACAACCATTTCGCCGTCTTCAATGTTTAAGTTGATGTTTGGGATCGCTTGGTAGCCATTTGGGTAACATTTAGCGATGTTTGAAAGAGTAAGTGTAGACATTTATTTCTCCGAATCTACCAAGCCTTTAACGAATGCTTTTTGCATACCGATGACAACAATGACCGGTGGCAACATAGCGATGATGGTGGTCGCCATAATCTTGTTCCATTCAATGACGCCATCAACCACACCAAGCATCTGTTTAATGCCCATGACGATGGTGTAGTACTGCACGTCAGTCGTGATAAGAAGTGGCCACAGGTATTGGTTCCAACCATAGATAAAGGTAATAACGAATAGGGCGGCGATATTGGTGCGCGATAGCGGCAACAAAATATCGAAAAAGAACTTAATCGGGCCCGCACCATCAATTCTTGCGGCTTCGACTAGTTCATTGGGTACCGTCATAAAGAATTGACGGAACAAGAATGTGGCGGTGGCACTGGCAATCAATGGGATCGTGAGTCCATAGAACGAATTCAGCATGTTGAGGTTAGTGATGACCTCAAACGTCGGCATGATTCTGACCTCGACAGGTAGCATTAGGGTGAAGAAGATCATCCAGAACGCAATCATCCGGCCTCTGAATCGAAAGAACACCACGGCATACGCTGACATGATCGAGATGATGAGTTTACCGAACGTGATACATAACGCCATGATCAGAGAGTTAGTCAACATGTGCGTAATAGGTAAGGCACTGTTGTTAAATGAACTCTGATTGCTGAGAAGTTCGCCAAACACGCTAAAGCCAAGGTCGCCAAACCACAGGGGTGTGCCGGTCGCAAACGCAGTGTTGTCGTGAGTGGTTGCTACTAGGGCGATCCATACCGGGAGTGCAATAGAGATGATGCCGAGCGCCAAAACAACGTGGCAAAAAATCGTAAATAGGGGTCTTCTTTCAACCATTAGTACGCCACCTTTTTCTCAACATACTTAAACTGAATCACCGTGAGCAGGGCGACGAGAATCATTAGGATGACCGACTGAGCGGCGGATGAGCCGAGATCCAGACCGATAAATCCATCGTTATATACTTTGTAAACTAAAGTCGACGTGCTGTTACTTGGTCCGCCTTGTGTCATTGCATGGATAATGGCGAACGTATCAAAGAAGGCGTAGACAAAGTTCACGACCAGCAAGAAGAAACTGGTAGGTGAAATAAGTGGGAAGCTGATAGTCAAGAATCGCTTCACAGGGCCACTGCCATCAATCGCTGCCGCCTCATGGAGTGACCTCGGAACAGATTGAAGGGCGGCAAGAAAGAACAGGAAGTTGTAACTGATCTGCTTCCACGTCGAGGTAATGACGACCATCCACATAGCATGCGACCCATTGAGCGTTGGGTTCCACTGCACGCCAAACCACTTAAGCACATCGGTGATAACACCAATTGTTGGGTCGAAGAGGAATAACCATAGTGAACCCGCGACGACTGGGGCAACGGCGTACGGCCAAATTAAGAAGGTGCGATACATGGTCGCGCCGCGTACGATGTGCTCAGCAAACGCAGACAAAATCAGTGCGCTGACTAGCGCTAATACCGCGACACTGACGCTGAACTGTAGGGTAGTGAAAAGAGAATCTAGGTAGTAACTGTCATTGAGCAGTTTGCTAAAGTTCTCCAGTCCAACAAACTCTCGGCTGATACCGAAAGCGTCTTCCAATTGAGACGATTGGAAGACGGCCTGACCTGCGGGCCAGATAAAAAACACGATAGTGATGACCAACTGCGGCGCGATAAGCGCGTAGGGTAACCACTTGTTTTTGAATACAACTTGTGAAGACATAAAAAATACCGAAATGCCGCCACATCAAAAACCGTGGCGGCGTAGAATGGACAACGGGTTACTTCTGTGTGCGCTCAAAGCGACGAAGCTGCTCGTCACCACGGCGAACTGCGTTGTTTAGCGCTGATTTAGCAGAAGCTTTGCCTGCCCAAACGGCTTCTAGCTCTTCATTGATAATGTCGCGAGTTTGTAGGAAGTTACCAAAACGAATGCCTTTTGAGTTCGCTGTCGGTTCTGTCGACGTCATCTGAACAACAGCCGTGTCAGTTCCTGGGTTTGCTTGGTAGAAGCCTTGTTGCTTAGTTAGCTCGTAAGCTTGCTTGGTGATTGGCAGGTAACCTGTAAACTGGTGCCAGTCAGCTTGGACTTCTGAGCTTGAAAGGTAGCTAAAGAACTTAGCCACACCTTTGTACTCTTCTGATGAATGACCACGAAGAACCCAAAGAGATGCGCCGCCGATGATGGTGTTTTGTGGCTTAGCGATTAGTTCATCGTCATATGGAAGTTGAGCAACGCCAACGTTGATGCCCTTCATGTTCTCTTGAATACCAGCTAAGCCTGCAGACGAGCCCATTGTCATTGCACACTCTTGGGTATAGAAAAGTGGCATGCCATCCGACTGGCGACCACCGTACTTATAGATGCCTTCTTTCGACCACTCGCCCAGCTTCTCAATGTGCTTCACATACGGAGCGGCGTTAAACTTAAACTCGGTATCAAATCCACCAAAACCATTGTTCTTAGTCGCAACAGGGATATTGTTACGAGCGCCAAAGTTTTCGATCTGCGTCCAAGATTGCCATGTAGTTGTGAAGCCGCATTTCGCGCCTGACGCAAGTAACTTACGAGATACCTCTTCCATCTCTTTCCATGTCTCAGGAGCGGACTCGATGCCGGCTTTAGCAAACATGTCTTTGTTGTAATACATCACTGGCGTTGAGCTATTAAACGGCATTGAAAGCATTTGACCGTCATTCGTTGTGTAGTAACCCGTCACAGCCGCAAGGTAGTTGTCAGGGTTAAACGGTTCTTTTGTGTCTTCCATCAACTCATAAACAGGGTAGATGGCTTGCTTTGCACCCATCATGGTTGCCGTACCGACCTCAAACACCTGAACAATTGCAGGCTGCTCTTTAGCACGAAAAGCAGCGATTGCACTGGTCATGGTTTCCGCGTAGCTACCCTTATAAACAGGTTTGATCTCGTATTCTGATTGGCTAGCATTGAAGTCAGCGGCAATTTCGTTGACTTTTTGACCCAAAGCGCCACCCATAGCGTGCCACCATTCAACCTCTGTTTTGGCTTGAGCGCCTGTGCTGATAAGCGCGGCTGCCACAGCAATGCTTGTTAGGTGCTTAATAGACATATCCTTTCCCTTCATTCAATGAGTAGTAGTGTTGGTTCACATGAGCAGATGTTCATTTATGTGGTGTTATCCGCTCTAAATGTTCAAATGAAAATTAAACTAGGAAAATGACGATTCAGTGACAGTTAAATGAACTTAATTGAAAGGTTTTGTTTTCATCATTTGTTGTTTTTACTGCAATACTTGTGTCATATTGGGTTGAGATGCTTCAGGTGAACATAAATGAACATTTAGAGGTATCAAATGAAAACGACAGCACACCGTGGCTTATCTAGTCTTGCACCCGAAAATACGATGGCAGCTTTTGAGCTTGCCGCTAAATACGGTGCAGAGTGGATTGAAATTGATGTTCAGCTTAGCCAAGAAAAAGTGCCTGTGGTTATTCATGACCAAACGGTAAACCGTTGCACTAATGGCAGTGGTAAAGTGTCACAACTGACCCTTAATGAGCTTAAAGCACTTGATGCTGGCTTATGGTTTGGTGAAGTCTATCGCGACGAGCCTATTCCAACACTGGCAGAGACCTTGCTTTTTGCTCAGCGAAATAGAGTGAAGCTAAACATTGAGCTTAAGGTTTATGAAGGTGACAACGTTGAGTTGCTTTGCCAGCAAGTAAAAACTGTGATGGAAGAGGTCGATACAGCACCTGAACAAGTGTTGTTTTCTAGCTTCTCTATCGACGCCTTGCTGCAAATGAAACACCAGATGCCAAATATTCGCCGCGGACAGCTTTGGCAGAAAGTACCAGAAGACGCACTGTCTATATTAGATAACTTGTCAGCGTACAGTGTTCACTGCGACTATCGTTTTCTAGATGAAGCCACGGCTCGAGTCGTCAAATCTTCCGGCTACCAACTCTATTGCTATACGCCAAATTTTCCTGAGCTAGTGACGCAATTATGGGGTTGGGGAGTGGATATGATGATCACTGACGTGCCGCAAAACTATTTGGAACCCGCGGAAGCACTTGTGTAGTATTTACTGAGATAAAACAAAAGGTAACAACCACCACTATGACTAACCTAAGCCTGCGACAACAGAGCATTATCGATTTAATCCAGCTTCAAGAGTACTGCACCATTGATGCGCTGTCGGGACATTTTAATGTCACGACGCAGACGATTCGTAGAGACATCAATGAGCTTTGCGCACTCGGGCTTGCTAGGCGACATCATGGTGGTGTGAGTTTGCCGACAACATTGAGTAATCGAAGTTTTGCTTCACGAAGCGCAACGAACTTAGACGAAAAGCAGCTTATCGCTAAACAAGTAGTGGCTGAAATCCCAGACGGTTGTACCTTATTTTTGGGTATTGGCACCACGATTGCGACTATTGCGGAAAAGCTCGCGAATCATCAGCAGCTTCGTGTTGTGACCAACAATTTTCAAGCTGCTCATATTCTCTCTCAGTACGACCATATCGAGACCTGGATTCCAGGTGGCAGGCTACGCACCAATGACGGCGATGTGGTAGGTGACAACATTAGCCAGTTCTTTGGTCAGTTTTCTGCTGACATTGGTATTGTTTGTTGCGCCGCAGTTTGCCTTGCATCTGCAGTGCCAAGCCCACAAGAACTCTCACCTCTAGGCTTGAATCAAGAAGAGTATGCCATGGAACACGAGCTGCGTGAGGCAACAGTGAGTCAAGCGATAGTTGCAGGCTCACAACAAAAGTGGTTAGTCGCAAATAGTACTAAATGGCAAAGAACGGCGAGTGCACGTGTCGCACCTATCAGCTATTTCGATCGCGTGTTCGGCAGTGCAGAGGGCGTTTAACCTTTTTACACATCCTTACCACGCAAAAGGTACTCGGCAAAAGGCACTCAGCAACAGTCACTACGCAACATCACCCTCGGATATAGGCTCCGGAGGAAACTCGTCGTAGATGGCTTGAAAGCGATCAAGATTATCCATCAACGTCGTGACCAGTAATGGGTCGAACGCGAGACCTGCCTCTTGCTCAATATAACGTTGAGTGTCACCCATACTCCACGCACGCTTGTAAGTGCGTTTACTTAACAGTGCATCAAACACATCCGCTATGGTGATGATACGCGCCTCGAGAGGGATGTCTATTCCGCCTATTCTTGATGGATATCCGTGTCCATCGAAGCGCTCGTGATGGTAGTAGATGATGTTTTTTAAGAAGGAAACCTCGGCACTTGATGCGGTCATCACATCAATATTGTCGAGAACATCGTCGATAATATCTACGCCATAATCAACGTGCTTATTCATTATTGCCCGCTCTTCAGGTGTATATCGATGTGGGCTAAACAGAATATGATCGGGAATACGATACTTACCAATGTCATGAAATGGCGAATAGAGCTCTATCCATTGGATGAAGCGATGATCGACGGGAATCTTCACTGCAAGTAACTCTGCCAATAATTTGCTGTATCTACTCATCCTTTGCAGGTGGTCTGCTGTTTCAGGGTCACGCTTGTGACTGATCCGGAGAGCGAGCTTCAAGGCTTGCAAAAACATCTGGTGTTTATAGCGATCGTGACACAGTAAGCTCACGATGACTTCTCGCACAAACAGTAAATCCGCGTGTAACGTCCCGTCATTGAAGTAGTCGGGCTTAGTGGCGTTAAAAAACAGCACAGCACCGTGTTTATGATCGACTTTTAAGCCCATAGTGAAGCTACTGCGATGGCCTAGCATGCGTAGTCGGCTGTTCCTCAGATTATCACTGAGCTCGGTCAGGTCGGAGACGACACGGATCTCTTGATTCTCAATGATCTTGATAAGGGGCTGGCAGTTAGAAGATGACATTGAGATGACGTCATACCGATCGCTATCATCCTGATGGTCGATAACGTGGAAGTTTTCAAGGTGGTCGCCTGATGTGACAGACACACATAACCTGGAAAGAAAAGGGTGTTTCTTTCTTAGACTGTTGAACAGTTCATCGATGCCATTTCGGCAACTAAGCGCTCTATTGGTGCTAGCTATGCAGTTTATATAGTCCATATGTTTCTTATCATTAGTTTTTATATGGGTATTGTCATATTAGCGAGCTTAACTTTGAGTCAGCAAGTGACTTATTTCACACATGGAAATGCAAATGAATGAATATAAACGGCGATATAATGAACTGTGATCACCCTATCAAGTCTATAAATTGAACAAGTTAATCGTTTGCTTTCTGTTCATTATCGTCTAGCATCCAAACATGTGTTTGTATATACGGACAAATGTTTATGACGGAACGTGAGCAGCAGATACTAGATTTGATAAAGCAAGATCCTATGATCCCCCAAAATACGCTGGCGGAGATGTTGGATCTGAGTCGCAGCGCGGTTGCGGGACATATCATGAATCTTACCAAGAAGGGATTTATCCAAGGCAAGGGTTATGTAATCGCGCCTGAGCGTTATGTCGCTGTTATCGGTGGCGCTAACATGGATTTGTGCGGTCGCTCTATCTCTGATCTCGTCATAGGGGATTCAAACCCTGGCGTGTTAACTTCAGGAGCTGGTGGCGTAGCACGCAACATTGCGGACAATCTCGCGCGTTTGGGTAGCAAGGTGCAGTTTGTTGGCGCGATTGGCGACGACTTGTGGGGCGAACAGCTTTTAGATGCTTGTCGAAATGCCTCAGTAGGCATCGATCATTGTTTGATAGTACCTGGCCGAGCCACAAGTACTTACTTGTCTATTCACGACCCAAAAGGTGAGTTACAGCTGGCACTTAATGACATGGCGCTTATCGACGAGCTCAATGTCGACCAGTTAGCGAAGCGTGCAGCCGTATTCAACCGTGCTTCCGCGATAGTGTTAGACGCTAACCTGAGTGACAGTGCACTCGATTATCTGTTCCATGCTCATGGTGACAAGCCCATATTTGTTGACCCAGTATCGTCCGTAAAAGCAGGCAAGATAAAACCTTATCTCGAATATATTCATACTCTTAAGCCTAATCTCGCAGAGGCAGAGCTTTTATGTGGCTATAAGCTGCAGGGTTTAGACCAGCTTCCTGAACTCGCTGGTCAACTGCATAAAATGGGGATTAAGCAATTACTGATCAGTCTTGGAAAACAAGGCGCTTATGCCAGTGATGAGGGACAGGGGCAGTTTATTCCCGCATCACAAACGCAAGTTAACAACGTCACAGGCGCTGGTGATGCTTTAATGGCCGGTCTCGCACATGGATACATCCAGAGCTGGGATTGGCCAACCAGTGTCGACTTTGCACTCGCTGCTGCGAGGCTAGCCTTACAGTCCAACTCAACAATCAATTCAATTATGTCTGAAAAGGCGGTCTCGCGCCTAATAGAGGAATCCACATGTTAGAGAAGTACCTAGATATTCAACCAGAAGTTGCACAAGCATTGGCTGAGAATAAACCTGTCGTTGCACTGGAATCGACGATTATTTCTCACGGCATGCCTTACCCGCGCAATGTTGAAACAGCACTGACGGTAGAAGCAACGATACGTGAATCTGGTGCGATCCCTGCGACAATTGCCATTATCAAAGGTCGCCTAAAAGTCGGTTTAGATAAAGAACAAATCGAATACTTGGGTAAGGCAGGCACAGCGGTAACAAAAGTGAGTCGTCGAGATATTCCGTTTATGGTAGCTGGACAAAAAGATGGTGCGACAACAGTGGCAGCAACCATGATTCTGGCTGAAATGGCAGGGATTCGAGTATTTGCAACCGGCGGT
Source organism: Vibrio maritimus (assembly GCF_021441885.1). Taxonomy (NCBI): domain Bacteria; kingdom Pseudomonadati; phylum Pseudomonadota; class Gammaproteobacteria; order Vibrionales; family Vibrionaceae; genus Vibrio; species Vibrio maritimus. The sequence continues at coordinate 1,371,528 of NZ_CP090438.1, forward strand.
ATTGGTGGCGTGCATCGCGGTGCTCAAGAGACATTTGATATCTCAGCTGACCTACAAGAGTTAGCGAACACAAACGTTGCCGTTGTTTGTGCTGGCGCCAAATCCATTCTCGATCTTGCGTTAACTCGTGAATATCTCGAAACACAGGGTGTTCCCGTCATTGGTTATCAAACCGATAGCCTACCTGCGTTTTATACTCGTGAAAGCGAACATGGCATCGATTATCGCTTAGATACTGCTGAAGAAATCGCTATTGCGCTCAAGGCAAAATGGGAGATGAATCTTGCTGGTGGCGCCGTGGTAGCAAACCCGATTCCAGAGCAGTACGCAATGCCTGTAGAGACCATTAACAGTGCGATAGAGCAGGCATTGGCTGAAGCGGATGAGCAAGGTATCGCTGGTAAAGAATCCACACCTTTCTTGCTAGCGCGAGTCTGTGAATTGACGGGCGGGAACAGTCTAGACTCTAATATCCAGCTTGTGTTGAACAATGCAAGACTTGGAGCAGCGATTGCGACGGAATACTGCAACGCCTAATCCTTGATCAACTGTTATTTTCAGCCCCGCTTTAGTTAGGCTCATTTACTAGGCGGGGCTTTTTCATTTTGCAGATCATAATGTTGCAAATATAGTTATTGGCATATGCTAAATATGGACGTACTCTTTTGAAACATGTTCAACAGGAGGAACCTATAATGCTTATCGCCATTCCAGTTAGAAACGAGCGCGTCAGTGGCCACTTCTCAAAGGCTGAATCCATCGCTTTGCTGGATACAGGCCAGCACTCTACGACTATGATCGATCTCACGGACCACGTGCAGGGTTGCCAGCGTAAGAAACAGTGGAAGCAGCTAATAGAATCTAAGCAAGTCGATATGGTTTTGGTGCGAAATATTGGTAAGAAAATGCTTCAATCTCTGTTCGAACTTGGCGTTGAGGTACGGGCAGCGAAGTCAACGCAAATCGTATCGGAGCTAAATATTGAACAATTAGAAACAGTTAACGATATCCGTTATGGTCGGGATACCCCTTCTAAGCAGATGTCGTGTTGCTCTTCTTCACTGCCGCATCGAAATAAACTCTCACCCAGTACGGTCCGTAATATAAGAATGAGGCTCACGAAAATAGAGTGAAGGGGATAAGAGTATGGATATATTACTTGCTATTGTTGTGTTTACGTCCGCGATTGCACTGATGTCCATCGGTGTTATGTTCAAGCGTAAGGCGATACGAGGCAGCTGTGGAGGACTTTCTAAGGTCGGTATCGAGAGTGATTGTGACTGTAAGAAACAAGCGAAAAGCAGCGAGAAGTCGCTTTATCAGATTCAGGAGCCTGATCGCCGCTAATCCAGCTCAGAGGTCGACATCATCAGTGCTTGACCCTCTATCAGGCACTGTGACACCTTTTTGCGGGCAGACTTAACGATGTTAGCAAAGGTCTGTCTAGACACGTGCATTTCTCTGGCTGCATCAATCTGATTCATCCCTTGTAGATCTGCCAAGCGCAATGCTTCAAGCTCGTCGGGAAATAACTCTACCTTTTTAAGTTGTTTTACAGGTACGCCATTGGGTTTGAAACACTCATAGGGTGCTTGGCTGCATACTTTTCGAAGCTTTTTCGGTCTTGCCATGATTTACATCTTACTCAATCTTTGGAGTGGGGTTTTTAGTGCGACGGGCATCATATACAACATCATCAATCGCATCACGTGGTTAATGGCAACAAATGCAGGCTCCAAGCCGAGCAATAGGGCAACTGCAGTCATTGCCTCAACACTACCCGGTACCCATGCTAGAAGTAATACCTCCCAATCGGCACCTGTTAAGTAGCTAAACCCAAACGCGTAGAGAAGGGTCACGGTGACACCTAACACTGTGACGATCAATCCTGCTTTCGAATAGCTGAGAGCTTCTCGTAGCGTGGTTGGCGCTAATCGGCTTCCTATCAGCACGCCTAAAATAGCAGTGGCAAACATAATAAGAGCTTCGGGTACCACTAGAGCGAGAGATGCAAACTGAGCATTATAGATAGCTGCAACAATCAGGCTGGTTAATAGATAAGGGGCAGGCACACCGACTTTACCTACCAGTTTGCCTAACGCATAGCTGATAACAGCCAGTATCAACAAATGCATTGTTTGAGACACCGATAAAGTTTGGCTTAACTGCGAGCCACCCTCTTCGCCTGTTGACGCAATAACACCAGCGAGGACGACCAGTAGTAATAAGCGAATAGAGTGCGAGAATATGATTTTTGGTGAGGGTTTTTCCTGCTCCTCACTGATAACGAGAATGGCAGCCATTGCACCAGGAATGGCGCCTAATAAAGACTCGAAAGGCGTCCAACGCTCACGTTTATACAGCCATAAGAAGTTGACGGTGGTCTGCGATAGCATGCACAAGACGAGCCCGGTGAACAAAGGAAGCGAAAAAGAGCCTACGAGATCAGAAAAATGCACAGTAATGCCGATACTGACTCCCAAGATGATCTGAATGACTGTGATCACCGCATCGGGCAGTCTGACGTTTTGGTGGGTATAGCGAAGGTAAACGATGGTTGCAAACGCCGCAGCAAACAACTCACCCAACGGAATGGGGAGTAGGCTTCCAAGCAAAGCGCCAGCTAATCCGAACAGGATTGTTTTCAATGCGACCATCTTATTCCTTTGATTCAATGGATATTTTGAGGGCTCGATTATACACCAAACAGACTGAGTATTGGCTTTTGCCGTAGCAAAGCGTGTCAACTTACGGCACAATGCGCTCTGATTTGATCGCGGAAATGATGAGAGAACGATGAACTTTAAAGCTGCAATTTTTGATATGGATGGGCTGCTTCTAGATACAGAGAATGTCTGCAAAGGCATTTTTGAAAAGGCATGCGAGACGCTAGGTGTCCCTTTCTTAGAAGAGAGTTATCTGTCTATCATTGGTTGCAATTCAAAGACCATTCACGCCAAATTGGGTGCCGCTTATGAGGGTATTATCGATTATCAAACGATTAATGAAGAGTGGCGTAAACACTACAATGACGTGGTGTTTCATCAAGCTATTCCCAAAAAGCATGGTGTCGTAGAGCTGCTTGATTGGCTCAAATCTCTCAATATTCCTCTCGCGGTTGCAACGTCTACTCACCGTGAAGTCGCGGAAAGCAAACTCAGACTCGCAGGGCTTGATCGCTATTTCGATAACATCACGACAGGGTGTGAGGTCACTCGCGGTAAGCCAGACCCAGAGATCTATCATCTCGCGGCTCAGCGCTTAGGCGTTCCTTCAGAACATTGCTTGGCGTTTGAAGATTCTAACAACGGTGTGAAAGCGGCTATGGCGGCTTCGATGAACACTTATCAAATCCCAGACCTTGTAGCACCTTGCGAGGACGTAAAAGCGTTAAACCCTAACACCCGTCAATCCCTGATGGAGGTCTATGTCGAGCTATCTAATCAAAACGATAAATAGTCGACATAGAGTTTAAAGAGACTAGCTGCGAAAGCTAGTCTTTAGTCCGCTCTACCGCATCGAGCCAACCTGCATAAAGCTGATCACGTTTCTCTCGCTCAATTTGAGGTGAGAATGTTCGTTCAACCTGTTTTTTCTCGGCAAGCTCTTCTTGGCTTTCCCAATAGCCAACCGCCAAGCCAGCTAACATCGCGGCACCAAGTGCCGTGGATTCACGAACGGCAGGTCTTAACACTTTACTGCCCATCACATCCGCTTGGAACTGCATCAAAAAGTCATTCGCTACTGCGCCACCATCGACGCGTATCTGGTTAAGTTTGATGCCTGAGTCCTCTTCCATCGCCATCAATACGTCTTTACTTTGGTAAGCAATGGCCTCGAGTGCAGCTCGGATGATGTGGTTTCGATTCGTGCCTCGTGTTAAGCCTACTAGAGTGCCGCGCGCATGCGGATCCCAATACGGCGCACCAAGCCCCACAAAGGCAGGCACCATGTACACGCCGTTGGCACTATCTACTTGCTCTGCAAAGTAGGCGGTATCTTTGGCATCGCGAATAAGACCAAGTTCATCCCTGAGCCATTGAATCGTGGCGCCGCCCATGAAAACGCTACCTTCTAGAGCGTACGTCACCTCGTCACCGATTTTAAAACCAACCGTCGTTAATAGACCATGTTGAGAAGTCACGGGACTGTGACCCGTGTTCATCAGTAAAAAACAACCAGTGCCGTAGGTGTTTTTTACCATGCCTTTCTTAACGCACTGCTGCCCAAAAAGTGCAGCTTGCTGGTCTCCGGCGATTCCGCTAATAGGGATTGCCTTTGCACCGCCGCCGATTTGAGTGTGTCCATAGGTTTCGCTGGATGACTTGACGCTAGGCAGCATGGCGCGAGGGATATTAAATAGATCGAGCAGAGCATCATCCCACTCAAGAGTGTGGATGTTAAATAGCATGGTTCGCGATGCATTACTGACATCGGTTACGTGCGTTTTGCCATGAGTTAGCTTCCAAATCAGCCAAGTATCGACAGTTCCGAATAGCAGCTCACCGTTTTCTGCTTTTTCTCGCGCGCCTTCTACGTTATCAAGGATCCAGGCCACCTTAGAGGCAGAGAAGTAGGCATCAATGACGAGACCAGTCTTGTCTCGAATCATGGTTTCGTGGCCATCGGCCTTTAACTGGTCGCAATAGTTTGCTGTCCTGCGACATTGCCAAACAATCGCATTATAAATCGGTAGCCCGGTTTCTTTGTCCCAAACCACGGTGGTTTCACGTTGGTTGGTAATGCCTATTGCAGAGACCTCTTCACTAGAAATATCCGCTTGCGCCAAGGCTTCGGTGAGTGATGAGCGCTGCGTTGCCCATATCTCCATTGGGTCATGCTCAACCCAGCCGGGCTGAGGATATATCTGAGTAAATTCACGTTGAGCAGTGGTAACGATGTTCGCATCGTGATCAAAGACGATCGCTCGAGAACTTGTGGTTCCTTGGTCTAGAGCGATGATGACGTTTTTGTTGTTCATAGATTGTCCGTCAGTCGATAGTAATGGTATCAATGGGCGTTAGTGTTCGTTTTCGACCATGTTGGTATTTGGTCTACTAAGCACATCAATGTTTCATCTTAGTGTCGTTGATAATAATGTTCAAAGACGATAACGAAATTTGTGAGCAAAGCAGTAGCGACAAAAAAATATACCTAACTTTTATCAAAATGCTCGCAATGTTCGAATTCGCGCATTATATTGTTCGTATGCGCTCATTTGAAAGTTTAAGGTTAATGGAGGTCAGTGGTGATGAGTCAAGCGAACAAAGTGTACGATGTAGTGGTGATCGGCGGTGGTATTAATGGCGTCGCTGTCGCTGCGGACGCAGCGGGTCGTGGGTTGAATGTGGCACTGTTTGAAATGAACGATCTTGCCTCTGCGACTTCATCAGCGAGCAGTAAACTGATACATGGCGGACTTCGTTATCTAGAACACTATGAGTTTCGTTTGGTCTCTGAAGCATTAGCAGAGCGTGAAGTGCTACTTAAAAATGCACCGCATTTAGTGTCTCCACTACGCTTTCAATTGCCTCACCGCCCCCACTTGCGACCTGCTTGGATGATTCGTGCTGGGTTGTTCCTTTACGATCACCTTGGAAAGCGCGTGTCCTTAATGGGCAGCAGCAGTGTTAAGTTTGGCAGTGATAACAGCCCGTTACTGCCTGAGATGCAGATTGGTTTCGAATACTCTGATTGTGCAGTGGATGATGCGAGATTGGTTGTGACTAACGCGCTATTGGCAAAGGAGAAAGGAGCAGACATTTTTGCTCGAACTAAGTGTATTGGCGCGCAGCGAGCAGAAGACGGTTGGTTGGTAGAGGTTGAAAGCGGCTTAACGGGTGAGCGTTCTACCTTCAAAGCGAAAGCGCTGGTCAATGCTGCTGGTCCTTGGGTGGATCGTTTCTTTGACGAGCAATTAGAGCTCCGCTCCCCAAGACATATTCGCTTGGTTAAGGGCAGTCATATTGTTGTCCCTAGAATGTACGAGGGCGATCATGCTTACATCCTGCAGAACGAAGATAAGCGTATCGTGTTTGTGATCCCGTATATGGATAGCTATTCAGTCGTAGGGACGACCGATGTGGACTATCAAGGTGACCCAAGTAAAGTCGCGATTGATGACAACGAGGTTGATTACCTGTGTGCAATCGTCAACCAGCACTTCAAAAGCAAAATCTCGAAAGAGGACATTGTTTCCGATTGGTCAGGTGTAAGGCCACTGTGTGAAGATGAATCTGATGATCCGCAAGCGGTGACGCGCGATTACACCATTGAACTAGACGATGAACTCGATGATGCTCCACTTCTTTCTATCTTTGGCGGCAAGCTGACAACCTATCGAAAGCTAGGGCAAGCAGCAGTGGACAAATTAGTACCTTTCTTCCCACACATGGGACCAGATTGGACTAAAGAGGCTACGCTACCGGGAGGCAATTTCTCAAACAGAGAGGCGCTCGAAGAGCAAATGGCTAAACGTTATCCATGGTTGGATTCTGCAATCATTCGTCGTTGGGTCCGCTCGTATGGAACGCGAATCGAGGCGGTGTTAGCGGGTATATCCAGTCTAGAGTCAATGGGAGAGCACTTTGGACACGGTTTGTATCAAACCGAAGTTGATTACCTGATGGAGAGCGAATGGGCTGTGTCCACAGACGACATTTTGTGGCGAAGAAGCAAACTGGGTTTAGAATTTAACGAGCTTCAAACTGAAAAGCTTAATGTTTACATGCAAAGCAAACTATTAGCCGCCAAATCGACAGTGCTAAAGTGTGTGGGCAACTAAGTAGGGACAACAATGAGGAAAAGAGCGCATAGTAATGCGCTCTTTTTCGTTTATTTTCTGCGGATAATGACCATGGAGCTTAAGCGATAGAGTATCAGCGATGCGAGCAAGCACAGACAGCCAAGGATTTTGTTTAGTGGCATAGACTCATCGTAAATAAGCACACTGAGTATCAGAGTCCAAACCGGTTCTAACAACATTAATAGTGCAGCATTGGTCGGATTAGCGAGCTTCTGACCGGTCGTTTGCATCAGATAGCGTAAGCTGGTGGCGAGAATTACGCTTAAAGTAAACCATTTCCACGTCACGACTGAGATTTCGCTCGGCCAGGTTTCGGTAAACCATGAGAGAAGTAAACCCAAACAGCCAGTAGAGAACAGCTGGAGGGTAGTCAACAACATCGGTGATAGGCTCGCTGAGTATTTGCTATTGAAGTTGAAGTGCACGGCAAGACCTACGGCCGACACTAAGAACCAAAGCTGACTGGCATTGAACGACCAGCTTCCTTTCCAAGAAAGCAAGAACAGACCTACGACAGCAAGAGGCAAAGACAACCAGAATGCCCGAATGGGTTTGGACTTGAACAGCACCCATGCAACTAAAGGTACGAACAACATTGACAGGCTCATAATAAATGCGCCTTCGCCTAATGTGTCGCTGATAGAAATTGCATGGATCCAGCAAAATATAGCGCCCCCCAAAAAGCCACCAACGCTAAGTGCGCGCAGGCAATCTGAGAGAGAAGCCGCCTTTAGTGCCTTGTAGCAAAAAGGGAGCAGTATGAGCGATGCGGCGAGAAATCGTAGCCCGATAAAGCCAAATGGCGGTAGGCCTTGTATAGCTTCTTTCGAAAATACCCATCCAGCACCAGCAAGCAAAGTGGTGAAAACCAGAATAAGTTCAGCGCGATAGTTCAATGTCGGGGATGTCTTGTTGTTTTTTGTCTATTCTGCGCCAAATAGTTTAACTTAGCCATATAATTAGTGATGAATTATGAGTACTTTAGAGAGCTCTAAACTATTTCCCCATAAGATCTGTACGTTTATTGAAATGCGTCTATATTCATATAGAGAATAGATAACAATACACGCATCTTGGCTAGAGGTGTTTATGGCTTTCGCAACGTACAGTAATGACTCACTTACCGTGATTGAAGTTGAGTCCTCTTCGTTTGATTCAAAAATGGTGACCCAGTTTAGGCAGTTTATTGATGCACTGCCTGAAACGGGCGACAAACCGATTCTTCTCGATCTCTCTCACGTTAGTTTTATGGACAGTAGCGCTTTGGGGGTTTTAATGGCTTTCAAAAAACACCATATGACATCGGAGATTTCCGTGGTTACAGAGAGTGCCCCCGTATTACAGCTACTTAAGGTCACAAAAGTTGACCAGATCGTCCGAGTATACAGTGATATAGAGCAGGCTATTCTGGCAAGCTAAGCCTAGTTGTATAAAAACGACGCAATTCATATCGGCAACTTTCTGTTTTTGTTGACGACTCACGTTGAGTCATACACACTTAGTGTCAACATTTCGTGACACTTTCGACAGGAACATAAAGTGCGTTTAGAAGTCCTCTGTGAAGACAGGCTCGGTTTAACTCGAGAACTGTTAGATATCTTGGCATCCAACAGTATCGACTTACGTGGTATTGAAATTGATACTACGGGCATTATTTACCTCAACTGTCCAGACATAGACTTTGAGACGTTTCGTGACTTAATGGCAGAGATTCGAAGAATCTCTGGCGTAAAAGACGTCCGCAAAATCCAGTTCATGCCTAGCGAAAGGCACAACACAGAGCTTGTCTCTCTACTAACTAACTTACCTTATCCAGTACTTTCTATCGATCTGAAAGGCGCGATTGACATGGCTAACCATGCCGCGTTGAAGCTGTTGGCAAAAAGCGAAGAAGAGGCCATTGGTCAATTAATCTCGCAGCTATTGCCAAGTTTCAATTTCGCCAAGTGGATTGAAGGCGATATCACCAGACAGAAACAAGCGATTGTCGTCGATGGGCTGGATTACACAATGGAAATCTTGCCTGTTTACATCACTGGTGAATCGAACGAGACCGTTCTCGCCAGTGCCGTAATGAGCATTCACCCTACGACTCACTCTGTTAGCACTGAATCTCTGGCAGATAGCAATACACTGGGCTTTGAGCACTTTGTGGGCTTGTCCAACCGTCACAAGGCGTTAATGAGCCAAGCTAAAAAGCTCGCGATGCTTGACCAGCCCTTGCTTATCGAAGGTGAGACGGGCACTGGCAAAGAGATGCTAGCGAAAGCCTGCCATAATCGCTCTAATCGCGCTTCTCAGCCATTTCTGGTATTGAGCTGTGCTTCGATGCCAGATGATGTCGCGGAGACGGAACTATTTGGCCATGCTCCTGGTTCGTTTAATCACGAACATGGACACAAAGGCATTTTTGAGCAAGCGAATGGCGGCACGGTACTGCTTGATGAAATTGGTGAGATGAGTCCACACCTGCAAATCAAGCTGCTTCGTTTCCTTCAAGATGGCACATTCCGTCGTGTAGGCGAAGAACACGAAGTGCATGTTGATGTGAGAATCATTGCGTCAACACGCCACAACCTTGCTGATTTAGCTGAGCAAGGTGCATTCCGTGAGGATCTTTATTATCGCCTTAATGTATTGACGCTGACTATTCCACCGCTTAGAGAGCGTGCTAGCGACATTACGCCGTTGCTAGAATTATTTGTAGCGAAGCACAGCAATAAACTGGGCATTAGCAAACCAGAAGCGGATGAGGAACTTTTGGATGCGCTGAGCAATTATCCTTGGCCGGGTAACATGCGTCAGCTCGATAACATGGTACTCAGAGCACTGACACAAACGACAGGCGCAAGGCTGAAGCTAGAAGATTTTAATTTACCTAAACTAGAGTCAGTCAGCTCAGGTAGTGTCAATCTCAACATCGACGGCTCACTGGACGACATTATGAAGGACTACGAGTCTAAGGTGCTGGAGAAGCTATACCAATCTTTCCCATCGAGTCGTAAGCTAGCGAAGCGTTTGAACGTCTCGCATACCTCTATCGCTAATAAACTGCGTGATTACAACATCAGGAAGAATTAATGGAAGACAGAAGCTCGGCGGTGCAATTGCATCGTCGTGATGGCAATGTGTTGGTAAGAACCTCTTCTCCGTCCGATGCTTATACTGTGTCTCAGTACTTTCAAGATAATCGTCGCTTTCTACAGCCTTGGGAGCCAAAGCGAGATGAAGGTTTTTTCCAGGTAGATACATGGGCAAGCAAACTGCTTAAGTTAGAAGAGCTACATCGTCTTGGTTTGGCATATTACTGCTTGATTTTTGATGCCGATACTAAAGAGATGAAAGGTACGGTGTCATTCAGTAATTTGGTCCGTTTTCCGTTCCATTCTTGTAATTTGGGTTATTCACTTGCTGAAAATGCACAAGGACAAGGATACATGCGACGTGCGCTGTCTATGGCTATCCCTTACATGTTCGAATACCAAAATATGCATCGAATAGCGGCTAGCTATATGCCTCACAATAAGCGAAGTGAAGCCGTATTAGAGAACATGGGCTTTGAACGAGAAGGGTTTGCCAAAGATTACCTACTGATTAATGGGAAGTGGGAAGATCACATTTTGACTTCTCTGCATAACCCAAACTGGAAGCAAGTATGAATCAGAGATTAGAGCAGCAATTATCGCTCTTGATTGAGCTAGACAGGCTGAAAAGCGTGCTGAGAAGAACACGCGTTCGCAGCGCTGAAGGTCGTCTCGAAAACAGTGCAGAGCACAGCTGGCATGTCGCTATGATGGCGCTTCTTATGCAAGAACATGCCAACGAACCCGTAGAGATCACCAAAGTCGTCAAGATGTTGCTGCTTCACGATATTGTTGAAATCGATGCTGGCGATACCTTTGTGTATGATGCGCAAGCTTCAAAGGAACAAGAAGAGAAAGAACTGGCAGCCGCGCATCGTCTGTTTGGGATGCTTCCTCAAGATCAAGGCCAAGAGCTGTTTGATGTTTGGCAGGAGTTCGAATTAGCGCAATCTCCTGAAGCAAAGTTTGCCAAAGCTTTAGATAGACTTATTCCGATGCTACTGAACTATCACAATGATGGTCAAAGCTGGGTAGAAAACGAGGTTTCAATATCTCAGGTCATGCAGGTGAATCAAAAGATAGAAAAAGGTTCACAAGTGCTCTGGGATAAAGCAAAATCGCTCATTGAAGAAGCCGTTGAAAATGGCTGGTTAAAGAATTAGGAAACTGAATGTCGTACACAACTTTGGATGAATACCAAAGAAAATGGATTTTTACCCATCAATCTATGCCGGTGCCTGAAGCGGATTGGCCTCAGATTAAACCAATGACGCAAGCCCGTGCCGCACAGTTTTGGAAAGAAAACATCAGTGCGCAAAGCCCAGATGCAGAGCGCCTAAGTAGCCAAGACTGGCCAATGAAAGACAACAATTGGTGGGACGAAGTGGATTGGATGCAGGCGTGGGAAGCCGATGAAAATGATCTACCAGAAGCGGTAGCGCAGTTCATTGACTGGCAAGATGATGTGACAGTGTACTTCTGCTACGAAAAGTACAACGTGATTGAGACCAAATGGTCGACCTTCAAACGCTATTGGAAGAACTTCCTATTTTACGATGACGGCCCTATTTTGTTAGGCCGCCGCCGCTCAGAAGCGCTTTGGTTCTCGACCAATGGTACGGTAAAACTCGGTAAACGTAAGTAATCAAAAACGCCAGCATCTGCTGGCGTTTTTCTGTCTAGAACGTAAGTCCCAGCTCTCTAAGTGCTCCAGTTGCTTGCTCCGCATCGGCAAACTGAATGGCGTGCATACCGTTGTTTTTCGCCCCTTCCACGTTATAAGGCATATCATCAAGAAACACGGTTTCCTCGGCAATTAAACCGTTGTGAGTCAGCAGTGATCGATAAATGTCGTTACTCGGTTTCAAGAAACCAAGTTCAGATGAAATGGTGGCATGTTCGAACAGCGGCCAAAAATCGTATCTCTGTTTTAAGTGCGCGACAATCTCATTCACATTGTCGGTGAGTGCGAAGATCCGATAACCAGCTTGTTTTAATCTATTAATCAGGTCGAGCGTACCAAACAGCAAAATTTGGGTCTCTTTCACGTAGTAAAACAGTTTGTCGCACTCCGCAGCGCTGAGGTCCAATGTCGTCTGATACTGCGCTTTAGCTTGCTGCTCGGTGAGCAAGCCTTTGTTGAGATTGAGCCAAGTTTCAGACTGGAAAATGCGTGTAGCTAACTCTTGTGATTCATCACCTAGAGTCCCGAAAGTCAGGTTGACGATTTCAATTGGTGACCAGCGAACAATGACGTTGCCGACGTCGAAGACTACGTTTTTTATAGATACTGAGTTCACTACATTTCCTTATAGGTTATTGTGTATGTTGGCTTAAGGTTTAGCCTACCTCAATCTCGTTATTGTCTCATTACAAGTGCTGTGTTTTTTCCGTCAGAAAATCGATCAGCACCCGAACGCGCTTCGCCTTTTGTGTATTGCGGTGAAAGTACACATAGAGCCCTGAATAAGGGAACCAATACTCAGGCAACACAGGTATAAGTTCTCCTCGAGCAAGGTCTTCTTGAATCATGGGCTCAATCAATCGTCCAATCCCTAAGCCTTTTCGCGCTGCATTGACCATGAGCGTGGTGTCATTGACCACCATGGCGGTTGGCATCTCTACGACCAGGTTTTCTCCGCCGTTATTGAGGATAAGAGGGGCGATTTGATTCGAAGAGATGAAACGATATTGGATCATCTTGTGCGCTTTTAGATCGTCCGGCTTGCTCGGTAGCCCAAATTTCTGCACGTAGTCCTTTGAAGCAAAAAAGGCTTCTTTGGTTGGGGAGGTGAGTTTTTTAGCCACCATACCTTCCTCAACCCTGTCTCCAAACCTTACCCCTAAATCAAAGCCTTCATTGAGGATATCAATAGCGGCGTCAGAGATGGAAATCTCTAATTCAATATGCGGGTAGCGATGACAAAATTCGGCATAGATGGGCTCGAGTACATATTGGTAGACGAACCTAGGTACGGTTATGCGTACCTTTCCTGTGGGCACGCGGCTTAGGTCACTTATGCTTTCAACGGCTAGATTTAAGTCGGATATGGAGTGATAGGTTCTATCGTGAAGTAATTTGCCTGCTTCCGTCACCTCGATACGTCGAGTTGTACGTGTAAACAAAGGCAGACCGATGTGCTGCTCAAGTGTCTTCAGCGCATTACTGACAGATGGTGCGGCCATCTCAAGCTTTTGTGCCGCCTTAGTGATACTGCCTTCCTGCACTATGGTATTGAAAACCACGAGTTGATTAAACGTCGTTCCATTCATAACAAACCTCTTTAACTATTAGTTATAGACTAATAATGATTTAGATAAATGTCATCTAATCTTTATTAATGGTTAGCGCTAAACTTGTTTGCAAGTTAAGTCACCACACACAAGGAGCCATTATGAAAGGATTCAACTACGTCGCTATGCTTAGCACCGCGATCTTTACATTGTCATCAAGCACATTGTCAGCAAGTGAGTTGGCAAGCTCAGGAGTCGAGAATATGAAAGCGAAACAAGATGCCGTTGAAATTAACCAGCCTCAATATTGGCCTAAACCTGAAAACCCAGTTGCAAAAGGATCTGAGGACAGCGAAGCACTTAAGGTTGTACAAGGCTTCTTTGCTGCTTATGGACAAGGGGATTTGGAAGGTATTCGTGAGTTCGTTGCCGAAGATGTCGAGTGGCATATTCCTGGTCGTCATGCGCTTGCAGGTACTAAACGTGGCATTACGGAGTTTACCGAGTTTTTCGCCAAGCTTGGTGAAGCAGGCTTCAAAGCCGAAGTGATGATTTTGGCAGCGAACGATACCTATGTCATTGATGCACATAGAGGATACAGCACTGCTGCAGGCGATAATGTGGATTTAAATTGGATCCTACTTTATCAAATTGAAGATGGGAAAATTAAACGAGTTCAGAACTTCTCTGGGGACGTGTACACCTCAGATGCCTTCTTCAACGCTTTTTTTGCTGACTAACAGCACGATTACAAACAGAATTTATTTGAGAGAAAAACTATGAGCCAAGTACTTGTTATTTCTGGTCACCCAGAGCTTGATTCGTCATACACCAATAAAGTCATCCTAAACCAGCTTAGCGATAACATTTCTGACATCGAAGTACGTCGCCTTGATACTTTGTACCCAGACTACAAGATTGATGTTGAAGCGGAGCAGCAAGCGATGATCAAAGCCGATGTTATCGTCCTTCAGTTCCCTTTCTACTGGTATTCAATGCCGGCTTTGTTGAAGAAGTGGATGGACGACGTGTTGAGCTTCAACTTCGCGTATGGTCCAGAAGGTGACAAGCTCAAAGGTAAAGATTTCATTCTCTCGTTTACGGTGGGTGGTCCTGAGGAGTCCTACGATCCGCTTGGGTATAATCACTTCACTATTGAAGAAATGCTTCGTCCTATGCAGCAAACGGCTTATCTTGCGGGCATGAATTACATCAAGCCAATCTATACTCATCGTATGGTGTACATTCCGGGTGTGTATAACAAGCTTGAAGAAGTGGAAGCTCGTGCGCGTGACCATGCAACGCGAGTCGAAGCGCAAATTGAGGATTTGATTTACTCGCCAGAGAATCGTATTCAGAAGTTTGTTGCGAACTGGTTTGCTAAGTTCGACCGCCTTGAAGAGTCGACAGAACAGTTTACGCGCTATTTGGCCGAGGATGTTAAGTGGACAGTACCGGAAGGTGAGTTCATTGGACATGAAGGCTTCAGAGATTGGTATGCGATGGTTCGCAAGGTCTTTAAACCGGATTGTGACCATGTGGTGGAACAAGTCGAGGTGAAGGAGTCGGAGTTGGGTTATGTCGCTGAACTTAGAATCCGATTGATCGCGGAGACGTTTGATGACTCTCCAATGAAGGGCGATGACATTAACTTGTTAGTCAATGAAACTTGGCAAGTGAGTTTTGATAGCAATGGCGATGTTCATATCCATAGCTACGAAGTGATACCCGTTAACTCTTAATGTGCTTGTCGCTGCGTCGTCAGTTCTTCGGAATTGACGGCGCGCAAATCATAGCTGGAGGACAGAATGAACGAGAACAAAGTAGCGTTAGTAACTGGTGGTAATCGCGGGATTGGACTGGCGATCGTCAAAGGTTTAGCTGAGCACGGCTTTGACGTTGTTCTTGGTTGTCGAGATCTCAGTCAAGGAGACGCAGTTGCGAGTGCCATCGGGGCTAATGTTGTTGCGGTGGAACTTGATTTATCAACCCATGAATCGCGACAGCGAGCGCTAGCACACATTTCAGAGCGCTTTCCAAAGATAGACGTTTTAGTCAACAACGCTGGTGTGCTTGAGGAAACGCCTTTTGCACAGCTTTCAAATGACGCGCTAATGTCGTCGATGCAAACCAATGCTTTCGCTGCGTTTGAGTTAACTCAGTACTTTGCCAACCAAATGGCAAGCAATGGCTATGGGCGCATTGTCAATATCTCGTCGGGTTGGGGCGCATTTTCCGATGGCCTAACGGGGCCTGCAGCCTATTCAATCAGCAAGGCGACGCTTAACGCGATGACGAAAGTCGCTGCAAACAGCTATAGCGGAGATATCAAGATCAATGCGATGTGTCCGGGTTGGGTACGGACTGACATGGGCGGAATGAGCGCCACTCGTTCACCGGAAGAGGGTGCTGAGACAGCCATTTGGCTCGCGATGTTGGGCAGTGATGCCCCAACAGGTCAGTTCTTCCGAGATAAAAAGCAGATTGATTGGTAAGAAAAACGGCAGCTCAATGAGCTGCCGTTTTGATCGACAACTGATTATTCACAAGGTGGAGCAAGGTGAATCAGTGCTAAACCGCCTTGAGAAGTCTCACGATATTTCTTATTCATATCTTTACCAGTCTGGTACATGGTATCAATGACTTTATCGAGAGAGATTAGGCATTTGCTGGTACGCTTAAGCGCCATACGAGAAGCGTTAATCGCTTTCATCGCACCCATTGCGTTACGCTCAATACATGGAACCTGCACCAAACCACCGATAGGATCGCAAGTCATACCGAGAGAGTGCTCCATAGCGATTTCTGCAGCGATGCACATTTGCTCGTTACTGCCGCCACGAAGTGCCGTGAGACCTGCTGCTGCCATTGAAGAGGACACACCAACTTCACCCTGACAACCTACCTCAGCACCTGAAATAGAAGCATTGGTCTTGTACAAGATACCGATAGCGCCGGACACAGCAAGGAAGTCTTTAAGCTGTTTGGTATCCAGTTCTTTGATGAATCTGTGGTAGTACATCAAGACGGCAGGAATAACGCCAGCCGCACCATTAGTCGGTGAGGTGACCACTTGACCGCCCGCTGCGTTTTCTTCACTGACAGCAAACGCAAACAGGTTAATCCAATCCATGATCTCCATTGGATCGTTTTCTACTGCTGCGTTAGCTTCCAGCTTCTTAAGAAGGTTAGGGGCACGACGAGTCACGTTTAGACCGCCATCCAAGATACCTTCCGTTTCAAAGCCGCGCTCCATACAGCGCGTCATCACACGCCAAATCTGCTCAGCTTTCTCATTGATATCTTCGATGTCTTTAAACGCAAGTTCGTTACGAAGCACCATACCGCCAAGACTCATGCCGTTCTTCTCGGCAAGTGCTAGCATCTCATCAGCGCTAGTGAATGGATACTCAACGCTGACTTCTTGCTCGTCTTTGCCGTGTTGCAACTCATGTTCCGTCGCGATGAAACCGCCACCGATTGAGTAGTAGGTTTCGAAACCAACGCGATTGCCTTCTTTATCAAAAGCGGAGATCGTCATGCCGTTTTCATGGAGAGGGAGGTTTTCTTCATGAAACAACATGTCTGTTTTGTAGTCGAATGCGATGGTATGCGTGCCAGCAAGAGGCAGTTCGCCCTCATCAATCGCTTTCTTCATAGCTTGGTTAGCACTAGAAATCTTGATGGTGTCTGGCTTGTTGCCAAGTAGACCTAAGATTGTCGCTCTATCGGTGTGGTGACCAATACCCGTTAAAGAGAGCGAACCATAGAGGTCAACCTGTACACGATTTACCTTATCAAGGTTGTCAGCAATGAGCTTTGTGAACTGATAGCCAGCGATCATTGGGCCATTCGTGTGGGAACTTGAAGGGCCGACACCAACTTTATATATGTCGAAGATGGACAACATAACTTATTACCTTATTACAGCAGTACTGAACCAAGCCAGTCGGGGATATATAGACAAATAACCACAGTGAACGCTGCGAAGACAAATAGCCCGTAGTGGCTGGCTTTTGGCTTAGCGATCAAGTGCTTCTGTTTATGAATAAAGTCTAGCTGTTTGGGCGTTACTTCGCCCCATTTATAGCTAGTGGTCAATCCTACGACCAAAAATACCAAAGTCCCTATTGGTGCAAACCACGGCCACGCGATGTCCATTCCTTTGGCAGCAAATACGGCGACCATGCTAACAATACTTCCGAGAATAATGCCTTTTTCGTTGGCTTTCTTAGACGCTATTCCTAACACAAAAGAGCCAAGACGAATACCTACAAAAATTGAGGTCAGACTAGCGATCGTCTTTAATACGGATTCGTTGGATACCGCCAAAATTGCCGGTACAACCACCGAAGCGGCTGCGACTAAACTCATTTTTCTCGCGGTGCTTTCGTAATGGGCATCTTCAGCATCGGTTTTAATAAAGCGCTTATAAATATCAAATGTCGCTACGGTCGCCATTGAGTTGTAGGTTGAATCCAGTGTCGACATCGCGGCGGCTGCTAATGCTGAAATGATCAAACCAATAATAATCGGATTGGTGTGGTTAAACACAAAATCCAAGATGACTTCATTCTGGTTATCAAAGACTTGACCATCGTAAAACAGGTTGAGCAGGACACCTAAGACTGCGAACAGTAGATAGATAAAAAACGCGCCGTAGCCGCAAAGCAGCATCGACTTTTGGGCTGTATTGACGTCTTTCGTGGCCAAAGTTCTCTGGATAATAAGCTGGTTAGTGCCGTAAACACTCAGATGCAGAAACGCAACGGCAACTAACCCTGCCCAGAGTGTTGTATCAACACTTGGATCCATACTCAGGTTGATGACGTTGAGCATCTCAGGTGTCGATTTCACGCCGCTATCTATGTCGAAAATCAAAATAAAGAAGATAGCGATAGTACCAATGACTAGGATCAGCGACTGAAGCATATCTGTCCAAATGACCGTCGAAATACCGCCGGCATAGGTGTAAATAGCGGTGAATACGCTTATACACAAAATCGCTTGGGTAATGGTGATGGGTAACACCTGAACCAGAATTAGCGACACCGCATACAAGATGACACCTGCGGAGATACATTGCACCACAAGAAAAACGATTGAGTTGATGGTTCTGGCATAGATACCAAAACGCATCTCTAGATATTCATAGATAGAAGTCAGCTTGAGCTTGTAGAAGATAGGAACGAAAAACACCACGGTGAAAAAGATCACCAAAGGGTAGTTGAGGTGGATCGCCATCGCTTCCATCCCAGTTCCATAAACCCAACCGGGCATTCCGATAAAGGTCATTGCACTTATATAAGTCGCGAGAATGGATACTCCCGCTGTAAACCAACCGAATTGACGTCCACCTGTCGAAAAGTCTCCACCCGTTTTCAGCTTCCTATTTACTAAGTAGCTGATAAATATGGTTGTTGTAATGTATAGGGCGATTACAACGAGGCTTGAGTACGTAACCATTCTTGATTATTCCAAAACATCTTTTGCTTCAAATTCGAGTGGATTCTATCGTCATTGTAGGCGAATGATACAGTTCTGAGTCAATAAATGTGAGATTTATCGACTAAACTGACTATAAAGACATCAAAATGGCGAAATTTGCGTGTTAGTGTGATCGTCATCACTAAAATTTGCACTTTGGGTGCGTATTCATTGGTTTTTGATATGGATCACGGATCTTTAAACCACAAAAAAAGTAAGATTCATCTCGCAGGACGGGGGCAGTCAAACAAAGTTTAGAAACACTGTGCTCGCCATTAAAAACACTATACCTAATTAAAATAAGGGTTTAACGGCTATGACCGCTAAAAAACACATGAGCGAAGTTCCAATGATACAAAGGGTAGCTGCCTACTTAGCTATCTTGGTTGGTTACTTCTTTTACTGTTATAACTTTGTAATTATTGACTACGTACGCCCCTACATCGTTGAAGCGTACGACGGAATTAGCTTGTCGGATACGGCTCAGTTCTACACATGGCAGTCCGTTGGTGCCCTGATTGGTGCATTAAGCTGTGCTTGGTTCGCAACCAAGTTTGGTAAAAAGAACACCCTGATTGCTATTACTGCACTAAACGGTGGCGCAACCATCATCAATATGATGTTTACCGACTACGCTACATGGGCTGCAATGCGTTTCATCATCGGTCTATCGTTGGGTGGCTACTTCACGGTTGCTGTTTCATTGATGATTGGTCTATTCACACCAACTGTGCGCGGTAAGTTGACGGCCTTTGCATCTTCTATGTTCTCTGTCGCTTTGATGGTAATGGGTGCGTATGCAGCATTTATCACAAGCATCGATGCTCCATGGCAAAGCCTCATGTGGGTTGGCGGTGTGCCACCACTAGCGGCAGCTGTACTAATGATCTTCGTTTTACCAAGCGACAAGAAAGTGATTGCTTACGGCGAAGAAGAGCAAGCGAAGGCTGAAGCTTCAAAAGACTCTAACGTGACAGCGAAGAAAGGTTCTTGGGGCGAGATGCTAAGCAAGCCTTACCGCACTATCACAATTACTTGTTTGCTACTTGCAGGTCTGAACTTCTACGGCTTCCAGTTCTTCGGTGGTTTCGTAACGACTTACCTACGTGAAGTTCGTATGTTTGACGGTGCAACAATCGGTCTTATCTTCTCCATCTCAGCATTTGGCTCGCTATTTGGTGCTTGGTTCTGGGGTTGGGCGGCAGACAAATTTGGTCGTAAGGTGAACGCATTTGGTTTCATCCTAGCCGGTATCATGGTGTCAATCTTCTTCATCGCACCGGGTGACATGGTTATTGGCGGCCTGAACATGCTTGCTATCCTTGGCCTGATTTATAACTTCGGTCTGTCTTCATCAGCGGTATGGGGTGGTTACTTCTCAGAGCTATTCCCAGCACACCTTCGTAGCTACGGTGCAGCACTGTTCCACGGTGGTCGTATCCTAGGTATGTGGGCACCAATGGTACTTATCTTTATCCAAGAGCGTACCGACCTACAAACGGCAATGTGGGGTTCACCAATCGTATGGATCATCGCAGGTCTTCTATGGCTAACACTGCCAGAGACACTGAAAGGCGGCGTGTTCCACAAAGAGAAGAAAGCAGAAAAAGCGAGCGCTTAGTTAAAGAGCTTAGTCTTTAAAGAACTTAGTCGACGGGTAGATTCTCTCCGGTATCTGAAGATACCTGTCGACAACCTAACTTAATTACGAGTCCTGTTCCAACACCGACTCATCATTAATAAGAGAGATGATTATGTCTAAATATCAAGAAGCAAAACGCGTTGTACGTGAATACTTCGACGCAATGGAAAACGCAACGCACGAAAACGTTGCTGAAGTACTAAAAGCTCACACTTCAGAAGATTACCTATGGCGTGGTGTTTACCCATTCCGTGAGCAAGAAGGTGCGGAAGCAGCTGCAGAAGTTTTCTGGGCTCCTTTGATGAAATCTATGACTCGCATGCAACGTCGCCAAGATATCTTTATCGGCGGTGAAAACGAAGTAACTTCAGGTGAAATCTGGGTTATGAGCATGGGTCACTTCATGGGTCTATTCGATGCTGAATACCTAGGTATGCGTCCAACAGGCAAAATCATGAACATCCGTTACGCTGAATTCAACTGCGTAGAGAACGGTAAAATTACTAAAACAGGTCTTTTCCTAGACCTACTAGGTGTGATGGATCAAGCAGGCTGCTACCCACTTCCACCGTCAACAGGTAAGCACTTCACTTACCCTGGTCCTCGTAACCACGACGGTCTACTGTTTGAAGATGCAGCGCCTGAAGAAGGTCAAGCAACTCTAGATCTAGTAAACAAGATGGTTGCTGACCTTTCTGCACTTAACGACAGCGGCGCTATGGGTTGTCCACCAGAAGTACTAGCGAAGAGCTGGTCTGAAGACATGATCTGGTACGGTCCATGTGGTATCGGTGCATCTTACACAATTCCTCGTTACCAACAGCAGCACCAGCTTCCGTTCCGTAACAACCTAAAAGACAAGAAGTTCAACGGCCACGTATGTCGTTTCGCAGAAGGCAGCTTCTCTTGCTTCTTCGGCTGGCCAAACCTATCTAACACGCCAATCGGTGGTTTCCTAGGTATGACTGGCGGCGAGGTTCGTGCAGACATGCAAGTAGTAGACGTTTACTACCGTGACGGCGACAAGCTATCTGAGAACTGGGTACTGATCGACCTTCCTTACTGGCTAAAACAGCAAGGTCTAGACGTGTTCGAGCGTACTTCAAGCATCCTAAACCCTTCTCTATAAGAGCAATACCTACGGCTTGAGCGCCCTCTCAACCTCAAGCCTGCTCCCAACCGATGCCACAGGACGTGGCATCGTTTTTCCTGATTATTATTTTTTAACGGGCTGTTAGGCACGGAGGCTTTCTATTGCCTGTAAAGTAGGAAGCAAATGAAAAAGTCTGCATTAAGTGTACTAGTGGTAACTGCACTTACTTCTGCCTCTGCAATGGCCGCACACACTTTTACCAATGAAAATGGTGACTCTTTAACTATTGATGGCCGTTTTGAGGTTCGCTACCAAAACAAAGCACGCAATTTTGATGACACAGCTGGTGAGTATGAAGCTCGCACTGATGAATTCAACAGTGGTAGTTCTCGTTTCGGATTCAAAGGCGTTAAGCAACTTGAAAATGGTTGGCAAGGCTTTGGTCACGCAGAGTGGGGTTATAACTCTTCTTCGACTGCCAATGACATCTACAGCCGACTTCTATACGCAGGTGTAGAACACGAAAAGTGGGGCAAAATCGCTGCAGGTACTAAGCAGTGGAGTACTTTCTATGATGTGGCTTGGTACACCGACTTAGGTCGTACCTATGGTTCACGTGGTACTGGCTATTACAATCTAGCGGATTGGGGTATTGCTTCAGGCACAGGTCGTGCTGAAAACTCTATTACTTATCGTAATAACGTGGGTGGTGACTGGAAATACGGCTTCACTTACCAAACAACACGTAACGATGTTGCTTTAGCTGGCAATGCAACTGCAACATTGAAAAACGGTATGGGCGCTTCTACCTCTTACTCGTTTGAAAATGGTCTAACGCTTGGTTTGGCGTATCACCAGAATGAGCTTACAGATATCGAGAATGCATCTAATATCAACGATGGCGACATTCAACGTATCGCGCTGCTTGGTGCGAACTATTCTCTAGGCGGCTTCTATGTTGGTGCGACATACAGCGAAGGCTCTAACTGGGAAGTAAACGATAACGCTGAGTTTTATGACTCGCGTGGCGCAGAGCTATACACCTACTACCACTTTGAAAACGGTCTTCGTCCAACGCTTAACGTTAACTACTTAACTAGCAAAGATGACAATGGTAATGGCTACGAGCGTCAAACCATCATTCCAGGTCTAGAGTATCACTTTACAAAGAACACCTTCCTTCTTTGGGCTGAATACCAGTTTGACCAAGGTAATGACCAATACGTGCAAGACCACTACGATAACCGCGACAACCAGTTCTCTGCGGGTATCCGTTACTACTTCTAATAACTTGTTCCCTCAACCTGTTGCAATTTGGGAACAGGTAATTGCTGCAGGTTGATGGGTACAACCCATTTTAGATGGTATTTATGTGCTAAAGCCTTACATTTAAACGATGTAAGGCTTTTCTGTTTATGCATACGTACCAAATTATGCTACATTTAGCGCCATTGGCTCGGTGAATTAAACAAAATAAATGAATATTCCAAAACAGACGGTCACGTCAAAAGATGTCGCTAAACTCGCAGGGGTGTCACAATCGACGGTATCCCGTGTGTTTGTTGAAGGGAGCTCTGTCGCAGAAAAGACCAAACAAAAGGTGTTTGAGGCAGCAAAAGCACTCAACTACCGCCCCAATGCGTTCGCGCGAAGTCTGACGACCAATCAGTCTAAACTTATCGGCTTAGTCTTCCCAGATGCGGATTATCCCATCCATATGAAAACGCTGCAGCTCATTAGTAGCGAGTTGCAAAAAATTGGTTACTCAGCGGTGCTCATTCCATGGCAAGTTGATGGAGAGAACCAGCACTCGATTCCCAACATTTTTCAGTATCGCGTTGACGGTGTTATTGCCGCTTCCGCGACGTTCAATACCGCGCTTTACGATGAGTGCGAAGAGTTTAATATTCCTATCGTGCAATACGCCCGTGTCGTAGAAGGAACTAAGAGTAGTTATGTGATCAGTGATAACTATTCGGCAGGGCAAATCGCTGCACAGCGCTTTGCGGATAGCAAGTTGTCCGACGTCGTTTATCTAACGGGTGAAGTACCGACCTTGACCAACCAAGAGCGCGTTAATGGTTTTTGCGATGAGTTTCAATCGCTAACTGGCAAGACCCCTAAAGTCGTTGAAGCCAACTACGATTATGGTGGCGCGCTAGAAGAGATCCGTGCATTGCTCAAGAGTGGGGCAAAGCCACAAGGTGTGTTCTGCGCGACAGACAACTTAGCTATGGCATTCATGGATATTGCTCGTTTCGAGTTTGATTTGAAGATCCCTGAAGATGTTCAGGTGATTGGCTTCGATGACATACCGCAAGCGACTTGGCTAAGTTACGAGCTGTCGACATTCCGCCAAGACTTCACTCGCCTCGCCAGAGAATCGGTAAAAATCATTTCAAATCAAATCAAAGAGAAGGACTCAAGTTTGGTTCGCTTGATGGTCCCTGTACGCTTTATTGAGCGAAATAGCACTAACTAGGCCCTAACATCTCTAAACTGACTATAATAGTCGTGGTCAGACCTTATCATTTGAGTGAATTTGCCTATCCTTTGGATAGGCAAAACTTATTTTCTTTTTATCTAGCACGCTGTTAACATTGGCGTCCGCTAAACAATTGCCCCCATTGTCTAAGGAAAAAAGATGGTAATACCTGAAAATAGTAGCATCGTGATCTTTGGTGCTTCAGGCGACCTTACGTACCGTAAGTTGATCCCTGCTCTTTACCATTTGTATGCCAGCGACCAGCTGCCAAAATCATTTGCTATTCTTGGTGTGAGCCGCACTCAATACAGTGACGAATCATACAGAGAGAAACTCAAAGCTTCTCTTCAAGAGATGGAGAAGACAGAGCCAGAAACGCTAGAAGCATTCTGTAACCATCTTCATTATCAAGCGATTGATACCTCTGATACTCAAGATTACGCGAAACTCGCAACCCGCCTTGATGACGTTGCAAACCAATACGGCTTTGAACAACGCAACACGCTATTCTATTTGGCGACACCGCCAAGCCTTTACAGCATTATTCCAGCAAGCCTAGCGGCTCACGGTCTTAATGATGAAAGCCAAGGCTGGAAGCGTCTAATCATCGAGAAGCCATTTGGTTATGACCTTGCGTCAGCGCGACAGCTCGACAAAGAGATCCACGAGCACTTCCAAGAGCATCAAATCTATCGTATTGACCACTACCTAGGTAAAGAGACGGTTCAGAACCTACTTGTTCTGCGTTTCTCGAACGCGATGTTTGAGCCACTCTGGAACCATCAGTACGTTGATTATGTAGAAATCACGGGTGCTGAGTTCTTAGGTGTTGAGGAGCGTGGCGGCTACTACGATGGTTCGGGTGCAATGCGTGACATGTTCCAAAACCACTTGCTGCAAGTACTCGCAATGGTAGGCATGGAATCTCCGGCACAAATTAACGCGGACGCAATTCGTAACGAAGTGGTTAAGGTGCTGCAATGCCTGCGCCCGCTTTCGGAAGATGACTTGCGTAACAACCTAGTGCTGGGTCAGTACACAGAATCTAATGTGCGTGGACAGTTCCTACCGGGCTACCGTGATGAGCACGGTGTAGCGGACGATTCACGTACAGAGACTTATGTTGGTTTGAAGATGTTTATCGATAACTGGCGCTGGAATGGTGTTCCTTTTTATGTCCGCACAGGTAAACGTTTGCCGACTCGTGTCACTGAGGTGGTGATTCACTTTAAACAAACGCCGCACCCAGTGTTTGGTAAAGACGCACCTGAAAACAAGCTTATTATCCGAATTCAACCTGATGAAGGCATTCAGATGAGCTTTGGCTTGAAAGAGCCAGGAGCTGGCTTTAACGCCAAAGAAGTGAAGATGAACTTCCACTACGCGTCACTTCAAGAAACGCAAATGCTAACCGCTTATGAGCGTCTTCTATTAGATGCACTTAATGGTGACGCGACACTATTTGCGCGTAGTGATGCAGTAGAAGCGTGCTGGGAGTTTGTACAACCGATTCTAGACTTCAAACAAGATCCACAAGCGCTATTTGGCTATGCATGTGGTACTTGGGGTCCTAAAGAGTCTGATCAACTGCTTCATAACGATGGTCGCGCTTGGCGCTTCCCATGTAAGAACCTAACAGACACAGATTACTGCGAACTGTAATCACAAGATTATGTCGCGCTGGGAGAGCTGCACAACTTGGCGCGACCAAAAATTTCAAAGCAGCAAGTTAAGTTGCCGAATTGATGGAGAGAATGATGAAAGGTGATATTGGTGTAATTGGTCTGGCGGTAATGGGTCAGAACCTTATCCTAAACATGAATGACCACGGCTTTAAAGTTGTGGCTCACAACCGTACTGCTGCAAAAGTTGACGAGTTCCTAGAAGGTCCAGCGAAAGGCACAAATATTGTTGGCGCATACTCACTAGAAGAGCTAGTTGAGAAGCTAGAATCGCCACGTAAAGTGATGCTTATGGTACGTGCTGGTGACGTTGTCGATAAGTTCATCGAAGCTCTAGTTCCACTACTAGATAAAGGTGACATCATCATTGATGGTGGTAACACGAACTACCCAGATACAAACCGCCGCGTTGCTGCTCTTCGTGAGAAAGGCATCCACTTCATCGGTACCGGTGTTTCTGGTGGTGAAGAAGGCGCACGTTTTGGACCTTCAATCATGCCTGGTGGCGCTGCAGAAGCTTGGGAAGCGGTTAAGCCTATCTTCCAAGGTATCTCTGCAAAAACTGACGCTGGCGAGCCTTGCTGTGACTGGGTTGGTAACGATGGTGCAGGTCACTTCGTTAAGATGGTACACAACGGTATCGAATACGGCGACATGCAGCTGATCACTGAAGCGTATCAGTTCATGAAAGACGGTCTAGGCATGTCTGCTGACGAAATGCAGGCAGTGTTTGCTGACTGGAACAAAACAGAACTAGACAGCTACCTAGTAGAAATTACTGCTGACATTCTTGGCTACAAAGATGAAGACGGCGAGCCATTAGTAGAGAAGATCCTTGATACTGCGGGCCAAAAAGGCACAGGTAAATGGACAGGTATCAACGCACTTGACCTAGGTATTCCGCTAACGCTTATCTCTGAGTCTGTATTCTCTCGTTGTCTGTCTGCTCTTAAAGACCAGCGCGTTGAGGCTGAGTCTCTATTCGGTAAAACAATCACGCCAGTAGAAGGTGACAAGCAAGAGTGGGTTGATGCACTTCGTCAAGCGCTACTCGCTTCTAAGATCATCTCTTACGCTCAAGGTTTCATGTTAATGCGTGAAGCATCAAACGAGAACGGCTGGGATCTAAACTACGGTAACGTAGCTCTGATGTGGCGTGGTGGTTGTATCATCCGCTCTGCATTCCTAGGCAACATCCGTGATGCTTACGAAGCGAACCCAGATATCGCATTCCTAGGTTCTGATGAGTACTTCAAAAATATCCTTCAAAGCAGCCTAGCGGCATGGCGTAAAGTAGCAGCGAAATCTCTAGAGGCAGGCATCCCAATGCCATGTACGATTTCTGCGCTATCTTTCCTAGATGGCTACACAACAGCGCGTCTGCCAGCGAACCTGCTTCAAGCTCAACGTGACTACTTCGGTGCTCACACTTACGAGCGTACTGATCGTCCACGTGGTGAGTTCTTCCACACTAACTGGACTGGTACGGGCGGCGACACTGCGTCTACAACTTACGACGTGTAAGCGGTTTAAGATACAAAGCTAATTCGAGCCTCGCTATCAAGCGAGGCTTTTTTTTTGCGCATTATACAACCGTCAAGGGTGGTGGAGCTTGATCTATTCGAATCCGATATAACTTCTAATTTAGGCGGAAATAAGCCGTCTGTCATAATGTGCCATGACAATGATGTTTACATTGGTTCGTCCGTTTATCGGTCAACCTATAAGGATATTTTATGAGCACATACCTCAACATACTCTCTGCGGAACCGGAGTTGATGAGCAAATTAACTCGCTCTCCTCTTCTTGATTTATCAACGGCAATTGAACTAACGCCACTGGATGGTCGACCTACTTATGCGTTTTATGGGGATAAGATTGAAAACCACTCTTCGTTAGAAAGACTATCTCGTGAGCAACCGGGAGAGGGCATTTACTATCGCTATACCAATACCGAGCTTAATGGTGCCGATAGTGGTCTGGTAAACTACCGTGAAGGCATAACTCGAGTTCTACTTAAATACCTCAATGACCAGTCGGATTCGCTGAGCTATCAAAGAGAGTTACTCGACGAAACGCAAGCAATCATACCTACACCGAAATAAGTTACCTCTCTTTATCAACCTAACAGGCGCTGGCTCAATCATTAACTAATCGTCAACGCCTGTTTAGAAACTCAAAACCACCTTCCCAATTAGCGCGATACACTTAGCCACACGATACGATTTGAGGATAGAGCTAGTGAAACAATCGCCAATTAAAGAATTTTTCCTAAAACAAGCGCAAGAGTGGAAAGAGCAGGGTTTTACCTGTCGAATGATGGCGCTTGAAATGCAAAAGCATGGCTTGTACGTGGGTTGGTACATGAGTGACATCCAATCTCGACTGAATGGCTACACGGTGCGCTATTGTACAGAGGTCGGTAAAGTTCGCTCGTCGCCTTATGGTTGGTCTAAAGTCTACAAGTTAATCGAATAGCACTCAGTTGGTTACCTTTGCACCGAACGCAATAAACATTTGTGATTTTGGTAGTAAATCGAACGTACACATACTGCTAGACTGACGGGACAACAATCAAAACTAAGGAGAAGTTATGTCCCTTTCTATTCCAACGCTTGGTGCGGGTACATTTCGCTTAAAGGGTGATGACGCTTACAACTCAGTAAAAATGGCTCTTGAGGCTGGCTACCGTCACATCGATACCGCTCAAATCTACGGAAACGAGAAAGAAGTAGGGCAAGCGATTGCTGACTCGGGTATCGCACGTGATGAGCTTTTTGTGACAACAAAGATCTGGATGGATAAGCTTGGCAAAGGCTCTTTCATCCCAAGCCTTGATGAGAGTTTGAAAGATCTACAACTCGAACACGTTGATCTCCTTCTTATTCACTGGCCGCTAAAAGATGAGGCAGTGCCAATGGAGGAGTACCTTCAAGAGCTCAAGCATGCTCAAGATTCTGGTTTGGCACGATATATCGGCGTGTCGAATTTTACGGTAGCGCAAATGAAGCAGGCGATTGAGATTCTTGGTGAAGGCGTGCTTTACACCAATCAGGTGGAAGTGCACCCATACTTGCAGAACGCTCAAGTTGTCGATTTCTGCAAGCAGAACGAGATGATTGTGACAGGCTACATGCCGTTCGCCTATGGTGATGTATTGAAAGATGGCTCTATTAAGCACATCGCTGAAAAGCACGGTGCGACTCCTGCACAAGTCGTGCTTGCTTGGATGGCTAAGTCAGGTTTTGTCACTATCCCATCGTCGACGAAAAAGGCAAACATCGAGAGTAACTTAGGTTATGTTGATGTTGTGCTAAACGATGAAGATATGGCAACGATTGCTAACCTAGATCGTGGTCACCGCTTAGCGAACCCTGATTTCGCACCAGAGTGGGACTAGATTTAGTATTTTATTCACAGCGATTCTAACGAAAAACGTCAGGCATTTGCCTGACGTTTTTTTATCGCTACTTCTTTTTCATCATATTGGCGAGATCGGCAAAAGGGTTGTGAGTAGCCGCTTGGTGATTATCTTCGCCGGGCTTCACTTCGCTGCCGTAAAGCTCATGCTCTGTATATTTTGAATGCTCATGGTCGTGGCAGTACAAGCACAATAGTTCCCAGTTACTCCCATCTTCAGGGTTATTTGTGTGGTCATGGTCTTTGTGATGAACTGTGAGTTCGCGTAGGTTTGAATAGACAAACTCACGAGCGCAGCTACCACAAACCCAAGGGTATAACTTAAGTGCCTTTTCACGATAGTCGCTCTCTTTACGCGCGTAGGCGGCACTGGTACCGAAATAGTCAGAAGACATGCTGTTCCTTACTCTTTTAACGTGTGGAAGCCTGAGAAAATGCGAGTGAATGTGGTAAACCAGCAAGCGGTACCAAATACAAACGCAATCGCCGCAAAGTGTTGCGGGAACAAGCAAAGTAGCACAAAACACCCTATGGTTTCTGTGCCTTCAGTCAAACCGCTCATGTAATAGAGCGATTTGTGTTGATAGACAGGGTTTTCAATGCCTCGTTTTCCAGCCATAACGGCAAACGCCAAGAAGCTAGTTCCGGTTCCGATGAATGAAAAAATGAGAAACGCACCGGCAATGGCATTTTGTTCCGGATTTGCGATAACAAAGCCAAACGGAATTAGAGAATAAAACAAGAAGTCGAGGCTGATGTCGAGAAAACCGCCGGCATCACTGATTCCTTGTATTCGAGCCAGTGCTCCGTCTAATCCATCGCAAATACGATTAAGAACAATGAGGACAAGGGCAAGTGAGTACTGCTCATAAGCGAGAGCAGGGAAGGCTAAACAGCCAAGAGCAAAACCGAATAAGGTGGTTTGATTTGCAGTAATGCCCGCTTGGTTTAATACTCTCGCCGACTGCGCTAGTGGCCAACGAATGACTTTGATACTCAATCGATCAAGCATGTGCATTCTCCCATGGCCATTTGAGTACTTGGCTGCCTTGAGGGATATCATCTTCATCGTGCGTCACCATTAGGGTAGGGATGTTAGCCTGCTTTAATTGCTCGATTACCCAGTCGCGAAACTGTACTCGTAGTTCCTTATCAAGTTTGCTAAAGGGTTCATCCAATAAGGCAACCTCGGGCTCTGCGAGCAGCATGCGGGTTAGGCTGATTCGGGCTCGTTGTCCTCCGGAAAGTTGCTCTGGATATTGCTCAGCAAGTTTCGAAAGTCTGACTTTACTTAGTGCTTCCATCGCTTGATCTTTGCGATTCGACCCTTTGATCTCATTGGGCAAAGCAAACGCTAAATTCTCCCAAACATTCAGGTGAGGAAACAGCAAGTCGTCTTGGAAAAGTATGCCAACACGACGCTTGTGAGGAGGCAAGGTGTCGATTCGCTGCCCATTGAGCTGAACCTGTCCCGAGTAGGTGAACTCAGGTGCAAGGTGACCGGCGACAACATCGAGCAAGGTCGATTTACCGCAGCCACTGGGTCCCATCAAAGTCAGAATGGCTCCTGAGTCGATAGAGAAGTTGCAATTAGAAAACAGCACCTCACCATCACGCTTACGGATGGCGAGGTTTTCTAGCAAGAGCGTCATTAACTAACAATCCTTTAAATTTAATTCGGCGATAACGGGTGTGAAGGCGATTAACCAGCACCGCAATGGTGAAAAAGAGCAGAGGCAATAGAGCTTGGAATAGCGCATATATCGCGGTAACACGTCTATCAAACCCGCTCGAAAGAGCAACTGCTTCGGTTGTTATGGTCGCTATACGTCCTGCGCCTAGCACCAGTGTTGGTAAATACTGAGCCAGACTCACGCTGATACCGATCGCCCATGCAAAGACGATTGCAGGAAGCAGCAATGGCAGTTTGATGTGAAACCAAGTATAAAGCGGGCTTTTACCCAGACTCATTGAAGCCTTAGTGAGTTGGTCGTTGAACCCTCGCCAAGGCCCGTCCAGCGATAAATAAACAAATGGAAACGCGAAGAAGACGTGAGACCAACACACCCAGAATAGATACGCGTTGTCATTGAGTATCAGGGTCGCGACTTGCAAACCAAATAGAATACTCAGTTGCGGAAGTAACATCGGAATCGCAATCACATAGCCCGGTACCTGCAGACGATACTTGTTTCGATACTCATGCCCAACGATGGCAAGTATCAATGCAATCGAAGCAGATATTATCGCGATGGTTAGACTCTGGCTGATTACGCTAGTCATCCCTTCCCATTCATACTCCCAAAATCGCATTGTATAGCGTGATGGCAACAAATCGGGGAATCGCCAGCGCTGAGCAAACGTCCAGATAATAGTAAGCGGTACCATGGCGGTGACGATGCCGGCAATAACTATAAATAGTGATTTTCCCGGAAGGCGAATTGCGTAGCGTCCAGAATATTGCCATTGATTCGCGTATTTGACGACGACAAACTCAATCAGTCTAGCCAAGCCGATGAGTAGTGTTGCAATGACAAACAAAATAACGGCACCCGCACTGGCTCTTGGAAGTAGGTTGAGGTCTGGATCGTTGAACCACTGCCATACAAGAACGGCAAACGTAGGCGGGTTCGTCGGGCCAATAATCAAGGCAACATCAACGACAGATAGGCTATACGCGATGACAGCGAGCATCGGAAAGCGGATCTTCGCAAACCATTGAGGTAGGATGATTTTCCACCATGCCGCCGCCTCCGAATAACCAAGCGACGAAGCGATCTTCAATGATTCACACACTTTCAGTTGGCGTAATATTGGAATACTCATCAGCAGAAGAAAGGGCACTTCTTTGATGGCAAGCATCAAGGTCAGTCCGATGCCGTAGGGATCTTTTACTAACCAAGGCGCATCACTAAGGCCGGATTGGCTACTGGCTCCAAAGAGCTCAACAAGTGCCCGTGCCCCAAACCCTGTTGGAGAGAACAGAAACGCAAAGCCGATGGCAAACGCAACGTGTGGCAGCGCCAGAAGTGGCGATAGTGCCAGTTCAATCTTTTTCCACCAACGACTGTTCCAACTCGCCGCGATAATGGCAAAAGCGAGGAAGCATGCAAAGTAGCTGCTCACAATGGCTGTGGTAAAGGTGAGCGCGATGGACTTTTCGACACCTTGCCACGCGAAAACATCGGTAAATCCAGTGACGCTAAACTCATTCAGGTTGAGCGGAGGAATGTAACCGAGTGAAGCCACTACCACACCCGCAAGGCCGGGTATGGTAGGGAGAATGCAGACAACAACCAATATGGCGTACAACAGTCTTAGCATAATCGTTAACTCTAGTCTCGGTTAGCTGCCGTAACGTTTGAGCCATTCTTGCTCAAGCGCACTTTGCCAGCTTGGATGAGGTTCGGCAACGGATTTGAACTGTTGAGTCTTAGCTGCGCTACCTTTTAGATATTGCTTGTTCAACACAGAAGGGTCACCCCAGACGTTGATGTCGCCCTTGCGCGATTGCGCCTCTGGGCTTAACAAGAAGTTTATGGCAACGAGTGCGCCTTCTTTAGCGTTAGCATTCCATGGTACAGCTAAGAAATGGATGTTGGACAGAGCGCCGCTTTCCATTGCATAAGCCGTTGTGGTGTCACTGAGATTGCCACTTGCTTGTGCCGAATACACCGCATTTGGATTAAACGTAATCGCAAGATCAATCTGTCCATCATCAAGCAGTTGGATAGTTTCTGCCGTGCCAGCAGGGAATTGCTTACCACCGCGCCATGCGACTTTGTGGAACTCATCAAGGTAGTTCCATAGAGGCTGAGTGACACCTGCAAAGTCTGCTTGGTCCACTGGTTTAGCTAATGAAGGGTCGTTATCAGTGAGTTCGATAAGTAGTGACTTTAGAAAACTGGTCCCATGGAACTCCGGTGGCTTTGGATAGCTGAGTTTATTTGGATAGGCTTTTGCATAGTTCAGCATCTCCATGTAAGACACGGGTGGATTATTTAGGCTTTGCGTATCATGAATAAAGACTAACTGACCTACACCCCAAGGCGCTTCCAGACCTTCAGTAGGTTCTGAGAAGTCACTATCGACGGGAAGCGACTTATCAACATATTGCCAATTCGGAAGGTCTGAAACAAACGGTCCATAAAGCAGCGCATTGTCTTTCATTGACTTAAAGTTTTCGCCGTTGATCCAAACCATATCGACACTACCGCCGCTGTTTTTGCCAGCGGCTTTCTCTGCCAGTAGACGTGAACCCGTCTCAGCAATATCGGTGACCTTAACATGATTAAAGTTCACGCCGTATTGTGCTTTCAGCTCTTTGCCTGCCCACTGCAAGTAGCGGTTGATCTCTTGGCTTCCACCCCAAGCGTGGAAGTAAACTGACTGTCCCTCTGCTTTCTTAACAACGTCGTCCCAGTTCACATCTTCTGCGAAAGCACTTGATGCTGAAAGTGCGCTTGCAACCATCGCGAGTGAAGAGATGAGCGACGTCTTAAACAATTTATTTTTCATTCTGTTATCCATTTTATGTCGTATGTGGCTAACCTTGCCTAGTTGTTAATAAATGATAGTAAAGGTTGCCGAGCGATAATCAATAGCCTTGGTGCTAACAGTAGAGTTATCACTAGATTCTTATCAGCCAACATGACCGAGACGACACGAAAAAAATTTCAATGCCGTTGAATAAATTAGGATTTTGGAAAGCGAATACAAACGTCTTGTAAGACGTATCGCTGTTTGGGTGGAGTAGAGGGAGCGAGTATCAGTTAAAAACGAGCAATCATACTTTTTAATCTGGCATCGATACAGGTATTGAATGAACGAGTTAGATGCCCCTGCTCAAAGATTTCCACTCTTGCTAACTGAGCGGTTTGATTCGGGCAATCGCTTCCGAGTTCATCGAGGAGCATTCCTATCTGATAAAACTCTAATCGTGCTTCCGTGGTCGGTGTGGCGCTGTCCATTGAGTGGATTCTGACTAGGGCTTTCATAACATGCTCCTCAATTCACGTAGGTCATAAGCGGTTTTACGCTTTCATGAGGAACAGGACCAATGATGATAGATATAAATTTCATTAGGTGAGCTTGATTCCAAAAACTTGGAGACTGTGCTCAGGAATTGTTGGTTAGCTGACCAAGCCGTTACGGACGAGTCCGCGTTTTACGCTCTTGCATAGTTTGCCAAAACGACGCAGTTCTTCAAAGTTTGGAGCGATACCACGATCAAGTGCCGACTCCCAATAGCTGACTTCTGTTTCGACAAGCTCCATCAGCTTTTTTGGGCAGCCGATGCAAGAATTATCGGGCCCACACACAAACGTGTCTTCACTGTAGAGGGGAAGCTCTGCTTTGACTGAATCTATTAGTTCTAGTGTTGCGACCGCAAGGCTGGGTTTAGCGCTCATGTAGATTGGTTCTGGAGTATGTGGGCGTTGATGATAGGCGATGTATGACAGGGTGAACACTGTACAAAATAGGTATATCGAACGATCGTTTCATATTGTCTCAAAATTGAGTAATACATTAATAACGTAAAAATAATACTCTCAAGGTAACCCAGCTTGATTCACTATTAGAGAGCTTCTTAAAGATTTTGAATGAAAAAGCCGCATGTCGACGGCGTTAGTGACAATCTAAAAAACTAGAACAAGAAGCCGCCCGTTGGCAAACAGGGAAGTGTTGTTGATTAAGCGGAAAGTGAGTTTAGTATGGAGAATGAGTCCACTCAGCTGAGTGTTTCGATTCAGCGTCTATTTGATGTTACCCCGGTACCCACTGCAATTAGTGGCCCGTCGGGTAAACTTGAGTATGTGAATCCCGCTTTCACTAAGATGCTCGGTTACACACAAGATGAATTGTTCACTGAGGGAGTTATTATTACCCACCCCGATGATCTTGCACTTAATCTAGACATTCGTGCTCAGCTTCTTGCCAATCCCACGAAACCATTAAAGATTCATAAGCGCTACCGCCATAAAGACGGTCACCCTATTCTCGCTGAGCTCAATATGGCAGCAGAAGTAGATAATAGTGGCAATGTAACTCGACTCATTTCCCAAATCGTTGATCTATCGGGCTCGCGTCAATTTCAAGCGGCTGAACTTCTTCTAAATCAGCTTGTAAGAAAGTCTAATGATGCGATATATGTGGTTGACGCCGAATTTGGCCACATCCTGAATTGCAATGAACTTGCCTACAAAAGACTTGGCTACTCAAAAGAAGAGCTATTGCGGCTCTCTGTTCCTGATATTAACCCGTTATTTCGAAACAGTATGACTTGGCGAGATCATGTTAAGTCGATGCGGATGCATGAGAAAAAACTGATTGAATCGACACATATTAGAAAGGATGGGAGTGAGTTCCCCATTGAGGCAAGCGTCAATATGGTGGAACACAATGGAGACACCTACTTTGTCGCCATTGCGAGGGATATTTCTGAGCGAAAAGAAAAAGAGTTGAGACTATTGGAGGCTCAAAATCTTGATCCTCTGACCGATCTACCCAACCGACGCCTACTGGAGTCCAAACTACACGACTTATTGTGCGAGTGCTGCACTCGGTCTGAAAAAGTTGCGTTTATGTATCTCGACATCGACAACTTTAAGCATATCAATGATACCTACGGGCATGTAGTGGGTGATAAGGTATTGGTGGCGCTTGCCAACAAGCTCAAAGACTTTACAAGGCAATCGGATATTGTCTCTAGGCTAGGTGGTGATGAGTTCCTAGTCGTTCTTCCTGGCCTCAATAGTCGTGCTCATGTACTTAGCCTTGCCGATCATATACTTCAAGTTACGTCACATCCTTTTCATATCGATGACTCTTTGAGTCTAGAAGTAAAACTAAGCCTAGGGGCGACACTCTGTGAAAGTAAGGCTCTTGATGTTGCGAAAGCAGTATCTAGCGCTGATAGGGCAATGTACTTGTCGAAAAAAGCCGGGGGTGGGCAGAGCGCCTTTATTGAATGTGATGATGTTTAGGGCAATTTCTGACACTAATCGCTGCTCATAATATGTCATCTTTGTTACAAGGTGTAGACGTGCAATTCTTTGATAAATGACGTTGGAGCCTTGCTACGCGTGCGTTGATCTTTTTGCTTTGAAGGAGGAGCGAGAATAGGTTTCTCGCTATGGTTGGTAAAACGCAATAAATCTTACAAAAAAACTAAGCCAAGTGACCGATATTATTCTAGTTTGTGGGTAGAGGTTAAATAAATTTCAGCTCCGCGTTCAAATGGCGTCACAAACGCTCATTATCCAGAATCTGCGGGGCTCTCACAGAATAAGGAGTCCGTGAGATGAAAAAACCAATGTCTGCTTTGTTCGCGTCGATTGCACTTTGCTCGTCGGCGACAGCTTTTGCGTTGGTCACACCAAATCCACCTGCACTGAATGCTAAGGGCTACGTCCTTATGGACTACCAGTCAGGGTCTATTATTGTTGGCGGTAATCAAGATGCGGCACTTGCACCAGCGAGTTTGACAAAATTGATGACAGCTTACGTCGTGGGTAAAGAGATCGAAACTGGCAGAACAACATGGGACAGCAAAGTCGCTGTGAGTGAGAATGCTTGGTCAGTCAAATTCCCTGATTCTTCGAAAATGTTCATTAAGCCAGGTGACAACGTCACGGTGGCGGATTTGATGCGTGGATTGATTATCCAATCGGGTAATGACTCCGCTGTCGCTTTGGCAGAGCATGTTGCTGGTACCGAAAGTGGCTTTGTGGCGCTGATGAACCAGTGGGCTGCCAACTTGGGCATGACAAGTACACAATTTATCAACTCACACGGCCTAGATGGACAGGGCATTCACACGACACCAAATGATATGGCGATTCTGATGCGCCACATCATCGAGGATGTGCCAGATGTCTACAAATTGTATTCAGAAAAACGATTCGTTTGGGCTGATATCCAGCAGTACAACCGCAACAGACTTCTTTGGGATAACTCGCTAAATGTAGATGGTGGTAAAACCGGATATACCTCAGAAGCGGGCTACAGTTTGGTTAGCTCGGCGACACAAGGTCAGATGCGTCTTATCTCCGTTGTAATGGGGACGCCAAGTGCACAGACTCGTGTAGAAGCATCAAGGCAGCTACTCAACTATGGATTCCGCTTTTATGAGACAGATCAGCTCGCGGAATCTGACGCAACCGAAGTGACGGCAAAAGTATGGAAAGGGGCGAGTAGCGCTATCCCGTTAGGGTTTGAGCAAGACGTTTACGCGACGTATCTTCGAGGTAACAGTCGTGGCGTGTCTAAGGAAGTGGAGGTCTTCGCTCCACTTATCGCGCCAATCAATCAAGGTGACATCATCGGCAGTGTAACCTGGAAAGTAGGCAACGATGAAATTGCCACTGAACCTCTCGTCGCTAAATCGAGCGTTGAGCAAGGCTCTATCTTTAAGCGTGCTTGGGATACGGTGGTGCTATGGTTCAAGTCGCTATTTACCGATGCTAAGGATCTCTGGGAGCAGTAAGCCAGACAAGTAGATCGTCAAAGTCAAAAAGTGCGTCATCCCCGCGCAGGCGGGGATATACTCGAAGCGCATTGAAAAACTTAAGTTCGTGACTGATCGCATCGGTCCTTTATTTCATCTCCTTGCCTCGCTAGAATAACGCGCTCATTGATAGCAACACCGCACTGGTTATGAGCCCACATCTCAAGTACATCTCTGGTTACCCTCAACATCTCGTCGATCAAATCGATGCATTGGTGTCGTCGGGTCGATTTATTCAATGGTTTGAAAAGCGTTTCCCAGACCGTCATCAACTCAAGAGTGAAAAAGCACTCTTCGAGTACACCATGGACATTAAGCAGCGTTATATGAAAAAAACGCCGCCTATCTCGAAAGTCATTTGGGATAATAAAATCCACCTGATCAACAATGCGCTTGGTCTTCATACCTATATCTCACGTGCTCATGGTGGCAAACTCAAAGCAAAGAACGAGATCCGAATAGCGAGTGTGTTTAAAGATGCGCCTGAACCGCTGCTTCGGATGCTGGTGGTTCATGAACTGGCTCATATCAAAGAAAAGAACCACGACAAAGCGTTTTATCAACTATGTTGTCATATGGTACCTGACTACCATCAGCTTGAGTTCGATGCTCGCCTTTTTATGATCTACAAAGAATTACTCAATGACTCGTCAAAATAAATCTAACCAACGACCTCGCAAGCAAGATAAACCCGCAACTATGGTTGTCGATAAGCGAAAAGCGAGTGGGCTTCATGCGAACAACAAGCACCAAGGGCGCTACGATTTTAAATGTCTGATTGAAGCTGAACCTGGTTTGGCCGATCATGTTGTGAAAAATCCACATGGCGACATGAGCATTGCGTTTTCTAATCCTGAGTCGGTAAAAGTGTTCAATCGTGCTCTATTAAAAGCGTATTACGGATTAAGTCATTGGGACATTCCAGATGGCTATTTGTGTCCGCCGATCCCCGGCCGTGCAGATTACATCCACAGGCTCAACGAATGGTTGCAGAATGACTTGATGCAAGACCGTCCTGCAAAAGCTCGCCTTAAGGTAACAGCGCTAGACATCGGCGTTGGTGCGAACTGCATCTATCCAATTGTTGGTGCAACGCAGTATCACTGGAATTGGGTCGGTAGCGATGTAGATGAAGGTTCGTTGGCGAGCGCTGCTAACAATGTCGAGCAGAATACTAAGCTCACGCGAAAAATTGAATTAAGACACCAGACCCAGAGTGAACACATTTTTGAAGGTGTGATTCAACAGGGTGATGTGTTTGTCGCGACAACCTGTAATCCTCCATTCCATAAGTCCGCAGAAGATGCGCAGAAGGGAACGGAGCGCAAGAACGCGAATCTGACTAAGAACAGACAGCAGCGCGGCGATCTGTTACAGGGAAAAAAACAACTAGAGAAAAAGAGCGACGGGCTCAACTTTGGTGGTCAAAATGCGGAACTATGGTGTCCAGGCGGTGAAGAAGCTTTTGTTCTGAATATGGCGAATGAGAGTAAACAGTTTGCGCACCAAGTCATTTGGTTCTCGACACTGCTTTCTAAGAAGGACAACATTCGCCCACTGCAAAAACGCCTAGAGAAGCTGGGTGCGACGCATGTACTCATTCAAGAGATGGCACAAGGCCAAAAGAAAAGCCGTTTTGTGGCATGGTCGTTTATGACGCATGAGCAGCGTTTGGTGCTGAGTGGACATCTGCTCTAGATGAAGTATGAGCTGGTAAATCCAGCTCATATTCGTTTTAGTATTGCTTGGCTATTTCAAAAGGTACTTGCGTAGTGTTCTGAACACGAAATCGCGATTCTTAAGAATAAATCGATTCTTCGGAATCCAAGAGCTCGAGTGGAGTACAGTTTTCGCCTTCGAGAAGGTTAGGAAGCCTTCATGACCATGGTAGTGACCCATACCTGAGTTACCCACGCCACCAAAAGGTGCATCGTCGGCGGCGACATGCATTGCAGTATCATTGATTGCAACACCACCGCTATGAGTTCGAGAAACCAAACTATCAATGACGTTGTTATCATTTGACATGATGTACAACGCCAGTGGGCGTGGACGTTCGTTAATGTAGCTGATGACTTCTTCAAGATCCTCGTAAGTCAAAATAGGTAAGATGGAACCAAAGATCTCTTCTTGAAGCACCTTCATTTCTGGGCGTAAATTAGTTAATAAGTGCGGATAAACACGACGCCCTTGATCATCTTCAATTTCTCTAACGGCATGTACTTCGGCGCCTTGTTCCTTGGCGTCCTCAAGAAAACCCATCAGTCGAGTGTATTGGCGTTCAGAGACGATGTGAGTTTGAGTATTCTTGGAACCATTTTCTAAATGATATTCCGTGTACCTTTGGATGAAGGTATCGATGAACTCTTTTTCACGCTCTTTAGGCACAAAGACATAATCTGGAGCGACACAGATTTGACCTGAATTGACAGACTTACCAACAATGAGTGCGTCAACTGCGATGTTGAGGTCGATGTTTTTGTCGATAATTGTTGGTGACTTGCCACCGAGTTCAAGAGTAATTGGTGTGAGGTTGTCAGCTGCAGAGTGTGCAACCATTTTTCCTACTGCTGATGACCCTGTGAAAATAAGATGATCAAAAGGCAGTCTGGAGAAGGCAGCACCCACATCAGCTTCCCCTTCGATGATTTGAATGTGTTCGCTGAGATCTTTAACGACCTCACGTAGAGCTGCGTTTGCATTGGGTGTAAATTCACTCATTTTGATCATCACGCGGTTTCCAGCGGCCAGCGCTTGTACTGCAGGTCCTAGTGCGAGATAGAAAGGAAAGTTCCAAGGTGTGATGACTCCAACAACGCCTAAAGGCTGATAGTGGACGGTGACTTTAGAAGGAACTAGCATCAGACCAGCGTGTCGCTTTGACGGTTTCATCCATTTCTTCAAGTTCTTAATGGCGTAGTTGATTCCGGCAACACTCGGCAATACGTCTGCAATCAAAGTATCGAACTCACTTCGATAACCGTAGTCAAGTTTCAGAGCATCGTAGATTCGCTGCTCATTTTCGATGATCGCATGTTTAAGTTTGTTTAGGATTACAACTCGCTGCTCATAAGTAGGAGCGGGGTTGTTGTTATAAGCACTCCTCATGTCTGAAAAGACATGTTCGAGTGGTTGAGCAGTTACATTCTCTGTATGTGACATTGTGTATCTCTCCGACTTTGAAGCAAATTAGACTTTAGAGTTAGTGACGCTTGTAATTATTATTTTGATATTTTTGGTAAAGCTCTCTCTGGTGGACTCTTCGAGTAATAGCCCTTTTCCAGCAGAAATTAAGGTATAGGCAACGCCGAACGCGTTTTCATCCGACACCAAATTGTGATGAGTGAGATAGTTCGCGAGTCGCTCTCTGAACCTGATTGGCCAATCTTCAACAGAGGCATGCGTAGCTTTGAGTGTGTCATCCAAGACTTGAGCACCGTGAGGGTTAGATATGACTTTGACGGCATTACCAATAAACACGTCAAAGGTTTTCATCAAACCCTCCATTGGCTCGATATCGTGATCACCTAGAATGTCGAAAATATTGGCGTACATCGTTGCCAGATAGGTATGGATAACCCATTGGTAACATTTATCTTTCGACCCAAACTTCTTGTAAATAGACTGTCGAGACAATCCTGCACTGTTTGCGAGATCTTGCATCGACGTCTTTTGAAACCCATGCAGGGTAAAGGTAAACAACAGTTGCTTTGCAAGGTCGAACTCTTGACTGACTTTTTCGGACATAATCCAATAATCCCACTTATTCGTATTTCCGTAACAGAGTCTATCTGAGCAGAAAGCCTGATTACTGATAAACACAATACATTTGATAATTTAAGTTTACATTTTGACGCTTAAGTGTCAACTATAAGGTTTACAAAAATAGCCGAAAGTGTAAATGAATTAATGGTATGCTGTGGAGTTACAGTGGGAAAGCAAATGACAATTTAGCCTCTTATGAGAACTTAACGAACACAGCACGCTATTGTTTTTTCAACAATTTTTGATATTTATCAGCCATGGCTTTGTTACCAGCTTGCACTTCGAGCTGATGCAATACCGCTAGGCTAGGGCTCTGATAACCATATTTTTGGTGGAACTGCATTAACCTGAGCCTTGCGAGTTGATAGTCACCGTTTCTGACTTCCAAAGCTGACAATTGAATTGTGGCGTTAGGGCGAAGTGGTTCATGCTCGAGGGATTTTTCAAAGTAGCGTTGAGCGCTTTTAAACTGCTTATTCTTCAAGGCACACAAGCCAGCATTTTCATAACTTTCCGCGATTTGGTAGTAATTCGGCAGAGTAACCGCGTCGAGAAAATACTGATTTGCCTTTTCATACTCCCCTTGCTTGCAAAGGTAAGTGCCATAATTGTGATAGACATGACCGTTGTTCGGGGCAACTTTGAGTGCAGCTCTATATCTTGATTCTGCCATTTTGTACTCCCCAACAACTTCGTAATAATGTGCCATTGAAAGTTGGCTACGATAGTAGTTGGGCGCAAACTCGAGTGCTTTTTCAAAGTCCTGTTTGGCGCGGCTGAATTGGCCTCTTTGTATGTAGGCTAAACCGAGTTCGATGCGCGTTTCGGCAGCGGAAATGGGGTCGACTTTGGTTTCAGTAGAATCAGTGACGGTGACGCAGCCTCCTATTAGAACGGAGATTGCTACCATGGTGAGTTGGGTTTGTAAGATTGCAGAACGGTGGTCTTTGGTGCGAGGAGTCATTTACTATCCGCTGTATTTTTGTCGATCGTCCGCTTATCTTAAAATGCGGTTTAAAGTGATTGGGAGTTGGCATGCGTTAGTGCGAGTGATTGCACATTCAAACACGTGTTGTGACAAAACTTTGTATAGAAAACAAGCGAATGGGTTGGAATGGTGACGCTAGTAATAGAGTCATTGCTCCAACTTGGATAAAGTAGACCAGTCCAACAACTAAGGTATCAAACTTGATGAGCAACGCAGACAAACCCTGGCTACAGACCTACCCAAATGATGTACCGGCAACCGTTGATGTTGACCAGTATGACAACATCAACGATATGTTTAAAAAACCCTTTGAACAGTTCGCTGATAATACGGCGTTTGTGAACATGGGCCATTCGCTAACCTATCGTGAACTTAACGAGAAAAGTGAGGCGTTTGCTGCGTACTTGCAAACTGAGCTGCAAGCCAAAAAAGGTGATCGCATCGCTCTAATGATGCCGAACTTATTGCAGTATCCAATTGCTATTTTAGGCGCGCTTAAAGCGGGTTTGGTGGTCGTGAATGTTAATCCACTTTACACGCCTCGCGAACTTGAGCATCAGCTTAGAGACTCTGGTGCGACTATCATTGTCGCTGTCACCAACTTCGGTAATAGCCTCCAACAGGTTATTGAAAAGACGAGCCTTAAGCACGTCATCTTAACCAGTATTGGTGATGCCTTAGCGCCTCACAAACGTACCTTGGTGAACTTTGTTGTTAAGTACGTGAAAAAGATGGTGCCTAAGTATAGCCTTCCAGGTGCTATCTCGATGCGTCGTGCTCTGACCGATGGCAAGAGAATGACGTTTACCGAGCCAACAATCGCGAACGATGATCTCGCCTACCTTCAATACACGGGAGGCACAACAGGTCTAGCGAAAGGTGCGATGCTGACTCACCGCAATGTCATTGCCAACGTATTACAGGTATTTGGTCACTTTGGCCCTCGTACAGCGAAAGACAAAGAGCGCGCTGTAACACCACTTCCTCTGTACCACATCTTTGCAAACTCAGTGAGTATGATGCTGATGATGTACATGGGTGGCAGTAACTTGCTGATTACGAATCCACGCGATTTGAACAGTTTTATTAATGACTTAAGCAAATACCCATTCACCATGATCTTTGGTCTCAATACCTTGTTTGCTGCGTTAAACAAGAACGAGAAATTTAAAGCACTCGACTTCTCTCATGCTGAATTCACTATTGCTGGAGGCATGGCAACTCAGCAGCATGTTGCCGACGAATGGCAAGAGATCACAGGCAT
This sequence comes from Vibrio maritimus, assembly GCF_021441885.1. Classification (NCBI taxonomy): domain Bacteria; kingdom Pseudomonadati; phylum Pseudomonadota; class Gammaproteobacteria; order Vibrionales; family Vibrionaceae; genus Vibrio; species Vibrio maritimus. The sequence continues at coordinate 1,414,985 of NZ_CP090438.1, forward strand.
GCCAATCATTGAAGGCTATGGTTTGACGGAGTGCTCGCCAGTTGTAGCGGGTGGTGTTCATACCCAGCAAAAGTATCTCCCAGCAGTTGGTGTACCTTTACCAAGTACTGAGCTGCGTATCGTCGATGAAAGTGGTACACCACTCGGTGTCGGTGAGATCGGCGAGATTCAGATCCGCGGCCCCCAAGTGATGAAAGGGTACTGGAAGCAAGACGCGGAGACAAATGCAATTCTAACGGCAGATGGCTGGCTCTATTCAGGCGATATCGGGCGTATGGACGAAGACGGCATCTTCTATATTGAAGATCGCAAGAAAGACATGATTCTTGTCTCTGGCTTCAATGTCTTCCCAAGTGAAGTCGAAGAAGTTGCGACGCTACATCCAAAAATTATCGAGGCAGCAGCAGTTGGCGTGCCAGATGACGTAGCGGGCGAGCGCGTTAAACTGTTTGTCGTGGCTAATGGTGCGGTTACGACCGACGAGGTGAAACAGCACTGTCGTAAGCATCTGACAGGATATAAGAGACCAACGATAATTGAATTTAGAGATGAATTGCCGAAAACCAACGTCGGTAAAATCCTAAGAAGAGAGCTTCGTGACCAGTAACGCGCCTTGATGCGTATCTACTAACGAACATAAACTGGCGCAAATCGCCCATCTAAGCCACACTTTATGTGTGGCTTTTCGTTAGTAGGAGACTGCGATGAAAAACGAACTTGATCCCAACAAAGTTCTAAAGGCTTACGATACCATTATGTCTAATGGTACCGAGACTGAACTGGGAAAGATCTATGAAGGGGTAGAAGCCTATTCGGACTATGACGGTTACAACGTCTACATGCGAGGTAATGGCGTTGAGCTTTCTATAGGCTTCCACAACACCTATCATCTTGAGTATGACCAAGAGCACCTGCGTGATAGCTTCTTACGCAAGGTAGCGATGTTAGCCAAGTAGTTAGGGCGGCAACTAGTGCTCTCCACGATAGGAGAGCACGAAATATATTTACTCTTCAGTCGTAAACGCATCTTCACTAAAGTGGTCAAGATCGTAAGGTGTTTGTTGGTAAACACAGTAGTTTAGCCAGTTAGCAAACAACAAGTGACCGTGACTACGCCAACTCGCATTCGGCTTGTTGTCTGGATTGTTGTTAGGGTAGTAGTTAATTGGAATGGCCGGCTCCATACCTTCACCCAAGTCTCTCACGTATTCGTTGTGTAACGTATGAGAATCGTACTCAGGGTGACCTGTTACGAATACATTTCGCTTGTCTTTCGTTGCCGCGAGATACACGCCGGCGACATCCGAGGTTGCCAGAATATCGAGATCTGTGTGTGATTCTAAGTACTCTGGTGAAAAGTCAGCATATCGAGAATGCGGTGCTAAGAAGGTGTCATCAAAACCGCGCAGGATAGGGTGGTGCGGGTCATGAATTTCATGGTGATACACACCTGACAGCTTCTCTTTGCGAGTGCGTTTTGGCAGATCAAACAGTAGCTTTAAGCCCGCCTGTGCCGCCCAACAGACATACAGCGTTGAGGTCACATGCTTGCTTGCCCAGTTCATGATGGTTTGCAGGTGATCCCAATAGATCACATCTTCAAACTGAACCAAGCCAAGTGGCGCTCCTGTGATGATGAGTCCATCGAAGTTACGGTTTTTGATAGTTTCAAACTGGCGATAGAAAGTATCAAGGTGCTCAGTTGGCGTGTTCTTACTTGGTCTATCGTCGATACGAAGCAGTTCAACATCAACCTGAAGCGGGCTGTTTGAAAGCAGTCTTAAAAACTGGGTTTCCGTTTCAATTTTCTTTGGCATCAAATTGAGGATCAATACCTTAAGCGGACGGATTTCCTGAGTCGAGGCGCGAGACTCTGACATCACAAAGATGTTCTCTTCACGTAGGACGTTGGAGGCAGGTAGTTGATCGGGAATCTTAATTGGCACAGCTTTCTCCCTAAGCTCTGTTTGGTCTTCTGGACGTCTATACTTCTAAAGTTAACGCAAACGTTTTTGCTTGTCGATAGTTAATTTTAGCCCAGGTGTCATCGGTTGAATGCAATACCTCATGACGTACATGGGTGAGACGGGGTACAATCACGTTACTTTCAATATTTTGCGGTGAACTTGTTTGAAACTCACGTTAATTCGCGGTCTTCCAGGTTCTGGAAAGAGTACCTTGGCGAAAACCCTCGACGCGCTGCACTTCGAAGCTGATATGTATTTTATCAATGAAAAAGGTGAATATTGTTACGACGGGGGTAAGATTGGCGAAGCACACGAATGGTGTCAGCAGCAGGTCGAGAAAGCATTGGCGGCTAACCAAGACGTGGTTGTTGCCAATACCTTTGTTCGCTTGTGGGAAATGAAGGCATATAAAAATTTAGCCAAACGCTACAAGGCCGAGTTGGACATCATTGTTTGTCACGAGCGTTACCCAAATGTACATGGCGTGAGTGACAGCGTCATCGCCAAGATGCAAAAACGTTGGCAAGACTAACCTTATTCACTTTAAAACAGAAAAATCTAATTATGGCAAAACGCTCTCCAGTCATCGAAATGACGTCGTACGGCATCTATTCTACATGGGATTCTGGATCAAAAGATCTTCCTAAAATACAAGACTTTACAACCATAGTGCCAGCGGATGAACATATTGAGTTTGGTTTCATCGTCAACATCAAAAAGGCCAAAGGAGAAAAGGTGCGCTATTGCATCTATCATCCGGGTGTTCTTAGCAAAAAAGGACAGGTCCTTGCTCCATTTGACGGTGAAGAGCACGTAGGCAGCAATGATTGGGATTTCTACCTAGGCGATACGATTCAGCTACTTCATCCTATAGACGGACTGGAGAGTAACCTCGGTGAGTGGCATATGGTCATTGAGATGCAAGGCAAAGTGATTGCTGAGAAAAAATTCAAAGTGACGGCAAGAGATGAAGGTCAGTTTTGGAAAAATCGCGGTTTCTAATCACAATTCGCCTTAATAGCTTTGTTCACCGCGTTGAAGACAAATCGGCGGTTTTGGCGTGTGCTGCAGATAGTGGTTGCACGCTAAAACGTATACGTCGCTCTCGCAATTGGACGTTGACCGGAGAAGCTACTAAGCTTGCGAAGTTTGCGCTTGAGGCTAACGTTGGGTGGATATCTGTTGCGGTTGATAAAGCCCTTGACGGCTATAAATCACCGATTCAAGAAGTGCTAGAGAAAGACCCAGAAATAACCGTTGCGGATCTGATGTTCCAGTCTGGTTGCACACTTGCCGAAGCGCGCGCTGCAATCGATGAGTTTGAGGACTTATAAAAAAACCGCGTTGCTCTTACTATTTAAAAGTACAACGCGGTTTTGAGCTTTCTACTGCTTTGGCAATTACGCAGTCACGTAAGAAATCACAAAGTCAGTGATCTTAACCATGTCTTCTACTGCGATAAACTCTTCAGTCGTGTGAACTTTCGACATACCAGTAGATAGGTTAACTGTTGTTAGACCTTTCTCGTTGAAGTTGTTCGCATCGCTACCACCGCCAGTGTGTTTGGTGTTTGCTTCAATACCGTTAGCTGCAAATACTTCTTTGATCTTCAGTACATGCGCGTCATCTTCTGCAATCACGAATGCGTCATAGGCACGTGTTGATTCGATTTCAACTTCGGCGCCGAACTTCTCTGCCGATGCCTGGAACGTCTCTACCATGTGGTTGACTTGAGCCGTTAGCTTGTCGCTGTTAAGAGAGCGTGCTTCTGCTACTACCGTTAGCTCTGGCATTACGATGTTTGTTGCTTGGCCGCCGTTCACAGAGCCGATGTTTGCAGTTGTTTGCTCATCGATACGCAATAGCTTCATGTTAGCGATAGCATCCGCTGCAACCATAGCTGCACTGATACCTTCTTCTGGTGCTAGACCCGCGTGAGCTGGACGGCCTTTGATCTTAGCCACAATCTTTTGCTGGCCAGGAGCGCCCGTTACGATAGTGCCGATCGGGCCACCTGTATCGAGTACGATTGCGTTCTTAGACTGGATGTAAGACATGTCGAAATATTCAGAGCCGAATAGACCGCCTTCTTCATGCACAGTGAACGCAACTTCAATTGTTTTGTGCTCACGGTTTTGCTCTTGTAGGCAGCGCACAGCTTCCATGACGGCTGCGATACCTGATTTGTCGTCACCACCAAGAATGGTGTCACCTTTTGAACGAATAATACCGTCTTCAATAATTGGCTCGATACCGATGCCTGGCGTTACTGTGTCCATGTGAGCACTGAATACGATGCTGCCTTCTTGTTTACCTTCAAGACGACCGTATACGTTAAAGCCATTTGTGTACTGCTCAGGTACAGGTAGTTTACTTACTACGAAACCTAGCTCACCAAGTTGTTCAGCAATCGCTTCTGCGACGGCTTTTTCATTGCCTGATTCGCTATCGATTTTTACGAGGTCACAAAAATGGTTTACTAGGCGTTCTGTATTTACTTGAGTCATGGGATCACTTCACGTTAGTGGAACAGGGGAGAACCACTTTACACGCTACTTGGAGACCAAAGACCTGAGTTAAATCAAAGAAAGGTCCGCAATTTAGAGAATATGACTGTCTTTTGACCTAGTTTTGTTTGGAAAATTTGTAACAAGCTGCAATGGTGGTGCATATGACGATAAAACATCCAATCCATTGAAATAAAGACATCGTCTCTTGAAGAAATACTGTTGCAAATAATAGGCCGAACAAAGGCTCTGTTCCCATCAATAAAGACGCTTGGCTCGCTGGCAGGTGTTTCACGGCATAGTTCTGGATAAAAAACGCCATGAGCGTACAGCAAAGCGCGAGATAGAGAAGGCTGATCCATCCGTGCGTATCAAGACTTCCAAGCACGCTGATCATTGAAGGTGAATTTATATCGAGTAATACAAGCCCTAGGCTCATTACTGTGACCGTGGCAAGCTGAACTAAGGTAATCAACTCAACATGGAAGGTAGTGCTCGTAAACGCTTTTCTACAGGCAACAACCATTACGCCCCTCAGAAAGGCTGCGACTAGCACCAAGCCTACCCCCAAGTCTAAGCGAAGCGCGACTTGGTGTGGTTCTGCTATCAGTATCATTCCGGTCACACCGACAATGCAAAGTAGAAAAATCCCTTTAGGTAACTGAACCTTAAGGCAGAGTTTCTCTAGGATTGGTGTAAACAGCACACACAAGCTTATGAGAACGGCCACTTGCCCAGCTTGCGCCAGTTTGACCGCCCAGGTTTCAGTAACAAAGATGCAGCTTAGAATCAGTCCCGTTGAGACGCCTACCTGCAAATACTGCTTTTGGTTAGCTATAAAGTGGCTTATTTGTCCTTTATTGACAGCGATAGTGAATAAAATTAAGCAGCTAATCAAAAACCGAAGAAATAGGAGCTGGGGCACAGATACATGGCTAAGTATTTGTTTTGAAACTCCATAACTGGTTCCCCAAACGATGGCGACCGCAAGTAGCCCTAAAATAGCCCAGTGAAATGAGACCTTGTTAACGAAATTCCTTTCCATTTAGCTGTTACCTAAAAGTTAATTATTAGTGTTGGTCTACCTATGCTAACTTATGAATATGGATGTGATAATACTCCCAATTCTCATAGGACTTGTGACTAATGGACACAAATAAGCTCATGGCAATGCTTCCTGACATCGCAGCGTTCGTCACTGTTGTAGAGTCAGGCAGTTTTACTGCCGCTTCACAGCGCTTAGGCGTCACGCCTTCGGGTGTCAGTCGCCAGATTAGTCGCTTGGAGTCAGCATTGAATGCGGATTTGTTAGAACGGACTACTCGTAAGCAAGTGACCACCGAGACGGGAAAAATTGTTTACGAGTACAGCAAAAAGATAATGGAGTCAGCCGCAGACATAGTGCATGTTACAAGCCAAGATTTAGGTGAGGTAACGGGTGAGCTGCGTATCGCGGCACCTAAAGCATTCAGCCGCCGGATCTTGCAGCCACTCATGCTCGAGTTTTTAGCGAAATACCCTGAGGTGAAGCTTCGCTTGATCGTAAGCGATGAGTTTATCGATCCGTTCGGCCATAACCTCGACTTTGTCTTCGAGTTAACGCATTTCCCAAGAGAGAATTTAGTCGCTAAATCGCTGGGTGAAATCAAAGCGGTACTCTGTGCCAATAAGGCGTATCTTCAAGAGCATGGCATTCCATTTCACCCTAATAATTTACTCGATCATGATTGTTTGTATCTTAATGAGCAACCTAACGATAATGTCTGGCTGTTCTCAAAAGATGAAGATAACGTCAAAGTTCAGGTACATGGGCGTTACTCTGTGAATCATTCTGAGATGCGGCTCAATGCCGTGAAAGAGGGGTTAGGAATAGGCATTTTTCCAGAGTTTGTTGTCGATGAATCGATAGACAACGGAGAGGTATTGCAGGTATTACCTGAGTGGCACGTAAACTCTCGTTATCAAGGGGAAATCATCATGCAATTTCCCCAATCTAAGTTCACCCCGGCGAGACGAAGGGCGTTTATCGATTTTATGGTTGAGTCGATGTCTTGAGGTTCGTCGCACCTTCAAAGCGAGTAGGGAAGTCGGTAAAGACGGCATCGACGCTATCTAAGTGTTTAAAGGATTTTGGATTATTGACGGTATAGCACCAAATCTCGACGTCGAGCTCTCGCAATATGTTGATATGGTTGGCGGTGAGCCATTTGTAATCTAGGTGACAACTAAAAGCATTGACATCGAGTATGGTTGCCAGCGTTTTGCGGTTGACGCGCTTCGCCAACACGCCTAGTCGAATTCCGAGTTCTGCTTGGTGGAGTTCGCGCATCACGTCGTTACTGAAACTCGAGATAATGAGATTACTCTTGATAAAAGCGCTTTTCTCAAGCTCAGTCTTAAGCAATGAAACAACGTAGGCTGGGTCGTGGCTGTCGACCTTCACTTCCAGATTTATCGACATGTCATTCGCACCACAAAACTCTAGAAGAGCCTCAAGGGTGATAATAGGCTCACCTTGAAACTCCCCAGACTTCCAAGAACCAAAATCTAGGGCTTGAAGCTCTTTTAGCGTCAGCTCATCGACTCGGCCTTTGCCGTTACTGCAACGATTGACGGTGTGGTCATGGCATACTACCAAAACATTGTCTTTGGTTGGTTGCACATCAACTTCAACCCATTTCATGCCCAGCTGTTTTGCAGCCTGTATACTGACCATAGTGTTTTCTGGATGCGTTCCCGCGACACCACGATGACCGACAAAAATAACGCTCATAAGCAAACCTCAAAAAAAGCGATGGCTATCGCTACAAAGAATAGGTGTTGTTGCAATGTTGTTAACATCAAGTTATCTTGCAATAAGGTTGTCTGACCAGTTAGCAGGGCTTATGAAAATTCACCAGATCTCAGGATATATCCAACAAATCTATCTCGCAGAGTACCCAGAGAAGTTGTTACTACTGGATGGTGCTAGCCGCGCTGATGTCGGCATGATATTACGCTATATTCGCGACGAACTGAATCGTCCGATATCGGATCTTAAAGCCATTGTGGTTACCCACATGCATCCCGACCACGCAGGGGCTGCGCACAGGTTAAAAAAACTGACAGGTGCGAAAATTGTGTCGCGTTCACATCATAAAGCATGGTATTCCGGGGCTGATGGTATTCTCATGCATCTTACCGATCTGTTTCTTGCTCGATACATGGCGAATCGAATGGGGAAACCGAAGAGAAACCTTTGGTATCAGAGAAAGCTTAAGGTCGACCACGCGGTTACTGATGGTGATCCTGTACCAATGTTTGAAGACTGGCAGGTGATCGATACTCCAGGGCACACAGATCGTGATATTTCAGTTTACAACGCCAAGCACTCGACAGTGTATGTCGCAGACTTAATGGTTGAAGTGAAAAAGCACCTAATTGCTCCTTTTCCAGTGTTCCACCCAAACCAATATCGACGCTCAGTGGATAAGGTGTATAACTTGAACGCGAAAAGTGTATTGTTGGCGCATCGTGGGCCTGTGGAGTTTGATGAGGTAGCAAAGAATCATATCCTCGACACCGCACCAAGAAGACCTGTGACTCATTGGCGGGTGACGAAGATAAAGCTCAATAGTGTATTGAAATCAATGTGGTCTAAGCGTTAATTGGTTTGCGCTTTGTCATGGTTAGGGTAGATAAGCGACGCAGTATCAAAGCCCGCGTTTTTGGCCAGTTCGACATACTGTTCTAGTTTTTGGCTCTCAATCGTCGGAGTTCTGGACAGGATCCAGAAATAATCCGAGTTATAGCCACTCACTAGGGCTACTGAGTAGTCTTCTTCCAGATAGTAAACCACATAGCTACCGTAGAAAGGTCCGAAGAACGACACTTTGAGATGAGCGATATCTTGCGCTTCAACAAACTTCGCTTTACCAATCGCCTCTGACCATTCTTTATCCTCGGTATCCCAGCCTCGGTTGAGTACTTTCACAGACCCATCGTCATTCATAGAGTAGGTCGCAGAGACGTTGTCGAGACCACGCTCGAAGCTGTGGTCGAGTCTAGCGACTTCATACCACTTGCCAAGATAACGGTCGAGATCGAAGCCTGTTACAGGTTTCACCGTATCTGGCATCCCAGTACAACCCAATAGCATCAAACTCAAAGAAAACAGCATAAATTGTCGAATCAGTTTCATCCTAAAACCTCTTTTTTGGATTGGTTACCTATTGAATATACGTCACTTTATTAGGATAACACCACAAAGATTGCATCTATTGGTTATTGAGCTTAATCTGAGCACGTACTCTGTCTATTTTTGTTAGGTATCACTAAAAACATGTTAGAGATTTTTATTGTTCTTGCCTTGTTGGTTGGCTTCTCCATGGTTGCACTTAAATACTTTGTGAAACAGGAAGATACCAAGTCATATCAATACAAAGTGAAAGGACCAATCTTATCGTCAGCTCAGACCGCGTTTTATAACGCATTAAAAGAAGCGGTTGGCGAGCACGGTGTGATCTTAACTAAGGTGAGCATGGCGAATGTTGTGACGCCACAGCAGATGAAGAGCAAGAAGCAATGGTTTATCGCAAATAACGTGATAGCAAAAAGCTATTTTGATTTTGTAGTGTGTGACCCACGAACGATGCAGCCACGAGTCATTATCGAATATGACAATGGACAAAAGCTTCACAAAGGCAAAATAGAACGCCAGAAGCTGATTATGCAGGTATGTAAATCTGCCAATATTCCGCTTATTGGTGCATCGGTTAAACTGAGCTACCAAGTCGGCAAAATTCGCCGTTTGCTTGCTGCTCACATTGATTTAATTGAGCCAGACAAAGAAGTGCGTTTTTGTAAGCGCTGCGGCAGCCCAATGAACATCAAAACGGCGATGCAAGGGGAGTTCAAAGGACGACGCTTTTTCACATGTAGCCGCCAGCCGTTGTGCCAGTACACAGAAAACTACAACGTGGTATTTGATGACGAAGAATCGGCATAATCAGTCAGTTCCAACGGAGCTAAGTGAGAGCAACGATCTGATAGCCTTCACGTTTTTTCAGTAGTAGCGCATAAAAAAGAGTCGAATTGATGGCGAATGCGTCAAACGACACCAAAAACACAAAAATGTACTTGCACAGCTAAGTTACTCTGGTTAATATCCTTCTCGTTCCAGAGAGATGGGTCCGTAGCTCAGTTGGTTAGAGTACTACCTTGACATGGTAGGGGTCGGCGATTCGAGTTCGCCCGGACCCACCATCCTTTTCTGAATGCTTATTCAGAATGGAACAAAAATTTGGGTCCGTAGCTCAGTTGGTTAGAGTACTACCTTGACATGGTAGGGGTCGGCGATTCGAGTTCGCCCGGACCCACCAAATTTTCGAAAAAGCCCGCTTTTAAAGTGGGCTTTTTTGTATCTGGCCGTTTGGAAATTCCTTTACACTGTCATGAAGCCCATCCTTCTTTTCCCAACTTGATGACCATTGTTCTCCATTTATCCTCAGATAGAGCATTTCACGCTCCCTATATACCGCTCGTCGCATGCACAAAAGCTCCAGAACTCATCTCTTTATCATAGAACTCAGGATCACAGCAGAAGGAAAGCGTCATGAATGGTAAGAACATAAGAATAGTACTGAGATGGGCACACATAGTATTAGCGCTACTTGTAGGTGCAGCATTCTACTCACCTTTAGCAAGCAATGAAGCCTATATGGCAGCGACGCTATGGGGATTCATTCCAGCGCTTGCTTTGACAGGTATTGGTATGTGGAAGCAGTCATCGGTGATGAAACTTTTAAAGCCATTAAGCGAGAAAGCTCACCAATAGAGAAAGGCTTACGCGAGCACCGATAAATCTCGCGCATGCTTGTTGTTTAAGGTCTAAAACGAAGTTGGAGGAGTTCGAGTTTGAACTCGCCAGATTTCTTGTCAGCGATGAGTAGGCCTATTTGATGGATCGCTGAAGCGGTAAGTTCTGGATCGCCACTGATCAAGCGTCCTCGAAAAACGGCTTGGAACTCGTTTAGAGCAAAGCTCACAACTTGTCGCTCGCCTCGCTGGGTGGCAAAATTGTGTTTGTAGTTGATGCGAACGCCATCTTTCCAGGTGGTGGCACGCAATTGATAGATTCGACCGTCGCCAATAAATTCGAGCTCAGCGTGGGTAATGTTTGCCCCCAAGGGTTGAATAGGGCGGTTGACCGAACTGAATCCACCGTTGTTCTCTAAGGAAATCACCCCATTGAAGAGGCTTCTGCCATTGCTGTACGTCATCGTACCACTTGAGATGCCACCCATGACATTATCGTTGATGGCGTCCCAATGGAGGTGCTCATCTTGCTGAGTGAAATCCATCATTAAACCCCCTGAAGCAAAGGCGTATGAGTGGTATAAGGTGCCAACCACCAACATTATCCCAATGTATTTAAGCACGTTAGCAAACACTCTGTAGAGTGTAATTATCGAGAGGCAGTTATCCATCCCCCCTCCAGTAGACAGTGTGAGAACTAGTTTGGTTTACGAGATTTCGCAACTTATCCGATCACAAAGCCATTGGACGTCGTCACCTTTCAATCTGTTATTTGTGTTGAGAAAAGGGGATGTTGCTCATTCTAGCTTGCGAATTGTTTATACCACTCACTTTCACTGATGAGGTCTTGGTTTGACTCTAATCGGTCAACAAAAGTAATGCCGTCTAAGTGGTCGAGTTCATGTTGAAAAACCCGTGCCAAGAAACCCTCGAAGGTGGTCTGTTGCAATACGGCTTGTTGGTCGTAGTAGCGTACGGATATTTGTTGATGACGAGGCACAAAACCGCGCATACTTGGCACACTTAAACAGCCTTCCCAACCTTTTTCCATTTCAGTGCTGGCATCAACAATTTCAGGGTTGATCATGGCGGTTATTGGCATAGATGGCGCGTCGGGATAACGGGCATTTGGCTTTGAGCTCATAATAAAAATGCGCAAGCTCTGATAAATCTGAGGCGCAGCAATGCCGACACCATTGGCTTGTTCCACGGTATCGATCATTTGACTTATTAAGCTCTGACATTCGGGTGACAAGATGTCTTCAACAGGCTTCGCTTGTTGTCTTAAAACAGGATGACCGAGCTGGGCGATATCTGGCTTCGATGAGTTGCTTGGCTGCATACTGAACCTTTTAGTGAGAATTAGATAGAGAAGGCGACGCGTGTAACGGTTTTCAAGGTTAAGTGTATATCCTTGAATAGTAGTAGAGGTTGGTTTGAGTTTGGCATCTAAACCGCCTTCAAGGAAAGCGGTTTTTCAGGTGATTGGCTTGATTTACACGTATTTTAGGCACTGCTGCGCGAGACTAGCTCTCCTTCCTCAAGCAGGTATTCCCCACTCGCGTCCAGATTACCATTGATCCGAGACATCAAATCTTCCACCGCATTTTTTACGATTTTGTCCACCGGTTGAGCGATTGTGGTTAGGTCATAGCTTGGCCAAGAAGACATTGGAATGTTGTCCACGCCCATTACGGCATAGTCAGACGGGATCTGAGCACCTGATTTTCGTAGGCCATCCATGACACCCATAGCAAGGATATCGTTAGCGCAAAAGATAGCATCGGGCTTAGCTGGATGATCAAGCACCTCTGAAGCAGCATTTAGACCCGCTTCGAAGTTATATTTGGATTGAATAAAGATTGGCGTTGAGAGACCCAGCTCTTTTACTCGGGTAGAGAAACCAATCCAGCGCTCTTCACTGGTCATAGAGCCTGCATCGCCACTGATGAAAGCAAGCTGCTTGTATCCCTTGTCGACTAAGTAATCCGCCGCTTGTTTGCCCGCCAGTTGGTTATCTATACCAGCGCTGTTCGCGTTGATGTTTTCAACGTATCGGTTGATAAGGCTAAGATGCACTCCGAACTTTTCACACTGCGCAAAGGCCCTTGATGTTAGGCGGCTGGTGGCAATAATAAGTCCGTCTACTTGGTATTCAATGGCGCGAGAAATCGCAAGATCCAGATCATCTTTATCGATAGGGCAGAGCACAACCTGCCCGCCGCGTTTTTGTATTTCTAACGCTAAGGTTCGAGATTGTATGTCATACATTGGGTTTGATTCGCTATCTAAAGCAATAGCCACTAACCCAGAGCGATTGGATATCAGGCTGCGCGCGATAGCATTCGGTGTGTAACCAAGCTTTGCAGCGGCGTCCATGACCATTTTACGCTTTTTGTCGCTGATACTAGCGGTTTGGCTGAAAGCTCGGGAAACCGTTGATTGGGAAACGCCGAGCATTTTTGCCACGTCTATCGAAGTTACTTTCGCTTTAATGGTGTTACTCCTTTTTAAGAGCGAGCTATTTCCAATTAGACGAGAGTGTAGAGGTCTAACGGGCAAACTGTCTAGAGACTTATCCTATAGAAGAATAAATATAAGATAAACATCAAGAATTAAACAACGCTTGCTCGCTTCGGAAACCATCAATAATCATTTTATGCTCTGAGCCAACGGCAAAGAAACTTACCCCAGCTTCACGCCATTGATTCGCTTGTTCAGCCGTGGCTACAAACATCCCCACAGGTTTGCCTGCGCGTTTTGCAGCTTCAATAACCTTGAAGCTGGCAGTTCGAACGACCTCATCATTGACGGTTTCAGCGCCGTAAGCGACGGTCAGGTCAACCTGACCAATAAATATCGCATCGATACCCTTAACGGCAACAATCGCGTCAGCATTGTCGACACCTTCAGGATCTTCAATTTGTGCAATCACTGTAGTGATAGCTTGGCTGTCTGCTAAATGTTTGGGCATTGCTTTTGTCGCGTATTGTGCCGCTCGACTTGAACCTGCGTAACCTCTTCCTCTGTGACCATAGTGACATTGTCGAACGATTTGCTTTGCTTGTTCTGCGCTGCATACGTGAGGGACTTGCACACCCGTAGCTCCGCAATCAAGAGCATTGAGTATGGTTGACGGAGAACTGTTTTCGACGCGAACCAAGCAGGGCAGGCTGTGCGCCCGAGCCGCAAGAATACACTGATCCAAAGTCGCTCTGTCAAAGGGCGAATGTTCAGCGTCCAATATGATGAAGGGCAGGTTGGCCATTGATAAAACCTCAACAATATGAGGGTGCGGAGTTTTTACAAAGGTGCCCATTAGGTCTTTTTCATTAAGTTGCTGTTTGAAGTTAGTCATACGTTCTCTCTTTTTGCAAAGGTATCCAAAAATTAGCACGAGCAAGTGTAAAAGAAGAGTGAAATTTGTGTGATCAAAATAGCAATTCTCGTCAATTATCCGTCATTAATTACCATGTAACTAGTGTTGTTAATGAGTTTTTTTTGATTAAAAACAATGCCTTGATTGGCTGGTTACCCTTTGAGCTTCAATGCTTGTCAAATGTTAATTTTGTGTTTAATCTAGTTTTGCATTCGTATCCAAAATAACAAAATCACTAGTCAGTCTAATTCATCAAGGAGAAATACACATGGCTCGCATTATCAAAAATGGCATCACGGAAGAAGCATCAGCATCCAACGACGCGAAAGTACGTCAAATTGTCGAAGATATTCTGACCGACATAGAATCTAACGGTGACACAGCTGTCCGTACGCTTTCTGAAAAATTTGATAACTGGTCTCCAGACCAATTTCGTCTGACGGACGACCAGATCCAAGCCTGTGTTGATGCTTTGGATGAATCGACTCGCCATGATATCGAGTTCGCACAAGCGCAAGTTCGCAACTTTGCCCAGATCCAACGCGATTCCATGAAAGATGTGGAAGTTGAGACGATGCCGGGTGTCGTGCTAGGTCATAAAAACATCCCCGTAAATAGCGTTGGCTGCTATATCCCGGGTGGTAAGTATCCTCTTGTCGCATCTGCACATATGTCAGTTCTGACAGCAAAAGTTGCGGGTGTAAAACGTGTCATTGCGTGTGCACCTCCATTTAATGGTCAGCCCAATGTGGCAATTGTAGCGGCGATGGCGATGGCTGGAGCTGACGAAATCTACTGCTTTGGTGGCGTACAAGCTGTGGGTGCTATGGCGCTAGGTACTGAGACAATTGCACCGGTTGATATGATTGTTGGCCCAGGCAATGCTTTTGTCGCAGAAGCCAAAAGGCAGCTCTTTGGCCGCGTAGGCATTGACTTGTTCGCTGGTCCAACGGAGACCTTGGTGATTGCAGATGAGAAGGGCTGTGACCCTGAGTTAGCCGCAGCGGATCTTCTTGGCCAAGCTGAACATGGTTACAACTCCCCAGCGGTTCTTCTGACTAACAGCGAGCAGTTTGCACAAGAAACCATCAAAGAGATTGAGCGTCAGCTAACGATCCTTCCGACTGCTGAAGTTGCTGGTAAAGCGTGGGCAGATTACGGTCAAGTGATTGTCTGTGATTCTTATGAAGAAATGGTTGAAGTGGCAGACGACATAGCGTCTGAGCACGTTCAGGTGATGACAGAAGATCCAAAATACTTCCTGAATAACATGACCAATTACGGCGCGCTATTCCTAGGTCGTGAGACCAATGTGTCATACGGCGATAAGTGTATTGGTACCAACCACACGCTGCCTACTAAAAAAGCGGCTCGCTATACGGGTGGCTTGTGGGTAGGTAAGTTCATCAAAACATGTACGTACCAACGTGTCACTGAGTCTGCTTCTCTAAAAGTTGGCGAATACTGTTCTCGCTTGTGTGCCCTAGAAGGATTTGCAGGTCACAAAGAGCAAGCAGACATTCGAGTACGCCGCTATAAAGGGAAAGTGGAGGAGGCGTAACATGACAAAACTCGCCTTAGTTACGGGCGGCAGTGGCGGCTTAGGAGCCGCCATCTGTACTAAGCTCGCTCAAAATGGCTATCGTGTTGTCTTCACATACAACAGCAATGCTGAAGCAGCCGACGAAGTGTTGTCCAATCTAGAAGGCAGCGGTCATGGCGCATATCAGTTGAATGTGTTGGATGCGAAGGCCATAGACAAGTTGGTGAATCAGGTAAGTGAAATCAGTGATGAGCTGCACGTGCTCGTCAACTGTGCTGGTATGACAAAGTTTGTGCCTCATTCCGACCTTGAAGGTTTAGATGACGACCTGTTCGACAAAATCTTTCAGGTCAATGTCCGAGCGCCTTTTGCTCTGGTCAGAGCGTTTGAAAATCAGCTTCGTAAAGCGAAAGGCTGCGTGGTTAACATCACCTCGATTGCAGCTCAAACCGCTATGGGCAGCAACATTGCTTACTGTGCGAGTAAATCGGCGGCAGAGAATATGACTCGCTCGCTGGCTCGTGCATTATCACCGGACATTCGAGTTTTGGCGGTTGCACCCGGCTTAGTTGATACCGAGTTCGTTAAAGGTCTTGACGACGAATGGCGACATCAACAGGAGCAATTGACCCCCCTTAAACGTCTTGCGGGAGAAAAAGAAGTCGCTGACGCGGTTTACGCCGCCACTGACGTGCTGACATTTTCAACGGGGAGCACCATCTCAGTGGATGGTGGACGCCCACTTGGCTCGTAAATTTGGCTCACCTAAATAACAACGAAAAGGCTCGCTGACAATCAGTATTTGGCTAGGCCGCTTGGACAGAACATAAGGACAATTACCATGTCTCTACAAAATAAAATTAATGACAATTTAGTTCGATATATGGAGTTAATACCGGGTACGAGCGCATTTATTGATGCACGTACACCGGGTAGCGACTTAAAAGATAACTTCTGCATCATTGGCGCGGGTGTAGCGGAAAGCAGCCGTCAGCATGTTCATATTCGTGAAACCGCTGGCTTTAATATTGGTGCTGCTGGTCAACCACCGGGAATTAAAAACTCATTGCACTCACATCGTACCGCAGAGCTGTTCGTCGTATTTCGAGGTCAGTTTAGGTTCTATTGGGGTAACGACGGCGAACATGAAGCGGTTTTATCTCATGGTGACGTCATCTCAATACCAACCAATTTGTTCCGCGGCTTTGAGGTTGTAGGTCGAGATTATGGCTTTATGTTCTCCGTGTTGGGAGGTGATGATTCGGGCGGCGGTGTTATCTGGCATCCAAACGTCATCAAAGATAGCCAAGGACACGGTCTGTATTTGAAAGCGGATGGCACCTTGGTAGATACCATTGACGGTGACCAAGTACCTCATGAGTCAGAGCTAATGCCACTACTCACTGATGAAGAACTAGCAACGTTTGATAGCTACACGGCCCAAGAGATGATGCCTTTTGTCGCGCTTCGTAAAGATTACGTTCCGACAGGGGGGGACTTTGACACCCATAACGTTAAGCAATATGCATTAACTGGACACCCGCTTGCTGATTACGACTTCCAAGTAAAAAGTGAGGATGAAGTCAGCATTATGGCTTACGAGCTTAGTGAAGGTGGTTCGATACCTCAGCATAGCCGTCCAGAGAAACAAGTACTGATCAATTTTGATGGCGATACCGAGGTAGTGCTGACACACAAAGGCGAGCAGGCAAGCGTGACACTCACTCGAGGTGACGTATTTAGTGTTCCGGAAGGGGCTTCTTACTCCTTGACCAACCAGCGTGGAAACAGCCTCACCTACTGTATTCTCGGTTCAGACAAGCCAACAAAACTGTAAGGAGTCTAAGATGACGCAACCGTTGCCACTAATCTGGCTGCCTGGATTACTGTGTGATGATGCGCTGTTTGAAGACGTAAATAAGGCGCTACCCGATTGGGTAGCGCCTTCTACGATCAAACTTGCGCCATTGCCTTCAATGACGAAGCTCGCTGAGGATGTCCTAGCACGAGCGCCGGATGAGTTCATACTTGGCGGACTCTCTATGGGGGGAATACTTGCTTTTGAGTTGTACAGGCTCGCACCCCATAGAATAAAAGGTTTGATCCTAATGGACACAAACGCGGCGGATGAAAAGCAGGAGGTCACTGACAAACGTGATGCTCTGGTTGAGCGAGCAGAGAATGGTGAGTTTTCTCACATTACGCCGGAAGTCTTAATGCCGGTCTTGATTCACCCAAGCCGACTGAAAAAAGAAGAGTTAACCAATCGTATCGAGCAAATGGCGTTGAATGTTGGTCTAACGGCTTTTAAAGCTCACGCAAAAGCGTTAGCGACTCGACCAGACGCAAGGCCATTGCTGAGTGACATTTCTGTTCCCACGTTAGTGGTCACCGGAAAGGAAGATTTGCTCTGCCCAATTAACAATCACCTGTTAATGGCCGAGCATATTCCGGATGTGACTTTGCACGTTATTCCTAATTGTGGTCACTTGTCTACGATGGAGAGGCCGAGTAGGGTGGCGAAGCATGTTAGTCACTGGTTGGCTTTGAATGCACTATTATTTGCTTGATTGTTCAATTGAACGAGTTGCTCTACTCAATCTAAAACCACTGTTGATATCAGTGGTTTTAGGACATTGCTAGTACACCTCTCAATTTATCGTCATTCCGCACCTGATTCGGAATCTACTCAAAGCGCGCCCCAAAGGTTCAAAGAGGCGCTGTTAGTAGCTTTCTGATTCTACCGTGGCTTCTAACTTACTTTTGGACATAAATGTTTTACATCCATTCATTTTTAACATACCCCATACAGCCGTCATCCTCACGAAAGTGAGGATCTCCTACAGAGTGTAGGTGACTGAAAGTATTCGACTAAGTCACGTAATTCAACTTTTCAACGCGCTGAATGAGATCCCCTTTTTCAAGGGGATGACGGTGATTTTTACTATGGTTTGAAGCACCGAATTGGGCAAATCTGAGCTAGCCGGGCTAGCTAGCTCGAAGCTGGACACTTCTAACGCAAGTAGCCAACAAACAACGAAAGCCCAAAGAAGAAGAGTACTAACCCAGCAGCTCTTTCGACCACGTGAATATAATTCGATAAGGGTCTTTGGACCCTTGGTTGCGCGATCATAGATGCGACAAATAAATCCCAAACTAAAACCGCGAAAAACATCCACACTCCGCATGACACTTGTTGCGTAAGCGTAACCTCATTACCCAGGATCACTGTCATCAAGCTCATATAGAAAAGGGCGTTCTTTGGATTGAGTATCGCCGAGTTGAAACCTAGAGCTAATTGTTTTAGGAGCGACGGTACTTCTAACTGTTCGAAATCTAAATCAGTATTTCGTTTTTTACTTCGTAGCAAAGCAGAGCCTAACCACAGTAACCATAACCCTCCGACTACTTCAACGACCAGATAAATAGCCTGATTATCACGAATTATTGTCCAACCAAATATCGCTACTCCTATATAGAGCGCGTTCCCCAGAGCAACTCCTAAGCAAATGAAGCGGCTCCCTTGTAGCCTGTGGCGAATGGAGTGAGCAACGATTAAGAAGAAATCTTGGCCAGGACTTAATAACGCTAGAAAATGAGCAATAGCCAGTGCAGGAAATGCAACTGGGAAAAAAGTAGAGTACGACATATTTGGGCATCCATTTAAAACACCCGACTACTATGTAGTACTCAGTTTAATCATTATTGTCGAAAATTGACCTAATCAATTGATATTGCCCCGGAGTTGACGCTGTGTAGGATACAAAGGTCCGATGTAATTGACTCTGGTCAAAAAAACCTAGTTCATTCGCGACATCGGTAATTTCCATACCTCCTTTCAGAAGCACCTTTGCCTTCTCGACCCTATAGTTGCTGAGAAATGATTTAGGAGTTATCCCAAATTGTCTTTTGAACTTTCTGATCAGGGTTTCTTGGCTATATCCAAGCTGGTCAGCGATAGCTTCTAGCTGTGGAGCATTTTCAATGTCTTTTAGAAGCAAATCTCTCACTTTGTATGCTAGTTCATCATTATTATCACCAATGCTAGGTGAACAGCATCGACTTAACAGATCGAGTATTGAGCTTTCGATTGATGAGACGATATGCTGTGATTCATGATTAATGAGCATCGAGACTGAATTTTCAATACCTAGTTCATGCAATTGATCGGAGAACAAGATATGATCAACGCTAAAGCTTTTCACTTCGTAACCAAATAGCCTCGATAGTGCGTTGCAACACCACTGATTATCTATGTAAAGCATGCGGTAGCTTCTAGGGGTGTTGTCTACAGGATTGCAGGCGTGAACCATATTGGGCTCAATAAGAATCACATCACCTTCATTTAATAGCACATTGGAATTGTATAGGGACAAGCATGTTTGACCGGCAAGCATAATTCCAATAGATAGCTCGGGATGGTAATGGGCTTTGTAACCTTGAGTACTATTTCGAGTTGTTCTTACCGTCAGATAAGGTGTGAGTCGACTCGTCCAATAGTCCTGACTGATGTCCCTTATTTTACTCTCCATGCTATCAAATCACCTTTCCACTAAACGTTGCGGTATCGAGATTTCCACATTACATAAAGTAAGTCAAAAATTCGACTTTGGCTTCACGACTCAGGAAGAGTGAAGCACATAATGGGGCAAAGGCGCGTTGAGCAAAGCAGTTGGCAAAAGTGTTCAAGGGGAGAACATTCATGTTTGCTGAGGGATCTGTGGCAATTTTATAGTTTGCCACTACGTGTAGCTTTCCTGCCAACTGTCAGATAGACGAGGTGGGGCGGGCTCTATTAATAGAAAAGAGAAGTAGATGTTGGTCGAAGAAGTTAAATCCGCCCAGTAAAAGGCGGATTTAATCCGAGCATTCATTATTGAGGCGTTTGACCCGTTTGTATTACTTGTTTTGTCGTCTTAGCTCGCTTAAAGGAGTAGATGGCATAGCCCACCACACTCACGGCGACAATCAAAGAGCAGCCTCTTATGAAGTTAATGAGCATTGGTGCGTTATCGATGAACTCATTCAGTCCCCAAAGCAGCACTAGTGAGAACACGAACATTACCAAGAGCCCATAACACGGCGCATCAATTTTTCCCGGCACCACATACCAACCATCCTCTTTAACCGGTTTGTTTAGTCGAGCGTATTCAGCTTGTTGGCCTTTAACGGTGTAGAGATGCATGGTTGTTTGTTTACCAGTGGTCGCTAAGCTCGCGACGTAAGCTACGACAGCGTTGACGACTACGCCGATGACACAATACCAAGGCCAAGCAACATCCGTTGCAACCGCTACGTACCAGATAGCGATGAAGCTTGCTGCTACACCAATCAATAGCCCTTTCTCTGTGATGTGCTTTGAGTAGAAGCCAAGGACGAACATACAGAAGCTTGCGCCAACGAAGTAAGAGCCTGCTTTACTGAGCACTTCAAGCACTGAACCTGTACTCGTCGCAAACATAAAAGCAGGGATAATGATGAGAACAGCCCACATCACAGTAAAAAATCGTGATGCTTTAAGGTAATGCTCTTCTGATTCATTCGGCTTGTAGAAGCGCTTATAGAAATCAGCTACAGATACGGTTGCCATAGAGTTAAACGCGGAATCCAAGCTCGACATACTAGCAGCAAGAATCGCCGCAGCAATGATGCCCATAAGTCCAGGTAAGCCGTATTCACTGGCGTAGTGCAGGATAATAGTATTGCCGTTATCAAACTCTCTACCATCGTAATAGGCGTTGAATAATACACCCAGCAGAATGAATACAAAGTAGATAAAGAACGCTACGTAGCCCATCATCAACATGGCTTTTTTCGCGTCGCCCATGCTTTTCGCTGCCATACAGCGTTGAACCATCATCTGGTTACCACCATACACGGTAGTGTGGAACATGGTCATGGCAATGACACCCGCCCAAACCGTCGTTACCTCGCTGAGATTCATACTGGTGTTGAGCGCATCGGTCATGCCTTTTTCTTTCAGATTCACCATGACCTCAGTCATTGGCATCGGCATCCCATTCCAAACCGCTTCAATGATAATGAAGGCACCAACGAATAGGATGAGTGCTTGAATTACGTCTGTCCAAATAACGGCGGCCATGCCTCCCATGACGGTATAGATGAGTGCAATAGTGGTGACAATCATGATGCAATACATCACATCAATGCCGGTGATGAACTCAAGGATCATGGCTGTCGCATAAAGTACGGCCGCTGAGCTGAGCGCTTGTTTGATAAGGAAAATGAACGACAGGGTAATGCGGGAAGCTTTACCGAAACGACGCTCTTGGTACTCGTATATTGAGGTGAGTCCATTGTTGTAAAAGAAAGGCATGAATACCGCAACGATAAAGAAAATCACTAACGGATAGTTCAGGTGGATTGCGATAACGGATAAGCCTTCTTTGTAAGACCATGCTGGACCACCAAGAAAGGACATAGCACTGACATAGGTACATACCACTGAAATACCGATGGCCCACCAAGGTATGGTCTTATCACCCAGAGCAAAATCTTTTGCGGAGGTAACTCGCTTACCGATAAAAGCGCCCAATACAAGGGTCAGTACAATGTAAGTACCTAGAATGGTCCAGTTTAGTGCGCCAAACTCATACATAATGTTGTCCCTCTAACTGCTGTTCCATTTGCGCGAAAAGGTCGTAGCCCAATTGCTTTAGTATGTGAGCAATATCGATACCGACCCAGTTCTCTTTTAATAGGTCGCCTTCGCGTCGCCAAAAGTCCATCACACGCAGTTCAATGTGCTTGCCTGTTGCCGGCAAACCTAGCCATTCACCGTCGCCAGAATGCGTGCCGTGCATGTGTGGCCAACCACCGGTGGATACGTAGTCATTTTCGGCCAAAATATTCAGCTTGATATCAACACTTCGGTCGGGGAAAGAGAATACAAATGGTCCCTGATGGTGTTTTCTAAAACCTTCAATACCACGAGTGGTGCCAATGCCTGCAGGTCCGTACCACATAAAGTCGGAATGCCAGTAGTTTTCGAGCTTCATTGATTGCAGATCTTTGCCATCGAACCCGCCTAAACAGTCGAGCATATCGAGCACCAACTGTTTGCTCTTATCACTTTCCGCGGATAGTATCTCGACGCGGCTCAAGCCATCTTGTGTTGCGGGTGCTGGCACCAGGCCTGCGTGCCCAAGACTCGATCTGAGTGGATTGATACCCACTTGGTTCATGACATCGATAAAATCAGGGATTAGATAGCTTTCTGAGATTTGCCCGTTTTCTACACAAACCATCTCGGAATAACGCAAGTAGAGCGTTTTACCGGTACTTGGGATCCCGAAAAGCGGCTGGCTAAAGGTACCGACAAAGTATCCTGTTGAATTAATCCAGACTCGCCCTTCATGCTCACCTTGCATGGTGATTTGAGAGCGTCGCTCAATATCAGGTAGAGCGTTTAACAATGGCTGGAGGAAGTTTGTCTCAGTGTCGTTAATTCCAGTCAAATCGTTAATCGGATGAGCAACACACCATTTTACATTGCTACGCAGCATTTCTTGGACAACGGCAGTACGTTCGCTTGGGTGAGCGTTGAAATAGCGCAGATAAAAATTGTCAATCACGTTGAGAGTCATAGGATTTCCTTATCAATTAGCCTTGTTGAAGTAAGATTTGTTTCCAAACTGCGCTTTCATCGAGCAGAGTAAACTCTCGGCGCAGACCCCAAGGGCCGAACTCAGCATGGCTGATCCCCATAATGTAAACGTCTTTCCCAGAAGGCTTGCCAAACATGCCATAGCCTTCGTGCTTGCCTTGTAGTGACCAGCGTATAGCAGCGCGCGGGGACATCATCTTCTCATCGAGGCCGATACGGTGATGGACTTTGAACTCAGCATTAGGGAACGATGAACGCAGAGACATCCAAAATTGGTCAACTTCAGAGTGCGAAAGCGCAGTCTGGCCGCCCGTATACTCACCAATGCAGGCACGGTCATATTCTTTAGGAATGACCGAGAATTCAGCACTCATGATGCGGCGCAATAAGTCTTCGTAACGTTGGCCATATTCATTATCGTTGCCGACACCTCGATAAGGTCCCTCGATATCGATTGCGGGCGTGAACGGGAAGGCACTATGTTCAACGCCACCTTCCGCTTCAATCAACTGGCGAGCGTATTGTTCAGAGGACATGCCGAGTTGTTTGGCAATAGCGCCAATATCGCGAATCATCCATTCGTCGTTGATTTGGTTATTGATGGCATGGCAATCGGCAATGATGCGGAATTTCAATTTCTTGTGGGTTGCTTTGCCAAAGACGCCATCTTTTGCATGTGTTGCGGTAGAGATGATTCGATGTGAAGACAGCATGCCTTGTTCTGGTGTGCCGGACCAAATGACGTCTTCACCCAAAAGCTGTCGGTCAGGAAACTCGGCTAGTGTTCCCATAGTTGCACCGATAACATTCTTGTTACCTTTAACAATAGACAATGGCGTGCGGACAATAATATCGGGTGAGTAGTAATGGTGTAGGGTGCTTAGCCCTCGGTCTTCCCAAATCTCTTGCGTGATTCCCAATATGTAGTCTGGGAAATCGCGCCACTTCTCATCAAAGCCTGCCATGGTCATGTGTTGCCTCCTTAGTGTGGGGTAGTCTTTTGGTCTTCGTTATTATTTCTCGTTTTTGATTACGTATCCAAAATGTTACTTTGTTGCAAATATGTCAATACTTTGTTTGTGTTGTAACGTAAATGCGTGATAGCGATCTAAAGGTTGGTCGTGTTATGAGCTGATTTGGTTGTGAGGTATGACCACTGAGGCTTAGGTCTCGATGTAACAATACGTTAATGCAATTGCCTATGACTTAAGTGTGGGGCCAAAAAGCACATTGTGATTTTTAGGTATACCAGTTTTAGCAGGCTACAGGAGCCTGCTAACAGCTTGGTTGAATTATGAAATATCTCTAGATTAGAAATTGCAATCGTATGCAAGTCTTGTTGGGCGATGATGCGGTTGTCTCAGCGGACTACAGGGCTAGTTGCTGGTACCAACCGTTTACTCGACATGTAAAGTTCAAATAGGCTGTTTACAATGATCACGCTTGCACCGAACATTTGCTGTGCGTTCAAGTGCTCAGAAAATACGATCCACCCGAGAATAAGCGCAGTGACGGGTTCCAAATAGGATATGGTGGCATAGGAGGCCGAGCTCAGCCGCCTAATCGCATAAACGGCAAGAGTTAAGCCAAGGAACCCCGGAACCAAGCCGGTGAGTAGCATCCACAACCACTGCTCCGAATGTTGGATATGACTGTCGCTCAGCAGTACCAAAGGCAAAAGGATTAGGCTACCCGCGATCAATTGCCAAGCTGTGTCGCTCCACTCACTGGCTGCGGATTTACCAAACTTATTGATTAAGATGAATAAGCAATAACACGCCATAGAGGCAAGCGAGAACAGAAAACCTGTTGTATCGTGGCTTATCTCATCACCCGAGCCTTGAATCACCAGAATAAAACCTGCAATGGCTATCGTTACTGACAGTAGGGCAGAGCGGCTCAATGTATCATTGAGAAAAAAATGGCTGATGAGCGAAGCTACCGGCGGAGCAGCATAGAGTGTGATGACAGCGACGAGAATAGTAGTGTGCTGCATGGCCTCAATGTAAAACAAAATGAAGGCGGCGATGAAAACACCACTTAAAATCGACGTTTTTGTCGGTTTGCTTAAAGCGGATTTCATTTGTCCTGTGAGCGCTAAAAAAAGCCACAGGAAAAGTGCACCAAAAGCTAGCCGATAAAAGGTCACTGTCACTGAGTCGACCTCCGATAGTCTAGCCATCAATCCTATAGTGCCCATAGACACTGCGGCGCCAGCCGCAGCGATTACCGCTATTAATACGGAGTGATTCATATCTTACTACTTAGATGAACATTATTGAAAGTAGTGGCCAAAGCGAGATTGGTTCAGCTCACGCATACGCGCAAACACATCAACCCCTAGCTGATTGTAGACATCTAAGATATCCACCAAAACCCAGTTCTCGCGGATGAGTGGTCCCTCACAACGCCAAAAGTCTAAACTGCGCATTGTGATTTCTTTGTCACTTGGTGCGATGCCGAGCCAGCCGTCACCGGATAGTGTCATACTCATTCCGGGCCAAGCGGTAAACGCAACGTAATTATTCTCAGCGAAGAGAACGCCGTTTTCCCAAATCGTGGTTCTGTCTGGCATAGCATTTAGAAAAGGGATTTGATGGTGTTTTCTGAAGCCTTGAATGCCGCGTGCTGTTCCAATTGTTGACGGACCATACCAGCTGCATTGTGGGTGCCAGTAGGATTCAAGACCCATGGCTTTGGCTCCACCCTCCGCATGTTTCAGTAGGCCATGAAGCATGTTGTTCACAACGTGGAAGGTTTCTTGAGTGAGGCTTTGGTCTGTGTTACCAAACATCAATCCGTCTTGGGTGGCTGGTGCGGGCACGTGCCATTCGCGACCGAGGCTCGGTGATAAGGGCCATGACTGAGCTTGAATCATTAGTTCTGGAATATCCCACAGCGCTTGGACTTCCACTATTTTGCCGTCTTTTACTCGGTAGAACTCATGAAAACGCATAGAGACTTGTTTGCCGGTGGGTGGAATATCAAGCCAAGGCTGTTCAAAGGTTCCTGTGTAGTAACCGCCCGCACCAACCCATTCGTCACCATTTGCTTCATTGGCCATGAGGATGTAAGTGCGTTTTTCTAGATCTGGAATAGCGTTGAAAAGAGGCTCGAAAGCTTTAGTGTAATATTCTTGTGGTCCTTGCAAGGTTTCAAAAGGGAAACACATGTGAACGCTCGCATCCTGTGACAAGGTATCATTGAGTAGGGTAGAAAATTGCTCAGGCTGGCCGTTATAAAGCGCGTCGTTAAGCGTGTTGATTAGAGCTTTATTTGATGAATACATTGTCAT
The DNA here is from genome assembly GCF_021441885.1 of Vibrio maritimus. NCBI lineage: Bacteria > Pseudomonadati > Pseudomonadota > Gammaproteobacteria > Vibrionales > Vibrionaceae > Vibrio > Vibrio maritimus. The sequence goes on from NZ_CP090438.1 coordinate 1,441,099, forward strand.
TTTTTCTCCGTGTTAAGGATTGTAGGGAGTGGTCTAAAAGAAAGTTATACGAGATTAAGCATTTTCTAATGCCGTGTCAGACAAGGCAGGAAGTCTATCAAGAAGGTCGACACCACACTGTTGCCCAAACTCAATGAGGTCTATGAGTACCCAGTTCTCATGAAGCTTGTCATCGCGGCGAACGTAAAAGTCCATAATGTTCATGCCTATCGCGCGATTTGTCGGTTGAAAGCCTCTAAAGGGTTTTCCAGTAAAGTGGCCTTTCAAACTTGGCCACCCCGTAAAGGCTGAAGTTAATCCATCTGCTATTCGTGCTTGATGATAGCCGCCGGTGCGACCGGGAAAACTCGCGACAGACGGCCCTTGAGCAAACTCTTGGAACTCTCTGAATCCGTAGCAAGATCCAACGCCCCAAGGACCATGCCATACCATATCTTCATGCCAAAAATCGGCCATTCCCATGCTCGCGAGTTTGCTACCTTTTAGGCGGTTGCACCCCCCGAGCATATCTTCGACAAGCTCTAGAGTTTTGCGTGATTCATTGGGATCTTGGTCGTTGTAACAGAGCCCATTATCAAGGGCAGGGCCGGGCGCTACATCGCTACGACCTTCGAAGGGAGGAAGGAGTGGGAAACCGGCTTGAGCCGCCAACCCCAAAATGTCGAATAAACAGCGGATCTCGATAATCTGTTCATTTTCTATTTTGTAGAATTCGCCAAAGCGCATTTTTACGGGCTTTTCACTCGGTGGAATACCTAAATATGGAGCTCGCATTTCACCGACAAATTCGCCCGCAGAGACGACCCAAGTTCCGCCTTCAAACTCGCCACCTAAAAAGAGGTACTCCTTGCGATGCACGACTGGAAATGTTTTTGCGAGTGGCTTGTACACATTACTAAAAAGCGTTTCGATGCCAGAGAGTTCACCAATAGGTTGCGGCCCAAAAAACGCGATGCTGTTTGAGAAGACGGCTTCGTCTGGTAGTTGGTAAGTTGATTGAGGTTCGGCGAGATGCTTCCAAAGGTGTTCGACAAGCTTTTTTGCACGTTTAACTGATGTTGAAGGCGACATAGAGTTCTCCGGGAGGGTGCACATATCAAGGTGTAGTCATGATTGGTAATGAATTTTGCATACCTATCCATTTGTTGTTTGCGTAATATTTACTCAATGAATCGGTTTTTGTAAACAACCTGTTTCATCGATTGTGAGGTTTTTTAGTGCGGTAATGTTTTATTTTGTTCTTTGTATAATTGACCCCGGTTGCTTAAAAAATCTCTATTTGGTTAAAAGTTGGTTTTTTAATTTGTTAATTACGGCGAATTAGAGTGTATTTTTCTGTTGGGTGTTTTTTGCTCAAAGTCTCATTATTAACAATACGGCCATTTAAAAATTTGCATTCGTATCCATTGTGTGAAAACTTTTGGTTAACTTGTTGCGTAAATGTTACTTCGGAGGAAGTGTGGCTAGAATTCAACTCAAATCCCTGACCAAAAAGTGGGGAAAAGTCTACGGCGTAAATGACGTTAACCTAGATATCCAAGATCAAGAGTTTGTGGTCTTTCTCGGGCCATCTGGTTGCGGGAAGACGACAACGATGCGCATGATTGCCGGCTTGGAAGATCCTTCTGGTGGTGAAATACACATTGGGGATCGTGTCGTTAATGAGCTCGACCCTAAAGACCGAGATGTAGCCATGGTGTTTCAAAGCTACGGTCTGTATCCCAACCTAACTATCTACGAAAACATCCGCTTCCCACTCAAGGTTCGCAAAGTCGATCCAACGACTCATGATGAAAGAGTCAAACGCGCCGCGGAAATGGTCGAACTGGGGGACTTGCTGGATCGCTATCCTCGAGAACTATCGGGTGGACAGCGTCAGCGTGTGGCACTTGCTCGCGCTGTTGTCCGTGAACCCACAGTTTTCTTGATGGATGAACCGTTATCTAACCTTGATGCCAAGTTAAGGGTATCAACGCGAGCTCAGCTCAAGCACCTCCAGCATGAGCTGAAAGTGACGACCATCTATGTTACCCACGATCAAATTGAAGCGATGACATTGGCTGATCGCGTGGTTGTGATGAACGGCGGCGAAATTCAACAAGTGGGTACTCCAACAGAAATCTACAACAATCCGGCCAACGTGTTTGTTGCGAGTTTTATTGGCTCTCCGGCAATGAATCTCGTTGAAGGTACGATCAATGACGGTGTTTTTGAGGCTGAGAATATTCGTATTAGCGGGCTACGCACTGAAGTGACAGGCGAGGTTATATTGGGTTATCGCGCAGAAGATGCACAAGTTACCGAGCATCAAGCGTTAAGCAGTGTACCTCTCTACAAAAGCTACAGCGAACTGGGGGCAGCGGCCCGAAAGCGTCAAGAATTTGAGCCGCAAGTTGCTATCAGTGCACCCGTTTACAGCATGGAATTGTTGGGTGATGCCACTATGGTGACGGTTAAAACAGGTAATGCTCTATTTGCTGCGAAAGCCGATAAACATTTCAGAATTGATATCGACCAGCCCGTGAGTTTTGAACTGGATGTCTCTCATTGTCACTTGTTTGATAAGAAAACAGGTCAGCGTATTTAATTTCAATCTATATAAGTATCGGCTTGTTTATGTGGTTCTTAGCGCCAATACGCCGAGTTTTTACTTATCTAGATTGATGCAACGTACAGAAATATAAAGGATTAACAATGTATAAACGTATATTGACTGCCGTCGCCATCACTTCAACTTTGTTTGCTACTTCTGCGAATGCTGACTGTGGGTTTACTAATGAAACGGAGATCAAGTCACTCTCAGCTAGCTTTCAAGCATGGAAAGTTATTGCGGGAGAAATGCAAAAATGCGGAAAAGTCTCTACTGAGCTAGATAACGAATTTAAGATCAAACAACCAGCAGCGTTTGCGACTCAGCCTTCGCTCTATCATATCGCAGGCGTATCCAATGAAACGCTTCAGCCTTTGCTGAATGAGAAAACGGTTCGCCCTCTGGATGACTTGGTTGCTAAATACGGTGAGAATTTATCCCCAAATCAGCTGATTAAGGTCGATGGAAAAATCATGGCAATCGCGATGATGATTAACACTCAGCATCTGATCTATCGACAAGATATCTTGGAGGAGCTCAATATCGCGACCCCAACGACGTATGATGAGGTGCTAGAGGCAGCGAAGAAAATACGTGAAGCGGGCGTGATGCAATATCCGTTGGCAGGAACCTATAAAACGGGTTGGGATCTGGGTATGGAGTTTACCAATTTGTACATCAGCTATGGCGGCCAGTTCTTTAATGACTCTAATCAGCCGATGGTGAATAGTGAAGCCGGTAAGCGAACACTGATGACGATGAAAGCGTACACGGAATATATGGATCCTGAGTACCTCATCGCAGACTCAACTCAAGTTCAGAAAAAACTCCAGCAAAACAAAGCCGCTATTGCCAATTTATGGGCATCACGTGCTGGCGCTGTTGATGATGAAGCCGAGTCTTTAGTGTCAGGTAAGATCGCATTTGCAGCAGCTCCTTCAGCACTTCCCGGTGGAAAGCCTGCGGCGACCTTGTGGTGGGATGGTATGACTATCGCTGCCAATATTACCGATGAAGAAGCCGAAGCAGCGTTCCGTACTGCTGTGTCTGCACTGACCCCAGAAATGGCAAACGAAAACAGCACAGTCGCAACATGGCTTATCAAAGGCTATGAGCCTAGCAAGTACTCAGCGGGCTCTATCGCGAATGCTCAAAAGGGCACCCCAGCGTATCCCGCTTCGGTGCCTATGGGCATGATGCAAGCTGCCTTAGGTAACACAGTGTCAAACTACCTAATTGGTAGCACTTCTCTTGATGCAACCTTACAAGAGATTGAGTCTAAATACCTAGCAACGGCTAAAGAGTCAGGGCTACTTTAATGCCTTTATAACGTTACCTCTCGGTAAATGAGGGGTAACGCCATCATTGCCTATCTCTTTATCGCCTAGATCTAGCGGCGTCAACTTAAAGTGCGTAAGACAAAAATGCACTCCGGCCCTGCCGGACGCTAGGCGATTCAAGGACGACGTATATTTCAGGAGAAAGTAATGCGACGCAGTACCTTTCTGGCATTTATTGCCCCCTCCATTTTTATGATGGTGTTTTTTATTGCCGCACCATTATTGACCGTTTTTTGGCAAAGCCTACACGTCACTAAACCTGTTTTTGAGGAAGTGAAGATAGAAAAGTGTTCGCCCGGCTTTATGGAACAAATCTGTACGACGGAAGTGACCAGTCGCCCAACGTTTGATAGTGAGGGCAAACCGATCCAAGTTACGGAGTTCGTTGGTCTAAATAGTTATCGAGAGATGCTTCAGCCAGAGCGAGTAATCGCAGCGTTGACGGAAGAAGGTGGAAGCCTAGCGAATGTATTTTCTATCGACTTCTACAAAGCACTGCGCTTTACCTTAACCTTTACCCTTATTACCTTGCCGCTGGTACTGGGTTTAGGGCTCGCACTAGCCATCGCCGTTCAGAACACGGTGAAATCGTTGCGCGGTCCGATCATCTTTGTCTCTTTGTTGCCATTTATCATTACGCCTGTCATCGGTGCATTATCCATCCGTTGGCTATTTGTCAGTGATGGCATTTTGAGTGTTGGCCTAAATCACTTGTTGGGCTATGAATTCTCGATGTTTGCTCAATCGTGGACCATTGAGATATTGATGATGTTTTATCGGGTTTGGCACGTCGCTCCGTTCGCTTTTATCATTTTTTATGCCGGTTTGCAGTCCGTTAATCAAGATACACTCGATGCCGCTATTGTCGATGGCGCGTCACGTTGGGAGCGCACGCGCTCAGTGATTATTCCGCATTTAATGCCTTTGATTATCTTTGTCTCTATGGTGCACCTCATGGATGCTTATCGGGTGTTTGAAGAAGTCATAGGCTTTAGTAGTGAAGCTCATGTGATTTCATTGCAATGGCTCACCTTTGATTTGCTCACTCCAGACAACACGGGCAACCGTTCTATATCACGTGCTTCGGCCTCATCTATGTTGACCCTAATTGGAATTGTGGTGCTGCTGATCCCCGTTCTACAACGTACTTGGCGCGATCATAAACGCAGCTAATCAAGAAATCAGAGGAATAAATTTATGGTTATTTCAGAAGTACCACGCGCGTTTCGTCAGCCCGTTAGCCTTAAGCTAACCACAAATGCGTTATTGGCAGTATGGGTGGTCGTGGCCTCATTTCCGCTGGTATGGATCGCGGTAATGTCGTTCAAACTGCCGATGGATTCGTTTGCGAACAATCCACTGCAGGTGTTAATGGGTTTTGAAACCCTGCAGAATGCTGGTGGCCTGTCGACATTTCAAGTGATGCTTTGGGCAAGTTTTGCTTACATTGTTTTTAAGGCGCCGGCGAAATATGGCGCTAAGCTAGTGAGCTACTTGTCGAGTCGCAGTGACACGCCTCGTCCTCAGTGGGTCAGTTACTCCTACGCGGTAGGGATCTATTTATTAGCGCTTACTGGCGGTGCATTCGTAATTATACCTACAGTGAGTTTCCTGGCGACATTTGCGCTAGGGTCGATTCCGTTTATTGGCGGACTAGTGGAGCCAATAATCGGTTTTACTTGGCAACACTATCAATCTGTGTGGATAGATAACGGATTTTATAATCAGTTCACCAACTCGATGATTGTTACCGCTGGGGTAGTATGTATCTCGCTATCAATTGGTACCCTGGCTGGCTATGCGTTGTCTCGAACGAACTCAAATCTGGCATTTTGGCTGCTGATTATTGCGCTGATCTTACGTGCGCTGCCACACTCAGTACTGGTCGCAGGGTATTTACCCGCGTTTATTAATTCCAGTGAGATCTTAGCGCCACTTTGGGAAAGTGCTTGGACAGGGTGGTTGTTCGGTTTGTTTAGTGATACAGCGCCAACTCTCTATGGCAAACCGATGGCAATCATTATAGTGCTGGTTGCTATCAACCAACCTTTCACGATTTGGATGTTGCGTTCATTTTTCCAAAATATTCCACAAGATCTAGATGAGGCTGCGATGGTGGATGGTTGTACTCGCTTTGAGGCGTTTCGACGTGCGGTTTTACCGGTTGCTTGGCCGGGCATTATCACCGCAGGGCTGTTTTCATTCTTATTGGGTTACAACGACTTCCTTGTCACTTCGCTGTTACTGGACGCTCAGTCTCAGACCATGGTGCCAGCTATCAGCCAGTACTTTAATCGCGAAACGACCATGACGGATCAAGTGGAAGCCGTTGCCGCAGCAGTATCAATCACAGCGCCGCTTTTCTTGCTCGTTATCGTGTTCCAGAAGCAGATAGTATCTGGCTTAACTCAAGGCGCAGTGAAAGGCTAGGGTGCCGGCAGTGAACACTATCTTTAAACTACGATGGAAGAATATTTAAATGAAAGGCTTTAATCCGAAGTGGAAAGATTTTCCTGACTACATTATCGGTGTGACCAAAGAGATATGGGAAGATCGTGGAGTCCACACATTAAAACATTACTATGCGCCCGACATTATCGTGCGTTCACCGGCCTCAGTGGTTCAAGGTAACGAGGGCGTGATAGCGGCAACCATGTCAACGCTGGCAGAGCTGCCAGATCGCCAACTTTTCGGCGAGGACGTGATTTGGGCGGGTACGCCTGAGCAGGGGATGTTGTCGTCACATCGCTTGTTATGTACTGCGACACATAGCCACTTTGGTGCTTACGGGGAACCGACGGGTAAACAAATCAAGTATCGAATCTTGGCGGATTGCCATGCCATCAATGACCAAATCAATGATGAGTGGTTGGTTAGAGATCAGGGGGCGATTGCATTACAGCTTGGTAAAACTCCAATGGAATACGCTCGAGAGCTCATAGATATAGAGGGTGGTGTAGAGAAGTGCGTGAAACCCTTTACACCAGCCCTCGATATAGAAGGGCCGTATCAAGGTTACGGAAACGAGAGTGAATGGGGCGAGGCATATAAAGACACGTTGAATCGAATCATGCACGCAGAGTTTTCCGTTATTCCGGCTGTCTATGATCGTGCTTGTATCGGAGAGTATGCAAGCAATAAAACGGCGCTGTCTCATGGTGAGATCGACCAGTTCTGGATGAGTTTGAGATCGAGCCTGCCAGATGCCGAGTTTAAAATTGAGCATGTGATGGGCAATGACGATGCCATGATGTCGCCAAGGGCAGCAATACGTTGGTCACTGCATGGCACGCATAGTGGATATGGATTGCTTGGCAAACCAACTCAACAACCTGTCTACATTATGGGGATCTCTCATGCGGAGTTTGGGCCTTGGGGCATTCGCCGAGAATACACACTGATCGATGAGGTGGCGATTTCGAAGCAAATTTTGCTCGGCCAAGGCTAGAGCTTCGTGAAAGGTTCTTTAATATCATTTACTCTCTGATATTCAGAGAGTAAATATCAGAAATAGATTTTGCCCTATAGTTTGTGTGAGTCGAGGTGGTTAGGATTTACACATCACAAAACATGAAGGCAAAACATCATGAAATTAACCTCGATTCAAAAATCTAAACTCCTTTGCTCTGCACTTGCTGTCGCTCTACTTGCCGGTTGCTCATCAAGTGGCGGAAGCTCATCCCCAACAGAACCGTTACCTGAGTTTGATGGTGACCTAGGTTTTGAAAATGTGGATCCTGGCTATGGCAACAGTGCGCCAGAAGGCTCAGAACCCACAGAGCCGGATTTTGGTTTTGATCTCGGCTATGTTTACATTCCAGATTTAGGTCTAGATGTCCCTGTGCATCTGCCGGAGTATGAATCACCGGTTAATCCGAATGCGAAGATCTCTACGGTCAAAGAGCGTGATTTGGATGGTGAGACCTTGTACTCGATTACGTACAACGGTAAGCGTATTGGTGAAATATTAATCAAAGATGATGTAATTACTATTTCTTCGTTGCACTCTGAACACACTATTACAGGTAGCAAGAATGACAATGGAACGTGGACGGTCCGAGATTCTTATGGCAATGTTCGCGGAGATGTAAAGCGTATCGATGACGGTAAGTGGATCGTTCGAGAGGAGATTAGCCGTGCGTCTTATATCGTTGTTTATCATGAGGGTGAATGGAAAGCCGTTCCAGTGGCAGATATTAAGCCCAAGCTAAAAGAGCAGGTTAACAAAGAGCGTATCGATCGCGTTAAACAACGCGTCAAGATGAGCCGTCCGAGTTAATTTATCGACTGCATAAAAAAGAGGTCGAACCCTTGCTGCCGCTTATCTTGGGATGGTTCGACCTTAAAACCCCGCAAAAGGGGTGGGGGTTATTGCTGTTGCTAGCAATGAAAAAAAACACTAGAAACTGATACGTCTATCGAAATTGCTCACCTCCTTCCATTGAGATAATGCTGCCCCTTCAAAAGTGAAGGGGCAGACAATCGGTTACCACCACATGTCCACTTGAACACCTACGATAAAATCGTGGTCGTCTTCACCAGCGTTTGAAGAAACGCCAGGGTTACCTTTAAGGTATGTCGCCAATAGACGGATTTCTGGAGCTGGACCGAATCCAGTACCTACTGTCCATGTTGGAGCGATGGTTGCTTTATAAGTCGCATTGCCGCCATTGTCGCGGTTCGCACTGTTGTCGGTGTAGCCAAATTCAGCTGCGATTGCGAAGTCATCAATAGAAGGCATGGTGTAAACAGGGCGAACCATTGCATACCAGTATGAGAAGTCATCTACGTTGTCTTCATACGATGTTTGTTCGTAACCCACAGCAGGGAAGAACAACCAGTTTTCACCGATATAGCCACCGTATGCTTGTGCGCGAACTGTTCTATCACCGTCTTTTACTGCAGACATCAATGTTTGCTCAGTCGAACCATCAATGAAGCCAACGCCGCCTGGACTGTATGCGTTATAGTTGGTAAATGTACGACCTAGCATGGTTGAACCACCCAGACCTTGACCGTATTGAACACCGACTTTAGAGAAGCCGTTTCCAAAGCCAAAGAAGTTAGAAGGAGAGTATTGAACGTGACCTTCGAAACCAGATTTCGCGAACTCATCGCCGTTCACGTTTTCACCCATCTGTTTTGCCATACCTTCGATACGCCATTGACCATAGTCTGCACGAACGTGGAAAGCATTTAGCATCTCGTTGTCACCAACTGAGTTGTTACTAGCGATATAGGCAAAGTCCCATAGGCCACCACCTAATTCAGTACCTTTAACACCGATACCAGTACCGGAATAATCAGTGTAGAAGAAGTCAGTCATGAAGATATAGTTGTCACGACCGTAGTAACGCTGACCGCCCCAAAGTGTACCCGTGTTCGTTACACCATCAAATTCAACGAATGATTCGATCAGACCTGTCGCTTTACCATCGATATTCGCATAGCCGTTACTACCATTGCCATTAGGGTTGTCCTGACCTAGACGCGCGTTGATACGAACACTTTTACCGTCTGAGTCTTCCGTTTTTTCCCAGTCCCAGCGCTGCATAAACGCCAGCTCCCAGAAATCGTCAGCTTCTAAGCCTAAACGCCCCAATGTCTCCTTTTGCCCACCCCATTGGTGCTGTTTGAAATTTTCTTTGGCACTAGTGAATGCACCTGCACGGAAATAACCGTGAAATTCAAAATCTGAGGTTGGTTTTTCGGCTAAAGCTGGCATTGAAGATATTGCAGCCACTCCTGCAATAAATAGAGCTTTGCTTAATGCTGTTTTTTCCATGTTGTTCTCCAACTAATTATATGAATAGCATTGAGTACTTATCGTGTATGGTAAGAGATAAGTTGCCATTGATAATAAGTAGAGAATCTATATATTTAGGTGATGTTGATCACTTGTGAATAATGAATTTTGTTGACATTTGTCACGATAAAAAAAGAATGAAAAATATGAAAATTAGAATGGGATATTACGTAATAGTTACGTTTTTTTACAATGATGTTTATCTATCTATTACTAGCCGAGCAGATGCCTTTTTACAAAATTTATCAATTGGATTTCGAAATTTATCATTTTAAATGAAACCCAGTTTATCTCACATAACGGCCATGGATTAAAGTGATGTCGTTAATTAGAATTAGGAGGTGAATATATAAAGAATAAGCAAGTTATGTGATGGTTTTATTGCTTCTACAAAAATATGACGTGATAGACTTAACCTGAGTTATTTAGCTTGATTAGTTTCCACATGGAGGAGTTCAATGAAACGTGTGTTTTTAGCTGCCGTCGTCGCGTCTTTGATAGGATGTACGTCTTCACAAGTTCAAACTAGTGAATCTAGCCCTTTAGGCATTACCGAGCTAAGTCGTCAAAAGGATTGTTGTACCACGCTGAGTAAAGTGGGTTATGAACCTATTACCAAATCGGGTGATCTCACCGCGGTGATTGATACCAACTCAGAGAAAGTGGGTTTAGTAAGTGGAGTTAGTTACGTGAAAGGCTATGAACTCCCAGTTTTTGATGGAGAGGCAAACTTAGAGGTTATCTCTCTGGTTGGTAATCAAGTCTTTGTCCCATCGATCCTTATTTTAGACAATGAATACAAAGCACTGGATGTACTCTCTAGTTCGGATTTGAGCTATCGCAACAGTGGAATTATGTACTCTACACACTACGCGATGGAAAAAACGATTTCCCAAAAATACCCGAATGAGAAGTCCCCCCGTTACTTGGTCATTTTCACCACGGATAAAGACCTTAAGGACTCTACACTAGTTAAACCTTCAAGTGACTCTGCAATTCGATCTGGAAGTGTAGAAGCAAATCTTGCGGCTAACACGGAGTGGAATATCCCACATGCAGCCGTTGGAACTGTGGAGCTTGAGCTCGACTATTCTGGTCCCGCAGTAAGACAAGAGTCAAAACAACAGCAGCAAGACCGAGAAGCGGCACTCGCTGCCGTAGTGGTTACAGATCAGCAATCGGTGATGGATACAGAGTTCGTTGAGTTGTTCGATGACAGAATTCGCGCAGCCGTTCGAGCCGGTGAGTTTGATCGTGCTTTGGATATAATGAAACAAGCCGAAAAGCAGGGATCGCCCACGGCAAGAGAGACGTTTGTTGAAGCGATGAAGAAGTTTGAAGGCTAGGCATTTTCTTTTAGTGCTTCTGATTCCACCCTTTTTTTAAACTAAAAGCCCACAATATAAATTGCGGGCTTTCTTCTTGGTTAATTATCAGTACTAACCAAAAACCTAAAGCGCCATTAGATATTCAACCAGTTCGTTTCGAGCTTGCTGACTCGCATTGAAGTAGTTATCTGATTGAGCTTGGGCATCACCGCCGTGTCTTTGCATTACGGCATCAACGCTGGTCGCTTGTCCATCATGCATTAGCGTCAGCGCATTGGCATCGCCACTTTTTACGTAGCCGCTCAAACCGACTCCCCAGAGTGGGGCAGTACGGAATGCGCCCTCACCAAGGTCGTGAAGGAGTAGGTCGGTATACGGATGAATCGTCTGATTCGATAGCTCTGGAAATTCAGTGTCAGTACCAGTTTGTACCGTCATTTTATGGCAAGAGTTACACCCAAACTCTTGGAAACGGTTATGTCCAGGCATGGTTGTTAGGTTTTGACGAGGCGTGGGTACGGCCACAAGCTTCGTATACACTACCATATCTTGAACATGATTATCTGCGAGCTCCACGGGGCCAAAGCCCTCGAAACTGGTGCCAATACCCATATCGTCATGCAGCGCCTTAGCGATTTGATGCTCAACACTCATAGTTTCTGCTCGCCATCCAAAGCGGCCAACGTACTGTTGTCCTTCTACCGTCACGTAGTTAACCGTTCCTCCATTTTCCTGAGCCCACTGTTCAATAGTTTCTTGAGGGATGTTCTCGAGTAAACCTAAACCAAACATCTTAGGAGGGACAACATCCTGTCTTGCTTGCATATCTCCCACGCCATTGAGCGTGTGACATTGGGTACAGCTTGGTTGAATGGGGTCAGTGGTTAATCCTGCCATTTCAGGGAAAGGTAGGTTGCCGTTGATCGCTTGTGGACCCGGTAGGAACTCCTCGACGTGATCACCCGTTGTAAAGTTAGTGTGGATCAGGCGACGTCCGTCTAGCCATGATTGTACGTTTCCTCTATCAAGATTGTATGCATGTTGCATAAAACTTAAGCGTTGCTGTGCACCACCGCTTGCAGAGAGCTGCGGTACAGTTGTATCTCCACCGAGCTGAGCGAAGCTGTCATTAATGTTGAGTGGTCCTACTGCATTATCGCGATTGTTTACGGTCAACCCCTGCCCCAAGACATATCTAAAAGTTTGTCCGTAGTAATTGACGTTATCGCCTGTTGTTTGAGCTCGGTCGAAGCTGATAGTGGTCTCAAACTCAATCTGCTCGCCGGCTTCAAATGGTCGATTGATATGAGGCCAACGTTGCATAACGGCGCGCCATGTCGTGGCTGTCGCTCGTTGGTCACGAGTTGCTTGGCACGCAGGGACAACTGAACCATCGTTTAACACCACATCCATAACATAGCCGTAGGAGAAGTTTGTCTCATCACCATAAATCTTGTGGTAACGCCAGTTAGGTGTTTGTTGGTTGCAAGATTTTTCATTGCCAAACACATCGGTCATTGCGAGCGGTATTGCGCTGTTTAATGTCACAACGACACAAGGTTCCGTCGTGTCACAGGCTGATTGTCTTAAATCACTCGCGCTTGGCTGAGTATAGTCCTCTAATACAAAGGAGCCGAAGCGACCTTCCCAATACTCCACATTAAAGTTGTTGAAGTCATTACCCGAAAGTTCATGTCGGACACGATAACGTTCCGCGATTTCATTAACTACGACACCATCACCGCCCGAAACGGGATTCCGAGCGAACACAGAGTCCGTGAACTGACCCGTTTCACCCTGGTTATCAGTAGCTTGGTAGGTAACCTGATAAGTCCCTTGTAATGAAGGTGTGAACTGCCATGCACCTTGTGCTTGTGAAATAGTTTCGTTTAATACGATTTGATTATCTGGCGCGGTTATGCGAACTGAAAGTGTAGTAATTGAAGCCTGTTCACTGGTAGCAGTTGCAGAAATAGAAACGACCTCGCCGACGGTTGCATTGCTCGGTGAAGCGCTTGTGCTGATTGTAGGAGCGTCGGGTTCAATCGGGGGCGGTGTTGTGCCGCCTCCATCGCCACCTGCGTCTGCAGTAATGGTGTATTCAGGTGAAATGTACTGCGAGAGCACATTGTCTTGGACTTTTAGCTGCAATCGATAGGATTCGCCGGTAACAATGGCTTGCTCTGCCACCGTCCTTTGCCAAAATCCATCGACGAGCTGTGCACTACCGCAGTAATCATCGACACACAAATAGGCCCATTGGCCTGTCCAACCACCATCTTCCGCATACGCAATCGCAGGGTTGCCTGACTCGATGCGGGTATTGATCTCTGCGTAAGAGAGTGGACTGTATATAGCGACGATTATAGAGCCTAACCCTAATGCCTTTAGGTATTTGTGGTTAGGAGGAGAGTACTCGCTTTTATGCATAACATTAACTTCCATATTAATTGATGTTATTGGTTTGATTTCCCTATTATCTCTAGCAGCTGATGAGGGGAAGGGTATTACGAAAACTCACTTGTTGTTTACCGAATTTAATTAACTTGAGATGAATTTGTTTTTCTTGTTACGCAGATGACAATTGTCACATTTTGCTTCTTTAGTAAATTATTTTTGATCTTTTCATAACTAACGAATTTTTGTGATGTGAGTCATTGCTGCTAGGTATTTTTCGTTGGTTGGATCAACTTTATTATTATCATAGTAATCAATATCAATTATGATTTTTTCTGATTATATTTTCATATTTTTCTTGTGTGATTTTGCTCAAATAATATATCGACATCTTTAATCTATGCTCTTTCTCGATTCGTCATACATGGAGAAAAGTAATGAAACGAACCTATTTGTCATTAATCGCTGCAGGAGCAATGTCACTATCTGCGTCAGCATGGAGTTTGGACGGAGTGTTAGTGCCCGAGAGTGGTATTTTAGTCTCTGTCGGTCAAGACGTGGACAGCGTAAACGATTATGCAAGTGCTTTGGGAACAATACCGGCGGGTGTGACAAACTACGTCGGAATCGTCAATTTGGATGGTCTGAATTCCGATGCGGATGCTGGCGCTGGTCGCAACAATATTGCTGAACTTGCTAACGCTTACCCAACAAGTGCACTAGTGATTGGCGTGTCGATGAATGGTGAAGTCGATGCGGTTGCTAGCGGGCAATATAACGCTAATATCGATACGTTATTAAATACCCTTGCTGGTTACGATAGGCCTGTTTATCTTCGCTGGGCATATGAGGTTGATGGACCATGGAATGGCCATTCACCGAGTGGTATTGTGACTAGCTTCCAATATGTCCATGATCGCATCATTGCCTTGGGACATCAGGCGAAAATATCCTTAGTGTGGCAAGTGGCTTCGTACTGTCCGACTCCAGGTGGTCAACTTGATCAATGGTGGCCGGGCTCTGAATACGTAGACTGGGTAGGTCTATCTTATTTTGCTCCTCAAGATTGTAACTGGGATCGTGTTAATGAAGCCGCTCAGTTTGCGCGAAGCAAAGGCAAACCACTTTTCTTAAATGAATCGACGCCTCAACGCTACCAAGTTGCCGATCTTACCTATTCAGCAGATCCAGCTAAGGGCACTAATCGACAGAGTAAAACTTCTCAGCAGCTGTGGGATGAGTGGTTTGCACCTTACTTTCAGTTTATGAGTGATAACTCAGACATTGTAAGAGGTTTCACCTACATCAATGCTGACTGGGATAGCCAGTGGCGTTGGGCCGCTCCTTATAATGAAGGATATTGGGGTGACAGCCGAGTTCAAGCTAATGCATTGATTAAATCGAACTGGCAGCAGGAGATTGCGAAAGGACAATACATCAACCACTCTGAGACACTGTTCGAGACATTAGGCTATGGCTCAACTGGCGGTGGTGGTGATAATGGCGGTGGAGATAACGGTGGTGGCGATAATGGAGGAACGAATCCAACAGAGCCGTGCAATGAAGACTTCGGGTACCGATACGTGAGCGATTCTACCATAGAAGTTTTCCACAAAAATAATGGCTGGTCAGCGGAATGGAACTACGTCTGTTTGAATGGACTCTGCTTGCAAGGAGAACTCAAGAATGGTGAGTATGTCAAACAGTTTGATGCGCAGCTGGGCTCGACATACGGTATCGAGTTTAAAGTGGCAGATGGAGGAGCGCAGTTCATAACCGACAAGTCTGTCACTTTTGAAAATCAACAATGTGGCTCTACTGGCACACCAGGTGGTGGCGATAACGGCTCTGGCGTTGACAATGGAGGTGACAACGGAAGTGGTGGCGACAATGGTTCAGGTGGCGGCACCGATCCCAGTCAATGTAGCGCTGATTTTGGTTACAATTATCGCTCGGACACAGAGATTGAGGTATTTCATAAAGATCTTGGTTGGTCTGCAAGTTGGAACTACATCTGCTTAGATGACTATTGTGTACCAGGTGATAATTCTGGAGATCGCTATAGTCGTAGCTTTAATGCAACTTTAGGTAGTGACTATAAAATTACATTTAAAGTAGAAGACAGCGCCTCTCAGTTTATTACCGAGAAAAACATCACGTTCGGGAATACAAGTTGCGCTCAATAAGTAACCACTAAAAATAGAGGGGTTAATAGCCTCTCTATTTTTATTTAAATAAGACAATATATCTTACTGTTATGGTTTCATATGGTGAAGTATGAGGCCCAGTTTATTTGTAATACTACTTTTTGTTGTCAGTTCTTAATTCTACCTTACAACATTTCATACTCTTCATTCACGATGTGATCTCGCACATCGTTATCATTTTACATCAACCTAGAGCTAAATATCATAATAGCGCAATGCTATCCGCTTTCTAAAATCGTAATAAAAAAGGAGTGGATATGGACCATAAAACAACATTAGTCGAGCCTTCTGCCTGGGGCGACTACTCACTGTATTGTTTAGAAAACAGTAACGGTGTCCGCGTCGAAATTAGTGACTTAGGCGCATCCATAGTGAGCTTCAAACTCAAAGATAGATACCATAGAGAAAGAAACATAGTTCTTGGTTACAACCGTCCAGAGCATTACCTAGCGGGACAAGCGTACGTGGGCGGTGTTGTTGGACCTTGGGGCAATCGTATTGAAAATGGTCGCTATGATCACGCTGGAAATCCTATTCAGCTATGCCAAAACGAAGGGAGTAACCATCTACATGGTGGTGATTGTGAACTTCACAAACGTCGCTGGGACGTTACTATCTTGGCCGCTCAGGGGGTTACGCTTGAGACGCAGGTAAACAAAGGAGAGGGGGGCTATCCTGCAAATTTGAGGATTTGCGTAACCTATCGTTTAAGTGACGCTAATGAACTGACGGTTCACTATTGGGTTGAATCGGACGATGATTGTCCCGTTAATCTGACGCATCACGCTTACTTCAATCTAAGCGGAGGCAAGCATGATGTTCAGGGGCATATAGTGGCGATTGATGCTGACGAGTACTGGGATACTAATGCTGAGCAAATCCCTACGCAATCACGTTCAGTGATGGGCACTGCCATGGACTTCCTTCAACCGAAACGAATTGCTTTGGGCTTTGCCACAGAAGAAGCGGCGCTTGTCTCCGCTGGTGGCTACGATCATTGTTTTATTCTGAATGGTGAGGGGTTGAGACCCGTAGGGTGGGCATTTGAGCAATCAGGTGGGATTGTCCTCGAGGTGATGTCAGATAGACCCGCAATGCAGTTCTACACTGGAAATCACTTGGGTGACCATAAAGATTCATTCGACAAACCGTTTGGTACACATATGGGATTTTGTTTCGAGACCCAAAGTTACCCAAATCAAGTCAATATGCCAGATATCGCTGATCAAGTATTAGTAACACCTAATCGTCCTTTTAACTCTACAACGGTGTTTAAAGCGAGCGTGGAGGGTCACGCGTAACATTCTGTTTTAAAGCAATAAATAAAAAGGACAGTCAATAAACTGTCCTTTTTTGTGGTCAATAATAAATGCTCAAGTTAGGTGGGTTTGATGTCTGTACTCGTGCTGATATCGAACCTTTGAATAATGTGAGTATTAATCTGTACGACGTTCTCTAGCTCTTGGCACTGCGCCTCTGTCTTCTGACACATGTCGCTGATTTGCACAGATTCGTCTTTTAGTACATTCATGCTTTCAACGAGTTGTCGTGCCACTATGCTTTGTTCTTCGGCGGATGCGCTGACTTGAATGCTCATGCCGTTAACAATATTAATGTCTTCAAGTACCTTGGAATAACTGTTTCCAACTAAGGTCGCATCGTCAGCGTTTTGTTTTGAAT
Source organism: Vibrio maritimus (assembly GCF_021441885.1). Lineage (NCBI taxonomy): Bacteria > Pseudomonadati > Pseudomonadota > Gammaproteobacteria > Vibrionales > Vibrionaceae > Vibrio > Vibrio maritimus. The sequence continues at coordinate 1,458,447 of NZ_CP090438.1, forward strand.
GACTCACACATTCACGCACTTCTGTAGCGATATCAGCAATCTCAGCGTTTAAGTCACCCAAAATAGATTGAATCGTCAAGGTTGAGTTTTGAGTCTTCTCTGCTAATTGTCGAATTTCATTTGCGACTACAGAGAACCCTCTGCCGTGTTCACCAGCGCGAGCTGACTCGATTGCCGCGTTCAGTGCAAGAAGGTTAGTTTGCTCTGCAATGTTTTGAATAACTTGTAAGACGGACTCAACCGATTGACTGCGCTCCAGCAAGCTGTCCATTTTCTTATCACATTGGCCAAGCTGTTCGGCAAGCGACAATATAGAGTTGATGCTGTTGTTAGTAACTCCCGCGCACTCATCACCGTTAAGCTTCGCACGACCAATGGCATCTTGAGTCGAGGTTGCAGCCGAAGCGACTTCTTGAATGGCAAGATTCATTTGCTCTAGAGAAACAGACATAGCCTCGATGTTTAGATTCTGCTTGTTAGTGACTTGCGCAGTGTGTTCTGTGCGAGTCGCAATAGTATGACTCGCTGACAATAAAGATTTAGAACCAGATTGGAGCTGAGACACGATATCAAGTAAGTGGCTCTGCACTTGGTTCGTTGCCGAACTAAGTTGTCCAAACTCATCTTTACTGACGGGAATATCTTCGTTAGTTAAACGTCCGTTGGCGATACGAGTTAGAGAAGTGATGAGTTTGGACATAGCAGAGCGAATGCGAAGAGTAAGCAGCGAACTCGCACCTATAGCAATGACCAACGCCATCGCTAGCAGACCTAATGTTACCTGTGTCGCTGTCGTGGCGGATTGGCGTGAGCTATTTATCTTGTTCTGTGTCATCAAAACGAGTTGAGCCTCCACTTCATTGAGTTGGCTCTTAAGGGAGCTGTTGGCTTGCATTAACAGTGCTTGCTGCTCCACAGTCACGTTTTGTTGCTCTAAGTTATTTAGGTGCAGTGTCAGCACACCATCAGCGGAATTTATGGCTGTAAAAAGCGGTTCAAGTATAGATGCTGCTTCTAGAGAAAATGCCGGGTTTTTCTTGGCGATGAAGTCGATTTTCTTTTCAAGCATACGGTTGTGTCGGTCTAGCCCGGATTTAACCACCCAGACTTCATCTGATGTAGTAAGTAATAGTATCTGACGGATCAGTTTATCGGCGGAATTAAAATGAAACTGCAAAAATTGTATGTCTCGTTCTCTTACCCCTTCTGTTGCTTGCAGTTTATTAAGGTTATTCCCTATGGTGTCTGCCGATTGACTGTATAAAACCGCACTAAGCTGAGCACCGATAGAGGCTTGCGCCGAGATATCCTTACTTGCGAGCTGTGCCTCCATCAGAGGTACGAAGTCGGCTAGGGTGGTCGACAGCGTGTCGAGTTTAACTTGATCAAGAGTTGGCAACCAACTCACGATATCGAGCGCTGACAGCCAAGTGGCAAGCGCCTCCAGCTCATTAATGAGTTCACTGCTGTCTACTGCCGTGGTTTCATTTTGTCGTACGCTTTCATCTCGGCGTGAGGTGTCTGGGTTGTATAGCGCGACTAAGTTAGACGCTTCTAAAAGACGATTCCTTAATTGGTTAAACTGATTGAGAGGGTCGATAACTTGAGATTCAACACTGTCGATTTGCTCGGTCATGTGTTGTGCATTTCGGTATGCGCTGGCAGACAATAAGAATACACTGAGAGAGATAAGCGCGAAGACAAATATAATTTGTTTTATTATAGAATTTAGCATCTGATTCCTTCCTATTATTGTCCTTTAATTGTAGTTTTGGTTCGATAATACCAAGTGTGATGTGAAGCATGATTAATTGATAATAATATTGATGGATGTCTCATATTCGACTAGTCTAAATTCTGAATATATTTTCAAGGATTGAAACAAAAACTATGGCAAGTATTATTATATTTCTCACCACATTTATTCTATTTATTTCCAGTGAATAACAATATTTAGTAATGTCATTATGAAAAGTGATATTTATTATCTGATGTTACGCTGGTCACATTTCAAAGCTTGCCAAAGTTTCCATAACAACAAAAATAATATGTAACTCTCACGTGAAGCTTACCCAGTTCGAGAGTCATATTGGATAAAAATTAAAAAATGGAGTAATACCATGCTAAGAAACCACAAACTTAGTAAAGTGTTTAGTGCTACAGCGATTTCCCTATTTCTTTCTTCTACAGCATTCGCTGACACCACGGTTCGAATGATGCACATCGAAACGGACCCGAACGTGCTTGGTGTATGGGAAGAGATTGCCAAAGACTTTGAAGCAAAGAACCCAGACATCAAGGTTAACCTCGAGTTTCTAGAGAACGAAGCGTTCAAAGCAAAACTGCCAACGCTACTTCAGTCACAACAAAAACCTGACCTTTTCTATAGCTGGGGCGGTGGTAACTTCCAAGTTCGCGCCGAGTCTGGTTTGTTGGAAGACATGGAAGGTTACTCTGCAACTCTTAATCAAGAGCTGTCTGCTGCGGGCATGAATGCTTTCAAAATTGACGGCAAGCAGTACGGCGCGCCATACATGGTTAGCCAAGTGGGTTTTTGGTACAACAAGAAATTGTTCAAGCAAGCAGGAATCGATGGCGAAAGCATCCAAACATGGGATGAGTTCCTATCCGCTATTGAGAAACTAAAAGCAGCGGGTATTACTCCTATCGCAGTCGGTGGCGCAGATAAGTGGCCAATGCACTTTTACTGGAGCTACCTAGTAATGCGTGCGGGTGGTCAAGAAGCGTTTGCCGCAGCAATGCAAGACCAAGGCGATGGATTTGCTGGTGAAGCCTTTGTTCGTGCAGGTGAAGAACTTAAGCGCCTGGCTGCGCTAGAGCCGTTCCAGCCTGGCTTTATGGCAGCGGGTTATGGTGAATCTGCAGGTTTATTTGGTGACTACAAAGCCGCTATCCACCTAATGGGTGACTGGGATTATAACTTCCAAGCCCAACAAGCGGTTGATAAGAAAGGTGTGGTTGATTCAGACCTTGGCTTCATGAACTTCCCGGTTCTTAAAGGTGGAGCAGGTGCGGGTAGTGACACGCTTGGCGGTATTAATGGTTTTGCATTCGCTAAAGGCGCTAAACCAGAAGCTGCAAAATGGCTCGAATTCTTCCTAAACGAAAACAGTCAAACCAAACTTGCTGAAATTGACCAAATCATTCCAGTTGCAAAAGGTGCAGACAAAGGTCTGCAAAATCCATTCAAGCAAAAAATTTCCCAAACGATTTCAAGCGCTCAATGGCACCAAGTGTTCTTTGACCAAGCTCTAGGTGCAGATGTTGGTGGTGTTGTTAATGACATCTCTGTTGGCATCGTTAACGGCGACGTAACCCCGAAAGAGGCTGCTGAGCAAGTGCAAGAAGCGTGGGAGATGCGTTAATTCAACGTAATGGATGACGTTTAACGTTATTTAGCGTTCGTAAAAGCTGGCTATACCGACCTTGTCGGACTTCGTTCACCTATTAGCCAGCTTTACCTCACAAATTAAGGAGTATGTATGAGTGAGAAGTTAGCAGCCATGGTTGACGATCCTCAAGAAAGTAAATCCGCTGGTTTTGGCCACTGGCTAAAAGAAAGGAACCACGGGAATCGATTGTTAACCCTAGTGTTTTTCCTGCCGCCCGCACTATTGCTGTTTACTGTTTTTGTCATGTTACCGCTCGGAGAAGCTGCCTATTACAGTTTTTTCAAGTGGAACGGTTATGGTGAACCAACACAGTTCGTCGAGTTTAAAAACTATGCACGAATTCTAAAGCACAGTGCGTTTGAAACCGCTGCGTGGAACACAGTAAAAATCATTTTAGTTTCATTGGTCATTCAGTTGCCTTTGGCATTGATTGTCGCCTTGAGTATTTACAAACAAAGCTGGTCAAACAGCGTCTTTCGCTTGATCTTCTTTTTGCCTTACATTCTTGCAGAAGTTGTCGCGGGTCTGATCTGGCGTTTCGTATTCGACGGTGACTACGGAATGATGGCAGGTATTGCCGAATCATTGGGCACCGACCCTTGGTACATTCTCGCTGACAGAGATTGGGCATTTACCGCTATTTTGGTGGTCATTGTTTGGAAGTATTTTGGTTTCCACATGATGATCTATATCGCCGCACTTCAAGGTGTGCCTAAAGATCTGATCGAAGCCTCCAAGCTGGATGGAGCGTCAAAACTGCAAGCAATCTGGCATGTAAAAATCCCACTTATTATGTCGGGGATAAAGGTTTCCATATTCTTCAGTATCTTGGGTGCTCTGCAAACCTTCGATCTCATAATGCCATTAACAGGTGGTGGACCATCGCATAGCAGTCACTCATTGGTGAGTTATTTATATACCTTCGGTATTACACGAATGAATGTTGGTTTTGGTAGTGCGGTTGGTGTCGTGTTGTTTATAGCCTGTGTTGTGTTCGCATTCACTTATCAGAACACCATCATGAAAGAAGACAAGAAGTAGGGGCTCATCATGGAAAAGATTAAGAATATTCAGTGGGTCAGGATGTCCTTCTTGATGCTGGTAGCCGGGTTTGTACTTTTGCCGATGGTGGCAACGCTATTTGGTGGCTTTAAAAGCCTCGGCGAGCTTCGTACTAACCCATTTGGTATCCCTGAAGTGTGGGAACTCGAACACTACGCGACCGTATTTGCTGATGGCAGCATTTGGATTCTGATGAAGAACTCTCTCATCATCGCGGCACTATCGGTCATTCTTACGCTACTCGTTGGAACAATGACGGCGTTTACGTTCTCGCATATAAAATTTGCTGGTTACAAGTACGTCTATAGCTACTTTCTAATGGGGATGATGTTCCCAGCGGCGGCGGCAATATTACCTCTGTTCCTGCGTATACGAGACCTAGCGCTGCTTGATACTTTACCAGGTATCGTCATTCCGCAAGTCGCGTTTGGGCTTGGGTTTAGCATCCTTTTATTTAGAACCTTCTTTGAACAGCTACCAGCTGAGTTATTTGACGCGGCACGTGTTGATGGTTGTAGTTATGCCAAGTTCTACCTACACATTATTCTTCCGCTATCTACGCCAATACTTGCAACCGTTGGGGTATTTGTCTTGGTGGGCAGTTGGAACAACTATCTACTGCCACTGCTCGTTTTGAATACTGAAGATATGTATCCATGGACCCTCGGTATCATGAAGTATCGCGGAGAGTACGGTATCGCATGGAACAAGATCCTAGCGTATGTATCGGTGACGATTACCCCAGCGATCGTATTCTTCTTGCTGGCACAAAAATACATAGTTGCGGGTTTGACCGGCGGCGCGGTGAAAGGTTAATTAGGAAAGGAATTATCAAAAATGGCTTCAGTTTCATTTAAGAATTTAGAGAAAGTGTATTCTGGCGACGTTCGTATAGTAAAGGACTTCAACCTAGATATTAAAGATGGTGAATTCATCGTATTTCTTGGTCCATCAGGCTGTGGTAAGTCGACAACATTGAGAATGCTTGCGGGTCTCGAGGACATCACCGGTGGGGAGATTTCGATTGGTGGTCAGGTAGTAAACAACCTAGAGCCAAAGGATCGTAATATCGCAATGGTATTCCAAAGCTACGCGCTTTATCCGCACATGACAGTGTATGAAAACATTGCCTTTGCGCTCAAACTTGCAGGTGCTAGCAAAGAGGAAATAGCAAATAAGGTTCGCCCTGTAGCCGACATGCTCCAGCTCACGCCGCTACTGGATCGTAAACCTAAGGCGTTATCCGGTGGTCAACGCCAACGCGTGGCAATGGGCCGTGCAATGGTTCGTACACCAGAGGTATTTTTGTTTGATGAACCACTATCAAACTTGGATGCAAAACTGCGTAACGCAATGCGAAGCGAAATCAAAGCACTTCATAAGAAACTTCAGAAGACAACCATCTATGTGACGCACGACCAAGTAGAGGCGATGACGTTAGCAGATCGCATTGTCATTCTTCGTGATGGTCGTATAGAGCAAGTCGGTACACCGAAGGAGATTTACCAAAACCCTGCGAACAAATTTGTCGCTGGTTTTATCGGCAGCCCAACAATGAATCTATTGCCCGCTGAACTTGCGAATGACGATAGCGGCTGGCACCTAGAGCTAGCAGGTCAGAAGTTATCTCTAGCAGGCGATGTTGATGCACAAGTGGATAGAGAAAAAGTCACTATGGGGATTCGCCCAAGCGATGTTCATTTAACACCAGAGCTTCTTGAACACCCAATTAAAGTGACTGCAACAGTGGAAAGCTACGAGTTACTGGGGTCAACCATTCAGGTAATGAACCGATTTGGTGACCATAGTCTGGTGGTTGAAGCACCTTCGACACAGGCAGTCAAAGAGGGTGATCAAATTGATTTATATCTAGATGGCTCACAGCTGCATGTGTTTGACACAAGCAAAGAAAAATCTGTGTATGTCGCACACTAACTGCCATTAAGTAGACATTAACTCTCAAGACTCGATAAGCAAACACTCATCGGATACCAAAGGCCCTCCGGGGCCTTTTTTTTACCTCAAAGAAAGGATTTTATATGAGAAAACTTATTATCCCTGTTATTGCCTCTGTGGCCAGTGCTGTCATCATTGCGGGGTGTAGCAGTCAGCCAAACACGGTGGCGGTGGATACGGCGCCGAAAGCACTACCTGCAGACATTGCAGAAAAGCCCATTGAACTATTTGTAGGCCAAGACCTTGGTGCAGTTGGTGGGTTAAAAGATTACGACCAAGGCTATGTCGACTATTTTGGCATCCCAAGCGGTGTAACGGTTTATACCAGTCTAAAAGATCTTGAAGGTCTCGAGCAGAAGGTGAACTACGGCGCGGGTGATAACCACGCAAATCTCTACTTAGAAAGTGACGCGTTTAAGGGCGTTGATATCGCGATGGGGCTCTACTTGGTAGACCAACTTGATGATATCAACGCGGGTAAGTTAGACAGTAACATTTCCAAATTGGCTAACTGGATCAGTCAATCAGAAAGAACGGTTTACCTGCGAATCGGTTATGAGTTTGAGGGTAGTTGGAATGGTTACGCTTCTGATGATTATAAAGAGGCATACCGACGTATTGTTGATGGTTTAAACAAACTTAATGTTGATAACGTTGAATACGTGTGGCAATCCAGTGGCTATGAAGAAGATAGAGAGGAACTATTGAGCTACTATCCAGGCGATGCTTATGTAGACTGGGTAGCCTATTCATACTTCAACCACGACCCAAAACTGGCGGGACAAGAGATGCTGCGCATTGCTCGTGAACGTGGAAAACCGGTAATGATTGCAGAGCTTACTCCGCGCGGTTATAACCTGATGCTGGATGATGGTAAGAAAACATGGGATAGCTGGTTCAAGCCTTTTTTGAATCATCTAAAAGAAAACCAAGACGTTATCAAAATCATCGCGTACATCAATGCCGACTGGGATGTACAGCCGATGTGGAAAGGTCAAGGTTGGGGTGACACACGCCTTCAATCGAACTTATACATCGCGAATAAATGGCGCAGAACCATCAAGAGAGAAGAGTGGTTGGTTACGTCAACGGTTGCCATTCCACCAATCTTCTTGCTTCCAGACGACTACGATGAGTTGAAACAAGCACGAAACAAAGCCGCTGAAGACACTGTACCACAAGAAAACCAATGGCAGGCTGAAGATGCGACGCCAACCGGCAATGTACGTATCTACCCAGATGGCGCTGCAGCAGGCGGCAAGGGGATGGCATATATGTATCAGTTGGGTGACTCTTTGACCTTTAAAGGTGTCCCTCAGTCTAACTATTTTGTGATTCGCTATGCGTCGGAACGGTCAGGCAAAATTGGCCTGTTTGTCAACGGTCAACGATCTTATGACATAGAGTTCGATTCGACAGGTTCTTGGGTTGGAACGTACAACAAAGTAGAGATGCGAGTTGATATCCCAGAAGGGGCTGATGTAGCCATCAAGTGGGAAACCGGTGATACGGCACTAAACACGGACTACGTGGTTTTTGACAGACGATAATTGTCGAAAGGTCTCAGAAACATTGATTTATAAGGCGCTGCGTTTACGTGGCGCTTTTTTGTTTTTTCGTAGTAAGGTCGAGGCTTGGGGAGGATTAGAGCTGATCTAAGGAGGACGACACCGCCCACCCTGATTGATTTAGAATTGATAGATTATTATGCAGCACGTTTTGATACCTCGTGACGATAAACGCGCATACCCGTCTTTGTATTTTCATACACGGCTGATTCGTTTAGGTACGACCAAGCGTGGACATCTGTGTTAGTTTGCGCTGCTAGTCGTTCGATCACTGCGTCAATGTTACGGCCTGCATAGTCTTTTGTTGGTACGAATAGATTCTTAATTACTGATAGCATATTAGTGCTCCTTGTAAGTTTGTTACCAAAGTTGGTGTAATAACTATACAATGAAATAAAAATGTGATCAATGTCCGTAATAAACTTTCATAAAATTTTAATGCTCGTAATTAATAGATCAGAATAAGAGCTTAGTTTACGGACGTGCAACATAAAAAATGGCTATCGAACAAAAGCTCGATAGCCATAGTTTAGTAATTAGATGCTATTGGTATTTCAATCTATCGCGACGATTAGGGGAACTAATACTTATGCTTCGTGTTCCTGATAGCTGAAGTAGTCAAAATCCGCGGGCTGCATTCTGCCTGTGATGTCGCAAGCAAACAACGCTGCAAAGCTACCTGTGAATCTAAAGATATCCGGTCCACCTTCGTCAGATAAAGGGGTACTGTTGAGCGCAGGACCAATAGTTAGCCAGTTTTCACCATCAAGTGAATAAGAGAACTGATACCACTGGCACTTAAGCTCTAGGCGAAGATAGACCGCGTCGCAATCACCAATACGGACCTCTTCACTATACTCGCCATAAACATCGTTAATGTTTCCCGCAATCTGTAGCACTTTCTCGCCGGCATCGTTAGCAGTCATTTTCAAGAAATAGTGACCATTTCGAGCATAATAAGCGCTTAGCCCCGCCATTTCGTAAGGTGTTGTTGGATTAAACTCCAACTTAGTTTCTACCGTTGCATAGTGGCTTTGGAATCGGCGTGCAACCAAGCTATTTTGATAACGAGAACTTAAATAGTGACGTCCTTTTAGTCTCAGGTAACCTGGCTTTTCAGTCAGTGAAGCCCAAGAATCATCTAACGGCTCTCTCAGTGTTTGGAAGTTGATATCAAGCTCTGGTGAATCGAAGTTGTCGGTCTTTGGCAGTTCTGGCCAAGGGCAAGGTTCGAGTTCAGGCGCGTTAACCTCCACGACCGGCGTCTTACCTGTAGTTACGTATGGCCAACCATTTTCCCAATGTGCTTTTTGGATTGCACTCTCACGCCCAAGAATAGAAAAGCCATTGTCATACTTGGGAATAAACTGATAGCCCTCGGGATTTGGAATACGTCGACCACAGAGGTGGCTTAAGTACCATTCGCCTTGCTGAGTTTCGACTAAAAATCCGTGGCCAGCGCGAGACAATTCAGCGTCCTCTTGGAAGCGACTTGTTAGAATTGGATTATCTGGATGCACCTCGTAAGGTCCCCAAACATTCTTTGAACGGCAAACTGTCACTGCATGGTTGCGTTCAGTGCCGCCCTCTGCAGTGATGAGATAATAGTAACCATCTTTCTTGAGCATCTGTGGACCCTCTGTACAGCCCAGATACGTGCCTTCAAAGATGTTTCGAGGTTCACCCACGAGCTCACCACGTTCAGCATCGAACTCTTGCATGACGATGCCGCCGAAGAAGTTGGTTTTTGCTCGCCCATCCCAGATCATGTTTAGCATGTATTTTTTTCCATCGTCATCATGGAAAAGCGATGGGTCAAAACCGTAATTACCGATCGGTGTTGGCTCACTCCAGGGACCCTCAATATTGTCTGCGGTCACCACAAAGCTTGGTGTTGCCATCCAGTTACCACCACGGCAAGAGTGTACATTCGAAAAACACACCCAGAATTTACCATCCGCATAGGTTAGGGCAGGAGCGTACACACCCTCTGAGTTGTCCATACCAGTCATGTCAAGTTGAGAGGTTCGAGTAAGGACATGGCTGACTAAACGCCAATTGACTAAGTCTTTTGAATGATGAATTTGAATGCCAGGAAACCATTCAAATGTTGACGTCGCAATGTAATAGTCATCACCAACACGAACAATTGATGGATCAGGATTAAAACCTTTAAGTACAGGATTTTGAATAGTTTGCGTCATTGGAAAATACTCACAAAGAAAGGGCATTGAAAAAGGTGCTGAGAAAACTCAACACGCACGCAATAAAAAAGCCCAAGCACATCCCCCGATTATACTTGGGCTTGAAGCAAATGTTCACACAAGGATTACTTGTAGATGAACCCGTTCACAATGTTTTCTAGATGTTCTTGACGGCCAGATTCTTTCACTGGAGATAGGTTGTTATCCACCGCGTAATTAGCCACCTGCTCTAGGTTTAGATCGCCCGTTAGGATTTTCTTACCAAGATCTTCGTTCCAACCAGAATAACGCTGTGCAATATTCTTAGATAGAACGTCGTTCTCAATCATGTCAGCTGCACGCTCAAGTGATAGAGCCATTACGTCCATACCACCGATGTGACCATGGAAGAAATCCTCTAGGTCGATAGAAGGGCGACGAACGCGTGCGTCGAAGTTGAAGCCACCTGTAGTGAAACCGCCTGCTTTTAGGATTTCGTACATCACTAGTGTGTTTTCTTCAACACTGTTAGGGAACTGGTCAGTATCCCAGCCTAGTTGCGCGTCACCGCGGTTAGCATCGATAGAGCCGAATAGACCTAGTGATGTAGCTGTTGCTACTTCGTGGTGGAAGCTGTGACCTGCTAGCGTAGCGTGGTTCGCTTCGATGTTTACTTTAACTTCGTTCTCAAGACCAAACTGCTTCAAGAAACCGTAAACTGTTGCAGTATCGTAATCGTACTGATGCTTAGTTGGTTCTTGCGGCTTAGGTTCAATTAGGATTGCACCTTTAAAGCCAATCTTGTGCTTATGTTCTACTACCATTTGCATCAAGCGACCTAACTGCTCACGCTCTTGACGTAGGTCAGTGTTTAGCAGTGTCTCATAGCCTTCACGACCACCCCAAAGTACGTAGTTTTCACCACCAAGGCGCTTAGTTGCACCCATAGCGTTGAAGATTTGAGTTGCAGCATAAGCAAATACTTTAGGATCTGGGTTTGTGCCTGCACCTGACATATAACGCGGATGTGAGAATGCGTTAGCCGTACCCCAAAGAAGTTTAAGACCTGTTTCTTCTTGCTTCTGCTCTAATACATCAACCATTGTTTGGAAGTTGTTTACGTACTCTTTGATAGAAGCGCCTTCCGGTGCAACATCAGTATCGTGGAAACAGTAATATGGGACATCTAGCTTTGAGAAGAACTCAAATGCAGCATCCGCTTTAACGCGAGCGTGTTCCATTGGGTCTGATACCTTTAACCACTCGTGGTCGAAAGTACCGTCACCAAATACGTCAGAACCAGGCCAGCGGAAGTTATGCCAGTAGCAAGCAGCGAAACGAAGATGCTCTTTCATCGACTTACCGAGAATCATGCGGTCCGCATCGTAGTGACGAAACGCTAAAGGATTCGTCGATTCTTTTCCTTCAAATTTGATTTTATTAATGTTCTTAAAAAATTCAGTCATAGCCTAATTTCCAATTTTCTGGTTGTGGACTTCGTTCGTATTTAATATTCAACCTTTTCGACCACACCATCAATTATGATTTTTGATACCAAATTTCACCTATTTACTAAATGTGCCCTAGTTCTCAAAAATAAGGTTTGTTTTTCCATTTTTTGCTTAGGGGGTTTTTTAAGTTATTGATTTTTAATAAAACTAAGACTTTATGATATGAGATTAGGCGATTTGAATCACATATGAAAAATATCGTAAATTAGTAACCAGATTGGGTAAATTGAATTAATTTATCGATGCGTCAAGAATGTGAAGCAGACACATTAGGTACCCGGAGAATTAAAATGAACACTATCAAGTTATCCGTAAAAGAGAAGATAGCTTATGGGTTAGGCGATACTGGCTGTAACTTTGTATGGCAGACAGTAATGCTATTTCTTGCATATTTTTATACCGATATTTACGGTTTGTCGCCTGCCCATATGGGAACCATGTTTTTGTTAGTCCGCTTTATCGATGCGGTAACTGACCCAATCATGGGCTCTATTGTAGATAGAACGAAATCGAAACATGGTCGTTATCGCCCTTATTTGTTATGGATGGCGATTCCGTTTGGGGGAGCTTGTATGGCAGCCTTCTTTACCCCAGACTTCGGCGAGACAGGTAAGATAGTCTATGCCTATGTTTCTTATATATTTTTAACGTTAATGTATACGGCTATTAATGTTCCGTATTGTGCTATAGCGAACGCGATGACTAACGACTCGAAAGAGCGTACTTCTCTTCAGTCTTATCGTTTCGCACTGAGTACTGCTGGTGGCTTGGTCGTGGCTATGGTTGCGCTACCGCTAGTGGATGTTATTGGTCAAGGGGACGTGCAAAAAGGCTATATGGGCGCGATGGCAGTTATGGGCTTGGGCGCGATTGCATTGTTCTTTTTCAGCTTTGCTAACACCACCGAGCGTTGCGTTCCAGAGATTGAAGAAAAGCAGTCTGTATGGGATGACTTGAAGCTTCTAATGAAGAATAACCAGTGGCGCGTATTGTTTATCGTCAATGTTGTCCTTCTGACCGGTATCGTTCTTAAAGGTGCTTCCACCATGTACTACGTGAACACGGTTATGGGACGAGCGGACCTGGCTACTGCCTTTATGGTTACTGGTATGCTAGCTAACATCGTCGGCGCTATATTCTCTGCGCCAGTGCTTGGTAAATACGACAAGCCAAAGGTATATCGTGCGCTGATTGTTGCTTCAGGTTTCTTATCAGCGGTTCTGTTCTTAGTCGACCCTCAGAATGTATTTATGGTGTTTGCCCTAGTGATTATTCTTGGTGTGGTTCAAATGAGTACAACGCCAATTCTATGGAGCATGATGTCGGACGTTGTCGATTATGAGAAAACGCGCAGCAATCGCTCACTAAGCGGTATGGTTTTCTCAACCAATCTATTTGCGATTAAGCTCGGTATTGCGATTGGTGGCGCAGCAGTAGGTTGGATTCTCGCTTGGTCAGGTTATGTGGGCGGTGCGGAGACGCAAACTGCTGAGGCAGTCACAGCTATTAACTTACTTTACACAGTAATACCTGGCGTATTCTTCGCTTCAATTGCGGTATTTATGATGCTCTACAAACTAGACAACGAACATCTAGAGAAGATCAAAGCACTCCTTGTTCTTGATGCGAAAGAGAACGAACAACGTAAACCTGTTGCTCACAATGCAGAGCTAGGCTAATGAGAACCCCTAAAACGTCTTGTCGCTCCTGATAAGCCGTTATAAGCCCTACTCACCAGTAGGGCTTTTTTTAGCACTAATCTTAGGAAGTAAGTTATGAAAAAGCTGCTTATTCTTCTCGACAGCATGGTCTATTTTGACCGCCAAGTGCTTAAGGGTATCAAAGCTCGTTCTGATGAATCCGATCTCAAGCTCAGTCTTTATTTAGAATGTGCGAGTAACTTAGACTACATACTCAGCGAAAGGTGGGATTACGTTATTGCGGATTACAATAAACCAGCAGTAAAACACCTCGTTAATACATTGGGCGCAAAGCGTGTGGTGTATGCCAATCATTCACCGGTTGATCTCCCTGATACTTTGTCTTCTGTCATTCTCGATAATGAAGGGCTAGCTCGTTTAGCAATCCGCACTTTTGCAAAAAGCGGACTTATGCATGTCGGGTATTTCGCAAACCAGCAAGATCTTGTTACGCCATGGAGTCAAGAGCGACACAAAGCGTTTCAAAGAGCGGCCCCTAAACACTCTCTTAACTATTGCGACAATGTACACGATGCCATTAAAAGTCGGATGTTTCCTTTAGGTGTTTATTGTTCGTCAGACAGGTCAGCTCGTCGCATAGCAGAGGTATGCGAGTTAGAAAACATCAATGTGCCAGAGCAAGTCGCGATTATTGGTACCGACTATGACGACACTGAACGTTTGTTGTCACCTATGCCGTTAAGTTCGGTAGAGCTTGATCCGTTTGAACTTGGGCGTAGCTGCATGGAGACGCTAGAACAGGTAATTCGTTACAAGCGGTCAGTATCTAAGCTGTTCTCATCAAACACAGTCATTCATGCGAAAACTACTGCAAGTGAAGGGGATGAAGATAAGGTTGTGGTAAAAGCCGAGCTTTATATGCGAAATCATTTCCATTCTAATATAAAGATCAAACAGGTCACGGATTTCTGCCGAATCTCACGCAAGACATTGGATACTCGGTTTCTAATCGTTCACGGTGTCACTGCTCATCAATATTTAACCAATCTCCGTGTAGAGCGTGCTAAACATCTGCTAGAGACCACAAATGACCGTATGGAGAGTATTGCAAAACAGTGTGGTTACCCCAGTCAGTCTTACCTATCTCAGGTTTTTATTAAGCAGCTAGGCTTGTCACCGGCGAAGTACCGTCAACACAATGCGAAGCATGCCGTGGTTGTGTTGTAAATCATGCAGTCGTTGAGTTGTAAATAAGGATCAAAAGGACGTTATCTGGTAACTGAATGTACGAATTTGGCAATTAGATCGAGTCGCCCATAATCCAATGCAGGATTGATACATAGTACGGATATCAAGAACGAAACAGGTATCAGACTATGCTTTACAAAGACCTTTACAAGAATCCAAATGTTGACACAGCAGAGCGCGTTAACGATCTTCTATCACGAATGACCCTGCTGGAGAAAATGGCGCAGTTAGGTGCTCAATGGCTTATCCTCGACGAGCATGGTGACCACCAAGACCGAGATTTAGAGATGGGATCTCATGAGTCGAAAAAGCCAATTCATGAACGCCTTAAACATGGTATTGGACAAATTACTCGTCCTCTTGGTACTCACTCTGTCTCGCCTGTCGAAGGAGTAAAAGCTCTTAACGCGTTGCAAGATTATTTGGTTAATCAAACGCGGCTTGGAATACCAGCACTTTCTCATGAAGAATGTTTGGTCGGCTTGATGTCAAAAGATGCGACGCTTTATCCATCTTCACTTAACTACGGTCATACATGGAACCCTGCACTCATCGAAGAAATGTCATCCGACATTGGCAGGCAAGTTAGGGCAGTGGGTGCCCATCAGGGGTTGGCGCCTGTTCTGGATGTATCTCGAGATGTAAGGTGGGGGCGAACCGAGGAAACCTTAGGAGAAGACCCTTATCATGTCGGCTTGCTCGCAACCGCTTATGTCAAAGGTTTACAAGGTGCGAAGCGCGATGTATTGGCAACACTCAAGCATTACGTTGGACATTCATTCAGTGAAGGGGCTCGCAATCATGCGCCGGTCCACATTGGCTTTAAAGAGTTAAATGACACTTTTCTTTTACCTTTTGAGATGGCGGTTAAGCTTGGTAACGCGGGATCTATTATGCCTGCTTACCATGACATTGATGGTGAGCCTTGCCATTCTTCTGAATACCTACTGACCGAAGTGCTTCGTCATCGCTGGGGATTTGATGGGTTATTGGTTGCTGATTATGGTGGTGTTGACTTGCTGTACTCTCATCACGGTATCGCTTCGGACTCAGCGGGTGCTGCCGCTCTATCGTTTAATGCTGGTCTTGATATCGAACTGCCTGATGATGCGTGCTCAACAAAGCTGGAACTTGCCATGGAACGAGGAGAGTTCTCTATCACTAAGCTAGACGAAATTGTGACACGCATTCTGACGATGAAATTTAAACTAGGACTGTTTGAAAATCCCTACTGTGAGTTACCTGCTGAGCCTTTGCACAATGAAGAATCAGAGCGACTTGCGTACCAAGTCGCTGCGGAGTCTATAGTGCTGCTCAAAAACGATGGACTGCTTCCTTTGTCTAATCAAACAAAAGTTGCCTTATTAGGGGCGACGGCGGATGATCAACTCGCTCTATTAGGGGGTTATAGCTTCCCTGTCCATCTAATTCTTAGCAGTGAAGAGAGTGATGCGCGAGTTGCGGCAACCTTGCGCGAAACATTTGAGCAAGCTTTTGATAGTGTGTGCTTTGCAAAGGGCTGCAATATCCTGACAGAAAGACATGCGAATGCCCCTGTATTTCCAGGAGATGTCGACCTTGCGCTATCGCAGTGCTTAGATTCTCCAATCGATATGGATACATCAGGATTTATCGAAGCTGGTGGTGTCATTCAAGACTCAGAGGTTGCTGTTGTTTGCGTGGGTGACCTTGCTGGGCTTTTCCAAACAGGAACGGTTGGAGAAGGGTCTGATGCTGATAGCCTCGATTTACCGGGTGTACAACAAGGGCTTATCGATATGGCGTTAGACTCTGGCAAACCCGTTGTTGTGATTGTTACTGGCGGTCGTCCATACAACTTAGGGCGAGCCGAGAGCGAAGCTGCGGCTATTTTGTATGGCTGGGCTCCAGGACAATGCGGCGCGCAAGCTATTACCGATGCGCTGCTTGGCAAGGTAAATCCGAGTGGTCGTCTGACGGTATCTATTCCGAAGAATGTTGGCGCTGTGCCTTACTACTATAATCATAAGCTAAAGAGCGGCGGTACTCCGATTGCCTACCACTTTGGTTCGAACTACCCCTTCGGATACGGTCTGAGCTACACGACGTTTGAGTATGATGATATTAACATCAAAGCTCATGAGGTGGAGCACGACGAATCTATCGAGGTTACCATGAGCGTGCGGAATACAGGTCAGGTGGCAGGGTATGAGGTTGTCCAGTTGTACGTGAGAGACTTGATTAGTTCACTAGTCCGCCCGATTCGAGAATTAAAAGGGTTTGGTAAGGTGTTTTTGGAGCCAGGAGAACAGAAAACGTTATGCTTCTCGTTACCTGTCGATATGCTCAACTTGACCAACCATCTTCATCAGAGAATTGTGGAAGCGGGTGACTTTGACATTATGATTGGAAAGTCATCAACCGATATTGTGTTTAAAGAGACTATTACCGTGAAGGGTAAGACACGAATTCTGCCGCAACAGTGGCGTATGGTGTGTGAAACTTCGATTTCATAGCATTAAAAAGGAGAGGGGGGCCTCTCCTTTTTAATTTGGTTGGGTAAATGCAGTCTGATTAGTCAGCAGTGTTAACAGACGCCTCGCGGTACTCTTTCGGTGTTTGGTCCAAGTTCTTTTTGAAGACTGTGTACATATATTGTAGTGAAGGGTAACCGCACAACTCGGCAATCTCGACTATCGGCAGTTCCGTGTTACCAAGCAGGTTACATGCACGCTTGAGCTTGGAGTTGTGGATTTCTTGATGGATTGAGTGTCCACGCTCCGCTTTAAATCTCGCCTCCATATTCGAGCGAGAGATACCGACATAACTTAGCACTTGATCAACTTTGATTCCTTTACAGGCATTGTGGCGGATAAAGTGCATCGCTTGAATAACATAGGTATCTTTTAGCGCTTGATAGTCAGTACTTTGACGTTCAAATACCTGAGTCGGTGGAACCATAACTCGGGCATGTTTCAATACTTGGTTTGGGTTAGCCGCTTCGTCTTTGTCTTTGGCATCTAGAAGACGATGAAGCATCTTAGCTGCACGATAACCCATCTGTTTGGTACCTTGCCCTACAGAGCTCAATGATACTCGCGTAAGGTATCGCGCAAGTTCTTCGTTGTCGATGCCAATAACGGACACCTTGTCTGGCACCATGATGTTAAGGTGCTGGCAAACCTGTAACAGGTGACGAGCTCGTGAGTCAGTAACGGCTATGATTCCTGTCGGGGTAGGTAGGCGTTGTAGCCAATCCGCCAACCGATTCATATCATAGGTCCAGGTTCTAGAGTTGGTCTCACTGCCCCGATAAATTGAGCCTGTGTAACCCTCTTTTTTGACAATATTTGAGAAGGCTTTCTCGCGCTCGTGCGCCCAGCGGTTGCACTTGTCGTGTGGCTTACCGTAAAAGGCGAAGTTTTCTAACCCTTTTTCTCGTAAATGTTGGTATGCCAGTTCAACGAGTGCTTGGTTATCGGTAGCGACATAAGGGATGTCTGGGTAGTCTTCATCATTTTCATAAGATCCCCCTACACCGACAACCGGTATATCTGAGTCTTTTAGCAGTTCAGCAATTTTGGGGTTGTCGAAATCGGCGATGACGCCATCGCCTTTCCAGTTATGAAAATTATCTAGGTGTGTTGTGAATTCCTCCTCAAGAAAAATATCCCAATCGCACTGAGATGCTTGTAGGTATTCACCAATACCTTCGATGACCTCTCGGTCATAGACCTTATTGGCATTAAATAGCAGCGTAATTCGAAAACGTTTATCCATGGTGCCCTGATTTTTATTAATGGTGTTATCAGTTTCGAAATTGAGTTTATCAGCGACTCTCTGCGCGTGGTGTGATCTCAGACTCACTCGTGAAATCCGTGAATTCACCTGTAAAAAAACATAATTGTTTGACACGCCTGCTAGGCAGATACTGAATACAGATTAGACGCAGTAGGCTATGCGGAAAAATGCAAGTCTGATCGCGCAACTAAATATGAGAAGTTAAAGGAAACAAATATGTATATAGGTATCGACTTAGGCACTTCGGGAGTTAAGTCTGTCGCGATGACGGAGCAGGGTGAGATCATTGCTTCTTGTACCGTCTCTTTGGAGGTCTCTCGCCCTAAGCCATTATGGTCGGAGCAAGATCCTAGCGCTTGGTGGGAAGCGACATGTGAATCTATTAATGGTCTCAAAGCCTCAGTAAACCTGAGTGATGTTATTGCGATTGGTCTTTCTGGACAAATGCACGGTGCGACGCTTCTTGATGCAAATGGTGATGTATTGAGGCCTGCGATCTTATGGAACGATGGACGCTGTGAGGCGGAATGTAAAGAGCTTGAAGCGGCTGTGCCAAACTCTCGTGATATTATCGGCAATATTATGATGCCTGGCTTTACGGCACCGAAGCTAAAATGGGTGGCAAACCACGAGCCTGAAGTGTTTGCAAAAGTCGATAAGGTACTGCTGCCTAAAGACTATTTGCGTTTCAAAATGACCGGAGACTTCGCGTCGGACATGTCTGATTCTGCTGGTACTTGTTGGTTGGATGTAGAGAAGCGTGCGTGGAGTGAGGAGCTTCTTGTTGCAACGGGGTTATCTGTCTCTCAAATGCCAGAGCTTTTTGAAGGCAGCGCAGTAACTGGTATTTTGAGTCCTGAGATCGCGAATGCATGGGAAATGCCTCAGGTAGCTGTGATCGCTGGTGGCGGAGACAATGCTGCGGGTGCGGTTGGCGTCGGGATTACTCAACCAGGACAAGCGATGCTATCGCTGGGTACATCTGGTGTGTATTTCGCAGTAAGTGATGGTTTTGTCTCGAATCCTGAGTCAGCGCTGCACAGTTTCTGTCATGCGCTGCCGAATACCTGGCACACCATGTCCGTGATTCTTAGTGCGGCTTCCTGCTTAAGTTGGGTCGCTGAGCTGACTGGGTTTGAAGACGTTGGTGAGATGATCGCAGACGTTGCCAAGAACGCAGATGAGTCGTCACAGGTGGTGTTCTTACCTTATCTATCGGGTGAAAGGACCCCCCATAACAACCCGAATGCAAAGGGCGTATTTTTCGGAATGACTCACTCAACAACCAAGCTTGAACTGGCGCAAGCAGTCCTTGAAGGCGTTGGTTTTGCATTTGCAGATGGATTCGATGCCTTGCACGTAACCAAGAATATTCCAGACGAAGTGTCGCTGATTGGTGGCGGTGCTAGAAGTGAGTATTGGCGTCAAATGCTTGCCGATATTGTTGAAATGCCGCTGGTTTACAGAAAAGGTGGTGAAGTTGGTCCTGCGCTTGGTGCAGCAAGACTTGCTGTACTTGGTACAAAAGAGGGGGCCACTTTATCTGACGTGTGCCCAGTACCTGAACTCGTACAGAGCCACATGCCAAACCCAGACAAGCAAGCTTACTATCAAAGTAAACGAGCAACTTATCAAACACTGTACAAACAATTAAAAGGTCTGTTTTAAAACAGTCTAAGTCAAACCATTGCCACCCACTCGGGTGGCATTTTTCAAGGAAGATAACGATGATTGAATCTCGCAAATTAGGCGACATCGAAGTAAGCGCGCTCGGTATGGGCTGCTGGGCTATTGGCGGCCCATTCTGGGAAGGGGATACGCCTCTTGGCTGGGGAGAAGTTGATGACAGAGAATCTATTCGAGCTATACACGAGGGGCTCGATAACGGCATCAACTTGATTGACACTGCGAATATTTACGGGGCAGGGCACAGTGAGTATGTCATTGGTAAGGCAATCGCAGGTCGCCGAGACAAGGTTGTGCTTAGCAGCAAATTTGGCTTTGATGCCAACGAAGAGACCAAGCAAGTGCTGGGCGCTTTTCATCAACCCGGTGAGATTAGAGCCATGCTTGAAAACAGCCTTCGTCGCCTAAAAACGGATTACCTAGACATATTCTATTTCCACATCGGTGACCACCCAGTAGAGCACGTTGATTGCGTGGCTAACACGCTAGATGTCTTAGTAGCAGAAGGTAAAATTCGCAGTTATGGCTGGAGTACGGATGACATAGAGCGAGCTGAGTCACTCACTGACCGCAACGCTTATACCTCTGTTCAGTTTGAAAGTAATGTGTTCAATCGAAATCATGCCATGATGGCTGTCTGCGAGAAACATAACTTAGCGGGTCTGAACCGAAGCCCTCTCGCAATGGGACTCTTGACTGGTAAATACACCGATGGTTCAAGCTTATCGTCGTCAGACATTCGAAAGATTTCTCCGGAGTGGATGACCTATTTTAAAGATGGCAAGCCAGCACCAGAGCTTCTTGCTAAGCTTGAACAACTTAAAGCAATTTTGACCAGTGATGAGAGAACATTAACTCAAGGTGCATTGGCATGGCTTTGGGCTGCAAGCCCAAATAATGTTCCCATCCCGGGATTTAGAACGGTAGAGCAGGTGCGCGGACATATTGGTGCGTTGGAGAAAGGAGCACTGACTCAGTCACAATTGTCTGAGATAGACCTACTGCTGTCGAAGTAGTTGATCTATGTTGTTACGGTAGAGTCAGCACTAGCTGAACTACCGTAAACTCACTTATTCGTCCCAAACATTTTCTAGCGTATATGGGCTCCCCTCCATCACCCAGAACTCTCCGTGTAGATAGCGATAATGTCTGTCCATCGCCGCGATGTCAGCCATGTCATTTTCACTTAATTGCAGCGCCGAAGAGGCTAAGTTGAGTGCCTGCCTATCAGGATTACTCGACTTTGGAATGACGGTCAGCCCGCGATTGAGTTGCCAGCCGATAAGCACTTGCGCTTCGGTCATTTGATGCATTGTTGCTATACTCTTGATTGTTGGATGATCGAGAAGTGATGGTTCATCGAGTTTTGTCAATGAATCTGGACGATCGCCTGAGCCAAGCGGTGCGTAGGCGGTAACACAAATTTTGTTATCACGGCAAAACTCTATGAGAGAGCTTTGTTGTAGATAAGGGTGCGACTCAATTTGATTCACTGCTGGTACAATCGAGCCTGCATCGATGATTTCCTCTAACTTTTTGACGCTAAAGTTGGAAACGCCAATGTCTTTTGCGAGCCCTTGTTTTACTAGATTTTCCATCGCTAGCCACGTGACGCTTAAAGGCAGTTCATCGAGAGAAATGAAGTCACTGCCTTTCTCAGGAAAACCAACATGTGATTTAATAGCCACTGGCCAATGCATAAGATAGAGATCTATATAGTCCAGTTGAAGATCGTCAAGGGTGCGCTCAAGAGCTGGCTGCACATCATATAGGTGATGAAAAGCGTTCCATAATTTAGAGGTAATAAACAGCTCTTCGCGAGTAATTTCGCCCTCCAAAATCGCGTCTTTAACAGCGAGACCGACTTCCTTTTCATTGCCGTAGCCTGAAGCACAGTCAAAATGTCGATAACCCAGTTTTAGAGCGCTTCTTATCGCATTGTAGGTTTCATTAGGTTGGTCACTTTTCCATGTGCCTAAACCTATACTGGGCATTGCTCTACCCGTAATGAGATGGTGCGTAGGTGTCATCTGTTTATCCTTTTACTGAATGAAGTAACGCAATGGAATTATGTTATTTCAGCGAGTAAGTGATAGGAAGACGGACATTAGTTTTCATAACGGGATTGATAGATCTGATAAAGAGAAGTGAGACCTGAAAAGCAGTGAGACAACTTACACTGTTGTCTCACTGATTTGATACGATTAACCAAACATAAAGCTATATAGATAACCTGCACTGATAGCCATGCTTAGAATAACCACCAAAAATGCTGCAATCATCTGATTTTTAAAGATAGATTTTAGCAAGATGACTTCCGTTAGACTTGCGCCAGCACTACCAATGATTAAAGCCATTACTGAGCCTAGCGCCATGCCTTTTTGCACGAGTGCTGCGCTCAGTGGGATGACCGCTTCCGCACGAATGTAGAGTGGAATACCAATTACTGCTGCAATAGGAATCGCATACCAAACACCTTCGCCTGCGTATTGCGCGATAAGGTCAGTTGGAATAAATCCATAAATAAATGACCCTAGAAGAATACCAACCATTAGGTACGGGAAAACCTGTTTGAAGTCTTTCCACGTTGATTTCCAAATGCGAACCCAACGATTGTCCTCTTTTGGTGTTGCAGCTGTTGTGTCACAGCAAGCCGTCCCGTCAGCATTGATGTTAGTAATAGTCGGCTCTGGCGTTTTCTCCGAGCAGCAAGATGTCGCAGGAGCTGGCGCTGAGCAAGAGCTGTCTGCCGTACAACTAGCGGCTACTGGCTTTAATGACTCAATCTTCGGTGACCCACAGCTTGTAGAGGTTGCACAAGATGATTTTTCATCTTTTGCAGGTTTGCTGTCACCACATGATGTGCCGCATGAACTCGCAGCTTGTGCCTCATACGCCTCGGGTTTTACATAACGCTCAAAGCCTAGTTTCTCTAGTACATAGCCTGCAGTCACAGAAACAAACATAGCAATTGCAAAATAGAAGACCGCGACCTTGATACCAAACGTCACCACAAATAGTCCAATGATGACAGGGTTAAGTAGTGGGCTTGCAAACAAGAATACCATCATAGGTCCAAACCCTGCGCGAGCGCGAAGCAATCCTTTTAAGAAAGGAATGGTCGAGCATGAGCAAAACGGGGTAATAGAACCAAGCAAGGCTGCGACAAAATAGCCTCTGCCGTTTTTTGAGCTCAGGATAGATTGGATCTTTTCCGGAGTCAGAAACTCTTGTAGTACACCGACGATGTAGCTAATTGCCAAAAACAGAATGATTAACTCAGTTGCGAGAAAAGCGAACATGTTCGCTGTCTCGGTCGCCATGGAAAGGAATTCAGGGCTCATATTAGTTCCTCCTAATAATTCGATATGTTTCGAATTATAGAAATAACTAGGCATAGATCAAGCTTTTATTTCGATAAAATTCGAAATAAATATTAACTCATTGAATATAAACAAAAACAGCGCCATCAGGCGCTGTTTTACTAGAAGGGGTTGTTAAGCGGGTTAGGCTTTCGCTTCTTCGAGCGATGCTTCTTTCTTTTTGAGCAATCGACTTGTAATAGTACCCGCTGTCATTGCGCCAGAAACGTTTAATGCAGTACGTGCCATATCGATTAGAGGCTCGATAGAAATCAACAATGCAGCGATTGTAACAGGCAGTCCCATTGCCGGTAATACGATTAGGGCTGCAAATGTTGCACCACCACCAACACCAGCAATACCAAATGAACTGATGGTAATAATAGCAATCAGAGACAGGATGAAGTTGATGTCCATAGGGTCGATACCAACGGAAGGAGCAACCATTACCGCGAGCATTGCTGGGTAGATGCCCGCACAACCGTTTTGACCGATTGTCGCGCCAAAAGAAGCTGATAGGTTAGCAATCGCTGGTGGTACGTTAAGTTTCGTTACCTGAGCTTCTACGTTAAGCGGAATAGTCGCTGCTGAGCTACGAGATGAGAATGCGAACGTCAGCACAGGCCAGATCTTCTGGAAGTACTCTTTTGGGCTAACGCCAACTAGTGACACAAGCACACCGTGTACAACAAACATCAGGAAGATGGCTAGATAAGATGCAACGATAAATCCAAGTAGGTTTAAAATGTCACCAGCGCTTGACGTCGCGACGACTTTTGCCATCAGTGCGGCAATGCCGTATGGAGTAAGCGCCATAATCATCTTAACAAGACGCATCACAACAGATTGAGTCGCTTCCACAAATGTGCGGATTGGGGATTCGAGTTCTTCTTTTTCTGCCATGACTTTACGGGCAGCAATACCCGTTAGTACGCCAAAGATAACCACGGCGATAATAGAAGTAGAACGAGCGCCAGTTAGGTCAGCAAATGGGTTAGTAGGGATAAAGCTTACTAGCATTTGCGGAATCGTTAGGTCGCTAACACGGTCAACTCGGTTTTCAAGTACTGCAATGCGAGCCGTTTCACGAGCGCCTTCTGTCAGACCTTCGGCGCTTAAGCCAAACGCTTGAGTAACGACAATACCAATGAGCGCAGAAATCGCCGTAGTAGCGAGTAGGACAGATATTGTTAATCCACTGATTTTGCCAAGTGAACCGCCTTTTTCAAGCTTCACTACCGCGGCAATCATAGATACCAATACGAGCGGCATGATGATCATCTTCAGAAGACCAACATAACCACGACCGACTACGTTGACCCACTCTAACGTACCACCGATTGCTGCGTGTCCTTCGCCAAAAATAAGCTGAAGCGACAAACCAAAAGCACTGCCTAATACAAGACCAAATAGCACAAGACGGGATAGAGTATGGTTTTTTTGTTGCTGCCCATACAAGAAATAGAGAATGCCCAAAAATACCGCTAGCGATGCGATAACTGCAATTGACATGTAAATATCCTTTTTTATTTCAACTGACGTAATCCCTATAAAGAATATGGGGATTGGATGTGTAGACGGCTAAAATACCGTTTGATGAGAAGCGTTCACAATAAGTAAATGTTATGAACTAGAACTGAAAGTTATATAAATGGACGTGGTTCGTTGGTTTTTGCGAGTTACTTTGTATATTGGTTAAGAAGGTCGCGCATGTTTGCAGAGTTATATGCGACTGACTTAGCATCACTTAGCTCTAACACACTGTAGAGCATTGCTTTTGCGACATAGTCTGCGGGGATAGGAGCGATAGCACGAAGAGGACCACGCATTAAAGGTGAAAGTACGGTAAATAGCTTCTGTACAAATACCTCATCTGATCGGATCTCTTCTTCACGCCCTGCCAAAGGACCGGGACGCATAAATACCACTTTCTCGAAGCCCATTTGATTGATTCGGCTTTCAACTCGGCCTTTACACTTGAGGTAATGTGAAAGAGAGCGAGCTGATGCTCCTAGACTTGAGACCACGGCGATACGTTTAACACCAACCATCTTCATCGTTTGTGCCACGTCGCAGACAAGATCAACATCGACTTTTTCAAGTGCTTGCTTGCTGCCTGCTTTTTTAAGCGTGGTGCCTAAACAGATAAAGCCAAGCGTTGGAGTAGGGCGACTGTCATCCCATTGAGTGACTCTAAGCGCGCCATCCATGATCTGAGTGGTTTTGCTATGTTGATGTTTTAGAGGAGAGCGACAAAGTGCGTAGATAGACTCAATGTGGTCAGTTTGCTCTAGTAAAGTCAGCAGTTTGCTGCCTACCAGACCAGAAGCGCCAGCGATCATTACTCTAAAGTCATTGTGCATTAAAAAGTCCCACTCATCGAGATGTAGTGGGACTATAGTCAATTATTCGCTAACGTGTTGTGATAGAGGCAAAATTAATCAATTTCCGCGGCGGTGAGATTCTGCTTTCTGAGCTGATCGCGCAATGCTTCCATCGCCACTTTTTGAATCTGCCTTACTCGTTCTCTTGTCACACCAACGATCAATCCGACTTCTTCAAGCGTTTTTGGCTCATCATCGAGCAGACCGAAACGATGGTAGAGGATAGTTTTATGCTTATCCGGCAAGCCGTCGACAAGATTAACCAATGCCTTGTTCATATTTTGCGTGACAATGTCACGTTCAGGCAGTTCGAACACATCATCGTCATCAATAGTTTGAAGGTGGTCTTTCTTGTCCCCGTCGTCATCCCAGCCATTATCTAGAGATAATGATTGCTCAGAGAGTTTAAGTAGTTTGCTTACTTCTTCTGGTGAGCGTCCAGTTCTTTCAGCGATTTCAGCAGACGTGGGTTCATGTTTGCCTTCTTTACGAAGTTGGTGCGCCGCTTTACTGCACTCACGAATTTGCTTAGTCACGTGTACTGGAACACGAATCGTACGACCTTGATTCATGATGGCACGATCAATAGATTGCTGAATCCACCACACTGCATAGGTGGAAAAGCGATATCCAAGCTCAGGGTCAAATTTGTCCACGGCTTGTATTAATCCGATGTTACCTTCATTAATAAGGTCGTAGAAATCGAGACCGCGATTAGAATAACGTTTGGCAGTTCTAATAACTAAACGTAAATTCGCGTTAATTAAGCCTTGTCTCGCTTGTGTATCACCCGCACGAGCCTTGCGTGCTAGTAATTTCTCTTCTTCAGCTGTTAACAGGTTGTGGTTAGAAACCTGTTTAAAATAGCTAGTACCAATATTGGCAGCGTCTTCCCTGTTCGTTGAACTGTGGTGAGTATGCTTCTCTACTACTTTCAAAATACCCCCTTACCAACTGCTTAATTGGTTATTATTAGATTTATAAACGACATGAATTTCGTTTCCTGTCGAAATATCAAATTACTATATTTTTTTATCGAATGACAGCCCGTGTTAATAAAAATCAAACACGGCGTTAACATTTTTTTAAGCAGCTATTTAGATTAAAGACTCAATAGAAACTAAGTCAGGTGGCTGTTATAGCAGCTAGGAGAATTTATAAAATTGGATGCATATTTATCTTGTTGATAAATAAGGACTAATATTATTGATAATGATAATTAATATTGAGGGTAACAATAGGGAGGAAATATAGTGATCGCTTGTAAACCATAATGAAAATACAGGGTTTACAATAATGCGTTAATTGACTAACTGGTCACTAATGCTTGTTCGTTCGCTTTGTGTAACCAAAAGTTCTAGAAACCTATCCTAATTTTGTATTATCTACTTTTTGCTTGTAAGGGTTTGGAAGGTTTTGTCGTATTTTTGTAAGGGTGAAAAATTGTGACATTGTGCCCAAAATGCTTTGTAAGAGAGAGGAGTGTAGGTGGTTGTTTTACAAGAATATTACATAAGAGAGTGACTTTATATAATTTATATAAATATGTAGAATATGATAAACCTATCACTTTTGGTTAAGTTATATGTCGAAACGGCACAACGACTTAAACTTTAGTCTAAGCTAACGATAGAGTGCTTAGTTTCTAGTTTGGATACAGTTACAATGAATGAACAATTACAACAAAAACTCGAAGAGCTACTACTGCTCGCTAAATCACAAGGTGTTTCTATCGTAGGGGTCGTAGATATTCCAGGCGCAGAAGAATGCCATATATTTAAGAACATAGAGGCTGACTGCAAGGCAGGGACACGCAACTTAGACAGCGTGTTGATGAGCCAGCATTGCACTCAAGGCCAAAAAAACTGTCAATCTTGTCATCTATCTAAGTCAGGAATCTCTGATGATGGACTGGCACTTCTGTTCACTGAGTTGAATGCAAACGAACCCGCTTAATCGGGTTCAAACCCTTTCCTATAATTTATTGCGGCACATCTAGTGTTGGTTTGTCGCACTGACATGCGTACACTACGTCTTAAGGATTAAATACATGCAGAAGTGCATGTATTTTTGTAAGTATTGCCACCTGGCACTCTTTAAGAACGGAAACCATGTTAGACACACAATTCGATGCTCAAATTCAAAACCATATCGACCAAAAAACGAAACCCCTGGGCGCGCTTGGGCAACTCGAGACGATTGCTGTTCAGCTTGCTCGGATCCAGAGCCAAGCATCAGGCTCTTTTCCCAATTCGATAGATATCTCTTCTCCAAAAGTTATCGTTTTTGCTGGTGACCATGGCATCAGTGATCAGGGTGTGAGTATCGCTCCGAGCGCAGTTACCCAGCAGATGGTAATGAACTTCTTAGCGGGTGGGGCGGCTATCAACTGTTTTTGCCGTGCCAATAATATTGACTTTCAAGTAGTGGATTGTGGCATGGTTGCTGCGGTTGAATCTGATTCTGACCAGTTAGTATTGAGTAGGCTTGGAGAAGGCACGAAGGATTTTTCAGCCTACCCAGCGATGACTGCGGCTCAATTGGAACAAGGACTGAGCGCTGGCTCAAAGATTGCTACTCAAGCGATTAAAAACGGAACGAACGTTTTGATGTTTGGTGAGATGGGGATCGGTAATACCAGTTCAGCCTCTGCCATACTGTCAGCTTTGACACCGTTAGCTATCGAACAAAGTGTTGGTCGCGGCACAGGCATAGATGCGCAGCAATTGACTAAGAAACAAGATCTAAT
The DNA here is from genome assembly GCF_021441885.1 of Vibrio maritimus. NCBI lineage: Bacteria > Pseudomonadati > Pseudomonadota > Gammaproteobacteria > Vibrionales > Vibrionaceae > Vibrio > Vibrio maritimus. The sequence goes on from NZ_CP090438.1 coordinate 1,487,010, forward strand.
TGCAACGGCACTAAATCGATTTGACCAACGTGATGTGAAAACGGTTTTGCAGCAGGTCGGTGGCTTTGAAATCGTTCATATGGTTGGCGCGTTTCTAGCCGCTTATGAGCAGAAAATACCCGTACTGGTGGATGGTTTCATCGTATCTATCGCCGCGCTTGCTGCCTGCCAAATCGAGCCAAACGTCAGAGATTATTTGATATTTGCCCACGTCTCCAACGAGGGTGCCCATCGCTTTGTTTTAGAGACACTCAATGCGACCCCGTTGCTCGATTTGTCGCTGCGTCTTGGTGAAGGAACGGGCGCGGCGTTGGCGTTTCCACTTCTGAAAAGTGCAGCTGAGTTCTATAACTCAATGGCGAGTTTTGAAAGCGCTGGAGTCACCGTGTGATTAATTCGGAATCAACATCAGGCTGGCGATATCAGTGGCAGCTATTCTGCCTTGCCGTGAGTTTTTTCTCTCGTCTACCGATTCCAAGTAATACGCCATACTCATCAGAACGAATGAACCGTGCTGGGCGGTATTTTGCTCTGGTCGGTCTATTGCTTGGCGCACTGTGTGGCGCCGTCTTCACTGTTGCTGACTGGATGCTACCAACCAGCGTTGCTGTCATTCTAACAATGATCTTCAGCTTACTGTTAACTGGCGCATTCCATGAGGATGGGCTAGCAGATATGGCGGATGGGATCGGCGGTGGAATGACTCAAGAAAAACGCCTGTTGATCATGAAAGATAGTCGACTTGGTACTTATGGTGTCGTCACGATTGTATCCGCCTTATTACTAAAGTATGCAGCGCTTACCGAGCTTGCTCTTGGCAAACCCCTGTTTCTAATTTTCATCATCGCCTATTCATTTAGCCGAGCGGTTGCCGCATCGTTGATATCTGCAATGCCCTATGTCTCCGACCCAGAAGGTAGCAAAAGTAAGCCACTAGCCAACACCCAAACCCAAACTGAGCTTGTCATTTTGGCAGTGTGTGGTCTTGCACCCGCTTTGCTGTTAGGGCTTGATTTCACCATCGCGTTGATAGTGACAGGTTTGGTGTTTCGTGCGTTTTTTACGAAGTGGCTTACCGCTCGTCTTGGTGGGTTCACCGGAGATTGTTTGGGCGCAGCTCAGCAAATTGTCGAGTTGCTCACTTACCTCCTCATGCTCGTTTTCTTAGTAAATTAATAGGGTGGCGGAATGTCGATTAAACTGGTACTAGGTGGAGCACGTTCGGGTAAGTCCCGGTTTGCTGAGCAGCGCATCAAAGAGCTTTGCGACGCGCTCCCAAACGTAACCAAGCACTATGTCGCCACATCGGAGCCTCTTGATGATGAAATGAGAGCGCGTATTTCTCATCATCGTCAGCAAAGAGGGGACGGCTGGATCGAGTGGGAAGTGCCTGTTGAGCTTGTCGATACTTTGTCCAAGTTTGATAAGTCAGATGTCGTATTAGTCGATTGCTTAACTCTTTGGCTGAATAATGTGATTTATTATTTGGGTGAGTCAGTTAACAACGATGAAATTGAGCAGGCAGTGTCGAAGCTAGCTTCTGCTTTAAGTCACAGCGATGCGCACATCGTGCTGGTGTCTAATGAGGTGGGGCTTGGTGTCGTCCCTTTAGGTGAGGTCTCTCGTATGTTTGTTGACAACGCGGGGCGCATGAACCAAGAAATCGCAAAAGTTTCTGATAACGTCACCTTAGTTGCAGCGGGATTACCTCTGGTGCTCAAGGGGAGCGAGCGATGAAAGTGAACATCTTGCTTCTTCGTCACGGTAAAGTTAACGGACCTGCCGCGCTATACGGTCATACCAATGTGCTTGTTGAGCCGAAGTTGGATAACCAAACAACCACTGCCTTGGCTTCCAAGACGCTGCATCTTAGTATGGTTGTGAGCTCACCTTTATCGCGATGCTCTAACCTCGCCAAGCAACTGAGTTGTGAGCTTGGGATACCACTAAATATCAACCCTGACTTAGCCGAAATGAATTTTGGCAGATTTGATGGTGTGGCATTCGATTCAATGTCTTCGGAAGATTGGCAGCAGCTTGCACCTTTTTGGGATAGACCCGCAGAGTGTACATTGCAAGGTGGTGAGCGATTGGTTGATTTTCACCAGCGAGCCATTTCGGGATGGCGAAAAGTACTCAAAGCCGAACAAAATACCCTAGTGGTTTGCCATGGAGGTGTGATCCGTCAAATATTGGCAGATGTCCTCGACCTTGATTGGAGAAACCCGAAGCTCTATTCGTCATTAGCGATCGGCAACTCGACCATTACACAGATCCAATTTGATACCGACTACCCAGAAAACCTGGTGGTTAAAGTCATCGGGCAGCCAGCACAAGATTTTAACTTAGTACCATAACGCGATAAGCAAAAGTACCGACAACACGAGAGAAATTCTTTGCCAAAACAGCACGGGGTTTCTCTCGGCAATCGGCAATTTGCCAAGCTTTTGACTTTTTGGATTGGGTACTTTTAGGTCGAAGAGAAACTCTGAGACTTCTTGATAACGTTTTTCGGGTTCAATTCTGACCGCATTTTTAAGGGCATAGTCTATCCAGTGCGGTACCTTTTGATTGATGCTTGTAGCGGGGATATAGCGAAGTTTGCCTTGTGCTTTTACGGTGAGTGATTTCGCAACATCTGTACCATACGGAAATTGCCCAGTTAGCATGAAGTAGGTCATGACACCCAGAGAATAAATATCAGACCGAGTGGTTCCGAAGTAGCCAAGCAGATACTCTGGCGCGCTAAACAGCGCTGTGCCGGGGACCGTCGGCTCCATAGGTGCCATTTCCTCTAACCCTTTTACCTGTGTTGCCCCAAAGTCGATGATGGTGACGTGTTCATTCGCGTCAATCATGACGTTTTCTGGGCGCAGATCTTGATGAATCATTTCATGTCGATGCATGGTCTGCAGCCCCTTACATAGCTGACCAATTATATGCCGAATCTTGCTAAGTGGTGGGTTTGGGTTGTCTCTCACCCATTGCGCCAGTGTTATCCCTTCGACAAAAGAAGCCACACTGTAGGTATAAGAGTGGCGTAAACTTGGTTTGTAGGCTTTGAGCAGGTGGGGGCTGTTTAGTCGGCTCGCTATCCAGCTTTCCATCAAAATAGATTCAACGTGTTGGGGATCATGGCGACTCTCCGCAGAAGGCGTCTTTAAAGCAACTTGCTCGTTATTGCTGAGGTCCTTTGCCAAGAATACGTGGCTTCGGCTGGTGATTTGAAGAGGGCGAAGGATTTCAAAATTGTCGATGCAACGACCTTCTTCAAGCTCTGGTGGCAGCGGCAGCGTAAACAGTGATTCTTTCCAATCTTGGAGTGGATTATCTGGCAGAGCCTCGATACCTAAAACGATCGCCGAGACATTATCGTGACTACCGTTTTCCAACGCGAGGTTAACCAGGGCATCTGCTTTTGTCTGCTCACAAATCGACTCTTGGTTGAGGATCTCTGATATTTCATGTTCGGTGACGTAGTCATACAGCCCGTCGGTGGCCAGAAGTAATTTGTCTCCAACTGACAGCTCAATCGCAACATGCTCTATATCAACAGATGTATCCATACCAAGAGCTCGAGTAAGGTAACTCGTCGTTGGATCGATGAAATGTTGATGGTCGTGAGTGAGCTGTTCGAAGTCATTATTGCTTTGGCAATAAACCCGCGAATCACCGCAATGAAATACATACGCAGTGTGGGATTTGATAATGACAGCGCTGGCGGTGCATACATAGCCCTCGTTGAAATCAAACCGATATTCGCTATTTTTGGTTTGTGCGAACAGCCAATGGTTTATCGATTTTAATACACGCGTTGCCGAGTTCTTTACTGACCAAGCATCTGAGGTAGCGTAATAGTCTTTGATGAATCCGGTGACCGTTGCTTCGCTGGCAACCTGACTCACTGAACTTGAGCTTATGCCATCACAGATAATGGCAGCAAGCCCTTTACTCTCCAGCTCCAGATTAGATGGAATAAGGCATCCGATAGCGTCTTGGTTGACAGGCTTCCGTCCCGCGACGGAAGCCTGACTAACGCTCACTTTGAGTTTGCGTTGCACAGTAATTAATCCGAACTAATTAGTTAGCTGTGCTTTTAGATAGCGACATTTTACGCTCTGGGTTGGTGCGCACGTGTGTTAGGTAAAGCGGAAGACCAACCATCAAGAAACCACCAACTAAGTTACCTAATGCTGTTGGGATTTCGTTCCAGATCATGTAATCCATAATCGTGAATTCACCACCCATGATCATTGAAAATGGGAATAGGAACATATTAACGATCGAGTGCTCAAAGCCCATAAAGAAGAACAGCATAATTGGCATCCACATTGCCATCATTTTGCCACTGGCAGACGTCGAGATCATTGCGCCAACGACACCCATAGATACCATCCAGTTACATAGCATGCCGCGAATGAAAATAGTAAACCAACCCGCAGTGCCATGCTCTTGATAGCCTAGGGTGCGTGACTCACCTATGGTGCTTACCTTTGCAGCGAGTGTGCCGCCATCGGTGTTATACCCGTAGGTCAGAATAAACGAGGCGAAGAAGGCGACGGTCAGCGCGCCAGCAAAGTTGCCAACGAAGACTAACCCCCAGTTTCGGAAAAGCTGGTCCATGGTACAACCGCGTCGTTTATCTATTACTGCTAGAGGAACGAGCGTGAACACGCCAGTAAGAAGGTCAAACTTCATTAAATAAAGCATGATAAAGCCGACAGGGAAAAGAATGGATCCAATTAAAGGGCTACCTGTCTTCACGATGACCGTGATAGCAAAAAAGGCAGCAAGTGCCAAAATTGCACCCGCCATGAAGGCTCGTACTAGAGTATCTTTTGTCGACATAAAGACTTTTTGCTCTCCAGCATCGACCATTTTTGTTACGAACTCTTTAGGTTCTACATATGACATACTTTCTCTCCTTAGAATAAAAGTCATTATCGTTTTAGCGAGTTTCGTGCCATGTCGATAAAGTTGTTAACAATCAGTACCTTGAAATATTTTGATACATTCTGTGAGTTAGTAAGTCATTGATTATGATGCAAGGTGCACAACTCAGGTGCGCTCTGGTGTACCACTAAAGTAGTATTTGAAGGTTGTTCTTGAGAAGTTAGTGAATTAGAAGTCATTGATTTTTATCTGGTCTAGCCCCATGTTATCGATATAGATGGTTTGTCCATCAGTCTTTTCGCCAATCTATTACGCTTGAGTGGCGACTACAGAATTAGGGAAAGCATATGAAAAACGCGGTTTGGGATTTATCTATTGCCTACAAAGGATTGAATGACCCAAAAGTCGAGCAAGACATCGAGCTTATCCAACGCTCTATCTCTCTTCTTAACCTTCACAAAGACGAGCGCCAACATGTTGTCGCGATGCAAAATGCGATACAGACTATGGAAGCGGCTGGTACCTTGTTAGCCACGGTGAACACACTCGCCAACTGTTACGCTTCGACCAATGCTCAAAACTCACAAGCGAAGCAACTGATTGGTCGTATTGCCCAGCTTAGTTCTGAGCTTGAACAGGCATTTAGCCCTTATGAGGACACGTTGTCTTTTGCGGATGTTTCGTTCATAGAGCAAGTGCTAGACCATGACAACCCATCAGTTGCAGGGCAGGGGTTTCAAATAGAGCTGTTGCAGCGTAAAGCGCAAACACAACTCTCAATTAGCGAAGAGCAGCTTTTGTCAGCCATGCAAGTTGATGGTCGTGACGCGTGGGGTCGTTTATACGACAACATCACGGGTTCATTATTGATCGACATTGAAAGCGAAGATGGCATCGAGCAAGTGGGCTTTTCAACCGCTGCGAGCCTTCTTTATGGTGGAGAGTTCACCAAACAAGAAGCGGCTTGGAAGGGCATTCAAGCAGCAATGAAAGCGAATGAGACTTCGTTTGCGGCGATTGTGAATGCTTTAGCGGGCTGGCGACATAACGAAGGCAAAAAGCGTTCATTACAGCAAGAAGAGCACTTTTTGGATTCAAGCCTACGTGCAAACCGAATCCAGCGCGATACCTTAGATGCCATGATGAATGTGGCAAAGACTAACAAGCATATAGGACAAAAAGCGGGACGCTTAATGGCTAAGGTTCACGGTTTGGAGAGCATGACTCCGTGGAATCACCTCGCTGCGATGCCGCCAATGAACAACAGTGAAGCCAAAGTTTACGAATTTGCCGAAGGTATCGAGGTCATCAAGCAGGCTTTCGAGCAAGTAAACCCAGAAATGGCAGAGTTTGTACAAACCATGGTTGATAATGGCTGGATAGATGCAGCGCCTTCTGAGAACCGCCGTTTAGGCGCTTATTGTACCAAACTCGCTGCGACGCGAACGCCACTTGTGTTTATGACATGGGGCGGGAGTCGTTCGGATCTGCTGACGTTGGCTCATGAGTTGGGGCATGCTTTCCACAACTGGGTAATGCGCGACTTGCCGCTGTGCCGAACTGAATACCCAATGACGTTAGCGGAGACTGCATCTATCTTTGCAGAAAACATTGTCCGAGACTTCCTATTAGAGCAAGCTCAAACACCGGAAGAAAAATTAGAGATGCTGTGGGAAGAACTGTCTTCAGCGTATGCATTGACGATCAATATTCCAGTCCGATTCGAGTTTGAAAAAGCCTTCTATGAGGCGCGCAAAGAAAGCGAGTTGGATGCGAGCCAGTTGTGCGAGCTGATGTCGACCACATGGGCTGACTGGTATGGGGATTCCATGAAGGGAACCGACCCATATTTTTGGGCAAGCAAACTTCACTTTAGTATCTCTGAGTTAAGCTTCTATAACTATCCGTACTTGTTCGGTTACCTGTTTAGCCAAGGCGTTTATGCTCAACGCGAGCAAAAAGGTGAACAGTTTTATGCAGATTACGTTGCTCTTTTGCGTGATACTGGCTCGTATTTAGCTGAAGATGTCGTGGTCAAACATATGAATAAAGACCTGACCGAAGCGACGTTTTGGCAAGAGAGTATGGAGAGACTGTCAGACAAAGTCGATGAGTTTGAAAACCTATTCAATCAATTGAGTAGCTAGGCTTTTCACTTCTCTGGGTCGTGAGAAATCGTGACCCAGAGGAGCGGTTTAGAGCACCAAAGTTGAGGGTTTTTCGACCAGATCGGAGTATTTATCTCAAAGAAGCGCGACTTACTTCGATAAACGCGATCATATCCGTATAATTTTCTGTCTTGTTTCATTACCATACCGCTGTTAGATAGGGAGCAGCGCATGACGAAATCGTTTTTTCGCCAATCATTTCTGAAAGATACTTTAGAAACCGAAACTGAATTCACCGCAACATCAATAACCACACCAGACGGTGTGAAGTTAGATCATCGTTACCGTGGTGTTCTTGAAGTCACGCCGAGTCACATGGACGAGGACAGCGAGCACATCATCATTTCTTGTGGCATCCACGGCGATGAAACCGCGCCCATGGAACTGGTTGATAAAATGGTCGATGACATCGCATCGGGCTTTTTGAAGCTTAAAGCGCGCTGTCTTTTTATTATTGCTCATCCTGAGGCGACCAACCGCCATACTCGTTTTATCGATGAAAACCTCAACCGACTGTTTGGTAACAAAGAGCGTGCGGTTAATCGAGAGGTGGCGATAGCAAAACATCTCAAGCAACTTGTAGAGGCTTTCTATCAAGATACGGCAGTAGCGCGTCGCTGGCACCTTGACCTTCACTGTGCGATTCGTGAGTCTAAGCACTACTCATTTGTTGTGAGCCCTAAAACGCGCCACGCAGTTCGTAGCAAAGCATTATTTGACTATGTAGCAAGCGCTCATATGGATGCTGTTTTGCTCTCTAACGCACCTTCGAGCACGTTTAGTTGGTTCTCTGCAGAAAACTACGGCGCTCAAGCATTAACTATGGAACTTGGTCGTGTGGCGAGAATTGGTGAGAACGATCTAGAAAAACTGCTTGCCTTTGACTTAGCAACGCGCGATTTGCTTGCAGCGGAGCAGCCAGAGCACTTAGCAAAAGCACCAATTATGTATCGCGTCTCTCGCACGATTGTGCGTCATCACGATGACTTCGACTTCCTATTTGATGATAACGTTGAGAACTTCACCGAGTTTAAACATGGTGAAGTTTTTGGTCACGATGGTGATAAACCTCTAATGGCGAAGAATGATCACGAGGCGATCGTATTCCCAAATCGTAAAGTTACGATTGGTCAACGCGCTGCACTTATGGTAGTTAATGTCGCAACTCGCTATGAGGATGACCAACTGGTCTACGATTAATCGAAAAGCAGTGGCGTTCTCTCGCGCTGCTGTTATGCTTCTCTAATGGAATTCAATCAGTTACTGAATCAAAACCAGAGGCGCTGGCACACGCTTATGCTCGTGATGTTTGGCGTCTTAATAGGTTGCGCTTTTCTTCATCTCTCCGTGGGTGAGATATTCATCAATCCTTTCTCACCGCAAACTGCACTCGAGTCTCGGCTTCTTTACGACTTGCGTTTACCAAGGCTACTCGCAGCGGCTGCAATTGGCGCGGCGCTCGCTCTTTCAGGGGCATCTTTGCAAGTGCTGTTAGGTAACGTCCTTGCCGAGCCAGGTGTGCTTGGTATTTCGGGTGGGGCAAGCTTAGGTATGGTATTGATCCTATTCGCCTTTCCCGCCGCCGCAACTCCGCTAGGGTTTATGCTGGCTGGCGTGGCAGGCGCGTTAGGCTTTACTTTAATTTTGGTGTCGATGGCGAGAACCCTCAGGTTGACAACGACTCGTTTGCTGCTGGTGGGCGTGGCGCTTGGGATACTATCCGGTGCAGTAGTTACTTGGGCATTTTACTTTAGTGATGATTTGAGTATTCGCCAGCTCATGTATTGGCTAATGGGAAGCGTCGGGGGCGTCAGTTGGTATCAACATATTCTCACTCTGGTGATGATACCCGTTGGAATTTGGCTGTGTCTGAAGGGGACGATACTCGATAAACTCATGGTTGGCGAGATCCACGCGAAACAGCTTGGCGTCGATGTTATGCGCATACGGTGGCAACTGATTTTAGCGGTTTCATTGCTCGTGGGCGGCTCCGTTGCTCTTGGCGGTGTGATTAGTTTTGTTGGTCTTGTTGTGCCACACTTGCTTCGTTTGTCTTTTGGAACAGAGAATCGTTATTTGCTGCCGCTGTCTGCATTGACGGGTGCAGCACTGCTCGTTGTTTCAGATATCTTGGCGCGCACTGTTCTTGATTCAGCTGAACTCCCTGTTGGTGTTATGACGACGACTATCGGTGCGCCCGTGTTTATATGGATGCTATTGAGAAGCCATGATACAAGCTCATAATCTATCGGTTGGAACTCGCTTATTACCCGTTAGCCTCTCATTACCCGAAGGGAAGCTCACTCACATCATTGGTCCGAATGGCAGCGGAAAAAGCACCTTGCTCGCTGCGTTATCCGGTGTGATGAGCTATCAAGGGGTCATTAAAGTGGGCGACCTGGATTTGGCTCAAATGTCACTTCCCGATATCGCTTTACTGCGTGCTTATCTTGCTCAGTCCGCGCGACCGGCGTTTAACATGCCCGTTTACCAGTTTCTGTCGTTGTCGATCCCCAGCAACAAGCAATGTTCAGATGAGACTCTCAATCAAGCGATAGCGGAGCTCACTGAGCTACTTAATATCAACACTATGTTGTCTAGAACGGTCCATCACTTGTCGGGTGGTGAATGGCAACGTGTTCGGCTAGCCGCATGCTGTTTACAGGTTTGGCGTCCGATCAACCCTCTGGCTCGAGTTCTGATTCTAGACGAACCCGCAGCGCCATTGGATATTGGTCAAGAGAAGTACTTAAATGAGCTGATCGATATCGTAACACGACAAGGAACATCGGTCATTGTGGCGAATCACGACCTTAATACCACACTGAGACGTGCCGATTACGTAGTCCTACTCGCAAATGGGGTAATGGAGGCTGTAGGGACGAGCGAAGAAGTGCTGACGGAAGAGAACATCAGTTCGGTTTACAAGACCACGGTCAAAAAGATTGAGTTTGAAGGAAAACCCTTGCTTATCTTTAATGAGTAGAAATGAAAAACGGTCTCTAATTTAGAGACCGTTTTGCTATTTTTTAGCTGACTCGCTGATTGCAGCTCAATTCATATTAGCAATTAAACCAGCGGAGAAAGATCGGCAGGGCGGTAGTAGACCGACTTCAAAACCTTACCTTTGCGAATAGTCTTCGCTTCAGAAACAAAGTCTTCTGCACATTTCGCGATGATGTACTCACCCTTTGTTACCGCCATAAGCTTGATACCTTGCTCAGCGTAGTGCGCTTCTGTTTCTTGGTATTCGCTTTCGTTACGGCATACTTTACTCATGTTGCTAGAGTGAATCTCATCCCAGCATTTGATGAAGTCGATATCGCGGTTGGCAGCCACGTGCAAAAGCAGTTCAATCAGATAGCTAATTGCAACGTTATCTTCGACTTTGCTATCGCCTAGGTGAACCAAACGACCCATCAAAACATAGACTGAATCGATGATAGCGTCCGCTTGTTCTACTTTACTGTCCGCTTCTGCCAGTTCGGTCATTTCTTCGATAGCCAGTGAGCTGTGTAGAGTGTCAGCTGCATCATCTAGCGACTCTGCATCATTCACAGGCAAATCAAATGTAGTACGGAACTCAGTAATGTCGCGGTATAGGTGATCGAAGATCGGTTGGGTAAGTTTGGTTAGTTTCATCGATTTTGCTGTTTGATAATTGGTGACAAGATCCTATCAGAGCAGGAAGCCATTCGCTACACCGATGAGCATTTTCTTGGCGTTAGGATATTGAACTACACTGATTAGCGATGTCAGATATTGTTTTAAAGTCGGAATACGGTTAACATTTCCAAACAATTCAAATGGTTGAGCGGATAATATCTCACCATTGATACGAGTATTGATGAGATGAGAGGCGTTAGGGCTGACCATCTTATTCCCAGTTTCAAAAGGTACACGTACTTTTTGGAAAACGACGTTTCGGATTAGGGTCCCGAGTCGTCGTATTTAAAGGCCACCTTTCGAGGTGGCCTTTTAACCTTCTTGGAACTCTTGATAAAAACTATCAAAATTTCCCCACATCTCCAGTAGCCGCCCAACGTATTTAGCGTCGATAAACTTACTATCTATATGATCGTTACCTTCCAAAAGAACAAGGTAGTGCAGGGTGACTTCTTTTGCTCGAGGAATCTTGTCCCATACTTCTAGTACATGTGATGAAGAAGGGGCTTGGTAACTCGCCAACTCAACACCGTTATCACCGATATTAGTAAAAATAGTGAGCGCTAGACCCATTGATGATTCTTATTGATGGCCATTAATGATTTGTGAAGATTATCAATTGAACTGGCGTTAGGGAAGAGATGGAATGTAAGAGTTCAGTCTGATCTCTGAAGTCCGATAAGTAATCCCGACGATTAATAGCAGTTACTTTGTTTGTTCGATGACAGTTTGCTGTGAAGCCGGTTGGTTGTGATTGTACTGGTCGACAACGTCATAAATAATCACGTAGCTAACCAAAAGGCAAAGCGGAATAAACTTGATCCAAGGTTTCATAATGATGCTCATAGTCGGATAGATGCCACTACCTTAGCAGTGGCATTGCCTATTGAGTATCTACATTATCGCAACCTAATATTGACGCTATCTATTGCAAGTAGAAGATAAACGCAACTATGACGGATCGTGCCTAGGAGAATAAGTAAGGGAACAATCGTTTTCGCTCGTGTTCGTCGAGTTCACTGACACGTGCAATGTTGTTGTCAGGGATCGCCTCTGGATCGGGATAGTGTTTAAGTACTCGCTCCATACTTTCTTCGCGAATAAGGTGGAAAATGGGGTATGGTGAACGGTTGGTGAGGTTTTCTGGATCCTCAGGTTCAGCACCACCAAAACAGTAGTTAGGATGGAAGGTCGCGACTTGATAAATGCCTTCCCAGCCATTTTGTTTTATCAACGCCTCAACCCAGTCGATGAAGAAGTTGTAATCGACAAAATCATGCAGCATCTTAGGCACGACAACTAATGTGGTTTCTAGATCTCGCGCATCTGTTTGCTCTAGCAGCATCAGTTCACTTAGAATGTCTTCTAGTAACCCTTCCTCTTTGTCTGCAAGGCTAACAAAGGTCTTAATTTGCTTATTGCGTTCTGGTTTAGCGGCGAAAGGGCATAGGTTTAACCCGATCACGACCTCTTTTAACCATTGCTGAACTTGTTGCTCGATCTTTACTACTTCTTCACGTAACGACATAACACTTACCACTTTTAACACTATGGCAATTATATGCTGCTAAGCGGTCGATAGCGAACGTTTCTCGCGGCTGGCGCCATTATCAAGCGTGCTTGATGGGCTTCTCTGAGAGCGTATTACGTTGATCGACTTGATATAACTTGTAGCAGAGCCCGAACAATGCGGCGTAGAGTAAAGCACCTCCCTCAACGACGCTAGGCCAGCGACCGACTTGCCAGCAATAGAGTAGGAAAAATCCGCCTAAGCTTCCGCCGATGTAGTAGTGGACCAAGTAAAGCGCTGTTGCTGTCGCCTTCGCATGCGTCGCCTTTTGGCTTACCCATGCATAAGCAAGGGTGTGAGTAAAGAATGCACCCCCACTAATGAGGAGTAACCCTAACAACATGGCAGGAATGGATTCAAATAAAGCGACCAGCATACCCAGCATGCTTAATAATGTACCCAATACCATCCCTGGAATAGGTAGGTACCGCTTGCGCCAGTTTGCGCTTAGTTTTGATGATAGCGTTCCGGCCAAATAGCACAGAAAAATTAACGAACTTAGGGCGAGAGGAAGGTTGTGTGGCGGCTCAACCAAGCGGAATCCCATAACTGAATACAGGTTAACGAACAAAGCGAAGTTGATGCCTCCAATCAGCATGGCTATCCATACCGTAGGATTAGAGATATGCGCGACTAGACTTCGATTGTGATGATAGAAAAGCCCTCTGGTCGGCTTAAAGTGCTGCTGTTTTGGCAGTATCGCAACGACAATTAACGCCGACACTAAGGTAAACGTAGCGATAACAAACACCGCGGTTTTCCAGTCAAAGTAGCCGGTTAACACACCGCCAGCGACTCGTCCGGCAATACCACCAAGGGAGTTTGCTGCAATGTAACCGCCAATTGCTTTGGTGAAGGCGTCGGGTGTGAGTTCTTCTACCATGTAGGCAACGGCGACTGACGCAAATGCCGCTAGAGCGATCCCCATTGCCGCTCTCAAAAAGACTATCGCAGTCAGGCTTTCAGTCAGCATCATCGCATAACCGATGATAGGCAGAGCCAGCAATCCCCCTAGCATTACTGAGCGACGCCCGATACTTTCAGAAGTAATAGCCCAAGGCACTAGGCACAATGATAGCGCGAGCGTAGAGGCTGCGAATACCCAGTTGATCTCGGTCTCAGACACACCGAAATGAACACTCAACTGAGGCAAAATTGGCTGGAAAATATACAAATTGCAAAACACCAGAAACGAACCCAAAGCGAGTGCGAGAGTAATTCGTCGATATTGAGGGGAGTGCAATTCAATCACGGTGAAGCCTTACTGCTAAATGGTGAACTATGTGATCAAATTAGCATTGCAGTTTGGATTAATGAAATATATTAAAGATATAGTTTGAATATATTTTATCAATAATGGACGTTAAGCAGCTCACGCATTTCCTCGCCGTTGTCGATCATCAGAACTTTACCCGCGCTGCGCAAGCCGTGATGATTGCGCAGCCTGCACTGAGTATTTCAATTCGCAAGTTCGAGCAGCAACTCGGTATTCAATTATTTACCCGACTCGACAAACAAGTTCGCCTGACACAAGAAGGTCGAGCACTTGAACCACATGCAAGAAAGATCTTGCAGCAGGTCGAAGATGCGAAGCTTGCAGTGGATGAGATGAAGGGGCTGTTGAAAGGCGAAGTTCGCTTAGGCACGCCTAGTATGATGGGGTCGTACTTTTTCCCAGAGATAGTAATGGCATTTAAGACGGCTTATCCCCATCTTAAAATGACGGTTGTCGAAGCGGGCACGCAAGATATACGCAGAATGCTACTCAGTGGTGAGATTGACCTTGGGGTGATTAGAAACAAAGAGGTGCCTGATGATTTAGAAGTTGATCAGATATTTCGTTCCGAAATGGTGGCAGTCGTCAGCCAACATCATGCCTTTGCTCAAAGAGATTCGTTGGATTTTGATGAGTTTTTTGACGAAGAACTGGTGATGTTTAAACCAGGTTATTTCCATCGAGACTTTATTGACGAAGAGTGTAAAAGAAGGCAAATAGAAGCAAAGTTCTCATTTGAAACCAATCTACTACCCATGATTCTCTCGATTGTTAAACATGAGTACGCGATCACCGCTTTGCTGGAACTGGTCACCGAGCATGAACCCGAAACTCGCGGTATTTCATTTGAGCCGCCAGTTTTTGTCGACTTGGCGCTAGCGTGGCGAAAAGACGGTTATTTGTCTCGTGCCGACCGAAGCTTTATCGACTTTATTAAAAAGCAGATGTAGCGCAGAGCTGCTGGGGTGTTAATCGTCGTAAAGCGGGTTCTATTGATGTCACCTGGTAGCGTATGAGTCCATCTGCGTGCTCTTGGTCTGTAACTAATCCAATTAACGTCGTTTTCGCTCCTATTAAGCTAAGAACTGGGGTTCCAGAGACAATCTCACTCAGCTCATCGCATTCGGTTAGCCAAAGCTTCCCATTGCTTTCGGAATCCAATAAGCACGTCTCAACAGACAGTACATCTCGTGCTGTATCTAGAACAGCGATCTGAACGGGCTCAGCGTCCCATTTCTTGTTTGCCATATTGATTAAGGTTGGCAGGTTCTGGTGGCAGCCTAACTCAGCGTCTACTTCTAAAATAGCCCAGTCCTCGTCTGCGCTGACGTTAGATAGCTTCTGATGATCCGTGGTTACGGATACAACAGATGCGTAGGTGTACCTGTCATCCTGAGAAAACAGCGGCGTAAGTCTTAGGTGTCGCAATGGGTAGAATGTTGAGTCAGAGCTTGAGAACACACAATGAGCGGGTACGAGTAAGGTTTGATTGCCTACTTGTGTCGCTAAGCAGTTTAATGCTGGGTACTCGGCCTCTGTGAGCTGTAGGTTGTAGAGCCGCTGATTGGTAATTCTTGCCTCATCGAGGGGGAGGGTTGCGTTTGCTGTTTTAGTTATTAGCAGCGCTGACATGAGTGCAGTGAAGGTGGCTACTAAGCGTAGATACAAGCAATTTGGCATATAGCGCCCCCATCTCGGCTAAGGATAACTTTATGTGATAGGGGCAGTATAGGAAATAAAGCGTTAATTACTGTTATACATACGCTCAAAGTTTTTTGGATTCCAGCCGATCATATAGCGGTCACCAATTTTAAGAACAGGCAATGAGCGAGCGCCGATAGCATCGAGTTCTTTTCTGCCGCGCTGCATCTTGGCGTTAGTGAGGCGATATTTATAGCCTTTGCTATCAAGATAGCGCTGTGCATCTTTGCAATGCGGGCATTTGTCTTTTACGTAGAGAACAAGTCGTTTCATGTTGATCGCACTGTAATAAATAAGTGGCCGTATGGTACGTAGTTAACTCTAGAACCTCAAGCCACTTTCGATCTCAATGGTTTTAATCAAGAACCATGTTTCGCTAAGTTTTGCAGTCTATGGTGTTTGGCGGCTTGAATGGTCTGAGGAACGAGTGACATTACGATCATGCCCATCATTAGCGCGTATTGGGTTTGAGTAAACGACTCACCAAGCAGAACCATACCGCAAAGGATACCTGCAATAGGGTTAGCAATACCGCCAAAGGTGAAATCAACCACACTCATGCGTTGCAGCAACCAAACGTACATCCCATAGCTCAGTGCTGTATTCAGACCGACAACCCAAAGCAGACCAATGAGGTTTTGGCTTGAGAAGTTAGCGATCACCGTTTGATAAAGTTGTGGCTCAAACGATGCGTGAACGCCTGATACCAAGCCAAGTACGGCACCGCCTAAAATCAGCTGCCAAGTGAGAATGGTCCACCAGTGAATACGACTGCCTAATGCCTTAGTAATTCCGCTGCCCGCTACGATACACATTATGGCGGCGAGCATAGCCCCTAAGCCAATAGGATTGAGTGAAATAGTACCCGGTGAAAACAAGAAGAACGCAAACAATACTAGCGCCAATCCACTTAGCGTTTGCACCCAACTTGGACGCTTTTTATTGACAAACCATTGGTACAACATAGCGAATACAGGAACAGACACCATACCGACGCCGGATATGGTAGAAGGTAGAGTCTGCGCCATAACGAAGATAAGACCGAAGAAGGTCGCAATGTTGACCGTCCCTAAGATGAACAAGACTTGCCATTCGCCTTTTTTAGGCAATGACGGTTTAACTAATAGCAATAGCAAGCCAGCCGGAAGTGCTCGGAGCGCTCCCAGTAGGATTGGTGGCCAGTCTGGAAGCGTGAACTTCGTGACGGCGTAGGTTGTGCCCCAGAAAAATGCAGGGATCATTGCTAGAAGTATATTCATGTCATTTATCTTTACGTTAAGATATCTGCCGCCACTTTAACGATCTTTGGGCTGCCTGTAAAGTATCTTTATGTTAAGCTAGTTTGAACAGACATAAGACAGTGGGAAAAGATCGAAATGGATGCGATTGATCGAGTGGTCGAGCAGTGGGCAAAACAGAAGCCAGAGTTGGATACAGACCCAATGGCGATGATGGGACGACTCATGCGGATCGCTAAGTACATGGAAACGAAAGTTGCTGATTTGCATAAGAAGTATGACCTAAAACTCGGAGAGTTTGACGTACTTGCGACGCTACGTCGTAGCGGTAAACCTTATCGATTAACACCATCTGAACTTATTGACACCATGATGTTGACCTCGGGTGCAATGACAAACCGTCTCGATAAGCTTGAAACTAAGGGGCTTATTTTGCGCGAGCACAGCAAAGAGGACCGTCGTAGCGTTACCGTGCAACTCACAAAAGATGGATTCATACTGATTGATAAGTTGATTGAAGAGCATGCGGATGTGCAAAAAAGTCTCGTTAAATCCATGACGTCTGCACAAAAAAAGCAGGCAAACCAGTTACTGAAGGTGTGGTTAAGTCAATACGAGTAGTTTAGGTCAATAGAAATAGTGGTTGAGCCTCGTTTCCTAGAATAACGCTCGCGCTTGTCTAGGAAACGAAGAGGTACATCCGTTATGCGGCTAGCTCATCACTAAATAGATCGGCAGCAGCAATACCTATCAATGCGCAGCGTTCGTCGGCATCGGAGAGATCTCCACTCACGCCAATTGCACCGATCACCTGTTGTTCTTTGTCCCGAATGAGCAAACCTCCTGGTACTGGTACCATATTTCCATGTGCCAATACATTAACTGCTGAAATAAACGCAGGTCTTGCATCGGCATCTTGTGCTAATTTCCTAGACGAGCAACCAAGCGCTAGCGCTCCCCATGCCTTTGCGATGGCAATATCGGGTCTCATCATACTCGAGCCATCTTGGCGCTGAAGAGAGATGAGCTTGCCACCGCTATCGAGAACCGCTGCAGTTAACGGCGCGCATTCGTCGGTTTTTCCTGCCTGGAAGGTGGCGTTAATAATCGTAAGTGCTTGGTTAAGAGTTAAACTTCCCATGTTGTTTCCTCGTCGTCTAGTCGCTTGCGCTAAATCTTCTAGGAGGATTAGCCAACGTTGTTTACGTTGGCTAAACGGCAAAACCTAAAGAAGGGAATAGCTTGGAAGGGTCAGGAAGCTAGCAAACTGTTTCGATGTAGACAGCTCGTAGAAAAGGTCAGCGGTTTCGTCAAAGCGTCCAGCAAAGTAACGAGTATCACCCACTTCCTGTTGAATAGTACTAAGCTCTTCGTAGAGCCAAGTGTGAAAGAGTTCGGCAGTAAATACCTGACCGTCATCGAGCGTGACACCATGATGTATCCACTGCCAGATATTGGCTCGAGAGATCTCTGCCGTCGCCGCATCTTCCATCAATCCGTAAATAGGTACGCAGCCGTGACCTTGGATCCATGCTTCAATGTAGTAAAGCGCGATACGTATGTTCTTGCGAACGCCCGCTTCATCGCGAGTTCCATCACACGGTTTTAGCAGGGTTTCTGCAGTAATTTCAGTGTCCGGACTAACAAAATCGAGCTGATTAGTCTTGCCACCAAGCTGCTTATCAAAGGTAGACATTGCCAAGTCGACAAGTGCAGGGTGCGCGACCCAAGTACCATCATGACCGTTTTGGGACTCACGTTGCTTGTCTTCAATAACTTTTGCTGTAACGCGTGCCATTTCTTGCGGATCTTTCGCTGGGATAAACGCAGACATGCCACCCATCGCCAGAGCGCCTCGAGCGTGACACGTTTTAACCAGAAGTTGGCTGTACGCATTGAGGAAAGCTTTATCCATGCCTACACCGTGGCGGTCGGGTAGGATACGATCTTTATGGTTCTTTAGGGTTTTGATGTAGCTAAAGATGTAATCCCAACGACCGCAGTTCATGGCAACAATATGGTCTTTCATTGCATACAGGATTTCATCCATTTGAAATACAGCGGGCAACGTCTCGATGAGTACCGTCGCTCGAATCGTCCCTGTTGGTACACTAAAGTAGTTTTCAGTGAAGGAGAATACATCATCCCACCACTTAGCTTCTTCCATACTCTCAAGCTTTGGAATGTAGTAGTAAACACCGAGCCCTTTGTCCGCACGTGTTCGGTAGTTGTGGAAGAAATACAGCGCGAAGTCCATCAAACACCCGGCGATAGGCTGGCCATTAATAAGAATCGATTTTTCAGGTAGGTGAAGACCCCTTGGACGAGCGATAAGCAATGCAGGGTTTTCATTCAGCGTGTAGTGCTTGTCTTTATTTTCATCATAATGGCTGATAGTACCTTGATTGGCATCTCGTAGGTTTATTTGACCATCAACCATATTGCTCCAGGTCGGCGCAGACGCGTCTTCAAAACAACACATAAATACTTTAGCGCCAGAGTTTAGGGCGTTTATCACCATCTTACGGTCAACGGGACCGGTAATCTCAACACGGCGATCCAACAACGGCTCTGGAATCGGTCGTACTCGCCAGTTTTTATCGTCCCGAATTGATTGCGTATCTGTGCGAAAGTTAGGTAGTTCGCCAGCATCAAAAGCGGCTTGTTTGATTTCTCTCTGCTTTAACAACGCGTCTCTTCGGCTGCCGAATTGATTGACTAGCGCATTGAGGAAAGCCAACGCCTCTTTGCTTAATATTGATTCGTAGTCACTGTTGCATATCGAGCCGATGATATTTAATTGATTCGCCGATGCGATTTTCGTTCCTTCGATTACGGTCATTACCTGTCTCCTTTACACAATATTTTTATTTTTTGTATACAAAGATGTATTGCATATCTACTTATATGAGAAAAAACACAAATGATCAAAGACTATTTATCATTAATTTAACGAAGGGAAATTTGGAAATTATTTTTACGTAAAGATAATTTACATTAAGCATTTATTTTCAATGTTTATGGGGTTAGTGGTTGCTTAGTGCTTCTGCTCTATGTGAATGAAATGTGAATTTATTACTTGCCAATGCTCCATTTTGGTTCATAGTACACAAAGTAATCGAAAATTGTACACAATCCAGTGGAGGGGTTGGAATGGCAAGAATGAAAGCAATAGAAGCGGCAGTAGCAGTACTAAAAAAAGAAGGGGTTCACATTGCATTTGGTGTCCCAGGAGCGGCAATCAATCCTATGTACGCGGCAATGAAAGCACTGGGTGGCATTGAGCATGTACTCGCCCGCCACGTCGAGGGTGCTTCGCACATGGCAGAAGGGTTTACACGCACAGAGCAAGATAGCATTGGAGTATGTATAGGAACATCGGGTCCTGCTGGTACGGATATGATCACTGGCCTTTATTCCGCATCGGCGGACTCGATCCCTATTTTATGTATTACAGGCCAAGCGCCGCGAGCTCGTCTTCATAAAGAAGATTTTCAAGCGGTTGATATAGAGTCAATTGCCAAGCCTGTCACTAAATGGGCAACGACAGTATTAGAACCCGCTCAGGTGCCGCGTGCGTTTCAAAAGGCGTTTCATATCATGCGCTCGGGACGTCCGGGTCCAGTATTGATTGATTTGCCACTCGATGTGCAGTTGGCAGAAATTGAGTTTGATATTGATACTTACGAACCCTTGGATGCTTATAAGCCGTCAGCAAGTCGTGAGCAAATAGAGAAAGCGCTCGATATGTTAAGGGCTGCAGAAAAGCCGGTCATTGTTTCTGGTGGTGGTGTCATTAACGCAGGGGCTTCTGATTTGCTTCAGCAGTTTGCGGAAATCACTGGGGTTCCTGTTATCCCAACTTTGATGGGGTGGGGGTCTATTCCTGACGACCACGAGCTAATGGCTGGCATGGTAGGTCTGCAAACGGCGCACCGCTACGGTAATGAAACCTTACTTGAATCCGACTTTGTATTTGGTGTCGGAAATCGATTCGCTAATCGACACACCGGTTCGCTCGACGTCTATACCCAAGGTCGAAAGTTCGTTCATATTGATATTGAACCGACTCAGATTGGTCGAGTGTTCTGCCCTGATCTTGGCATCGTTTCAGACGCTAAAGCGGCACTAGAGTTAATGGTAGAGGTGGCGAAAGAGCGAGCTGCGAAAGATCTGCTACCTGATAGAGCTCATTGGGTAGGTACGTGTCAGCAACGCAAAGCAACCATGCTTCGCAAAACCCACTTTACCGACACTCCTATTAAACCAATGCGCGTTTATGAAGAAATGAACAAGGCATTTGGTCCGGAGACATGCTATGTCAGCACGATTGGACTATCGCAAATCGCGGCGGCTCAGTTCCTCCATGTCTATAAACCAAGACATTGGATTAACTGCGGACAGGCGGGTCCATTAGGTTGGACGATACCTGCAGCTCTTGGTGTGAAAGTCGCCGACCCACAACGTGATGTGGTGGCCGTCTCTGGTGATTATGACTTCCAATTCATGATTGAAGAGTTGGCGGTTGGGGCTCAGTTCAATCTTCCTTACATACATGTTGTCGTGAATAACTCCTACCTAGGTCTCATTCGTCAAGCCCAGCGCCAATTTGACATTGATTATTGCGTGCAATTGGCATTTGAAAACCAGAACTCGCCGGAGGTTGAAGGCTATGGCGTCGACCATGTGAAGGTCGTTGAAGGTTTGGGTTGTAAGGCGATTCGCGTTACCGATCCTTCCAATATTCAAAGTGCGTTTTCTGAGGCGCGAGCATTGATGGCGGCGCACCAAGTACCTGTTGTGGTTGAGATTATTCTAGAGCGTGTCACTAACATCTCAATGGGGGTTGAAATCAATACTATCAATGAATTTGAACCGCTAGCTGAGAGTGCAACGGATGCGCCAACTGCACTGTCGTCGATAAACACCACAAACTCAACGTCTTAAGGAGAAGATAATGCCAAAGTTCGCAGCTAACCTATCGATGCTGTTTAATGAAGTCGACTTTCTCAGTCGATTTGAAAAAGCGGCAAACGCAGGATTCCACGGAGTCGAGTATCTGTTTCCTTATGATTTCACCGCAAAGACCATTAAGTCGCTATTGGATGACAATAATCTAGAGCAGGTTCTGTTTAACCTTCCTGCAGGTGACTGGAATGCGGGAGATCGAGGTATCGCGGTCGACCCAAGCCGTATTGAAGAGTTTCAACAAGGGGTGAGCAAAGCGATAAGCTACGCACAGATCTTAGGTTGTAAGCAAATCAACTGCTTGGCGGGCATTGTTCCCGCAAGTGTAACGGGACAAGATGCGAGAACCACGTTCGTAATCAACCTTCGTTATGCTGCGCAGCAACTTGAAGCAGCAGGCATCAAGTTGGTGATTGAAGCGATTAATACACGTGACATTCCAGGCTTCTTCTTGAACACCACAGAACAAGCCAAGTCCATTATTGAAGAAGTTGGTAGTGCGAATCTATCGGTGCAATACGATATCTATCACATGCAAATCATGGAAGGTGACTTAGTTCCGACTATCAGTAGCAACCTATCGCAAATCTCCCATATTCAATTGGCTGACAACCCAGGGCGTCATGAGCCGGGTACTGGAGAAATCAATTATGACTTTGTGTTGAGAGAGCTCGATGCGATGGGATATCAAGGTTGGGTGGGTTGTGAATACAAACCGAAAACAACCACTGAAGACGGTCTGTCTTGGTTAAACACTTTTCAATAATTCGACACGTTAAGGAGAACACATCATGAAAATTGCATTTATCGGTACTGGGATTATGGGGTTGCCAATGGCTAAAAACCTGCAAACTGCAGGTTACGAGTTGGTCTTGTCGGATCATTTCAATACGCCACCAGCCGAACTGGTCACTCGTGGAGCAACCGTATGTCACTCGCCGAAAGAAGCGACGGAAATCGCGGATGTTACGATTCTAATGTTGCCTAATACCCCGCAAGTTGAAGAAGTGCTGTTTGACGCTGACGGTGTTGAACAAGGTTTAGTCAACGGTAACAGTAAGCTGGTTATTGACATGAGTTCTATCTCGCCGATGGCTACTCAGTCATTTGCTAAGCGTATCAAAGAAAGTGGTGCTCAGTACCTCGATGCTCCAGTGTCAGGTGGTGAAGTTGGAGCGGTGAACGCGACACTCAGCATTATGGTGGGTGGTGAACAAAAGGCGTTTGATACAGCTAGACCATTGTTTGAAGTGTTAGGCAAAAACATCACGCTGGTGGGTGACAGCGGAGCAGGACAAACTTGTAAAGTCGCCAACCAGATTATCGTAGCACTTAATATCGAAGCGGTGTCAGAGGCATTGGTGTTTGCATCGAAGGCTGGCGCTGATCCTGCCCGTGTGCGTCAGGCACTGCTTGGAGGCTTTGCGAGCTCGAAGATACTCGAAGTACACGGTGAGAGAATGATCGAAGGCAGTTTCAATCCTGGCTTTAAGATTGCCCTTCACCAGAAGGATCTCAACCTAGCCTTAACTGGCGCAAAAGAGTTGGGTGTTGCGCTGCCAAATACAGAAAATGCTCAGAACTTGTTTGACGAGTGTGCTGATCAAGGTGGAGAGAATTGGGACCATTCTGCGCTAATTAAAGCGCTTGAAATGCGTTCTAGTCATTCGATTCGTAATGATTGAATCTCATTGAGTTAGAGGCCTCCGTTACCTTTAGTTTCCGCATAAATCGCGTAGTTTTGTCTCCTTTTATACGCGTTCCCGAAGTTATACAAACTGCGCAGAAGTTTTCGGCTTCAAACTTCAACAACCAGGCGCAGAGCGTATTGGCTTCGGGATTTTTTATCTCTTGCGCTTGCTCAGAATTCAACACCTCACGCTTTGTACTTAGTGTTTAAATTCATTAAGATGAACCAAGTATGAGTAACGACAGTAAGGACAAGCATGTCGCGCATTAGACGGAAGAATCAAGATCTTATCATTGAAGTCGCCAGTGAGCAGTTTGCTACACATGGCTATGCTGCTACCAAGATGGTAGACATCGCTAAGGCGGCAGACATTCCTAAACCTAATGTGTTCTATTACTTCAGTTCAAAAGATAAGTTGTACTATGCGGTTCTTGAAACCGTAACCCAGCCACTTCTAGAAGCATCAATGCCTATTGAAGAGCTTGATGATCCTGTTGAAGCACTCACACAGTACATTCGAACAAAACTCATGATTTCCAGAGATCACCCTCACGCATCTCGCGTATTCGCCAGTGAAGTGATGTCTGGAGCCAAAGTACTGCCCGAGGGGATTCGAACCAAACTATTTCAACAGTCACAGCTCATATTAGAAAAGTTTGCAAACTGGGCAGAGCAGGGGTTAATGGACGATGTGCCACCACATCATTTGATGTTTGCCATATGGTCTGCAACTCAAACCTACGCCGATTTTAGTTGGCAGATCTGCAGTGTAATGGATAAACCAGAGTTAACAGACAGCGATTTTGATGAGGCTGCAGCGTTTCTGACCAAGATGGTGATTCAAGGGTGTGGTGTAAAGAGTCGGGTATAAGCTCATGTTTGAAATGGAGTAGTGACACACTGCTGCTCCACCAGTGTGAACAGAGTAAAAGCAGCGGTGTTTGATAGTCTTTTCTACCGTTATAACTCTATGAATAAGTTACATGCTTAATGCTTTTTGTCTTAAGCGAAGTGCGGCGGCTTTATGGCGCTCAATGAGCTGTGGCATATCCACGCCCATGACAGCACCATCGTGAACTCGCCATTGACCAGCCACCATCACTCGGTCTGCCTGTTGAGCTCCACACAATAGAAGAGCAGCGAGTGGATCGTGACTGCCAGAGAAACGAATGTCATCGAGCTTAAACATGGCAATGTCTGCTTGCTTGCCGACGGAGAGTTCACCTATATCCGTGCGACCCATAGCGCGAGCTGATCCTGATGTTGCCCAGCGAAGCGCGTCAAAGTGCGTCACGTTGTTAGAGCCGTAGCGAAGGCGCTGCAAATACATCGCCATGCGAACTTCCGCTATTAGGTTTGAACCGTCGTTGGAAGCTGAACCGTCTACACCCAAGCCTACTTTCACACCCGCTTTCTCAAGCTCGTTATTTTTACAGATACCAGAAGCTAGCATCATATTAGAAGTAGGGCAGTGACTTATTCCTACCTCTGCTTTACCAAGTCTTCGAATCTCTTCACTGTTAAAATGGATACCGTGAGCTAACCAGGTGCGCTCATTAAGCCAACCTACGTCCTCTAGGTAATCTACCGGACGCATACCAAATTTCTCAAGACAGAAATCTTCTTCGTCCAACGTTTCACAGAGATGCGTATGCGTCATCACCGATTCATTTTTGGCGATTCGCGCCGTCTCTTTCATTAAATCCGTGGTCACAGAAAATGGCGAACAAGGTGCGAGAGCTATTTGAGTCATCGCGCCATCCTCACGTTGATGATAGCTATCAATTAAGCGCAAGCTATCGTCTACGATGGTTTGTTCCGTTTGTATTGTGTGACGCGGTGGCAGTCCGCCATCATCTTCTCCTAGACTCATCGAACCGCGAGTAAATATGGCTCGTATTCCTAGCTTTTGCGCCGCTTCAACTTGCAAATCTATCGCATGTTCAAGGCCTGTTGGGATTAAATAGTGATGATCCGAGGCTGTCGTACAACCCGAGAGTAATAGCTCAACGAGTGCCAGTTCGGTGGCGACACTCATCATCTCTTCGTCGAGATTTGCCCATACTGGATACAAGCTTTTCAACCAATGAAACAGCTCTTTGTTAAGTGCATCGGGGTAAGCTCTGGTTAGCGTTTGATAGAAGTGATGATGGGCATTAACAAGCCCTGGCGTGACGACATGTTGTGACGCGTCGATAACTGAAGTAATGGTTGTGGTGGGTTCTTGGTTGCTTGCTACTAGCTCGACAATTCGACTGCCAATTACGACGATACCGCCGCCAGCGTCTTCTGTCGTGCCAGTGTAAATAGCAAGTGGATTCTTAATCCATACGGTTTCCATTCATAATAATCCTTAGCCATCTCAGCCTTTTCAGGGAAGAGGGTCTTTTTTGAGTTTTTAGTTGATGAAAAGTGCTCTATGTCATTGATTAAGATATGATATAGAGCACTATAGTTATAGCCACTTTGTTGTTAGTTGGTGTTAATTATTGCCTTTTGCAGACAGCTCTGTCTGTGATACTTCTTGGTTTTCTTCTTGTTGCTGAAGCTCATGAATTTCTTGCTTAACCATAGCGCGGCTCTCTTCGTGCGCTTCTTGCTCTTCACGCTTGCTTGATTTCGGTAAGAACTGATGCAAAAGCACGGTAACGATCGTTCCGGTAGTAATCCCTGAATGAAGGAAATTTGAAAGCTCATGGGGGAAGTGTTGAAGCAAGCGAGGTTCAAACGTGACCGCCAGACCTGATGCCAAACCAACGCAGATGACGAGGGCGTTACGTTTAGTATCAGCCGCTTTAATGAGCATACGAATACCCGCGTAAGCTATCATGCCAAACATGACAAAACCTACACCACCTAACACGGGCTTTGGAATCGTGACTGCAATCGCCGCCAATTTCGGGAACAATCCGCCCAAGATAAGCAATCCACCCGTTGCAGCTACAACGTAACGGCTAGCGACACCGGTAATGCCAACGATGCCCACGTTTTGACTGAATGACGCTAACGGCATTGCCGTTAAACATGATGCTAGTGTGCTGCCCAGACCATCACCAAGTAATCCGCGCTTAAGGTCTTTACCATCGATTTTAGTGTGACAGTTGTTTGCGAGTGCCATGAAGTCACCCGTTGCTTCCGCTATGACAACAATATAAACCAAACTCATACTGACAATGGCGCTGGCCGAAAACGTGAGACCATACTTAAATGGCTCTGGACCACCTACCCATGCAGCAGTGCTTATTTGGTTGAGGTCGACCATGCCCATGGAAAGAGCGACGATGTATCCGCCTGCAAGGCCGATAACAATAGCAGAAGCCGCAACTGCCCCTTTACAATAAACAGACACCGCAATCACAATGCCAAGTGATACAGCGGCAAGAAACAGTTTAGGTAAGGTGGCAAACTCACTGCTAACGGCGGGGGCATCACCAACCCAGTTCATGGCAACAGGGAGTATGGTCAGTCCGATTAAGGTAACCACAACACCACTCACAACCGTTGGGAAGAGCTTGCGTACTTTGTCCATGTAGAAGCTCGCCAATATGACGACAAACGAGCCAACTAAGGCAGCCCCCATAATGCCGGATACGCCAGAGTCTTTTCCGATGGAGATAGCAACGCCAAGAAAGGCAAAGCTTGATCCCATAACAACAGGTAGCTTAATTCCGATAGGACCGAAACCGATGCATTGAGCGATGGTGACGATACCAGATGCAAGTAGGGCGGCATTAATGAGCGAGACGATTTCGTCATTCGGTAAGCCAATGGAGGCGCCAACAATGAGTGGTACAGCGACGATACCACCGATAGAGGCCAGCATATGTTGGACGGCCAGTAAAAAGGTCATGCCGTGAGGCGGTTTTTGATTCAGGGTGTACAGAAGTTTCATACTTATTCCTTTAGAGAGCGATGAATCGACTCTTCCTTGGTAGTGACATGGTGACTTCTACAAACTGCGTAGTGATAGTTATCCTGCTCGTCCTTTGCGCTGACCTAAACGACAGGGATGAAAACAAGCGGTAACCGTTAAACACGATTAGCGCTTGAGATTGGTTTAGCCAATGAATACCAGTTTGGCGACGAAAATGGCGCTAAGTAGGTACATTGAAATAGACACGTCTTTGGTTTTACCCGTTGCAACTTTAAGAACGGTGTAAGTGATAAAACCAAGGGCGATACCATTAGCGATAGAGAAAGTAAGTGGCATCATTAGCGCTGTAATGGCTGCTGGGGCACCATTGGTAAAGTCTTTCCAATCGACGTGCTGCATACTGCTCATCATGACAAACGCGACATAGATAAGAGCACCCGCGGTAGCGTATGATGGGATCATACCTGCTAATGGAGAAAGGAAGATTGCCGCTAGGAAAAGGGCAGCAACGACAATCGCGGATAGTCCGGTTCTCGCACCTGCTGCTACACCCGCCGCGCTTTCTACATAACTGGTCACTGGTGGGCAACCCACACATGCGCCAGCAACACTAGAAATACTGTCGGCTTTAAGTGCCTTACTCAATCCTTCAATTTTGCCTGTTTCTTTGTTGATTAGGTGAGCTCGCTCAGCGACACCCATCAGGGTACCTGCTGTGTCAAACATGTTCACAAAAAGGAATGCAAGAATCACACTAACCATAGAAACGTTAAGAGCACCTGAAATGTCCATCGCCATGAAGGTTGGAGCAATGCTTGGTGGAGCAGAGAAGAAGCCATTGTATTGAACAAGACCCAGCATCATGCCAACAATAGTGACGCTCAGAATGCCGATCAATACCGCTCCGAACACGCGACGCTCGCTGAGCACAGCGATGATCAAGAAGGCAATAGCTGCTAGTAGCGCATCGGGCTTAGTGAAGTCACCTAGAGAGACCAATGTGGCTGGGTTTTCAACAACAATACCTGCGGTTTTCAGACCGATAAGTCCCAAGAAGAGACCGACACCTGCCGTCATAGAATAGCGTAAACTTTCAGGAATACTCTCAATGATCCACTGTCGTATCTTGTAGAAACTCATACCCACGAAGAGCACACCTGAAATAAACACTGCCCCAAGTGCAACCTCCCAGCTATAGCCCATCTCACTGACAACAGTAAAAGAGAAAAAAGCGTTAAGCCCCATACCGGGTGCTAAGCCTACTGGCCAGTTCGCGAACAGTCCCATAAGTAAACAGCCGATGGCCGCACCGATACATGTCGCAACAAAGACAGCGCCTTGATCCATTCCGGAAGCCGCCATGATGCTCGGGTTAACAAAGATGATATATGCCATAGTAGCGAAGGTAGTGACGCCACCTATCAATTCATTTTTAACGCTAGAACCATGCTGTTTTATCTTAAAAAAGCGCTCTAAGAGGCTATTTTGGGATGCTTCATTGAGCACTTCTGCTTTGGTTTCATTCATTTTGAGTAAGTCCTTTTCGCATTACCCTGTTTAGTTGAGTGGGTAAAATTTTGTTGCTTATCCTTAAATTGAAAACAGCAGTCCCCATGACTCGACGCGTCCCAAAAAGAACGAGTTAAGAGCCATTCCTCACGTGAGGTGGTTCATTTCAATTTGTTGGTGATGCGCGATGACGCGCGGCTCATTTAAAGCTGCATGTGACAACTTCTAAGAGATGGTGAACACCGAGCTAACTGCCTCTGTATGTCGAGAAACTGTATGGCGAGACCAACAGTGGAACGTGATAGTGAGCGTCTTCATCATTGAGGCCAAATCGAATAACAACATCGTCTAAGAATGGTACATCGTCGAGTTCAACCCCTTTAGCTTGATAGTAGGAGGCGACATGAAACACCAGCTGATACTTGCCAGACAGAAACTGTTCACCCTCTAGGATAGGGGTGTCGGTGCGTCCGTCTGAGTTAGTTACTACTTCTTTGATGAACTGGATGTCGTTTCCTTCTACTCGAAATAGCTCTACTCGAATCTCTGCACCTGGAACACCGTTGGTCGTATCCAAAACATGTGTAGTCAGTCTTCCCATATTGCTTTCGTACCTAGGTACGCTCCTTGATTAGCTGATTCAATCTTGTATACAACGAGGTCGTATCAAGAACTTTATTGATATTAATATGTACACAATTAAATCGATTAGTAAAGTTTTACGTTACAAATATGTTGAATCAATCCTCTGCTTTGTGATGGTGCAATGCGCACTAAAATGTAGCTAGGCTAGAGGTTTTTGATTTTAAGCTGTTGATTTTGTTTGTATTGAATTTAGAAAATAATTCAACAAACAAAATCTTTACATTAAGATAAATTATTGTATACAATTAAGTTAACGAAATGAGTCATGAACTTGCGGTGGCAGGTTCATTCAGATGGTTAAGGAGTCTGTGGATGAATAAGGATTATTCACGTAACCTCGTCGGCTATGGAGCCAACCCTCCAAACCCTAAATGGCCGAACAACGCACGAGTTGCGGTCTCTTTTGTATTGAATTACGAAGAAGGGGGAGAGCGTTGCGTCTTGCATGGAGATGATGAGTCGGAAGCGTTTCTCTCAGAAATTCCATCGGCAGCACCGATCAAAGGTGAGCGTCACATCAGCATGGAATCCATCTATGAGTATGGCAGCCGCGCAGGTGTATGGCGTGTTCTGCGTTTATTTGAACAATACGATATTCCTCTAACGATATTTGCTGTTGCGATGGCGGTTGAGCGTTATCCAGAGGTGGCGAAAGCCATGAAGGAAGCAGGTCATGAGATATGCAGTCATGGCTATCGTTGGATTGACTATCAGTATATGGATGAATCACAAGAGCGAGACCACATGGCGAAGGCCATCTCTATCATCAAAGAGATCACGGGTGAACGACCTCTTGGCTGGTATACAGGACGTACCGGTCCTAACACTCGTCGCTTAGTTGCTGAAGAAGGCGGCTTCTTGTATGACTCTGACGCCTACGACGATGATTTGCCGTATTGGCATACAGAAACAGGTCGACCACAGTTGGTGATCCCGTACACATTAGACGTTAACGATATGCGATTCGCAACCACACAAGGTTTCAACTCTGGTGAGCAGTTCTATCAGTACCTAAAAGACACTTTTGACACCTTATATGAAGAAGGTGAACACGCACCTAAGATGATGTCAGTGGGGCTTCACTGTCGTTTGATTGGTCGCCCAGGAAGAATCGCTTCTCTTCGACGTTTCTTAGACTACGTCAAACAACATGACGATGTATGGCTTTGTCGAAGAGTGGATATTGCGAAGCACTGGCACGAGCATCATCCATACGACCCGAATCAATAATAACAATCACAAGGAGCAAAGTGATGACGCAATTTAAACACTGTAAGCCAACGGAAATGGTTCGAGACGAGTTTGTCTCTTGCTTTGCTGATATCTATGAACACAGCCCTTGGGTCGCTGAATCGGTTTTTGATTCAGGAATTGAGCCTGATGATGACCACATTGAGGGCCTGCATTTGAAAATGTCGATGACACTGTTAAATGCAACGGAAGCCAAGCAACTCGACTTGATTAATGCTCACCCTGACTTGGCAGGGCGAGCCGCTATTAATGGCGAACTAACTGCAGCCTCGACAGCTGAACAAGCTGGTGCCGGTATAGACCAGTGTTCAGAGGAAGAGTTTGCCAAATTTACCACCTACAACAACGAATACAAAAGTCGCTTCAACTTCCCTTTTATCATGGCAGTAAAGGGGGCCAATCGTTACCAAATTCTTGAATCGTTCGAGATGCGATTAGGCAATGATAGTGAAACTGAGTTTGTTACAGCACTTAACGAGATCAACAAGATAGCGTTATTTCGCTTAAGAGATATGTAAGTCAGGGAAACGGCAGCTATCTCTCTCATTTTATTATTAATTGAATAATTGAACTGGATGACAAGAAATGTCTTTGAAAATTGAACAATACATTAATCTAGCAGATGACAAACTGGGTGCTGAATCGCTCTACGCCACGGATGACTTTTTCGCGGATAAGAGCCGCTTGCTCAGCCGATTAGACCCGGTATGGAAAGATGACGTCTATGACGACAACGGCAAGTGGATGGACGGCTGGGAAAGTCGTCGAAAGCGTGGAGAAGGTTACGACTACTGTATCGTTAAACTGGGCTTGGCGGGCACAATCGCTGGCGTTGATATCGATACGTCCTTCTTTACTGGCAACTACCCACCATCAGCTTCTATTGATGCTATTTATAGTCCAGAAGCTGACCCAACGAACTCAGAAGAATGGGAAGAAATTCTACCCTCACAGAGTCTATCTGGGGATCAGCACCATATCAGTGAGATCGTCAGTGACAAAGTTTACACCCACGTAAGACTTAACATCTATCCCGACGGTGGTGTTGCACGTTTACGCGTCTATGGCACGCCAAGTGTCGATTGGGATGCCATTGACGAGCTGCAGCAAATTGACCTCGCCGCCGTAGAACATGGTGGGAGAGCGTTAGCATGTAGCGATGAGCACTACGGGAACAAGTCCAACATATTAGGACCAGGTCGTGGTGAGAACATGGGTGATGGCTGGGAAACC
This sequence comes from Vibrio maritimus, assembly GCF_021441885.1. Taxonomy (NCBI): domain Bacteria; kingdom Pseudomonadati; phylum Pseudomonadota; class Gammaproteobacteria; order Vibrionales; family Vibrionaceae; genus Vibrio; species Vibrio maritimus. The sequence goes on from NZ_CP090438.1 coordinate 1,518,692, forward strand.
GCGCGCCGCAGAACGCCAGGTAATGATTGGGTTATCGTTGCGCTAGGTCATGCTGGCAACGTAGGTCGAGTCGTTGTTGATACCGCACACTTTAAAGGTAATTACCCTGACAGCTGCTCGATTCAAGCTGCTTATGTGGAGGGTGGCACGGATGATCAGGTCGCAACTCAAAGCTTGTTTTGGAAAGAGTTGCTGCCGTCTCAAAAACTCAATGCGCACTCGATTCATGAGTTCGTATCAGAGGTTAATGAGATCGGACCGATCACCCATGTACGATTGAACATCTTCCCCGACGGCGGTGTTAGTCGCTTGCGCCTATTTGGCACCAAGGCGGACTAAACTTAGTAGAGGGAATTGTTATGAGTACTGGTATACGCCGAATTGAAATAGAGCCTCTCAACAAGCATGCGTTTGCTGAGTTTGGTGATGTCATCGAGGTGGAGAATAGCGACTATTTTATGATCAACAACGGATCAACACGTCGCTATCACAAGCTAGCAGAAGCCGACGTGGAAGAGCAGGGTGGTAGAGCCATCATGAGTATCTTTCAGGCGACGCCTTTGCAGTATCCGCTGACTATCAAAATGTTAGAAAGGCACCCACTTGGCTCACAAGCGTTTATACCATTACTCGGGAAACCGTATCTTATCGTCGTTGCGCCCAAAGGAGACAACCCTTCTTTGGAGCACTGCAGAGCATTTTTGAGCAATGGTCAGCAAGGTGTGAACTATCACAAGGGCGTTTGGCATCATCCAGTTTTAGCGTTAACCGACCAAGACCAGTTTCTAATAGTAGATAGAGCTGGCGATGGGAATAACTGTGATGAGGTGTTCTTTAGTGAGGGACTGGTTGAGCTAAGCCTAGAAGATCTGCCCATTGACCTAGATGAGATACAAAAAGATAAGGATGAGCAGCGAGTCTCTGTCTAAGCTGCTGACGAGGAGTGTGTTATGGATCCACACGTAACAGAATGGCTGAACCTGATTATTCGTTGGGTTCACATGATAGTAGGTATCGCATGGATTGGTGCGTCATTCTACTTTGTATGGTTAGAGAATAACCTTAATCGCACAAATCCCCGAGATGGTCTTTCCGGCGATTTGTGGGCGATTCATGGTGGTGGGATTTACCACCTTGAGAAATACAAGCTTGCGCCACCTAAGATGCCAGAGAATTTGCATTGGTTTAAGTGGGAAGCGTATTTCACTTGGATAACCGGTGTGCTGCTCTTAGGCGTGGTGTACTACCTCAACGCTGAGATCTATTTGGTTGCTCCGGGCTCAGGTATCGATCCCACTACCGCGATAATGATAGGTGTGGCGTCTCTAGTAGCCGGCTGGGTCATTTACAACGTGCTTTGTAACTCAGCTTTAGGTAAAACGCCAATAGTCTTAGGTATTGTGTTGTTTGTCGGCTTAGTGGCTGCAGCGTATGGGCTGACTCAGGTGTTCAGTGGTCGCGGTGCCTACATCCATGTTGGGGCCATTATCGGGACCATTATGGTGGGTAATGTGTTCTTCGTTATCATGCCAGCTCAGCGTAACCTAGTGAAAGCGATTGAAAACAATCAAGAGCCTGATCCTGCGCTACCTGCAAAAGGGTTGCTGCGCTCAAGACACAACAATTATCTGACGTTGCCAGTGCTGTTCATTATGATCAGTAACCACTTTCCAAGTACCTATGGCCATGAATATAACTGGGCGATCTTAGCGGGTTTATCAGTGTTCAGCATCTTAGTGAGACACTATTTCAATACACGTCATGGTAGTCAAAAATTTGCTTGGACGATTCCAGCAGCCGCTTTGGGTATGGTGACTCTTGCTTTTGTCTCTTCTCCGTATGCGAACAGACCATCGACGCCAGTCGCTAAAGCACCGGTGACACAAACTCAGGCAAGTTCTGAAGAAGTACTAACGGGCAATGAGCATATCGCTCAGTCTCAAGGTCATGATGGTTCGATTTCGTTTTCACAGATTAATCAGGTCATTCAAGAGCGATGTTCTGTGTGTCATTCGGCAACGCCAACACACGCTGCATTTCAGACTGCGCCTGGTGGAGTCGTATTGGATACGCCAGAGGAAATCAAAGTGAATGTGCCGCGTATTGTCGCTCAGACAGTAACAACAAAAGTGATGCCACTTGGCAACCTCACTCAAATGACCGATGAAGAGCGTACTCTAATTGGAGAGTGGGTAGAGCAGGGTGCTCAGATTCAGTAGCATGTTTATCTAACATAGTTATCTAACATAGTTAATGAGCGTCGTTCATAACAAAGGCCGTCCGAACTGGGACGGCTTTTCTTTTTGGAATTACCTGGAATATTGGGCATCAGAGCTTAGGCTGCGATCTCGTGCTCTTTGTCTTTATATTGCTTTGCTATGTCGATGAATTGTTGTTCAACAGCCAAAAACGCATCAACAACTTCAGGGTCGAAATGCTGCCCGCGTCCTTCGACGATGATTGCTTTGGCCTTGTCGTGACTAAAGGCGGGTTTATAGACGCGTTTCGAAATAAGAGCATCATAGACATCTGCCAATGCCATTAATCGTCCTGACAAAGGAATATCGTCTTTGGCCAGCCCTTTAGGATAGCCACTGCCGTCCCACTTTTCATGATGGGTCAGAGAAATTTCTTTCGCTACTCGCAGGAAGGAGCTGCTGCCAAGTTGCTGCTCAGCGATGGAGAGCGCTTCCGCGCCGATCACTGGGTGCGATTTCATGATGTCGAACTCCTCATCAGTCAGTTTTCCTGGTTTGAGTAGAACATCATCAGGGACACCAACCTTTCCAATATCGTGCAATGGAGCCGACTTATAGAGAAGATCTATATAGCTAGGTGAAAGCAGGGTGCTGTGCTTCGGGTGCGCTGAGAGCTTGACCGCTAACGCCTTAACATATTCTTGTGTGCGTAGAATATGCGCCCCGGTTTCGTTGTCGCGAGACTCCGCAAGTGCCGATAAGCTAACAATCGCCACATCGCGAGTGACAGCCACTTCATCTTGGCTATCTTGTAGGGTATCGATCATCGCATTGGTCATCCGAGCCACAGCACCAAACTCATCGTTATTGTAGATCGGCAACCTAGTGTCTATGTGACCAGCGGCAACTTTCTTAAGCGCAGCTTCTTGGTCCGCTAGGATGCGCTTCATTAATTGGCTCCACAGTTTCATGATGTAAATAGAGTAGCCAATGAGCACGGAAGCAATGTAGGCGAATTCTTTGATTATGCTGATCTTGCCACTGCCGTCGAGTACACGCTCTGGATTGTGCTCCAACCAGAATACGTCTTTTAAAGCGACCATGCTTAAGGTAATAGTTAGAGTCACTAGCAGCACCAAAACAAGCGCGATAGCCTGTCCCATCATTGACTGACGTTCATTGGTTTGTAATGTGATAGGAGATGAATCCTGATCGAATTGTTCGACGTTCTCTAACTGCGCTCGAAGGTTGAGAATAAACCCAGTGAGAAACCCGAACATGGTCAAACCAAACACGACCTTGAGGTTACTATCGATCGGAAACTCATAACTGAGGGAATAAAACATCGCTAGAGGAATGCTCGCTATCAGGAACAAACCAGCATCCAACTTAGCGAGGTTTGAAAAGCCTAGATACTCTAATCTCGAAGAGATTATGTGTCGCGCCGCGAATAACACAGTAAAAGTAATTCCAGTATGTATTGAGACTTCTGAAAGTGTCAGCGTCTCTAACATAGGGCACACGCGCCCGCCATAAATGCCAAACAAAGTGCCAGCTAACAGGTAGAGCCAAAAGGTGAAGGAAAGGTCGTATCGTGGAGTATTCATTAACGCGCTTTTATAAAGTCCATTTTGAGGCGAATATCAATAACACAAAATTTAACAATTAGTAAGCGGAGTGGTCACAACCCATTGAATTTTTGGAGACTAAACAATCCATTGGGTTTGAGATTAAAAGGTGGGGATACAATGAAAAGCGACCCACGTAGGGTCGCAGAGTAGATTAAACGCTCTTGATTTGTTTATTAATGAAGCACAGTTGCTCGTAAAGCGCTGTTGTTTTTGGCATCGTGACGCCATGACTAGCGGCTAAATCAATGGCGTTTTTGTACATATATTGAATCTCAAGCTCTCGATTATTGCGCCTATCTAGCAGCATACTGGTCAAGTAGGGTTTCATTTTAGCGGTGTTGCTAAGCATGGTGTCAATGAGTGACATCGGGATCTCTGTGTCAGTCGTTTGGGCGGCATGCTGAACTTCGATCATGATGGCCTTTGATAAATCTACTAACTCAGCGCAATCCATCATTGTTGCAGTATCTGAATCCAGAACTGCAGACAATCCGTTGAATGGCACGTTCCAAAGCAATTTTTTCCAACGCGCATCGATGATTTTGGGGTCTACATCGACTTCGACGCCACTTTGGGTCAAATCACTTGCGAATGCGCGTAATGCGTCGATTCCACTTTGGCCGTATACGCCAATAGTAATGCGTCCGTAATCAATGTGGTCAATATGTCCAGGGCCCACCTTGTTCGAGCAAATAAAACACAAACCACCACCAACGAAAGGCAGGTCGAACGCCTCTGCTATCTCTTGTTCTGCACCGATTCCGTTTTGGAGCAGCATGACTAATGTGTTTGGTTTTAGCAATGGTTGAATGAGGCTTTCGAGTAGATGATTCTGGGTAGTTTTGAGCGCGACGAGTACGACGTCTGCTTTTGGCATGTCAGTCGGCGTGCTGTATGCGTTGAGGTCACATGAAGGAATAGAAAAATCGCCATAGTGCGAGTCGACACGTAAACCGTTATTAACAACATGTTGGTAGTCACTGTTTAATAGGAAGTGGACGTCATGACCTCCATGATGGAGTCTTGCACCGTAGTAACCTCCAATCGCGCCTGTTCCAATTACTGCGAATACCTTTTTGCTCATGTCCTGTCCCTATTTCTAATATGTACTCGTATTACTGTACAGGAAAATAGTTGGGAATGAAGTGCTACGCTTGAATGAGTGCAGCAATAAGGAAATAAACAGTGGCGAATTTTACGGGCGTGATTTTGGTGTTGCTCAGTGTCATAGTCGGCACCACGTTAGCTTCACAGGCAGGCGTTAATGCACAGCTTAGAACAGGGCTAAGTTCTCCACTTCAGGCAGCGTTTATTTCGTTTGTGATTGGGACCATAGTACTCGGTACATTAGTCGTGCTGGAAGGAAAGCCTTGGTTTCCGACAGGAAGTTTAAAGAATCTTCCTTGGTGGGCGTGGTTGGGTGGTTTTTTAGGGGCCTTTAATATTGCGATGTCGATCTATCTAGCACCTAAGTTAGGGGCTTTAGCGCTTGCGATCTCGATTGTTTGTGGGCAGGTCATCGCGTCTCTTTTTTACGATCAGTACGGTCTTTTGGGCTACCCTAAGATCGAACTATCGCCCCACCGGATTGGAGGGGCGATCTTGATAGTGATCGGCGTGATTCTTGTCGCTAATCACCCTAGCAAAGGTAATTGACTCTTGAGTCAGATTAGCCTGCAATTGCTACGCGTTTAATGTCCAGCTTGGTGTCTTCGAATGTGTCTTTATCGACCTTACCAGAGATAATCACTGTATCGGTTGGAGACACTTCAACACCACGCCAGTCTTCGTTCTCGACCTCGATAACAATAGTGTTTTGACCGTCAGTGAATTGGTACTTTTCATCACCAAGCGAGTGGGTAATGTTGCCAGTGATTTGGACTGCCGTGTCGTCTTTTGCTTCCAACGCTTGTGCAACAGTCGTTTGTGCACCAAGTGTAGGACCGTTAAAACCGCCTTGAGCAGGCATTGATTTAGCTGCTGCGAAACCAGACGTTAGGATTAGTGCTGTAGCGATGATAACTTTTTTCATAATAACCTCGATTTAGACATCTTTGTTTAGTTGACGATGTCAGTATGCATCCGTCTAGATTAACTAACCTTGAAATGAATATTCAGAATTCGTTCATGTTTGAAAAAAGTTTGTCTGCTACTGCTTGAGCTATGTACTCGACTGATGACAAGTAAAACCCTTGTATGCTTGGAGTGACCGCTAGAAACTCGCTCTGTCTACTTAGTGCGACAGAGCATTGATGAAAACGTTATGATGCTGAAAGGCGTTTGCCAATAAAGGTGGCAATATGGCTTTTTTTAATCAGGGTGTTACCACTCTTTTGCGGGTTGAGTAAACACTTTCTTATAGGATGGCTCCAGATAGTAACCACCTATTACCTTAAATACATAGTCGCTATCAACGATGGGTACGTAAGTCACTTTACCTTGAAATATCATATTGACTGCCCAAGAGTCATCATCCAAATGCGCTAGTTCGCCCATTGCTTTAATTTGTTTGTTGCTATCAAAGAGAGCGACTTCAGTTGTTTCCCTGCAAAGAGTAGTGGTTGTATCACATATCATCAGCATACCTTCTTTGTATGCGTAGTAAGGTTTGTCGATCTCAATAGCTACTCTATCTTCGTAGGTATAGTGTCCACTAATCGCCACAGATTTAGGTGGGTCATAAACCTCACCTGATAGTTTATGGGTAACTTGAATCACAGCAGGCGCAGGGATGATTCTTCCCTGATACCCCATCATCGCTAAGTCTTCATCGAAGAAGGTGGGTTCTTGGTTTACCAATCGCGCGAATTTAGCGATGAAAGATACATTTAGTGGCACTGAGCCCCTAAGGTATTGCGAAAAAGCGGATTGATTCATCCCAAGGGCTTCAGCTGCTTTAGCTTGGGACATGCCTGTAGCTTGCTTATAATCATCCCATGATGACCTGATCTTTTGTAAAACGACGGGATCGTAGTGCGCTGCTTTGCGTCCCATATCAAATAGCCTTCTGATAGCTGTTATAAGTAGAATAAAGTACCAATACTAATATTCACTTAAAGCGAAGTCTATTGTATTACTAATATTTATGGATAGCTTGAGGTGGAATTGAAGATTTACTCAGGTCTTACTCCTTCTAGGGTGCTGATGAAGCGATTTACAGAGGTAAACTGTAAGAATAAAAATGACAGTTGTGTTTGGGATTCTTCAGTTTTTCGTCGCAGAAAAGAGCCCCTGATACCAAACTGTCAGAAAAATATCAGGGATGCAGAATACCTGCTAATACGCTGAAATCGTGGCGGATTCAGCGCTTTCTGTAAGCAACTGATGTCAATATACTTAATGGAATTTGTTTTGTTAAAGCAGTATTACTGCTGATTAGTGTTGATTTGGTTTTTATCGGCAGTTAGTTACTCATAAGTTTACTTGCATATCTCTATGTCATTATCTGTTAGCGCAACCAATTTGATGATCACCAACGCTACAATCAGGTAGGGTAAGCATAGCGTATTGATTAATAGATGTTTCATGGGAGAGCCCTGATGAAATGCCGCTTCCATGCGGCTGTGCTAAAACTATTGATAAACGGTTAACCTTGAGGTTGGTAATCACTGATTCGGAACACTTCTTCTGGGGTTACCTCATTTGGTCCTGACGAGCGGAAGAAGTAGTTACCACGTACCATTCTTAGCCCGTCCAGGCGTTCGATGTAGTCTGTACGTACGAATGCATTTTCAGTGACAAGCTCGAGAACTTCATCCCATGAGATTCGAGTTTGAATGTATTCTCTTGCTTCACTATCCCATAGGCTGTAAAAACCGTCGTGGTGCATATCAATTCGTTTTTTGTGCCCATTTGAATCGATATAAATGTTTACGTACCAGCCCGATGAGGCGTAAGGGTGACACTCTGCCGGTTTCGCTACATCACAATTTTGTACTCGATAAACTGGCTCATTCATTTCTCTTACGAGGATTTCTTCGACTTCATAGCTAGGTACGTAGATGTAAACAGGCTTTCCAAACACTGATTCACCGAAGCCATCTGTTCGCTCTGCAGGAACTTGGAAGTAGAACACGCCATCCTCATTCGTATGGTTGGTATCGGTATTGATTACGTAGGCTGGATCCACCATTGCTTCTGGAGCTGGTGAGATGCCTGGCATATCAGGTGGGATAATGTTTCCATTCTCGTCAGTCTTACAGCCAGTTAATACCACTGCTGCAATTGCAGTAGCTAAGATGGTTTTTAAGTTAACCACAAAAAATTACCTCTAGTGTTATGAAAAATATCGCTACGTATAGCATCTGTGCCTACATATAAGTTGTTGTATTACCGAATATTTGGTCGGTAACAAGGAAGTTCATAGTTGGTTCTTATTTTTCTTTGATAATCGCTGCCGCATATGCTCGGGTTTCTGTTTCCACAATTACACCCAATAAGTGCTTTTAAGTAATTCGGTTAGTTTTTTGCAACCATACTCTGACAGCAGGTCATTCTGTGGTGACGTTTTTAGTTGGCTCAACGTAAGCCTGTTAGCCTCGAGCCATTTGTTTGTTGAGTCCGCGTTACCATGGGCATTAACGAGTTGCCAGATTTTCCAATCTATGAACGCGGCGAACTCGTCTTGACCTATTAAACGTTCGTTAATCGCTAGGCACATCGCCGCGTAATGCGGATGCCTTATTGTTTTTTCGGCCTTTGAGTTTTGATTCAGGAACTCATCGTAACTTGGTGAAGCTGTTGCAAATATTGGTATTAGTAATACTGCTAGTAATGGCTTTATCATTAGTGTTTTAACCTGAGTTCAGTGTGCCGCTCAAAATGGTTTTGGATTGGAAACAGTTTACTTATGGTTTGTTATTGTATTTCAAATAGTATTACTACTAATTGTTGGCGCAAAGACTACCATACGTTTGTCGATGGTGAACACATTCTAAATGTAACGAGTTATCTCATGCGTGATTGGCTAATATGATTCGGGTTGTTTAGTGGGTGTTTTTAGAAGACCCAAGTTTACGTAGGTAAGCTTCTGGTGGGTAGACGATAATTGGAGAAATTATGAACTCTACAACGTCGTCATTCCACTGGCGATGCGCTTACACAGGCAGGAATCTTCTTGAGGCTTGGTGCGTGTGTTGAGTAGATCTCTGCCTGCGCAGAGATGACGACTATTTTGAATGTGAGGAACTTACAACTCGCGTCATTTCTGCACAGGCGCACGGCTAGTGGGGTGATAATTGTTTGATGTAATACAGTTGACTAACCCTAACTCACCATTCTCTTATCACGTTCACCTTTTGCATCATAAGCTAAGTCACCATAGATATAAGTTTCACAAACCGTTCGGTCATCTCCGAGGCTCATTAACACAAACAGCTTTTCTTCAAGCGTTGTTGCTTGATTCATTCTAAAGCGCATTAGCTGCGTCGCGTGCAGATCCAGAACCACAAAGTCAGCTTCTTTGCCTATTTCTAGGTTGCCGATTTTATCTTCTAAGTGCAGAGCTTTTGCACCGCCCAGTGTGGCAAGAAACAGCGATTTGATCGGGTGCAGCTTTTCTTGTTGTAGTTGCATGATCTTATACGCCTCACTCATGGTCTGTAGTATGGAGAAACTGGTGCCTGCTCCTACATCCGTACCCATGCCAACCCTTATGCCCTTATCTTCCATCTTGTTGAGCTTAAACAAGCCAGAACCTAGGAATAGGTTAGAGGTTGGACAAAAAGCAATGGCGGATTCGGTATCCGCTAGACGTTGACATTCGCAATCTGAAAGATGAATACCATGGGCGAATACCGAGCGCTTGTGAAGCAAGCCGTAGTGGTCGTAGACATCTAAATAGCTTTCTCGCTCTGGAAATAGGTCCAGTACCCATTCGATCTCTTTCTTGTTTTCTGAGAGGTGAGTGTGCATATAGACGTCAGGGTATTCTTCAAGCAGCTTTCCGACTATAGCGAGTTGCTCGGGTGTGCTAGTAGGAGCAAACCGCGGTGTGACAGCGTAATGTAGGCGTCCGCGATTGTGCCACTTCTCGATGAGTTCTTTTGAAGCCTGGTAGCCAGATTCTGGTGTATCAGTAAGGTAATCCGGAGCATTGCGGTCCATTAACACCTTACCGCAAATCATTCGCAGGTTTCGACGTTCGGCTTCGCCAAAGAAGACATCGACCGACTCCTTGTGCACGGTACCAAACACCAGCGCGGTTGTTGTACCGTTGCTGGCAAGTTCATCTAGAAACAGCTTCGCCACCTTAAGTGCATAGATAGGGTTTTGAAAGCGTCGCTCTTCGGGGAAGGTATAGTTTTCCAGCCAATCAAGAAGCTGCTCCCCATAAGAGGCAATCATGCCTGTCTGAGGGTAGTGGATATGAGTATCGATAAAGCCGGAGGTGATGAGCTTATCTTTATAAGTCTTAATCTTCATTGGCTTTGTGTGTCTGGCCAATATATCGGTTGCGCTGCCGATGTCGACGATGTGACCATTTTCCACCACGATCATGCCGTCTTCAAAAAATTGATATGAGTTCTCTAGACCCACATCTTTGGGGTCAGCAATGCTATGTAAAATGCTGGCACGGTAGGCCTTGCGTTGTGTTGTCATGACACTTCCTTTCTCTGCCCGAATTCTTCAGGCAGTATTATTATTTTAATCCTTTAGCGGCCTTTTAGCCTGCTTGGTCGAGCTCTTGGCGAGAGTGCGCTGGGCGCTTTTGCTCTAACGGGTTGCCTTGGTAATGCGAAATCAGCTCACCCGCAACCGAGACAGCAATCTCTGCTGGGTGCTTGCCAGTGACCGCTCCAATACCTATCGGGCAGGTCATGGTGTTGATTTCATCTTGATTAAAGCCACGTTGTGCCAAACGGAAATCAAACTTCTTACGCTTGGTCAGTGATCCAATCATCCCAAAGTAGGCGCTGTCACCGCGTTTGATAATCGCTTTTGCCAGATCGAAATCGAGTTGGTGATTGTGAGTCATCACTAGGTAATAACTGTTTGGTGGCATTTGAGCGATTTCACCAACTGGGTCGTCACTCACAAGCTTGTTGACGCCTTGTGGCAAGGTTTCTGGGAATTCAGCCTCACGTTCATCAATCCACGTTACTCTGAAGGGCAGGGTAGCGACAATATGAACCAATGCTTTTGCCACATGACCTGCACCAAAAAGTACCAAATGCTTTTGCGAAGTGCCAATAGGTTCAAAGCTGAGCGTTGCCATACCACCACAGCATTGTCCTAATCGAGCACCCAAATTAAATCTTTCTACTTTTAGGCTTTGCTCTCCAGAAAGAAGCATTTCTCGAGCCATTTTAGAGGCGACATGTTCTAAATGGCCGCCTCCAATGGTCGCGAAGATGTTGTCTCGCGTTACCAGCATTTTTGTACCTGCATCTCGCGGCACGGAGCCGCGATCTTCAAGTACTGTCACCATGACACAAGGTTCGTGCTGTTCTTCGAGCCTAGCAAGCTCATGAATCCAGTTGTCCTTAAACATAGTGACCTCCTGTTAATGGGTTTCCGTGAAGGATGCCGTGTTAACACTCTGTCCTTGTGTCACGGCTTGTACCGCCATTAACACGCGTTCTGGTGTTGCTGGGGTATCCAGTTTGGGAATCGCACCATCAACGGCGACATAAGAGATGGCATCTTTTAGAGCACTCCAAACGGACATGCCGAGCATGAAAGGCGGTTCACCCACAGCTTTGGAGTTGAACACGGTGTCTTCTGGGTTACTTCGGTTTTCGAGAAGATGCGTTCTAAAATCGATCGGCATGTCAGCAATCGCAGGGATCTTGTAGCTTGCAGGACCATTCGTCATCAAACGTCCTTGCTCATTCCAGACGAGCTCTTCGGTTGTCAACCAACCCACGCCTTGAACGAAGCCACCTTCTACCTGACCAATGTCGATAGCTGGGTTAAGCGACGCGCCTACATCATGCAAGATATCCACGCGTAAGATTTTATACTCGCCCGTTAAGGTATCGATGATGACTTCTGAACACGAGACGCCGTAAGCATAGTAATAGAAAGGGCGGCCACGTGCTTTCTCATGGTCGTAGTAGATTTTAGGCGTGCGATAAAAACCTGTGCTTGATAGTGAGATTTGGTTCATCCACGCCAGCTGCGCAAAGTCAGCAAATGTCATTATTTGGTCGCGTATTTGGACCATACCATTTTTAAACAGCACTTCTTCAGGAGTGACTTTAAAGTGAGAAGAAGCAAATTCAATCAGACGCTGTTTAATAGTTATTGCGGCGTTTTGTGCAGCTTTACCGTTGAGATCGGCGCCCGATGAGGCCGCCGTGGGCGAGGTGTTCGGCACCTTGTCGGTGTTGGTAGCGGTGATTTGGATACGGTCAACATCTACTTGAAACTCCTCTGCAACGATTTGCGCCACTTTGATATTCAGACCTTGACCCATCTCTGTACCACCGTGGTTTAAGTGGATACTGCCGTCGGTATAGATATGAATAAGTGCGCCTGCTTGGTTTAGGAAGGTGGCGGTAAACGAGATACCAAATTTGACGGGCGTGATAGACAAACCCTTTTTCAAAATCGGACTGTTTTTGTTGAACTCAGCGATTTCTTTACGCCTTGCGTGGTAATCACTGCTTTGTTCTAACTGCTCAGTGATTTCAGGAAGGAAGTTATCTTCCACTGTTTGGTAGTAGTGGGTAACGTTTCGACCCTCTTCACCGTAGTAGTTGGCTTTGCGAACTTCTAACGGGTCTTTGTTTAGGTAGCGGGCGATTTCATCCATGATGTGTTCAATGGTCATCATCCCCTGAGGACCACCAAAACCACGGTAAGCGGTGTTCGAAGCTGTATTGGTTTTGCAGCGGTGTCCGGTAACGGTCGCATCACCCAAATAGTAAGCATTGTCAGAGTGGAACATGGCACGGTCGACAATCGAGCTCGACAGATCTGGCGAGTAGCCACAGTTACCGGCGACAACAATATCGGCACCTTGAATCACACCGTTATCATCAAACCCAATCTTATATTGGTTGTAGAATGGGTGACGTTTACCGGTCATGGTCATATCTTCATTACGAAGCAGTCGCATCTTGGTTGGTCGACCGGTTAAATGAGCGATCACTGCCGCCATACAAGCAGGCGCAGCAGCTTGCGTTTCTTTACCACCAAAACCGCCGCCCATACGGCGCATGTCGATAACCACTTTGTGCATCGCAACTCCGAGTACTTCAGATACCAGCTTTTGCACTTCTGTTGGGTTTTGTGTGGAGGTATAAACAATCATGCCGCCGTCTTCGGTTGGCATCACGCTGCTAACTTGTGTTTCGAGATAGAAGTGTTCTTGACCGCCAATTTCGATTTCACCCTCGATGACGTGTTTGGCGTTGGCAAGGGCTTTGGCTGAGTCACCGCGCTTTTGCTGGTGGCTTTCCGTCACGAAATGTTTTTTCGCTAGTGCTTCTTTGACATCCAGAATGGCAGGTAGCGGTTCGTATTCAACAATGGCTGCGTGCGCTGCTTTTCTTGCAGTTTCGAGATCGCTCGCCGCCACTGCGATGACGGGTTGACCGTAGTATTCGACAATGCCATCGGCAAGCAGAGGGTCTCCTGGGAGGATAGCGCCGATGTCGAGTTGTCCTGGCACGTCTTTGGAGGTAATCGCAATGGCAACGCCGGCGAAGTCATAACAAGGAGAGACGTCTATCTTTGTGATTTTTGCGTGTGCTTGTGTGCTCAGTAGCGCGTAGACATGAAGTTGGTTTGGGAACTCAAGTCTGTCATCGATATAGACAGCCTCACCCGTCACTTGTTTTGGCGCGCTATCGTGCTTTACGCTTTTACCAACACCTGTTTTAATATCTTGTTTGACGATAGCAACCATCTCTTCGTGAGTCAGCTGCTGATGATTCACATTAGACATAAGATGTTACCCTCGTTTCAATCAGATTGTTGATGTTATTGGTTTCAATGTAATAGCGTTTGAGCATATTGGCTGCGGTGAGGCTTCGGTAAGTTTGGCTTGCGCGAAAATCCGATAGCGGCTCAAAGTCATTGCTAAGTGCTTCCATTGCGTTACTAATGGTCTCTTCATTCCAAGGCTGTCCGACTAATGTCTTCTCACAAGATATTGCTCGTTTAGGTGTTGCAGCCATGCCGCCAAAGGCGATACGAGCACTCACTACATTGTTATCTTTCACTTCAATACTGAAAGCACCGCAAACTGCAGAGATGTCATCATCGAGACGTTTCGAGAGTTTATAAGCTCGGAATGTACTTGATGATGGCTTAGGTATAACAATCTTTTCGATAAATTCGCTAGGTTGCTGCGCGGTGACTTTGTAGCTGATGAAGTAGTCCTCAATAGGCATGACGCGTGTTTCATCACCACAGCGTAGTTGGATTCTTGCATCAAGAGCGATGAGCAGAGGAGGTGTGTCTCCGATAGGCGAAGCGTTAGCAATATTGCCACCTATGGTGCCTTGATTTCTAACTTGCAAAGAGGCGAAGCGGTGTAATAGTTCACCGAAATCGGGGTAGTGCTTGTTTAGCAGCGTATAGGCATCGCTGATTGGAAGGTTTGCGCCAATCTCTAAGCTGTCTTCTGTCTCTTGGCAAACTTTCATCTCTTCGACAAGATTCACGCTGATAAGTGTTTCTATCTCGCGATGGAACTGGGTAACTTCGAGCGCCAGATCTGTACCACCAGCAACCAGTTTGGCTTGGGGATGAGCTTTATATAGTTTGGCAAGCTCATCAGTGTTCTTTGGAGAAAATGCGGTAAGGTGTCCCAGACGAAGACTTGCTTCCTCATTTTGGATTCTTTCAAGCTTAGCGATGGTTGCTCGTTCAAGCTCTGAAAATTGGTCAACGATTTGTTGTTCCGAACACAGTGACAACGCAGAATCGACGATAGGTCGGTAACCCGTGCAGCGGCAGAGATTGCCAGCTAGAGACTCCATCACATCGGCTTTGTTAGCATTCGGCTTGTTCTTAGTCAGTGCGAACATCGACATGATAAATCCTGGCGTACAGTAGCCGCACTGAGAGCCATGAAATTCGACAATGGCCTGTTGAACTGGGTGAAGTGACTTATCGCGAGCTTGCAGGTCTTCTACCGTGATAAGTTGCTTGCCGTGAAGAGCAGAAATAAAAGTGAGACAGGAGTTAACGCTGAGATACTCGAGCTTGCCATCGACGAGCTCACCAAGTACCACGGTACATGCACCGCAATCACCAGAACCGCATCCTTCCTTTGTGCCTGTTTTTTTAACATGAGTGCGCAGATAGCTCAGCACCGTCATGTTTGGGGAGACATTTACTTCCTGTCTGATTTCTTGATTGAGTAAAAAAGTAATCAAGAGACCTCCTTATACAGTGTGTTCATGAAATTATTTTTCTGACCTTCGGGTCAATAATTGGCCAAATTGACCACGAGGTCAACTATTAATTTACAAGTTAGCAACATTTCTAATGGGTTGAGATCGAGGTCAAATTGGGAGTTGTGGCTAGGTTGTTGGTTTGGAAAGTATTGTGTGGTGGCGAGTACCGCTGTGTGCGATACAAAAAATCATCGTTGAAAAAGTAGGGGGTTTTGGCATCTATGTCGCCATCCCCTTGTAAAAGGGGATCTTTTGCAGCGCGTTGAAAAATCGATTTGGCAAGGTATGTATGTGTTTGAGATGAGTTACTCGCGTCAGGAGATCCTCACTTGCGTGAGGATGACGAGCTTTCTTTGGGTATACAACTTAGTTTTAGAGAGGTTTTAAGTTAACTCGCTTTGTTCTTCAAAACATCTGAGAACACGACATGCAAGTCGTTGGAGGCCATACTGTCATCGAGGTTGAGCTTAGAGCGAATATGGTCAAGGTGCTCGCTCATCAACGCGAGTGCTTTTTCTCTATTACCTGCTTCTATGGCGTCTAGTAACTCGCTATGTTCATCTTGGGAGCAGTTGGAGTGATTGCCCGTCTCATACATTGCGATGAGAAGAGATGATTGAGATACGATGCTTCTTTGGAAGGCCAAAAGGGGAGCATTATCTGCCATCTCGGCAAGTTTGATATGGAACTCACCTGAGAGCCTTAGCCCTTTACCGTAGTCATCTTGGGCGAAGGCTTGGTTTTCCTGTTCTACCAACTTGCGGCACTCGGCAATTTGTAGTTTCGTCGCATGCTCGACTGCAAGCTCTATGATAGCGATTTCAAGTATTTCTCGAGCTTTGAATATTTGCTTCGCCTCTTCAACAGATGGGGCTGAAACGGTCGCGCCTCGGTTGGGTTTGATATCGATGACTTTTTCAATGGATAGTCTCAGTAGCGCACGACGTATTATGGTTCTGCTAACGCCAAAGATCTCAGCTAATGCTTCTTCGCTAAGTTTTGTCGCGGGTGGCAGTCTTTGCTCGAGAATAGCGTCGAAAATATGGCAATAAACCACGTCGTCTTGGGTCTGTCCTGCGACTTTGGTCTTCACGCTTTTGTTTACTGAGTTTTTCAGGTTTCCCATTTGGATACAGCACTCTACAGTTTTCATTCCTTGTTAAGACAATAATACTTCACTTTGTATACAAATAGCCACTACGACCAGATTTTGTGAAACAACCTGCAATAATAAGAACAAAAAAGGTTAAGAGTCGATTTGCGTTGATGAGAAGGAGGAACATTTCCTCCTTCGATTGATGAGAAGTAAGTTCGAGTTAGATCCCGAAGTCATAGCCTTTGTAGATATCAGAGAGCGTTTTCGGCTTTTTACTGCGTTTTGACTGCGCAGTGTGTTGTTGACTCTGCAGCGCTTCTGCATGAGCTTGCGCAGATTTCATGAATTCAGGATTGGCCATCGCTTTTTTACGCAGCTCGTTGATGCGTTCTAGTCTTTCTTGCAACATAACTACACCTCATGAATTACTGTATGTACAAACAGTATATGTAGTAACTGTATAAAGATCCAGTATTGATGTGCAATCGTTAGATTTTCTGTTTGTTAGGTCAATTGTTGATGAGGGAATACTTGGTGCAAATTGACTTGGAAATTACCATTCTTGACTATCTATGTGATTTAGATCAAACAATTGTGATTGTCTTGGGGTACAAAATTTGAGCGCTTTAACATAAGTGGTGCGCTTGGTTGCATTTGTTTGGTTATTGAAAGGTAGGTAAAGATTTTTGGGGTTAGCAAGATGTTAAAATCACAAGTCTACGTCCTAACTTAATGTAAATTAAAAAAAATATAGAGGTTAGCTTGTTTTTTGAACATTGTTTTTCATGGTTTATCGTTATGGATCTAGTATTGCTAATGATGATGAATGTTTAATTATTCATGCGCTGTGCGTAAAGATTGTTAAAATTTGTGACAGGCGAGGGTTGTGGGTATAGTCTCGGCCAACTAACAAAATGTGTCTAATTGTTTCAAGAAGACATCAGTTAAGGAGATTTATCGACATGATCACTAATGATGCTGTCATCATGGGTTTGCTAGCCGTAATCCTCGGCGCTGTGTTTATCACAGAAAGCAGTAAAAACCCATTCTGGAAAAAATTCTATTCCGTCGTTCCTGGTCTTTTGCTGTGTTACTTTCTGCCGTCGCTACTCAATACGACTGGTTTGATTGATGGCTCAGCCTCTAACTTGTATTTCGTTGCAAGTCGTTATCTGCTTCCAGGTGCGTTAGTACTACTTATCGTATCGGCTGATCTGAAGAAGATCTTCGGGCTTGGCTCTAAAGCCGTCATCATGTTTTTGACAGGTACCCTTGGTATTATTATTGGCGGTCCAGCGGCGATTATTATTCTAAACTTCGTGAATCCTGACCTTGTTTCTGGTGATGTATGGCGAGGGCTAACAACGGTAGCGGGTTCTTGGATCGGTGGTGGTGCAAACCAAGCGGCGATGAAGGAAGTGTTTGGCGTTGGTGACCAACTGTTCTCCGCAATGATCACTGTTGATGTCATCTGTGCCAACATTTGGATGGCCGTGCTGCTTATCATGGCTGGTCGTCAAAAGAAAATGGATGCTTGGCTAAAGGCGGATACAACGTCGATCGACGAACTTAAAGAGACGGTGGCGAAATACGAAGAGGAAAACTCTCGCCCGATCACGACAACAGATATGATGAAAGTCGTCGCGATTGCGTTTGGTTTGACTGGCTTGGCTCACTTTGGCGCAGACTTAATTGCACCATGGATTGCAACCAACGCACCTGAGCTTGAAAAGTACAGCCTGACTTCAGGATTCTTCTGGCTAATCGTATTGGTTACGACATTCGCACTGATCGCCTCTATGTTTAAACCTGCTCGCACCCTAGAACATGCTGGCGCATCAAAAATCGGTTCGGCATTCATCTATATTCTCGTCGCGACGATTGGTATGCAAATGGATGTGACTGCGATTCTAGATAACCCAGGTTACTTCTTTATCGGTATTACATGGTTAACGATTCATGCACTGCTGATGATTGGTGTCGCGAAGCTTATTAGAGCGCCACTATTCTTTATGGCGGTAGGTAGCCAAGCAAACGTGGGCGGCGCAGCATCGGCACCAGTTGTAGCGGCAGCATTCCATCCATCACTGGCGCCTGTCGGTATTTTGATGGCGGTTCTGGGCTATGCATTGGGTACTTATGGCGCGTATATTTGCGGCATATTGATGCAAAGTGTTGTTGGCTTTTAGAATTAGCTGAATACTGTCTCGTCCTAAAATACATTGAAAAGAAAGGCATGGTTTTTACACCATGCCTTTTTTACACTTTGAGTATCTGCTTCAGTTATTCTGTTGCTTGTTGAAGCTTTTGCCGTTTTTTCATACGCAACGTTGAGTACACAGAGAAAACAGCTAATACGATGAACGCGAGTGCGATCGGTCTCTCATATAAGAATGACCAGCTGTTATCGTACATAAGCAACGCTTTTCTTAGGTTAGTTTCAGCCATAGGACCCAAGATTATGGCGAGTAGAATTGGTGACGAAGGTATCTCTAGCTTGCCCAGAACAAAACCAAGGAAACCAAAGCCAATCGCAATGCCGACATCAAACATTGAGTTGTTGATGGCATAAGCACCAACGACCGACAAGAAGATGATGATTGGAATCATGAGTATCTTCGGCACCTCAATGATGCGGCAGAAGAATCGAATACCGATCAACCCAACGATAAGCATGACAAGGTTAGCCACCAACATTGAACTGAACACGCCATAAACGACTTCTGGGCTTTGTGCAAACAGCAGAGGACCAGGCGTTAAACCTTGAACAATCAGAGCGCCAAGCAAGACCGCGGCCACCGCATCTCCCGGAACACCAAGAGTAAGCAAAGGCACGAGTGAGCCACCTGTTACACCGTTATTGCCAGCTTCCGCGGCAGCTAGCCCGCGTACAGACCCTTTACCAAACTCTTCTGGATTCTTCGACGAGCGCTTCGCTTCGTTGTAGCAAACAAACGCTGAGATATCCGCGCCAGCACCGGGAACTGAACCAATAGAAGTTCCTAATAAGCCACTTTTGACTGCTGTTGGCATCATCTCTTTGAGATCTTGCTTGCTCATTAGGCTTCGATCGAACTTCGGCTTCGCCATTTTCTTTTCTGACGTAATTTTTTCGATTTGGTTGAGCGCTTCGGACAGAGCAAATAAACCAATCAGTACAGGAATGACGTTGATACCGCTATATAGATCCATGACGCCAAAAGTAAACCTAGGGACGCTACTAATTGGGTCTAAACCGACCGTTGAAATGAGAAGTCCAATCGCACCAGCGAGCAGGCCTTTGAGAATATTTTGAGCTGATACGCTAGCAATGATGGTTAAGCCAAACACAGCCAATGCAAAATATTCAGGTGCGTTAAATCTCAGAGCGAAGTCTGCTAAAAGCGGTGAGATACCGATGAGAACTATGGTACTGATTAAGCCACCAGTAAATGAAGCCACAGCAGAGATACTTAACGCACGAGCCGCTTGCCCCTTAGCAGCGAGAGTATGCCCATCTAGAACGGTTGCTGCAGATGCTGGCGTACCTGGAGTTTTTAGCAAAATAGCTGCAATAGAGCCGCCGTATATTCCGCCAATATAAACACCGATTAGCATCACGAGTGCGGCGGTTGGCTCCATTCCAAAGGTAAAAGGCAGCAAGATGGCCACACCCATAGTGGCTGTTAAGCCAGGTAGGGCACCGAGAATAATTCCTCCAAGAACACCAAACACAAGAACAGGGAGAACAGAGAAACTAAATGCGACCGCTAGGCCATTGACTAAATGTTCAAACATAGCGGTCCCTTAATATAATAAGCCTTCTGGTAAAGCGATGATAAACACCTCACCAAACAGATAGTAAATTCCATAAACGAATGCCCACGCGACGGCATAGTAGAGCGGCTTTTTAACCTTAAATATGATGAGGTAGATGGTGAATGCGATAAATGACGCAATGAGATATCCAACTGCATGGATTAATAGAGCGTAGCCACCTAAAAACGCGAGACCAAACACCGATAATTTAGTGAAAATTGGCAGCTCTTCTTTAGCGAGCTTCTTTTGCATGACATGTTGGATGATCAGTAAACCGGATAGAAGAATGATGGCGATGGCGACAACGCTAGGAAAAAATTTGGCATCTACACTCGCGTCTTGAAAGCGAGGCTCTGCAAACTGACTTATGAAATAAAGGCTTAGAGCACCAAAGATGATCATAAGCGAAGGGAAAATAACATGACGACTTTTCATAGACTCACCTCAACTGCGTGAGAGATGCGGGGGAGAGAAGCGCCCCCGCAGGTAATACATACTAGATAATTGAATTAGTTAATAAGTTGACCCAGTGCTTTCGTATCTTGCTCGACGAACGAGGTAAACTCTTCGGCATTTAGGTTATGGATTGTCATGGCACCTTTTTCCATGAACTCGATAAACTCAGGCGATGCCATAGCTTGGTCGAATGCTTTGCCAAGTGTTTCGATAACTTCATCTGGCGTATTTTTAGGAGCGCCAATACCACGCCATGTACCTGTTTGCACGTCTACACCTTGCTCTTTAAGCGTTGGAACGTCAGGAATGTAAGCAATTCGCTCTTCTGACATAACACCTAGCGCTTTTAGTTGACCTGAGCGTAGTTGAGCAATAGCTTCTCCCGGCGTAACCATAGTCACATCAGTATGTTTACCAAGAACCGCTGGAATTGCTTCAGAAGCTCCGTTGTAAGGAATGGCATTGAGCTTAATGCCTTGGTCTTTTTCTAACGCCATCAGATAGAAGTTAGGCGCTGCTGTTGAGGCGAACTTAACCGCGCCATCTTCTTTCTTCGCCTCAGCGATCAGATCGTTAATGGTGTTATATGGGCTGTCAGCGGAAACAAGTACAACAGCTGGGTCAAGGTTGACCATACGAATAAGTTTGAAATCATCAGCCGTATGCTGCATTAGTCCCATTTGTGGAAGAGAGGCAATCTCGCGAGTGACAACCGTTAGTGTATAGCCATCTGCACGTTGCTGAGCACCAAAGCTCATACCAACAGCGCCAGCACCACCAGTACGGTTCATTACCGCAATGTTCTGCCCAAGAACGTCTTTTGCTGAGTTTGCTAGTGTACGACCGACTGCATCGGTACCACCACCTGCACCAAATGGAACAACAAGGCGAATATTCTTAGCTGGGTAGTCGGCAGCGATGACCGATGTCGAAAGGAGAATACCAGCGGTAACAAATAGTTTTTTAAGTAAGTTGCTCATAGTTTTGACCTTAATTATCTAAATTGTTGTGTAGGGGTAGTGTTTTTTATTGATTGATATTCACTGATAGTGAGTTGCTCTATAGCTAGAGCAATCCAACTGCTAATTAGCATGTCGTACCATTGTTCAACGCCACTACATGCGACGACGATATCGCCATAAACAAAGGAGCCATAAAATAAGACGTCGCCTTCACGCAGTGAGGAAGGGTGAACAGACTGCTGATGAATATTTGGAGTGTTGTTCCTCCATGCCT
Organism: Vibrio maritimus; assembly: GCF_021441885.1. Taxonomy (NCBI): domain Bacteria; kingdom Pseudomonadati; phylum Pseudomonadota; class Gammaproteobacteria; order Vibrionales; family Vibrionaceae; genus Vibrio; species Vibrio maritimus. The sequence goes on from NZ_CP090438.1 coordinate 1,540,461, forward strand.
GCTGAGCTTTCTTTCTTGCCAACTTATCGAATTCAATCGTCCATTGAGATGGATTGCCTAATGAAGACTCGATCAAAATAGACTCTTCAAAGCTGCCTTCCCAAGGCTTGATGGATGGGTCCATAACGACGATGTGTAGCTCTTTGCGATTCGTACGCTCAAACAGTTTTTCAATTGCGGGTTTCACTAATTCGATAGCATCTAACGCGATCTCTTTATTGCTTTTCATAACACCTCCAATGGCAATGAATTTACTATATTGTAAGACAATAATTGCCCGCCACTTGTCGTCGAACAAAATGATAGAGAGGTCACGTTGGATAGATTTTATTTGCCACTAAGATCAATTTAATTAATTAAAATAGCCATTTAAGTGTGATTTGGAATAGGTTTTTACAATTCAAATAAACTGTGAGTTATTAAAATATAATTGTACTAATAAATTACAAAAATATGACGAAGTTACCGCCAAAATATTCCATGTTATGAACTGTTTATTAGACTGATATTCGTCACTAGCTCTCAAAACCTGCAAGTTGATGGTGAGGGGGCTTGCCTTAACTGGTGTGTTTGTGACAATCTTTTGAATAGTTATTCATTTTTAGGCAGGAAGCCCATGAAACCCATAATTAAACCAAGCAATCCTAACTTCTCTTCAGGACCTTGTAGCAAGCGCCCAAGCTATCAACTATCGAATCTCGATACGGCATCTTTGGGGCGTAGCCACCGTTCCTCACTTGGCAAAGCCGTTTTAGCTGAGTCTATCGACAAGACTAAGGCGATTTTAGGCATCCCGGACGACTATCGCGTCGGTATTGTGGCAGGTTCAGATACCGGTGCGATGGAAATGGTGATGTGGTCAATGCTAGGCGCACGACCTGTTGATGTATTTCATTGGGAGTCGTTCGGTTCTGGTTGGTTAACCGATATCACTAAGCAGCTAAAGTTGGATGAGGTATATAGCTATCTTGCGGAATACGGCGAGTTGCCGGATCTCTCTTTGGCTAATCCAAGTCATGATGCGGTGTTTACGTGGAACGGTACTACCTCTGGTGTGAAAGTCCCTAACGGTGATTGGATCAGTGATGAGCGTGAAGGACTGACTATTTGTGACGCGACTTCGGCAGTATTTGCAATGGACATGCCTTGGGAGAAGCTGGATGTTGTGACTTACAGCTGGCAGAAAGTACTTGGTGGAGAGGGTGGTCATGGCGTGATTGTTCTAAGTCCAAAAGCGGTTGAGCGTCTAGAAAGTTACACACCATCTTGGCCACTGCCGAAGATCTTCCGAATGACGAAAGGCGGTAAGCTGATCGAAGGCATTTTTAAAGGGGCAACCATCAATACTCCTTCTATGCTGTGTGTGGTGGATTACATTGATGCCCTAGATTGGGTGGATGGCTTAGGCGGGGTCGATGTGGCGATTGAGAAATCTCAAGCTAACTTAGCCGTGTTAACGAACTTTGTTGATTCTCGTGACTGGATTCACTTCTTAGCGAAGAAGCCAGAGCAGCGCTCAAATACTAGTGTGTGCTTAACCTTAGATGCGACGGAAGATCAGGTTAAAGCCATGATCAAGCTTCTTGATGAAGAGCAAGTAGCGTTTGACATCGGTGCTTATCGTGATGCCCCCGCTGGTTTGAGGATATGGGCGGGAGCGACCGTCGAGGCAACAGACATAGAAGCATTGTTGCCGTGGCTAGATTGGGCTTACGCAGAAGTCACTAAATAAAGAACAAAGCACCTGCTTATCAGGTGCTTTGTTGTCTCTGGCGCAACATAAAAAAGCCAGCATTGGGACGAATAAAGTGCACTGATGGGTAGAAAAGGATTTTCAACTTAAAGTGGAACCAATAATGAAACAAATAAAAACCTACAACGCGATTGCTAATAAAGGACTCGATAAGTTTTCACGTGATCAATACGAAGTCTCAAGCGAGTTTAGTGCGCCGGATGCAATTCTTCTTAGAAGTCAAAAACTGCATGAAGAACCGATAGCTCCAAGCGTAAAAGCCATCGCTCGCTGTGGAGCTGGGGTGAATAATATTCCGATTCAAGCCTGCACAGAAAATGGCATTGTGGTATTCAACACACCTGGCGCTAATGCGAATGCTGTAAAGGAATTAGTATTAACAGGGCTGTTACTCTCGGCGCGCGATGTTTTTGGTGGAATGCAGTACTCCCAGTCGCTTACCGAGCTTTCGGATGCTGCTGCAATGGACAAACTACTGGAGAAAGAGAAGAAACGCTTCTCAGGGTCGGAAATCAAAGGTAAAACGCTGGGTGTTATTGGTCTTGGTGCAATCGGTGCGTCTGTCGCGAATACCGCTATCGATTTAGGTATGGAAGTCATCGGTTTTGACTCGGCGCTCAGTGTTGAGGCAGCATGGCGCCTTTCAAGTCGTATCCAGCGAGCGGAGAACTTGCAGTCGCTAATCGGTAAGTGCGACTTCGTTACGGTCCATGTTCCAGCACTTCCGGCGACCATCGGACTTATCAGCAGTGAACTGCTCGCATCCGCTAAGCCGGGTCTGGTACTACTTAACTTTGCTCGCAAAGAGATTGTCGATACTGACGCCGTGGTTACGGCACTAGAAAATGGTCAAGTAGGTCAGTATGTAACGGATTTTCCAACACCGTCTTTAATCGGCAGAGAGGGCGTTATTCTCATGCCACACATCGGCGCGTCTACGGCAGAAGCAGAAGAAAACTGCGCGGTGATGGGAGCCATGCAGCTTATAGATTTCCTCGAAAACGGCAATATTACCAACTCGGTTAACTTTCCTCAGATCACATTAGAACGCGCCGAAGGCTATCGAATCACGTTTGCCAACGACAATGTTCCTAAAGTGCTTGGTACGGTTCTTTCTTTACTTGCGGATCTCAACATCAACGTACTTGATATGCTCAACAAGAGTCGGGATGAAGTGGCGTATACAATACTGGATATCGAGCAAGAGCCAAACGCGGAGCTTCTATCTGCGATCAGTGGGGTGGAGCACGTATTCAACGTTAGGGCGCTGTGATTGTCAGTTATTTGCGAGGATTGCTAGCACCACCAACGACAATGACTAGGTTGGTGGCCCGTTTATTGGGTCACCAGCGAGTCATTGGTGACAAAGTCATAAATCGAGTTCTTCCCTAACGCTTTGTACCAGAGTGCGGTAAGCACGAGCGAGTTGGTATTAATGTTATAAGCCGTATTGGTGCCGCCATTTTCGTAGATACCGGTAGGTATACTGCGTGAGCTTAAACTGGAGTTAAGAACAGTTTCCGTTAGCGTAACGGCGAATTCATCTTCAAAGATTACGCTAAGTCCGAACCCCACTTTGTTACTGAAAATCTGAGGGTTTTCAATGGGTTTTCCTCCCGGGCTAACGCTTATCCATGGCTTTCCATAGTAATAGACGTTGTTGTAAGCAAACCAAGGGCTTTTATTCATCGCATCTTCTGCATAGACTTTGAGTTTCCCAGACAAGGCTGACTCACTTTTATGAAGTTCGTACAAGGCGTCTAGCTGGTTCCACCAGGCATTCACATTACCGATTTCAATCGCAAGAAGAACATAAGGATCAGTGGTGAAGTAGGGGAGGTTTCGCTGGTCGATAAGTAACTTTTGATTGTCGACTTCCACGGCTTCAATGTGGTTCCAACTGAAACTCTCATCCAAATCGTAACCAAACAACACAAAACCTTGAGCAGCATATTGCAGGTATCCTAAACGCCCTTCTTGACGATAATACTCTTTACCTTGGTAAAGCTTGGTTCCAAACAAGTTGCCATCTTTAACGGCTTTTTCAAGCGACCATCGCTGTAGTATTTTTTCAATGTCACGGCTTAGGTCTGGAAATCTTTCTTGTGTCACTTTGAGCCAGATAAGTAGACGGCCAATGTCGAGTGCCGACCAGCCATTGCCATTACTATCGGATTCAGAATAACTGCCTGAAGGTAGGCCAGACTCGGTGCTGTACTCTCTATTGGGTAGGGTGTTTTTGTAGAGAGGAAGTTCGGCGAGTGTATTTAGCGTCAGTGTTAACGTGTCCTTTGTAACTTCACGCGATGCGAGTTCTAAGTCATAGGCTGCAATGGTTGCAGCAATGCCACTGGCCACATCCCACATCGTGGCGTGATGATAGCCTTGTACTGAATCCCAAAGGCCGGTCTTTGGGTGATAGTTACGGTCAAAGTAGTGCTTCGACTTTTTTGCTAATAGCCAGTCATTGCGATCTAGCCGCGAGAGGTCGAGGGTTATTTTTTGAGGGGTAACGTCATCTATTGGTAGGACAGACGACGACTCAAATTCGTTGAGAGGTTCGCCATTCGCTTCGACGATGATCGATGGAGCTATCGCTCGGCGCTGAAACTCTATCTCACTTTTTGGGCCAGTTGCCTCTCCCTGAGTCATACCCCGTCCGCCATAAAAACTTGGCGACGCCTCTTCAGAAGCAATCACTTGAACGCTAAGTATACAACCCAGTAGGGGCAACATCACTTTGTGTATACTCACTGTTCGCTTCATCCTTGGTAATTGGCAATCCTAAACTAATGATAATACATGGTTTATGTATTTCGAGAATAATTAATCTGGCGTACATCAAATCTTCGAAAAATCGCAACATTAGACGTGTATAAAAAACGTACAAATAAATGTCATTCTGCGTTAAGTTTTGCTAAGATGTTGGCGTCAACGGACTGTAATGGGTCAACGGATAGGCAGGGCTTCGAAGTCAATAAGGTGCTCCTATGCGAAATTTCATTCAATCGCTCACCCGTTCAGAGAATATTCTTGTCAGAGATTCTGCATTTAAACTTCATCACTTCTTGGATAAAAGCGTTGCTGACTATCGCCTCGACGATACCCAAAAAGCACGCCTAGAAGACTACCTACATTCAAATGAACTCACCCATACCGATTTTGGCGACCCGTTAAAAGCTCACGGGATTATCGCTTTTTCGTTTGGCGATAGTGAAGATGTGAACAAAGAACTTGCCGATGTTAGTGTGTCACTCATGAAAAACAATGCGTTTCTAGACGCACACTTACAACAAGAAGTTGCGGTACACGCATTAGATAAAGTGACAAACATCAATGTGATTCGAAATGATGACTACCAAACAACAGCGGACGTCGCGAGAGTCGCCTTGGAGCATTCCGTTGGTCGCAATGTCATTGTCGTCGCACAATCTTGGCATGCGAAGCGTTGTATCGAGACCTGCCAACAAGCTGGTTTAAACGTGGTTGGATTAAGGACGGTACAGAGCTTTCCAAAAAATGATCCACAGCCTTGGGTGCGTAATCCAATCAACTGGGTACTGAAAGAGAGTAACCGCCGTTTTGCTACTGGCTACGAGATCAGTAAAGAGCTTCAGCTCGCATAAGCTATGGAGCTCTAACATCTTGTTTTAATGCCGAAATTAAACTCGAATTGTGCGACTTGATTACTATACTTCCCTTTATAACGTTATAACTGGGTTTATAGGTATTGCATGGAACGCATCACTGAGGCTTTTAACGAGACCAAAAGAGAAATGTGGGTTGCGGGTTGGTTTAGTTTAGCAATCAATTTTCTGGTTCTTTCTCTGCCAATCTATGGTCTTCAACTCTTTGACCGTGTTTTATCAAGCTACAGTCTCGAGACTATGTTCGCTTTGCTCGCGATTGTACTGTTCTTGGTGACTGCACAATTTGCTCTTGAGTATATTCGTACTGAGTTGCTTCAGAAATCCGGCTTGAAATTAGATTCAAAACTGAGTGGTATTCTTTTAGCTCGAAGTATTGCTCAATCCTCACAAACCAACAGAATTGAGAAGCAAGGTCTGCATGATCTATCTGAGATCAGAAACTTCTTAGTGACACCTTCGACTTCTGCCATCTTCGACATACCCTGGACGCCATTCTTTCTCCTCATACTATTTATGCTCCATCCCTATATCGGCACTGTCGCTCTGATAGGCAGTGTCATCTTCGTGATGTTGGCATTTGTCATGTTGCTTCAATCTCGAAAGCCCAATGAAGAATCTAGCTTGTATTCCAACAGAACCAACATGGAGCTCAATGATTATCTGAGGAATGCTCCAACACTGAATGCAATGGGCATGTCAGACAACATCGGTAAAGTTTGGGAAAAGAAAAGCGAGAAGCTCTTAGCCTATCAATGGGAGGTCAACTCTCGCGCGGGTAAGGTGTTGGCCGTTAGCCGCTACTTTCGAACCATTCTTCAAGTTGCGGTTCTATCTGTTGGTGTGTATCTGGTATTGAACCAACAGCTAGGTACTGGCGCTATTATCGCTGCTTCAATCATTATGGGGCGAGTACTTTCACCTTTTGAACAAGCCGTCGGTGGATGGAAATCATGGTATGTTGCATTCAAGGCATGGCAGCGATTGAACTCAGCTCAGAGTTTGAAAGCGCCAGTGGAAAAAACCAGGCTTCCTCGACCGAAAGGGCATATTCATTTCAAAAACGTGGGCCTTAAGCTTCCCAATGCCAACGAGCCGATATTACAAAACATCAGCTTCAAACTGGGTGGCGGACAATCTCTCGCTATATTAGGTAACTCTGGCTCAGGAAAATCAACACTCGCGAAACTCATCATGGGCATCTATCAACCAAGTGTTGGCATGATAGAAGTCGACGGAGCAGCAGTGAGCCAATGGTCTGAGGTTCAATTTGGCGAGCATGTGGGCTACCTACCTCAGCATGTAGGTCTCTTGGCTGGAACGGTAAGGGATAACATAGCCCGCTTTAGCGATGCCAAAGATGAAGATGTAGTCGCGGCCGCGAAACTCGCGTGTATCCATGAGTTGATAATCTCTCTCCCTGATGGTTATCAGACGTATTGCGGAGAAGGGGGCGTCCAACTCTCGGGCGGACAAATGCAGCGTATAGGACTGGCTCGCGCTATTTTTTCGAACCCTAAGGTGTTGGTGTTAGACGAGCCAAACTCAAACCTCGATCCTGAAGGTGAGGTGGCGCTGGCTATTGTGCTCCAGCATTGCAAAGAAAATGACATTACTGTGGTGATGATAAGTCACCGTCCGGGCTTTATGCGTCAGATGGACTGGGTCATTTTGCTGAAAGACGGCAAGGTGGAAAGAGCAGGCAAGAGCGAGCAGTTCTTGGGCTTAAGTTCAGATGTCGATAACGATAACAAGGCAAGCAAGCCGCAAACACGCAGTGCAGGCTAGGGGGTAGTGATGGTATTCGATACGTCAAAAGTCATTCGCAACGGCATCATTCTTACTCTTGTGACAACCGTGGGTTTTATATGGTGGAGTACGTCGGTAGAACTCAGTTCGGCGTCTATCGCTCGTGGGGTAGTTGTTGTTGAGTCAAAGCGTAAACAAGTACAGCACCTAGAGGGTGGGTATGTTAAGCAAATCTATGTGAGGGAAGGACAGCATGTCGAGCAAGGGGATGTGCTGGTGGAGTTATCCAACTCTCGAGCGGAAGCAGACTTTCAGCGACTGACCTTAAAATCGATTTCATTGGATTATCAAATTAGACGTCTACGCGCACTACTGGAAGAGCAGCAGACAGTGGATTGGACTTATGATGATCCGGATTCAACGGCCGATACTGTTGATAAAACCCAAGTGGTTGCCAACATCATTAGTAATGAACAAGTTCAGTTTCAGCAAGCGCTGCTTAAGAATGAGCTTGCGGAAGGTCAGTATTTACAGAAAAAAGCACTATTGGATGAGCAAGTACGAGGCGGCACTTTCCAACAGCGAGCAGTAAAGCGTCAGCTGTCTTTGGTTAAACAAGAAATTGATATGACCAAGGGGTTAGTGGACAAAGGATATGTATCCAAAACTAGGATGTTAGAGCTTCAAAGGGCGTTAGCTCGCATCGATGCCGAACTGGCAGAGGTCACGGCAGAAACCGAAGTGGGAATGCGACAACTAAAAACGCTTGAGCAAACTCATAAAGCGGAGCAGTTAGCGCTTAAGCAAACCTATTCTGCTGAACTTACTGATACTCAAAAAGAGGCTCGAGATGTCAGTGAGGCTTTGCGTGCAGCCTCTGACGTACGCTCTCGCGTCACAATCCGAGCTGAGCATGCTGGAACCGTAGTTGGGTTGGGTATTGCGGGCGTGGGTATGGTAGTGAACTCTGGCGACGTCATCATGCAAATTGTTCCGGATAGCGATGAACTTATTGTAGAGGCTCTAGTTCCACCACAAGACATCGATGTAGTGAGGATTGGGCAGAATGCCAAGGTTAGGTTAACGGCTTACAACATTCGTAGGACGCCACCTGTTGAAGGTGAGGTGACTTATATTGCCGCAGATAGGCTCGGTGATGAGAGTGATGGAAAAACGGCAGGATATACCGTTCAAATCAAGCTAAATGGTGAGAGCCTTGAAAACCTTAAGCACATTGAATTGTACCCAGGAATGCAAACAGAAGTCTTCATTGTGCTCGAAGAGCGTACATTATGGGATTACCTGACTGCGCCGCTAAGCGTCAGTTATTATCGCGCGATGAGGGAAGTGTAGATGGAATCAGAAACGTTATTTTGGCTTATGTTCTACGCGTCATTTTTAGTGGCGACCAGCATAGTCGGAGCATTAAAAGGGCGCTTAATCGCGGGTGTGCTATTGGGTTATGTTTTAGGTCCAATCGGATTTGTAATCATGCTATTTAGTAAGGACAAACGGATGCTACCGTGTCCCCATTGTGGACAGAAGACTCACCGCCATTCGTACCACTGCCAAGTCTGCCACGAGAAGGTATATGGTTGTTTGAACTAGACTTAGCGAAATACTACCCTCTCTTGAGAATGCCCTCGTAAACGAGGGCATTTTTTTGGTAGTAATCCTTAGTGGAAGTGAAAAAAAGCCCTCCAATTGGAGGGCAAACAGTCAAGAAAACAAGGAAAGGAGTTAAGCAATATCAGATGGGAAGTTAATGCTGTCTTGGTCTAGATCACTCCAGATAGTGACTTCTTTGCCATCTGCACTTTCAAGTTTGTAACCATATAGATTTGAGGTATCAAGGTTTTGAGCTTCGTAGGCATCTTTAAGACCCTGGTCCATTTCGGCGACTGTACTCTTAAGCTCCCATCCCCAACCAGTAAGGTCGATAGAATTAGCGCCTGTACACACAAACTGACCGTTTGCTTCGCCAGCTGTGTCGTTAACAACAATCTTGTCTAGCGAGATTGAGATATCAGTGTCGGTAGAGTTCACCTTAACCCCCTCAATCTCTTGGAAAGCAGTTTTGGACATGTCGATGGTTTGTCCATCACCGTCATTGCCAACTACCAGTACGTCGAAGCCCTCACCACCGCTGAAGTAGACAGAGTTAGCGTCGCCAGTAGTCAACTCTTCGCTGTCAAAGATCAAGGTGTCATCGCCGCTACCAGCAAATAGTTGGTCAAGACCAGAACCACCATCAAGAGAGTCATTGCCTTCTTGACCAAAGACCAAGTCGTCACCAGAACCGCCGCGAAGCGTGTCGTTACCTACACCGCCATCAACGAAGTCGTTGCTGCTACCGCCGTCTAGAGTATCGTCACCTTCTTTACCAGATAGGTTATCAGCACCTGAGCCACCATACATTTTATCGTTACCCAGCTCACCATACATTTGGTCATCGCCTGACTGGCCGTACATAGTGTCGTTGCCGTCTTGACCAAACAACGTGTCATTACCAGAACCACCTTCAAGTCGGTCGTCACCTTCACCACCAAACAGTTGGTCAACACCCGCATCACCTTTCAGTTTGTCGTTGCCTACGCCACCAGTTAGCTGGTCGTCACCGTCGCCGCCAAACAGTTGGTCGTTGCCCGTACCACCGTCAAGGGCGTCGTTATCACCATAACCATACAGTTTGTCATCGCCTTCGTTGCCCTCAAGGACATCATGACCCGCACCAGCGTTCAGAGTATCGTTACCATCGCCACCGTATAATTTATCGTGTCCATCTCCTGAGGTTAGGGCATCGTTACCTTCACCACCGAATAGTTGGTCGTCGCCAGCACCCGATGTGATAGCATCGTTGCCTTCATCACCGTAAAGCGCGTTATTACCACCAGAAGCAGTAATAGTATCGTTGCCAAGGCCGCCACGAATGGTATCGTGACCTGAACCAGACTCGATGGTATCTACACCTTCACCACCATCAATCGTGTTGTTGCCAGAAAGTGCTGTGATGCTGTCGTCGCCTTCATCGCCAGACAGAGTATTATTGCCAGCCTCAGCGATGATCTCATCATTACCCAGACCACCTGATACAGTATCGTTGCCTTCACCAGTCTTGATGTAGTCAGCGCCTTCACCACCCACAATTGAGTCGTTTCCTGTGCCACCAAACAGAATGTCATCACCGGCACCACCGTCAATCGCATTGTTACCGGATTCACCAAAGAGTTGGTCAACACCCTCGCCACCGATTAGGGTGTCGTCACCAGCACCGGCGTAAACAAAGTCGTCACCAGCACCGCCATCAAGAGTATCTTTGCCTGCGCCACCAAGTAGCACGTCGGTTTCTTCTCCGCCGAACAACTGGTCGTTACCATCGCCACCATCTAGTGTGTCTTCACCTGCGCCTCCAGATAGAACATCGGCACCGCCACCACCGGATAGGTTATCGTTACCAAGACCACCGATGGCATTGTCGCTACCCGAACCACCGAATAGGGTATCGTCACCTTCGCCAAGATCGATGGTATTGTTGCCTGCTTCGCCATAGACAGTATCGTTACCCGTTCCAGCATTTACAGTATCTTTGCCATCACCCGCGAACAGTGTATCGTCACCTGCGCCACCGGTGATTGTGTCATCATCTTCGCCTCCGTATAGAGTGTCAGAGGCATCACTACCGATGAGTGTGTCATTACCAGAGCCACCGAAGATGTTGTGCGAACCGGTTGAGGCTGCGGTTAGTGTGTCGTTACCTGCTTCGCCAAGCAGGGTATCTTGACCATCATCGGTCATGGTGTCATCGCCGGCCCCGCCTGCTAGGAAGTCGTAACCTTCACCACCCACTAGGACGTCGTTACCTGCACCACCAAAGATAGCGTCGTTACCATCCTCACCGTATAACTCATCATTACCGTCACCACCATCGATATGGTCATCACCGAAACCTGCGTTAACAACATCATCGCCTTTGTCTGCAAATATCGCATCGTTACCCTCGCCAGTACTGACTGTATCGGTACCGATACCACCATAGACAGCATCATTACCTAAACCTGTATTGATGGTGTTATCGCCAGCTTCACCAAATACGGTGTCATTACCTTCGCCGGTCTCGACGGTATCTGTGCCAGAACCCGCAAATACAGTATCGTCGCCTTTGCCTGAGATGAGAGTGTCGTTATCTGCGCCACCTGCAAGTACGTCATTTTCATCTGAGCCAGTTAGAGTATCATTACCTGAACCGCCAAATAGCTCACTTCCATTCAGGCCAGCAACCAACGTATCGTCACCACCTTCACCGAACAGTTTGTTATTTCCTTCTTGCCCTAGAACTGTATCGTTTCCGCCACCAGCGAAAATCGCATCATTGCCTAAACCTGCCTCGATGGTGTCGTCACCGCCGCCTGTAAACACTTCGTCATCTCCAGTACCCGCGATAATATTGTCGTTGCCAGCACCTGCGTATAGCTTGTCGTTTCCTTCGCCACCGTCAATTTGGTTGTTACCATCACCAGCGTAAATGGTATCGTTGCCCTGACCAGCGTTTACTGCATCATCGCCACCGTCTGCGTAGACAGTATCGTCACCTGTTCCAGTGTCGATTTGGTTTTGACCGCCTCCAGCAAAGATAGTGTCGTTGTCAGCGCCAGAGTTAATAACGTCGTCGCCCGCTTCGGTGTAGATAGTGTCAACACCTTCACCAGAATCAATAACATTGTTACCGCTTTGACCAAATACTAGGTCATCACCTTGACCAGTAGTGATCACATCGTCGCCTTCACCAGCGTATACTTGGTCGTTGCCTGTGCCAGTATCAATAATGTCGGCGCCTTGGTTTGAGTGAATAATGTCGTCACCTTCGCCACCAGTCATAGTGTCGACACCTTCGCCGCCGTACAGTTCGTCATTACCAGCTCCACCGACAAGGACATCGTTACCAGCGTCACCAATCAGTACGTCGTGGCCTTCACCACCAACGAGTTGGTCGTTACCGTACTCACCGACAAGCACGTCATCCCCAGCATCACCCTGCATGACGTCGTCGCCGTCGCCGCCTAGGAGAAGGTCATTATCATTGCCACCGTGGATTGTATCGTTACCAGAACCACCCATCGCGAAATCTGCACCCGCACCACCTACGATGGTATCGGCACCTTCTTCACCTTGGAGTTCATCCGCGCCTTCGCCACCTTCCAGGTAATCATCGCCTTTACCGCCGAATACTTTGTCGTCACCAGCGTCGCCATATAGAGTATCTGTACCGTCATCACCGATAACGACATCGTTACCTTCGCCGCCATAGATAACATCATCACCGAGTTCACCTAGAAGAGTGTCGTTGCCTGCATCACCTTTCAAAGTGTCGTCACCGTCACTACCTAACAAGGTGTCATTACCTTCACCACCGGATAGGAAGTCGTTTCCGTTACCGCCAACTAGAACGTCGTCACCTTCTTCACCGAAAAGGCGGTCGTCGTTGATATCACCATCTAGGAAGTCATTGCCTGTGCCACCGAAAATAGTGTCGTCACCTTGTTGGCCTTTTAGGATGTCATCACCGGCACCACCGTAGATTTGATCATTGAAGATGTTGTGAACCTGAATATCGACAGTGTTGATTTCGGATACCGGAGCGCCACTGGTGTCCGCCAGAGAGAAGAAGAGAGGAGCGTCACCTGATACTTGTTCATCTGTGAACTCGAAATCGACAGAGATGTTGCCGTTTTCATCAACGATGGCTTCTTGGGTGTGAACGATAGCGCCAGATTCATCTTTGATGGTGATAATGACTTTGTCGTAGCTGCCTTCAACGTTGAAGTTAGCAGTGAGGTTACCGGTTTGATCGATGATATAATTGCCCAATCGAACACCGTGAGCATCGACATTGGTGTCAGAACCCGCGTCACCGCTTGAGTATGTGTAGACTGACGTACTTGTGCCCCAGTTGTCGTTATTGTTATCACCGTTAGATTGGTTTGCATTGTTGTCGTTGTCGTACTCAACATCACCTAGAACAACGTCTGCGCCGTCACCTGCTTGAATGTGATCAGAACCTTCACCACCCGCGACGAAATCATCGCCTTGTTTCGCATGTATCTCGTCGTTACCAGCCTTTGCGTTTACGTTATCAGCTTGCTCTGTACCTGTAATTAGGTCGTCGTGTTTAGTTCCTTCCATGGTGTCCTCTCTTAAGCCATGTTTTTGCTAGCAGCGTTAGTTAGTGATTTAGGAGGTTTTGACAACTTTTCAACAAAACCAAGTTGCATAGACAAGAGCAGGATATGTGCCAAATAGAGATATTTCTTTTAAAGGTTTGAATTTATGGGATTTATCAATTGTGATGAAGATTAATTGATATTTCTGTAAATGACATTCTTAATTTGAGAATAGATTTGAGTTAGCTATTCACTTCATTTTAATTAAAATGCGAATGAGTACGCGATCATAATGGAGCCATCGAGAAAACGCCCTGTATTTTCACCTGCACTGCTTGGATTCCAGCGATTTCCGGAATAATTGTTATATTGCAAAGTAATGGTACCGGGACGCCAATCAAAATAACCAAAACCATAGGTATAATCAGGGTTCCAAGGTTGTTGCTGGGACTTGTCAAAATAGTAGAACGCGGTCGCGTTTACGTACCAATTACCCCAAATTGCGTATTTGCAACCTAGCGATGCGGTTCTATGGTGCGCTTTATAACTACTAGATTCCAAATCAAAATAAGAAGGCGTCCAGTTGTAGTCCACTTGACAGCCGATACTTCCATCTTTGGTCAGTCGGGTCCATTCAAGAAGCTTTCCTGTAATAGGGAACTTCCATCCAAGAGAAACCGTGCCCTCATCAAATTGGGTTCTTGAGCCCCCCGGCTCTGGGTTAAATCGGTTACCCCCATAGTTCGAATAGATGAGACTAAAAGTATATGGACGCCAATCACTGTAACCGAAAACGTAGGTAAAATCGGGGTTCCAAGGCTGCTGTTGGTCTTTGTCGAAGTAATAGTAGAGTGTGCCTGAAGCAAACCAATTACCCAAAAGAACATACTTGAGAGAGAGGTTAGCGGTGTAATTGACGTTAGATGGACCATTGACCGCGCCTGATGGTAAGTTAGCAGCCGGTGTTTGGATTAGTGGTAGATTCAAAGAAAAATTGCCACTCAGACCTGAAAGGCCTTCTCTCTCTTTTAATTCGCCAAAGGGCAGTTCGAAGGAACTTTCAACGCCCCTCCAAATTAAATCAAGTTCTGTTTCTTCTTCCTCTTTTATATCGTGGCTATTACCAGTGGTAATGTTGGGAGAGCTAGGTTGAGGTGCATGTTGCCTTGTATTCGACAGGTACTCATCTGCATTAGTTGATGATGAAAGTAGCACTAACAACAACGGAATATTAAGACTTACTTTCATAGAGTTGAGCATCCTTGCATTCACCCCTTGGGAATCTGATTTAACTATAGAACGTCGCTAAGGTGAAGAAAACCAATAATTTTTTTGTTTTTTCGTTCATAGATTCTATTCTAGTAAATAGTTGCTCCAAAGATGAGACGATTTCTCAAAAATGATACAGCTGACACCTAACTCGCAAAATGAAAAACAAGAGATCTTACTCGTCGAGGATAACAAAACGACGCGTATTCTCATGAGTTCGCTGTTGAAAAAGCGAGGTTACAAGGTAACGGTCGCTGAACATGGTCAAGAGGCCTTAGATGTTTTAAATGAAAGTGAAAATATTCAGTTTGTCTTGAGTGATTGGGTGATGCCAGAAATGGATGGTGTGGAGCTATGTAAAGCGCTTAAGTCCAATGATTACAATCGCTATATCTTTTTTGTGCTCCTGTCTTCTCAAGACGACAAAGATTCAATTGTTTGTGGAATCGATGCTGGTGCGGATGATTTCGTCGCTAAAAACACACCAATCGATGAGCTAGACGCACGAATTAGGGCAGGATTTAGAAATCTCCAGCTTCATAACGAACTGCTTATGAAAAATCAGGCACTCGACACGGCGTATGCGACGATGCGTCAAGACCTCGATTATGCGGGAGAGTTTATAAGGCAGTTGCTACCCACGAAGAAAGTGTTCGAGAAGGTGGCGATGGACTATACCTCCATTCCCAGCGCCCAAATTGGAGGAGACATACTTGGGTATTTTGAACTTGATGAAGACCACCTTGGTTTCTATCTACTCGATGTCTCGGGGCATGGGGTTTCGTCTGCCTTGTTGTCGTTCTCAGTTCAGCAAACCTTGTCTGTCGTGAATGGCGCGAATTCGGTTGTTTTTAAAGATACTCCAAATGGTCGAGAAATTCGTTCTGCAGATGAAGTGGTTACCAAGCTCAATGAGATTTATAGCCAAGATGACTCGAATACGCTTTATTTCACCATGGTCTACGCCGTTCTAAATCGAAAGACGGGAGAAATGAATTATTGTGTGGCAGGTCATCCGCCCATTATTTGGTATCAGCATGAAAGCCAGTCAACACAGTTTTTGGGGGATGAAAACTTTGTTGTGGGTATGTTTGATTTCGCTGATTACAAGCAAGACTCAATTACTCTCGGACCTAATGACGAGATATGGCTTTATACCGACGGTATTACCGAAGCCAGATATGAAGATGATTTTTATACCGAAGAAAGGTTGAAACTGTTAATTGATAACAGTCGCGATCTTGAATTAGAAGATAAACCAGACGCTGTCGTTTCAGCGGTCAGGAAGTGGCAGCATAATGATGAGTTTGACGATGATATCAGTATGTTGGTCTGCAAATGGACACCGAACCAATAGGAAGACGATATGAAGTATGAAGTAAAGAACAACGACCTATTTACCGTTGTTGAAGTTCAAGAAGCGAGATTCGATGCGAAGCTGGCACCAATGTTTCGTCAATCGATCGAAGACATTCAAGTTGATATTAAGCCTAACCTGCTTCTCGACTTATCGTCGGTAACCTTTATGGATAGTAGCGGTCTGGGAGCGGTAATGGCGGTTTATAAACTGCTACGAGATCGTCAAATAGCGATTGTCGGTGCACGCCAACCAGTAAGAGAGTTGCTCAAACTGACTCGAATGGACCGTTTGGTTAAAACCTTCGATACGGTTGAAGATGCGATGACAGCGTCAGCTTAACAAACAAGAAAGGCTAGGGAGGACAGCTATGAAGGGAATGATATTAGCAGCAGGTAAAGGGACACGAGTTCGTCCAATTACACAGCAAATACCCAAACCTATGATTCCAATACTAGGTAAGCCGGTAATGGAGTCCATGATTGAGCTGTTCGCCCAACACAACATCACTAAGATTGTGATAAATACTAGTCATTTATCTGAGGTGATTGAGGACTACTTTGGCGATGGCCATCATTTTGATGTCCAGTTGTCTTACTCTTGTGAAGGCGAGTTAAAAGATGGCAAGTTTGAAAGCCAAGCACTTGGTTCTGCTGGTGGGATGAAAAAGATACAGGAGTTCTCAGGCTTCTTTGATGAAACGTTCGTTGTCGTTTGCGGAGATGCTTGGATTGACCTCGACCTCAAGGAGGCAGTGCGTAAGCACAAAAAAAATGGCGGTATAGCCACCATTATTACTAAGCAGGTACTGGATGATGAGGTTGAGAAGTATGGCGTTGTGGTCACTGGCGACAAAGGCATAGTTCGTAGCTTCCAAGAAAAGCCCTCCAAGGAAGAAGCCCTATCGAATCAGGCGAATACGGGTATTTATATCTTTGAACCTGCGATCTTCGACTATATCCCAGTTGACCAAGAGTTTGATATCGGTAGTGAACTATTCCCTAAGTTGGTGGAGCAGCACGTTCCTTTTTACGCTGTGGAAATGAACTTCCAATGGCTCGATGTCGGTAACATTAAGGATATCTGGGGGGTAACGGAGGACGTTTTAAACGGCAAGGTACCTGGTTATCGAGTCCCTGGAACACAGATCAAAGCGGGTGTTTGGCTTGGGATCAATACCAGTATCGATTTGAAAAACTGCATGATTGTTCCACCCGTTGTCATCGGTAGTGGCTGCCACATAGAGGATGGTGCAACCATAATTGGTCCTGCGCTCATTGGCGCGAACTGCCAAGTTGAGTCGGGTGCAACCGTTAAGCACTCACTTATCTTCGATTACACTAAGATCCTCAAAGATGTTGAAGTCTCCGAGCAAACCATTTTTGGCGATTTTAGTATCGGTCACGATGGTAATACCGAATCTTCCGCAACGTGGACAAACCTGAAACCGCATCCTGCGCTTAACCGTTTATCCGATGCGATTAACAAAATGTGAGGACTGTGATTTTATGACTACGGATAACCACACATTTTCAAATACTTACATGAGCTCAATAGCCACATCTCGAGATGTGGCTGACGACCTGAAACGATTTTGGTCTGCTTGGGATATTCAGGGTAGTACGATCGATGAGCTAGAACTGTGTGTGGTTGAGTTAGTAAACAACGCTTATGAACATGCCTATAACGAGGCTGAGGGAAAGCCGATTGAAATAGTAAGTCACTGCCAGAATTCAAAAATCATTGTTGATATTGCCAATTTTGGTGAAGGTATGTCGCAAGATGAATTCGCTTCGGCGCTTGAAGCTGACTTTATTGAGCCTGATGCAGATGACCCCGATACATGGACGACCTCTGGAAGAGGGTTCATTATTTTAGCAGCACTGGTTGATAGCGTTGAGCTAGAGCATGAGGGGGAAAAGAATACCTTTCGACTCATCAAATCTTGTAAGTCTAGTGCGTAGGCGATGAGTTATGAGAGCTTTTGCGTCGCTCAGTTTCGTTCTGATTCTCACTGCCTGTGTCAGTGAGCCCAATCCTGCCTATCTCCTAGAAAGGTATTCACTCAACGGTCAATGGAACGTTGAGTTTTTAGATTCTGAAAAACCGATGGAGGCTTCAATCAAGGTTCCATCTAACTGGTATTCGCAGGGTGTTGAATATTCAGGTAGAGCGCTATATCAGAAATCCTTCACTCTAGATGCCGCTCCAGAAAAACGATACTGGCTCAATTTCGATGCGGTGGACTATCAAGCGGATGTTGCTTTAAATAACGTGCCTTTAGGAAGTCACACAGGGTACTTCGGCGCGTTTGAGTTCGAGGTAACCTCTCACTTGCTGTCAGGTGCTAATCAGTTAGCCGTAATAGTGACCAGCGAAGATGATCCAAAAGTAAAAGACTGGTCCCTGAACAAAAAAGAGCTCAAGGGAGTGCTTAACCATCACGACACTCGCCCTGGTGGCGCCTGGTCTGATCGTGGCCAAGATGCTAACTCAGGCGGTATTTGGGGCGATGTTTTTATTGAATCCACGGGTTCGATAGCGATAAAGCAAGCGCACTTTTTACCAGAGTTAAGGGAGGACAATCAAACGAGTGCGCGTTTGGAGCTCCAACTAGACAGTGCAGTTAATGAAAGTGCAACGATCAATATTTCGTTGGCTACCGCTACAAATGATGTCAGTGATGTTAGAGAGTCTTATACGATCAGCACGGATTTAACTGCCGGTGCTAACACTATTCAGTGGTCGCTTCCAACGATGAAAAGAGCTCTGTGGTGGCCTTACGATTGGGGAACACCGACGCTCTACGATCTCTCTATCGAGGTGAGGACGCCAGATGGAGAATTGTCACATCAAACTAGCCAACAAGTCGGATTTCGCAGCTTTAAGTACTCTGAAAGTGAAAAACAGTTCTACGTCAATCATCAAAAATATTTTGTACGAGGCACCAACTATATTGCAAGTCAGTGGCTTGGTGAGGTGTCAGAGCAAGACTATCGCCAAGATCTCGAACTGATGATATCGGCAAATATTAATAGCGTACGCGTTCACGCTCATGTCGCAGGCAAGTCTTTCTATCAAATGGCAGACCAGCTTGGCGTGATCGTTTGGCAAGATTTCCCTTTGCAGTGGGGATACGATAATTCGGTATCGACGGCCGCAGAAGCAGGTAAGCAGGCCAAAGAGATGACGAATCAATTATTTAATCATCCATCTATTGCATTTTGGAGTGGGCATAATGAACCGCCATGGGATGCCACTTGGATGCAATACAAGTATCCGTCCTACGACAAAAATCACAATCAATTGCTCACACAAACAGTTTTTGAAGCGCTAAATGAAGCTGAAGATGGACGAGTTGTGAGAGAGGCATCTTACACGTATGAACACCCTTGGTTTGGCTGGTACTCGGGGCACTATAAAGACTATCGAAA
Source organism: Vibrio maritimus (assembly GCF_021441885.1). Lineage (NCBI taxonomy): Bacteria > Pseudomonadati > Pseudomonadota > Gammaproteobacteria > Vibrionales > Vibrionaceae > Vibrio > Vibrio maritimus. The sequence goes on from NZ_CP090438.1 coordinate 1,559,828, forward strand.
CATTCAGGGTCCGCCTATCATCAGCGAATTTGGTGCACAGGCCTTCCCTGAATTAGCTCTTAGTGAGGAAATATTGGGTGGTGAAACTCAGTGGCCACCCAATCAAGAGCAACTATCTGCACTCGCTTACAGAAACTACCAACATCATGAGACCCAAAACCTCGCTAAAGTGAATTTAGGTGCATCTCTTACTGAGTATATTGACAATACTCAGCAATATCAGAGAAGAGTAAATAAATACGCGGCAGAGCAGTTAAGACTTAAGAAAAATAAAGGTATCGCTGTTATTTACCAATTTATGTTTGTTGATAGCTGGCCTTCAATCACTTGGTCGGTTTTGGATGATTCGCGAAACCCGAAACCGGCTTACTTCGCACTAAAGGAGTCTTTTCAGCCAATTTTAGGTATTGCGAGTGTAAATCCAGATTCTTCGTCTAAGCTTATAAATGTCAGTGTAATCAATGACTCAAGAGATGAATTGTCAAACGTGACCCTTGCTGTCAAATGTGCGGATAGGGCTGAGAACATATCTACGTGCTGGCGACAAGAAGGAATAAACCTGGCAGCAAACAATGTATCGTTCGTTGCCAATATCGAACAAAACCGTTTAGGTAAAAAATTCACGATTGAGTTAATCGATGAGTCGGGAAAAATCATTTCTAGTAATCACTATCAACCAGGAGATTACTAGAGGGCTAGTGAGTTAGGCTTTATTTTCTACTAGCCATTTACGAGCGAATAAAAGCTTTTCAATAGGGAAGTTGGGTAAATGGACAATTATTTTCAAAAGTATGAGCACAGAGTGCCACCCGAGCCAGTGCCACATAGCATACCGCGTGAGTTGCTATATCAGTATCTAGCAACATGTAATCTCACCCTCGGTATCTGGTATTTGTGGTGGCGATGGACCTATGCCCTCAATATGGATGCGCTGTGGTTTTCGTTACCGCTGGCTTTCGCGGAGTCATGCGCGTTCATTGGTTCGATTCTATTTACCATCAACCTGTGGAAAACCAAGGACGAACCTCGCCGCGAGCCACCTTCGAACATTAACCAATGTGTTAATCAGACCGACGAAGACAGACCTTTGTCGGTTGATGTGTTTTTCCCCAGCTACGATGAAGAACCAGAACTGGTTCGACTCAGTATTGAAGATGCGCAGAAGATAACTTATCCGCACGAAATCGACATGAAGATATTCATACTCGATGATGGTAAGCGTGATTCAATGAAAGCGTTAGCCGAAGAAATGGGGGTTGGCTATATCACTCGTGAGGGTAATGTTGGCTTCAAGGCAGGTAACCTTCGAAATGCAATGGAGCAGACATACGGTGATTTCGTCGTTATTTGTGATGCTGATACTCGTCCATTCCCATCGATTCTGGAAAATACATTAGGCTACTTCCGTGACCCAAATGTGGCATGGGTTCAAACGCCGCAGTGGTTCTTTGATCTTCCAGAAGGAGTAAGGCTACCGGAATGGTTGAAGCGAAAGTTTGGTAATACAGCTGCGAGACTAGGGAAGGGTATTGAAAAATTCTACGGACCCGTTACCTTCGGTCAAGACCCGTTTGTAAACGATCCACAGATGTTCTATGACGTGATTCAGCGTAGAAGAAATTGGGTAAATGCGTCTTTCTGCTGTGGAGCTGGCTCTATTCATAGACGTGAAGCGGTAATGGAAGCGGCGCTTCGAGCGTATGCGGAGCAAATTACCAAAGAGCAGCAAGACGTTGAGAAACAGATTCGCAAGCTGACAAAAGAGAAAACGGTTGATCAATCTATTTCTGACAACCTTAGAAATGAAATCCTGTTTGACACCGAGTTTACACCCTACAAATTCCACGTGTCGGAAGACCTTTACACGTCCATTGTGCTGCATTCCGACTCAGAGCGTAATTGGCGCTCGGTAATGCATCCCAAAGTCGAAAGCAAAATGCTGTCACCGCAAGACTTGCAGACCTGGACCGTTCAGAGATTTAAGTATTCAGGTGGTTCGATTGACATCTTTATGAATGATAATCCTATCTTTCGTAAGGGTCTGAAGTTAAAGCAGAAGCTCATGTATGGTGCAAGCTTTTGGTCTAACCTTTCTGCTGTTTGGAATATTATCTTCTTGGCGTGTCCAATCATTTACTTCCTCACCGCTATTGCGCCTGTTAGTGCTTACGATGTGACCTTCTATCTGCACTTTCTTCCTTACATTCTAACCGCAGAGTTGGCCATGATGGTGGGTACATGGGGCGTGGCCGGCTACAAAGGAAAAACGAACTTCTTGTCTTTCTTCCCCGTCAACCTCAAGGCGTTATGGACGGTGTTAAGAGGTCAAAGAATCAGTTTCCCAACAACACCGAAAGAGCGGCAGACAGGTAACTTTGCCAAGTTGGTTTGGCCTCAAATTGCAGTGTTTGTTCTGAGCCTTTTCTCCATTCTCTACGCGTGGACGGGTTACTACACAGGTAACTGGGGTGAGTATTCAGGTGGTGGTTTAGTGTTTAACACATTTTGGATTCTAAACAATATGTTAGCTATGTGGGGAATGATTGCTGCAGCATTCTGGGAACCTCCAAAAGAAGAGCAATTGAAAGAAGAAGTGACCGGTACGGAGGATTTGAAATATGAAGTTTAAAGATGCGCTGCTAGCAGCCAGACACCATGTTGTATTCATTTTGGGTCTTCTGACCGCACTTGTAATTGCTTTCAATATTGAAACGCGAGACTACGGGCGCGTGCTCGGCAATATCACCTTTGAAGCGCATGAGGAGATTCCTCTAAAAGAGAAACGTGTTTTGTCTCAAGAAGAGTTTACGTGGGCGAACACGGCGTGGCGCTATTTTGAAAATAACTATCAAGAGAATACCGGTTTAGTTAACTCGGTAGATGGTTATCCTTCTACGACCATGTGGGATACAGCTTCTTACTTAATGGGGCTGATTGCTGCGGAGAAAATCAATGTCATTCCAGATGACACCTTTAAGATTCGTATGCAAAAAGCGCTTCGTTCTTTGGCAAGACTGCCTCTTGTAGAAGGCAAACTTCCTAATAAGGCATACAACACTCAAACGCTTGCTATGGTGGATTATCAAAATAATCCAGTACCGGATGGCATCGGTTGGTCTGCCATTGATATTGGAAGGATCTTGGTGCCGCTCAACATTCTGATTTGGCAGTACCCTGAGTTCAACGCTGACGTGAACAACATTCTGAATCATTGGAAGATTAATGAAATGCTGATTGACGGCTACCTCTATGGTTCTCGCCCTAACACTGAGGGTGGGTTTGAACTTGTACAAGAGGGACGTATTGGTTACGAAGAATATGCGTCTAAGTCTTTGTTCTTGATGGGGCGAGACGTCTTTAACTCCATGAAGTACATCGATTATCTTGAGCTAATTGACATTTACGGTATCGAGATCCCAACCGATAAGCGTGACCCTGCAAAATTCCATGCGCATAACTATGTGGTGAGTGAATCTTACATCCTGGATGGCATTGAGTTTGGTTCAGACAGTGTGTCGCGTATTTTTGCTCATCGAGTCTTTAGTGCACAAGAAAGACGCTATGAAGATACGGGTACTGTGACGGCGGTGAGTGAGGATAACGTCGATGAAGCGCCTTACTTTGTCTATAACACTGTTTTCTCAGACGGCAAAGAGTGGAATGCCATCTCAGATGATGGCACCGATCAGTCGCATCTGAAGACCCTCTCAACCAAGGCTGCGTTCGGATGGTACGCATTGTATGAAAATGATTATACCGACTTGCTGATCAACGAAGTATCACCGTTGTTCTCGGAGACCAAAGGCTGGTATTCAGGTAGATACGAAGACGATGGCCGACCAAACCGCGCTATCACGGCCAACACTAACGGAATTGTGTTGGAATCACTGGCATATATAGAAAACGGACCACTGCTTCGAGTAGGTGCAGAGTAATAGACCGAGCTGTTTTAGGGAGAAGAACATGCGCTTATTGACAACTTTATGCGTCGCTTTAGCAGTGGCTGGCTGTGGAAACAAATACAACCAGTTTTCAGATGATATCGTTGAGCGAAAAAATCATTGGAGTATACCTCAAGCAAGACAAGGCGAGTTGACCGAGAAAGAAATGGATATGGCTCGCATTGCTTGGAAGTATTTTGAAAATAACTACCAAGAATCTACAGGTTTAGTTAATGCGGTAAATAACTATCCATCGGTGACTTGGTGGGATGCTGCTTCTTACCTTGCAGGTATGACTAGTGCCTACGAGCTAGGTATTATCGAAAAAGAAGAGATGGATAAAAGACTGATTGCTTTTATCGGAACGTTAAACCGTCTTGATCTTTTCCGCGGTGAACTACCCAATAAAGCCTATAACACACAGTCAGCGGCAAAAGTAGATTATGGTAACCAGCCCGGCGAGATTGGTTACTCAGCACTTGATCTAGGGCGTTTGCTGATTTGGCTTTATATTGTGAAACATCGTTATCCAGAATATGCGACGGGAATTGACCAAGCGGTTTTACGTTGGAATTTCTGTAATGTTGTGGACGAAAATGGAACCATGTTTGGTGCCCTGCTTGAGAAAGACAAGCCGGTTCAGTACCTACAAGAAGGGCGCCTAGGTTATGAAGAGTATGCTGCGAAGGGTTTCCAACTGTGGGGCTTTGATACCAGTCAGGCTTCAGATCCTGAACCTTACGCCACTATCAATCTCTATGGATATGACATTCCTTACGATACCCGTGACCCTCGTAAATTGAAGGCTCACAGTTATGTTGTAACCGAGAGCTACGTTCTCGATGGAATTGAGCTGGGTTGGGATCTTACTGAGGATAGAACAGGGCACGATTATAAGTATTCAAATGAATGGATGGCAGAGTTCGCTTTGCAAATCTATCGAGTACAAGAAGAACGCTATAAGCAAACGGGTATCATCACGGCAAGAACTGAGCACCAGTTAGCCGGCCCTCCTTATTTCGTTTATGACACCATTTATACCGACGGCTTTGCTTGGAATACAATCTCAGAAAATGGTGAGTATCTGCCACAATTTTCAGCTGTTGCCGTGAAAGGTGCGATGGGGATGTGGGTGTTGTGGGATACCGAGTACACCGATCTGTTGTTTGATCATATCTCACACCTCTATGACCGTGATAAAGGATTCTATGAAGGGATCTTTGAAAACGGTACAGGGAAAATTAATACGTTCACTTCAAACAACAACGGTATCACGCTCGAGATTTTACTTTATAAACAACAAGGCAAGCTACTTCGATATCACGATGATGTAGCCCCAAGTCTTTGGGAGAAAGCTCTGGAAACACCGTTTGGCTACGAGGGGCAATGCTTACCACGCGAAAACTTTAAAAAGAAAAAAGACGAAGCGTAGGAGCTGACTGAATGCAAAGGCTAGTAGTTTTGCTTTTAGCAATGCCGCTTCTATTTTCTTGTGGCACTATCGTACAGGGCGTGGGCTCTGGGGTAGATGCTATCAACTCGTCACAGACCTTTAGGCAGGGCCGATATGGTGAGCTGACTGAGCAGGAAATGGCGTGGGCGAGTACGGCGTGGAAGTACGTGGAGAATAATACTCAGCTTCAAACGGGTCTTGTCAACGGAATTGATAATTATCCGTCGACTAATATGTCTGGTATTGCCGATTATCTATTTGCCCTTTTGGCAGCGAAGGAATTCGAGTTCATTTCGAATAAGCAATACGATGAACGTTTGACGCTCGTACTTGCATTTCTTAACGACATGAACCTCAGTATGGGGCAAATACCCCACAAGGTGTATCACACACAAACTGGGCAAATGACCGACTATGGTCTTCAGCCTAGAGACATCGGCTGGTCGTCGCTTGATACAGGGCGGTTACTCATCGCCCTCGCCATCGTCAAACAGTACTCTCCAGAATTTACTGAATACATAGACAAAGCCGTACTTCGCTGGAACTTCTGTGAGCTCATAAACGAGGAAGGAGAACTGTTTGGCGGCGCTATCTTCGATGGTAACGTTACGCGTTATAAAGAAGGTCGTTTAGGTGTTGAAGAGTACACCTCTTATGGCTATCTAGATTGGCAGGTCGTCCCATATAAAGCGATGCGAATCGATCCCTATGATGTAGCGACTATTTACAACATAGATTTACTCTTTGATGGCAGAGACCCACGAGACTTCGATGTGCTTAGACCGGTTTACAGCACACCTTATCTATGGATGGGGTTAGAGTTCAACTGGGATAAAGTGAGTGATTCGAGCTCTAGCGACGCTAACCACACCGATCCCGTTATGTCAGCCATGGCCGACTCCCTTTATTTAGTGCAACAAGCTAGATGGGATGTGGACCGAATTTATACCGCTCGCGGTGATCATGTCGTGGCAGGAGAGCCATACTTTGTGTATGACGCGGTCTATGCGTTGGGAACGCCTTGGATAACGCTAGCTGAGGATGGCAGTTCACACGATCATTTAGCCTTAGTGTCAACGCGAGTTGCGTTTCAGATGTGGGCACTGTGGAAAACCGACTATACAGACAGACTCATGGTACTTGTCAAAGAGCTTTATGATCCCCAACGCGGTTGGTACGAAGGGCGTTATGAAAGAAACAGTAAATACGAAAAGAGTATTACGCTAAAAACCAATGCGGGTGTACTAGAAGCGTTGCTGTATAAGACCAAAGGAAAACTGTACCAGCCTTCAGGCTCGAGAGAGTACCGTGATGTTCAGTTTGATTCTCGTTTTTATCATCCAGGTAAATGCCTAATTAAGACGTTTGATGCCTATGATTAGACTATTGATTCTAATGCTAGTGGTAGCATTTGCACCTGCATCACTAGCCAATGTTCAAAATGTTGAGCTTAGATTGTTCTCCCAACCAACCTTGTTGGCGGGTAATGGTCGCTACAAGCAAGCAGCAGAGCAATACCATAGATTAAGTATTCAGATATTGGCATCAGAGTCTAAGTTGGGTACGGACAAGATGTGGCAGTATGCAGGGCTTGCAGAAGCGCTCGCGACAGTTTGTGCAAACCTAGATAATGACGCAAAAGCCTATGAGTATTGGGCTAACAGTGTGCGGTATTTACTCACGGGCGGTACTGACTGGAGCCAGATGAGGCAACACTTGCATCAGCGAAATGAGCAGGCGAATACTCAACTACTTACGCAGATGCAAACATTTGATGTAGCTGGGGGTTATGACCAATCTTGGGAAAATGACGCAGCTGTGTTACAAGTCTGGCAAGAGAAGTTGAATTTGTTTACGTTCAACGGACCGCGAACAGGAATGAGATCATCAGTTCCCAGTGTTAATACGATCCCTGAGCCGGTAGTGCCTGTCGCAGTTCCATCTGTAGGCGCTGGCGTTCCCGGACAAAAAAAACTTAAAGGGATTGAGTCTAACTTTTCACAGGCTCCTTCTTTTGCTCCAGTACCGGAATCGACAACACCTAAAGCAAGTGAAAGGGCAAGTGAACCCCCTTCACAGACCACTCCCAATGTCCCGAAAACTAATCGCCACCTCATTCAGACTCAGTCTGAGTCCACAGCGACAGGGGGCGTCGTAGCAACCCCTATTGAAGAGTTTGACTATGAATCGATGGAGCGAGACTCAGTCACTGAGTTTTTAGAAACTAGTGACACAAGTGCTCCCAGTGAAACTCAGATAGAAAGATCTGTCCCAAGGGCTAATATTGATGCCGAAAGTACCTCTGGTGTCGAAGCAGTTCAAAGGCGTTCGTTTGCTCCCGTGCCCGCTCAAGAAGATTAGCCAAAATGGTTCTTACCAAAGGTTCCATCAAATAGAGCCGTAAACGCCAATTTCTGTGCTGCTATATGTTTTTATTTTGTAATAAAATTGAAGTTTTTCTGTTAATTCCTAGTTTGCTTATACCTACAGCAAAAAGGAATATGTCTTATGGCAAGAGAAACGGATTTGCTCAAAGCGTACGAACTATCTCAGCAAGCAAATGAGCACTTTGATCTAACCGATAATAAACAGCAAAGAACGTTGTTACAGCTCGCCGAGCAGCTAGATGCTCTCGACGCATTATCGGTTGGTGATCTAAAACAGCTGGCGATTGAAGAGCAAGCTCCTCTTGAGTTTCGTTTGGCTGTGAAACTTGTCGATTCAAAACGGTTTGTGAGAACCATAGAGCAACCGATTAAAGTTGGTGTCGTGTTTGCGATGTGGGGTGAGCATAACCGGCTAAATCCAAAGCAAGCACAAAACCCTAATGGTGAGGACTCGTTGAGAGTTAAAGCTGACCAGCTAGCTTGGATTACTAAAGACAGTCAAGTGAGTTGGCAACTCTATCCCGTTGATGACGGATGTCCTCATGATAGTGCGGGCATCGCTTCTGGTATCGTTAAAACGCTCGAACACCCCGAACGGGTTTCTGTGGTTCGTTTAGAAGACTATGTACATACGACTGAAGGTCCCTTAGCCAATTTAACGAGTGTCGATGACTCTCGCAAAGGGGGCGCGATAGTATTGGGTTGCCAAAAAGCCCTGGAAGACGATGCGGAAGTCGTGGTGTATACCGACGCAGATAACTCAGTACACTTAGGTCAACTTGGATTGCTTCTTAAGCCTTACCTGACTGAAAACAAGCAAGTTGCTCTAGGCAATCGCAAACATCCAGAATCGATTCTCGTGAAGCAAGAAGAGAGATGGGGTGTAGGTATTAAGACCCTGCGTCACATGCAGCGCATGATTGGTGAGCAAATCTTTACTCAGGGCATTAAAGACACTCAAGCTGCGTTTAAACTTTACTCGCGCGATGCCCTAGAGGTCATCTTAAGAAATCCGACTGTCTATGACTTTTCATTTGATACAGACTGGATTTTAGCCGCGATGGAGTACAACAAGAGTATTACTACGGTCCCGTTCGCCTTTATTGACTCAGCTGCAGAGTCAGCTTCTATCGTACAAGGCCCAATGACGACGTGGTACACGTTATTAGAAGGGCTGGTCAAAGCGGTTAGGGCGAGACATGCCTCATACAGTCGTGATATGGCCAGAGTCTTCGACGAAGAAATTCACTCACACAAAGATTTGGAGCTTCTCATCGATAAACTGCCTACCGAGTTAGCGAATGTCGATGATAAGTCGCTAGGTGATCCTTCTATTATGTCGCCTAATCAGATGAAAGCTTGGATCAAGCAAGCGCGACTGGATGCGGTTCAGAGCTAAATCTATTTTGAGTTATTGGAGTGAATAAAAATCGGCGATGGTCGTTACCATCGCCGATTCAATATCTGATAGGGTATGTCCGAGCGACTAGTTCACGACTTTCACACCTTCGAGGAGTTTTCCACTTGCGAGCATGACAATAGCGGTATCCTGGGGATGTTCTTGTAGTTTTTGGTCGTGATGCTCGACTTCAACCACTTCGCTGCCTAGTACAATGTGACCATTTCTATAGACACTTGAGTGTCCATTCGCGTTGAGTTTAACGTAATAGTTTGAGCTATCCATAGAGACTCCTTTTCCATGCCCTTGAATATAATTTAGTCGTAATAAAGACGAAATCAAACCTTCATTTTAACCAGCATCGACTTATGTGAAGGCGAAGGGAAGGTCATTTAAAATGACAGGACTTGAAGCGATTCTTCGTTTTCGATTGTTATTTTATACACTTTGGTTAAAATGACCGCTTGCTCTGGATGAGGCATCCGTATTTGCTTCAAAAAGAACAGTTAATGATATTACATCGCGGCAATTTGTTTTCTATAAAGTTGCCAGACATTAATGCATGTCTTGCTTGGTGTGCAAGACCACTGTAAATAGGACTATACATGCCTGTAATTACTCTTCCTGACGGTAGCCAACGTCAATTTGATAACCCAGTATCCACTATGGATGTCGCTCTATCTATCGGCCCTGGTCTTGCGAAAGCAACCATCGCTGGTCGTGTAGATGGTGAGCGCGTTGATGCGTGTGATCTGATTGAAAACGACGCAAGCCTAGAAATCATCACGGCGAAAGACGATGACGGTCTTGAGATTGTTCGCCACTCTTGCGCTCACTTGCTTGGTCATGCGATTAAGCAGCTTTACCCAGACGTTAAAATGGCTATCGGTCCAACGATCGACAGCGGTTTCTATTATGACGTTGATTTAGACCACTCTTTGACAATGGAAGACGTGGAAAAAATCGAAAAGCGCATGAAAGAGCTAGCGAAAACCAAGTATCAAGTTATCAAGAAAAAGGTTAGCTGGCAGGAAGCTCGCGACACATTTGAAAGTCGCGGCGAAACGTACAAGATGGAAATCCTAGACGAGAACGTATCTAAAGACGATCGTCCAGGTCTTTACCATCACGAAGAATACATCGATATGTGTCGTGGCCCTCACGTGCCAAACATGAGCTTCTGTCAGCACTTTAAACTGCTGAACGTAGCGGGCGCATATTGGCGTGGTAACAGTGACAACAAGATGCTTCAACGTATCTACGGTACTGCATTCCACGATAAGAAAGCTCTTAAGGCGCACCTAACTCGCCTAGAAGAAGCGGCAAAGCGTGACCACCGTAAAATTGGTAAGCAGCTGGATCTATTCCACATGCAGCAAGAAGCACCGGGTATGGTGTTCTGGCACCACAACGGTTGGTCAGTATTCCGTGACCTAGAAGTATTCATCCGTGAAAAACTGACTGAATACGGTTACCAAGAAGTAAAAGGTCCACTAATGATGGACCGCGTTCTATGGGAACGTTCTGGTCACTGGGACAAATACGCAGATGCGATGTTCACGACGTCTTCAGAGAACCGTGAGTACGCTATCAAGCCAATGAACTGTCCAGGTCACGTTCAGATCTTTAACCAAGGTCTTAAGTCTTACCGTGATCTACCACTACGTATGGCAGAGTTCGGTTCTTGTCACCGTAACGAGCCATCAGGTGCACTTCACGGCATTATGCGTGTTCGTGGCTTTACTCAAGATGACGCTCACGTGTTCTGTACTGAGAGCCAAATTCAAGACGAAGTAACGTCTTGCATCAAGATGGTTTACGATACGTACAACACGTTCGGATTTGATAACATCGTAGTGAAACTATCGACTCGTCCAGAAAAGCGTGTTGGTAGTGATGAAATTTGGGATCGCTCTGAAGAAGCACTAAAACAATCTCTTGAAGCAATGGGCATCGCTTATGAAATTCAAGAAGGTGAGGGTGCGTTCTACGGTCCTAAGATCGAATTCACACTATATGACTGCCTAGATCGTGCATGGCAATGTGGTACAGTTCAGCTAGACTTCAACCTACCGGGTCGTCTAGGTGCAACTTACGTGGATGAAAACAACGAACGTCAAGTTCCTGTTATGATTCACCGTGCAATCCTAGGTTCTCTTGAGCGTTTCATCGGTATTCTTATCGAAGAATACGCTGGCTTCTTCCCAACGTGGTTGTCGCCAGAACAGGCTGTTATCATGAATATCACTGACAAACAGTCGGATTATGTCCAAGAAGTAACACAAAAACTGCAAAAAAGTGGAATTAGAGCCAAAGCGGACTTGAGAAATGAGAAGATTGGCTTTAAAATCCGCGAACATACTTTGAAGCGTATCCCGTACATGCTTGTTTGTGGCGACCAAGAAATGGAAGCTGGCGAAATCGCAGTACGTACACGCAAAGGTAAAGACCTCGGCAAATTTAAAGTGGATGACCTCATTTCATACATCCAAGACGAGGTTTCAAGCCGTAAGCTCAATCTGGAGGAATAAGCTATTAAAGGCGGAAGACGTGGCCAACAACCGGCCAAACAAAACCAGCATCGTTTAAACGGTGAAATTCGTGGCGTTCGTGAAGTTCGTCTAACAGGTGCAGATGGTGAATCTGTTGGTGTTGTTTCTATTCAAGAAGCACTAGATGCAGCTGCAGAAGCTGGTATGGATCTCGTAGAGATCAGCCCTAACGCCGAGCCACCAGTTTGTCGTGTGATGGACTATGGCAAGTTCCTCTTCGAGAAGAGCAAAGCTGCGAAAGAGCAGAAGAAGAAGCAAAAGCAGATCCAGATTAAGGAAGTAAAATTCCGTCCTGGAACTGATATTGGAGACTATCAGGTAAAACTACGCAACCTGACTCGTTTCCTAGAAGACGGCAACAAAGTGAAGGTAACAATTCGCTTCCGTGGCCGTGAAATGGCTCACCAAGACATTGGTGTCGACGTTCTTAACCGTCTGAAAGAAGATACTGTAGATTTAGCTGTAGTAGAATCTTTCCCGACTAAGATCGAAGGCCGCCAAATGATCATGGTATTGGCCCCTAAGAAGAAGTAATTAACGGCTTTACAAGTAAGAAAACCTAGCCGTTCTCGAATGGCTAGGTTTTGTTCGCCCTAATTACTATTGTTTAACAACTCAACAATGCGGAGTTATTCATCATGCCTAAGATGAAAACCAACAAAGGTGCTGCTAAGCGTTTTAAGAAAACTGCTGGTGGTATTAAATTTAAGCACGCTACAAAACGTCACATTCTGACTAAGCGTACTACTAAGAACAAGCGTCAGCTTCGTCCAAATGCAATCCTTCCTAAGTGTGAAGTGGCTGCAGTTGTTCGTATGATGCCATACGCTTAATTCTTTTTAGTTTATCAATCGTTTAGTTTAGGAGAGACATAATGCCTCGCGTAAAACGTGGTGTACAAGCTCGTGCACGTCATAAGAAAGTTCTAAAACAAGCTAAAGGTTACTACGGTGCACGTTCACGTGTTTACCGCGTAGCTTTCCAAGCAGTTACTAAAGCTGGTCAATACGCTTACCGTGACCGTCGCAACAAGAAACGTCAATTCCGTCAACTGTGGATTGCACGTATCAACGCGGCATCTCGTCAAAATGGTCTATCTTACAGCCGTTTCATCAACGGTCTTAAGAAAGCATCTATCGAGATCGATCGTAAGATCCTTGCTGATATCGCGGTATTCGACAAAGCTGCATTCGCAGTTCTAGTTGAAAAAGCGAAAGCTGCTCTTTAATTAGCAGTTTAGGTCTATGTAAAAGGGGAGCGTAAGCTCTCCTTTTTTGTATCTAAAGAATGTTCGACAACGGGCTTTTTACGCCACTTGCACCTCGATTAATGAGGACAGCAACTCTCTTCCTACACCATCCCCCAGTTCTTATTGCCTTTCGCTCTCCAAATTCTTAGAGCACCATAATCAAAGTCGATATCGTGATAACGAAGCCGTAAGCATTCCATCAACCGTAAGCCAGACCCATACATCAGCTGAGCAGGTAACAGGAAATGCGGCAGCATATTGGAAAGCAAATTTGTTACCTCCTTGACGGTGAGTACTGTTGGCAACTTTTTGTTCTTGTTTGACTTCTTAAAGCGCATGTTTACATCGATAGGTTTGTGTATCACGTGCTTGTACGGAAACACCAGCGCATTAAGCGCTTGGTTTTGAGAGCGCATAGCCAGGTTTCGATCAGTCACTAAATGTGAGAGAAACTCTTCTACTTCTCTAGTACCCATCTCACTGGGATGGCGCTTATTGTGATAAACAATGTATTGAAGTATCCAAGATAGGTACGCCTCAATAGTTTTCTTAGCGTAATGCCTAGTCTGCATAAACTCACGAATGTAGCTCAAAAATGGCGATTTCATACCTAACCTTAATGCTGTTTTTATGTACAGTGTCTAAAGCCTAACGACAGAACTCCAACTTATACGGAATAAATCCGCTTTTTGTGATATGCAACAAATTTAAACGTTACTAAATGTATGATTTTCATCATGTAATCATCTAACATGGTTGGATTCTATAGATTTAGAAGGCGGTAGCGTGGAAGGAAGTACGGAAAAAGTCCGTCTATAAAGCGTTATGTGTTAGGAGATAGAATGAGTGTATCGCTAAATGATATTTCAGATGTTGCGACGACTACTGCTGCAGTAATTGCAGCGATCAGTCTTGGGGTCAGTGCATTCCAGACTCGACTCTCGCGTCGAATAGCAGAAACAGCTTTTGAAGATAGTATTGATCAACAATATAGAGACTTGGCAAAAGAAATCCCCGTTGATGTCTTAATTGATAAATGTACAGATTTGAGCAATGACACAAGGGAAGTGATTTTTAACTATTTGGATCTTTGCAATCAGCAAATATACCTACGCGCTAAAGGCAGAGTTAGTGAAGAACGCTGGATAGATTGGCGCGATGGAATACAAGAGAATTTAAGCAAGCACGGCTTCAATTTGATTTGGACTGAAGTCAAAGGCAAAGCTTCATTTTCATATTTAGAACGACTTGAAAACGAGACATTTACAAGCGATCCAATGCGCTGGAAATAAACACATAACAAACTGTTTAAGAGTGATTCGCAACGCGTGGCATTTTTACTATGCGTTGCGCTTAGTGATTAAGGTGTTATGCGGGAGCTTCGGTATTGCGTTGCTCACACCTTAACAGGGCGTTATGTGCTACGAGGAATAAATGAAAGAAAATTCTGTTAATGAAATGGCTGCAACCTTGTTAAATAAGCCAGCGTGGTCTGATTTAGAATATTATGTAGTTGTCATATTGCTAGTGCTGATACTAGGCTCTCTCTTAGCTTTCTTTAAAGCATTGTACTCAGAGAAGGCTAAATTTTCAGCAATTAAATCTAGCTTGGATACCATTAAATTACAGACTGAGTTAACAGCCAACGTAACTGAAACGATAAAGAATGACTTGGAATATAAGTCATGGAATCGAAAAGAAATACTACAAGTTCGAAGGACTAAACTGGAAGAGTATTTTCTTCTCATGTCTGCACTGAATAATGCATTAAATAGCGAACTGCTACACAAGTTATTTGGTGCGGAAGCTAATTATGACCCGCAATGTTATGATAAAGCTAATATGATTCAAGCTTTGTATCTGCCTGAGTTGGCTAGTGAGCATCATGAGGTGTCTAAAGCTGTTCATGATTTTACATCTTGGATAGCTGAGGGGTTATTTATTAAAGCAGAACTAGCATCTAAAGGGGTTCAGAATCCAATGCCAACGAAAGAGTATATGGAAAAGCAGCCAGAGTTAATTGCAGCTCTAGTCAAGCCTATTGCAAACGTTTTGCTTAAGTCTCGGGAGTTAGCGAAAGAGTTAAACACATAACAAAAACATCAAGTTGACGCGTTTTGCTCGGCGTTTTTGGTTTGAAGTGCGGTGCGCTTGGTGAGTTAATCATGGCGCAACTTATGTTGGCGTTAGTTGCACTTAGAAATTTACTGGTCACATCACTATCTCGTTAGCTACGCAGCGATAAGCCCCACTGCTTAACTTTCTTTCCGGTGGCAGCGTGAAAGCGTAATTCGCTTTGGCAATCGAGGTTTCGCGGCACTGCTTTTTGTGTCCGTCCGTGAGCAACAGAAGTGACATCTTCCTTAACCTGTTTTTCAGTGACTTCGGTGGTTTCTTTTTTGCGCCAACTCGCATTAATCGAAATATGTCAGTTCTGTCAGCTATCAAGCACGGCATGGTGATAGTAATTTAGATTGCGGTAAGCAATGAGTATCTTGGCGTAAGTAAGGGAATAGGGGCGTAGGCAACTAACAAATTACTCAAACGGACGCTATACGTGTGTCGCTTTTGGTTTGAAGTTTAGAGTGTTTGGTAAGGTTAGTCGTACGCGCTGTTTAGCAAAGCGTTATATTTACAATCAAGGTCAGGTGAAATATGGTCAAAGAGAAAGATGGCGTATTCGTATATGCCGATGAATCTGGTCACTCAGGTAAAGACATTTTCAACGAAGGATCACCCCTTTACTATCAAGGGTCTGTGATCTCTGTTGGTGATATTGAACCTATAGTATCTCCAATAGTCGCAAAGTATTGCGATGAGAACGGTTTAGAACGATTACATGGTTTTGAGCTTGGTGAGCAAAAGGTTAATGCTCTATGTATAGAATTGCTTGATGCATTAAAAGAAATAGATTGGCAGCTCCATTATACCTTAATAGAAAAACGCTACATTGCTCCGACAAAGTTCGTAGATACTATTTTTGACTCATACGACAATCCAGCTGTACATCCGTTGTGGTATTTAACAGATCTGTTTAGGCATACGCTGTGCGTATTGATCGACGACATGATGGAAGAAGGTGAGCTTAATAAAAAGTTTTGGAGTTGTTACTTAGCTGATGATATCGATGGTTTAATCGAAATATCTAAGGTTCTTTTGGAGCGAGCTCCGTTTATCTTCGATGCTCGAGCTTGTGAAGTGGTCACGGATGGTTTGACTTATGCGATTGATAATCCGGAAATATTCACATTAACAGCAGCCAAAGGAAAAAGCGCATACAAAAAAGAAACGCCAAACATTGTTGCTTTTTCAAGCCTTCTTACTGCTATTCACCGTTTTTGCAAACCAAGAGGTTTAAGTGTCTCTGCTTTGGTTCACGACCAAAGTGATGAATTTAAAGGAACAATGCGTGAGTACCACAAAATATTCTTCGGTGTAGACTATGAGGAAGATAAGTTTGGAGGTGTCCCGCAATTTGAAAGAGTTGAATATGGTCTAGGTGAGTTCAAGTTAGAGTCATCTAAAAACTCTTCAGGTTTGCAAGTTGTAGATTTATTCTTGTGGCTGATTCAAAGGGATATTAAAGACCAAAACTTGTTGCTAACGAAGAGTCAAATTCTTGAAAAAGCTGAAGACTTCCGTATATCACGAGGAATGTCCTTAGCTATAATCAAAGCTCGACAATTTCAGCTTATGCAACAAGAACTGTCGCCTGAACAATTAGAAGCTGGAAAAAGACTGAATAAAAAAATTCTAGCTAATCAGTCAGCTAAGATGAAAAAGTAAATATAACAATCTGTTTAAGAGTGATTCGCAACGCTTGGCATTTTTGCTATGCGTTGCGTTTAGTGTTTAAGGTGGTATGCGGGAGATTCGGTATAGCGTTGCTCATCACCTTAACACGGCGTTATGTAGTAAAGCGTACAACATATACTGATAGAGTAGATTATGACTGAATCAACAACAACATTCTTAAAGATAGTATCGTCACTTGTATCGCCCAAAACTTCCATTAAGTTTATTTCAATCGCTGCCGTACTAATTTTATCGTGGAATAATTTATCGTTGGTAGTTGAAGGCTCTAAGATTCCAGAAGAACATAAGAGCTTAATGGTCTTATTTTTGTCACTTGGTCTTGGTTCACTAATGGGTGATGCTGTCTATTCAATATATCGTCATATATATAATGTTACTATAAAAAGATACACCTCGACATATGAAGAAAAGCAATCAAGAAAAAGAAGTGAAGAAGCATTAAAAGAAAGAGTTAACTCATTTAAACATATGTATCCTTATTTGTCTTATGAGACCAAGCAATTAATTTGGGATTTGTCTGAAAAGCCAAAGTCTATTTATGACTGGGGAGATTCTGATGTTCAGTTTGAGGCTATATTAAATAATGGGTATGCATATAAAATATCTAGCTTAACCGACACCACTGGATTGTATGGATTGTCTCCAGAAATATCAGATTATATATCTTCTATTTTAAGCGAAGAAGTTGAAAGTTTAATTAGAAGTATTGAGAGCGACAAAAGATTGGGTTATCAAGAAGTATGGAAAACTATTACGAGTAAAGATTTTGTACCTACAATAAAATTCGAGGATTTAAAGTCAATACTAAATGATTGTTATCCTGTTCTTTCTGTGCAGTATCAATATGAAAATGATGACTGTTTTTCTAAAATTATAGGTATTGATATTTCATTTGGTAAGCGGTTTGAGGAGATACTTTATAAGATGACGCATGGTTCATTGTACAAACGGTCGTTTTCGGTAAAAAATAGTGAAATACTACATAACAAAGCGTTTAAGGCCGATTCTCAACGCTTGGCATTTTCAGTTCAAGATTGAGTTTAGTGTTTACGGTGGCAAGATTAAGTTTCGTGATAGCGTTGCTCACTACTTAACGCGGCGTTAGATGCCTTATTGATTTCGGAGAATAAATGGAAGTAATCATCGAACAAGAAATTGCGTTGCACCAATTCGAAGTCAGACAAAATATAGTAGAAATTGAGCGACTTATCCATCCTGACTTTAGAGAAGTTGGTAGATCAGGTAATAGCTACGACTTCAAATCAATTGTTCGAATGATGGAAGCGGAGAAACCATCAAACGTGCAGGTACACTCCCAGAACTATGAATGTGTCGCATTAGAACCAACGGTTCAACTGTTGACCTATGAAACCGCGTTAATCGATGATAGTGGTCAAGTCAGCAACTTTACAAAGCGCAGCTCCATTTGGGTTCTTGTCGGAGAGCTTTGGCAGCTTAAATATCATCAAGGTACACCATGTGACATATTTGAAATAAAGGTATCGCGCAAGGGCACCTAACAAGTTACTCAAGTGGACGCGTAACGTTCGGCGGTTTTGGTTTGAAGTTACGGGAACTTGGTAAAGTAAGTCGTATGCGCCACTTAGTAAGGCGTTATGTCTAAGTTCTGAATCTTGCGTACATAATCTACAAGAATGGTTGCTAATTTCATGGAGGCTTTATGGGTGAACTGTTCCAAAAGTTACTAGACCTAGTATTACCGAAAGTTAAAGGTGTTATTGAAACGACTTTTAATCTGTGGATTTCCCCAGTTTCAACTTTGAGCGAAAAGTTGAGAGAGGGACAACAAATTAGTTTTAGTCTCTTGTTTTTCCTCGTAATGAGCACGCTAGCATACTCTATATTGCTGTTCGGCCTTCTATCTGGAAAAATAGAACTAGATCCATATAAGCTTGGCTTTGGGTTCGTACTAAGCCAATTCATAATGCTTGTTTTCTATTCGCTGGCTGCGTTACTTGCCTTAAAGATTTCTCGTGTAAAAGCAACATGGAGAAAAGTCTTGATGTCGACGGCGTATCTGTATGGTCAAGTGACTATAGCTGCAGCCACATTATGTTCGATTGTTATCTATGCGGTACTCAATGGAGTGTGTGATGTACAGTCTGGTATATGGTTATCTTTGATAGTTGGCTTTTTTCTATTATGTTTTGGTTGGCGTTTAATGTGTAAGGTACTTGACGCTACTCGTACTCAAACGGTCGTGTCTTTTGTCATAGTCTCTATTTTAATAATTCCAATCGCCCCCGCTTTAGGAGTGATTAGTAGACCTCTGGTGCATTTTTAGACATAACAAACTGCTCAAGAGGGATTCGCAACGCGTGGCATTTTTACTATGCGTTGAATTTAGTGATTAAGGTGGTTTGCGGCGGCTTCGGTATTGCGTTGCTCACCCCTTAGCAAGGCGTTATGTTTTAAGGAGAACACTTGGTATCTTCAATTAGTATCAGTTTGCCTCAAGCTCCAGTATTCAAAGAGGATATTGCTGCAAATATCCATCAACACCTTGTCGCTATAGAAGCGTCTGCATCGCTTGGTGCAGATTTGGTAGTGTTTCCCGAATTGTCATTGACGGGCTACGAGTTAAAATCTCTAGCAAAGTTAGCTCAAGGAAAAAACCTTCGAATTTCTCACAACTATCTCAAGCTGCGATTAAACATAACATTTCGGTTATCGTAGGTTGTCCGCTTGATTCTGGTCACACCCTAAAACCATCTATTGGCGCTGTGATTTGCCATCCTGATGGACACGTCGAATTTTACGAAAAACAGTATCTACATGACGGTGAACATGAGTATTGCTCATCGGGCTCTGAAGATTATTTTCTCACCATCAAAGGGTATAAAATTGCGTTGGCAATTTGTGCTGATTTCTCTTGCCCTGAACATGTTACAAGAGCTAAACAGTCGGGTGCTGACGTTTATCTAGCGAGTGCATTGATTTCGAACGCAGGCTATTCTACAGATGCTAGGTTGCTCGCCGATATTGCTGCTAGTAATGGTATGCCTGTTCTGCTAAGTAATCACATTTCACCAACGGGTGGTTGGTTAGTTTGTGGCAATAACTCTATATGGGATAGTGAAGGCAAATTGGTTACGAGTTCAGAGTCCGTAGAGGAGTGCTTTGTATTTTGTACTATCATGGGTAGTACGGTGGGCGCTTCCAAACATAACAAATTGCTTAAGAGTGACGGCTAACTTTTGGCATTTTTGGTTCTATTGGGTTTAGTTATTACATTGGCTTTGCTTGGGTTTCGTGGTTTTACCCGCATCTTAGCAAGGCATTAAGTTATTTAGGAGTTCTATTCGTAAATGGAAGTAAATTGTTCAAGCTGTAAAGCAAAAATAAATTCTGAAAATATAAATATTTCAAGAGATATAGCATACTGTGTAAGTTGCGAGAGTCTTACATCTCTGTCTTCATTATTAGAATCTATACCGAGTAGTAACTTTGATGCCACTCAATCTATTAAAGGAGTTCGAGTTTCAGACAATGGCTACAAATGGTCTATTGAAGCTTCAAATCGAAGTTTAATGGCTCTTTTTCTAGTTCCTTTTACGCTTGTTTGGGCTGGAGGTTCGCTGTCTGGTATTTATGGTACTCAATTGGAAAATGGAGAATTTGACCCGAGTTTATCTCTCTGGGGGCTACCTTTCCTTATCGGTAGCATCGTTTTAATAAGTATTACGCTAATGAGCCTTTTTGGTAGAACATATGTTTCTAATGAAAATGGAAAGGCTCTTATTTTTATTGGAATAGGTTCTGCTGGCTGGTATAGAAGGTTTGACTGGGAAAATATAGATAGAGTAAAAGAGAGCGAATCAAGACAACACACACTTGTATCATTGGAAGGCAATAAGAGGCTAAGTTTAGGCTGGGGATTAAGTAGTGAAAAGCTCTACTATATGTCTAACTTCTTAAAAACCAAGTTGAAAAATTAACTCACAAAATTGCTCAAGTCGACAGCTAACGCTCGGCACTTTTGGTTTGGTTGAGTTCGGTGATTAAGGGGCTTAGCTTGAGTGTTGCGTTCGTTAGCTGCAACTTAACAAAGCGTTAGTCGCAAAGAGGAAAGCATGGATTTCGAGTTAGATTTAGCTCCTTCAGATGAGAGCATTAATGATATTAGAAATGGATTGGTTGAGCACAACACTCCTTATTTGGGTGAAGTAAGTCATCATAGCGTAGCCTTCTTTGTAAAACAGGATGGAAAGAAAGTTGGTGGTATCACGGCAGAAATTCTTGGTGATTGGCTCCTCATTAAATATTTATGGGTTGATAAATCGCTTCGAAGTGTGGGTGTAGGTAGCAAGCTATTAAATAAGCTGGAAGTGCACGCCAAGGAGCAAGGTTGTCATTCGTCGATGGTTGATACATTTAGCTTTCAAGCTAAATCATTTTATGAAAAGCGGGGCTATGTATGTCACATGACGCTAGAAAATTACCCTGTTGAGCATGCACGGCACTTTTTCACAAAGAAGTTGAGTTGAGCGGCTAATAAACCGTTCAAGAGTGATTTGCTACGCTTAGCACTTTTACTATGCGTTGGGGCTCGTGTTCAAGGTAGTGTGCGGCGACTTCAGTATTGCGTTGCCCACACCTCAACAGAGCGTTCTGCGACCTAAAGGAAATTGAGATTTATGGATAAATTTTCAATGCTTCAGAAAATGGGTGCAGGAGACTTTCAGCACCTAAACGGTTCATTGGAGGCGCACCTAAAAGGCACTGAACAAGTTTTAATTGATTGGGGTAGTAGCGAGTTACTTCAAATCGCTGGTCTTTTCCATGCTGCTTATGGAACCGCGGGGTTCGATGAAAGTATGGTGTCGCTGAGCCAGCGTCAAGAGATAGCAAGAATTATTGGCACTGATGAAGAAGCATTGGTTTACTTGTATTGCTCATGTGACAGAGACTATGTGTTCCCTCAATTTGGCAAAGTGCTAGAAATCCAATTTAAAGACAGATTTACTGGCTCAACATTCAAACTCGACGGTGTAACTGTGAAGTTGTTTTGCGAATTAACTGTCGCCAATGAGCTAGAGCTTGTTTATGGCAGTGAAGAGTTCAAGCTCAAATATGGTGCAGAGCTATTTGAGCTGTTCCAAGGTATGGACAGCTATTTAAGTACCGAGGCTAGGAAGGCGTACAAATCAGCATTGTCGAATTTCGCATAATAAATTGCTAAGGCTGACAGCTAACACTCTGCACTTGAGAGTAGGTAGAGTTTGTTGATTAAGCTGGCTTCGCTTGAGTTCCGTGGTCGTTAGCGGCTTTTTAACAAGACGTTATGCACTAGGAGGTAAAATTGTTCGATTTGCTTAAGAAAGTGGTTCTTATTAATCTCTCAGCGGCTCTTGTGGTTATAGTTCTAGCCCAGTTTGTTCCATTCTTTGCTACAACTCAGTTGGTCGACTTTCTTTTCTTTGTTGTCATTGTTATATGGGGTTTGGCGAAGCTTATGTGGGAAGGTGGTATCCATAGTAAGACGACTCGGTTAGATGACCCCAGAACAGACAAGGTCTACAAAATGGTAGAAGGGCATGATTTCGAAAAAGATGATCGCAAGCACTATCGAATGAACTATCAAACAGGTTTAGTCTTCTTTATAGCAGGGCTGCCAGCGTTTATTGCTTGTTTAGTCCTTCAATTTCTTTGAATACGAGTAGAATAATTAACCTAAGTAGATTCTCAACGTTTGGCGTTATGAACCAATACATCATGGAGATATAAATGCTAGATCAGGTAAGGGATATACTGGTACTTAACGATATTCCATTTGATGATCACAAAGACGTAGTTTACTGCAAGTTTCGTCGCGCTGGTTCAAAGGTGAAAATCTCTTACGACAGTTCAAGTAGCAGCTATATGGTATCTGCTAACGAACTTATTCAAACTATCAACACAGCCTTTTCTTTTGCTTTCGCTTTTGCCGTTCCGCATATTTTTGTTGGTCTTGAGTGGAACTGGGTAATCTCTGTGCTATCAATCTTTACGGGTACAATTGCTTTCACGCAGTTAATTTTCACTCAGTTCAAACTGTTGGATTTAAAACAGCAACTGAGACAGTCTGGCGTTTACTTGCGCTAGGGTCATAACAGTGTGTTGTTTACTTTTAGAGAAAATCAGAAGCTTATGGATGATAATTCTGAAATTTGGCGCCAGTACTACGCAAAAGCACTTTCTCGTCCGCATTCAAAACGTACTGCGTTTGCCGTCCAACTCAATGAATCAAAGCTCAAAGTAGCCACTGACTGCGGTTGTGGAACAGGTAGTGATATCGAGTATCTAGAGCAGCAAGGCTTTAACGTTCATGGCTTCGATATCAACCCTGACTCGGTCGCTATTTGTAGAGACAGGTTTGGGTCAAAGTCATTAGTGGATATTACTGAGTCTTCGTTTGAGACATTCGACTACCCAAAATCTGGAGTAGTAATCGCAAACTCAAGTTTGTTCTTTGCAGACCCAAAACAATTTGAAGCGACATGGAACAAGATTAAATCTTCAATCGAAATCGGCGGAGTGTTTGCTGGCGACTTCATGGGTTTCAAAGACAGTTGGGCTAACAACTATCTCAGCCCGATAACACCTTTATCTGAGTCAGAGGTAAAGGCTTTGTTTTCAGATTTTGAAATTGTCAGGTTCTTTGAACGTGATGAGGAAGCGAAAACTTCATTGGGGAGAATGAAGCATTGGCATACATTTTCCGTGGTCGCGGTGAAGCGGACATAGTAAGCAGTTCAAGTTTGGTGGCTAGTTCTCTACTCATGCATTAGACAATAGCTTTATGGTTCTCATAGGCTTCTTGACAAAGTAAGCTAACAAGACGTTACAAAGATGCTTCTCTTGCTCGACTATTTTCATTCAAAATAGGCTCAGTGTTTAGGGTACAAGTGAACTTGTAGTGGTTTGAAGTTGACGCTAGGTAGAGAGAATAGTTTTTGCCTATCGGCAGTGTGCTATGTGCTTGCAAGGAAATGGGAATGGAAATTACAACGGGAAAGTCTATTGAACTCATCGAAAAAGCTCAGGCTATTCGTTATCAGGTATTCACGGTGGAGCAAAACATTCCGAATGAATTGGACTTTGATGGCTTAGATTGTGTTGCGGAACATGTTCTTGTTACAGAAACGAATCAAGCTGTGGCGACAGCTCGTCTAGTTATCAATGCTGATGGCTCTTCAGTTATGGCTAGAGTCGCTGTCCTTGAAGCTTATCGAGGTCGTGGCATTGCCTCCATTGTTGTTAACAAGTTAATTGAGTATGCCAAAGAGCAAGGAGTGAGCTCTATAGAAATTCATGCCCACAGCTATTTGCGTGATTACTATGAAATATTTGGATTTGAGTTTATCCAAGAAGTAGAGATAGTTGGAGAGCATCAACTCATCGAAATGCGCTATCAATTAGCACTCACGTAAACGGCAGTACAGGGTTGGAGAGTCCAATGCACCTAAAGTACAAAATTACCGACCCCGGATGTAAAGAGTTTTCAGCGCTGGTGCAAGAGCTAAATGCCACTCTAAAAGCGATCACGACCGACACTGGTGAAAGTTCATTTGTTCGTGACGAGTTCTGTCCAAGTACGGATGGATGTATAGTGATTTATGACCAAGATATAGCGGTAGCTTGTGGGCTATTCAGGAAACATCAAAATGGCTCATGTGAACTAAAGCGTATGTTTTCCAAAGAAAAAGGCGCAGGTAGTTATCTGATTTCACAGCTTGAATCCTATGCTCTCCAAAAAGGTTATGAGCGTGCGGTGCTATCGACACGGAGAGTAAATAAGCTAGCAATCAACTTCTACAAACGACATGGTTACAGTGAGATCGAGGCATATGGAAAGTATGTGCATACAGATAGATCGATCTGTTTAGGCAAGGCCTTATGTAACTAGGAGACAATATGGATATAGCGGTTGTAACATTTGATGGATTTAATGAATTAGATTCTTTTATTGCATCGGCAATTTTAAATCGCATGAAAGACCAAGGCTGGAATGTTCAGATAACCTGCCCGACAAAGTCGGTGACGTCAATGAATGGTCTTGAGATTGTTGCTCAGCAACCATTAGAGTTTGCTAACAAAGCTGACGCAGTACTTTTTGGTAGTGGAATGCTAACAAGACAAATAGCTCGGGATGAAGCTATTTTATCGCGATTTTCCTTAGATTCGTCAAAGCAGGTGATAGGGGCGCAGTGTTCAGGAACTCTACTCTTATCTGCGTTAGGTCTGCTAAACGATGTTCCCGCTTGCACCGACTTAACGACGAAACCTTGGGTGCAGGAGTTAGGGATCGACGTTCTTGACCAACCATTGTATGCCAGCGGGAATATCGCGACATCGGGTGGTTGTTTATCGTCAACGTACTTAGCTGCGTGGATTATCTGTAAGTTGGCCAGCAAAGAAGATGCAATGGCAGCCATGCACTATGTTGCACCGGTAGGTGAAAAAGAAGCGTCACTCGATCATTGTATGTCTGTGATATCAGCTTACATTTAGAACACCGTCTAGCACAGCACTATATGCATTCAGAGTTTTACCAACGGAAGGGAATCGATGAAGTTAGCACAATTAAACATAGCATTGTCCAAATACCCATTGGACGCGCCGGAAATCAGAGATTTTGTTGATAATTTAGATTTGGTCAATGGCATAGCGGAAGAAAGTGAAGGCTTTATTTGGCGCTTAAAAGATGAAAGTGGCGATGCGACCAGTATCCAGCTATTCGATGACCCAAATATGATTGTCAACATGTCCGTTTGGGAGTCCGTCGATACGTTGAAAAACTTTATGTTTAGAACGCATCATAGAGACTTTATGCGACGCAAGAGCGAATGGTTCTATCGTCTTGATGAAGACAGTTACGTTCTTTGGTGGGTCAGTGATAACCATATTCCTACCACTGAAGAGGCTCTAGAGCGATTAGAGCATCTGCGTAAGAATGGTGATAGCCCTTATGCTTTTACTTTTAAAAGTAACTACACACCTGATGATGTATAAGTGAGCTTTCTATGGTACGAATTCGCATATGCAATACAACTTGGATTAAAAGCTAATGGAAGAGGCGATATCATCAATTTTTAGAGTTCTGGGTTCTGCTTTGAGGTCCATCGTTCAGTCAATCATTGTTGAGCGTATTGGCTACAGTATAGGTTGGATGGTCTCTAAGATTTCTACATTTGGACGTTTTCCTTCTGATAAACCTTCGAACTCAGAGCGCTCCAAAGTCAGTTATATTGGTCTCATAAGTATCGTGCTGATTCTGTTAGCCATTGCCTGTTTTAATGGTGGCTAGTCAGGTTAATAGACTAGGGCAGGCTGTTAGTGCTCATATCTTTATATGTGCCCTTATGAGTCTGGAGTGTGTATTGCTATTCATTCCGTGCATTAGACAATGTGAACAGACTCGCATCGTGATTGAGTGACAGATTTCAATTTTAGCCTTCTGTAGAACAATAAAACAGGAGGTTCTATGAAGCGTAAAATTGAGTTCGTGAAGCATCCCCACGCACTAGATGCCTGTAAGTCTTCAGTGATTGTGGGAATAGCAGTACTACTAGCATTGCAGTTTGTTTTTTCTTTGGAGCAAAGTGCGTTCACTTATGGTGGTGTGATCGTCGGCGCTGTATTTCAATACATAGCCATTATGCGCAAAAGTGAAAGTAACCTTACTGTCGATACGACCGATGTGTATTTGTTTAGTATTCCTGCGGCATTAAGATGTCAAAAGTCGATTCTTGGTAAACCGTATATCCGTGTTACCTCTTTAACGCGTTATGGCTACCATAGAGTAAAGGTTTACGAGGACTGGGTAACTGAGTGTGACTGGCAGTTTATGTTGACTAAGTGCTCATAAGATGGCGATGAAGCATAGAGTATTAATGGTTCAGTACATTTATGTGTAATTCGGATGACAAGTTTGGTGAAATCTATGATTAGCTGTGAACAATATGATTACATTGAAATAGTTTGCTTATATCACTATCCAATAGAATTAACGATGAAATCTGGAGAGCGAATTAACGGTGTTGCCTTGGATACTAAGCGCAACGACCAAAAGCAAGAGTGTATCGAGATGAAGATCGACGAAACTAAGCAGTTAGTTATTCTAGAGGACATCTCTAAACTTACAGTTAGTGTGAAAAATCCACATTTTAGTGAGGTTACGTTTCAGTAGCGCTAACACGTAGCGCCTTGCCGGGAAGGGTTTAAGAGGACTATGATAGTCGATAAAACCACCACAAAGGATTTAAATAGTATTGTTTCTTTAGTGAAACAAGTGGCAAGCTGTGATGTTTTGCCATTGTTAAGCATACAAGGACAAACTGAGTTTACTACAAGAGTACTTAGCGATATTGAGACCACGTTGTATACGACAGCTTTCTGTACACTCAAAGTTGTCATTGATAAGGAAATTGTCGGTTACGGAGCGCTTCGTAACGGTAACTATCTTACTCACCTTTTCATATCTAAACATTGCCAAGGTAAAGGTATAGGCAAAGCCTTGCTTACTCGTCTTCTAGAGACTTCAACAGAGTCTGAAATTGATCTGCGCTCTTCAATCAATGCAGCAAGCTTCTACGAAAACTATGGTTTTATCCGAATAGGCGAAGAGACTGAGTTTAATGGTATTCGATTTGTGCCAATGCGTTTGGTTCGATTTTAGACACCTCACCAGTCATAGAGGATGACATGACATTTAGCGAGATAAAAGCTGGAGACACACAGCTTCAAAAAGAACTGCTTCTTACTGCATTATGGACACCAGACGACGAAGCAGACCATAGTCCAGAGGTATTAGAGCTTCCGCATATCAAAGCATATTATGAAAACTGGGGTAGGGAGGGTGATATTGGTTTCTTTGCAATGTCTCCAGACTCAGCGCCAATGGGCATCGTGCAGGCACGCTACAAGTCCAGTCAAACGAAAGCCTACTCTGATTACCCGGAAGTCGCGATAGCGGTTCATCCGAACTATCGAGGACGAGGGATTGCGTCTGCGTTAATGGAGCAACTTATCAAATCTGTTCCGTCGGGTCTGAGACTCGGTGTTCACCCAAAAAATACGTCTGCAATCAAGTTGTATGAGAAATATGGTTTTAGAACGTATGAAATTGCCGAAAATGGCTATGCACAGATGGTTCGTGAAATTTAATATCTTAGTGCAGACTTACTGGCGTTGACGCAGTTACTCTGCGCGAAATAGAGACAAGTTATCGAATGTAATGAGAAGGGAAAGACGATGCCTATGACTATCAAAGGTAGATGCTTATGTGGCTCTGTTGAGTTTGAATTAGAAGATAGATTCGAGAACTTCTATTTTTGCTACTGCGAGCAATGTAGAAAAGTGACGGGGTCGTCTCTTGCCTCCAACGCGATTACGGATAAGCATAACTTAACTTGGTTAAAGGGAGACGATTTAGTTGTACGTTTCGACCACCCAGAAGGAAGTTTTTCCAAGGCGTTCTGTTCTCGTTGTGGTTCAGGTTTACCCCATGAATCTCAGAATGGTACCGATCTTGTGGTGCCAGTGGGGAGCCTTGATAGCGCACCCTCATTATCGCCAACTGCCCAAATCTTTAGTGCAGAGAAGACTAAGTGGTTCAAAGAAGGTATTTCAGCCCCGGAGTATAAAGGGTTTAAGGTTTCCAATTAGGACAGTGCGTAGGTAGCTTGTTCTCTTAAAAGCATAGTTTGCGACGCAGGTAATAGAGCGTCTTATTTAGTCAGCTCAATGCCATTCAAGAATGAGATTTAAGAATACAAAGGAATGTCGATGAATCTAAATCAAGTGACTTTAGCGGTACACGATATCGATGCTGCTGTAGAGTTTTATAGTAAGTTAGGATTAAAGCAGATTGTCGCAGACTCACATTACGCGCGTTTCTCCTTTCCAGATGGTGATGCGACGTTTTCTATCTACCTTGATAGAGATAAGCAGGGGTTAGAATGTCGAGGAGTGGTTTATTTTGAGCATGAAGAGTTAGACGATTTGGTTGGCAATATAAAAGATAAAGGCATAGCGTTTATCAAGGAGCCGACTATGCAGCCGTATCTGTGGAGAGAAGCAATGCTACAGGACCCCTCAGGAAATTTGATCAAACTGTACTGGGCTGGTGAGAATCGATTGAATCCACCTTGGAAGCTGAATGACACCGAATCAAAGTAGTTTGGGTGTGAACCAGTGAATCGATTGATACAACTAATTGGAAATGATAGCGCCAGGCTAGAAGCTATCCATCAGGTCTATCTTCTTGCGCTACCACAGTGTTATTTAGCGGCGGGGTTTGTTCGAAATCTGGTTTGGGACCATCTGCATAACAAGAAAGTCTCAACACCATTGAATGACATCGATGTTGTGTATTTTGATCCAAATGAAACCGATGATTCCACATATCTTGTTTACGAAAACATGCTGAGCAAGGTAATGCCTCAGTATCATTGGCAAGTTCGAAATCAAGCCATTATGCATTACCGAAATGGAGATATGCCTTATACAAGCACGTTAGACGCTATGAGTTACTGGCCAGAGAAAGAAACAGCGGTGGGGATCCGTCAAGTCGCTTTTGGACAGTTTGAATGTATATCTGCATTTGGTTTCGATTCGTTGTTCCAAGCTAAGCTATCACCCAATCCGAAAAGACCATTGAGTGTTTTCCATAAGCGAGTAGAGTCAAAGCAGTGGTTGCGACAGTGGCCTTTACTGACTGTTGTAGAGCCAAGCTAAAAGTAGTCACTATATGCCCATCCACTATAAACATTTAAAAGTGAAATGAATTTTCTGTTGACCTCAACTTAACATGAGGTTTTAAGCTTACTCTGAGCAGTCAACGGAGGATAAGCTATGCAGAATAATTATGAACCTTTGCTATGGAAGAAAACGTTTCAAGAGGAAGTGGCGAGAGAGGTGGTACAAGCACAAAGGCGAGGGTTGCATTGGCCGAGCTTTTCTTTTGGCGTGGTGTTCGCCGTGTTAATGACGAATCTGATGTGGTGACCCTTTTTGGAACTTGACCACACCAGATTCTAGGTATCACGAGTCTCGGTTATAGTGCAGCTAGAATGGCTTCTGCAGTACTGACCTCAAATTGACTTGGCGCTTCTACATTGAGCTGAGTAACCACGCCATTATCGATAATCATGGCGTAGCGTTGAGAGCGCACGCCACCAAAAGATGCGGTGTCCATATCCAGTCCGATCGCTTTGGTAAACGCCGCATCGCCGTCACCTAACATGAGCAGTTCGCTGGCGTTGTGTACCTCACCCCAAGCTTTCATTACGAACGCATCGTTCACTGACACGCAGCAAATAAGGTCTACACCTTTTGCCTTGATCGTATCAGCATTGACGACAAACCCTGGTAGGTGAGCCTCTGAGCATGTCGGTGTGAATGCGCCGGGAACCGCAAATAACACTACTTTTTTATCAGCAAAAAGTTCAGCCACATTGTGATTTACCATGCCGTCTGCAGTGAGTTGGCTAAGGGTTACATTAGGTAGAGCTTGCCCTTGTTGAATCATGTTTCTTCCTTATTAATTAGCTAATTGACTTACCTACTCAAAGATAGACTATCTGATCGAAGCTTGGCACTAAGGTCGACAGATTTCACGCTTTGGTGCAAAATAGCCCTCAATATTAATAGAAAATTGATGAAGTTATGTCACTCCCTCCTTGCCCAAATTGTCAATCTGAATACGTTTATCAAGACCAGTCTCAATTAATCTGCCCAGAGTGTGCCTATGAATGGAATCCTGTTGAGGCGGAAGAAAATAGTACGCCGAACATCAAGGATGCCAATGGGACTCGCCTTGAAGAAGGCGATCGTATTACATTGGCAAAAGACCTTAAAGTTAAGGGCAGCTCAATGGTTATGAAGATCGGGACCAAAGCAGTGATCAGAAGAATAGTTGATGGAAAGGACCATCAACTAGACTGCAAGGTCGATGGCGCCGGTGAAATGATGATCACCGCAAAGTTCGTTAAAAAAGCGAACGTATAAATCTTGTCAGGCAAGGGGAGAAGTATGAAGTTAGAAAGCCTTGCCCCTTGTCATTTCGACATGCTGTTCGAGTTTGAACGCGATAACAAAGCTTGGTTCGAACAGTATGTTCCTGCTAGACCCGCGAGTTACTCCCAAAACGCGTCTTTTGTCACCGCTCAACACGCTTTGCTCGAAGAGCAGTGTTGTGAAACTAGCCTTTTTTTCGTTCTAATCGATGAAAATCGTATTGCCGCACGTGTTAACTTCACCAACATTGAAGAAGCTGAATGTGAGTTGGGGTATAGAGTCGGGCATGCTTACGTGAATAGCGGAATTGCGACTCAAGCCGTTCATGATTCGTTATTACTCGCACAGCAAAAGCTCGATCTTCGTTTAGTCTACGCAAAAGCCGCTACTAATAATCCAGCATCGATTCGTGTTCTTGAAAAATCGGGATTTTCCCGCGCTAAGCAGCGACCTGAATTGATGCGCCTCAATGAGGATGTATTAAAACTGGCCCATTTTGAACTTTCCCTTAAGTGATAATCAACTATGCCTGCATCTAGCCACTCTTACTTGTTCTCTCTTTACTCTGTCCTCAAAAGCTCCCGTTATGAAGAACAGCTGGTGGCTTTGTTTCAACAAGAATGGTCCGATTTCACTCATGAGTCACTCAATATGGCGAATACTCCTGAAGCGATTGTTGTGGAGCGTAACAATGAGGTCGTGGCAGGTATTGCTTTTACTCGTTATCCAGCACCCGATGACCCGAATGTACAGGCACTATGGTTAAACGCGGTGTATGTAAAGTCAAAATACAGAGGATTGGGGCTGGCAAGGCGGCTAGTGTTGGCAGCTATACAAGAAGCGTACAAAATCAGTGAGCCTGCTTTGTATGCTTATACCAACGTGGGCGGCATGTATGAAAGGTTGAGTTGGGAAAAAGTCGCAAAGGAAGAGGAAAATGAAGTAGGGCACAGCGTTTATCGTTATAAGCTCGACGCTATGCCCAGTTCTGTGCCCTAAGTTCTAAACTGTGTGTTATTTACTCGCCGATTGCGACACCTTCACGGCGAGGGTCAGCGGCACCTTCTAAGCCACTTTCCGTAAAACGAATAGCATGCAGCCCTGAGTTCAACTCACGGCTGTTAACTTTATAGCCCATCTTCTCGAACTGCTGTGCATAGCCTTCCAATGGCGTATCTACCTCAATATCCATCTCCCCAAAACGGTTGATCATACGTGGTTGATCGATGGCTTCTTGAATGTTCATTCCCCAATCTAGATGAGCGACGAGCGTTTGTGCGACGTAGCCGATAATACGACTACCACCTGGCGAGCCAATTGCCATATAAGGCTTGTCTTCTTTCATCACAATCGTTGGTGACATAGAGGAACGAGGACGTTTGTTTGCTTCTATACGGTTGGCAACAAGTTTATCTCCTTGCTTGGGAACGAATGAGAAGTCAGTAAGCTCATTATTGAGGAGGAATCCGCTTGCCATTACGCGTGAACCAAACACGTTTTCAATAGAGGATGTCATGGAGATGACATTGCCTTTGCCATCGACAACGTTGAAATGCGTCGTTGAAGGAAGCTCAATGGCTTGATCTTTCGCGAGGCGAGCGCTGTTACTTGAAGGAGGACTACCTGCTGACACTTCAGTTAACGCTTTGTTAGGTGTGATGAGTTGGCTACGCTCACGCATATAACTAGAGTCGAGTAGACCATCCGTCGGGACGTTATAGAAATCGCTGTCTGCCATGTAGAGCCCACGGTCGGCAAAGGCTAATCTTGATGCGTCCGCTAACACTTGCCAACTAACAGGGTTGTCCTTACCAAGTTTATCGAGCTCAAAGGGTTCAGAAAGCATCATGATCTGACCGAGAGTCAGAGCACCACTGCTCGGTGGACCCATTCCGCATACCTCATACTGCTTGTATGGGGCGCAAACCGCCTCTCGCTCAACGACTTGATAGCGAGTGAGATCCTCTAGTGACAGCTTACCTGGGTTAGTCTTGGATTCATTACGTACCGCATCGACAATAGATTGAGCCACTGCACCTTTATAGAAGCCATCGCTGCCTTTTTCTGCCATCAGCCTCAGTGTTGCTGCGTACTCTGGGTTTTTCAGCAGTGTTCCTTGTGTTTTGGGTGAGCCATCTGCTTGCAGCAAATAGCTTGCGGTGGTTGGGTGCTTTGCTAGAAATTTAGTGTCGTTGGCAATCAGTTTGGCAAGGCGCGCGCTTATCACAAATCCAGATTCGGCTTTCGCTGCTATCGGCTCAACGATCTTAGCCCAATCAAGCTGTCCGTATTTTTGGTGGACATCCCAAAGCAGCTTGACTGTTCCCGGTGTGCCAACAGAACGACCGCCGACGACTGCGTCATAAAACTTCATAGCCTTGCCGTCTTTACCAATAAAGAGATTTTCATCGGCTGCAGAAGGTGCCGTTTCACGCCCGTCAAAGGTGGTCAGTTTTTTGGTTTCATTGTCCCAATAAACTAGGAAGGAGCCGCCTCCAATGCCGCTTGATTGCGGTTCTACCAAGCCAAGCATTAATTGCACAGCGACCATGGCGTCGACGGCGTTACCACCTTGTTTAAGAACATCTGCGCCTGCTTGAGTGGCGGTTGGGTTGGCGGCGGTAACCATCCAGTTTTCCGCTGTGACTAGCGGTTTTGAGGTAAAGCCTGTGGCAATTTCGGGCGCAAAAGCGTCGGTGGCTTGTTGATTCGCTAAGACCGGTACTGAACTGATTAGGGAGATAAGTGGGATAAGCCGAAGCAACGGTGTTGTCATGGGGGTTCCTTATTATTTTTCTGCTTTTTTAATATGAGAGGCTAGGCTGATTATCTATACATGGACATCTATTTGCCAACTAAATGCAACACATATGTAACATATCATCCTCATTATTAGGAGCGAAATATGACAAGCAATGTGTCAATTGCGAAGTTTAGTATAAAAGGAAGTCAAGGTGAGCAATTTCAATAATACCGATGATCAGCGTCCACTTGATCACGAACCAGAGTTCAACAAATTTGTCGACGCAGCGATGTCACGTCGTCGTTTCCTGAAAGGTACGGGAGCGGCAGCGACCGTTGGCTTCTTTGCTGCGACGCCGGTCAGTCAAGCGGTAGCCAACGTAAAGGCGGCGAAATCTGACTTGATGGGCTTCAATGCGATACCTATTTCAACGGCAGATACTGTTCAAGTTCCAGATGGCTATCAGGCGGACGTGCTTATTTCTTGGGGCGACGCAATCAAAAAAGGCGCGCCTGCGTTTAGTCAAAGTAACGATTCTAAAGCGCAAGAGATGCAGTTTGGCGATAACAACGACGGCATGACTTTCTTCTTGATTGAAGATGATCGCGCTGTCTTAGTGGTGAACAACGAATACACTAACAACGAATACCTGTACACGCACCAAGGCAAAAACATATCAGCAGATGACGTTCGTAAAGCACAAGCAGCGCATGGCGTATCTGTGGTTGAACTGAAAAAGAACTTTGGGCAATGGCAGGTAAATCTAGATGGGCGTCTCAATCGACGCGTTACGGCTTTTACTGAGATGGAAATGACGGGTGTTGCTGCTGGGCATGATTTGCTAAAAACAGCGGCTGACAAGTCTGGTAGTAAGATCCTCGGTACCTTTAACAACTGTGCAAATGGTCAGACACCCTGGGGTACATATCTTACTTGTGAAGAGAACTTTAACGGCTACTTTGCCGATACCTCTGGTTCAGAACTGCCAGAAAGTTACGCACGTTATGGTCTAAATAAAAAGGACCGCGGATACGACTGGTACAAGCACGATGCTCGTTTTGATATGGCGAAAGATCCGAACGAACCACATCGTCACGGTTGGGTTGTTGAAATCGATCCGATGAACCCTAACTCGACCCCGAAAAAACGCAGTGCGCTTGGACGCTTCAAGCACGAAAATGCAGCACTCACTATCAATGGTGATGGTCATGTCGTGGTGTATCTTGGTGATGATGAGCGTGGCGAGCACCTCTACAAATTTGTGTCTAAGAACAAGTATGTCGAGGGTGCAGACTCTAACCGAGATCTCCTAGAAGAGGGCACGCTTTACGTTGCCAAATTCGATGGGGTACAGGGTGAGCTAAAAGGCAAAGGTGAATGGCTTGAGCTCACTTGGGGCAAGAATGGACTGACACCAGAAAATGGCTTCCCTGATGCGGCATCAGTGATGATTTTTGCTCGTATGGCGGCAACTCAAGTCGGTGCGACCACCATGGACCGTCCTGAGTGGGTTGCAGTGCATCCAGACAACAAATCGGTATTCTGCACGCTAACAAACAACAAGTATCGTGGTGTCAGAGAGAATCAGCCAATCAACGCGGTCAATCCACGTGAGAAAAACCCTTATGGGCATATCGTTCGTTGGAATCCAGCAGGTGGTAACCACACATCAGACACTTTCGAATGGGATATCTTTGTTATCGCAGGTAACCCTGAAGTGCATGAATCTGGTTTGATGGCGGGTACTGAGAACATCAATAAAGATAATATGTTCAACAGCCCAGATGGCATCGGCTTTGATATCGCAGGTCGCTTGTGGATTCAAACCGATGGTAAATACTCAAACAAAGGCGATTTTGCCGGTATGGGTAATAACCAAATGCTGTGTAGTGACCCAGAGACTGGAGAGATACGTCGATTCCTCACCGGTCCTATCGCATGTGAAATCACTGGCCTTACATTCTCGCCAGACCAAAAGACAATGTTTGTCGGCGTTCAGCACCCAGGTGAAGACCTTGCACCTTCCCACTTCCCTGAAGGTGGTGATGCGGTGCCTCGCTCATCGGTTATCATGATCAGTCGTAAAGATGGCGGTGTGATCGGCGCTTAGTGGCTGAATCACCAAAACTGAAAAGGGAGACCGCTTGGTCTCCCTTTTGTCATCTGAGCATCGAGTGATTACGCGTTTTGAAAACGAGCATCGAGCTTTTCCATCAAGATATCACGCTTGAAAGGTTTAGGTAGGTAGTCATCCATACCACTGTCATAACATTTCTTAATATCGTCATCGAGTACAGACGCTGTTAGAGCAATGATATGGGTCTGCTTTATTTCCTGCGACTTTTCAAACTCACGGATTGCTTTGGTCGCCTCAAATCCATCAAGAACCGGCATCATGCAGTCCATAAGCACCAATCCAATGGAGTTATGTTGCTGCTGATAGATGTCGACGGCTTCTTGTCCATTGTTGGCTATGACAAAGTCGATGGAGAGCTTTTTCAAGTTTAAGCTCACAATCTGCTGGTTTACTTTATTGTCCTCGACTACGAGGATTTTAAAGTGCTTACGATCAGCGTTATCTTCCACTTTGATATCAGCAGTTTGCTCGCTCTGCTCAACGTTGCTTTGTTTCAGGGTATTGATGAGTCGATTACCAAACAGTGGACTGGTAATAAAAGCGGAAACATCGATATTGCTGCAATCGAGTGCTGCTTTGTTGTCTCGCAGTAACACGTGAGGTAAATGGTTAGCACATCGTCTTAGTGATGGCAGTATGCTTGCGTCATCGAAAACCACAATCGTATTTTCGTTGAACTCGTTAAAGCTCTCATCGACATCATGTCGAGTGAATACCTCTAATTTGTATCGCTTGAACTCATCCATTAGAAGCGGGTTAGGGGAGTGAGTGACGTAGCAGATAGATTTATTGATTTCTTTTTTAACCGAATGGCTATCGCGCTCAAAAGTGAGTTCAAAGCTAAATGTCGATCCTTTCCCTTTAGCAGAAGTCAGCGCTATTTTGCCGCCCATCATTTCTACCATCTTAGAACAGATAGCAAGTCCCAGGCCAGTGCCTCCATAATCCTTGGAGGTATCGGAATTCTCTTGTTTAAACTCCTCAAATACGCGCTTTTGTTTTTCTTGGTCAATGCCGATACCAGTATCAGCTACTATAAAACCGAGAGTGACTGTATCTTGGTTTGTATTACTGGCTTTCAGTTTAAAGGCAATATGACCTACCTCAGTGAACTTAATGGCGTTAGACGCCAAGTTCATAAGTGTCTGGCGCACCTTCTGCTCATCGGCTTGCACGTAATCAGGCACATCGGGGTCAATTTCAATCAGAATATCTAATGACTTTTGTTGAGCTTTTGGCGCGATTAACGCTGCGGTATCGTAGATAGTCTCTTTAATAGCAGTCGTATGTGGGCAAATCTCAAGGTGACCCGATTCTATTTTTGATAGGTCGAGAATGTCATTAATGAGCATCAACAAAGTCTGGGAAGAGGCATTAATCGTTGCAAGGTGGTCCTTTTGACTCGCAGTTAGACGCGTGTCGCCGAGGATCTCTGTCATGCCCAAGATGCCGTTAAGCGGTGTGCGGATTTCGTGGGACATATTCGCAAGGAATGCACTTTTCGCTCTATTGGCTTGGATTTCGTGTTCTCTTGCGTTGATAAGCTGTTTCTCAAGCGCAGATATCTGACGAATGATGTATAGCAGAACGAGCAACACGGCAGCGACGAACGCAATGGTTGCTAAAACGCGATTGTTCTCAACGTCACTCAATTTCTGGGCGATGAGAGGCGGCAGTTCATTGAATAGAGTGTTTAGTGCACCTTCAAGTTGATGAATGGTTGCTCGAAGTTCACCAAGCTCCCCTTGGTTGTGGGAGTAACCAAACTCTTCATAAGCGCCTTGAAGTCCATAAAACGCCAAGCGAAACTCTTGAAAACGACTAAACATCTCAAAGCTGAGTTGTTGGTCCGTAATCTCTTGTTCTAGCTGAGATAGATTACGTTCGATTCTTGGTAGGATTTCTGGGTCGAAGGTTGAGAAGAACTGGTACATAAGATCTTTTGTCGATAATGCGACAAAATCCATGCTTCTTGAGTTGGCGTCGATAAGCGCGCGCTCAAAAGCCAGTGCTTTGTTTTTGAAGTGTTCAATCAAGCCTTCTTGCTGGTTATCACCATGAATTAATAGCACCAGTTCAGAGAGTTTAAAAAAGCGCTGTGTGTAGTCGTCTACGCGAGAGAGGGCTGTTTGACCGTCGTAATCAATTTCAATGCCCGATGTTGCGACGCCAATATTAATCTGACCTATTTGGGACAATATGCTCAGGTATTCGTCTTCCATTCTTTCTAGATATTTGGTGTCGACACGAGCAATAAAGTCTTTCTCATGACGTCGCATCATTAGCATGGTGTTTGCCGACGCCAATATGTCTTTTTGCAACCCAATCAGTTGTTCTTTGGTGTTATCTACGGCTCGCTCGGTATAGAAGAATACGGCGAGCAAGCCTAGTATCGTGCATGCACCTATTAAGAGTATCTTTCGAATGGTGCGAGAGTGATTTGATTGGGTCGAAGGCATAGCTCAACATCCTGTTTTTACGGCTAATGGTGTCAAGTTTAACGCATAAAGCTCTGTAACCAAAATGAAACATTATTGTAATGTGGGGATAGGGGAACTGTAGGAAAGTAGGGGGTGTTTTAGGGTCTGGGTGGTTATTTTTAGATCGAGCCTTTACCCCCTCTAGCTCCCCCTATATAGGGGGAGAACTACGGGCTAGCTCCTATCGTCGCATCGCATTGTAGAATAGGCTACGCGAGAGCGAGCCTGAGGCTCCTCCCCTTACTAAGGGGAGGCTGGGAGGGGTCAGCCGCAGTCAACAAAAGCACCATCACTTTCAAGCTTTCACTAAACTACCAACTCAAACCCACCATCAACCACACGAACTACTGCACCCATCGGCGCATCCACATACCCATCCGCCTTAGGCAGTTCTTCTTTCTTAGCATGACTTAGCACCGCAACCGTCATACAGCCGGCTGCTATCCCCGAGTTCAAACCAGCGACAGCATCTTCAAAACAAACACACTCTTTGGCTTCTAAACCAAGCTCTTTGGCTCCGCGAAGGTAAGGCTCAGGATGTGGCTTACCTTGGGAGAGAGCTTCAGGTGTGATCAGCACTTTTGGCTTAGGTAAATTTGCAGCTTTGATACGCGCCGTGGCAACTGGCAAAGTGCCTGATGTTACGATCGCCCAAGGAATATTCAGCTCATCCAGTCCATTTAGAAGCTCGACAGCGCCTGCAAGCGCGACAGTGCCCTCAGTGTTGGTTGCTTCATAGTGTTCGAGATAATCGAACTCCGCTTTGACTACGTCGGAGGTTATCGGGGCGTTCATGAGCTCAGCAATAGAGTCAATAGCAGGTCTGCCATGAATGCGAGACATCACGTAGTCGGGGTCGAGTCCTTTAGATTCTGCCCATTTTGACCATGCGCGAGTAACACAGGGAATAGAGTCGACTAAGGTACCATCAAGGTCGAAGAGTAATCCTTTAAAAGAAAGCGTAGTCACAATGAGTGTTCCTATTTTAAATACTGAGAAAGTACATCCACGATTAGCTGGTGGTCCTCGTGTTGAGGCAGACCTGAAACAGTAATCGTACCAATCATACCGGTGTTGATGACACGAATCGGGAATGAGCCGCCGAAAGGGCTGTAATCCTTGGCATCGACGAAAGAGGCTTGGTCAATGGTTTTCCCTTTCATCTCTAGGTAATGTTTCATGTACCAAGAGCTGCGCTGAAATCGCTGAACCACATTGGATTTACGTCGAACCCACTCTTGATTATCCAAAGTCGCGCCATCTAACACAGTGTAAAATAGACATTGGTTACCGACTGTGATGTCGATAGCGACTTTAGCTTGCTTATCTACCGCGAGAGCGCGAAGTGCAGTACCAATCTGCCAAGCGGTCTCTTTGTTAAAGTGGGGGAACTGCAGCTTCTCTTCTTGAGAAATTAATGAGGCTAAAAGATCTTGAAGTTCAGATGAGGTAGAGGTTGTCATTATCCGGTCCTTATAGACGAAAAAGGGCGAAGTAACACTGGACACGAATGAAGGTTACTTCGCCAAAACTTGGAACCGAACTAGAGCATCAGTCCAAGCCCGAGGTGAGAAGGTTTTAGTTCCTTCCTACTTCCATTTAGAGTGATGGACTAGAGTTCTAACTCTGCCATCAGTTTTTGTTCAATCTCACTGCTGGATTTGGCATTGAAGAGCGCATCACGGAAGTCGGCATGCATGATTTTGCGTGCGAGCTTCGAGAAAATCTTCATATGCTGGTCGCCGGCAGCGTGCTTATTTAACGTCAGCATGATGACGAATTGTGCTTCTTCATCGCCCCATTGAATCGGCTTAGCGAGACGACACACGCTCACCGCTGACTGCTCGATGTGTTCACTCTTGGTATGTGGAATCGCAAAACCAAACCCAAGCCCAGTAGAGAACACATCTTCGCGCGCCCACAAATCATCCGCCAGTTTATTCGGATAACGGCAACGACCTGTAAGGAAGAGGTTATCTGACAGTGTTTTAATCACTTCTTCTTTGCTGCGAAGGTCTAAGTCGAGCTTGATGCAATCCTCTGAAATAAGCGGCGCTTCAGTTTGGGCCATTCGGAACTGCGCAAGCAGATGCTCTACTTCAAGAGGTGTGCGGCATTGCATCGCTTTATTGAGTAGCTGACGGCATTCGCGACTATCTAGGTTTGAGATACGCTCTTTAGTCGCAGCAATGCTTGGCGCACTCATGCTGATTTCATCCAGACCAAGACCGACCAACAGTGGTAGCACTGAGCCTTTCGCACCTAGCTCGCCACACAGACCAACCCACTTACCATGACGATGTACTTCGCTCACTACGTGATCCAGTGTTCTTAGGAACGCCGGATTTAAGCTGTTGTAGTGTTTGGTGACTTTGGCATTGTCACGGTCAACCGCCATCAGATACTGGGTTAGGTCATTAGAGCCAATAGAGAAGAAGTCGACTTCTTCACAGCATTGATCGATGATGAACGCGACAGAAGGGACTTCCATCATGATGCCGAGTGGGATCTTCTCATCAAACGGCACTTGCTCTTTGCGAAGGTCTTGGCGAACTTCTGCGAGTATGTCTTTAACCCATAGGATCTCTTCCATTGATGAAATCATCGGGATCATGATTTTTAATGGACCATGCGCCGAGGCTCTTAGAATCGCTCTCAGCTGTGTTTTGAACAGTTCAATAAATTCTTCGTAGATTCGAACCGCGCGGTAGCCAAGGAATGGGTTGTTCTCTTTCGGAATGTTGAGGTAATCAACGGGCTTGTCGCCACCGATATCAATAGTGCGGACGATGATAGCTCGGCCCGCCGCAGCATCGAGAGCTTGGCAGAAGATGTTGTATAGCTCATCTTCTTTAGGTGCACTCTTACGATCCATATACAGCATTTCTGTACGGAATAAGCCAATGGCTTCAGCACCAGATTCAAAGGCAGATTTGGCTTCTACTGAGTGAGCGATGTTGGCTGCCACTTCAAGCTTTTTGCCATCTTCTGTCATGCCTTGCGTGTCTTTAAATGCTGCTTGTCGCTCTCGAACCGTGTTAATAACACGCTGCTCTTGCTCGTAATAGCGAACGACGGGCTCACTTAAGTCTGTCACAATGGCGCCAAGGTTAGCGTCTAGGTAGACCTCACTGCCAATGTTGGCATCCAATGACCCGTCTTTAACGCCGACGACCGTAGGAATGCCGAACGAGCGAGCGAGAATAACGGTATGAGAGGTGCTGCCGCCATGGGTCAAAACAAGACCTTTTAGAAGCGCTTTGTCTAGCTCAAGAAACTGGCTAGGGGTGAGGTCTTCAGCCATGCAAATCGAGGCTTCAGTCAGTGCAAGTTGGCTGGTGTAGTGCTCATCACCATAGATAGTTTGTAGCAGTTGGAAACATACGTCGCGGATGTCGAGTTCGCGCTCGCGCAGATATTGGCTTGATGATTTTTGCAATTGTTCCGCGTAGTGTTTAGCAGTGGCAATTACAGACTGAGCGCTGCTTCGACCTTCAACTAGGTTAGTGTTTAGCTGCTTGGAAAATTCTTCATCGTTTAGAATAGAAAGGTGCGCCGCGAGGACTTCACTTTCGGTATCGACCGAG
The DNA here is from genome assembly GCF_021441885.1 of Vibrio maritimus. Classification (NCBI taxonomy): domain Bacteria; kingdom Pseudomonadati; phylum Pseudomonadota; class Gammaproteobacteria; order Vibrionales; family Vibrionaceae; genus Vibrio; species Vibrio maritimus. Next base: position 1,601,594 of record NZ_CP090438.1, read on the forward strand.
GTTTTCGCTTGTACCTCGATTGACTTCGCCAAGTGGGCAACGCCTGATTTCAATGCTGATTGCTCTTGCGCTAGTGGCTTTGCTTCCGGCATGTAAGGGAGCTGATCAAAATTAATTGCGCCAACTTTTACCACCACACCGCGTCCGACACCAGAACTGACGGAAGTCGCTCTAACCACACCTGAGGTTAGGTTTGCCAGGTTACGAGGCAGTGGTTGCTGTTCTTCATCGGCCTGCGTTTGTTCTAGAGGCGCATCGCAGTGCGGGAACTCATTAGCAATAAAGCTTTGTAGTGCCTCTAATGCTGTTTCTTCGTCCTCACCCTCAATAGTGATCACACATTTGTCGCCAAGCAACGTGTCGGTACCGATAAGAGATAAAACGCTTTTCGCATTTCCAGAAAGCCCGGTACGCTCGTTCTGCCATTCAATGCTCGATTGATATTGATTACAAAGGGTTTCTACATGACCCGCTGGTCTCGCGTGAACACCATTCGGCAGTTCACAAGAAAACGTAAAACTTCTCATAGGGGCTCATTCCTTAGGTTCGAAATTGTTATTGGTTGTTTATGACTACAACTTTAACAGTTCCAAAAATCGGGGCTATTGGATAAAAGTGCTAAAAACTGGATATTTGTTAGATGCTGGATTAACTGTGATAGCGCTCAAAAATACAGTTAATCTTGTGACTTCTGTCATGTTGATCGTTGTGTTAATAGTGGTTGATATTACGACAAATCATTCTAAAACAATGTCTTATAAATAAGTTGCGTCCTCTCTATCTTGCTGTTACTCAAAGTGTGCTCAAGATCAACATTCATCTCACGCCTAACAAATATCCAGTAAAAAGCAGTTTTGTCCTCTAACTGGATAGCACAAATGCTCACTATTATAACCCTGTGCGATAGAGATGGAGTTTCTCTGAAGCTTAATCAAAAACGTGAGCCAATAAATATAAAAGAAGTACTTCCTTTAATAAAAAATTTTAATACTTATGTACTCTAAGGAGAGGTCAATGAATGACTTAATCTCAATTCTTAAAAACACAAGACAACATCTAATGACGGGTGTGTCTCATATGATTCCTTTCGTGGTTGCGGGCGGTATCTTACTTGCGGCTTCGGTCATGCTTTATGGTGAGGGTGCAGTACCAGAAGAGGGAACCTGGCTGCATGATCTGTTCTTCATCGGTGTTGCTGGCTTCCAACTTATGGTTCCCATTCTTGCTGCTTACATCGGTTACTCCATTGCGGACCGTTCGGCGCTCGCTCCTTCTGCTATTGCAGCTTTCATCGGCGCTAATATGTACAACACGGGCTTCTTTGGCGCGATTTTCGCGGGTCTCCTAGGTGGTATCGTTGTCTTCTACCTCAAAAAGATCAAAGTACCAGCATTTGCTCGCTCTATCATGCCAATCTTTGTCATTCCTATCATAGGTACGTTTATCACTGCAGGCGCCATTGTATGGGGTATCGGTGAGCCAATTGGCGCGGCAACTGAAGGTCTAACTAGCTTCCTTAAAGGCATGCAAGACTCAAGCATTGTGGTACTCGCTATCATCATGGGTCTAATGATTGCCTTCGATATGGGTGGTCCGGTCAACAAAGTGGCTTATGCATTCGTCATTCTTTGTGTCGGCGAAGGTATCTACAACGTTGCCGGTATCAGTGCAGTAGCGGTTGCTACGCCATCAGTAGGCATGGGTCTTGCGACTTTCCTAAACAAAAAACTATACGGCTCTGACGAACAAGAAGCAGGCCGCGCATCAATCCTAATGGGCACCATGGGTATCACTGAGGGTGCGATTCCTTTCGCAGCTGCAGACCCACTTCGTGTTCTACCGTCAATCATGATTGGTACGGCAACAGGCGCCGCAACGGCAGCTGTCTTGGGTGTTGAGTGTTTCGCAGCATGGGGTGGCTTGATTGTACTGCCAGTGGTTGAGGGACGATTTGGCTTCCTGATTGCACTCGCTGTGGGAGCTCTTGTTACCGCACTAATGGTTAACTTCTTGAAAGCGCGTCGCAAGGTAGAAGAGCCAAAGAAAGAAGAATCCGATGATTTAGACCTAGATATCACTATCGGTTAGTTAGAGATTTCACGGTTAGTTCGAGATATCACGGTTAACTCTTAAAATTTGAAAGATATATCCAATAAAAACAGAACGTTAAAAATAAAAGGTGAGAATTATGACTAGTATCGTAGCAGTAACAGCATGCCCATCTGGCGTAGCACATACCTACATGGCAGCAGAAGCGGTTGAAGCAGCAGCAAAAGCAAAAGGCTGGAACTGTAAAGTTGAAACCCAAGGCTCTATCGGTATCGAGAATGAGCTGAGTGCAGAAGACATTGCCGGCGCTGACATCGTTATCTTAACCAAGGACATTGGTATTAAGAATGAAGATCGATTCCAAGGTAAGACGATTGTTCGTATCGGTGTCAGTGACGCAGTTAAGCGCTCTGAAGCAGTAATGGACAAGATTGCCGCGCATCTAGAGAAAGCGACGGCATAAATAATGACGGCATAAATATGGCTCCTTCATTCGGAGGAGCCTTCATACCACAGTCACTTGTTCTGCCAGGTTAGCAAAGGTGACTCTGATATGAACTCAATCAGTACCCACATATAAAAATAATGGAGCCTATTGTGAGCACCGAAAGAATAACTCGATTAAAGTCTGCCCTGTTTGAAGCCCAACGAGAAATTTCCCTAGAGCGCGCTCTTCTGTATACCGAGAGTCATCAGCAAACGGAAGGCGAGCACACCTTGATCCGCCGTGCTAAGGCCACCGCTCATGTTATGGACAATGTTGCGATATCTATTCGTGATGATGAGCTCATTGCAGGTAACCGAACCGTGAAACCTCGCGCTGGTATTGTGTCCCCAGAAATGGACCCGTACTGGATTGAGAAAGAGCTCGATATTTTCGAGTCACGTCCGCAGGATAAATTCTTTATCTCTGAGGATGATAAGGCGGTCTACAAGGAGACGTTATTACCTTATTGGTCTGAACGTTCGATGAAAGATTTCATCAATGGGCAGATCCCTGACAAAGTCAAAGAGGCTGTTGCTGAGAAAGTCTTTAGTGTTAACCAGACTGATAAAGGCCAAGGGCACATCATCATAGATTTTGACCGATTGCTAGAAAAAGGTCTTGGTGCGTTAACCGATGAAATGTCGACACTGGCAACGGTCAATGCTGATAACGAGTTTTATCAATCGGTTCTGATCCTTTTAGAGGCGTCCACACGTCACATTCGCCGATATGAGACCCTTGCTAATCAAATGGCAGCAGAGTGTGAGTGCCCAGTACGTGCCGCTGAACTAACCCGTATTGCCAGCATTTCGGCAAACATCGCGACCCAAAAGCCGCAAGGCTTCTATGAAGCGTGCCAGCTGTTCTGGTACATGAACATTATTTTGCAATATGAATCTAATGCGAGCTCGCTTTCACTGGGGCGCTTTGATCAATACATGATGCCGTTCTACCAAGCGTCTATTGAACAAGGTGAATCACCTACATTTTTACAAGAACTACTTGAGAGCTTGTGGGTTAAGACCAATGACATCGTTCTGCTGCGCTCATCTAGCAGTGCTAAGTTCTTTGCGGGCTTCCCAACGGGATACACCATTTTGCTTGGCGGCTTGACCGAGAATGGACGCAGCGCTGTAAACACCTTGTCTTCCCTCTGTCTGGATGCATATCAAAGCGTTCAACTGCCGCAGCCTAACCTTGGTGTGCGCGTGAATGAGTTTATCGATAGAGCGTTCTTGAATAAAACTGCAGAGACGATTCGCCTCGGAATGGGTATTCCACAGATCTTCAACGATGAAGTCGTGGTGCCGGCGTTTCTAAACCGTGGCGTGTCGTTAGAAGATGCTCGTGATTACTCCGTTGTCGGCTGCGTCGAATTGTCTATTCCAGGCAAAACCTATGGATTGCACGATATTGCGATGTTTAACCTGCTCAAAGTGATGGAGCTGGTTCTAAAACGCAATAAAGACAATCAAGAAGTCTCTTTTGACGCTTTAATGTCTGAGATCCGCAGTGATATCTGTGACTACGTTAAGTTAATGGTCGAAGGCTCGAATATTTGCGATGTGGGTCATCGTGATTGGGCTCCGGTACCGCTTCTATCTTCGTTCATCAATGATTGCATCGAGAATGGCAAAGACATCACTTACGGTGGTGGACGCTATAACTTCTCTGGTGTGCAAGGCATTGGTATTGCCAACCTGTCTGACTCTCTTATGGCGCTCAAACGTTTCGTGTTTGAAGAGAAGCGCATGAGCTTTGCCGAGTTTATAGAGGTGTTGGAATCTAACTTCGAAGGCAAAGAAGGTGAGCGCGTTAGAGCTCGCTTGATGAACAGATACGAGAAGTATGGCAACGATATCGATGAGGTCGATGCTATGGGGGCAGACTTACTTCGTTTGTTCTGCAAAGAAGTCGAGACTTACGAAAACCCTCGCGGTGGCTACTTTACACCAGGATCTTACACAGTGTCAGCACACGTGCCACTCGGAGCGGTTGTTGGTGCAACGCCTGATGGTCGTCTGGCAGGTGAGCAGTTGGCTGATGGTGGTCTATCGCCGATGTTAGGTAAAGATCAACAGGGCCCAACCGCCGTGCTTAAGTCAGTCAGCAAATTGGATAATTACTTGCTTTCGAATGGCAGCTTGTTGAATGTGAAGTTTACCCCTTCAACGCTTGAGGGCGAACAAGGCATTACTAAACTGGGCGACTTTTTGCGTGCTTTTATGAAGCTCAAACTGCAGCACATCCAGTTCAACGTGCTTAATGCAGAAACCCTTCGCAAAGCACAGGAAAAACCAGAGGACTATGCTGGGTTGGTAGTTCGAGTAGCGGGTTACAGTGCGTTTTTCGTCGAGCTGTCTAAAGAGATTCAAGACGACATCATTCGAAGAACTGCCCATGAGCTGTGAGTGCAACACTAGCGGTTCACGCTGCGGAGAACATAAAGGAGAGCTGGGCTCTCCTTCACCAACCGCTCGAGTGTTCAATATTCAACGCTACTCGCTCAATGATGGTGAGGGGATACGTACTGTCGTGTTTTTTAAAGGGTGTCCATTGAAGTGCCCGTGGTGTGCTAACCCCGAATCTCGCTCTATTGAACAAGTCAACATTCGTAGGGAGTCAAAATGTCTTCACTGTGATGTGTGTGAACAGGATGTTGACGAATGTCCTAGCGGAGCTTTTGAACAAGTCGGTTATGACGTCACGGTAGAAGAGCTAATTGCAGAAATCGCCAAGGATGATGTGTTTTATCAAACCTCTGGAGGCGGGGTGACATTATCCGGTGGCGAGGTTTTGGTTCACGGTAAGTTCTGTATTGAACTCCTTAAACAACTCAAAAAGCTTGGTTACAAAACGGCGATCGAGACCTCTGGGCATGGGAACAGCAACCACCTTGTTGAGATGGCGAAATACTGTGACGAGATTTTATTTGATTTCAAAATGATGAACAGAGAGCAAGCCAAAGACGTCATTGGTATTAACTTGGATAAAGTACTTAAGAGTTTTGATGCTCTAAAGTTGGCATCTTGTAAGTTGATCCCAAGGTTGCCGCTGATTCCAGGCTACACACTCGACCTGATCAATGTCGATAAGGTGCTTCATTTTTTAGCACCTTATTCGTTAGAAGAATTACACCTGCTGCCGTTCCATCAATTTGGTTCCAGCAAATACGAAACACTAGGGATGACGTATTCGATGAAGGATACCCCGGTACCTACAAAACAAGAAGTTGATGCTATTCAGCGCCATGTCGAAGCACATGGATACAAAGTAGTCATAGGAGGCTAGACATGAGCAAGAAGCGAATTTTAATTACTGGTGCGGGTGGTTTCTTCGGAACGCGATTTATTAACCGCTATCAAGGTGAGTTCGAGGTTCGAGGCACTGACGTTGCCCAATTAGACATCACAGACGCTGATGCAGTGAACCGCATCTTAGGTGAGTTCAAGCCTGATTTTGTCATCCATGCCGCTGCTATCGCCGTCACTGATTTTTGCAACAAGCATCCAGATGTGGCGCATAAAGTGAACGTTCAAGGAGCGATTAATGTCGCTAAAGCTTGTAAAGATGTAGGGGCGAAGCTGGTGTTTATATCCACTGAGCAAGTGTTCAATGGCAATCCAGAAGCAGGACCATACACAGAAGAATCAACACCAGTGCCGGATACGGTCTACGGTCAAAATAAACTGGAGGCCGAGCGTGAGCTAGCGACGATTTTGCCTGAGATGTGGGTGCTGAGATTCACCTGGTTGTTTGGTCTTCCTGAGCGCAATACAACGATCAATCCGAATGTGGTTTGGAATGCGGCTCAAGCGTTATTTAACGGTGAGACCATGCACGAACGAGGCAATGAGTTCCGTGGTTTAACGTATGTTCATGAGCTTATTGAGCAGTTTCCAAAGATATTCGAAATTCCTTATGGAACTTATCACACTGGCGCGCACAACGACGCAAGTCGCTATGAGATAGCACAACATATTTTAACTGAGCTTAAGCTCGGAGAACGCACCCAAGAGGTTCTGGTGCAAAGTGACGCACCAAAGATACGTGATGTGAGACTTGATACCAGCAAGCTTGCTGCTCAGGGCATTCAGTTTACTGAGAGCAAACAAGCGATTACTAAGTGTTTGAAAGAATTCGGCTACTAAACATTTGTCTTTAAAAAACCGGCCACACAGTAGCGACCCATATTACCATTGGAGATGTACCCATGATTTATATGCTTGATACCGCCAACCTAGATGCAATTAAAAAAGCGGTAGACTTGTACCCAATAGTCGGTGTCACAACCAACCCGACCATCATAGCTAAAGAGAATCGTCCTTTACGCGATATCATTTTAGATATCCGTGAGATTATTGGTCCAGATCGCATGTTACATGCACAAGTCGTTAGCGATAACGCGGATGTCATGTTGGAAGAAGCGAAAGCGTTGCGTAAGCTTGATTCAGAAATCATCGTTAAGGTACCCGTGACACCTCAAGGTATTAAAGCTATGAAACTCATTAGTGCCGAAGGTATCCGAATTACGGCGACTGCGATTTTAACGCCACAACAAGCCTTGATGGCTGCGATGGCAGGAGCTGAGTTTTTGGCACCGTATGTAAACCGACTGGATAACATCTGTGGTGATGGTACTCAAGTGGCTGCGGAGATGGCACATCTTATCGATGTCTATCAGCTGGATGCGAAAGTACTCGCCGCGTCGTTTAAGAACGTCCAACAAGTCCATGAAGTTGCTAAAGCAGGGGTACAGTCGGTCACAATCGCACCGGATGTATTTGACCAATTGTTGGTTCATCCGCTGACTGATTCCGGTGTCGCGGGCTTTATGAGCGATTGGAATCAAGCGTATGGCGAGGGCAAAACGGTTCTTGATTTGCTATGATCATGATTAGGAACAAGTTTACATAGAATAGACAAAGACAGGGATGCCTAGTGAGATTATACTCACTAGGCTTTTTGCTATAGAAAGATCTTAGGATAAGAATGAAGTTAGTTGGAGTTACGGCGTGTATTAGCGGTGTTGCGCACACCTATATGGCCGCAGAATTATTAGAGAAGTCTGCTAAGAAAGCTGGCTATAAGATTCAGGTTGAGACTCAAGGTGCTCTGGGGTCAGAGAACGCTATTGATCAAGCATCCATAGACGAAGCGGACGTTGCCTTCATTATTGCGGATATCAACATTGAGGGTGTGGAGCGGTTCGCGCAATCGCGGCTAATTAAAATGTCGATTTCAGACTTTTTGCGTAATCCAGAACTGGCGATGAGTGCAATCGAGCGCGCGAAACGCGCTCCAGCAGGAACCGTTATCAACGTATAAATCTATTCTACCGTTCCGCTTTGGTAGTGCGCTCGATACTGTGAAGGGGAACGGTCTGTTTGCTGTTTGAACACACGGCAAAAGTAATTACTATCATTGAATCCGCAGCGATGTGCGACTTCTTTAACTTTCGTATCGTATTGTTTTAACAGATACTTTGCTCTCTCCAATCGAATCCTAGTCAGATACTCATTAAACTTAACGTTGCCTTCTTTATGAAAAAGCTGCGATAAGTAATTCGGTGAAACATAAAAGTGTTTAGCGACCGATTCGCGAGTTAGTGGCTCGTGGTAGTTCTGCTCTAAGTAATCCCTAACCGCATCGAACAAGGCTTTACTCTTAGATGGTGTTTCTGGTGGGTTATGAATCAGGTCATGGATATGACTAAACAAGCTACTCGCGAGTAATCTCAGCGTATTTTGATCTTGTGAGTGCCATGCTAGCTCTTCGATCGCTTGCAAAATAAATGAGCCAGTTCTCGGTCCACGTCTGGCGACATTTTCTTTGATGGCGGAATCAAACTTTTCTCCATCCCAACTGAGCAAGCTCATGCCAAAGCTTTGTTTGCCAACCAATATGGTCATAGTGACAACGGGTTTATCCCAATTAGGTTTGTTCCAGCTCTCCGCGGGTAGGTAAAGAACATCTCCTTGCTTTAATACGACACCAGTATCCGTTCCTATGTTATTACCTACGTCCATTTCCAACTCTCCAATAAGTACCATTTCAATGCGTGGGAAATGAACCTGGTAGGCAAGGGGAGGTGGACTTGGCAGGTTGCCCGCGAACTGCAGGGAATGTATTTCTGCGGTTTGCGTAGCATAGTGGTGAAGCGCTTCAATAAGGTATGTTCTGTCTAACATGCTTTTATAACATTCTTCTAGAAAATAGTGATGTATTGATTCGAGTTGGCATTATACGTCACTTGATATTTCAAGCGGTTTGAGGTGGTTCACATTTAGATAACGATCTAACAAATGTCCAGTTTATCGTAGATTTTCCCTACAGGATTTAGACGAAAAGAGCAGTAAATTGAGAGGTGAAAAGTCAGCCAATAAGGATAATAAAATGAGTCACGAAACAACACTGACAGGGCTCTACTCCCTCGATGGATTAACGCCGCGCCAATACGATGAATTAGACACTCACGGTTTTACGATTATCCCAGATGTCATTGACCCAGAGTGGTTGCAAGAGCTTAGAGATAAGTTCGACCAGCTCGTTAAAAAAGAGGGTGACCAGCTCGCGATTGAGCATCACCAAGAAGAGACAGTGACACGTATCGCGAACCTGATTAATAAAGGTACGGTATGGGAGAAAGTGTGGTCTCATCCATTGGTACTCGATGCGTGCCAACATATTTTCAAAGGCGAGTTTAAGGTCTCGAGCCTAAATGGCAGAGAGGCTCATCCAGGCGGTGGTATGCAGCCACTCCACGGAGACTGGAAAAAACCAAGACCTGATTTTCCAAAAGTCCATTTGGTAAACTCGATTTGGGCACTGGATGATCTGTGTAAAGAGAATGGTGCACCTAGAATCATTCCTGGCACGCACCTAAGACCTGAGTTGCCAGAGGATGTGTTAGAAGACACCGAGGCAACACATCCCCAAGAAGTGTATTTAGAATGCCCAGCCGGTAGCATTATGATATTCAATGCCCACACATGGCATGGAGGTACCATCAATTACATCGGCTCTCGCCGACGTGTTCTGCATGGCTTGTATGTATCAGCGGATGGTGTACAACAACAAGATCAGAAAAAGTGGTTACGCCCAGAAACAGCACTTAGATTAAATCAAGCTCAGAGAAAGTTGCTTGGGGTATAGTTTTAACCGAAAACTGTACCATATTGAAAATTGCGACTATTCTCAAAAGTTTTCCCTTCGCATCACCTTGCCTTTTGTAGGTGAATCTGCTCACGTTATTCTGCAAATCCCTATGATGAGTCGTGCCTTGACTCATTATAGGGAGGTTGTTTTATTTGTGTTAATTGTTGTTATTATTGTGTTAAGTAATAGATATCTTGCACTATTTTAATATTGAGTAAATTCAGCAAGTTAATACGATATATATATCATTTAGTTCTGGACATATGTGTAATTGTAACCCCTTATTTCCTATTGTGTTGCACCTAAATAGTGCGCGTAAATAAGTGTTAAATTAATAACAAATCTATTATTTAACGGATTAATATAAAATATTCAGTTAGTTACAGGCTTGTTGTAGAGGATTTTTGCAAAAATAAGTCAATAAACATGATTACATACCACTTTGTGATAGTGATCAACATTATAACGCCTTCCTGAAATATTCGATGGTCAAATATTAAGATTCCTTTAAATTTGTATTTAAAACTTAAAGCGTAACAAAAGCTGTGTAATTTCAATAATAAGAGTCAGCTACGGATAGAAGCGTACTAGGTCGTCAAGTTTTAATTTTAATAAAATAGCTAATAAAGCTAGTTGCTAGGAATGGAGTCACCAATGAAAAAGCTCGCAATAATCACAGGATCGAAAGGCGGAATTGGATCTGCTATCTCTTCTAAACTCGTTGAGGAAAACTATCGTCTAATTGCTACGTACAGCACAGGTAATTACGAGTGTGCTAAACGTTGGTTTGATGAAAAGGGCTTCACCGAAGATCAGGTTCGTCTATTTGAACTCGATGTTACGGATACTGAAGAGTGCAGAGAAAAGCTAGGTTTATTACAGCAAGAGGAAGGTACGTTTGACCTAGTGGTAAACAATGCCGGAATTACTCGAGACGGCCAATTTAAGAAAATGTCATCGAACAACTGGTTCGATGTTATTAATACCAACCTAAATAGTGTGTTCAACGTGACGCAACCTCTCTTCGCGGCAATGTGTGAAAAAGGCAATGGCCGCGTCATCAATATCTCATCAGTCAATGGCCAGAAAGGTCAGTTTGGTCAAACCAACTACGCTGCAGCAAAAGCAGGCATGATTGGATTCACTAAAGCGTTGGCAGCAGAAGGCGCGCGAGCTGGGGTTACGGCTAACGTAGTTGCTCCTGGCTATACAGGTACGCCAATGGTTGAAGCAATGCGTGAAGATGTATTGGACTCAATCAAAAGCACAATTCCACTGAAACGTTTAGCTAAACCAGAAGAGATTGCATCGTCGGTTGCTTTCTTAGCGAGTGAAGAGGCGGGATATATTACAGGCGAAACGATCGCTATTAACGGCGGCTTATACATGGCTTAACAGCTTAAAGGGATAACGATGGAAAAAGTATTTATTGTTGCAGCGAAGCGAACTGCAATTGGTAGTTTTGGTGGTACCCTTAAAAATATTTCGGCAGGTGACTTAGCTGCCACAGCAATTAAAGGCGCGTTAGATTCAACACCTATTTCAGTTGAAGATATTGATGAAGTTATTGTTGGTAATGTTGTCAGTGCAAATCAAGGCATGGGCATCGGTCGTCAAGCATCAATTAAAGCGGGTATCCCAGCAGAAGTCCCAGCCTATACACTAAATATGGTGTGTGGTAGTGGTATGAAAACATTAATGGATGCCGCGTCACATATTAAGGCGGGCGAAGCGGAAATAGTTGTTGCTGCGGGTGTTGAAGTCATGTCGCAAATTCCATTCGCAATGCCAGCTACAGCACGTAGTGGACATAAAATGGGTGACATGACCGCGAAAGACTTATTAGTCGCTGATGGTTTGACCGATGTATTTAATGCTTACCATATGGGTGTGACCGCAGAGAATATTGCTAAACAAGTAGATATCTCTCGCGATGACCAGGATGCTTATGCCTTGAGCAGCCAACAGAAAGCAGTTGCTGCGATTGAAGCAGGTAAGTTCAAAGAAGAAATCGTTCCTGTAGAAGTCAAGGTTCGTCGTAATGTTGTTGAGTTTGCGACTGATGAGTATCCAAAAGTGGATGCGACAATGGAAGGTTTAGCGAAGCTGCGCCCAGCATTTGACCGAGAAGGTAGTGTGACCGCTGGTAATGCATCTGGGATCAATGATGGTGCAAGTGCTTTGATTGTTGCATCTGAATCAGCCGTTACTCGACTCGGCTTGACGCCACTTTGTGAGTTGGTGGCGAGTGCTCAGACTGGTCTTGATCCTCAAATCATGGGGCTTGGTCCTGTTCAAGCTGTCACTAATGCTTTATCTAAAGCTGAAGTCGCGATTTCTGATGTGAATGTATTTGAGTTAAACGAAGCGTTTGCTGCGCAAGCCCTTGGTGTAATTCGTAATTTAGCCTCTGAGCATGGCGTATCTGCAGAGTCAATTCTGCAAAAAGCCAACCCTAATGGTGGTGCTATTGCTCTGGGTCACCCTCTAGGTGCATCAGGTAACCGAATCATCGTTACCCTGATTCACGAAATGCTTCGAGAGAAGAAAGACCTAGGTGTCGCCTCACTGTGTGTCGGTGGTGGCATGGGAACTGCAGTCGTTGTTAAGCGCTGTTAATTGAGTTGTCGGAAGCCCAAATAACTGGGATAGATTTTAGTTAGAAACTGGAATGTTTATTTCTTAGGAGAAATGATTATGTACACGGATATTTTCAAAGTGATCAACGAGCAGTCTGAAAAAACGTTTGAACCATACACTAAGTTCAACAAACTGATGACGAAGAACGTAGAGACGTTGACGGATCTTCAACTTAACGCAATGCGCGCATACAGCGAGCTTGGTGTAAATCAAATGAAAGCGGCAACAGAGATTAAAGATGTTTCTTCTCTAGCTGTTTTCAATAGCCAACAGTTGAACACGCTATCTCGTCTGTCTCAACAGATGATGGATGATAGCAATAAGCTTCAGCAAGTAGCGAAAGAGTTCAAAGAAGACCTAGAAGCGATCACTACTGAAGCTGTTAAAGCAAGTACACCTGCTTAACTTCGGCAATACTTTATATATAGAGGGTTGCGGGGGCACTCGTTCCCGCAACCTTTTTTTGTTTCCAAGAAAAGGGTTTTAGCTATGTTCCAAAACTTCTTTTCGGACTACCTTGTGAAACTGCAGGAGAGCAACCAGCAATGGTGGAAAGACTTCGAGCAAGGCAAGGCAGCCGTAAATAGCCCACTGACAAAAGCAATGCAGGAACTCAATGCTGAGGATACTGCAGAGTTTATGGACAAGGCATCCAAGCAACCCGCCGCTATGTTAGATATGCAAACTAAGTGGTGGATGCAACAACTAGAAATCTGGCAACGTGTTGCTCTGCAAGCGAGTAATGAACAAGTTGTCGACGTTGAAAAAGGCGACCGTCGCTTTGAAGACGATGCATGGAAAGAAGAAGCGTTTTACAACTTTATTAAGCAGTCGTATGTGCTGTTCAGTAAAACCTATCTAGACACGATCAATTCCGTTGAGGGTGTCGATGAAAAAATCAAAGAACGATTGACCTTCTTTTCTCGCCAGACGCTAAATGCGCTATCTCCAACCAACTTCATTGCGACCAACCCTGAGCTGCTAAAGCTGACACTAGAGCAAAATGGTGAAAACTTGCTTGCCGGATTGCAGCAGTTCCAAGAAGACATGGAAGCAAGTGCGGATGTATTAAAAATCCGTATGACCAATACCGAAGCGTTCCAAATTGGTGAGCATGTCGCTAACACTCCTGGCGATGTTGTGTTTAAGAATGAGTTATTCGAGCTGATTCAATATCGACCTGTGACAGAAAAGGTCAACGCTACACCATTACTTATCGTCCCGCCATTTATCAATAAGTATTACATCCTTGACCTGAGAGAGAAAAACTCAATGGTTAAGTGGCTGCTTGAGCAGGGACACTCAGTGTTCATGATGTCTTGGCGCAACCCAGGGCCATCTCAAGCTAAAGTAGAGTTTGGCGACTATGTTACCGAAGGCGTTGTTAAAGCGGTTGCGGCGATCGAGTCTATTACTGGCAAAGATCAGATTAACGCAGCAGGCTATTGTATTGGTGGTACGGTACTCGCCTCAACAGTTGCGTATTATGCGGCGAAGCGAATGAAGAAGCGTATCGTTTCTGCTTCCTTCTTTACTACACTGCTCGATTTTAGTCAGCCGGGTGAGGTAGGGGCGTATATTAATGACACTATTATCCGAGCTATCGAGGTTCAGAACAACTCGCTAGGTTATATGGATGGTCGCTCACTCAGCGTAACATTCAGCCTACTACGTGAGAACAGCCTGTACTGGAACTACTACATCGATAACTACCTCAAAGGTAATAGCCCAGTAGACTTCGATTTACTCTACTGGAACAGTGACAGCACCAACGTTGCAGCAGCGACACACAACTTCTTACTGCGTCAACTGTATCTAGAGAACAAGCTAGTTCAGGATAAGGGCGTTAAGATTGGTGGTGTTTGGATTGATCTCGATAAGATTCGTATTCCAAGCTACTTTATCTCTACTAAAGAAGATCATATTGCACTTTGGCAAGGCACTTACCGTGGCGCGTTGAAGATGGGCGGTAATAAGACCTTCGTTCTTGGTGAATCGGGTCACATTGCAGGTATCGTTAATCATCCTGCTAAAGAGAAATATGGTTTCTGGACTAACTCTACGCTCGATGAATCAGCTGAAGAGTGGATTAACAATGCAGACCACAACAAAGGTTCGTGGTGGCTGCATTGGAACGAGTGGTTGCATCAGTATATTGCAGACGAACAGGTAGATCCGTTCCCAGTTGGAAATGAGGATTACCCTGTACTGTCTCAAGCACCAGGGGAGTTTGTGTTGCAGACCCTGCCGGTCATAGAACCGATAGACGTCGCACCTCAACCAGAGTCTGAATCCAAAGAATCAGCGTAAATATTCTTAAGGGCCATTCATTGGCCCTTTTTATCAACCATCCACACTTTTAGCCGAAGTATCAACGCACTTCGAGTATCCGTAACATACTTTTTTTTTCTCTAATGATACGTATGATGAATCCATAGCTAGAATCCAAGAGGTTGTTATGGAAATTGAAACACTAGAACAAAAAGTCAGCTACATCTACGGGCGAGAAATCGCTAAAGAGTTGGCACAAAAGTCATTTCCAAAAATGAACATCAAGATTATTCAAGAGGCGATCATGGAAGCGTTTATGCAAAAACCATGGCCCTTTGATCCAAGTGAAGCTGAAGAACTTAAGAAAGAGATGGAAGAGCAGCGCAAGCGAGCCCAAGCAGAGCATTTAGAACAGAAACAACAGTACGAAGCGACATTTTTTGAGCGTAACGGCGCTCGAGAGGAAGTGAATATTCATAGCTCTGGTATCCAATATGAGATTATTCATGCCGGAGAGGGCGAGAGCGAATCGGATGCCAATAGCCAGTTTGTTGTGCGTCATAAAACATGGCTGTTGAATGGTCAGCAAGTGGATGGTTCGGCCCACTTACCTGAACCGATGCGAGTAACTTTGCACCAAGCTCCTGTCTCATGGATAGTCGCGCTTAAAGAAATGCCAATCGGAGCAACGTGGCGTTTATACGTCCCTGCACATCTTGCTTACAAAGAAGACGCTCACCCTACCGTTCCAGCAGAAACTGCGGTGATCTTTGACCTCAAGCTTGAGGGTGTTGAATCCAAGTAGTCGTAAATACTTAATATGCCAAAAAGACCAGCATTTAATGCTGGTCTTTTTGGTTTGGGTGATATCGTATTTGGATGTTGAGAACAGCTATTAATAAAACTTATCTGAAGCTTAAAAGAATATAATGCTCAAATAATCACCTAAAGTTTATATTTGTGCTTTTATGTGTCGTTTATGTGGCTGATTTGTTTTTATGAACAGTGTTTTAATAACATTTAGGGTGATCTCTGTCACGCCACGGGATCGGGAAACAAATTTATGATTCTAATCAACTAGTTTGTGCTGCTAATCTGCTCCGGCTTTTGATGACTCCATCAAGAAGCGTTATAAAAATAAGGAGTAATTATGACTAACGCCAAGAAACCAATGTCACTGACATCTCGAGTGATCATCGGTATGGTTGCAGGTATTTTGACAGGCTTCGCTATTCGAGGTCTATTTGCTGAGAACGGATTTGTAGACGCATACATTGTAAACGGTCTTTTCGAGGTTGGTGGTCAAGTCTTTATCGCCAGCTTGAAAATGCTCGTTGTCCCACTGGTATTTGTATCACTAGTTTGCGGTACCAGCTCTCTTAAAGACGTCACCACGCTCGGTCGTTTAGGTGGTAAAACCGTTCTATTCTATGTCGCGACAACTGCAGTCGCTATCACACTAGCCCTAACTATGGGTACTGTGTTCCAACCAGGTGCAGGTGCTGACCTAACTGCGGCAAGTTCATTCGCAGCTGCTGAAGCCCCATCTCTGGGACAAGTTATTATCGATATGTTCCCAACCAACCCGATCAGTGCGATGGCAGAAGGTAAAACCCTTCAGGTAATCGTGTTCGCGGTTCTGTTTGGTATCGCTATCAGTGCAGCCGGTGAGCCTGGCGAGCGCATCGCATCAGTTTTCCGTGACCTCAACGAAGTGATCATGAAACTGGTCGCTTTGCTGATGAACATCGCGCCTTATGGTGTGTTCTTCCTAATGGCGAAGCTATTCACAGGTCTTGGTCTAAGTGCCATCTTTAACCTAGCAGAGTACTTCTTAGTACTTACAGCAACGCTGCTTCTACACGGTCTAGTGACATACAGCGTGATGCTTAAGTCGTTCACAGGTCTGAGCCCAATTACGTTCCTGAAGAAGATGGAAGATGCAGTAATGTTTGCTTTCTCAACGGCTTCTTCAAACGCGACAATTCCAGTGACGATGGAAACGGCTCAAAACCGTCTTGGTGTTGATAACAAGGTTTCTTCGTTCACTATCCCACTAGGTGCGACCATCAACATGGATGGTACGGCTATCATGCAGGGTGTCGCGACGGCGTTTATTGCTCAGGCATTTAACATCGACCTCACTATGGGTGATTACCTGACGGTTATCTTGACCGCTACGTTGGCGTCTATCGGTACAGCGGGTGTTCCTGGTGTTGGTCTCATCATGCTGGCGATGGTGCTAAACCAAGTAGGTCTGCCACTAGAAGGTATCGCTCTTATCATGGGTGTTGACCGTCTACTAGATATGATCCGTACTGCGGTTAACATCACTGGTGATAGCGCGGTAACGTGTATCGTAGCTAAGTCTGAGGGTTCTCTAGATGTAGAGAAGTTCAACGACCCAGCAGCTGGTGAGAAAGAAGAAAAAGTTGAGCTAGTGCATAGCTAATTTAGACTTCTACTTAGCAGATAACAAATCAGCAGATAAAGAAAGGGCCAGTGGATATCCACTGGCCCTTTTGTTTATGTTATCAATTGTTGTCGATAACTCATTGAAGATGCTATCAATCTACTGCACTGTACCGGTATTTCTTGAAGCACCAAGCTGCAAGCGCTCCCCAAACAACCGTAAGCATCCAAAGCTGCGTCCAATCACTTCGAATCTGAGTCCAATCTGCTCCCATTTGATTTAGCTTCAAGAACCCGCTGATAGCCGCTTGAGTAGGGAAGGCTGCTGCGAACCATTGCATTGGTGCTGGAAGCATTTCAGTGGGCCAGATAAAGCCTGCAGAAAAGATTAAAGGCATAGAGCTAATCAACACAACGACAGTCACCAATTCTCTGCGAGGCGTTAGCGCTCCTAGGAAAATCCCAATAAAGCATGACGTTAAAAAGAACGGTAGCATTAAAGTGAGAATTTCGAATGGATTGGCGAGCGTGCTAATCCCATACATACTAAAGCTGGCACCAAAATAGAACATACCCAGCAGATAGTAGATGGCGGTGAGTACAAAGCTTCTAACTGCGATAACAGACATTACAGACTGTGAGCTCCAATAGCCTTTGCCTTGACGTTGCGTCCCACCAACCAGTCCAGATGCCATGGCCAGCGTCTGTTGCAGTATCAACACAAATACCGCAGGGACGACATAATCTACATACCCCATTCGAGGGTTAAATGTGGGTTTTGCATTAAGTCGAGTTGCTGAGTATTGCTGACTCGCTAACTCAAGCGGTACACCATCAATCAAAAGCTTTGAAACCTTGGCCTTGGCCGCTAATGTTCCGCCCGCTTGCGCTAACCCTTCGACCACAGTGCCGTAAACCAAGAACAACGATGCATCGCCTGCGTAAGCTAATACCGGACTCTTACCCAACATAAGATCTTTGTAGAAATGCTCAGGGATAACCAGAAATCCTGTGATTTCACCGTTGATGAAAGCTTGCTTTGCTTGTTCGATGGTGTGATCGCGCTGTACCACTTGGACATTCGGAGTGGCGTCGACCATGCGCTCGAGTTGGAAACTCGTTTGGCTTTGGTCGAGATTGACGACTGAAATTGGTTGCTCTCTTGGTGTCTGCTGACTGTAAGGAAGAGGGTAGAGAAACGAATAGAATATGACTCCGCCAAATACCGTCAAAACAACCACGGGATTGGTGAGAACTGCTTTGAGTTCAAGTTTAATGTGTTCTAACAAGGTCATGCTGATAACTCCTTAGCTAGATGCTTTTTAATCAGCATAACGGTGAGCGCGAGTGGAATAATGTAGCCAATCAAAGGCATTAGATGAGCCAGCGACTGCGCCGCATGAACACCGTAACTTGCTTGACTCACCTGAACCTCAATGTAGTGACTAATGGGCAACAGTTCCCGCCAAAAAACAGCGAGCGGACCCATATCAGTAGCAGGGAAGGTGATGCCCATAAACGCGAAACTAGGTGCAGTGAAGGCGCCAGCGAAGCTCATGGCCCTAGCAGCATCGCAAGTTAGGAAAAAGAACAGTGCTCCCATGATCATACAAGCTACGGTCGTGACCAGCTGAGCAAAAATCAATACTGTCCAGCTTCCTTCCATTGGCCAGCCAATCAAGTCGTAAAACCAGATAAGAAACGCTAACCCAAGTAATGCAAACCAAACAAAGTAGGGAAATAAAGTATTGCCAAGGTTTCTAACAATGCTCCCTTTACCTAACCAGGGAGCAATGCCTGCCACTCGATAATTGGCACTTAACGCGAGCACGGTAAATGACACGATGGCTATCTGCCAAATGGCAGGGACAATCGCGGTCACCAGAAACTGAGCGTAGTTAGTACCCTTGTTAAACAGGGGCGTTATCTGTGTTCTAACGGAAACGGCTTTGCCGACGGCAGCCGCGCCCGTCGTGTTGCCTTTTGAGAGTGCTTTCACAACTTCTACTTGGGCATTAAATGTCCCTTGGGCTTGCAATGCTGCAGAGTTAATTAGTCGTCCGACAAGTATGTACTGACTGTTGTAGAAAAGAGTGACCTGAGGCGATACGGATCTCACTATCGCCTTATCGAAACCCGGTGGCACGTACAAAATGGCATAGTTGTCACCTTCGACTAAAGCCTGCCTTGCCTGACCAATATCTTCATATTGGTGGTCAACACTGAGCATTGATGTCGCATCATAATTTCGAATGAGCTTTTGCGACAAGGTGCTTTTGCTTTGATCGACAACACCAATCGGAAGGTTGCTTGCTATCCCTTGAGAGAAGATCCAGTAAATAGACAAGCAGAGCAAAATGGGCACCCATGTAAGACATGACAATAACCATTTGTCATGTCTGAGTAGGTGCCATTGGCTACGAAAGTGACTCTTTACTAGCTTTCTACGAGAAGCAATAGAGAGAGTAGGTGAAGTTTGAGACATAACCGAGCCTTACAGTTCTACGACCAAACTCATACCCATACGAAGCTTCACGTCATCTAACGGTCGAGCTTCAACCTCAAATGTACGCAGATCAAAGCCTTGCGTTGCATCAGTAGAACGCCAAGTTGCAAAATCACCCATTACCGCAACGTGTGTGACTTTGAACGTAACTGACTCATCGAGTGCTGGGACGTACGCTTCAAACTCGCTGCCTTTCTCGAAGCGGTTTAATGCGTCTTCACGAACATTCAGCACGGCCCAGGTATCTTTCGTATCAATAACAGTCACCACAGGGAATCCTTGTGGTGCTAGTTCACCGCTGTGAAGTAGTACTTGAGATACTTCACCATCAAACCAAGAATGGATTTGGGTATCGGCAGCATACGCTTCTACTTCTGCCACGGCACCCGCGGCCATACGTGCTTTTTCTGCGGCTGCTAACTTAGTTTCGTCACGTGCGCCTTCTTTCGTCATCTGGAACATTTGATATGCTGCGCTTTCGGTATATTTTGCGGCTTGCCACTGCGTTAGTGCTTCGTCACGCTTTTGCTCAGCAACTACGCCGTCTTTATAGAGGTTATTGACGCGCAGATAAGTTTTTTCCATCAATGCCGCAGCCGCTTTCGCTTTGCGCCATTGATCTTCTGCCGCTTGAATCTGCTGTTGTCTTGCGCCAATTTCTGCTTCTTTGGCTAATGCACCTGCCGCTTTTTGTCCGGCAACCGCCTGCTCAAGCTTGGCTTCAATCTCTGGGCTGTGAATCGTAAAGATGAGCTGTCCTTCAGACACATTATCGCCTTTACGTACCATCACCTCATCGATACGACCCGGTACCTTAGATGAGATGCTGTACTGCTGTGATTCTATTTGACCTTGAATACGAAGAGGTGGTGTTTGGTAAGCATCAAAGAACTTGTAGCCAACCCAGCCAATTATAGCTACAGCGCCTAATGTCACTAGTGCCGGTTTTACCTTGTTCATGATGCGTCCTCAGTTCTTAGTTGTGCAGGGGTAACTGCGTTATGTTTGTACGTAGCAAAGTTGTTCATCTCACTAGAAAGTGCGAGAAGTTTGTTGAGTGATAATAGGTATTGGAAGCTTGCTGCATCCTGCTGAGTTTTTATACTGGCGAGATACAACTCGGCATCAACTACGTCGAGCGAGCGGCCTAGGCCTTGTGAGAAGGCCTTTTGACGCAGTTTTAGGTTTTCCTGCGCCAGTTGGATGCTTGAGTTTAACCCCTGAACTTCGTCTAAGGCTTGCTGCGCTTCTAGGTAGGTTTTCTCAACGAGCACGCTAAGATCCTGACGTGCTTGTTTACGCAAAAACTGAACTTGAGAAACCGCGCTGTTTGCCGCTTTCATTTGTTCGCTGCGACCCGTGTTTTCAAGCAGAGGAACGCTAACGCCAATACCTACAAGCCAATCGGGTTTAAGCTGACTGGTTAGGGAGTCTCCGTGATATAGACTGTAGTCACCGTAGGCATAGACTTCAGGATAGTATTTGCCTTTCTCTGCCTTCATCAAGCTGCTCGCTTGTTTCTCTTTTGCATCCAGAATGGCAAGGCCAGGGTAGGTGTCTAGAGTTTGATCGACGAATGCATCAAGCGGTGGCAAATTTCGATTGATAAATAGCTCATCACGGGGTTCAACGGTTTCGGTCTGACCCAAAACTTGTGTAAGCGCAGCCTGTGCGATGTTGAGGCTGTGTTCAGCTTTTTTACGCTCGACTACCGCTTTATCAAGGGAGGCCTCGGCTTGTAAACGTTCGACACGTGCGATTTGACCTTGCTCTTCAAGCTTGATGGCGAAATCACGGTGTTTAGTCAATCCATTTTCCACTGCCATACGAGTATCGACGACGTTTTTTGCCAAGATGACACTGAAGTAGTATTTGCTGAGATCTTCATAGCGCGCTTGTACTTCCATCGCGAGTTGGCTTTGCGCCTCTTCTTTTTTACCTTCAGCCGCGGTCTGAGCTGCAGTAATACGACCACCGGTGAAGATAGGCCAAACAGCACGAATAGATGAGCTGAAAATGTCTTTGTGCTCTAGTGTAGAAGTCACGCCACCAAGCAAGTTACCAAGAGCTTGTCCTAAACCAGGAATATTGGGTACACCACTCAAACTATCTGCAAACTGCTGACCATTTAGTGTGACGTCTTGATCGAGGCGAGTATAGTTTGCCCCTACCGTTACTTTAGGTAGGTTGAGACTGCTTGAAGCGTCTTTTAAGTGGCCATATCGCTCTACGTTCGCGCGCTGCGCTGCTAGTGAATTGTTGTTCTGTTGAAGTAGTTGCCATGCTTCATCAAAAGAGACTTCAGCAGCTAAACTGCTAAATGAAAGCGTTCCTAGCAAAGCGCCCAAAGCCAATGGCAGGGACTTGATCTTCATGAATGCTCCAAACCGATGTTAAAAAATTATCTAGAGTATATGCTCTAATAAAATAGTGTGCAATAACCTAAATATAGTTGGTATTTCACTAATAGCGTGTGTATGTCTCTGTTTTTTCGAATTTATTGAAGGAGAAAATTAGAACGAAAAAAAGCAAAGCCGGGAGAGACTTTGCTTTTTGCTAGCGAATTAAACAATTAATCGTGGGAGGGGCAGACATAACCCGCCCGCCACAATAAGTGTTTTGATTTGAGAAGTGCTTTTAACACTTCGCTACCCGACATTTGAGGAGAAGCGAACGAGACTTGAACGTCTTGATCTAATTCGTCCTCAGCCGAGTTGGTGGTTTGGTAAGCCCTCACATGCGTAAAGGTTGCACGTCGATTGCGCGACAGCAAAGCTCTATCTAGGCAAATTCCAAAACAGTCACGTTCCATAATCTATTCCCTTATCATAGTTCTAGTAATTATTGGTTACGGTTATTACTGCTTCATTGCTATTTTATTTTTATTGTCTGACTCGATGGCCTACGACTAGTTACATCTTTTTAACGTGTCTTGAGTCTCAGTATTCGGGGAAGCCGAGATTCAACCTAGTCAACTGACACTTCATACTATACGAAAGTGGTAGGTGAGAGTTCTAAAATTAATCTAAAAATGATGTGATCTTGATCAGGTTAAAGAGTGAACAGCGATGCAACGATTTGAGTGTGTAACCTGATGTTAACGTACGTTGATAATCGTTAATCATTCGAAAATAGCCTAGGAGTTCACAGAACCACATTCACAGAGATGCCGTCATGTTACAGCACTGTTACAGTGTTTGCCTTAGGGAGAGTGAACATGAAATGGAACCAGATAAGTTTTCGATACCGAATGCTGATTATCATGACAGTGTCGGGATTGCTGCAGTTGCTTGTCTTGACGTTAGCGGGATTTAGTTACATTAAACAATCTCAAGAAGAGGAAATGGGGCTTAAGGCTAAAGGCGTTGCCACATTTCTCGCCCAATCCTCTTCCGTAATCCACATGATTCAGTACGATACATCGTCCCTCATGCAAGCACGCTATAGAGGCCTCACCGAGATGATTGGTGCAGCCTTTATCGTGATTGGTGACAAAGATGGTATTCGTCTGATTCACCCTGTTGATGAGCGAATTGGTCTACCGATGAAAGGGGGGGATAATGATCTCGCGCTTATCCACGGAAAGTCTTACGTCTCGTTCGCAGAAGGCTCCCTTGGTAAATCCGTTCGAGGCAAAGCCGCCGTCTTCGACGAAGATGGCAATGTTATCGGTGTTGTCTCTGTTGGTTATTTGCTCGACCGATTACAAGATCGAATCGAGCCTTATCTATTGTTTTTGATAGGCATGGCAATACTCGTTTTGATTGCCAACGCCATCATCTCTTATTTCATCTCACGACGTTTCCAAAAAGCTATTCTTGGTTTTGAACCAGAGGAGATTGGTCGTCTCTATGGTGAGCTTGATGTCACCATGAGCACCATTAAAGAGGGTGTGATCAGTATCGATACCCATGGTGTGCTTCGTTCTATTAATACCAGTGCTTGTGAGATTTTAGGACTCACAAAAGAAAAGGTGATGAATCAGCCTTTAACCCGCGTTCTACCGAACTCAGACCTTCAATCTTTGATCGACAGTCAAGAAACTGACCACGATATTGAGTTGTACCTAAATCAACAGCGAATTGTTGCGAACCGCAGTCCGATTCTTGTTGACGGTAAAGTAATTGGAGCCGTGTCGAGCTTCCGACTAAGAGATGAGATTAGCGAACTAACCGACCAGCTCTCTCAGACTAAAGCCTATGCAGAGATGCTTCGTTCACAAACGCACGAACATCGCAATAAGCTCAATACCATTAGTGGGCTGGTACAAATGGGTGAAGTCGAAGCGGTTCAAAGCTTGATAGGTCAAGAAACTGAACACTATCAACAGCTTATTGAGTTTTTGAGAGAAACAGTAAAAGACCCGCTTATTGCAGGTATGTTGCTGGGTAAAACAGAGCGGGCTCGAGAGATTGGCTTGTCATTGCTTGTTGACGAAGAATCTAGGCTAGAGCCTTTACCAGAAAATATTAATGCTGATGACCTCGTCACTATTTTGGGTAACTTGATCGACAATGCGTTCGACGCCACACAATCGGCAATAAAAGCCGCGCCTAATGAGCGTTTTGAGCGCGCCCAAATAGAGATATCGATCAGTGATTTTGGCAACGAGATTATATTAGAAGTATCAGACAAGGGATGCGGCTTACCCAAACACCTTGATGTTGATGCATTGACGACGCGGGGTGTATCGAGTAAATCGGCACACAACCGTGGTGTAGGGCTGTTCTTGGTTAAACAACTCACAGAACGATACCAAGGGCAGCTAGAAATGATAGAAAACGACACCATGGGCACGCGCGTGACCATTTATATTCCGAAGGATGGATTAGCATGAGTGACTTAACTCGAGTCATGATAATAGAAGACGATCTTAAGATCGCTGAACTGCATCGCCGTTATCTAGAGCAGATGGGTGGTTTTGAAGTGGTTGGTATTGCGACCTCGAAAGCCGACGCCGAAATGCAGTTGGAAGTTTTGGAACCTGAACTTGTGATGCTAGACGTCTATTTACCAGATGGTACAGGCATTGAGATTTTGACGCATATCCGAGCGCTGAACCAAGAGTGCGATGTGATACTGATTACTGCTGCACGCGATGTCGAGACACTGCAGCATGCTATGCGTGGTGGTGTGATTGATTATCTACTGAAACCAGTGATGTTCCCACGGTTAGAAGCCGCTCTTAAAAAATACCAGAAGAGGACGGCAAAGCTGCATGACGCTGACGGCCTTAACCAGTCTTTAGTCGATGAGATGATGCAAGCGAATAGCTCTGAGTCGAGCTCCGATCAGCGTTTACCAAAAGGGATCGACGGCGTTACCCTGGAGAAAATACGAGCACTTTTCAAAGAAGACAGCCTGTATACAGCCGATGAAGCAGGGGAGTGTATCGGTGCCAGCCGTACTACCGCAAGGCGTTACCTGGAGTTCTTAATTGGTACTGGGGAGCTTGAAGCTGACGTAAACTACGGGTCGGTAGGTAGACCGGAGCGTTGTTATCGGAGGCAGCATTAACAAGAGCTTGCTGTTTATCACTCAACAAAAATAGGCGATGCGACGTTAGGAGCTAGCCTTTAGTTCTCCCCCTTAATAAGGGGGAGTTAGAGGGGGTAAAGCGGACCTACAATTAGCGCCTGTAACTCGGTTTGGCGTCCGCGTTCCCACCCCTCCCAGCCTCCCAGCCTCCCAGCTACGCGCCCCGCTTGCAAGGGGAGGAGCTAATGCTCGCTGTCGCGTAGCTAACTAAAAAGGCGATGTGACGATAGGAGCTAGCCTATGGTTCTCCCCCGTGATAAGGGGGAGCTAGAGGGGGTAAAGCGGACTTACAACTTGCGCCTGCAGCTCGATTTAGCCTTCGTGTTTCCTCTCCACCTAGTCTCCCCTTAGTTAGGGAAGGAGCAAACAGTAACCACTTCTCTATGACTCAACCTTCTTCGGCTGATTGAACCACTTCTTAACCACAGACAGCAGCGCTGGACCCACAAGTACCAATACCGCAAGTACCGTAAACGTCATCGTGATAGGACGTTCCCACAAGAAGCTAAGCTCACCATCACTAATCATTAGCGCACGTCGAAGGTTCTCTTCCATCAAACCACCGAGAATAAAGCCGAGCAGCAGCGGGGCAAGTGGGAAGTTTGCGAGTCGTAATGCTATTGCGCCCATTGCAATCAACAGCATGATAAACACATCCATAGTGTTGAATGAAACTAGGTAAACACCGGTGATCGAGAAGAACAAAATCATTGGTAGCAGAACAGTTCTCGGAACCGCCAACAGTTTAGAGATATAAGGAATCAGCGGTAGATTCAAAATCACTAGGACAATGTTACCAAAGTACATCGAAATGATGACCGACCAAAAGACATCAGGGTGTTCGACAAACAGGCGTGGACCAGGCTGGATGCCGTAGGCGATCAAAGCACCCAACATGATTGCTGTAGTACCAGAACCTGGAATACCCAGTGTTAGCAGTGGTACGAATGAGCCACTTGATGCGGCATTATTAGCTGATTCTGGGGCAACTAAGCCTCGAATACTACCTTTACCAAACTCTTCACGCTTATCTTTTGGTGCGAGGTTGCGCTCCATACCATAAGAGAGGAAAGCGGCAATCGTCGCACCTGCGCCAGGGAGTACGCCAGTAAAGAAACCAAGAATAGAAGAGCGAATAGAAACAGGCGCCACTTCTTTGACTTCTTCTTTGGTTACTTTCATGCTGCCGATGTCACTCAGCTTTTTCTGTTCATCTTGGCGAGTATCTTGTTGTGGCTTGAGTATGCCCATTAAGGTTTCACCCAGAGCGAAGGTAGCCATCGCTAGTAGTAGGAAGCTAAATCCATCCATTAGGTCAGTAAGACCAAAGGTGAATCGCTCAACGCCAACCCCTTTATCAATACCAACGGTAGAGAGCATGAGTCCTAGAACTACCATCATCCATGCTTTCAGCACCTGACCTTTACCTGCAAAAGCGGCGACCGCAGATAGACCAAGAAGCATCAGTGCAAAGTAGTCTGAAGATTGGAAGCTAAGCGACACTTTTGCCAGTGCTGGAGCTGCAAACAACAGCATGATCGCTGACAACGTACCACCGGTAAACGATGAGTAAGCTGCGAGGGCGAGGGCTTTACCCGCTTGACCTTTCTGAGCCATAGGGTAGCCATCAAAAGCGGTAACTACTGTTGAAGAACAGCCCGGAGCATTAATTAGAATTGATGAGGTCGAGCCTCCAAAAACGGCACCATAATACACACCTGCCATCAAGATAAGGCCTGATGAAGGATCTAGCCCATAGGTAATAGGGATCATGAGTGCAATAGCTGAAATAGGACCAAGCCCTGGAAGCATGCCGATAAATGTACCTACAAAGCAACCAACGATGACCATCATGATGTTCATCGGCATGACCGCCGTCGAGAGACCTTGTAAAATTCCGTCTAACATAATGGTGTCCTACCAAATCGTGAAGATGAGCCCAGGTTCTAGATAGATATCCAGACCTTGAGTGAGTAATAGATAAAAACCGATGACAAATGGGAACGATGCGCCAAACAAGATGGGTTTTCTGCGCTCACCCAATAAATAGAATCCCGCCAATAGGAAAAAGCTGGTTGCCAATACAAAGCCAAGGTAGGTGAGACCTAATCCATAACCCGCCATTAGAACCAAGAAACCAATGAGTAGTTTCCAGTTAAAAGAGGCTTCGACCGCACTTTTCTGATCAGGCTGACCAGTAATCAATAACAAAACAGACAGACCGATACCAACAAAGGTTAATATGGTTGGTAGGGTTCGAGCAGTAAAGGGTTCGTACTCATCCCCAGGAAACATGGGAATTAACGATGTTTGGTATCCATAGCACAAGCATAGAATCAAAAATATCATCGCACCTACACGATCACGAGACAGCAGGTTCTCTTTCGTGAACAGCTTTGAGGTGAAATCAGACATAACTCACTCCAAATAGTGAATAGAGAAAAGGCCGTATATAAGGGGTCGTTGAGTGGCGACCAAGCGGATAAACAAACTCAGGACAAAGTGGGTCTACCCAGATAAACCTATCCCCAGGAGATTAAGGGGGCAGTACTGCAAGTGTGGACAATTGTGAACTGAAGGATTCAAAACTGCCTCTTATATACGGCAAAATTGGTAATAGGAGGAGCGATGCTCCTCCACTAAGCTTAAGTACGTAAGCGGTTTACTTGTTTAAGAAGCCAAGCTCAGTCATCAATGCACCCATCTGTTTCTCTTGGTCTTCGAGGAACTTATAGAAATCTTGATCAGGCTTGTAGTTGTCGATCCAGCCATTGCGGTCACGAACAACAGCCCATTCATCAGTGGTGTACATTTTCGACAGTGCGGCAGTCCACTCTTTCACTTTCTCTTCGCTAGCGTTAGGCGCTGCGAAGAAACCACGCCAGTTGGCAAATACGGTTTCATTGCCGTATTCCGTTAACGTTGGAATATCTGGAGCAGCCTCTAGGCGTTTAGGAGCGGTAACCGCAAGAACTTTAACTTGCCCAGATTTCGACATCTCAAGAACTTCACCCAGACCTGTCGACAGTAGTTGTGTCTCGCCAGATAGTAGAGCAGCCATCGCTTTGCCGCCCGCATCATAGGCAATGTAGCGAACTTTTTTAGCGTCAAACCCTTCGCCTTTAAAGGCTGCTGCAACGACAAGGTGGTCCATACTACCTCGTGCTGAGCCACCAGCAATCTTCACTTTACGTGGGTTCTCTTTGAAATCTGCAACCACATCTTCCCATGTGTTATATGGGGAATCTGCAGATGCAACGATCGCACCATAGTCCGCAATAGTAGCGGCTACTGGAGTTAGATCTCGGAACGACTGTGGAAATACACCCGTTAGAGAGCGAACGACGATAGGAGTAGAGTTGACCATTAGCGTGTCTTCTTGACGCTCGGCCGTTTCAATCAGGTGAGCAATGGCTTTACCGCCGCCGCCACCAGATAGATTTTGGAAAGAGACATTGTCGACAATATCTGCTTTCACCAAAACGTCACCAGTACCGCGTGCAGTCATATCCCAACCACCACCAGCACCACCCGGAATCAAGAAGTGAATCTTCTCAAGATCAGCGGCATAGCTGCCAAATGAAAGGGTAGCTGCAACGAATGACGCTGCAAGGGTAGGTTTTAGTGCCTTAAACATGTTCACGTTCCTTATGTTGACTTTGTTGTCCGCCAGTATGAGGGAGCTGGCGTGACCTCTATGGGTTAGTCAAAGGTTATGCAAATGTTAACGCTGCCTCAATAAAGTGCAGATATTGAGGATAAAGCGCATTAGCTGAATATTGTTCATAAAGTTCACAGGTTGACGTTAACGTTAGACATTAGTCTATATTGTCGACAATGTGGTTGAATTGTGAACTCATGGCTGCTTAAATAGTCATCAGTTAGTAATTATTGTCAACAATGTTGTTGGCGGCGTAGGTAAGAGTCGAAATGAGCGTTGAACTAGCAATGAATGATGAACTCCCGTTAAAAGAGGGGACGAAGTCAGAAAATTTAACAGAACGATTGATTGAAGAGATCGTAGAAGGGCGCATTGAGTCAGGCAGCAAAATCTCTGAACCCGAGCTTGCAAAGCGATTTGAGGTAAGTCGTGGTCCTTTGCGCGAAGCAATCATGAGATTAGAAGGGCTCGGGCTAATAGAGCGAATCCCACATGTTGGAGCTCGAGTGATTACCTTATCGCAGCAAAAGTTGGTTGAGCTTTACTCTGTACGCGAGGCCCTTGAGGGAATGGCGGCAAGATTGGCTGCGACACATATCAGTGACGAAGAAGTCGCCGAGCTAGAAAAGCTTCTTGGTAGACACTCTGAACATATTGATGAAGTGTCAGGCGCTTCTTATTTTCATCAACACGGCGATTTTGACTTTCATTATCGAATTATTAAAGCCAGTCAAAATAGCCAGTTGGTTCATTTGTTGTGCAATGAGCTCTATCACTTGCTTCGAATGTATCGCTATCAATCACCCAGAACTCAATCGAGACCAGAGGCCGCTTTAAAAGAGCACTTATTCATCTTGGACGCGATAAAAAACCGTGACCAAGAGTTGGCAGAGCTGCTAATGAGAAGACATATCTCACGCAGCAAAGCCTTGATAGAACAAAACCTTAATTAGATAACGTGAATGTCGGCGTATGTGAAATGAATGCCGACAACAAAAAGGACAAGGAGACAAGCATGTCAGCTTCACCAGGTCAATTATTTCGTGACGCCGTCACTAATGGAAGCCCTTTACAAGTCGTGGGTACAGTTAATCCGTACTGCGCCATGATGGCCAAAAACGTCGGTCATCAAGCCATTTACCTCTCTGGGGGTGGTATCGCCAATGCTTCTTACGGTTTGCCAGATCTAGGTATAACAACACTCAACGACGTACTGGTAGATGTAGAGCGAATTACTAATGCTTGCGATCTACCACTACTCGTTGATATCGACACCGGATTTGGTGGTGCTTTTAACATTGCACGCACGATCAAAGCGATGGAGAAAGCAGGGGCGGCAGCTGTCCATATTGAGGACCAAGTCGCTCAGAAACGATGTGGTCATCGGCCCAATAAAGCCATCGTGTCGCAGCAGGAAATGGTCGACCGTGTAAAAGCAGCGGTCGATGCGAAAAGCGATCAGAGTTTTGTGATCATGGCGCGTACTGATGCCCTTGCCGTCGAAGGGATGGATAAAGCGATTGAGCGTGCTATTGCCTGCGTTGAAGCGGGGGCAGATATGATTTTCCCAGAAGCGATGACCTCACTCGATCATTACAAGCAGTTCAAATCGGCATTGTCACAGGCGACGGGAAAAGACGTTCCTATTCTCGCCAACATCACTGAGTTTGGTCAGACGCCGCTATTTGGCTGTGAAGAATTAGCAAGTGTTGGTGTTGATATGGTGCTCTATCCATTGTCAGCGTTCAGAGCAATGAACAAAGCGGCGGAAAATGTGTATCAACATTTGTTATCTGTGGGTAATCAAGAGGCGTTGACGTCACAAATGCAGACGCGAGCTGAGCTTTATGAACATCTCAACTATCACAGCTACGAGGATAAATTGGATCAGCTCTTTGCTGATAACAAGTCCTAATTAGCTGATTTCAAAAATGAGCAACAAGTCGGAAGTCCAAGAAAAATAATCTAAACCTACTTTTTAATCCAATAACGAAACACCGCATTAAAAGACCCAAGAAGGGCAAACGCGGGAAAAGGAGTTCAACATGCCTAATTCAGCCATCGGTGGAGCAGGTCTACGAGGTCAAAGTGCAGGTACGACATCACTGTGTACTGTGGGTAAATCTGGAACGGGGTTAACCTATCGTGGTTACGACATTACCGATCTAGCCAACAACGCGCAGTTTGAAGAGGTTGCACACTTGCTATTGCGCGGACATCTCCCCAACCAAAAAGAACTGGACGATTACAAGACGATTCTAGTCGGATTGCGTGGCTTACCTGAGCCGCTTAAACAAGCACTGGAGTTAATTCCTGCTGACGCGCATCCGATGGATGTTATGCGAACAGGTTGTTCCGTGTTGGGTAATCTAGAGCAGGAGCTTGATTTCTCAGACCAAGAGAAAGCAACTGAGCGCATGTTGGCGCTGTTTCCTGCCATTATCTGTTATTGGTATCGTTTTAGTCATGACGGTGTGCGTATTGATACCGCTGACCAAAGTGAAGATTGTATCGGCGGTTATTTCCTAAAAATGCTCACTGACAAAGCGCCTTCAGAAACGCACAAGAAGGTGATGCACTGCTCACTGATCTTGTATGCGGAGCATGAGTTTAATGCCTCTACATTCGCGGCACGCGTTTGTGCATCAACCTTGTCTGACATTCACTCCTGTATCACTGCCGCTATTGGCACTTTGCGTGGTCCTCTGCATGGAGGAGCAAACGAAGCGGCTATGGATATGATTCAAGATTGGCGAAGCGCGGATGAAGCAGAAGCGAACATCATGCAGATGCTTGCTAACAAGGACAAAATCATGGGATTCGGACACGCGATCTACCGTGAGAGCGATCCCCGAAATGCTCTGATTAAGCGTTGGTCAAAAGCACTATCCCAAGAAGTCGGCGATACCTATCTGTATGACGTTTCTGTGCGCGTAGAAGCCGTGATGAAACGTGAAAAAGGACTGTTTTGTAACGCGGATTTCTTCCATGCTTCTGCTTATCACTTCATGGATATCCCAACTAAGTTGTTTACGCCGATTTTCGTGATGAGTCGACTCACAGGTTGGGCTGCACATGTTTACGAGCAGCGTGCGAACAATCGAATCATTCGCCCGAGTGCAGACTATGATGGTCCAGAAGCAAGAGAGTGGACACCAATCGAGGCGCGTGACTAGCACGGTGTGAGGATGTGAGCATGTCGAAAAACACTATAAATTACCAATATCGAAAACCGCTACCTGGTACGCAACTCGATTACTTTGATGCCCAGGCTGCCGTTAATGATATAGAAGCAGGCGCCTATGAACGCCTGCCTTACACGGCGAAAGTCCTTGCTGAAAACTTGGTTCATCGCTGTGAACCGTCTGAGCTTGAGGCATGCTTGTCTCAGCTCATCTATAGGAAAAGAGACAAGGATTTTCCTTGGTATCCTGCGCGAGTCGTTTGTCACGATATTTTAGGACAAACCGCACTGGTTGATTTAGCTGGCCTGCGCGATGCCATTGCAAGTCAAGGAGGCGATCCAGCTGCCGTCAACCCAGTGGTTGAAACACAGCTAATCGTAGACCATTCGCTAGCGGTCGAGCACGCGGGTTTTGACCCCGATGCGTTTGAGAAAAACCGAGCGGTTGAAGAGCGCCGAAACGAAGATCGATTCCACTTTATTGAGTGGTGTAAAACGGCGTTTGAAAACGTGAGTGTCGTTCCTGCGGGCAACGGCATCATGCACCAGATTAATTTAGAAAAGCTCTCTCCAGTGGTTCAGGTCAAAAATGGGGTCGCATACCCAGATACGTGTGTCGGCACCGACAGCCATACGCCTCACGTAGACGCGCTTGGCGTTATCGCAATTGGGGTTGGCGGGCTAGAGGCTGAAACCGTGATGTTGGGCAGACCTTCAATGATGCGCTTGCCTGATATTGTCGGGGTAAAACTCACCGGCGAACGTCAACCGGGTATCACGGCGACCGATATCGTTTTGGCCCTGACAGAGTTTTTGAGATCCCAGAAAGTCGTCTCCAGTTACTTAGAGTTCTTTGGAGAAGGCACTAAGCAGCTCACGATTGGCGACCGAGCAACAATTTCTAACATGACGCCTGAGTATGGCGCGTCAGCGGGTATGTTCTATATCGACGAGCAAACTATTAACTATCTGAAGTTAACGGGTAGAGATGACGAACAAGTTAAACTTGTCGAGCAATACGCAAAGCAAACTGGGTTGTGGGCTGATGAGTTAGAAAACGCTGAGTATGAGCGAGTCCTAGAGTTTGATTTGTCTAAGGTAGAGCGCACGTTAGCTGGTCCGTCTAATCCTCATCGACGATTGCCAACCGCTCAGCTCAATCAACAAGGCATCGCGGGCGAGTGGCAGCAACAAGATGATAAGATGCCAGACGGCGCGGTAATTATCGCAGCCATTACGTCTTGCACGAATACCAGTAATCCCCGCAACGTTGTCGCTGCCGGATTGATTGCGAAGAAGGCAAATCAGCTCGGCTTGTTACGCAAACCTTGGGTTAAATCGTCCTTTGCTCCGGGCTCTAAGGTGGCAAAACTTTACTTACAAGAGTCTGGCTTGTTGCCTGAATTGGAGAAGCTAGGCTTCGGGATAGTCGCTTACGCCTGTACGACTTGTAATGGTATGAGCGGTGCGTTGGACCCGAAAATTCAGCAAGAAATCATAGATAACGACCTATATACGACGGCAGTCCTCTCTGGCAACCGTAACTTTGACGGACGCATTCACCCTTACGCAAAACAAGCGTTTTTAGCGTCGCCACCTTTGGTTGTGGCCTATGCCATTGCGGGCACCATCCGCTTTGACATCGAACGCGATGCACTAGGTCTTGATGCATCTGGCAAGCCGATATACCTCAATGACATTTGGCCAAGCGATGAAGAGATTGACGCTGTTGTGAATACTCACGTTAAGCCTGAGCAGTTTAACCAAGTCTACTTACAGATGTTTAAGGTTAATGATGAGCAAACCAACTCAAACCCACTTTACGACTGGCGTGAAAAGAGCACCTATATTCGCCGCCCACCATACTGGGAAGGGGCACTTGCCAAGCCTAGAACGTTAAGTGGCATGAGACCGCTGGCCATTCTTGGAGATAACATTACCACTGACCATTTGTCGCCATCTAACGCTATCTTAGCGTCCAGTGCAGCGGGTGAATACCTCACAAGTATGGGGGTGCCTGAGGAAGACTATAACTCTTATGCTACTCACCGAGGTGATCACTTGACCGCGCAGCGAGCAACGTTCGCTAACCCGAAACTGTTTAATGAAATGGTGCGTGAGAATGGTGAGACCGTCCAAGGCTCTTTAGCTCGTGTTGAACCTGAGGGTAAAGTGACGCGGATGTGGGAAGCGATAGAAACCTATATGACTCGCAAGCAACCACTCATCATTGTTGCGGGCGCAGACTACGGTCAGGGCTCCTCAAGAGATTGGGCTGCCAAAGGTGTACGGCTGGCTGGCGTAGAAGCGATAGTCGCCGAAGGCTTTGAACGTATCCATCGCACCAATCTAGTCGGCATGGGTGTGCTCCCTCTGCAATTTAAAGAGGGTACGGATCGCAACACCCTAGGGTTAGACGGAACTGAAACCTACGATGTGGTTGGTGATATCGCCCCTGGCTGCGATTTAGCGCTGGTGGTTACAAGATCTAACGGTGAGAAGTTAGACATCGCCGTCACTTGTCGCCTTGATACAGCAGATGAAGTCGCGGTGTATTCATCTGGCGGCGTACTGCAGCGTTTCGCGCAAGACTTTCTCGCGAAATAGGAGGGACTTAATGATGACTAAACAAATCAGAGTTCCTGCAACTTACATGCGAGGTGGCACCAGCAAAGGGGTATTCTTCAATCTATCGGACTTACCTGAAGAGGCGCAAGTATCCGGAGAGGCGAGAGACCAGCTACTCATGCGCGTCATTGGTAGTCCGGATCCTTATGCAAAACAGATTGATGGCATGGGCGGCGCGACCTCCAGTACTAGCAAAACTGTGATTGTCTCAAAAAGCAGTAAAGAGGGTCACGATATTGACTATCTATTTGGGCAGGTTGCAATAGACAAAGCCTTTGTTGATTGGAGCGGTAACTGCGGCAATCTATCCGCCGCAGTAGGCCCTTTTGCGATACACAGCGGTCTTATTAGTAAAGACAAGCTCCCGGAAAACGGTTTAGCCGAAGTGAGAATCTGGCAGGCGAACATCGAGAAGACCATAGTCGCGAAAGTCCCTATGGTTGATGGTGAGGTGCAAGAACTTGGTGATTTCTTGCTAGATGGTGTGACATTTCCTGCAGCAGAAATTGCCGTTGAGTTTGTCGACCCTAGTAGCAGTGAAGGTTCCATGTTCCCGACGGGTAATTTAATCGATGACCTAGATGTGCCAGATCTTGGGACGTTTAATGCCACCATGATAAGTGCAGGTATCCCAACTATTTTCATTGATGCATCTGAGTTGGGTCTTAAAGGCACAGAGCTACAAGAAGATATCAATGGTTCGGATGATTGGCTTAAAAAGTTTGAAACCATCCGTGCTCATGGAGCGTTGAAAATGGGGCTAATCGATTCACTGGAGGAGGCGGCAACAAGGCAACATACACCAAAAATTGCGTTTGTGTCTAAGCCGAAAAATTACACATCCTCAAGTAATAAACCTATCCAAGTAGACGACGTCGACCTATTAGTAAGAGCCATGTCGATGGGTAAATTACACCATGCCATGATGGGTACCGCGGCGGTTGCCATTGCCTGTGCTGCTGCTGTCGAGGGTACGGTGGTTAATATCGCCGCTGGTGGCGGTGTACGTGATGGTGTCACGTTTGGGCATCCCTCAGGGACACTTAAGGTAGGTGCTGTGGCATCGAAGTCTAATGACAGTTGGTCAGTAGACAGAGCAATCATGAGCAGAAGTGCAAGGATCCTTATGGAAGGTTGGGTTCGTGTACCGTCAGATACGTTTTGAGTGAAAAGACGTTTACTAATTTAGAGACATACTGGAGGACGCATTATGTCTGCATACCAAAAAGAGTATCAATGGGCAGAGCAGCAACCTGAGTCATTTTGGGAGCACCAAGCAAGCAAAATTGATTGGTTTGAAGCGCCAAAAACGATCTTAGCGAAAGATGATAACGGTATCGAGCGTTGGTATCCCGATGGCGTTATGAATACGTCTTGGCTAGCACTTGACTATCACTGTGAGCAGGGGCGAGGTGATAACACTGCACTCATTTATGATTCACCGGTCACAGGGACGAAACAGAGCTATAGCTACCAAGAAATGCGCGATAAGGTCGCCAAAATAGCGGGTATGCTTGCTGCTCAAGGTGTGGTGAAAGGTGACCGCGTTATTATATACATGCCTATGATTCCAGAAGCGGCGATGGCGATGCTGGCATGTGCACGCCTGGGGGCTATCCACTCTGTTGTGTTTGGAGGCTTTGCTCCGAACGAACTCGCGGTGCGAATCGAAGATGCGGAGCCGAAGGTCATCATGACGGCGTCTTGTGGTATCGAAATTAATAAGGTGCTGCCGTACAAGCCACTTGTCGACCAAGCCATTATGGATAGTCGATGGAAGCCAGAAAAAGTGTTTGTCTTGCAAAGACCTCAATGTGTTGCTGAGCTAAATCAGGAGCGCGATCTTGATTGGGGAGACAAATACCAAAAGGCACTTCCACACGATTGTGTACCCGTGTTGGCCACCGATCCACTTTACATACTCTACACTTCTGGCACCACAGGTAAGCCGAAAGGTGTGGTGCGTGATAACGGTGGCCACGCTGTTGCTATGAAGTACTCCATGAGTGCTATTTACAATATGCCGACTGATGGTGTGTTTTGGGCAGCGTCGGATGTCGGTTGGGTAGTAGGGCACTCATACATTGTTTACGCCCCCTTGATTCATGGTTGTACTTCAATTCTGTTTGAAGGTAAGCCGGTTCGAACGCCGGATCCCGGCGCTTTTTGGCGAGTGTGTGAAGAATACAAGGTTAAGGTACTTTTCTCAGCACCAACGGCATTTCGAGCCATCAAGAAAGAGGACCCTGAAGGTGCTGAGTTAGATAAATACGATCTAAGCACTCTAGAAAGTATCTTTATGGCGGGGGAAAGGCTCGACCCTCCAACGCTTGAATGGGTTCAGCATCACACCCAAAAACCGGTTATTGACCATTGGTGGCAAACGGAAACAGGCTGGGCCATTTCTTCTAATCCTGTTGGTATTGAATCGATGCCAATAAAAGCAGGTTCTTCAACGAAACCGAGTCCGGGCTTTAAAGTGGAGATCTTGAACGAGTTAGGGGAGCCAGTTGGACCGAACCAACAGGGCTTTGTCTCGCTTAAGCGACCATTGCCACCGAGCTGTTTAACTACGGTGTGGCGCAACCACGATCGATTTGAATCCGGATATCTTAGCCAATTTGAAGGCTACTACGTTTCGGGTGATGGTGGTTACCTCGATGATCAAGGTTATTTGTTTATTATGGGGCGCGTTGACGACGTCATTAACGTGGCTGGGCATCGCCTATCGACTGGTGAAATGGAAGAAATTGTCGGTGGGCACCCTGCAATTGCCGAGTGTGCGGTGGTGGGTGTGCACGACGACCTCAAAGGGCAACTTCCGCTTGGTTTAGTGGTGCTTAAAGATGGTGTGAAAGTAGATAGTGATGACCTCGAGAATGAACTGGTTGGTAAAGTTCGTTCTGAAATCGGTGCCGTTGCTTGCTTTAAACATGCTCTAGTGGTGGATAGGTTACCGAAAACACGTTCAGGTAAGATATTGCGCCGCGTAATCAGGCAGATTGCCGATGGTGAAAGCTACACCGTACCGTCGACAATCGATGATCCAGCGAGTCTATCTGAAATAGAAAAAGCGCTACATACCAACTAGCGTTGGTCCATCTCAACCGAACTCATGTGCCACATTTTGAGCACATGGTTCGGTTCCTCGCAGGTACCAAACAACATCTGATATTTCGGAATGAATGGTTCACCGATATAAGTGGTACGACTAAACTTACCTGTCTTCAGATCGACTTGTGTTACGACTCTGCCTTTGAAGTTTTGAAAAATGACAAACTGACTGCTTTTAAACACCAATTGCTCTTGGTAGAACCAAAACTGGTCGGCAGTAGTATTCAGTTGGCATTTTAGCGGGAGTTCAGCATGAACACTACCACTTCCGAATGTTGCGACGAAAATCAATAAAGACAAAGGCATAAAGCGCAGAAACTTCATAACAATCCCCTATAATTTTCTTTAAGTATAGTGATATTTTCCCCAAGGTTTTTTTCAGACGATATCCTTAGGTTTTTTTATTTGCACATCCCTGACAAAACCCTCACACTATGCGCACATTTGTGACTGGCATATTAATCAAGTTAACTCGAGCG
Source organism: Vibrio maritimus (assembly GCF_021441885.1). Classification (NCBI taxonomy): domain Bacteria; kingdom Pseudomonadati; phylum Pseudomonadota; class Gammaproteobacteria; order Vibrionales; family Vibrionaceae; genus Vibrio; species Vibrio maritimus. Next base: position 1,639,721 of record NZ_CP090438.1, read on the forward strand.
TGTGGCTATGGATTCCAACAGCATTACTCTTCGATCTGCGACGGAAAAAGACCTTTATACGCTCAATGATCTGATGTTCGAATTACACGACCATCACCATAAAGCAGTCCCTGATGACTTTAAGTCTGCCAATGAAGTCCAAGAAGAAAAGAGTGTTGCTCGTTACCTAGATTCACCGGAGTGCTTGGTGCTGGTAGCGACGATTACCTCCGATAATAATCAAATCATTGTCGGCTTTGTCACGGCTCAATTTTGTGAATTAACATCTCCAATTAGCAAGCCGAGTCTAGTGGGGAATGTTGATGAGTTATATGTCGTGCCCAAGTGGCGTCAACATGGTGTCGCAGCTGCCTTGCTAACAGAAGCCGAAACAAGGTTACAGCAGCTCGGAGCAACCCAGATTATGGTAGAAGTTTGGGACTTTAACCAATCAGCGCTGAATCTGTATAAGAAGCAGGGATTTTTCCCTCATATTCACTGTCTTAGAAAAAAAATATAAATTAGGAATGTTTGTGACTCAGTTTTTGAGCCATTGGTTTTATTTGTGCTTGCTTGCGCTTTTTACTGCAAACCTAAGTTTTGCATCACAACCTAAGGTTAATTCAAATACCTCACAAGAGGTGGCGTCGAAAGATCTTGCCGCCTCTATACAAAATCAGAGTGACACGGCACTCAAACCACTCGATCCTTCAATTCGAGGGTCGCTATGTGTTGTACGCAGCGATAATCGAATCTTACTGGTTCATGAAATTATTACGGGTAAATGGTCACTTCCTGGCGGCACAATCGAAAACAACGAAGACCCGAGACTCACTGCGCAGCGCGAGACGTGGGAAGAAGCTGGACTTGTAGTCGATGTGGGACAAGAGCTTGGCAGAACAGACAAAGCGGTCTTTTTCGAGTGTCATGTTGAGTCGGCGATTATTGCCTACGAGGCGAGCAGCTACACTAATGGCCTCGAACTTCCTATATACTTTGCACCACATTTTGGCGTAGAAGTACGAAGTGCCTCTCTTGTGCAGCCTAAAGCGGTTCCGATTAGCGAATATCGTTATCCTAGTCAGTGGCCATTAGTGCAAGAGATGTATAGCCATGCATCCAATCAACCGCTGCAGTTTGTCGATAATCTCATTGATGCCGCACCACAGATTCACCAAATAGAACTAGGCTGGTTAGCAAGTGCTCAAGATATGATGGCTCAAGCATCCGACAGTGTTCGAGACGTCGTTATCTTTGGCGGAAGAATACTGTATGTACTTGTTCAGCCGCTATTCTTGATTGCATTTTTACCCCTGTTTATTTGGTTGTGGGGACGCCATTTTACCGCTCAGTTAATGTTCGCGGTTACGGCAACTTCTCTGTTCATTCTGGTAGCCAAACAAGGCTTTGGGTTCCCAGTACCTCATGCGTATCTTCCGTCAATCAATTATACCGAGCGAAGTGGTTATAGCTTCCCAGATCTACTTATCGCAAACTGGGTGTCGATTTCTGCAATTGTGATCAGCCAAATTCAAGCGCGTTATCGAGCAGCTTTTATTACTGTATTCGTCGTAATTAGCTTCATTTTGGTGTTCTACCAGTTTATCAGTGGCGGAGCGTTTCTATCCGACATGTTGGCTGGCGCATTCCTTGGCTCACTCGTGGGCTGGCACTTTATTCGTCATGCACTGAGCCTTGCTGTGAGCGAAGACTATACATTTACGCGCACTAGGGTATGGTTCATTTTGACGGTGGTAGCAGTGGCTCTTGTGTTTATTTGGCCTTTCCCGTCATTTTTAAGCTGGTTAGCTCTGTGTCTCGGCATGCTGCTGTTTGCTTTGGCGAGCAGTGTCTGTTCACCTCGCTCAAAGATGTGTTTGCGAGAATTACTAACGTCATTGTTTATTATTCTCGGCGTGTTGTTGGTCTATTTTCAGTTAGAATCGGCGGTATCACACAGTGGGATCGGATCTCTGCTTTTGCACGTTCTCGTTATCCCAGTACTGATTATTGTGCCTGCGGTCGTGATGATTTTGTTTAGAAAAAGAGAAAGCGTTTCTGGCGTAAAAAGGTAACTAGTAGAGCGAGTTGAGGCTTAACATAGTAGCGTCCAACTAACGGAGTTCATTATGATTATTGCGATGATCGCAGCGTGTTCTGCTTTTCTTTCTAGTTTAGGCATGCAGCTCAATGGTGCTGTCGATGCAGCGATGGATACCATCGCCGATATTATGTTTATCTAGCCCACAATCGAGATACGAAAAAGGTCTGCAGATGCAGACCTTTTTCGTTTAATGGAGAGGTATTAAGCGTTACGCTGCGGTAGCGACACTAGATGTGTTCGACTTCGCTGCGAAGTAAAGCTTAGTCTCTTCAATGACGACTCCGCGCAACAGCACAAGACCAATCAGGTTTGGTACTGCCATGAGACCATTAACGATATCGGCAATTAGCCAAATCATATCTAGGTGTAAGAAAGCGCCTGATGCGACAAGACCGACGAAGATGATCTTGTACGGTAGTACTGCTTTGGTACCCATTAGGAATACTACACAGCGCTCGCCATAGTAGTTCCAGCCCAAGATAGTGGTGAATGCGAAAAAGATAAGCCCAATCGATACCAACATAGGACCGAAGTACTCTGCGTTAAGACCTGTCGCAAATGCATGTGTAGTCATGGCTGCACCAGCAAACTCACTCTGCCACGCACCTGTGAGGATCAACGCGAGACCTGTCATCGTACAGATAATGATGGTATCGATAAATGTACCTGTCATCGAGATCAGGCCTTGACGTACACAGCTATCCGTTTTCGCTGCAGCTGCAGCCATTGGAGCGCTACCAAGACCGCTCTCGTTTGAGAATACGCCGCGTGCAATACCAGATTGAATCGCGAGCATAATGCTTGCGCCAACAAAGCCACCTGTTGCTGCTGTGCTCGTAAAGGCAGAAACGACAACAAGCTGAACCGCGTCTGCAAGTTTATCCGCGTTCATGATAATGACGCTTAAACACGCCAGCACATAGAACACCGCCATAGTCGGTACTACTTTGCCCGCGACTTTAGCAATGGATTTGATGCCTCCTAGTGTTACAAAAGCAACAAGCAGAGTTAGAACGGCAGCGGAAAGTTCGCGTGAAACACCAAATGAAATTTCACTCGCATCAAGGATGGCATTGACCTGTGGGAAAGTACCGATACCGAAGCAAGCGACACCTAGGGCGAAGACTGCAAACATAGTTGCAAGGAACTTAGAGCCAACACCATCACGCAAGTAATACATTGGACCGCCAAGCATCTGACCTTTGTCGTCAACTTTACGGTATTTCACCGCTAACAAGCACTCTGCGTATTTGGTCGCCATTCCAAACAAAGCGGCAAGCCACATCCAGAATAAAGCACCTGGACCACCAAGTTTGATTGCTGTGGCGACACCTACGATATTACCTGTACCTATGGTCGCAGATAGTGCAGTACATAAGGCTGCAAAGCTAGAAACGTCTCCATGCCCTGATTTGTCTTTGGTAAAAACAAGCTTTAGTGCAGTTGGAAGATGGCGGAACTGCAAAAGTCCAAGCTTAAAAGTAAAGTAAACACCCGTACCGACGAGCAAAATGAGCAGCGGTGGACCCCAAACAAATGAGTCGATGGTTTGCAGTAAAGATTGAAGATTGTTCATGATTTCCCCTTAATAAAACAAAACTTAAGGAGAAGAGAGAAAGGGCAGTTTGTCACAAACGCATTCTCAATGCGCTAATGACGGTAACTAATCCGTGTCGCTAAACCTAGCAAAAAGCTAGATACTGAATTTAATGTTTTCAATGTTGCTATTCTCTCCTCTGTCCTTTTGCCTGAGAGTTTCACTCATCATTAGAAATGAGCTTGCTCCTTCGGCGACCGCTATCTACAAAAGTAGTGCGATTCTCTCCAGAGGTTCCTCCAACTACAGTCCTCACTTTATCCTTATCAATTGATAAGCTCTGATTTCTCAGAATAAAGCACCTGAAAGATTTACTTCTTCGGCGGGTAGTTTTAACCAAACGTTAAATTTTGGTTAATTACCACTCTCCTGCAGTCTTCATCGGAACAAATATCTAGATACTAGATAATCTGTGACGGCAATCCTAGCGTAATTAATTGGCGATGTCATGAATAATTTTACAATTTTATTTGAGTAAATAGGGTAGCAAAGTCAACCATTTGGTATATTTGAAGTGTTTCTGACTTTAAACCTGTCGTTATGGGGTAGAGTAGTGATTTGTACAGTGCATTTTTGGAACACGTACCTTCCTACCTACTGGATTACCCTTAGTGCAAGGAGGTATCTATGACTCGATTACTAGCAATCGCTTTTCTTGTGGTATTGGCGTTTATGCTATTTCGTTATCGAACTAACGAGAAAGTACAGAAAGGTGTCGTCATCACCGTCGTGTCAGCGTTTCTGATATACACAGCAACGCTCGTTGTTTCCGAATTGATTCGATAAAAAGATTTCGCTCCCAGGAGTATAAGTGGATAAGCAATCAGAAAACCAACAGGTTGATAACGAAGAAGTAGTCGTGATCGAGCAAAAAGATAATAAAGCTCGTCTGTACATAGGGATCGCCGCGGTACTTGGTATTGCAACTGGCGGGCTTATTGGTGCATCGATTACGCAGAATGATTGGCAAAAGCGCTACACCGAGCTTGAAACGCGCTATCAGCAAACCCTAACACAGACTCAAAACCATGAGGCAACGCTTTCAGAGCAGCTATCGATGGCGGAGTCTGAATCTCAGCTTAAGCTTCGAAAAGCTGTAGAAGAGAAGGTGGCTGAACATCAAGAGCAAGTCGAAGAGTTAAACTCACAAATTGCTCAGCTAGAGCAGGACAAAACAGATCTTGCAAACCAACTCTCGAGTCAAAAGAAGCAATTGGTGAAAGAAGAGAAAAAGAATACTCAGCTCGCTCGTAAGAATGATATTCAAAGCTCTATGTTTGAGCAGTCCCAAGAGCTGTTCAAACGTGAAGCTGAATTAAAGGCAGAGGTCGCGAAGCTAGAACAAGAGCGCGCCCAGATTACTCCTAACCTTGATAGACTTAAAAAAGACTGCGACTTATACCTTGAAGGGACGTCTTGGGACGCTAAGTCTGACTCTTGCGAACGATACGACTCTGCAACGGCATCATTAAGTCAAATCGAACAAATGCTTAAGGTTCACAATATGGATCTTAACCATATCGCAACGCTTAAAACAGAGCTTGGTATTCAATAAGCATTGTCCCTTACACTCCTCTTTTTGCTAAGTCTATCAATAGGTTGATAGACTGGATTTAAAGAGGAGTTGTTTGACATAACCTCGATTTACATCAAATCTAGATGTAACTGATACGTCACTCTGTGGATCTTCTTCTCTCCTAACTCGAAGATCTCATCTCAATATCTACTTCTCTAAATCTCTCGATCTAGACTGGTCATAACCGTGAAGAGAGAGGGGATAACCGTGTCTATAACACTTAACCGGGTATCGACCATTATTGCGCTCATGGCAATATCCGCCACCGCAAACGCAGAGGGTCATGAATATCTACCGAAGCCGCCAAGTGTGACTAACGCTCTGGAGTACGATCAAGACGTTGATTTAGAAAACTACTACGTCAGTGAGAAGTTAGACGGAGTGCGAGCAATCTGGACGGGAAAAGAGCTGGTAACGCGTTCAGGGCGAGTATTGAACGCGCCCAGCTGGTTTATTCAAGCTTTACCAAACATATCGGTAGAGGGAGAACTTTGGGCTGGGAGAGGGGCCTTTAGTCAAGTTCAAAAGACGGTGCTGGATAAAACACCAAGCGATAAGCAGTGGCAAGGCATTACGTTTATGTTGTTCGATGTGCCGGGTCACTTGGGTACCTTTGAACAGCGTTATGAATATCTCACAACTTACTGTAATTCATTACCATACACACACATCCAATGTGTCGAGCAAAAGCGTATCGCCACACATAAAGAGTTGGCATCGCTCCTTGTGGAGGTCACTAAGTATGAAGCTGAAGGTCTGATGTTAAAGGCGCGGCATGAGATCTACCATCCTGGAAGAAATAGTTCGTTAATAAAAGTCAAAACGGTTCAAGATACCGAAGGCGTTGTTGTCGGATATAGGCCGGGGAAGGGGAAATTTAGTGGCGTAATGGGTGCACTGCTTATTGAGATAAAGGGTGGCGTTCGATTATACGTAGGAACAGGGTTCACCGATGAAGAGAGAAAGCAGCCTCCAGAGATTGGTAAAATCGTTACTATCAAACACAATGGATGGACTGATAATGGCGTGCCGAGGTTTGCCAGATTTCATCGCATTAGAGAGCAAGAGTAGTAGGAGTTAGTTATTTCGAATGGATGACAGAGAGCGCCCGCAGCGTTCAAACAACCCTTTCCAATATTTAACGTGCTCTCTACTGGTCTCCTTAAATTCAAGGTGTCGCTGGTGAAGGCTATAGACATTAGCATCGCTTTGAGAGAGCAAGGCGGAAACGAACTGTGTTTCCTGAGCGATAGCTTGATACTCAGAGTCAACATAGGATAAATACGGCTGTACTTCTTCGACAAACACATTGTTGAAAACATTAACAAGGTACTTAAATCGAGATGTATCTCTGTTCTTACCACAAATAATCTTGTCATCATATGTGTTGAGCTGTTTGGTAATGGTGCGCATCCAATGTGCGCTCGCTTCTAACGAAAAGGCGAGACGACCGATGACATTACTCTTCTCTAATTGTTCTTGGTAAGGTGTGAGCAACGGAGGCCGCTCAATGGTTGCCCGGTCGCTTGTCGTAATGAACTGAGCCACTTGATTAAACGCTGTTAAAGACTCGCGCACTTGGAGCGCCGTACTCCCTTTATTGGCTACTAACCAATCATGCCCGTTGAGTTGTGATCGCATAGCATCACTTGTATAAACGAGGTTGAAGAAATAGTCCGGCAGGTACTGATACTTAACGCTCAAAATATCTTGTAAGCTCGTTTTGAGCTCTAATTCGATTTGGTTCGAGGTTAGGCATCGTTCTAATCCATCAATGAGCTTTAATTGATAGTCAAAATTCCGAAACTGGTCCTGCACCTTACCTAATACGGAGTTTCGCTCCGCAATAAGTCCGAACAGCTGACATTTACGAAGCTGGTAGCTATCAACAAGCCCAAGCGTTGTCCTAGGTATCTCTTTAGTGAGCTCTCTTTTCGATGGGAGTTCGACAAGAGTCAACTCGGGAGGAGGGAGTAAGTCACTCTCTTGAACATTCGCTATTCTCTCTTGATAGTCAACAAACTTAGCTGATGGGCTATCGGTGAAACAACCAGCGAGCATAACCGGTGCAAACAAAAGGCTTGCGCGCGTCATAATGTTAGCTGAAAGAGAGTCGCGTTCAGGTTTCATAATGGTTTTTAATTGAACTCCAGCAGTTGCATGTTTTTACAAGGATTTGTACGTAAGGATAGAGCATTTATGGTCATAGCAGGTGTGGAATAACTCAGTTGTAGCATTGGGCAAACTGCATTGCCTCTCACAACCCCAAGAATGAATATCCGCTACTATGATAAACAGAATGAAGAAATGAGGAGCCGTGATGAGCGATCAAGTAAAACTAGACTATGTAGAGTTTGCAGCCCAAGACCTAATAAAGACAAAGCAGTTTTTCACCGATGCGTTTGGATGGGACTTTCAAGATTATGGCGATGAATACAGCGCGTTTTCTAATCAGGGGCTTAATGGCGGTTTTTACAAAGCAGACATGTGCTCTGAAGCAAGCAAAGGCGGCGCGCTATTGGTCTTTTACAGCCCTTCGATTGAAACAACCTACGATAAGGTCGTAAAGAGCGGCGGTGTGATTGTTAGAGAGATCTTTGACTTTCCAGGTGGGTGCCGCTTCCACTTTAGTGAGCCAAGCGGTAATGAATTCGCCGTTTGGTCGGAGTCTCGATAAATAAAAAGGCTCTGGAGATAATCCAGAGCCTTGCCATTTTGAGTGTTTAGAAGGTTAGTAAACGACTTTTACCTTCTTTGCACACTCTACCGCTTCGTCGATAGCGGTCTCTAAAGATTTACGTTTTGTCAAAATGACACCTAGGCGACGTCGACCATCAATATCTGGCTTACCAAACAGACGAATCTGTGTTTGTGGCAGCGATACTGCGTCTTCAATGCCTTCAAAGCGAATGTTGTTTGAAGTCCCTTGGCCCAAGATAACTGCTGATGCAGCTGGACCATATTGAGTGATACCATTTACCGGTAAACCAGTAAACGCACGTACGTGAAGCGCAAACTCAGACATATCTTGAGAAATCAGTGTGACCAAGCCCGTGTCGTGTGGGCGAGGAGACACTTCATTGAAGATAACTTTATCGCCCTTAACGAACAGTTCAACACCGAAGATACCGTAACCACCAAGCGCGTTTACGACTTGCTCAGCTGTGTATTCTGCCGCTTTTCGAGCGTTCTCAGACATGACTTGTGGCTGCCATGACTCGCGGTAGTCGCCGTCTTCTTGACGATGCCCTACCGGTGCACAGAAATGAACGCCATCAACCGCTCGAACGGTAAGCAAGGTGATTTCGTAGTCGAAGTCGATAAAGCCTTCAACGATGACGCGTCCTGCGCCTGTACGACCACCTTCTTGAGCATAAGTCCATGCAGACTCAATGTCCGCCTCTGTCTTGATGACACTTTGACCCTTGCCAGAAGAACTCATTACAGGTTTCACAACACAAGGTACGCCAACGTGAGCAACTGCCGCTTTAAAGTCGTCATAGTTGTCAGCGAACTGGTAAGGTGATGTATTAAGGCCCAGCTCTTCTGCTGCTAGGCGACGGATACCTTCTCGGTTCATCGTCAGCTTGGTTGCATTAGCCGTTGGTACGACATTCAGGCCTTTTTTCTCAAGCTCAACTAGCTTGTCAGTCGCGATGGCTTCGATTTCTGGTACGACGTACGCAGGCTGCTCTTTTTCGATGATAGCTTCGAGTGCTTCCCCGTCGAGCATATCCAGTACATAGCTGCGGTGAGCAACTTGCATCGCAGGGGCATCTGCATAGCGGTCACAAGCAATGACTTCGAGACCGAGGCGCTGACATTCGATGGCAACTTCTTTACCAAGTTCACCTGAGCCCAACAGTAATACACGCGTAGCATTTTCACGAGTAGCAGTACCAAACATATAATATCCTTGATCGTTCATGAGGAAGAATTGCGGTGGATCATACTGGAATTAACCAGGAAAGCAATCGTTTGCGCGGGAAATTACCATTCCTTTTCAATAGACTTAAAAAAACAGCCCCGCAACTAAGCGGGGCTGATAAAAAGGTTCGAATTCATATCATTACAACGAGATGTACTCGAGTGGAATGTCTGGATCAATGGCCTCAAGAGTTGCTTGAGTGTCTGCAAGGTGGCTAATTTTCCCAGATGCCATCTCAGCAAGTGCGACTAAACGAATAGATTCGAATGATTCACCATCAAGTAATAGCTGCATAAATGCCACTTGAAGTGGAGGAAGGCTCGGGTTGAACGCCGCGTTTTCAGCATAAGCACCCTGGTATACCTTTCCGCTTTCAGTCGCAATAGCAACGCCACTTAAGTTTTGTGTGTAAGGAGAGTGACTTCTATTGAGGGCATCAACTGCCGACAAGATCAATGCGTCTGTCTCTTCAGTCGATAAACCGTGCTGTTTTGGGCTCATCAGCGCATCAGTAATGCCAAGATCTTTAGGACCAAAAGACTCAGGTAGATACTCTTGAAGTGTCATCGCGTCACGTTGAGGCAATTGAACAACTAAGGTATCTGCTGTCGTAAGTTCATTCATAAACTGACGACAGTGACCACATGGACTGTAGTTAATGGTGATGTCTTTAAGACCAGTTTCACCCTTCATCCAGGCGTGGCTAATCGCAGACTGTTCAGCGTGAACAGTCTGACCCAATTGCGCGCCGATGATTTCCATGTTGGCACCGAAATATAATCGACCTGATAAACCACGGACGATGGCACCGACATAAAACTCAGAGATTGGCGCGTAGGAATAAGCGGCAGCAAACGGTAGTAGGGCAACACGAAGTTCATCGTCTTCGAGTCCTGAGATTGCTAATAACTCTTCAAATTGCGACTTAGAAATCGTAGCGTCGAAGTCAGACGCAGTAATAATAGGCTTTAGAAAATTTGCAATCTGTTCTGGGATTTCGGCCAACGCAGAATCAAAACGATCAGTCATGCGGTTTCCTATGTTATTGGACGTTTTCTTACATTCTAAGCAAGTTTTGCAGAGATAAAGGTGATTGCGATCACAATTAAAAATGTAATGAATGCAATAACCTCACAATAAGAGTGAAGTCACACAATTTATGGATTGGTGAGGTCCACCAATCCATAAGCGTGCTTAGGCAAGTCTAGGTTAAGAGATAAGGTGGGTAAGCCAAATTGAAAACGCGAACATTGACGGTGCTAAGATAGAGGTGATTACACCACAAATAACCAATGCCAATGAACTAAAAGCGGCGTCTCGCGGATCTTTTTCCGCACTTGTCGCTGTCCCTAGGGCGTGCGATACCGTCCCCATTGTTAAGCCTTTGGCGATTGGGTGGGTGACACCAAAGAGGTTGTAAATTGGATAGGCCATTATGGCGCCAAATAAGCCGACCAGAAGAACAAGGATAGCCGCAATGGATGGCTCTCCCCCTAAGTGACTGGAGACTTCCATAGCAATTGGGGTGGTGACAGATTTACCAAGTAAACTCGCAATTAGGTCCATATCTGCACCTAGCAACACTGCGATGATTGATGCTGTAAACATTGAGGCAATACTACCTACACCGCAGGCAAGCGCTATGATTCGCCAGTTCTGACGAATCTGTGGAAGTTGTTCATAAAGTGGGTAAGCTAATGCAACGACGGCAGGTTGCAGTAAATAACTGATCCATTCATTGTCCGCGTAGTAGGTATCAAAGGATACGTCGAACCAGACTAGAACGGGGATCAAAATCGCGATACTGATGAGTAGCGGGTTGAAGAGCGGGTTTTTCACTTTCATTGCAACGAAGCGGGCGAAGAAAAATACCGCAACGGTAATAGGAAGCCACATATTATTTGTCTCCCTTTTTTAAGAAGCGATCGAGAAATACCGAAAGCGCGATCAATACGATAAAAGACCCACCAACGGCACTTGCCAAAATAGGTAGGGCATTCTCTACTAACATTTCAAAATGGTTCATTAATCCCACGCTGATGGGCACAAACAGCAGGATCATATAACGAATAAACACGTGAGCACCTGGCTGCACGATGGACACAGGCATGGCACCAGTAGCAAGTGCAGTGAATAGAATGAGCATTCCGAAAACACTGCCAGGGATGGAAACATCTAACAAGCTTTGAATCGCATTGCCTAGCCACAGAGAAATGAAAATGACAGCAAAAGACAGTAAATAGCGAAGCACGGTTTTGAGCATGGCTTCCTCTTAGTGATGAATAGTATTGCAACATATGTCGCAGCCACACAAGTGAAAAGTAGGTGGCTGCTTTTTAACTACGAGGATGGAGAAGTTAAGAAACGAGACGCTCCACGTAGCGGTAGACGGATTTTAGTATGGCGAGCTTCTTCTCGTCAGACTCATGTTCGTGAACTAAGTTTTCCATATTTAGCATGTAGTCTTCAATACGACTTTCGAAAAATTCACGACAATGATTTGCCCACTTCTGCTGCTCAGTCTCATCAAGGGTCCACGCGAAATGGCGAGCTCGGTATCTAAATAACAGAGGTTCGACGCGAGAGTCACTAAAACTAATGTCTAATGCCGATAGATTGTTTGGATCGGTATCTCGAATGATATCCATCGCACTGCGATCTGCTGGTGTAAAGAAACCACTGTAGAGCTGAGTATCAACGTCGTCATCGTTTTCAAACTCTCTTTCAATGCTATATAACCCAATTAGCTTTTCTCGTATTTCAGGGTTCTGCTTGATGAGAGCAAGATTCTTCAAACATTGTTCTCTATCGATACCGATCACACCTGCATTTTCTGCGGTTAGCGTTTTAGCTGGAGCAAGAATAGGGCATTTGTTTAGATGAATAAGTTTAAGTGGAACAGGCAGTTCACCTTCTGCTAGATCATCGTGTCTGGTGTAGAGCCTTTTGTGAAGTGCTTCGACATCTAAATCTAGTAACGGCTGAGGATCTTTGGCGAGATCGGCAACAATCACTGCATTTTGGTTTGTTGGGTGCCATGCAATTGGTACGACCCAGCTAGTGTATTGGCACTCTTTACCGAGCATTCCAGATACGTGCATAAGCGGCGTCATATTGACGATATCTACCAGCTCATTGAGTTTGCGTTTGGTTCGCATTGAGTAGAAGTAGTCGAACAACTTAGGCTGTGCTGCTTTAACTTTTTTAGCAAGCTCAATGGTTGCAATGACGTCAGCCATCGCATCGTGTGCGTTTTCGTGCTCAATACCGTTCGCGACAGAAAGGTGCTCTAGCTTGAAACTGGTAAAGCCTTCCTCGTTTTCAGGCCACTCAATACCCTCAGGACGGAGAGCATGGCAGGCTCTCATTACATCGAGCAAGTCCCAGCGTGAATTGCCATTTTGCCAGCTCCATGCATATGGGTCGATGAAGTTGCGATAGCAGGTATATCGAGTGACTTCATCGTCGAAGCGAATACTGTTATAGCCGAGGCTTGTGGTATTTGGCGTCGCTAATTGCTCATGGATCTTCGCGATAAATTCAGGCTCTGGAAGCCCTTTTTCCTGACAAAGTTGAGGCGTGATTCCGGTAATCAGCGCAGCTTCTGGCGAAGGCAGATAATCAGCAGGTGGCTGGCAATAAATAACTAAAGGTTCGCCAATGATATTGAAGTCAGCATCTGTCCTAACGCCCGCAAATTGACAAGGTCTGTCTTTCGCTGGGCTAACACCCCAAGTCTCGTAATCAAAGAAGAAAAAAGTGGGTTGGTGTTGGGACATTCGAAGTGCTTCCTTAAGTCGTAAAGTCGGCCGTGTAATCAAGGCTTTCCAATAATTTCTTATTAGACCATTGCTGCTATTACAAGGCAATGAACAATGAAAAATACCCCGATACACGCTGCTTTAATCGCCAAACCAACGTTAAATTCGAACAAAGATACAATACAGCAATTTGTTTACTATATTAAAAAGAAAACCCTGAGGTAGACAGTGTGGTAAGAGTACCGTTTATCATCGCTTGCATCAGTATTCTTTGGGGATGCGGCGACAAGGAAGTCAAATCAGAAAATCCAGAAGACATACTGGTTGTCACAGGAGTTCAGCCAGGGGTGGGGCTGTTGCATTTAGCGAAAGAAGCAAAGGAGTTTGACCTTCAAAAGTTACAAGTTTCTATTCACTCCAAACCCAGCGGAAAGTTAGCGATAAAATCGGTAATCAATGAAGATGTTGATGCTGATGTTATTCTCACCGCTGATATCGCATATCTTGCTCACCAACATTTGCTGCCAGACTATCGAGTTGTCGCAACGGTGTTTGATTCTGACAATGTAAATGGCATCGCCAGCCTAGAGCCATTTTTAAGCATTGCCAATATCGAAAATAAAGTCCTTTGTACCCAATACCTATCAGCACTGCATTTTTTTGGCCAATCACTTGTCGAACGAAGTGGCGCCAAAAATGTCCGTTTTGAATTTGTGAATGTTTCAGATCTCAACCAAAAACTTCTGGATGGGGATTGCGACTTTATAACTACGCGAGAACCTTTGATCACTGACCTAGCATCAAAGCGAGGTGGAACGGCATATGTGAAGCACTTCCCAGGTACTTATCTTCAATACGAACTTGTGCTGGTACACAATCGCATTCCAGACGAAGTCGTAACAAGGTTTTTACGAGCGTTAATTAAAGCGGAGTCTGTCATAGAGGAGCGTTCAGAATACGCACAGACAGTCCTTGTTGAAAACTTGAAAACCGACCCACATCAGCTCAACAAGCTATTAAACGAGAGTGTTCTGTCGGTTTCTCTATATCAGCCATTAGTGACACTTTTTAATCGCGAGCTTGTTTGGCTCAAATCTCACGGTTTGTATGAAGAAGCCATTGTAAATACAAGGGATATGTTGCGTCCAGAGCCGTTACGCGATGCCGCCCCATTGAGACAGACGATTATAGACTATGAAAATTAGCATCAAGAAAATACTGACTCTATTTGTCGTCATTGTGGCCGTTTTTATGGTGGTCATGTTCTACCTCTCCGAAAAACAAGATGATGTGAAAGATGCGGTACTAAAACTCGATGAGGAAGCATTTGAAATCGGACAGCAGGCCTCGCAATTGAATGTTATTGTTGCTGATTACAACTTATACCGATCACCAAACTCACTTTCCCAGTGGTCTACAACCTTAGACAAGATAGAGCGACAATCGGTGCACTTGCTCAACGTCACTCACTTAGAAGAGAAAGTACTGGCGAAAAGATTGGACACCGATATCAGTCGTATCAGAATGCAGTTCGACTTGTTGCGCGAAGCGACAATTGATACGGATATTCAGTGGATTACCATTAACCTGAATACATACAGTCAAAACTTAATCACTCATCTACATAATCTGAGTCATGAGGCACGACAAATTGCTTCGGAAGACTTACAAAAGCTTTCTCACTACCAATATATCGTTGTCGTTGTAACGGCAATATTCTCAATTATCCTGTTGGTCATTCTATACAGTGCTTTAATTGTTCCACTAAAGGCCGTCAAGACAGAGCTTAAGAGGATTGGCGAGGACTATGGGCATTACGACAATCAATCCTTTCAGAAATCGAGAATACAAGAGTGGGATGAACTGACTCACGACCTAGAGGAAATGTATCAGCAACTAAAATCGACAACAGTAAGTAAAAAAGCATTGGTCGCTGAAGTGGAAATGAGAAAAGAGGCAGAAAACAGTGCTAACTGCCAAGCGCGGACCGACTTTTTGACGGGGCTACCCAATCGACGAAGCTTTTTTGAACATTTCGAAACCTTATTGGAGAGAGGCAGTACGAGAGCATTCCTACTGTTCTTAGACATCGATAACTTCAAATCTTACAACGACAACTTAGGTCATATTGCGGGAGATGCGATTCTCAATAAGGTAAGTCTAGCGATATTAGAAGTCATTAACGCACCAGACAAAGTAGCCAGGCTTGGCGGTGATGAATTCGCTATTTTGCATTTCGCGAACACAGGCCAAAGTGCGCATGATTTCGCTCACGCGCTGCAGTCAAAGATTCGAATGCCAATTGATTTTGAATCAACACAACTGCGTATCGATTGTTCGATAGGTATCGCATGTTTTCCCGATGACAGTATCGAGTTAAAGCAGCTTCTATCCTGCGCTGACACTGCTATGTATTTTGCAAAACGAAACCCTGTTACAACTTCCGGTATTCAGAGCTTTACGCCTGAGATTGGTGATGAAAGTAAAACTAACTTTAATTTGTACCATCAATTAAGAAAATCCGTGGAGCAAAAAGACTTTGAAGTCTGGTTCCAGCCTCAGATTGACATGACCACTTTGTCGGTAAGCGGTTTTGAAGCCTTGCTTCGTTGGAAAAAGGCTGACGGCACTTATGTGAGTCCTAGTGAGTTTGTGCCCATGCTAGAGAGGACCGTAGACATAGTGAAAGTTGGCGAGTTGGTTTTTGAAAAGAGTATAGAGTTTCAGAAAAAGCTGGTCGAGCGTGGTATGGAGCACTATGTTTCAGTGAATATCTCAGCGGTCCAGTTGGAGCGCGCTGATTTTGTTGATTACCTACACGCGCTCATCGTAAATCAAGGTTTGGAAGCGAGTAAGTTTCCACTTGAACTTACCGAAACCGCGATATTTCAAAATAAAAATGCGACGTTGAACTCTCTCAAAAAACTCAATGAGCTTGGCTTTTCGTTACAGCTAGACGATTTTGGTACGGGAAATGCCTCTTTGGATCTGTTGAAGAACTTTCCATTCTCAATCATTAAAATAGACAAATTATTTACGCAAGAAGCACTGAACAAGCCGGAGACTCGAGCAGTCGTAAAAGCCATCACGGTATTATCAAAAGACCTGAACTTCGATGTAATTATTGAAGGTGTTGAGACAGCGAAGCAGCAAGCATTGGCGAGACAGTTCGGGATAAAGTTTGCTCAAGGCTATTTCTATGCGCAGGCCATGCCAATGGATGAGGCGATCGAATGGCGTGAAAATTATCAGCAGTATTCGGCAGCCCTATAACATCATTCTTCTCCAGCGTGGACATTTAGACGTCTAGACATTGACAAGTCTAGACGATCTCTTTAGTCTGCACGCCTTCCTGTTATCCACACTGCTGTTCAAATGTTAGAAAACAATAAAAACCATCAATCTGTTTCACCATCTATAGTCGCACTGTTGCCTTTGGCACTGTTCCTACTCCTATTTATTGGAGTAGGTAGTTACCTTACGTATCAAGGTGTCGATTTTGCGTTTTATCAACTGCCAGCTCCAATCGCAGCTTTGCCTGCTGTTGTGCTAGCTGTTTTATTAAGTAAAGAGAAACTGAATAAAGCCATCGAACAGTTCTTGCGGGGTGTGGGTCATCAAGACATCGTTGCCATGTGCATGATCTACTTACTTGCGGGTGCATTTGCTGCAGTCGCGAAAGCCTCTGGTGGCGTTGACGCGACGGTCAACTTAGGGCTTTCTGCAATCCCAACCAGTATGATTCTTCCTGGCATCTTTTTGATTTCGGCGTTCATTGCTACGGCAATGGGCACATCAATGGGAACAATTGCTGCTGTCGCGCCTGTCGCTTTGGGCATTGCCCAATCTGCAGGAATGAGCATTCCACTCACCGCAGGTGTTGTGCTTAGTGGCGCAATGTTTGGTGATAACCTATCGATCATTTCAGATACCACTATTGCTGCAACTCGCTCTCAAGGTTGTGAGATGAAAGACAAGTTAAAAGAGAATGTAAGAATTGCGATTCCTGCTGCACTGGTTGCTATTGTGATTTTTGCATTCAACAGCTCGGCGACACAGTTGCCAGAAACCGGTGCTATCGAATGGTTTAAAGTCATGCCTTATATCGCCATTCTAGTATTGGCTGTTTCAGGTTTAAACGTGTTTGTCGTGTTGACAGTCGGAATTTTGCTAGCAGGTTTAGTTAGCCTCACATCAGTCGCAGATTATGAATTAACTAACTTTGGGCAGGATATATACGCGGGTTTCAGAAACATGCAGGAAATCTTTTTGCTCTCGATGCTCATCGGTGGTTTGAGCGAGCTCATGCGTCAGCAGGGTGGTTTGGCTTACTTAACCAAGTTAGTGAGTAAGATGATTCGTACCTTTGGTTCTAAGCATGATAACACATCGAGTCGTCGAGCGAGTCAATTTGGTATTGCTGGTCTGGTTTCAATGGTAAACCTATGTACTGCTAACAACACGGTCGCGATTATCGTCTCAGGTAGTGTGGCAAAAGAGGTCGCAGATGAATATCAGGTAGCGCCACGTCGTTCCGCCAGCCTTCTTGATATTTACTCTTGTGTAATTCAGGGCATCTTACCTTATGGTGCTCAAGTATTGTTGCTTGGCTCAGTATTTGAGTTGTCACCTTTGGAGATTGTTGGCCACTCTTATTACTGTTTTGCACTGGCCATATCAGCAGTATTGGCAATTTTGATTCAGCAGCATGGTAGTCGTCAAAAAGTACTTATGAAACAGTAATTACAAAGTCATAAATAGTCTATACGGGGATGGTAATAGCGTTATTGCTATACCATCCTTTTTTATACCGATAAACATGCAATCCTCTAATTGAGTAAGTTAATAATTGATTTGATCCTATTTAAAGTGCTTGAGAGTTACTGATAATAAATGCTCAAATTGCAGAATTTATTTTTGACTGAATCTCTTGAGAGATTCTGGTGAGGCAGGGCATCACTTGTTCAGATATGTTTTTGGATACGGAGATATAGCTATAAAGAGTAGTAGAAACCCTTTGATCTAATGTGGCTCTAGATTGACATACGATCTCATAGGAATCAGCAAAGCTCGCTGTTTTTCTGGCATGAACATCGATGGAGTGGAACTCAATAGTCATAGGTCGATGTGACTCTAGCGTCATTATGAGATGGTGATAGAGAGGGCTTTGGGTATGCTGCTTCAAAGATCCAACAAATGGTTTTACGTAGCTATGGTAAGTAAACGCATTTTGTTGCTGCTTGCTTGATAATAAGATTTTTGACGCATAGTAAACTTCATCTTTGAATGAGAACTCAATTGGGGGGAGATCTGAAAAAGCGAATGACATTGATAATGGAAATGCTGACAATGCAAGCTTCATTAACGTTCCTTATGTTGTGCTCCAGTCCTTGGAAGCGTTTAATTGTATAACAATTAAAATCGAATGTTTATTACTAATTAGTTAAAGTAGCTAATTCTTCGCTTTGTTTTATAGAGTGTATATTCTAATCTTATCACTAGTTATCGTTGTTATATAAAATTTGTTCAATTATTATTCGTCACCCTGAAATATGACTAATGATTTTACATCTAATATCATGCTTAGTTGGGGTAGGGTTTATTGATTGATTTAATAACAAGTGCCTATCTTGTGATAGACACTGTAATCGCAAGTGAGTTTTGTAGTCTTTTATTTCTCTGTGCTAGGATTCTGTGTGGTTCACTACTTGTGAGCTTATGTGTTCATCAGATTCTAGAAGGAGATTATATTGGTTCTAAAGGTGGTCGGGCAATTGACTTGGTGAATGCTGTTTTGGTTTTTGATTTGTTGAAGTTAGTGATATGTTTTTGTATCGGCATCTGGCTGATCGCTCTCAGTTGAATTTTTAATCAGCCGAGAAGGGGGTGTTCGTTTTCCATTGACAACAATGTTAACTACTGACTAAATGAGTTTAATGTACTTAAATTGGGTGACAGTACGTAAGAACGGATTGTGTCCATTTGTTTGCAATGAGGAAGTAGTATGTCAGAACTGAAAATCATAAAAGCGGATTACTCAGCAGTACCAGAACTGTGCGCGATGTTTCTAGATGCTTATGCCGATAACGAGGCTATGCAAGCCGCATTAAGACAAGATGAAGTTGCAGACTTTGCCCACGATTGCTACTGGCGTTGGGCAGTAGGCGAGTGGGGTTTGGGCGGCGGTGAAGTATATACTACGCCAGAAAGAGATGGTTGCGTTATTATGCGCGCACCTGGTCAGCACCAGCCAGATGTGATGCAAAAAATGGAAATTCTATCTATTGTGACTCGAATGATGGGCTCTAATCGAATCGAGATTGCTAAAGAAGTCTGTGAACAGATGCTCGCGGTTCCACCATTGCAAGACTGCTACTGGTTGTGGGGCTTAGGTGTATCACCAAAAGCCGGCGGGAAAGGTCTAGCGAGTGCGCTTATTAAGACGGTGACTGACCAAGCTGATGCCGCAGGTAAGCCGACTTATGTAGTTGCTTCCAG
The DNA here is from genome assembly GCF_021441885.1 of Vibrio maritimus. NCBI lineage: Bacteria > Pseudomonadati > Pseudomonadota > Gammaproteobacteria > Vibrionales > Vibrionaceae > Vibrio > Vibrio maritimus. Next base: position 1,659,164 of record NZ_CP090438.1, read on the forward strand.
TGAAAAAGTCGTGAAGACGTTCGAGCGTCGTGGCTTTGAAGTGCTTTCAAAGAGTGAGAATTTCCCTTACTGGTTTATGCTGCGCCCTGCGCAAGGTTAATCCTATCATCGAAAAAACGCGCTAGAGTACACTCTAGCGCGTTTTTTTATAGCTCGTTTTCGATGTTGATTGCTCGATACAATTTATCAAAAACTTTGCTTGCCCCACCATAGTTTGGCTCTTTGTTTTTCAGCTGGTTCCCTCGACGCCACTCTAGTTTGCCATCTTCATTTCTATCTACTTTCCAATACAAACTTTTGTCTCCAAGCAGATAGTGTTGCAATTGCTGAGCAAACGCTTCACTTTCGATCATAATGCCAAACTCGAGATTCAAGAAGTCTGAGCGTGGGTCAAAGTTAGATGAACCGATATAGCTCAGCTTACCATCTAGAATAAACGCCTTGTTATGGTAGTGCCCCTTACGGGTGTGCACATTTTTCAAGTGTATCGCGTGAGTATCGTACTCATAGATGCTTACGCCTTTTTCAAGAAGTTCATCTCTGTGTTTATCATAGTAAGCAGGGACAAAACCCGAATCATTTGATGCCATCGAGTTAGTCACTAGCGTTATGTCTGCTCCGTGGTTTGCAAAGTCCGTGACAACTTTAAAACCGTCCTCATTTGGCAGCATGTAAGGTGTCGAAATCACCAGCTCCTTTTTCTCGCTCGGGTAGCGGTATACGAAATGCTCGATACGATGACGAAAGTAGGGCATTGAGTCATGGAGCTTTTCCGCTGAGTCAAAAACCGGTGTTAGTTTGGCTGCAATATAGTTTGGCTCTTGCAATGCTCTGACTCTACTTTCAATATCTGCGAGTACGTCCTGCTTACTCTTAGTTACCTTTTCAAAGGTGCGATGAAACGACTGCAATGGCTTTTTATCTTTAAACTCGATAAGAAACTCAATATCTGAGGTGTAGTAAGCGATCCAATGTTCTTCGAAGTTTCTTTCGAAGTCCTCAGTAACCTCGCCTTGAACCAGTATGTCTAGGTCGAAAAAGTTGTTTTTAGGCTTATAACTGAAGTAATCGTCACCAATATTTCGTCCACCAAGCACCAGTGTTTCACCATCGATGTTCATGTATTTTTCGTGCAAGCGATGGTCGAGGTCTTTTTGATGTTTTTGAAAATCGAAGGCACGCGTCAACCAACCCGCTTTTCGCGAGTTAAACGGATTAAAGATCTGGATGTCTAAGTTCTCGTGCGTTGCGGCTGAAGCTAACCACTTTTCATTGAAAACGAGCAAATCGTCTAGAATGATTCTGACCTTTACGCCACGATCGGCGGCTAATATCAGTTCGTTTAAAAATAGAAGACCCGTCGTGTCTTTATTCCAAGAGAAATATTCGATGTCGATACTGGTTTTCGCGTTACGGACCAGTTTTATGCGTCTAGCGATAGCTTCTGGCGCACTTTCAACCAAAGCGACTTTGCCTTTGACGGTCTTAAATTCCCAATCATTTTGGAACTGCTCAGATACTTCAGGCTGGGGGGCCGCACAGCCCGCTAGGGCGAGTAATGTGAGGGTAATAAACGCGAGTTTCGATTTGAAAAGTGGCATGGTTCAATACCTATATTAAGGTTGAATCCATTCAACGTTCGATGAATTATTGGATGTCAGTCCACTTTCTAGGGACCTTCAGTGATGGTTTCTTGACCTGTTTAGGTGGCTCTATGTCACCAACCGCTTCTTTCGCACAAGGCTCTGCGCTGCGCTGAACTACGTAGAATCGAGTGTCCCCGCTTTGATATGTGCAGTACCTAAGCTTGTCTTTGATATACCAATCTTTTAAAGGTGCATGGATACGCCAGGCGGCATCGCTGCCAGCGTAGACCGACAAAGGAAATCCAATCGCCAAAATAATGAAGAGTTTTGTATAAAATTGAGTATTCATTTTGGGTCGGATAACCCCGCCTTAGCGGGGCTATAGCTATATATCGATTATTTGTACTCGATAACTTTTGCTACATACTCAACCATGTCTGAGTTACCAACCATATTCTGGTAAAAATCAACAGAGAAGTATTTTGGTGCATCGCGCTCAATGTGTTTCGCGATGTTTTTTGATAGCTGGTTAGGATTCATTGCGCTATATACGTGAAACTTTTTAGTTTGCTCAAGGCCCATTTCTTTTGCTTCTTCACGGGTGATATAAACTTCTTTGAAGTCTTGTGCTAGCGTGCCTGTGTATGTCACATATTCAAAATTTGGTGTTTCATCAGTAACGACATACATATCTACAGTGCTGTCAATTTGTTGAAGTTGACTCATTTGGTGGTTGATAATATCTAGGTTAGTTTCGTGAGATTGGTGTGGCTGAGCAAATGCAGTTGCAGAAACGGCAGCGATCATTGCAGGGATTAGTAGTTTTTTCATGTTGTCCTCTCGAAGGGGTGTGTTGTTTCGTTGGAGAGGATATTAACGGTAGGGATTTGAAACGTTTAATCGCGTTTGAAGGATGGAACCCTCTAATGAGGGTTCTTATATAACAAGAAAAAAAAGCTAGTTGGAGACACCGTATTTTTCGAGTGCTTCTCTGTTGACTCTCTCGGTATATGAAACTAATGTGCTCACAATTTCTGAATGTAGAGCTCTTAAGTGTTTAGAATGCGCCGAGCAAACTGCCATTGGAACTCTAAATTTTTCTTTCATTACCGAGAGTTCAACCTCAACAAGTTCGTCTGCATTAAAATCGGTGTAGGTGACTAACCTAGGTAATAAGCCCCAACCTACGTTGTCTCGAATTAACTCTAGCGCTAACGTCAATTGATCCACGACTTCAAAGTCTGACGAAGAAATAGTTTTCTTTTCCATATTGTCTTCAATCATCCCTTTGATGACGATTTGTTTTTGCGATTTGAGCGCAGCCCAACGTTGATCTTCGGGAAGATTAAGTACTTCATGATCTTTTGATACGAATACGCCAAAGGTAATGTTGTTGACCAGAGTAGAGTCTATGCTACTCATAAGAGAGCGGTCATCTATATTTACCAGACCGAACTGTATCGAGTCTTCTTTTATCCCCTCCAATATTTCCCTCCGATTGCGAATGATAAAGTTAACCTTCATATTGGGGTGCAATTCGAGGAGCTTCCTTCGCACGTGACTTATGGCTCGCGGCGGAAGAAAGCTATTGTAAGCAACTGTTATTGATTCTAATTCACCATAGGACAGGCTAAGTGCTAGCATATCAAATGATTTTGCTTGCTCTATTACCTGCTTTGCATACCTATATAGGAGAGTCGCATCTTCTGTGGGTTGTGCAGTTCTTCCCACTCTTTCAAAGAGTTCGACGGCTAACTCATCCTCTAAATTACTGATTACTTGTCCAATCGTCGTTCTGTGCTTGTCGAGCTCTTGAGCAGCTTTGCTGAACGATCCTTGTTCGTACACCGCAACAAAACTCTGTAGCTGTTCAATACTGAAATTCATAAACATCTCAAATTCGTTGTTGTACTTGCGAAGCCTAGCATCTGAATCATCGGAATAGAGCTATTACTCACGAAATACTTTGTAATAGGTTGTTTCAGTATAGGTGTGAGGATTCGGTCCTTCAAACGCGATTAATTGTATTTTCAAATCTGGTTAATAATTCTCCGCGTTGAGACAGCAACCCCAGAAAACTTAGCACGCATTTTAGATATCTTTTTGTGCCTCTGGTATTAAGCCGCTCAGCCGTTCCCGTGAAAACAAGGAGTTACACACGCAATCTGAATACTGGCGACGGTTTATAGACTTGGACCCGCCGAACTAGGTTATTCACAATGCTAAAGCTTAAAACACTTTCTCGCGCTACTGCGATGTTATTACTGCCTCTTGCTATTACAACGAATGCCTTTGCCGCAGAGCAAGCTTCAACAGTAGATAATAGTGAAGTCGATATTCTAGAGCAGTATGGCGTACCAAAATATCTACCAAAGCTTGCGATTAGTTCAATGCTTCAAGGCGACCATGTTGTTGAGCATGCTCGTAAAACCGAAGTATTAGACGGTGTTCGTGTTGATAATGAAGTCTATTTGGTACAGACAACAGATACCAAAGGCAACATCGACCTGCGTATTAAATATGACCCTTCTAAGGTTGATGAGAATACGGATCTTATCGAGAATATTGAGAACATCACTAAGGCTGAGTATAAGTTACGTCAGTATGCGGAGATGTATGATAAAAACTCTGTGGTTGTTACTGAATTAGATAATGGCGATCTTGAGATCGAGTTTAATTACTCAAAATATACTTTGCCTCAAGATATTGCGTACTTTCGTTTCATGCGAGGCAAACTACTACTTTCTGATGGTCAGCCTGTATCGTTAATTGTCACCAACAATTCGCCTTTTAATCAGGGTGACAATGCGATTGAAACCTACAAGCAGATGACATTTTTCGACAATCTTCCGAATGGTCGAGTAGTGGTAAACAAAAAGATCATTACTGCTGAAGGTAAGAAAAAGAAGAAAGACCTCAGCCTAGAGATCGAGCTAACACCGGTTGTTTATTACGATGAAGACCTTGGTGCAGTCGTTCAAGACCAGCCTCTGCTTTCAGAAGTGTCAGATCCGCGAATGCGTGAAGAGTACGTGAAGCTGGATAGAACGTTTCCACTAATGGCGGATATGGTTCGCCGTCAAGGTATTGATGTGCCACTTCCGTTTGGTATTTCTGCGTCATATCGACGTCAGGATATGGACTTCAACTTTAATAGTTTCTCTTTCCCTGATGATAAATGGGCGGACGAACTAGCAAATCGACTGATTGACCCTGAAGCAACGATCGCGCATGTGACTGCGGAATCTTATACGGTACGCGGTGACGTTAACATATTGCCGTTCTGGAACGTGTTTGGTTACGTGGGTCAGATTAACGTAGATGCAATTGTAGATGCTTCCATAAAGGAAGGAGTCCCATTAATTGGAGGCGAAGGCTTTACTGTGCCAATTCACCTTCAGTACGACCTAATTGGTGTCGGTACGACGTTGTCTATGGGTTATAAACAGTTCTTTGCATCTGTTACCGGTACATATTCAAAGACTCGTCTCAAAGGTTCAAATGCTGATTGGGGTGATGGCATTGTGACTGCACAGCCTATGTTGGGCTATCAGTTTGCAGACTGGCGTGCACAGTTCTTTATTGGTGCGGAATACCAAGCTCTAAAGCCAAATATGGATGGTGATTTAGGTCCAGCTCTTGGTAGTGATGAACAACACCGTTATGACGTAGGTGTAAACCTAAACAAATGGGCATACATGGTCGGCTTCAACAAGCAGATCGGAAAACACTACAACATGACTTTCCTTTACAACAAAGGTGAGACCCGTGACTCATTCACAGTTAACCTCGGTTACCGTTTCTAATCGAGCTTAGACCAACGTTTATTTAAGAGATATCGCAATGACAACTAAAAAATATTCGATTGTGCTTCTAGCACTGGTTTTGAGCGCCTGCTCTTCACAGCATGCTTTAGAAGACCGAGTAACAAAAGAGAATTACACCGAAGTTAACCTCCAGCACTCAGAGCAATTTAGAGGTGAAGAACCTTACCGATTTTGGGGTAACGAAGGACCAGAGTTTTTATTGGAGAGCCAATACCACCCATCATCAATTACCGTTAGCGGAGAGCGAATGAATATTCTCGCGCTATCAGGCGGTGGTGCTAATGGAGCGTTTGGTGCTGGTGTAATTAATGGCCTTTATGATGCGGGTAAGCTTCCGGATTATTCGATTGTCACCGGCGTTAGTGCTGGTGCGCTTATTGCGCCGTTTGTTTTCACTGGCGGTGAAGATATTCATAAACTTCGTGACGTGATGCTAAGCCTCGATGATCGAGAAGTTTTGGGCAAAAAGAACTTTCTGAATACGATTTTTAAAGATGCATTTACTAACGGCAAAAGCTTGTTCGAGCTGATGGAAACGACCTACGGCAACGACATGATTGCAAAGATCGCCGAGCAGCATCGTTTGGGTAAGCGCCTATTTATTGGCACGACTCATTTCGACTCAGGCAAGCAGATTACTTGGAACCTAGGTGAAATTGCTGCAAGTGATTTACCGAACAAAACGGAGTTAATTCACCAAATCTTGGCCGCTAGTGCTTCGATACCAGGAGTGTTTCCTCCACAGTTCATTAATGTGGAGTACGAAGGCGAAACGCTCGAGGAGTTGCATGTTGATGGTGGTCTAACGTTCCAAATGTTCTTTGATCCATCAAACTTTGACTACGGCCAGTTGAGTGAGGCTATGGGTTTAGAACAGCCACCTCAAGTTCACGTAATTCGAAACGGAACGCTTGAGCCAGGTTACAAGCAAGTAAAAGACAAAGGCATGGATCTGTTGTCGCGCAGTATTAGCAACCTGACGCTTCAACAAACGCGTGGAGACATGTATCGCATGCTTTATATGAGTGAGCGCAATGATTATGACATCGCGTTTACCTATGTGGATACATCGTTTAAAGCTCATAAAAAAGGTAAGAAGATGTTCGATGCCGAATACATGAACAACCTTTACAACTATGGCTATCGCAAAGCGCAAGGTGAAACCTTGTGGGTGACTGAAGCACCTTAACGAACACAAAACAATAACAACACTCCACCTTTGGCTCGATTAATACCAGACGGGAACAGTTTGAGCGGTATTAATCGGGTCTTTTTTATTTGGCGATATTCCCATGATTAAAATCAATACACCTTCTTCGACAGCAGCACTATTTGCATTTTCCATTTTTGCTAGTCCTTTCAGTAGTGCAATGATTGATCCGCAAGACGGATATCTGGATATGGGCGATTACCTGGCGAACAATGCCTATGGTTTTTTGCCTGTTCCCATTGTGATTACGGAACCTGCAATTGGTGTGGGTGGCGGTATGCTTGGTATGTTCCTTCACGAGTCAGACGAAGAGCGCGAAAAGCGCAAGCAGCATGCATTGACATCACTCGATGGGGGGGCACAACTACTGGCTCCTGCGATTACCGTGGCTGGTGGTGCGTATACTGATAATGGTACCTGGATGGCACTCATTGGCCACCGACATACCTGGAATGAAGACAGTATTCGTTATATCGGTGGAGCAGGGTATGGCCATGCCAACATCGATGTTTATAAGCGATTTGAGGGCAATGGTTTCCCGGGCCTTATTGACCCTTATGCTGGCACCCTAGGTATAGGTACCGAAAGTGAAGGCTTTTTGATGAAACAGCGAGTTTCGTTTCGAATCCCAAACAGTGACCTGTTTTTGGGGGTGTCGCAAACCTATTCGAGCTTCAGCACTACCATCGATTCTCTCTCACTGGATATCAATGATCGTAACCTAGAGATGTCCAATCTTGGAGCAAAATTTGATAGTTCACTATCTGCTCTAGGGTTAGTAGCTGAGTACGATACGAGAAACAATCTGTTTTTCCCGACTAAGGGCTCGTCCGTGGTTGCAGAATATCTGGTATACGATTCTGCTTTGGGCAGCGATTTTGATTACGCGACATTTGAGGTCGATGCCTATCAATATGTGCCAGTAAATAAACATTTAACCTTGGCATTTGCCGGTTCATACAGCTCGCTAAACACTGATGAAAGTTACCTACCACCTTTGGCAAAACCTTATATCAATATGCGTGGTGTAGCCGCTTATAAATATCAAGGTGACGAAGTGAGTACATTACAAGCTCAGGCGATGTGGCATTTGAACCATCGCTGGACCATCAACGCCTTTTATGGCGTTGGTTCAACAGCAGAAGAACACAATGAACTGTTTGAAGACACGGTAGATGCTTATGGTGTCGGTTTTCGCTACCAGATCGCAAGGCGTTACGGTATCCATGTGGGTGTCGACGTGGCATTTAGTGAAGACCAAGGCACGGCTTACTTTCAAGTTGGCACGGGGTTCTAAACCATGGATATGAATAGCTTCTTAATGACAGCCGCGTTGGCATTTTTGATTATTGGTTGCTGCGTAGCACTTTCTGTAAGGCTCAACATTGGCTCTGTAGTAGGTTTTATCATTGCGGGTGTGATTTTAGGGCCGAACACACCGGGGCTTGTTGCGTCGAATAATGTCGAAACACTGCAATCCATTGCCGATTTTGGTGTTGTGCTATTCCTGTTTACCTTGGGGCTTGAGATGCGCCCAAAACAACTCTGGAGTATGCGTAAGACGCTGTTGCTTCAGGGTATGGGCCAAGTCGCACTCACGGGGGCATGCTTTACCATTGTTGCAGTTCTTTTTGACGTACCTTGGGAAGTAGGTCTGGTACTAGGCTTGATCCTCGCTCAGTCATCGACCGCGGTAGTGGTGAGTATGCTTGCCGACAAACGCGAATTGGGCACTTCGCATGGGAAGAATATCTTTGCCAACTTAATGGGGCAAGATATGAGTATTGTGGTGGTTATGGGGGTAATTCCCATTCTTGCCCACAGTAAAGTCGAAGCTCAGGTGGGGCTTCTCGAAAAAAGCTTAGTGTTTGTAGGCGTCATAACCTTGATAGTGTTGTTGGCAAGATTTGTGTTGCCCAAGTTACTCGTATGGAGTGCAAAACTGCGAAGTAAAGAAGCTTTTGTACTCATGTTAGCAAGTGCCATCCTTCTGACAGTTTTGTGTTCACAACAAGCGGGGCTATCTGAAACCTTGGGCGTCTTCTTACTGGGTATGCTGCTCTCTGATTCGGAGTTTAAACACATACTTGAGGAGGTCGTTGCGCCGATAAAAGGCATTTTAATGTCTCTGTTCTTCTTGGCGGTAGGCATGTCGATTGACCCAAATATCATCGCCGGACATCCCATTCTGATCTTGGGACTGCTGGTCGCAACCATCCTAATTAAGTTCTCAATGTTCTTTGGACTCGCACTCCTGGATCGCAAAGGCAAATTAGTAGCAACCAAAACCGCTTTCGCCCTTGCTCAAGTTGGTGAGTTTGCGTTTGTATTGTTTGGCGTCGCGCAAGCGTTTGAGCTTCTGTCTCCACAAACGGTCTCAATTGGTTTTGTTGTGATTAGTTTAAGTATGATAGCGACACCTTGGTTGTACGAGTTTGGGAAGAAAATCTGTGACGCGCTAATAACCAAGCAAGAGCGACAGAATGCAGATGGTTCACCCAATTGTGAACTTGTTGTCGTCGGTTTAGATGAGGTAGGTAGGCTCGTTTGTATGATGGCTGAAAAAGCGGGTATCAGTTATGTGGGTTATGATTTGGACTATGACCGTGTCAGCCGCGCTAAGGCACTGAATCTCAATGCGCACTTCGGTGATATTTTATCAACCAAGACGCAGCAACTCGCTGGACTGACTTTAGCAAAAGGGGCGTTTATTTCAGTTACTGAGTCATCTAGGTTAAGAAAGATAGCTAAAGTGTTGTGCAAGTATAAAAATGTCGAAGTCTACGCGAGAACAAATTCAAGGTTAGATGAGGTGTTTTTGAGAGATCTTGGTGTTAATCATGCAAGTTCCGTCTATATAGAAAGCACCCTCAGCAAAGGACGAGAATTGTTGAATGATTTTGGTGTAGAGGAACACAGGGTGACGGAAATTGCGAACGAGCTGCGCACCGAGCTAGTCCATTAATCTCTAATGTGTTCGTCGCCAATGATATATTTTCCTGACTAACGTCAAAACTCCTGTAGATAGAAGGAGTTTACCTCCAAAGTACACTAAAAACTGAGAAATCTTATTCTACACTGCTATTAATTTCTTTATTACTAATAGGGATATTATGGAAGTGTTCAGTCGATGGTTTGACGATATATCAATAAAGAAAAAAGTGCTGGTGAGTTTTTCAATACCAGTGCTCTTGATGCTCTTAGTGTCGGTTTCTGTGTACAAAAATACTCAGTCTATGGTTGAAGATGCCAGCTGGGTAGAGCACACCCATAGAGCGATCGCTAGGGCGCAAGAGCTTTTGACCATGGTCGTTGATATGGAAACGGGTAAACGCGGATTCTTGATCACCGGTGATGAGGTGTTTTTGGAGCCATTTAACTGGTCTCTGCCAATATGGGACGAAAAAATTAGCACTCTTGCACAGCAAGTCAGTGATAACCCACCGCAGGTAGAACTTCTCTGGGAAATTGACGCGCTACACAAGCTTTGGTTACAAGAAGCAGCAACGAAAGAGATTGAACAGAGAAGGCTTGTCAGAGATGGACAAGCAGATATGAGCGTCATAATACAGCTCGTCCAGAAGCAGACGGGCAAGTCGATCATTGACGAGATTAGAAAGAAGGTTGATACCTTTATAAAAGTCGAAGAAGCTTTGATAAGTATCAGAACCGTTAAGTCAGCGGATTCGGCTAGTCAAACGAGCTTGGTATTGATACTTGGTACAGTCGTATCAGCAATTATTTCTGTATTTGTCGCATTTTGGAGTTCGGCGCGTGTTAAACGGCGCCTTGATACTTTGCTGCGTGCTACTCACGATGTTGGTTTGGGTAAGCTGAGCTTAGGTTTAGAAAAACTGAGTGCGAGTAAGAACCTTCACGGCAAAGATGAGTTTTCAAAGTTAACGCTCAGCTTCAAAGAGATGACCTCAAGCCTTGTTGAAAATGATGAAAAGATGCGTCATTACAACCAAAAGCTTAAACAAGAAACTGAAAGGTCTGAGGCTGCGGCAAAGGCGAAAGGTGATTTTTTATCGACTATGAGCCATGAAATTCGAACGCCAATGAATGGCGTCATCGGTATGACTAACCTGTTGCTTGATACCCGGTTAGATGAACAACAAAGGAAGATGGCCGAGACCACAAAAAATAGTGCGGAATCGCTTCTGTCTATCATCAATGACATCTTAGACTTTTCGAAAATAGAAGCAGGTAAGATCGACCTTGAAGTGATTGATTTTGATCTCGGTGAGGTGGTCGAAGAAGTCGGCGCAATGCTCTATTTTGCCGCCGAGCAAAAAGGCATTCAATTAATATGTCCGGCAACCCCAGTCATGGACCTCTGTTACAAGGGGGACCCAGGGCGTATACGTCAGATTTTAAATAACTTAGTAAACAACGCGATTAAGTTTACCGACAAAGGTGAGGTTGCGGTTTATGTCTCTGTATTAGAAAAGAGACTTACGGACAGTGTTATTAAGTTTGAGATAAAAGACACTGGGATAGGAATCAATGACGAGCAACAGAAAAAACTGTTTGCTCGATTTGCTCAAGCAGACAGCTCTACTACTCGTAAGTATGGTGGGACAGGGTTGGGTTTATCAATCAGTAAGCGTCTTTCTGAGATTATGGGTGGTAACATTGGCGTCTCGAGTGTTGAGGGAGAGGGTTCGAACTTTTGGTTTACTATCGTCTTAGAAAACTCGACACAACAATCCATTGTCTATTTGCCAACAGGTGATTTGAAGCAGCAACGCGTACTTGTTGTTGATGACATCAAAACAAATAGAAATCTGATGATCCAAATATTTGAGCGCTGGGATTTGGAGCATGAGGTTGTCGACAGCGGTGAACAGGCTTTACAAGTGCTGACTAAAGCAAGTAAAGAGGGTAAGCCGTTTACAATCGCCATTATCGATTATCAAATGCCAAATATGGATGGTGTTCAACTCGCTAAAGAAATCCAACGCGATGACTCGATTAAAGATACCAAGCTGATCATGTTCTCGTCTGTAGTCCAGAGAGGGGATGCCAAACTCATGCAGCAAGTTGGCTTTACCGGTTACTTGACCAAACCTATGCAACAGTCAGATTTGCTTAGTGTTCTCGAAAAAGTGTCGGGTCTCAACTCAGAAAGCCCTAAAGATAGCTTTGTAACGAGACATACACCTGCCAAGAAAACGCAATATGATGCCCGAGCGTTAATTGTCGATGATGTGACAACGAACCTAGTTGTTTTGCAATCTCTTCTTAGTAAGTATGGGATTAAAGTCGATAAGGCTAAAAATGGGCTAGAAGCATTAGCATCACTCCGAGCGCACACTGGTTTTGACCTAGTGTTTATGGATTGCCAAATGCCAGAAATGGATGGCTACGAGGCAACCAAAGAGATTCGGAACACAAACAATGCGAATATTAATCACGACATTCCCGTTATCGCTATGACAGCTAACGCGATTCAAGGAGATAGAGAGAAATGCTTGCAAGCTGGGATGGATGACTATGTGTCCAAACCTGTTAGTGCAAAAGCATTAGGAGACGTCCTTGCGAAGTGGTTACCCCACAAGGAAAAGCAAGATACCGCCTCTGATGAAGAATCCCAGAATCGAGCATAAAACGGACATCTCGCCATCATTCACCTAGGTGATGATGGCGTCCTTCAAACGCGATTAACGACAAATCCCACCTGCTTATAAAATGACCGCACTTAACTGAGGGATGGAACAAACAGTCCCTCCGTCGAATGATTCTCAGAATAATATTAAGTAAGGTCAACCATGCGTAAGTCTGTTCGTACTGTTCTATCTCTAGCGATTCCTTTAGCGCTTGCTGCTTGTGGCGGCAGCAATAATTCTACAACCAAACCGAGCGAGCCAAAGCCTGTAGAACCAGGTGTAAGCTACCCAGTTGAAACTGAAATTGGCGATGTCACTTTGATCGGCACTAGCGAGTCTGTTGTTGTACGCGACACCGCGGGCACACAACAAAAGGTTCGAATTGAGAGCTTTAAGGGTATCCCTTATGCAGAAGCGACTCGTTTTAATCACAGTGATACAGTTGCTCTAGAAGATGGTTATGCGACAGAGTTTGGCGCCGTATGTCCGCAAACAGCGTTAACCGAAATTCGCCAAGCAGAGGATTGCCTAAATCTAAATATTTGGCGCCCAAGTAACCTAGTGGCCGATCAAGTTTTACCTGTATACGTGTTCATTCATGGTGGTAACTTTGAAAACGGCTCTGGTTCGGATCCTCACATTCACGGTGACAACGTTGTCGCTCAAGGACAACTCGACGGAAAGCCTTTTATCGCAGTCACATTTAACTACCGTCTGGGTTTACTTGGCTCGACTTACAAAGATGACAGCAAAGGCGGAAACTTTGGTATTGGTGACCAAAAACGCGCATTAGAGTGGGTTAACAACAATATTGATAAGTTTGGTGGTGATGCTGGTAACGTGACAGTTATGGGGCAGGGCGCGGGCGCTATGTCGATCGGTATCCTACAGCAAGATAGCAGCGACGAGTTTATTGCTGGTGAATATTTCCAGCGCGCGATCATGCAAAGTAATCCATATGGCTTTGAATACAAAAGCAGCAGCAATGCAGAATCCTTCGCGTCTGTCTCTGAAATGGAAAACATGTCGCTGAAAGAAATTATGGACAAGCAACAATCAATGTCTAAGGCAACGTCTAAGATTGTGGACTGGGTAGTCACTAGCGCTGCAACAATAAACCCAATTAGCTCAAACGCGACACCAATAGCGACGCTGATGCCATTTGCGCCTTACATTGAGTACCGTAAAAAACTCATTGGATCAGATAAAGGTTATCACCTGAAATCTCAACCTTTTGATACTGAACTTACGGTTCCAACGGTTGCTGGTTATAACGCTGCGGATGAGCGAGCGTTTGGTTCACTGGCGGACATTACCTTCTTGATTCCTATGGTAGTGGATTTGATCATGAACAATGACCCAGATCTTTTGACTGAAGAAAATGCGGCACAAGCACCTGAAGTCATTGCTACTTGGTTGACAGAAGATGATAATGTTGAGCTGCTGCGAGCTGAGCTAGAGAGCATTGACGGCAATGATGTAAATATCCAGCTAGAGTTGGGTGACATCATCAACCTTCTACCAGAGACCGCTTACGAAGCTGTAAATACACTGTTCTATGGTCTAGGTAATACTGATCAAACAAGCACCTTACTTGGCTTTGAGGATTATGCGGCTAACTCGGAAAAAGAGCTTAGCGGTGCGTTTGATAACATGAAGCAGTTTAACCAAATGACCAGCGATATGATGTTTGCGGGCCCTATTCGAGCTAAAGTCGCGTCAGCTGATGATTCTCAAATTCAAGCGACTATGTATGAGTTTAACTATCGAGGTAGCTTTAACTCAGTACCAAAAGGGAACTTATTTAGTGAGAAAGAAACCGATCTCATTCAAGTAGTGAAATCGCTGAGCTGCAGCTTCGGAACGCCATGTTTTGGCTCAGAGCTTCCTTTTGTTTTCAACAAAGCCGTGCGCTCTGATGGAACAACGTTTAGTGTGTCTAGTCAAGATGAAGCTATGATGAGCAAGATGTCGCGTGTTTGGTTTAGCGATGAGTTGTTCGAAAAAGAACAGTACCAGAAAGGTTCAGATAGCGTTTGGGTTATCGATGGCAATGAGACAGACGGTCCAACTTATGATTGGGACCGAATGACGAAAACTGGCAAAGATGAATTACTCCAAGACGGTCGTCTACAAGGTCTTGAAACACAGAATCTTATTGGTTACTACTTAGCTGATTAATTCGATATACTAAACACTTATCTCATAGGAAAAGGATGTCCTGATGACCACTCTAATCTGGTGTCTACTCGTCGCCACGATTCTCCCTTACATTGCTAAGATTCCCGTGGCCATCGCGATGAATAAAGCTGGTGGCTACGACAACCGTCACCCAAGAACTCAGCAAGCAGGTCTAACCGGTTTTGGGGCGAGGGCATTAGCTGCACATCAAAATGCGTTTGAATCGCTTATTGTATTTGCACCGGCAGTTCTTGTCGCTCTGGTGACTGAGTCCACATCTGAAACGATACAATATCTCGCTTTAACTCACATTGGGGCGCGAGTTGTCTATCATGTTTTGTATTTGCTGGATGCCGATAAATTGCGTTCTTTGTCCTGGACAGTTGCTATAGGTTGTTCATTTGCCATTATATGGCACTCTATGCCAATGTAATCTATGAGTTTTGAGTATTAGTAAATGCCGATGTTTTCCTGTGAAGATTATGAAGAAGCAATGATCAATTTTATTGCTCAAGAAATGAATCAAGATCTAGCCCACGACATGAATCATGTCTTTCGAGTAGTAAAGACGGCCAAACAGTTGTGCAGGGCGGAGGGGGCGATGCTAGAGGTTGTGTTACCTGCTGCGTATCTTCATGATTGTTTCTCATTTCCTAAAAATCATCCAGAGCGTTCTAAAAGTTCGGCTATAGCGGCGGACAAAGCACTGAGCTTTCTTGAGGGGCTGGGCTATCCGTCAGAATATTTCGATGCAATACACCACAGTATCCTAGCGCATAGTTATAGCGCTAATATTACCCCCAAAACACTCGAAGCTAAGGTAGTACAAGATGCCGACAGGCTTGATGCTCTTGGTGCGATCGGTATAGCAAGGTGTCTACAGGTAAGCACCCAATTAGGCGTAACTCTATATAGCGCTGAAGACCCATTTTGTGAAAAGCGCCACCCAGAAGATCAGAAGTACTCAATAGACCATTACCATACTAAGCTCTTCCGACTGCCTGGCATGATGCAAACGGCTTCTGCAAGAGAAGAAGCTGAGAGGAGAGTAGAGTATATGCGTTCGTTTCTGGCTCAATTGAGACATGAAATAAGCATTTAAAATTCGGTTAACAAGCTGAATTGAACTTTAGTTATCTTCTCTGCGTAGTACAGGTTCTGTATTTTGGTGGAAGTCTAATTATGGAAGTAACACAAGAGATGGAGTCGAGAATTATAGAGATGGCTTGGGAGGACAGAACGCCTTTTGAAGCCATTCGATCACAGTTTGGCTTGAGCGAGTCTGAGGTCATACGTTTTATGCGTGTTCGACTAAAAAGGGGCAGTTTCAAGCTATGGCGAGCAAGAGTTTCGGGTAGAGCAACAAAACATGCAAGGCTTCGTCGTGGTGACGTTAGCCGAGGGTACTGCCCGACTCAATATAAACATAAGTAGCCCTTCAGTTTAACGAAACCAGTGCTCTAGATAGACGAACTCGACTTTCTGCGCTGTTGTTAACTTCTTTTTCTGCGTGTAGGCTTACCCCACACTTATGCCATCTTTCACAAGTATTGTTATGATCAATTGGCCCTGCCTCCTTAAACTTGAAGGTGATGATGAACTGCTTTACATCGCGTCGGAAGTCTCGTTAACTGACGAACTCAATTCACTTATTCACAGTGATGAAGACATCTTGGTTGACTCTTACGGACAGGTGTATGGGGTAACGACAGATTCTAGAGGCATAGTGGTACTGGAATATAAACATGAGACTCTCAGTCTTGAAGATGTCACTTTACTTGTTCAAGCTCATGAATTTTCATTGGCACAAGTATGCCTTACTAAAATTCAGTTCAACTCGATAGCTGAAGCGATTCACGCTTTGCATTCTGCTCAATAAAAGGACTAGATAGGAAACGGTTTTGGTCGATGTAAAAGTTGTTGGTCTGTTTATGGCGACCGCTGTGGCAGAGATTTTAGGCTGCTATTTGCCTTATTTGTGGCTTAGAGAAGGAAAGTCGATCTGGCTGTTAGTCCCAGCTGCGTTCTTTCTTGGTTTATTCGCGTGGTTACTTTCTTTACACCCTACGGCAGCAGGCAGAGTTTATGCGGCTTACGGCGGGGTATACATATTTGTCGCCATCATTTGGCTCTGGCTAGTTGATGGTATCAAACCAACTACGTGGGATATTGTTGGTACATTAGTTGCGTTGCTCGGCATGGCTATAATTATGTTTGCCCCCAGAGGCGCCTGACGGAGCAATTAACCAGAGGTCGATGGATGCTTAATCTGGTACACTGCGCGCGTTGAACAAATTTTAGGTATAAGACATGAGTCAAGAGCAACCAAACAATCCACTACACGGTCTGACACTAGAAAAAATCCTAGTACGCCTTCAAGAGCACTATGGTTGGGAAGGCTTAGATGCGGAAATTCAGATTAATTGCTTTTACAACAACCCCTCTATCAAATCTTCTCTTAAATTCTTGCGTCGCACTCAGTGGGCGAGAGACAAGGTAGAGGCTCTCTATATCGATACCTTCTGTCGATAATTCAATCATTGCTCAGCCAAAGCGGTACGAGTAGACTGTCTAAAAATCAATGTGTTAATGGAGTGCGTGTTGAAAGTATATCTATCAGGTGAAATACATACCGATTGGCGAGAGCAGATCATCGAGGGCTGCAAAGCCAAGGATCTTGATATCAGTTTTACGTCTGCCAACACAGATCATGAATCAAGTGATGCTGCAGGCGATGGTTTAGGCGCCGAGTCGCAACAGTTTTGGCGCGACCACAAATCCGCAAAAGTAAACGCGATTAGAATTCAAACGGCTATCAAAGCATGTGACGTAGCGATCATTCGTTTTGGCGACAAATATAAGCAGTGGAATGCAGCTTTTGATGCTGGTTACTGTGCTGCACTCGGCAAACCGTACATTACTCTCCACGATGAAAACCTAGTACATGCGCTAAAAGAGGTTGATGGCGCTGCACAGGCGTGGGCAACGACGCCACAACAGGTTGTTGATCTATTGGCTTACACAGTTTCTTAGAAAGAAACAGAGCTTCTTTTGCCATAAAACAAGAACCTAGAGGTAGTGGTAATGAGTGATGAGTATAACGATCAAGTTTCTAAGCACTACGCGGCGTACCGTCCGCCTATTCACGGGCTGATACTGAAACAGGCAATAGAATCTATTAAGCCTTCGTTTGAAAAAGGTCTGGATATAGGTTGTGGGACAGGCCTCTCGTCCAATGCTTTGGCTGCGTTTTGCTGCGAGGTTGTGGGCATAGACCCAAGTGCCGAGATGCTGGCTAACGCGAGCTTATCACATGGTGTTTCTTTTGTTCAAGGGACGGGCGATAACTTACCGCTTACCGATAGTTCGGTTGATATTGTCACCTTTGCAGGTTCACTTTCTTACGCCAAGTCCGATAAGTTAGTTGACGAAATACTGCGTGTCGGCAATGAAGATGTCACGGTAGTTGCCTACGACTTCGAAGTATTGCTCGATGATGTGCTGACGAGCCTTGGTATCACACTACCGCCAAGTACTTCTAGCTATAACCATGCAGAGAACTTCTCGGAGTTTGAAGTGCTGACAGAGATCGCTGTTCATCAAAGCAGGTTGGTGATTCCGGTTTCGTCAGAACAACTAGCTCATGTACTATTTTCGTCTTCAAAACGTTTTGCACTATTGGTTGAGCGATTCGGAAGCGACAATACATTCGATAGAGTAGTCAAAGCATTAAGCGAAGACCGTCATCAGGAGATCAGTGTCGATACCTATTATTCGACGTACAGACCGAATTGATGTCGTGATGGTAATTCTAAAATAAAGGACAAATATGCAATACAAAGTAGTAAAGGAATACACAGATACTCCCAAACACCCGATTGTTGTCGTGCAAGGTGAGCAACTGACTGTTATGGAAGAGTCAGACGCTCAGGGTGATTGGCCAAATTGGGTTCTTTGTCGCGGTGAAGATAAGAAGGGGTGGGTACCTAAACAGATACTCACGATAGATGCTGAGATCGCGATCGTCAAAAGTGACTACCGTGCTGTTGAGCACAGATTAGCGGTGGGTGAAAGACTGACTGCTGAGTTTGAACTGAATGGTTGGATTTGGTGCGAAAAAACAGGTGACAAAGGTGTTATGGGTTGGTCTCCTTTAAACCACCTTGCGCGAGTTTGATTAACCGTTTCTAGCAACTTAAGGAACAACTCATGTTTCGTGAAATGACAAGACAGGATTTCGATGCTTTTTGGCCTACGTTTTCTAAGGTAATACGGGCTCAGGAAACCTATGCTTTTGATCCAAACATGACATTAGAGCAGTCGTTTGATGTTTGGTGTAAAGCGCCACTTAAAACATTCGTTTATATAAATGACGGAGAGATACTAGGCTCGTTTTACATCAAAGCAAATGCGGCAGGACCAAGCCGCCATATTTGCAATTGCGGATACATGGTTTCTGAGAGTGCCAGAGGGAAGGGGATTGCACGTTCAATGTGCGAGTACTCCCAACAGATTGCGATAGAACTGGGATTTGTAGCGATGCAGTTTAATAGCGTGGTATCGACAAATACTATCGCAGTAGAGCTTTGGAAAAGTCTTGGCTTTGATATCGTCGGGACGATTCCTAGAGCCTATAAACACAGCCGCCTGGGTTATGTTGATAGTTTCGTGATGTATAAAGGGTTAGTAGAAGAGTAGAAAAAAATTGGGAATCCCTTCCCAAAGCTGGGTTTCCCCATACGCCATGTTAATCCTTTTGAGTTCAATTACAGTACCAAGGAGCATTACGCCTTGACGAAGAGATAATATCTTTTTGAGCTGAATATCCACAATCGCGTTTGAAGGATCTAATCCTACAAGAACCGATTCAGTTTAGTACGTAATAGCCACGGCCTTGCATGCAGTGACGGACAACTTGGTCTTTCTGCACCTGGTATTCTTCTGCTTGATGTCTCTTTTCCGCGCCGTGTTTGAGTGCGCCACCAATCAAGCCAATTCCGGCTCCGACTTGAGCACCTTTAGTACCACTTCCGCCAGAAATTGCACCGCCAGCGGCACCCAACGCCGCACCTTTAGCGGTTGAACCCAGCATATCGGAGCCTAGAGAGTTAGATTGCCCACTCTGCACGTTCTCACTATATTGCTGGCACTCATACATATCAGCATGGTACTGCTCTTGATCTACATTTTTCGTATCAATGATGATATTGGCGCTAGCGGCGCTGCTTAAGCAAAGTAATGCCGCTGTAATAATTGCTTTCTTCATGAGTTTTTCCTTACGCTAGTTGAGTTGCACAGAAGCGATCTTTTGGATCGACAAGGCTTTGTTGCGCCGCTACAGTTTGAAGTTCCCACTCGTCACGTCGGTGGGTCTCACGAAGTACGCCATAACAAGCGTTGTTTGCATGCTCAAACGCTTTAACCGGCGACAGTTCGCTGAGAAGGCCAGCCGTAAATAGTGCGGAAATTAAATCGCCAACACCAACGGGCTCTCGCTCAAAATCTAGGAAAGGACGCTGAACCATATAGCAATGGCCCTCAGTCGCTAGCATCATTGTGAAGATGTTGTTTGATATACCGTGCAAGTGTTTCACCAATACCACCTTCGGCCCCATGGAGAGTGCTTTTTTACAGGCTGCAACCGCGTCTCCGAGCGAGGTTATCTCGATCCCGGTGAATTGAGTGAGCTCAAATTGATTTGGAATAATCACATCTGCTGCAGGCATAAGATGCGTAACTAGCTCGTCAGTAATTTCCGGATCTAAGATGCAGCCTTTTTCTGAATCACCCATGACTGGATCGCAAACGTAGAGTGCATTTGGATTTTCTTTCTTTACTTTGTTAACAAGCTTTAATACTTCGTGCGCCTGCGCTGCGCTGCCCATGTACCCAGACAAAATCGCTTCACAGTCTTTTAGAGCACCAATCTTATTTAGGCCAAGCGTAAGCTCCCCGATGATGCTCGGGTGAAATGCGTATCCAGTCCAACCTTGTTGGTATTGTGTATGGTTTGAGAACTGAACCGTGTGAATTGGCCATACTTCAAAGCCAAGTCTTTGTAGTGGGAATACAGCTGAGCTGTTTCCAGCACGTCCATAAACGACGTGTGATTGAATAGAAATAATACCTTTCATAGCGTACTTCTTCTTTTAATCGAAAAGCCAACGGAGTGCTTTTCATGTAAAGGGAAAAATTAAGCCTCGCAGAGCGAGGCTTAAGGCTGTTTATTGAGCCATGAACTCTTGAAAGTACTCATCAAGTACGCGGCGAGTTTCGCGGCCAATCAACTCATACTCGTGATGAGTTAGGTTAGCGAGTGACACACGTACCGATGCGTGTACTACATCGAAGCCTTTACCAGGAAGCAAGATAACACCGGTTTCGTGAGCAAGGCGGAACAAGAAGTCTTTACCCTTGTTGCTTGCTTTGAACCACTCCACGAACTCGTCGCCGTACAGCTTGCCACCTAGGGTGTCTAGCTCTAGTAGTGTGTAGTAATCCACACGGTCTTTGTCTTCTTCGACAGTAATGCCCATGTTTTCGTAAAGCGTGTTGAAGCGCTCACGGATGATGCGTTTACAAGCATCTTTGTATTTGTCCTCTAGGTCCATTAGGCAGTTTAGAGAGAACATCGCCATTTGAACTTGTTGTGGTAGCGATAGACCCGCAGTGTGGTTTAGTGCTACTGCACGGCTGTCTGCAACGATGCGGTCGATGAACTTAATGTCGCGCGGTGTTGGAGTCAGTGTTTTGTAACGGTCATCAAGCTGAAGCTGCTGTGCTTCTGGTAGTGCACGCATCGCATCGTCAAACACGTTGTTGTCTTGAATCGCGATAGTGCCTAGACGCCAGCCTGTTGCACCGAAGTATTTTGAGAATGAGTACACACAAAGTGTGTTGTATGGCAGTTTTGCAAATAGCGATACAAAGTTATCTGCGAATGTGCCGTACACGTCATCAGTAATGATGAATAGGTCTTTACGCTTCTCTTCAACAAATGAAGTTAGGCGGTCTAGCGTGTCGTCAGAGAACTTCACAGACGCTGGGTTTGCAGGGTTTACCACACAAAGCAATTTGATTTGCTCGTCAGCTAGCTTTTCAATCTCAGATTGAGGAAGCTGCCATGTTTTCTCGTCTAGACGGATTTCTACGATTTCCAGTTCGTACTCAGAAAGCTCTGGGATTTCTAGGTACGGAGTGAAGATAGGTGTAGTCAGTGCAACCTTGTCACCTTTTTTCAACAGACCATTGTGGAACATGGTTTGGAAAGTGTAGGTCATTGACGCCGTGCCGCCTTCAGTCGCGAATAGGTCAAAGTTAGTCGTGGTTGGCATAGGGCCGTACATCTCTTCTGCGATGTATTGCTTAACCACTTTTTCGATGTTCACAAGCATGCGTGGAGGAACAGGGTAGTTACAGCCAAGGAATGCTAGAACGAGTTCATTTAGGAACTCTTGTTTGTCGATACCTAGACGGTCTTTCGCGTAGCTGAGTGCTTTTTCTAGGAAACGAACGCCTTCAGAGTCACCCGCTTTACCTACGAACGTATCGAAACGTTCAACGATGCCTTTGCCATCTGGGATGCCACCGAAGCCCGCATCTAGGTAAGCGTAGTTACGCTCAGCTTCTTGCATTGCGAAGTCACCTAAGCGAAGGAAAGCGTGACGAGGTAGCGTAGCTAGGAAGTTAGGGTTACCACGGCCAGCATCCATTAGCATGCGGTCTGGAGTCGTTTTTGCCACTTCGATAAGTTTGTCTTTAAGTTCAAATGGGCTTAGGTTTTCGAATTGTGAGAAGTCGATATTAGACATAATAAATTACCTTAAATTTTTCGATTCATTAGCAAACGAACAGGTTCGTTTGACTGAAATTTGTTTGAAAAGGCGGGAGAGAACTTTCCCGCTCATTTCGATTAATGCGTTACATTGGGACGTTGGTAGTAATGATGCCAACGATGATTGGTCCCCATAGTGTGAGCAGTACGTTAGCTACTGCGTAAGTCACGGTGAAGGCGAATACTGGAGATGAGTTACCTGCTTTCTCTAGTAGCGCAGCAAATGCTGGGTTTGCGCTTCGACCACCACTTACGGCTGCTAGGCCTTCAATTGGGTTGCGAATTTTCAGTACGTAGTAAGACACGAAGAAACCGATGAACTGAGGAATCAATGTCACACCAAATCCTAGGAATAGAAGTGACAAGCCGTGTTCTTGGATTGTGCTTACTGCTTGTGGACCTGCTTCTAGACCTACGATGCCGACGAAGATAGCCAGACCGAAGTCACGAAGGAAGTTAGATGCACCAACAGGGAACGAAGCCACACTTGGTTTTTTGCTTCGTAGCCAGCCCATCATTAGACCAGAGATCAAACAGCCAGCACCTGAGCCGATAGTGACCGGAATGCCTGCAATCTTGAAGCTGATCATGCCGATAAGAACACCTAGTGCCATACCAAGTCCGAACATGACGTAGTCAGTCACAACACTTGAGCCAAGGCGTTTACCAATGTTGCTTTCAACTTTGTTGATGTCTGTTGGTTTACCTGTCAACTGAATGATGTCGTTTTTCTGAACAACAAGGTTTTCAGTCACGTCAATAGAGTTGCCGCCACGGATGTAGTCTGTAACGTAAACACCGCGAAGAGCGTCTGCATTTGACTCTTGTTTAACCTGTTTAAGCGTTTTACCAATAAGCTTTTTGTCTGTTGCAATTAGCTGACGGTTTTCTTCGATAAGCGTGAATTTTTCATCTAGGTCGACAACTTCTTGGCCTAGGTGTTTCGCGAATTTGTTCACTGCTTTGCGACGGCCAGTGACAACAATAACGTCACCTTCATTGATAGCTGTGAATTTCTCCAGCTCAATCTCTTTGCCGTCACGTTCGATAACTTCAATGGCAACGTCTACAAGCTTTTCGTTTACCTGAGCGATGGTTTTGCCATATACGCTGCAAGAGTTAGTCACTTGGAATGCGCGAGACTCTAGTTGTGAAATCGCGTTAAACTCACCTGGGTTGAGCTCAGGTTTGCCGCCAGACATTTTCTCAGCAAGCTTGATAGCTTCGCCGCGGATGTCCCATTTCATCATTGTTGGGATAATCCAAGTCACCATTAGGATTGGACCTAGGGAACCGAAGATGTATGTTACCGCGTAACCTACTGCAACGTTGGTTTGCATGATGTGCTTCGCTTCTTCAGTCACACCAGCTAACTTGCTGATTGCGTCACCAGCGGTACCGATGATTGCTGACTGAGTTAGACCACCCGCTGCAAGACCTGCTGCTGTACCACGGTCAAGGTCGAAGAACCACGCTGCCGCCAGAACACATAGAAGGCCTGAGACCGTCATTACAACAGCCGACATCAAAATGTTGATGGTTCTGAAGTTCAGTGCGCTAAAGAATTGCGGACCGCCTTGGAAACCTACGGCATAAATAAATAGTGCGAAGAAAATACTCTTAACACCTGGGTCGATATGAACACCAAATTGACCAATTAATACGCCCATTAATAGTGTGCCTGCGACACCACCAAGAACAAAGCGACCAATTGTTATTTTACCCACCAAATAACCTAGTGATAGGGTAATGAATAATGCAATAAATGGTGAGCTTTGAATTAAAGTATGAACAAAGTCCATAATATAGCTCCAGTTGAGTTTACATAATTAATTAAGAGTCTTCCGTGAAAGCTGAGTTGCAATCTTTGCTAATCAAGCATCATTGTTGTCTTGATGCGGTAATAATAAGTTGATTCGTCATATTTAATAAATCACGTTTGTAGGATGAAGTCATCGTCAGTAGAGTTATAGTGGTTTTTTAATGATCGATTTTGCCTAAATAGTTGATTTTGTGTTGTTAAATTGACCGCCTGGCAGTGGGGTTGATTCTTGATAAATATAAATTTTATTTAAAAATCTAGTACGTGTTGTTTGTGTAGGGAATAATCCAAGTGTATGTGTGCTAGCTGGAAGTGAGTTGGTGTTATATTATTAATGCGCTAGATATAAAAACGCCTCGCTAAATAGCGAGGCGTTGTCTGTGGGGTAAAATTAGCTAGCGATGAACTCTGCATAGTACTCATCAAGTACGCGGCGAGTTTCACGACCAATCAACTCATACTCGTGGTGAGTTAGGTTAGCGAGTGATACACGTACTGATGCGTGTACCACATCGAAGCCTTTACCTGGAAGCAAGATAACACCAGTTTCGTGAGCAAGGCGGAACAAGAAGTCTTTACCCTTGTTGCTTGCTTTGAACCACTCCACGAACTCGTCGCCGTACAGCTTGCCACCTAGGGTGTCTAGCTCTAGTAGTGTGTAGTAATCCACACGGTCTTTGTCTTCTTCAACAGTGATGCCCATGTTTTCGTAAAGCGTGTTGAAGCGCTCACGGATGATGCGTTTACAAGCGTCTTTGTACTTGTCTTCTAGGTCCATTAGGCAGTTTAGAGAGAACATTGCCATTTGAACTTGTTGTGGTAGCGATAGACCAGCAGTGTGGTTTAGTGCTACTGCACGGCTGTCTGCAACGATACGGTCGATGAACTTAATGTCGCGCGGTGTTGGAGTCAGTGTTTTGTAACGGTCATCAAGCTGAAGCTGCTGTGCTTCTGGTAGTGCACGCATCGCATCGTCAAACACGTTGTTGTCTTGAATCGCGATAGTGCCTAGACGCCAGCCTGTTGCACCGAAGTATTTTGAGAATGAGTACACACAAAGTGTGTTGTATGGCAGTTTTGCAAACAGCGATACAAAGTTATCTGCGAATGTGCCGTACACGTCATCGGTAATGATGAATAGGTCTTTACGCTTCTCTTCAACAAATGAAGTTAGGCGGTCTAGCGTGTCGTCAGAGAACTTCACAGACGCTGGGTTAGCAGGGTTTACCACACACAGTAGTTTGATTTGCTCGTCAGCTAGCTTTTCAATCTCAGATTGAGGAAGCTGCCATGTTTTCTCGTCTAGACGGATTTCTACGATTTCCAGTTCGTACTCAGAAAGCTCTGGGATTTCTAGGTACGGAGTGAAGATAGGTGTAGTCAGTGCAACCTTGTCACCTTTCTTCAACAGACCATTGTGGAACATGGTTTGGAAGGTGTAGGTCATTGACGCCGTGCCGCCTTCAGTCGCGAATAGGTCAAAGTTAGTCGTAGTTGGCATAGGGCCGTACATCTCTTCTGCGATGTATTGCTTAACCACTTTTTCGATGTTCACAAGCATGCGAGGAGGAACAGGGTAGTTACAGCCAAGGAATGCTAGTATTAGCTCGTTTAGGAACTCTTGCTTGTCGATACCTAGACGGTCTTTCGCGTAGCTAAGTGCTTTTTCTAGGAAACGAACGCCTTCAGAGTCACCCGCTTTACCTACGAACGTATCGAAACGCTCAACGATGCCTTTACCATCTGGGATGCCGCCGAAGCCCGCATCTAGGTAAGCGTAGTTGCGCTCAGCTTCTTGCATTGCGAAGTCACCTAAGCGAAGGAAAGCGTGACGAGGTAGCGTAGCTAGAAAGTTAGGGTTACCACGGCCAGCATCCATCAGCATGCGGTCTGGAGTCGTTTTAGCCACTTCGATAAGTTTGTCTTTAAGTTCAAATGGGCTTAGGTTTTCGAATTGTGAGAAGTCGATATTAGACATAGTTAATAACCTATAATTCAGTGTGTACGTAGATAGTTAATCTTGAGATGGTGGCAATAGTTCATTCACCATTCTTTGTTACATTCCAATGCGGGTAACGAGTACCTTGTCCTGATGAGAAAATATTAAGGTAAGAGTGAGAAATGAATAAATCGCTTTTGTAGGGTGAGTCCATCGGGTACGTGAAAATGCAAAAAAAAAGCTGCCATGTGGCAGCTTCTCAATATTAATCGATATGTATTAGGTCTATATAAAACTTAGCGAGTGCTAAAGATAGAAAAACAAAAATCACCATGATGAGCGGTGTTTGTATATCGAAGCTAGGCGTTAAATGCAGTGGTCCGTTGGTAAGAACAACAAGCATCTGTGGTCCTATCATTTTTTGCAGAGGTTGTTTAAAAAAGTCACAACCAATCGACATAACCATCAAGTTAGCAAAATAGAAAATGGCTATCTGCCATGCTTCCGTGAGTGAAGGTAGAATCAACACAAACTGAAGCAAGACGAAAGTTGCAAAAATAATGAATCCTAAAATGACATTATTAATATAGGCTTTCGGCATCGAGGTCATCGCATTAGCCATGACACAGGCAAGCATCGGGAAGATAGTTCCCCCGGGAATTGCCAAATATATCCAAAGCAGAAACGCCGAGATGATCACGCAAACATTTTGAGCGACGACCACTAACCTTTGCTGATAGTTAGTGAATAACGTTAGACTGCGTTTAGTCTCTTTATAAAGAGTTTCGTCATCCCATGTAGAGTCTAGCACTAAAGTGTGCAAATCGTCGCGACTTAGTTCATCAATACTGTTTTTGTTGACAGTATTACCCAGCTCAGCGCATCGATGGCTGTGCCAATCTAAGTCAAACAATTCTGGTTGTTCTAATCTATCTGCCGACTCGATAAAAGACGCTAATACGATGCGATATTTATCGATGTTGCTTTTCAGGTCGTAACTTCCGTGTAGTGGCAGCGCAAGCAGCGATTTTGCTCGTTCAATGTCCGCTCTAAGAGAATTGAGTTCGAGTTTCTTACCGTGGTCAAATCGATAGTCGACGATAATTTTTCGGTATTGTTTTACCAAAGTGGCAAACTGCTCGAAAATTAAGTCTTCCGTTTTTTCTGGCCATAGAAAGCTATAGACAAAGGTGAACACCAACACCCCGAGAATCGTTTCTTGTACTCGGGTAATTGCCATATTGAATGTCGTGACATTGTCAAAGTTGCCGACAAAAGCAATCAGAGTACATACGACGAATGCCATTTTGAATAGGTAACCGTGATGCAGACAACCACCTAAATAGATAAGGATCGCGGCGACGGTTACGAAGGCTGTCACAAAGAGGGCTGGGTCTTGAGGAAACAAAGACACCAATATGAACGCTAGAATGGCACCAATACCAGCCCCTAGAATACGTTCTCGCCCCGTTTTCAAAGAATGACCAAAGGACTCGTGGGTAGAGAGAATGATAACGGTGGTCGCGGCCCAGTAGGGCTTTTCCCAACCAAACGATAACGCTAGCAAGAGTGCTAGCGGTACCGAAATAGCCAATTTTAGAGCATTATGCATATCAATCTTCATGTTCTACTCTGCTTGTTGATGTTTACTCACTAAAACAGATGCCGTAGCACCGACGATAAGTTGGATGTCTTCTGGTGGCTTATCTAGTTTGATTTGCACCGGGATACGCTGCGCTAGACGGATCCATTGGAAGTTAGGGTTAACGTTCGGTAGTAAAAATGAACCGGTGCTGCCATCGGCTTTGGAAATACCATACCCCATGCTTCTAACATGACCCGCCAACGGGCGATCAGGGTGAGACATAAGCGTGACTTGAGCGAGCGAGCCAGTGCGAATGTGGCGAAGATCGGTCTCTTCAAAAAAGCCTTCAACCCAAAAACTGTCATCATCAATTAACGCGACAACCGGTTGGTTGGCTACCACCTGAGAACCTTCTTGAAGGTTTAAGTTAGTGATGTAACCGTCAGTTGGGGCAGTCACCGTTGTGAACTCAAGATTCAATGACGCTGACTCGTATCCAGCTTCAGCAGCTTTTACATTTGCGCGAGAAGTCTGCACGTCGTTGGCGAGGTTGTTGAGAGTCAAAACAGGGACTGCGCCAGGTTTGCGACGTTCAAGTTCTGCAGAACGCTTCTCTTCGTTAATAGCACGTTCAAGAAGTGCTTTAGCTTGAAGTAGGTTCGCGTACGCTTGATCTTTTGCTGCCTCAAAGGTGCTTGGGTCGATTTTAAACAGCACGTCACCTTTTTTGACGTGACTGTTGTCTTCAACATTGAGCTCGATTACTGGGCCGGTAACGCGAGGTGTGATCTGAATAATATCAGCGCGAACCTGACCATCCCGTGTCCATGGGTTCTCGATGTAACTTGCGTAGTTGTCATAGGTGAAATAACCAGCAATGGCCAAAACAGCAATAGTAGTGATGAGTTTCTTTAACACGGGAAAACCTTTCTTTGAATTACGACCAAACGATATATTTGTTGAGAAGAACCACGTAAACGGCTGCAATAGCAATCTCGACCAACGCATAACCAGCGAAGTATCGGTGCCATTTTCTGCGCACGATGAACTTACTTGTTATTAGGGCTAGTAAATAACCGCATGCGCAGGTGAGCAGAAGAGGGGGGAAATAAATCCCGGCAAACTCAAGCTCGTGGGGCATGCTGAACGACAGTTCATTCATAGTGTGATTCGCCTTTTTCAAATAGTAATTTCGTATCAGAAAAGGAAACGGAGAAGGAGCTGATACGTTGATGAAGTAAAGGTTAAATGGGAAGTGTCTTTTCAATAAATCGGTTATGTAGGATCGTACCCTCTGTTTTAGCTAACACTCTGTTCAACAAAGGATAGTTTGAGACGAATAAGTTGAAATTTTCGCGGGAACTGAATAGTGTTGATAACAGGGTATTAACAAAGGACGGTTGAGATGAACATTGGAATTTATATCTACAAAGACGTCGAGGTATTGGATTTCGCAGGTCCGTTCGAGGTGTTTTCTACGGCAAATCGATTTTTGCCTGATGAAGACAAGTGGAATGTGAGTTTACTGTCTAGCAGTCATGGTGAAGTAAGTGCCCGTGGAGGTTTTAATGTTCAGTCGGATTACTCAATCCTCAGCCACCCAAAGTTGGATGTGGTAGTCATCCCCGGCGGTATACATGAGCCAGAGATGACCAATGTGAAATCTATGGACTGGATCGCGAAAGTTTCCAAAGAGGCCGATCTAGTCTCTTCAGTGTGTACAGGCGCCTTTTTGCTAGCTCAAGCGGGGGTTATTACCGATCAAACTGTCACCACCCATTGGGAGGATCAAGGTGATTTGAAAGCAAAATTTCCTAACTTAACGGTTAAACCCGACGTTCGTTGGGTTGATCTCGGTCGTTTAGTAACATCTGGCGGAATATCAGCCGGTATAGATATGAGCTTGAGGCTCGTGGAAAAACTAAAAGGTAGGGAAATAGCACTAAAAACGGCAAAACAGATGGAGTTTGAATGGAATGAGGACGGGGTTGTTTTATGACTTTAGTTATCAGAAAAGTTGAGATTCCCGTTACCGAGGAGTTAGTTAACCTCTATGTTGACGAAAGCCAACTCCCTTTTGTCGGTATTACTTCAGAAATTGTCCACGCGAGCTTATCTAAACCCTTAGAGACACAATGGGTCATCTATTCCAATGAAATAGCTGTAGGTTTCTTTTTACTCGACCAAGATTATGCCAACACGATGAAGGATGCGCCCGCTGGTGCGGTCGGCTTACGTGCATACTTTATAGACCAACGCTATCAGGGTCTTGGCCTTGCGAAGTCGTCACTGAGTTTAATTACTGAGGAGTTCGATTCTTGGCTTAGCATAGCCCCGTGTGACCTGTATTTAACAGTAAATTGCAAGAACACGATTGCCTATCAGCTGTACCAAAAGGTAGGTTTTGTGGACACAGGAGAACTGTATTTAGGCGGTGCGGCTGGTCCGCAGCACATTATGTGCTTCAAATCAAAGAAACCACGCTAGATAGGACTATGATGCACGCTTCGTCTTTGACGGTGTGAACTATTTTGTCGTCGTTAACCTGCTTTTTTGTCGTGAGGTACTCACTTGATTTCTAAATTGCCACGTTGGATTGAGTCAGGAGCTTTCATTCTTGCGCTACTTGCAGGGACGGTAAACGCGGTAGGATTGATGGGATTTCAACATCAAGCGATCTCTCATCTATCGGGGACGGCGACACTGCTAGGTACGCAGCTTTTTAATGATTGGTCGGCGGCAGGGTATTTGTTTGCGATCGTCTTAAGCTTTTTAGCTGGTTCCGCTATCTCCGGGCTTTTCATCTCTAATGTATCGCTAAAGCTTGGCCGTCAATACGAATGGCTACTTTGTATCGAGAGCTTGTTTTTATTTATTGCTGCCTATTTTCTCTTCCAAGGTTCGCACATGGGAACCTATTTCGCTTCGGCTGCATGTGGACTACAAAATGCACTTGCGACAACTTTCAGCGGCGCAGTTGTCAGGACGACCCATGTAACTGGGATCGTGACTGACTTGGGCATCATGATTGGTTCTTCACTGCGTGGTGAACCCTTCGATAAACGAAAAGCGAAATTGTTTGTGACCATCGTTTTTGGTTTTGTTTTAGGGGGTATCGCAGGGGCTATGTTGTTCTATAAGCTGGCTTTTCTTTCACTTGCCGTACCTGCAACGGCTTGTATACTACTGGCTATCGTGTACCGAATTTACCGTAAGCGCATTGCTTACACGAACAGAGCGAATTAAGGAAAGAGAATGGCGCTTGAACAATGGATTGTCGATGCTTTTACCGATACACCTTTTCGAGGTAACAGTGCTGCTGTCGTGATTGTAGACAACTACGATGACGTGCAGTGGATGCAAAACGTCGCGATTGAAAATAATCTCTCAGAGACCGCATTTCTAAGAAAGTGTGCTGACAATCATTACTTTATTCGCTGGTTTTCGCCGATAACCGAAATTGATTTTTGTGGTCATGCAACCTTGGCTTCGTCTCATGTTTTGTTCGAGCAACTTGGACTAACTGGCGAGATCAAATTCTCGACACAATCGGTAGGGGATTTACTGGTATCCAAAGATGAAAGTGGAAGGGTAGAAATGAGCTTCCCTATTCGTAAACCACTTAATGTTACTGATATCCCCCAGCAGTTACTCAATGGATTATCGATCACACCGAAACAGGTTTTGCGTAGCGAACAAGCCTATTTTGCCATTTATGACGATGCAAAAGATGTTACTGAATTGGTCACAAACAATGCGGCGCTAAAAGAACTTGCCCCTTATGATGTGGTTGCTACGGCGGCAAGCAATGTTGAGGAGTATGACTTTGTCTCTCGTTATTTTTGGCCAGCGAATGGTGGAGATGAAGACCCCGTTACGGGTTCAATTCATGCTGGACTCATGCCTTTTTGGTCAGAACGACTTGGTAAACTCAATTTGACGGCCTTTCAGGCGTCAAAGCGCACAGGTGTTTTGTACGGTTTACTAAAAAATGACAGAGTTTTGATATCAGGTGACGCCGTATTATTTGCTAAGTCACTACTATTTGTTTAGTGTGGCGACCAAAACATAGTCAGGACAATAACAGCGCGTTAGAACCTGTATAGACGAATAGAAGAGTCATTAAATGAAGCTTTCAAAACGAGAGAGTCGTGTAGTCAATAATGCCATTGATACGTGGCTGGAAGAGGGGGTCATCGATCAAGAAGACCACAATAAGCTCAAAGGCAGCTATGATGTCGCGACGATAGATTGGTCGCTCATTGCGAAATACTCTTTTTGGGTAGCAGTACTGTGTATTGTGCTCAGTGTGCTGTCAGTACTTCTTGATAAATGGCTGATCGAACTCATCCAAAACATTTTCAGCGCTCCAGACATCGCCAAAAGTGTCTTTTTTGCCATTGTGTCTGCAGCGTTTTACCTTTTTGGAGTGAGAAGAAAAAAACAATCACCGGACAAAACCTTTAGTAACGAGGCGTTTTTTGTACTCGGAATTGTCAGCACGGCTATATCGATCTATTTCATTGGACAAGTCATTGAAACAGACAGTCTCTCCAAGCTTATTCTGCTTGCGTCCATTGTTTATGGGTTGTTGGGGCTCTGGATTCCATCGCTCTTAGTTTGGGTTTGCTCGCTGTTTAGCTTGGGAACCTGGTTTGGTTTCGAAACCTATCAATGGAGTGACAACGGCTATTTTCTCGCGATGAGCATGCCTTTACGATTTGTCGTATTTAGCGCTTTCCTTATTGCTTTGGGAATGTTCGCACAGACCCGATTCAAGTCGAAAGAAGAATTTGCTCTAACCACTCGAGCGTTTGGCTTGATCCTATTTTTCTTGTCGCTTTGGGTTGTTTCCATCTTCGGCAATTATGCAGACTTTGCAGATTGGGGAGATGTAAGCCAGTTCTCATTGATACATTGGTCGCTGTTGTTACTAATAGCCTCAATCGCTGCTCTGTATCATGGAATCAAGTTTGATGATGAGTTGAATCGAGGGTTCGGTCTTATTTTTATCTTCGTCAATTTGTACACACGTTTTATTGAGTACTTTTGGGAAGGGACGCATAAAGCTTTGTTCTTTGCAGTTTTGGCCGCCAGTTTCTGGCTCTTTGGCACCAGAGCAGAGCAAATCTATCGTTTAGGTCAAAAATCACGAATAGAAGAAGGCCCAACAGAATAGTAGGCTTGTTCCAACTCCATAACCTCATCCCAGTCAGAGGTTATGGAGACCTGTGGTTACTGTTAAGGCTGAGGATCGTGCGTTGATAGAGTTTGGGGGTTAGACCGCTGATTCGTTTAAAAGATCTAGAGAAATGAGATATATCAGAAAAGCCAAGTTGGCTTGCAATATGAGTGAGCGATAGGTCTTCTCCCATCAACTCTACAGCGACAGTAAACACAAGATTGTCTTTTATGTGCCGGAAGTTAGTGCGTTCCTCGTTTAAACGTCTTTGCAAAGTCCTAGGCGACATCTTGAGTAGTTTAGCTGCATTGTCTAATGTGAGATTATGCTCCCTGACATAGGGCATAAGGGCTGTAAACACTTGGTCGGTAAAGTTAGCATGCCAAGTAACTAGAGGGGCTTTTGGAGCGGTGTCTTTCGACGATATCATTGGTCGCTGTTCTAGAATCTCATCCTCGATTAGCCACTCAATTCGCTCGTTACTCACGAAGTATTGAGTAGAATTACCGATTATTGCCTTATATAGCTCGATTTCATCATGCTGGACCTTGAGTTGTTTTGGTGTCCAGTTGGTTTTCGTTAATGCCCTAATCATTTCTATCGCATAAACTACCGCCCATACCTCCGACCAAACGAAAGGCTGCGAGGCATCATAATCTCGCTTGCACCAATACCATGTTCGACCGTGCGTAGTTTCTAGGCCGACGCGAACATTTGTTGAGTCGAAGGCGAAAACATCACGCGAGCATTCTAGTGCTTCTCTAACTGTCTCACACTCCGCAAATTCACCAAGAAGTCTTGGCAAGGCCTTCTGTTTGATGGCTGTTCTGATGAGTTCACCAAAGTTATTCATCCCCAGCTGATTGCCAAGTAGATACAACAAACGCTTCACGGGTTCTTGAGGCAAAAACTCTTGGTCGAGCTCAAATAAGTCAGGGGGCAAGCCTGAGTCACGAATCGCTTGGTGCGGGTCTTCGTTATATTCGCGAAATAGCTCGAGTAATATTCGAGCGTAACCTGACTTAATCAGGCTCGTCATGGGTTCTGGATTGCTTGGCATGGTTTGGCTTTATCAGTGGTTGTTATCTTAGATTAGTATTTTGGCGTGAAATGGCAACTTTCGGCGAACGACTAATATACCCTTATCACCGGATGAGAAGTGTTCATCTAATTATGGCTCCCGTCGCTAATCTACTAATTTTTAAAGCAATTAATTTTAAATTACTAGCGATATAGTCTATACCTAAAAGGGTCTAAGTCTCAGAATTGTAAACAAGGGCTGTGTAATGAGCGACAAAACAGAATTAGAACAAAAATCAGACGAGAGTACAGAGCAAGCCGAAACGGAAAGGCAGCAAGCTGATGCAAAACAAAACAAGGTAAAAAAGGTCACAAATGGATTAATAGTGCTAATCCTCGCCAGCCTTGGTTTAAGTATTGCCTCTGATCGTATCATACCGTCAACCGACAATGCTCGTGTTCAAGGTTATGTGGTTCCGGTAAAACCTCAGGTATCGGGTCAGGTTATTGATATACAGGTTCAACCAAACCAACTTGTTTCTGAAGGCGATGTACTTGTTAGTCTCAACCCCGTTGATTACCAAATAGCGGTAAAAAAAGCAGAGCAAGATCTTGAGATTGCCGGACAAAACGTGGGTGCACAAACGGCAAGTATAGCTTCTGCTCAAGCGAGGTTGACGAGTGCGACCGTTGAACGAGATAACGTCGAGCTTCAAACAAGGCGCGTTTTAGGTCTTGCAGAGAAGGGCGTAGTGTCAGTATCTGAGGCAGATAAAGCGCGTGCTAGCCTTGCCACTGCTCGTGCAAACGTAGCAAACGCACAAGCCGACCTAGATCGCGCGAACAAACAGCTTGGTGCGGAAGGTGAAGAGAATAGCCAGATCAAAGCGGCACTGCTGGCTTTAGAAAAAGCGCAACTGGATCTCGAGCGTACCGTTGTTCGCGCGCCAACCAATGGTGGTGTCTCAAACTTCAGTCTGTCAGAAGGCTTTTACGCGAGTGCGGGTCAGCCCATCATGACATTTGTCTCGACTGACAGTATTTGGATTGAGGCATATTTTCGAGAAAACAGCTTGGGTAACATTCAGCCAGGTAATGAAGTTGAGATCGCTCTGGATTTTGCTCCCGGTAAAGTGGTGAAGGGGACGATATCCAGTGTTGACTGGGGCGTTGACTGGGGCCAGAGCAACCAGGCGGGCAAGCTAGCTCAAGCTAATAATCAAACAGGTTGGTTACGACAAACGCAGATGCTGCCGGTTAGTATTGAGTTTGATACAGCGGATACCACCGGGCTATTAAGAATTGGCGGGCAAGCAGATGTCGTCGTATATACAGATGACAGCACAGTGTTCAATTTGTTAGGAAAACTTTGGATTCGAGTTGTAAGTTGGATGTCGTATGTCAGGTAAAATACTGAGCGGCCAAGCAACGAAGGTATTGCCAGCAGCGGTTCAAACGCGGATATTGCGTTTCACACTCGGTGTTGCACTCGCTACATTTCTGGCTGCTTGGATAGATTGGCCACTTGCTTTTGTAGCGCCGATTTTCACGGCGAAGTTCTTGTTTGAAAAACGGGTACTTCATGTCGATATCGTTTATGAGTTGCTACTAGCAATGATCGTCACTGTGGCGATTGGCGTGGCACTAAGTCTTGGTTTTGCGCAGTATCCAGTGCCTATGTTAGCGAGTGTCGCCGGTTTGATGATGATCGGTTACTTCTTGTTCTTAGATCCAAAGTGGAACTTGTTCGCAACCATCCTTTTGATGTCTACTTTAATGCTGCCATTTATGGCTATTCAAAGTACTGGGACAACCATCTTTCTCGCCATAGGACTGAGCTTGTCTGGGGCTATTTCCGTCGGCATCTTTGCTTTACTCCACATTTATTTACCTGAGAGAGAAGAGCAGCACGCCAGTTATCAAGCGGTGTCACTATCGGATGAATTTCGTTGGTTCTCTGCACTGCGCGCTTTGATTATCGCGTTTCCAGTAGTTAGTGTATTTTTTGTTTTTCAAATCTCCGAAGCCCTGTTATCGATGATTTTTATCGCGCTGCTTTCCCTTATGATCACAGGTGAAAAGTCGGTAAAACTGAGTGCTTTTCTTCTTATCAGTAACGCGATTGGTGGCGTGATTGCGATTGTCGTATTTGGAGTTCTAGCCTTAGTGCCTAATATTGCGTTCTATACATTATTCATCGCCTTACTAGCGATCACTTTGGGCACCAAAATGTACACAGAGTCAGCAAAAGCGCCGATTTACGCAACAGCACTCAATACGGCTCTTGTACTGATTGGTACCACGCTAATGAGCTCTGGCGTCATCGATGAAAAAATGTGGATACGTTTGGGTTTGCTCGCACTCGTCGCTGTTTACATGGTCGTTGCTGCCTTCTTTATCGAAACAAGGCAGTGGAAAATACTGGAATTTAAAGGTCAGATGACCAAGACCTAGCTGTTGTCTTCTGGCTATAGATAGAAAATTTAGGTCATATTCGACCTTCTAAAATCAAACTCAGGATAAAGATATGTGGAAAGGGATTTCAGTCGCAATTTCATTATTCATCATTGGAGGGTGTGCCTCCAATGCGCACCCGCCCGTTACTTCAAATGACGCATGGACATCAGAGCTTATGGAATCTCGACGTTGGCGTGATTCTGATGAGCTGGACCAGGACTATCTGAAGCTTGCGTCCGAAAGTCTATTACCCGTGCAACCCGCCAAAGTTAAAGTGTTAGGTACTGAGCAAAAGGATGCTATACAGAGCTTAGCAACGAAAATCTATCTGATTGAAAATGCTAAACACACTATTGATATGACGTATTACATTTTTGCTGACGATTTAGCGGGTAAGGCGACGCTTGGTGCATTGTGTAAAGCGGTTGAGCGTGGCGTAGATGTTCGAATCATGGTGGATAGTTTAGGCTCATACAGCCTGAACAATGGTAACTTAAAAGGCTTGATGCAATGTGAAGAGAACGCGGGCTATATTCTAGATAGAGAAGGGGTGAAGACAAACCAGAAAGCCCGAGTACAGGCGGTTATATTTAACGCATTAACTGAAGGTGATTCTCGTTGGAACCATCGTTCACATGACAAGCTTTTTATCGTTGATGGGTTTTATAACGAAGATGCTTATGTGATTACCGGTGGCCGCAACATGTCACTGCATTACTATGGAATCAATAGCGATGGCGAGAAGGATCTCTCAGCATTCCGCGATATCGAAATTATGCTCAGGCCTTTATCGGATGCCAAAGTCAACGAAAGTCCAAGTCGCTTGAGTGAATACTACTTCACGGTTTTGTTTACTAAACCAGGCAATAAGAAGCTCGATACTTGGTCATCTTACAACCGAGATCGTGAACTATTGCTACAAGCCTATGCACAATTGAAATCCAACTCGGAGTTCAACCAAGCCTACAGCTCGGTGTCTAGCTTTGTCCAAGAAGGGTATCGAACATCAGATACGAAGTTTGCTCATGAACTGGATAACCTAAACGCGGATGATGTTGTTGAGCGCTACAGCACGAATAAAAGCGCTAATGCGAACTCTATTAGTGGAATATTGGCAAAAGTCGCTTATACCGACACCAGTTTAAAAACGATTAAAGTGGTGTCGCCGTATCTCTTTTTGCAGTCAGAGCTTTTAAAAGATGAAGGTGTCATTGGCAAAGATCTCAATACGGCACTCCGGTGGTTGGAGCAAGATCCTGAACGAAACATTGAAATCATCACCAACTCGGTACTGACAAGCGACAATTTCTTCACTCAAGCAGTGATAGACATGCACACCGTCCCAACGCTTATCATGTATGACGATGAGCTTAAGAAAACATGGCTTGAAGATGATTTAGCGAATAACGAACTAAATGAATCATTCTTGAATTCAGAGGCGTGGCAAAAGGCGATTAATCATCCAAGGATAAAGTTCTATCAACTGGGTAAGCCAGACTCTGTATTACTCGGTGGTGACCAATTTTATGGAAAGCTTCACGCTAAATTTCTTATCATTGACGACAGTGCATTCGTAGGAACGACTAACCTCGACTTTCGCTCTCTGCTGTACAACAACGAAGTGGGTTTTTTCTTGACTGGCGATGAGATTATCAATGATCTCAATCAGCAGTTTGAGCTTCTTAAGAAAGACTCTCTTCGATGGGGAAGCGAAGAATGGATTTCAATGCGAAATAAACTGCGCGAGGTAGGTGGGACAAAAGGGCGAACATCGGAAAGTCAACGAGAAATCTATGAGCTGTTAGAGTCTACAGGGCTTAAATATCAGTTCTAAATTCGTTGCTGTTTAATTTATTTCACTACTTATCCATCGTTGTGGCGTGTTTTGGCAAACAGAGACCTATCAGAACCTGTATGTTCAAAAACCACACAACGATGGAGATAAACATGATTGTCCACTTTAGAGTCCAAGATATCGAAACGCTCTGGCTACATATTGATTTGGCCACGCATTTACAAACTAGACTGAGATATGTACGGTTTTAAAAACTAAACGCCCAACCGACCATCGGGCCCTGCTGAGTGACATCCACTTGTGTAGTGCCCGAATCGTTTTGAATGTTTAAATACCGATATCCAAACCAAATATTATTCAACTCACTTAAACGGTACATACCAGCAAGGTTTATACCTCGGTTCACGTCGTTGTCACCCGCAATACTACTGTCTACTGTCAGGCTTAGGCCCCAGGCTTGATTAAACCAATGCGCGTATTTGAGACCGACCAACCAATCAAACTGATGACCAGAGGACTTTATGGGGTCAATGGGTGTACCATTGATATTGACACCAACGTTAAAACGACTGTAGGTGTGTCTAACGCCAGTTAAGAGCACTAAGCCGCCAGCCACTTCATACCCTCCAAACAAATCATTTAGTGACATGGTCGCGTCTACATCGATGTTAGCGGTGATATCAGGGAGCAGTGGAGAGTTAGGGCTATAGGTAGAGGAGGTATCGCTCTTGATGTGAAGATAATTGGTTCGAAAACCGAACAGCCATTTGTTTTTTTGGGCGTAGAAGTCTCCCATGATGCCAAAATTCAAGTTTTTGACGATATTTGAAAATGGGATATCGATATCGGCTCGACCATCAGCGTCACCCGCGGTGCCAGAGATACTGGGAGTCCAAATCATTGGGAATACCAAAAGAAACTCCCATTCATCGTCACTACTTGCCCTATCGTTAGCAGACAAGGGAGGGCAGATAACACTAGATAGTAGGATAGGGTATAGATACTTGGCCTTCATCGTAATTCCTTTACTCAAGCAAGTTTCGATATCGAAAAGTTCACTGAATCAGCAGGTTAACTTAAAGGATAGACTATCCATTAAAGAGTAGGAATTGGTGGAGGCATAAAAAAACGAGCTCAGAGCTCGTTTTTCTTTCCATTAAATATGTAACTGTAAACCCTAACCGGCCAACCGTATTCTGTGTATTCTTTCGCTAGGACTTCGGCAACTTCTGGGGTCACCTCAACTCGTATCCAATCGCCAATACCAAGAGGTTGGAACTCTATAACTCTGCTCTTCATTGGCTTCTCCGCGCAATTTATAAATAGTATTTCGTGAGAAATCTAACTGCTATTTAAGAAATTAGCTCGGAATAAAGGTTATTACTTACCTTAAAATGCCAACTAACGAAGCAAAGCTATAGAATCGATTAATCCTTCAACAAATGTAACCCAGCAGGCAAGGCATCACCGAATAGCTTTTTCGAGTCGGATTCTGAAAGCTCTTTCACCTCGGATACTAGTTCGAGCCAGTTAGTAGGTGCCTTTGAGGTCTTCAACTTGTCCATAACTTGTGTCCGATAATCATCAGAAACGTCTAACGAACGGTCACCAGTCTTACGGCACATAAGAACACAAGCAAACGCCGCCATTGGCTCTTTAATCCAGTTTTGCTCAAGAAGTTTTGGTAGCCATTGCTCGACTTGCTCTCTAGCTATCACGTTATGCTGGCTACCATAAAGCGGTGTTCGTGATGCAAGACGGCCAAGAGCCCACCAGTGTGCTTGTTCGAACTGAGACTGATTAATTGCTTTGCTTAAGTACCAAGTCGCTAGCAGAACTTTGTCGTCAACGTAGAGGTTTTCTAAGCTTGCTGACAGCCTCACCATTGCCTCGTAACCCTTATCCTTGGCACCTTGGAACGTCTTAGCATTCTTCATCGCTCCTGGATGAAGGTACTTAGCAATGTCACCTAGGATAACCTCTTGCTGTTCTTCGTTCAGACCTCCAGACACGCGACGCCAAAATGTCCACCAGTCACTCCAGCCTTGAGAATTTTGGAATTGGATGCCTTGCTGATACAAACCCCATATTTGTTCCATTCTCCAAGAGTCAGTTGCGTCCCCAAACCCCGGACGCATACAGAAACCAGTAAGTCGAAGCCAGTTCTTTTCATGCTGCTCCGAGCGACGGCGACGTTTGCGGCCTAATGAAAAGCTGTCGACGAGTGAGCGAAGGGTGTGAAAATCCCACTCATCTTTTTTGCCTAAGCTCTTTTCTAGCGATTTCGCGAGAATCTTAATCTCTTTACTGTCGGCACTATTCTTATTACCACTGTATAATCGTGAGATAAGCGCTTTACTGAGCTCTAGACCAGGATGAGCTTGAATGGTTTCTTCTTGGGCTTGTTGATTCCTAACCTCAAACTCTAACTCCCATCGCTGCTGCTCATCCTCGACGCTTACACATTCGATCTTTAGTGTTCCGACTTCCGTTAACTGACACGCGAGTTGCACCTCAACACGCTCTTTTTGGTTAGCGTTGAGTTGTTTTTCGTTACCTTGTAACGTACTGATGTAAGGTGGTAGCGGTTTGAACTGATCCGGATCGATATGGGTCATCAAGCCATTCTGAACCTTTTGATGCTCGCCAAAGTAATCATGCGTCGAAGTCAGTAGATTGAATCGAACAGGTTCACCTAGAGTCAGTGCGAAGCGACGGCCTGTAAGTCGAATCTCTTGTCCTTCTTCCGTACCTTTTGATAACAAACATAATGCTTGGCCAAGCTTGTTCTTTTCTTGCAGATGAAGGAAGTAAGAGCGCGCACTACCACCACCAATCTTTAATTGAGCGCCACGGCGTGCTTTGGCAAAGGCCACGGCTCCAAGGGCCACTGACCAATCCGGATGTGGGTTGGAGAGCAGTGAAATAGGGGAGCCTTTCCAGTTTTCTACGATATCAACGATACGGCGTGTGACGAGTTCGCTATTGAAAACGCCGCCGTTAAGCAACAGACCCACAGGGATCGCGGGCTCTGCACCATCGTTTAATGCTTCTTTAGAAACCTCTTGATGTAAATGCAAGAACTCTGAGACATGTTTGCTAACGGCTGGATCGGAGACGTACGGCAACCCAAACTCAACGACTGCGCTGCGCTTCTTATCTGGCAACTCTCCGAATTCAGTTTGAGGGAAGAAACCTTCGAGCGCAATCTGGTGAACTTCGGATTTACTGAGCGCTATACTTTTGGTGCCGCCAATCAGTCGCGAACCACTACCAAGCATTGTAATTTTCATTTCTGATGGTGCATCTTCAGACAACAGTGCTTCTTTTGCTTTTCTGGTTTGCTGAATGAGTTTAGTGAGACTTGCAGCGTTCAGTTTCTTCGACTCATTGAATCGTTGCTCAGCCATATGGGCGAGTGCCAAATCAAGGTTGTCACCACCTAGCATTAAGTGCTCACCCACGCCGATACGATTCAGCATTAGCTCTTCGTCGTCGTGTTTTGCTTCGATTAAACTGAGGTCTGTGGTACCACCACCTACATCACAGACCAGAATCAATGGCACTTGCGAAAGCTCTTGCGACGCCGTTTCTTTGTGTCGAGCATACCAGTCGTAGCAAACAGCTTGAGGCTCTTCCAGTAAATGAACTTTTGGAAGGCCGGCGAGCTTTGCCGCTTGAAGTGTGAGTTTACGAGCCGTTTCATCAAATGAAGCAGGTACTGTGATCACGACGTCTTGGTCTTCAAGCTTGTTGTAATGGTGTCTATGGTTCCACGCCTGACGGATATGATTGAGATAACTTGCACTTGCGATAACTGGAGAGACTTTTTCAACATCTTGAGCACCTGCCCAAGGAAGGATATCGTCTTCACGATCAACCGCGGTGTGTGACAACCAACTCTTTGCACTAGAGACCTGACGACCTTCTACTTTTGCTCCAAGCTCTCGCGCCCATTCACCAATGATTAGGTTTTGGATGTCCCCTTTAACTGGTTCGTTTTCCCACGGGAGTGTCAGATCGGAATCCGAAACTTGTTGCTGCGCAGCATGATAGCGGAAGGACGGCAAGAGCGGTTTCCTTACTACTTCGCCCGGACCAACAAGTTGGTCTATTTCAAAGAGTTCAACAGGGGAGTTAGAAAGGTCGTCTTGAATTTCACAGAATGCAACAACCGTGTTGGTTGTCCCTAAATCGATGCCGACCAAATATTGTGCGGATGCCATGACACGCTCCAGTTAGGGTTTTGAAAAGGGAGAGAGTGGGGATAAAAAACGGCACATAGCGTGCCGTTTCATCATAGTTATTATTATGCGTCTTCGCGAACGTCGAACTCAACGTGCCATTTTTGACCGTTGTCTGAAGCGATTGCCTCAAGATAGAGAGTACCAAGCTCAGTTACACGTGATGATAGCGTCACTGGAACAACGTCTCCAATGTTGCGCCCTTCTGATACTGGCAGAGTCACTTGAATCTCTGGCAGTTCTTCAAGTTCTTCTGGTCTCCAGTAATCTAGGTGGACACCTGCTTCGTCTTCGCGGCGAGTTGTCGAACCAAAGAATTGGAAGTGAACAGGCTGACCGATGACCAAACCAAATTCTTGGCTCGGTACCTGCACGCTGCTGCCTTCTTCCATGCCAAAAGGAGCCACGCATAGAGCTTCCATTGGAGGAGCCATGCCTGGGATCGCAGGCATAGCGCTCTCGATACCGATATAGTAGCTAGACGCGATACCACCGCGAATACGAACGCCTTGGCCGCGACGTACGCTGCCGTAATAGGCTGCACCGCTCGCGACCGCAAGGTCAAGATCGAGACCTGACAGCATTTTCGCTTTTTCTGCATTGGCTGATTCTAACCAGCTGTTAATCGTATTGAACAGGCGATCAGAGAGCAGCTTAGACTTAAGTACACCGCCGTTAAATAGCAGTGCCGTTGGTTTAACAAACTCGGGTGCAGCTTCCATTCCTGGAATACCTGCAAATGCGTTCTCGGTCGCGTTACTTTGACGGCTTAAAAACGCGGCAATGTGACGAGTAATCGCGGCATCTTGAGCGTAGGGTAGACCCATTTGAGTCAGTGCACCGCGAGCACGTTGTACAGGATGCTCTTGAACGCCAACCTGAGGGAAGAAACCGTCAACCAGCGTTTGCTGTACTTCTTGTTGAGTCAACTCCGTTTTTAATGTCGCGCCGAGTAGCTTAGATCCACGGCTTGGAACAACAATTGGTACAGCTTGAAGCTCAGCATCATTGAGCAGCGCTTCTTTTGCGTCACGACAAGCGTGTGTCATCGCCTGTACTTGCCATGGTTGAAGTTCTTTACCATCTTGCGCGAGCTTCATCTTAAGACGATACGCAAGCGCAAGGTCCATGTTGTCGCCACCAAGAAGAATATGCTCACCAACCGCTACTCGTTCTAAGTTTAAGTTACCGTCTTCTTCGGTAACGGCAACAAGAGACAAGTCGGTAGTACCACCACCTACATCGACAACCAAAACAACATCACCGACGTTGACTTCATCACGCCATTTATCGTTACTGTTATCAATCCAGCTATAAAGTGCAGCTTGTGGCTCTTCTAAGAGAGTAAGGTGCGCAAGACCAACATTGCGTGCCGCTTCTGCTGTTAGATCGCGAGCTGCAGGGTCAAATGATGCTGGTACCGTGATGGTCACGTCTTGTTGTTCCAGAGCATTGTCTGGATGCATGTGATTCCATGCATCTTTCAGGTGCTCTAGATAGAGTTCTGTCGCACGAAGAGGTGATACTTTGCTCACTTCTTCAGGGCTGCCTTGTGGCAGAAAACTATCACGACGGTTCACACCACCGTG
Source organism: Vibrio maritimus (assembly GCF_021441885.1). Taxonomy (NCBI): domain Bacteria; kingdom Pseudomonadati; phylum Pseudomonadota; class Gammaproteobacteria; order Vibrionales; family Vibrionaceae; genus Vibrio; species Vibrio maritimus. Next base: position 1,703,047 of record NZ_CP090438.1, read on the forward strand.
ACATAACCAAGATTTAGCACTTGCCACCAAGCGAATCGGTGTTTTTGAGCCAAGGTTACGTGCCACCGCACCAACCAAAGCTTTCGGCTCGCTCGTCCAAGGCAGCGTGCGAGAACCTTGACCCATTTCGTGTTCATGTGGTTGATACAAGAACGAGCCAAGCTGTTTATATGACTCAACTGTCCCTGGGGCAGTTAGCTGAGGAATGGCGACGACTTCAACTTGAGCGTCTTCGTTTTGAGTGTCGATAAACGACATAACACAGTGTGTCGTACCAAGGTCGATACCTACACTGTATTTTGCAATAGTTTGGTCTTGAGTTTGCACTGAAGGTTCCATTATAGCTCCACCTCTGCAGGTGCGATGATTGATGCGTTGTAGTTCTCAGAAAGCTTAGGCAGAGTGACTTTATCTGCCTTCCAGCCTTTATGGACAAGCGTACCATTGAATGGTGCATTGCCCGTGACATTGCCGGTCAGACGCACAGACTGAGGGTCGAAGCCTTCTTCAATTGAAATGCGAGTCTCTTCTTCTTCATTGCGAATCGGAGATAGCTCGAAGTACTCAGTGATAACCTTTTTACCACCAGAGTGAACTACACGTGCCGCAGCGCCAACTTCTTCATCTGAGAATGATGTTAGGTCTTCTTGAAGGAAGTCGACCATACGTGCTTCTTGTTGCATCAGCGAAAGTAACTGCATCGCAGAATCGGTTGAAGCGGTTGCAAGTTTGGATTCTACTTCCACAACTTTCTCTACCACTTTTTCGACTTCTACGACTTTTTCAATTTCTACGATTTTTTCTACTGGCTTTTCAACCTCGACAATCTTCTCTACTGGCTTTTCTACCACTTTCTCGACAACTTTGCTCTTACGAGACACAGCAATAGCGAGTAGTAGGACGCTTGAAGCGGCTAGGCCAGCGTGCAGCATGTCGAAAGTCGTTGGGATAACATTTAGGTCGAAGTTCATAGGGGTTTCTCTATGTGTCAGTCATTAGTAGTTAATTTTGGGGCGAAGTCTAGCATAATCAAGGCTCTTAGCGCGATGCTTTCGCAGCTTTGTCATTACAAAGTGAGTTTTTCGGTGGATAAATCAGCAGATGATGGTGTTTTGCTAATTTAAAGTGATCTGTGTTTCATTAATTGAAACTGTAACTTCTTGATAATTTGAGTGTGTGTAGAATCGATTTTGCTACCATTAAAAATTAAAATTATCAATGCAAATAATACGTTAGTTATATATCAGTTTCACAAATGAGAAAGCTGGCACTTTAGTAGTCAGTCAGGACAAAAAATGGTTACAGGCTTAAATCAAAAGGATCGTGGTGTTAAGCGATATGCCGTTTTGGTATTCGTATTTGGCGTTGTGCTTACCGCATTTATTACACATATCGTCTATGGAGGACAAAAACAGCTAGCCGACTCAAATTTTGAATTTTTAACAGAGAATCAAACCGAAAATATAAAAGAGCTCGTCATGCTCGATGTAAGCTTTATAGGAGCAGGAGCTAGCTTCTATCATGCGACCCAACCCAGTGCGTGGGATAATTTCTCGAGTTTCGCGGAGCCTTTGGTAGACAGTTCAAAAAGTCTCATTGCTATGCAATGGATGAAAAAGGTCTATCCAGAGCAGCTAGACACTCATATCAAACGAGTGCGAGAGCGCTTTCCTAGTTATCAAGTGTATACCGTTCCCAAAGATCAACCACGTATTGAAGGTTACATATTAGAAAATGATGAACCTATCTATGTGGCGAGTGATGTCTATCCAGTCAACGAGTCGAACCTTAGAGCCTTAGGTTATTACTCTTCTCGAGAGCGCGTTCGTCGCGTTATAAGAAACACTATGGAAACGGGAGAGCCAAGTCTTTCGGACAAGATTCGACTACTCCAGGATGGATTCGATCGCTCTTTGCCCAAAGAGGGGATGCTAGTTTATGTACCGGTATTTGATGCCGGCACACGATCACTGCGTGGTGTCGTGATTGGGGTAATCAGAATCACAGTATATTTTGAGCAGATTGTTAGTCGTACAGCAATAGGTAAAGAGGTAGGGATTCGCGTTGTGGATCTTGGGTTTGATGCAGAGGATGACCCGATACTCTATCAAAACAACCTTTGGGATACGTTGGATGAACCTTCAAAAGATGTCATCATCGACCTTTACGATCGTCAGTGGCGTATTCAGTTTAAACACGATGCTGGAATTTCAAAGAACGATAAGTTAATTCTTTTCTTCGTGATGACGGGTGGTTTGTTGATTTCACTGTTGCTCGCTTACGTTGTGTATCTGATGCTTAGAGAGCAGCGTAGACTTGCCGTGATTGTGAACCGCCGTACAAGAGATCTTCAATACCTCGTAGAGCGAGACCCGTTAACAGAGGTCTATAACCGACGCGCATTCAATCGCTTGACCGACTACCACGTCTCTTGCAACAAGCCGTTCTCACTGGTGATTATCGATGTCGATCAGTTTAAAGGAATCAATGACAAGTATGGTCATGTAGCGGGTGACGAGATACTAATGCAGGTTGCAGCGTATATCAAAGATAAGCTGTATCCGGATGACATGTTATTCCGTTTAGGCGGCGATGAGTTTGCTGTTATCAGTCGATGCATCGATTATATGACTCTACAAAGCTATATTGCAGATATCTGCGTCGAAGCTTCTCAGCTCTCGTGGCCATCAATAGATTCATCTTTTACTTGTACGTTAAGTATTGGAGCTGCCGTCTATCGTGGTGAAACTATCGAACAGTTGCTCAATAGGGCAGACGAGCAGCTGTACATTAGTAAGGCGAATGGTAGAAATCGAGCCAATGTTGCTTGAATAAAGAGCGATCGGTAATGTGCCTGTCGAGCTTTTGTTTTGAATACGCTACAATTTCGCGGTGTTAATTACTGTTTACTAAGTCGCTATGAATTATAACCGAGTCGTTTGTTTTGATCTTGAAATGTGTTGCTGGAACGTCGACGGCGTTGGTACAACAGGTGAAATCATCGAAGTTGGCTTGGCTGAGATCGATTTGGTGAAGCAAGAAGTCGTAAAGCGTGCTCAGTACTATGTAAAACCCGAGAAAGATGAAGTGTCGTTGTTCTGCACAGAGCTGACAGGCATTACCCCGAGAAAAGTTGAGAAACAAGGGCGACCACTTGAGTCAGTGATACAGTCAATGGTTAAGAACTTTGGTGGTCCCAATAAGATATATGCTTCTTGGGGCCGCGATGATGATATTTTGCGCCTTGAGTGCGAAGCTAAAGGCATTGAAATGCCTTTCAAAGAGTTTGTTAACTTAGCCACGCTGTACCGCATTCAAAACCGACTAAAAGACAAGCGTATAGGTCATAAGGCCGCTCAAGAGCAGAAAGGAATTGAGTGGGAAGGGCGTCAGCATTCAGGATACGTCGATGCCTATAATCTCGCCAAGCTTGCTCTGACGATGCTTTAATTTTGTTAGCCTCTTCCTAGCTTTATAGAAGAGGCTAATCATTAAAATCTTAGTCTTTATCGACAACCTGTATTTTGGCGCGTATGAACTCGCTATGGTCAACATAAAGCAGCTCCGCAACTTTTCTGATGACAGAATCCTCCAACGGATCAATCACACCGTCTGCATTAGCCACTTCCCACATCGCTTTAATTAATTCAAAACGTCGTTCTTGGCTAAGCTCTCTTAAGCTAGAGGTAAAATCATAAAGTGACGCTGAGTTTTGGGCTTGCTCTTGAGCTTGGTCGAGCAGGGTGACGGCTTCGGCATCCGTCAAGCCGAGCATACGCACTACCAACTGACGCTTCGCTTTTTCTTCCTCTGCATCTACTTGATAGTCAGCCTTAGAGACTTCGCACAGCAAGGAAGCGATAGCGAGGTTGGGGCTGACCCCCTGAGCTTTGGACAGATCATCCCCTTCAATAAGCTGTTTAAATAAAGAAGTAATTGAGTTGAACATTGGCGTACCTACTTTTAACGGTGTTACTTAACTACATAGTGCTATGTGCGCGAGATCACAAGTAGTTAGAGTCTAATCTTCTGAATTAGTTTCAGGAAATACCGTTTCAGAGCCATCCCCATGAAGTACGGCGACGTAAGCAGGTTTGCCGAAAGGGTCAAGCTTCACCAAGCCAACACCAGACTTATTGACTAATCGATTGTGGTCACTTGGCTCTGGCTTACGCTTAAATATCTTTAAGCGTTTACGTTTAGTAAACCAGTTGAGCGGAGAGCGTGGCGTATATAGCCATTTATCTAGGGTGTCACAGATTGTCAGTAGGGGTTCTGGGAACTCGCTCTTGATACCACTGCATGTAATCTGATAGATGTGAGAATCAGTTTGTTTGAATCTGAGCTTTACGTCATAGACGAATGAATAGTGCACATCGCCAGACAGAATGACAAAATTCTCGGGCGTTTTACTGTGAGTAAAAATCGACAGCAAGGTGTTGGCACTTCCTGGATGCGCCATCCAGTTCTCAGCATCAATGATCAGTGGATTGCCAAGCTTGGTCGCCATAGCTTGTAGCGTCTCAATAAATTTCACACCAAACATTGGGGCTGGAGAAACGACAACGACAGAGTCAAACCCAATCAACTCTTGTTGAAACTCAACCATCGCCTCCCAATCCATAAGCCCTGACGGTTTGTTCATCTTTGACTCGGAACGCCAGCGCCGAGTTCGGGTGTCAAGAACGATCACTTTAGGGTGGCTTTCTAAGGTGTAGTGCCATTTTTCGTATCTCAGAAGCTGCTGAATCAATTCATCATGCTGATCGTTATCTAGCATTGTCTCGCTAACCGGATTGTTTGGGAACAAGGTGGCTAATTCTTGTTTCCAGTCGGAATGCATCTGTTCTGGATGATTTCCCCAAGCTTGGAAAATCAGATAGCTCACTAAAGCATTACCTATGATTCGCTTCGAGAAAGCATTGTCATACGCGGCTTTTTCCCAGCCAACCGTTAGGTTCCAATCATCTGTGACGTCATGGTCGTCGAAAATCATGTAAGTAGGAATATGAGCAAGTAGTCGTCGAACCTTTGATAAATCGGCGACGAACCCTTCTAGTGCTTGTTGCTCTGATAGCCACTGTTCGCGATGCGAGGGGCTGATGTCATTGGCGCTTAACTTTTCGAAACCAACGAGATGCCATAACTCTGGGGACCAAGTAAGAAGGTACATCGCGATGAACTCAGACAGAGTAACCAAATGGTTATCACATTCTCGTGAACTGAAAATGGCGGTTTGTTGTGAGTTTAATAAGTTCTTGAGTCGACTACTGGTATCCTGATACTTAGGTAAGAGTTTATCTCTTTCATAAAGTCCAACTTCGCCACTGTGAAGCAACGAACTGTCTGTAAGCGAGCTTCGGAGAAATTCTTCGTTAGGTAATTCCAGAAGCTTAATGACTTTATGAATACACTGAAGAGTCGGCCCGGCGATGTGGTCAGCGTATATTTGATCACCAGTGAGTAGCAGGATATCGGGACGATCAGTCAATTGACCGTCTTTTACCTTAATTTCAATGCGCTCGTCTAACTTTGCAAGACTATCTGGACTTGGGTGGTGTGGGTTTCTACAGGAGCCATGAATGATATAGTCTGCGGTGTCCGTGAGTTGAACATCGACGCGTTCGTTATCGGCATAAAACATATTCTTATGAAGAACGGAACGATTTGATGCCAAGTCGACGATGTCGTAGTGAAGCTTATCGTGCGCTTCAAAAGAGTGTTGTAAATAGAACTGGACTATCCAAAGCTTAGGACTCAGCTGCAATATCTGAGACTCAGGTATCGAGTAGGAATGCTTGCCGAACTCACCAGATACAGAAACGGACAAAGACAGAGGTGAAACTGACGTCGCAAACCAAAGTGTCAGCTCACGTTTGTTTGTTCGGCGAAGAACTGGTCCTGCAAGAAGATGGGGTAGTGTCGTCATGACTATCCTTGTTACCTTTTGTTTTCTATTTGCGGCTATGCACTTTTGTCGAGTACAGCTTCCTCATTTTCCATTTGCTCTAGTAATTCTATAAAGTCAGAGCTACTTGCCTCATGCCCAATCACAAAGAAACCTGTCAGTGCGTCTAGTAGTTGAGACGTGTTACTACTTTGTTCAACGATTTCTTCCAATCTGCGGCGAAGCAGTTCAACCTCATGCTCAACAAAACCACGCGCTTCTTCATCAGAAGATGCTTCATCAGGAGCGTTGTCAAACTCTAGAAATAACAGTTCGTTATCGAGTTCTGTATTGACTAATCGTTCAGGAAGCCACTTTTCACCAGTAACGACATGAATATCACTGTCAACAGGCAGACTATTAAGGATGTTTTTTAATTTTTCTACTTTCACGATTGGTCTAAATAGTGGAAACTATGCCATTGATAACTGTTGGTTATTTATTGAGCTGTATCGGATAATCACAGTTAGGTGACATAATAAGTGTAATAACAACATAATATAACAACTCTTCTCTTAAGAGATAGCGTTGTAAGCGAAATTGGCATTAGCCTTACAAGTTAGGCTATTTACCATCCCAAACACGTGCTCTCGACCCTTTTTTTACTGATTGATAACATTTCCAGTTGGAGAAACTGCAAGACATGATTAAGAAAAATCTCGCGCTAGCGATTACGGCAACCATGATGGCAACGTCCGTTGCACAAGCCGAAGAGTCTGCGCAAGAAGCGGAGTGGGGTATTGCAGCAGTTTGGCGCACAGCCAACATCCCTTTTGATACAAAAGGCGGTGATGCTACTGTAAGTACTTTCATTCCCATGATGTTCTTTAAGAACGACTATGTCTTTCTTGACGGTACCATGGCAGGTGCCCACCTCTATAAAACGGATGATAAACAATTAGAGTTCAACGCGATAACGCGTATGCGATTCATCGATATCCCTGAAGATGAACAAAATGCCGTTGGTGGTGATACCGCTGATTACGGTCTGCAAATGCGTTATAACTTTGACCCTGTGTGGCATTATGACGCGGAGTTGATGACGGATGGTGACAATCGTTTCCATGCTAACTTCCGCCTACAAGGTTTGTTGGACTACGGCGACCTCGAAGTTCGTCCTAATGTCACTTTGCGTTTCAAAGATGCTGACTTTAATACTCAGTACTACGGCACTTACCGTGATACGGTCGACAACCTATCTGGTGGTGTCGATTACGCGATGGGAGTTGATGCGCGTTACCACGTCACATCAAATTTGTACCTATTAGGTGCGACAAATATTCGCATGCTGGATAATGCGGCGTATCACTCTTCAGTGGTCAAAGAGCGTTTTGAAGGCGAAGTCTATGTCGGTTTCGGTTTCTTTAACGAGAAGAAAAAGAGCACATCTAAAGCCAAGCAAGTAAGCCGTGACATCAGCACTAAGCCTTATGTGAGAGTGGCACACGGTTGGGCTTCACCGTCTGACATGGGTGACATTCTTACTTTTAAAGGCAAACGCGACCCATATAACAACCAAGTGACGTCGGTGTTCTATGGACACCCACTCACTGATGAACTGTTTGGTTTACCTCTTGATATTTACTTGAGTCCGGGTATTGCCCATCACTGGAACTCGGAAGTACAAGACTCAGGTACCGAATTTGTAACGCTTATCAAAGCCTACTACACCATTAACTGGCCAGTGAAGATGCGCTTGGGTGTAGGTAATGGTTTATCGTATATCGATAATATTACGTATATCGAACAGTCAGAGATGGATAAGAAAGAGAAGCGTGCAAGTCATCTAATGAACTACATCGATATCTCCTACGATCTTAGCATTGGTTCTCTGATTCGTAAGCCAGAACTCGAAGACTTGTGGCTTGGTTACTCTTTGCACCACCGCAGCGCTATCTTTGAAGCGTCTTCGCAGTTTGGTCGTATCAAGGGCGGCAGTAACTACAGTACGGTTTACCTGCAGTACCACTTTTAAAATTATTGAACAAAAGCTCCGCGAAATGCGGAGCTTTTTGTATCCGCTCGAGTTAACCCACATCCACTACCTGTGCTACAATCGCGCCAGTTTTAATAAGAAAAAATACTAGGGAATGTTTTGACTTCCTCTCATGATTCTAATCAGCCAGCACAAGCGAAAGCCAACAATGCACAGTCTCTAAAACGAGCACTAAAAGACTGCATGATCCGCGATCGTTTTCGTTTAAGTAAGCGCATTGCTGGCGCATCAAAAATTAAGAAACCAGAAGCACAAGCCGCCGTATTCGATGAGATCGCGGTGGACATTGCTAAGTCGATGATGGACGCAGAGCAGCGTGCCGCGCAATCACGACATATCGAATACCCTGAATTACTTCCAGTCAGCCAGAAAAAGGACGATATCGCAAAAGCGATTGAAGAAAATCAGGTTGTTATCGTAGCGGGTGAGACGGGTTCAGGTAAAACCACCCAGTTACCGAAAATTTGTTCAGAACTTGGTCGTGGTAAATTCGGGCTTATCGGTCATACACAGCCACGACGACTTGCTGCACGTTCAGTTGCCAACCGTATCGCGGAAGAGATGGAAACTTCGCTAGGCGAGTTTGTGGGTTATAAAGTTCGATTTAACGACCAGATCTCAGACAACACACAAATTAAACTGATGACGGACGGTATTCTGCTGGCCGAAGTTCAGCACGACCGTTTTCTCAATCAATATGACACCATCATTATCGATGAGGCGCACGAACGCAGTCTAAACATCGATTTTATACTTGGTTATTTACGCGAGCTGTTGCCTAAGCGTCCCGATCTTAAAGTCATCATTACCTCGGCAACAATTGACCCAGAACGATTCTCAAAACACTTCAACGATGCACCAATTATTGAAGTGTCCGGTCGTACTTATCCCGTTGAAACTCGCTATCGTCCACTTCGCGGCGATGATGACAATGACCGAGATCAGTTAGAAGGCATCTTTGAAGCAGTCGACGAGCTGTGTGACGAAGGGCTAGGCGATATCTTGATCTTCATGAATGGTGAACGAGAGATTCGCGATACCGCCGATGCGTTAGGTAAGCGCAACCTTCGAGATACAGAAATCGTGCCGCTCTACGCGCGATTGTCTGCTGGCGAGCAGAATAAGATCTTCCAACCTCATGCGGGTCGCCGAATTGTCCTTGCGACAAACGTGGCTGAAACCTCGTTAACGGTGCCTGGGATTAAATATGTGATTGACCCTGGTACTGCACGCATAAGTCGTTATAGCTACCGTACTAAGGTACAACGTCTTCCAATCGAGCCTGTATCGCAAGCGAGCGCAAATCAGCGTAAAGGTCGTTGTGGTCGTGTGGAAGAGGGTATCTGTATTCGCTTGTACTCAGAAGAAGATTTTGAGTCTCGCCCAGAATTTACCGACCCAGAAATTCTACGTACTAACTTAGCCTCTGTTATTTTGCAGATGACGGCACTTGGATTAGGCGACATCGAGGCGTTTCCTTTTGTAGAAGCACCTGACAAGCGTAACATCCAAGACGGTGTTCGCTTGCTTGAAGAGCTCGGCGCGATTAACGATAAAGCCAAAGATCCTAAAAAGCGTCTCACGCAGATTGGTCGCAAGCTAGCTCGCCTGCCTATTGATCCTCGTCTGGCGCGAATGGTCATTGAAGCACCGCGTTTGGGTTGTTTGAAAGAAGTCATGGTAATCGCGTCGGCTCTGTCGATTCAGGACCCGCGTGAGCGTCCGAGTGACAAACAGCAGTCTTCTGATGATAAACATCGTCGTTTCTTCGACAAAGAATCGGATTTCCTAACGTTTGTAAATCTATGGGACTACATCCAGAAGCAGCAAAAAGCGTTATCTGGCAATCAGTTCCGTAAGCAGTGCAAACAAGACTATCTGAACTATTTGCGAGTACGTGAATGGCAGGATGTCTATTTCCAAATTCACCAAGCGATGCGCGAGATGGATGCCAAGCTAAACCAAGAGCCGGGCAGCTACCAAGCAGTACATAGCGCATTATTGGTTGGCTTGTTATCGCATATTGGTGTTAAAGACCAAGAGAAGAATGAGTATCAAGGCGCTCGTAACGCACGTTTTCATATCTTCCCTGCCTCTGGTTTGTTTAAAAAGCAGCCGAAGTGGATTATGTCTGCAGAGTTGGTGGAGACCTCTAAGCTTTGGGGTCGAATTATCGCCAAGATCCAACCTGAGTGGATTGAGCCTCTAGCAAAACACTTAATTAAGCGAAGCTACAGCGAACCTCATTGGTCCAAAAAACGCGCTGCAGTAATGGCTCACGAAAAAGTGATGCTCTATGGCGTGCCAATTGTGCCGAAACGCCTAGTCAGCTATGGCGCGATTGATCCTGTTATCAGTCGAGAGCTGTTTGTACGCAGTGCTCTAGTAGAAGGTGACTGGGAAACAAAACACGCATTCTTCAAACAAAACCGAAAACTTCTTCAAGAAGTTGAAGAGCTAGAGCATAAGTCGCGCCGTCGCGATATTTTGGTCGATGACGACGAGCTATTTGATTTTTACGATCAGCGTGTTGGAACCGAAGTGGTATCCGGGCGACACTTTGATACTTGGTGGAAGAAAGCGAGCCAAGCTAATGAAGAGCTGCTTAATTTCGAGAAAGAGATGCTGTTTAAAGGTGACGCTAGCCATGTTACCGATCTCGACTATCCAAACTTCTGGCATCAAGCTGGTTTCAAACTCAAGCTGAGTTATCAGTTTGAGCCTGGAGAAGATAACGATGGTGTTACTGTTCACATACCATTGCCGATTTTGAATCAGATCGACCAAGACGGATTTGACTGGCAGATACCGGGCCTACGCCATGAGTTGGTGGTCAGTCTTATCAAAGCGCTACCGAAGACACTTCGTAAGAACTTCGTTCCAGCACCAAACTACGCCGACGCGTTTTTGGCAAGAGCGAAGCCAATGGAAGCGCCACTGCTTGACTCTCTAGAGAAAGAGCTTCGTCGAATGACGGGTGTTGAAGTGTTACGCGATGACTGGAATCTAGACCAGTTACCTGAACACTTGCGCATTACGTTCAGAGCGGTCGATCACCGTAACCGCAAGCTTAAGGAAAATCGCGATCTTTACGAGCTCAAAGAGAGTTTGAAAGACAAGGTTCAAGCGACGCTTTCTAAAGTTGCTGATGACGATATCGAACAACAAGGTCTGCACACATGGAGCTTTGGTGAACTGCCGAAAGTCTATTCTCAAAAGCGTGGTGGGTTTGATGTCAAAGCTTATCCCGCGCTTGTAGATAATAAAGACAGTGTTGAGATCAAGCTGTTTGAAACAGAAGCAGAGCAAGAGCAGGTGATGAAAGAAGGGCAACGTAGGCTGTTGCTTCTGAACGTGCCATCACCGATCAAATACCTGCACACCAACTTACCGAATAAGTCGAAACTTGGTCTGTACTTTAACCCTTACGGCAAAGTGCTCGACCTGATTGATGACTGCATAGCTTGCGGTATTGATAAGCTTATAGAAGGTCAGGGCGGACTTGTTTGGGATTCAGATAAGTTTGAAGCACTAAAAGAGCATGTAAGAGGTGAGTTAGGTGATACGGTGGTTGATATTGCTCAGCAAGTTGAAACCATTCTTACTACCGCATTCAACATAAATAAAAAGCTGAAAGGTCGTGTGGACTTCTCGATGGCGTTTGCACTGTCTGACATTAAGGCGCAAATAGAAGGCTTGATCTTCAAAGGCTTTGCGACTGAATGTGGTTGGAAACGACTTCCAGACATCTTGCGTTACCTGAAAGCGATTGAAAAACGCATGGAAAAACTGCCGATCGACCCGAATCGAGATCGCATGCACATGCTTAAAGTTGAATCGGTAACACAAGATTACAAAGAATTGCTGAACAAGATCCCTAAAGGTATGAAAATACCAGAGAACGTCAAAGAGATTCGCTGGATGCTCGAAGAGTTGCGTGTCAGTTATTTCGCTCAACAACTCGGTACCCCGTACCCGGTATCAGACAAGCGTGTACTAAATGCGATAGACGCGTGTTAAGCCGGAATTGTTGAGTTTACTCAAAATTTTTGATCTATGTCTCTGAGAAACATGAAGGTTTTACCAAAAATTAAAACTTATCGGTTTCTCACGAGATATAGTGTGTGATATATAAGGCTCCGCGGTGGCTTTGATTGGATTCGCCGCATTCTATTAAACAAGAAGGTTACAAATGAAAAAGACACTTTTAGCGCTTGCGCTTGTTGGTGCCTCAACATCTGCGTTCGCTGATGCTTGGTTGTACGGTGGTGTTTCAGCTGGTCGTGCTGAATACAATGGTAATAGCGATACGCCAATGGGTTTCCACGTTGGTACTGGTATCCTACCAATCATCGGTATTGAAGGTGGTTACTGGAAGCACGGTAATTACGATATGACAGCTAACAACGGTGCGACTGGTTACGCTGAACTGGGTTCTTGGTACGCAGCGCTTAAGCCAAGTATCGATATTGGTCCAATCCAGCTTTATGCGAAAGGTGGTCTTCACTACTACAACGCAGACTACAAAGGCAGCTTGAACGGCAGCGATAGCGGTACTGACATCATGTACGGTGTGGGTGCTGAGTACTTTGTAACTGACATGCTTTCTATCGGTGCAAGCTGGCAGCGTTTTAACGGCGTTAAAACGACGTTCTCTGGCGACAAAGATCTAGATAGCTTTACTATTAACGCGACTCTTCACATCTTCTAATCGTTGTCAGATGAGTTATTGAAAGCGACCTTTTAGGTCGCTTTTTTCGTTTTGGAGCAATTATTTGCTTGTGTTAGTTGGAATCATGAGTGGCACCAAATAAGCCACTACAGATAGCGCGAACGCAGATGCGCCTCGAAGAATTTGGCGTCCAAGACGTCTCCGGTCGCTTGTTTGACCAATGCGTCGGTTGATAACAAGCTCGCTTTACTCCAGATGTTTTCAGACAACCAAGTAAATATCGGTGCGAGATCTCCGGATTGAATTGCGTCATCAACATTCACAGTTTGCTTCATCGCTGCCATAAATTGAGCAGCATACATCGCACCCAGTGTGTATGACGGGAAGTAACCGAACGCGCCATCTGTCCAGTGGATATCTTGCATGCAGCCATCTTTGTAATTGTCTTCAGTAGAAAGACCAAGATATTGCTGCATCTTTTGATCCCATAGCTCTGGAATATCTTTGAAGGAAATCTTGCCGTTCATAAGGTCACGCTCGATTTCATAACGAAGTATAACGTGAGCAGGGTAGGTCAATTCATCCGCATCTACACGAATGTAGCCCGGTTGTACGCGTGTGTAGACCTTTTGAAGGTTTTCTGGTTGAAATACCTGCGCATCATTCGACGTAAAGTGTTTTTGTGCGAGTGGAGAAAGGTGAGCAATGAAGCCCTCACTACGACCTAACTGCATTTCAAAAAATAGCGATTGAGATTCATGAATACCCATCGAGCGTGCTTCACCTGCAGGTAATCCAGAAAGCTCGGCTGGTAGCCCTTGCTCATAACGCGCGTGACCGGTTTCGTGTACGATTCCCATTAGTGATTGAACGAAATCAGATTCATCGTACCTCGTTGTAATCCTGACGTCTTGAGGGACACCTCCGCAGAATGGGTGTGAGCTAATATCGAGGCGACCATGGTCGAAATCGAAGTTAAGTAACTTCATTACATCCAAACCGAGCGCGTTCTGTTCTGCCGTCGCGTAGCGCTCGTTTGGCAAATAGACAGACTCAGATTGTTGTTTCTCAATGACTTCTTGGGTAAGGCTAGGCAGCCATGATATCAAGTCACCAAACAAGGCATCGAGCTGTTTAGAATTGACTCCGGGTTCATAAATATCAAGCATTGCATCATAAGGCGTTAATCCAGATTGCTCAGCGCGAATCTGCGCTTCTTGCTGAGATAGATTGACGACTTCTTCAAAGTTCTTACAAAAACCTATCCAATCGTTCTCACCACGCTGCGTCCGCCATGCATGCTCGCATTTCGAGCCAGCGAGCGACTTAGCTTTCACTAGATCTTCCGGGACAACTGTTTTTAAGCGCCACTGACGTTTCATCTCTGCCAAGCTTGCCTGCTGCTTGACATCTAAGTTGTCTGATTCTGCTTTATCAAACCATTCGCCTAATTGAGGAGCCGTCGATAATTGATGGATATGAAGAGAAAGTTGCGCCATCGCTTCTGAACGTGCCTGGTTGCCACCTGATGGCATCATCGCGGCAGCGTCCCAGCCGCAGATAGCCGAAAGATGACCAAAATTGGCAATGGTTTTAAAGTGCTCAACGAGTTTATTGTAGTTTTCCATGTCTGTGACCTGTCGTTAGAACTATGGCTATACGTTAACATTAACAATAGGTTGCGAAAAGAATAATGCTATCAAGTTGTAAAATGTTGATGGCTTTTTAATACGCATTGGAGCAGAATCAGACTATTGTTCTACGTTTGCCCTTATCCATATGCATATTCTCAATTTCGAAGCCTTTTTAATCGCGATCACTATTCTTACTCTCACCCCCGGTCTTGATACGGCATTGGTGATCAGAAATACCACAAGAGGTGGTTTTCATGATGGTGCGGTGACGAGCTTAGGGATTTGTCTCGGTCTATTTGTCCACGCAAGCTTTTCGGCGCTCGGAATCTCGGTGATTCTGACTCAGTCTGCGGAGTTATTCACCTTGGTGAAAAGTGTAGGGGCGGCATACTTAATTTGGTTGGGTATTTCGAGTCTTCGATCGTTAAAAAATGCCTCTGCAATGTCAATCAGCGAAGGGCGTGAGCAACGAGTTCAAGGAAAGCGTTCTTTGAGAGAGGGTTTTCTTTCTAATGTTTTGAACCCGAAAACAGCCGTGTTCTACTTAGCGTTCTTGCCGCAGTTCATTAACCCAGAGTACTCACCGCTTGTACAATCAATGGTTATGGCGAGTATTCATTTTATCATCGCGATGGCATGGCAGTGTGGTCTGTCAGGAATGCTTAATTCAGCTAAATCGTTATTGAAAAGCTCTAAATTCATCCGTTGGATGGAAGCAACGACGGGCTTGGTTTTGGTTGGACTAGGGGTAAAACTGTTGTTGGAAGAGCCGACTATTTAACGTCTAAACAGTCGGCTAGGAAGCTTAGCTTGAGCGAGTATCGATAGCCTGCTCAAGTGACCGCTTAGTGCGCAAAAATTGATGCATGGTGACAGAAGAGCCTTTTAACAGGTATCTATCGAAACATTGATAGTAGTGGTCGCCATCTTCCATTTGCTTACAGAAGTTTCTCGCTTCTGTGTTGTGATGGTGTAGGTCTTTTTCAGATGCAAACTGATTATGAGACGCGCAGCCTGCCAAGATAAGTAACATCGCTAGTGAACAAGTGATTCGAAACATTTTAATCCAGTAGAAGTTAAACGCTTGTTGTATTGTAAGAATCCAATGATTGTTTAGTTACCATTTCACGACACAAGTTCCATTAAGCCTCAACTTTTTTTAGCCAATGGAGCAAATATTGTGCTAATTCTGTGGGCGAGTCCGCTGGAAGATCATGCGCGTCACTATCAAAGGGTATATAGGCGACTTTCCAAGCTTCAGCGATACGTTTTCCGGCTAAACTATTCACTAATTTATCGTCATTGCTTGTGATAACTTGAGTAGGGCATGACGGAGAGTTTTCTGGTCCCGCAAACCGAGCTGCGGCGAAAAGCTGTCTGAGCGCGTTAGAGAATTTAACGGGATGCTTTTCATTTAAAGCCAGGTGATACGAAAGTATGCTCGGATTGAGAACGTGGTTTGGATAGGTGAGATTTAGTATGGTTTTTTCAAATGCCTGAGAACCGCGAAGCTTTGAAATTAAGAGTCTAGGCATCTCTTTTAGATTAAAGCGTTCGTTAATTGGACTGAATCGAGCAAAACTTGGATTGATGAGAGTTAAGCTAGCTACCTTGTGAGGTACTTGGTGTGCCCAGTATGAACCCAGCATTGAGCCCATTGAAATGGCAATGATATGGTAACTGCCTATATCAGGTGGCAATTGCTCTATGACAGCGTCCAACATTTGCTCTATTTGTAGAGGGCTTATTTCCTTATACAGGTCTCCGTTACCGGGTACGTTAGGTGTGTAAATGTGCAAATCCGGCTCAAGCTCCTTTAATGCTCCAACCAAAAAATGCCAGTGTCCTGCTTCCCTGAGCAAGCCTCTAACTAAGACGATGGGTACCATAAATTCGTCGCTTTCCTTGTCAATTTCTCTTGCTGCTGATCTGTAATATTGAGCAAAAGGTCGTTGCTGAGCACCTGCATCAAGTAGCTAAGCAAGGTACTGTGTCGCCTCTCGACACGTTTTATTCTGTGTGGTTTGGTGGGGTGAAATAACTGACTAAAGCTCAGTAATTGCATAGGGTTCTTCTTAACCCAAAGCCATGACCCTAGCTCTAGCGTCAGAGGCACAAAGGGAGAGGTGGAGTCTTTGTAATGCTCTAAATGCATCCAATCCCAAAAATCTCCGTGCGTGGTGTATTGATGCCACTGAGGCTCAAATTGATAGAGTTTGTAATGTGGGTAGCTCTTTCTGAACACTGAATAGAGCAGATAAAACTCATGGAGGTTGTTAGGTGGCTGTTTGTGATGCGCAAAAGGAAACCATAAGCGATCTCTGGTACCAAAACCGCTGTGTAGGTCTAGTACGATGGTCGCTGACGACTTTTTTGCAAGGTTGAGTATGCATGTTGATACGGCAGTGAGTTCCCGTTCCATCTCTATTGGATTGCCTCGATACCAAGGAAGCTTAGAGCTTATTGATTGCCCCGCA
The DNA here is from genome assembly GCF_021441885.1 of Vibrio maritimus. NCBI lineage: Bacteria > Pseudomonadati > Pseudomonadota > Gammaproteobacteria > Vibrionales > Vibrionaceae > Vibrio > Vibrio maritimus. Next base: position 1,719,773 of record NZ_CP090438.1, read on the forward strand.
TACAACTGATAGCGCGGATTTGTTGAATGAACAGGTGCATTTCGCATCAAGTCAACGCCTCTATGGTTTGAGCGATTTTTCAATGCAACGCCCCATGGGTTGACTACCGGGATAGAGATGATTTTTATATTGTTTAATGTTTCCTTTAGTTGCTGATCCCACTCTACACGCCTTAACAAGCTTTTCAGAAAAGACAGGATGATTTGGCTTCCAATTCTCTCGACGCCATGAATAGCACCAGTTAAAACAAGGCAAGGTGCAGAGGGCTTGTCTGTGCCCAATGAAAGCATTTGTACTGGAAACTCATGTTGACCATGCTTGATGTACGTGAGTGTTGTCAGCGACAGTTCATCGTAGCGCTCAGCGTACGTTTCAATGTGCTCTAGTTCTTTAGGCGTTGCGACAAACATAAATAAACTCAGTGTTTTAAGTTAAGTTTAGAGAGTTTTGTTGCTACTAATGTGAACAATTCATGTCAATCGTGTATCGTCGTAATCATCCAATAAAAAAACACCGAGCATCATGCTCGGTGTTTTTTTATCAATGTTTTTACATTGGCTTTTTACCAACGCCAAAATTCTCTTTTGGTTTAAGCGTGATCTTACCAAAACCAAGCTTTTTGAAGTGATTGTCGCGATAGTTGCGAACAGCCTTGGTGTCAGAAATGGCTTCGATTTGCTGTTCCATTTTAAGGAACTCTGTCAGGTCGATACCTTCTGCTTCTGCTACCGCCTCATGGATATTACGGTGCTGCTGATAAGAAAACGTTAGTGTCTTCTCTTCGTTTTTGTATTCGTAGATGATGGTACGCGCCATGGTGTTACCTATTGTATTTGATGCCTGACAAATCTAAGCGCTAGATTCTGCCTTGAAGCGGGATGATTGTCACGCTTTCACCGGGTTTTACTGTATCGATGTGTGGAGCTATCTCTATCAGACAGTTTGCTTCGCTCATCGAACGCAAGATGCCTGAGCCTTGTTTGCCTGTCGTTTTAACCGAAAGTTGCCCGCTCTCTTGGTCCACTTCGTACACCCCACGACTGAACTCAGTTCGCCCTTGGCGAGAACGCAATGATTCTGTCGCAATGGCTTGAACTTTAAGTGGAGCGAAGTTTTGTACACCTTGCATCTTCTTAATTGCAGGTTCAACAAAGTTAATAAATGAAACCATTACCGCAACAGGGTTACCTGGAAGTCCAAAGAACGGAACACCATTAATATCACCAAACGCAAGAGGACGGCCCGGGCGCATATTGATTCGCCAAAAATCTACGCTGCCGCGCTTCTCTAATACGTTTTTAATAAAGTCCGCGTCACCAACCGACACGCCACCAGAAGTAATCACTAAATCAGCGGTCTCACTGGCTTCGACAATAGCACGCTCCATCACACTCTCGTCATCCTCTAAAATGCCGAGATCAACGATATCGCAGCCTAGCTTTTTAAGCATAGCCATGATGGTGAATCGGTTCGAGTCGTAGATAGAGTTTGCCTGTAACGGTGTACCTGGTGCTTGAACTTCATCTCCAGTAGAAAAAACAGCGACACGAAGCGCTCGTTTAACCGTCACCGAATCCATACCCAAAGAGGCTATCATGCCTAATTCAGGTGCTTGAAGTAAGGTTCCGGAGGTAAACACAGCTTGTCCAACGGCTAAGTCTTCACCAGCTTGTCTCACGTTCTGACCTGCTTTGATCGCTGCATCGCCAAAGCCGACTGAATTACCATCTACCAGTGCTTGTTCTCTCATCACGACCGTGTCTGCGCCAACTGGCATAGGAGCCCCGGTCATGATCTGCACTGCTTGACCTGGCTCTAATGCTTTGTCATATCCGTGTCCTGCCATCACACTTGCTACAACATCGTACTGGGTACGATGGTTGTCAGCGCCAATAATCGCATAGCCATCCATCGCCGAGTTGGTATAAGCCGGTACATTGATTGGTGAGCTAATGTCATCGAGCAAGACTCGTCCGTATGCCTCTGTGATTGCCACTGTTTCTGACGCACTAATCGCTTCGACTGCATTTAGGATTTTCTCTTGCCCTTGTACAACGGAAAGAAACGCTGGAGATAAAGTATCGCAACATGCGGCAGCATTTGCTTTTGGTGTTTCTTGCTTTTGCACATAACCCAGAATGAAGGTCTTAATCGCATTGAGATCATTGATACTCATGGTTGGAAGTTCAACATCGAGTTCACTGTCTGATGCAATAGCAATAATGTTGTCGTCACTAGGGTGAAGCCAAGGTTTACCCACTTCTTGTCGGTTTAATTCAATCTTTGGAAACGCGATGTTTTTGCATCCTTCCACTAGGATCAAATCGAGCGCCGTATGGTCAAATCGAGATAATAAGTATTCGAAGCCAGCTTCCGAATCTGGTGTTTCCGTCATAAGAGCATGGCGATAGCGTGAAGAGATCAACATTTGGCTCGCGCCCGCTTTGCGAAGGCGGTAGCTGTCTTTACCCGGTTTATCCACGTCAAAGTTGTGATGAGCATGTTTTAGTACGCCAATACGTAATCCTGTTTCAGTTAACATGGGCAGCAACGCTTCGAGTAAGGTCGTTTTTCCGGTACCACTGTATGCAGCAAAGCCGAGTAGGGGGACGTTGTTGATGGACTTGATAGTCATAAATAGGCTCTTTACTGTTGATCGTTGGCAATCGCTAATTTAGCGAGTTCTTCTGGCGTATTCAGGTTTACAAAGCATTCTGGATTATCAGAGAAATCGACGTACTCTGTATGACATTCTTTATAGAGCAGAATGATCTTACGATCTCCTCGCTCGAGAAACGCTTCCAGCTTTGGTAACACCCGCTTGTGGAACATAGTAAACACTGGTTGATGGAAGTCTCCATCGTGAGCGACCAGTATGTCACTGTCTTGTTTGACCGCTTGGCAGAATCTTTCAACCACAGACTCGTCTACGAAAGGGCTATCGCAAGGGACAAATCCGACCCAGTCTGTTTTTGCTGAGGCAAGACCCGCATGGATACCACCAAGTGGACCCGGAAAATCCGGGTAAGTATCACTGATCACAGGGACATAGTGCCCATATTTATCTTGATTGCGGTTGGCATTGATGGTGATGGATTGAGTTTGTGTAGCCAATCGCTCTAACACATGTTCAATGAGTGGCTTACCATTAAACTCGATAAGACCTTTATCATTGCCACCCATACGAGAGGCTTGCCCTCCAGCAAGAATGACCCAACTAGTCTGAGTTGGATGCAACATAGTTATTCTCTTTATCTTTATGTTTTTTATCGATGATTTGTAGCAATGGTGATTCTATCAAGGTGCAGTCTTTAATCCACCATTGTTTTCGACACAACCGAGTTAACGCGTTGGTTTGGTGGCTTGTAATGACGATACTTGAGCCATGCTCTAGTAAATCTTGAGCCATAAAGACAAGACGCTCGATAGACTCTTGGTCGAGAGAGGCGCTTGGTTCGTCCATTAGTAAAATCGAAGGTTTTAGCACCCATGCTCGCGCCATCGCAACGCGCTGCTTTTCACCACCAGACAGTACAGAGACGTGCTCGTCAGCGAGCGTTTCAAGCCCGACAAGGCGTAAGGCTGAGATCACCTCAGCACGTTTGTCATGCAGATCTAAATTCTTGTGTTTAATGCCATACACAACATTCTGAAATACTGATCCATCGAACAGATAAGGCGATTGGTGCAAATAAATAACGTCTTTGCGTCCTGGCCCGCGAAACAACCCAGTAAACAGCGATTGATGGCGAGGCAGTACATCGCCTGATGTCGGCTTGAGCAGCCCGGCAAGTATTTTCAGTAATGTTGTCTTACCAACGCCATTGTCTCCCTTCAGATAAACGGCTTCATTTGGACCAATTGTAAGGCTGGGGATATGAAAAAGGACGCGATCCTTGAATCGCATTGAAACCTGCTTTGCTTGTAGCTGTATTGTCATTGTTGTCCCTTAAGCAGAGTCTTGGATTAATTATAGTGGTTAGTATCAAAAACAGTGGAGCTATATCAGGTTCTCAGTACACCCTTACCGCGCATTGATGAAAGAAGGAAGTTGAGCACGAGTGCTAACACAAGTAGAACGATTCCAAGGGCGACACCTTGAGCGAATGCGCCTTTATGGCTCTCCATTGCGATAGCGGTTGGGATATTTCGAGTTAATCCCATAATGTTACCGCCGACCATCATTGAACAGCCAACCTCTGTCACGATTCTAGAGAAGCCAGCGACGACAGCGGCCATAAGAGGAAAGCGAGACTCCCAAATCAATGTCATTAGAGTTCGAAAACGTGATACACCGAGGGTGACAGACGTTTCCAGTGCACGTCTATCGGTACTTTGCAGTGCGCCATGCATCATTGAAACAAGCACAGGAAAGCAGATCAGTATTTGACCTACAATCATCGCGCGTTGCGTGAATAGCATCTCCCAATTACCAAGTGGTCCCGAGCGAGAAAGCAGCATATAAAGCAACAAACCAATGACGACCGTCGGAATAGCTTGCATCGTGTTAACCAACGACAGCAAAAACCACTTTCCGGGAAAGTTCGTGTAGGCGAGAAGATATGAGACGATGATTGCGGGCAGCACAACCAGTGAGACAGCAGATATCGAAACGCTGAAGGAAACCGCCACAATGCGCCACAGATCTTTGTCTAAGCTAAATAGGAGGCCTAGGGCCTCCATTGTCGTTTCGGTGATACTCATTAACTGTTGTTTTTCTCTGCATCCGCAACAAATAACTGCTCACCCATTTTACGGTAGCTGTTAATCATCGATTGACCTTTCTCCGATACAAGCCAGTCACTAAGGGCACGGGCGCCTTTAGTATTAAGAGTAGGGTAACGCTGTGGATTCACCACGATAACTTGGTATGGGTTGAACAGCTGCTTGTCACCCTCAAATAACACTTTGAGGTCAAGCTTCGCTTGGTAAGCGAGCCAAGTACCACGGTCAGTCATCGTGTAACCTTGCATCTCTGATGCCATATTCAGTGTCGGCCCCATACCTTGACCTACTGAGCGGTAGCCACCGAAATCAGGCTCAATCTTGGTTTGTTTCCAGATCTGCAGCTCTTTCTTGTGTGTTCCCGAGTCATCTCCGCGCGAAATGAAGATAGCGTTTGTCTTTGCAATATGATCAAAAACTTGTTCGATGCTTTTTTGATCGTGGATGTGAGCAGGATCTTTGTCTGGGCCAACAATCACAAAATCGTTGTACATCACGCTGCGAGGTTCGATGCCGTAGCCTGCTTCAACGAAGCTAGCTTCGGCTTTCGGCGCGTGCGTCATAACTACGTCCACATCGCCATTTTCACCCATTTTTAGCGATTTACCGGTACCTGCTGCGATGATATCAACTTGATAACCAGTTTCTTGGGTAAATTCTGGGAGAAGGTAATCGAGTAAGCCTGAATGGTACGTGCTAGTAGTCGTTGCAAGTCTGACGCGCGGTTGCTCCGTGCTGTCTGCATAAGCCGAAACAGATAGCGTAGCTAGGGATACCGCCGTCACCATTAATCGAGGGAATGTCATAGTGTTTTCCATTTTTGTTTTTATCTTAAAACCATGTGCTCTTTGCGAGCTCTATCCTTAAGCAAAGACAATGCCATAATTTCCTTAGGAAAAAAGAGGCAAAGTGCGACATTTTGCTAAAAAATTCAGAGAGTAAACTACAATTAATTTGAGCTGGGACAAAATGTCGCAATATTACCCATGATGTTTCGCCACAGATTGGTACACTCTGTCTCAAATAGGAACAATAACAATTATTTATGACTTTCTTCCAAACATCTGATATCCCAAATCAACAGTCTTCTCCCTATCTTGCGTTTTCTGTGCTTGTCGTCGATGACGAAGTCGGAATGCAAACCGTTCTGAAAAAAGCGCTTAGCAAAGGCTTCGGTCATGTTGATACCGCAAGCAGTGTCGAGCAGGCGGAAGAGATGCGTCTAGCCAACCATTACGATCTGATTATTCTCGATATCAACCTTCCTGGTCGCTCAGGTATCGAATGGGAGGAAGCGTTTAATGATCAAGAGCGAAAAGCCGACATTATCTTCATGACGGGCTACGCCGACCTAGAAGTCGCAATCAGTGCGTTAAAACTGGGAGCATCAGACTTTATCCTTAAGCCTTTTAACCTTGAGCAAATGCTACAAGCCGTTAAGCGCTGTATGGATAAACGCCTCGCTGAACGAATGAATCTCGCGCTAAGTCACGATATCAGCCGCAGGGTAAGTAAAGATCTCATCGGCAACTCTGAAAAAACAAAGCAGTTAAAACAACTCATTGCTCAGTTCGCACCGTCACGAGCGTCTGTTCTTATCGAAGGCGAGTCAGGGACAGGTAAAGAGCTGGTGGCTAGAGGTATTCATGCGGCGAGCAAAAGGCAGGGACCTTTTGTCGCAGTGAACTGCGGAGCACTAGCACCTGAACTGTTAGAAAGTGAGTTGTTTGGCCATTCAGCAGGCGCTTTTACTGGAGCTAAGAAAAACCGAGAAGGGCTGTTTCGAGTGGCGAGCGGCGGAACACTATTTTTAGATGAGATAGGCGAAATGCCCCTGGCGATGCAAGCGTCACTGCTTCGAGTTCTTGAGCAACGTACTGTTCGTCCCGTAGGCACAGAAAAAGAGATCAGTATCGATGTAAGAGTCGTTGCAGCCACGAATCGAAATTTACGAGACCAAGTATACAAAGGAGAGTTTCGAGAGGATTTGTTCTATCGGCTGAACGTGCTAAAAATTGATGTGCCCGCACTACGAGAGCGATTGGCGGATCTTTCTGACCTAGTCCCGTTTTTCACGCGTTATCTTTCGAAAGAACTCGGTGTACCAGAGCCTAAATGGGCGCACGAAGATATGCACATGATGCAAGACTATGACTGGCCAGGCAACGTTCGTGAGCTTAAGAACATGCTGGAGCGCTGTATCTTGCTCAATAAACCACCAGCACACCATTTCGTTGAGATGAAAGGTGGTGCAGTCAATACAGCGATAACTATGTCGGTCAATGATCTTACTATCATGCCAAGTACCACAACGCCGATTGAAGCAGAGTTTGGCTATCCAAACTCCTGGTCGTTAAAAGATGTAGAAAAGTCTCATATTCAACAGGTGGTTGACTATCACTCAGGTAACAAGTCTGCTGCATCACGAGACCTTGGTGTCGCCCGTAAAACCCTAGAACGCAAGTACAAAGAGTGGGACGAGAACGGGTCTGATGAATAAGGAAAATCGTTTTATTAGCAAATGGCGGTATCGAATGTCATCGATGGTTCGCTATCGCCTGCTGTTTCTCACGTCCGCGCCAATTGTACTTACGTTAATTGCCTTGTTTGGCATTACGGCCTATTGGTCAATACATTACACGTGGCAAAGCGCGCTGGTAGATGTGTCTGAACGCCTAAATATCGTCGAAGATAAGATCCACCGCCTTCAGGAGCGGCAGTACGAACATCTGGAAGCATTCTCTTCGTCTTATGAGTTCCGAACACGTCTTGATCATCTTCAGACCCATGACGAGTTTGACACTTGGATAAGCTCACAGAGAGCGAGATACGGCTTAGATTTTCTACGTTGGAACCCAAAATCTCAAATAGCGGATTTGGGTCGTTATCAAGAAATGGCGGGCGCTCGAAGCTTTTTTGACGTGTTAACCAGTTCAGAAGCGACCGACATCGAACCTACGCTTACTGATCACTCAGAAGTATGGCATCAAGACAGACAAATCGTAGAGACTCGCTCATTAGTCAGCCGTTCAGTCATCCCAGTTTTCGATCGTGAAAGTCATCTACTTGGTTATCTCGACGGAGGGGTACTGATGAACAATAACCTTCAACTTGTCGATGAAATCAAAAGCACGATTTACCCTAGCGGCACCCACCAACGTACAGTGTCGGGAACCGTCACTCTGTTTTTGGATGATTTACGTATCGCCACTAATGTACCTATGGATGACTCCTACGAAGGTCGACGTGCTATCGGAACGGTAGTTTCAGACGAAGTGAAGCAGGCGGTTCTCGTTAAGGGAGAAAGCTGGATAGACAAGGCCTTTGTCTATGATTCCTGGTATATCGCTGGCTACAATCCCATCGTCGACCTTCATGGCAAGACAGTGGGTATTACTTATACCGGTTACTTAATTTGGCCACTTATCAAAACCTATATCACTAACCTCGGTGAAGTAACGGCTATCATACTGACGCTGTTACTTATCTCCGGACTAATCGTTTATCGTGGCGCTCGAGATCTGTTTCGCCCAGTTGAGCAGATTCACCGCGTCGTAAAAATGGTGCAACTAGGTAAAGACGAAGAGCGTATAGGTGGACTTGGGCTGAATGCCAATCATGAACTAAGTCAGCTGGCCACTCAGTTCGATAACATGCTAAACCAACTTCAATACCGCAACGAGCAAATTCAAGAAGCGGCGCATGAGCTAGAAGCAAAGGTTCATTCCCGAACGGCAAGCTTAAAAGAAAAAACCGAGCAGCTTGAGTTACACATTCAGCTCTTAAACCAAACTCGCGATAAACTCGTCACCAATGAAAAGCTCGCCGCTCTCGGTGAGTTAACGGCCGGTATTGCTCATGAGATTAACAACCCAACAGCAGTAATACTCGGAAACGTCGAACTGATCAAATTTGAGCTCGGCTCAGATATGACGCGTGTAGAGGAAGAAGTCGATACCATACTTGCTCAAATCGATCGTATTCGAAACATCACACGAAGCCTACTTCAATACAGTCGCCAGGGTGGAGTACAAGATGAGATAACGTGGCAGCATGTTAATCCGATTGTGGACGAGAGCGTCACCTTAGTTAGAACAGGTTCTAAGAAACGTGATATTGAATTTATCGTCGACTTACATGCTAAAACACCGGTCGAGGTTAATCGCCATCAGCTATTACAGATCCTTGTGAACCTGCAAATGAATGCCATTCATGCCATGAGCGGTAAGGGCAGGTTAACCGTACTGACCGAAGATTGGATTGAGGGCAAAGAGAGCATCGGTGCTCTGGTGCATGTTATCGATGAAGGGTGTGGTATCTCTGAACTCAATCTGAAACGTATCTTTGACCCGTTTTTTACGACAAAGCGTGATGGAACCGGACTCGGTCTATCAGTCTCACAGAGTATTCTCAGCCAAACTGGTGGCGAGATTAAGGTTCAATCTACGGTAGGTAAAGGGAGCCAATTTACGTTGTATCTTCCTAATAAAGCTGATCATCATTTACTCGTAAGTGCATAAAAACGTTAAGAAGAGTTTGTCCCAAACTTGCATCTAATGAAGTAAGGCTGTCATTTCACATAACAAACGCTTCGTGTTGACTAAGATTAAGTTAGATTAATTTGGTCATAAAAAAAGAGGGAAGTAGGATGAAATCAATGACATGTAAACAGCTCGGAGGGGCTTGTGACTTTGAATTTCAGGCAGATACGTTCGAAGAGATTGCTGAGCTCAGTAAACAACACGGTATGGAGATGTACCAACAGCAAGAGCCTGCTCATCTCGATGCTATGGCGAAGATGCAAGAGTTGATGAAAGATCCTGCTGCAATGCAGGTTTGGTACAACAATAAAAAGCGCGAATTTGACGAAAGTTAAACTCGCGCTACTCATCACAGGCAGGCGTCACGCCATGCAGATGTAGATAGTACCTAGGACCATGACAGAAATAAGACCGTACCAAATCTTTTGGGAGCGAGTATCGGCGACATTCACGCGGATGTAGTTCATCTCCTCGTTAGCCATCACCTCAAAATCGGCAAAACTTAGTGTAAATTCTTTACTTGCTGCAGAGATGTCTTTTTGCAGTTTATTGAAGGTCGCTTCTACGAACTGCTTAGCTTCTCCAAGTGGCGCGCTTGCGAGAGATATCGCATCCCAGATTGCCATTCTTGATTCAAATTCACGGTCAGTTACGCGGTTGAGCATTAGCAAATCATGCTCACGTTTCAAACGTTCTTTGCCCAATTTATTGGAATTCATATCAGAGAACTTATTCAAGTTTACTACTCCAGAGTTTTCATAGTTACGCCGCCTCAGGGGAATGAGAGCGGCGTTATGTGCCGAAGATAGTAGGTAGGGCTCGAACGCCCTTCAACTTGATGTTTTTGTTTGAACGACAAATTTTTTTGGTTAGTAAAACCAATAATAGTGTGCCGTGGATTACTGTTGCGATCTTTCTAGGCTAGGGTAGCCCCCTAATTGAGTGCATTTGGTAATCAGCATGTTGCCCTCGTAATTGCCATCCACCCAACAAGGAACGGTGGGTGTTCCCCCCGTATTTCCTCCGGCAAAAGCGAGGCTACTTACGCCGAGCGCTAAAATACATAACAATTTCATAGGAACCTCCAAAAATAGACTATGTATTTAAAAGGACTGAAAGATTCTACTTAGATGTCCTGTCTACTATTGCTGTTACGTATCCAAAACAAGGAGAGACCATGAAACTATTTAGATTAGCGCTACCCGTATTTTTATGGCTCGCATTGACGGCAACTGCACATGCAGTAGAGCCTGTCTACAGTGATTTCTTTGGAAAGGCTATTCGAGGCTACGATCCCGTCGCTTATTTTACAGAGGGAAAACCAGTAAAAGGCGATAGCGACTATACCTATAGCTGGAACGATGCTGAGTGGTACTTTTCATCGCAAGAAAATCTCTCTTTGTTTACCGCAAACCCAGAAAAGTACGCACCCCAGTATGGAGGATACTGTGCATGGGCCGTGAGCAAGGGCTATACCGCGAAAATCGATCCCAATGCATGGTACGTACATAACGACAAACTGTACCTTAATTATAGTCGTTCTGTTCAAAGTACATGGCAGCAGGACATTCCCGGCAACATAGCAAGCGCCGACAAAAACTGGCCGCAACTATTAAATAATTGATTACGACAAAGACATTACTCTTAACTTGAGTGCACAGCGATTTGCGGTGGATTAATACCGTGTTTCTTGAACTCACTCATAACACGAAGGGTAATATCAGTCTCAAACAGTTTTTCATAAGCGGTGTCCACCACATATGCTTTGCACGTTAATTGAATCGCCAAGTAGTTATCGGTGATGGTTTGCTTAACCAAAACGGTAACGGGTTTCGGTAGGTGAATATAACGGCTCGATGACGCTGCTTCTTGTATAAGATTACGAGCTAAAACAATATCTTCGTTCATTCCTACATAGAAAGGGATAACGACCTGCATATCGAGAGCCCCATAGTTACCACTAACCGTTACCTCGTTTAGAAACTTGTTATTAGGAATGGTGATAATGTCATCGTTTAGGGTGCGCATACGAACTGAGCGTAAACCTATGGTCAGTATGTCACCATAGTTACCTTCAAACGTGACACGGTCACCCACCTGAAACGGTCTATCAATCATTACGGTAAGACCAGCGATAAACGAAGCAGCGAGATCTTTCATCGCAAAACCGACAGAGACGGCGAGGGTACCGCCAATTAAAGCCAGAATATGGTCGTTGATTCGAAAGCTGAGCATGAATACCACAATACCAGCGGTCATATAGATGAAGAACTGCAAGAATGACTGAAGCTTTTGAAGCAGCATTCGATACTGAACAAACTGACCGCCAATACTCTCGACCATCGAGTTCATAAATTTTATGAGCAGCCAAGTACCCATCATGATAAAGATACTGAGCAGCACACCTGACCAACGAATCAGTGTTGCAAACTGAGTGATGCTATCGACGTTGGCAATCTCCTCGCTTGCCAATGAACAGAGAGGGAACAACAAAAGCAGAGTGAAAGCGAAAAACTTTGTCATTTCGGCTCCTTACTTAACGAGTAAATGTTGGCGATCTAGAACGTTGGTGATGTGCCTAAACCAGTGGTCCGAAATACGAGCTTTATCTTCATTCCAATCAATATAACCGCGACTTTGGAAGTATCTTAGCGTGCCGATCACTTCTGAAATGGTCAACTGAGTGCAATCAGACACATCCTCTGGAGAGGCTGACTCAAGCTGAACGATGGAACGAAGTATAGCGAGCATGGGCTTAGGCATCTTGTCTAGCTCTTCAGACTCTGGCGCATGGAACAACCTTACAACGACATTGTCTGTCTCTTTGTTACGCTTGAGAGAGAATCGAAAGAATCGCAGCGCAACCGTTGGGTTACCATCTGAATAGTGCCAAAGGATTCGATAAAAGCCTTGCTTGGCACGATCTTCTTCCGATTCACTGTCATTATCCCACTGCTTAGGTACGGTGAGCCCTTCAAAGCTGACAGTGTAGTTTTCATCCTGATTAATTCTGCTATCCAGCAGCCCCGCGATTTGCTCTTCACTCCATCTAGGGAGAAATGCGACCCAATCGAATAGCAGACGTTCTCCTCGCGCTCTGTCTACAAAGCGCCAACTGGCTTTTTCGATAGAGAATACCGCACGATGGCTTTGTTTCGATCGGCGCAATAGGTTGGTAAAGCGAATAAGGTCATTCAGTCCGCCTACTTTAGGTTTCACCAACCTCTGACAGTTATCGATGGCAATTAAATAGTGGGTGTCACTTTTTCTGAGATGGTTAAGAATTTTGACCTCACTTGTTTCTTCCTCAAGGCCTAAGCTGACAGCGAGGTGAACAAGGAGTTCTTGATATCCCGCAATTGGACAGTTTATATAAATAGGCTCAGCGTTTTTCGCTTTGTGAAGTATTTGCGTGAGCAACCTCGTCGCACCAACACCACGCTCACCAGTGACGACGCAAATTGCGGGGCTGTTGGTAAGAAGATATTTTGAAAGCTGCTGCATTTCATCTTTGGCGTATGAAATCAGGGGGCTTGAATCGTCACCTGGCTGAACATAATCAAACGCGGCATCGCCTTTTACTCTCACGAGGTTGTCATCGGCATTACTACCCGTTTGTTTAGCAACCTCAATCTTAAACAAGTAAGTAAGGGCCTGATTAAAGAAGGTATAATGGGATAGCAGCCCAATCAGGCGATTCTTAAGATGATGGAATGCGATCCACATCGTTGCGATCGCGGTCGCGATAAGACCAACAATAAAGACATCTTTTTTGGTCGAAGCCCAATGGATGAGCATAGGCTTGTCTGAGATCTTATCGAGCGATTCAAACACCACCTTTTTCCACATGATAATCACGCTGAGCGTAATGAGCGCAAACCAAAGGGAGAATAAGGTGGTTATCCAGTAGTAAATGGTGCCTTTTCCTAGTGTTTGAGAGGCGATTTGCAGCACTAACCCAACAACAATAAAACTCCAGACGTAGCGACGCACCGTAGAGAGTCTTAGGGCTGCTACCGTTTTGTTGGTCGCTAAACTGTTACGCTGGACGAACTCGAGGATGAAAGAGATGGCAATCGAACCGCCCAGTATCCACCACGTAAACAGCTCGATGTAATAGAGCTGAGAAAGGGCGTCAATGCTGCTTAACACCCGTAACGAGACGGTAATTGCAACTAACCACGCAATCGCCTTGCTCGCGCGCCCTATATACCAAATTAATCGAACCCAAATAGGTGGTTTTGTCATTGCAGCGGCGACGTGCGCTTTGAACTGTTCAAACAGCCTTTTTTCATTCGCTAACCACCACATTAGAATGGAGTAGATAAAGAAGACTTGCACACCAACCCAGATAACGGGAACAGGGGAGATAAAGATCTCCTTGATTAAGGTTTTTAAGCTTCTTAGCTGGAAGAACACAAAGTATTCAGCGTTAAGCCGTGTTATTTCGAATTCTTGTTTAAATTGGGTAACGCCGTCGGGGCCAAATCCGGTCAATTGCTCGAAGGTTTTATCCGATGCAAGCTCCAACAGCCTCTGTTTGCTAAGGCTGAGACTATTCAAGGTCAGGTACTGAGTTTGAACATCAAACCAATGCTGTTCATCTGCCTCATCACGATAGACCGCCAATGCTTCGTTAAAGGCTATGATTTCTCGGTCTTGCTGATCCAAGGTATAAGCGAGCAACCGACGAACCTTGTTGGAATCTGATGGTGTCATAAACAGCTTGGATGGAAGTCGACTAATCTCTGACTCCAGAGATAGAGCATCTTCAGATGGAGTTGGCAGGTCGTCATCTTGATAGTCCCAACGAGCGGATGCCGGGAAACTAAGAATGAGAGTTACCACCACTAACCAGAAAGTGTGTCTAATCATTGTTGTCATACTGTCCGTAACTGGTTGAGTCTATTTGATTTCTTATTTAGTGTAGTTGCACTCTTGACACCCTGCCGCCATCAAACGAAAAAAGCCCACTTTGGCAAACCAAAATGGGCTAGGGCGTCATAGTATACGGAGCTATGAACAGGGCGTTAATGGGCTTGGCAAGCCATTAACTATTTTCAGCTATTGGAGTAGCTTAAAAACTGTAAACAAAACCAACTTTAACTTCGTTTTCTGGATTAAGTTTAACGCTGTTAATCTTATACTCTGGCTTATATGTGTATTGAGCGTAAGGCGCGACAGCACCAAAGTCTGTCAGTGTCGTTTTAAATTCAAATTCATTAGGCGTGTAGTCTATTATGCCTACAGAGCCCAGACCACTTAAAACGACTTCTTCGTTGGTCGATTTACGAACCCAATTGACACTCAAGTCAACCGCGTCCATTGCATACCCAAACTTAAAATCTGTGCGATGTACTTTTACATTGTGATCACCTGACTCTTTGCGATTACCAGCAATGTCATCAAACTTGGCACTAACATTTGTCGTTTCATAGCGATAACGACCTGCTAAATAGAATCCACTCTCGAATTCATAACCCGTTTCTAGTCCAAGTTTATAAGTAGGGTTGATCGTCGTGTTAAAACTGAAATCTTTTGGCTGGTGAATGGATACTGTTTCTCCATGATCAAACTTAACTTCTGCTTGTGGCTTTACATACCAGCCATCTGTGATAGAAACAGCCCAAGCACCAGAAAGGGTTGTCTCTTTAGACTTGCTTAAGCCTTTTTTACGTACGTGTTCTAGGCTTGTCGAAATTCCATTTTCAAAAGCGTAGCCAACTTTCGCACTAGTGTCGCCGTTTGATTTCTGGCTCAGATCGGTATAAACACCTGCGTGTGCTCCAAACGTTGCTACTATTGCCAATGCTACTAACTTTTTCATTGTTTACTCTACTCCAATAGTTATAAATGATTCGTCAACAACCTAAGGTTGGTTAGCAGTTAAGACCGCCTTTGTTGACGGTGCGGATTATTCAATTGGGTGCGAAATACGGTCAATTTCAACGGAAGTAGAAATCAATAGAAACTAAAGAGAATTGCTTTTAGAAAGTGGTTCTTGCTTGCATCTCAGACCAAGAGACTGTAGGGTTGCGCAGTTTTGTTAATTCACATAGGTAACGCTCGTGCTATCGACCGCAAATATCACTCAACAGTTTGGTGCTAAACCACTGTTTGAAAACATCTCTATTAAGTTTGGCGAAGGCAACCGTTATGGTCTTATTGGCGCAAACGGCTGTGGTAAATCGACATTCATGAAAATTTTGAGCGGTGAGTTAGAACCTACGAGCGGTAACGTTTCTTACGATCCGAACGAGCGCGTTGCAAAACTGAACCAGGACCAGTTCGCTTATGAAGAGTTTACGGTAGTAGACACTGTTATCATGGGCCACAAAGAGCTATGGGCTATCAAGCAAGAGCGTGACCGTATTTACTCACTGCCAGAAATGAGTGAAGAAGATGGCATGAAAGTAGCGGATCTTGAAGTTCAGTTCGCAGAACTTGATGGTTACATGGCGGAAGCGAAAGCAGGTGAATTACTGCTTGCGGTAGGCATCCCAGAAGAGCAGCACTTTGGCTTGATGAGTGAAGTCGCTCCAGGTTGGAAGCTGCGTGTGCTATTGGCTCAGGTTCTTTTCGCTGACCCGCACATCATGCTACTCGACGAACCAACCAACAACTTGGACATGGACACCATTCGTTGGCTAGAAGAAACGTTGAACCAGCGTAACTGCACCATGATTATCATCTCGCACGACCGTCACTTCCTAAACTCAGTGTGTACCCACATGGCTGACCTCGATTACGGTGAGCTTCGTTTATTCCCTGGTAACTATGATGAGTACATGGTTGCGGCAACTCAGGCGCGCGAACGTCTACTAGCAGACAACGCTAAGAAGAAAGCTCAGATTGCTGAGCTAAACACCTTCGTAGCGCGATTCTCTGCAAACGCATCTAAAGCGAAGCAAGCAACATCTCGTGCTAAGCAAATCGATAAGATTCAGCTAGAAGAAGTGAAGCCTTCAAGCCGTCAAAACCCATTTATCCGTTTTGACCAAGAAAAAGAACTCTTCCGTAACGCGCTTAACGTAGAAAACCTAAGCCAAGGTTTCGAAGATGATTTGTTCTCAGGCTTTAACGCAATTTTCGAAGTCGGTGAGCGTGTTGCTATCATCGGTGAAAACGGTGTGGGTAAAACAACACTGCTTAACACGCTTGCTGGTGTGCTAGAGCCTCGTACTGGGGAATACAAGTGGTCTGAAAATAGTAACATTGGCTACTATGCACAGGACCATGCTCATGACTTCGAAGAAGACATGAATCTTATGGACTGGATGGGTCAATGGCGCCAAGAAGGTGATGACGAGCAAGTTATCCGTAGCTTCCTAGGTCGCATGCTATTTGGTCAGGACGACATTAAGAAGTCAGTAAAAGTCCTGTCTGGTGGTGAGCAAGGTCGTATGCTGCTAGGCAAGATCATGATGCACAAGCCAAACATGCTATTGATGGACGAACCGACGAACCACATGGACATGGAATCTATCGAGTCATTGAACAGCGCGCTAGAACAGTACAAAGGTACATTGTTCTTCGTGTCTCATGACCGCGTGTTCGTAGATTCTCTTGCGACTCGAATTCTAGAGATCAAAGACGGCAAGATTAATGACTTCCGTGGTACATACGCTGAGTTCTTGAGATCGAAAGGGATTGATGGATAATCGGTTAGATACCTGAATGAAGCCTCGCGAAAGCGGGGCTTTTTTGTATGTGAGAGAAAACTAGTGTTTAAAAGTGGGCGATGCGACGTTAGGAGCTAGCCTGCAGTTCTCCCCATTTATAACGGGGCACGCAGCTGGGGGATTTAGAGGGCGTAAATGCGGTGAAATCGCAATATGTGCAGAGTCGAAACATACCTCGTTTTTTCTAAGTCAATCTTGTTGTTTTGAGCTTTCTTTGAGTCCAACGCATTCACCCCTCCCAGCCTCCCCTTGGTAAGGGGAGGAGCATTAATGTAAGCGATGCGACGTTAGGAGCTAGCCTGTAATTCTCCCCCTTGCTAAGGGGGAGCTAGAGGGGGTAAGCTCTTGATCTTTAGAATTAAACCACAACCACATTCCGCACCCAAACCATCAACAACAAATACGCAAACATCACCCAAACCAACACGGCCGACAGTAGCGTACCCATTACAGACAAATGATAACTAAAATAATAAACAGCTATCAAATAAGCGGCATAAGGCATTAACGAATACAGCCCAAACAGTGCGGTCATGCGAAGCGCCTCCATGTTTCGTTCAGTTGCCACAATATAGTGTGCAATCAGCGCAAAGCTCGGGAACAGTGGAACAAGACCGGCGATAAAAAAGTTCTTACTCTTGGATAGAATCGCAATCAACATCACGGCTGCTGCGCCAATCAAACACTTGAGAAAAAGAGTGACCATCTCAACCGCTACGCCAAGTTGAACAGCAGTTCGTCGTCCGTCATGTATTTATGTTTGCTACCCAGATTGCGAACATGCATAAACATAAAACTCGGAAACGCAGGGGCTAAAAGGTTGTTGGGTTCCCACATCTCACCACCGACAAACACATAACGACCTTGTTTTTCGTCATCATGATAAGGGTTATTGATCTCAGTCGACAGCTCAGCTCGGACACCTTCTATTACGCAAACAATCTGACCTTTGGCGACCCCAACAACACGTGTAACAAGGTTTGCCTTCATTCCACATTTCCAGGCTTGACGTGTTGCCCATTCAAACCCGAGTTTGCGAACGCCTTTGTGCACATTAACAATAAGATTCATGGTGACTCTGCAGTGGTTAGGTATTAACCGAGAGAGTAGTTGGTAAGACAGAGTGACACGAGCAATCAATAACGATGAATTCTTACTAGATGAAAAAACAATGAAAAAAGCCTCCCATTAATAGAGAGGCTTAAGAACTCATTCAGAGGAGGCAAAGGCTAGCTGTTACCTTTGACATCGAAGTCGACTTTCTCACCGCCAGTAAAGACTTGGAAACGAAGCCCCTTAGCTCGCGCAATAGTAGTGATTCCAAACTGTTTCGCTAAGTCTAAGCCCATTTGAGTCACCCCGGAGCGTGATAACAGTACGGGGATACCCATCTGGGCAACTTTGATCACCATTTCTGACGTTAATCGTCCAGTGGTGTAGAAGATCTTGTCATCACCTGTTTCCTCGTTGATCCACATTTCACCTGCGAGCGTGTCGACCGCATTGTGGCGACCGACATCTTCCACGAACGATAATACCTCATCGCCTTTACAGATAGCGCAACCATGGACTGCACCGGCTTTTTTGTAGGTATCGTTATAGTGAGTTAATGCCTCAAGTGTTGCATAAATCTGAGATTGTTTAAGTGGCGTTTGTGGGACCTGATAGCCTTCTAACTGCTTCATCACATTGCCATACATGGTGCCTTGGCCGCAGCCAGATGTGACAGTTTTCTTTTTTAACGCCTCTTCAAGGAAATCAGTGTTTTCTTTAGTGATAACCGCAGCAGAATGTGTCTCCCAATCGATAATTAGTGACTCGATGGCAGCAGGGTCTGAGAGAAACCCTTGGTTTTTTAGATAGCCCAAGACTAAAGAGTCGGGTCTGGAGCCTAATGTCATCAGAGTAACGATTTCTTTCCAGTTGAGCATCACCGTTAAAGGTCGCTCGCAAGCAATTTGTTTAGTTAGTTTTTCACCGTACTCGTCATAGACGTCAACTTCGATAGTTTGAAGGGGATTTTCGCTTGTTCTAATAATGTTGGGTTTAACCACGCGTATATCCTTTTGGTCGGGCAGTAGCACTGGGCTATTGGCTTGATAATTGCTTAGTTTTCACTAATGCTTAAACGATTATTACCAATAAAGTTTTGGCACGCAAATAACTTACGCTAATTTAGGGATATGAAATGCAGTCAGAAACTCCTGAATCCATTCCTACTCAAACTTCTAATTTTGATGTCCTCCAAGTTGAGAAAAACGAACATCAATGGCCAATTCAAATCGACTTGTCTATTGTCGACAAGCAGGTAGGGCGCTGGACGAGCACTCAGCGCGAGCTTGAAGGCTTTGAATTAGAAGTGACTGATCAGAGCAAACCCCATGCCATCTTAGAGCTTTATAGAGATGAGCGTACCGACTATAGATTCAACCTAAGTTCGCAAAACCCTATGCTGTTCGTTGTGTTAGATAACCACGACGAGCTCAGCTTAAAACCAATAATGGTGACAGCGTCACAGGCTGTTGCTGGTTCTTTTATGGATGGAGATTACCTCGTGCTCTCAAAGCCTATTCCGCTACCTATTCAAGCATGGATGGAGGCTTTTATAGGTCGACATGGTGAACTTCTTGAAGTAAGGCGTAAGAAACGTAAAGGGGCGGGACGATCGAGTGGCAAATAATTTTTTATCTCGCTGGTCACAGCGAAAATTAGAGGAGCAATCTCTAGACAAAACGGAACAGGAAAGTGCTTCGCTAGAGAAAGTGCAGGAAGAAGAACACTCTCTCGACGAAAGCGTTGCTGAACTAGAAGGTGAGCAAGAGGACACGGCTTCTGAATCAGAACACGAGGTTGAGGGTGAAGAACTTTCTATATCTCAGCTGCTTGCAAATACAGAAGTCGATAAGGCGGTAAAAAAAGCAGCACTACGAAAGCTTTTTATGCAACCCGAGTTTAATGTTGTCGATGGTCTAAATGATTACGACCACGACTACTCAGCCGTCAAGCCACTTGCTACAGAGGTAGCGGAAACACTCAGAGGTTGGGTCAAAGACGTCGAAGAACATCTTGAAGAATCCGAGGGTTCTGACGAATCGGCTCTAGCAGCTTCGATTCCAGACGAAACTGAGGTTGAAGAAGAGCAAACAGATAACATTGAAACGCTCAGTGGCGATGAAGAGTCTGACTCAAAATTATCGTAATAGATTGATATAGGGACAAAATTTACCACATAGAAAGTAGGTACATTTTGTCCCAAGTTCTTTTCTCAACCAATGAGACAAAATGTCTCACGAGACAAATAGCCCCAAATAACTGAGGGTAATTTGTGATAACTATCTAATAGTTAAACTTTTTTTCAGTATTTATAGTTGGAACAATTATTGCAAAACGTGTGTAAATGGTTCAAACGAAACCAAAAACGGAGCGTGAAGACTCCAACACTGGAAATAGGCGATGATAAAACAACTATTACAACAAGCGACATCTCAAAATGGACGTGCACGCTCATACGCGTTTGAAAATACCGTTGAGTTATCCAACTTAATACCGCCAACTGTAAGCTACGAAAGTCATGGCGACACCCTAATAGTCGGCCCTACCGCGATTATCACCAGTACTGCCGAGCAATTTACAAGCATGCATTCTGTTACTTTGCTGTCCACCGATGGTGAACCTTCTGAGCATGACAACCTTTATTACGCTGATAGTATTGAAATCACTGGTTTCTTGGGGACCTTCAGTGTCCATATCAATAATAAGAATACCCACAGCAATCTAGCTGAAGTCTCAGTGGGTAGGGACTGTTTCGATATTGTTCTCGACCATTCTCTTAATGGTTGTATGTCTGAGGAAGTACCCGTCCCTGGTTATTATCCTGTTGGTCGTGGCTATCCTACGCTTGCCGATGCGCTAGAAGAAATACCCGGTTTAATGGGTACCTTCGATAAACCTAAATTCTTTCGTCTAGACAATGATATGTGTGCTCACAGTTCGCGTGGTGTTAAAGGGTGCGAGCGCTGTGTGGATGCATGTCCTGCAGGTGCACTGAGTAGCCAAGGCAATGACAAAATCGGACACAAAATCGAGATAAATCCATACCTTTGTCAGGGTGTGGGCACTTGTGCGACCGCTTGTCCGACAGAGGCTATTCACTATGCATTGCCGACACCACAAGAAACGCAAAAGTTTATTGAGCGTACGCTTGCGAATTATCATCAACAAGGTGGCGAAAATGCCATCATTTTGATCTGTAGCTCGCGTCACGAGAGTTATAACGCCATGGCACTTAATGCTCTCCCAGAAAACGTCATTCCTGTCGTGGTTGAAGAGCTTCCTTCAGTGGGGATCGATACTTGGTTCGCAGCCTTAGTCAACGGCGCAACTCAAGTTTTGTTTGCTGCCAGTCGTCATATGCCTGAGACCATCCAAACGGTTCTTAATAGTGAAGTCGGTATGGCACAGCAGCTTTTAGAGAATCTCGGTCTAGCTCGTGAAACGATAGATATTTTGTACCTAGAGTCGCTTCGCGAAGGCTTACCAACGTTAGTTGAAAAAGACCTTGAACTTCGTATTGGCGACGTAGAGGGAAGCAAGCGTGAGCGCCTTTTCCATTCATTAGACGTGCTGTCTGCCAAGCACGGTGTCACTGACACAATCCAGCCACTACCAACGACGGCGCCATACGGCACAGTTACTTGTGATACTGATAAATGCACATTGTGCATGGGTTGTGTTGCGGTGTGTCCAACAAAAGCGCTTTATAACAAAGGTGACAGACCCGCGCTAGATTTTGTTGAGCAAGACTGTGTGCAATGTGGCATGTGTGAAAAAGCGTGCCCCGAATCTGCACTGTCTCTCACTCAACAAATCAACTGGGACAAAGAATCTCGAACTCAAGTCATTGCGCTTCATGAAGAGAAAGCTGCGGAGTGTCTAAGCTGTGGCAAGCCTTTCGCACCCCAATCTATGATCACTATGCTGCAAGATAAGTTACGCGGTCACTCTCATTTTGACAACGAAGCGGCACTGCGTCGTATCGCGATGTGTGAAGACTGCCGTGTCGTCGATATGTTTGAAAACATGGCAGAAAACCCAGAACAGCAACTCAAGTATTAGGAACGTATGTCAATGGAAAACGAGAACAACGAACTACGAAGTGACATCTACCTGCTTATTTCAACTCTGTGCCGTGGAGCCCCTGAACGAGAGCTTCTCGATTTTCTATCTTCTCTCGAGATCGAGTCCGGCATTAATCAAATGACAAGTGCATGGCAGGATCTTGCTGCAGCTGCAAACGTTGCTGAGGTCAGCGCTCTAGAAGACGAGTACCAAGATTTGTTTATAGGTATTGGCAAAGGGGAAGTGATTCCGTTTGCATCTTGGCACTTAACAGGATCACTAATGGATAAACCGCTCGCTGCACTTCGACATGACCTAGGCCACTTGGGTCTAGAGCGCGAGGAGTCAGTGAAAGAACCTGAAGATCATATTTCCGCAGTGTGTGAAGTTCTCGCGCACTTAATAGATCAGCAAAAGGAGAGCGAAGCGAAAGCTTTCTTTAATCAGCACCTCTCTCCTTGGTACTCAGATTTGTGTCGTCAGATTGAAACCGCACCAAGTGCGCAGTTTTATCCTGCTGTCGCGGCACTGATGCAAGCATTTTTCGATGTGGAGCAGGTGAGCTATGCGCAAAACCCAGGCTCTACGCAGACGAAAATGAAAATAGACGTAAAAAACATAACCACTAAGTAATGTCAGCTAACTAGAGATGCCACCAAAAGGATAGGTATCCACTCAGGGAGCAAACTATGAGTAAACAAACCAAACGTGACGATAAAAGTGAATTTAACGAGAATCGTCGAAACCTACTAAAGGGCTTGACCACCGCAGCTGTTGCCGGAGCGGTTATTTCAGGTACCGCGCATGCTGCTACTAACACCGAATTAGTTGATGTGAAACCCGATGACGAGAAGAAAACAGGTTATCGCGAAACCCAGCATGTTAAAGACTATTACGACACACTCTAGGAGCAAAGCATGAAACTAACTAAACGCTCCGACAATGTGAGCAAAAACGAAAACAAGCTAGGACTCAGCCGCCGTGCATTTATGCGCAACTCTTCTATTGCAGCGGGTGGTCTGGCAGCAGGTGCGTATACGTTCGCGCCCGGAATGATCAAAAAGGCACAGGCAGAATCTTTACCGGTTGATGCCAAAACTGAAGTAAAACGTACCATCTGTTCTCACTGTTCAGTGGGTTGCGGTATTTATGCTGAAGTACAGAACGGCGTATGGACGGGGCAAGAGCCTGCGTTCGACCATCCTTTTAATGCTGGTGGACACTGCGCGAAAGGTGCCGCTTTGCGCGAGCATGGTCATGGTGAACGTCGTCTTAAATATCCAATGAAGCTCGAAGGTGGTAAGTGGAAGAAACTAAGTTGGGAAGATGCGATTGAAGAGATCGGCAACAAAGTTTTAGAGATCCGCAAAGAGTCAGGTCCAGATTCTGTTTACTGGTTGGGTAGTGCGAAGCACAGTAACGAACAGGCGTACATGTTCCGTAAGATGGCGTCGCTTTGGGGCACCAACAACGTTGACCACCAAGCACGTATTTGTCACTCAACCACGGTTTCTGGTGTAGCGAACACTTGGGGCTATGGTGCGATGACAAACTCTTTCAATGACATGCACAACTGTAAGTCGATGCTGTTCATCGGCTCTAACCCCGCTGAAGCGCACCCAGTTGCGATGCAGCACATCTTGATTGCCAAAGAAAAGAACCGCTGCCAAATTGTTGTGGCGGATCCTCGTCGTACTCGTACAGCAGCAAAAGCAAACCACTACTGTTCTTTGCGTCCTGGTACTGATGTTGCCTTTATCTGGGGTCTCTTATGGCACATCTTTGCAAATAAATGGGAAGATCAAGAGTTCATTCGTCAACGTGTCTACGGTATGGATGAGATCCGTGCTGAAGTTGCCAAATGGAATCCAGAGGAAGTGGAGCGCGTAACTGGCGTTAGTGAAGCTGATGTATACAAAGCGGCGAAGATCCTATCTGAGAATCGTCCAGGCAGTATCATTTGGTGTATGGGTGGTACGCAACACACCACTGGTAACAACAATACTCGTGCATACTGTGTACTTGAACTTGCATTGGGTAACATCGGTAAGTCGGGCGGTGGTGCAAACATCTTCCGTGGACACGACAACGTACAGGGCGCAACTGACCTTGGCGTACTATCTCACACATTACCTGGTTACTATGGTCTGGCAGACGGCTCATGGAAGCACTGGGCAAAAGTGTGGGATGTCGACTATGAGTGGATCAAAGAGCGATTTGACCAAAACGAGTATCGTGGCAAGAAGCCAATGAACAACATGGGTATTCCTGTCTCACGTTGGATTGATGGTGTTCTAGAAAACAAAGACAACATCGAGCAGAACGATAACATTCGTGCCATGTTCTACTGGGGTCACGCGGTTAACTCGCAAACGCGTGGCGTTGAAATGCAAAAAGCGATGCAGAAACTGGACATGATGGTCATCGTCGATCCATATCCAACCCACGCTGCGGTAATGAACAACCGTACTGATGGCGTGTATCTACTGCCAGCAACCACGCAATTCGAAACCTACGGTTCGGTAACAGCTTCGAATCGCTCTCTTCAATGGCGAGACAAAGTCGTTGAACCATTGTTCGATTCAAAACCTGACCACGAGATCATGTATCTTCTTACTAAGAAGCTTGGTTTTGAGAAAGAGTTGTTTAAGAACATTAAAGTTGAGAACAACGAGCCAAATATCGAAGACATTACTCGCGAGTTCAACAAGGGCATGTGGACGATTGGTTACACTGGTCAAAGCCCAGAGCGTATCAAAGCGCACCAACAGAACTGGCATACCTTCCACAAGACCTCTTTGGTTGCCGAAGGCGGCCCAATCAATGGTGAAACCTACGGTCTACCTTGGCCATGTTGGGGCACACCTGAGATGAAACATCCAGGCACACACATTCTCTACGATACATCAAAAACCGTTGCTGATGGTGGTGGTAACTTCCGTGCTCGCTTTGGTGTTGAGTTTGAAGGTGACAACATTCTCGCTGAAGACAGTTACTCATTGGGCTGTGAACTGGAAGACGGTTACCCAGAGTTCACCGACAAGCTTTTGAAACAGCTTGGATGGTGGGACGACCTCACTGCAGAAGAAAAAGCGGCTGCCGAAGGTAAAAACTGGAAGACCGATCTATCGGGTGGTATCCAGCGTGTGGCAATCAAGCACGGCTGTATCCCATTTGGTAATGCGAAAGCACGCGCCATCGTTTGGACATTCCCGGACAGAGTACCGCTACACCGCGAGCCACTCTACACGCCGAGACGTGATCTCGTCGCAGACTATCCAACATGGGATGACAGCGAGTCAATTTATCGTCTGCCAACTATGTACAAGTCTATTCAGGATAAAGACGTTTCTGGCGAGTACCCAATCGTTCTTACTTCAGGTCGATTAGTGGAGTACGAGGGTGGTGGTGAAGAGACCCGTTCCAACCCTTGGCTTGCTGAACTGCAACGTGAAATGTTCGTTGAAGTTAACCCGAAAGACGCCAATGACATCGGCTTTAAAGACGGCGACATGGTCTGGGTTGAGGGTGCAGAGAAAGGGCGCATCAAGGTGAAGGCTATGGTGACACCTCGTGTGAAACCGGGTCTAGCGTTTATCCCATTCCACTTTGGCGGAAAGTTCCAAGGTGAGGACCTCACCAACAAGTATCCGGAGGGCACAGTGCCTTACGTTATTGGTGAAGCGGCGAACACTGCGACCACTTATGGTTATGACCCAGTGACCCAGATGCAAGAAACCAAAGTCACTCTCTGTAACATTAAGAAAGCGTAAGGAGTCACCTAATGGCTAATATGAAATTCCTATGTGACACCAAGCGTTGTATTGAATGTAACGGCTGTGTGACCGCATGTAAAAATGAAAATGACGACGCGCTGCAATGGGGTATCCAGAGACGTCGCGTTGTGACACTCAATGATGGTCTTCCAGGTGAAAACTCGATCTCTGTAGCTTGTATGCACTGTACCGATGCGCCATGTATGGCAGTATGTCCAGCAGACTGTTTCGAGCGCACAGAAGATGGCATTGTGCTTCACAACAAAGATCTTTGTATCGGTTGTGGCTACTGCTTATTTGCGTGTCCGTTTGGTGCTCCTCAGTTCCCTAAACAGGCAGCATTTGGTGAGCGCGGTAAAATGGACAAATGTACTTTCTGTGCCGGTGGTCCTGAAACTGAAGACAATTCAGAAGAAGAGCGTGCTAAATACGGTGCGAACCGTATTGCAGAAGGTAAATTGCCGATGTGTGCCGAGCTTTGCTCAACCAAGGCTCTTCTAGCAGGTGACGCAGCGAAAGTGTCGGACATATTCCGCCAACGTGTTGTGGAACGTGGTGCTAAAGATGCTGGCTGGACAGACGGTAATGACCTAGCGTATGACGCAACGAAAAGCTAATGGAGAGAGCAATGGCTATTTTGTCTAAACAACAAGGTTTGCTTGGCTCTATCTTCCAACTACTGCTGCCGCTATTGGCAGCAGTGGTTCTAGTGATGTCGTTTGGTGTTCACGCTGAAGAAAGCAAGAGCAATAAAGTTGTTCAAGGTGAGATGACACAGCTCGCTGGAGCGGACTATTGGCGCATGGTAAAGGAAGGAGTAGAGGGTACAACGACCTCCGCTTCTCCTGAACACGGTGTGTTGATTAGTACTCCGGGTGAGACGTGGTACATCTTAAAAGAGAAGTGGATGTCGCCTGCGGGAGCAGTTGCCATTTTTGGTAGCATCACCCTCGTTATGCTGGCGTATTTCATCGGTGGCCCGATGAAACTGTCAGGTGCTAGAACGGGACGTAAACTGCAAAGATGGAGTCGAATGGACCGAGCGCTTCACTGGAGTATGGCGTTTGTATTTCTAACGCTTGCATTCAGTGGTCTTATGCTGGTTTATGGTAAGCACTTTATGAAACCTTACGTCCCAACTGACCTGTGGGGCTGGACCGTATACCTAGCGAAACAATACCACAACTACATGGGACCTATGTTCCTCGTACTGCTAGTTGCACTGCTAATCAAATGGTGGAGTAAATCTATTTTCACCAAAGTGGATGTACAGTGGTTTATGAAGCTTGGTGGTATGGCTGGGAAACACAAAGGCAGTCACCCGTCTGCGGGCTTCTCCAATGCCGGGGAAAAAGTACTGTTCTGGATGTTGATCATTGTTGGCGCTGTTGTTGCAGCAAGTGGGTTGATTCTTGATTTCCCTATCTTTGGTCAGACCCGTCGAGATATGGAATGGTCAAACCTAATCCACATGCTCGCAGCGCTGATCCTTATTTGTGGCTTTATCTTCCACATTTATATCGGTCTATTCGGTATGGAAGGGGCGCTTGAAGGTATGGTAACGGGTGAGGTTGATGAGACTTGGGCTAAAGAGCATCATGACTTATGGTATGAGGAAGTCAAACACGAGTTAGACAACCCTAAGCCTAAGGAAGAGAAAGCCCAACTCAGTGTTGACGCCAAAACACGTAGCGACCTGACTTAAGGAGAGTACTAGGATATGCAAGAACAACACAAAGGTATTTGGATAGCATATATTCTCAGCCTCTTTACGCCTTTCACTCTACTGATTTCAGGCGTGATTGCTATCGTCTATGCGGGCTATCGCCTTGATAAAGGCGAAGATAGTGACGTAGTCAATTCGCACTACTACGGGTTGATTAGGACCTTCTTCCTGAATCTAACTTTCTTTGTCGTTTTAATCGTAACAGTAGCGACTTCTAACGGACTGCTAAAAGGCGTAACACACTACTGGTATCAGGCGACTTGGATAGATCAGATTGCTAACTTTATCCCGTACGTGGGGATGTTGTTCGCATCAGTAGCGATTGTAGTCTGGATCATTCGAATGTTTGCCGGTATGAGTAAGCTTAAGCAAGACATCCCGATGACATTTGGTAAAGACGCGAAGCCAATTCAACAGCTTCCTTAATCCGTTTCAAGATCGACCAAAAGGGTTTGCAGTGTTTCTGCAAACCCTTTTTTATTGGTTTAATTACAAATGGTTACATTCTTGCAACATAGTGGTGCACGCCAATTTGGTGCGAATTCACTTATATGGTGCATTTCTGGGTTGGCTTGACTTTAATTACAAATAGCGACTTACAATAAAAGCATTATTAATCAATGCTATAGACTAATTCTTATCTCAATAAATAAGTTGGAACGTTCTTTGCTCTATCAGTCGTTCAGATAAAAACGCATTCACCAAAATGGTGTATCGCAAAATGATGTAGCACGATTTTGGTGCGCACATTCAATCATCGATAAAGGAGTGATCGACACATGACCCCCTCGGTAGAGCACGTACACGGTGCCGTACAAACACTAACTCAAAGCTCAGATACGCTTTTCTTATTGCTGGGCGCCATTATGGTGTTCTTAATGCACGCTGGTTTTGCATTTCTTGAAGTGGGGACAGTCAGGCATAAAAACCAAGTAAACGCTTTGGTCAAAATATTAGCTGATTTTGGTGTGTCCGCTATCGCCTATTTCTTTATCGGATATTGGGTTGCTTACGGAGGCACCTTCTTCGCAGACGCAGAAACGCTTTCTCAAGGAAATGGCTACGAACTCGTTAAGTTCTTCTTCTTGCTTACCTTTGCAGCGGCTATACCAGCTATTGTCTCAGGTGGTATTGCAGAACGCGCTCGATTTTATCCCATTCTTCTTGCGACGTTTTTCACCGTTGGATTAGTTTATCCATTATTTGAGGGCATGATTTGGAACGGTAACTTCGGGTTCCAAGGTTGGTTAGAATCGACATTTGGTGCGGGCTTCCACGACTTTGCCGGCTCAATCGTTGTTCACGGTGTGGGTGGCTGGATTGCATTAGTAGCGGTTGTCTTTCTTGGTATGAGAAAAGGGCGCATTCGTGCCGGTAAACACACTAACTTTGCTCCTTCGAATATTCCTTTCTTAGCTCTAGGTGCGTGGATTCTGAGTGTAGGTTGGTTTGGTTTTAATGTCATGTCAGCCCAAACGTTAGAAGGTATTAGTGGTTTAGTTGCCATGAACTCGCTGATGGCGATGGTAGGCGGTATTCTTGCTTCTCTCGTCGTTGGTCGTAATGACCCAGGGTTTATTCACAATGGACCATTGGCTGGCCTAGTTGCCGTATGTGCGGGCTCTGATCTTATGCATCCAATTGGGGCTCTAATTACTGGCGGTGTTGCAGGTGCATTGTTTGTTTGGGTATTTACCTATCTTCAAAACAAAACCAAGATTGATGACGTGTTAGGTGTTTGGCCTTTACATGGTTTGTGTGGTGCTTGGGGTGGTATTGCCGCAGGTATCTTTGGTCAACAGGCATTGGGCGGTTTAGGTGGTGTTAGCCTTATGTCTCAAATTGTGGGCACAATTGCGGGCATCTCAGTAGCGGTTATTGGTGCAGGTCTTGTATACGGCATTCTCGATAAGCTAACAGGGTTGCGCCTATCAGAAGAAGATGAGTTCAAAGGTGCTGATTTAGCAATTCATAAAATCTCTTCAACAAACGAAGACTGATTGATTACAAGAGCTAGCGATGAATTCGCTAGCTCTTGTTCCTTAATACCTATTAACCTATTGAAGAACCGAAACTTCCTCCCAATTAGACTATCGTCTAATCCCCAAAACTATTGATGTTATTCGTTACGTGTTAATCTTGTGATAACAATAATAAGTTAGCACAAGGAAGGTCTATGAAGTTTCCCTACAAAAATGTCGTTGTTTTGACTGGTGCTGGTATCTCTGCGGAATCAGGCATTCAAACATTCCGCGCTCAGGATGGTCTTTGGGAAAACCACAGGATTGAAGATGTCGCTACGCCAGAGGGTTTTGTTCGTGATCCTGATCTGGTGCAACACTTTTACAATCAACGTCGCCGAAAACTGCAGCAAGAAAACATCTTGCCCAATGCTGCACATATCGCCCTAGGTCAATTGGAGAAAGAGCTAGAGGGGAGTGTCACTGTTATCACTCAAAATATCGATAACTTGCATGAGAGAGGTGGTAGTGAAAATATCATCCACATGCACGGTGAACTGCTTAAAGCACGCTGTGAAGAGTCTGGGCAGGTTGTAGAAATGAAAGACGACATTATGACGGGTGATCTTTGCCATTGTTGCCAAATTCCTTCGCAAATGCGCCCGCATATTGTTTGGTTCGGTGAAATGCCTTTACGCATGGGCGATATCTACGCTGCCATTGAGCAAGCAGATCTGTTTATTTCTATCGGTACGTCGGGCGTTGTATATCCAGCAGCCGGATTTGTTCATGATGCCAAAATGCATGGTGCTCATACCATAGAAATTAACCTAGAACCGAGTGCAGTAGAAAGTGAATTTGAAGAAAAACGATATGGCAAAGCGAGTCTTGAAGTGCCAAAGCTAGTTAAGGAAATACTCGCTTTGCAAACACAAGACCACGCGGTATAACCTGTAAATTTCATCGATTGACAAAAAAATAAGCCCTCCAGTGGAGGGCTTATTTGTGTATGAAACAGGAGATGGATTAGTTATCTACTTTTAGCTTTTGGAAGTACTCTTCGTAAAGCGTACCAGCTTCGCCAACTTCATCTTGCCATGTGCCAGAATCCATGACTTCTTGAGGAGGGAAGACGTTAGGATCTTCAGCAAACTCTTTCGGTAGTAATGGATATGCGGATTTAACAGGAGTTGGGTAACCAATCTCTAATGCAATCTTTGCAGCATTTTCTGGGCGAAGTAGGAAGTCGATCATCTTGTGTGCCGCTTCAATGTTCTTAGCACCAGAAGGAATCGCTAGGCTGTCCATCCAGAAGATCGCACCTTTCTCAGGCCATACGATATCAATTGAAGCGCCTTCCTGGCGAGCCATGTACGCAGAGCCATTCCAAAGCATACCAAGTGACACTTCACCTGCGAGGTAAGGGTTAGCAGGGAAATCTGAGTTAAATACTAGAACGTTAGGTACTAGTTTTCTCAGCTCTTCATAAGCGGCTTTGATTTCTTCTGGGTTAGTCGTGTTTGGAGAGTAACCCAGCTTCGTCAATGCGATATGGAATACTTCACGAGAGTCGTCCATCATCATCAACTGACCTTCCCATTGCGGGTCCCAGAGGTCGCCCCAAGAGCTAACTGCTGAACGGTCGAGCATGTCAGTATTAATACCGATGCCCGTCGCACCCCAGATGTATGGGATTGAATATTTATTGTCTGGATCAAAAGGTTTATCTAAATAGTTAGGATCCAAATCTTGATAGTGTGATAGCTTCTCTTTGTCAATTTCTTGAAGCATACCTTCTTTACGCATTTTAGAGACAAAGTACGTAGAAGGTACCACTAAGTCGTAACCAGAGCCTTGCGTCTTAAGTTTCGCATACATGCTCTCGTTAGATTCGTAAGTGGAGTAGATGACTTTAATACCAGTTTCTTTGGTAAAGTCTTCTAGTACTTCGTTAGGAATGTATTCAGACCAGTTGTAGAAGTAAAGTTCTTCGTTGGCTGCAAACGCCGGGGTAGTGAAGAGAGTCGCCGCACAAAGTGCGCCTGCATACAATTTGCTTTTCATTACTTTTCCGTTTGTATTGGTAAACAAAGAGTCTCTTAGAGACATGACAATATGAGAACGTAGGGTTTCTCACACTACTTTGCACGCCACCATTATTTGATGTGCATCACAACATTATATCAGTCATTGATTAAATACTCTATGTAGGAATTTACAAAAATTAAACGTTTAGAATGATATAGGGTGGCAGCCATAAAAAAAGGTGGCAATTGCCACCTTTAAAAATATCAATAAAACGAGTTACTGACCGGCTTTTAGCTTCAAGAAATAATCTTCGTAGATAACTGTACTATCGCCTACAGCATCTTGCCACTCCACGCGGTCTAGATCTTCTTGTGACGGGAACAAAGCTGGGCTGTCTTTAAACTTCTCATTCGATTCTTTAACCGCAGTTAAATAACCCGTGTCACGAGAAATTTGTTCAGCAATTTCGGGGCGCAGTAAGAAATCAATCATCTTGTGCGCCGCATCAACGTTTTTTGCACCAGAGCTAATAGCAAAGTTGTCTACCCAACCAATGCCACCTTCTTTAGGGAAGACAAGTTTAATTGGCAAACCCTCGTTTTGCGCTGCTGCAGCTGAGCCGTTCCAAAGCATACCTAGACCAACTTCACCAGACATATAAGGTGCACCTGGGTTGTCAGAATTGAAAACTAACACGTTTGGCATAAGTTTTTGAAGCTCGGCGTAAGCTTCATCAATTTGAGCTTTGTCCGTTGTATTACCAGAGTAGCCAAGTTTGCGAAGTGCGATATGGAAGACTTCTCGAGTATCGTCCATCATCATCAATTGACCTTCTAGCTCAGGCTTCCATAGATCAGCCCAGCTTGTGAACTCGTCCGGGTCATACATATCGGTATTGACAGCGAGACCTGTAATAGCAACAACGTGTGGAATAGAGTAGTCATTGTTTGGATCGTAAGGCTTATCCAAGTAGTTTGGGTCTAGATTGCTGAAGTTTGATAGTTTTGATTTATCAATTTTCTGAAGCATGCCTTCATCACGCATCTTTGCGACAAAGTAAGTTGACGGCACAACAAGGTCATAACCTTTATTGTGAGTCTTTAGCTTTGCATACAAGGTTTCGTTCGACTCATAAGTAGAGTAGATAACCTTGATACCGGTCTCTTTGGTGAACTGCTCAAGGAGATTACTGTTGATGTAAGGTCCCCAGTTCATGAACACGAGTTCTTTATCTTCTTCTGCACTAACTGCTCCAGAGAGAAGAGAAAGTGCACATGCACTACCAGCTAAAAAAGTAGCCCATTTTTTCATTGACGTTAGCTCCAAAACAAACGCTGCCGTTATGGCATAGATATAAAAAGAGCAGAATGACAACGCCATTCTGCTCCAGTCGGTAAAATAGCGGATTATTTCACTTTTTCTCTGGCAAGTAGTTGCGATGCAACAACAAGTACCAAAGATACAATCAACATAAGTGTAGCCAATGCATTCACTTCTGGCGAAATGCCGACCTTAACCATCGAATAAATCTTCAATGGAAGAATTTCATAAGTAGGCCCGGTTACGAAAGAGCTCACAATGACATCGTCTAGAGATAGCGTAAACGAAAGCAACCAACCTGCTGCTACAGCGGGTTTTGCTAGTGGCAGGATAATCTGTTTCAAGATCGTCCATTCACCTGCGCCCAAGTCTTTCGCAGCCTCAAGCATCTTCACATCAAAGCCTTTTAAGCGGCTATATACTGTGACTACCACGAAAGGTAGACAGAAAGTGATGTGAGCAATTAGCAAACTAAAGAAGCCAAGCTGAGCGCCAAGTACCAAGAAAATCGCAAGCAGTGAAATTGCCATCACGATATCTGGTGACATCATCACAATGAACAGCAAACCACTGACCGCTCCTTTGCCTTTAAACTGATAGCGGAATAGGGCAACTGCCGTCAAGCTACCAATAATTGTCGCCGCGGTAGCAGAGAAAACCGCTACGTTGAGAGAGTGCCATGCAGCTTGCATCAAACTGTCGTTGTTAACGAGTGCGTCGTACCACTTGGTTGTAAATCCGCCCCATTTCATACCAAATTTGTTGGCATTAAAGGAGTTAGCAATCAAAACAATGATTGGTAGATACAAGAACGCGTACACTACCGTCATAAAACTAAATCTTACAGCGCGACCCATTATTCGAGCTCCACTTTACGGTTTAAGAGCTTGCCTGCTCGGTAGTAGGCGTACAACATGACAGCCATCGCTGCCGTAAGCGCGATACTTGTCGCAGCACCGAACGGCCAATCTCGAGCATTGAGTATTTGACTCTTAATCACGTTACCAATGAGAAGGTTCTTCGCGCCGCCCAATAGGTCGGCAATATAGAACATTCCAAGTGCTGGTAGTAGCACCAACAAACACCCACCGATGATTCCCGGCATGGTCAATGGAAGAATGACTCGAGTCAATGTTTGCCATTTGTTGGCACCTAGATCTCTAGCAGCTTCGATATACGTACCATCAAGTTTCTCAATCGCTGAATAAAGCGGAAGAATCATAAATGGCAACAGAATATAGACCAAACCGATCATTACCGCTGTTTCTGTGTACATGATACGCAGTGGCTTATCGATAATATCGAGTGCCAGTAAGCTCTTATTTAAGATGCCTTGTGTACCCAGTACAATCTTTAATCCGTAGGTGCGGATTAGAGAGTTGGTCCAAAATGGCACAATAACCAAGAACAGCATAAATGGTCGCCACTTTTCAGGCATTTTCGCCACGATATACGCAAATGGGTAACCAACAACCAAGCAGATAAGCGTCGCCACAATCGCCATATAGAACGAGTGGAACAACACTTTCGCATAAAGAGGATCGAGTAAACGCGCATAGTTCTCGAGTGTAAACGTCATCTCAATTAAGTTAGCTTCATCTCGAGTTAGGAAGCTAGTACCGATGATCATCACGTTCGGAATTAGCACAAATAATACTAACCAACCAACAATCAGCGTAATGATGGCGTTTTGTAGATTAAATTTCTTGCTCATCTTTTAACACCACTTCCCAGCTTTCAACCCAAGTTACGGCTACTTTTTGACCTAGCGAGTGGTCTACATCTGGGTCATCTTCATTGAAGAATTCGCTGACCATGACACGCATGCCAGACTCAAGTTCCACAACAGAATCCAAAGTCATACCTTTGTAAGTACGCTCTGCCACGTGACCAACGATACCCTTATTTTCAGACTCTTTGATCTCTTCGATACGCAAGTCTTCTGGGCGAAGTAAAACTTGTAGTTTCTCGCCAGACTCAAAGGCTTTATCGTAGTAAACAATACTCTTCTGACCTTCGATTTCTGCATTGATACGTTTGTCATCGATACGGTCGATGGCGGTCGCGTTGAACACGTTAATTTCGCCAATGAAGCGAGCAACAAACAAATTTTTAGGTTCTTCGTAGATTTCACGAGGAGAACCATCTTGCTCAATAACACCATCACGCATCACGATAATACGGTCAGACATGGACAAAGCTTCTTCTTGGTCGTGCGTTACGAAGATAAAAGTGATACCTAGCTGTCTTTGTAACTGCTTGAGCTCGATCTGCATCTGCTTGCGGAGTTTGTAGTCCAGTGCAGACAGTGATTCGTCCAAAAGCAGAACCTTTGGTTTATTAACAACTGCACGAGCGATAGCGATACGTTGTTGCTGACCGCCCGAAAGTTGGTGCGGTTTACGTTGTGCCATTTTCTCTAGGCGAACCATCTTCAACGCTTCTAGAACACGAGGTTCTATTTCTGCATTTGGTACTTTTTGCATACGCAAACCAAATGCCACGTTTTCGAAAACGGTCATATGAGGGAATAGGGCATAGCTCTGGAAAACTGTGTTGACGTGTCTCTGTTCAGCAGGGACTTCCGTTACATCTTGACCGTCGAGGTTGAGTCTTCCACTGTCGACGGTTTCGAAACCGGCGATCATTCTAAGTACTGTGGTTTTTCCGCAACCTGAAGGACCCAATATAGTGAGGAACTCACCATGATTAACGTTTAAGTTAAGATTTGCGATGATTTCCTTACCATCGAAACTTTTACTCACACCAGCTAGCTGTACGACCGGTGTTCCTTCTGAATGTTTAGCGTTCAACGTCTGTTTTTCTCCACCTTGGCCAAAAATATAGCGGCCAGTTGCTATACACATTTAAGGCGCGCATCATAATCACCAATTGGGTGAAATCAAAGCATTTTCTTATCTCGAAACAGAAAAAATTTTGCAGGTAAAACTAAACATTATTTACCATACTAGGTTTATAGTGTAACGAGTTGAATGTTTTGCCTTATCAATTGGTTAATTATCACCCAAAAAGACTAGAAAGCAAGGTGATAACAGTGATAAAACAATCTCGTTACCGCTATAATGTCGCAGCCTTTTCAACGAAGAACACACGTTAGCAAAACGTGTAACTTGGAAAACTTATGAATAAAGACTTTGAAAGAGACTTCAATTTAGGTGGGACAATAGAGCGCGCCATTTCAGGGAAATACGAACTCAAAGCTGGTGCTGTGTTTCATGAAGCATGGCAACAAACGATGAAGCATTTTTTATCTTTCTCACCTGCGATTGTAGCTCTGATTGTTGTGCAGCTTGGTATCTTCTATATCGCTCTCAAGCTGCAACTGGGTGACCCTTCCGTAATATTGCAAGGGTTCCAAGACCCAAGCTTGCTTAACGAGGGGATTTTTCAAGCTATTTTCGTCGCGAACTTCAGCTATGAAGTTGTCAGCGCTCCGGTTTATGCCGGGATCTCTTTAATGGCGATGAGCCATGCCGCTGGCCTTACGACCAAACCAAGACATATCGCGAAAGGGCTTCAGTATACGGTTCCCGTGATCATCGCGACTTTATTTAGCCTTATGCTGCAAGGCATCGTGAGTATGATTTTTCCATTCTTGTCGATGTACCTTTCTTTGGCGTTCAGTCAGTCTATTCTACTCATCTGTGAGAAGAAAGTGCCACCGCTGCAATCTTTGTTGCTATCGCTTCGTGCAGTAAATAAGAAGATTTTCGTGCTTTCGGGTATTTATCTACTCCTCGTACTCATGTTTATCGTCGGTGCTATGTTTTACGGAATCGGTTTGATTTTCGTTTTACCATTCTTCTTCCACGTCAAAGGGATCCTATATCGTGAAATGTTTGGCATTACGTTGAAAATCGTTGCTACCGAAGACAATGGCTCTAGCGACCAAGATGGGGATGATAACGACCCAACGCCACCAAGTAATGACGACAAGCCAAACAAAAACCCAGAGGTATTTGATGCGTAAGTCGCATAAGTTTCTGTCACTAGCCGCTCTCCTTACGGGGAGCGCTTTTTTATTCTTCTACGAAAAACAATCTAAAGATGCTGATGACGAGGTGATATCGCTACCCGCGATCACCGAAGATAAACCCGATATCGCAAGCATCACAGACGTGAACGTGAAAAAAGAGACCTTCTTTAATTATCTACGTCCTGGCATTGCCATTGAAAATGCTCGAATTGAAAAAGAAAGAAGACGATTGCTTGCCATTAAAAACGCTCTGGATGAACAAGCTTTGACGAGCGAACAAGAGGCGACAGCGAAGCGACTAGGTAAGCTATATAATCTAGAACCTACAAACGTTGATTATGAGTGGCTAGACGCAATGCTAGCGCGCGTTGATGTTCTTCCTGAAGCACTTGTGTTGACTCAAGCAGCTAACGAGTCTGCATGGGGAACATCGCGATTCGCGAAAGAAGCAAATAACTACTTTGGTCAGTGGTGTTACACCAAAGGGTGCGGACTGGTACCACTTCAACGTACAGAAGGCATGACACACGAAGTTGCCAAGTTTAGCTCTCCACAAGGGTCTATTCACGGCTATTTTATGAATGTTAATCGTAATAGAGCGTATGAAGAACTTAGAGACATACGCGCATCTATTCGCGAACAAGGTGCTGATCCCACCTCGGAGCAAGCTGCGTTAGAGTTAACAAATGGATTGCTTCGATATTCAGAGCGAGGTGAGGCATACGTCAAAGACCTACAAGCGATGATTCGACATAATGAGCCATTCTGGACAACACAATAATAATCAAAGCATAAGCACAATATGAAAGTAGTAAAATTAGCCCTTTTAGGACTGGCCGCATCAACCTTTGCGGTTCCGACTCTAGCTCAAGAGTATATGTTCACCTATTCAAAGTTGTATTCTCAAATGAAGAACAACGCCAAAGAAGGCCATGAAGATGTCAAAGTGGCCTTCTTCTTCGTTGACGCCGACTCAAAAAACCTTTGTCCTATTGAAAAAGCATGGATGGAGAAAGAGGAGCATTATGAAGAATTGCCACCAAGTCCAATCAACGAGCTTGTCGTACCGTTAGATAACAACCTTAAGTCTGCGAATCCGTTAGTGTTTGTTCATACTCCTGAAGACCAGCGCTGTGATTTTTCAATGGTAGTCATGACCACCGAACCTATGTCTGGCGAGGTGTCGTATGGCGAAGTTGAAACACTGTTACCTCAAATGCAAGTTATGCTAGAAGACTTAGGTGGCATGTTCGCTAGCTGGTTCACTCCGGATGTCGAAGGTATTACTTTAGAGTTTGCGCCTAATATAGAGGGTAAGGTTTCGTTTTCAAATGGTGGCTCTGTAGCATTACAAAATGGTAAAGCTCAAGTTCGCCTTAGCGACATAGGAGAGGGCGGCTATATGACCCTACCAGGAGAAACGATTCGAATCCTTCCTTATCTACCTGGCGCTGAGTAAACCATACGCCCATCTCACCACACACCTGTCTCATATTGTTTGACTCCCAATCTAAAGGGGGTCAAACAACCATTTAATCTTTCTCAAAAAGCTCGTATAATCCACGCCCCAGATAATTCCCAGTAGGAAATCCTATCGTCGACTTTGTCGGCAATGTGAGAGCACGTGATGAATCAGACAGATACAAGAAAAGAAACCCTAGAGTTCAACAAGCTTCAGAAGCGTCTTAGAAGAAATGTTGGCAACGCAATTATCGACTACAACATGATTGAAGAAAATGATGTGGTGATGGCGTGTATCAGTGGTGGTAAAGATTCGTTCGCGATGCTCGATATCCTATTGAACCTTCAAAAAGCAGCACCGATCAAGTTTGATGTGGTTGCGGTAAACCTTGACCAAAAACAACCAGGTTTCCCAGAGCACATTCTGCCAGACTATTTCGAAACTCTGAACATTCCTTACTACATCGTAGACAAGGACACCTACTCAGTGGTTAAAGAGAAAATTCCAGAAGGTAAAACGACATGTGGCCTGTGTTCGCGACTTCGTCGTGGTACGCTCTATTCTTTTGCTGAGAAGATTGGCGCTACAAAAATTGCCCTTGGTCATCACCTAGATGATATTGTCGAAACCATGTTCCTAAACATGTTCCACGGCTCTCGCCTAAAAGCGATGCCACCGAAACTTCGTTCAGATGATGGACGTAACGTGGTCATTCGCCCGCTTACGTACTGCCGTGAAAAAGATCTGATTAAATACGCAGAGCACAAAGAATTCCCAATCATTCCATGTAACCTATGTGGTTCTCAAGAGAACCTGCAGCGTCAGTCAATTAAAGCGATGCTGATCGATTGGGATAAGAAGACGCCTGGGCGTGTTGAAGCTATCTTTAAATCTATTCAAAACGTGAGCCCAAGCCAATTGGC
The DNA here is from genome assembly GCF_021441885.1 of Vibrio maritimus. Taxonomy (NCBI): domain Bacteria; kingdom Pseudomonadati; phylum Pseudomonadota; class Gammaproteobacteria; order Vibrionales; family Vibrionaceae; genus Vibrio; species Vibrio maritimus. The sequence goes on from NZ_CP090438.1 coordinate 1,759,032, forward strand.
TGACCGTGAACTGTTCGATTTCGTGAACCTACCACTGGATCGTGAAGGCTCACGTGAAGAATATGAGTTTAGTGAGGCGACGGTTTCGTCGACAAACATCGATGAGTCCATGTTTATTGATGTGACTAATGTTTAGTGCACAGCTAGTTTGACGAAAACGCCCCTCATTGAGGGGCGATTTTTTATGTAGGTAACACAGCACTTAAGCTTAGTTTACCTTGGCTTGCCGGATTCTCGTGTCATTCCTGCGCAGGTAGGAATCTACTTGAGGCTTGGTGCGTGCGTTAAGTAGATCCCTGCGGCCAGTGGGGTGACGGAGATATGGAGCTCAGCGAATCCTATTAGGCTTCGCTTGGGTCGAGCGGGCTAATATAACCGTCAGGCTTAAGTGCCATTACATCACAGTTAATTTTATCGATCACATGCTCCGCTGTATTACCAATGAATACGGCGGATAAGCCAGTTCGTCCAGTCGTCCCAAGGATCACCATACCCGCATCGAGTTGTCGTGCGACATCTGGGATGATGTCTTCAGGTAGACCCTGTTCGACAATGGTTTGCTCTTCTGAATAACCGTGTTTTTGACGCAGTGCTTTCATCGCCGTTAAATGGTGTCCTCTAACAGCGTCTGTATAGGTTGCTGGGTCAAATTCAGGAAGTTCAATAGTGATGTTTGCAGGGGTAACAGGGTAGGCATTGACCAAATAGCCAGTCGCCCCCAAACGCTCGGTTAAACTATCAAGCTGTTTGACCATGCAGTCATTGAGATCAATGTGAGTGGGGTTTTCTGAACCGACATGTACAGAGGCAACGATATTTGCTTTCTCTGGCCAGTCTGCATTTTTAACGAGAAGAACAGGCACCGGACATTTACGAAGTAAGTGCCAGTCCGTTGGGGTGAAGATAACAGACTCCAAAATATCGTGCTTACGTGTCGCTTTAATAACGATATCTTTTTGACCTTCAAACACTTCTTCAACAATCGCCACATAAGGGCGGTTGTGCCAAACAACTTTGACATCAAGATCAAAACTGTCATCGAGGAATGGCTTTGCCACGTTCCTCATCCACTCTTCCCGCTGGTGAATTACGCCACGTCTCATTGCGTCACGTTCTTCGTGAGACAACATAGAGGTCATGTCATAGGAAAAGTCGTAAATAGATAAGAAGAAAGAAATGTGGCTCCTAGATTTACTCTTCTTAGCAAGTTGAACCGCACGAGCAAGGGCAGGTTGCTCATCGCTATTAAGGTTCGCAACGACGAGGATTTTACTGTAGATGCTCATAGATACTCCCTACCTATATGGGCTATTACCTATAATAACTTTAGCGCAAATCTATGAATCTTTTTAGAAAAATTCGAAAACAGGGAGGGAGAAATTTGAAGTGGCTCATTATAGAGCCACTTAGGAAAGGATTATGAGTTTGAAATGAATAACGTATCTATTCTTTAGAAACGCCAGCCATTTCCATCAAAGCATCATGATCAATGATAGTGATGTATTTACCTTTTACGCTGAGCACTTCTGACTTTTGGAAGCGACCCAGTAGGCGGCTGATAGTTTCAACCGTTAAACCTAGGTAGTTACCGATATCACCACGTGTCATCGTCAAGCGGAACTCTCTTGGGCTGAAACCGCGTTGAGAGAAACGCGTTGAAAGGTTGTATAGGAATGCCGCTAAACGTTCTTCTGCATTCTTCTTAGAAAGAAGCAGAATCATTTCTTGGTCACCCTTAATCTCATTCGACATCAGACGCATGATCTGTTGGCGAAGCTTTGGCATTTTTCCAGATAGGTCGTCTAAAATCTCGTAAGGGATTTCACACACCATCGATGTCTCAAGCGCTTGAGCGAAACTAGGGTGCTCATCACCAGTAATTGCGTCGAAGCCCACTAAATCACCTGCTAGGTGGAATGCAGTAATCTGCTCATCACCTTGCTCTGTGATTGTGTAACTCTTAATTGTCCCTGAGCGAATGGCGTACAAAGATTTTAGTTCATCACCAGCTTTAAATAGCTCCTGACCTTTTTGAATTGGTTTCTTACGCTCAATGATCTGATCGAGCTGATCAAGTTCAGATTCGTTGAGAGTAAAGGGGATGCAAAGCTGACTGATACTACAATCTTGGCAATGAATGGCACAGCCACCAGACTGAATACGTTTTGCTACAGGCTTTTCAGAAATCATAACAACCTTTCACTATTTGATGTACATCAAGATTTTATCATTCATTACCCCCAAAGGGTAGCTAAAAAATCAATGATAAAACAATCATCTATTAGTTTGCGCTAAAAATCATCACTGATTCGTAACCTGTATATATGCCATAAACAAGTATCGAAACAGCAGCGATGTTGCGGAAAATGAGTGAATTTTGCAGGGATTTTAATTTTGTAGCGCTAGTGCCAACAAGTAGCATAGCGGGTAGGGTACCCAAGCCAAACGCCAGCATTGTGGCCGCTCCACCGAACGCGCTTCCCGACACTGCGGCCCAAGTTAAAACGGAGTATACAAGGCCGCAAGGCAGCCAGCCCCATAGAAAACCAAAGGGTATCGCATAGGCGCTATGTTTTAGAGGAAGTAGTTTGTTCGCAATAGGTGAGACTCGCTTCCATAGCGACTGTCCCAATTTTTCAACCATGAGCAAACCGTTCCACCATCGCCCGACATAAAATGCGAGCAGCACCATAAAGAATGCGGCGATGATACGAACAAATGCAAGTGCATGATTAAACTGAGAAAGCGATGCAATCCCTGCAATCGTTCCACCTACCACACTACCTATGAATGCATAACTTAGCAAACGGCCAAGGTTGTAATTAACAATAAGTGCAGCAGGGGTTTTATTCGATTGTCCTATGGAAAGTAGCGAAGCTATTCCTCCACACATCCCCATACAATGACCAGCACCTAGAAGGCCGACAGTAAAGGCACCGAGGAGGTCAAGATTCACTCTCGTTTCCTTCTTTGGTCTTCTCTTTCTTACGCTGTTGATGCGTAGCCTCAGTCTCTTCATCAAACAAGATGTTGTGACCCTGGCGTTCTAAATCTTCAAACTGCTCGCTTTTCACTGCCCACAAGAAGATCGCGACCGCTACGCACACTAGTACAATAGCAATGGGGATGAGGATATAGATACTTTCCACGTTACTTACCTTCTTCTTTTAGCAAGCGTAGCGAGTTTGACACCACGATAATTGAACTACCAGACATGCCGACTACAGCAATGTAAGGTGCAACCAGGCCGGCAACCGCGAGCGGTAGAATGAGAAGATTATACCCTAGAGACCACGCAAGGTTCTCTCGAATAATCTTGCGAGTTCTTAAAGCAAGTTCGCGGGCTGTCAAAATCTTATCGAGTCGGTCGCCTAGCAGTACCAAATCGGCAGACGCTTTTGCTACGTCCGTACCACCCCCCATCGCAATAGAGAGGTGAGCCCCGGCTAAAGTAGGCGCATCGTTAATGCCATCACCAATCATCATTGTTACGTCTGAGCTATCCAAAGACTTCAAATAATCAAGCTTGTCGCTCGGAGAAGCACTAGCAACTACATTGTCAATACCAACACTATCAGCTACAGGCTTGGCATTTGCCAACGTGTCACCGGTTAATAGCGTTGTCTTAACGCCAGCTGCACGCATTTTGTTGATAAAGTCTGCCGCTTCTTTACGAATGGGATCGCGATACTCGAAGGTTGCAACGTGTGTGTTATTTATTGACATATAAACACTGTTTCGAGCGTCATCTTCTCTGCCTAATACAAAAAGCGCATTACCTATCTTCACAGAGTCAGAATCCACCATTCCTTTAAGACCGGAGCCGATAACATTCTCGACGTCGCTGACTTCTATATTTCGGTCTAGATAAGGTTTGAATGCACGCGCAATAGGGTGGTTTGCATGGCTCTCAATGGAGGCGGCAATTTTCAGCAACTGACTTTCTTCAAACTCACCCAGAACAGTCGTTTTAGCAATCTCAATATCACCATGCGTCAATGTACCGGTTTTATCGACCACCAAATGATTTACCTTACACAGCGTTTCGAAGACATGACCGCGTCGCGATAAGATTCCAAGGGTGCCCATTCTCGAGCTCGAACACGTAATTGCGGTAGGGGTCGCAAGAGATAAGGCACAAGGGCACGTCGCGACCAATACAGATAGCATTATCCAGAATGCATCATCTGGTTTGCTTTGATGCCAGAAGAACCAGGTGCCGGCCGCTATGATTAGGATAATGGCAACGAAGTAGCGGGCAACAATGTCCGCGATCTCAGCGATTTTAGGCTTACTAAGCTGAGCTTCATCTTGCAAGCGAACGATGCTGGAGATCATCGAATCTGCTTTAGTTGAACGCACCTCTAAATCAAATGCTTCGTCTCCATTGAGCGTACCTGCATAAACAAAGTCGTCTTTGTTTTTTACGACAGGTAGCGACTCACCCGTAAGCATAGATTCATCGATATGAATACGACCATTAAGCACAACGCCGTCTGCTGGAATATGTTCTCCGGGTAGGACTTTAATCTGATCACCAATCTGTAGAGATTTTACCGGAACTTGGTCGCCATTAAGTTTATTGGCGATAGCGGGAATAAGCTTTAGTAAGTTCCCACTTGCCGCCGCAGCTTTACGGCGAGCACGCATTTCCAAATAACGTCCAACCAATAAGAAAAAGGTGAACATAGAAATCGATTCAAAGAACACTTCGCCTTTTTCTGCCACCGTCGCAACAAGGCTAGCGACGTAAGCGAGGATCAACGCAATGGAGACGGGGACATCCATCCCAAGCGTACGACCTTTAATACTGCGCCATGCATTGATGTAGAAGGGTAGCGCAGAATACAAAAGAACCGGCGTAGCAAAGATCAAACTAACCCAACGGAAGTAGTTTTTGAATTCAGGTTCTAAATCACCGAACACTTCAAGATACAGGGCAACGGCAAGCATCATGACCTGCATGGTTGCAAGGCCCGCAATACCTAATCGATATAGATATTGCTTCATGGTCGCATGGTAAGCCGCTTCTTGCTTATCTGCCTCGAAAGGTGCGGCTTTATAGCCAAGGGCGTGAATAGAAGAGAGGAGTTGGCTAAGTTGCGTCTTGGTTTTATCCCACTGAAGCAAAGCCCGATTAGTCGTGGTGTTTACGCGTATAGAGACAACACCCGGCTCTACTGTCATTCGTTTTTCAATCAACCAAGCACAGGCGGCACAGGAAACACCTTCTAGTGACAGCGTCACTTCTTTTGTGTCCTCGTGGTTCCTCACAAACTCGGCTTGTACGTCCTCGTTGTCGTAATGAATTAATGACCGCAATTGTTCTGGAACGAGATCTGCTTTCTCGGCAGGTGCCGTTCGATATTGATAGTAGGACACAAGGCCGCTATCAACGATGGTTTGAGCCACGCTTTCGCAGCCAGGACAACACATGTCCCGCTGCTCTCCTAAGATATCTACGCTGAAGTTCGTGTTGGCTGGTACATCTTCACCGCAGTGATAACACGTCTTACACATAATCTAATCTAACAACACTACATCGGTTTCAGTTGGGAAAGTGACTCGTCCTTGCACCATCCATGCTTGGTCATGTGGCTGAAGCTCTACAAACCATGGCCCTTGCACTTCATGATCAAGCACAAGACGATACGTACCTCGAGCATCGGCAGTAAGCAGTTTTTCGAAGTCTCTATCTGGTAATGTGCGGTGTGTAAAGGTAGCAGTTAGAGCAGGAAAGTGGGGTAGCTGACCTTTTTGAAGGGTAATAAGAATCGTGTCGCCCGATGATGAAACGGTCGCATTTAACCCCATTTCTTTAGCGACATTAATCTTGGTTAGGTCGACGTTAATTCCCTTACCTTTTTTATAATAATCCTCAGCAACAAGGTTAACTTTGTTGTCCATCAACAGGGAAATCCTGTAGAAGGTAGCAATCACAACGACTAGCGGCAACGCGATCAGGAACCACGGCCAAAATTGTTTATACCAAGGCTTTATCATAAAAAAGTTCTCAACAACTGACTAAGAAAGAAATTATAATTTTTCTAGAAAAGACAGCCCCTTACAAGGGGCTGTTATTGAAATGTTACTTATTTGTCGGAATTACTTAGGCTCCAAACGTACGCTGATACTAGCTGTACTTTTTCTTCACCTAAAATGTCTTTCCATGCTGGCATTACACCAGAACGACCGTTCATTACAGTCTCTGTAACGGCGGCACGAGAATCGCCAAACAACCAAACTTGGTCAGTAAGGTCAGGGGCACCAACAGCAGGGTTACCCTTACCATCAGTACCGTGACACGCAGCACAAACTACAAAGCGTGCTTTACCCGCTTCAGCTTCACGCGCGTTCACTTTACGACCAGATAGGCTAAGTGTGTAGCTAACTACTTCACGAACACCATCTTCACCTAGCGCTTCTTTCCACGCAGGCATCTGACCAATGCGACCTTGCATAACCGTAGTGACGATAGCTTCAGGCTCACCGCCGTACAACCAAGCGTCATCCGTTAGGTTAGGGAAGCCAGTTTGACCACGAGCATCAGAACCGTGACATTGTGAACAGTTTTGTAGGAACAGACGTTGTCCTACTTTAATTGCTTCACTGTCAGCTGCAATTTCAGGGATAGGGCGCAGTGCTCCATCCGATGTCTTCGCTAGACGGTTAAATGCTTCGCCAAAGTACGCTTCTGCATCATCAAGCTCTTTCGCATACTGGACAAGCGTTTTGTTTTGCTGCGCAGCGGCGATTGAGGCTTTTGACTCTTCAATTGAACGTACTGTTTGGTCAGAACTTTGCCAACCTAGTAAGCCTTTATAGTTGCCCAGTCCAGGGTACATTGCAAGGTATATAGCTGCGAAGATAAATGTACCAACGAACAAATAAGTCCACCACTTAGGCAGTGGGTTGTTCAGTTCACGAATACCATCGTACTCGTGCCCCATATCTTCACCTTCTTCGACACCCATTTTGTCGCGAACACACCAATATAGGATGGCTGCACAACCAAGCAACGTACCGACTGTGATGACAATAATCCATAGACTCCAGAATGTAGTCATTACTTAGTCACTCCTTTTTCTTCGGAGGTAGGTTCCTTCTGCTCGTCTGCAAACACTAAGTTTGCATCTTCTTCAAATCGTGCTTTGCGGCTTTTGCCAAAGGCCCACCACACAACACCAAAAAAGCTAACGAACAAAACTATGGTCCAAATACTGTGAATAGTACCGATATCCATAAGCCCCTCCTTATTTCATCGCATGGCCTAAAGATTGAAGATAAGCAATGATGGCATCCATCTCTGTCTTACCTTCTACGTCTTTAGATGCGTTTGCGATTTGCTCATCCGTGTATGGAACACCAAACTGGTTACGGAAGATCTCTAGTTTCTTCTGTGTCAATTTGCCATCCAGTACGTTTTCCTCTAGCCAAGGGAAACCTGGCATGTTTGATTCAGGAACCAACTCGCGAGGATCGATTAGGTGAACACGATGCCACTCATCAGAGTAACGTCCACCTACACGGGCGAGGTCTGGACCAGTACGCTTAGAACCCCATAGGAACGGGTGTTCCCAAACGCTTTCACCAGCCACAGAGTAGTGACCGTAACGCTCAGTTTCTGAACGGAAAGGACGGATCATTTGGCTGTGACATACGTTACAACCTTCACGAATGTAGATATCGCGACCTTCCATTTCCAGTGCGCTGTACGCACGTAGGTTTTTCACAGGTTCAGTGGTTTGCTTTTGGAAAATCAACGGTGTGATTTCAACAAGTGCACCCAAGCTGATTGCAAATACGATTAAGATAGCCAGTAAGCCAACGTTACGTTCAACGACTTCATGGCGATTGTTAGAGTTTGAGCTCATCTTTAATCTCCTTAAGCCGGTTGAGGGATAGCTTTCAAGCTACCTTTGGTTGCTGTTACTGTCTTATACGTGTTGTATGCCATTAAGAACATACCCGCTAAGAAGATGAAGCCACCAACAAAACGAACGAAGTAGAACGGGTACGACGCTTGTACAGATTCAACGAAGCTGTAAGTTAGCGTACCGTCCGAGTTAACTGCACGCCACATTAGACCTTGCATTACACCAGAGATCCACATCGCAACGATGTACAGAACGGTACCGATAGTTGCTAGCCAGAAGTGGGTATTGATAAGGCCGACAGAGTACATACGCTCTTGACCGAATAGACGAGGTACTAGGTGGTAAACAGAACCGATAGATACCATCGCAACCCAACCTAGAGCACCCGAGTGTACGTGACCGATTGTCCAGTCTGTGTAGTGAGATAGTGCGTTAACTGTCTTAATAGACATCATCGGACCTTCGAACGTTGACATACCGTAGAACGATAGAGAAACGATCAAGAAACGAAGAATTGGGTCGTAACGCAGCTTATGCCAAGCACCAGACAGCGTCATGATACCGTTGATCATACCACCCCAAGAAGGTGCGAATAGGACCAAAGACATCACCATACCTAGAGACTGAGTCCAGTCTGGTAGAGCTGTATAGTGTAGGTGGTGAGGACCAGCCCAGATATACAGAGAGACAAGCGCCCAGAAGTGAACGATCGATAGACGGTAAGAGTAAACAGGACGTTCAGCTTGCTTCGGTACGAAGTAGTACATCATACCCAAGAAACCGGCTGTAAGAAGGAAACCTACCGCGTTATGGCCATACCACCATTGAACCATCGCGTCGACAGCGCCTGAATAGACGGAGTAAGATTTACCCATCGATACAGGAATTGCCATGCTGTTCACAATGTGAAGAACAGCGACGGTGATGATGAACGCACCAAAGAACCAGTTCGCTACATAGATATGTGACGTTTTACGCTTGATGAGCGTTCCGAAGAACACAATAGCGTAAGACACCCATACCACTGCAATAGCGATATCGATTGGCCATTCTAATTCTGCATACTCTTTACCAGAGGTAAAACCTAACGGCAGAGTAATTGCAGCGGCTAAAATAATTGCTTGCCATCCCCAAAAGGTGAATGCGACAAGAGGGCCTCCAAATAATCTCGTTTGACAGGTACGCTGCACAACATAATAAGACGTTGCAAACAGAGCACTGGTACCAAACGCAAAGATTACCGCATTAGTATGCAAAGGACGTAAACGACTGTACGTCAACCACGGCGTATCAAAGTTGAGCTGTGGCCAAACTAATTGAGCGGCAATCAAAACACCTACTGCCATACCAACAATACCCCAAAGAATCGTCACTAATGTGAACTGGCGTACGACGGTATAGTTGTAGACTTGTTCAAGCTGCTTTTCTTGGCTCATTAACATGCTTCCAATTTTCTAATTAACTACACTTTACTTCCAACACGACACATGTCGTAATGCTACCCAACCCATCAAAAGAACTAACGCTTAATCAAAACGTTACTTCTCTTGCCGGATTTAACAAAAAGTAGCATTTTCAAGCGACAATAATACTTCAATTAACAAATCAAGAACAGGGTAGTAACCTTACCCTTGGTTGGGTTTTTGACCATTTATTTCAAAACTTTGAAGTTTGTTACACGGAGAACTCGTAACAATGGCAGCTCAGAAGCTAACAAAAGCAAGGCTTGTACAAATAATCGTCATGATGACGGTGTTAATTGCGGCATTTAGCTACCGCACCATGACCCACTCTGATGGGAAAGTAGTCAACTGTGAGGCAAATAAGCCTTGCGCGGTAAGTGTTGGGGAAAAAACCATCACATTTTTGTATCAAGGTGATTCAAAAGTGCTAAGCGTCACAAAATCAAAAGATTTAACAATTGACGTCCAAAATATTGAGACTGTGTTAAATGAATCGTCTAAAGAATCGACAATTAAAGGGTTGAATCTTCCAGCAGAGATCAAAGTTACCGACAGAAATGGTGAATCTGTCCTAGTTCAATATCATTAACCAGGTCGGATATCTATTGCAATCTTTAGCCCATGGTAGCCATGACTTTGTCCGGGAGGCCAAAGTATTTTTGGTTACCATCTGGTTCAAGTAGCAGACAATGAGTAGAGCTTGTGATCAACGCTGGATCCATTGTTGTATAAACCACCGTCTTGTCCTTGAGTGCACCACTAAATAGCCTATTCAGATAACTCGCATGTTCATTCTCTACACCGACAAAAGGCTCATCGATAATGAACAAGTTCTGAGACATATCTCCTAGTCCTATCGCAATTCTCAGGCGCTGAATAACGCCGCTCGGCATATTCTTTAGTACTTCGGTATTGAGGTTGCTATCTAGTCCATCTGGGAACCATTTATGAAGTTCTAATAATTTAAAGGTGTAGAGCATCTGGTCAGTAGAGACGACGCCGTTATGCAGCACATAATTAGAGCGAATTGACCCCTCGAACAAATGCATATCAAATGGGATGAAGTTGATGGCTTTTCGATATCGAAAGTTGTTGAACTGCTTGATGTTGTAGCCATCGATATAGACAGCGCCTTGATAACGCTCTTCTAATCCTGCGATAACCATAAGTAAGGTGGTTTTTCCGCTACCGGCAGGACCCGAGATGGCAGTTTTGCTGCCAGGGGCAAGCTTGAAACCAAGATTCGTCAAACCTGTTTGGGCACCTTGATAACGATGGGTAATCCCGCTGCCAACCACCTCACCATAAAATTTGCGAATAGGTGGGCTTTTTTCTAGAGAAGTCTTGTCGTCGTTTAGTGACATCAACGCATTGATCTGTGCTGCCGAGGATTTTATTGTTTGGAACTTGGTGATTGAGTTGTATATACCCATGATAGGTCCCAGCGCCTTCCAAACCAGTATGACTGTCGCCAGCATAGCACCAGCATCTGAGTTCCCATCCATCACTGTGATAACGGCAGTCACGATAGAGGCGGTACCGATTGCTTGAATAAGCCCTCCACCAATAGCTTGAATCTTACTGTTGGTCATCGCGACGTGAGCGGCGTCATTTGAGCTTTGCTCGTGCGACGCGTTAAAGCGCGACTGGATAACTCTCAGAAGCGGGAGGCCTTGAATTGTATTGATGCCTCTTAGCAACTCATTCCACTGATAAGAGACCATCGCATTGGCTCGAGAACTATTCGCGGTTGCTTGAGAGTAGATGTAACGTGAATAGATACAGAAAACAATCATTAGCAATATGCCTGCGAGCACTGTCAGCGCGGCATATCCTGAAAGGATCGTTACTGCCAATATAAATATAACGATAAACGGCATATCAAAGTAACTTAACGTTGCTTCAGCAGTGACCAATTTTCTGAACTGGTCAATATCCTTAAGACGCGCTAACTGGGACGATACGCCAGCAGACGAGGTCATAGAGTAGGGAAGCCATAATAGTTTAGAAATAACGTTACGTGATATGTGTACTGCTAAGTCTTGACCTGAAGTGGCAAGGATATTCATGCGTACCTTCTTAACGGCATATTCAGCAAAACCGAGAAACACGGCAAATAAGGTTAGCCAATAAAGCGTTGGCTCAGAGCTAGACGCTAGAGCGAAATTGTATACGCTCATAATAAAGAAGGGCTGCAACGCACCAAATATATTGATCACCAAGGAGAGAAAGACAAGACTCTTAAACTCATCGTTGTAGCGATAGAAAGCGTACTTTATCCAGTTCGACTTATCTTGAGACTCAGGCGGTGGTTCACGGAACAGCTTCGAATACTCGGAGATCACTGTTGTAGAGAACGCTTTTCCTTCTAGAGGGATGGTCACACTATTATTGTTTTTATAATCGAAAAGGGTGCCTTGACCATTTTCAACAGACATCAACACAGCTTCAAGTTTATCTAGCTCTATAAAGCAAGGCAGATGAAGGGAGCCGATATCCTCCAACGTCGCTTTATCTTGCTTTGTGGTCCTGCATTGGTAACCCAATCTAGTTAGTGTCGACTCAAAGCCCTCTACATCCTTCTCTCCTGGTATAAACGCATCAGATAACAGCTCGGGCGTGCCTTCCCATTCCATCGCGATCAGGGTGTAGGCCAAACCTCTTAATAGAGGGGAATGACTGTATCGTTCCTGAAATTGAGCAGACTCAAAATCATGTAAACGCTCAGAGATGTTGTTAAAGTCGACAAGTATACTCATGCAGCCACCATCTCGTTGGTCAGGCGAATCGATTTGAGACCGTATTTCTTACTGTCTAACTTATTACTCACAATCAGTAGAAATTGCTGATTCGCTTTTGGTACTAGGCTTGATATCACTCGCTCACCAAATGCTGAGTCGAACACGGTATCAATATCATCAAGAATCAAGACTTGCTTTTGGCTCAGCATGGCGCGAACAATCAGTAAAGCGTATTGAACCTGACGAGAGACTGGCGCATTCTTATGACCCGTTAACTGGGTATAGAAACCGTCGGTCAATGCATCAATTTCACTCTTGATACCAAGATTTTTACACAAGGTGAACGCTGCGCTATTTAGGATAGGTCGAAAGCAAGTGAGGTTATCTATGATGGTTCCCTCAACAAAAGTACTGTGCGAATCGACACGATGTACTGCCTCTCGCCATAGGTGATAGTGAAGGCTTTCCAGTGGTCTGCCACTCACCAATATTTGCGAAGAGTCGCAAACAATATCACGCGTCAGGCATCGAGTAATATGACTCTTGCCTGTTCCAGAGTTACCTTTAATGACCGTTGGTTTTCCCAACTCGAACAGCATCCGCTGCCCAGAGGCAAGCTTGACCTCGATATTATCCCCAACGCCTTGGATAGGCATGAGTTTAAAATCTGATTCAGTGGGGGTGTTCACATCTCTTTGCTGTTTGTACTCTAGCTCTAAAAGCTCAGTAACATTCTCGATGTGGAGTTTATTGAGCTTCCAACGGCCTATGGTTCTCATTACTTGCTGATAGGGAGCAAAGTATCGGTTTGTCAGCATAATGATGGCGGCCATCACACCTTGACTGGCCTCGAGGTTTATCACGGAAACCGCGAGCAGGACAACAACACAGGCTATAGAAAGCTGCTGGATAAGCGCGAGTACTAGGTTGAACTCGGACTCTAGGTTTTCATACTCGATGTTTTTCTTCTCTCGAACCCGAACCATTTCTGTCATCAGGCTTTCTAGGCGGTATTCCATGGTTCGACTTTTGTTGTCCAATGGACTAGAGACAATCTCAATAATCTTTGAGTTGGTGAGCCCTTCTATTTCTGACTTTTCTTCCAAAGTCTGTATCTTTTTGTCTGAGATTCGACGTGCAGCGTAGTAGAGCACAAGAGATGCCACTATAAGAGTTAAACCGGCTCCTAAGTTAATGAGTCCAATGATGATGATTGTGATAACACTGACAACCGCATTAATAGCAGCTCGTACAGTTTCGCCACCAAAGAAACTTTTGATTTCAGGGATCGTAGAAATACGCTCAAGATACTGACCTGGCTCTAAACGATTAAACTTACTAATTTCGGCTAAACAGACAGATTTAAACACCCGATTCGTTAAATCACTTTCAAAGTCTTTCATTAAGGTTGAGGTAATCACTTCCTCTTGTTTTTTGAGCAAGTAATCAAGAAATATCGCAACGAGTATTATCGCGAATAGCAGGGATAGGGTGTCCTTGGCTTGATTGGGAAGCACTCGGTCGAAAATAATCAAGATTGAGAAAGGCAGCACTAATGCAAACAGCGTCGACATTACTGTCGAAAACGTCAGATACAAGGTATCTGCTGCTGTGATTCTTTGTGTGAAGTGTTCGTTTCTCATGCTAGTCCTTTCCTAAATCAGTTCTTTAGGTGCTCGGGTATTACGTCGCTCTCACGAATTGTCGAGGCATTCACCATAAGATCCATGATTTTCTCAATACTCAATGGAGATAGATTCCCGACGGTCTTATCCAACCGGATTGACTCAATAACATAGTCGTACTTTGCACTCTCATAATCCCTAATGGCGTTAAATAGCTTGCTCTCTGCCGCTAGTAGATCGGTTAGGGTACGAGTCCCCAATTCGTAAGCTCTCTTGATCCCATTGTAGGAAGAATAATTAGCTCGAATAATATTTTCGAAGGTGAAGATGGATTGAGAAAAGTCGTTGATGTTAAGAACGGATGTTTCTAGATCGTTCTTAACTGTATTTCTGGTATCTAACAGAAGTAACTCATTCCGCTCTATCGTCTTTTCGTTCTTTTTATAGGCATAGTAATCCGAACCGCCTGTAGTAATCGGTACCGTAAGCGTCAAACCGAGTGATTTAGAATCACTGATACCCGTAGCGCCTGGCGTAGTGATCGGATCGAAGTTGTTGGTATCGTCATGTCGGTAACTGGCATTGGCTGCTACGCTAGGGGCGAAATTAGAACCTGTTTCTTTTAAGGTTCTGAAACTACGCTCCAGCGTTTTTTCTGACACAATGATGTCGTTGTTGTATTGCATCGCTTGAGTGAGCAGGTCATTTCGCTTATCGAGCGTAATCTCTGCCAACAATAGACTGCGCTGCAGATCTTGTGTAGGGATGACGGGATACTGAGTTAATAACTCTAGAGTATTCAATATCACATCTTTATCTTTGCCGAGAGTTCTAAGTCGGTTGGCAATCCCTTCCTTTTGTGCAACGACTTCATATAACTCGCTCGCGGCTACATTTCCTAACTCAACGTTTCGTTGCATTTGCTTGAGTCTCGCAAGAGAGGAGTCTAGCTCTGCTTTGGTAGCACGCGTTTGGGCACCGTTTTTTAAAAACTCGAAATACTGAATGGCGATCTCTTGGATGATTTCTTGCGTTTTGGCTTCGTTTTTTATCTCTTCGATATTAAAGTCGAGCTTCGCTGTACCGTACTTATAGATGTCGGCGAGATTGAAGAGACTTTGGCTAAGCGAGACACTATAGCCGTGATCGTTATAACTGTTCGTCGTGTCATCAGTGCCACTCAATACGGTACGATTCCCACTCCAAGTGCTTGTCGCATTCGCAGAGATTGTAGGAAGAAACTTCGAACGACTGACATCAATGTTGTATGCGTTCTCTTCAACGCCTTTTCGACTAGCGATAAGAGACACATTATTATTGAGGCCAATCTGAACGGCCTCCAAAAGGGTTAGCGCATATCCATTAAAGGGTAAGAGACTAACCAGAGCGATATTAACTGATCTTCTGATAGGCCACATACTTCTTGATCACCTTCAATATTTCATCACTTTTATATGGCTTACTGATAACGTAATCCATACCTGCTTCAATACACGCCTTGTGTTCTGCCACACTGGTTAATGCAGTCGCACCGATAATGGTAGAAGGCGTTGATACGTCGGTTTCTTTTTCATGTTCACGAATAAGTTTGGTCGCTTGAATGCCCCCCATACCAGGCATGATACAGTCCATAAAGATGATATCGGCACGCTGGCTTTTAACCCATTCCACCGCTTCTGAGCCATCACCGACTGTGTCCGCGTTGTACTCCTGCTTCATCAAGATACGTTTCAACAAGAACTGTTGAACCTTGTCATCCTCAACGATCAAGAATGAGCTGTTCTCTAAGGTCTCCTCCACGGACTCTGCTTCAAGGGCTTCACGGAGGTTAGGGATAAATTCATGAGGCAGGATCGGACTAAAGAAGACCTTGTCGACAAACTCATGTGTGCTCTGAGCAAGCTCAGAGGTACTCGATAGCAAAAATAGTTTTGTGCCAGTCGCTTTAAGGCGAGAGCTCAGTGTTTTGCTGAATGGCGCTATTTGGATACCTTCGATTGCATCGGTGATAATAATCCCATCGACTTTGCTTTCTTTTGGATTGAGTCTAAATAAATCATTCGGGTCTTCACTGATTTCAAATGTTGCGCCAGCAGTGGTTAAGGTCGTTGAAAGAATATCCAGCGATAGGGCACCAGAACTACAAATCACCAAGTGTTTACCCTCTAATGTACTTGAATTAGGGGCGTAGTAGCTCTGTGCTTCTAAATCAATATCAACTTGAAACAGACGCTGTTTACCCGACTCAAACCATTTAGAAGTAAAGTGACCGACATTTCCAAGAATAGACTTGGTCCACTCATCATTGCTCCCCACAGAATCCGCACGCTCTGTCCAATGAAGGGAGTCAACCTTTATCATTTTTACATTAGTAGTAGTCAGAAAGAAGAGTGACAACGTAACCCTAGATTTATCAACATCTTCAGAATTTCCCGTCTCGATTTTCAAAAGAACGTTGCGCCCACTTTGAACTTGAATCGCATTTGAGAGTTTTAGGAACAACATCCAAAACAGACTCGTTTGGTGACCAAGAACTAAGTTTGGGATACTGCCAATAAAGGCACATTCCAAAGAGAGGTCCTCGCGCTGCAGTTTAGATTTAACATGAATCGTTAACTCAGACACAACATCAAGAAAGGAGAAAGCGCTACTGCTCTTGTCACGCCCCTGAGACAGCAATCTATTGTAGTTTTCAGCTAACTCGGAAAGCGTATTGGCAGCAGAAGTGATATCTTGCGCAAGCACTGCTGTATTCTCATCTGCATCTTGCACTAAGTAATGAATACCGCCTTTGATGGTATTGGTAATGCCGCGAATCTCATAACCGATGAGACCGTAGAGCTGCTGATTTAGGTCGGCATCTTGTTGCTGTTTGTCCACTTTCTCATGCAAAACACGCAGTTTCGAATAGATGCTTCTTTCGACAGGATCGATATCAGTGGTATTTAGTATTTGGTCAATTTTAGGCGAGTCTAACTCGTCAAGCCTGTCGGCTAACGACTCAAAACTGTCATTCACAGACTTACGGGCTCGCACCGTCTTCTTGAGTCGATTCCACCCACCAAGGACGACTGAGATCGCGATAACAGAGAGCAGAGGGAAAATAGCGATGATCACGTTGACTGACGTTTTCATTGTGTCCAAAACGTGCTGATGTTCCACAAAAAATAGATCATCGAAGCGGTTACGAATTTCCACATAATTCGTATTTAGAGCTTGCTTTAGTTGTCTATACTCGAGCTCACCAACATCCAATTTAGAGAAGAAACGATTAATCGCCACTTGCAAATTACTATACTCAACAGCGCCCACAAGGCTCACTTGCTTTTTATCTAGCGCTGCTATCGCTTTGAATGAATTCAGTTCCAACAGGACATCATTTAGGTTTGCGCGTACCTCTTCACATTGCTGAGTATCAAGGCAAGAATCTAATATCAAAATAGTACGCTCTAGCTGCAAATTAAGCTGTTCGGTCTGACGAATGAGCGGAGTTGAAAAAATGGATTCGTTGTTCGAGGCAGTCAAGTATTGAAAAGAAAACCATGCCCCAATGGCAGAAAGGCATAGTAGAAATACTATGCCGAGTTTAATGATTGGGAAAGTATAAACTTTATATGGTTTCTTCATGCATCACCGCTCATCGAATGCATCCTCAATCGCTGACATTACTGGTTTAGCTGCGTATTCAATGACTCGTCGGTCGCCAGTTTTAATGTCGGCTGTAAACTCCATAAAGGGCGACAGGCTATATTTGGTCCCTGAACGCTCTAAGAAATCATGCTCAATGGTAATTTTTGCTAGATAGTATTCTGTTTCCTCCTCCTCATAGGACGATCGACTAATCGAAGTAATCGTACCTGGCATAAAGCCATACTTAGCAAAGTTGTAAGTATCAAACTTAAGCTTCACCTCTTGTCCGACTTCAACAAACCCCATTTCCTTTCTAGGTATTTTCGCTTCACCATGCAGACGATTATTGAGTGGGGCGATGTCAGCGATACTCTCACCAGGAGGGACTACCGCCGAGCGGAAGTTAAAATGCACCTTATCTACGACGCCGTCTACTGGAGAGTAAACAATCAAACGATCAACTTTGTCTGAGTGCTGAGGTTGTTGGATTCTTTTAATTTCTAGGTCTTTGTTCGCCTGAATGATCTGAGACTGGTACTCGGAGTTTCGATTGACGATAAGGTCAGTGAGTTGCTTACTTAGTCGAGCGAGTTGAAAGTCTTCATTCATTAAAGATTCATCTAAGTTCTCAATCTCACGAACCATATTAGATTCTTGAACTTTCATATTCAGCACATCAACATATGACGCCATTTCTTCTTTATAGAGCGTTTCTTTGATATCTAGCTGCTTTCTGATGAGCTTCAGTTGATTGAGAGAGCTTACGCGCCGCTTTTTCATTGACGCTATTAACGTCTCCTTGTGCTCAATGTCATGCTGAATCAACACTTCAGCGGATACGTTCTTATCATTTTCATGTCGCCACGTGGTTTGGTTTACGCGTACCAAGTCAGGAAAATTACTGTACTCACTAAAGTCAGGTTCTGTTTGCGATATAAGATGCTGATATCGTAAACGGTCCATCTCAAGTTGGGCTATTTCAGTATTGGCAGTTGTTAATTGAGAGTTACGCTCGATAGCTCGGAGTCGAGCAATAGGCTGACCTTCATAAACGATATCTCCTGGTTTAACGAGCATAGAGTCTAAAATCCCCCCCTCAAGGTGCTGCACCTTCTCAATATCGGACTCAAGAAGCAGTTCCCCTCTCGAAGAAACGACGATGTCGATCCTAGCCTGAGATGCGATGATAAGTAACACGAGAACGATGACGAATGTGAGCAGTAAGGTCTTATGCACCGTCGTCATTGCACTTTTGATTTCAACAGCTTCAACGTAATCTGACTCAGACTTTTCGCTGTTTTTTATCAGCGCGTTCTTAATGTGATGCTCGATGTTACTTTTACTCACGATCGCCCCCCGCTGATAGAAAACTAAACTTTCCTACTAGAATATACGCTGCATCAGTTGGTTAGATTAGTTTTGTGTACAAATATTGTTCATCAATAGCTAAGTATATAAATGGTCACTTTTCAAAAAAATTTCCTTGTTTATCTGTAGTTTGTGGGGCCATCCCAAAAGCCTTAAAGAAGCTTAAATATGAGGTTCGTGATCAACGTCTAAACTTTTCTCTAATTTTTACCTCAGAAATTCTTGTCTTTTGTTTCTCATTTCCTTTACTGCCTAACATGAAAGTGTCTGATTTATAAGCTCGCGTGGCAATGGAGGCAACATGGCTGACAATAACGAAAACAACCCTCTCAATGATGCAGTCGAACAGGTCGAAACAGGTAATGATGGAACAGAGCAGCAGCAGGCTCAGCAAAACCAACAAAACACCATTGCAACAACAATCGCGACAGGGGCAGATGCAGCTGATGCTGCCGACGATGCGAATCAGGCCATGGAAGATAACCCGAGCGGAGCTGGGTCATCAGACGATCCCGATGCCACCGGGGGAGCTCAGTCAGCACAGCCAGTAGATAGTGAAGCAGCTTCTTCCGAAGGGGCTCAATCAGGTGTTGTCGATAGCCAAATGGCAGACTCCGGAGTAGGTGCTGATTCTGGAGCTGGCGGCGGCGCGGCCTCTGGAGCCGGAGCACAAAGCGTTGGCGGGCAACAATCTGAGGGGTCTGATGGTGGTGCTGATGCAGAGGGACAAACACAACAGGCAGGATCCGCACCGCAAGCAGCTGCCGCGTCTCCTGCTGCTGGTGGCGCTGCAGATGATGGATTTGACACCCAAACAGACAGCGAAACATTTGAAGTCAATGTCCTAGATGACGCTGAACAAGCAAACCTAGCTCAAGAACGTCAAGATGATGACTTCGACTCAGAAACAGTTTCTCAAACCTTCGAAATCCAAGTAGAAGACGTTAATGATGATGCAGAAGTCGAAGACGTTGCTTATACGATTCAAGAAGATGGCTCATTAACCTTTACTGATGAACAACTGTTAGCTGGCGCCAGTGATATCGATGGCGATGATCTTTCTGTTGCAGACGTTAGTTACTCGGGCACAGATGGTGTATTTACCGACAATGGCGATGGCACCTACACATTTTCACCAAACGAGAACTTCAATGGCGAAGTCGACATTAGTTTTTCCGTAAGCGATGGGACTTCGACAACCGAAGCCAATATTGATGTTACAGTCGAAGAAGTTAACGACATTCCTGTAGCGGGTTCAACCACTTACTCAGTAAACGAAGATGGCATCATCACCATCTCTGATGACCAATTGCTTGCTAACTCAAGTGACGTGGAAGGCGAGGTAAGTGTAAACGATGTGTCTTACTCAGGCACAGACGGTATCTTCACTGATAATGGTGATGGTACTTACAGCTTTGCTCCAAATGAAAACTTCAACGGTGATGTCGCTCTAGATGTGACAGTCGTTGATGAAGATGGCGCGACAGCAGAAACGACTGCCGGCATTGATGTCATCGCAGTTAACGATGCACCAGTCTCTGGTGACTTAGCTTACTCAGTTGACGAAGACGGTTCGATTACACTGTCTCAAGACCAGTTGTTGTCTCAAGCTTCTGATGTGGACGGTGATGACTTAACCGCTGCCAACTTGTCTGCAGGCGATAACGCGACGGTGACGGCTAATGAGGATGGCTCATTCACCATCACGCCAGATGCCGACTTCAATGGTGATATCGACCTAAGCTTCGACATCTCAGATGGCACCGACACTATCGTCGCGAACGCTGACCTCACTGTGAACCCAGTGAATGACGCAGCGGTTGTGGAAGATGTGGGCTATACCATCCAAGAAGACGGTTCATTGACCTTCACTGATGAGCAGCTTCTTGCGGGAGCGTCTGATATCGATGGGGATGATCTATCTGTTGCTGATGTCAGCTACTCAGGTACAGAAGGTGTGTTCACCGACAACGGTGACGGCACTTATACCTTTGCGCCAAACGAGAACTTCAATGGTGAAGTCGACTTAAGCTTTTCAGTAAACGATGGCACAACCACAACAGAAGCCAACATTGACGTGACCGTTGAGTCGGTCAACGATATTCCGGTTGCCGGTTCAACGACTTATTCAGTGCAAGAAGACAACTCGATTACCATTACTGACGATCAGTTATTAGCTAACAGTTCAGATGTTGAAGGTGACGTTTCCGTTCAGGATGTCTCTTACTCAGGTACTGATGGTGTCTTTGCTGACAACGGTGATGGTACGTATACCTTCTCGCCAAACGATAACTTCAATGGTGAAGTCAGCTTTGATGTAGTTGTAGCCGACGAAGACGGTGCCACAGTCGAAACAACGGCTGGCCTAACCGTTATAGATGTAAACGACCCACCAGTTGCAGGACCAACGTCTTACACTATTGATGAAGACAGCGTGCTGACATTCAGTGAATCTCAAGTACTTGCCAATGCTTCTGATATTGAAGGTGATGTTTCGTTAGTGGGTATCAGCTACGATGGTCCGCACGGTATCTTCTCCGTCAATGGTGATGGTACTTGTAGCTTTGCGCCAAATGAAAACTTCAATGGCGAAGTTCAATTGAACGTCACCATCCAAGATGAAGATGGCGCCACCGTCGATACAGTGATTAACGTGGACGTCCTTCCAATCAACGACGCCCCGGTGTCAGGCGACCTGGCTTACAGTGTTGATGAAGATGGAAGTGTGACATTGTCACAAGAACAGCTTCTTGCTCAGGCTTCAGATATCGAAGGCGACGACCTGACTGCTGCCAACTTATCAGCAGGCGATAACGCTACGGTGACGGCTAACGAAGATGGCTCATTTACTATCACGCCAGATGCCGACTTCAATGGTGATATCGACCTCAGCTTCGACATCTCCGATGGCACCGACACCATCGTGGCTAATGCAGACCTCACTGTGAACCCAGTGAATGATGCAGCGGTTGTGGAAGATGTGGGTTACACCATCCAAGAAGACGGCTCGTTGACCTTCACTGATGAACAGCTTCTTGCGGGTGCGTCTGATATCGATGGGGATGATCTATCTGTTGCTGATGTCAGCTACTCAGGTACAGAAGGTGTGTTCACCGACAACGGTGACGGCACTTATACCTTTGCGCCAAACGAGAACTTCAATGGTGAAGTAGACCTAAGCTTCTCAGTGAGCGATGGCACGACTACCACAGAAGCCAATATTGATGTGACGGTTGAGTCGGTCAACGATATTCCGGTTGCCGGTTCAACGACTTATTCAGTGCAAGAAGACAACTCGATTACCATTACTGACGATCAGTTATTAGCTAACAGTTCAGATGTTGAAGGTGACGTTTCCGTTCAGGATGTCTCTTACTCAGGTACTGATGGTGTCTTTGCTGACAACGGTGATGGTACGTATACCTTCTCGCCAAACGATAACTTCAATGGTGAAGTCAGCTTTGATGTAGTTGTAGCCGACGAAGACGGTGCCACAGTCGAAACAACGGCTGGCCTAACCGTTATAGAGGTAAACGACCCACCAGTTGCAGGACCAACGTCTTACACTATTGATGAAGACAGCGTGCTGACATTCAGTGAATCTCAAGTACTTGCCAATGCTTCTGATATTGAAGGTGATGTTTCGTTAGTGGGTATCAGCTACGATGGTCCGCACGGTATCTTCTCCGTCAATGGTGATGGTACTTGTAGCTTTGCGCCAAATGAAAACTTCAATGGCGAAGTTCAATTGAACGTCACCATCCAAGATGAAGATGGCGCCACCGTCGATACAGTGATTAACGTGGACGTCCTTCCAATCAACGACGCCCCGGTGTCAGGCGACCTGGCTTACAGTGTTGATGAAGATGGAAGTGTGACATTGTCACAAGAACAGCTTCTTGCTCAGGTTTCAGATATCGAAGGTGACGACCTGACTGCTGCCAACTTATCAGCAGGCGATAACGCTACGGTGACGGCTAACGAAGATGGCTCATTTACTATCACGCCAGATGCCGACTTCAATGGTGATATCGACCTCAGCTTCGACATCTCCGATGGCACCGACACCATCGTGGCTAATGCTGACCTCACTGTGAACCCAGTGAATGATGCAGCGGTTGTGGAAGATGTGGGTTACACCATCCAGGAAGATGGCTCGTTGACCTTTACTGATGAGCAGCTTCTAGCCGGTGCATCCGATATTGATGGCGATGACCTTTCAGTAGCGGATGTCAGCTACTCAGGCACCGAAGGTGTGTTCACCGACAACGGCGATGGTACTTATACCTTCGCTCCAAACGAGAACTTCAACGGTGAAGTAGACCTAAGCTTCTCAGTGAGCGATGGCACGACTACCACAGAAGCCAATATTGATGTGACGGTTGAGTCGGTCAACGACATTCCAGTTGCAGGTTCAACCACGTACTCAGTCGATGAAGATGGCATCATCACCATTTCGGATGACCAACTACTTGCCAACTCAAGTGACGTAGAAGGCGAGGTGAATGTTAGTGATGTGTCGTACTCCGGCACGGACGGTATCTTTACTGATAACGGCGATGGCACCTACAGCTTCGCACCAAATGAAAACTTCAACGGCAATGTATCGCTTGATGTGACGGTTGTTGATGACGACGGTGCAACGGCAGAGGCCACGGCAGGCATTGACGTTATTGCAGTCAATGACGCTCCAGTCTCAGGTGATCTAGCATACTCCGTTGACGAAGACGGTTCGATTACTCTGACTCAAGAGCAGTTGCTGTCTCATGCTAACGATGTAGATGGCGATGATCTGACAGCTGGTAACCTAAGCGCAGGTGACAATGCTACGGTAACGGCCAACGAAGACGGTTCATTCACTATTACTCCAGATGCAGACTTCAATGGTGACATTGACCTCAGCTTCGACATCTCAGATGGCACCGACACTATCGTCGCAAATGCAGACCTCACTGTTAACCCTGTAAATGACGCTGCAGTAGTGGAAGATGTCGGTTACACCATCCAAGAAGATGGATCGTTAACCTTCACTGATGAGCAGCTCCTAGCGGGTGCGTCAGATATTGATGGGGATGATCTATCTGTTGCCGATGTCAGCTACTCTGGTACAGAAGGTGTGTTTACCGACAATGGCGATGGAACCTATACCTTCTCACCAAACGAAAACTTCAATGGCGAAGTGGACTTGAGCTTCTCAGTAAGCGACGGTACGACTACGACTGAAGCTAACATTGATGTGACCGTTGAGTCAGTCAATGACATTCCAGTTGCAGGCTCTACCACTTACTCAGTGAACGAAGACGGCATTATCACAATTAGCGATGACCAGCTTCTTGTTAACAGTTCGGATGTTGAGGGCGAGGTGAGCGTCAGTGATGTGTCTTACTCAGGAACTGACGGCATTTTCACTGATAACGGTGACGGTACTTATAGC
The DNA here is from genome assembly GCF_021441885.1 of Vibrio maritimus. Classification (NCBI taxonomy): domain Bacteria; kingdom Pseudomonadati; phylum Pseudomonadota; class Gammaproteobacteria; order Vibrionales; family Vibrionaceae; genus Vibrio; species Vibrio maritimus. The sequence goes on from NZ_CP090438.1 coordinate 1,783,170, forward strand.
TTTGCACCAAATGAAGACTTTAATGGCAATGTATCGCTGGATGTGACCGTTGTTGATGAAAATGGTGCGACCGCAGAAACCACCGCGGGCATTGATGTCATTGCCGTCAACGATGCTCCAGTCTCTGGCGATTTAGCTTACTCAGTTGACGAAGATGGCTCAATCACGCTGTCTCAAGACCAGTTATTGTCTCAAGCGTCTGATGTAGATGGTGATGACCTAACAGCTGCCAACTTATCAGCAGGCGATAACGCTACTGTCACGGCTAATGAAGATGGCTCATTCACTATCACGCCAGATGCCGACTTCAATGGTGCGATTGATTTATCCTTTGACATCTCAGATGGCACTGAAACCGTCGCAGCCAATGTTGACTTAACGGTTGACCCAGTTAATGACGTGGCCGTTGTGGAAGATGTGGGTTACACCATCCAAGAAGACGGTTCATTGACCTTTACTGACGAGCAGCTACTTGCGGGCGCCTCTGATATCGATGGCGATGATCTATCTGTTGCTGACGTCAGCTACTCTGGAACAGACGGTGTGTTCACCGACAATGGTGACGGCACGTATGCCTTCTCACCAAATGAGAACTTCAACGGTGAAGTAGATTTAAGCTTCTCGGTAAGCGACGGCACGACCACCACAGAAGCTAACATCGATGTCACCGTTGAGTCGGTCAATGACATTCCAGTCGCGGGTTCTACCACTTACTCTGTAAACGAAGATGGCATCATCACTATCTCTGACGACCAATTGCTTGCTAACTCAAGTGATGTCGAAGGCGAGGTGAGCGTCAACGATGTGTCTTACTCAGGCACTGACGGTATCTTCACCGATAATGGTGATGGTACCTATAACTTCGCACCAAATGAAAACTTCAACGGCGACGTCTCTCTAGATGTGACAGTTGTTGATGAAGACGGTGCTACAGCAGACACGACAGCAGGCATCGAAGTGATTGCCGTTAACGACGCGCCAATTGCTGGCTTCACCTCATACTCCATGGATGCCAATGGCACCATTACGATTACAGAAGAGCAGCTTCTTGCGAACAGTTCTGATATAGAGGGCGATGTTTCTCTAGAAAGTGTCAATTATACAGGCAGCTTTGGTGAATTAACGGCTAACGATGATGGAACCTACACGTTTGAGCCTGCAGAGGACTTTGCAGGTAACTTACTACTCGATGTAACCGTTGTCGATGAAGATGGGGCGACAGCAGACACCAAAGCAGGAATTGAAATATTCCCTGCAGCACCAGGTCCAGTCGATCCAGGAGAGCCTGAAGGGCCAGAGAGTCCTGGAGGCGGCGGTGGTGAGGAAACCACAGAGGCGCATCCACCTGAGGAGCCAGAAAACCAGGCGCCAGAAGCCGACGTTGTCAACTACACCATGAATGAAGATGGCACGCTAACGTTTAGCGAGGCTGACTTGCTACAACATGCTACGGATGCCGACGGTGATGACTTGACGCTTATGGTAGACAACTACTATGGCAACGATGGCATCTTTACCCACAATGATGATGGCACATTTACCTTCGCTCCAAATGAGAACTTCAATGGTGACCTAAGCATTAACTATGCTGTTACCGATGGTGAAGCTATCTCCGAAGCTCAAATCAACATTACTGTTGAGGAAGTTAATGATCCTCCAGTAGTTGGTAGCACCGCTTATAGTGTGAATGAAGACGGTGAAATCACGATAAGCCAAGAGCAACTCCTTGCAAACGCGACTGATGTAGAAGGCGATGACCTTACTGCAAGTAACCTGTCCGTATCAGGAAATGCAGATGTGGTAGAAAATGATGATGGTTCGTTCACCATTATCCCGGATGCTGATTTCAATGGTGATATTGATATCTCGTTTGATGTGACTGATGGCACTGACACTGTCCAAGCAACAGCCGATCTCACCGTCAATCCAGTGAATGACTTACCTCAGCCACAAGACCAATCCTTCACTATTCAAGAGGATGGTTTTCTCACATTCACAGACAGCGATCTACTTGAAAATGCAGTCGATATCGATGGTGACGACTTAACGGTAGAGGATGTCACGTACACAGGCACCGACGGTATTTTGACCGACAACGGAGATGGTACCTACAGCTTTGCACCAAATGAAAACTTCAATGGCGACGTAAATTTCTCATTCGATGTGAGCGACGGTACTGAAACGGTATCAGCAAATGTCGTTGTGGAAGTCACACCTGTTGATGATGCACCAACGGTTGAAGGCAACCTTGCTTACACCATCGACGAAGATGGTGAAATCACGCTTAGCCAAGAACAGCTTCTTTCGCATGCGAGTGATATCGAAGGCGATGAGCTCACAGCGACCAACCTTAGCGTTGATGGTAATGCTACAGTCACGGCCAATGATGATGGCACATTTACCATTACGCCTGATGCAGATTGGAATGGTGATATCGATATAAGCTTTGATATCACTGATGGCAACAACGTTATTCAATCCACTGCAGACCTTACGGTCAACCCAATAAATGACGCACCAGACGCTGGTGACGAAATCTATGTTCAAGCAGAGGAAGACCAAACCGTTGGTGTCACCCTTAGAGATGAACCGACCATACGTCTCGACCAGGCACCTGAGAATGGATTTATTGAGGCGAACCTAAATGACGAATGGGTCGCATTGGATGTCGGTGTTGAGATCCCTGCAGATACTGAAGTTCGCTTTGTGGCCGACGACGATGCTATTGCTGCAGGTACTCATACCTCTCAGATTGGTACATTTGATGATAATGCGAGTGTCGATGATTGGGGCACTGAAGTTGACCCATATACACGTGAGTTTATTGATGGTGACTTGACTGTTACAGTCCAAAGTAACGATGATCCACTAGGTGCCTGGAACGGCAACACCCACATTGGTCACGGTATTGGTGACACGGACCGCCAGGGTCTAAGTGGCGATGAAAAGCTTACAGTCACAGTTGAAGGTCAGGATATCAACGAAATCAGCTTCCACCTTGATGGGCTGGGTGGCTGGTTTATGGAGGACTCGAAGCACTTCACCGAAGTCGAAATCAAAGCGTTCAATGAAAATGGTGATTTGATTGACTCGATGACTTACCACAAAGAGGATCGAGGTTCGTACGAGACAGATTACACGCTAACCGTCGACCAACCTGTATCTTACTTTGAGCTAGGTACCATCCAAGGTAACGGTACTTATGTTGTCCAAAACATGACAGTGTCACAAACTGTCCATGATGAAGCAGTGTTCACATCACTTAGCGTCGATGGCACTGAAATCACAGAAACGGTCTCGCTTAACCTAAGACAAGGTGATAGTGAGATAGACCTAACCGCGGATTTACCAAACCTAGCTATTGACTCAGAGGGAGCGACACAATTTGCTTCTGTCGTTATCACTGAAGAGCAATTGCTAGCACAAGCGAGCGATATCGACAGTGAAAACCTAGACATCCAAAACCTAGAACTCGTTGGGGAGAATGCCGACAACGCAACGCTCGTCGACAATGGTGATGGCACGTGGACAGTGACACCAGATGAAAACTTCAACGGGGAAATAGAGGTAGGTTACCAAGTCACAGACGGCGAACTCGTTGATGACAACATCATCAACATCAACTTTGAAGCCGTGAACGACGCGCCAATTGTCTCTGGTCCAATTGTACTCTCTACTGACGAAGACGTTGGTATTACTTTCAGTGTCGACGATCTGCTCGCTAACGCCAGCGATATCGAAGGCGATGACCTGACTATCTCTGATATCACATACAATGGTGACGACGGCGAACTTGTTGATAATGGCGATGGTACATACACCTTCATGCCGGATGAAAATTTCAACGGTGACATTGATATCAACTACAGCGTTTCCGACGGTCAAGACACAACAGAAACGCACTTAGATCTTACTGTTGTTCCAGTCAACGATATTCCTGTGCCGGGTGCTCCGCTACAGACTCAAATGCTCGAGAATGGCTCAATTGTCATTGAAGCAAAAGACTTGTTGTCTGGAGCGAGTGATGTAGACGGCGACATTCTCCATATTGAGAACTTACTGCTAGCCGACCAGACACAAGGTACGTTAACAGACAATGGCGATAACACCTTTACCTTCGAACCAGCAACGGATTTCCATGGTGAAGTGAACCTTACGTTCGATATTAGCGACGGACAAGCAAGCGCACCTAGCACCGCTTCAATTGATGTTGAAATGGTTAATGAAGGTCCTGAAGTGTCGGGCCCATTAGATGCGAGTGTCGATGAAGATGGCTCAATCACTATCACACAAGAGGAATTACTAGCGAATGCTTCTGATGTTGATGGCGACTCGCTAGAAGCGACAAATCTTCAAACCAACGACCTTAACGCGACAATTGTAGAAAACTCAGATGGCAGTTTCACCATTACACCAAGCCAAGATTTCAATGGCGAGATTGAGTTCACCTATGATGTCACGGATGCGATAGAGACGGTCTCGACAGGTCTGAACTTGACCGTCAATCCAGTCAACGATCTTCCTGATGTTCCTGACCTAAGCTTCGCTACTCAAGACGGTGAATCTATTACGTTGACCCAAGAGCAGTTGTTAGAGCAAGCAACCGACATTGATGGTGATGCGCTTACCGCTATAAACGTTACCAGCCAGAATGACAGTGTTGAAGTGGTTGATAATGGAGATGGTACGTTCACCATAACTACCGACCAAGGTTACTTTGGTAATGCAGATCTCACGTTTGATGTCAGTGATGGTACAGACGTTGTTAGCGCTAATATCGATCTAAAAGTTGAGTTCGTTAATGATGCGCCTGAGGCGGACGCCGTATCGGCGACTATCGATGAAGATGGCAGTATTGTCGTCACCCAAGAAATGTTGCTAGAAAACGCTAGCGATATTGATGGCGATGACTTGTTCGCGACAGGACTTACAACCAACGACCCTAACGCAACTGTCGTAGATAATGGCGATGGTACCTATACCGTTACACCTTCAGAAGACTTCAACGGCCAGATCCAGTTCGATTATGAAGTCAACGATGGTGAACTGAGTACAACAACTCAGTTGAACCTCGACGTAACCCCTGTTAATGATGCACCTGAAGTACAAGCCGCCAACTATTCAATTGATGAAGACGGCACGATCACCTTCACTCAAGAGGATCTATTAAGTGGAGCGACCGATGTTGATGGTGATGACTTAACGGTCACCGACGTTGCCTACAGTGGCTCTGATGGCGCTATGGTAGCTAATGATGATGGTACATTTACCTTTACGCCGAATGAACACTTTAGCGGTGAACTTCAATTTGACTTCACGGTGTCAGATGGCACAACAGAAGTGCAACAAACTATTGATCTTAATGTCGAAGCAGTGGCTGATGCACCAGATTTAACGGTGACCGATGGCGATGGCCAGAGCGTTATGGATTCGACCATTGTTACAGCGCCAGGTGAGGTTGTAGAACTCAACATTGGGGCAAGCCTCGTCGACCAAGATCTATCCGAAACGCTCACTGTTGATATCGATGGCGTACCAGAAGGCACCGTCATTCGCTACGACAATGAAGCGGTTCTTAATGATCAAGACAACGGTATTACCAGTTACAACGACTCTGAAATTACCGTGACCTTTGAGGGTGAGACAGCTGGCTTCCAAAATGCAGCGGGTTATTACAAAGTTGATGACGAAGGTAACATCACTGGAGTCGAGGTTGTTTACGAGAATGCGTCACAAGTAGGAGGTGGTGGTGACCTTGTACCAGGACAGGACTCTTTTACTTTCCAAGTAGATGAAGGTGAAAGCTTCAACCTATTCTTGATACCTAACGGCTTTAATTACAATGACTTTGACTCAATGCAAGACGGTAGTTTTGAGTTTAGAGCAGCTGACGGTTCTCCAGCTACAATGGACACTGTCGATCCTCAGTTAGTCTTTGTCGATGCCAACGGTGACACTACAGTAATACAAGGTCAGTTCGGTGATACCGTGTTCCACGGTGGTTCAAGCGCTCAACTCAACCAAGATGGCATGGAGCACACTCGCACAACCGTCAATGAAGATGGTGAGTTAGTCTATGGATTTGAAGATCTATATGGCGGGGGCGATGCCGACTTCAGTGATTTCAACTTTACGATTGATGTCGGTGAGGTGAACAGTCAGATTTATAGTGGTGAAATAGTTGTAGGCGAGGATGGTAATGTTGTTTTACCGACTGTAGCGATTGATCAGACGCTCGAGTTCACACTGCCAGAAGAGGTCGTTGATCCGTTTGACATCACGGTAAGTGCAACCGCGACAGAGCTATCCAATGATGATTCCGAGACCGTCTCGACAACCATTACTATCGATGTAGAACACGCCCCTGAAGCAACCGGTGTCCAAGCGACGGTTGAAGAGGACGGTTCTATTACCATTACTCAAGAAGAGTTACTAGCTAACGCGAGCGATCTTGATGGTGACGACTTAACGGCGTTGAATCTGTCGACTGACGACGAAAACATAACGATTACGGCCAACGAAGATGGCTCGTACACACTTACACCAGATGCAGACTTCAATGGTGATGTTCAATTTACCTTTGATGTATCCGACGGTGACCAAATCGTCACAACGAATCTGGATCTTACTGTATCACCAGTTAACGACGGTCCCGTGGCACAGGACCTCGCCTATACGGTGGAAGAAGATGGTTCTCTCACCTTTACCGATGCACAGCTACTTGCCAATGCAAGTGATGTCGATGGCGACGCGCTTACTGTTGAATCTGTTGACTACAACGGTGCTGAAGGGGTCTTTACTAACAACGGTGACGGCACCTATACCTTTGCGCCAAATGAGAACTTCTCTGGCGATGTTGATTTATCATTCCAAGTCTCAGATGGTACAGAGACAGTCACTGCCAATATCGATATCACCGTCACCGAAGTGAATGATGCGCCTGTTGCTGGTTCGACATCCTATTCGGTTCTTGAAGATAACTCGATCACTATTAATGATGGTCAGCTCCTTGCGAACTCAAGCGATGTAGAGGGAGGGGTGTCGGTTTCAGAGGTGACATACAGTGGGACCGATGGCGTGTTTGCCGATAACGGTGATGGCACTTATACCTTCACGCCAAACGAAAACTTCTCTGGTGATATCAGTCTAGATGTCAAAGTAGCCGATGAAAATGGTGAGATTGTAGAGACGAGTGCTGGTATTAACGTCATTGAAGTCAATGACCCACCAATAGCCGGGCCAACGTCTTACACGATCAATGAAGACAGTGTTCTAACATTTAGTGAATCACAGGTTCTAGCGAATGCATCTGACATAGAGGGCGACGTATCTCTGGTTGGCATCAGCTACGATGGTCCGGACGGTATCTTCTCTGTCAACGGTGATGGGACTTGTAGTTTTGCACCAAACGAGAACTTCAACGGCGAAGTCCAGCTTAACGTTACGATTAAAGACGAAAGCGGCGCAACGGTCGATACTGTCATTAATGTTGATGTACTTCCTATCAACGATGCACCAGTTTCTGGAGACTTGGCTTACTCAGTCGATGAAGACGGTAGTGTGACATTGTCACAAGAGCAACTTCTGTCACAAGCCTCTGACGTAGAGGGCGATGAGTTAACCGCTTCAAATCTCAGCGCCGGAGATAATGCAACTGTCACTGCGAATGAAGACGGCTCATTTACCATTACACCTGACGCCGACTTCAATGGCGATATCGACCTAAGCTTCGATATTTCTGACGGCACTGATACAACCGTTGCGACTGCTGATCTGACTGTCAATCCGGTTAATGATGCGGCAGTGGTAGAAGATGTCGGCTACACCATCCAAGAAGATGGTTCATTGACGTTTACTGATGAGCAACTACTCGCCGGCGCCTCAGATATTGACGGCGATGATTTATCCGTAGCCGATGTTTCATACGCAGGCACAGACGGTGTATTCACCGACAATGGTGACGGTACCTACACATTCTCACCAAACGAAAACTTCAATGGTGACGTAAACTTAAGCTTCTCTGTTAGCGATGGCACAACGACCACCGAAGCAAACATTGATGTGACTGTTGAGTCTGTCAATGATATTCCAGTGGCCGGTTCAACCACATACTCAGTGAATGAAGACGGAATCATCACAATCTCAGATGATCAGCTTCTAGCGAATAGCTCTGATATTGAAGGCGAGGTGAGTGTAAGCGATGTGTCTTACTCGGGCACCGACGGTATCTTCACGAACAACGGCGATGGTACCTATAGCTTCGCACCAAACGAAAACTTCAATGGAGATGTAGCACTCGATGTAACCATCATCGATCAAGATGGTGCAACGGCAGAGACAACCGCAGGCATTGACGTTATCGCTGTAAATGATGCTCCAGTATCGGGTGATTTAGCCTATGGCGTTGATGAAGATGGTTCGATAACCATCAGTCAAGAACAGCTATTGGCACAAGCATCGGATGTCGAAGGTGATGTGCTCACTGCGGCAAATCTTGAGGCAGGAGACAATGCGACAGTTACGGCGAATGATGATGGCTCATTTACCATCACACCGGATGCCGATTTTAACGGCGATATCGACCTGACTTTTGATATCTCGGATGGCACAGACACCATCGTGGCTAACGCTGATCTCACAGTCAACCCGATAAACGATGCGGCTGTTGTAGAAGATGTCGGCTATACGATTCAAGAGGATGGATCGCTTACCTTTACAGACGAACAGCTATTGGCTGGCGCATCGGATATAGATGGCGATGACCTGTCTGTGGCGGATGTGTCTTATACCGGTACTGATGGTGTCTTCACTGATAATGGCGACGGCACCTATACCTTCTCACCAAACGAAAACTTCAATGGCGAAGTGGACCTAAGCTTCTCAGTAAGTGATGGCACGACTACGACTGAAGCTAATATCGATGTGACGGTTGAGTCGGTAAACGATATTCCTGTGGCAGGTTCAACATCTTACTCTGTAAATGAAGATGGTGTTATTACTATCTCAGACAACCAACTTCTTGCAAACAGCTCTGATGTCGAAGGAGAGGTTGCCGTTGATGATGTCTCTTACTCAGGTTCTGATGGTATCTTCACCGATAACGGCGATGGTACATACAGCTTCGCACCTAACGAGAACTTTAACGGTAATGTGAGCTTAGATGTCGTTGTAGTTGATGAAGACGGCGCGTCAGTTAATACCTCTGCAGGTATAGAAGTCATTGCTGTCAATGACGCTCCAGTCTCTGGTGACCTAGCGTATAGCATTGACGAAGATGGTTCTATCACGCTATCGCAAGAGCAGCTATTGTCACAAGCAAGCGATGTCGATGGTGATGAACTGACAGCTGCAAACCTAAGTGCAGGAGCAAACGCTACAGTCACTGAAAATGAAGATGGTTCATTTACCATCACGCCAGATGAGAACTTCAATGGCAGCATCGACCTAAGCTTCGATATCTCTGACGGCACTGAAACCATAAGTGCGGGCGTGGATTTAACTGTCGATCCTGTCAATGATCTACCAACTACTTCCGATACATCGGCGAGGGTAGATGAAGACCACTCAATTACGATCACTCAAGAACAGTTGTTGGCAAACGCCGCTGATATCGATGGAGATGATTTAACGGCTTCTGATCTCACGGCAGAAAACGCGACTATCGATGATAACGGTGACGGCACATTCACTATTACACCGGATGAAAACTTCAATGGACACATTGATGTAGGCTACAGTATTAGCGATGGTGATACACCAATCGCCGCTAACCTAGGTCTAACCGTCGATCCGGTTAACGACGCACCAATAGTCTCTGCCGATGTAGCCATCACCATTGAAGAAGATGGCTCGTACACCATCACCCAAGAAGAGCTACTGCAGTTTGCGACTGATATCGAAGACGATGATATGACCGCAATCATCGGCGAGCAGGGTGATGACACGACTGTCACTGGTACAGTACTCGATGCTGAAACCAGTAATCCTGTCGTTGGAGCAGAAGTAACGCTCACTGACTCTGCAGGCAACAGCTATACCACAGTAACGGACGAATCAGGTAACTACTCAGTCAGCGGCTCTGTCGTCGACCAAGGTACCGTATCCATTGAACAAGAAGGTTCAATCAGCACCAGCTTTATCGTTCCGGCAGGTGAAGATACTAACGGTGGTGTAACTGCGCTATCGGAAGTGTTGGAAGAAACCGATATGCGTGTTGTGGTCACCTGGGGTGAGCAGCCAACGGATATGGATAATCACCTATGGCTATATGACACAGAGACTGGCGCAGAGCTCGACCACATCTTCTGGGCGGACATGAGCCATGACCTGGGCGAGGGTAACGTTGTCCAACAAGATGTTGATGACGTGAATGGGCATGGTCCAGAAACCATTACTATCCCTAACTATCAAGATGCCAATATGCACTATTCAGTGCATAACTACTCTGACCGCAGTTGGGATGTCGATGGCGTTGAAGATGTACAGGTACAGATCTTTGTAGGTGATACGCTTGTCCAAACCTTTACCCCAGATCTTCCTGATAATCCTACCGGTGATCACTGGCACGTATTCGACATCGTCGATGGTGTAATCGTCCCAAGCCAAGATGTAGGTTCGATGTCTAGCTTCGAGCTTCCTTCGTCAGAAGAAGCAGCGAATGCCGAAAACGGCATCGATATTTCTGAAGTAATGTCGCCAGATAATGATGACGACAATTCCGCAAACGAAGAAGGCAGTAACGAACAAAGTATCAGCGACATTGCTATTGAGAATGCACTTATCACCGACAACGGTGATGGCACCTATACCATTACCCCAGAAGAAAACTTCAATGGTGAGTTCTCGATAAGCTACAACGTGGATGACGGTAATGGTGGTGTTACGCCAGCAGAACTAGACGTCACCGTTACAGCAGCCAATGATGCATCGATCATCTACGATCATGACTACACCATCAACGAAGACGGTTCGCTTACCTTTACCGATGAGCAGCTTCTACAAGGTGCGACGGATATTGATGGTGACGACCTCACTGTTGAATCCGTCAACTACGATGGCGCGGAAGGTGTGTTTACTGACAACGGAGATGGAACCTATACCTTCGCACCAAACGAGAACTTCAACGGTAACGTTGACCTAAGCTATAGCGTTAGCGATGGTACGGACACAGTCACTGCAAACATTGATGTTCAAGTAGTGCCTATTAATGATGTGCCAGTTGCCGGTTCAACAACTTACTCGGTTGAAGAAGACAACTCGATCACTATTACAGACGAGCAATTACTGGCAAATAGCTCTGACGTAGAAGGTGACGTAACCGTTCAAGATGTCTCTTACTCAGGAACAGACGGCGTCTTTGCCGACAATGGAGATGGAACCTATACCTTCACACCAAATGAGAACTTCTCTGGCGATGTCAGTTTCGATGTCACTATTGAGGACTCAGAAGGCGCGACGGCAACCACTACTGCCGGGCTAGATGTCATAGAAGTTAATGACCCACCAATCGCTGGACCAACGTCTTACACCATAAACGAAGATAGCGTGTTGACCTTCAATGAGTCTCAAGTACTGGCAAATGCTTCTGATATCGAGGGAGATGTATCGCTCGTTGGTATTAGCTATGACGGTCCTGATGGTATCTTCACAGTGAACAACGACGGCACTTGTAGCTTTGCTCCAAATGAAAACTTCAATGGTGAAGTGCAGCTTAACGTCACTATTCAAGATGAAGATGGCGCAACAGTAGACACTGTAATCAATGTCGACGTATTGCCGGTTAATGACCTACCAATCGCAGGCACGACTTCATATTCGGTTGATGAAGATGGCGTAATCACATTAAGTGAAGATCAGCTACTAGCGAACAGTACAGATGTTGAGGGCGAGCTTTCAGTCAGCGACTTATCATACTCTGGTGACAACGGTACGCTAACTGCCAATGATGACGGTACCTATAGTTTTGCGCCAAGCGAAAACTTTAGTGGTGACCTCACACTTGATATGACCGTTGTAGATTCAGATGGAGCAACAGCAGAAACCAGCGTCGGCATTGAAGTTCAATCCATTGTTGATATGCCTGAACTGTCGATCACGCCAGATCTTTCTATTACGCCGGATCTTATCCTTGCAACCGACAACTTTGAGTCTGGTTCTGAGGGTTGGAACACGGGCACCGAGAGTTCTCAAGGCTTTGATAGTGGTGATATGCTTGGTCGAATAGGTGGCACGGACGGCGAAGAAGCTGTCAGTAAAACCTATAATATTCCGACTGATGTCGATGAGGTCGATATTTCATTCAGTTTCTATGAAATAGATTCTTGGGATGGAGAATCGTTCCAGATCTTCGTGGGTGGTGAAGAGCTAACATCGTTCGACAATTCTGCATTTAGAACACAAGATGGCACCACAACGCTTTATGACTCAGATGGAAATGAAGTAGGCGAAGTCGTGCATGGCACTTCACAAGGCGAAGGTTTCAGTGGTTGGAATGAACAAGCGCATGAAGTTCACCTCACAGTGCCAATTGAAGACGGACAACTTCAACTCGGTTTTGGTTCGACACTCAACCAAGAGCTAAGAGATGAATCCTTCGGTATCGATAATATCGAGATTTCAGTCGCTAATGCCGACTTCCAAATCATTGGTGTTGAAGACTCGAGTATTCCTATCGAGATTAACGCGAATCTAACCGACACAGATGGCTCCGAAGCACTATCAATCCTCATTGAAAACGTTCCAGAGGATGGCGAGCTTTCCGCAGGTACTGATAACGGTGATGGAACATGGTCACTTGAGCCGGGAGAACTAGAAGGATTGGAGTTCACGCCAGCCGCCGATTTCAGTGGCAGCGTTTCTCTGACGGTGAATGCAACCTCAACAGATCTTAATACTGGTGATACCGCCACTGCCACGGAAGAAGTAAACATCTATGTATCTCCAATCAATGATGGCCCAGAAGCTGAGGATAAGGCTTACACCGTAGAAGAGGATGGTTCGCTTACCTTTACCAATGAGCAATTGCTGGTTGGAGCCACCGATATCGAAGGGGATGACCTGTCGATCGCCGATGTTTCTTATTCGGGAACGGATGGTGTGTTCACCGACAATGGTGATGGAACCTATACCTTCTCTCCAAACGAGAACTTTAATGGCGAAGTCGACATCAGCTTCTCTGTCAGTGATGGAACTGATACGACCCAAGCGAACATAGATGTCACCGTTGACGCGGTGAACGATATACCAGTCGCTGGGTCTACAACGTACTCTGTCAATGAAGATGGCATCATAACAATTTCGGACGCCCAGCTTCTCGCTAATAGTTCAGATGTCGAAGGTGAGGTGAGTGTAAGCGATGTCTCTTACTCAGGTACGGACGGTATCTTTACCGACAATGGTGACGGCACGTATAGCTTCGCTCCAAATGAAAACTTCAACGGAGATGTCTCTCTCGATGTAACAATTGTTGATGAAGATGGTGCCACAGCCGATACAACGGCTGGGATTGAAGTCATTGCTATCAATGATGCACCGGTCTCCGGAGACTTGGCTTACTCTGTCGATGAAGACGGTTCAATCACATTATCTCAAGAACAATTGTTGTCCCAAGCATCCGACGTCGATGGTGATGATCTTACAGCGTCCAATCTAAACGCTGGCGACAACGCCACAGTGACGCAAAATGAAGATGGCTCATTCACTATCACACCAAATGCGGATTTCAATGGCGATATCGATTTAAGCTTCGAAATCTCAGACGGTACAGACACCATCGTTGCTAACGCTGACCTCACAGTTAATCCTGTGAATGATGCTGCTGTGGTAGAAGATGTCGGTTATACCATCGAAGAGGATGGCTCACTTACGTTTACTGACGAGCAATTGCTTGCTGGAGCCTCAGATGTAGACGGTGATAACCTGGTTGTGGCTGATGTGTCATATTCCGGCACTGACGGTATCTTCACTGACAACGGAGACGGTACTTACACCTTTGCACCAAACGAGAACTTCAATGGTGAAGTCGACCTAAGTTTCTCGGTCAGCGACGGCACGACAACGACTGATGCAAACATCGATGTTACTGTTGAATCGGTGAATGATCTTCCAATCGCGGGGTCAACGACGTATTCAGTTGATGAAGACGGCGTCATTACCTTAAGTGAAGCTCAACTACTCGCGAATAGTTCGGATGTAGAAGGCGATCTATCCGTTAGTGATGTGTCTTATAGCGGCGATAACGGAACCTTAACGTCAAACGATGACGGCAGCTATAGTTTCGCGCCGAGCGAAAACTTCAGCGGCGACTTGACGTTGAACATGACCGTGATTGACTCTGACGGTGCCACAGCTGACACGACAGTGGGAATTGAAGTTCAGTCCGTAGTGGATATGCCGGAGCTATCGGTCACGCCTGACTTGTCCATTACTCCAGATTTAATTTTGGCAACCGACAATTTTGAATCGGGTTCTGAAGGGTGGAACGCCGGTACAGAAAGTTCTCAAGGCTTTGATAGCGGAGACATGCTGGGTCGAATTGGTGGCACAGACGGCGAAGAGGCCGTCAGTAAAACCTACAATATTCCTACTGATGTCGATGAAGTCGATATATCGTTCAGCTTCTATGAGATAGATTCTTGGGATGGTGAATCATTCCAGATCTTTGTTGGCGGTGAACCACTAACGTCTTTCGATAACTCCGCATTTAACACGCAAGACGGAACAACCACACTGTATGACTCTGAAGGCAACCAAGTCGGCGAAGTCATTCATGGAAGCGCGCAAGGCGAAGGGTTCAGTCAATGGAACGAGCAATCTCATGAAGTACACCTCACTGTTCCAATCGAGGATGGCCAGTTGCAATTGGGCTTTGGCTCAACGCTAAATCAAGAGCTTAGCGATGAGTCATTTGGCATCGATAACATCGAGATATCTGTCGCTAACGCTGACTTCCAGATCATCGGTGTTGAAGACTCGACGATTCCTATCGAGATCAATGCAAACCTTACCGATACTGATGGCTCCGAAGCTCTGTCGATTCTCATTGAAAATGTACCTGAAGATGGCGAGCTATCAGCTGGTATCAATAATGGAGACGGAACTTGGTCGTTGGAACCACAAGATCTAGCCGGACTTGAATTTACACCTGCGAGTGACTTTAGCGGTAGCGTTTCACTCACTGTAAATGCCACATCCACTGACCTAAACACAGGCGACACAGCAACTGCGACCGAAGAGGTCAATATCTATGTGTCTCCAATCAACGATGGTCCAGAAGCAGAAGACAAAGCCTACACTGTCGAAGAAGATGGTTCGCTAACCTTTACCAATGAACAGCTATTAGTAGGGGCGACGGACATCGAAGGTGACGACTTGTCTATAGCTGATGTTTCGTATTCTGGCACTGATGGTGTGTTTACCGATAATGGCGACGGCACCTATACCTTCGCACCAAATGAAAACTTCAGTGGCAACGTTGAACTGCTGTTCGAGGTATCGGACGGTAAAGATGTTACTCCTGCAACCATTGACGTCACCGTTACTGAGGTTAACGATGCGCCTGTTGCTGGCTCAACGTCTTACAGCGTTGACGAAGATAATGTACTCACATTCAGTAATGAACAGCTTCTCGCTAACAGCTCCGATATCGAAGGCGAAGTAGCGGTTAGTGATGTGAGTTACTCCGGCTCAGATGGCATATTCACCGATAACGGTGATGGTACCTACAGCTTTGCACCGAACGAGAACTTCAATGGTGATGTATCACTCGATGTTAGCGTTGTTGATGAAAGCGGAGAAATCGTCAATACAAGCGCAGACATAGAAGTGATCGCGGTTAATGATGCTCCGGTCACTGGAGATTTGTCTTACTCAGTCAGTGAAGATGGATCAATTACTCTGTCGCAAGAGCAGCTTTTATCGCAAGCATCTGACATCGACGGAGATGACTTGACAGCGACCGACCTTAGTGCCGGAGATAATGCGACCGTTACTGCTAATGAAGATGGTTCATTTACCATTACTCCCGATGCGGATTTCAACGGCGATATTGACTTAACCTTCAATATCTCTGATGGAACGGATACGATCGTAGCAAATGCAGATCTCACTGTTAATCCAGAGAATGATGCAGCGGTTGTTGAAGATGTGGGTTACACCATTCAAGAAGATGGCTCGTTAACCTTTACTGATGAACAGCTTCTTGCTGGCGCATCCGATATTGATGGCGACGACTTATCAGTTGCTGATGTCAGTTATTCTGGTACAGAAGGCGTATTCACTGATAACGGTGACGGTACTTATACCTTCGCGCCAAACGAGAACTTCAACGGTGAAGTGGACTTAAGCTTCTCAGTAAGCGACGGTACAACCACCACAGAAGCCAACATTGATGTGACGGTTGAGTCGGTTAACGACATTCCTGTTGCGGGTTCTACTACTTACTCAGTGAATGAAGACGGCATAATCACTATCTCTGACGAGCAACTTCTAGCGAACAGCTCGGATGTAGAAGGTGAAGTCGCTGTTGATGATGTGTCCTACTCAGGTACAGACGGTATCTTCACTGATAACGGCGATGGTACTTACAGCTTCGCACCAAATGAGAATTTCAACGGCAACGTTTCTCTTGACGTGACCGTTGCTGATGAAGATGGTGCAACGGCAGAAACTACGGCAGGTATTGACGTCATCGCAGTGAACGATGCACCAGTCTCAGGTGACTTAGCTTACTCGGTTGACGAAGACGGCTCTATCACGCTGACTCAAGAGCAACTTCTGTCACAAGCAAGTGATGTGGACGGTGATGATCTGACGGCCGCTAACTTGTCAGCAGGTGACAATGCTACAGTTACTGCCAACGAAGACGGATCATTCACTATTACTCCCGATGCGGACTTCAATGGTGACATTGACCTCAGCTTCGACATTTCTGATGGCATCGACACCATCGTCGCCAATGCAGATTTGACTGTGAATCCAGTGAATGACGCAGCGGTTGTTGAAGATGTGGGTTACACCATCCAGGAAGATGGCTCGTTGACCTTTACTGATGAGCAACTTCTAGCAGGTGCATCCGATATTGATGGTGACGACCTATCCGTTGCTGATGTTAGCTACTCAGGCACGGAAGGTGTGTTCACCGACAATGGTGATGGCACTTATACCTTTGCACCAAACGAGAACTTCAACGGTGAAGTGGACCTAAGCTTCTCAGTAAGTGACGGTACAACCACCACAGAAGCTAACATTGATGTGACGGTTGAGTCGGTAAACGACATTCCTGTGGCCGGTTCTACCACATACTCAGTCAATGAAGACGGCATAATCACTATCTCTGACGACCAATTGCTTGCTAACTCAAGTGATATCGAAGGCGAGGTGAGCGTCAACGATGTGTCTTACTCAGGCACTGACGGTATCTTCACTGATAACGGTGACGGTACATACAGCTTCGCGCCAAACGAAAACTTCAACGGCAACGTATCGCTTGATGTGTCTGTTGTTGATAAAGACGGTGCAACAGCGGATACCACAGCGGGTATTGACGTCATCGCAGTGAACGACGCACCAGTCTCAGGTGACCTAGCTTACTCAGTTGATGAAGATGGCTCAATTACTCTGACTCAAGAGCAGTTGCTGTCTCAAGCTAACGATGTAGATGGCGATGATCTGACAGCTGCTAACCTAAGCGCAGGTGACAATGCTACGGTAACGGCCAACGAAGACGGTTCATTCACCATCACACCAGACGCAGACTTCAATGGCGACATTGACCTCAGCTTCGATATCTCTGATGGCACCGACACCATCGTGGCCAACGCAGACCTGACTGTAAACCCTGTCAACGATGCAGCAGTTGTGGAAGATGTGGGTTACACCATCCAAGAAGATGGCTCGTTGACCTTTACTGATGAGCAACTTCTAGCAGGTGCATCCGATATTGATGGTGACGACCTATCAGTTGCTGATGTTAGCTACTCAGGCACAGAAGGTGTGTTCACCGACAATGGTGATGGCACTTATACCTTTGCGCCAAACGAGAACTTTAATGGTGACGTAGACCTAAGCTTCTCAGTAAGCGATGGTACGACCACCACAGAAGCTAATATTGATGTGACGGTTGAGTCGGTCAACGACATTCCTGTTGCCGGTTCTACCACATACTCAGTGAATGAAGACGGTATCATCACTATCTCTGACGACCAATTGCTTGCTAACTCAAGTGATGTGGAAGGCGAGGTGAGTGTCAGCGATGTTTCTTACTCGGGTACAGACGGCATCTTTACCGATAACGGTGATGGAACCTACAGCTTCGCTCCGAACGAAAACTTCAACGGTAACGTATCTCTAGATGTGACTGTCGCTGACGAAGATGGTGCAACAGCAGAGACCACCGCTGGTATTGATGTTATCGCAGTTAACGATGCACCGGTTTCAGGTGACCTGGCTTACTCAGTTGATGAAGATGGCTCGATTACTCTGACTCAAGAGCAATTGTTATCGCAAGCGAGTGATGCGGACGGCGAAGATCTCACTGCGGCTAACCTAAGCGCAGGTGATAACGCAACGGTTACGGCTAACGAAGACGGTTCATTCACCATCACACCAGACGCGGACTTCAATGGCGACATTGACCTTAGCTTCGATATTTCTGATGGTACCGACACCATCGTCGCGAATGCAGACCTGACTGTAAACCCAGTGAATGATGCAGCGGTTGTGGAAGATGTGGGTTACACCATCCAAGAAGACGGTTCGTTAACCTTTACTGATGAGCAGCTTCTCGCTGGTGCATCAGATATTGACGGGGACGACCTATCAGTCGCTGACGTTAGCTACTCTGGTACAGAAGGTGTGTTCACAGACAACGGTGACGGCACTTATACCTTTGCACCAAACGAGAACTTCAATGGAGAAGTTGACTTAAGCTTCTCGGTTAGTGATGGCACAACCACAACAGAAGCCAACATTGATGTGACTGTAGAGTCCGTCAACGATATTCCTGTTGCAGGTTCTACCACATACTCCGTCAATGAAGACGGCATCATCACTATCTCTGACGACCAATTGCTTGCTAACTCAAGTGATGTGGAAGGCGAGGTAAGTGTCAGCGATGTTTCTTACGCTGGCACAGACGGTATCTTCACTGACAACGGTGATGGCACCTACAGCTTTGCACCAAACGAAAACTTCAACGGTAGCGTATCACTTGATGTGACAGTTGTTGACGAAGATGGTGCAACGGCAGACACCACCGCAGGAATTGATGTCATCGCAGTCAACGATGCACCAGTTTCAGGTGACTTAGCTTACTCAGTTGACGAAGATGGTTCGATTACTCTGACTCAAGAGCAACTTCTGTCTCAAGCGAGTGATGTGGACGGAGATGATCTAACAGCAGCTAACCTAAGCGCGGGTGATAACGCCACAGTCACTGCCAACGAAGACGGCTCATTCACCATTACGCCTGACGCGGACTTCAATGGCGACATTGACCTCAGCTTCGACATCTCTGATGGCACCGATACCATCGTCGCCAATGCAGACCTTACTGTAAATCCAGTGAATGACGCCGCGGTTGTGGAAGATGTGGGTTACACCATCCAAGAAGACGGTTCGTTGACCTTTACTGACGAACAACTTCTTGCAGGTGCATCGGATATTGATGGCGACGAGCTATCTGTTGCGGATGTTAGCTACTCAGGTACAGAAGGTGTGTTCACCGATAATGGTGATGGTACGTATACCTTCGCTCCAAACGAGAACTTCAACGGTGAAGTCGACTTAAGTTTCTCAGTAAGCGACGGTACAACCACCACAGAAGCTAACATTGATGTGACGGTTGAGTCGGTTAACGACATTCCTGTTGCGGGTTCTACTACTTACTCAGTGAATGAAGACGGTATTATTACCATCTCTGACGAGCAACTTCTAGCGAACAGCTCGGATGTAGAAGGTGAAGTCGCTGTTGATGATGTGTCTTACTCAGGTACAGACGGTATCTTCACTGATAACGGCGATGGTACTTACAGCTTCGCACCAAACGAAAACTTTAACGGCAATGTATCGCTTGATGTGACGGTTGTTGATGAAGACGGTGCAACGGCAGAAACTACGGCAGGCATTGACGTTATTGCTGTGAACGATGCGCCTGTCTCAGGTGATCTAGCATACTCCGTTGACGAAGACGGTTCGATAACTCTGACTCAAGAGCAGTTGCTGTCTCAAGCTAACGATGTAGATGGCGATGATCTGACAGCTGCTAACCTAAGCGCAGGTGACAATGCTACGGTAACGGCCAACGAAGACGGTTCATTCACCATCACACCAGACGCAGACTTCAATGGCGACATTGACCTCAGCTTCGATATCTCTGATGGCACCGACACCATCGTGGCCAACGCAGACCTGACTGTAAACCCTGTCAACGATGCAGCAGTTGTGGAAGATGTGGGTTACACCATCCAAGAAGATGGCTCGTTGACCTTTACTGATGAGCAACTTCTAGCAGGTGCATCCGATATTGATGGTGACGACCTATCAGTTGCTGATGTTAGCTACTCAGGCACAGAAGGTGTGTTCACCGACAATGGTGATGGCACTTATACCTTTGCGCCAAACGAGAACTTTAATGGTGACGTAGACCTAAGCTTCTCAGTAAGCGATGGTACGACCACCACAGAAGCTAATATTGATGTGACGGTTGAGTCGGTCAACGACATTCCTGTTGCCGGTTCTACCACATACTCAGTGAATGAAGACGGTATCATCACTATCTCTGACGACCAATTGCTTGCTAACTCAAGTGATGTGGAAGGCGAGGTGAGTGTCAGCGATGTTTCTTACTCGGGTACAGACGGCATCTTTACCGATAACGGTGATGGAACTTACAGCTTTGCGCCAAACGAAAACTTCAACGGTAACGTATCGCTTGATGTAACGGTTGTAGATGAAGACGGTGCAACGGCAGAGACCACTGCAGGCATTGACGTCATTGCAGTCAACGATGCGCCAGTTTCAGGTGGCTTGGCTTACTCAGTTGACGAAGATGGTTCTATTACGCTGACTCAAGATCAATTGCTATCGCAAGCAGGGGACGTCGATGGAGATGCACTAACTGCATCGAACCTCAGCGCGGGAGACAACGCAACAGTAACGGACAATGGCGATGGTAGCTTTACTATTACGCCAGATGCCAATTTCAACGGAGATATCGACCTTAACTTTGATATCTCTGATGGAGCAGAAACGATCGTTGCAAACGCTGATCTTACGGTCAATCCGGTAAATGACGCTGCAACATCGGATCCTGTGAGTCTTGCAGGTGTAGAAGACAACGCCATCATCATTTCTCAAGAAGATTTGTTGATGCATGCTCAAGACATTGATGGAGACGACCTAACCGCGAAAGATCTATCTATCGATGAATCGTTTGGTTCACTGGTTGATAATACTGATGGCACTTGGACATTCACACCAACGGAAAACTTCAACGGCGACGTTCCATTCAACTTTAACGTTGATGACGGTACTGAACTGACACCTGTTCAAGGCAACATCGACATTGCTGCTGTTAACGATGAACCTCAGGCACCTGCAATCGAAATGCAGGGAGAAGAAGACCAAGTTATGGTCATCGATCCTGAATTCATCTTGGCACAAGCAAGTGATTTAGATGGCGATGAACTCACACTTGAAAGTATCAGTGTTAAGTCACCACAAAATGCGCAATTGCAACAGCAACCGGATGGTATGTATCACCTCGTTACTTCACAAGATTTCAACGGATTAGTTGAACTGGCTTACGAAATCACAGATGGAGAAGCGACGGCAGAAGGCTCGTTAAATGTTGATGTCATTCCTGTAAATGATGCTCCATTTGCAGATGGAAACGCCTTCTTAACGACCAATGAGGATGGGGCATTTACCTTCGATTCATCCGATATGCTCGACCTGTTTGGTGATATAGACACAGAAAGCCTAGTTATTTCACGAATCATCATGCCAGATGGTGAAGATGCCGGTGATCTGAATGACAACGGTGATGGTACCTGGACATTCACACCAACGGGTGATTTCGCCGGAACGTCAGGGCTTCAAGTTATCGCTTCAGATGGAGAGTTTGAAACCTCACTCGATGTTCCTGTCTTTGTTCGTCCAGTCGCGGATGGAGCCGTTATTACAACAGATCATGACGGTCCATTGGTGTTCTCTGAAGATTCAACCGGTCACTTAGGGCTTAACGTTGACCTCATTGATGATTCGGAAATGCTCAGCAACTTGGTTATGACTGGTTTCCCTGTCGGGTTTGAAGTAAGCGATGGTGAAAATACTGTCATTATTACAGAGCCTGGACAAATGATCAGTATCACCAACTGGAACATAGACGATCTACAGTTAACACCACCTGAAGACTTCTCTGGAAACTTCTTCGTAACTGTTAGTGCAACCACGGTTGACTATGGTGACGAACCGTTGCCAGAACCAGAAGGTAGTGAAATTGCAGGCGACTTTGATACAACGCTAGGCGAACCAATTATCCTCACAGAAGAAGACTTGATTGGCATGGCACAAAACATCGACGCTAATGATGATGACGCTATCCAGATGGTTCACTTAGTTGATCCTAACCAAGGCTCGATGGTTGACAATGGTGACGGTACCTGGACCTTTAGTCCGGCCGATGGCTTTACAGGCGAAGTAGACTTTGCGTATGTCGTTGAACGTGATGGTATTCTTCATGATGAACAAAGCACTATTGGTGTTCATGAAAATGAAGGACAAATCACCGATGGACCGCAGATTGAATCAATCGCTTCTGCTAGTGTGGAGGAAAGTGAACCACTTAACTTCACCGATAGCGATATGCTTAGCACCTTGAGCTCCGAATCTGGAGAAATGAGTATTGAATCCGTTACATTGCTTGAAGGTGAAGGGCTAATTGAATCTGACGGGCAGGGTGGTTATCAATTCACCCCAGCTGAAGGATACACTGGAAGTGCTCAAATCGGCTTTGTCGCGAGTGATGGTGAGAACAGTGTCGAAAGCCACTTCAATATCAATGTAGACGAGCAAGAACCTTCAACGGTTGAAGCGCTAAGTCAAGCGGATGATGGTTCGGTTAGCATCAGTGGCGAACAAGTGCTTTCAAGTCTTGATGTCGCGGACGATGCAAGCTTATCTGATCTTAGCTATACAGGCGACGAAGGCGCACTAGTTCCTGCAGGAGACGATCAATGGACATTCTGGCCAGACTCTGAGTTTAGCGGTGATATCCCACTGGAAGCAACAGTTCAATCTGGTGGCGAAGAGCAAACTCTAACTACAACGATGAACGTTGAGACTGCACCTGAATCGACAGAAGCAACTCCTGAGCAAGCGACGGCTGAAACAGAAACTACGCAAGAATCTGTAGAAGCTTCAGCAAGCGACGATTCAGCCACATCAGATGACGAAGCCGCTGACATGACAGCTGCGCCAGGCGATGATGTCAGTCTATCAATTCCTGATGAGGTAGCTTCAGCAGAAGGTGTTGAACAGGTTGAACTATCGGGTATTCCAGATGGTGCATCTGTGAGTGGAGCGCTAGATAATGGCGATGGTACTTACACGGTATCTGGTGACTTGTCACAACCGGTCACGATGTCGCTGGGTGATTCGTTTGAAGGTGAAGCAGAGATCTCGTTCCAAGGTGTGGATGAACTTGATACTCCAATAGATGGCGCTTCGGCAACAACAACAATTGAAGTTGATGACCAATATGCGATGCAAGCGAGTAGCCAAACTCCAGCAGATACGTCAGGTCTACAAGATGCAGGTGGCAGCGGCGATTGGACATCTGGGGACAACACAGATACTGGTGTTGACTTTACAGATGACTCGGGAAGCTTCGGTCATGATGATCAATCATCAGGAGGCAGTCAACACGACTTTGACGATAACAACTTCTAGTGAGTAATTGATAAAAGCTAGAGTCATAAAGCCCATGTGAATTGTTGAAATGATCATGGGCTTTTTCTAATAGTCACAATTACTAATCTCTGATTAAGTAATGTGATTATTAGGTATTTTATGGTAAATCATGATTATCGTTAAATACGATGATGAAATGAGGGAATAGTGGCAAGGAGAACATAGATTTCAAGCTAACGCACATTCAATTTAACATAAGATAGATAATACGCACTAAATCTGTAAGCGCAAAGTTGTAATGTCACTATTTACCAAAGTTAAAATGTCTCTTTAGCTCGTGGTCACTAAGCTTTACTTACAACCAGCTAAGGATGCGTTTAAGATGCTAGTGACTATGAATGATTCTGATATCAATCGTTTTAAAGTAATCCAAGATGTTTGCGATCGTAGGATCCGACGAGTCGACGCGGCAGACATCCTTGATTTGAGTGTTCGCCAAGTTCAGAGGCTTATGAATCGCCTGAGGGAATTCGGTGCTGTAGGATTGACTCACCAAGCTCGAGGTAAGCCAAGTAATAACCGCTATCCTAGTGACTACCGAGACACAGTTTTAAAACTGATTCGTGATCACTATTCTGATTTTTCTCCAACGCTTGCTAGAGAAAAACTATTGGAGTTACATAGCCTTCCAGTATCTAACGAGACCTTACGAAGTTGGATGATTGCAGATGGTTTATGGACGCCACATTCGCAACGCAAGCCTAAAGTTTACCAACCTCGCTACCGACGTGATTGTTTGGGCGAGCTCGTTCAAATTGATGGCTCTCACCATGATTGGTTTGAAGGACGCGCTGACAAATGTTGTTTACTGGTCTTTATCGATGATGCGACTGGCCGCCTGATGAATTTAAGGTTCAGCGAAACCGAATCGGCCTTTGATTACATGCTAACAACGAGAGAATATCTTAATGAACACGGCAAACCCGTAGCGTTCTACAGCGATAAGCATTCGATTTTTCGGGTGAATCAGGAAAAGCAAAAACAAGTCGGTCAAACTCAATATGCCCGTGTATTAAAAGAGTTAGGTATTGAACTGATATGTGCGAACAGCTCTCAAGCTAAAGGTCGTGTGGAGCGAGTAAACTTGACGCTACAAGACCGACTCGTCAAAGAGATGCGCTTACAAGGAATTAACACCATCGAAGAAGCGAATGCTTGGCTTCCCTACTTCATTGCCGATTTCAATCGACGCTTTGCTAAGCCGGCAATGTATCCGAAAAACATGCATCGAAAAGTGCGTGAAACCACACAGGAACTCGACGATATTTTCAGTTGGCAAGAAATACGTAAACTCTCTAAATCGTTGACATTTCAATATGACAAAGTGGTTTATCTTATTGAGCCAAATGAAGAAAATACTCGCTTAGTTCACGAGCATGTCAAAGTCTTAGACTATCCCAACGGAGACATTGCGATTGTGTATGGCCACAGAAAGTTGGAATTCAAAATTTTCGATAAGCTTGAGCATGTTCAACAAACCCAAATTGTCGACAACAAGCGATTAGGTCAAGTACTAAAGTTTGCTCAACAGCAGCAAGAAGAATTCGAGCGACAACAGAAACGCACACGGAGCAAAAAAGCCCCTAAACGCAGAGCTCAACAAAGAGCGCTTCAGGAACAACTAAGGGCTATAAACCCAGTTCTCATCACACCAGAAACCTTCAAAGCATCTAAGAGTAAAACCTAACTCACCTACTCTATTTAGCTCATAAAGAGACATTTCTACCTGGGAGAAAAGAGGACATTTTAAAATGGGATTGACAAAATCGAATTTATCCAAAACAGCATTTTATCCTGTGGTTATCCCGTCAAACTTCACAAAATCCACTATCGAGACCCAAACCGGTCATGACTTTATACTGCCACCTCCGCTCTCAATGCGAAAAACTTAGCACAAAATAAAATGACATACCAATCGACTCAGTATGTCATTTTTTTACTCTGTCCATTCTTTACAACGGTTACGGCTCGTCCAGTAACCCAAGCTTTTTAGCCACCTTTATTAGGTCGAATGGCTGTTGAAATTGAGCTTGTATCTTTTGCACTTCCAAAATGTCGAGTCCTGAAATTTCCGAACTATAATCCACGTTTTCAACAAGATTGAGACTACTTCGAATTTCATCCAAAGTCATACCATTAGGGTATTCTTCAGATCGAATGGTTATCTGTGGGTATTGGTCTAAAATCTCAACCACTTTCAAACGTTCTTGTTCCGAGCAC
Organism: Vibrio maritimus; assembly: GCF_021441885.1. Classification (NCBI taxonomy): domain Bacteria; kingdom Pseudomonadati; phylum Pseudomonadota; class Gammaproteobacteria; order Vibrionales; family Vibrionaceae; genus Vibrio; species Vibrio maritimus. The sequence continues at coordinate 1,809,360 of NZ_CP090438.1, forward strand.
TTTTCTCTATTGTCCAAAGAAAGATATAGAAGCACCTTTTTTTTATCGTCATTTCCTAATGATGAAAACCAGCTTGTAGTTGGAAATCTTTTTGAAGCCGCTCTTGATTGAAGTAAACAATACTCAACTCGATTACCATAAGCTTGCATAGCATCAGACAAAGCTAAAGAACGTAACTCATTAGAGCCAGCATAAGAAAAAGGTAAGAAACACATTAAAAATAAGCAGGTTAAACCTTTACAAAGCCGCATTTGATACGCACCTCCAAAATTCGCCCTCAGCAGTATAACTACCAGTTCTTAAGCTCATGGTTTCCGCAATAGAAAATACACGCCCTTTTGCAGTTTTATTAATAGCGTTCAGAGTTTTACTAAACTCAACCCAATCATAGCCAGCTATACTCAGCATGGTTTGACTCGTATTTGCTTTACCAAGAAACAAATCAAACAATGGAACGGTGCTCGTTGCAACTGCTAGCATGTTCGCCCTATCTACGATATCTCTAATCTCATCAACTGCCTCTATACTTTCACGAGACAATTTTAAATTATCAATCCGACAATACCCTACATTTGCCATTTATTAAGCCCTTATGAAACCAATATAGTATCGTAAATCTTACTATACACTAAGAAGCCTTTTCTAATCTCCTCTCAAGCTCTCGAATAACACGGCAAAGCTCAACAATTCGCTCAAACATTAAAGACGAAGGCTCACGTTCGTAAGCCTCCATAGCTAAAGCTAATTCATCACGCAAACGAGATAAAGAAAAATCCAAAACCATCTAGTCACCACCAAACGCCGATGAAAAAGACGAAGCTAAATCAATATTAGGATGTTGGCCTGTAGGCCGTTCACCCTCGCAGTAAACGAAATCTGAATAGCCCTCAAACTTCAATTCAACCAAACAAGGACCCATTACCGCCACATCATAGCCTGCCATATATAAGTCCTGAAGCTTCAAGGGGAATTCATAACGAGATTTATTCACTGCCTTAAAATAAACCTCTGTTTGTCGATGCAAACGCCCTCTATCGTCTTTGTAGAACGAATCAGACGACCCTGTGATAGCCAGTTGAAGTTTACCAAATGGATGCACTGTATCAGCCTTACGCTGCCTAGAAGACGGTCTTTTCTTCTCTGGCTCTGAATTTTGCTTATCTTCCACTACGACACGCTTAGATTCTACTACGGGCTCAGGCTCTGATTTGTTGCCAAACAACGCTAAACCACTCGTTATAGACATAGGCAACGCAATGATAATTGCAGGGATACCTACCCAGAAATACCAACGCTTCCAGATAGGCTTAATGTCACTAGCGTGAGCTTCATTCACCGATTGGTCAGATTGAGTATGCGAAGTATAGAACGGGAAAAATCGAGGCTTATATGTTCGAACGTTGGTGTTCAACTCAGCAGGCCGACCCTCAGCACCGTCTAATACTTTTTGCGTATAAGTTTTATCAGACCCAGCTGCGGAATGCTTCGACACTCGATACTGAATTTGTATCATTGCTCGAACATCTTTGTGAAGTTTTCCAAGGCTTTGAGTCATTAACAAAATATCATGGCCATAATGACGGTGCATCGACATATATTCCAATACATCCGCCAAATTCTCAGATGCTTTCTTGCCTCTGCCTTGACTAGGTAAAACAAAGTGACATTCATCAATGACGAACAATGCACCAACGCCCTCGTCATTCTTCCACTCGTCAGACGTAAAACAATCCTTTGTAGAGAAAGCTTTGACCGCCCCAACCTCACGGGAATAGCTATCTTCTCGAACCTCGATAAGATCTAATATTTCCTTGCCAAAAACCGATTCGAAATGATCTAAATTTAAAGGCACATTAGTGATAACTTTGCGCCCTTCCTTAAGCGCAGGAATGATGTGATACACCACAGATTCGTAAGATTTACCCGAACCTGGTCTACCCACGATAATGTTAATTGGCATCAGTCACCCCCTAAGAACCTAAACGTGTAAACGGAATAATCTGCAAACCTAGACGAATCAAGATTGCAGACACGATAATTACACTTGCTTCATTCACGCCCACTAAAGCCATGATAGATTTTGCTTCGTCAGGAATCAGGTCGATATATTGAATCACGTTCAAGGCCGAAAACGCCGAACCAAAACCATTGATAGCAACTAAAGCTATCGATAACACGCTATCAAAAAAGAATATGCCAATATCTTTCAACAAATCGTAGAGCGACAATAAAATAGACAAGCAAAAGTTAACAAAGTCATTCCAACGCTCAGCAAACCAATCCAACATACTAACCTCCAAATACTAAGCGACGTGCTAAAAGTGCAGCCGTAAATAAAATGAACGCTCTAATCGCCAACCATACACGGCTATCAATTTCGATAGGCTGACAACCAAAATCAACAAAACCCAAATCAAAACACATCGTCCAAGTAGGAATCCCTTCTGACACATAACTTAATTTAAAGGAATTGACCCAGCCAGATAAGGCTGTATTTTGAAAGTCATTATTAAAATTATTCCAAACACCTTGAAAGCCATTTGGATAATTGGAAGTCCAAAAGCTTGAAGCTCTGCTACTATCAGGAGTCGTACTTATAGGAACGGTAGTTGTAGATAAACCCCCTATTAATTCATTTGTTCTATCAATCCTCTCTTCAACCCCAGTCATATCAACATCAACGTTAATATTCATATTTTCTAGAAGTTGATTTGTCATATCTAAACGTGATTCGATACCTGTTAAGTTTGAAACAGCAACGACACTACCGCCCTCAATAGGCGGGTCAATTGGAGGGTATATCGGTGGGTCAACTGGAACATCAATATCAACTATTGGTTTAACACCATCGACAATAGGCTTAATAATATCTTCTGCAATAGTATCGGTATCAGGGTCACCCGTTAATATTCCAGAAATAACAGAATTAATAGCATCACCATAAATAGGGTCGAAAATTGGCGGAAGCGGTCTATCAGAAGGCAATGACACAGGAGGGAGTCCAATAGCAGGAGGAATAGGAATGTTGTTATCATCAACAGGGATAACCACCGTATTATCGACAAAATATTGAGGAGGAACATCGACACAACCATCATTACCGCAATAACTTACGTCAGGGTCACTAAAATACCAAACAGGAATTTCATCATTGACTGCTTCATTATCTAAAACATCCTCAATTGCACCTTCCATTACAGAATCTTGTGTGGAAGCTACAGGAAATAATACTTCAATTTCATTAATGCTTACACGATTTTTAATTGTTAACTCGCCATTAAAATGAACCTCATGGAAAAACTCACCCTTTAAGATAAAGGAATTACCTGACATCCCCCAGTGAATAATAGAGTGACTATCGAAACAACTTTTACGTCCTTGCTCTTCACCAACAGTCACCCATTGACCACAATCTGGCTCAAGATTATTATTTTCCCATGAGCGATATTTTAACCACCAATTATCAGATAACGCCTGTCCACAATCAAATAAAGTGTTTTTCCCGTTTTCATCAGCAAAACCAACGTTAATAGGACAAACTAATTTAGTTCCTGTTTTATACAAACCTTTATCCCACGTAGAAGACCAACTACCATCTGCCATTTTAAAAGAAACACTCTTACCGCAATAATCCGATAAGAAACATTCGTCATCCTTGATTACCATCTCTCCGCCATCAAGATGAAAACCAACTTTTTCTAATGCATACGCCCAAGTTCCCCAAGGTCTAAGCGCATATTCAGAAGTCATATAATCTTTTATCATTGGAGTGGTAGCAACGGCGGCTGTAGCTAAAACACCTAAATCAGCACCATAATTAACCGCCATGCGAGCAACCAATGTTCTACCTGTCCACATCGCTGCTTGACCAGTCAGACCAACAACGACAGGAAAAAAAGCACGAGCTGGACGAACGGGAATATAAACAATGAAAAAACAAAGAAAATATATCGATAGCCGCTTAATAATCATTTTGCCCACCATAAAAAAAGGGGCTTAAACGCCCCTCATACCTAACACAAATGCTATTCCAGCTAGACCGCCGATAACCATAACAGCGGAATAGAACTGGAGGGTAGATACCGCAACAATCATGCTCGACTAACGAGACGTTTAGCTAGGCTAATACCCTTAACAGCTAGCGCAATACCAACAATGACCACACCGGTAGTACCAATAAACGCTGTTACAGTAGAAAGGTCTACTGCTGCAAAAATTGAATCGATAGTTGTAGTGTCAGCCATTGCTTGAGGTGCAAGAGAAGCAAGAGTTAACGCTGCTATAGTTGAAGCTGCTTTTTTCATAATAAAATCCCTCTATACGAGTTGTATCATTTTTTTAGCTATGCCAATGACAAAGCCACCAAAATAACCTACCACTACAACCGCACCAAAAGCCCAAGCGAAAACTAATCCAATATCGGACGATGATACAAAAACGTGTGATAAATTATATTCATCGGCAGTCTGTAGAACATACGTAGAGCAATTTTCGATAGGTGTTTCACTAACATATAAAAAATCATCTACAGTTTTTTCAATACAAATTGCCATAATTAGAACCTAAGTATTAGAAGCTACAGGAATTAGAGTAATATTACGCTCAAACTCTAAACGACCAAATTGACCTACTTTAAAAGACGTTTGGTCTAGGTAATATTTACCCGATGCATAATGTGTTTCATCTTCTTGAAGTGGTAAAGAAAATTCAACAGGGAAACGACCGCCAAGATGAACAAAGGCAACTTGACTATATAGTTTCATTTCTGCCCTATCGCCTTTAGGTGGAATGGTGCGAATGTCTTTTGTTTCATTATCTTTAAATATTTCTACTATTAATGCGTTTTTCATAATAATTACCTATGCTACTAAACTAATTACGCTATCTTCTTGACCGTATAATTTGGTGATATCCCCTGCTTGAGGCTCTATCCAGTCAGACGGTCTTTGCTGACTAAAATCAATTTCTATAACTTGTAATAAAGGAACTACGTTATCCTTACCGTGCCCTTTGAGGTTTTGAAGTTGAGCTTTAGAAAATCCAACTTCCAATAATGGATTTAATTGGTTATAAAATGACTTTTTATTTGATTTACTAAAAGAATCAAAAACTGCGTGATAACCATCGCTAACAAGAGAACGATAGAATCTAAATATTCTATCTGCCTTAGAATAAGTAATATTGCCTTTCTTAGTGACAGTAAAAAATTCTTTCTTTAGTGTGTTATGTACTTGTTCATCATTAAATATGTTCATTTTTTGACCCTCCAATGCCTCCATTAATGGCGAAAATGCTTTAATCCAAATATCTTTAATTAAACAACGTCCGTCTTTTTCATACTCTAATTGAAACCGACAAGCTTCAAATAGGTTTTTGGGTATATTAAACTCATCTAAATATCTACGCTTAGCACTTGCTTCAAAGCGGATTAAATTTCTAGCAAAGTTAATTAATTCAGGGTTAGACATAACATCAATAACTCTATCATGCGTACGGTCTCCCTTTTCCTGTAAAGAACGCAAGCTATTAAGCTGTCTATTAAATTCACAACCCTTTAAATATGCCTTTCTATCTACATGACGTGAGCCACGACTAAAGTAACAAGTAGTTTCATGTTCATTTCTAACACTAGCTCTCATATGCTTATTGGAGACTGATTTTAACTGACCAATAACTTGCTTAGCTTGTAAATCTGTTTTTGCTCTAGCTGAAAATGTGCAATCTATAGCATCTAGTGTAGTTCTATAGATGTCTAACATTTCGTAAAAATCTGGATAAGCATGATAAAGAGCCATGAGCATTTCATAAGAACCGACCACCATCTGAGTAGAGCCGTAAACGTTATGACCTTGAAGAATTTTAGCTGGAGAGGCTTTTAGCTCGACACAGGCATCTCGTAACTTTGTACCTTGAAAAATTTTGAACGCAATACCAGTAAAAGAAGTCGGAAGCGTTTGATATGGGTGACGCAAATCTGCAACTTCAAGCTCATCCTGAGAGCCTGAGCCAGTAAAAAAAATAGACTTAGCTTCAAGACCAACACCCCCAATCAAAGAGCAAGCACGTATATCAACATAAGATACAAACTCACCCTTAGAACTTTGTTGAGTTTCCAAAAGATAGTCTTGCTTGAATGGTATTGAAATTTTAAGCATGTCTATCATGAGACCCCTTCTATACATCCATACCTACATTTATCTATAGAATCGACCATGAAAATCAATCTGTCCATACAAAAATACATGTATACACGTGTAACTGTGTTAGAAATCACATAAAATACAAAAAAATGTAAAGGTATGAAGAACCATGACACAACGAACAACTATGCAAGTAACAGAGAAAAGAAAGCAGAAGCTAGAAAGAGCAGCTATAGAGATAAGCTACAGAACGGGAAAGCCGATAAAATGGACTGAACTAGCAAACAAACTTTTCGACGAAAAATTAGATGAACTGAAAAAAGACATGATAAATGAACGTGGCATAACAAAATGACACAAGAGCCCAGGAGATCAAATAGGAAGTGAAAGTGTAATATTTACACAAAAGTACACTATTAAAGATAGTGTACCCTCTCTTTGCATTAGCGAAAGCTAATCCACAAAATCAAGGCAACCACCCCGCAAGCGGGGCCCCCTCCTTTAATTTTGTGGATTAGCTTTCTTAACTGAAAAATCGACGGGTTGCAGTGGCAGAAATCGCCTCTTTCGTGGTGAGTCTCTGCAAGGCTGGCTTAACAGAAAGGAAGGGTATTTATTTTTTGTCTTTGAATGGAGATTGGCTTCGGGCGTTTGGAGGAGTCATACCCAAGAACTACAACAAGCGCCCTTTTATCGCTGCGCGATGAAGTTAGATTTAGGGTTCAACTGCTTTCTTAGTTAAATGATAGGCCTAAAACGAATTACATGATTATCTCGAATTGTAATCGTTTCACCTCTGCGATTCTCACTCAATTTTTCTTTTCTGGTTTTTGCCAAGAAATCACCAAGCTCTGAAATCTCGATAAATTCACGATCTAACAAAGCCCTGGCCATTTCATCAAAAGTTACTTCAAAAAGAACAGAAATGCTCTTTTGGTCTAAGTCGTACTTAGTTGAAATTCTTGAGATTAATTCAGTTTTGTTCATTGTGGCTTACCTCATTCACATAAGAATAACTACAATACCACACCGTCATAACTTAATGCGCATTATCGAAATTATGTTACGGGCTAACCTTGTAAAACGATTCTCCCTCCTAGCATGCACGGCCTTGACAGACCGACATTGAGCAAGTCTATCGCCCACTTTTTACTGCTGTTAGGCAAAGCAAACCCTCAACATAATTCCATGCAGATAATACGCACTAAATCTGTAAGCGCAAAGTTGTAATGTCACTATTTACCAAAGTTAAAATGTCTCTTTAGCTCGTGGTCACTAAGCTTTACTTACAACCAGCTAAGGATGCGTTTAAGATGCTAGTGACTATGAATGATTCTGATATCAATCGTTTTAAAGTAATCCAAGATGTTTGCGATCGTAGGATCCGACGAGTCGACGCGGCAGACATCCTTGATTTGAGTGTTCGCCAAGTTCAGAGGCTTATGAATCGCCTGAGGGAATTCGGTGCTGTAGGATTGACTCACCAAGCTCGAGGTAAGCCAAGTAATAACCGCTATCCTAGTGACTACCGAGACACAGTTTTAAAACTGATTCGTGATCACTATTCTGATTTTTCTCCAACGCTTGCTAGAGAAAAACTATTGGAGTTACATAGCCTTCCAGTATCTAACGAGACCTTACGAAGTTGGATGATTGCAGATGGTTTATGGACGCCACATTCGCAACGCAAGCCTAAAGTTTACCAACCTCGCTACCGACGTGATTGTTTGGGCGAGCTCGTTCAAATTGATGGCTCTCACCATGATTGGTTTGAAGGACGCGCTGACAAATGTTGTTTACTGGTCTTTATCGATGATGCGACTGGCCGCCTGATGAATTTAAGGTTCAGCGAAACCGAATCGGCCTTTGATTACATGCTAACAACGAGAGAATATCTTAATGAACACGGCAAACCCGTAGCGTTCTACAGCGATAAGCATTCGATTTTTCGGGTGAATCAGGAAAAGCAAAAACAAGTCGGTCAAACTCAATATGCCCGTGTATTAAAAGAGTTAGGTATTGAACTGATATGTGCGAACAGCTCTCAAGCTAAAGGTCGTGTGGAGCGAGTAAACTTGACGCTACAAGACCGACTCGTCAAAGAGATGCGCTTACAAGGAATTAACACCATCGAAGAAGCGAATGCTTGGCTTCCCTACTTCATTGCCGATTTCAATCGACGCTTTGCTAAGCCGGCAATGTATCCGAAAAACATGCATCGAAAAGTGCGTGAAACCACACAGGAACTCGACGATATTTTCAGTTGGCAAGAAATACGTAAACTCTCTAAATCGTTGACATTTCAATATGACAAAGTGGTTTATCTTATTGAGCCAAATGAAGAAAATACTCGCTTAGTTCACGAGCATGTCAAAGTCTTAGACTATCCCAACGGAGACATTGCGATTGTGTATGGCCACAGAAAGTTGGAATTCAAAATTTTCGATAAGCTTGAGCATGTTCAACAAACCCAAATTGTCGACAACAAGCGATTAGGTCAAGTACTAAAGTTTGCTCAACAGCAGCAAGAAGAATTCGAGCGACAACAGAAACGCACACGGAGCAAAAAAGCCCCTAAACGCAGAGCTCAACAAAGAGCGCTTCAGGAACAACTAAGGGCTATAAACCCAGTTCTCATCACACCAGAAACCTTCAAAGCATCTAAGAGTAAAACCTAACTCACCTACTCTATTTAGCTCATAAAGAGACATTTCTACCTGGGAGAAAAGAGGACATTTTAAAATGGGATTGACAAAATCGAATTTATCCAAAACAGCATTTTATCCTGTGGTTATCCCGTCAAACTTCACAAAATCCACTATCGAGACCCAAACCGGTCATGACTTTATACTGCCACCTCCGCTCTCAATGCGAAAAACTTAGCACAAAATAAAATGACATACCAATCGACTCAGTATGTCATTTTTTTACTCTGTCCATTCTTTACAACGGTTACGGCTCGTCCAGTAACCCAAGCTTTTTAGCCACCTTTATTAGGTCGAATGGCTGTTGAAATTGAGCTTGTATCTTTTGCACTTCCAAAATGTCGAGTCCTGAAATTTCCGAACTATAATCCACGTTTTCAACAAGATTGAGACTACTTCGAATTTCATCCAAAGTCATACCATTAGGGTATTCTTCAGATCGAATGGTTATCTGTGGGTATTGGTCTAAAATCTCAACCACTTTCAAACGTTCTTGTTCCGAGCACTTTTCTCTATTGTCCAAAGAAAGATATAGAAGCACCTTTTTTTTATCGTCATTTCCTAATGATGAAAACCAGCTTGTAGTTGGAAATCTTTTTGAAGCCGCTCTTGATTGAAGTAAACAATACTCAACTCGATTACCATAAGCTTGCATAGCATCAGACAAAGCTAAAGAACGTAACTCATTAGAGCCAGCATAAGAAAAAGGTAAGAAACACATTAAAAATAAGCAGGTTAAACCTTTACAAAGCCGCATTTGATACGCACCTCCAAAATTCGCCCTCAGCAGTATAACTACCAGTTCTTAAGCTCATGGTTTCCGCAATAGAAAATACACGCCCTTTTGCAGTTTTATTAATAGCGTTCAGAGTTTTACTAAACTCAACCCAATCATAGCCAGCTATACTCAGCATGGTTTGACTCGTATTTGCTTTACCAAGAAACAAATCAAACAATGGAACGGTGCTCGTTGCAACTGCTAGCATGTTCGCCCTATCTACGATATCTCTAATCTCATCAACTGCCTCTATACTTTCACGAGACAATTTTAAATTATCAATCCGACAATACCCTACATTTGCCATTTATTAAGCCCTTATGAAACCAATATAGTATCGTAAATCTTACTATACACTAAGAAGCCTTTTCTAATCTCCTCTCAAGCTCTCGAATAACACGGCAAAGCTCAACAATTCGCTCAAACATTAAAGACGAAGGCTCACGTTCGTAAGCCTCCATAGCTAAAGCTAATTCATCACGCAAACGAGATAAAGAAAAATCCAAAACCATCTAGTCACCACCAAACGCCGATGAAAAAGACGAAGCTAAATCAATATTAGGATGTTGGCCTGTAGGCCGTTCACCCTCGCAGTAAACGAAATCTGAATAGCCCTCAAACTTCAATTCAACCAAACAAGGACCCATTACCGCCACATCATAGCCTGCCATATATAAGTCCTGAAGCTTCAAGGGGAATTCATAACGAGATTTATTCACTGCCTTAAAATAAACCTCTGTTTGTCGATGCAAACGCCCTCTATCGTCTTTGTAGAACGAATCAGACGACCCTGTGATAGCCAGTTGAAGTTTACCAAATGGATGCACTGTATCAGCCTTACGCTGCCTAGAAGACGGTCTTTTCTTCTCTGGCTCTGAATTTTGCTTATCTTCCACTACGACACGCTTAGATTCTACTACGGGCTCAGGCTCTGATTTGTTGCCAAACAACGCTAAACCACTCGTTATAGACATAGGCAACGCAATGATAATTGCAGGGATACCTACCCAGAAATACCAACGCTTCCAGATAGGCTTAATGTCACTAGCGTGAGCTTCATTCACCGATTGGTCAGATTGAGTATGCGAAGTATAGAACGGGAAAAATCGAGGCTTATATGTTCGAACGTTGGTGTTCAACTCAGCAGGCCGACCCTCAGCACCGTCTAATACTTTTTGCGTATAAGTTTTATCAGACCCAGCTGCGGAATGCTTCGACACTCGATACTGAATTTGTATCATTGCTCGAACATCTTTGTGAAGTTTTCCAAGGCTTTGAGTCATTAACAAAATATCATGGCCATAATGACGGTGCATCGACATATATTCCAATACATCCGCCAAATTCTCAGATGCTTTCTTGCCTCTGCCTTGACTAGGTAAAACAAAGTGACATTCATCAATGACGAACAATGCACCAACGCCCTCGTCATTCTTCCACTCGTCAGACGTAAAACAATCCTTTGTAGAGAAAGCTTTGACCGCCCCAACCTCACGGGAATAGCTATCTTCTCGAACCTCGATAAGATCTAATATTTCCTTGCCAAAAACCGATTCGAAATGATCTAAATTTAAAGGCACATTAGTGATAACTTTGCGCCCTTCCTTAAGCGCAGGAATGATGTGATACACCACAGATTCGTAAGATTTACCCGAACCTGGTCTACCCACGATAATGTTAATTGGCATCAGTCACCCCCTAAGAACCTAAACGTGTAAACGGAATAATCTGCAAACCTAGACGAATCAAGATTGCAGACACGATAATTACACTTGCTTCATTCACGCCCACTAAAGCCATGATAGATTTTGCTTCGTCAGGAATCAGGTCGATATATTGAATCACGTTCAAGGCCGAAAACGCCGAACCAAAACCATTGATAGCAACTAAAGCTATCGATAACACGCTATCAAAAAAGAATATGCCAATATCTTTCAACAAATCGTAGAGCGACAATAAAATAGACAAGCAAAAGTTAACAAAGTCATTCCAACGCTCAGCAAACCAATCCAACATACTAACCTCCAAATACTAAGCGACGTGCTAAAAGTGCAGCCGTAAATAAAATGAACGCTCTAATCGCCAACCATACACGGCTATCAATTTCGATAGGCTGACAACCAAAATCAACAAAACCCAAATCAAAACACATCGTCCAAGTAGGAATCCCTTCTGACACATAACTTAATTTAAAGGAATTGACCCAGCCAGATAAGGCTGTATTTTGAAAGTCATTATTAAAATTATTCCAAACACCTTGAAAGCCATTTGGATAATTGGAAGTCCAAAAGCTTGAAGCTCTGCTACTATCAGGAGTCGTACTTATAGGAACGGTAGTTGTAGATAAACCCCCTATTAATTCATTTGTTCTATCAATCCTCTCTTCAACCCCAGTCATATCAACATCAACGTTAATATTCATATTTTCTAGAAGTTGATTTGTCATATCTAAACGTGATTCGATACCTGTTAAGTTTGAAACAGCAACGACACTACCGCCCTCAATAGGCGGGTCAATTGGAGGGTATATCGGTGGGTCAACTGGAACATCAATATCAACTATTGGTTTAACACCATCGACAATAGGCTTAATAATATCTTCTGCAATAGTATCGGTATCAGGGTCACCCGTTAATATTCCAGAAATAACAGAATTAATAGCATCACCATAAATAGGGTCGAAAATTGGCGGAAGCGGTCTATCAGAAGGCAATGACACAGGAGGGAGTCCAATAGCAGGAGGAATAGGAATGTTGTTATCATCAACAGGGATAACCACCGTATTATCGACAAAATATTGAGGAGGAACATCGACACAACCATCATTACCGCAATAACTTACGTCAGGGTCACTAAAATACCAAACAGGAATTTCATCATTGACTGCTTCATTATCTAAAACATCCTCAATTGCACCTTCCATTACAGAATCTTGTGTGGAAGCTACAGGAAATAATACTTCAATTTCATTAATGCTTACACGATTTTTAATTGTTAACTCGCCATTAAAATGAACCTCATGGAAAAACTCACCCTTTAAGATAAAGGAATTACCTGACATCCCCCAGTGAATAATAGAGTGACTATCGAAACAACTTTTACGTCCTTGCTCTTCACCAACAGTCACCCATTGACCACAATCTGGCTCAAGATTATTATTTTCCCATGAGCGATATTTTAACCACCAATTATCAGATAACGCCTGTCCACAATCAAATAAAGTGTTTTTCCCGTTTTCATCAGCAAAACCAACGTTAATAGGACAAACTAATTTAGTTCCTGTTTTATACAAACCTTTATCCCACGTAGAAGACCAACTACCATCTGCCATTTTAAAAGAAACACTCTTACCGCAATAATCCGATAAGAAACATTCGTCATCCTTGATTACCATCTCTCCGCCATCAAGATGAAAACCAACTTTTTCTAATGCATACGCCCAAGTTCCCCAAGGTCTAAGCGCATATTCAGAAGTCATATAATCTTTTATCATTGGAGTGGTAGCAACGGCGGCTGTAGCTAAAACACCTAAATCAGCACCATAATTAACCGCCATGCGAGCAACCAATGTTCTACCTGTCCACATCGCTGCTTGACCAGTCAGACCAACAACGACAGGAAAAAAAGCACGAGCTGGACGAACGGGAATATAAACAATGAAAAAACAAAGAAAATATATCGATAGCCGCTTAATAATCATTTTGCCCACCATAAAAAAAGGGGCTTAAACGCCCCTCATACCTAACACAAATGCTATTCCAGCTAGACCGCCGATAACCATAACAGCGGAATAGAACTGGAGGGTAGATACCGCAACAATCATGCTCGACTAACGAGACGTTTAGCTAGGCTAATACCCTTAACAGCTAGCGCAATACCAACAATGACCACACCGGTAGTACCAATAAACGCTGTTACAGTAGAAAGGTCTACTGCTGCAAAAATTGAATCGATAGTTGTAGTGTCAGCCATTGCTTGAGGTGCAAGAGAAGCAAGAGTTAACGCTGCTATAGTTGAAGCTGCTTTTTTCATAATAAAATCCCTCTATACGAGTTGTATCATTTTTTTAGCTATGCCAATGACAAAGCCACCAAAATAACCTACCACTACAACCGCACCAAAAGCCCAAGCGAAAACTAATCCAATATCGGACGATGATACAAAAACGTGTGATAAATTATATTCATCGGCAGTCTGTAGAACATACGTAGAGCAATTTTCGATAGGTGTTTCACTAACATATAAAAAATCATCTACAGTTTTTTCAATACAAATTGCCATAATTAGAACCTAAGTATTAGAAGCTACAGGAATTAGAGTAATATTACGCTCAAACTCTAAACGACCAAATTGACCTACTTTAAAAGACGTTTGGTCTAGGTAATATTTACCCGATGCATAATGTGTTTCATCTTCTTGAAGTGGTAAAGAAAATTCAACAGGGAAACGACCGCCAAGATGAACAAAGGCAACTTGACTATATAGTTTCATTTCTGCCCTATCGCCTTTAGGTGGAATGGTGCGAATGTCTTTTGTTTCATTATCTTTAAATATTTCTACTATTAATGCGTTTTTCATAATAATTACCTATGCTACTAAACTAATTACGCTATCTTCTTGACCGTATAATTTGGTGATATCCCCTGCTTGAGGCTCTATCCAGTCAGACGGTCTTTGCTGACTAAAATCAATTTCTATAACTTGTAATAAAGGAACTACGTTATCCTTACCGTGCCCTTTGAGGTTTTGAAGTTGAGCTTTAGAAAATCCAACTTCCAATAATGGATTTAATTGGTTATAAAATGACTTTTTATTTGATTTACTAAAAGAATCAAAAACTGCGTGATAACCATCGCTAACAAGAGAACGATAGAATCTAAATATTCTATCTGCCTTAGAATAAGTAATATTGCCTTTCTTAGTGACAGTAAAAAATTCTTTCTTTAGTGTGTTATGTACTTGTTCATCATTAAATATGTTCATTTTTTGACCCTCCAATGCCTCCATTAATGGCGAAAATGCTTTAATCCAAATATCTTTAATTAAACAACGTCCGTCTTTTTCATACTCTAATTGAAACCGACAAGCTTCAAATAGGTTTTTGGGTATATTAAACTCATCTAAATATCTACGCTTAGCACTTGCTTCAAAGCGGATTAAATTTCTAGCAAAGTTAATTAATTCAGGGTTAGACATAACATCAATAACTCTATCATGCGTACGGTCTCCCTTTTCCTGTAAAGAACGCAAGCTATTAAGCTGTCTATTAAATTCACAACCCTTTAAATATGCCTTTCTATCTACATGACGTGAGCCACGACTAAAGTAACAAGTAGTTTCATGTTCATTTCTAACACTAGCTCTCATATGCTTATTGGAGACTGATTTTAACTGACCAATAACTTGCTTAGCTTGTAAATCTGTTTTTGCTCTAGCTGAAAATGTGCAATCTATAGCATCTAGTGTAGTTCTATAGATGTCTAACATTTCGTAAAAATCTGGATAAGCATGATAAAGAGCCATGAGCATTTCATAAGAACCGACCACCATCTGAGTAGAGCCGTAAACGTTATGACCTTGAAGAATTTTAGCTGGAGAGGCTTTTAGCTCGACACAGGCATCTCGTAACTTTGTACCTTGAAAAATTTTGAACGCAATACCAGTAAAAGAAGTCGGAAGCGTTTGATATGGGTGACGCAAATCTGCAACTTCAAGCTCATCCTGAGAGCCTGAGCCAGTAAAAAAAATAGACTTAGCTTCAAGACCAACACCCCCAATCAAAGAGCAAGCACGTATATCAACATAAGATACAAACTCACCCTTAGAACTTTGTTGAGTTTCCAAAAGATAGTCTTGCTTGAATGGTATTGAAATTTTAAGCATGTCTATCATGAGACCCCTTCTATACATCCATACCTACATTTATCTATAGAATCGACCATGAAAATCAATCTGTCCATACAAAAATACATGTATACACGTGTAACTGTGTTAGAAATCACATAAAATACAAAAAAATGTAAAGGTATGAAGAACCATGACACAACGAACAACTATGCAAGTAACAGAGAAAAGAAAGCAGAAGCTAGAAAGAGCAGCTATAGAGATAAGCTACAGAACGGGAAAGCCGATAAAATGGACTGAACTAGCAAACAAACTTTTCGACGAAAAATTAGATGAACTGAAAAAAGACATGATAAATGAACGTGGCATAACAAAATGACACAAGAGCCCAGGAGATCAAATAGGAAGTGAAAGTGTAATATTTACACAAAAGTACACTATTAAAGATAGTGTACCCTCTCTTTGCATTAGCGAAAGCTAATCCACAAAATCAAGGCAACCACCCCGCAAGCGGGGCCCCCTCCTTTAATTTTGTGGATTAGCTTTCTTAACTGAAAAATCGACGGGTTGCAGTGGCAGAAATCGCCTCTTTCGTGGTGAGTCTCTGCAAGGCTGGCTTAACAGAAAGGAAGGGTATTTATTTTTTGTCTTTGAATGGAGATTGGCTTCGGGCGTTTGGAGGAGTCATACCCAAGAACTACAACAAGCGCCCTTTTATCGCTGCGCGATGAAGTTAGATTTAGGGTTCAACTGCTTTCTTAGTTAAATGATAGGCCTAAAACGAATTACATGATTATCTCGAATTGTAATCGTTTCACCTCTGCGATTCTCACTCAATTTTTCTTTTCTGGTTTTTGCCAAGAAATCACCAAGCTCTGAAATCTCGATAAATTCACGATCTAACAAAGCCCTGGCCATTTCATCAAAAGTTACTTCAAAAAGAACAGAAATGCTCTTTTGGTCTAAGTCGTACTTAGTTGAAATTCTTGAGATTAATTCAGTTTTGTTCATTGTGGCTTACCTCATTCACATAAGAATAACTACAATACCACACCGTCATAACTTAATGCGCATTATCGAAATTATGTTACGGGCTAACCTTGTAAAACGATTCTCCCTCCTAGCATGCACGGCCTTGACAGACCGACATTGAGCAAGTCTATCGCCCACTTTTTACTGCTGTTAGGCAAAGCAAACCCTCAACATAATTCCATGCAGATAATACGCACTAAATCTGTAAGCGCAAAGTTGTAATGTCACTATTTACCAAAGTTAAAATGTCTCTTTAGCTCGTGGTCACTAAGCTTTACTTACAACCAGCTAAGGATGCGTTTAAGATGCTAGTGACTATGAATGATTCTGATATCAATCGTTTTAAAGTAATCCAAGATGTTTGCGATCGTAGGATCCGACGAGTCGACGCGGCAGACATCCTTGATTTGAGTGTTCGCCAAGTTCAGAGGCTTATGAATCGCCTGAGGGAATTCGGTGCTGTAGGATTGACTCACCAAGCTCGAGGTAAGCCAAGTAATAACCGCTATCCTAGTGACTACCGAGACACAGTTTTAAAACTGATTCGTGATCACTATTCTGATTTTTCTCCAACGCTTGCTAGAGAAAAACTATTGGAGTTACATAGCCTTCCAGTATCTAACGAGACCTTACGAAGTTGGATGATTGCAGATGGTTTATGGACGCCACATTCGCAACGCAAGCCTAAAGTTTACCAACCTCGCTACCGACGTGATTGTTTGGGCGAGCTCGTTCAAATTGATGGCTCTCACCATGATTGGTTTGAAGGACGCGCTGACAAATGTTGTTTACTGGTCTTTATCGATGATGCGACTGGCCGCCTGATGAATTTAAGGTTCAGCGAAACCGAATCGGCCTTTGATTACATGCTAACAACGAGAGAATATCTTAATGAACACGGCAAACCCGTAGCGTTCTACAGCGATAAGCATTCGATTTTTCGGGTGAATCAGGAAAAGCAAAAACAAGTCGGTCAAACTCAATATGCCCGTGTATTAAAAGAGTTAGGTATTGAACTGATATGTGCGAACAGCTCTCAAGCTAAAGGTCGTGTGGAGCGAGTAAACTTGACGCTACAAGACCGACTCGTCAAAGAGATGCGCTTACAAGGAATTAACACCATCGAAGAAGCGAATGCTTGGCTTCCCTACTTCATTGCCGATTTCAATCGACGCTTTGCTAAGCCGGCAATGTATCCGAAAAACATGCATCGAAAAGTGCGTGAAACCACACAGGAACTCGACGATATTTTCAGTTGGCAAGAAATACGTAAACTCTCTAAATCGTTGACATTTCAATATGACAAAGTGGTTTATCTTATTGAGCCAAATGAAGAAAATACTCGCTTAGTTCACGAGCATGTCAAAGTCTTAGACTATCCCAACGGAGACATTGCGATTGTGTATGGCCACAGAAAGTTGGAATTCAAAATTTTCGATAAGCTTGAGCATGTTCAACAAACCCAAATTGTCGACAACAAGCGATTAGGTCAAGTACTAAAGTTTGCTCAACAGCAGCAAGAAGAATTCGAGCGACAACAGAAACGCACACGGAGCAAAAAAGCCCCTAAACGCAGAGCTCAACAAAGAGCGCTTCAGGAACAACTAAGGGCTATAAACCCAGTTCTCATCACACCAGAAACCTTCAAAGCATCTAAGAGTAAAACCTAACTCACCTACTCTATTTAGCTCATAAAGAGACATTTCTACCTGGGAGAAAAGAGGACATTTTAAAATGGGATTGACAAAATCGAATTTATCCAAAACAGCATTTTATCCTGTGGTTATCCCGTCAAACTTCACAAAATCCACTATCGAGACCCAAACCGGTCATGACTTTATACTGCCACCTCCGCTCTCAATGCGAAAAACTTAGCACAAAATAAAATGACATACCAATCGACTCAGTATGTCATTTTTTTACTCTGTCCATTCTTTACAACGGTTACGGCTCGTCCAGTAACCCAAGCTTTTTAGCCACCTTTATTAGGTCGAATGGCTGTTGAAATTGAGCTTGTATCTTTTGCACTTCCAAAATGTCGAGTCCTGAAATTTCCGAACTATAATCCACGTTTTCAACAAGATTGAGACTACTTCGAATTTCATCCAAAGTCATACCATTAGGGTATTCTTCAGATCGAATGGTTATCTGTGGGTATTGGTCTAAAATCTCAACCACTTTCAAACGTTCTTGTTCCGAGCACTTTTCTCTATTGTCCAAAGAAAGATATAGAAGCACCTTTTTTTTATCGTCATTTCCTAATGATGAAAACCAGCTTGTAGTTGGAAATCTTTTTGAAGCCGCTCTTGATTGAAGTAAACAATACTCAACTCGATTACCATAAGCTTGCATAGCATCAGACAAAGCTAAAGAACGTAACTCATTAGAGCCAGCATAAGAAAAAGGTAAGAAACACATTAAAAATAAGCAGGTTAAACCTTTACAAAGCCGCATTTGATACGCACCTCCAAAATTCGCCCTCAGCAGTATAACTACCAGTTCTTAAGCTCATGGTTTCCGCAATAGAAAATACACGCCCTTTTGCAGTTTTATTAATAGCGTTCAGAGTTTTACTAAACTCAACCCAATCATAGCCAGCTATACTCAGCATGGTTTGACTCGTATTTGCTTTACCAAGAAACAAATCAAACAATGGAACGGTGCTCGTTGCAACTGCTAGCATGTTCGCCCTATCTACGATATCTCTAATCTCATCAACTGCCTCTATACTTTCACGAGACAATTTTAAATTATCAATCCGACAATACCCTACATTTGCCATTTATTAAGCCCTTATGAAACCAATATAGTATCGTAAATCTTACTATACACTAAGAAGCCTTTTCTAATCTCCTCTCAAGCTCTCGAATAACACGGCAAAGCTCAACAATTCGCTCAAACATTAAAGACGAAGGCTCACGTTCGTAAGCCTCCATAGCTAAAGCTAATTCATCACGCAAACGAGATAAAGAAAAATCCAAAACCATCTAGTCACCACCAAACGCCGATGAAAAAGACGAAGCTAAATCAATATTAGGATGTTGGCCTGTAGGCCGTTCACCCTCGCAGTAAACGAAATCTGAATAGCCCTCAAACTTCAATTCAACCAAACAAGGACCCATTACCGCCACATCATAGCCTGCCATATATAAGTCCTGAAGCTTCAAGGGGAATTCATAACGAGATTTATTCACTGCCTTAAAATAAACCTCTGTTTGTCGATGCAAACGCCCTCTATCGTCTTTGTAGAACGAATCAGACGACCCTGTGATAGCCAGTTGAAGTTTACCAAATGGATGCACTGTATCAGCCTTACGCTGCCTAGAAGACGGTCTTTTCTTCTCTGGCTCTGAATTTTGCTTATCTTCCACTACGACACGCTTAGATTCTACTACGGGCTCAGGCTCTGATTTGTTGCCAAACAACGCTAAACCACTCGTTATAGACATAGGCAACGCAATGATAATTGCAGGGATACCTACCCAGAAATACCAACGCTTCCAGATAGGCTTAATGTCACTAGCGTGAGCTTCATTCACCGATTGGTCAGATTGAGTATGCGAAGTATAGAACGGGAAAAATCGAGGCTTATATGTTCGAACGTTGGTGTTCAACTCAGCAGGCCGACCCTCAGCACCGTCTAATACTTTTTGCGTATAAGTTTTATCAGACCCAGCTGCGGAATGCTTCGACACTCGATACTGAATTTGTATCATTGCTCGAACATCTTTGTGAAGTTTTCCAAGGCTTTGAGTCATTAACAAAATATCATGGCCATAATGACGGTGCATCGACATATATTCCAATACATCCGCCAAATTCTCAGATGCTTTCTTGCCTCTGCCTTGACTAGGTAAAACAAAGTGACATTCATCAATGACGAACAATGCACCAACGCCCTCGTCATTCTTCCACTCGTCAGACGTAAAACAATCCTTTGTAGAGAAAGCTTTGACCGCCCCAACCTCACGGGAATAGCTATCTTCTCGAACCTCGATAAGATCTAATATTTCCTTGCCAAAAACCGATTCGAAATGATCTAAATTTAAAGGCACATTAGTGATAACTTTGCGCCCTTCCTTAAGCGCAGGAATGATGTGATACACCACAGATTCGTAAGATTTACCCGAACCTGGTCTACCCACGATAATGTTAATTGGCATCAGTCACCCCCTAAGAACCTAAACGTGTAAACGGAATAATCTGCAAACCTAGACGAATCAAGATTGCAGACACGATAATTACACTTGCTTCATTCACGCCCACTAAAGCCATGATAGATTTTGCTTCGTCAGGAATCAGGTCGATATATTGAATCACGTTCAAGGCCGAAAACGCCGAACCAAAACCATTGATAGCAACTAAAGCTATCGATAACACGCTATCAAAAAAGAATATGCCAATATCTTTCAACAAATCGTAGAGCGACAATAAAATAGACAAGCAAAAGTTAACAAAGTCATTCCAACGCTCAGCAAACCAATCCAACATACTAACCTCCAAATACTAAGCGACGTGCTAAAAGTGCAGCCGTAAATAAAATGAACGCTCTAATCGCCAACCATACACGGCTATCAATTTCGATAGGCTGACAACCAAAATCAACAAAACCCAAATCAAAACACATCGTCCAAGTAGGAATCCCTTCTGACACATAACTTAATTTAAAGGAATTGACCCAGCCAGATAAGGCTGTATTTTGAAAGTCATTATTAAAATTATTCCAAACACCTTGAAAGCCATTTGGATAATTGGAAGTCCAAAAGCTTGAAGCTCTGCTACTATCAGGAGTCGTACTTATAGGAACGGTAGTTGTAGATAAACCCCCTATTAATTCATTTGTTCTATCAATCCTCTCTTCAACCCCAGTCATATCAACATCAACGTTAATATTCATATTTTCTAGAAGTTGATTTGTCATATCTAAACGTGATTCGATACCTGTTAAGTTTGAAACAGCAACGACACTACCGCCCTCAATAGGCGGGTCAATTGGAGGGTATATCGGTGGGTCAACTGGAACATCAATATCAACTATTGGTTTAACACCATCGACAATAGGCTTAATAATATCTTCTGCAATAGTATCGGTATCAGGGTCACCCGTTAATATTCCAGAAATAACAGAATTAATAGCATCACCATAAATAGGGTCGAAAATTGGCGGAAGCGGTCTATCAGAAGGCAATGACACAGGAGGGAGTCCAATAGCAGGAGGAATAGGAATGTTGTTATCATCAACAGGGATAACCACCGTATTATCGACAAAATATTGAGGAGGAACATCGACACAACCATCATTACCGCAATAACTTACGTCAGGGTCACTAAAATACCAAACAGGAATTTCATCATTGACTGCTTCATTATCTAAAACATCCTCAATTGCACCTTCCATTACAGAATCTTGTGTGGAAGCTACAGGAAATAATACTTCAATTTCATTAATGCTTACACGATTTTTAATTGTTAACTCGCCATTAAAATGAACCTCATGGAAAAACTCACCCTTTAAGATAAAGGAATTACCTGACATCCCCCAGTGAATAATAGAGTGACTATCGAAACAACTTTTACGTCCTTGCTCTTCACCAACAGTCACCCATTGACCACAATCTGGCTCAAGATTATTATTTTCCCATGAGCGATATTTTAACCACCAATTATCAGATAACGCCTGTCCACAATCAAATAAAGTGTTTTTCCCGTTTTCATCAGCAAAACCAACGTTAATAGGACAAACTAATTTAGTTCCTGTTTTATACAAACCTTTATCCCACGTAGAAGACCAACTACCATCTGCCATTTTAAAAGAAACACTCTTACCGCAATAATCCGATAAGAAACATTCGTCATCCTTGATTACCATCTCTCCGCCATCAAGATGAAAACCAACTTTTTCTAATGCATACGCCCAAGTTCCCCAAGGTCTAAGCGCATATTCAGAAGTCATATAATCTTTTATCATTGGAGTGGTAGCAACGGCGGCTGTAGCTAAAACACCTAAATCAGCACCATAATTAACCGCCATGCGAGCAACCAATGTTCTACCTGTCCACATCGCTGCTTGACCAGTCAGACCAACAACGACAGGAAAAAAAGCACGAGCTGGACGAACGGGAATATAAACAATGAAAAAACAAAGAAAATATATCGATAGCCGCTTAATAATCATTTTGCCCACCATAAAAAAAGGGGCTTAAACGCCCCTCATACCTAACACAAATGCTATTCCAGCTAGACCGCCGATAACCATAACAGCGGAATAGAACTGGAGGGTAGATACCGCAACAATCATGCTCGACTAACGAGACGTTTAGCTAGGCTAATACCCTTAACAGCTAGCGCAATACCAACAATGACCACACCGGTAGTACCAATAAACGCTGTTACAGTAGAAAGGTCTACTGCTGCAAAAATTGAATCGATAGTTGTAGTGTCAGCCATTGCTTGAGGTGCAAGAGAAGCAAGAGTTAACGCTGCTATAGTTGAAGCTGCTTTTTTCATAATAAAATCCCTCTATACGAGTTGTATCATTTTTTTAGCTATGCCAATGACAAAGCCACCAAAATAACCTACCACTACAACCGCACCAAAAGCCCAAGCGAAAACTAATCCAATATCGGACGATGATACAAAAACGTGTGATAAATTATATTCATCGGCAGTCTGTAGAACATACGTAGAGCAATTTTCGATAGGTGTTTCACTAACATATAAAAAATCATCTACAGTTTTTTCAATACAAATTGCCATAATTAGAACCTAAGTATTAGAAGCTACAGGAATTAGAGTAATATTACGCTCAAACTCTAAACGACCAAATTGACCTACTTTAAAAGACGTTTGGTCTAGGTAATATTTACCCGATGCATAATGTGTTTCATCTTCTTGAAGTGGTAAAGAAAATTCAACAGGGAAACGACCGCCAAGATGAACAAAGGCAACTTGACTATATAGTTTCATTTCTGCCCTATCGCCTTTAGGTGGAATGGTGCGAATGTCTTTTGTTTCATTATCTTTAAATATTTCTACTATTAATGCGTTTTTCATAATAATTACCTATGCTACTAAACTAATTACGCTATCTTCTTGACCGTATAATTTGGTGATATCCCCTGCTTGAGGCTCTATCCAGTCAGACGGTCTTTGCTGACTAAAATCAATTTCTATAACTTGTAATAAAGGAACTACGTTATCCTTACCGTGCCCTTTGAGGTTTTGAAGTTGAGCTTTAGAAAATCCAACTTCCAATAATGGATTTAATTGGTTATAAAATGACTTTTTATTTGATTTACTAAAAGAATCAAAAACTGCGTGATAACCATCGCTAACAAGAGAACGATAGAATCTAAATATTCTATCTGCCTTAGAATAAGTAATATTGCCTTTCTTAGTGACAGTAAAAAATTCTTTCTTTAGTGTGTTATGTACTTGTTCATCATTAAATATGTTCATTTTTTGACCCTCCAATGCCTCCATTAATGGCGAAAATGCTTTAATCCAAATATCTTTAATTAAACAACGTCCGTCTTTTTCATACTCTAATTGAAACCGACAAGCTTCAAATAGGTTTTTGGGTATATTAAACTCATCTAAATATCTACGCTTAGCACTTGCTTCAAAGCGGATTAAATTTCTAGCAAAGTTAATTAATTCAGGGTTAGACATAACATCAATAACTCTATCATGCGTACGGTCTCCCTTTTCCTGTAAAGAACGCAAGCTATTAAGCTGTCTATTAAATTCACAACCCTTTAAATATGCCTTTCTATCTACATGACGTGAGCCACGACTAAAGTAACAAGTAGTTTCATGTTCATTTCTAACACTAGCTCTCATATGCTTATTGGAGACTGATTTTAACTGACCAATAACTTGCTTAGCTTGTAAATCTGTTTTTGCTCTAGCTGAAAATGTGCAATCTATAGCATCTAGTGTAGTTCTATAGATGTCTAACATTTCGTAAAAATCTGGATAAGCATGATAAAGAGCCATGAGCATTTCATAAGAACCGACCACCATCTGAGTAGAGCCGTAAACGTTATGACCTTGAAGAATTTTAGCTGGAGAGGCTTTTAGCTCGACACAGGCATCTCGTAACTTTGTACCTTGAAAAATTTTGAACGCAATACCAGTAAAAGAAGTCGGAAGCGTTTGATATGGGTGACGCAAATCTGCAACTTCAAGCTCATCCTGAGAGCCTGAGCCAGTAAAAAAAATAGACTTAGCTTCAAGACCAACACCCCCAATCAAAGAGCAAGCACGTATATCAACATAAGATACAAACTCACCCTTAGAACTTTGTTGAGTTTCCAAAAGATAGTCTTGCTTGAATGGTATTGAAATTTTAAGCATGTCTATCATGAGACCCCTTCTATACATCCATACCTACATTTATCTATAGAATCGACCATGAAAATCAATCTGTCCATACAAAAATACATGTATACACGTGTAACTGTGTTAGAAATCACATAAAATACAAAAAAATGTAAAGGTATGAAGAACCATGACACAACGAACAACTATGCAAGTAACAGAGAAAAGAAAGCAGAAGCTAGAAAGAGCAGCTATAGAGATAAGCTACAGAACGGGAAAGCCGATAAAATGGACTGAACTAGCAAACAAACTTTTCGACGAAAAATTAGATGAACTGAAAAAAGACATGATAAATGAACGTGGCATAACAAAATGACACAAGAGCCCAGGAGATCAAATAGGAAGTGAAAGTGTAATATTTACACAAAAGTACACTATTAAAGATAGTGTACCCTCTCTTTGCATTAGCGAAAGCTAATCCACAAAATCAAGGCAACCACCCCGCAAGCGGGGCCCCCTCCTTTAATTTTGTGGATTAGCTTTCTTAACTGAAAAATCGACGGGTTGCAGTGGCAGAAATCGCCTCTTTCGTGGTGAGTCTCTGCAAGGCTGGCTTAACAGAAAGGAAGGGTATTTATTTTTTGTCTTTGAATGGAGATTGGCTTCGGGCGTTTGGAGGAGTCATACCCAAGAACTACAACAAGCGCCCTTTTATCGCTGCGCGATGAAGTTAGATTTAGGGTTCAACTGCTTTCTTAGTTAAATGATAGGCCTAAAACGAATTACATGATTATCTCGAATTGTAATCGTTTCACCTCTGCGATTCTCACTCAATTTTTCTTTTCTGGTTTTTGCCAAGAAATCACCAAGCTCTGAAATCTCGATAAATTCACGATCTAACAAAGCCCTGGCCATTTCATCAAAAGTTACTTCAAAAAGAACAGAAATGCTCTTTTGGTCTAAGTCGTACTTAGTTGAAATTCTTGAGATTAATTCAGTTTTGTTCATTGTGGCTTACCTCATTCACATAAGAATAACTACAATACCACACCGTCATAACTTAATGCGCATTATCGAAATTATGTTACGGGCTAACCTTGTAAAACGATTCTCCCTCCTAGCATGCACGGCCTTGACAGACCGACATTGAGCAAGTCTATCGCCCACTTTTTACTGCTGTTAGGCAAAGCAAACCCTCAACATAATTCCATGCAGATAATACGCACTAAATCTGTAAGCGCAAAGTTGTAATGTCACTATTTACCAAAGTTAAAATGTCTCTTTAGCTCGTGGTCACTAAGCTTTACTTACAACCAGCTAAGGATGCGTTTAAGATGCTAGTGACTATGAATGATTCTGATATCAATCGTTTTAAAGTAATCCAAGATGTTTGCGATCGTAGGATCCGACGAGTCGACGCGGCAGACATCCTTGATTTGAGTGTTCGCCAAGTTCAGAGGCTTATGAATCGCCTGAGGGAATTCGGTGCTGTAGGATTGACTCACCAAGCTCGAGGTAAGCCAAGTAATAACCGCTATCCTAGTGACTACCGAGACACAGTTTTAAAACTGATTCGTGATCACTATTCTGATTTTTCTCCAACGCTTGCTAGAGAAAAACTATTGGAGTTACATAGCCTTCCAGTATCTAACGAGACCTTACGAAGTTGGATGATTGCAGATGGTTTATGGACGCCACATTCGCAACGCAAGCCTAAAGTTTACCAACCTCGCTACCGACGTGATTGTTTGGGCGAGCTCGTTCAAATTGATGGCTCTCACCATGATTGGTTTGAAGGACGCGCTGACAAATGTTGTTTACTGGTCTTTATCGATGATGCGACTGGCCGCCTGATGAATTTAAGGTTCAGCGAAACCGAATCGGCCTTTGATTACATGCTAACAACGAGAGAATATCTTAATGAACACGGCAAACCCGTAGCGTTCTACAGCGATAAGCATTCGATTTTTCGGGTGAATCAGGAAAAGCAAAAACAAGTCGGTCAAACTCAATATGCCCGTGTATTAAAAGAGTTAGGTATTGAACTGATATGTGCGAACAGCTCTCAAGCTAAAGGTCGTGTGGAGCGAGTAAACTTGACGCTACAAGACCGACTCGTCAAAGAGATGCGCTTACAAGGAATTAACACCATCGAAGAAGCGAATGCTTGGCTTCCCTACTTCATTGCCGATTTCAATCGACGCTTTGCTAAGCCGGCAATGTATCCGAAAAACATGCATCGAAAAGTGCGTGAAACCACACAGGAACTCGACGATATTTTCAGTTGGCAAGAAATACGTAAACTCTCTAAATCGTTGACATTTCAATATGACAAAGTGGTTTATCTTATTGAGCCAAATGAAGAAAATACTCGCTTAGTTCACGAGCATGTCAAAGTCTTAGACTATCCCAACGGAGACATTGCGATTGTGTATGGCCACAGAAAGTTGGAATTCAAAATTTTCGATAAGCTTGAGCATGTTCAACAAACCCAAATTGTCGACAACAAGCGATTAGGTCAAGTACTAAAGTTTGCTCAACAGCAGCAAGAAGAATTCGAGCGACAACAGAAACGCACACGGAGCAAAAAAGCCCCTAAACGCAGAGCTCAACAAAGAGCGCTTCAGGAACAACTAAGGGCTATAAACCCAGTTCTCATCACACCAGAAACCTTCAAAGCATCTAAGAGTAAAACCTAACTCACCTACTCTATTTAGCTCATAAAGAGACATTTCTACCTGGGAGAAAAGAGGACATTTTAAAATGGGATTGACAAAATCGAATTTATCCAAAACAGCATTTTATCCTGTGGTTATCCCGTCAAACTTCACAAAATCCACTATCGAGACCCAAACCGGTCATGACTTTATACTGCCACCTCCGCTCTCAATGCGAAAAACTTAGCACAAAATAAAATGACATACCAATCGACTCAGTATGTCATTTTTTTACTCTGTCCATTCTTTACAACGGTTACGGCTCGTCCAGTAACCCAAGCTTTTTAGCCACCTTTATTAGGTCGAATGGCTGTTGAAATTGAGCTTGTATCTTTTGCACTTCCAAAATGTCGAGTCCTGAAATTTCCGAACTATAATCCACGTTTTCAACAAGATTGAGACTACTTCGAATTTCATCCAAAGTCATACCATTAGGGTATTCTTCAGATCGAATGGTTATCTGTGGGTATTGGTCTAAAATCTCAACCACTTTCAAACGTTCTTGTTCCGAGCACTTTTCTCTATTGTCCAAAGAAAGATATAGAAGCACCTTTTTTTTATCGTCATTTCCTAATGATGAAAACCAGCTTGTAGTTGGAAATCTTTTTGAAGCCGCTCTTGATTGAAGTAAACAATACTCAACTCGATTACCATAAGCTTGCATAGCATCAGACAAAGCTAAAGAACGTAACTCATTAGAGCCAGCATAAGAAAAAGGTAAGAAACACATTAAAAATAAGCAGGTTAAACCTTTACAAAGCCGCATTTGATACGCACCTCCAAAATTCGCCCTCAGCAGTATAACTACCAGTTCTTAAGCTCATGGTTTCCGCAATAGAAAATACACGCCCTTTTGCAGTTTTATTAATAGCGTTCAGAGTTTTACTAAACTCAACCCAATCATAGCCAGCTATACTCAGCATGGTTTGACTCGTATTTGCTTTACCAAGAAACAAATCAAACAATGGAACGGTGCTCGTTGCAACTGCTAGCATGTTCGCCCTATCTACGATATCTCTAATCTCATCAACTGCCTCTATACTTTCACGAGACAATTTTAAATTATCAATCCGACAATACCCTACATTTGCCATTTATTAAGCCCTTATGAAACCAATATAGTATCGTAAATCTTACTATACACTAAGAAGCCTTTTCTAATCTCCTCTCAAGCTCTCGAATAACACGGCAAAGCTCAACAATTCGCTCAAACATTAAAGACGAAGGCTCACGTTCGTAAGCCTCCATAGCTAAAGCTAATTCATCACGCAAACGAGATAAAGAAAAATCCAAAACCATCTAGTCACCACCAAACGCCGATGAAAAAGACGAAGCTAAATCAATATTAGGATGTTGGCCTGTAGGCCGTTCACCCTCGCAGTAAACGAAATCTGAATAGCCCTCAAACTTCAATTCAACCAAACAAGGACCCATTACCGCCACATCATAGCCTGCCATATATAAGTCCTGAAGCTTCAAGGGGAATTCATAACGAGATTTATTCACTGCCTTAAAATAAACCTCTGTTTGTCGATGCAAACGCCCTCTATCGTCTTTGTAGAACGAATCAGACGACCCTGTGATAGCCAGTTGAAGTTTACCAAATGGATGCACTGTATCAGCCTTACGCTGCCTAGAAGACGGTCTTTTCTTCTCTGGCTCTGAATTTTGCTTATCTTCCACTACGACACGCTTAGATTCTACTACGGGCTCAGGCTCTGATTTGTTGCCAAACAACGCTAAACCACTCGTTATAGACATAGGCAACGCAATGATAATTGCAGGGATACCTACCCAGAAATACCAACGCTTCCAGATAGGCTTAATGTCACTAGCGTGAGCTTCATTCACCGATTGGTCAGATTGAGTATGCGAAGTATAGAACGGGAAAAATCGAGGCTTATATGTTCGAACGTTGGTGTTCAACTCAGCAGGCCGACCCTCAGCACCGTCTAATACTTTTTGCGTATAAGTTTTATCAGACCCAGCTGCGGAATGCTTCGACACTCGATACTGAATTTGTATCATTGCTCGAACATCTTTGTGAAGTTTTCCAAGGCTTTGAGTCATTAACAAAATATCATGGCCATAATGACGGTGCATCGACATATATTCCAATACATCCGCCAAATTCTCAGATGCTTTCTTGCCTCTGCCTTGACTAGGTAAAACAAAGTGACATTCATCAATGACGAACAATGCACCAACGCCCTCGTCATTCTTCCACTCGTCAGACGTAAAACAATCCTTTGTAGAGAAAGCTTTGACCGCCCCAACCTCACGGGAATAGCTATCTTCTCGAACCTCGATAAGATCTAATATTTCCTTGCCAAAAACCGATTCGAAATGATCTAAATTTAAAGGCACATTAGTGATAACTTTGCGCCCTTCCTTAAGCGCAGGAATGATGTGATACACCACAGATTCGTAAGATTTACCCGAACCTGGTCTACCCACGATAATGTTAATTGGCATCAGTCACCCCCTAAGAACCTAAACGTGTAAACGGAATAATCTGCAAACCTAGACGAATCAAGATTGCAGACACGATAATTACACTTGCTTCATTCACGCCCACTAAAGCCATGATAGATTTTGCTTCGTCAGGAATCAGGTCGATATATTGAATCACGTTCAAGGCCGAAAACGCCGAACCAAAACCATTGATAGCAACTAAAGCTATCGATAACACGCTATCAAAAAAGAATATGCCAATATCTTTCAACAAATCGTAGAGCGACAATAAAATAGACAAGCAAAAGTTAACAAAGTCATTCCAACGCTCAGCAAACCAATCCAACATACTAACCTCCAAATACTAAGCGACGTGCTAAAAGTGCAGCCGTAAATAAAATGAACGCTCTAATCGCCAACCATACACGGCTATCAATTTCGATAGGCTGACAACCAAAATCAACAAAACCCAAATCAAAACACATCGTCCAAGTAGGAATCCCTTCTGACACATAACTTAATTTAAAGGAATTGACCCAGCCAGATAAGGCTGTATTTTGAAAGTCATTATTAAAATTATTCCAAACACCTTGAAAGCCATTTGGATAATTGGAAGTCCAAAAGCTTGAAGCTCTGCTACTATCAGGAGTCGTACTTATAGGAACGGTAGTTGTAGATAAACCCCCTATTAATTCATTTGTTCTATCAATCCTCTCTTCAACCCCAGTCATATCAACATCAACGTTAATATTCATATTTTCTAGAAGTTGATTTGTCATATCTAAACGTGATTCGATACCTGTTAAGTTTGAAACAGCAACGACACTACCGCCCTCAATAGGCGGGTCAATTGGAGGGTATATCGGTGGGTCAACTGGAACATCAATATCAACTATTGGTTTAACACCATCGACAATAGGCTTAATAATATCTTCTGCAATAGTATCGGTATCAGGGTCACCCGTTAATATTCCAGAAATAACAGAATTAATAGCATCACCATAAATAGGGTCGAAAATTGGCGGAAGCGGTCTATCAGAAGGCAATGACACAGGAGGGAGTCCAATAGCAGGAGGAATAGGAATGTTGTTATCATCAACAGGGATAACCACCGTATTATCGACAAAATATTGAGGAGGAACATCGACACAACCATCATTACCGCAATAACTTACGTCAGGGTCACTAAAATACCAAACAGGAATTTCATCATTGACTGCTTCATTATCTAAAACATCCTCAATTGCACCTTCCATTACAGAATCTTGTGTGGAAGCTACAGGAAATAATACTTCAATTTCATTAATGCTTACACGATTTTTAATTGTTAACTCGCCATTAAAATGAACCTCATGGAAAAACTCACCCTTTAAGATAAAGGAATTACCTGACATCCCCCAGTGAATAATAGAGTGACTATCGAAACAACTTTTACGTCCTTGCTCTTCACCAACAGTCACCCATTGACCACAATCTGGCTCAAGATTATTATTTTCCCATGAGCGATATTTTAACCACCAATTATCAGATAACGCCTGTCCACAATCAAATAAAGTGTTTTTCCCGTTTTCATCAGCAAAACCAACGTTAATAGGACAAACTAATTTAGTTCCTGTTTTATACAAACCTTTATCCCACGTAGAAGACCAACTACCATCTGCCATTTTAAAAGAAACACTCTTACCGCAATAATCCGATAAGAAACATTCGTCATCCTTGATTACCATCTCTCCGCCATCAAGATGAAAACCAACTTTTTCTAATGCATACGCCCAAGTTCCCCAAGGTCTAAGCGCATATTCAGAAGTCATATAATCTTTTATCATTGGAGTGGTAGCAACGGCGGCTGTAGCTAAAACACCTAAATCAGCACCATAATTAACCGCCATGCGAGCAACCAATGTTCTACCTGTCCACATCGCTGCTTGACCAGTCAGACCAACAACGACAGGAAAAAAAGCACGAGCTGGACGAACGGGAATATAAACAATGAAAAAACAAAGAAAATATATCGATAGCCGCTTAATAATCATTTTGCCCACCATAAAAAAAGGGGCTTAAACGCCCCTCATACCTAACACAAATGCTATTCCAGCTAGACCGCCGATAACCATAACAGCGGAATAGAACTGGAGGGTAGATACCGCAACAATCATGCTCGACTAACGAGACGTTTAGCTAGGCTAATACCCTTAACAGCTAGCGCAATACCAACAATGACCACACCGGTAGTACCAATAAACGCTGTTACAGTAGAAAGGTCTACTGCTGCAAAAATTGAATCGATAGTTGTAGTGTCAGCCATTGCTTGAGGTGCAAGAGAAGCAAGAGTTAACGCTGCTATAGTTGAAGCTGCTTTTTTCATAATAAAATCCCTCTATACGAGTTGTATCATTTTTTTAGCTATGCCAATGACAAAGCCACCAAAATAACCTACCACTACAACCGCACCAAAAGCCCAAGCGAAAACTAATCCAATATCGGACGATGATACAAAAACGTGTGATAAATTATATTCATCGGCAGTCTGTAGAACATACGTAGAGCAATTTTCGATAGGTGTTTCACTAACATATAAAAAATCATCTACAGTTTTTTCAATACAAATTGCCATAATTAGAACCTAAGTATTAGAAGCTACAGGAATTAGAGTAATATTACGCTCAAACTCTAAACGACCAAATTGACCTACTTTAAAAGACGTTTGGTCTAGGTAATATTTACCCGATGCATAATGTGTTTCATCTTCTTGAAGTGGTAAAGAAAATTCAACAGGGAAACGACCGCCAAGATGAACAAAGGCAACTTGACTATATAGTTTCATTTCTGCCCTATCGCCTTTAGGTGGAATGGTGCGAATGTCTTTTGTTTCATTATCTTTAAATATTTCTACTATTAATGCGTTTTTCATAATAATTACCTATGCTACTAAACTAATTACGCTATCTTCTTGACCGTATAATTTGGTGATATCCCCTGCTTGAGGCTCTATCCAGTCAGACGGTCTTTGCTGACTAAAATCAATTTCTATAACTTGTAATAAAGGAACTACGTTATCCTTACCGTGCCCTTTGAGGTTTTGAAGTTGAGCTTTAGAAAATCCAACTTCCAATAATGGATTTAATTGGTTATAAAATGACTTTTTATTTGATTTACTAAAAGAATCAAAAACTGCGTGATAACCATCGCTAACAAGAGAACGATAGAATCTAAATATTCTATCTGCCTTAGAATAAGTAATATTGCCTTTCTTAGTGACAGTAAAAAATTCTTTCTTTAGTGTGTTATGTACTTGTTCATCATTAAATATGTTCATTTTTTGACCCTCCAATGCCTCCATTAATGGCGAAAATGCTTTAATCCAAATATCTTTAATTAAACAACGTCCGTCTTTTTCATACTCTAATTGAAACCGACAAGCTTCAAATAGGTTTTTGGGTATATTAAACTCATCTAAATATCTACGCTTAGCACTTGCTTCAAAGCGGATTAAATTTCTAGCAAAGTTAATTAATTCAGGGTTAGACATAACATCAATAACTCTATCATGCGTACGGTCTCCCTTTTCCTGTAAAGAACGCAAGCTATTAAGCTGTCTATTAAATTCACAACCCTTTAAATATGCCTTTCTATCTACATGACGTGAGCCACGACTAAAGTAACAAGTAGTTTCATGTTCATTTCTAACACTAGC
Source organism: Vibrio maritimus (assembly GCF_021441885.1). NCBI lineage: Bacteria > Pseudomonadati > Pseudomonadota > Gammaproteobacteria > Vibrionales > Vibrionaceae > Vibrio > Vibrio maritimus. Next base: position 1,843,046 of record NZ_CP090438.1, read on the forward strand.
TCTCATATGCTTATTGGAGACTGATTTTAACTGACCAATAACTTGCTTAGCTTGTAAATCTGTTTTTGCTCTAGCTGAAAATGTGCAATCTATAGCATCTAGTGTAGTTCTATAGATGTCTAACATTTCGTAAAAATCTGGATAAGCATGATAAAGAGCCATGAGCATTTCATAAGAACCGACCACCATCTGAGTAGAGCCGTAAACGTTATGACCTTGAAGAATTTTAGCTGGAGAGGCTTTTAGCTCGACACAGGCATCTCGTAACTTTGTACCTTGAAAAATTTTGAACGCAATACCAGTAAAAGAAGTCGGAAGCGTTTGATATGGGTGACGCAAATCTGCAACTTCAAGCTCATCCTGAGAGCCTGAGCCAGTAAAAAAAATAGACTTAGCTTCAAGACCAACACCCCCAATCAAAGAGCAAGCACGTATATCAACATAAGATACAAACTCACCCTTAGAACTTTGTTGAGTTTCCAAAAGATAGTCTTGCTTGAATGGTATTGAAATTTTAAGCATGTCTATCATGAGACCCCTTCTATACATCCATACCTACATTTATCTATAGAATCGACCATGAAAATCAATCTGTCCATACAAAAATACATGTATACACGTGTAACTGTGTTAGAAATCACATAAAATACAAAAAAATGTAAAGGTATGAAGAACCATGACACAACGAACAACTATGCAAGTAACAGAGAAAAGAAAGCAGAAGCTAGAAAGAGCAGCTATAGAGATAAGCTACAGAACGGGAAAGCCGATAAAATGGACTGAACTAGCAAACAAACTTTTCGACGAAAAATTAGATGAACTGAAAAAAGACATGATAAATGAACGTGGCATAACAAAATGACACAAGAGCCCAGGAGATCAAATAGGAAGTGAAAGTGTAATATTTACACAAAAGTACACTATTAAAGATAGTGTACCCTCTCTTTGCATTAGCGAAAGCTAATCCACAAAATCAAGGCAACCACCCCGCAAGCGGGGCCCCCTCCTTTAATTTTGTGGATTAGCTTTCTTAACTGAAAAATCGACGGGTTGCAGTGGCAGAAATCGCCTCTTTCGTGGTGAGTCTCTGCAAGGCTGGCTTAACAGAAAGGAAGGGTATTTATTTTTTGTCTTTGAATGGAGATTGGCTTCGGGCGTTTGGAGGAGTCATACCCAAGAACTACAACAAGCGCCCTTTTATCGCTGCGCGATGAAGTTAGATTTAGGGTTCAACTGCTTTCTTAGTTAAATGATAGGCCTAAAACGAATTACATGATTATCTCGAATTGTAATCGTTTCACCTCTGCGATTCTCACTCAATTTTTCTTTTCTGGTTTTTGCCAAGAAATCACCAAGCTCTGAAATCTCGATAAATTCACGATCTAACAAAGCCCTGGCCATTTCATCAAAAGTTACTTCAAAAAGAACAGAAATGCTCTTTTGGTCTAAGTCGTACTTAGTTGAAATTCTTGAGATTAATTCAGTTTTGTTCATTGTGGCTTACCTCATTCACATAAGAATAACTACAATACCACACCGTCATAACTTAATGCGCATTATCGAAATTATGTTACGGGCTAACCTTGTAAAACGATTCTCCCTCCTAGCATGCACGGCCTTGACAGACCGACATTGAGCAAGTCTATCGCCCACTTTTTACTGCTGTTAGGCAAAGCAAACCCTCAACATAATTCCATGCAGATAATACGCACTAAAGGCATTAAATGTTAATAGTCAAAGAGCTAGATTTGAAACCGCCAAATCTGCAACCCACCAGACAAAAAAAGCCAGCAACATCATGGCTGGCTTGTTCCTTCAATTTCAGCGGTTTTGTTATTCGGCTTTCATGAACAAATCTTTTGAATAGATTCGTCCTTCAACGTTATTCATTGGAAAGCCTCCAACAGTTGGCCTCACTAAACGCGCTTGCATGTAATAATAAATCGGTGCGATTGGCATATCTTCTGCCAACAAAGTTTCAGCTTGGTCATAGAACTTGGCGCGCTCCTCGTCACTGGTTGCTCCAAGCGCATTCACGATGATTTTATCGTACGCGTCGCTCTTGTAGAACGCTCGGTTGCCGGCGTTGTCTGATGTCATTAGGCTCAAGAATGTTGATGCTTCATTATAGTCACCACACCATGATGTTCTTAACACATCAAAGTTGCCTTCACGACGCGCGACCAAATACGATTTCCATTCTTGATTCTCCAACTCGACTTTCGCTCCTAAGTTCTTACCAAGCATTGACGCTATTGCCACCGCAATAGCCTTATTGCTTTCACTAGTGTTATACAGCAGTTTAATATCTAATGGATTCTCTTCGCTGTAGCCGGCCTCAGAGAGTAACTTTTTAGCTTCCTCATCACGTTGTTTCTGACTCATCGCACTGTAATTTGGTTGGCTTGCTTCAAACCCTGCAACGTATTTGTGTGCAAAAGTATATGCAGGTAGATTACCTACCTGAGTAACACCGTTTGTAATAACATCCCGCATTATCGTATAAGACACCGCCTTGCGAACACGCGGATCGTTAAATGGTGCCTTTGTCGTATTAAATGCATAGTAATACGTGCACAGTAATGGAACTACGGTGTAAGACTCTGGTCGTTCTTTCTTTAGCTTCGGTGCCATCGCTGTCGGCACATCGGAAGTAATATCCACTTCGCCCGTTGCAAAACGGTTCATTGCAGCCGTTTGGCTTTCAAAAGGAATGTAAGTGACTTGGTTTAATACGGTATTATCGTTATCCCAATATTGCTGGTTTCTAATAAGCTCAATCCGCTCATTAATAACCCAATTTTCTAATGTAAACGCGCCGTTTGATACCATATTGCCTGGTCGAGTCCACTTGTCTCCATATTCCGCTAGGGCCTCTTTATGAACAGGCATCATAGATGAATGAGCAGTCATCGCAACAAAGTACGGAACCTGACTCTCTAGTTCATACTGTAAAGTATGATCATCAAGTGCCCTAACCCCAAGTGAATCTAGAGAAGCCTTCCCATCTATAATAGATTGAATATTTTTAATTTTGGTGAGTTTCAAATACCAACCGTTCGCTGATGCAAAATTAGGATCGGCAGCTCTTTTTAGACTGTAGACGAAATCATTAGCGGTAACCGGGTCTCCATTTGACCATTTCGCATCCTCTCTTAAATAGAACGTAAAAGTTTTGTTGTCTTCTGTACTCCAAGATTTTGCAACGCCTGGTATCACATTGCCGTCTTTGTCTTGGATAACTAATCCTTCAAACAAATCCCTGAGCACGTGCATCTCTGGGAGACCTTCTGCATTTGCTGGATCCAAGGTTGCTACTTCTGCATCGTTACCGCGTACCAGTTTCTGAACCTCAGCTAAACGTGCATCTTCTGGTACCACTGCAGCTGATACAGAGAACGCCGCAGAGACCATCGCTGTAAGTAGCGAGACTTTCCATGAAATATGTTGCTTCATCCTAAACCGCCTGATTGGTATAAAGTAATAAATGCCCTACTGTATTCTTAACAAGCAAACACTCTTCAAGAATACGAGAGCTGTTAGATATTAATACTGTTTTAGTTATGGCATATATGCATCTAGAATGCCGTGAGGAAAGACAAGAAGTTGAGAGTGAGCTATGAATAATGCTAATCAAAACAGGCCTATATTGCGTCCAAGACCCGAAAGAGCAGAGTTTCAACAAACACCCTTCACTTACGGGCATTCGGTCTTAGGTGCACCTCTACTCTACTTTGAAGGTTGTTCACCCAGGAAAAAGCGTGGCCTTATCCTCGCTGGAACGCATGGAGACGAAACAGCATCGATCGTCGCTTTATCTTGTGCGCTACGTTCGCTTCCTTCCGAGTATCTTAAACACGATGTCATACTTTCCATGAACCCTGACGCTAACCAACTGGGAACTCGTGCCAATGCCAACCAAGTCGATCTTAATCGAGCGTTTCCGACTCAAACTTGGACCGATAAAGAGACTGTGTATAGATGGAGTTCTTCTGCGCGTGAGCGAGATGTAAAAGTAAAAACGGGAAACGCAGGTTCTTTGGAACCGGAGGTTGCTGCTCTAATTGAACTAATCGAAACCCGAAAGCCACGCTTTATTGTGTCACTGCATGAACCCCTAGCCTGCGTCGACGACCCGGAGGACTCAAAACTTGGGAACTGGCTATCACAACAATTTTCGCTGCCGCTAGTGAAACAGATCGGTTATGAAACACCCGGTTCATTTGGGAGTTGGTGTAACGAGAAGGAGTTAATTTGCATCACTCTTGAACTTCCCGCGATTTCTGCTGATGCCGCCATTGATAAATACCTCGGTGCGCTCATCGATTTATTAAGGCTAGACTACAACAACACAATATATTAACACCACTTATTAGATTTTAGATAAATATTGACTATCAATCTAGATCAGAGAATTTAATAAAAGCAACATAATGCATTCACACGAATTCTCGATAGGAATAATACGCTACGTAACAGTTACCAAACTTGAAAGCACTACCGCTACAATTATTAAGAGCTCAACACAAAAGCATTCAGCGAAATCAACTACAGCCTCACGTTGCATTGGTGCATTGTATGTCATGTAATTATCCATATCCTTGAACTTAGTTGTCACCCATACGCGCATCATTTTTCAACCAAATAACTTCCACAAAACCAATAAGCAAAAAGCCAGCCTGAGCGATATAAATCACACCCATAAATTCACAATAAAAATACTAAATTACTTTTATAAATTTTTATTGTGTTTATTTCATTTTTAACTTTACACGATAAAGAAAATATTCAATCCTTATCCCAACGCAAAGACACGATGTCTTTTAATTAAATACTAATTAAGCTTGTAGAAAAGGAGATTTCTATGACTCTACCAATTGAATGGTTCAAAAATAGCTACGTACGTGTGCAGAAGTGGGATGCGGAAGGACTTTCATTAATTGAAGCAGAATCAGCACTGGAGACCTACTTAACGGATAACAACCCTATTTCCCTAGAAATGGCTGATTACATTGCTGAGAATTGGACATGTCGTCGTATTCAAATGCTAGACTCAGAATCCCGTAGGACACTAATGAAGATTTGGGATGAGCGGGAAATTGCCGCTAAAGCATAGTCATTTTTTGATCACGCCTGCTTTAGTTATAGTGCATTAGATAATCTAAAAAAAAAAGGGCATAAATGCCCTTTCTTTTTCTATGCTAACGGCTCTTTTTTCGACCTTTAGATTTGAAGCTTTGGTGAGGGAATATGTTTCTAATTCTTTGCTGTATGTTCTTGGAAATCGTTTTACTGAACTTGAGTTTCATCCCGCTTCGAGTCTGGTATACCTTCAACTCTCCGCTTGTTTTATCTCTTTCTACGATCTCTTTTAAATTGTGCTTAAACGTTGGCGGTAAGTGCCCTTTCGTATGGGTGATCTCACCTTGGTCCATCTTTACGACTAAAGATGGTCTATCTATGGCAACAAGCCAAAAGACTAATATGGCACCAACTAAAACGACATACAGCATCCTTAACCCCTATTTTAATCACCGAGTAACTTACTCAAGTCCTCTTTCAAACTACTAACCTTTTGCGTCGCCTTTTCACTTCTAGATGCTTCGCTCAGCAAGTATTCGATCGCTTCTGATAGTGTACATCCCAGATCATTGGCACGATGAGAAAGCTTTTCCCATACACGAAAATCCAAATCGATGGATTTCTTTTTGGTATGTACTTGTTCGGCATTGTAGTGACGCTTTCGCTTCGCCCGAATAGCTTGCTTTAGCTTGTTATCTAACTCAACCGACATGTGTTCATTGATCCAATCAAGGACCAGAGTAGGTTCATGCTCAAGTTGCTTAAGCTTCGATACTGCGTGTTCAATTTCGCTTGTATCTACATAACGAGTGATGTTCTCACCTTCACGCCACTTTTTTGTTAAATACTGCCACTTCCAACCACATTCTAAGTTTTCAAGTTGTTGGTATTTCATTGGTTTGCATCCCTACTCTGTTTACAGTGACAGCGTAACCCAAGTTACTAAACTTCTCAATAATAAAGGTTGTTTTATGAGATTTTGCTCGCTTTACGTCGGCTCGAAAAACTAACGTTACAGCCCTATTCATTGTATACTTCGTGCAAATCTAAATTAAGTAAAGACATAATGAATCAAGTCTCTTGGCAAGAAGTTTGCCCCCTGTACAACGATTTTAGCGATCTCCTAGACACTGCTTCCACTCTCCCTCCGATTGAGCCTATTGAGTTACAACCGCGTCTCAAAGCTGCGCTGTCCTACTTCGTTTCAGACAATTGCCCTTCGAAAGTGCTAGTGATTAAAGATGGAGATAGCTTAGCTTATCGACAACTGGTTAGCGATTCGATCGAAAAGCTTGGTCACAGTACAATTATTGGCGTTGAAGCGAACCCAGACCTACTTTTGGACCGCTATAAAAATGTGCAAGGTGAAAACCAAATTTCTAGGGGCCTTGTCTCGCAAGCTAATAAAGGTGTTTTAGTATGTTCCGCTCAGAGCGCACTGGCAAACCTTGGTGTATGGACCAATCTAAAGTCTCTGTTGCAAGGTGCTAAGCTTGAGTGCCTAGCAGTGGACTCAGAGAATGTGTCGGTACAACCACCAACATTTAGCTCAGATTTCAAGCTGGTGATTATCGGTGATCGTGAACAACTTTCAGATTTAGACCTGATAGATAGCGATTACCGTTCTGGATTTATGCAGTACACCGAAGTCGAAAGCGATTTAAAAGTCACCCAAACGAGCGCAGAGCAATACCTGTCGTTCGTAAACTATGTGGTTCGCACTTGTCTCGGGGAAAAGCAACTCGACCGTTCAGCTTATCTCAAACTCCTGCAAGCCGGTGCGCGTGAGACCGAGGATAAGCAATACTGGCCACTGTCACTTGATTGGCACAAAGCGTTGTTATGCGAAGCATCATCCTATAGTCACACTTCTGTGATATCTTGCGAGCATATCGAGTCAGCAATCGATGCAAAGCGAAATCGTGAGTCGTATTTACCTGAGCGTGCTATCGATGACATTTTAGAAGGTCAAGTCGTTATCGAAACCCAAGGAAAGCAAGTGGGTCAAGTCAATGGATTGACCGTCATTGATATCCCAGGCCACCCTATTTCTTATGGTGAGCCGGCACGTATTTCATGTGTCGTTCACTTTGGCGATGGTGACATTTCGGACGTAGAACGCAAAGTAGACCTTGGTGGCAATATCCATGCAAAAGGCATGATGATCATGCAAGCATTTGTCTCATCTGAGCTCGACTTGGATGCACCTCTGCCTTATTCAGCTTCAATTGTATTTGAGCAATCATATTGTGAAGTTGACGGAGACAGCGCCTCACTTGCTGAGCTTTGCTCTTTAGTTAGTGCCTTGTCAGGTTATCCTATCGACCAGCAAATCGCTGTAACCGGAGCAGTCGATCAGTTTGGTCGCGTCCAAGCCGTAGGTGGCCTCAATGAGAAAGTCGAAGGCTTTTACAATGTGTGTAAGCACCAAGGCCTTACTGGCAAACAAGGTGTCATCTTGCCCAAGACAAATGTACAGCACTTGGCATTGAACAAAGAGCTTGTTGAAAGCATCAAGAACGGAGAATTTCACATCTGGTCAGCGACACACGTTGATGAAGTCATCCCACTTTTACTTGGTAAACCTTTCAATAGTGAAAGTGAAGAAAGTGTGATTGGCAAGATTGCTGAACGTATTGAAAACTTTGAAAAACATGAGATGCCAGAATCAATTGTGACAAGGATTAAAAACTGGTTTGTCTAGTCGTGGTCGGACTTGTCTAGCGTACACCTGTTCACTAAGATGGCCTAACGAAAATTTGGAGTAATTATATAATGCAAAACAGACGTGATTCTTATAGCCGTGAAGACCTTCTAGCCTCTAGCCGTGGAGAACTATTCGGCGAGGGCTACCCTCAACTACCAGCACCTAACATGCTGATGATGGACCGTGTGACAAAAATGTCGGAAACTGAAGGTGACTTTGGCAAAGGTCTGATCGTTGCGGAACTCGATATTACTCCTGACCTATGGTTCTTCGATTGTCACTTCATCGGTGATCCAGTAATGCCAGGATGTCTTGGCCTTGATGCAATGTGGCAACTTGTTGGCTTCTACCTAGGTTGGATTGGCGGTGAAGGCAAAGGTCGTGCACTAGGTGTTGGTGAGCTTAAGTTTACTGGTCAAGTACTACCCACTGCTAAGAAAGTAACGTACGAACTGCACATGAAGCGTGTGGTAAATCGTAAGCTGGTTATGGGTATTGCTGACGGTCGAGTACTTGTTGATGGTAAAGAAATCTACGTAGCAAAAGATTTGAAAGTCGGTCTGTTTAAAGACACTTCTGCTTTCTGAGATAGAATTTCAATAAGCGACTCTTCGGAGTCGTTTATTTTTAGTTAAAATTATTAGTTATAGTGCGTTAGAGGCTTCATTAAAAGGCCTCTTTTGAGGCCCTTTGTTACTTCAATTTCGCTCCCGACTACTTGAAGAGTCCTGATTGTTTATCATCTCTCGCGTCACGCCAACCGCCAAGCCAATATGACTTTGCATCCATTTGTTGATAGGGACAGGCTTCCATCGATCGCCCATTCAATCCAGCTTTGTAACCCTGTGATTGAGCTCGTTCTAGACGATCACGCTTTTGTCTCTTCATAGTACGGTCCTCGCTATACAAAATCGGTTTCCCGACTTTCTATCATTAAAGATTTGTGGAGCTTTTGTGACTCCTCTTTAATAATTACGCATTTTTCCGCTGATCTCAAGATACAAAAAATCCCAGATTCAGAACTGTGAACCTGGGATTTTCGTCACTTGTGACTACTTGTTACGACGTAACCCGAAGAATCCAAGAAGAATCAATGCCATCCAACCCAGGCTTCCGCCACTACGTGTAACTGGTGGAGCTTCAATACCGCGAGTCTGAATTGAACGATCTGCCTCATTTGCGATCGGGATCAACTTAACAGCAACAACGCGTTCTTTCTTCTGGCCATTACCACAATATGAGTTGTGACCAGTGGTGTCGTAGCCCCCCTCACATTTCAATGCAGTGGCTGCAATAACACCATCATCATTGATATCAGCAGCGTCGATAATGCGATACTGGTTATTTTGGCTATTGTATGTACCACCGTTAGTAAGGTCATCGAGTAGCCAAGGTTTACCTTGGAAGATATTTATTCGATCCAGGTTAGAACCAGTCGTATTGTAAGGATAGATAAAGCCACGACGACGGCGTTGCTTACCAAAATATTCCGTTGACTGCTCCGCATCAACCGTTCCAACAATTTCGTTGAAATTGTTAATCGCACCTGGCTCACCGCCTACACCACGGAAAAAGATCCCAGTATTATTATTCAACTCGTCGAAGTACTGAGCTCTTGAGATTGAATAGGTTCCGTCTGTGTTGTTATTGAGCGTGATTTGACCCAAAAACATTCGATTCGCAGCCGCACCATTTTCACGTTTGTCACCACGACGCTTAGATGCTCCTAAGAAAACTAAGTTACTATTGATGTCAGATGCGTAGGTGTTGCTATAAATAAAGTCATCACCTGACTTTATCCTAGCGTTCTCCACTGTAATTGGTGACCACTGTGGCGTAGTGTTAATAGCGTCAACATCAAATGTCGTATTCGGTACAAAAACGGTTGCCTGCAAAAAGCTATTTGAACCGTCGCCAGTTGTATTTAACCCGACAAGGAAAGGCAGCGTACTTCTTGGGTTATCAGATACACTTGCCGCTAACTCGGAAGACATTATTGAAGCGCCTCTAGCGCTACCTTGAGAAGCCTTTTTATCATTATTGGTAGGAACATTATTTTGCCAAGCCGAAACTACACTGGCTCCTCTCTCCCAATCGTTGGAATCCCAAACTGCAGTTTGAGTGGCGAAGGCAAAGTTCTGGCAATCCGATCTTGACGCTGGATCATCTATCAAGCAATTGTTTAGGTCGCCGTTCCAGTTTTTGTTATCGTCATTGTAGTCAAACGGAGCAACAGCAGCGCTACCTACGATAAACTCTCTATCCCCGTAAAAAAAGCTACTCCAACCCATGGTTCTACCCATATTGTTGGTGATTTTTTGATCCTGGTTACTGCCTTCGGTAAGCACGGGTAGCAACATGTTCGTCTCATTATCTGCAGTTTGAACATAACCTCTATGTCGGTATGCTGTAGCTAGGTTACCAACCGCCGAACCACCAGAAGTATTGATTCTGTAATATCCAGAACTCGTGTTACCGATAGCATAACCATTCTTAGAAGTTAGGCTATTAATAACTACGTTTTCAGAGTTAGTTTCTGGTGACTGTACGCCTCCAGGTTTGTAGTCTGAGGTTGGTTGAACTTGCACCCTGTTAGCTAGGGACTTCTCATCTGGATTTGATGCTGGAGTAGCTTCACTAAACGCAAGAGCATTAGAAAAGTAGTCATCCTCACCCGGTCGGCTGTTCGCGCCGATTTGGGACGAGTTCAAGAAAGCGTCACGCTCTCTTCTTAGACCACCAACTTCGCTAAAACTGTACCACATTTTATCGGTCCAACCTGGATCACAAGTTTGGTAGCCTAACTCATTTCGACAGTAATCTTTGTTCCGGACCCAGTCTGTATAAAAGAATGACATGTCCCAGTTGAAAGGAATCTCTTGACGGTATGAGTGTCCTTCTGACCCGTTTCGAGAATCACCGAACAGTTGATACTCTGCGCAATTGGCACCTTCAGCAAAACACCCTAAAGGGTCAACCGTACCAGATGTTTTTTGGATTGCAGAACCGTAAAACTCGGTGACGTTATCGACATAAATACCTGTCGAAGTAATACTGTCAGTAGGATCAACTTCCACTACTTTATACAAAGCAGCGTGCCCTGAAGTCGCAGCAAGTACACTTGCTGCAATCAATGAAATTTTAAAATTATTACGACTCATCAAAACTAACTTTCCTGTTGCATTGCTTCTAGCTCTTCCCATCGCTCAAAAGCAACGTCTAGCTCCTGCTCTTTTGCAGACAAACTATCTAAAATGGGTTGTGTCTCATCCACAGGTTTGGCGAAAAACGCCGGGTCATTGACCGTTTCCTGTAGTTGTTCAATCTCTTGCTCCAGCTGTTCCAACAACGCTGGTAACGCCTCTAACTCCCTTTGTAGCTTATAGGACAGCTTCTTAGGCTTAGAGTTCACAGTAGTTGCTTTCTTATCTTGTTCAACTGGCTGTTTTTTATTCTCTTTTACTGGTTCATAGGCTTTACGTGCATCGAGCACCTGTTGCCTTTGCTGCTGAGCATCATGATACCCACCAACGAACTCTTCGATAACCCCATTTCCTTCAAAAATCCAGCTAGCCGTCACAGTATTATCAACAAACTGGCGGTCGTGACTCACTAGAAGCAAAGTTCCTTGGTAGTTGCCTAAAAGTTCTTCTAATAATTCTAGCGTTTCAATATCAAGATCGTTAGTTGGTTCATCGAGAACCAACAAGTTGTTTGGCTTAAGGAAGATTCGCGCTAACAACAAACGGTTCTTTTCACCACCAGATAGAGCTTTCACTGGTGTACGAGCGCGTTTGGGAGCAAATAAGAAATCTTGTAGATAGCTAAGTGCGTGACGCTCTCGGCCGCCAACCATGACTTCTTGCTTACCGTCAGCCAAGTTATCAATAACACTTTTCTCTGGGTCCAAAGCTTCACGGTATTGGTCGAAATACGCTACCTCTAGCTTAGTACCACACTTTAGCTTACCTGAGCTTGGTGTTAGTTGGTCTAGCAACAACTTGATGAGCGTACTCTTACCGCAACCATTAGGACCGATAAGCGCAATGCGATCTCCACGCTGAATGTTGAACGAGAAGTTATTGATGATGGTCTTTCCTTCAATCTGATAACTGAGATCGGTAGCTTCAAACACTATCTTTCCAGAGCGGCTTGTATCATCAAGTTTAAGGTTCACTTTGCCTTGTACTTCACGGCGCCCTTTACGTTCTTCTCTCAATTTCTTGAGTGCGCGAACGCGACCTTCGTTACGAGTACGGCGAGCTTTGATGCCCTGTCTAATCCAGACTTCTTCTTGGGCAAGCTTTTTGTCGAATTCCGCATTTTGCATCTCTTCAACACGTAATGCTTCTTCTTTCTCAACTAAATACTTCTCATAGTCACCCGGGAATGACACTAACTGGCCACGATCAAGATCTACGATACGTGTTGCCATTGAACGAATGAAAGCACGGTCGTGTGAAATAAAGATGATAGAACCGCGGAAATCCTTTAAGAACGTTTCCAACCATTCGATAGTGGTCACATCTAAATGGTTAGTTGGCTCATCGAGCAACAAGACATCAGGGTCACACACGAGTGCACGAGCTAACGCAGCTTTGCGTTGCCACCCACCAGAAAGGTCAGTTAACAATGTGTTTCCATCAAGCTTGAGTGCGCCGAGAATGTTCTTTATACGATCCTCAAAACGCCATGCACCCGACACCTCAAGGCTCTCTTGTACTTTTGCTAGACGATTAATATGGGATTCACTTGGGTCTTGTGCCACCAGCTCAAGTAACGAGTGATACTGCTTAAGTTGCTCTCCGACTTCAGCAAGACCTTCGGCAACATAGTCAGCAACCGTACCTGCTTGATCACGCGGTGGATCTTGCTCCAAACGCGAAACAACCACATCTTGAGTAATTTGCAGCTTGCCGTCATCCATGATGATGTCGCCAGCGAGCACCTTCATTAAGGTCGATTTGCCTGCACCGTTGCGTCCGACAAGACACACACGTTCATTTTCTTGCAAAGCAAAGTCGGTTTTATCGAGTAGCGGGTGATCGCCAAACGCTAGTTGCCCATTATGGATGGTAAGTAATGCCATTGACTGTTAACCATTGTTGAAGTTGAGAGAGATCGAAGGGCCAGTTGATTTCTGATTGATCAACTTTAATGACGGGAATAGTGACACCGTAACGAGAAAACAAAGCATCGTCGAAAGCGATATCAACGATACTAACCTTTTCTTCCAGCCCAACCTGTTGTAGGAGTTCAAGAGCCATCTCGCAGAGATGGCATCCTTCTGTGCTATATAAAATCAGTTCCTTTGCCATAGTCCATCTTTAGCTTTTGTGAGAGATAACCCAGCAGTTGTGAATATGCTTATTACGCGAGAAGTCTAACGGTAGCGTTTTATCTGAGATGTTCTTAGCCGTTAATCCGATTTCTTCTAGCGCCGCCATATCCATCTTGAAATGGCGTTTGTTATTAGAGAATACGATTGTGCCATCGGCACTCAATAGTCGTTTTAGATCGCGCATTAACGTGACGTGGTCACGTTGAACATCGAAGGACTGCTCCATTCTCTTAGAGTTAGAGAACGTCGGTGGATCAATAAAGATAAGGTCGTAGCTACCCGTTGCTTTAGCCAACCACTGAAGACAATCCGCTTGAATATATTGATGCTGACGACCCACTTGGCCGTTAAGCTTCATATTATCTTTTGCCCACTCTAGGTAAGTGTTCGACATGTCTACAGTCGTCGTAGATTTGGCACCACCAAGCGCCGCGTGCACTGTCGCCGAACCTGTATAAGCAAATAGGTTTAAGAAGTCTCTACCCTGTGCCATCTCGCCTAACTTTCGACGAGTAATTTTATGATCTAGGAATAAACCAGTATCTAGGTAGTCATGGAGGTTTACGATTAACTGTGCACCATACTCATTTACCGTCATAGTCGATGACTTTTGAGCAAGCTTATTGTACTGAGATGACCCTTTCTTCCTCTCGCGCACTTTAAGGACGACATTATTCGTATCGACGCCTGTTACTTTAATCGACGCACGAATAATATCCGTTAGACGTCGTTTGGCAGTCTCTTCCGGAATGCTCTTCGGTGCAGCGTACTCTTGAATAACCAATGAGTCTTGGTAAACGTCTACTGCAACGTTGTACTCCGGAAGGTCGGCATCATAGATACGGTAGCAATCAAGGCCTTCTTTCTTGGCCCATTTACCGATCTTAGCAATGTTCTTTTTCAATCGATTTGAGAAATCTGGCGCGATAACTTGCAGATCATTGTTACCAGAAATCTGTTCCGCACTACGTTGAGAAATCGAATAATTTTTCTGGTGACACTGTAACGCACCATTATTCAATTTGAATTGTTTGTCTGCACGCATGCGTAGACAGCTAAGTAAATCGTCAGAACTTGAGAAAATAGATGCTTGGCAACCGCCAAATTCTGTTTTTAGCTGATTACCAAACTCAGTGTATAAAGCAATAAGCCCAGGCTCGGTACCCAATCGTTCACCGTAAGGTGGGTTACATACGATAACACCTTCCCCAAACTCTACCGGTTTAGTTACTTTACTCGCATCACCTAACTCAAACGTAATCAGGTCATCGACACCCGCTCGTTTCGCATTTTCTCTTGCTGTGCGAAGAACTTTAGGGTCATTATCAAAGCCCCAAAACCTGCTGTCAGTCTTTTTGACACCGCGTCGAGCTTGTACGTTCGCTTCTGATTTCACTTCAGCCCAAACTTCAGGTTCAAAGTCTTCAAGCGCTTCAAAGCACCAAGATTTACGTTTAACACCCGGCGCCATATTCGCAGCAAGCATAGCCGCTTCAATCAGTAATGTGCCTGAGCCACACATAGGGTCGAGCATGTTCTTACCTTGCTCCCACCCACTACGAGAAACGATAGCTGCAGCCAATGTTTCACGCAAAGGCGCACGTCCCGACTCCGTACGATAACCACGTTGATGAAGGCCTGAGCCAACCATATCAAGGCCAATTAACGCTTTATCTCTGTGCAGCCTAACGTGAACTCGCACATCGGCACGATCTTTACTGATATTTGGTCGAGGCAAGCTCTTCTTAGTAAAGACGTCTACAACAGCGTCCTTCACTTTCATTGCGCCATATTGGCTATTGCGGATTTCTCGGTTAGTACCATTAAAATCAACAATGAACTTCTTCGAACTGTGGAAGTGGTTCACCCAATTGATAGATGAAGCAGCCAGATAGAGATCCATATCATCTTGGCAAGTGAACTCCGACAGTACTTTCACAAAGCGAGAAGCGTATCGGCTCCATAAACAAGCGCGATAAATCTGCTCGTTGCTCGCTTTAAATTTAACTCCTGCTTGAACTGGCTTTACAGAAGTTAAACCCATTTGCTCAAGCTCTTGAGCAAGAAGGTTTTCAAGACCGTTGGAAGTGACGGCAAGATATTGGTTCATAGTGTTCATCTAGCTGTGAAAAATGGTGTTGATTATACCTGACAATCCCTGTTGTCACTAAATAAACCTGCACAATCTTCGTCTCCACTTGTTTGTTCGAACAAGGTTTAACCGTCATAAACCTTCTACATCTTTCCAATCAATACATAAGCAGTAGCTAATTTAAATAACCTAAACTTGGGCACTATAGCGATAGTGAATACTTATTCGCTACAGTTTTGGTATATACCAACGCACATTTTCATTTGTAATTTATTTACAAAATGCAGTGAAAGGAGGAATTTTGGAGTGAATACCCCCTTAATTTGGGGAACAAATACGTCACTTTCTGGTGATAAAAAAAGCAAATTATTTGCACTGCAACAGAGATGTAGTAGCAAACATGTCAGTTAATGGGGTGACTATTGAGGATTGGGTTTGGCTATTTGGGATATTTGAGACAAAAAAAATCGGCCACAAGGACCGATAAATTCTACGAGAAATGGAAGTAAGAACTTCTTATTGTAATTGCTAAGCTGCCACTGCTTTTTCTTATAAGGCGCGTTATCGCGCTCTATGCCACGCTCTTAACCAACTAGAGCAATAGGCTGGTTTAATGCCATAAATTGATGTGCGCAGGCCATCCTGTCGTGCATAACCTTAATACTTTGACCAAACACCACTTCTTTGTTTGAAGACAAACTGAATGACTCTAGGTCTACCAACGCACACAAACTCGCACTTTCCCCTACTTCCAACACGATAAAGAAACCCTCAGAGTGTTGGTTGATTAAGCGAACTAAGTCACCCTCTTGAGGCTGGTACGTGCCATCTTGATGGTCGAAGAACCAGCTCTTAGGCTGGACAGGCTTGTGGAAACGTTTTGCGGCTACACAATAGAGCGTAAGCTCTGCTTGTCTTGGTTCAGAAAGCCCCAATAGGCTTATTTGGTCTTTAAAGGTTTGAAACGCGGATGCGTCATCGACTGTGAAGTTGTTCTGACCCATCGCGCATTCAACAAGGAGTTTTCGGGAAAGATTGGTTTTGAAAACCATATCATCTCCCAAATCCAGCATAAGAGAGTTCTCACTCTCGTCCATATACCAGATCCATGTATCGCTGGGTTTAAGCATCGTTCCGTCTCTATATTTGAAGAATAATCAGACTGTTAGGTAAAACGCTTAATTACCTTTTTGGTCAGTTGTTACTAATTCTACAAACGAATAAACAAAAAAAAAGGGGAAAACTATTTCCCCCTTTCATGATTCAAACCTAGTCACTTTGACAGAATTTGCTTAAAGATTTTTGACGATGTCTTTTACAAGTTTAGGACCGTGATAAATGAAGCCAGAGTATACTTGAACCAGAGAAGCGCCAGCCATGAGTTTCTCTTTTGCAGAAACAAAAGAGTCGATCCCACCTACGCCAATGATTGGAAGCTTACCATCAAGGTTTTTAGCAAGTAAACGAACAACTTCAGTACTACGGGACTGTACAGGTCGGCCGCTTAGGCCACCAGCTTCGTTTGCATGCTTCATACCTTCAACAATAGAACGATCCAGCGTCGTATTCGTCGCGATCACACCGTCGATCTTATTCTTGATCAATGAGTCACAAATCTGGCCTATCTCATCATCACTCAGATCCGGAGCGATCTTCAGTGCTAATGGCACATATTTACCATGTTTTTCAGCAAGTTCTGCTTGTTTCGCCTTCAGTTCAGAAAGAAGTTCATCCAGTGCTTCTCCGTACTGGAGTGAACGTAACCCTGGAGTGTTTGGCGAAGAGATATTTACAGCGATATATCCCGCATGCTCATACACCTTCTCCATACAGATAATGTAATCTTCAGCACCCTTTTCAATCGGCGTATCTTTGTTCTTACCTATGTTGATACCGATAATGCCGTCAAAGTTCGCTTTCTTTACATTTTCAACGAGATTATCTACACCGAGGTTGTTAAAGCCCATTCGGTTGATGATGCCCTCTGCTTCCACTAGACGGAATAGACGTGGTTTGTCGTTCCCTGGTTGAGGACGAGGTGTTACCGTACCAACTTCTACAAAACCGAAGCCCATCGCACCGAATGCTTCAATACACTCACCATTTTTATCAAGGCCAGCAGCCAAGCCAACAGGGTTCTTGAAGGTTAAACCCATACATTCTACAGGTCGATTAGGTAGTTGTTGGCGATAAGCGAGATCAAATGGTGTGCCGGTGAAGCGTTTGAAGTTTTGAATAGCGAGATCGTGAGCCTTTTCGGCATCAAGTTGGAAAAAGCCAGTTCTGGCAAGACGGTAAAGCATTGTGCCTCCGATAGAAAACCCGTGTAAACGGGGTGGTATTATTTACTGATTCCCCCAAACATGCAACGAAGATTTTCGTTTATCTAACAAAACGCAAACGTTTTGCAGAATAATGCACCGATTTAGTGTTACACCGTCACTAAAGCAGTCTTTTAAGATTAAAAAAGCGCTCCGAAGAGCGCTTAACTGTTAACATTGTGCGGTAACAATCTAAAGATTATTTGCACAGTTCAGATTAAGTAGACTTAGCTCGCGAAGTGCAACTGAGAACTTAGCAAACTCATGGACATTACCCACCTTAAACTCGTTAAGAATATTTTCCCAACGTTGGAGGCTGTTTTCATTTGTCGCCATCCAGTTATCAAGTGACAGGATCACGTCTTCACTGTCTCCCCCACAACCACATTTCAGTACTTGTGCCGTCAACAAACGCTGCTGCCAATCAAGATCTTCACGGAACGCCGCTCTCGCAAGTGCTTGCCAGTTGTTGTCTACCGCTTGACCGTTAATTTGGTTCAAGAACCAATGAAGTGATAAGCGATCACCTAAGTGGAAGTAAAGTTTGGATGCTCTCTCGACATCAAAGCTTGCTTCGGTTGCAATCTCAGAGATGTCGACAGCAGAAAGTAGGCTTGATAGACGAGCAACGTAATTCGCCAAATCACTTTCAACACCTTGCCCTACCCAGATATCGGCTTGAGCGTTGTGTTCGGATACCTCTTCAGCAACTAGACACTTCTCAAGCGTTTGCTCTACCTTGATTACGTCATCACGATAGCGAGCAACTAACTGTTCTACCGATTGTTTGCCAGGACGATTACGAAGAATCCAACGAGCTAGTCTACGAAGTGTTCGGCGAACAATGAACAACAACTCATACTGAGCTTCTGAGCTCGCCACATTATCAAGCTTTCTGATTTGCTCAAATGTGTAAGCAAAACCGTAAATCTCACGAGATGCCGCATAAGCATTAGCAATATCAACCACAGTTGCGCCGGTTTCTTCTTGCAAACGAGTCACAAAGTTACAACCCATCTCGTTAACCATCTGATTTGCAAGCATAGTAGAGATAATTTCTGCTCGCAGTGGATGGTTTGGCATACTTTCCATATAGTTACGGCGTAACTCAGATGGGAAGTATTGGGTGAGTTGTTGCTGATGATAAGGGTCATTCGCGATCTCATCAGTCACTAACTCTTCTTTTAGTACCATCTTACCGTAAGCAACTAATACCGAGAGCTCTGGACGTGTCATTCCGATGCCCTGCTTTTCACGCTCAAGTAGATCTTCATCCGAAGGAATGTACTCTAGAGCGCGATCAAGGTGACCTGCTTTCTCTAAGGTGTGAATAAAGCGAATCTGTTCTTTGACCAAAGAGACACCCTGGAATTCGGTCACTGAAATTGACTCAGACTGACAGTAAGCGTCGTCCAATACAATCTCACCCACTTCGTCTTCCATAGACTCTAGGATCTGGTTGCGCTGTTTTACCGTCAGATCGCCATTAGATACTAGACCATTAAGGAAGATCTTAATGTTTACTTCGTTATCAGAGCAATCTACACCACCTACGTTATCAACAAAGTCGGTATTTACCCGTCCACCAGCGAGCGCGTATTCAATACGACCAAGCTGAGTCATACCCAGGTTGCCGCCTTCACCAACAACTTTGGCTTTTAACTCGCTACCATTGATTCGCAACACATCATTGGCTCGGTCTCCAACATCTGTGTGTGTTTCAGAGCTCGATTTCACATACGTACCGATACCACCATTCCAAAGGAGATCGACTTCCATCGACAAAATCATCTTAATAAGATCATTTGGCGCCATTGATGCTTTTTTAGTGCCAAGCATCTTTTGGATCTCTGGAGTCAATGTGATCGATTTTGCTCGGCGTGCAAACACACCACCGCCTTTAGAGATCAACTTAGGATCGTAATCCTCCCAACTTGAACGCGGAAGATCGAATAGGCGTTTACGTTCCTCCCAGCTTTTCGCTGATGACTCTGGATTTGGATCAATAAAGATGTGCATATGGTTAAACGCAGCTTGGAGCCTAATATGCTTAGAAAGTAGCATACCGTTACCAAATACATCCCCTGCCATGTCACCTACACCGATAGCGGTGAAGTCTTCGTTTTGACAATCTATCCCCATCTCACGGAAGTGACGTTTAACTGACTCCCAGCCACCTTTGGCTGTAATACCCATAGCCTTATGGTCATAACCATTGGAGCCACCCGATGCAAATGCATCACCAAGCCAGAAGTTGTATTCGTCAGACACTGAGTTTGCTAAGTCAGAAAACGTTGCCGTCCCCTTATCTGCAGCAACCACCAAGTATGGATCATCTTCGTCATGTCTCACGACACTTTTCGGCGGAATAACTTCCCCTTCGATGATGTTGTCAGAGACATCTAATAGCGCACGGATAAATTGCTTATAGCAACGTTGGCCCTCTGCAAAGATCTCATCACGACTCGATAGCTGAGGTTGACGCTTACAGACAAATCCACCCTTTGCTCCCACAGGAACGATAACGGTGTTTTTAACCTGCTGCGCTTTTACCAAACCTAAGATCTCGGTTCGGAAATCCTCTTGTCGATCCGACCAACGCAAACCACCACGCGCGACTTTACCGCCTCGTAGGTGAACACCCTCAATGTCCGGAGCATAGACAAAAATCTCAAACGCTGGAACAGGAGCTGGGATCTCTGGAATATTCTTAGGTTCAAGCTTTAATGATAGCCATGGCTTATTGTCTCCGGCTTTATCTTTCTGATAATAGTTAGTACGAAGCGTCGCAGAGATCATTTCCACGTAACGGCGAATGATACGGTCATCATCCAGGCTATCCACTTTATCCAGCTGCTTGTGAATCTTTTCAATGACGCGTTGCTGTCCCTTCTTACTGCCTTTAAGAGACGGCATAAAGCGCTGAGTAAACAACTCAACCAAGTCTTTAGCAAGGTCTGGGTAGTGATTAAGCGTGTCTTCAATATAGTGTTGGCTGAACGGGAAGCCGACTTGGCGCATATAGCGTGCATAAGCACGAAGGATGGAGACCTCACGCCCTGTCAAACCTGAACCCAGTACCAGTCTGTTAAAGCCGTCGCTTTCTAGATCACCTGACCAAATCGCAGCGAACGCTTGTTGGAATCGATCGCGTGCCTCACGAAGATCCACAACCGTTTCACTCTTATGCAGCATAGCAAAATCAAGGATCCAGTAGGTGCCGCCATCACTTTTAACGATCTCGTATGGTGACTCACCAATAACTCTAAGACCTAGGTTTTCCAACATAGGCATTACGTCAGATAAGTGAATAGGCTCATCACGATGATAGAGCTTTAGTTTCACCTCTTTGGAATCTGCAGCCGCTTCTTGAGGACGATAGAACAGCATTCCAAGCTTGTTGTCTTCATCCAATGCTTCAAGACGCTCAATGTCAGCAACCGCAGAAGTCGGCATCATGTCTTCTTTATAAGAACGTGGGAATACTCTCGAGTAGACTTTAGACAGTGGAAGACCTTTACTTTCACCAAAGTTAGCCACTATGGCTTCAGACAGGCGGTCATCCCACGATGCTGATACTTCCATTAGATTACGTTCAATCGCCTTCACATCTACATCCATGTTGTTATTGTCTACCCTCACAATGTAGTGAGTTCGTGCTAATGGGCTTTCTGAGAAATAGGTTGTGAATTCAACCTCTTGGTCAATGCCGAAGTAATTTTGAAGAATCCGTTGGGTATCTTTTCTAAGCTGAGTGTTATAACGATCTTTACTTACGTACACCATACAACTGAAGAAACGGCCGAACGGATCTTTGCGAATGAATAAACGGATCAAATCACGATCTTGCATTTGAACCACACCCATACCTACTTCAAGCAGTTCTTCTTCTTTCGCTTGAAGCAGTTCATCACGTGGGTAGTTTTCAAGAATGTTTCTTAACGCTTTATAAGAATATGAACCATCACGATAACCGCTCGATGCCAATATACGTTCAACTTTCTCGCGGATCAGAGGAATCGTTGATACGCTTTGGTTGTACACAGCCGATGTGTACAGACCGGTAAAGCGGTGCTCGCCGATCACCTTACCCTTAGAGTCAAATTTCTTAATTCCAACATAGTCGGTATAAGCTGGGCGGTGAATTCGGCTCGCCTTGTTGCCTTTAGTCAGAATCAGTAGGAAAGGTTTCTTTGCTTCGAGACGAGCAGAGTCTGAGAATTCAGAGATTTTTACTGAGCGAACTCTTTCTTCTTTTGAGAACAGACCAAGTCCAGGCTCTTTGGTTGGTTTGAGAACCGAATCCCCTTCTTCACTGATTAGATCAAACTCTTTATATCCCATGAAGGTAAAGTTGTGATCACCCAACCACTCAAGATAAGCAATAGTCTCATCAAAGCGATCGTCTTCCATTGGAAGCTTAGCTTTGTTTTTTACTAAATCTTTCGTGATCTTTTTGAGCTTGTCGGACATTGCCTCCCACTCATTGACCACTAAACCCGTATCTTCGAAGATGGTAACAAGCTCATTTTTAAGCTCGTTCATCTCTTCTTTCGCGCTCAGTCTGTCTACCTCAATATGGAAAACAGATTGAAGATGCCCTTTGCCTTCGTTAACAGAAGTAATTTGCCCTTGCTCGTTTCTTTCGAACTGAGTTGGGCCATGAAGCATAATATGGCAAGTAAGATCGATTCGATTCAACGCCATTTTGACTGAATCAACTAAGAACGGGGAATCAGGAACAGCAATCTCGACGATAGTATGTGTCGACTGCCAACCATGACGGCTCACCGTCGGGTTGAACACTCGGACCGAAATTTCATCGTATCTCTTCTCATTTAAATGATGCCATAAGCTAACAACAGCACCATACAGGTCGGATTCATTTCTTTGCAGCAAATCGTCGGGGGAAACGTTGCTTAAAATATGTTTGGCAAGTTTAGTCACTAGAGGCTGATTGGCTCCTTCTACTTTGGATTCAATCAACTTATAAACTTTCTCCAGTAGAACCGGAACAACAGGTTCGCGCGTGGTCATAGTAACGCTCCACTTTTTTGTTTTTATGAGGGATGTAGGCTTGTCTTTATTGTAAAAGTTTTATTGAAAAAGGGTTAATGAAAATTGGAGGAAGTTTCAGGGAAATGTTTGATTGTGTGACTAATGCACTTATTCATATCACTAGATATGGGCCAAGTTACAGTGATTCTAACCGTAAAAACTTGTTGTTTTGGTCAGTTGTTAATCGATAGCGCCCTTTTAAGCCTAATTGTGTTAAAAATGGGCGAAATCGTGTCGCAGGTAGCTGAATTCTTAGTCCCTGTTCGGTACACACCAAAATACTGGATGCATGACCAGTATAGTGCGTAAGGTAATCGTTATAACTGATATTCAGAGAGAAATAGTACTGTTTCATTGAGTGATTGGTGTGTTTGTGTCCAGTAATTGAAAGAGTGAATTGTGGTAAGAAGAAAACCACTACTGTATAAATAAACAGTAGTGGTTTTAACATTAAGACTCTAGTGCTTTAGTCACCTTTTCAAACAGGTCTTTGGCCAAGTTATCTAATGCTTTTAGCTTCTCAAGTTCATGTTTGATAAGCGATTGACGCTCGCTATCGTATTTTTTCAGTTTCAACAACGGATCGATTAAACGAGACGCAACCTGAGGGTTTGACTCATTAAGCTGAGTAAGAATTTCACCCGCAAACTCATAGCCTTTGCCTGATTTATCATGGAATCGGCGCGGGTTCATGTTGAGGAATGAACCAATCAAACTTCTTGTTCGGTTTGGGTTACTCAAGCTAAATGCTTTATGCGACATACACGCTTTCACATTCTCTAGTGCGTTCACTGACGGGTTACTACCTTGTAGCGCGAACCATTTGTCCATGACCAAACCATCATGGCTCCATTTTTCACTGTAATCAGCCATAATCTCTTCACGAACAGTAAGAGATGCACTGTTTGCTGCACTCATTGCTGCCATTGTATCGGTCATGTTGTTCGCTGATTCATACTGCTCTTTTACAAGATGCGCATGAGCTTCAACATTGGCTAGGTATTGCAGACACAAGTTTCTTAATGAACGTTTACCAATAGCATCATGCTCAATCGTATATTCTACTTGTGCTAATGTATGGTAAAGCGCCGACAGTTCATCTTGCAAAGCATCAGCAAGTCCAAGTTTGATCCCTTTCAGCACATCACATACGGCGTCTACATCTACGGTTTCATACCAACCAGCTACTTCATTAAAGCTTGGCAATGACAGTGCTTCGGCAATGAATGCAGGCTCAAGCTCATTGTTTAACAGCACACCGCGGAAAGCATCAACAACCAAATCAGGTAGCGCAACCTTCAAACCCTTTTGTACCGCTTCTACATTCGACTTGATGTATTTCGCAAGAAGCATTTGTCCTGCATCCCACTTGGCAAAATCATTACGCGCCTGGACCATCAAAAATGCCAGCTGCTCATCACTGTATTCGAAGTTCAAACGAACAGGTGCAGAGAACTCGCGAAGCATGGACGGAACTGGCTTGCTTTCAACATTTTCAAACACAAAGCTCTGCTCAGATTCCGTTACATTCAATACATTTGAAGACGGCATGCCGTTACGGCGTAACTCGACAACTTTTCCTTGCTCGTCATACAGTTCCACGTCAAATGGAATGTGTAACGCCTGCTTTTCAGTTTGATCTTGAGTCGATGGTGTGTGTTGTTTGACCGTCAGCGTGTATGTCTTATTGACTTCGTCATAAGTGTCGGTAACTGTCAGACTTGGTGTGCCGGACTGGCTGTACCAAAGTCGGAACTGTTTAAGATCAATACCAGAAGCATCTTCCATTGCTGCGACAAAATCTTCACACGTCGCAGCGGTACCATCGTGACGCTCAAAGTATAACTTCATGCCCGCTTGGAACTTATCTTCGCCAAGTAGCGTGTGCATCATGCGGATGACTTCGCTGCCCTTTTCGTACACTGTGAGCGTGTAGAAGTTATTCATTTCAATAACTTTCTCTGGGCGAATCGGGTGAGACATAGGGCTTGCATCTTCAGCAAACTGAGGACCACGGATAATTCGCACGTTGTTAATACGATTAACTGAACGTGAACCTAAATCAGACGAGAACTCTTGATCACGGAAAACCGTCAAGCCTTCTTTCAAACTTAACTGGAACCAGTCGCGACAAGTCACGCGGTTACCGGTCCAGTTATGAAAATATTCGTGTCCAATTACCGCTTCAATGCCAAGATAATCGGTGTCGGTTGCAGTTTGATCATTCGCGAGAACAAACTTAGAGTTAAAGACGTTCAGCCCTTTGTTCTCCATCGCACCCATGTTAAAGAAATCAACGGCCACGATCATGTAGATATCGAGGTCGTACTCCAAACCAAAGCGCTCTTCGTCCCACTTCATTGAGTTAATCAAAGAAACCATCGCATGGTTCGCGCGATCTAGATTGCCTTTGTCGACAAAAATCTCCAGTGCGACATCACGTCCAGAGCGCGTAATGTAACTATCGCGAAGCACATCAAAATCACCAGCAACAAGAGCAAACAAATAGGATGGTTTTGGATGTGGATCTTCCCAAGACACAAAATGCTTACCGCCTTCTAACTCTCCTTCGTCAACTTTATTACCGTTACTTAGTAAAAACGGAAAGCTCGCTTTGTCGGCAATAACTTTGGTCGTGTACTTTGCCAGAACATCAGGTCGGTCCAGGAAGTACGTGATACGACGAAAACCTTCTGCTTCACATTGTGTGCAGTACGCGCCATCTGAAATATACAGACCTTCCAATGCCGTGTTCGTTGAAGGGGAAATAATATTTTCGATTTTCAGTTCACATTCTGATGGAAGGTTGTGAATCTCGAGACCGGTTTCGGTCTGTGTATAGTCCGTCCAACCTTCTCCATTGATTGTAATCTGAACGAGCTCAATGCCTTCACCATCCAAAGAGATAGTGGTTACACTGCCTTGTTGTTTAACCTGAGAAATGGCAGTAACAAGAGTCTTCGTCTCATGAAGATCGAAAGTGAGGTTTACATCTGTAATAGTGTGCGAAGGTGATTGATAATCACTTCGGTATTTGGCTTTAGGTGCTGACTCCGTCATCCTTTAGTCCTTGTCTTTATTATTGTTAGCAGAATATACCTGCAACTATAGTCGGGTATACGCTTAATCGGAAATGATTATAACCTTATGGGACAAAGGATTGCAGAGAATGACATAAAAAAAGCGCCAACTTGGGTTGGCGCTCAAAGCTTTGATGGATGATTTGCTTAGCGGATTCGGTTTAGTACCGCGAACATGTCGCCATCTTCGACCTCTAGAGTCAGTTCATCTTTATCAAGCGTGTATGTCGCATCATGTTCACCATCTTGATAGAGCAATACGATATGATCGTCTTCGGTGTAGTAAACACCGCTGTGGATCGCTTCTTCACCTTCACTGGAGCTCACGCGAAAAGTGAACACAAAGTCTGGTTGGAGAATTAAATCCATTCGCGCAATTTCTTGGGCATGTTTGTCATCTCCAGATACACTCACTGACGACCAAATCCCAGCGAGCGCATTGGGCAACGCTTTGGTAAACACGACACCATTGAGATTGAGCATATTGTGGTTTCCACTATATGCATAAACCTGGGGTTCGTCTGAGTTCAAACCGAGGATGATGGTATCGTCATTAGCAGTAAACAAACCCTCCCAATGCTCGATACTGTAGTCCTGTTTCTGTATGTCGATACTAAAAGAATAGTTAGATTGCAGCGTCAGTTTTATCGCGAGAAAAGCGTCCGGAGCTTCACCTGGACTTGGGTTGACTAAGTACCAATCACCAAGCAGAAACGGCTGATCAAACTGGGTTAAATCATTATTGTCTTTGCGCGTTTCCGACATCACTCCAAACGAAAAAACACATAGAATTAGCGTTATCCATCTCATATGTATCCCCCTCACAATTAATTAAAGCTTAGGTGGGTTAATACGAGATTGCGAAATATTTTGATCTAAATCACGGTTTTTAATTTTAAGTATCAGAATTGAGGCAGGTTTCATCAGAATGAAAAAAACGAGCGTTACCGCTCGTTTTTTGTTAGTTGCATCGAAAAATATTAACCTTTCGAGTTGACCATATCCACTGTGATGGCAACCGCTTCATCTAAGTAAGCGTCCGGCACTTCATAGTCTTTCGGGATATCATCCAAAGCCTCAAATGGTTCTTCGCCCGCCGCCTTTTGACGCTGATTCACGCGATCAAGTCGACGAGTATCATTATCATCACTTTCCTGCTTACGAGCAGCTTCGCTCAGTGATAATGTCTTATCGTCTTTTTCAGCTTTGTACTTGGCGATGTCTTCAGCAATGAAGCCGAATTCCATATCCGTCGCAATGCGTTTTTCATGTGCTTCTGTCAACTTGGCAATGAGCTCATCGTTACGTTGTAACACAGAGTACTTCGCTTTATCGATGCTATCCCATGGCAACGCGTTGTCTTCAACACTCTCACCTGTTTCAGCAGGATCGACCGCCGTTGGGAATGCAATATCAGGTACTACACCCTTGTTCTGCGTACTACCACCGTCAATTCGGTAGAACTTCTGAATCGTATATTGAACGTAGCCCAACTCTTTATCAAACAAGTCATAGATATGATTCAAAGAGCGGTGCTGCTGAACGGTACCTTTACCAAATGAGTTTTCACCAAGAACAATGGCACGACCATAATCTTGCATCGCTGCGGCAAAAATCTCAGAGGCAGACGCACTGTATCGGTTAACCAACACAGTCAATGGACCTTGATAGCTGATCTTACCGTCAGTATCACTGTTCACATTAACTCGACCATAGCTGTCACGAACCTGTACAACGGGTCCGCTTTCAATAAAGAGGCCAGACATAGCGGTTGCTTCTGTTAATGCACCACCACCATTGTTGCGAAGATCGACGATAATACCATCAACGCCTTTCTCTTTTAGCTCAGTAATGAGTTTATCCGTATCCTTAGAAAGACCGACATAGAAACTTGGTACCTCAAGTACACCAATCTTCTTACCGTCTTTTTCAAAGACTTCAGATTTCACAGCACGATCTTCGAGTCTGATCTTATCGCGAACAATCTCAACCACTGTGGCTTTCGCATCTTTACCGTCCGGCAAGATTTGAAGCTTAACTTTGGTACCTTTTGGCCCTTTTATAAGCTGGACAACATCATCAAGGCGCCAACCAATAACGTCGACAATATCTTCGCCATCTTGACCAACACCGATGATCTTATCGCCTTCGCCAAGCTGTTTGCTCTTAGATGCCGGTCCGCCAGCAACTAATGAACGAATAACGGTATAGTCGTCAGTCAATTGCAGCACAGCACCGATTCCCTCTAGCGAGAGGTTCATTTCTGATTGGAATTGTTCTGCTGATCGAGGTGATAAATAGCTGGTATGTGGATCCACTTCTCGAGCGAAAGCGTTCATGTAAATTTGAAACGCGTCTTCGTTGTGAGACTGGGTGAGCCGTTTGATAGCGTTGTTGTAACGCTTGCCAAGTGTCTCTTTAATTTCATCCCAGTCTTTACCCGTAAGCTTTAGGTTCAAAGCATCGTATTTAACGCGTTTGCGCCAAAGCTCATCGAGCTCCGCCTCGTCTTTCGGCCATGCAGCTTCAGAACGATCAAGCGTGATAGCCTCATCCACATCGAATTTCATCTCTTTGTCTAACAACGACAGCGCATAAGCAAAACGGTCGTAACGCTTTTGCATAGAGAGGTTGTAAACATCAAATGCGATTTGGTTGTTGCCCGCTTTTAGTTGGTCATCGAGTTTTGTTGACCAAGCTTCGAACTTATCAATGTCTGCTTGCGTGAAAATATTGCGATTGTAGTCGAGCATCTCCAAGTAGCGCGTGAATATCGCTTTTGAAAACTCATCGTCTAGGGTGAAATGTTTATAGTGAGAACGAGTGAATCGAGAGGTCACACGCTTGCTGGCAGTCTCATGCTGGACTTCAGGAGCCAAAGTAGGAATTTCTGACTTTTCATACTTTGCTTCGAGGGCGTGAGCCGAAGAAGCTGCTAGCCAGAGGCTAGCAGCAATTACAGATACTTTTGAACGGCACTTCATGCGTAGGAATTTCTCCTTTATGCGCGCAGGTGCTCCGCTTTAACAACCATTTGTAGGCCATTTACTAGCTGAACGCGCACATCTTCCTTATTGATTTCAACAATGGTCGCAGCCATGTTCCCTTTGCCCATGTTTACGTTTACTTGCTTACCGATGATCATTTCATCTGCATTCAAAGCGCGCGTCTCAACTGGCTTATTTACTTTCGTTGTTTTCTTTGTAGTCTGTGGCTTACGTGCACCTTGAGGCTTCTTAGCCTTAGGTTTCGCTTTGCCCTCTTCACGAGCTTTTTGAGCTTGTTCTTTACGGCGCTCAGCAACTTTTGCTTTGCTTTCTGCCAGTGTCGCTTTTGCGTGTTCTACGTGTTCTTCTTCTAGTACACCACAATCGTTGCCATCTAGGTCAACACGTACTGCACCAGGTTTAACGCCGTGTAGGTAACGCCAAGAAGAAGTGTATTGTCTTAACGCTGCACGTAGCTGAGTCTTGCTAACTTTCTCGTCATCTTTTAGACGTTCAGCAAGATCTTGAAAGATACCAATTTTAAGTGGTTTCGCTTCACCTTCTACAGTAAAGCATTTAGGGAAACATTCAGCAATATACGCGATAATTTCTTTGCTGTTCTTCAACTTCTCAGTGTTTTCCATGTGGGTTCCTGGTTAATGCGGTTATCCGCGAAGCATTAAGAAAAATATTCTTGGTATTATAGTGACCTGCAATAGAAAAACCACAGGCAAATGTGATTTTAGACCACGTTTGTATGGGAATTGAGCAGCTTTTCCACGGATTCCATGAACTTTGTTAGGCCAGTTTCATCAATTTCGCTGAAACGACCGACACTTGGACTATCGATGTCTAAAACACCAGCAATCTCACCATTAATGGAAAAAGGAATCACAATCTCAGAATTGCTCGCAGCATCGCACGCAATATGACCTTCAAAGGCATGAACATCGTATACACGTTGTACCGTATTCGTCGCAGCAGCAGTGCCACAAACACCGCGACCTACTGGGATACGCACACAAGCTGGTTTACCTTGAAATGGACCAAGAACTAACTCGCCTTGTTTCATCAAGTAAAAACCAGCCCAATTGAGGTCTTGTAACTCCATGAAAAGAAGTGCACTAATATTAGATAGGTTAGCGATCAAATCTGTTTCGGATTCAATGAGTGCGACAGCTTGCTTGGTTAAGCGCTCATAGTTCTCTAAATTCATGATATTTCCATTAATAACTTTAAAATTCTAACGATACACGTACAATGCCAGCCAATCGTAATAGGAATTATTCTCACAAGCATGACGTATAGTAAAGACACTATTAGCCGTTCCTGGTTGATAACACAAGTAAAAAATCACAAGTCTCGGTTGATCGTTGCCAATATCATCGCAATCATCGCAACACTCATTAGCGTCCCTATCCCACTATTAATGCCGGTGATGGTAGATGAAGTGTTGCTAAACCAACCCGCTGGTGGTCTCGAAGCAATGAACACCATCATGTTTGACAGTTGGCAAACACCGATTGGTTATATCGCGATGACTCTGCTTCTGGTTGTCCTGATGAGAACCTTTAGCCAAGGGCTTAATATCCTGCAAGGGCGACAGTTTACCCTCGTCTCTAAAACGATTACCTATCAAATTCGATGCAAAATGATCGACAAGCTTGGTCGTATCAGTATCCAGCAGTATGAAACTCGCGGTAGTGGAGGAATCAATGCCCACCTAATTACCGACATTGAAACCATTGATCAGTTTGTGGGTTCTACGCTTAGCAAGTTCATTATCAGCTTTCTTACCGTTTTGGGGACTGCCGTCGTTTTACTATGGATCGACTGGCGTTTGGGGCTATTCATTTTGTTGGTCAACCCCATCGTCGTCTACTTCTCCAAAAAGCTTGGCGGCATGGTCAAACACCTAAAGAAAAGAGAAAACCAAGCCTTTGAAAAGTTCCAAAACCGATTGGTCGAGACTCTAGATGGCATTTATCAGCTTCGCGCCGCTAACCGCGAAAGAGATTTTCTGGCACAACTTAAAGAGCAAGCCAATGAAGTGCGAACCAATGCTGACAAGTACGCTTGGCAGTCCGAAGCTGCAGGACGCCTCTCCTTCTTACTTTTTCTAATCGGGTTTGAACTCTTTCGTGCCATCGCAATGGTGATGGTTTTATTCAGTGATCTCACCATTGGACAGATATTCGCAGTGTTTGGTTACCTTTGGTTCATGCTCGGTCCAGTTCAAGAGCTTCTGAGCATTCAGTTTTCTTGGTACAGTGCCAAAGCAGCCCTAGGACGCATCAACACCCTACTCGATTTAGAGGAAGAGCCTCAGGTCGTGAGCAAAACCAACCCGTTTAGCATCAACAAGCAAGTTGATGTCTCTATTGAAGATGTCGGTTTCTCCTATGACTCTGACAAAGATGTATTGAACAAACTGAACCTAGAAATACCCGCTGGTAAGAAGGTTGCGCTCGTAGGCGCTAGCGGTGGCGGCAAGTCGACACTGATTCAATTGCTTATCGGCGTGTATAAACAACGTGATGGCATTATCAAATTCAATGGAGTTGACACTAATGACATAGGTTTTGACATTATTAGAGATAAAATTGCCGTTGTTTTACAGCAACCTATACTCTTTAATGACAGCTTAAGGCATAATTTGACCCTTGGAAAAGAGTACGATGACTTCTCTATTTGGAATGCACTGAAAGTCGCTCAGCTACAAGATGTGACTGACAAGCTCGTTGACGGTCTAGAAACGCAAATCGGTAAGAACGGCATTCGGTTGTCTGGCGGCCAAAGGCAGCGCCTCGCAATCGCTCGTATGATTCTAAGCGATCCACAGTTCGTGATCCTAGATGAAGCGACCTCGGCATTAGATACAGCAACTGAGGCTGCGCTGCACACCGCACTGGGTGAGTTTCTTAAAGGCAGAACCACGCTCATCGTCGCGCATCGCCTTTCTGCGGTGAAACAAGCTGACCTTATCTACGTGCTCGAAGATGGACAAGTAACACAATCAGGAACCCATATTGAACTGGTCGAGAAAGAAGGACTGTACCAAACGCTTTACGGTACGGTGCAATCTGCAAGTTAGTTTTGTGACAATATCACTGAGTACCGAGAGGTCTCAGTGATGAAGGCTTGCGCTCATTCTTCGCCATCATCGCTAGTTCGTCTTTGTGAAAACTGCGAACTGCCCGTCGATCGTGTTAAGTTACTACCTGGTCAGACAGCAAATTGCCCTCGCTGCGGCACGACTCTTTACCGCAGCGATAATGCATCCCTTAATGGCAACCTCGCTCTCGCGATTACCTGCTTGCTGCTCTTTATTCCTTCCCACTATTTTGACTTCATTACCATTCGCCTGGTTGGAGTCATGATCGAAGGTACTCTCATTGAAGGCGTACAAGCCCTAATAAAAGAGGGGTATCCCGGACTCGCATTGCTAACACTGTTTTGCCACACCGTAGCGCCGCTCGCAATGTGTATCGCCATTCTCACCGCTCACCTCTCGGTGAAGCACAGATGGTTCTATCCTCTCAAAGGATCGCTTTGGATACTGGAACATAGCAAGCACTGGGTGATGTTGGACGTATTCCTTATCAGTGTTGCAATATCTTGCTTCAAGCTACAAGACTACTCGGATATTTTTGTTGGTAACGCGCTATACAGCCTTGTGATTCTGCAAGTTATCACTATTTTGCTTATCAGTCGCGTGAGCACTCGACGCTATTGGGAGCTTTGGCGCCCAGAAAACAGCCTTTCTATTACTGACAAACACATACACTGCCACAGTTGTCATCTATCACAACAAGAAGCCGCTCAGTGCATTCGCTGCGAAAGTCCTCTGCATCATAGGAAGCCCAACTCGATGCAAAAAACCTGGGCGCTACTCATTGCAGCAACCATCGCTATCTTCCCAGCGAACTTAATTCCAATTTCGATATTGATAACCAATGGTCAGTTGCTAGAAGACACCATATTTTCCGGGGTTGCGTCGCTGATTAACAACGACATGCTCGGTATCGCTATTATTATATTTGTTGCCAGTATCGTTGTCCCTGTGGCAAAGATACTGGGATTAGCCTATCTACTAATCTGCATTCAATTCAACATGGTAAGAAACCATCGTCATGCTTTAATGATATATCGAGCCATTAAGTGGATAGGAAAATGGTCAATGACCGACTTGTTTGTTATTTCAATCATGTTGACTTTAGTTGACCGTGGCCAGATCTTGAACTTTACACCAGGATTTGGCGCCGTAGCATTTGGCATTGTCGTGGTATTAACCATGTTAGCTGCCGAATCAATCGATCCGAGGTTGTTGTGGGATAAGCACGCATCACTACAACAAGCAGAATCAGCAAAACCAGTGAGTAGTAGCATTAATGAGTAATGACAATCAGCCACAACCCTCTTATGCACCAGAGATTAAAAAATCCAGGCGTATCTCTCCGCTCTGGATCCTGCCTATATTAACCATCGCACTTGCTGGTTGGTTGCTCGCAAAGGCTGTTCATGATGCTGGACAGCGTGTTCAAATTTACTTCTCTGATGCTCAGGGCCTTATCGCTGGCAGAACGACAATCAGATATCAAGGACTCGAAGTTGGTATGGTTCGAGATATCAACTTGTCTGACGACCTGTCTAATATCTACGTCGACGCAGATATCTACCCAGAAGCGGCAAAACTGCTCGGCGAAGACACCAAGTTCTGGTTAGTTAAACCCTCTGCCTCTCTGTCTGGAATTTCGGGTCTTGATGCACTGGTCTCGGGTAACTATATCGCCATTCATCCAGCCTCCAAGTCCAGCAGTTCTAGCACTAAGTTCAATGCGCTAGCCTCAGTTCCCACTGAACTTGCTATCAATGAAGGACTAACCGTCACCTTACGCGCAAAAGACCTTGGCGGTATTTCCGTTGGCTCTAAGATTGTTTACAAGAAAATCCCTATCGGTGAAGTCTATAACTTCAAATTGGATGAAGATGCAGAGACCGTCGTGATTCAAGCTTCGATTCAAGAAGAGTTTCGACACATCATTACCAATAAAAGCCGCTTTTGGAATGTGAGTGGCATTGGTGCTAGCGTTGGCTTCCAAGGCGTGGATATACGGCTTGAAAGTCTGGCTGCTATTTTAGCAGGCGCGATTGCTGTAGATTCCCCGGATGGTGGCGCACCCGTCGAAGATGGTTCGGATTTTACGCTCTACAAAGATCTCAAAACAGCAGGTCGAGGTATTCCCGTTAAGATCACCTTGCCTGATAACAGTAACCTAAAGGCCAACGGTTCCCCAATTGTTTATCGAGGCCTCGAAATTGGTCGAATCAACAACCTCGCGCTTAACGATGAACGAGATTCTATCGTCGCATCGGCTTCTATTGAACCGGCTTTTAGTGACATGCTCACTCAAGGTACGTTATTCCTATTGGAAGAAGCAAAGGTATCCCTCTCCGGTGTTGAAAACCTATCTAACCTGATTACAGGTAACTTTCTTACTTTAGTACCGGGTAATGGCCCACAGACTCGTGAATTTGTCGCTATCCAACAAGAAGAGCTAGACCGAGTTCAAGCAAAATCGGTCTCATTACGTCTATTAGCAAACAACTCATTTGGCTTAGAGCCCGGCGTCAACGTGCTTTATCGAGGGATCCCAGTGGGTAGCGTGTTAAGTGTTGAACTGGTTGACGATCAAGTCGCAATGGACATCGCTATTGACGTTGAATATAAAAACCTCATTCGTTCCCAAAACCGTTTCTTTGTGACCGGTAGTGCTACTGCAGAACTCACTGAAGCAGGCCTCAACGTCACTGTTCCACCGGCTAAACAGCTTTTAACGGGCTCAATTAGTTTTGTTAGTGAAGGTAAGGCGACGGAACGTGCTGAGTTCCCTCTTTTCCAAACAAAAGCACTGGCAGAGCTTGCGCAGCACAACCAGTCTGGCGCAATGACATTACGATTGTTCGCCAACGAACTTCCTCCTGTAAAAGAAGGTAGTCCACTGCTTTATCGAAACATGCAAGTCGGCAGTGTTTCTAATTACGAACTCACTGATGGCGGGGTTTACATCAATGTCACTATCGACAACAAATACAAATATCTCGTCACTAATCAGACTGTATTTTGGAACCGTTCTGGCGTAGAAGTGGAAGCGTCTCTTTCTGGCGTCAGTGTGAAGGCCGCACCGCTGAAAACCCTCATTGATGGTGGTATCGCCTTTGACAGTCTGCCTGGGATTGAAAACAAAACCGGTAAAAACTGGAAGCTATACGAAGACTTCGGCTCCGCCCGAAAATTCGGACAATCAATCACCCTTTATACAACGACAGCAGACCAAGAAGTTTCTAAAGGTATGCCAATCAAGTATCAGGGTGTGAAAGTTGGCGAAGTTATGCTGACACTGCCAGACTTCGACAAACAACGAGTTGAAATTGTTGCTCGAATTCTTCCTGAGTATGTCAAACAGTTGACGAATGACGGTGCCTACTTCTGGATTGTAAAGCCAAAAATTGGACTCAATGGTGTTAAAAACCTTAATGCTCTGGTCTCTCAATATATTGCCGTGGAGCCTGGTGTAGGTAAAGCTACCAAAGCGTTTGAGCTGCATGATTTTGCCAAGGTAGATAACGGTGTTGAGTTTATTCTACAAAGCGAAAACCGTGGCTCCATTAAGCCAGGCACACCGATTCTGTATCGTGATATTGAAGTCGGCAGTGTCACTATGGTCGAACTGGGTCCTTTTGCAGATCGCGTTATCTCTACTATCGAAATCGATCCTGATTATGCCTATCTTGTCAGAGCAAACAGTGTGTTCTGGAATGTTTCTGGTGTTAACGTGCAGTTTGGCCTTTCAGGGGCGAACATCAAAGCGGGCACAGTCGATAGCTTAATTCGAGGTGGAATCACCTTCTCTACACCAGAAGGATCACAGCTGCAACCTAAGGCAGAAGAGGGACAAACCTTTTACCTTAATAAAGAAGCAGATGCTAGTTGGACGCAGTGGCGAACCGCAATCCCAGCGCCCTAGCCTGTTATTTAGAACGCTTTCTAATAGCCCGCTTAGCGGGCTATTTTTTATGGCAACACCTAAGCAGCTTTGTTTCATTACCAATGAGGTACGTATATAATTCAACGCAATCCACAAACGCATAAATAGGCTTCACTTTGCATTCTAACGTCTACCTTCCTGAAGATTTCCTTAGCCACGTCGAAACTTTTCTTCCTGAGAATCTGTCAATGACACATTTTGTCGAAGCTTGTCGTAAGCCACTACGCAAAAGCATTCGTGTCAACACACTAAAGACGACCGTTGATGCCTTTAAAATCAATGCGCAAAAGAAAGGCTGGACACTTAATCCAATTCCTTGGTGCCAAGAAGGATTCTGGATCGAGGCTGATGAATCCGAGGTACCGCTAGGTAACACCGCAGAACACATGGCGGGTTTATTTTATATTCAAGAAGCGAGTTCTATGTTGCCACCGAGCGCACTCTACGCAGGTGAAGATAATGATTATGAAGCTGTGTTAGATATGGCCGCAGCACCTGGCTCTAAGACCACTCAATTAGCAGCGCTAATGGAGAACTCAGGTGTTTTGGTGGCAAACGAATTTGCCGCAAGCCGAGTGAAAGTGTTACACGCTAATATTGAACGTTGCGGCGTTCGAAACGCAGCCCTTAGTAATTACGACGCTCGTGTTTTTGGCGGCTGGCTACCTGAACAGTTTGATGCGATTTTGCTTGATGCACCATGCTCAGGTGAAGGTACGGTTAGGAAAGATCCTGATGCGATGAAGAACTGGAGTCTCAACTCGACCGCTGAAATCGCCGCTACCCAAAAAGACCTCATTGAGAGCGCCTTCCACGCACTAAAAGTTGGTGGCAACCTTGTTTATTCAACCTGCGCGTTGAGCCCAGAGGAGAATCAGCAGGTCGCGGAGTATCTACTAGAGACATTTGGTGATGCCGTACAAGTACAAAGCTTACAGACCCTTTTTGAAGGTGCGGAGAAAGCAACGACTCCAGAAGGCTATTTACACGTTTTCCCCCAAACTTATGATAGCGAAGGCTTTTTCATTGCCAAGTTTACAAAGCTCGCTCCAGTGACCGCACCTACTGTTAAGAAAAAGCTCGGTAAATTTCCTTTTAGTAGACTCACCAACAAGGAGTCAAGTGACGTTGTCACTGCCCTTGAGCAATCATTTTCGATCGAACTCCCCTCAGACGGCGTGTTATGGAAGCGTGATAATGATATTTGGCTGTTCCCTAGCGCCTTAGAGCCAATGCTTGGTGAGTTTCGTTTCTCTCGCATGGGCATCAAAATCGCTGAGCAACATAAGAAAGGCTACAAATGGCAACATCAAGTGGCGACAACACTCGCCAACCGCAATGCGGACACCATAGCACTTGAAACTGTAGATGCTCGAGAATGGTTTATGGGACGCGATGTGAGACCAGAGGGTCTATCTGGCAAGGGAGAAGTGCTCGTCAGCTACAACGGGTTTATTATTGGGCTGGGTAAATGGGTAGGAAACCGAGTGAAAAATGGCCTGCCAAGAGAGCTTGTACGCGACAAAAACCTGTTTTAACCCAAATGGATAGCGAATTGGGCTAGTAAAAACCGCACCCAACATCGCTTTTTTGCTGTTCTGTACTACACTTTATAGGTTATCGAGACATAGGCAATTCAGCAATATCCGTTTAAATGGCGAACACCAATGGCTGTTCGCAAAAGGTGTGAAGCTTGATTTTCTCCAACAAGCTTGTTTAAAACAGTTAGCGTAGGCTCTCCATGAGCCATTCCCCTAGGCCCAAATCAGGATCAGTTTTGGGCCTCTTTTTGTACCTGACATTTATGTCTGAGTTTTCTGTGTCACAACTTTTCTCTAACTAGGGAACGTCTTTTGACTAAGAGAAAACTTTTATTCGGATTTTAGGTGAATACCGTCTTTCTCGATGGAGATCTTGCCTTGCTTGTAAAGACCACCAATGCTCTTCTTGAACGTACCTTTGCTGGTTTTGAAAGCGGCAAAAATCGCTTCAGGCGTAGACTTGTCGCTCAACGGTAAAAAGCCCCCTTTCTTCTCAAGCAGGCTTAAGATTTTTTCACTCAAATCATCCATCTTAGCAACGCCTACTTTTTGCAATGACAAATCAATCTTGCCATCTTCACGAATCTGTTTGATGAACCCTTTGAGCTTTTTACCTACGAATAGCTTGCCGATGACATCTGATGGGAAAATCATGCCCCAGTGCTGACCATTTACAATAGCCTTGTAACCTAGGTCACTGCGCTCTGCAATAAGCAGGTCTACCTGCTCATTTCTTTGATAGCGAGCTGGCTTTTTATCAAGCAGCTTGTTGAATTTTGTCGTACCAACGATTCGACCAGAGGCTTTATCTGTGTAGACATACACTAAAATTGTCTTGCCTTCAGATAGACGACCACGCTGCTCACTAAACGGAATAAGCAGGTCTTTTTCTTTAATACCCCAATTGGCAAAGGCGCCGACACTGTTAATGCCTTCCACCTTCATCAAACCCCACTCGCCTACTTGTGCAATAGGAGTATCGGTCGTGGCCACAACCTGGTTATCAGCATCGAAATAAATAAACACATCAACCTTGTCACCAATCGCCACACCTTCAGGCGCATGCTTTTTGGAAAGTAAGATAGAGCCATAGTCCTCTCCGTCCAAGAACCAGCCAAAGTCTGCTTCTTTAATTACTTCCAATTGGTTAGTACGACCTATGTTAATCATGTTTTTTATCTCTAATGTAGTAGTTGGCGCGATTATACCTAACTCCCTTTAAGATGCTAGTTTACCTTGGTTCTGATATGCTTAGAGCAATCTCAGCACACGGAGAGAGTTGGTTGATCACCGTAGACAAACAAGATGCCATTACCTTAAAAATAGCGCATGTAATGGCCAATACTAAAAAACTCGACTTGGACGTATTCTTATTTATTCCTAATGAACTAGGAATGAAGTCTCATCTCATTTCCGAGTCAGATTTCTATCACGAGTCTATTTCGCAAAAGCGCGCTTACTATAGTAACGAAACACTACTTCCATTGGTCCACTCTCGTCTCGCCAAACGAGGCAGGCTCTCAAATACTCAGTATCGAGTCAGCTTAAGTCTTTTCGCGTATCAATATGTGATAGCACTAGACAAAGCAGTAGCAACATTCAAAGAAACAGCGCAAGACGAAATCACCGCTGATGAGGTCGACGAGGTTATAGAACTCGCGCTAGATATACTTCGTAAGATGCGCCGCTCGGTACCTTACGACGACAGCCTTAAGCGTCACTATGCAAATATCGATAACTATCTTTCTTGGTACACAGGACAGAAGCTTCTCGAATTGGTTGTGTATATTCCGAATAGCAAAGCATACACGCCTCTTAAAGAACGTTTGATTACCATTGTGGAAAAGGAGCAAGCACATCGTAATCTAAACAATTACAACTCCGATAAGGTTAAGAGTGACCCGACGCGACTGGCGAACAAGATGCGACTTTTGCGCCGCTTGATTGAACACCCTATTGTACTTCAATCAAAATCTACCAGTATGGGTAACAACACAAAACGGATGATCAAAGGATCCGCAACGGGCTTAGTTATGCTATTCGTTACCTCAGCCGTAATTCTCGCTCGTGACTATCTTGGCGAAATCACCGCGTCGTTTATCCTCGTGTTATCTGTCATTTATGCACTGAGAGAGGTTTTTAAAGACGACCTACGTGACATCATGTGGCGCTGGATACAAAGGGGAAAGCCTAAATGGCGTCGCCGATTTATCGATGCCACGACCAAAAAAGAGGTCGGCAAGAAAATTGAGTGGCTTGACTACAGCTCATTTGACCAACTGCCAGACCGCATTAAGAGCATCCGTAAAAAACGATCTGTCCAGCGCGAAGAAGAAGTATTGCACTATCGTGCACATACCGAGATGGCGACATCTCGATTTACCAGTGGATACGAGCAAACACGCGAAATACTGAACATTAATTTTCGTGCTTTGACTCGATTGATGGATAAATCCAGCAACCGAATCTATAAGCTTCAAGAGGGACAAGTCGTTAAAGAATCACTCGAAAAACGACACCTTTTGAACCTAATTGTTAAAGAAAACAATCAGGGTGAAGAGCCGACCTACTATCGATGGAAGATAGTCCTCAATCGCTCCAAGATAGTCGATATTGAAAGAATACCAGTCTAGCACTATCTAGCTTTTAACGATAACACGAGCGAGAACTCAGCCATGGGTTCATCGCCGTGTAAACTTGGACACGTAGCAATAATGCGGACAGGTTGGTTGACTCGCTCACCTGAACGCAGCGTTTCATCCAGCATGTCATCAATCAATTGGCCATCTTTGCAGATAAAATGGACGTCCGCTTCTGGGCGTTTAAGAAACTTCCCTTCCACCTCTTTGAAAGCAAGAGAAACACGCTTGCCGCGTTGCTGTGCTTTACTCATGGCCATAAATCCACCCGCTACATCAGCACCCACCGCTAAAACGCCAAAGTACATACTGTTAAGGTGGTTCTTAGTTCTGCGTTTCAATGGAATTCTGAGCTCTACTTCATTTTCATCCAGCTTGAGTAGTTTTGGACGGCAGAGCCAAATCAAAGGCACCTTAAAAAAACCAAACGTTCCTAGATAAAAATTCGCCTTTTGTAATGCGCTAAACATGTGAGATTCCTTTAAAAAACTCCTCTGACCAGTAGGCCAAAAATCATTCCACTTGTCAAAATAATGTTACTAAAACGTATCTTTATTTGATCAAAGCCACAAACTATACGGTGAGGTCTCTATTGTTAGAACGCTTTAAATAGAAATGAAAAGGCCTGCTCATTAAAAGTGAGCAGGCCGTGGTTACAGCGTCACATTAAATTCTATTTTAACTAACCGGAAAAACCGTCACGCCACTCTCATCTTGAAGTAGCTCAGCAAGTAGAGGCAATTCTGCCAAGTTATCCAGCAGCACTGCAGCTGGCTTGTTTACATCTTTACATGCGTTTACGGCTTGCTTTACTAGCGCTAACACAGCTTCATTTTGTGGGTCATACAAATGCGCCAGCTCTTCGTGCATGAGATCTACGCCCAAAGTTAGCTGAGTTAAGCTCTCAAGCTTGATCACAAGTCCATCAAAGTAATGAAGTAAACGCTCTGAAAGCAGCACGGCTGAAGGTGTATCACATGCAAACATCACTTTGAGTCCATTCAGGCCACGTGGTAGTCCGCGCTCAGCTAAACGATCAATGATTTTAGCAGCGTCACTCAGTGCTCGAACACATGGGACTACAATCTCAACGTTGTAGCCTTCGCTGCGCAGCGCCTTAATGACTTCACACTCCAACGCAAAGCTCGCTTGATAAGCTTCGGAAGTAAGACGCGAGACACCTCTTAATCCCAGTTGAGGATTAATTTCATCACTCTCAACCTTGCCACCAAGTAATGCACTCATTTCGTAACTGGTCGCGTCATTTAACTCAACGGAAATAACCTTGTGTTCCGGAGTAACCGCTGCTTTGATTTCATTGACTAAAGTAGAGACAAAGAATTCGTCGCTCGATTGCTCACCTAGCAATGCTTGAATCGCATCTTTTTCAACAGCGTCAAGCTCTTGCTCAGACGCTGGAAACCCTGGGTGAAAAAACACCTTCTCCATGATGAGTTCTGAAATACACACATAAAGTGATGACGACGATGCTTGTTCTGAAAAACTAGGCAACACATTTCCGACATTCAGGCCCGATACGGCTTTCGTTTGATCTGATTGTTGTTGATGACTCATTGCTGCTCCGTGCTCTAATAATTGCTTCTTCAGGCAAAATACCGACTCCCTACATGGAATACAAGAGCATCAGAGCATTTTCTGATTATTCCGCTTGCTTCAGTAGTTTACCATCGACAAATGATGCAATTTTAGTCAGTAATCTGGTGTTCAAATAAGTGAAATGGCAAATGATTGCGTTGCGGCTATATTAGTGGTTTATTCTACTGGCTATTTCCGTTATCTTAACCGCTTCGAAATTATTTGCAGGCTGCACCATCATGCCATTAAAGACCGATGAACTAAGAACACAGGCATTAGGTCCAATGCCGACTCCATCAGAACTGAGTGCTAATCACCCTATTACTGATGACGTAGCAGAGCGCATTGCTCATTCTCGCCGACAAATCGAAAGCATTCTTACGGGAGACGATGACCGTCTACTGTGTATCGTAGGACCATGCTCGGTACACGACACCGACGCAGCGCTGGACTACGCAAAACGTCTTGCAGACATTCAAGAGCAGTATAAAGATCAGCTGTTTATCGTAATGCGCACTTACTTTGAAAAGCCACGTACGGTCGTAGGTTGGAAAGGTCTCATTACCGACCCTAACCTAGACGGTTCGTACGCGTTAGAGGCTGGACTAAACAAAGCACGTGGTCTGCTCCTTGACATCAACAAGCTTGGTCTTGCGACAGCAACTGAGTTTCTCGATATGATCACTGGTCAATACATTGCTGACCTGATTACTTGGGGCGCGATTGGTGCGCGTACTACTGAGTCTCAGATTCACCGTGAAATGGCTTCAGCGCTGTCATGCCCTGTCGGCTTTAAAAACGGTACCAACGGTAGCGTGAAAATTGCTATTGATGCAGTTCGCGCGTCGCAAGCTTCTCACTACTTTTACTCGCCGGATAAGCACGGCCGTATGACGGTTTATCGCACTAGTGGTAACCCTTATGGTCACGTAATCCTTCGAGGTGGTGATACTGGGCCTAACTTCGATGAAGCTTCTATTGATGCAGCATGCGAGCAACTAGCTTCATTCGACCTACCAACAAGATTGGTCGTCGATTTTAGCCACGCTAACTGCCAAAAACAGCATCGTAAGCAGATTGATGTAGCAAAAGAGATCGCTCGTCAAATTATCGCTGGTTCACACAAAGTGTCAGGCATCATGGCAGAAAGTTTTATCGAAGAAGGTAATCAGAGCATGGAGGATATCCATAACCTGACCTACGGTAAATCGATCACGGACCCTTGTTTGAGCTGGAATGATACGGTTCACATGCTCGACATTCTTGCTGACGCTGTTAAACAACGCAACGAAAAGGAAAGCTAACATGCCATCATTTGATATCGTTTCTGAAATCGATACGGTTGAACTTCGCAATGCCGTAGACAACGCTAACCGTGAAATCTCAACACGTTTCGACTTCCGCAATGTTGAGGCTACTTTCACACTAAACGATGAGACTGTGAAGCTATCGTGCGAAGGTGACTTCCAGCTTAAGCAAATGCGTGACATTCTGCGCGGCAATTTGACTAAACGCGGTGTTGATGTGAATGCGATGGAATCTCAAACTCCAGAGCAATCTGGCAAGCTTTGGAACCAAACGGTTTTGTTTAAGCAAGGCATTGAAACACCCATTGCCAAGAAAATCGTTAAGCTCGTCAAAGACTCTAAGATCAAAGTTCAAGTTTCTATCCAGGGTGACAAAGTTCGCGTAACTGGCAAGAAACGCGACGACCTACAAGCGACAATGCAACTGGTTAAGAATGGCGAACTTGGTCAGCCATTCCAGTTCAACAACTTCAGAGATTAACCTCTCAAGTTTGGAGCAAAATAAAAGGGCGATTCGCCCTTTTATTTTATCTTAGCTAACTCAATCACTTCGTCGCCTTCTTTCAAAAGCTTGTAGGAAGAAGATTCCGGCTCCACAAATACAACGATTCGTTGTCGATCTGCTTTGCGAGCCATGATATCGGATGAAACATCTGCTACATCATCATACGCGATTCGCTCTGCATCTCTTCGCACAAGATCAACAAACCCAAATGGACAGTTCTTGTCATAAAAAACAATCTCTGCTTCCTGCATAATCCGCA
The DNA here is from genome assembly GCF_021441885.1 of Vibrio maritimus. Classification (NCBI taxonomy): domain Bacteria; kingdom Pseudomonadati; phylum Pseudomonadota; class Gammaproteobacteria; order Vibrionales; family Vibrionaceae; genus Vibrio; species Vibrio maritimus. Next base: position 1,886,610 of record NZ_CP090438.1, read on the forward strand.
TTGCTTTAATCGGCAGTAATTCTGGATCCGTTCCATACTCTATCCATGTACACGAATCTGTAAACTCTGAATCATCATTAATCAATGTTTGATATGCCCTTTCAAGCTCTTGATTATCTTTACAATTAATCACCATAGGCTGTTTAAAAAAGAGCTCCCAAAACTTTCTTCTTTCATCAACGGAAGAAAAGTGACGCTTAATATCAGAGCGCTTACTTGCTGCAAAATCTGCAAGTTGGGCGGTATTCATCGGAAGCACTGATTCGAGCTTTTCACGAATTCCGCGAATAAGAACCGGTGAAGAACCACCACTTGAAATCGCTATCTGAACGCGACCTCTATTAATTATCGATGGGGTAATGAAGTCACAATATGGCGTATCGTCAACAACATTGACTAAAATACCTTTATTTTTTGCATCTTTATGCACCTGATGATTCAGGTCTGGGTTGTCTGTTGTCGCCCAAACTTGGACAAAGTCCTTGGTCATTAACTCTTTTTCATAGAAGCGTGGCACCCAAGTACATTTTCCGCTCTCGCTTAACTCGCTAAGATAAGGCTCTACTTTAGGTGACACCACTGTTACGCGAGCACCTGCTCGTACCAGTGTCTCTACTTTACGACAAGCAACTTCTCCGCCGCCAACAACTAAAACAGGTCTTTCTAGCAGGTCCATAAACAGTGGAAAGTAACGCATAATTTTCCTTATTTAAACGATATAACTATTCATTCATAATCACCATATTGGTGCAAAATTGTCACCGAGACATTGATCACAAAACTATTTATTACCAAATTTCTACATTTCTTAAGAGAAATATGCTGCATAAATTTCCGTCGACAACGATTTGTTTCGAGTTAACGAATATTTAACATACCACTCTCTAATTCCCTTTTTTAGTGCTTAGTTGCACTATTTACAAAGTCATCACACTTGGCCATTCTAACAATTGTTTAGCGTCGCGTGGCAACTCAAAAAACCATTTAAATTAATAATTTGAGAAATCACGGTTCATTATCTACGCTTTAAACGGCTGTGACAACTTGCACCAAATCGGTTCAAAAACAACAGCTCAGAATGCAACACAACAACAATTAGCACATTGTATTCAGGCAGGACCTGACTTACACGGATCTAACAGGAAGGATACACAATGGCAAAGAAACTCACTCTTATCGCTTCTTTAGTGGCGGCATCTGCTGCGATGATGAGCACATCAGCGTCTGCTGCTGACTCTACACTAGACAAGGTCACTAAAGCAGGTGTTTTATCATGTGGCGTTAGTACTGGTCTACCAGGTTTCTCTAACCCTAACTCAAAAGGTGAGTGGGAAGGTATTGACGTAGAATACTGTCAAGCTCTTGCTGCTGCGGTACTTGGCGATAAATCTAAAGTTAAATACGTTCCATTAACGGCGAAAGAACGTTTTACTGCGCTTCAATCTGGTGAGATTGACGTACTTTCTCGAAACACAACTTGGACTCTACACCGAGATTCAGCTCTGGGTCTTAACTTCGTAGGTGTTAACTACTACGACGGTCAAGGCTTCATGGTTAAGAAAGAGCTTGGTCTAACAAGCGCGAAAGAGCTTGATGGCGCTTCTGTTTGCGTTCAGTCAGGTACAACAACTGAGCTTAACCTTGCAGACTACTTCCGTAACAACGGTATGGAATACAAGCCAGTTGTATTCGATACAGCAGCACAAACCTCAAAAGGTTTCGATTCTGGTCGCTGTGACGTACTGACTACTGACCAATCTGGTCTATACGCACTAAGACTAAACCTAGCAGACCCTAAATCAGCTGAAGTACTACCAGAGATCATCTCTAAAGAGCCTCTAGGCCCTGTAGTTCGTCAAGGTGATGACCAGTGGTTTAACATCGCTAAATGGACTCTAGCTGCAATGGTGAATGCTGAAGAGTACGGTATCACATCGAAAAATGCAGACGAAATGCTTAAGTCTACCGATCCAAACATCAAGCGTATCCTAGGTGTTGATGGTCCTAAAGGTAAAGGTCTAGGCATTGCTGATGACTGGGGCTACCAAGTTATCAAACAAGTAGGTAACTACGGCGAAAGCTTCGAGCGTACTGTAGGTGAAGGTTCTCCTCTACAAATCTCTCGTGGTGTTAACGCACTTTGGAATGCAGGTGGCTTCATGTACGCGCCACCAATTCGCTAATCGCGATTTCATGCTCCAACAAGGGCGGTTTTACCGCCCTTTTTCAAAGGATTTGAGGTTATAGCTGTATGAAACCTACTACGACTCAAGTCGCGTCGCAGGAAAAACCTGCGAAAAGCGCAAATCTACTATACAACCCCACCTTCCGCTCCGTTGTATTTCAGGCACTTGCCCTACTGGCTCTTGGACTATTCTTCTACACCATAGTCGACAACGCACTTAATAACCTAGCTGCACGCGGTATAGCCACAGGTTTTGACTTCCTGAATCAAGAAGCAGGATTCGGCATCGGTCTCACATTGATCGAGTACGATGAAACCTTCTCTTATGGACGCACCTTTTATGTGGGGCTTTTAAACACGGCTCTGGTATCAGTACTAGGCATTGTGTTTGCTACCATTCTTGGTTTCGCTATGGGTATCGCAAGACTGTCATCAAACTGGCTGGTTAGCCGTTTTGCCGCAGTCTATATTGAGATATTCCGAAACGTTCCCCTCTTGCTACAAATTTTCTTCTGGTACTTTGCCGTCCTTCAAGCGCTCCCATCCGCTCGTCAGAGTATAAGTTTAGGTGAAGCGATTTTCTTGAACGTTCGAGGCCTCTACTTACCTGCTCCTGTATTTGGGGAAGGCAGTAGCGTCGTCGTTGGCGCACTCATTGTTGGTGTTATTGCGACTATTGTTGTTAATATTTGGGCAAACAATCGTCAGAAGCTAACTGGTCAACAGACTCCGATGTTCCGCATCGCCGCAGGTCTTATTGTCGGTTTGCCGCTCGTTGCGTACTTCATCATGGGCATGCCTATCTCTGCAGAATACCCAGTACTAAAAGGGTTTAACTTCCGCGGCGGTATCACCATTATCCCAGAACTAGCAGCGCTTACACTTGCGCTGAGTATCTACACGGCGTCGTTCATTGCTGAAATCGTTCGCTCGGGTATTAACGCGGTGAACCATGGTCAGACAGAAGCGGCAATGTCATTAGGCCTGCCTAGGTCCAGAACGCTCAAACTTGTCGTTATTCCGCAGGCACTGCGAATCATCATCCCGCCATTAACAAGTCAATACTTAAACTTGACTAAGAACTCCTCTCTCGCAATGGCGATTGGTTACCCAGACTTGGTATCAGTGTTCGCCGGAACCACTCTAAACCAGGTGGGGCAAGCGATCGAGATTATTGCAATGACGATGGGCGTTTACCTGACACTGAGCCTTCTCACGTCAGCGTTGATGAACATATACAACAAGAAAGTAGCTTTGGTGGAGAGGTAATATGGAACAGCATCAATTTCAACCAGACCTTCCACCTCCAGCAAATACCGTTGGTGTTGTTGGCTGGCTGCGAAAAAACTTGTTTAACGGCCCTGTTAACTCTGTCGTTACTCTTGTACTGGGTTATTTCGCAATTTCACTAATCTGGTACGTGTTTGATTGGGCAATTTTGAAGGCCGACTGGGTTGGTACGACTCGCGAAGCATGTACACGTGAAGGTGCTTGTTGGGTCTTCATCAGTGTTCGTTGGGAACAGTTCATGTACGGGTTCTACCCACAAGCTGAACTATGGCGTCCTCGCCTGTTCTATGCAACGCTAGCGATTTTCGTGGCACTTCTTGCATACGAACGCACACCAAAGCGTCTTTGGATCTGGCTATTCTTCGTGAATATCTATCCTTTCATTGCAGCGGCGCTACTTTACGGTGGTGTGTTTGGTCTTGAAGTCGTCGAGACTCACCGTTGGGGTGGACTACTTGTTACCCTGATTATCGCACTAGTAGGTATCATCGTATCACTTCCAATCGGCGTAGCACTGGCTCTAGGTCGCCGTTCTGAGATGCCAATCATCAGAAGTATCTGTACGGTTTACATTGAAGTGTGGCGTGGTGTTCCACTAATTACCGTCCTATTTATGGCTTCTGTTATGCTTCCTCTCTTCTTCTCAGAGGGTGTGGAGACTGATAAGCTAATTCGTGCGCTTATTGGTGTTGTCATGTTTAGTGCAGCCTATATGGCAGAGGTAATTCGTGGTGGTTTACAAGCGATCCCTAAGGGTCAATATGAAGCCGCAGACGCACTTGGACTGAGTTATTGGAAAAAGATGGGATTAATCGTGCTTCCACAGGCACTAAAAATCACTATCCCATCGATTGTTAACACCTTTATCGGTCTATTTAAAGATACCAGTCTGGTACTCATCATCGGTATGTTCGATGTATTGGGTATTGGTCAAGCTGCGAACACTGACCCCGAGTGGTTAGGTTTTGCTACGGAAAGTTATGTATTTGTCGCGTTAGTGTTCTGGGTGTTCTGTTTTGGCATGTCGAGATACTCGATCTGGCTAGAGAACAAACTGCATACCGGTCACAAACGATAAACGGAAATTCGAGGACGTATTATGACGCAACAAGAAGATTACATGATCCAACTTAAGGACATGAATAAATGGTACGGCGAGTTTCACGTACTTAAGAATATCAACCTAGACGTTAAGAAAGGCGAAAAAATCGTAATCTGTGGCCCATCTGGCTCTGGTAAATCAACGATGATTCGCTGTATTAACCGTCTTGAAGAACACCAAGCGGGACATATCTTTGTCTCTGGTACAGAGCTTACCGAAGATCTAAAGAATATCGAGGCTGTACGACGTGAAGTCGGCATGTGCTTCCAGCACTTTAACCTCTTCCCTCACCTAACGGTTCTGGAGAACTGTACGCTTGCTCCTATCTGGGTAAAGAAAATGCCTAAAGAGGAAGCGGAAGCCATCGCTATGAAGTATCTAGAGCGCGTTAAGATCCCAGATCAAGCCGACAAGTATCCAGGTCAGCTATCTGGTGGTCAGCAACAACGTGTAGCGATTGCTCGTTCACTGTGTATGAACCCACAAGTCATGCTGTTTGATGAACCTACATCAGCGCTCGATCCAGAAATGGTTCGCGAAGTACTGGACGTAATGGTAGAGCTTGCAGAAGAAGGTATGACCATGCTGTGTGTAACGCACGAGATGGGCTTCGCTAAGGAAGTTGCAGATAGAGTTATCTTTATGGATGCTGGTGAAATTATTGAAGAAAACAACCCTGTCGATTTCTTCGAGAATCCGCAGTCTGACCGTACTCAGAACTTCCTGAGTCAGATTTTGCATCACTAATGACATCAAATGTAACAAAGGCGACGATTATGTCGCCTTTTTCTTTGTAGGTATCTGATGTACACTGGAAATATTGTGTTACATCTTGATATACCCTTAACCAGTTATTTTTATTATGATTTTGTTCAATGACTTTTATAACGGGACTTGATCTTTTGAACATTCAACCCCATAAATAGTCATATAAATAAGTAAATCATCTATGAGGAAGATTATGAACGATCCTATGGTATCTCGCAGTTCTGCTCAAGCGAGTGTACTGCAAACAAACAAAGTATTGCGAAATACTTACGCGCTGCTATCTATGACGCTACTTTGGTCTGCGGTCGTTGCAGCATTCTCAATGGCAATGAACCTACCTCGTCCAGGTCTTATCCTGATGTTGGTTGGTTTCTACGGCCTATTGTTCCTTACAGAGAAAAACCGTAACAACAGCATGGGTCTCGTATTCACATTCTTGTTCACTGGTTTCCTTGGTTATACAACAGGTCCAATCCTAAACGCCTATGTTGGCGCGGGTATGGGCGATGTTATCGTTACTGCTCTTGGTGGTACTGCCCTAGCCTTCTTAGGCGCATCGGCGTACGCTCTAACAACTAAGCGTGACCTATCATTCCTAGGTGGCGTACTAATGGCTGGTTTCGTTGTCCTACTTATCGGTATGGTAGCGAACATCTTCCTGCAGATGCCAATGATTCACCTAGCGATGAGCGGCATGTTTGTTCTGTTCTCTACTGGTGTGATTCTGTTGACGACTCAACAAATCGTGCGCGGTGGTGAAACAAACTACATCTCTGCAACAGTTAGCCTATATGTGTCTATCTACAACCTGTTCATCAGCCTACTTTCTATCCTAGGTATCATGAACAACGACTAATAGGTCGAGTTGTTAAACGAATAGGTAAAGCCCGAGACAACGTCTCGGGCTTTTTGCATTTAAATCAGCAAGAGAGCCTTGAAAGTTAGGACGGACCTGAGCTAACCTTCTGACGATTATCCGCCATAAGAATGACTATGATGTTTAAATACAACGGAAAAACCATCGAAACCGATGCTGAAGGATACCTTCTCAATCACCAAGATTGGGAACAAGGAATGATCGAAGTACTCGCCGCTGAAGAAGGTATAGAGCTGACGGACGCTCATATTGAAGTCGTGATGTTTGTGAGAGACTTCTACGAAGAATTTAACACTTCCCCTGCCGTACGCATGCTTGTGAAAGCGATGGAAAAGGCGCACGGCCCAGAGAAAGGCAACAGCAAGTATTTATTTAAGCTGTTTAAGAAAGGCCCTGCTAAGCAGGCAACTAAGCTCGCGGGTCTTCCAAAACCAGCTAAGTGCTTGTAGGCCTCTAAAGGATCTTGAAACCTGAATAAACGTTTGTTTGTTCGCAAGGCTCCCTGACTACCGACTCTACCGATGCAGTTCTGGGACCTTGCAAAAGCCAATCACACAGTGCTTCGACTCTCGCCTCATCACCACATGCGACGACCTCTACCGACCCATCATACAAATTTTTTGCATAACCGGTTAGACCCAGCTTTAGTCCTTCATGACATGTGTGGTAGCGAAAACCCACGCCTTGTACGTGTCCAGTTACGATCACTTTCTGGCAATATTGACTCATCATTCAACTCCTAACCAACAACGTCTGCATAGCTGATTCTAGCTTAGTTCGTGTTGATTTCGCTCCAATGCTCATGCTCAATTTGCATTTGTTTGAAACTTCACACAAAATACCCCACCTTTTCTTTCCAAAACTTCGTAAGGCATACCATGGCAGCAGCTATTCACCTTGTTAAAGGCCGCGACAAATCACTTAGACGTAAACACCCTTGGGTTTTTTCAAGAGGTATCTCTCGTGTCGATGGGACGCCTGAGCTTGGTGAAACCGTCGATGTATATGCTCACAACGGCGAATGGTTGGCGAAAGCGGCTTACTCACCTAACTCTCAAATTCGCGCTCGCGTGTGGAGCTTTAAAAAGCAAGACATTGATGTTGAGTTTTTCATCCAACAAATCCAGCAAGCACAACTTCTTCGCGAAGATATTATCGAACGAGACGGCTTAACTGGCTATCGTTTAATCGCGGCTGAGTCAGATGGACTACCAGGGGTGACCATTGACCGCTACGGCAATTTCTTGGTGTGTCAGCTCTTAAGTGCCGGTGCAGAATACCAAAAAGAAGCACTGGTACAGGCTCTTATCCATTGCTTCCCCGAATGCTCTATCTACGAGCGCTCAGATGTATCGGTACGTAAAAAAGAAGGCTTAGAAGAGCGCACAGGCGTAATTCACGGTGAATCTCCTGACAAGCCAGTCGTAATCGAAGAAAACGGCGTCAAAATCAGCGTCGATATTATCAACGGTCACAAAACTGGTTTTTATCTCGACCAACGCGATAGCCGCTTCCAAGCACAAAAATATGTGAAAGATAAAGAAGTGCTTAACTGCTTTAGCTACACGGGTGGCTTTGGACTTTACGCACTTAAAGGCGGTGCTAAGCGCGTTATCAACGCGGACGTTTCACAACTCGCACTCGATACAGCAAAACACAATGCCGAGCTCAACGGCTTCACAGAGAAGAAAAAAGCCGTGTTCCTGAACGCTGACGTGTTCAAACTGTTACGTGAGTATCGCGATCAAGGGACGAAGTTTGACGTCGTCATTATGGATCCGCCAAAATTTGCTGAATCAAAAGCACAGCTAAATGGCGCTTGCCGTGGCTATAAAGACATCAACATGCTTGCGATGCAGATTCTAAAACCAGGCGGCACACTGCTAACCTACTCTTGTTCAGGATTAATGGACGGCAATCTGTTCCAGAAAATCATCGCAGACGCTGCGGTCGATGCTAACCGCTCGGTTAAGTTTGTTGAGCGTTTTGAACAAGCAGCAGACCACCCAACCGACACAGCTTACCCAGAAGGGTTCTATTTGAAGGGTTTTGCCTGTAAGGTCCTATAACTATTAGGTTTACCTCTCGAAGCTTCATTATCAAGCCAACTTGACGACTGTTAGGTTGGCTTTTTTACATCTGCTGTCTCAAAAATAAGATTCTATTTCACTCCATTCATTGATTTCATAGTTTTCTCTACTATTTTCAATAGTATGTACAAATTCGTTGCTAACCTATAAATGTAAATGTAGCGAGTCTTAAATCAGATACATAATCAAGACAAATCCAGATTGAAAAGAGACTTATGCTCGCTATATTTAAAGCTACAGTTATTAACTTTTTGACTTGGTTAGTCTTATTGAAACCAAGTCAGTGGAGGCTATTATGCCGTTTCACAAACCTGAGCGAAGGGAGCGCACGTGTCATGCACGCCGCTCGCTCATTACAGGACCAAGGAGAAAGACTTTGAATAAGCTCACCCTGACCACCACAGCTTGTTTTATGGCTCTTAGCCTTCCTGTTAACAGCCAAACCCTTGAACAAGCCGTTGCTTTCACACTCAAAACCAACCCAGACATTAAAGCTGCTTATAATGAGTACGTGAGTAAACGTTACGATGCTGACGCAGCAGTCGGTGCATACCGTCCTAAAATCGATTTAGATGGCGGTATCGGTTACGAAAGAACCGACTACGACCGTGAAAACATTATTAACAGCAGAAATGAGAGCCTGACAAGAAAGGAAATCGGGATAACGCTGACTCAGCTAATTTGGGACGGTAACGAAACACTGAACGATATCGACAGAACGGCTGCCGATGCCGAATCGGTTCGATATCAACTCCTTGCTGACGCTTCCGATATCGCTTTAGAAGTTGCTCAGATCTATCTTGACGCCACCAAGGCTTATGAAGTTCTCGCCCTATCTGAGGCCAATCTAGAAGTTCACAAGAAAATCTATTCTGATATCAAAAAACGTGTTGATTCCGGTATCGGCTCCACCGCAGATTTGTCACAGGTTGAAGCGCGTATCGCAAAAGCACATGGTAATCTTCTGGCGGCTCAAAATAACCTTTTTGATACACACACTCAGTTTAAACGCCTTGTCGGACAAGCTCCTCTAGGGCTTAAATATCCGCGAGCGGATGAAGTGGCCATCCCGTTAACTGTCGATGACGCTCTTCAAATGGCGATAGAGACTCACCCAGTGATTAAAATTTCGCAAGTAGACGTTGATTCGGCTCGATTCCAATATCAACAGACCAAAGGCGTAAACTACCCGACGTTTTACATTGATGCTGGCCACAATTGGCGAGATGACGCAAGCGGCAACATTGGTACAGACAACGAAACGCGTGCCATGCTGCGTATGCGCTATAACCTCTACAACGGCGGTTCCGATTCAGATCGTACAGAGTCAGCAGCCTATCAGCTCAATAAAGCAAAAGACTTCCGAGACCGTACCTATCGAATGGTTGAAGAAGGGTTGAAGTTATCATGGACGGGCCTCGAGTATACGGTACAACAGAAAGATTTCTTGTCAGACCATGTTGACTCAGCATCAGACACCGTTGTTGCCTATCAAAAGCAATACAAAATCGGTAAACGTACCCTACTCGATGTACTTAACACTGAAAATGAGCTGTTTGAGGCACGTAAAGGTTACTTGGATGCAAAATATGCTGAGCAGTTCGCGCGCTACAGGGTGATGAACGCGACTGGCGGTCTATTAGATGCGCTTCGTGTGGATACACCTGAAGAATGGAACGAGAGAGTGGAGTATTAATCATGAAACTACAGAGTAAACTGATAATCTGTGGCCTGATGGTTGCGCCACTGGTCGCGGTTGCAACGACACCGGAAGAAGACAAGTACGACTATCGCCCTACTCCGGTCGCAGATCAAAAAGCCGACCTGCTCGATGACGATGGAGATGGTGTTATTAATGCGCGAGATCTGTGTATTACAACGCCTCAGGGAGCGGAGCTGGATAACGACGGCTGTGAGCAATATATCGATGTGTCGAACTCATTAGCATTGCGTATCCTGTTCGACAATAACTCAACCTTCATTAAGCCCGTGTTTCAAAACCAGATCTCCGAAATGGCAGCGTTTCTTAACGAGTATCCAGAGACAAGCATCGAGATACAAGGTTTTGCGAGTATTGTAGGCGACGAAGATAAAAACATGGTGCTTTCTCAAAACCGCGCAGAAGTCGTTAGACAAGCCATTATAAGCAATGGCGTAGACGCTAACCGTCTTACCATTATTGGTTTTGGCGAAACCAAGCCCGAGGAACTCGGTAATACTGAGTTTGCTCACGCCATGAACCGTAAAGTGGTCGCATCCGTTGTCGGATACAAAGGCGAAGTGGATATGGAGTGGACTATTTTCACTAAAATTGGAAAATAGATTATTTAAGCATCATCCACATCTAAAGCGCTCTGAATGAGCGCTTTTTTGTTGCGATTTCATTTAGATATTAGCTATCTCATGCTAGTCTTGTAAGCAGTTCTTACTGCGAGTATAAAACAATGAGTAAATTAACGTCTGATATCGAACAGAACCTAAAGCTGTTTATTGAAGAAACAAGCAAAACCCAACTTGTTTGGGGTCTTCGCAACGACGAAGGTTGGTTGGCGGTTGACTCGACTGAGTTCGAAAACAGCGAAGTAATGCCTTTTTGGTCATCTGAAGAAGATGCTAAAACGCATAATGTAGAAGAATGGGCTGACTTCGAAGTGCTGCACATTCCACTCGATATCTTTGTTGAAGACTGGTTGCTAACACTGGATGAAGATGGCGTACTAATCGGAACTAACTGGAACGATAAATTAGAAGGTAAAGAAATGGAGCCTTCTGACGTTGCTAAGCTTTATCTAAAAGCAGATTAATAAAGAAAGAGGCGCTTAAAGCGCCTCTTTTTAGTTGGACTTGTCTTCTAAGGACTTCATTACCGTTTCTTTATTGTCTAGGTACTGATTCAGTCCATTGGCTCTTAGCTCACATGATGGGCAGTCGCCACAACCATCACCAATCACACCGTTATAACAAGTCAGCGTCTCGTTTCTAACTAGCTCAAGTGCATCGTATTTGTCTGCTAACGCCCACGTTTCCGCTTTGTCTAGCCACATTAGTGGCGTCACAATATCGAGCTCTCTGTCCATGCCTTGCACCAAAGCGCTGTTCATCGCTTTGATGAAGTCATTACGGCAGTCTGGGTAACCAGAAAAATCGGTTTCACAAACACCAGTAATCACTGCTTGTGCACCAATCTGATACGCATAGATACCAGCAAGCGTCAGAAAGAGAATATTACGACCAGGCACAAAAGAATTCGGCAAACCGTTCTCTTGCAGCTCATGGGAAACAGGAATATCGTCTCGAGTCAGCGAGCTGATAGCGAGTTCGTTAAGAAGACCCACGTCCATCACTTTATGAGCTTTCACGCCTAGCTTTTTCGCTACCGCTTCTGCTACTTCAATTTCCAGCTTGTGTCGTTGTCCATAATCAAACGTGATCGCATGGACTTCATCGTACTGCTCCAGAGCCTGCACCAAACAGGTTGTGGAATCTTGACCACCACTGAAAACAACTACTGCCTTTTTCATTACTTTCTCCATTTGCGGAATTCTGCGCTATCCAACTAAGCAATATTCAAATATTTGTGGGTCTGAACCGACAAGCGCCAGTTACGAGCAATACAGGTCGACATACACAATTCTGTCGCTCGTGGTTTTTGACTGATCGGTTGAAGTGCGATTACTACGTCATCTTTAAGTACAACGCCATCTAGCAGTTCATCTAGCTGTTCGATGTTTTTATCTGTCGCTACTGGATGTTTAATCTCGTTCGCACGCTCTAACGCCGATTCTAATACTTCACGTTTACCTTTCATTGCGACTTTAGGTGACACTGTCACCCATGTAGCATCGGTAACTTTGACTTCAGACGTACCGCTGGTCTCAATTTGACATCGAGCACCTATTGCCTCAAATGCTTCACAAAGCGGCGTCAGATCGTACTCACACGGCTCCCCACCCGTGATAACAATATGCTTAGCATTAAAACCCTGCGCGTTATACATATCAACGATGTCTTGAGCACTTACATCGCTCCACGTTGGACTATCGCCTTGCTTCGTGATGATTTCTCCAAACGCTCGCTCATCCTCTGCTTTTGCTTCCCAAGTTTGCTTGGTATCACACCATGCACAACCAACGTTGCAAATCTGAAGCCGGACGAACACCGCGGGAACGCCTGTAAATACGCCTTCACCTTGGATGGTTTCGAACATTTCGTTGATCTTGAATTGTTTACCGCTCATTGAATATTGCCAATTATATAAGATGAGCAGACCTTAAAGGATGCGCATTAGAAATTCAATACAAACCCACCGACAAAATTGCTGGTAGTTCACGACACTTTTCCCTATTCTGGAATCGTTTTGTTTTATTTCTTTTTTTAGGTAAGTCACGTGTACAAACTCATAGCTATCGATATGGATGGCACCCTACTCACATCCGAAAAAACCATCTCTCAAAGAACCAAAGAAGCGATTGCCGCGGCCAAAGCGAAAGGCGTCACTGTGGTTCTAGCATCGGGCCGTCCACTTAACGGCATGAAGGATGCGCTTGCTGAGCTTGAACTAATACAGCAAGACGATTTCGTCATTCACTTTAACGGTACCTATGTGGAGAAAGTAGCGAGCGGTGAACGTTTGCACGAGCAAACACTAACAGGTAAAGATGCCAAAGAGGTTGCGCGTCTGGCTCAAAAGCTCGGTCTCGACTGCCACGCCTTCAGTACTGAAATTGGGTTGATTACACCAAGAGCCAACGCATATACCGATCACGAAGCTGAAATCAATAAGCTCGATATCAATATTTATGATTTTGAAAAGCTAGAAGATGATCATCAGATTATTAAAGCTATGATCGTAGGCGAACCTTCCAAGTTAACCGAGCAGATCGCCAACATCGATGCTGATTACCATAGCCGCTACACCGTTGTGCAAAGCGCACCTTTCTTTTTAGAGTTCCTTAACCCTCTAAGTAACAAAGGTGAAGGGGTCAAGGTCATTGCAGACCATTTAGGTATCCCATACGAGCAAACCATGTGCTTTGGCGATGCTGAAAACGACCATCATATGATCAAATTTGCAGGTAAAGGTGTCGCCATGGCGAATGCGATGGAAGAGACCAAAACCATTGCCGATTACATTACCGACAGCAACAACGAAGATGGCGTTGCGAAAGCTATTGAAAAGTTTGTGCTATAGTTTCAGCTAACTCTCTGTTTTAAGGAAGAAACATGACTACTCGCCTACTACTTAATGGAAAGAAAGCGTCACAAGAAGATATTCGTGAGGCGGTCTATCAACTTAGGGAACAGGGGCACGAGCTGGAAGTTCGTGTCACTTGGGAAGGCGGAGACTTTGAGAGACTAGTAAAAGAAGCCGGAGAGCAAGGTGTCACTCGCCTGATTGCTGGTGGTGGAGACGGAACGGTGAACGAAGTCGTTGATGCCTTAATCAGGTATCAACTGCAGCACATTGAGTTAGCCGTTCTACCTTTAGGCACGGCTAACGACTTCGCTACGGCCTCCGCGATCCCCACAACGTCATCCTACGACGCCCTTCTTCTCGCATTGACCGGCGACGCTACACCTATCGATGCAGCGTCAGCGAATGAACGACATTTCATCAATATTGCAACCGCAGGCTTTGGCGCGCAAGTGACGGCTAATACGCCCGTAGCTCTCAAGAACTTTCTGGGCGGCGGCGCCTACACGCTTGCAGGTGTTGTTCAAGCAATCAACTTTCAACCATTTAGCGGCACTGTACTGTTTGATGGCGAGGTGGTCGAAAGTAACGTCGTCGTAGGGGCGGTATGCAATGGCAGAATGGCAGGTGGTGGTCAGCCGCTATCTCCTAACGCTCTGCTGAATGACGGCTTATTAAATGTCGTGTCTCTAGAAGAGTTCTCGCCTACCGATATTCCTGCGGTTGTAGACGAGTTGCTTCAGGATTCTGATTTCAGTGGTAAATATGTCAAACGTAACCAAGTCAAAACGCTTGAGTGGGTCTCGGACAGTATCATGCCCGTAAACTTAGATGGTGAGCCGCTGATGGCAAAACATATAAAGTTCAGCGTCTTGCCCAACGAAATCAAACTTGTGCTACCTTCATGTTCGCCCGTGCTCGTCAACGGCTCAAACGGTGGTCAGGGTTAAACGCAAGTTTAACTACCTCTAGCTCCTCTAAGTTGAAAGCTGCGTGTTGTAAGTTGAGTAAACAATTAAACTCTCTAGGCACTATTGTCGAAGGGATTTTTAAGCACAAGCTCATCTCGCTCTCAAGCCACTCATCACCAATCTGAGCAGTGGAAGATGGCGCAGGGTCTTCTTGCCAATCGTCTGGTAGATAGCCCTGGTCGAGTTCTATGATCAAAGCTTCATCGATATCTATGCGATAAAGATCGTAGTCGTTAAGTAATTCGGTATCATTCAAATGAACCAGGACTTCGAGAATCGCAAGTGATTCTGAGGTAGCGAGATAAACACAACGGTTACCCGCTGAATTCCAGCGCCCACCGTATCGCCTCGCTCCTTCACCATCGAATACTTGCTCGATATTAGTAGCAAATTTCTTTTTGACGATACGATATAAGAACATCAGTTGAATACACCGTGTTCAAGGCGACCGATTACGCTCAATACCTCTTCGGTCTCAGCACTGGTTTTCAACATATCGCTTGGCGCAACGTACCCGAGAGCTTTAACTGGATTGTGCATCCATTGAAACGCTTTCAACTTATCATCTTCAAATAGTCGCAAAGACGCGTTATACACTTCAGCGTAGCGATAAAGTCTATCACTCTCTTCAGAAGAGAACTTACCGTCCTTCGCTCGTCGACTCAGAGTCGCACTTTTAATGTTGGTGATACGTGCTAGCTCTTTTTTCTCAATGCCTGTAACGTTGGCGAGTTTTTGATAGGTCGCATAATCAAAGCCAGCCTCGATCGCCTCATGCAGTTTGCGACCTCTTGGTGGCACACCAATTTGCGACCAAAATCCGGCAGTCGATTGAGAAGGAACAAATTTTGTTGAGGCAGTCATAAAACCTCCATTTGATAGCCTTTAAACATATCAAATGATATACCAGTTTGATCGTTTTCTCAAAACAGACTCCAGAAACAACAAAGGCGACCACTGCGGTCGCCTTTAACAAATTCAAGCGTCTTATTTGATGTTCAAGAATGCTGCACCACGAACACCACCTGAATCACCGTGCTTCGCTTTAACAATCTTAGGACACTTAGCCACAGACATTAGGTATTTAGGCACGCGCTTTGGCATCTCTTCGTAGATAAGCTCAAAGTTTGACAGACCACCACCTAGCGTAACGACATGTGGGTCGTTCGCGGTGAAGATATTTGCAAAGCAGATTGCCAATAGCTCCATGAACATATCAACAAATTCAATCGCATCCGCATCGCCTGCTTCGCGAGCTTTAATGATGTCGATCGCTTTTTTGCTCTCGCCGTAGTAGTTAGCGTAAAGCAACTCGAAACCGCGACCTGAAAGGTAGTTATCTAGACAGCCTTTTTTGCCACAGCCACAATCAAGCAACGGTGCTTTGTCACCAAGGTGGAACCATGCATCGATAGGTAGACGCATGTGGCCCAACTCACCCGCAACGTTGTTGCGACCAGAGAACACTTTACCTTCGTAAATTAGACCGCCACCAAAGCCAGTGCCTAGAATTAGACCCATAACTGATGGGGCATCTTGTAGCTCATCATCCCACGCTTCAGAAAGCGCGAAGCAGTTTGCATCGTTCTCTAGCTTAACTTCGCGACCGATCTTTGCTTCTAGATCGCGACGAAGCGGTTTACCCTTTGCACAACCAATGTTAACGGTCAGTACCGTGCCATCGTCTGCATCTTCCATACCCGGAAGACCAAGACCAACCTTACCCTCTGTACCCAACTCTGCATCGTACTTTGCTACTAGACCAGCAAGTGTATCTAGTAGTACTTGGTAATCATCAACAGGTGTTGGAACGCGCTCAGTTGCCACACGTTCTAGTTTTTCGTTGAAAGCACCAAACTCAATTTTTGTGCCACCGACGTCAAAGCCGTAATACATGAAACTCTCCTTGAAACCTCAAACCGAGGCAAAAAAATAGATAATTGATGGCATTATCCATATCCCTACCCCCTCAAACTGTGATGGAGCCCCAATTTATACCTTTGCTTGCACTGCTTGGCTAACAAGTCGTCACCTAACTGAACACAATTAGAGTCAGGTCTCGTTTTTTATTAGACCTATGAAATTATTCAGTGCTGGACGAGACATATCGGAAGAAAAGCGTGTCTTGCTCAACATATAACTTTCACGGAAAACCGCAAACCACTCAGACAAAATCATCGCGTTTCTTGAAGCGCCAAATTGCTCAAACACCAAACTCGCGACTTCGGCAGTCGCTAGGTGGTCTTCTTTCTCTGATTTTCGCATCATGTAGTTAGATACAGCTTCTGGTTTGATCGAGCAGACTGGAAAACCATCTAAGTATGGAGACTTGCGAAACATTCGTCTCGCCTCGCGCCAACTGCCATCAAGCAAAATGAATAGCGGCTTTTTACCTTCCAATGAAACTAATTTCGTCTCAGACAACACGCGCTTTTTGTCGTCTACATACTCTTCTGGAAAGACAATGATAGGTTGTAGGGTCTCATCTTTGAGCAGTGCCAACATCTCAGAATTAGGCACAGTACGATGCCAAGGAAACGCATAGCCCTGTTCCACCGTATCAAGTATCAAGCGACCTGTGTTACTCGGCTTTAGGATTTCAGCATCAGAGACAAGAAGCATCACCGCAACATCTGAGCTCGGCTCTGGCTGGTGCTCACAGATACAATATTGCTGTGCAATTTGGCATGTTTTACAGCGCACCACTTTTGCTCCGCGAGCATTAAATGGTTTGGTTGCAGCGGCAAGGCGCTCGTCGTACATTGTATGGAAGGCGTGGCGTCTCATGTTGGTGTTGCTCTGATAAAAGGTGGCGGGATTCTACTTCGCCCGTCACAGATAGTAAAAGGAAACTCATCATTAATGGAAAACAGTGACTCAATTCGATTAGCGATTTTTCTGTCCGTACTAATAATCTGTGCAGTATGGGAATGGTGTGCGCCTCGAAAAAACCGCACTCGCAGTCGCTGGCTGCGTTGGACGAATAATCTGGGCTTGGTTGGTTTTAACTCACTGACACTGGCCTTGGTGATGCCTTTACTCGCCATAGAGTCTGCAATGATCGCCGCCGAGAACAATATTGGTTTATTCCATTGGCTTGAGCTTCCTTTATGGCTCACTATACCTTTATCGGTCGTACTCCTGGATGCCGCTATCTACTTTCAGCACCTCGTTTTTCACCGAGTTCCTCTATTGTGGCGTTTACACCGCATGCACCATGCGGATCGCGACATCGATGTCACCACCGGAGCTCGATTCCACCCTATCGAAATAGTACTCTCAATGTGGATAAAAGTGGCTATCGTTATGCTATTGGGCGCACCGGCCCTAGGCGTCTTGGTATTTGAGGTCGTATTAAATGCCAGTGCTATGTTTAACCACAGCAATGCTAAGCTCCCGCTTGGGGTTGATAGATGGCTAAGAAGGGTCGTAGTCACTCCAGATTTTCATCGTGTTCACCACTCTGTCATTCCAAAGGAAACTCATTCCAACTTCGGCTTCTTCTTATCAGTTTGGGATCGTTGGTTTGGTACCTACCGCGCGCAACCTGAACTCGGTCACGATAAAGTGGAGATCGGCATACCTGAGTTCTCAGCGCCAAACGAACAAAGGCTGGATAAACTACTTACCCAGCCTTTTAGAAACGATTCAAGCCTTGATTAGATTCGGTTCAGTTCGTATTTGTGCAACATTGCTTGCTGGTGCCCGGCAATCTCAGCGACCTGTTCGGCGCTTTCAACCATAGATTCAAGCTGCATGTTTGAATGCTGACCCTGGTCTGTTACGTGAACAATAGCGCGCCCTACTTCAGCGGTTGCTCTTTCTTGCTCTTCTGTCGCCACAGAGACCTGCTCAGCGCGTTCACGAATGTGGTTCACCGATAAGGCGATATCGGCAAACGATGCTTTAACTCGTTCACTTGATTCTAGTGCGTGATTCATTTCACCTCGTGACTCAGTCACAGATTGTCGAGAATCTTGAGCGGCATGCATTAAATCTGACATCATTTGACGGATGTTCGTGGTTTGCTCCGAGGTATCGCTTGCAAGCTTGCGAACTTCGTCAGCAACAACCGCAAAGCCACGCCCCATCTCACCCGCTCTTGCAGCCTCTATCGCAGCATTAAGCGCAAGTAAGTTGGTGTTATCGGCAATGCCACTGATCATATCGACCATCTCTTGGATCTGTTTTACTTTACCGTCCAACTCGTTCATCGACGCTTCGTTGTTGCCAAGCGTTGTCTCAAGAGAATGCAATCGCTCTTGGTTGTCTTCCACGGCTTTAAGACCCAGCGCAGCGAACTCTTCAGCTTCTTTAGAGTCGGCAAATGACGCCGTTGTCACCGTGGCGATCTCTTTAATCGAAGCTTCTAATTGAGTCACAGTTGCCACCATGCTGTCTAGCGACTCATTTTGAGCAAGTAGGCTATTGCGAGTCTCTTCAGCAGCACCATGGCTAATTTCTGCTGTTTGATACAGGGTCTCGCAGTTCCTTGTCACCACTTCAATAGAGTCATGAGTCGAAGCGATGACTTGGTTGAGTTTGCGTGCAATATCGCGCATCTCCGATGGACCGGACATGACCACATCCCCCGTCAAGTCATGCTCTACTAGTCGCTTCAACTGGCGAGTAATATTCTTGAGAGCGCGATTTACCCAGCGTCGCAACCCAAAGAATACTGAAAGCACAACAACGACGAGAATCGTTGTCGTGATGACAAGAGTGACAATATTGGTTTGAATCGTGTCATTAACCACTGACTGGCTCTCATCAATCAGAATCGCTGCCGTATCAGATATGTCGGAGAGAAGTTGAGTTGTTTCATTCGCCAACACTGCTGCATTCGCTAACTCCTCTCTCTGAGTCGTCACAAGCTCTAAACGTTCAATGATCTGGCGTACCACACCTGTTGGCTTGAAGCCTTCTGTAACCATCTCATAAGGTGCTGTAAAGCTTGGGAACTCGCTAATCTCTGGGTGCCACTCTTCAAACTGATCGTAGGCTAAGTTGATGCTCGCATAGCGATTTCGCATTTGACGATACTCAGCATTCGCTTTCTTAAGGTCGGTTTGCATCATTAGCATGAGGAACGCACTTTCCATGGAACTTGCCGCTGTGACAACTCGCGTCGCAGCATCCGCTGAGGATGGATTATTCTGAGTAAACAGCAAACTAATGCGGTTCATTTCTTGCCCGAGTGTGCTAATTGCATAACGAAAGCCTGACACCTCTTTATCGATGTTGGCATCCATCGCCAAGATGTCTGACTGGTAAGCAAGAATCGCTTGAGTTGCCTCTTGGAGTTCGAGAATTTTATGAGCTAATAGATCGCGTTGTTCTGGCGTTACCGCGTTGCCCATTTCAGCAGCGATGGAGAAAAGATTTTGGACTTTGCTATCACTTTGCTCGACAAGTTCGATAATGCGCAATCTGGTTTCTTCTAACTCTTGTGTTGAGTCAAGCTGTGTACCGTAATTGAGAAGCTTGACCTGCTCTAATACATCTTGCGTCAACGCGGCATTATTTAACGAAAGCGGTAGAGCGTTCTCTGACAAATTATCAAATTGCTGCTTTACTTGATTTAGACCGTTAGTACTTAGCAAACTAACGCCAATAAATGTGAGGATAATAGTTAGGAAAATGGCACTTAAAGCGTGCACGAGCGAAATGGAGCGTGTTCCCTTGTCTGGGGGTGTCATAATCAGTCCGTTGTCTTGATCAATTAAACTGTAACCAAATCGGTCACTCATTCGTACAAGTTAATGATTTGGTATAGAATTATCGGAAATACTAGAGAGCCTTAATGACGTTTTTATTACATTTAAATGTAAGCAGTGTGACAAATGAAAGTTGTTAAATTATTGATTTCATACAGTATGGTAGCTTTATTGGCAGCGTGTTCTAGCCAACCGCAGCGCGCGCAACACACTCAGCAAAGCTACAACACTCAAGAAAATGCCGCTTTCTTAGCGGAATATAAAAAGTGGCAAGGTGTGCCCTACCGACTCGGTGGAACTAATTATTCTGGCGTAGATTGCTCGGCTTTTGTGCAGGCGGTATATAAAGATGCTTATGCGTTGTCATTACCAAGAACCACAGCGCAACAAGTAAAAGTTGGCGAGAAAGTCTCTTACAATAATGCACAAAGCGGTGATTTAGTCTTTTTCAAAACGGGAAGAAAGACTCGGCATGTCGGTATTTATTTGGGGGGAAATACCTTCATGCATGCATCAACATCGAAAGGTGTGGTGCTTTCTAGATTAGATAACCCATACTGGGCGTCTACTTTTTGGCATTTTAGAAGTGTGCAATAACCTTTCTCCTATCACCATTATCGACAAGAGAAAGGTCAATATCATTTAATCGTACTTTGCGACAGCGGTATCAAATAAATTTTTAACCAACGCAATGTATTCATCTAGAAAAGCGATTTGCTCGTTCGTCGCTTTTTTATTCCAGACTCCCGCCAATACCTCTTCCAGGTCTTGAATAACCAAGTC
This sequence comes from Vibrio maritimus, assembly GCF_021441885.1. Lineage (NCBI taxonomy): Bacteria > Pseudomonadati > Pseudomonadota > Gammaproteobacteria > Vibrionales > Vibrionaceae > Vibrio > Vibrio maritimus. Next base: position 1,907,587 of record NZ_CP090438.1, read on the forward strand.
GACTTCTTTTAGCAACTTGAAGCGTACGCTTGAGTGAAGCTCTGGATTCTGCTCAAAGACAGCCATGATATTAGATGCCACCATATCGGTTGATACATCCTCAATCGTTTCTTCGCCGGTATCCCCGACTTCTGAGGTGAACACACTTAAATTGAGTGCAAGGTGTTCGATGAGTGCTTGATAGCCGTCAGTATCTACAACCACGACTGCTCTCCTAGCAATTACTTAAATATGACAAGGTGTTAACCATAGCAAACCTAGGTCACGTTTGTAAGAACACAAGTGGAAATTCGGGTGGCATGTCAATGAATCTGTGCGCTGACAGTATGTTATGTAAGCAATATTGTTCTACACTAGCGATAGTGTTGGCAGGCGGGGGTAATCTATGTGGCAAGCAATTTCAGATCAGCTTTCGGAAACGCTCATGTTCGAGTTCAATATTACCGAGCGAATAAAAATGAGCGGCGGAGACATTAATCAGTGCTACATGATTAGTGATGGCGACCAACGCTACTTTGTTAAACTCAACGACAAAGACTTCATAGCGAAATTCGAAATCGAAGCCGACAACCTCACAGCGTTGCGTGAGACCAATACTGTGCACGTCCCTGAGTTGGTATTGATCGGCAAAACCAAAGAATCTGCATTCATCATCCTTAACTATATCCCCGTTAAGCCTCTTGATACCGGTCCGGCAAGCTACCAGTTTGGAGAAGAACTTGCCAAGCTCCACAAATGGGGCGAACAGAAAGAATTTGGATTCGACCAAGACAATTACATTGGTGCAACGCTCCAACCTAATCAATGGCATAAGAAATGGTCACGCTTTTTCTCAGAGCAGCGCATTGGTTGGCAACTGCAACTACTTAAAGAAAAGCAAATCACCTTTACCGACATTGATGACTTCGTTGAGTTGGTCAACGAGCAACTCTCGGGACACAACCCAAAACCTTCTCTGTTACACGGTGATTTATGGTACGGAAATGCCGCCAATACGGCATTTGGTCCAATTTGCTATGATCCTGCTAGCTACTGGGGAGACAGAGAATGCGACCTAGCCATGACTGAATTGTTTGGTGGGTTTAGACAAGAGTTCTATGACGGGTATGAGAGTATTCTCGCGATAGAGCCAATGTACGAATACAGAAAGCACATTTACAACCTTTATCATGTTCTCAACCACTGTAACCTGTTTGGTGGTGAATACTTAGACCAAGCAGAAAAGCTTATCACCACCATCCAATCATCTTAACGGCTTGTTACAACAATCAATCGGCTTTGCTCAGCTTGGAGAATATCCTCTAGTCTAGCAAAGCCGTTTTCATTGTTGCCCTCATCAGACAAACCACTAGGATTAAACCAGTTTGCTCTTAATCCAGCCCGCAATGCGGGTTCAATGTCCCTTTGAGTTTGGTCACCCGTCATCACCAATCGCTCTGGTGAGACGTTTAGCCTACTCGCGATAGTTGGGAAGAATTCGGCGTCATCTTTCGTCACGCCCAGATTGCTATAACAAAAATATCCAGATAAATACTGAGCTAACCCAACTCGCTCAAACGCTTTATGAATATCTCTTTCAGTCGAATCCTTTGCATTAGTGGCAACGTAAACCGGACAAAGAGCGGATAGACCTTTTAATAAATCAGCCGCACCCTCAACCGCCCGAACTTCAGTCCAATCGCACATTTTTCCTTGTTGCGAAGGGTCGTCAAACATCAAGGTATCTCCCCAGTCGAAAAGATAAATGTGGTTTTGCAGACGCCATTGCACTTCTAGTACCTTCCATTCCTCGCGTAGCACACCATACTTAACCGAATCGTAGTACTCTCCTCGGTAGTACCGAACTTTACGAAGACGCGCCTCTTGTTGCATCCCCAGTTTTTCTGCGCAGCGCATCATACGAGGATTTCCAGACCAGGTCGTTAACCCTACACGTGCAATGTCTAGCGTATTGAATAGATGGCTTACCCAGGACACTAACGCTTTCTTGCCGATACTTCTGCCCCACAAAGTAGAGTCATAGACTAATACACCGACTTCAAGCCACCGAGTTGCCTTATCTTCCCAATAATAACTGACGGTACCAATCGCTCGTCCCAAATACTCGATGACCAATGCATCTTGACCTTGTTTCAGTCGCGAAAAGTAGTTGTCCGCAAACTGCGCTTGGGTCGGCCTTTCATAACCAAAGTAAGGTCCGTTGAGTTGAGTCCAGTTTTCATCACCCGTCATAAGATCGTAGATTGCCGGTAGGTCTGCATCGATTGCTTGGCGAAGAATGACATCTTGAAAGCTTAACTTAATCATACCTTTCTTACCTCGCACTCATCGAGTGTCTGCCAAGAATCTGCACCATCAAAGTATCGAACATGCAAATTGGCCAAGTTGTCCGCAAGTCTGAAATTAATCGCTGTTCGCGAACTGTCGGCTTTGCTACTAGAGGTATAATGAGTAACGCATCCACAAATAGAGCAATGTTGGAAATCGATGTAACCATCTCCCCATCGATACGCTTTGGTCTCAATTTTTTTGGTTGTCACCAACACATCTTCTGGTGAAAAGTACCCCCAAAGCGCTGCATAACGTCGACAGATAGAACAATTGCAGCTAGTGACGGACTCTGGCATGGACTCAAAGGAGAGTTGAACATTTCCGCAGTGACAACTTAGTGTGTGCTTTTCTTGATGAGTAGCTTTATGCATGATGATTCCCCTATTTACCGCCTGATACATCAATAAAAGTGCCGGTGACAAAAGACGCATCATCGGAAAGAAGCCATGCGATAGCTTGAGCGACTTCCTCTGCCTCACCACCTCGTCCTAATGGGATCTGAACAGCAAGACGATTAACTCGCTCTGGCTCTCCACCATCGGCATGCATCTCTGTGTGAATCAGTCCTGGCCTTACTCCGTTTACACGGATATTGCGCGAAGCGAGTTCCAACGATAGCCCCTTGGTTATCGTATCCAAAGCACCTTTACTAGCCGCATAATCGACATACTCAAATGGCGAGCCGGTAACTGCCGCACGTGAGGATACGTTAACGATACTTCCTCTATCTGAACTCATGTATTTCACTGCCTCGCGACAGCAAATTAGCGCACCTGTCACGTTGGTCATCAAAATCTTGTTGATTCTCTCACTTGTCAGAGCCTCTAAAGTGCACTGCTTACTCAATATGCCGGCATTGTTGACCAGTCCGTCTATCTCGCCGTGCTTTTTATAAACCTGACTAAACATGGTGACAACTTCATCTTCATTCGCAATATCAGCTTGATAACACCAAGCTTGACCACCTTCTTTTCTAATAGACTCAACTGTCTCTTCTGCTCGTGTCTTATTCGCTAGGTAGTTCACGATTACGCGGTGTCCCTGCTCTGCCAATAACTTTGCCGTCTCACTGCCAATCCCTCGGCTACCGCCTGTAACAACAATTAAGCGCCCCATAAGTACTCCTAAAATCCAATCAGTGAAATGGCAATTGCCAACATAATGCAGCCGACAAGGGCTTCAAGGATCTTCCATGAAATCGGTTTATGAAAAATGGGTGTAAGTAGCCGAGCACCGTAGCCTAAAGAGAAGAAAAACACGAATGATGCCGTCACAGCGCCCAAACCAAAAGAAAGTTGCTCTGGCGCATATTGAGTCGATATCGATCCTAAAAGAACGACAGTATCGAGGTAAACATGAGGGTTAAGCCAAGTTAGCGCTAAGCAGGTAAGCACGGTTTTCATTAGGCTAGAGTTCGCATCTCCTTCTGGATCAAGTTGATGTGAGCTGGAAATAGCCGACCGAAAACTCTGGAAGCTATAGACAAAAAGAAAAGCAGCACCCGCGTAACGGGCGACCTGTTCAACTTTAGGGTATTTTTCAATCACCACACCGAAGCCACTGACTCCAGCGGTAATCAAAGCGGCGTCAGATATTGCACAAACTGCACACACAACAAAGACGTAATGGCGTTTGAGCCCCTGCTTAAGGACAAATGCGTTTTGAGCCCCAATGGCGAGAATCAAAGAAAGACCGAGCGAAAAACCAGTAAAAAAGACGGCGATATCCAAACTAACTCCAGTTTACATCCATATAACAAGCTAGTTTGTAACGTGTAATTAGTTGAATTTCAATCTAAACATCATTTTCATGGCACACGGTAACAAAGACATCATCACTATCTAGAGTCACTTCGAACAAAATAGGACGGCAGCAAACATAGCAATCTTCTATGTATTCCTGACTATCGACCGTGCAATCGATAGAGGTCTCGAAAGCCTCTCCACAGTAAGGACAATTTACTCGCCACGCTCTGATTGCTTCCATGTTCAATCCCTTTTGCTTTTTTCATAAGTTTAGAATTGCTATAAGGCATTAACAAATGTTGCGTCGTATTCCACATACGGAGCTTTAAAAAGCTCCTGTAGATACTCTAGACTGAAGGATCAGATTCAATTGTCACGAAGTTACAGAGTTTTCGTCATAAACGTACTATTGGGGTCGAGCACATAATCAGCAAACGGCTCGCATTCAACGAAGCCATGACTCAAATAAAGAGCTCTTGCTGCGGTAAAATAGTCTTCTGTGCCAGTTTCTAGGCTTAAACGAGCGTAACCGTGCTGCTCAGCCTCCTTTTCCAAGTGGGCTAACAACGACTTCGCAACACCCTTGCCCCTAGCTTGATGCGATGTACGCATTGATTTTATTTCAGCATGTTTGGCATCTAGTGCTTTAAGCGCGATACAGCCTAATAGGTCCTCGCCACGCCAAGCCGTCCAAAACTCAATATTTGACTGACGTAACGCCTCTATATCGAGAGCATGAACACTCTCTGCTGGAGATGTGGCATACATATCGTCCAAGTGCTCTTGAAGAAGAGCCTTAATCTGAGAACCCTTTAAGTCATCCTTGATAATATCCAATTCTTTTTCCTCGATTTAATTTGTTGAGTTTTTGGCAGACTCTATACTCTATTGCACTTTCCCTCGCAGCGCTTTGGTTTGACTCTTGCGCTTCTTGTTATCCACCCGTCGTTTCTGAGATGCTCTTGTAGGCTTGGTCGCCCTGCGTGCTTTTTGAACGACGGTCGCAGAGAGTATGATCTGCTTGAGCCTCTCTAGGGCGTCTTCACGATTTTGCTCCTGAGTCCGGAACTGTTGAGCTTTTATGATGATGACGCCTTCTTTGGTGATTCTTGAGTCAGTTAAAGCTAGGAGTCGCTCTTTGCAGAAATCGGGTAATGTGGAGCGCTTGATATCAAAACGCAAGTGAATAGCTGAGCTCGTCTTATTGACTTTCTGACCACCAGCTCCCATCGAGCGAATAGCGGTCAGTTCTATTTCCCAATCGGCGAGCGTTACTGTATTTGAGATCTTTAACATAGCTATCTAGAGCGAATAATCAAAGACGACAATGTCTTCTAGAATTGGACGAAACACTGCCTTTAATGCGTCATGCTCTGGATGCGGAAGGTAATTTTGGCGCCCGGTTTCGTCACGGAAGGTCATCAACACAGTATGTGTATAGTGTTTATTCTTACCTTCAGGGCTATCGTTTACGCCCCACTCTACAGCGTCTACTCCTTCCACTTTCGAAGGCATAGCCTCAAACAGTGCCTTTAGCTCACTGATGTTTTGTTCCGTTGCGGTTGGTTTAAACTGAATGAGGAGTATATGGCGTATCATGCTCATCACCTTCTGCGTGCTGTTGGCGCGTTAACTTATTGAATTTAAGTGATGGTACAGAATATATCGTCAAGACTCTAGCATGTTGAGACTAAGTTCAAACTAAATGAACAGGGAAAGATGCTCCTTGCTCTGTCCATTAAAATATTACGAGTTATCAGATGCGGCGTCTTTTACCATATGCAAATGCACATCTTGTTGTGGGAATGGGATCGAGATGCCCTCGCGATCAAATCTAAGTTTGACCTCTTTAGTGATGTCCCAATACACATCCCAATAGTCATCTGTTTTAACCCAAGGTCTGACGATAAAATCGACCGACGAAGTATTCAAGGTATGTACTTTAATATTGGGCTCTGGGGATTTCAGAACGGCTGGATGAGCATGAACGATATCAGTTAAGACCTGCTCTGCTTTAAGTAAGTCATCGCCGTAGCCAATACCAAATATCATGTCTACGCGTCGAGTACGTTCGTGTGTGACATTCTTGATGACGTCACCCCAAATCTTGCTATTTGGAACGATGATAATCTGGTTGTCGAAGGTTCGTATAGTCGTGTTTACTAGACTCATATGGCTCACCTTGCCATCTACGCCACCCGCAAATACAAAATCCCCCACATCGAAAGGACGGTAAATTAGAAGCATCATACCAGCTGCAAAGTTCGACAACGTGTCTTGGAGTGCGAAACCAATAATGACACCCGCAATACCGAAACCGGTTAGGATTGGTGCAAGATTCAGACCGATCTGCGACAGCCCCACCATAATACCGATAACCCAAACGATGTTACCTGACATCGAAACAAAGAAGTTTTGCATCAGATGGGACAGTTTGAGGTTTTTATTGATTACCGCCTTCGAGACAACTTTTCGTACAAGCCTTACTATCGCTCGGGTTACGAACAAGATGAGTAGAAAGATAAGTACCTGGAACAACTGCTGTGGAGCATTATCTGCGAGCCAATCAACAGCTTGACTCCACCAATGGCTTAATAGGGAAAACAATACTTTGGCATCGAGGATATCTTGTGTAATGTTGCCAGTAATGGAGAAAACCTGACGCTTATACTCAGACGTATCTAGTCCAACTTCATCACCCAACACAATGAGGTTTCTTAAGCTTTTTGTCTCGATGCTTAGGCGCTGTTTAAGAATCAGCTGGCTCGTTTGCAGCCCTGCTTTATCACCTTCTGGAGCTGATGCTATTTGCGTGCTGATTGCACTTGCTTGCTGTCCAAAATACTCAATAGACGCTGACGTTAAACGAAGGTTTTTACCAATAAGGACTTCAAACTCCGCTTCTGCTTCCTTGTCTTGTACATCCAGCTTTTCGAGCCATACTAGGTTTTGCCAGCTAGCGTCATAGGCTGAGTTCAAGTATTCCTGTAGCTCACTATAAGTGTTGAGAATGGACAACTTGCTCTCGTCTTTAGCAGCGTTAAACTGCTCTGTCACCTCTTCAATCTTCTTCTCGAGGTAAACTTTTGCTCCCGTCGTATATTTCTGTTGGACTCGAACCTGTTCGATCAGCATGTCTTTCGGCAATGAATCAGCGTCAATGGCATTACCAATCACTTCTCGAAGTTCATTGTTCTTGTTGAATAAGCGAAACTGAATCGCGTCTTTTTGATCACCACTCGTCACTTTTAAAGATTCGGATAAATCACGAATTTCGCCATTCACACGTGCCAACGCAGCTTCCGCTTTAGAGGTTGCAGGCGATGCTGTTTGAGCAGGTTCACTTTCTGCGTATAACAATCCGCTGAAACAAGTCAATGACAGTGAAAAAAGTAGCGCAGCCCATATACGTCGGGATGGAAAAGAAGAAGGAACACTCATTCAAAACTCCTTGAAGGTGCTAGTTTTTTTATTAGTTACCTAATAATAGAACACTATTGCTCACTGCCTACCATCTCTAAATTGAGATTGTCTATATGATCACCGTCTATCACCAATAGCCTACCTTTAAAAATCTAACCATCGACTATGCTTAAGAAGATTCTCACTTCAAAGGAGTTACACATGGGCATTATCTCATGGATTGTTCTAGGACTGATTGCAGGCGCCTTAGCAAAATGGTTGATGCCGGGGAATGATGGTGGTGGCTGGATTGCGACTATGCTTCTCGGAATTGCTGGCGCTTTTGTTGGTGGTTTTATCGGTGGTTTCTTAGGTTTTGGCGGAGCTAGCGGAGTGAATATTGGCAGTATCATCACAGCAACGCTTGGTGCTTTCATACTGCTGTTCGTATATAACCGCTTCCTTAAGAACTGAGCAACGAGAACTTTTATTGGATGCTAACAAGAGAGCCAACGCTAGCGTTGGCTCTCTTTTACATGTTGGTTAAAGCTTCTTGGTGTTCTTAGGACACGTAGTAAGATTAGTGGTTATTACCTGTCCAGATTCCAACTGACAAATTGTGCCAGGTGCTCCACCATTTTCCGCTAAGCTGGAAAATGTTACCAACATCAGACCTACAGCGATAAGTAGTGACTTCATTCTTCCTCTCCTTGATTAACAGAATGAATTACGGAAACACCGCTTTATTAGATCCCGCTTACATAAACTAGGAAATGGATTGTCACTATCAAACATTTTTATCAATGAGAGGAATGCTCTTTGATGTATGCATACATCCGGTGAATGCATGAGTTCCCATAGATACAGTCTGGTTCTTTTGTAAAATCTATATATTCGGGGATAACGGAGCCTAATTGAGTACTCGATGAAAACACTCAAGGGGCTGATATCACATTAAATATCCAAATTTGCGGAAGAGTTAAACGAATACATCTTCACTTCCTGACGCACCTCCCACCCCATAGACTTATAAAACATCTGAGCCTGTTCATTCTCAGTATTCACGAATAGATGGGTTTTACTGATCCCAATGTGGGCGAAGGCGTTGGTTACTTTTTCAACCAAGGATTTTCCGATGCGTTTGCCACGATAATCTGCCCCAACCGCAAGATGCTGAAGGTATCCACGCCGACCATCAGTACCCGCAAGCACTGCACCCACAATCTTGCCATGGACAATGGCGACAAAACTCATGTTCGGGTTTTTATCGAGATACGAGGTGACGTTTTCTCGACTGTCAGCCTCACGAATCAACATATGTTCAGTCTCTTGCCACAGCGCCATCACAGCATCATAGTCGGCGACTTGCATTTCACGATACGACACGTTCACTTGAGTAACTCCTTTTTACCTCAACGACTTCAACGGTGTAATTTACATACCACTTATCTTTACCTAAGTGCTGAGCCTTTCTATGTAATGGGTCATCACGCCATCGCGCGATATCTTGCTCACTAACCCAGTAAGATATGGCTAACTCTTGATTACCCTCACTGCTGCTGACAAAGTCTATACATCCGTATTTTGACATGGCGAGATCACGCAGTTGATTGGCGTAAAGAGAATACTCCTTATCCAGAGTTCGAATAGTAGCTTTAAAGATGACGGCAAACAAATCTAGCTCCTTGCTCTGTTTGTCGATATTAGACGGGGTTCAGTATTGAGCTGTATCAGGTGCAGTCGTACCTAGCTTCCATGTCTGATACCACTTTCATGAGAAGATCCTCTAGTGCTGAACGATCAATTTTTTCCAAATTCGTGATGTAAAGGCATGACTTAGCAGTTTTTACTTTGCCCAACGCGGCTAACTCTTTCTGAAATTTTTCAAAGCCTTGCATTATATAGATAGTCGTGTTGCTCTTTCTCGGAGAGAAACCCGTCATCAACCAAGAATACGTTCCGCGCGTGTTAGTGTATCGGTATTCTCCAAATCCGATAATACTCTCTCCCCACATAACTGGCTTGCGGCCTGTGATTTGAGTGAACATTGTGAGTAATGTCTCAGCATCCGCACGGCGCTGCTTATGTTCTACACTTTGGATAAATTCGACAGGGCTTGCGTCTGACGGTCGAGTTTTTAGCGATGACATACATGACTCCCAATTAGCTCACCTCATCAAAGCTTAAACGTTTTTGTATCTATGGTCATAGAAATTGAAGATATGTTTAAGAGTCCAATCTCGGTAACGGTCAGCCTCAATTAGAATATCATGGCGTGCATGAGGAACAGTTAACATTCGAGAGCTTACACAGCGCTCATTAAACAGATCCTGTGCTTGGTTAGCTACAACGTTGTCAGCTTCTGGCTGGATGATGAGTATTGGCGTCGTGATAGACTTTGCATAGTGCAAACACTGCTTCCCCGCCGCCATCGCTTCAGTAATCCATTTTGGACTGACTCCGCCAAGTCGCAAATGAGGATTTTGGATTAACAGATCACTGTACGCTTGAAATCGCGCCTTACTAGTCGTGTGATCATTGTTTTCAAACGACTTAGCGACAAATGCCGTTTGTGTCGGTGCGTAGTGAGGCGTTTTCTGTAGCTGACTGATGACTTTAATGGTTGCTGAGTGAAGTCCGCCCACAACTTTAGGCAGTTTTAAACCAAACATGGGACTAGTAAGTACACATGATTTTACCTTATTACGCTTGGTTGCTAGATATTGTGTAGCTACAGCTCCGCCCATTGAATGCGCCAACATTTCGATGTCACCATGACCACCTTGCTCGTGAACAACGGTCTCGATAAAAGTCGCCAAGTCTTCCACATAACGGCTAAAATCATCGATATGCCCTAGCTCTGACTCCTCAGCCAGGCGTTCAGACTCCCCTTGACCTCGGTGATCGTAAGTGTAAATACTAAAATACTGACTGAGCTCATGAATCAGCTCTTGATACTTCCAAAACGTTTCATTTCGTCCTTGCACCAACACTATCGCTCTCTGAAGGTGGTTGGGATTAACGTTGATCCACTCAATGTTCACGCCAGCTTCACCCACAAACTGTCCACTCGTGCGAGATGCCCACGTAGTCTCTATCTGTTCACCATGAAATGTCTTTGAAGAAAACTCCGAGGTTTGTATCTTGTAGCGCTTATAAGGCTTATACGGAATGTCGAGTTTTCTTCCCACACTCTCAACGAAAAGACGTCCCAGGCGCACACCATGCATATAGTCAGAGTCCAATTGTTTCTTAGTGCTACCTATAACAGACGAGTGCAATGTTCTGTCGGGAGAAATCTCGTAGATTTCGACATCGTCTGGTGGTGAAGCTAGAAAACGTTGTGTCTGGCGATAGCTCTCTTCATGCTTAATCAACATGGTCGACAGCTCTGTTAGCGCTTTCGATGGCGCGCGTTTCAGAAATGCTTCAAGCATCGGATGGTGCTCTTCAAAATCTATTGGCATAGTTCTGATGACGACAATATGTTTATAGCCTCGTCGGTAAGCCTCTTCCACGGGAATGGGCGCAGCGATACCGCCATCAAACCAACGGGTGTCATCAAATACTACCGGGCGTTTATGAAGTGCTGGGATCGCACAAGAAGCGCTTAGTACATGCTTCCAGTTCTCCCGAGTGACATCAAAACAAGTGCTGGTCAACTCGGTGCCATGGGTTGCCACTGCAACAACCTGCTTGGTCTTCAAAAAGTCTGCACCTTTGTCCCAATTAAGTGGAATTCTCGACTCGGCACTATTAACAAGAAAATCCAGGTCTAGCCCTTCACCACTTAGCAGATACTTCGCCAAGGTGAAGAACTCCGGATGACGAGTCGCTTCTGCAATCACCTTGTAGGCATGACCTTGGTGACCACAGATATAGGAAGCGAGATTGAGTGAGCCGGCCGATGTGCCAATGAGTAGATCGAAAGGATTAAACTCCGCACGTAAAAAAGCATCAAGTACGCCAGCGGTGAATATCCCTCGCTGCCCACCACCTTCTGTCACCAGAGCGATCTTTTCAACGTGACGTTGCTCTAGCATGAAGTTGTCATGGTGCTTATTGCTTATTACGTATCGCTTACCCATTCTTTTTCCACTTTATTGATTTCATCGAGCTAAGACGCTTTCCCCATAAGTCTAAGGATAATATGGGGATAGTCGGGAAATAAATTCAAGAAAATTTAGGGCGCGTTAATTAACGTAAAACACTCACGTGATCGCAGCCACAGCTACCTTCTTACCAAGACGGCTACTTTCCATAGCAAGCTCAATCAATCGAATAACTTGCAGCGCTTCTTCTGGTTTTACGGGAGGTTCAAGACCATCCTGAATCGACGTAGCGAGTTGCTTAAAGTAGTCCTGATAAGCCCCAAGTTCAGTTTTTACTGCCTCTGAACCACCCTCTTGGTACAACGTGCCGTAGCTCTCATGTGTCTCTTCTGACCAATTTAGCGTATTGGGAAGCACGCCAGAGATTAGCTGCGCTTCTTGGGGATCAAAGCCACACTTCTCATAGTTTCCTAGCGTTCCTTTGACGGTGAAACGCCGATTAGGTCCAGCATCAAACATATCACCATGCAAAATCGCCAGATGCTCTGGATAATGTAGAATCACATGAAAATAATCGACATTAGTCGAGTTTTCGCGTCGCATTTTGCACTCAGCGCTGACATAGTCCGGGACACCAAACAGCTCAACCGCTTGGTCAATAAGATGGGAACCGAGATCGAATAAGATCCCACCACCATCGGTCGTTTGCTCGCGCCAGCGTTGACGAACTTGTGGTCGGAAACGGTCATAGTGGGATTCAAAATGTTTGATATCCCCAAGCTTCTCTTCTTCAATCAACTTTTTGACTGTAAGAAAGTCACCATCCCAACGCCGGTTATGATAGATGCTCAAAACTCGATTCTGCTTTTTCGCGATTTCAATTAAGGCTTCTCCGTCTTCAATACGGGTCACAAACGGTTTCTCAATCACCACATGTTTACCACTTTCCAGCGCTAGCTTCGCCAACTCAAAATGAACATGGTTAGGGGCGGTAATGATGACTAACTCTGCATCCGTATCCTCGATCATCGAGATTGCGCTGGCGTAATGTGTAACATCTGAAAATGCACTATTGACTTCATCCGCTTGACTGGTGCTGATGGCAGTCAGTTCAAATTCAGGCAAGGTGGTGATGAATGGGATCTGGAACGTTTTGGCCGAAAATCCATATCCGATGATGGCTGTTTTAATTCTATTTTGTGTCATTGAACACTCTCTTTATTGATTAGTGACTGCGGCATCATCAGCATTTCACTTAAGCGAAAGCCTTCATTTTTCAATTAAAGTAACTTAAAAAATGCAAATTAACTTACAAAACCGCATAAACACGAACCATATTGCACATTAACTTACGTAATTTCAAGTTCAATCACGAACAAAGTGCTAGTTCGGGCTTTTAACAACGAGTTAGCAAGTCAAGATAAGTGGTTTTACGCACATATAAGTATTTATTGATATTCACTTACGCTACAATGACAAGCAGATACAGCAAAGGATCAGACAATGACTCAAGAAGAACGATTGATAGCGATCGAAGAGCAGATAAAAAACCACGGAAAAGTCACCATCGAAGAGATCTGCCAAACCTATGAAATCTCTTACGATTCAGCTCGGAGAGATTTGGTAAAACTTTCAGAGCGCCCGGGAGTATTGAGAATCCGAGGTGGCGCAATCTTAGATGAGAAAACCGTTAGTCTCTCATTTCATCAAAGGTCTGGTACGGATCCAATCAAGCTGCAGCTTGCCAAGTTTGCCGCTTCCCTCGTAGAAGAGGACGATATTGTTTTCCTCGACGCAGGCACGACGTGTACTGCCCTCGCTCAAAACCTCACAGTCAAATCAACAGTCATTACCAACTCAATTGAGAGCTTGAGTGCATTGAGTCATAAGCCCAATATTCGAAAAAGTGTGCTTGGTGGCGCATTCGATGACTTCTCACACGCCATCTTGGGCGATATGACCATTGAGCAGATAAAAAAATATCAGGCAAGCAAGGCGTTTATAGGCATTGGTGCGATATCAGAATCTGGCATCACTACCGATTTAGAGACCGATGCCAACCTGAAACTGGCGATGGCAAAGCAGTCTAAACAAGTAATTTGTGTGGTGGATAGTACTAAGTTCAACACGCAACTGATGTACCAGTCTTGCACATGGGCGGATATTGATATTGTCGTCACGAATCAACGACCACCAGAGAACATCGTAAAGCAGATCGAGCTTCATGGCGTGGAGTTAATTGAGGTCTTTTCTGAGTAAGTTATGACAGATTTTTCCTACATATGATTACCATTTGGTACAAGGCGTTACAAAAATAACGCTCACATAATAACCATAAATGTAATCTTAGTTTTCATAATGCTGACAAATGTATCATTTACCCCTGACTCTGTGCAGGGGTTTTTTGTGTGTAATTCGCTCGTCCTCAAGGGGGATTAACAAGACATTTTAATGCAAATGAGATTTGCACCCGCCCAAGGGTTTAGCAAGGACGCATCTTTTTTTATTTAAAGTTGTTAGACAGGGTTAAGAAAAATGAAAAAGAGTTTAACTGCAGTATCCGTAGCTGCATTAATGGCAACAAGCGTACAAGCGGCAGATAATAGCGGCACGGTTGAAGCGTACGTAGACCAAGATTCTAATGCAGGTCTTTACTCTGCAGTAGATGTGACAGAAGACGCTTATGTAGAAGCAGAGGTAGCCAAGACGGGCTACGGCTACATTGGTGCAGGTTACATGTTTACTGCAGACACGGGGGTAGCAGCAGGTTACGCAACAGAAGGTGACAACGACGAAGCACGTATTCAAGCCTTTACAGGTCATAGTTTCGGTAACTTCACACTACGCGGTGGTGCCGAATACCGTCACGGCTTCAAGGGCTTTGTATCTGGCGGTAACGTAACTGGTGATGGTTTCGGTAGCGGTAGCGATGTTAACGGTGACTTTGGTCATGGTGGACTGCCTACGCCATACAAAAACTCTGACGTTACACTACCTGCACCACACAACCACGATGGTATATTGCCTTTACCTGTACCTGATAGCCAGAACGGTAATTACACGCTAGACGTTCACCGTGACAATAGCCGTATTGTGAAACTTAACGTAGGCGCAGACTACAACATTGCTGACCAAGTAACGCTTTCTTATGACTACGATTATTACAAGCAACTAGGCGATTTCTACACAGCAGACGATGCACAGGCTCATACCTTTAAAGCTACCTACACTGGCTTTGATGCTGCACAGCCATACGTTAAACACGCAATTGACGGCGACTTTGACAACAACTTTACAACGGTTGGTATTGCGATTCCATTCTAAGCCAATGGACCAGTTTAAGTTTGAGAGGGTTTACCGCCCTCTCATCTAAATGCTTCACAACGTCTATTAGGAGAGACAATGACAACATCATACGCCGTTCAATCACAACGAAGGCGTCCAACATGAACTCAATCATGAGCGCTCTATACGAGCAAATTAAGGTATTACGAGAGACCAACTCTCCCTACAACTTAATTCGAGCCAGTGAGCTCACCGATATGGTAAAAAGGCTGCGAAGCGGCAAGTATTGTGTTTACCAACTTCAAGAAAGTTTAAGGACAGGAAAACAAACAATACATATATCAAGTTTGAGTCGAGACAGTGTTCGAGCGCAATATCATCATGAGCTAGACGCTGCGAAAGAAGAGATAAAGAAGCTCAATAAAACAACCGATAAGGAGTACTGGATTTACGATTGGGGAGCTCACGAAAAGTTCGAAGTTTACGAAATTGTCCCAACAGGAGGAGACATCCTAATCAGGACCGTAGAGCTAGTAGAACGCCCCTTAAATTAAACTTAAAAACGCTTTAAAGGCTAGTCGCCATTAACATCCCATAACTATTTCAAGACTAGCACGACAATCCCGTTCCAAAGAATCCATTAGCAGTGGTTTCTTCTCACAAAGACCCGCAACGTCATTCAACGCTGCAGGTAGATTCTTCGCGCTGTCACTCTGAGCTATCGCTCACCCAACACTTCAAACTCATCATAAGTCAAACGAGATAATCCATCTTCTTGTATCTCCCACAACTCTTTGTGTACCACACCGAACGCTTTGTTCATGGTCCAATCGGCACTTAAAATGTAGCCAGTGTCATTCTCTTTTACCCACTTCACATTTGTGTAGTCAACGTCGGCAAATCCCTGGTCCAAAATTCCTTGCCAAAACGCTTCAATGGCCTCACGCCCCTCAAAAGTACCAAATGGTTTAGCGACCATTACCGCATCCTCAGCGTATCGTGCTGCACAGCCTGCTGCGTCTTGGCTATTGAACGCCGATTGCCAACCTGAAATACCTGCTTTTGACTGTTCTAAAACGGATTCACTCATTACTATTTCCTACTGTTCCCGTTGTTGATAAGCCAATATTAGGCGTACAATTAACAAAGAAAAACAAAGTAATCAGAAATAACTATTCTGTAAAACAGAACAATAATGAATGAGTTAACGAAGGTACTTATGAATAAGCTACGTTTGATGTCGGTATTTGTTCAGGTAGTCGAAAGCGGTTCTATTACCAAAGCGGCAGATAAACTGGATGTGTCCAAGTCAGTAGTCAGTACTGCTCTCAAACAACTTGAGGAGGAACTGGATACCACACTACTTAAACGCACGACCAGAAAACAGACCCTCACCTCCGCAGGCGAACGCTTCTATGCAAAGTGCGCACAGATGAGCGCAATTGCCGAAAGTGCTTGGATTGAGGCCTCCGCCTCTCTTCAAGAGCCCAAAGGTAGGCTGACCGTTACCGCGCCCCACGCACTAATGAAATCGATTGTCTTGCCAAGCCTCACTGCCAAATTCAAAGATCATCCACAAGTAAGCTTAAACCTGATCGCTGACGACAAACATGTTGATCTTATTCAAGACGACATCGATCTTGCCATTCGTATAGGAAGCTCAAAAAATTCCAATCTAAAGCAACGTAAACTCGGAGAGTTCGTCGACCGGCTTTGTACTGCTAACACCAACAGTATCGATGTTCTAGCATCACCATACATCGCGCAGCATTGGCAGTCGGAGCCAATTAAGCATGAGTTAGAAGTCAATGGGCAAAGTGAGACTATTCGCTTCCCTATCTCACATAGAGCCAATACGGTTTTTGATGTAGTTAGTTTGATAGAAACAGGGTTAGGTATTGGATTGGTTCCCGACTTTATTCTTAAAGAACACAAGAGCCTAAGCGCTATCTCAGACGCGCGACCAACTAAAGTGAATCCGATTTATGTACTGCATCCGTATCAAGCACATGTGCCGCTGGTGGTTACCATGGCCATCGAAGCCATTGAAAAAACCATCGATGACAGGTTCTCAAGGAGCTAACTTAAGTCTCACAATGTTATGTTTTACTGCTAGGTTAAAAGCGACACTTTTGCAAAATTTCCAAAGACAATATTTGCTGCCAGTATTAAAAAAACGGCATGGAGAAAAATCTACACGCCGTCAAATCATTGAAGAACTGTCGCCAGACCAATAATTGGCAGTTTCAGAACTTCACTTTAGCAACGTCGAAACCGCATTTTGGTGATGCATCTCTTTAGGCGCGATCTCATGCTCTTGATGTCTACCTTCAATGAGCATACAGCCTAAAAGTGCTAAAGCCATTAAGAATATCCAAACCATCAATTTCATAGCTTTTCCGTATTCAAACACAGACATCAAAACCCGTTCCTTTGAGTCTGCGTATGCTTTTAATTGATAGATTGGACAATGGCTCTTGCCATAGACTCTTCTTGGTCTTGACCATCACCGGTAGAGAACCAAGCCACTACTGTATTTGTCGAAGGCGAAACATACAGTCCTTGACCACCTACGCCCGATTTGTACATATCACCTTCTGAAGTTACTGCATCCCACTGGTAGCGATTGCTTATTTTGCCAGCATCATCAGCAAAGGAAGTGGTAAACTTCTCGCCAATAAAACCATCTGGGTACTGATTGATGTATTCACGGTCATGGAGTGTGTTCATGATGTTTTTTGATAATATAGCTTCACCCGCGAGCTGTTCTGCGCTCGGTGTAAAGACCATGCCAAATCTTGCAAGATCTCGAAGTGTTGAGTTGACGCCCATAAATCCAAGCGTGTTTCCAGATGGACTCGTTAGGTAGTAAGCATCATGCTCCATGCCCAATTTACTCCAAATGCGCTCGGCAAATACTTGATAGAGAGGTTGACCTGTTACACGCTCTACAATGCGATTTACAACAAAGGTATTAATCGAGTTGTATTCAAACTTTTGGTGACCTGGTTTCGTTCTTTCCATAGCTCGAAGTACAGCGTCCCAACTTTCATTACGTTCGCGAACATCTGCTACAAGACCGACTTCTTGAGTTGCAGCCCAGCGATACCAGATTTGATCTGGGTTAGTTCTAGCATCTGGATTTGGCTCGTCATGTTCGGTACCGTTCAATCCTGTGGCCATGTCCAACGCTTCTTCGACTTTAACCGTATCCCAAACCGATCCTTTTAGCTCTTCTAGGTAGTGACTCACTGGTTTCTTAACGTCAACTTTACCCTCTTGTTCAAGCAGTGCCATAACCGTTGAACCGGTTACTTTGGAGACAGACATCCACAAGTGTTTGTCCTCAGGGCGCATTGTTTTGTAGCGCTCGAACACAATGCTTCCATCCTGCACTACTACCATGGCATCAATAGGTTTGGTTTCAAAGTGTTGGTCGACAGTGATTTCTTTACCATCACGGTTGTTAAGATACTTAACGCCGCTAATGCCTTTGTTAATCGCATAAGGTAACGTCGAAACCTGACCACTACGAGGTACTTGTACACTTGGGTAGAACTTAGACATATTTACCCATGCAAACTCTGTTTTGTCAGAAGGAAACTGTATTTTCACCTTATTCTCTGGCTGATTAAAGAAACGACTAATCTCTTTCATCTCATCGATGGAAATAGAGGTACTCAACTCACTTTGATTCGCTAAAGTTGGTCCCTGGGTGTTGAGTTCTTGATTTGCAAATGCGACACCAGACATTGATAACGCGCTATTAATAGCTATTGTTGCAGCTAAAGATTTCTTTTTAAGATCTTTCATTGTAATTACCAAATTAGAATTAAATTAGATTAAATTAAAAAATTATCTCGTTAAAAATCATATTCCATCGCGAGTATCAAACGATGATTATCGCGACTTTCTGAATAGGAACGTTCATAGGTTGTATAGTTATATTCCAATCCGAGAACAAGATTCTCTCTTGCTGTCCACTTTAGGTTCGCAAGCCCCATTTCCGTAGACGTGAATGTGTCACCTTGACCATCGTATGGATCCGCTTGCCAGCGACCATAACCGAAGGTGGATTTCAAAGTATCAGTCCATGAATGTCCGATTGCCGTCCATAAAGACTGAGAATCTCGGATATGAAATTGACCATTTTGTTCATCATAGATAGGACCGGTTTGACCAATTCCTAAAACGTAACGATCGTTCCCTCGACTATTGAAATACGCCATTTGAAAGTGGTCTTTATCACTCAGCTTAATACCACCGGACAGGTGTGCTGCCCAACCCGTATCTGAGTATGTCTCGCTTTGCCCCAAGTCGGTCGTTGTAACACGATTGACAACACCTGCTGCACGAAACCAATATCCGTCAGTGTTTGTCTGCAAACCGATGACCAAATCCGGATAGGTTGAAGAGTTATCAATACTCACATCAGGATCTTCAACTTGAACTCGGTTAGAACCACTTTCTAGCGCAATGTCATAACGGAAAGAACCAAAATTCTGCGACCATCGAACCATCGGCTGACGAGTAAACACGACACCGCTTATCGTTGGCTCCAACACCGAATCAGGCAGTCGATTAATGTCCATTAATGTAGACCAAGTCTGACCGACTAACAGCGAACTGTTTCCCATTCGCCAGTCGACATAAGCTTCACGCAAACGAAGATCCATCTTATTATTGTTAGAGTTATTGAAGTCGACAGAAATAAACGAGTTCAATAATTCATCGTTGTCTAGTTCAGTCTGTGTACCGAAGTTAATTTTTGTCAGTGTTGTATCAATGGCAATACTTGGCTCTTCATTTTTACCGTAAAAGGCATTTGCCAAGTTATTTGAACCGATACCTGAAACATTACTATCAGCAATAACCGCACCAACTACTTTCCCTGAAACTTCCATTTTTGTTTTATCTGTCAACTCAATGGCGTTGCTCGTTGAAGGTAATAGTGCAGCTAGGAAGGCTAAGTAAGGTGGCATCACTTTACTCATGTTAGATACTATCTTATATTTCATCATATTTATTTTAGAAGTAGAATTTGTAGTTAGCCCAAACAACGGTGTCGTTCATTGACTCATCAATACTGGAGTAGCTTATCTTTGTATTTGTATTGGTAACCTTAATTTGTCCCCAACGAGTTCTATCTTGACTAAATGGCGTTGACATAACAAAGTTAGTATTCAAAACGGAAACATCAACATCACCTGATAGATAGTTATACTCAGGGAAAAAACCAAAATACGTGCCGTCTTTTCCGGCGGTATAGAAAATATATAGCGCTGCAGAACCGCCATAGGCAAAGTCATCGTTGGAGTTTGAAACCGATTTAAGATCGTCTGATAGCTTGCCTGCTAATGCCCCTGCTCTAGGAAATATGTTGAGTCCCTTAACACCTGAATCTATGGCTAAAGTCACACCTGGTGAGACTGAAGTAAATAGCGCGTTGTCAATTACATCAAGAGATGCCGCATACCTTGGGAGGATCTTGCTATCATTGGGAATAACATGGAAATATTGAAATCGACTATCCGAATACTTTCCATCACGATCCATAGCAGCCTCAAGTGTAAACATACCGGTTTGACCGTTTTCGAAACTCATATCTCCAGAGATCGACCCTTTGAATCCACCTTTATTGTTAAGTGCTACGTATGCGGATCGGTTCGTGGCTGTTAAATCAGCGGGGTCCGGTGTTTTTTCTTCTGCTATAGAAGGTGCAGTGAAGGCTATGGCCAGTAATGAGGTCATAGACTTTGTATTAAATTTCATCATTGCGTCTCTTTTCTATGATGTTATATAACAAAATCCATTTCTAATTCAGTGGCTATTTATAAAATAAAAACTAAACATCCCTCCGTGTCAGTAATTATATATTAGCTATTATCATCTATTAATCACAGGTCACTTAAGGACATTTAACAGGTCAATTAAGGACATTGCAGAAAAAGGCTATTGGCTTACGTTCTAAATAGAATGCAAGCTAATAGCCATCAATAGTTTATTTATTTTATTCGGGAAGTGATAGAAAAATCGACTTACAAAGTTATTTTCGTTCTAATTTGTGCCGGAGTAAATCCAGTCATTGATTTAATAGCTCTATTAAAATTGGATACATCTCTGTACCCCATTCTATAACTGATATCACTCACGGTATCTTCGGTAGCATGAAGGAGGTGTTGTGCTTTTTTAAGTAGTGCGCGTTTTTTAATGGTATTAAAGGTCGTATTGTGATCTTTAAAGTACCGATAAAGGGTTTTAGTTGTCACTCCGAATAAAGAGGCAAGCCAGTCCAATGTGAAATGTGGTAGATGACAGTAACTATCCGATAGCATCTCAATTTCTTTAATATCCCGAGAAGTAAGGGGCTTGTTTACTACAGGTTGTAAACCCTCAACACCACTCAACTCCAATTTCATGAAGCCCTTTCCATAATGAACATTCATCTCCGGGAACAAAATGTCTGCGTACTTTTTTCCTTGATGCTCATCTGTCATTACGTTCAGTGACGACGGAACCCAATCATCACCCAACCAGTGGCGACATATATAAGTGAGCATAGCGACTCTGAACCATTCATAAGCAACGCTACCGGGGAAAGAAGGTTTCATTTCACTGCGATTACACCAACACCATTGCCCGTCTATCTCTACCAACCAGTAGGTGCTTTGGCGAGTAAATGAATGAGCATGTCGCATCATAGACTCAATCACTTCTCGAAACTTCGCTCCCTTTTCCACGACGTCCCAATGACCTTGTATAAAACGTTGCGCTGCTCTCTGTCCTACCCAAATAGGGAGATCGTCATCGCAGTACTTTGACATCGCGTTAAGAAATAAAGAAAAACTCTTCGCTGGAATCCAATCTTCCGAACTAGAGTAATCAATCGGTAAATCGAATTCCTTGGCAGTGGCCTGCCACTCAATCCCCTTGGCTTCAAAATAGGGAGTGAAAAAGTGCATTGATTCAGAAGAGGTAAGTAGCAAAGGAATTGGAGACTTTCTCATAACTTTATTCAACCTTAAAAGATTAACACCGATAACATATGCAAGGTATCAAGGATTACTGATGGAACGCGTCATAAAAAGGCACTCCTTAGAGTGCCTAAATAAGGTTTAAAACTTCGCCATATACGACTTATCAAGCGGCATTCTGAAATCCTTACCCATCATGTCGTAAACGTTGAATTGAACCGTATTCCAGTTTTCATCGAAGTTGTACTCGAATACCGTGTCACCTGTTTCAAGGCTCTGCGTGATGGTGTATTCCGTTGCATACCCTGACATACCGTGACCAAAATCTTTGTATGGCGCATCAACTGGGACTCTGAACGGAACCGTTGACAACTTCATCATGCCATTAGTGACGCTTGTAGGTTGCTCTAGGTGACTCATAAAGTAGTTTGCATGCAAAAAACGACTGTGAGAATTACCGTTGCCGATAGAACCATAGTCGGTATCACGCGTTGCGTCTTTAAAGCGCGGTTCCACTTCTTTAAGTTGCTCAAGTTGAATCTTCATCGACGGATCATTGGTCATAACCATAGCGTCTTTACCTCGGTAGGTATTGATACCGTCTTCATCCATTTCGATGACAAGTCGGTCGCCACTCTTATCGGTTACCGACCAATGCAGTTTCATTTCAACCGGCATACCTTCCATATCAATGGATGCGAACTCAATGCTTGGTAGAGCTTTCACGACTTCTTCAACTGACGCATAGCTCGCCAATAGATACTCTGCCACCGTAAACTGAGTCACCTCAGAGCCTTTCGTTGCTTTCTTCATAGTCATGTCAGGGTAGAAAAGCGCGTTTACCTGCAGACCTTCGCTATTGACGCCATCCGCGACAAGTTCGCCGTAAGCAAGCACGGCAACCATGTCATACTTGACCGTATATTTGTTACCCAAGCCGTTGCCTTGGATGGCGCGGACATCACCTTTATTGATATTACCCAAGACTGGTTTGGTCGATTCCATCCAATCCATTGTTCTTGAAGTAAAGGTGCCAAGATCAGTATTCCAAGCTACTGATGTACATGCGTCAGCCATGCCCGAAGCCATAGTGCCAGCGAGAAGTGCGATAGTTATTGCTTTTAATTTCATGTTAACTCCAAATCACGTTAAGGAACGATATGAAGTGTAAAATGGCAATCGAAAATCAGTAACTCTGCAGGGGAGGATTGACTCCTCACCTAAGCTTTAATCGAAAACACTTTTGAGTAAAACTCAATGAGTAACAATGACATAAATAGCATCACGATCATATTGAGCGGCCCTTGAATGTTGAACGAAGGAACCAGTTCAACAGCACTAGCCGGTATGTTCACAAGAATGTTCCCAGCTAGAGCTTTGAGTGGGCTCATTTTAAGAATGTCGCACAAGCGCCAAAGCAACACAGCATTACAAAAATAGAGCGTCAAAATCTGCCATGCTTCCGTAAGCGAAGGCATGATAAAGGTGTATTGCAGCAACAAAAACGACGCCACAATCGTGTAAAACAACATGATGTATTTCACCGCCTTGCCCGGAATCGTCAATATGTTCGCAGCCAAAACACCTGCCAATGTTGGAAACAGCACACCATTAGGCACTGGCATGTAGATCCACAAAGCAAAAGCCGTGACAGTCACACAAGCTGCAATGTTGGCAAAAAATATCCGTTTCTCCTTAGGGAGAGACATTTTCGGCAACGCAGACAAACTTCTTTTATTAATGTGATCCAGTGGAACATCGCCTTTACTTTCAAGAAAACCTCTGACTTTTTCGGTCAATTCATCAAGAACTTGCAGATCGAGTTCAGATACATTCGCCATCTCTCTTGAGCTCGCTTGCTCAACGATCTTGCTTGCGTTGTCGACAGCCGTACTTAGCTCCACCAGCCTCTCTCGATGACGAGATAAAAAGTCACTATCTTCTACCGGAAGAGAAAGCAGTTCTCTCAATCCGTTCGAGGTCTTCTTCACACTTGCACTCAGCTTACTGATTTCTTCAAAGTCAGGTTTGTCAGTCTTAAGCAAGGTTGAAAGCAGTTTCAGGTCGCTCAATCCAACGTCAGCTTGTTTGATGTAAGCCTCATCCGTTGACGTTGGCCAAACTAATCGATACACCAACGAAAAGACCACCACACCGAGCACCGTATCCTGCATTCTCAATATCGCAGTATTGATAACCGAGGCACTGTCCGCCGAGACGGAGCTAGAAATGATTAAGCAGACAGTAATCGCGATATTGAACATGTAGCCCAACGAGCGGTGCGACTGGTAATACACACAGACCCACAAAAAAGCGGTGAGTGACGCGATAAACATCACACGATCTTGTGCAAACAACCCAATTATCAGAAACGCAACAGCAGTACCTATCACCGTGCCGTAGAGACGATTGCGGCTTTTTTGCGCCCAATAGCCATATATCTCTAAGGTTGCGAGTACAGTTACCGTAAGCATCGACCACGATGTTTTTGACCACCCTAGCGACATAGAACAAAACATCGCGAGAATTAACGCGAGCCCGTACTTAATGGCCGCTTTCATAGACGGATTTAACATAGCTCACCTCAATCAGACAAGATCTGCACAGAAGCTGTGGTTCCAACACGCAGCTGAAGGTCATCCGGGACACGGTCAAGCTTCACTTTCACAGGTAAGCGCTGTGCTAGCCTTATCCATTGGAAGTTAGGGTTCACGTTTGGTAGAAGTGCATTTCCCGTGCTTCCATCCGCTTTTGAGATGCCTAAGCCGATGCTTTCTATTTTGCCTTCTAAGACCTGTTTGCTATCAGACAGCAAGGTCACACGTGCATTTTGGTCTAACTTCACGTCGCTCAAATCTGTTTCTTTGAAGAATCCTTCAATCCAGAAACTGTTCTCATCGATCAATGCGACGACAGGCGCGTTAGCAACCACTTGAGAACCTACTCGATAATTAAGGTTGGTAATGTATCCATCGACGGGGGCTTTGACCTCGGTGTATTCAAGTAACAGCGCTGCCTCTTGGGTGTTCGCTTTCGCGGCGGCCACATTGGCCTCTGCAGTCTCTACCGCACTTTCATAGTTGTTCAATGCCAATGTCGACACCGAACCTTGTACCTTATGCTCTAAGGCTTCCGCTCGATGCTGCTCATTTTGTGCTTTTCTAAGCAGTGCTTTTGCTTGTTGCTCAGCCGCTTTAGCACTTGCTAACCCCGCCTTGTACTGGCTGTCATCAACTTTAAACAAGACATCGCCCGCTTTGACCTCTTGGTTATCGGTCACATGGAAGGCAACAACCTGCCCAGTCACACGTGGTGTTACCTGAACAATGTGTGCACGTACCTGCCCATCACGCGTCCATGGGTTTTGAACGTTATGTGTGTAGTACGCGTAAATGCCAGCTCCTGCTGCTATAGCAAGAATCGCGGTGGTAATGGTTTTGTGAAACATAAGTCACCTCATACAAAAGGAATGAGCAGACCAATGATCAGACTCATTAAAATAAATAAACTGATATCTGCGATGGCTGGGTAAGCTAAATGTTTATAAACGTTAAACTTAGCGAACATCGCAGTGACAAAATGCGTAGCTATGTAGGAGAGCGAAATCACCAATAGAAAGGGTGGAATGTAAATTTCGCCAATGGTTATTTCATGTGGCATATCGAATCCTCGTCAAGTGAGAATGCATTACACCTCACTAAAGAAAACACGCACACTCTGCAGCAGAGGACTCAAACCTCACCCTCTTCTTTAGGATTAAATTGCTCTTAGAAAGAATGGCTTAGAAACAAACACCACTATTTGATATGAGAATATGAAAGCGACCGTTTTAAACATGGCGAACCGTATGTTATAACATAACATTAACTTCACACCGTTCAGGAGTAGAATTCCATGTTACGCGACTCAATTGCCCCACTCACCTCGCCGACTGGTAGCGAACTAACGCCCACTGACCAACAAATCGTTGAGCGATTAAGCAGATCCGGTGAACACCCAACCGTGTTAACAGATATCTATAAAGAATCTGTCAACATCGCCATCTGGAAACGAGAACTCAGCGAAGATTTACAGCGCTCAACCAACGATTTTCTGGCCGCTAACCCGAGCTTTCAAAAATCACTCTCGGTATCTCCGAGTGAAGCATTTGCTGCATTGGAATACGCCACCGATGGTTCTGCCCCGAAGGCGCTGCTTCAAAATATTGCTGAACTGGTCGATATGTTTTGTTGTCTGTTTGAGCTTGATTACGCAGGGCTTCGACTTGCCATATTAGAAAGTGCCATGTGCCCCCGTTTCCATACGGATAAAGTACCTTGCCGCTTGGTGACAACGTACAGCGGTGTCGCCACTGATTGGCTAGAGCACGATGCTGTGGATCGCTCTAAACTTGGGCTCGGCAGTAATGGTCTTCCAGATTCAGAATCGGGCTTGTATCAAAATAAGGCGGATGTACAACGTCTAACTTGTGGCGATGTTGCACTTCTCAAAGGCGAGAAATGGATCGGCAATGAAGGTGGTGGTCTGGTTCATCGTTCACCTAACGTTGCGGATGGAGAGAACAGGTTACTACTGACGTTGGACTTTGGTTAGGAGCAACAACGGTTGCTCCTCAGACTTAGAGCGTTTTCTGCCAGTATCCAACATCTAGCCAGCGGTCAAACTTGAAGCCAATTTGTTTGAAGTGCCCTACTTGCTCCATGCCCATTTTATGGTGGAATCTGGTGCTTTGATCGTTAGGTAGTGTGATGACGCTCATGACGTTCTTGATACCATCGTCACGTAATCGGCTAAACAATTGCTCGTAGAGTCTACTGCCTACCCCTTTGATCGGGCACTCAGGTGAAAGATAAACAGAGGACTCCGCCGTAAACCGATAAGCACTTCTCGCGTTCCATTGTTTGGCATAACAGTAACCTATCACTTGTCCTTGGTGCTCATACACAAGCCAAGGCATCTGCGAGTCAATCAACGTCTCAATACGCTGGGCCATTTGCTGCGCGGACACAATTTCTTCTTCAAACGTGCACGTTGAATGGACTATGTAGTGGTTATAAATCGTTGCGATAGCGTCCGCATCCGCTGCGGTGACATTACGAATCAAAGGGCACTCCTTGTGACATTAACCGCGGTGAAAGATGTGGTCATCATAGGTCTGACCGCCAATTTGATAGGCGTCTTTATCTACCTTAGTCAGCACAAAGCCGCATTTCTCTAGTACACGCTCTGAGCCTCTGTTTCCTTTTGTCACAATCGCGGAAAACTTGTTGAGATCGAGATCGCGCTCCGCCCATTTTATTAAGGCTTCTAGCGACTCCGTACCGATTCCACGGCCATGAAATTCAGGCAGAAGCAAATAACCCACTTCTGCACAACCATCACAGACTTTAAAGCCGGTCACTCCAACGGCCTCACGAGTTTGCTTTAGTGAGATAACCAAACAGAGCCACTGTTCTGACCCTTTGCTCCATGTCGGTAGACGCTCATCAAATCGCGCTTGTATCTCTTCATCACTAGGTTTATCGAAACAAAGCTCAATAACCTTGGGCTCCGTCTGTAAGCACTTGAACAAGTCAAAATCAGCTTGGGTGATTTGCGCCATAGAAAGACGTTCAGTTTGGACAGCAATACTTTTCATTTAGTTTGGATACACCTTTTTAAAACGCTCAAGCACTAATTCACTTTCGGGCGAAAACTCAACACCGATTTCGTTAGCGTACCAATCGAAAAACTTAATATGAGCCTCTTTCCACCAAGTGTAAGTCCGATCACCCTCGCCCTCTGCATAAGCGAACTCTTCGCTCACTTGATTGAACGGACACACTTCAACAGACGTCAATTGAATCACGCATACCGGATTTTGCTGCCAATCTAGGACAAGCGAATAACTGCCAACTTGAGGCAATGGTTCGTCTTCGACATCCCAACCCGCTTTTAATCCGCATGATGCAGTTTTGATTCCTTCGTTAATTAATCTAGCGCACTCGTTGGCGTTGTATTCATCGGCGCAGTAGTGCTCAGCAATGACGTTGTCGATATCGACGCTTTCAGGGTTCGGCAGAGTATCGAGAAACTGTTGGAAAAACTCTCGTTGAATCGGTGTCATGCTATAACTCCTTGACCATGACTATCACCTCACAGCCTTTATTATTAGTTTGATGAAGTTTTTTCCATCCGAGTTCTGCGTATAAACCGCCGGACAAATCTTCCGTTTGCAGATAGAGCTTCTCAACCCCAAGGGCTTTGGCTTTTTCGATCACGCTATTGACCATGACTTTCGCAACGCCTTGGCCTCGATAATCGGAGTCCACGTATACACCGCCAAGCCAATTCTCATAGTCAACGTAACTGGGTATTTCATGTTTACGAATATGCGCAGTCGCAATCAGTCGCTCGTCATCACAAATAACTAAATGCGCTGGAATGGAGCCGTCTTGTAAAAAGGCCTCTAGCTTCTGGGTATAGCTTTCCAACGTGTTATTCGGATCTCGCATGCCCCAAGCATTAAAATACCAATCGATCACTGTCGGCTTGTGCTGAGGCACATCAGTCAACAATACGCTACGCCATTGTTTGTTATTGGGGCGGTTTAAACTAGGCATAGGATTCGATTCCCTTTTTCTGCATTAGGAACTCCGGCTTTTGAATCGATTGGAATCCAAATTGTTGGTAAAGAGAATGCGCATCGACCGTGCCAAGCATGGTTCTTCTCAAGCCCTGCAGATCAGGATGCTGTTCAATGGTGCTTAGTATCAATTTAGCGATACCTAGCCCTTGCTTATCATCGACAACAAAGACATCACTCAGATAAGCAAACGTCGCACAATCTGTAATAACGCGCGCAAACCCCACTTGGCTGCCATCGCTATCATAGGCGCCAAAACACAAAGAGTGTTCAATAGACTTTTCAACCACAGACAAAGGGACACCTTTCGCCCAATAACTGTTGGAGAGATAGCGGTGTATGAGTGTGATATCGAGATGGTTTTTATCAGTAGATACCGAATACGGCATGGTGGCTTATCTCCTTCATCCTTGAACTTGTTATAGAGATAAACAATTTAAGCTTTAATATCAATGGCGTATTTGAATAGATGCAAGCTATTTGCGGGAATTTCGGCGCATAGTAATAATCATGAAGCCAGCTAACATCATTGCAAAGGCAACGGGCATCCCCCACAAGAGGATATTTTTACCAGACATAGAGGGTTGATACAGTACATGTTCACCGTAACGGTCAACCATATACGCTTTAACTTGTTGATTGCTTTGTCCTGATTTCACCAACTCAAATACTCGCAATCGAATATCCTTTGCCACTGGAGAATTGGACTCGATAAGGTTTTGATTTTGGCACATCGGGCATCGAAGTGTTTTCGCCAAGTCAATTGCTTGCTTTTGCTGTTTGGGCGTATCGAACTCAAACAGATCGACAGAGTGCGCTTGTGTGGCAAATACATCACTGGCGCTTAGTAAGACTGCAACAAACAATACGACAGTAGAAATAGCTATCCGGAGTTTATCCAACATTTACAGCCTCCCTTGAAGTAGAACGTCTTGAAACTAAGGCTGTCTTAGACTTTCTAAGCAATGCGATACATGCCGATAGACACACCAATAGCGCACCAAACCAAATCCAACGAACAAAGGCCTTAAATTGAATGCGAACGGCGTAATCCGTTGCATCCACCTTGTCACCCAAAGAGATATAAATGTCACCATGCCAAAGTGGCGTCATTGAAGGCTCCGTCATGGTCATGACACGTACTGAGTAATGACGCTTCTCAGGGGTGGCGACCATAGCACGTTGGTGGTTTTCCTTATCAGCGATCTCAATAATGGCTTGTTCAGCGGTAAAATTTCGTCCTAGGTACAAATTGGTATCAACATAGGTAACTTGGTAATCTCCAAAGTCGGCTTGACTGCCAGGACCGAGCCTCTTCGTGATTTCGTATGAATACTCGGCATTCATAACACATCCGAACGCGGCTATCGCAATACCAATATGGGCAACCAGTGCCGACAGCGATGTTTTGCCTACCTTAGCGATCGCTGAAACGATATGTGAGATTAGCACCCAAAGGCTCGCCCAGACAGTAAAAAGCGCCCAGTTCGACCACTCAGCACCCACTGGTTCGTAATGCATGGTGCTGTAGGTAACGATAGCAAAAGCCAATAGCAGTGAAACAAGCAGCAGGATTACAGGCTTCCCAATGCTTGGCTTCTCGTTTGTAGTGGACCAACCGAGAAATGGCACAGCCCCCATAACGAATAAACTCACTATCGCTATGGGCCCAAAGAGCAAATTAAAGTACGGAGCGCCAACGGAAATATTCCCAAGTCCTGCAAGCTCGTAAACCATGGGATAAAAGGTGCCAAATACGACGACTGCAGTCGACAGTACAAACAAATTTGCTGAGATCAGCACTAAGAATGGTTTGGTCACCACACTAGTAATACTTGACGACTTGATAGCATCAGCCCTGTAAATAAGAGCAACAAAAGCGAGGACAAAGACCAATGTTAAGATCGCTAGTAGGCTAAAGCCTTTTGTAGGATCAACCGCAAACGCATGAACGGATGTAAGCACGCCAGAGCGAACAATAAAGGTACCAAGAATACTCAAGCAGAACGTGATGAACGCTAGCGAATAGGTCCAGAAAATGAGCTGCTTACTACGAGCGACCATCATGGTGTGCAGTAGCGCAGTTGACGTGAGCCAAGGAAGCAAAGAAGCATTTTCAACGGGATCCCAAAACCACCAGCCTCCCCAACCTAGCTCGTAGTATGCCCACCAAGAACCTACGGCGATGCCTGCCGTCAAAAACAGCCATGCAATTAAGGTGTAGGTTCGCGCTCTAGGAATCCAATCAATGTCAACGTGATTTGTTAGCAGTGCCCCCAACGCCATCGCGAGAACCGACGCAAAGCCCACATAACCGATATAGAGCAAAGGCGGATGTATGATAAGTCCGACGTCTTGAAGCATCGGATTTAAGTCACGTCCTTGTAGCGGTATGACCGCATTCAACTCGAACGGGTTGGATGCCGCCAGTGTAAACCAAGCAAAGATGGCTACGATGAACTGCATGACCCAACTTGCGTGATTCTTCGCACTGTTGCGCTGCTTTGACCAAGCGATGACGACACCCCAAAGTGACAATGTCACTACCCAGAATAGCATCGAGCCTTGGTGTCCGCCCCATGTGGCAGCGAGTTTGTAGCCCAGGTGGAGTTGGTGATTGGAGTTATCCGAAACATATCGAATAGAGAAATCATCAGTTGCAAACGCGTAAGCCAACACGAGGATGGCGCCAAACGAGAACACAAATGATATCGCGCTGAAGAATCGGCTTAGGTCGTTTTCACTCGCAGCGAAGCGCTGAGGCTTAGCGTAAGAAACCAGTCCATACAAAACTGCGCAGGAACTCGTTAATGCTGCTGCGATTAATGTGAATAGCCCTATGTAGCCGATCATAACACCTCAAACGGGACGGCTCACCATCCCAAAAAACTAAACTCTTTGAAAACACGCGATATCAACACTCAAATAGACATAACATGCTTTCAAAGATCCCCCGCTCAATACGAGGGAACTTAATCAACGACCAGTTCTAAACCACCGTCATCTGCCCCGCATACAACACAAACGTACGCAGCATCAACACCCCAATCAAACTCAGGGTCGTTACCACGAGAATAAAGCCGTGATTCAACTTCACTTCACCTGGGCTGAAGTAGTTTAGTCCCAATGGCAACAGCATCCCGATACCAATCACGCCATACCAGAACCAGCTAGACCAGAAGCCGCCTCCAATCGCATTCCATGCTGCTACTTCGTTCTGACCACCACTAAAAATAAGGCCAGTAAAGAAAGTGACAATCACAAACAACTCAAACAGCACAACTGGACGCTCAAAGCTGTGAACCCACTTAACGCTCGGGCTATGTGAATCTTCTTTAAAGACCAAAATGCCGAAAAGTAAACTTGCCGCAGCGCCCGAGGACAAGCTCGAGAACAAGAACAAGATTGGCAATACTGGGTTATTTAGCATCGGATAGGTTTTAAGTGCGGATAATAGAAAACCCGTATACGCCGCTAAAACGATAGCTAGGAAACCTAAAAACAGCTCTAATCCGTTTTCAATTTTCTCCAGCTTCAGCAAAATAGTCTCGACAAAATCGAACTTACTACCCAACACATCCATGATCGGTTTTCTGAAGATCATACCAATCCAAACAAACAACACCGCCATGTAGACTTGGAACAGGATGACACCCATCGACATCACCGAGGATGGGTTGTAGTAAATCATGATTTTCCAGAACTCAAGCGGCTTAGTAAGGTGGAATACCAAGATAAGCAAACCAACAATAATGCCGAATGGCGCGAGCCAAGCCATCGCCTTCATGATGCCATTTTGCGCTGGGTCGCCTTCGATAACCTTACGCTTGAGGTAAATGGCAATTAGAGCGGAGCCTGCTGACATCCCTGCTAAGAAGAGATAGATCGCGATGATCCAGTCCCAAACAAGGGAGTCGAAATGAAAGGCTGTTTCCCACGTACTCATACTACACCTCCCCCTTGTGGAATGCGGCTTTGAACAGCTTAGGTTTGGTACCCAGGTGTTCCTTATCGCGATAGATCACTTTAATACTCAGCATTTTGTTGATGTCGCTATTGGGATCGTTCAAATCACCGAACACCAGAGCTTTGGTTGGACAACTCTCTACACATGCTGGCAGTTTGCCTTGCGCCAAATTGGTATCGCGGCAGAAATTACATTTGTCCGCTGAGTGATTCTCAGGATGGAAAAAGCGCACTTGATATGGACAAGCTGCCAAACAGTAACCACAACCGACACACTTTTCTTTGTGCACGTCGATAATGCCTGTCTTCTCATCTTTGTATGCTGCGCCTGTTGGACACACATAAACACAAGGTGGGTTCTCACAATGCTGACAGGACTCTCGAGTGAATCGATATTCGACATCAGGGTACTCACCAATAGGCTCTGAGCGATGTATCTCCAGCCTAGATACGCCTTCGGGTACTTTATTCACTTCACGACACGCATCGGTACAGGCCGTACAGCCAATACAAGCATTCTCATCGTGAAGCATGCCGTAACGCACTGCTTTTTCGGTGTCATCACTTGCAACTGAATTACGTGCCGTTAGCACTGAGGTCGTTGCCACACCTGTGGTAAATATTACAGCCCCAGTACCGGCAAGGAAGTTTCGTCTTGAACAACTCATATTACTTGCCCTCCTCTTCACGTTTTTCATTGAAGTCTTTATGGCAATCGACACACATCTTGATTTTGGCTTTGTGGTCGTAAGAGAGCACTTTCGCTTTTTCTGCGTGGACCGAGTGACAATTGGTACACGTTAGATTCTTCGCGTGCACATCATGAGTCCAGCTGTCCTCACGCAAGTATTGCGGCTGGTGACAGTCAGTGCATCGACTGTTTGCTTTGAGAATGGCTTCGGGATCTAGCCATGTTTTATCTGTGCCCGGCTGTGACTGAGCAGCATGATATTTAACAACGGTTGAGGCGCCATCACGATGATCAGGTCCGATATTACTGTGACAGTCCGTACAGCTTGGTGCCGCACCTCTGATCTCAACGACATTCTCGCCGTGCGAGCCTGCCAGAGTCTGTTTGGAGTCTTTGTGACATTGAATACATTTGTAATCCTTATCACGTATCAACTCCACCTTATGCCTTGTAGAGTCCCCTTCTTTAATGAGGGCTGCATCGTCGGCTAAGGCATTGAGTGAGTAACCACAGAGAATGAATGCTAGGAGGGTCTGAAGCATCATCACCATGGTCAATTTAACATTGCCCATTGTATCCTTTCCTTAAACCCAATATTGCGAACTTATACATTCACCTATCAGGTTAATAACCAATGACTTTTCCTTTCAATAAACAAACCAATCACCGCCAGCCTGTTATTTACACAGAAATGAAATCAATTCTTATTTAGGATGAGCCACAACGCTTCACAAATAAATAGTAGTACGACACCGCTTAATCCCCTAGCATTCAACGTTCAATTAGTGAGCAATATCACCAATATTTGTGTGTGAATTTTTACATAAACCATTGTTTTTAATGAGAATGAATTTCACCTAAAAAACCCAACCACTACCCCTTTAGGGTTAGTTAAAAATAGATGTGAACTCAATCACTTAGATAAATTGATCTAAAACAGTAAATGGCGCGAGTTGTAATCAAATATTACTAACTATGAGTTAATATAAACACGTCTATATAAGTTAGACATCTCCAAGTCTTGTTTAGGAAATTCGCCCCACAACGCATTTCAAAAATTAGAATATGGAGATACCATCGTGAACAAGCACTGGATTATTAGTTCCGTTGCTGCATTAGCTATATTAGGCGCCGCAAGTGTGCCCGCTTTTGCTGCCTCTGAAAAAGAGTTAATGGACCCGAGAAATCAGGCCTACGAACAAGACCACCCTGACCAATACCACTCTTGGAAGCAAACCAGTGAGAGTGTCGAAATCGAAGACGCACTCGCTCATGACCCGAACATGGTAATCCTGTGGGCAGGTTACGGTTTCGCGAAAGACTACAACAAAGCTCGCGGGCACTTCTACGCCCTTGACGACGTGCGCCAAACCTTAAGAACTGGCGGTCCCACAGATCCTAAATCTGGCCCAATGCCTATGGCATGTTGGAGCTGTAAAAGCCCTGACGTCGCTCGCGTCATCGATGAGCGTGGCGAGGACGGTTATTTTGAAGGCAAATGGGCACGCTTAGGTGCAGAAATTTCCAACCCTATCGGTTGTGCCGATTGTCACGACACTCGCAGTGACAAATTCAAAAACGGTGAGCCAGAGCTTGCGCTAACGCGCCCATACGTTGAGCGTGCCTTTGAAGCTATTGGTAAGAAGTTTGATGAGCAATCTCGCCTAGATAAACAAGCATCGGTTTGTGCTCAGTGTCACGTAGAGTACTACTTCACAGGCCCAACGAAAGCAGTGAAGTTCCCATGGGATATGGGCACCACAGTAACAGAAATGGAGCAATACTACGACGCGCTTAACTTTAAAGACTGGCAACATGCCGTTTCTAAAGCGCCAATGCTAAAAGCACAGCACCCAGGCTATGAAACATGGCGTGACGGTATCCATGGCAAAAACGGTGTCGTTTGTGTTGATTGTCACATGCCGAAAGTAACGAAAGAAGATGGTACGGTTTACACAGACCATAAAGTAGGCAACCCATTTGACCGCTTCGAAGATACTTGTGCAAACTGCCATACTCAAAGTAAAGATCAGCTACAAGGCATCGTATCAACTCGCAAAGCGCAAGTGCTCAACATGAAACTGACTGCCGAGAAACAAATCGTTGCTGCGCACTTCGAAGCCGGTGCAGCGTGGGATGCCGGTGCGACAGAAGAAGAGATGAAACCAATATTAATGGATATTCGTCATGCTCAATGGCGTTGGGACTATGCAATCGCTTCTCATGGTGTTCACATGCACGCCCCGGAAGTTGCACTTGAAGTACTCGGTACCTCAGTAGACAAAGCAGCAGATGCTCGTGCGAAACTGATCCGTTTGCTTGCTAAGAAAGGCATTACTGACCCTATCGAAATTCCTGACATCTCTACTAAAGAGAAAGCGCAACAAGCTCTTGGAATGGATATGGACAAGATGAACGCTGAGAAGAAACACTTCCTTGAAACCGTGGTACCAGAATGGGACAAAGAAGCAGCGGTTCGCGAGGCTAATTACTAACGTTGTTAGCTATCTAGTCGCTTTGTTAAAGAATGAATGTGTGATCCATTCGAGATAACTGTAAGCCCCAACCCATTGGTTGGGGCTTTTTGCTAGAATGTTTAGTACGTAAGTATCTGAAACCGCTTTGTGTTTCGAAAGGCATGAGTCAACCATACTCAAAAGGAACCCCATGAAAAAACGTCTTTTGATCAGTTTATGTTTAGCCTCATCGTTTTCTTTTGCGGGCACCTACAACAGTGTCTCTGTCGGGACGACGAGCGAAGGTGGTTTTGGCGTCGGTTTGTATTACGACAGAAACCTAAGTTACGGTTTCTACGCCAACCTCGCCGGTGGCACTGGCCCGAATAATGACGACTTTGGTCTCAACGTGGGTCTTGTTAAGTCTCTGAGCGACAACTTTGTGGGCTACGCGGGTATCGGGGTTGCCAATCGAAGTGAAGAGAAAATTTCAGACCTGCCTTTCAAAACCTATGAATCAGACCTACGCTTCAACGGCAACATAGGTCTGTTAATTAAAACGGGTGTCACAGGCTTTACGGCAGATGTTGGTTACAATACAGGTCTAGAGGCGGCCTACTTTGGGCTTGGCTACACCTACTAGTATTACCAATAGTTCTCACTAGAGAAGTGCCCTGGCTTTTTACGCAGATGTTTGTTTAAGCCAAGCTCTGTTAACGCGGAGCTCGTGTCTTTGACCATCGCCGGATTACCACACATAAACACGAAGCTATCTGGTGTTTGTAAACTCATCCCTACTTTTTTCTGGAGCTCGCCGCTCAACATAAGCTCTGGTATTCGCCCTGACAAACTCGGCTCGTGATGCTCACGGGATACAATCGAAACAAACTTAAATTTACTACCCAACCTAGATAAGGCATCCTTAATGGTGTCAGCATAAACCAATTCGTCTGCAGTTCTGACTGCATGAGCCAGCACCACATTATCAAACCGGCTTGTTAGTGTTTCGTCATCTAGCATAGACAGAAAAGGACCGATCGCCGTACCTGTAGAGAGCATCCACAAATCTCGCGCGTAGTCAGGTACTTCTTCAATAGTCATAAACCCCGAAGGCTGTTTTCCTACAAAGACTGGATCACCAGAATCAAGCTGATTAAGTTTTGGCGACAATTGTCCATCGCTATCGGCAATAATTAAGAATTCCAGATGTTGGTAGCCATATTCATGGTTAGGGTGATTTACCATAGAGTAGGCTCGGCGCACCCACTCGCCCTCTTCGTTACGCAGACCCAGTTTTGTAAACTGACCTGCTACGTACTGTTCTATGGGCGCTGAAACTTCAAGACTGAACAAATTGTGAGTCCACTGCTTTTTCGCAAGTACTCGTCCTTCGACTAAACCGTTGGGAATGTCTGTCATATCTCATCTCCGATACAGGAACGCATAAAGCTCTTTCATCATAGAAGTAAACTCAGTAAAAATTAACTACATTATGTTTAAGGACTTATTTAACGATTAGGCAAAAACTTTGCGATTTTAAGGAAAGAAATCGAGCGGACTCCGGTCTACGTATAGTGTGTGTTGTAAAAAGGATTTTGAGAGTGCCCATGAAGCCATGTTTTCCATCTGTCCCATTTGAAGGTGTAAGTGAGAGCCCTGTGAAGTACTGGCTCCATGAATATCGTGATACGAGGCTAGAGTTCACGGATTCTCAGAAAACCGCCCTTTCACGTCTTCTTCCCTTACTAGTCTGTGGTGAACAAAGTTCACAGTGGGTGTTCTATAACGAATCTCAGCGTGAACTGCCTGAATCACTTGCCTCTGCTCGTGACGACTTTGAGCGAATTGTTGCCGATGAACAGTATCATGAGGATGCGCTTGAGTTGGTGCAGTCACAGCTAGAGTTACCCGAAGACGTTGTTGCGATAAAGCGACGCAGCCAACGCTTTTTCGCGTCGCTCGGTTCAAGGAAGACATTTGAAGAACATTTCGCGCAGATCGCCTGTCTTGATGCGCTGGTCTGTAAAATAATGTTGTACTTGGAAAAAGGTCGATTAGATCCACACCATCCGTTTGTGCTCTTGTGTCGTTCTATTAAGCAAGATGAAGCACGACACGTCACCGCTGCCAGACAACATGCTTTAGCGCTAGGCTACGACCGCTCAGAATGGAAAGCCCTCAACACACTCATTTCCGAGAAGTTATACAAACTACTGAATAGCGAGCGAGAAGCCTTCGAAGAGCTAGGTATTACTATCGAGCACATCTTTGATTCTAGGGAGAGTTAATCAATGAGCGCGACTTTCTTACCGGGCAGTGTGTCACTGCTCGCAGCAAACCATTTGTTTCCAGATCAGTACCTTACCAACGCAAAATTGCTTGATGCACTCGAACGTCTATCAGGCAAAAGATACGCCAAAGTTGCAGCTCGTATCGCACCATTTTTAGGAATTGAAGGGCGCCACTTTTCACGCAGTATTTATTCCCACACCAGCGTCCCTATGCCAAGTAACTCCGATCTTGTAGTGAGTGTAATAGATACTCTAATTGATCGATCCAATACCAGTTTGGACGCTATCGATTACCTGATTGGACACACTACCACCCCGGACACACAACTCCCGCCTAGCATCGCTTGGGTAGCGGAGAAGCTTCGCTATCATGGCCCATTTATGGAATTGAGGCAGGCGTGCACCGGCTTCTCCAGCGGGTTGCAAATCGCCATCCCACGTCTCGCTATGCTCCAAAAACCAGTAATGATCGTTGGCAGTGAAACAGGGTCAGTCTACTTCGACTATAACGAAGACTTTCTCGACCAGTCACAGCTCGTTAATTACATGCAAATGGGCGATGGTGCTGGCGGTGTTATTATTGCTCCGGAAAGTGAGCAAGGAATGGGTAAGATTTCTGACTGTTTCACTGGACAGATTGGTGTTGAGCAGTCACCCGGTTTATCTCTCGATGGTGGCTCTATGTCGGTGTATACCCAAGAGGGCAAAGCGCGCTTTCATCACAATGCCACTAATGTGAGAAAAAGTGGCGAAGCGCTATTTCAAGCCAGTATTTTGGCATTAAGAAGTCGAGGCTACGAGCTGAATGACTTTGACTATATTATTCCCCACCAAGCCAGTGGACGAATAGACATCATGCTAGCCGAGGCACTAGACATCGATCCTAATAAGATCATCAATGATGCCAAACATTGGGGTAACCTCGGCTCAGCCGCGATTTGGTGCAGTTTCTCTAAACTCGTGAACAGTGGGAAGCTATCCCAAGGAAGCAAAGTGGTTATCTTAGGGGCAGAAGCCACTAAGTATATGTATGGCGGGTTTGTCTACACCCACGGCTAAAACTTGCTAGACACGGTAGTCACCTCCCCTATGGTGGCTACCGCATTCCCTTGGCTTGATTGATCTTCTCGATGATTGCAGCCCTATCGATACCCACTCTGTTCGAATCTAAAATCTGAGTCCACACACGAATCGCCTCATCGTAATCCGCATTCAAAAAGTAATCCGACGCGATAAGTTGCAACGCTGTGTCGTTGTCACTATCTAGCTCTAGTGCCTTATCGAGGTAACGCTGAATATCCGGTGTAATAGACTGAGAAGACTGGTAATACAGCGCGGTTGCTAACGCCGCATATTGACCAGCATAAGGCATACTAGAGAGGCGAATGGAATAATTGAAACAGGTAGCCGCTGAATCAAACTCCAAGCTTTGCATATATAGCTGACCTAGCTTAAACCAGGATTCCGAATCATTAGGAGACTCGGTTAGTGAGTTTTGAAGGTCAATCATGGCACTTTGATGGTTGGGACGCTCTTGTTGCATTTCTTGCTGCGGCAGCGGCATTCGCCATTGGCTCCAAATCAAAAAAGACAAACCGACAATCGCGAAGCTTGAGAGGATTGAATAACCAATCCGACTTTTAAAGCTCGTTATTTTAGTCAGACATAGATAGGCGACAACAGAGACGACAACGCCGCTCAACAACACAAAACTCAACATGTTAACGCTATATTCTTAATTGGATTAATCTGAGTACATTGTATCGGTTAGCGAAGAACAGCGCTGTGATTTGCAGCTCTGTTCTTCACTCACTAAAAGTACAAAAAAGAGTCCCTCTGGTACTAGTTAATGGCTAACTATTTGAAGGGAAAGTTTTAAAGATAGGTATATCTGACGGAAGCACCGCCCAGTTGGGTGCTGATGCAGTGAAAATCGCCATCTTGGGCGCGAGATGCGCAGAAGAATCGAATGATGGGCCATTGATTGTGAACAGGTTACCGGCCGTTATATCTGCACATACTGTTACACCACAATCTGGGCAAAAATGATTGTGAACATCAGCTCCAGTGCTTCCTTTGCGAGTGTAGATTTTTGTTTCCGCACCTGTAAACTTGAAGTTGTCGTGTGAGTACCAAACACCGAACCACTTATCACCACCTGTTCGCTCTTGGCAGTCAGAGCAGTAGCAGAACATCTGATTCATCGGCTCGCCTTTAACTTCATATCGAACTTTGCCACACTGGCAGCCACCTGTTAGCACCATAATCATCTCGCATCATTTAAGTTGAAGTATGATTTTCAGAATAGCACTAGGACCTGGGGTTCGCTTCGGACGACTGAGTCACCACCGTAGCGACCGAATAAATACAGATTTGGGATTGGATTAGAACACTCTTCGTTTCAACCCAGCGCGTTCAAGTACGCGAGTCGAGATCTCTTCGACTGACAGCGACGTGGTGTTGATATAAGGAATAGCTTCGCGCCTAAACAAAGCTTCGACACTCGCTAGCTCCTGTAAACACTGCTCTGTGCTCGCATACTCGCTACCCGCCAATCGATTTTCGCGGATTTCGGTCAAGCGCTCAGGGTTGATGGTTAAACCAAACAATTTGTGCCTATGGATCTCAAACTCAGGCATTAGACGCAGTCGCTTGATGTCGTCGTCGATAAATGGGTAGTTAACGACTCGAAGACCAAACTGCATCGCTAGATAGAGACTTGTTGGCGTTTTGCCACTACGCGATACACCCAGAAGTATTAAATCTGCCTGCTCTAGGTTTTTCAGCGAAACACCATCATCGTGCGCTAAGGTGTATTCGACAGCGGCAATGCGGTCGAAATACTTAGCGGAATCTTTCCCTACGCTATGTGAACGCTGCAATTTTGGCTTTGGTTCCAGTTGTAAATCACTTTTAACTTGAGCCACCAAACTTTCTAACACATCGTAACAAAACGCTTGCGAAGCAAGTAATCCTGCGCGAATTTCAGGCACTACAATCGAGAAAAACACTAAAGGTTTCACACCGTTACGTTCATAAGATTGATTAATTTCTCTAATGAGTTCATCGAGCTTATGCGTGCTCTCTACGAAGGGGAATGTCTTTTCTTTGGCTTTGAACGGAAATTGACCTAGGACTACGTGTCCCAATGTCTCACAAGTAATCGCTGTACCGTCAGAAACGTAGAATACGTCACGACTTTGACTATCATTTTTCATTTTTTATTTAATTTTTCAAATTAATTTAAGTAGGATGCATTACATAATATCGATAACAAACCCTAGCATTCAATAACGTTCCCCCACAGTTTGTAAAAATAGTTAACTATTTTTTCACTGAATACGTAATCGTTTGCTATATCCTACAGCTGCAATGTTTCTGGAGAAAGACATGCAAAACAACACCCTTTGGTTCAATGGTCTGTCCATGGACGATGTCGATAAGGTCGGCGGCAAAAATGCTTCGCTTGGCGAGATGGTATCTAATCTTGCTAATGCCGGTGTTTCAGTGCCAAATGGCTTTGCGACTACATCCTATGCCTTCAACCAATTCCTCGATTTCGAAGGATTGGATGAGCGCATTCACGGACTATTAGACGAACTTGATGTTGATGATGTTGACGCACTGCGTAAGACAGGCGCGACCATCCGTCAATGGGTATTAGAAGCCCCCTTCCCTGCTGACCTAGAGCAGGATATTCGAACTAACTATCAAGAACTCATCGAAGGCAATGAAGAGCTTTCTGTCGCAGTGCGCTCCTCCGCTACTGCTGAAGACCTTCCTGATGCCTCCTTTGCGGGTCAACAAGAAACCTTTTTGAACGTAAAAGGCATCGATGCAGTACTTGAAGCCACCAAGCATGTCTACGCGTCTCTGTTTAATGACAGAGCGATTTCCTATCGTGTACACCAAGGGTTTGACCATCGTGGTATCTCGCTATCTGCGGGCATCCAACGTATGGTTCGATCAGACAAAGCGTCTTCGGGCGTTATGTTTACGTTGGACACTGAATCTGGCTTCGACCAAGTGGTATTTATCACTTCGGCTTGGGGTCTAGGTGAGATGGTAGTACAAGGTGCTGTGAACCCTGACGAATTCTACGTTCACAAACCACTACTCGAGCAAGGTCAAGCGCCTATCGTTAAGAAGACGTTTGGTTCCAAACTCATCAAGATGGTTTACTCTGACAACCAAGAGATTGGCAAACAGGTAGATATCATCGATACGTCTGATGAAGAACGTAACCAGTTCTCTCTAAACGACGAGGAGATCAAAGAGCTAGCGAAACAAGCGATGATCATCGAGAAGCACTATGAGCGTCCAATGGACATTGAATGGGCGAAAGATGGCATCGACGGCAAGCTATACATCGTACAGGCTCGTCCTGAAACGGTATGTTCTCAAAGCGAGCAAAACGTGATTGAACGCTTCCAGCTAAACAACAAAGCAGATGTGTTGGTTGAAGGTCGTGCGATTGGTCAACGTATCGGTACGGGTACCGTTCGTCTGGTTGATTCACTTGACCAGATGTCGCTTGTTCAAGAAGGCGATGTTCTGGTTACAGACATGACTGACCCGGACTGGGAGCCAGTGATGAAGAAAGCGGCAGCGATTGTGACCAACCGCGGCGGCCGTACTTGTCACGCAGCGATTATCGCTCGTGAGCTAGGCATTCCAGCTATTGTTGGTTGTGGCAACGCTACCGACAGTCTAGAAGATGGCGCTGTGGTTACTGTGTCGTGTTCTGAAGGTGAAACGGGCTACGTGTATCAAGGTGAATTGGACTTTGAGATCCGCCGCTCTGCTGTTGACGAGCTGCCACTGCTA
Organism: Vibrio maritimus; assembly: GCF_021441885.1. NCBI lineage: Bacteria > Pseudomonadati > Pseudomonadota > Gammaproteobacteria > Vibrionales > Vibrionaceae > Vibrio > Vibrio maritimus. The sequence continues at coordinate 1,950,232 of NZ_CP090438.1, forward strand.
CCAACTAAAGTGATGATGAACGTGGGGAACCCAGACCGTGCGTTCGACTTCGCTCAAATCCCTAACGAAGGTGTGGGCCTTGCGCGTCTTGAGTTCATCATTAACAAGATGATTGGTATTCACCCGAAAGCGCTACTGAACTTTGACCAGCAATCTCCTGAGCTGCAGGCTGAGATCACTCAGCGTATTCGCGGTTATAAAGATCCGATCGATTTCTATGTCAGCAAGCTGACTGAGGGCATTTCAACGATCGCAGCCGCGTTCTGGCCTAAGCGTGTCATCGTTCGTATGTCTGACTTTAAGTCAAACGAGTACAGCAACCTTGTGGGCGGTAAAGAGTTTGAACCACACGAGGAAAACCCAATGCTTGGTTTCCGTGGTGCTTCTCGTTATATCTCACCAGTGTTTGAAGACTGCTTTGAGCTTGAAACCCAAGCGATCAAACGCGTTCGTAATGAGATGGGACTGAAGAACGTTGAAATCATGATCCCATTTGTTCGCACGCCTAGCGAAGCTGCTCAAGTTATCGACCTACTTGCGAAGTTTGAGCTTCGTCGTGGTGAACAAGGCTTGAAAGTCATCATGATGTGCGAGCTACCATCAAATGCGGTTCTTGCCGAAGAGTTCTTGAAGTACTTCGATGGCTTCTCAATTGGCTCAAACGACATGACTCAGCTAACGCTCGGTCTTGACCGTGACTCTGGCGACGTGGCGCATCTATTTGATGAGCGCAACCCAGCGGTAAAAGCGATGCTGAAGATGGCTATCGATGCTGCCACTAAAGCAGGCAAATACGTTGGTATTTGTGGCCAAGGTCCATCGGATCACGATGACCTTGCAGAGTGGCTAATGGAGCAAGGTATTAGCTCTGTATCACTAAACCCAGATACGGTGATTGATACTTGGTTGAAACTGGGCAACGTAGCGAAATAATCAGACTGAGTAGCTCCACTATTTAAGCTGATTACAAACTAACGATAAACCAAATGCCAGGGTGTAAACTCTGGCATTTTTTCATTTACCACTTGTTCATCAAGCGAACGCGCGCATCGTTTTACATCAACATCGCTTGCAGGGTACGATCCTACATAGGCGAGTTAGGCGTCACTCGCATCTCTTCTAAAATACCGGCTTCTATTTCCAACCTTAAGAAGCCAACTATGTGGAACAAGCTAAACAAATCCATGATGGTCTGCCAGATGCTATTTGGCCTATCGTTCTATGGCGTTTTGGTCAGCCTGACGCGATTCTTTCTAGAAGACCTTAACTACAGTGAAGCCGATACCATGATGGTAGTTGGCGCTTTCGCCGCTATTGGTCCCCTATTCGCCATCGCTGGCGGGTTTATTGCCGATAAGTTACTAGGCGCCTACCGCTCGCTCACCATCAGCTATGCTGCATTTACACTAGGTTATCTACTTTTGGTCTTGGGTGCTACGACGCTTCATGTTCCTATGGCGATGGCAGGTATCGCGCTGGCAAGTTACGGACGTGGCTTGATGTCTCCGTCTTACCCTAGCCTCTATAAGCGCACATTTGCCACTCAAAAAGAGTTTGAGCATGGCTTTCCGATTAACTACTCGGTCAACAATATCGGTGCGTTCTTAGGACAATACCTGTTCCCAATGATCACACTCTATATTGGATTTAGCGGCGGATTTGCGCTATCTGCTCTGATGGCTGTTGTTGCTTTGTTTGTGCTGATAACACTGAACAAAAAGTTCAAACCACTTGGAAAGCCAATTGATACCGAACACGTATCGCTCAGAGCTTGGGGGGCCTTTTTTGCTCTATCGGCCGCTATGATTGCATTGGTGTTCTTTATGTTCTCCAACATGGATGTCGGCCAGAACATTGTGTATGCCATTGGAGTCGCTGCCATTGGATACTTTGTGTTTTTGATGTTTAAGGTGACGCGCTCTGAGCGACTAAAAATGGGCACCATCCTCATTATGACGTTTCTGACGACATGCTTTTTCGTCTATTACGGTCAAATGATGACATCGATGAACATTGTTGCCATGAACACACTTAAGGGTGAGTTGTTTGGTTTTATTCCACTCGAGCCAGAAGCGGCAATGGCAATGAACCCGCTGTGGTGTATGGTGGGTGGCCCGATTATCGCGACTCTATTTAGCCGTCTAGAAAAAAATAACATCCATTTATCGACGTCGACCAAGATCGCCGCAGCGTTTGTCTTTACTGCGATTGCATTTGGTATCTTAACCTACTTTATCTCAACCGTTGGCGAAGACGTTGCCATCAGACCTGAGGTTTTCCTCGCGGTTCACTTCTTCCAAGCAATGGCTGAAGTTGTAGTTGGTTCTATGGTTGTGGCCTTTATCTTGTCGGTTGCACCACATCACATCGAGAACTTCTCTGTGAGTTTGTTTTCTGTCGCGATCGCCTTAAGTGGTATTGTTGGAGCAGCGCTATCAACCAATATCGCACTAGAAAAGGGGCAACAACTTACCCAAGATATCGCTCAAACTGTGTACGGTGAATACTTTCAGCTGCTAACTGTTATGGCGGTTGTCATGATTGGTGTAGCGCTCGCTGCATCGAAAGTCATCCATAACATGTTGAAAGTCGCAGTAGACGCTGAACTGGGCGCTGGAGAGCTAGTGAAGCAGTAAAAGTGCAGAAACTAGAGCGGCAATCCGATGGTTATTGCCGCTCACAAATAGATTAACCTTGATGCGTGATCAACCATGCCTCTTCTGCAAAGCGGGTCAATCCTTGCTGAATACGACGGTGATTACTATCTGCTTCATCACGTTCTAGAAGTGTCACTTCAAACTCATCGCCAAAGTGCTGCGCCACTTCTGAACTTGGTACGCTGTAAGGAGGGCCTGCCATTTCACTTTGAACATAATCAAGCGTGATAAGGAGAATACGACCACCCGGTTTCAGAGACTGTTTTAGTTTCTCAACGTACTGTACGCGCAACTCTTCCGGCATTGCGATGAGAGCAGCCCGGTCGTAGATAAGCTCTACAGGTTGAAGCGGTGCTGTAAAGTAGTCGCCGACATAGATGTTAAGCTCATCAAACTGGTACAACTCAAACTGACCGCTTATCGGCGTCACCATCGGTGTGTAGAAATGTTCAGCGAAGAACGAACGTACTGCGATTTGGCTAAGTTCAACACCTTGAATGTCTTCGTGGCGTTGGGCAAGCCAGACAAGATCCTCAGACTTACCACAAAGTGGGACGAAAACCTTGTCTTCGCGTTTTGGGGATAGTCGGTCCCAGTACTTAATGAGTAATGGGTTTACATCTTCTAAGTGGAAGCCAATTTTATTGGTCGCCCATTTGTCGTGCCAAAGTTCAAAATCGTTCATTTATGGTTCATGTTCGCTGTAGATAATGGTTAACGTAGAGTTTACAGAGTGCAGACAAAATGTCACACCTAATCGCGTAGATTTTAATTAGCGATAGGCATCACAGTTTACAAACTCTGTTACACAGTTTGTATTGGGTTTTCGGTATTGAACCCCATATTATTGTTAGCAAGACTCCTGAGCGTTAACGCCCTTTTTGTTCCCGTTTTTGTAACGTAACTAGGAGAGAGAATGAGCACGTTTCTTCGTACTGCAGCACTAATGCTATTGGTACTCAGCCGCGCACCTGCATTTGCGGCTACGCTTAATCAATCCGATTCCACCCCAACAAAAGGAAAGCAAGAGCAAAACGAAGTTTGTCCATCTGTATTCAAACACAGTCTTAGTGGCTTGTACGGCATCGATGCTGTTCAAGGCGCTGCCTTCCAACCCCATAACGATTTTGACATCTTGTACAGCAAAGCCCACCAAGCTCAACATGAACTAGAAGCGCTTTGTAAAACTACCGCCCTACTGACTGACACCGACGCGTACTTCGCAGGCGTAAAATCTGCTGAGCGTGCAAAGGTGAAGATCGATACTGAGCTTAATGGGCAGGTAAACCAAATCACAGACCTAGCTCGTGGCACTATCGTCGCTAAAGACGTGGAGAGCCTTGTAGGCGCCTATGAAGCGCTTAGCCGTGAAGCCCAAGTCGTGCGTGTAAAAAACCGCTTTAAAAACCCTGCAGCGTCCGGATACCGTGACTTGAATATGTTGGTGAAACTACCTAAGACTGGGATTATTGCTGAAGTCCAACTTCACCTTAAAGACATCGCCGACGTGAAAAGTGGCCCTGAACACGATCTATATGAAATCGTCCAAGGTATTGAACGACGAGCAGCTGCTGAAAAACGCGAGCTCAACGAGTTTGAAACCGCGCAGATTGCCAGCCTAAGACGTCAATCGATGGAGCTGTATCAGAACGCGTGGCAGCCATACATCACAACGAATATTCGGGCGGCCTAATAAACTCAACATCAACCAATAGAAATACAAAAAGACCACACTAGGTGGTCTTTTTGTTTAACAGTAGGACATTAATCTACTTTGATGTTCTCGACTCGAGCCTTCAATTTCTGACCCGGACGGAATGTCACTACGCGTCGAGCGGAAATGGGAATGTCTTCACCAGTTTTAGGATTTCGACCTGGACGCTCATTTTTATCGCGCAAATCAAAATTACCAAAACCCGACAGTTTTACCTGTTCGCCACTTTCGAGTGATTTTCTAATCTCTTCGAAAAACACTTCTACCGTTTCCTTGGCATCCCTTTTACTGAATCCGAGTTTCTCAAATAGGTTCTCAGCCAGATCGGCTTTTGTGAGCGCCATAAAACTCCCCTCAAAGCTAATTCATACCTTGTTATCATAGTGATAACGCTAAAGATTTCGTTCGACCAATCAACAACATAACGGCCTAACTTTGAAAAGTGTAAGCCAACCTTCTGATTTTCGCCAACTTTTTTATTTCAGCGTAATGTCAGGATTTTGCGTTAACTTTTAGCAAGTTATCGTAAAAGTAGCATATTATGGATGCATAATTTACTACAAAACCCTCAAGCAATAGATATCACTACAATACAGCAAAAATACAGATGAAAATAAATTACAAACAAAGTACAAAATAGTGATATTGATACAGTATGGGAGAAAATTATTCCTTAAAAACAGTGAGTTGCGATGAATATAGAATATGAAACCAGTTTGTTTTATCGGCTAATACTGGATAGAAAAAAAGCGAGTTACTTTTCAGTAACCCGCTTTTCTAGGTAATTCGCGTTGACACGCTAACTGCGATTAGTCACGCAGCGTTGCACCAAATTTCTCAGAAATATGAGCAACAATTGCGTCTACTGCACCAGCAATATCAGCATCTTCAAGCGTACGCTCTAGAGACTGTAGAGTAAGCGCAATTGCTAAACTCTTCTTACCTTCTTCAACGCCCTTACCAACGTAAACGTCAAACAGTTTCGCGTCTTTCAGGAACTCGCCGCCTTGTTCCAGACAAGCTGCAACGATGTCGCCAGAAGCTACTGCTTCATCAACAACAACAGCGATGTCGCGACGGTTACCTGGGAACTTAGAAAGCCCTGCTGCTTCTGGAATCACTTTCGTGTTGATCGCTGACCATTCTACTTCGAATACGATAGTGCGACCGTTTAGACCGAACTTACGCTCAAGCTCTGGGTGAACCGTACCAATCACACCCACTTCTTTGCCATCTACAACGATTGCTGCAGATTGACCTGGGTGAAGTGCTGGATGTTTCGCTGCAGCAAATGAGTAGGCTTTCTCGTTTGCAGACAGTTCTAGAATCGCTTCTAGGTCACCTTTTAGGTCAAAGAAATCAACCGTGTTGGTTTCAATGTCCCAATGCTCTTCACTGCGTGTACCTGCAATCACACCTGCAAGCATAGGCTCTTGGCGCATACCGTTTTCAGCGTTCTCACAAGGGATGAAACGTAGGCCGTATTCGAATAGACGAACACGTGGCTGCTGACGCTTCTGGTTGTGAACAACGGTATTTAGAAGACCTTGGATAAGACCAAGACGCATTGCTGACATTTCCGCAGAGATTGGGAAAGGCAGAATCAATGGCTCAACGTCTGGCACAACAAGTTTTTGTTGCTCTGGCTCAACAAAGCTGTAAGTAATCGCTTCATGGTAGCCACGATCAACAAGCAGATCGCGTACACGTTTAAGTGGAAGATCCGCTTCAACGTGGTTGTGCATCTTAAGTGTTGCAGCAGGGTGTTGATTTGGAATGTTATCGTAACCGTAGATACGACCCACTTCTTCAATCAGGTCTTGTTCGATTGCGATATCAAAACGCCATGTTGGCGCAACGCCCGTCCAACCTGTATCAGTTGTCGTTACTGTTAGACCTAGACGCTCTAGGATCTCAACAACTTCAGCGTCAGCGATGTGGTGACCAAGAAGTGAATCTAGCTTAGTACGGCGCAGTTCAACCGTGTTTGGCTTAGGCAGATCTGCGTCAGACTCAACAGCAACCACAGGTGCTACTTCACCGCCACAGATTTCAACTAGAAGCTCAGTTGCACGCTCCATCGCGCTGACTTGTAGTGCATAGTCAACACCACGCTCGAAACGCATTGAAGAATCCGTGTGTAGACCGTAGCTACGTGCGCGACCACGGATGTGGTCTGGTGCGAAGAACGCACACTCAAGAAGCACATCTTTCGTTTCTGTTGTTACACCAGACTCTTCACCACCAAAGATACCTGCAATAGCGAGTGCTTTATTGTGGTCAGCAACAACAAGTGTGTCTGCGTTTAGTTCAGCTTCAGTGCCATCTAGAAGAGTCAGTTTCTCGCCCTGCTCTGCCATACGAACAACGATGCCACCTTCAATCTTGGCAAGATCGAACGCGTGCATTGGCTGGCCTTGCTCTAGAAGCACATAGTTAGTGATGTCTACAACAGGGTCGATTGAGCGAATACCACAACGACGCAGTTTCTCTTGCATCCATAGTGGTGTTTCTGCTTGAACGTTCACGTTCTTAACGATACGACCTAGGTAACGAGGACACGCTTCCGTTGCTTTAACTTCGATCGAAGCCACGTCAGCAATAGATGCTTCAACAGGGTTAACCGCTGGTGCAGTTACGTCAGCACGGTTTAGAACGCCTACTTCACGAGCAAGACCACGGATGCTGAAACAGTCAGCGCGGTTTGCTGTTAGGTCAACGTCAACAGTCACGTCATCAAGGCCTAGGAAGTCACGGAAATCAGTACCGATAACTGCGTCTTCAGCCAGTTCCATGATACCGTCAGATTCAACATCGATACCTAGCTCGGTAAACGAGCACAGCATACCGTGTGAAGGTTGACCACGTAGTTTTGCTTTCTTGATTTTGAAATCGCCTGGAAGAACAGCACCAACTGTTGCTACTGCTACTTTCAGACCTTCACGACAGTTAGGCGCGCCACAAACGATGTCTAGCAGTTCTTCTGCGCCAACATCAACTTTAGTTACGCGTAGTTTGTCTGCGTCTGGGTGCTGACCGCACTCAACCACTTTACCTACTTTAACGCCAGTGAAAGAGCCCGCTACAGGCAGTACGTCGTCTACCTCTAGGCCAGCCATTGTAATTTGGTGCGTAAGCTCGTCAGTAGAAACTGAAGGGTTTACCCACTCACGAAGCCATGATTCGCTGAATTTCATTGTGATGAACCCTCTGGATTACTTGAACTGTTTTAGGAAACGTAGATCGTTCTCGAAGAACGAACGTAGGTCATTTACGCCATAGCGAAGCATCGCTAGACGCTCGATACCGATACCGAATGCAAAACCAGAGTATTTTTCAGGGTCGATGCCTACGCTGCGAAGTACATTTGGGTGCACCATGCCACAGCCTAAGATTTCTAGCCATTTGCCATCTTTGCGCTTAACGTCCACTTCCATTGAAGGTTCAGTGAATGGGAAATATGACGGACGGTAACGAACTTCAAGATCTTCTTCGAAGAAGTTAGTTAGGAAATCGTGCAGGATACCTTTCAGCTGTGCGAAGTTAACATTTTCGTCAACCAGCATGCCTTCCACTTGGTGGAACATTGGCGTGTGTGTTTGGTCGTAGTCGTTACGGTAAACACGGCCCGGTGCGATGAAGCGGAATGGTGGTTTGCCATTTTCCATCGTACGGATCTGTACGCCAGACGTGTGTGTACGTAGCATCAGATCAGGATTGAAGAAGAAGGTATCGTGGTCAGTACGAGCTGGGTGATCTTCTGCAATGTTCAGTGCATCAAAGTTGTGGAATGCATCTTCAATTTCAGGACCAGACTCAGTGCTAAAGCCTAACTCACCAAAGAACTTTTCAATACGCTCTACAGTACGAGTAACTGGGTGTAGACCGCCGTTCTCGATACGACGACCTGGTAGGGTTACGTCGATAGTTTCTGCCGCTAGCTTCGCTTCAAGCTCTGCACGTTGTAGTGCGTCTTTGCGTGCTGCGATCGCTTGCTGAACCACGCCTTTTGCTTTGTTGATCTCTTGACCAGCACTGCGACGCTCTTCTGGTGGTAGTTTACCTAGGCTTTGAAGTTGAGCCGTCAGCTCACCTTTTTTGCCTAGATACTGAACACGCACTTCGTCAAGTGCGACTAGCGAGTCTGCAGCTTCAATCGCTGTGCCCGCATTAGCAATGATCTCTTCTAGATGTTGCATCGTTTCCTCGTCTACCGTCCGGTAGTATCCATAAGGGTGTTTTTTGATAGCTGTACATACTAATAAAACCCGCCGCCAATGCCAAATTGATTTGTAAATTGAACGGGTTATTGGGCAAAAAAAACACGTTTTTTGCCCTTTTGATGAAAATCTAGCAGGAAACGATGACTATTTAATGTTAACTCAAGAGAATTAATTGGCTTTAGCGCGGATAAAGATGAAGTTTGGTCGGCGCGACAATCTTTCGAATGTTTCAGGTGACTCGGTTTTCATCTCGGGATCTGGTTTACCCTCTGAAAACTTGTCCAACACGAATCCCCCTTCGGAAAGACTCTCAAACAGATTAGTAAATGAACGTCGATAAAAAGAGACCTCAACCGGCTCACCAATGGTATTCCACTCTTCGGTCAAAAGCTCAACATTAAAGTAGTTATTAAACGCGTTCTCTTCAAAGTCAACGAGAGGATGATGGGTCGAGAAAACAAACAATCCACCCGATTTAAGCACACGGTGAACTTCTTTGAACAGCGGGACGAGATCTTGTAAATAATGCAGCATCAACGGGCACACGACGATATCAAAGGCATCGTCTCGCTCTTTAGGTAGTCCGTTAGCCAGATTTTGCGCATAACATGTGACATTGTCACCTAAGCGTTCTCTTGTAATTGCCACCATTTCTTCAGCTAGGTCGATTGCCGTCACCTGTGCACCAGCCTTAACAAAATGCTCGGCATAAGCGCCAGGACCACAACCTAGATCAAGTACCTTCTTATTTGTCACATCACCAATTAACGCTAGTGTTGAAGGACGCTCGTAAAGTGCATTGTATGCATTGTTCTCAATGGCATCTGCGTACTTTTTCGCGTGCTTGGTATACATCTCACCCATAAAAAACCTCCAACTATCAGACTATTAATTCACCGTTTTCGGGAGAGGGAATCTACCGTTCAACTAAGCATGCGTCAATCCAAATATGCGCTTAGAAGGACCACATCCTTCAAAGTGGAGTTTGGCGTTCCAATGATCGCGCCTAATATCCGCACACTACCGCAGTCTCACGATTTGAGACACTCATGATAACCAACAGCAAGTCACCATTATGTCTGACATTACCTTGAACAGCGTACAATCCTTGCTTCTTGCCCTTTTGATACTCTGGGTTGGCGCAAGACTGTTAAGCAACATTAAAACTCTCAGTAAATACCACATTCCCTCCCCTATCATAGGTGGTATTTTGATGTCATTGATCACGATGGCGCTGCACTATTCTGATATCAACATCACGTTTGATTTGCCACTCAAAGACACCTTGATGCTCATGTTCTTCGCCAGTGTCGGCTTGTCTGCGGATCTTCGACTTCTTAAACACGGTGGCAGTGCCCTAGTCAGTTTTCTGTTTTGTGCAGCGCTTTTTATTGTGTTTCAAGACATTCTAGGCGTCACGCTTTCTAGTTTGCTCAACCTCGATCCTCTGCTGGGATTGATGGCGGGTTCTATTACTCTGTCTGGTGGGCATGGTACAGGTGCGGCTTGGGCATCCGTCTACAATGAACAGCTTCATATTCCCGACGCTCTCGAGATAGCGATGGCATGTGCGACGTTTGGCTTGGTAGCGGGAGGCGTCTTCGGCGGCCCCTTAGGAACTCGACTAGTGGAGCGCTATCGACTGACACCTTCAATAAAACAAAACCCTCATGTACATACAACAGATGTAATTCATAAGTCATACGCAGGACTAAGTAACATTTCCAGCTACCTCATTGCTGTTGTCGTGTTACTGCTCTGTGCGGTTTTAAGTGGCCATATACACCAAGCGATACAGTCATCTGGTATTCACGCGCTTACATTAGTACCAAACTTCGTCTATGCGATTGTACTTGGCATCATTATCGGGCACGTACCAATGGTACGACACAAGCTAGATACGATTCGATTTGAAGTAGACAAGAGCGCAAACCTTTCACTAGGTCTGTTCCTAGCAATGGCGTTGATGGACTTAAAACTGTGGAACCTGTTCGACCTAGCACTGCCTCTGCTAATAATTTTAGTTGCGCAACTTATGCTAACTATCGGGTTTGTTTACTGGATTACTTTCCGCATCATGGGTAAGTCTTACGATGCTGCCGTTCTTGCCGCGGGACATGTGGGCTTTGGGATGGGAGCGACACCGACAGCAATGATGAACCTAAAAGCAATCACCGGCTCTTATGGCCCCTCGCCACAGGCTTATTTTATCGTACCTCTCGTAGGTGCCTTCTTTATCGACATAATCAATCTGATCGTCATCCAAGGTTATATCGCATTTTTAACCTAGCGACATGCTCACACTAACTATTGGTCTTTGCTGCGCCATATCAGGCGCAGCATGTCTTTGTGTTGAATACCGTGCTCGAATATAGGCTCATCGTAGTTATCTAGAAAGAAGTTCTTCACAACTGAATCAACCCTAAAACCATGTTTCTGATAGAAAGAAAGCTGATAGCCAAATGTCCCTGTCCCAAGTTCGACCGTGTTGATACCTTTTTGCGAAAGCAAAGCTAAGGTCTCACTGAGCAAAACACCACCAAATCCCTTTCCTTGGAACTCATCATAAATGGCGATATTGAATAGCTCTGCAGAGCGCTGCTCGCCATCAACCTCCACCAGCAATGCACCCACCAATGCTCCCTGCATATAGACAGCAAAACCGATGCATCGCTCGCGATAAGCATTAATCGCCGCTTCTTCTGGGTCAGCAATCAGTAATATATCGAGCGGTAACTCAGTCTGCTTTACTTCACGGACATCAAACATACTAGAGCTCATTATCAAGTGACCTTTCCATTAAAAAATTATTGAGCACGACGCCTCGTATTTCCGCTTCGTTAGGGCGCACGACCGTAAAACCGAAGTGTAGATAAAAAGGTTTAGCTGTGATACTCACAAAGGAATACAACCTCTCGAGCTTAGCTTGCTTTGCTTTGTCGAGAATAGTGTTCATCAACAAAGACCCCACTCCTCTCCGCTGAGCTCGATGATGGCAATAAAAATGATCAATTAATCCATCGGGTTGTAGGTCGCTATAACCTAGGATCTCATCGCCCTCTACGACGACAAACGGGCTGCATCTTGAAATATAGCCCTCAAATATCTCTTTAGTAAGATCTAGAGGGGCCCATGCATCAATCTGCATCTTATTGTAATCATTACAATTTACAGTGCGAATCGTTTGCCGATAAAGCTCTAGCAATTGCTCTGAATCTTGTTCTTTTGCGGGTCTTACTGATAACGACACTGAAAATACTCCTTATGATTCAGCAATTTGAAAACAGAGTTAATATTATCACTTAATGAAAAAACACTGAAAGTTGTATAGGTCACTAGATGGTAACCAATTGAAAAATATCTTTTTGTGTACTAGATATTAAGACTCATAGACAAAGCTATCCGGAAGCGATTATGCCCGAAAATAACAATAAAGTTCTTGTGCTCTATGCACACCCTTCTCAGCGGCGCTCCGAAGTCAATGCGCCCATGTTCCGAGATGCCGCCTCCATCAAAGGCGTTACAGCAGTTGACCTATATTATGAGTATCCGACCTACAACATCAATATCGACCAAGAGCAGCAACGCCTAATCGATCATGATGTGATCATTTTTCAGTTTCCTCTTTATTGGTACTCAACACCATCGATTCTCAAAGAGTGGCAGGACCTCGTTTTGGAGTATGGGTTTGCTTATGGTCAAGATGGCACCGCATTGCACGGGAAAACGTTCTTGTGTGCAATTTCTGCAGGAGGAAAGGCGGAGGCATACCAAACTGATGGCTACAACCACTTTACGATCCGAGAACTCTTGCAGCCTTTGGAACAAACCGCAACGCTAACTGGTATGACTTACTTGCCACCGTTTTGCTTATTCGGTTCGCGCACTGCGCAAGAGGAGCATCGTATTCCCGAACACCGAGAACGGTGGAGAGAGTTGCTCAGTCTATTGGCCAGCGGCGATTTTGACATAGAGCGAGCAAAACCTATGGACAAACTCAATCACTACTGGCCATCGGAACAAGTAGTTCAATCGGATGAGGGAACATCATGACAGGCTATTTTCTTCAAGCATTCATATACTTAGTTGCTGCCGTTATCGCCGTGCCGATTGCCAAACGACTTGGACTTGGCTCTGTTCTTGGCTACTTAATCGCAGGTGTTGTCATTGGACCAATCATCGGTCTCGTCGGTGAAGAGACCACGACTATTCAGCACTTTGCTGAGTTTGGTGTAGTGATGATGCTATTTTTGGTTGGTCTCGAGCTAGAACCAAAAATGCTATGGAACATGCGTCACAAGCTGATTGGCTTGGGGGGCATTCAAGTAGGTGGTACAGCGGCAGCGGTGATGGGGATTGCCCTTATTTTCGGCCAGACATGGAGCATCGCGCTTACCATTGGTTTGATTTTTGCCCTATCGTCGACCGCTATCGTCCTGCAAACCTTTCATGAAAAAGGCCTCGCCAAGACAGAGGGCGGGCAGAGTTCGTTCTCAGTGCTCTTATTCCAAGATATTGCCGTCATCCCTATGTTGGCATTTATCCCGCTATTGGCCATACCTGAGTTAGTTGAACAGGCTCAAAATGCTGTTGAACATGCCGCCGACCACCATGAAGAATTAAGCTTGGTCGCAGGTTTACCTGGATGGGCTTACGGTTTGGTGATCACAGCCTCTATTGCAGTTGTTGTCGTCGGCGGACATTATTTGAGTCGGCCATTATTCAGGTTCGTTGCATCGTCCGGTCTTCGCGAAATATTCACTGCCACCGCATTAATGTTGGTTATCGGTATCGCGGCCTTGATGAGTCTAGTAGGTCTCTCCCCTGCTCTCGGTACGTTCTTGGCAGGCGTTGTATTGGCGAACAGTGAGTTTAGACATGAGCTCGAATCTAACATCGACCCATTTAAAGGGCTGCTACTTGGCCTGTTCTTTATTACGGTCGGTGCTGGTATTAACTTTGGCATCTTGTTCAATGATTTCTTCGTCATCATTGGTTTGACTCTAGGTGTCATGCTCTTGAAAGCAGCGGTGCTTTACGGACTTGCCATCATCTTTAAGATTCGAGACAGCGCAAGATGGCTATTCACGCTCAGCCTGGCTCAAGCCGGTGAATTTGGCTTCGTTCTTCTCAGTTTCTCGGTTCAAAATCATGTGCTACCGAACGATATCGCCCAAACGTTATCACTTGTTGTCGCGTTATCTATGTTCCTGACCCCCGGCCTATTTATCTTGTTTGATAAGGTCATCTTGCCGCGTTATGAGAAACAGAGTAACGATCGAGAAGCAGACACGGTAGATGAGCGTGGCACCGTGATGATCGCTGGTATGGGACGATTTGGACAAATTGTTAATCGCCTATTAGTTGCTAACGAAGTGAAAACAGTGGCGCTTGATGTACGAGCGGACCAAGTCGATAACATGCGTCAAATTGGTACCAAAGCCTTCTTTGGTGATGCATCTAAACCTGACATACTGCACACCGCAGGTATTGAGGAAACTAAGCTGTTAGTCGTGGCTATTGATAATCAAGAAGCCAGTATCGAGCTTGTAAAATACGTCAAACATACGTACCCTCACGTCAAAATTCTTACCAGAGCATTTGACCGCGGTCATGGTTACCAATTGAGGCAGGCTGGTGCAGACTATATTGAATCTGAGACCTATCACTCTGCTCTTGAGCTAGGTGCGAAAACGATGAACTGCCTGGGCTTCCATCCTTTCTTTGTCGAACAGCAGAAAGCCACCTACAAGTCGATTGAGGACAAACAGTCTGATCGTTTGTACGAAGGCTGGAAAGGAGGCGCTGAAGGTGAACGCTTCGACAACAACTACCGAGACCTGTTTATTGAATTAGAGGGGCTCATCCGCGACGCCATGCAAATCGACCGCAATGATAAGCACTCGCGCGAACGCGGCTGGACACCGCCACCAAAAGGCTATGCAGACAAGTTCGAAGAATAGCCTCTTAGGTTTGGTCACGTGCTAAGGAATAGCCGTAAATCAATCAAGGACGGGCTCGCTGCCCGTCCTTCCTATTTTTTAGCCATCGTTCGTGACGACAAGTCGGAACAAAAAACAAGAGAACAACGTGGATAAAGATTCTAAACAGTTAGCCAAGCAATTGTTCAACATGACCTTACCTATGGTACTAGGTGTGCTTTCGCTAATGAGTTTCCAATTGGTCGACAGTGCCTTCATTGGTCAACTCGGCGTACTGCCTTTGGCAGCGCAAGGATTTACCTTGCCAATGCAGATGGTGATCATCGGGATTCAAGTAGGCCTAGGCATCGCTACGACAGCCATTATTTCTCGTGCACTCGGTGCCAACAACGAAGAGTATGCCAAGCAGCTCGGCGGATTAATTCTCGTGTTCGGTAGTTTAGGCGTCGCCATCATTGGTGTGGTGATTTGGTTTATCCGGCACCCTATCCTAGCAATGCTGAGCGCTCCAGAATCCGTTTACCCTGTCATTGATAGCTACTGGCCTTATTGGTTGTTGAGCTCTTGGGTAGGGGCTGTACTCTATTTCTACTACAGTGTGTGCAGAGCTAACGGTAATACTGTTCTACCCGGCATGATGATGGTTATCACTAGCATTATTAACCTTGCCCTAGACCCACTGTTTATCTTTACCTTTGATATGGGGATTAATGGTGCCGCTATCGCGACGGTAGTAGCGTTTGGTATTGGTATTTTGGTTGTTGCGCCTAAAGTTGTCTCTAAAAACTGGGCGTCATTCAATTGGTCCAACGTGGATATTGCAGAGAGCTTAAGATCGATATGGAAGATCATGGCACCCGCTATGGTGAGCCAGTTATTACCGCCCCTCTCCTCTATGCTAGCGACAAAACTGCTGGCGACATTTGGCACGGCTGCGGTTGCGGCTTGGGCTCTTGGCTCTCGTTATGAGTTCTTTGCTATCGTAACCGTGCTTGCACTGACCATGTCGATGCCACCTATGGTGGGTAAACTTTTGGGTGCGAAGAATCTAGTCGATATTAAGAAGCTCGTGAACATCGCCGTTGCCTATATTTTGGGCTTTCAGTTTGTTGTGGCACTCATCACGCTGCTGTTTGCTAACCAGCTCTCTGCGCTGATGACCAGTGAAGATAACGTATATCAGATATTGAACTACCACCTTATTTTGGTGCCGTTCAGCCTAGGTCCTCTCGGTGTCTGTATGTTGATGGTGTCAATATCTAACGCACTAGGTAAAGCTAAGACGGCATTGACCATCTCTACACTACGCTTGTTTGCCTTCTTTTTACCTTGTTTGTGGGTTGGCGCACAACTTGGAGGTATCCAAGGGCTGTTCTACGGAGCACTAATCGGGAACGTCCTTGCCGGAGTAAGCGCTTGGTTCACATACAGTTATTCTGTGAAGCAGCTTGAAAAAGCGCTTTTAAACTAACCTTATGAAATAAAAAGAAAAGCCTTCTTATTTTTGTCAAACGCCCTCTCCTTTGCTACGTTTAAAATACGTAGTGAAAGGAAAGGTGCAATTAATGAAAATAAACATTCAGACCCATCACGTATCTATCGGTGACGACTCAAGAGAAGAGATAGAAAGCAAGTTTGAGAAAATTGCGGCTCATTTCCCGCAACTAATTAGCAGCGACATCATCATTAGAAAAGAGCACGACCAACACGAAGTCGAAATATTCACTAACTACGAAGGTGTACGAGTCTCTGCTAAAGCGACCCATGACATCATGTACCCAGCGATCGCAGCATCGCTTAAGAAACTCGAAGCAGGTCTTCGCAGCCGTAAAGGACATCTCAAATCCGGCGCCCATTAATAAGAATGCTGACCACTGTATAGTTTCAGCGGTCCATGCCCTCACTAGATTTCAAAGTCGACACTCTGTCGGCTTTTTTAGTGCTCTACTTTTCCCTACAAAACAATACTGAAATATTTTCTTACCGTGATATTGAACAATCAAATAGCTGCTTTATCGCGCCCTATATCGCTCATCATTCGCCTCTCAGATAGTCTCATCGGCTTTTCAACGCCTGTGGCACAAAATGGCAACTTTACAATTTTTATCCCGCTACTATGTGCTCCAGATAAAGAGGAGCAGACACGATGACCTATAGAGAATTTCAACATACCGACGCCTACAAACTGATGGTAGGCACTGGCGACCTTATCACTTCCATCGCCAATTTCACGTTCACGGTAATCAAAGCAGTGGCCAAAGCTGGCTACTGGATTACACGCAAAACGTACTTGTGGATCGCCCAGCGATAACCCTGAATCCAACTAACTTTTGAGAAAGCGAATGAAAAGCAAATTAGCACTTGTTTTAGCATTGGCAATTGGAACTGCCTCTCCCATTACAACTTTGGCTTCGGACAGCGTATCCTCAACCGACAACCCTTTATTAACGCAGTCAGAGGCATTGATTCTAGATGTTGAACGCCTCAGCGCGAGCGCTGAGCTCAACCGTTTTGAAGAGAGCATTATCGATCGTAAGAATGACGCATTACGACAATCACTGTCCGAGCGTTTAACCAGCAATAAAGATGCAGAAATCAACAAGCAGATTGTCGAGAGTCAACTAAGGTTGATGCAGGACCTTCTCGCCGCTAATGAGCAAGATCTCAAACGCTTATCAAAAGAGTCAAAACAAGCCAACGATGCAGCGAAAGACGAAGTTCAATTCGCTATGCAAAAACGCATCACCACAATGGATGAATACTATTCAGATCTCTCTACGACGCTAGTATGGGCGTCAGATCTAGGCATAGACACTACAAAGGCACGCACCATTCTAGAACGTGACCTTAAGGAACGTGCAGATTTTCTCTATAACTCAGTTTTATATCTCGATAGCCAACTGAATGATGTCAATGACAGACTCGCTTACTTACCTGAAGAAGAGAAAGCTGCACTACAAGAAGATGCCATTAGGATCACCGGTCAGATAAATCTGTTGATCTTAAGTCTCGAATCAAGCATTACCCTGCTTGAAAAATATGGTGTCGACACGACCGAATACAAACAGCTGCTGTTTACGATCACAGGTGATATTAGCACCGACGTCCTCGATGTGAGTGTCATGATGGGGCTGCTCACCGAATGGCTAGGCGCTTTCAAAGACTGGGCAATGGAACACACACCATCGCTTATCGTTAAGATCTTTGTCTTTGGTATCATTCTTTGGTTATCGCGCTCATTTGCAAAAATTGTTGGTAAAGCGGTACGCAAGAGTGTCAGTCACTCAACCATGAAATTCAGTGTATTGATGCAAGATTTCTTTGTCTCAATGGCTCAGAAAGGGGTTACCGCTCTCGGTCTGTTGATCGCATTATCACAATTAGGGATCGAGCTTGGTCCACTGCTTACTGGTTTCGGTGTTGCGGGTGTTATCATCGGTTTTGCATTGCAAGATACCCTGTCAAACTTTGCATCGGGCATGATGATTCTAATCTATCGTCCATTTGATGTTGGGGACCTAGTAAAAGTGGCTGGAATATCGGGTACCGTTAGCCACATGAGCCTTGTCTCTACGACAATACGAACCGTAGATAACCAGCGCCTCGTTATTCCAAACAATAAGATCTGGGGCGACACCATAAACAACATCACAGCAGAGAAAACTCGTCGAGTAGATATGACGTTTGGTATTGGCTACGGTGATGATATAGATAAAGCAAAACAGGTATTTGCAGACATTCTTGCAGCACACCCGAAAGTACTAAAGTCACCTGAACCGATGATTTATGTCCATACCTTGAACGAAAGTTCAGTGGATTTCATCGTCAGACCTTGGGTGAAAACGGAAGACTACTGGGATGTTTACTGGGAAGTCACCGAAGAAGTGAAGAAACAACTTGATCGCAATGGCATCAGTATTCCATTCCCACAACGTGATGTTCACGTGTACCAGCATGCAGCAGCGACAGAAGTCGACTTGCTAACGGTCGCTCAAGCTGGGGCAAAATAACCAAATGCGAGCATTCTCACCTTGAATGCTCGCATTATTTTTTCTAATCAATAACTGAAATTTTTATCGTGATTAATATCACGCTTTGTTATTGATGAAAGTCCAAACTGACTCTAATATCTGCGCCCTAATACTGACAGGGCTATTCCTAGGCAGGTTTAATCACTTCCAATTGTTTAAGAGATATTTGAGAAATGTCATCCAAGTTTCCATTAGCTAAGCTGACCTTTTTAATCGCTATTTTGACCGCGGTCGGTCAAATGACCCAGACGATGTACGTGCCTTCAATTGGTCAGATGGCAAAAGAGTTCCACGTTAATCCTGCTATGCTGCAAGCTGTTATGGCGTGTTACTTGATTCCCTATGGTCTTTCACAATTTATATACGGACCATTGTCGGACAAGCTTGGGCGCAAACCTATCATTATCTCGGGACTTGCGATTTACCTAGTTGGTGCGCTAATCAGCTTATTTGCTCATTCATTCGAACTGTTTTTGCTAGGAAGTTTTGTCCAAGGCGCAGGTATCGGCAGCGGTGGTGCAATGTCTCGCACCCTATCTCGCGATTGTTTCTCTGGTGAAGAACTGCATCGTGCAAACAGCATCATTAGTATGTGTGTGATCTTTTCGCCTCTGCTGGCACCAGTACTTGGTGGCCTGCTTACAGAGACTTTAGGCTGGCGTTCAAGCTACTTATTTTTGACGCTCTTTGCTGTTGCAGTGGTCATCGTAATGTCATCGAAGTTGGTCGAAACACTGCCTGAAGAACGTCGCACAAAAAGCTCGGCAGTGGACAACTATCGATTTGTTCTGTCCGATCGCCGCTTCCAAGGTTACGTGATTTGTCTTGTAGCGACGTTTGCTGGAGTCGCAGTGTTTGAAGCAGCAGCTGGTGTGCTATTTGGCGGTGTATTGAAGCTTTCTGCGCTTACGGTAAGTATTTTGTTTGTCATGCCAATCCCAGGGTATTTACTCGGGGCAGGATTTTCGTCGCTCATCGCAAAACGATTTGGTAATGCAGCGGCGTTTAAGTTCGGTCTAATTGCTATTATTGTTGGCTCTGTGATCGTCCTTATACCAGGTTTAGAGGGCAGCACAGATGCATGGACACTCACCATTGGTTCAACGGTTTATTTCTTGGGTGCTGGCATACTCTTTCCAGCTGCAACCACTGGTGCGCTGACCCCGTTTCCGAATCATGCTGGTACTGGTGGTGCAGTTCTCGGTGGGATGCAGAACCTCGGTGCGGGTCTTGCTACGCTCGCTGCATCAGTCATACCAGCGAGCAGTCAACTACCGCTTGGCGTCATAATGTTAGTCATGGCTCTTCTTGCTATGTGGGGACTGCATATTGCTAAGCGCGATCGTGGTCGTGATAACACTGGTGGTGCGGTTGCAGTGTAAAGCACTTGGTTATGCATTCACTTATGCATTCACTTATGCAGCGCGTCTTGAAGACGAAGACGCGCTGCTTGATAAAGATCATGGAAGTCCCCTTCTCCACAATAAACTCAGGCACAAGTTTGATTTTGCGCTGACATTTCTCTAAGATGCGCCACCTTGAGCAATTGAGTAATCACTCAAATCTGTTGCTAAACCGCTTTGGTTGTTATGACTACCATCCAAACTAAGTGGTCTTCAAGTAACTCGTCTCGATGAGGATCGGACTCTCATCACGCTCACATCATTTAGAGGGGAATGACCCTCGACTCTTTGAGAAGCCTGCCAATTATGGCGCTCTCTATTCAGGCTCGGTGACCGGCTTTGTTTGCCCGAACCTCACTGACCAAATACACAATGTGACTGAGTAGCAATTTGGCTACTTCTGCTCGCCTAGCGAGCAATAAACTATTATAACGATAGGAGTTTTTATGCCTAACGGATTGATGCTGTCCGATCTAGCGATCGCTGGCGGACTGCTGCTTTTAGGGAAAGTACTTCGAGTACACCTCACTGTTTTCCAAAGAATGTACTTGCCCTCGGCTGTTATTGCCGGGCTTCTCGGTTTGGCGCTCGGCCCTGCAGGCGCTGACATTTTGCCGTGGACGGATACCTTTGCAAGCAACGCTGGCCTTTTAACTGCTGCACTTTTCTCAGCGCTTGGTCTTGCAACCGATGTTCCGTCACCTTCAGTCGTGGCAAAACGCGCAGGTAGTATGTGGGCGTTCAACCAAGTAGCCTCCGTATCTCAGTGGTTGTTTGCTGCGATGTTTGGTCTGTTTTTAGCGTCTTTTGTATTCTCTGACCTAACACCAGCGTTCGGGATCCCAATGGCGGCAGGCTTTATGGGCGGTCACGGCACCTCGGCGGTTGTCGGTGATATCTTCACGAACCTTGGCTGGGAAGACGCATTTACGCTAAGCCTTACATTTGCCACCGCAGGTATTTTTATCTCTATCTCTGTTGGCATGATCATTTTGCAAGTTGCCCTCAAGCTTGGCTTAATCAAGCGCTTTAACAGCTTTCACAAGATGAATGATCACGAGCGTAAAGGTCTTATTGAAGAAGATGAACAACGCTGGGCGATGAAATCTACCATGTCGTCGTTGTCCGTTGACTCTTTTGCGATCCATGCTGCTTTGGTGGTTGTCGTGACCGCTTTTTCTTATGTGGCAGCGGATTTTTTATCTTCTTTTCATGACAAAGTTCAAATCCCAACCTTTGTAACGGGTTTTCTAGGCGGAATGTTCGTGCGTATGGTGGCTCAGCGTACCGGCGCATCTCAATACCTTTGTGATGGTGCCTTCAATCATGCCTCAGGTATTAGTACTGACTACCTCATCGTGTTTGGTATTTCAGCCATCAAAATTACAGTACTCGTGCAGTATCTGCTACCAATGACTCTACTTGCCATCGGCGGTATTTGTTTCACTCTGTTCCTTATTTTCTGGGTGGCACCCCGTATACTTGGCGATAACTGGTTTGAGAAAGGCATCTTTTCTTGGGGATGGCTAACGGGTACGGTCGCAATGGGTATTGCGCTACTTCGCATCGTCGATCCAAATATGAAAAGCAAAGTATTGGACGACTATGCTATTGCTTATGTTCCAGGGTCCATCACCGATATATTTATTATTTCTCTGATGCCAATTGCTATGTATTCCGGTTACCACTGGGAAGCGTTAGCCGTTGGTCTTAGCTACATCGCGTTTGTTCTTTTTGTTTGGCGCTTTGTATTCCAAAAGTCAGGACAACTCGTGACAGAATAGACCCACAAGGCGGCAACATTTGCCGCCTTTTTTCTACCAAACCTGCCGACATAACCGACACAACAATGCTCACCCTTACCAAACCACGACTTTTATTTTGATTTCAGTCAGTTAACATTGCATTATGGTTAATAGAGACTAGAATAAAAAACGTGTCTCGCCCCCAAGCCATGGAAGGAGTAGTTGGAGTTGAGAATTCGCTGTATACATAACATGTTTGTATTTCTTGTCTCTGCTGCATTTCTTTTCTCTGGAGCGACTTCTAACGCGCTTGCGGACACGCCAGACAATAAGACGTACTACATCTCTGCTCATGAACGTGACTTCTTAGCGCGATTTATTTTCTCGACGATAGAGAAAGAAGCGAATATTGCATTTGAATATGTAGACTACCCCGATTTCAGTGAGCGACTTAATGCGATAGAAAGTGGTCAATTGGACTTTATTGCCAACATTACTTTCACCAAAGCGCGTGCGCAGCGATTTATCTTCTCGCCACCCATCAATATTGAACCGACTTACTTGTTCACCGAAACAGACAAGAGTTTTGATGATATCCATGTGGTAGGTACTACGATGGGAACAGCGTTTAACGATATTATTCAGCGCTATTATCCAGAGAAACGTGTATTGGGCTTTCTCGACAATGAGGTGGCCTTTGAGAGTATACGAAGTGGTGATATCGACGGTTACATCGGTACATTCTTGCAACTCGAATGGTTCTTGAGTGCAGGTTTTAAAGCGACACTCATCAACGATAAAGTGTCTATACCACCAGTTTCGATCATTACTAATAAATCGGAAAATGCGCCACTTCTTGCAAAGTTCAGTCGCATCATCGCTCAGGAATCAGTACAGAAACAGATCCGCAGCTATATTGAAAGCTACATTACTGAGATAGCGATTAAACAGCTCAAGAATGATATTGAGTCTTCTGGCCTAAACTTGGAAGACCCTATCGATGTCTACCTTAACCCTCGTAAGCCGTATGTTTTTGCCGATAAAAACGGTATCGTGACAGGAGTCGCGGTAGATCTAGTCAATGAGATCTGCCGTCTTAGTTCTCTTGAATGCCGATTGGTATTCCAGCCTGATGAACCGTGGGCAGCGTCTTTGCAGAAACTCATGCTCGGCGAACATGAGATCATGACTCCGATTGCTGATCTTAATCACCGTAAAGAGCGCCTTATTTTCAGCGACCCATACGCATCTATTGATGGCGTTATCGCTAAAAGAGTCGGATACAAAGAAGAGGTATATCGCCATATCTCGGAGCTGTTTGCTGAGCGTGTCGGTGTGGTCGAGAACGGTGTCTTTGCGACTGTTACTCGTCGCCTCCTTCCCAACAAAGAACTGGTCTACTTCAAAGATACTGAAGCTTTGGTGCGCGGGCTAATAGGTAAAACCATCGACTATGCAGTGACCAACCGAGTCACTCTCAATACGTTGCTTTATGAACAGTCACTGTCTGAGATTACCGAGGATCGTTATTTTAAGCCTTTCTATCGATCTCAGCTGACGTTTGGTTTTCCAAAAACAGAACGTGGCGCAACACTATCGAAACTCTTTAATCGAACGCTCGACTTTGTAGACACCGAAACGATTCATCATCGCTATCAACCTCCAGCGAATTGGCGAGAATTGAACGAGAAAGAGCTCGATAAACAGCGACTGAACGTCATCAATATTTTGCTTGGTCTATTTATTTTAGTGACGATCACCTTTGGTTATTTGACTAATCACCGAGCTAATCATGACGTTTTGACCAGGTTAAAAAACCGCTATGCTCTAAACCGTATTCGCAAGCAACCCTTGGGTAAAGGTAACGGCCTAATTTTTATTGACTTAAATGGTTTTAAACAAATTAATGACACCTACGGCCACGCCGTTGGTGATCAGGTACTACGCTGTTACGCTAAATTACTTCGCCAGACTGTTAAAGGGACGAGCTACCGAATCGGTGGCGACGAGTTTGTTGTTATCGCACCCATGAATAATGAGCTACTTCGAGAACTCTTGCCCAAGTTAGAGAGTTTTCAGTTCGGTGTTCGTGGACATGATCTGACCTTGGACCTAAACGCGGCAATTGGTGTATTCCTTCCTGACAGTAGTGATTTGAGTATCAGGCAGTTACTAATCTATACCGATTTTGCTATGTATGAAGCCAAGCGCAATAAAGGCCTAGGGAGCGTGATTGTCGACAAAGCTAAGCTAAAAGAGTTAATAGCAAAAAACAACGTAGCCAATCCCGTCGATTAAATAAGAAAAGGGAGAGACCAGTTATAGCCTCTCCCTTTTATGAAGCCATCTTTTACAGCGACTACCCTACACTTCGAAACGACCAACCAATTGATCTAGCCTTGATATCGAGTTTTGCATTAGTGCGGTTCGACGTGCTAATTGCTTTGATTGATACTGCAAAGAGCCCGTCGAATCGGCTGCTAATTCTGCCGTTTGAGAGTTAGTGTTACTCATGCTTGCCAAGCCAGTGATGGCATCAAAAAGCGAGTTCACCGATTCCTGTAATCGAGCGTTTTGTTTCGAGTTATCTGCAAGATAGGCATTACTTTCTACGTTATCAATACCAGCTCTCATCGTCGTCACCGCTTTTTCAGACTGGTGACGAAGCTGCTCCATCAAGTCACCAATATCTTTAGCTGCTGCCGCCGTTCTATCGGCAAGCGTTCTCACCTCATCGGCAACCACAGAGAACCCACGTCCATGCTCTCCCGCTCTCGCGGCCTCTATGGCTGCATTAAGTGCAAGCAAGTTCGTTTGTGCAGTGATATCCGTAATCAGTGTGACAATGTCACTAATCTTTTCCATCTCACTATTCACATCATTCACACTCGCTGACGAAGATTGGACGATCGCCTTGATTGTCTCGGCACTGTTACGCGCCGTCTCATACTCGTTTCTCGCTTGTTCGACAGACTCTGTCATCAGTACGTGCATTTCACGTGCGTTGTCATTGGCTGAGCTGATTTCGCCAACCTGCTTTTGAGAAAGGTCGATCAGCTGTGAGATGGATTCCGAGGTGCTTTCACTCGATTTAGAAAGTCGCTGACTGCATCGAAACATCGATTCCGATACGTTGTTCACTTCTCGACTGGCGAAGACTAACTCGGAAACCACGGTTTCGAGGTTATCGATAAAGCTATTGGTCCAACGGCCTAGATCGCCGGTTTCATCAGCCTTAAACTTCGATGAGTCAAGTCGCTGTTTAAGGTTTCCATCCCCCTCTGCCAATACCTTCATCACACCAGTCATCTGTTCGAGGCTGCGCGACAAAGGCTTGGCTGTTCTCGCTCGGAACAACACAGTAAGTAAGCATGCAAATAAGAAAGACAAACCAGCGCTTGTGTATGCGTCTAGGCTTAGAAAGTGTTGTAGCATCACCGGTAGCAAAGTCACTGCCATAGCGGATGCCATAAAACGTCTCGTTAAGCGGCCAACCAAAGAGCGATGTCGATGTACTTCCTCTAGATCGGATTCACACATCATACCCCAGGTATCAATTGAGCCAGGCAGTCTGAACGTGACGCCTTTGCCTATTACCGGAATATGGCGGTAGTCTGAGTAACCTGGATAATCGACATACAAATTGCTGCCATTTTTAATGGTCTCTCGAACACCCGGGTGAAGTTGATTGGTCGCGGGATCATTAAACACAACCTCAAACTCAGTATGCTTTTGGATCTTCACGGTTCCCCAATCTGTTTGCACACCTTGTTTTAGGTTCTCTCCGTGCGAAAAAGTATTGTCCTCAAAACGCGAACGAGATAACGCAACACCCTGCGCTATTGACGGGTCAAAGTTGGACTCAACCATAAACAGATAGTTGTCACCCGATTCACTGTAAATATGCCCTGCTTCTCGCTGAATCAAATCCCCCAGTACGTCATTTGGTACACGTCCACAGAGGATCGGTGCATCAGCATCATCAATATTGAGGGGCTGGTAGAACATCAAGGTCACAGCATCATGAAACTTGGAGGATGACGGACCTATATCTAAAGTCTTTTTATCGACATACGGGCCATGCAGAAACGGCTTGTTCCTCGCAAGGTCAAGAGCTTTCTTCGATGCGCTCTGATGACCAATATATTCTCTACTGGTCGAACTTAAGACGGATCCATGTTCATTAACCAAAAACAGCTCAGTAAAATCCTTACCTCTGCGTAGTAATAGATCAAGCGCCTCCGCACGCTCATCTTCCGCCTTTGAGGAGAGGTAAAACGCGGCATCTTCTAGAAAACGCCACTGGTTTTGAGTCCATGCTTCCAGCAGTTTGACCCTAGTTTGTGCAATGCTCTCGAACGTTTGCTCTAGTTCGGTGATTCTATCTCGATTGGAGAAACACGCCTTCCGCATGGCGATTTTTCCGGTACTACCCAGCCAAGGTAACCAACGTTTTTCTTCAGAAGTTAAGTTCATTTCCATTCCTTTGAATCTACTTTATTGATTACATTGCAATTTATATACCCGTACTTTGTGTGGTTTAACCCTCTTCTGTAACAAGAAGGCTGTTCAAACAAAGAGCCAAAAATGGCAATGCGCATCAAAATAGTCACCATCTTAGTGCGTTCAATGCACCAATATAGTGACTCGAGCATTACACTTTCTAACACTATGTTGATCTAGGTAACAGTCTGATTTACTGAACAAATTCGCGATCCGTTTATTTGCTAGTACAATAAGGAAGACCCCAACAATAATTCCTCTTAGGAGACTCTATGACTGAGAATCGTAACGCCAGCCAAATCGTTTCCATTATTTCCACTATTCTTGTTATCGGACTCGCGATTTACCTGGGTACCTTGGTGAAATCTGTCGATACCATTGAAGAGAAACTGAGCCATCAGGCACAGCAAATTGAACGCGTAACAATCGCATCAAACGGCAGTGACGCCACCAGCGCCTATGTACCGGCCTATTCACATATCTACACCGATGGTGGTAAAGCCGTGCTGCTTGAAACAACGCTAGTGGTGAGAAATACCGACCCGAAGAACAGCATTAATATCCATAGCATTGACTACTTCGATACCAACGGTAACTTGGTCAGACAGTTTTTGGAGGAAGGTTACGAACTCAGTCCATTATCAAGCTCTGAGTACTTAGTAGAGAAAAGAGAAACCAGTGGCGGTGTTGGGGCAAACTTCATCGTAAACTGGTCAAATCCGAATCAAGCATCGAAACCTATTTTTGAAGCGGTGATGATTGGTGCTGGTCAAGGTAAGGATATCTCGTTTACTAGCCGCGCTCCTCAATAACACGCCATCAAACACCAAAACGACTCCCATTAAAAAAGCCCTGCGCAGAGACGCAGGGCTTTCTCGTTTAATCATTAGCCTATTGAGCTTGCTCATTCAGATATGCCTGCAGAGAAATGTTCGTCCACTCGCGCATTTTAGTTAGATAATTGGCTTGAGAGTCCAAGATCTCTTTTGCCAGTTCATCGTTTGAAGCCTGCGCTTTCAATAGCTCGCCATTGGCTTGTTTCAGTGCATTAATGACTTCAGGCGGGAAGCTGCGGACCTTGATGTCTGGGTACTCTGAGCTCATCTTAGACCAGCTGTCGGCATTCTCATGTAACGCTTGAGTATACATATCAAACGCGGCAACGCGGAAAGAGGTTTCAAGGATTATCTTAAGATCGTCAGGCAGTTTCTCCCACACCTTTTTGTTAACTAGGAACTGTGTCTCGGAACCAGGCTCATGCCACGCTGTGTAGTAATAAGGCGCGATTTTCTGAAAGCCCATTCGAAGGTCGAAAGCAGGACCTACCCACTCAAGCGCATCAATGGTTCCACGCTCAAGAGATGTGTAAAGCTCACCAGGAGCAATATTGGTTGGTTTCGCCCCTACTTGCGCCAAGACTTCACCTGCAAAGCCTGGGATGCGCATTTTCAGACCTTTTAGGTCCTCAACAGAGTTAATCTCTTTCTTAAACCAGCCCCCCATTTGGATGTCAGAGTTTCCGCCAGGGAAAGAAAGCAGGTTATGTGGAGAATAGACTTTTTGCATCAACTCAAGACCACCACCATGATAGAACCACGAATACTGCTCCATCGTTGTCATGCCAAAGGGCATCGAGGAGAAATAAAGTGTGTTTGGCACTTTACCTTTCCAGTAATAGGAGCTTGAGTGTCCGAGATCGTATTGTCCCGATTTCACCATATCAAACACACCTAACGGCGCTTTATGCTTATTAGCAGAGTCAATACGAATGATTAGGCGTCCGTTAGACATTTCTTTCGCAAGCTTAGCCATGTTCTTGCTCGCATCCCCCAAGATAGGCGTATTGGGGCCCCATGTCTCAGCAAGTTTTAGTCGATAAACTTTATCTTCTGCATGAGCATTGACTGCGACAAAGGTAGTAAAGGAGGCGACGATGAGGGTACTAACTCGGCGAATGGTTTTTGTGAAGTCCATTTCTTTGATTCCTGTGTACGTTGTTGGATTGCATCCTCACAATGAATGTAAACACCCTGTATGTCAAAGTGTTAAAAATAGGTATTTCAAATCTTAGGCAGTGTAATTGACCAGCATTTAATCAGCCATCAATACACCATGCTTTAAACCAACGACCTGCTTTATTTAACTCCATCCGAGTGCATAAGATAAACATTCCATTCTGTTTAACAAACTGATAGTTCTGTCACGAAATGTCTGCTATTAATACGAAATCGTTCAATATTCTAAAAACAGTAACTATGGACTGGGCAACACTTTCACTATTCATCCCCACCTTCTTTTTCGTCTCGATCACGCCAGGGATGTGCATGACACTTGCTCTCACTATGGGAATGAGTATCGGCTACAAACGAACCCTTTGGATGATGGTTGGAGAGTTGTTAGGCGTCGCTCTTGTTGCCTTAGCTGCCATTCTTGGCATCGCTGCGGTTATGCTCAAATACCCAGATATCTTTTTTGCCTTTAAAGCTATAGGCGCAACGTATCTGTTCTATCTCGGCATTCAGATGTGGCGTTCTAAAGGCAAGCTCGCTATCTCATCAGATATGGAACATCAACCTAAGCACAATGATTGGGATTTGGTCGCCCAAGGTTTTATTACCGCGATCGCCAATCCTAAGGGTTGGGCATTTATGATCTCTCTGCTCCCTCCTTTCATTGATCAGTCGAAACCAATGACGCTTCAAGTCTCAATAATGTTGGGAATTATTTTACTCAGTGAATTTATTTGTATGACTATTTATGCGACGGGTGGTAAGGGCCTGAAACGCACACTGGGTCAGGCTCAGAACGTCAAAACCATGAATCGCATTGCAGGCACATTAATGTGTGGCGTCGGTATCTGGCTGTTTATTGGCTAATTCTATCAATATAGAGTGATTTATCACTATCATTCCCTGCCATTAACATTTATTCATAATTAGATCACCCGAGGTGGTCTAAACTTTCAATTTCGTAATTCAATTGCTTTTGTATTACAAAACAGAAAGTGCACAGCAAGAACCATTTACATAACCCACCACAACTAGTAAACATTTTGCTACCAAACATTTACGCATCATTGTATTTTCCGATAGGTTTTGTAGAAAAATATAGTGATGTACGATATCTACCCACCTCATCTACCCCTTTAGGATAGTTTAATTCTGTAATTGATTTACATCATGTTTTAATTTTCTTTCACATTTAACAATGCGCGTAGATTCGATAATAACCCTTAGGTATTAATAATGAGCAAGATGAAGCTTGTCGTAGTAGGAAACGGCATGGTTGGTCATCGCTATCTCGAGGACCTCGTCGAGAAAGCGGATATGGCGAACTATGAAGTCACTGTTTTCTGCGAAGAACCCCGCGTTGCGTACGACCGTGTGCACCTTTCTTCTTACTTTTCGCACCACACTGCTGACGAACTTTCACTCGTCAAAGAAGGCTTTTACGAAAAACACGGCATCAAGGTATTGATTGGCGAACGCGCTATCAACATCAACCGTGAAAACCACATCGTATATTCCAGCACTGGTCGTGAAATCAAATACGACAAACTCATCCTAGCGACTGGCTCTTTCCCATTTGTACCGCCTATCAAAGGCAACGAAAGCAAAGACTGTTTTGTTTACCGTACTATCGAAGATCTAAAAGCTATCGAAGCAACCGCTAAGAAGAGCAAGAGCGGCGTAGTTATCGGTGGTGGTCTGCTAGGCCTTGAGGCTGCTGGTGCACTGAAAGCACTGGGTGTAGAAACTCACGTGGTAGAGTTCGCTCCAAAGCTAATGGCAGAGCAGCTAGACCAAGCTGGCGGCAATCAGCTTCGTTCAAAAATTGAGAGCATGGGTGTGAACGTTCACACCAGCAAGAACACGCTAGAAATCGCTCCTGAAGGCAAAACAGCACGTAACGTGATGCGCTTTGCTGACGGTACTGAGCTAGAAACTGACTTCATCGTGTTCTCTGCAGGCATCCGTCCTCAAGACAAACTTGCTCGCGAAATGAAGCTCGATATCGCACCTCGTGGCGGTATTGCTATCAACGACTTCTGCCAAACGTCTGATGAAAACATCTACGCGATTGGTGAGTGTGCGTCTTGGAACGAAATGTTCTACGGCCTAGTAGCGCCTGGCTACAAGATGGCAACGGTTGCGGTTGACCACATCGTTGGTAACGACAGCAAATTCGAAGGTGCCGACATGTCTGCGAAGCTTAAGCTTCTTGGCGTGAAGGTAGGCTCAATTGGGGACGCTAACGGTCGTACTCCTGGCTGTAAGAGCTACGTTTACCAAAACGAAGAGCAAGAAGTGTACAAGCGTCTTATCGTTTCTGAGGACAATAAGAAGCTTCTTGGTGCGGTAATGGTTGGGGATACTTCTGACTACGGCGACCTACTTCAGCTAATGCTGAACGAAATCGACCTACCAGAGCACCCAGATGCACTTATTCTTCCAGCACACGCCGGTGCTGAAAAGCCGACGCTAGGTGCAGACTCACTTCCTGAGTCAGCGGTTATCTGTTCTTGTTTCGACGTAACAAAAGGCAAGATTGCAGAGGCAGTTGCTCAAGGTCACCACACTATTGGCGACATTAAAGCGGTGACTGGTGCAGGCACTGGCTGTGGTGGTTGTATCCCTCTTGTGACTTCAGTTCTTAATGCAGAGCTTGCTAAGTCTGGTATCGAAGTTAAGAACGATGTGTGTGAGCACTTTGCTTACTCTCGTCAAGAGCTATTCCACCTAGTACGCATTGGCGAAATCAAGACGTTCGAAGAACTACTTGAGAAACACGGTACAGGCTACGGCTGTGAAGTCTGTAAGCCACTGGCAGGCTCTATTCTAGCCTCTTGCTGGGGTGACCACATCCTTAAGCCTGAGCTAGTGAAGCTGCACGATACCAACGATAACTTCCTAGGTAACATCCAAAAAGACGGTACTTACTCTGTTATCCCACGTATGGCTGGCGGTGAAGTCACACCACAAGCGCTAAAAGTACTGGCTGAAGTAGCTGCAGAGTACAACCTTTACACTAAGGTGACGGGTGCACAACGTATCGGTCTATTTGGTGCGCAAAAAGACGACCTTCCAGCAATCTGGAAGAAGCTGATTGAAGCGGGTTACGAAACAGGTCAAGCGTATGCGAAAGCACTGCGTATGGCGAAAACGTGTGTGGGCTCTACTTGGTGTCGTTACGGCGTTCAGGACTCTGTTGGTCTGGGCTCTCGCATCGAGAACCGTTACAAAGGCATCCGTACTCCTCATAAGATGAAGTTTGGTGTGTCTGGTTGTACTCGTGAGTGTGCAGAAGCACAAGGTAAAGACCTTGGCATCATCGCAACTGACGCAGGTTGGAACATGTACGTGTGTGGTAACGGCGGTATGAAACCTCGTCACGCAGACCTACTGGCTTCTGATCTAGACGAAGCAACGCTGATTCAATACATCGACCGCTTCATGATGTTCTACATCCGCACAGCTGCGCCACTACAACGCACCTCTGTATGGATGGAAAACATGGAAGGTGGTGTGGACTACCTACGTGAAGTTATCGTTGAAGACAAACTTGGCATCAACGAGCAGCTTGAAGCTGACGTTCAACGTCTAGTGGGCGATTACAGCTGTGAGTGGAAGAACACGATTGAAGACGAGTCTCAGCTTACACGCTTTGCTCACTTCATTAACAGTGACCTACGCGACGACAATGTGGTTTTCGTTCAAGAGCGTGACCAACACCGTCCAGCAACATTCACTGAGAAGCACCCTGAAGCGAAAGGCGACATCCTACACGTTGAGCTGGAGAAGTAATCATGGCATTTCAAAAAGTATGTGACATCCAAGATATCGTCCCAGGCACAGGTGTTTGTGCATTGATTGACGGTCAGCAGGTAGCGGTTTTCCGCCCAAGTGCAGCAGAAGAAGTCCGCGCTATCAGCAACATGGACCCGTTCTATCAATCTAACGTGCTATCACGTGGTTTGATTGTTGAACACCAAGGTGAACTTTGGGTTGCAAGCCCGCTTAAGAAGCAGCGCTTTAACCTAACTACTGGTGCATGTATGGAAGATGAGCGCTTTAGCGTGAAGGCTTATAAAGCGCGCGTGACCAAAGGTGCGGTAGAGATTTCTGCATAAGCCTACTCTAGAGCGAGCAAGAACTAGAGAATGAATAGCCTATAGGGGTTAGCCACCCTAGCCCCTATCACTATTCAATCTTAACTTTTATATTTAAACTTTGTTGGAGAGACATGATGTCTACTGATTTTAAACCAGCACAATTCGTGCAAACTATGATCGACGTTGGTGAAGCGAAAACCAAAACCAGCACTCGCGATCTACTACTACGCGGAACGATGGCAGGTGTGATTCTGTCACTGGCGGTTGTGGTAGCTATCACGACTATCGTACAAACAGGTATGGGTGTTGTTGGCGCACTCGTGTTCCCTGTTGGTTTCGTTATTCTGAGTGTGATGGGTTATGACCTAGTAACGGGTGTTTTCGGTCTTGCTCCACTAGCAAAATTTGAAAACCGTCCTGGTATCACTTGGGGTCGTATCTTCCGCTGCTGGGGTCTAGTTGGCCTTGGTAACCTTATCGGTTCTCTAATTGTTGCTTACCTAGTGGCTGTATCACTAACTGGTAACTTCTCTCTTGAGCTAAACGCGGTAGCGCAGAAATTCATTGCCGTATCTACCGCTCGTAGCCTTGGCTTTGAGAACATGGGTATGGACGGATGGATCACCTGTTTCGTTCGCGGCATCTTCTGTAACCTAATGGTTTGTTTAGGTGTAATCGGCAACATGACAGCGCGCACAGTTGCTGGTCGTGTGGCTATGATGTGGTTCCCAATCTTCATCTTCTTCGCTCTAGTATTCGAGCACACAGTCGTAAACATGTTCCTATTCCCACTAGGTATGATTCTAGGTGCGGACTTCGGTGTAATGACATGGTTGAACTTCAACCTTATCCCTACCATCCTAGGTAACATCGTTGGCGGTCTAATCATGACTTGTATCCCGCTTTACCTAACTCACGCTAAAACTGCACCTTCAATCTCTGCTGAAACAGAAGAACAAGTGCAAGCTGAACCAGCTCTAAGCGCGAAGTAATATTAGTAAGACCTTACCTTTAAGGTGAGGTCTTATGCCTCTTTGGCTATAAAAAGTCGTACTGTCGAGTGCTACTCTTTATATCCAAATTTTGATTTGATAGGCGTAGCTTATGACCACTAATCACACATCTTTAAATGCCGGCTTTGTTTCATTAGTCGGTGCGGGGCCTGGAGACCCTGATCTTTTGACAGTGAAAGGATATCGCG
This sequence comes from Vibrio maritimus, assembly GCF_021441885.1. Classification (NCBI taxonomy): domain Bacteria; kingdom Pseudomonadati; phylum Pseudomonadota; class Gammaproteobacteria; order Vibrionales; family Vibrionaceae; genus Vibrio; species Vibrio maritimus. The sequence continues at coordinate 1,983,763 of NZ_CP090438.1, forward strand.
TGATTCAGTCTGCGGATGTAGTCGTTTTCGATAGACTCGTATCCAAAGATATCCTTTCGCTGGCAAAACCTGATGCAGAGATGATCTATGTGGGTAAGAAGCTCGACTATCACTGCGTTCCACAAGATCAGATCAACCAGATCTTGGTAGAGAAAGCCAAAGAAGGCCATAAAGTGGTTCGCCTTAAGGGTGGCGATTCTTTTATCTTTGGCCGTGGTGGCGAAGAGCTAGAAACACTGGCAGAAAACGGTATCAACTTTGAGGTAGTTCCGGGCATCACTGCAGCTGCCGGCGCAACAGCGTATGCAGGAATTCCCCTGACGCACCGTGACCACGCGCAAAGCGTGCAGTTTATTACTGGTCACGTGCAAAAAGATGGTCGTGAGATTGAGTGGAGCTCACTAGCTCAGTCAAACAACACGCTCGTGTTCTACATGGGTTTGAAACAAAGCGGTCGCATTACTGACAAGCTGATTACCCATGGTCTTGATGAAAACACGCCGTGTGCGGTCATCGAGAATGGAACGCGTAAAGAACAACGTGTATTCCAGGGAGCACTTAATACACTACCGCAGATGGCCAGTGAAGCAGAAAGCCCCGCGTTAATTGTTGTCGGTAGCGTGACTCAGCTGCATGACAAGCTTAAGTGGTTTTAACTGAATCAACCCTCACGTAAGACTAAAATCACTCAGTTCACATACTAAAGCGGGAACACAATGTGTTCCCGCTTTGCTAACTCGATAGTTCAACCTCTACAGAATTGGCGTAATGTCCTGCTCTGTAAACTCGCCTTCCTTAACCTCAACAGGCACATAGTGTTGATAGATCAAGAAGCCATCTTCTGCAGTTTCTTCTGTTTCTGGTTGGTCAATATAAGCGGTACAGGTGTAGCCGATTGAATAGCTACCTGGACCAACGTAACCAAACTCGTACTCATAGACTGTATTGTTGTCTTGGTCGACACTTTCGTTAACGTTTGCGACTGATACAGGTGCTACACGCTCGCTGTCCGAACCTACATCTCCCATAGTAGTACGATCCATCTCACCCGCATACAGGTAAACCGCGTGGACGGGCTCAGCGCCACCGATCGCGTTATAGGATGCACTATCCGCTTCACACGCTTGATACTGCATAGTATCCACTTTGCCGCGTATGTGTCCTGATTCTGAAGCATTGACGAGTGCTACACCATTTCGGTTCATCAACATATGCTCTTTACCCGTAGGGTCAGTCAGCGCTTTTCGCAAATCAAACTCAACAATATAACTATTAAAGCCAGCCATGATTTCAATAGATTCACTTGGCTTTGCGAAAACTAACGTGCCCTGGTCTTTATCATCTGGCTTATAGCCTAAACAACTGCCTTTGTTTGGAACCACCAGTCCCTTTAGATTGCCATCAGTCTTTCGCACATAAGAGGTCGTGTCATCAGCCGTTAAGCCGTCTTTTGCATACAGGCACAGGGCGTAATGACCCGTCGGGATTTCATAATCTCTGACGATAGTCTCCGCATTGCTACCTTGATACTCCATCAAGTCAATCTGGCGAAGCTCTTCATCTTCACCGCTCACGTCCAGCGCAATTGGGTCACCTATTTTCACACCACTTTGTGGGTCAATCGGTACAAGTACCACATCTTTGAAACCCAAAACTACTTCCATCGCATCATCAACTGGTGCGTCAGATACACCTAGGTTTAGTTTGCCAGTGGTCGCTGCAGGTGGTGTTGTCTCTTCAGATCCACAACCGACCAATAACGTTGAAGTAAGCACAGCAAGCGCTGTTAGACGTGTTTTCATTTTTTTTCCTGTGATTCTGCCAGTGATTTTCTTACTGACGAATTTAACGATTAATTCAGAGTAGCTATGTCAAAGCAGAGTGATGGAAATTTAAATTATTAGTTTTAACGTCATAGTTGCTTACTCGCTTCCAAATATGCTCACTAAAATATGTAACCACAGTCATAACAACACGTGATGGGTACAAAGAAAGTGTCTCATTTGTGGTATTCGACAATTGGCGATGACGCATCTTCCGAGCAGTTAATTAGTTCGCAACTAAACTAAAGGATGACAACTGCAATGATGCTTTTACTAACGACAGGTAGGTTCGAATGAAAACACTTCTTCCCTTATCACTTGCCCTTTTGTTTTCACTTCCCATGGCTCACGCTGACGTCACCATTAAAGGCGATCGAATGGAGATCAGCGAGGATTGCCGAAAGATAGAGGGGGAAGTAATGACACTGCGCTCTGAGGATTGCGAGTCTGATTCAAAAGGCTCTCACAAAAACAAAGGCAAAGGTGAAAACCGTAGTGTGCACGGTGATGACAACCCAGGCAAAGGACACGACAAGAAAAACAAAGACAAAGACAAAGACGACGACTAACCTCAATGGAATTTTTCATTGAATAGCTAAGGACTAAAGTTATGAAGACCTTACAAATTAGTGCAATTGCTGGCTTGGTATCGCTGGCTCTTGCCAGCTGCGGTGGCGATTCAGGATCTGGCACCGCTACTGCACCTTTGACGTTGAGCGTCACAGATGCCCCCGTCGACGACGTTAAAGAAGTCGTCGTCACCTTCGGAAAAGTAGCCCTACTCTCTCAAGGTGGTGACGCGCCGCGAGTATTCGATGTTTATCTCACCGATGACGAAGGCAATCCTGTTGACGAGGAAGGCAACCCTATCCCCGATGGGGAAGATCCCGTGCCGATTAGCGTCAATCTTCTCGATTATCAAGGAGACAACGTCATGCCTCTCTTAGAGGATGAAATTGTCAACGTAGGCGAGTATCAAATGTGTGTATTTGCCAACGACGGTGACCATCCGACGCACCCTTCATACGTGATAAAAGATGATCCAGACAGCGATGATGACCTAACGTTAGAATTAACTGTGAAAGGCGAAGGTACCTGTCCTCAGGGAGTCGGGAGAGAGCCAAACGCTGGTGTCCTATTTTTTAATAAGTCCTTTACTATCAACCAGCAAACTAACAATTATGCCATTGAGTTCGATTTGCGTAGAGGTCTAAAAAACCAATCTACTTTCCCAAATTACACCATCCAGAGAACATCCATCACCCTAATCAACACCGCTGAAACCGGCAACATTAAAGGGACGATCACAGCCGACAAGTTTACTAGCTGTAATGACCCTGTATCAGATGCAGCAGTTCAATCGGTGTATCTATATGAGAGTGGAACAACCCTAGAAAACATGGCGCCAATTGGCGGCACTGACTTAGTCAAACCTATTACCTCAGCATCCGTTGGTGATAAGAACGCTCAGGATGTCTATGAGTTCGCGTTTGGTTTCCTTGATGCTGGTAACTACAACTTAGGCTATACCTGTACTGCGCAGCATGATGATGGTGAGGAGGATTCTGACCCCGTTGCGGCTGGCTTTACAATTTACGATGCAATAACCGATGTATCCGTTGTGGTAAACGAAGATACCAACGTTGAATTCTGAGTTGCATGTAACGATTAAAAGAGAGTGGTGACCACTCTCTTTTTTGATCATTCTCCAGACAAAGAAAAAGCGGCCAAGCATCCTTACTCAGCCGCTTGTATCGTCGCGAGTAAGACCTAGTTACTTGTGACGATAACTTCCTTAACACGAACCTCTGCTAAAGCTCGATCCAAGTTGTCATTGGCCAACTTGTAGTATGATGGTTTTGCATCAATTGCTTGCTGAAAGTACGGAATTGAACGCTCTGGTTTGCCTTTCAGCATCAAGAAGTATCCTACATTGTTGAGTGCTTCATGCCTCTCCATATGTCGGTCGAACATGTTGAGCGCTTGGTTCTCCTGTCCTTGAGCGAGATAAATCAGGGCCATATTATTTTGCGCCTTTTCGTTGTTTGGCTCCCTTTTCAGTGCTTTTTGTGTGTATCTAGCTGCTGTGGTGTTGTCTCCAGACATGTAATAGGAGTATCCCATATTAATGAGTGCTTTCGTTGAGTTTGGGGCCGCAGTCAGCGCCTTGTCATAAAGTACCCGAGCAATATCGTAGCGGTTTTCAACATCTGCTAATATGCCCAGTCCCATGTAAGAAATAGCTGGAGACTGCGAGTCTACCTGCAGTGACTCAACACTTGCCACAGTTAAACTGTTGTAATCTATCATCGCCTTCGAACCCAATCGGATTTGGTCAGCATTCACAGAGCGCAAAAAGTAGCTTTCACCCTCGTCAGTGCGTCCCAACTGTGTATACAGATTTCCCAACTGCTGAAGTGCAGCGGCATTATTAGGGTTCTCATCGACAGACATTAAGAACGCGCTTTCGGCCAGGTCATTGTTCCCTCGCGAAAGGTGTATTTGCCCTATTGTATACAGCGTCTTATCTTTATAGTTTGCCGGACTAAACGACAAGGATCGAATGTACTCATATAACGCCAGATCTACATTACTTGCATTGAGCGCGGCATCACCGCGTTGGATAGCTTCCACCTCAGATTCTGGAGGTGGTCCCTGAGTCAAAGTGTCGATCGGTCGACCTTGATACAGTGACGTATCGTATGTCGGCTCCTTCGTCGTGGTACAAGCTTGAATACCCAATAACATCAAGCCGATAATGACTAGTTTGAATCCCTTCATTGCAAACTCCTTACTCAAAGTTTTTGAGTATAATTAGAACCGATGGTCCAATTGCCACGATAAAGAAACATGGCCATATGAATAGGAACATCGGGAACATCATTTTCGTTGGTATTTTGGCAGCTATCTCTTCTGCAGCCTGGTTACGCTTATCACGGTAATCTTCTGTGTACTCTCGCAGCGTATCGGAAATAGAACCACCAATACGCGAGGCATGAGATAGCATACTCACTAGGCCCGCAAGCTCGGTCAACCCAGTCCTGACTATCATTTCCTCAAACGCTTTAGGTATCTCTACCCCGGCTTTTACCTTGACGCAAATTGTTTCAAGCTCATCACCTAGCTCTGGGTGTGAGATGTATATCTCGTCGGCAACTCTTCTTAATGCAGATAGAAAACCCAAACCGGACTCTGTACACACCACCAATAAGTCTAGTGCATCGGGGATACCGCGTCTGATCTTGTTTTGTCGAGCCTTCGCTTTTTTTCTAAGAATAATGTTGGGTAAGAACAAGCCCACAAACAAAACACTTGCCATGTAAAAGTTGACCATCGCTGAGTTATCTACTGTCAGGTAGATCACACCAGCAATCACCGCCCCCACTACAAAACAAAACAACTTGATGGCATAAAAGTTTGCTATCGCACTTTTGTGGTGCATACCTGCATGCATCAACTGATGTCTGATATTTTCCCGCTCTTTCCCGCTCTTTGGCATGTAGATCGGCGAAATAGACTCTAGGGTGTCTCTTACTTTACTGCTCTGTCTCTTTTGTTCAGGGTTGCTTAACTCATCGACCCGACGATTTATGTTTGAACGCAAACCGCTGAACACAAACCCTAAACAAAACACGGATAAGGTGACCGCAACGAGAACACCAAGCAACATAAGTTGTCCCCGTGATGCACTAAAGTCAGTTAGTCCAGTAACGCTATTGAGTAGTTCTTCCATGACCTACACCTCCACATTCACCACTTTACGAATCCAGAACGCTCCCAACACCAGACTTATCATTCCTAGTCCAATGATTTTGAGTCCTCGCGGATCCGTGTATAAGGGGTCGACATATTCTGGATTTACTATTGTTAAGCCGCCAAACAATACAAACGGAGCTAAAACCAATATCCAAGCAGACAATCGACTCTCTGCTGACAGTGTCTTTATCTTCCTAGCCAGCTTAAAGCGCGCTCTCAGTACTTCCGACACCTTGTGCAAGTTCTCAGAAAGGTTACCACCAGTATCTTTCTGCAGCAGAACAGCTGATGAGAAGGCAAGCATTGACACTGTTGGAACGCGATCTGCCATATTCAAAATAGCGACCTTAGTGTCATAGCCAAAGTTAAGTAAGTTAAAGGTGTTCTTGAATTCCTCTCCTGCTGGATTAGGTAGTTCATCGCCAACTTCTTTGAAAGCTTGCGTAAGTGGCTGACCTGCTTGCAACATACGACGGATAATGTCTAATGCCTCTGGTAGCTGTTCTTCGAACTTTGCCAGCCGCCTTGATATCTTCCAGTTGACGACATAGGCCACTGCCATCAGTAGCAAAGCACAGCCGATAACAATAAAATACCAAGGCACAGAGAAAAACAGTCCGAGAACCACCAAGACTAAACAACCGATTAGGCTTCTTCCGATAATATCCCCGAGCCCCATATTGATACCGGCAAGTTCAAGCATTTTCTTCAAATTGGCGAAATAAGGCATCTCTACCAGTTTTCGATCGAGTGGTGACAGAGATTTGTTGTAATGCTCTTTCAACAAATTGACACTTTCGCTATCGATGTTCGATTTAGTTTTCTTGAGGCGTTTTGCAAGCTCTTGGTGCTTTGCCCTTTGACCTGCAGCAGGCAAAATTAACGCCTGTGAGATCAGAAATATCGAGACAAACAGGAGGATGAAGAAAAGGGTCGCATCAACGTTCATAATTGCTCCTTAACCCTCTTTGAGCTCATTGAACAGCTCAAATGGAAGGTCAATTCCACGCTTGACCAAGCCAGCATGACATTCAGGTACAACGCCAGTCGCCGAATAGGCACCAATCACGTTACCCTGTTTGTCCATTCCTTGACGCTCAAACCTAAAAATCTCAGACATGGTAATGACTTCGCCTTCCATGCCATTGATCTCTTGGATACTGACCATGCGTCTCTTACCGTCTTCTTGTCGCTCCATTTGCACCACAAGATGAATAGCGGAGGCTATCTGTGAACGCAGGTTCTTAGTAGAAATATTCCAACCTGCCATAGAGAACATGTTCTCTACTCGACTCAACGCGTCTCGCGGTGTGTTGGCGTGAATCGTCGCAAGAGAGCCATCATGACCTGTATTCATTGCGGAAAGCATATCGACGGCTTCACTACCACGAACCTCACCAACAACAATTCGATCGGGTCGCATACGAAGTGAATTTTTCACGAGCTCTCTCTGGGTTATTTCGCCCTTACCCTCTAAGTTGGAAGGTCGCGTTTCAAGACGAATAACATGCGGCTGTTGTAATTGAAGTTCGGCTGAATCTTCTATGGTGATAATGCGTTGGTCTTCAGGAATGAACCCAGAAAATATATTCAGCGTGGTCGTCTTACCGGAACCGGTACCACCGGATATAAGGATGTTCATTTCACCGCGGACAGCACCTTGGATAAATTTCGCCATTTGCGGTGACAACGAGTTCAGCTCCAGTAAGTTATCCATGGTAAGTCTGTCTACAGCAAATCGACGGATTGACACTGAAGGACCATCAATGGCCAAAGGAGGAATAATAGCATTGACACGAGAGCCGTCTTGCAGACGCGCATCTACCATAGGGGAGGCTTCATCAATACGACGCCCTACCAGGCTAACAATTCTATCGATGATGTTTCTCAGGTGGCGATCATCTAGGAAGGTATAGGGTGTTTTCTCAAGTTTACCTCGGCGCTCCACGTACACATTCTTGCTGCCGTTAACCAAAATATCGGACACAGATGTATCTTTTAGCAATGGCTCAAGAGGCCCTAATCCGAACACCTCGTCTTCAATTTGACCAAGAACACGCTTGCGCCCTTCATGACTTAAAGGGTGCTCATTATCGTCATTCATTAAGGTTTGGACGGCGAGATGCAGTTCTTTTTTGGCGGTATCTTCGTCAAGGCTAGACAATAAGCCAAGATCCAACGTCTCGAGGAGCTTTTTGTGGAAGTAGTGTTTTACTTCTAAGTCTTGTTCGAGCTGTTTTCGCGCTTCCGCTACCGCTCGCTGTTTGACAACTTGCTCTTCCATGACCAGGTCATCATTGGTCTCAACGATTTGTTCATCTTGCTCAACAGGCTCGACATCAAAGTTAGTTTGATCTGACGTGTTGGCACGTTTTTCAAAATCTGGATTAATGTTTTTTCTACGAAATAGCATGGTCTACCCTTCCTTAGGTTCCCTATTTAAATAGCTTAGACAACCACCCTTTTTTACTCTCATCTTCCGGTTGCAACGAGCCAGAAAACTTTTGAAGCGCTTTACTGATCGCACTGCGTTTTTTGAAGTTGATCACCGGTTTACCTAAGTTGGCGCTTTCGTTTGCAACCTTGTAGTCATTCGGAATCATCTGAATGTCTACTTTAGGAATCGTATTCTCGATGTCTTTGACAGTTATCGATTGGCTCTTCTCGTAACGGTTCACGATGAGCTCTATTGATTCTTCACTATGACCAAACTCGAACTTAAGAGATTTAACCAAATTGTTGGCGTTCTTGAGTGACATGTAGTTCTGTTGAAGCACCAAAAAGATTCGTGTCGCTGGTGTCACCAAATTAGCAAAAGTTGGCTCAATCCCACGTGAATAATCGATAATGATGTATTTATAGAATTGTCGGAACATTGGGACAATTTTCTGTATTTGGTCAATCTTGCTCATTGCAGCTTCACCTTGGCCATTGGCAAAGCCTATAGTATGAAGTTTCCCGTCATAAACCGTCACAAGGCTATTCAATGAAGACTCATCGAGTTCTGAAAGAATATCGATAGCGTCTAACATTCCGTACTTCGGAGCTAGATCTAGATACTCTGACATCAGGCCGAACTGGGTGTCGATATCAATGAGGAGCACGTCTCCTGGGTTGTTCTCTGCGAGCTCAATCGCCACATTCATAGCAATTGTCGAAGCTCCGTTGCCCCCTTTTGCATTGACAAACAGGAACAACTCTCCCATCTGACGGCTTACTATTTTTTGATCGGCCATTTGCTTGAGCAAAGGTAGCAAATCGCTCATGGTGCATCGTTCACTGAGATAGTCAGATGCGCCCACTCTGAGCGCTGTCCTCAATGCGCTGCTATCTTGCTCATCACCAAATGCAATAAGCGAGGTATCAATCTCACCAAATGGTAGGCTGTAATTCTGAATCTCTGCGACTTTTGCTGCCCAACCCTGTTTAGCCTCTACAAAAATAACATCCGGGGCATGCAAAGGACTCAAAGACTCCTCACTGACTAGATTTAAACTCATGGTCTCGACGACAGTATTAATACTTTTACTTAACTCGTTTGTAATGTGACGTCGAAATTCATCGGTAACATTAAATATCCATACGTGCAGGTTAGTACGAAGTGAGTACTGTACGCTTTCTAGATTATCGCGATTGATTGGTACTGGTTCACCCATTTTGCTCTCCCTAGCAGTCTTCAATGGTTCCATTCACAGATCCGGCATTTGGTCTAACTATCCCCAAGCTTTCTATTGGTAATATCGTCGGGAAGCTCGGCGTGTTAATCGCCCCTGCATTACCAATAAAAGACAATAATGGGAAAAACTGAAACTGGTAATTAGTGATTTCTGCCCTAACGAATCGAACTTGAGACAAAATAAAGTTTTGATCATCTTCTGATAGGGTTGAAAAGTTGTCGACGTTAACGGTTGCACCGGTATTGTCGACGTACTCTATCGATAAATTACTGGCCACAAATCCTACAGGGCGGTTCTCTGTTACCTCAGGAAGATCAGCGATATCATCTCTGTCAGATATCGAACAGACCACAGCCAAACGTGCTGCTTTCCGAGACATTTCGTTTAGCATCTGCATCGAAAAGATGTACCGTCCAAACTCAAATGCCGCAAACATCATGATAAGAGCACCGAGCAAAATCATAGTAAACTCTATGATTGTGATACCTTTCTGGCCATTTTTGGATAGCTTCTTCATAGTCCCGTCTCCATAACAGCAGAGGCCGAGAAGTTCACACTCATATCGACGCCAACAAATGGGAGCGTTGCGAAATAAGGTTGGTAGTTGTAATTTGCCGTAACCGTCACAACGTCACTAACATGACTTACCGTCACACTGTCTACCGCTAGACCAGGAAGCAGAGCATTACCGACTGCTGGATTGCGACCATACACAACCATATTTTGGATCTCGGCCACAGGGGCTATTTGCTGAGTTGTCGCCGTGCCATAGATACTAGTCACGGCGTAGCGCGCACCATTGCGAACGGCCTTATTGAGCGTTTGATAGTCAATAAACATGCTACCGACCTCGATATAGAGGGCCATAAACACGATAATCAGCGGAGAAATAAGGGCAAATTCTACTGCAGCCAACCCTTTCTGCTGCTTTCTTGACTTGTTCATATTAAGACTCCCCACTCAAAGGATCTCTATAGAGTTGGATCTTGAACACGCCCTCGGTACTCGGGTTTACTCCAGTTGTGCCATTCGTAATGGTGCAATCTTCAATAAACTCGCCATACACACCATCTTTGGCACCATTGTTATCAGGGGCTTTTTGTAGAAGGAAAAAACATCCCACAGCTGTCAATGGTAGTTCGGTCGTACCTCCAGATGCACCATCACAGTCCACCATTGGAACCGGCAATATGCGTCGACCACCCTCACCGGACGTACAGTCGCCACTGGCGGTGCCGGTACACGCTACTGATTCCGTCTCATAGTCTGCATAGTTCCATGAATTATCGTAAACAACATTTCCCTCGCCATCAGATGATGCCAACGTGGTTGGTTCTTTTACATAAATGTCAGGTGGATACTCCGAAGAAGAGACCCCACCACCAGAGTAGTCTCCAAAGCGTGTATTAAGTCCTTGACCAACCGGGCCGATACTTGCTCCGGGTTTTGTTGTCACCGTACTGGTGATATCCACACAACCTGCGAACCCACCTGCAAGATATTGCCTCACATCAGCACCACCGGTACCAAAATCTAGCAACTGGAAGTTGCCTGGTCCCATTTCAGTCGCATTTTTATCAGCTACTTTGAGTTCATATACAGTTTGAAACTCGTAACCGAGAAAGTCATTTGCTCCACTAGTGGTATCTGCACAGACTGCCATCGGAACGACGTTACAGGCATATATAATTGTTGAACTTGGTCCAGCTACCGCAGACGCTGCTCCAGCCTTGTCAAAACCAAAATATCCAAGGAAGTAAGAGTTAAGCGGGACATTTGACACAGAAACCCGCACATAGGTGTCCAAGGCTTCGTTGTAAGAGCCGCTGAAGTCTTGAGGGTCATTTGAAAACTGCACATTGATTGAACCGCTTGGGACTGATATCTCTGTATTACCAGATGCCGTGTACATCGTGCTGATCGTCTGGATTGCCGTCGCTTGGGCAGTCGCATCAGTTTCACCAGCGCTAACCTTTACTGCTGCTGCCAATGCCGCTGCATCTACACCGTTTTGCAGCCGAGTCTTACTGAGGAGCGCATGGTTAACATCTACGGCAAATGCAGCGAAGACCAAAAACACTACTAATACCATTGTGATTAGTATCAGTGTTAGTCCTTTCTGTTTCCCCATTGATCTTTGGCTTTTACGTTGTTTAACCATGCTACACCTCCCCACTAACAATCGTTAATCGTTAGAAGTACGTCTTTCTTGAACTAGCTCTTTACCAAGAACTTTCTCAGCTTCGCCATCGTAGGCAGATTGATCAACATAAGCATCATAGGCAACCTGCATACGAGCCCCTGTGCCTGTTGGAAGCACGTTTTTGTTGCGCTCTGTCGCGCCAAGATCATAGGTTTGCGCGTGTCTAACTTTCGCCACTGAATAGCCCAGTGGCGCGTTATTGGCGCATCCAACCATCACCAAACCACAGCACAGTAATGTAAGTAGTCTCATGTTCTTCTCCCATTCCCTTATAGATCGTGTCCAAATGTTCCTTCTGAACCACCTTGAGTAGAAGGTACTTCTTGAGGTGTTGCTGGCTGGTAAGCAGTACTAGCAGGGTCCATTTCTGCAATGTAAGACCCTTGGCCTAGCAGATAGTATTCCCAGTCATTAGGCTTGACGAACGCGTCTGTTGGCAACACCACTTGGCTTCGATCAATCGGACGAGCCAAACGAGGGGTAACAAGAATAACAAGCTCAGTCTCACCAGAGATAAACTCTTGGCTATTGAATAGTTGTCCTAAGACCGGAATATCACCCACGCCAGGTAGTTTTGAGGAGACATCTCTAACGTTCTCGCTGAGTAACCCGGCAATACCAATAGTCTGACCATCAGCAAGTTCAAGAGTCGAAGCTGCGGTTCGCTTGGTAATTGGTGGTATAACGTAAGTCGCATTCGTTTCTATTGGATCCAGCGTAAGTGAACCAGAGTTTGCGATTTCACTGACATCAACAGACAACACCAAATTGATCTTCTGGTCGGTAAGGATAGTGGGCACAAATTTGAGACCAACACCGTACTCTTTGTACTCTACGGTAATACCGTCTCTATTTGGCACCGGAATTGGAAACTCTCCCCCCGCCAAAAATTCCGCTTTGGAGCCACTAAGTGCGGTCAAGTTCGGCTCTGCAAGGACCTTCGCGACACCATTCTCTTTCGCTATATCAAGCGCTAGAGTAAACAGGGTATTGCCGTCTAGGAAGGTGGCCAGCAGCCCTGTTTCATCGATGGCAGGCGTACCGAAAATTGGACCTATGCCGCCGCCAACGTCATCGATAATTGCACCTCCACTAGTCGCTCCCCAACCAAAGTTGCCGTTCTGGTTAAAAAAGTGGAAGTCAGAATCGAACCTTCTAACCAGGCTACGTTGTACCTCTGCCACGGTCACTTCCAACATGACTTGTTGAGCACCACCAATTGACATTAGGTTGATAACATTAGTTTTATCTACAACCTCGTCAGAAGAAGAAGTCCCAGCGTCTGCTGCTTCACCAGCTGTGAATGTCTCCGCGACCTTAACAGCACGATTCATCACTTCCTGACTGCTGACTTGACCACTAAGGATTAACTTCTCTTGCGAGCTGTGTACCTCTATCGTTTCGTTCGGTAGGAACTCGTACAACTTGGATTTCACACCATTGAGATCATGTGTCACTTCTACGTCAATAGATTCAATCAATCTACCTCGACTATCCCATGCCATAAGGTTGGTCGAGCCAAGTTTTTTACCAATAAGGAATACCTCGTTGGAACGAAGCATAACAATATCTAAAACTTCTGGGTCCCCCAGAGATACTCGCTTAGCCTTACCTGCGAGAATGACATTTTTAGATTTGTGGTGCGGAACCTTGACGTATTTACCACTCTGGGTAGCCGCTTGAAGGTTCAAAGCCATTGCAATGGCCGCGAGGAGGAGGAAAATCCTTTTCATAATATCTCCTTAGTCTCTAACTCTTATATTTGAAGACTGCGTCCCTTTAATAATAGTGACACTAGGAGGGGCGACATAACGCGTCTTAGCTACAGGTTTATCTTTTTGTTGTGGATTGCGAAGTGCGAGCTGGATCTCTCCGCTACTTTTCGCAGTGAGTAACTTTTCGGCTTCTTTAGGTGTCACTTCGAGGGTTACAGCACGAACAATGACGGGCTTGTTATCATTGGTTCTTGCCGTCTGGTCTACTGCGAGAACCTTGATATTTTTGAGAACAGTCGTCGTGCTGGCTCTAGTCTTGCCCCGCTTTACCGTATTCATGACATCAACTTTGTTGCCCGGCAATAGAAAGCCCGCCACACCGATGACATCATTAACGCGAATTGTGATTGCTCTCTTGTCTTCTGAAATCACCGACGCCAAGGTAGAGCCTTCTCCGGGTAAAGCGATCCTATAGTTGTGTAGAATTTCACCCTGATACAAAGGTGAGTTGGCAACCTTGCCTGTCACGTCTTCGAGAGCGACAAAATGATGTTCGTCATTCTTCCAGTCTTTCTCTAACAACTTAATTGATAGGTGTTTGGCTTCGATGATAGTTCCTGCAGGTATGTCCTGTTCGACAAACACAACAGGCTCGCGCTCAACGACCTCGGTCACGACTTCCGGTTGAACCTGATCATCCATCCATTTTTTAGCAAAGAAAACTGCAGCGAGCCCCAATGCCAACGAAAACATCATTAAGAAAAATACTTGCGTACGACTCATTTTATATTCCCTCCAATCCATCGGAAGTAAAGTATAGTCTCCAAGAAGCCTCTAAGACGTTTGCTGTGACTTCAGAGTCTCTCCCTTCAAACTTGATAATGTCCTTACATATCCCGACGATGTCCTTGGGAATGCAAGGATAAAAAGGCACTTTGAACTGCCTGTGAAGCAATAAAAGATGTTCAGTGGTGAGTGAACTCATCGATAACTCGTAATTTTCTATAAGAGAAGCGAAGAGCTCTAGATAGGTATCCTCAATCAGAGGTTGAAACTCGATTTTATAACCCAGGCGTCTGAGGAAAGCGGGATCCGCTATCTCGAGTGGACTGAGGTTGGTAGAGAAAGCAAGTGTAAGTACAAATGGTATGGAGAACTGTTGCCCGTTAGGAAGTACCAAATAATCCACGTTATATTCCATCGGTACGATCCAACGATTAAGCAAAGTATCAACCGGAATAGTTTGCCTACCCAAATCATCAATGATCAACAAGCCATTGTTCGCTAGCATCTGCAATGGCGCCATCCATACTCGGTTACTCTCAGAATGGTTAATTTCGAGCATGTCCATTGTGAGCTCACCGCCAACTTGAATGTTGGGGCGTTCACAAAGGGCCCAACGTCGATCATATTGCTCACTAAAACTGATTGTTTGTGCGCTAGAGTTATTGTCCAATCTCGTATGATGGAGCTCAGAAAATACCTTGATGACACTACCTGATGCATACACTGAATAAGGAATGTAGACAGAGGTATCAAACGCATTTAACAGCTGTGCGGCGACATAGCTCTTACCGGTACCTGAGTTACCGTATAGAAGCAAAGCACGGCCAGAGTTAAGTGCAGGCCCTAGTACAGGCACCATATACTCCGAACCGTAAACACCACTTAACGCATGCACCACATTGTTGTATGAGATATTGTTTCGCCGAATATCCTGCATTGTTACTACGTGGTTATAGTCTGATAGAGAAACTGGTGCAGGGCCTATGTAGGCATCTTTGAGAAAGGCGAGTTCGGCTTCTTGTAAACCTTGTCCCGACAGGCCATATAAGATATGGCTAGTGGATAGCTTTTCTGCCTGTGCGTACCCTTCTGTGTGAGGTTGATATACTTCTATCAGCGACCGTTTTCTAAGAATATTGAGCAACTCTTGCACGAGCTGTGTGCTCATCCCCATGAGTTGCGACAGACCAAGCAAGTCCACCTTGGTTTCATGAGAGAGGTGTTTCAACAATAGATTTTCTAACACAACTTGTGGAATACCCAACTCACCTAACGACGTAGGAACTGAGGGCGGATCCATTTGGGGACTCAGCTGAGGTTTGTTTTCTGCAGACGTAATGGCATTCATTATTTTATCCCCTAGCTCATGATCGGATACAAGGCGACCGCAGCAACAATTGCCGGAGCAAACGGAATTCGCATCTCAATAGCATCCACTGGCGCTTTGGTTAATCTTCCATAGATGTTGTGTGTGACGTATTGGCGCATGTGTTGCCCAAGACTTACTTGTGACATAGCAAGTTTCTGCGCCAAATAGAATGTGCTTTGGATTCCACCTATTACGATGACGGCGGCACCGTACGGGAGTAAATCATCAAGACCAATTAATAGGCTTATAGACCCTATAAGCTTGACGTCGCCAGCGCCTACGAGGCCACCCAGATAGAGTGCAAAACACACTGAGAATCCTACTAAACCCCCAATTAAATGGTCAGGAGGAATGCTTAGGACGCTTCCATAGAAGCTGTATAGGTGAGCAATAATCACGACCGTTAGGAGACCGACGAGTTTGTTTGGGATCCTGTTTTCCCTGGCATCAAAGACGACAATAATAAAAAGAACAGTCCATATTCCAATATACATTGCCTACCCTCCATGTGGTAAGGGTGGGGCCAAGCCCCACCTAACGTATACAAATAATTACCAACCGTTGAGGTAATCATTGTAGTTTTAACAGTTGCCCTTTAAGATGAGCCGCCCGATTCTGCGTCCGCAACAACATTGTCTATCGCAGTTTTTAATGTGGCCCAAGGAGACGCTGCTGCCATCGCTAAAATGATTAACGCTGCTCCTAGCAAATACTCGATTAGAGTAAGTCCCTCTTCATCTTGAACAAAGTTCTTGACGAAACTAATGAGTGACGACATGGTTACCTCCCTATATCCTCGTCGCTATTACATAGCTTAATTAACTAGGCGTAGATTCTATTGCGGTTATGAAGAACCACCAGACTCTGCATCAGCAATAACGTTATCAAGTGCTGTTTTCAACGCAGTCCATGGCGATGCGGCTGCGAAAGCCAAGATAATAAGCGCGGCACCTAATAAATATTCGATGAGCGTTAGCCCTTCCTCGTCTGACATAAAGTCCTTAAATAAGTTTTTTAATGATGACATGATACTCTCCTTTACATATGTCTTTGCTTAACGCCCTTTCAAATTAGATGATGAGATAATTAAATGTTAGGAGTATTTTGCTTTATTTATGTAAAGTTTTAACATGCAATCCAATTAAAATAATCACATTTTATCTACGATAGTTTAACCGCATCTAAACTTTAGGATTAGCTATGTACACATTTTACTCGGTTTAGGCTTAGTAATAATGTCTTTCTCATAATAATAAGTAGGATATTTTTGATGTGCTAACAAACTAACCGTATTCCAACTGTTCTTAAAAACAAGTATGAAAGCTCAATGAATCAACTAGTTGCCTATAGATACATGTATTAGTAATGAGACAGTTTTAAGTTTAGATGTCATTTTTATGATGTTTTGTGGCAAAAAAGAGCTGTGCAACTAGACTAATCATATAGTTTACAGGTGTTGTCGCAGTTTTGAGAGTGGAAAATGGCGTATTGGATAGGGAAACCAACAATTTTGCTTCCCAAGGTTATACGGGATTATCTTAGTGATAAGTTTAATCTCATAGAAGTGAACAGAGATGTTTCAGTCATCACAGAACCTTCTCAGACTTTTTGTTTCTATTTTTCAGAGCGTTATGATAATGACGAAACACTACTAATGCTCCTCAAAATCTGCAGAAACCTCTCCAAGTCGCTAATACTGTTTCATGATGCAAGCGTGCCTGACGCGTTTCTAAGCAGTGAGCTTGTGTATGCACATGTTGATATCAACTCACCGCAGGCCCTAAAAAAGACATCGCTCGCGGTGGAGCAACTGACCGGGGATTCAAAAAGCAACGCTGGTGATTTGCGAGATAAAGTGGAGCCTCATCAACGCAGAGAAAGCGTCGATAGATCCTTGCCTACCGAATCAAATGTAATTACAACTGCGTTAGATTATATCGAAAAGCATTTTACCAAAAACATCAAAGAATCTGATGTCGCTGGGCACTGTCATCTATCCACACAGTATTTCTCTAGAATATTCCATAGAGAAGTCGGCTGCAGTTTCAGAGACCATCTAGGCAACAAGCGACTTGAATATGCAAAGAGCTTGCTGTTGAGCGACGATAATAAGCAAATATCCTCCATAGCTTATGAAAGTGGCTTTAATGATGTTTCATATTTCTCGCGTGTTTTCAAAAGAAAAGTCGGTATGAGCCCTGGAACTTTTCGAAACTTCAAGGGCGTCTTGAAAATAAACTAATTCGAAAAGGTAGTATTTATTTAACTATTCTCATTATTGAGGCAACCAAGTAAAAGAATACGATATAAGGTTTATATACTCTGTAAGAAAAATGGAATTTCGAGGATGGAACGTATCCCAAGCAGAGAAGCTAAGCCTAATCTCCACCTAAACGTTATAATAATCGTCGTTTGGGTAGTGGTTTTTTGTACGGCGTTTATCTACAGCTTCCCAAGCATATTAAACGGTGATCTTGGTGACAATGACAATTACATGAGATTGCATCAAGTCAGTACGTTTATCCAGTCGCCCTCTCTATACCAACTTCCATTTGAAAGATTCAACCCTGAAGACGGGCGAGTGATGCACTGGTCAAGAATCGTTGACGTGCCCGTCGCTTTGGTAATTTGGCTCACAGGTTACGTTGTATCGGAACCCCTAGCCGTTGCACTGTCTCTATTCTTTGTCCCTACCCTGTACTTTCTCGGCCTCTTGTATTTAGTGGCACGACTTACCAGTAAAATATTTGGTCTCTATCCTGCTGTTATCGTGGCCATATTTGCTCCATTTTCAATCGTTTATGCTAAATTTGCACCGGGGTATATTGACCATCACAACTTACAACTACTACTGTTCATCTTGTTTTTGAATCTAGTGCCCTTTTCTGAGAATAAGCAGGTGTCAGCGATATATAGAGGTGTCGCAAGCGGCAGCGTTTTGGCGGTATCCTTGCTCATCGGCTTAGAAGCGATACCCGCTTATTTCTGTACTCTACTAACGGGTATGTGCTTCCTTACTAAGCAACGTGGTCTCGACTACTCGTGGGTTTACTTGGGTTACACAGGTATCGCCTGTGCTCTAGTCGGACTATTGGGTTTGACTATTTTTGAGCCTATGGAAGTCATTCTTGAACCCGTTTTCGATGTCGCAACGTATCCATTGTTTTTGCTTAGTTTAGTTGTGGGAATAACGTTCATCGTAAGCTCTCGGAAAGGTTCCGTTTTTTTTACTCTGACGCTCATACTCGCATGTATTGTCGGAAGTTTGTTTTTATATCCTGATATGTTGGCGAGCCCATATCAAAACTACCCTAGATTGCTTTCTTACTTTTGGTTAGATCACGTCTCTGAAGCTAAACCGCTTATCTCCTATATGCTGTCCGGAGGACAACTGACGGTTGTACTTATTGCTGTCTGTTACATCGTTATCACCACAGCATCAATAGTCACCACCACCAGCACTCACCAAAAATGGCTTTGGATGATAGCTTTTTTGTTATTACTGCCACTTCTTTTTTGGCAACTGAGGTTACTTCCTTTTTATGTTTTGGTCAGCCTGCCTCTCCAAGCTAACCTTATCTACGCGTTGTATAGCAAGATTACGACTCGCTTTATACGCTTGACCCCATTTATGTTGGCGATGCCAACAATAGTAGTACCCATTATGTATAACTCGGCGGTCGGGTCAGAGCCAAGCCAAGCGCCCGTGAGCCGTTTGTGGCGCTTAGATGCCGTCGAAGTTCTGAACAAAAACCAGCTTCGTGAACACAAGATACTCACCTCATTAGAGACTGCATCACCTATATTAGCGCTCACTGAAAACTCGGTTATTTCCGGCCCGTACCATAGAAACGTTAACGGAAACACAAAAGCAATTGAAGCCTTCAGTACTCACACATCTGCCGTTCTTGCCAACTCGCTTAAACAACAGAACATTAGCCTCATCATAGTGGACAAACGAGACCCACAACTATCAATGATTGCTAAAGCGACGCCCCCCACTAGCTTGGTCAATATGTTGCTCTCGGGACAAGTTCCCGAATGGCTAAGCTATGTCGATGGCAACGAACAAGGACTGGCCGTTTATCAGCTCAAAGGATTGAACAATGATGAATAACGAACCTAACGTAGCCGTCGTTATCCCTTGTTACAACGAAGAGGGAGCGATAGGACTTACTATCGATGCTTTTAAACAAGCTTTACCATCGGCCACCATTTACGTTTACGACAACAACTCGACGGATAACTCGGTAAGAGAGGCAAGCGCACACGGAGCTACTGTGATGAAGGAGCCCCGCCAAGGCAAAGGTGAAGTTGTGCGAAGAATGTTCGCGGATGTTGAGGCTGATATTTATGTAATGACGGATGGCGACAACACCTATGATGCGAATGCTGCTCCTGTAATGATAGAGACTCTGCGCAATGAGCACCTTGATATGGTAACAGGCACTAGGAGCTACGTTGAGACAGCTTTCCCGCCAGGGCATATATTGGGAAACCATGCCTTTTCCACTCTCGTCAATACGTTCTTTGGCGCCAAGCTAACCGACGTATTTTCTGGGTATCGTGTGATGACACGTCGCTTTGTGAAATCACTTCCTATTATCAGCCTTGGTTTCGAGATCGAAACCGAGATTACTGTGCACGCGCTTCAAGCGAGAGTTGCTTGGAAAGAAGTGCCTACCTCATACTCTACTCGGCCAGAGGGAACAAGCAGCAAGCTCCGCACCTTCAAAGATGGCTTTAGAATTTTAGGTTTCATTTTGTTTCTGCTAAGAGATGTGAAACCCTTGCTCTTTTTCAGCGGCTTATCATTGGTCATGGCTTTTTTGAGCTTGGTACTGGGAATACCGGTAATCAACGAGTTTTTTGAGACGGGTTTGGTTCCGAAATTTCCAACGGCTATTTTGGCGAGTGCTATAGCAGTCATCTCTGTCATGTGTTTATTTGTCGGCTTTATATTGGATAATGTTAGCCGCGGCCGCCTTGAAGCCAAACAACTTCACTTTTTGAGTACTCGGCGTACGACCCATCAGTAATCATAATACTGAGACTAGTCTCCTTTCAAAACATACAAGTGATAAACCGAATACTTGTAGCGATGGGATGAGACAAACTGGTAACGGTCGATAATGGATTTTAAGGGAGGACTTTGCTCTAAGGTCTGCAGCACCAGTTTATGCTTCGGTTTTCTATCTGCGTCGTATTCTTCTTTTATAAGCACATTTGGTTTCATTTTTTCAAAGTCTGCGATTACTGCTTTTTGAATCCACGCAATATGTTTCTTCTGTTCAGGTTCATCTTTGCGCTCAATAGCGTTCGGAAGTAGCCAAAAGTTTGGCATTCGAGATGACCAGTCTAATGAGTTATGTAATGGTATCGAGTGCTGTAAATACATACCTTTCGATGCTAAGAACACAATACCATCACCCGGCGTAGAGACCTCTCTTATAGCATCAGAAAAATCAAGCAAATCCTTATCGATAATCATATCTTTATGAAGTTCTTGGGATTCGCTCATCAGTCTGGACACAGAGCTGTTTAAACTGAACTGAGGCACTTTCATAAAATACGGCCACTGCCATATTACTAGCGGGCCCAGAACCGTAATAACAAGGATTTGTTTTAGCTCAAAGCGCGTGAGCATTGATCGTACACCTACAATTAGCGAAAGGTTTACGAGTAGATAACTAAATGCGGACGCGGGAATTAGATGGTAAGAAAAAGCAGTTCTGCCCGACACGAACGCCACCAAGGCACCAATCAGGAAGACCGCGCCTAGTTCCAAGCATCTATGGTCGTATTTCAACGTGCGTAAGTATAAGTATGATGGAACTGTGGTTACAAGCAACAATACGGCAACGCCGACGACATCGCTAAAATCTTTAAAATATGATGAGTAGTACTCTCGCGCCCAAGGAACGATTATTGACAGGTAATCTTCATTAAACCAATACACACTTGCTACATAAAGTGCACCAAAAGAGACAACTGCAATATAAAACAAGCGTTTGTTTGCATTACCATACCTAAACCATAAATAGGCTTCGACTAACAAAAACACTGTCCCATATTGAGGTTTTAGACTTAACGATAGAGCTAGAAAGAATGCCGTAACGACTTTCAGGCCAGCGCTATGAGCTGTATAGAAACAAGCATAACTGAACGCAAAGTACACCATTAATCCAGCGGCAATAAACTGTTCACGTTGAGAGAACATTAAGGGATTGATAATCAAAAGGCTGAGTGCAATTGCAAGTATCAGGGGTTCTCTTTGCTCCTTAGTAAGGTGGCTTAGCACCTTGGCACACACCCATACACTTCCCAAAAGATAGATAGAAGTGCCAAGCCTTATCGAAGAGATATCACTGAGAAAACCCAGGTGGTAAGGAACTAGGAACAGCTTGTACAGATAGACGATCAGCGGAGGGTTGACCTCATAAAACTGCTGGTAGAAGTTAGATAACGCCGTGTTTTTGGCCATGTGAACCAAGAAAGCAACATCACCATTGATAGGCGTCATCGTAACTAACAACAAAGTGAAGGCGGCAATAACCATTACTGCTATTGAAAGTGCTGTCGATTTTCTCGATTCCATTTCGTGTGTCTCGATATCCATATCAAAGCTTAATCACATGGACGAGTATAGCTCATTGTTATTACGAATAATTCGGTGATTGACTTTAAACACACATACTTAAAACACAAAAAAGCCCTCTCTCGAGGGCTTTTTTAGCGTAAGGGACGAATCCTAAGCGATCTAATATCCACTAATTCATACTTACCATACAGATAAAGCGATTGGTTTCGAACGTTTTGTCAAAAACGTCTTTCTTCTGTGAAGAGTACACTCGTCCCTCGTCCGTCCAATAGTCACCCGGCTTAAGATCAGCGTACAACTCCAAATACTTGTATGCGGCCTTTGTTGGAAGCTTCGAGGACAACTTCTGTTCGCAGTATTGTGTCGCGTCTGAGCGGCTAAGGAATACTTCTGCAGATTTGTTATTGCCACGGTACACTGGGTAAAGATAAGTGAATACCTCATCTTTATAAACAACCGTATTTGAAAACGTGCCTACTTCTTTGTTCGAACCCTTTGCGTTCTTAGGTGCCTCTAAAACCTTTTTGGTTATTTGAGCCGCTTCATTAGTCTTGGCACTTTTTGTCACACTCATAGGTTTTGTCTGTGTTTTAGATTGTGCTTTTTGAGTTTTCTTAGCAAATGGGAAAAAGTAGTCACTGTCGTTTTTCAGGTTTAGGCGTAATGACTGTGTCTTGCCCTTATTAACCGCACGAACATTGTATACACCCACATAATTACCAGACAGCTCAATCGTATCGCCGCTGCCTACTTTTTCTTCGTTTATGTAGTATTCGGTGTCCGCAGAGTTAGAGCGGAAGACAAATCGGATCTTATCTAGATTTAATGCTTTGCGAATCTCGCCATCTAAGTTTGAATTGAACGCATTCTTATATTCCGCAGACACGGTATAAGTTAGGTCACCATTCAGTTTTTGTGTGGCATCAACAACTTTATAAGACGTAAGTTTGATTCGCTCGGACCCACCTTTCTCTAGTGCAAACGCATTCTTCATGTAAGGTAGGTTTCTATTTACACAGGCTGATAGGCTTTCTGTAACCTTACATTCTAGCTTACCTGAATAGTTCTCACGATGAACAACATTAGCCTCTTTCAGGTGGCGATCTTTGATTTCTCTATACAACGCAAGCAGTTGTTCATTTTTGTCACGCTCCATCTGCGTCACACTTGACTGACTCGCAGCAATCGTTTTATTGAGTTCGATTAACTTAGCTTCGGACTCTGCAAGCTCTTGATTAAGTTTACTAATTGACGATGAAACGCCACGAAGTGCCACAGCGATACCTTCATCGTATTCACCAAGAACTAGCTTCTCTTGGAATACTTTGGAGTCGGCTTTGACAATATCGATATTGTTAAGCAGTTTGATCTTATTAGCATCGATACTTGATGAGGTTTTGTTATAAAACGCAATAGTGTCATCTAAACCTACTTCGCTATAACGAGAAGAATACTCGCTGTTAATCGTTTCTAGCTGTGCTTGCTCACTGCCATTAACCAGATCAGAAGCCCAAGCGCTCGACATAACGGTCACGCTTGCAAGCGTTATCCATGTTTTCGCTTTCAAGTGTGGTAATACTTTTTCTAGATTCACAACAACCTCATAATCCTTCTTAAATGCCAACGCATTTCCATGTGCGGCTTTTTCTTATAGCGAAGGTTTCATTCTGAAATAAGTGTCCATTCTATCAAAGCCCCAGTGCAGTGTCGCTACAATGGAGCATATTTGTGTGATCTTATTCATCAATTAAGAGGGAGTTCAAGTAATGTAGCCCTACGACCTAGTTACCTGTCACAACCATAATTTCAGCGCGGCGATTAATTGCTCGATTCTTGCTTGAGTTATTTGGCTCAAGAGGTTGAGTTTCACCTAATGTACGAACCGTAATATTTTGCTTATCGACACCTTGATAACGTAATAGGTCATATACTGACAGCGCTCGTTTTAAACCAAGCTCTTGGTTATAACCGGCACTTCCCATGCTATCAGTGTGTCCTTCGACTAATATTTGAGTACCATTTTCACCGATAGATCGAGCTAAAGTGTGTAGAGAGTCTCTCGCCATAGGAGTCAATGAAGATTGGTCAAAACCAAACTGCACCCGTGCTAAACTAGTTTGATTCTCAATATCAGAGCTAATGTAGCTATGGCAGCCTCGTCTTGGGGGGAGCATAACCTCCTCAGACAAAACATTAGCTAACTGCTCGTCTTTTAACTTTAGCTCTCTCTGCAACGAACCGTTCCTGTGTTGTTCTAACAGTACCCCATGTTCTAAACGTACCTCACGCTTAATTTCAATTTCAGAGTTAGTACAGTAGTAACTTTGAGCATATGTGCCAGGGCTAATTAACCCGATAAGCATAGCGATTGTAGTAATTTGTATTTTCATTATTGCCCTAGTACAACTTTGTAAATCCACTTGATTTTGAACCATTCTTGATCAGCTCTTCGATTTTCTCTATGAGCTCGTTGAGGTTTCCTACGTTAATAATGTCCGTTGTTTCATCATTAACGCATTGTCTAAATGCAGGTATGTTTTCAGCATCAAAATCAACACCGATGAAGCCGATGTATAGGCCGGGGATATATTGTCTCGCGGTATCACACATCTTAGCAGAAACTAAATTCTTAAGAATTTTCGGATCAGGTGATTCCTCTCCGTCACTAAAAATTAACAACATTTTGATTTTTGAATCGTAAGCTTCTTGTTCTTCACTATCTGACGAGTTAGGGTTCCCTTGGGAAAGAAGCTGTACACCGGTTAATATCCCTTGATACGCTGCTGTCGCCCCACTTGCCTCCATTTTATTAATTTTATTAATTTCAGTGAGTTGGGATGTTAAAGGCACATTGAAGAATTGGTCGTTACTCTTTGAACCAAACCCACCATACAAATTAGTACTCTTAACCTGATAGTTTGATGATTGACCGGGAAATTTGTCATTCAGCATATCACTCACAGTTTTCTGATAGTCTATATAATTTGGCTCATCTAAGTATTTGCTTCCATAGTAGTTCGACTTCCACTTATAAATACCTAAAACATCGACGATACGTTTTGCTTGCTTCTGAAGAGACAACGACTTGCCATCACATTTTTTATGATTATTGGAGCAAAGGTGCACGTACTTGAAGTTTTTAGTACGCCACCAATTCCAATCAACTTCATCATAAGTCAGACTAGGCTCCCCAATTTTGACGTCTTTTCGATACCGTAGTTGGCTAACAGCATAAGCCGTATTTTGTGAGTCCCGTTCTCTTGTTCGTGTGTTGAATGGAGCAAGGGCGATGCGATTATCAAGTTTGTTTGCCATCTTGTCCTGATCGCTATCAAGACAAACCTCGACTAACTTCCCTCCAACTTCTTTGTAACCAATGTTTCCGCAAAGTATTTTGGCGGATACTTGATTTATAGCCAATTTAAGGTCTTTAATTTTGCTATTACTGCTACCACTCCAGCTATAGGTCATAGAACCAGAAAAGTCCGCAACAAAAACGATATCAATATTGTTATCCGCTAGCGTGGATAAGTACTTTTTTGCAACTGCACTGCTGTGCAAGTCTACGGTTTCATTGAAAGAGGGAATAAACGTACTTGAAAACCAAGAACTGTGCGACGTCACCGCACTCACGCTGTATTGAATGGACTCATCCGACGCATCCGTTTGCTCTTGATGCTGTCTTACCGATGTGACAGCAATTGAATCAATGTCTCTTACATAGCTGCGTATATAACTCTCAGCTAGGTTCTGAGCAGATGCAGTATCATCTTGAATCGTGAGCGCCATCGCTGCGGCTTCATTAGCATCACCTAGACGGTTGTGTTCTTGGACATAACGCGTCCCCTCTATCGCCCAAAAGGTGAATCCCATGATTGGCACTAATGTCATGCCTAACCAAATACCTGCGACACCACGTTGATTCTTGATAGAGGAATAACGATTACCTAAACGACGTTTCATCGGCTACCTCCCGGGCATCACTGATGATGAAGTCACTGCAATATCTTCTGTGCTTCCACCAACGAATGGGTCAAACCAAGAGTCATGTTCTTCACAAACGCTGACTCGGTACAAGGGATAAATAGTCCCACTCTCGGTCGGTGCCAGTCCGGCTTCAGAAGAGATGGAGCCGACGCTGCAGCCCAAACTATCAAATTTTGCACTAGTAAATGTCGTCGTGAACTGGGCATCAACAAGAGATTCAATTTTGATGGCTACCTCATCTTCTGTAGTGTTAAGTAACCTTGCCGCAACCTTGCGCATTTCAAGAAGCTCTGTTTCTGTCACATCAAGATTAAGTTTATTGACGACACTGCCATCGAAATAGCGGTATCTTTCTTTGAGTATGTTCACCAAAGCAAAGCTGGTGCGATCAAGCTTTGCTCGAACCAATAATTTGTGACTGATATCGGTAGCGAATAAAAATATCGCGCAAAGTGCGAATAGGATAAATCCTAACTCAATCGCAAAGACACCTTTTTGCTTTTTCATTTTATTCATCGTCACCCCACCCTTGGTGCTCCAAATTCAACACCATAGTTCGAGATATTTTTACTGTGTCGGAACTAACAAGCTCTATCATCGGCTCATACTCGTACTCCACAGTGATCTCAGCTAAGTCGTAATAGAAACCAACCCCTTGAGAGGTGTGCCCTACACCAGCAACAAAGTCGTCATAAGATTGGTAGTACTTGCCTTCTATCGTGAACTTATCGCCGTCCATCAAGAAGTGCCAAATCTTGTTGTTGTCCATGATGAGTTGACGAAAGTACGTTTCGTAGTGCTCATTAAGTTTTTCAGGCGTGTCGTCAATGCCCTGGTCTACCTTGGTATTACGAATAGTTTCTCGAAGCGCAAACTCCGTCATGTTCACAACATAAATTTGGTAACAGGACTCAAAAATGGCGAAAGTAGCAAACATGAGGGTTAAGCCCGCCAAAGCGAACTCTACGGAAGTTGACCCCATCTGCTTTTTCCACTTCGTCATCAGCGCCATTATTGAGACACCCCACTTTGGATCTGTTGCGAGACAAGCACTAGCTCTCGAGAGCTAAAATCATCTTTCAGCAAAGATTTTGCACTTGTCATGTCACCAGTTCTCAAAAGAGCAATGGCAAGATTCGAACGTACCT
This sequence comes from Vibrio maritimus, assembly GCF_021441885.1. Classification (NCBI taxonomy): domain Bacteria; kingdom Pseudomonadati; phylum Pseudomonadota; class Gammaproteobacteria; order Vibrionales; family Vibrionaceae; genus Vibrio; species Vibrio maritimus. Next base: position 2,010,828 of record NZ_CP090438.1, read on the forward strand.
TTTTGTTTTCTGGCACCTCTTCTAACAAAGCCGTTAACACAGAAATTGCTTTTTGATTATTGCCTTGGGCTATATAGATAACCGCAAGGTTGTTCTTCACCGTAAGCTCATCGAACCCTCTAAGTCGTGCCGTGTTGAATGCATCGATCGCTTCAGAAAACTGATTCAACTTGCTGTATTCGACTCCAAGCGCATTAAACACGTCTCCACTGTTATTCCCTGAAGCAATGGATTGGTTAAAGAACTCTATCGCGTTTGCCGGTTCTTCATCCGATGCATAGATTTTACCTCTTACAAAAAGTAACTCCTGAGACTCATAACCATGTTCCAGTAGGTAGTCTGAATAAAACTCCGCAGATTCAAGGTCATTCTTCTTGAAGTACGCCAGAGCAATTTGCTCATAGGATGCGAGGTCGTCGGAGTTTTGCTCGACTTTCTTTTGGTAGTAATCGATCAGCCCATCGAAGTTATTAACCTTGTGCATATTCTCAACAGGGTCAGACTTGGTGGTTGGCGTGGTCGCGCAACCGTTCACTAGAAAAAGGCTAATAAGTAAACTTGTCCAAAGGTTAGCTTTCATCAGTTTATCCGCCCATATTCGCCGACATCTGAACGATTGCCGGACCTAAAATTAATACTACGATAGGGAACATGATAAATAGAATGAGTGGGATCCCCATTTTTGAGGACAACTGCCCAACCTTCTCTTCGATGGTAAGCAGTTGAATTTTTCGCATGTCCTCTGCTAAGTTGCTCAATACTTGTGCGATAGACGTGCCGTATTGCAGGTTCTGTATAACCGTCAACACAAAGCTTCGAACTTCTGGAGTGGGAAGTCTGTCGCTGAGGTCATTCAGTGCTTTTTCTAATCCCTTTATCTTTGCCGATTCTGCGGTACGCCGGACTTGATAACACAAGTCCCTGTCAAAGCTATCTAACTCTTGTCCCAGATAGTCGAATGTCGCCTCAACGGTCATCCCTGTTTGCACACATACTGACATCATATCGAGAAGGTATGGAAGCTTTGATGACGTGGTTGAAATGAGCGACTTGCGCTTAAAGTCCAAGATCATATCTGGCACAACAATGATGCCGACTAGCCCGAAAAGCATGATCAACATTTTGTTATCCCATTCCAAATCTGTCAGCATAGTGAAGGTAACTAAAGCCACCACAGCCAGAAGCTTTAGAGGAAAATAGAACTTGGCCAGTTCTTTGTTGTAAAAGCCCGCTTCAAGGAATCGGTTTTCTAGTGCCTTCCTGTGTTTGGTTCCAAATTTAAGTAGGAACATACTGATCTTAGAGGGCGCGTTATAATCATCCTCTTTCAAAAAGTGCTCTATTCTTGACGTTCTATTCTGCTTATTAAAAGAATCAACAATAAAAAATACAGATGCGAATACAAATATAAGCACAGCCAATAGAGTAAACATCAGCGCACCCCCTTCATAAGCAGCCAGATCACCGCCAAACCAAGAAGCTCACTGCCTACTACGTAGTAAAGAATGCCCCTACCATCAGGGTCATAGAGAATAAAATCCAGCTTATCCGGACTAATAGATGACAGTAATACACAAAAGCCTACTGGAATGAGTGCAACTATCTTTGCAGACATTCTTGCTTCCGAAGTCATAGCCAGCTTCTTTTTTTCCATTGTCCGAGAGTCAACGAGTACCCGAATCAATTTCGCTAAAACCCCTTTCAATTGGCCGCCGCGACTAATATTGGCTTTTAAGGTCAAAGTGAAAAACACGAATTCTGGATAGGGGTATATTTTACACGCTCGCTGCAACACAACTTCTGGTGTTTCACCCATTTTTAAGCGGTTGCCCATATACTTAAAATCTCGGCCAATACTATTGCCCATGGTGTCACCCACGTATGTAATCGCCTGCATTAAGCTATCACCAGCCGTTACCGCACTCATCATTATGTTCAGCGCATCAGGAAAGGATTTTTCAAATTCTTTGCGACGCCTGTCTTTCAAGTAGCGATAGCCGACAAACAGTAGGCCCAGCGTAGAGATAACGACCAACCAAGGATTGTTAAAGGTAAAAACACGATTAAACAGATACCACGAGCCAAACAATGAGCCGATAGAAAACATAGCAACGTAAAACACAGAGCGCGGCCCCAATATTGAGATGTTGCCGCTGACCGTCTCCATGGTCTTTTGCCATCCCTTTTTAGCCGTCAACTCTTTAATATTGATCGCATCAAACGACTCACTCTCCGCCTCTTCTAGCTGAAAGTAATGATCGACATTTTTCTTCCTATCATTGGGCATAAGAAGTAATGCGATGGCAAACAGAATGAGCGACAGCCAAATCATGATTACATGCCTCTAAATGAGTTCATTAAGTCATCGTATAAGCCAAAGAATTGCGCTTTTTTGACCAACTCTGAGCGCTGCATAATCCCGCTGGTTACGTAAGAACCCTTTACGGCCTCTCCGTACTGAGTATCGTCATACTGGAAACGGAAAATCTCGTCCATCACAACGTTTTCACCCTCAAGGCCCACCACCTCTGAAATGCTAGTGACCTTACGCGACCCATCACGCAGACGGTTGATCTGAACAATAAGCTGAACAGCGCTGACTATCGTTCTGCGAATTGCATCAAGTGGCTGATTCAGGTTTGCCATCATGACCATGGATTCGACGCGAGCAATGGCATCGCGAGGCGTATTCGCGTGGAGGGTCGACATAGAACCGTCGTGTCCCGTGTTCATAGCTTGCAGCATTTCGAAGGCTTCTGAGCCACGACACTCACCAAGAATAATGCGATCAGGACGCATACGCAGAGCATTGATCACCAAGTCACGCTGAGTCACTTTGCCCGTTTGCTCGATACTTGCGGTTCTTGTTTCTAGGCGCACTAAGTTAGGCTGCCCTAATTGGAGTTCCGCTGCATCCTCTATCGTGACAACGCGTTCGTCTTCAGCAATATAGTTAGACATAGCGTTGAGTAGCGTCGTTTTACCAGAGCCCGTACCACCTGAAATCAGAACGTTCATTCGACAGCGAGCCGCGATCATTAAGACTCTCGCCATATCTGGCGACATAGAGCCAAACCCGACCAGATCTTCAAACGCAATTTTCTGCTCGCGGAATTTACGAATTGAAATCGAGGTACCATCAAGAGCAATAGGCGGAATCACAATGTTGACACGACTGCCGTCCTCTAGACGCGCATCCACGGTAGGTGAAAGCTCATCGACTCGTCGACCAACACGCGAAGCGATGCGCTTTGCAATAGAAAGCAACTGCTCTTCATTAACAAAGGTTAAATCTGATTTTTGAACCTTACCATGGCGCTCAAAGAAGATATTGCTCGGTCCATTTACCATGATATCGGTGATAGACTGATCTTCCACTAGCGGTTGTAAAGGGCCGAGTCCAAATAGCTCATCAACTAAACTCTTAACCAGCCCAGTTTTCATCATTGCCGTTATAGGACGACGATAGTTACTCGCCAAAAGGTCAACAGCACTGTGTATCTGACCTTCAAGATCCTTACGATCCATTTTTTGGACCGCTTCAGCATCAAGTGCTTCAAAAATTTGGGTGCGAAAAGCGAGATACAGCTCTTTATTCGAACTCATTTATTCTTCCTAGTTTTGAACCACGATTTAAGGCTCTTGTCTTCGATCGTTTGCCCGTTAATCAGCTTGATTAACTGACCAAAACAGCGATTAATATGTCTATCGTGCTTGTGGGCGCTCTTGCCATCAATGATGATGTGCTCAAGATGTTTGCTGTATGGCATGTCCATATCAACTGGTGAGCCTAGATACTTGGAAATCTCGCCCTTTTGAATGACAAACGAGGGTGCCGGCCTATGATAGTTAACCACAGTAATCACGCGAGTCTTGGTCGACAGCGTCAATTGAATGTTACGCAAACGTTCTAGCAGTCGCTTGGCACTGCGCATGGACGATACTGATGGGTCAACGACTAAAACCACCACATCAAAGTTGTCCACTAACATTTGTGGTTCTAGCTTGAAATTTACGCTGCCAGAGAAGTCTTCGACGATAAAGTTAGTATTACGAGACAAGAGCTCACAAAGTGTCTGGCTATAAACCAGGATGTTGTCTTGACTCATATCTCCATCAAGAGCGAGCAAACGAAAGTTCTTGCGCACCGAGTGCAGGTAACTTAGCGCCCCTTCTTCATCCATTTCATGTAGTGGTGCAGAAAACTCGTCAATAACACGTGGCTTAAATGACTTAAGCGCCAGAAGCACGTCGACATTTGAGTTGTCGTATTGATGATCGACAAGAAGACCGTCAGTCCCCTGGGCAGCCAGCATTGAGGTCAACTCTGAGGCGATAAATGACGTGCCCACCCCACCTTTCGAACCGACGATAGCGACTCGTTTGGCCTTACGCTTTTGGCTGACCCCTGAAAACGTTTGAAGGTTTTTGTTTACGTGAGTCAGGAAGTCGGCGAACTCTGTTTTGTTTACCGGCCAAAAGACATAATAGAAACCCATCTCCTTCAATGCACGAAGCGTGGATATCGCGTCTTCTTTGCCAATAACAACCACACCTTTATGCGTAGGCAGTCGACTAGCGAACTCTTTTGCATCTCGAACAACATCATCCGATTCATTCAGTTCTAGGACGATTATATGGCTGCTTTGCTCTGTCGTGAGTTTGGTGACTCTGTGGTTGAACTTGACACAGTCGGGATCATTCCACCCCTCAAAACGAAAGATTTCGCGAACTAGTTCCAAACATTCTGTCGACTGATAGTACAGCGTGCAGCCTGCCACACCCGTTGCATTTTGCTGCTGTACGACTTTGCTTTTATTACTCAGCGCTTTGGTTAGATCAAACATAACTACTCTCCAACCACTTTCGATTTGTTCACGACTTGCTGCATTCTTGAAGACTCAACAAAGCAGTTTCTCTGATAAGACTCGACAAGCACCTGGGAAGGTGCACATCGCTCGGTTTTAACTTTATGAAGTGTCACTTTCACTAACGCATCGCTGCGTAATTGACTTTCCTGCTGATACGAAACACGGTGATTTTTAAGTGTTAGTTCAGGAAATGCCATCAAAGTCTGCTCAAATAGCGCCTTAGTTTTCGCTTGGCGATAAACAAACGTATAACGCGCATCGGCATTTTGCTTTTCAATGCTTTCAATGAGCTGGGTAAGATAGGCTTTGCTCGCTGATTTATTCTTAATATTCAGCTCTACGGTGTGGTTCTCTTGATACACAAGTGCTTCAACGCCATCGCCAATGAAATACCGTTCCGTTGTGCAGCCAAACATCAGAAGACTGAGGCAGATACATAAAACTCGAGTTCTCATTGAATGAATCCTCCATCAGATAGAAGTCTCATCGTCGCATCCGATGCGGGCGCTTGATACTCGTCCCCTTCTAGGTTTAACCAACGCACCATAGTCGGTGTTTTCCTCATATAAGGCAGTTGAATATCCGTCGAGCGAGTTGGTTTAACGAGATTAACCGTTGCAACAATGATCAGCTCAGTACGCTTTCTCTCTGTAATAGATTTTCTAAATGCTGCCCCTAGAACTGGGATATCACCAACCACTGGTATCTTTTGCAGCTCTTCGTAGTCCGCGCTGCTCATTAGTCCACCGAGAATAAAACTCTCACCATCACCCAGCTCCACTGTCGTCATCGCGCGGCGTGAGGCGAGCTGAGGCACTTCTATGCCTGCGGCTTTCACATAGCTTTCTATTTCACTTACTTCAGGAAAAAGCTGCATTTTAATCTTGTCTTCGCTCAAAACTTTCGCGGTTAGATCCAGCTTTACACCAAACTCTTTGTAGGTGATGTTGACGTTGTTGGCCGTGGTAATAATGACCGGGACTTCGCCACCTACTAAGAAGCTCGCTGACTCACCTGATAGAACCGTCAAATTTGGCTCTGCGAGAACTTGAGCCACACTGTCATTACCAAGCGCGGAGATAATCGTAGTCAGGTTTTCAGCTTTAAATTGGTCGAACACGAACTGCCCAACACTGCTTCCCACCGTTTGCCAATCAACACCAATGGTTTCGCCGAAGTTCTCAGTAACTTGAGCAACTGAAATTTTGACGTTTACCTGTTGCGTGGTGGCAACTTCCAAACGCTCAATAATGCCTTCCCAGGTCATATTGCGCGCGAAAACCATGCTTTCTGGCTCTTCGAGTTCCATATTGGGAAGCTTGAACTCCAGTTTTTCTGCTTTATGCCAACGCTCTGTTTTTTCACGACCAAGTAGTGTTGCTACCATGCGATAGATGGCATCTCGCTCTTCCTCAGAGTTCACTACCCCGCTGACCGCAACTTGTGAGCCTATTGATTGGACCTTGATATCGAGGTCAGGAAAATGAAAAGCAAGCTGACGTCTAACTTGTGATAAATCGAGATCCACAATGATCTTGTCTGACAGCAGAACATCTTGCTCAGTGCCATAAACAATCAGGCGTGCTTGCCCTAAGCTAGAGGCAAATACGACGATGGTATTTTCATCAATGACTTTATAGTCGGCGATTTGAGGGTTACTAATAAACACCTTACCAATCGTATTTGGCAGGTTAATGTGCGTGCCCCCATTGAGCGTAATGTACCTGTCCGCAGCATTACTCATTGAAGTGAAGAGCAAACTCGCTACCAACAAAACAACATGCGGAATGAATAAACGTAAAGACGACATCAGAAGCCCTCTGCTGACATAGTGAGTTTTCCTTGGCCTCGAAGCTCTTCGACACCCGTAAAGTTGTCGATAATGTTTCGCACTTCCACTTGAGTTCGATGTTGGTATGTTTGACTGCGGTAGACTTCGATATGCATAGTGCGCTGTGCCAGCGCTAGACGAGGAATTTGGTCTGGATCGACTTCGATAATGATGGTCGCCATATCATCGGTACTGTTTGAGGTTGTTGCTCTGATATTGTCTTTACCACGAGCGGCACCTTCTAAGTTCAGAACCTTCACTTTCGTTAGGAACATGTCGGCTTTAACGCCATTAAAAAACTGCGGTTTATCTGAGGAAGACGCGAGATTAATCGTAGGAGAACTTACGGTTAAAATATCAACATAAGTACCTGGGCGGATGTAGTCATTAACCATGTTGCTCGCGTTAACGCGCAATGGGTATAAAGTCATGCCTTCGGTGATCAAAAGGTCAACGTACCCTGGCTGCCCCTGTTTCGTCTGATACTCAGGCAAAACGAGTTCACCGCTTTTGAGTTCGCGGTTGAGCAGTGTCGAAGGGTTAAAATCGATATTCACGTCGGATTTGATGCCATAGTGACGAGCTTCACTGAGAGGTAACTGCTCTTTTTTCACATCGCTTGTCGTAATCTCTCGACCTTTCGCTAAGTCATCAAGGGTACGCCACACTGAGACATATCTTTCTTCAACAACGGGTTCTGCTTGTTGAGTGACCACCGTTTTATCGTCGGGATTATCTAATAGACCCAAGAAGCCTACTACGCCGACAAACAGTGCTAGCAAAGCAATGACAAAAACTATCCTTTGTCTCATGGTGTACATCCACTCTTGTTATTTTATAAGGTTGTTAAGTAGTGGTTTAGTATCGGAAAATAGAAGCCTAAACTGATTGCAATTCCGTAAGGAAGCCCTGGAGCTGTAACCGGAATACCTTGCAACTGACGAACTTTAAACCAAGCGAAATAAATTACGGCAAGAAATCCGCCAGACAGTGCTGTCAATACAAGTGCGGGTATCAACCATTGAGTAGGTAATGTGAGCGCAAGTACTGCAGCGTACTTAATATCGCCAGCCCCCATCACTCTCAGGCCAAATATGACTAACCCTGAAAGCAATACGACCAAAAAGCTTGTGACATAGATTTGGTCAAGATAGATACCGAGAAGCTGAATGACAAGCAGTATGCCAATAAGCCTGTTAGGCAACCTATTCTGTTTAAAATCATAGAATGAAAGTAATAGGCAAACCGAAACAAGTAACAGAATGTATATTTTCATCAGCACTGCTAGTAGCTGAGCCCCGATATAAAGAGCTCAGCTCGATAATTATAGGCTGCTGGCAATACCGCTAAATAGACCTTTGAGCGCGCTGATAAAGGTGCTCGAATCTCCAAATATAACAGTTAGAGCAGCTGCCATTGCTGCTGCAATCAAACCATATTCGATGGCTGTAACACCACGCTCGTCGTTTTTAAAGTCGTTTAAAAAAGCTACTGCTTTAGTTTGTAATTTAGCCATCATGATTTAGTCCTTTCAATGTTATTCAACAATAGGCAGTTCGTATTTTATGTTAACCGTACGGCGCTGAGAAAATAGCAGCTATTGATTTTATCGATAGCCAGAATGATGTTTAAAGCTTGTAACTTTGACAATAACGTACAACAAACGAGTTTAATTCATTTATTTCAATTACTTAACCAACAACGCACACCATACCAAAAGGGACATTTCCAATTGGAGTCATTATTCTTGCGTGGCACAGATCACACTTTACAGCAACACAACACATGTTTTCGGAATGGCATTCACACTTTATAATCGACAGAGGCGTTTATTAAGACCATCTTGGTTTATTGAATTGGCTCGACTTTATATAGGTAACAGAATGTAAAGTAACGGGTTGTCATCGACCAAACGGCAGGTTACTGTATGTCAGCGTAGTGCAAATTATAAAAGTATAACTAGGCACATCCTATTAGGTTGGTTCATTAATGAAACTGCAGTTTGAAAATATTATATCGTTTGTTGCTGTTGTAGAGTCTGGATCTTTTAGCTCTGCAGCACGAAAAATGGGTAAATCTCAATCTACCGTCAGCACCGCGGTGCAAAATTTAGAGTCTGATTTAGGCTTTATTCTATTTATCAGAGAAAGTGGCAAAGTAACGTTAACCGATAAAGGAAAACGTTTTTATCACCTATCGACTCCCATCGTATCTAAGTATCGTGACTTGCTCTCCGTTGCTGGGCAAATGAGTAAGGCTGAAAATATCGTATTTCGAATCGGCGTTGACCCATTGGTTTTTACCGAAAGTGTCAAGAAAACACTGTTTGATTTCTCAGAAGCATTTCCAAATATCGATCTTGTGGTCGTTACCAAGCCAAGTTTCGTTCTGAGTAACTACATCAATGAAGGTAGAATTGATCTTGCTTTAGGTAACCCTTATCACAAAACAAATAACGAGTTTAATACCGATGAGCTGTTTCAAGTTAACTGTTGGTGGGTAGGACATCCCGATCTCATACAATTTTCTGAAAGCAGTTCTTGGCGCGTGCTGCTGATGGATGGTGTGGACGATCTACTCAACTTGTCGGATTTTGCTGCTCGTGGTTCTTGGCGTTTTGATGACATCAGCACCATTGTCGAACTTTGTAACGAAAGAAAAGGCATCGCCTTCTTACCTGAGCATGTTATCGCTCCTCTCAGTGACAGCAATCAATTGGCAACAATCACTAACAACACCGAGTTCTTTGGTAGAAAAGTCGTCGCTTCACTGTTTTGGCCGGTGCACTCAGAGTTTGGTTTATATAACCAGTGGATCAAAAATAAGCTTAAAACCACAGTTGGGGTGCAACGTTCGTTTGTTGCAGACCTAGCCAATTAGATGCTTTTTGTGACGCACACAGGGTAACGAAGACCTTTCGTTACCCAAAACGTGCCCAAGATCTCTCACCCCTTTATCTCATCCTAAATGATTTCATTTAAGGATGATTTATAAGCAATCATTCCGTTAAATAATCCAAGATGCTCTACTTATAATCATAAAAAGGACATCTTGTGACATTCGTTAAATCCCTTATTTCTATTTCTGTCGGAGCCGCTATGCTGTGGGGCTGCTCTGGCGAATCGACATCACCTGCTGACCAAGGTGGCACAACAAGTTATGCGTGTAGTGCTGACGTTGCAACAGCCTCTGACGATCTTCGCATCTATCAAGTCATGGTTGAAAGTTTCGTTGATGGTGACCCTGCTGTAGGGCATGGCACAGGTTACGGCACCAGTCATCACATGGGTGATATCCAAGGCATTATTGACTCTCTCGATTACATTCAAGATTTAGGTATGAACGCCGTCTGGCTAACACCAATCTTTGATTCTGTGCCCGTCGATGGACAAGACCACTGGGCTGATCGTCTTGATGCAACAGGATACTTCGCGACTAACTACTTTGCTATCGACCCGCGATTTGGAACCATGGACGATGCTAAAAAGCTAGTAGAGGAAGCGCACAAGCGTGGCTTATATGTCTTCTTTGACGGCGTATTCGGACATCACAAGGACAATGTAGTCGCCTCCCCTTCTGGTAATCTACCAGTAGGCAGTAGTAACCCTGTCAGTTATCCAGAGAGCCTTCCTTTCTATAAAGAAGTAGCAGAGTACTGGATTAAAGAACTCAAAATTGACGGCTGGCGCTTAGACCAGGCGTATCAAGTTCCTACCGATGCATGGGCCGAAATCCGTAAAGCGGTGGATGAAACCTCTAAAACCGTCACCTATACAAATTCTGACGGCGATTTAGTTAACCCGCTTGGCTACATGGTTGCTGAAATTTGGGATGGTGAAAGCAATATCGCCAAAAACGGTTACGGCTCAGCGGAGAGTCCGGCCCTTTGCTCTGCGTTTGATTTCCCGATGCGCTATCGCTTGGTGCAAACCTTCGCAGTTGAAGAGTCCGGTTATGGCTCAAACCAAGGCGGTATCAAGCTAGCAGAGGGTATGCAAACCCATAGCGCGTACCCTTCACATGCTAAACCTAACCTAATGCTAGGTAACCACGACTTAGTACGCTTCGGGGATCTTATCCAACGCGGAAACCTAGCAGAGCCAACTGATGCTGGCTATTGGCAGCGACACAAAGCCGCCATTTCGTTTTTAGCTGCCTATACGGGTCCAATTACGCTTTATTATGGTGAAGAGATCGGTGATGAACTGCCGGGCTTTGCGGATAGAGTAACGACTGATTGTGCGATTAACGGCGTTTGTGATGATCACGTCGCTCGAATGAGCGGAATCATCGAGGGTGTAACTGGCGACAATATCCTCACCGCTAACCAAACGGATTTGAAAGACTATGTGAAAGAGCTAATGACACTGAGATCTCAACACTCATCACTTTCACAAGGTGAACGTACTAACGTTGTCGCAACCACATCGGCTTACGCCGATCTGAAAACGACTTCGGATGAGTCTGTACTTTATGTGGTCAACACCACTGACAGCAATCAGACGGTTGCGGTTACAGAGGGCAGTATTAGCTTTAGCGGCGAACTCAAAGACTTACAGTCCAATGAAACCGTAGCGTTAACTTCTGGGCACTTCAATATTGACCTAGCGCCTTTTGAAGCTCGCTTCTTAATGTTAAGCCAATAATCACTGGTATACGCCCATTAAAAAAGCCGCCTTCGAAATACAAGGCGGCTTTTCAATTTGTTTAACTGAGATTAAGCAAGTGCTGGGTAAGTCTTATACTTCACACCCATCATCTGCTCCATACAGTGCACAACTTGGCAACTGTAACCAAATTCGTTGTCGTACCAAATATAAAGTACGCAGCGGTTATCTTGAGCAATCGTTGCTTCACCATCGACGATTCCTGGGTGGCGCGCGCCAACCAAATCAGTCGAGACAATCTCCGTTGAGTCTGTGTAGTCGATTTGAGCCGACAATGATGACGTCAATGAAACTTCACGAAGATAAGCGTTCAGCTCTTCTTTTGTCGTATTGTTTTCAAGGTTTAGATTCGCAACCGCCATAGATACATTTGGGGTAGGAACACGAATCGCGTTACCACTTAGTTTGCCAGCAAGTTCTGGAAGCGCTTTAGCCACCGCTTTTGCCGCGCCTGTCGACGTCAGTACCATATTCAACGATGCTGAACGACCACGACGGTCACCTTTGTGGTAGTTGTCGATTAGGTTTTGATCGTTAGTGTAAGAGTGAACAGTCTCAATGTGACCAGAGATGATGCCATACTTATCGTTCACTGCTTTTAGTGTTGGGGTAATAGCGTTCGTTGTACAGCTGGCTGCTGAAACAATAGTATCGCCTGCCAAAATCGTATCGTGGTTAACACCAAACACGATGTTCTTGATATCGCCTTTACCAGGTGCCGTAAGCAGTACTTTTGAAGCGCCGTTACATGCTACATGCTGACCTAAACCTTCAGCATCACGCCATACACCCGTGTTATCAACAACAAGCGCGTTGTTAATGCCGTACTGAGTGTAATCGACGTCTTGTGGGCTGTTTGCATAGATGATTTGAATGTAGTTGCCGTTAACGATCAACGCTTTATTCTCTTCATCAACAAGAATACTGCCATTGAACTGACCGTGTACCGAGTCACGGCGCAGTAAGCTCGCACGTTTTTGAAGGTCGCCATCACGGCCTCCACGAACAACAATTGCGCGCAGTCGTAGCGGGTAACCAGGGCCACTCTTTTCTACCAAGATACGGGTCAACAAACGGCCGATTCGACCAAAGCCGTAAAGCACAACATCACGGGCTTCCACAGACTCAGAGCTATCGATGCTCTCAGTAAGCGCCGTCATCAAAAAATCACCAATGTTATGGTGAGTTTCATTCGTCGCCCAATATTGGCTCGCAAGTTGGCCAACATCGATACAGCATGGCGACAGCTCTAGCTCGATCAGTTTCTCGATGATTGGGGCAGTTTGAGTAATGTTGACAGTGGTTGTGCTGTGGTGACGTGATAGTCGGTGAGTTTTGATGATGTCGATTGTGGTGGCGTTGACGAGTGTCTTACCAAACAGAAGAACTTCGACGCCCTTCTCTCTGTACAATCGGCCAAGAAGCGGCATGATTGACTCAGCGAGTGTTTGATTTAATTGCCATTGATTTTGGTGGATTTCAGTTTGCGAGATGTTGCTATTACTCATAGTAACCTGGGGGCCTCTCTAGATTAAAGGCTCGCTATTTCTCGTATGTAGGGTACAAGATATATTGAGCAGAACGGGGATGTAATCGTGTTGTTATTTTTTATGCGACGCAGTGTAACAAACAGGTACTTAATCTGCTAGTAAAAATAAATCAGAGGAAATGAATAAAAAAATGTGACTTGGATAGAATATTTAGCGGTGAGAGACTCGACCTTAGTCGTAAAAAATAGTGACCAAGGCCGAGGTTATTTTATGAAACCAATCAAGAAATAGCAGCAGTTAATTGGCAAACCATATTCACTAATAATGGTTAAGCGGATTCAAACTCGTCATTATCTTGTTTTTTGATGGCTTTATGACCATCTTCAGATACACCACGTTTCCAGTAGCTGCTGATGTAGATATCTTGACGCGGGATCTCTTTTTCATTTCTGAAATATTGACGCAATGCGCGCATCTCGTCGAACTCGCTGGCACACCAAACAAAAGGTTCGCCCTCAAGCCAAGATAGAGTTTTGGCTTTATCCGACAGCGACCCTGTTGTCCAAATGACATCGATTCCCTTTGGCACCTCGATATCCTGCTTGTCCGCCATATCTTCAAGCTGAACGACCGCATAACCTTTCGCACTGGACGGTAACAGAGAGAGTTTTACTATTAAGGCTGGCAAAGCCGTCATATCGGCATTAAAGAAGAACCAATCTTTTTCAGTATCGACTTCTTGCAATGTACCCGGACCGACAATGGAAATCGTGTCACCAACTTGAGCTGCCATTGCCCAACGTGCACCAAATCCACAAAGCTTGTCTTCCGTCACGTGAGTTACAAAGTCTACATCTACTTCACCCGCTTGCTGATCAAGACGACGAATAGTGTAGGTGCGCATCTTAGGACGGTTATCCATCGATAAACCTGCCACGTCAGTACCACCTTCTTCATTAAATAGCAGCTTAATATACCCCCCAATGCTTTCACTTGGGAACGCGGTAAACGCATCAGACTGTAATGTGATACGAAGCATGTTAGGTGTCAGTGTTTCGACACGAGACACTGAGGCAGTTTTCGGCGACGGCTTTTTCATGTTGTTCTCTTAATGATTATTGTTTTCATTAAGTCTAACACATACTCAAGGAGCAAGAGTTATGATTTTGAGTAGTTTAGTCCTGAATTTACAGACTTTTACCTTTGTCAGTCTGGGTAAAACGTACCTTTTATGGCACCTATATTGGGGTGCTAACTTTGTAACACGCAGATTCCGCATACCACTCTTAAGTTTATTTTTCTACAAAGCATTGTTCATAATTTGACCAGCATCAGATTAACTCCTATGTTTGATAAACCGCTCACAACAATGGAGGTAAAACATGAAAAAAATGAGCAAGGCGTATCGCATGCAAATCATCAAAGAAGTTGCTGAGAGAAAACGTCGAGATCAGTTCGACGACCCGATGGCGGTGTACATCAATCATCTATTAGATGAACGTCCACAAGCCGATAATGTCGTAGAGTACAAACAAGAATTTAGCGGAAGCTACTTTGATGAAAGTATTGGGGGATGGATCAGCAAGACTTGGCAGAGCAAATAACAATTACAGATTATATGACCACCTATAAGACACCCGTCTAGATAACTGGGAAAGAGCTACGAGCTCACGATAAGGCGCCGAATTTAAGGCGCCCCCATAACAAACACTACCCTCTTACTGCTATCACCTCTATCTCAACTTTTGCATCCATCGGCAGCCTCGCTACTTCAACACAAGAGCGCGCAGGAAATGACGACTCGTTATCAATAAAGAACTGCTCGTAGGCTTGATTGACTCGACCAAAATCATTGAGATCTTTTACAAACACTGTTGTTTTAACAATACTACTTGCTAATAGACCATCAGCTTTAAGAATAGCCAACGCGTTATTCAAAGACTGTGTCGCTTGCTCGGCAACATCATCCGGCATCGCTTTCGTTTCTGGGTTAATGGGTAGCTGTCCGGACGTAATAACCATGTTTCCGAAAGTGACACCTTGTACATAAGGTCCAATAGCCAGTGGAGCATTTTCAGTAGAAATGGATTTCATTGCATTATTCCTAATAAATCGTTTTTATCCTGATATTCGAGATGCTGACTGCGCACTAAAAGCGCGAGTCAGCGGTATGTTTTTGATGATTATTGAGTGAGGTCTATCCTGAAAAACTTGGCAACATGCCCATCATTGAAAGGACATGGAAGATAGCGGTAAGCACACCAAAGCCAATCACAATCATGATCATGGCGTTACCGCCAGGTGCTTTGAACCCGTCGCCACCTGCATGTACAACACGCGTTTTACGCGCTAGAAGCGCTGGAATAATACATGCCCATACAGTGGCAGCCGCACCGGCATAACCAATGGCAATAACGAACCCAAATGGGAACAGTAATGACAATATTAGTGGTGGGAAGAAGGTCACTAACCACGTTTTGGTGCGTCCCGCTTTATCGTCGCCGAACTTAAAAAAGTCCGCTAAGAAATCAAAAACGCCTAACCCTACGCCGATAAAAGAAGAAAGAATGGCGGCCATAGAGAACGTATTAATTGCATTCGCGACCTGCTCTGACTCAATCACAGAGCCTAGTGCTTTTAAAAGTGCATCCACATTACCGCCCTGCTCTATCACAGGTCCGAAGTTGGCACGTGGTAAGTTTCCGAAGATGCTAAACAACCAAAGAAAATACAGGCTAAGGGCGATCACTGTACCGCCAAGAATGGCATACTTGGCTTTAGTTTCATCGCCGTAATAAGCTCGCATCGATGATACTGAGTGGTGATAACCAAAAGAGGTAAGCGCAACAGGCAGCATCGCCATGGCATACGGTGCGTACGCGTTCTCTTCACTAATGGTATCAAATAGTACTGCCATATCGACCTTGACCGCCAAACCTGAAACCCCAAAGACAAAGCTGAGGATCATAAAGGCGATTAGCACCACTGAAATTCGGTCAACCGCACGAGTCGAGTGCCAAACAAAGGCAGAAAAGACCAATACGAACAGCGCTGAAGCGATCTTCGCATTCAATCCCAACACATCTTGTAAAATAAGACCTGAAGAAGTGATATAGGCGTAAAGTAAAATTCCGCCGACGAAATAGACAGTAATATTGTTCAACAGGTTTACCTTACTGCCTAGAAGATCTTTGGTCACCGTATCGAACGATACTTTTAGTTCATAATGTTTGAATGCCTCAAGTAGCATCCATCCTGATATAGTCATCACAACCATGGTAATCGCGATTGCCAACATAGACCAAACTGTCCATGCTCCTGCGCCCGCACTGGGTAGTCCAAGCATCCCTGCGCCCACACAGACGCTGGCGATGATGCATGCGCCACCAATTAGCGACGGATTCTTTTTCATCATACTGCTCTCTTTGATTCACGTTATTGGATTAGGGTGATGCACCCTTAACTATTATTTTTATTGTTTTAAAGGAAAAGAACGCAACCAAATGGCTGCGTTCCTAAGAGGCGATTATGCTTCTTCGAGCACTTTAGCTTCTGCTTTTGGGGTAACGACTTCGACTTCTTTTAGTCTTGCCGTAAAGTGACGAAGCACTTCTGGTTCATAGGTGAAATCGAGACCTTTCACTTTATGCGCGTTCTCTTTCACTTTTTCGAACGCTTCAATAACGTAGTCCATATGCGTTTGCGTATAAGTCGCACGAGGAATCGTTAAACGAAGCAGTTCAGCTGGACAAGGATGCTGTTTACCCGTTGCTGGATCGCGACCCAATAGCAAAGAGCCAATCTCTACTGTACGGATACCGGCCACTTTATACAGCTCACAAGCTAAGGCATGCGCTGGGAACTGGTCTGCTGGAATGTGTGGAAGCAGTTTACCTGCATCAACAAACGCAGCGTGTCCACCAGCCTGCTGACAAACCACACCAATCGCTTCTAAGCCATCTACCAAGTATTGAACTTGCTTGATGCGGTACTCTAGCCAATCTTGGCGCATACCATCATAAAGACCGACAGCCAAACGCTCCATAGCGCCGCCTTCAAGACCACCGTAGGTTGGGAAGCCTTCCTGGACAACACATAGAGTGCGGCACTCAGTATAAACATCCATCATGGACTCATCTTTAAAGCAAAGCAGGCCGCCCATTTGTACCATGGCATCTTTCTTCGCAGACATGGCAAGGCCATCAGCATACTTGTAAGATTCGCGAGTGATTTGCTCAATGGTCCAATCTTGATAACCAGGTTCACGCTGTTGGACGAAATACGCGTTCTCTGCGTAGCGAGCTGAGTCCATAATCACAGGGATGTCGTATTTCTGCGCAATCTCATATACCGCTTTTAGGTTCGCGATAGAAACCGGCTGACCACCGGCTGAGTTACAGGTAATCGTGCTCACGATGTAAGGAACGTTTGCAGGGCCCGCTTCAATAATTGCAGCTTCGAGCTTCTCGAGGTCGAAGTTACCTTTGAAATCTGCATTTACTGCGGTATCAAACGCGTCCTTGGTGTAGACGTTTTTCGCAACACAACAGTTAACTTGAGTGTGGCCTTGAGTGGTATCGAAGAAGTAGTTAGACAACGCCACCATCTTGGTGCGGTCTAGCCCCTTCTCTTTCTCACGCTTTTTAATCAGCACAGGAATATAAATCTGCTCTGCGCCACGACCTTGGTGAGTTGGGATTGTCAGTTCATAACCGAAGATGTCTTTTACGGCATTAGACAGAGCGTAATAACTGCGACTGCCACTGTATGCTTCATCACCACGAAGCATCGCTGCTTGCATCTCTTGCGTGATAGAGCCGGTACCACTGTCGGTTAGAAGATCAATAAATACATCTTCACTGTCCAACAAGAATGGGTTCATACCCGCTTTAATGATAGCTTGCTCACGGTATTCACGAGTCGTACGTTTTACTGGCTCAACAACACGAATGCGGAATGGTTCTGGTAGATGCTTGAAGTTTTCCATTTTAATTCACCTAATATTTAATTCACCTTGCCAAGCGTTATTAATTATTAATCGACAAGATAAATTTTATTTACAGATAACCCTATCTAGAAATATATCCAGATACGATTTGATTTTTTATTTTGAGTTGTACTGAAATGCCGAGTTCGAAAACTCCTAAAACTAGGATTGCAACAGGTAAAGCATACGCTTTGATTGCAAGCTAGAGTCAAAACAGGGTTGTCGACGGTAGCAGTTCAGCTAGACGCACTGGATTGTGCGAGAGAGAGGGTTATCTCGAAGGAAAGAAGAAAGCGATTTTGTAGTCTAGTGTGAACCAGCTACTGATTGAGTTGAACTTATTCATAGTTTTACCTACTTACAATATTCGAAGCTTTGATATTAAGCTTTTCGAAGTAACTGTGTGTATTATCTATAACTTACCGTACAAGTCATTACTATAGGATATAATTTGAGAAGTCGCTAACAAAAAAGTTGATTATCTCGAATGGACTTAATATAAACCAATAAATACTTTGAAGCAGATCAATATAGCGTACTAGTTAATAAGCGCAGCGATAACACCTAACACTTTAATTATTAAATGGAGCTCAGATTTTGACTCCTGCAATCTATTGCAGGAATGTCTGAACTAAAAATGACACTACTATTTTACTACCCCATCATTTTGCATAAATTTAATCACTCTCGACATCATAGCGTCGAAGTAAGGGTTCCAACTCAGACGCGCACTTACCTTGTCCTGTTCAAATAACCCCCACGCAGTGTAGGTGAGTGTTGGCATTCCAACGCAATCAACGGTGTAAACCTCCCCTTCTACCTCTCCACCACACTGCCGCATTAGGCCTCGCTCACCATAGAGAGGATTATCGGCTCTGTAGAGAACTGAAATGTGTGAGCCACTTTCTATGTTCTGTTCTGGCAGTTTCATTGAGCTTTGAATCACACGTGCATCTGGGTAGGACTTTTCCCCATACCACACCAATCGGCTATTGGGGTGCACGAACTCCGTCCGAAACAGTGAATAAACAGACTCGGTGTCGATGAGCTCGTCGTTTTCGGACACCATTAGCAGTGCGGGTATGGTCAGTTGATTAGACTCCAGTGTCTCTTTTACTTCTTTTGTAGTTTGGTAGTAAAGCGACGCACCATGCATCGCCAGAGAGTCGTATCGAGTGTAGTTTTGCTCTTTTGCAATATTGACCCAGTCTACAAACATGCTGGCGGCACCAGCAAATCTGACAATAAAATCATCCGGACTATAGGCAGGAGAAAACAACACAAGACCTTCAATAGCATCTGGGTTGTTTGCCGCATAGGTGGTCACTAAGTTAGTGCCGGTAGAGAATCCACCTAACCAAACTGTGTCGACGTCGTTTTGAAGTATGGCGATCTGATTCGCAACCGACTTTCGCCAATCTTCCAGCGTTGGTGACATGAGATCAGCGGGTCTAGAACCATGCCCAGGAAGCAGCATCACGTGTACTAGATAACCTTCTTCAGCCAATACTGGTGCAATATCAATGAAAGAGTAAGGAGAGTCCCCTAACCCATGTACCAGCAAGATACCTTTACCATTGGGGCTTTCAGGCTTGAGGCGATAAGGGCTCACCGCCGCCATTTCTGCGTCATATCCAGCGCCATGAAAGACACGAGTTTTATCGAGCCATTGAAAAGTATCATCGACATAGGCGTCGAATGTAGATTGTGAGTAAGGGGCAATCGAGCCAGAAACGGTGTACATTTCTGGCTCTTGCTTGATGATGGGATTGGTACAGCCGGCGAGTGCTAAAACTAAAGTTCCTAAAAGGACTTTACTCCAACTCGTTGCTTCTAAGCTTTTATTCAGGTTAGCCACCAGCACCGGTCATTTGATGATCTCGGAAATACTCTTCAGCATCCATCACTTTGCCGTCTGGTAACGCACACTCTTTGGTGTCCGGCATATAGCCGCCACCCATTGCCTCACAAAAACGAGCTGAGCTATCGGGGCCTTCTTTATGATGCTCACGAAAGTACTCCCAAGCATCCACTTCTTCGCCCGAAGAGAGTTTACACATCCCTGTATCTAGGTTGTACATACCATGCTTTTCACAGTAGACCGCCGCAGGGTTTGCCATACCAACAGGCTCTGATTTTGGTTCAGATTTTGCGCAGCCAATCAGCATTGCAGGTCCTATTGCTAGCACACCGATACAACGAATTAGTGTACGACTTTTCATAGTTGTTCTCCTTGTTCGCCCTACATTCATAAACTTAGAAGAACTTAGGCAAACTTCAACCACGTTTATGATTGCGCCTCCACTAATAGCTTAAAAGCTGTTCAAGTTCGAATTCCGAATCGAAGCAGGTAACACATGTTCGATTGTGAGAGGGTAACGCGGAGTATGTTACTTGTATCTTTGGGCGGATACTTGAAAATTCATGAGTAAATTATTAGTAAAAAGGTCGCAGATATGAACGGTGTTCGTTTATGGCATTTCGCTCAAGCTTCACTTGGTATCGTACAATGGGTTGGAATCGCCATCCTTATCAACCCAATCATAATTGAAAGAACCGCAAGTGGCGCACTGCTTGGGCAAGTGATGGCGCTCATTGGAGGCGCAGGTTTGCTCGCCCCTCTTATTGGCGGTATCGCGGACAAGTATTCTTGTCACCGAATGATGCAGCGCATGGCTCTTTTTACTCACTATATCGCCCTGCTTATTCTCTATTTTGCTGAAACCTCAACCACTATTTACTGGATCGTTGGCACCCTAATCGGTGTTGGCAGTGTTGCTCTACTGGTACTCAATCCAACCTTCGTCATTGCATCAAGCAAAAATCAGCAAGAGGAAGGACGCGGACTCGCCAATCTTTATCAATGCCAATTTTTCGGGATTGTTGTGACGGGGCTATTGGTCGCTCTAGCTGACTATCTGTCTGTCAGCACTGATAACCAACTGCTGATCCTTATGGGTCTCGTGCTAGTTGTATTAACCATGGTGACAATTACCCCTCCACCTAAAGTAGAGGTTGCTTCAGGTTCAGAGCACGCGAGCAGCGAGCTGGAGCAAAAGTCAACATCAGCAAAGAAAGCCCTACCGTGGTTTTTGTTTCTGCTTGCGGTTTTCTTCTCTATGTTCCTGTCATCCAACCTCATGGAGCTCGGTCCCCTTCTTATCAAAGAAGTGTATAAAGTTGAAATTGGTAACTCGGCACTAGGCATGGCTGTCTCAGCCGTTATCAGCATATTCATGCTTGAATCCGCTGGTCGCTGGATGCAGAAAAGTGGTCCATTCAAGGTCTGGTACGCAGCACAGGCTGCCTACCTTGTTGTAGGTTCTCTATTCTGGGTGACATCAGGCCACGATGTTGGCGCGGTATTACCCATCGCTCTGCTGGTTGTTTTGATGCAGGCGATGTCTTGGAATGACATGATCATTCCAGCGATTGCTGGACGTTTAAGCCCGAACTCACCAGCGCTTACTCAAGGCCTATTGATGCTTTGTATGGCGGGTGGTTTCGGTGTAGGCGCTATGTTGGCTGGACTATCCATCGACAAATTTGGCTATGCGTCGGTATTTACCTTATCGCTTGTTGGTATCTTGATTGCACTCACTTGTGTTGCTGGTTTGGTTATGGTGTCTAGACCAAAAACAACCAGCGTTGCTTCTGCCTAACATTACGAGACTAGACGATGGAGCATCACCGCGGCTATATAAGACCGCTGCTTTATCGTCTTGCATTCGCGAAGAAAAAAGCAGCATTTGTAGCCGTATATGATACCTCTCTCCAATCAATCTATTAAATTTCCGTCAGTTATGTCATTTTTCTTACTGGATGGACCATTCAACTCATTTCCTAATATATAATCCCGAACAATTGAGTTAAATCTAAGAGTATTATGTTTTTAGCGCCATACGTATCAAGTAACAACGAACAGTTTGAATTCACTCGCCAACAAGCAAGCCATTTTGCAAAAAAAGTCGCGGGCGACTTCAACCCAATCCATGATGAAGACAACAAGCGCTTCTGTGTGCCTGGCGATCTGCTTTTCGCAGTGCTGCTTCAAAAAGAAGGCATCAGCCAAAAAATGCGTTTTGACTTCTCTGGCATGGTTGGTGACGGTGTTGCGCTTAATGTTGTTGAGAAAGGCGAGCATGAGAGTGCGGTTGTCGATGCGTCTGGCAAAGAATACCTTCAAATGACTCACACAGGTGAAGTAAGCCAAAACCAAGAGTTTATTGAGCATGTCGTAACGAACTACGTTCAGTTTTCTGGCATGAACTTCCCTCACATCATGGTTCCTCTTATGCAGGAGCAACAAATGATGATCAACTGCCAACGTCCTCTAGTGATATACGAGAGCATGGAAGTAGAATTCGATCGTCTCGACCTATCCCACCCTGAAGTTGAGTTTACAGGCGCAACATTTGACGTTGATGGTAAACGTGGCGTCGTTACTCTTAACTTCGCATTCAAAGAAGACGGTGCGGTTGTTGGTAAAGGCATTAAGCGTATGGTAGCGAGTGGTTTAAAGCCTTATGACAATGACGCGGTAGACGATCTTGTCGCGCGCTTCAATGAGCGTAAAACTCAGTTTCTAGAGCTACTCAATAACGCAGCATAATTTAAAAAGCCCTGTCATCTGACGGGGCTTTTACTTTGAATATCAATTAAATCCAGCGTCGCACCTTAACCTTATAGGTACGGTAGTCTTCTCCAAACATAGCTTCTAGCGCTCGCTCCTCAGGGCGTATCTGAAAACGATTCATATACGGCACAAACAGGCAAGCCAATGCGATTGCCAGTCCATCCTCAAGCCAAAATCCCCAACTAAGCAATAACGCAAACAGCGCCACGTACATTGGATTGCGAGTTTTAGAGAAGATCCCGCTATCGACGATACAACTCGCTTTATCTGGCTTGGTAGGATCGACGGTTGTCTTGGATCGTTTAAATTCTAGAACTCCCGAAATACCCACATAACCGCTGAGAGAGAATAACCCCAACACCCAAATGCTTTTTAGTGGGATATGCATATAGAGCCAACCATTGTCGAACTTAGCAAGTAGGTACATGGCAGCAGCTAAAATAAGAAAAACCAAGACAGGTGGAACCTTTAGCTCTAGCGCTTTCACTATTAACTCCTTTATCAAAATCAAAAAAAGCGCCCGGTGGGCGCTCTTTGATGTTACTGACTCAGTAATTGCAGTACCGCTTGCAACGGGTGCTTGGTAGCGGTTTGTTCAAATCGTTTTACCTGGCTTCGGCATGAATAACCTGTCACCAAGCAGCGCTCTTTTGGCAGTTGGTCTAATTTCGGTGCCCAGCTCAAGCCGTAGATATCTTTTGACATCTGTAACTTATCCGACTCGTGACCAAAGGTGCCCGCCATGCCACAGCAGCCAACGGGTACTGTCGTCAAACGGCCGCCAAAGTGACTAAATATGGCGCCCCACTCTTTCTCTGCGTTTGGCATCTTGGTTTTCTCTGTACAGTGCGCAAACAGATACCATTCTTCTACATCAGCTATGGCTTTTGGCTCTGATTCGGCGAGAAGTGGAATCATCCACTCGTGTACGGTTAGTACATCGAAATCGCCACGTTCTGAGCCGAGGATTTCGTCATATTCGTCGCGATAACAAAGAACCAACGCAGGATCGACGCCGACAAGAGGCATGCCCAAAGCCGCAACTTGCTCTAAGAACTCTGCTGTGCTCTTCGCTGATTTGGCAAACTTCGCCAAGAAACCTTTGATGTGTGTTGCCTTACCGTTCGGCTTAAACGGCAACATCACAGGCTTTTTGCCAAGCTTGAGAATCAATTTAGCGAAATCTTCCACCACCTGCGCATCATAAAAGCTGGTAAACGGATCTTGTACAATACACACGTAGTCTTGACGTTGCCCTTGCGGAATGGCTTGTAGCTGTTCCAAGTTAAACTCAGAAATTGGCTGCTGCTTAATACGAGATTTCAGTGTTGGTACCGATAATAACGGCGCATCCACATAACCGACCGTTTTTGCTGTTAAGCTTTGTACAAGATTTTGCTTGAGAGCAAAGTTGACCACTTTTGGCACCTTTGCCATATACGGCAACATAGTCTCTATATTGGCAACCAAATAGTCTTTCGCCGGGCGCTGATAGCGCGTGTAATACAAGTTGAGGAACCGCGCTCTAAAGCTTGGTACATCGACTTTTATAGGACATTGGCTCGCACACGCTTTACACGCTAGGCAGCCATTCATCGCTTCGTAGACCTCGTGTGAGAAGTCATACTCATGACGCTTATTGAAGGTATTACGCCACTTTTCTATCAGGCCTTTAGCACTAGAGTTTTGCTTGGTCTCATTTTCTAAATCCAGAACATCAAAGCCTTGCTCAGATAACTGTCTCAACCATTCACGAACTAGGCCTGCACGTCCTTTCGGTGAGTGTCGGCGATCAGCGGTCACTTTCATCGACGGGCACATAGGCGACGCGGTGTCATAGTTAAAGCACAGACCGTTGCCATTGCATTCCATCGCCTGCGAAAAGCTGTCACGAATTTGAACCGGGATTTGACGGTCATAAGTGCCGCGCTTAACATCCGACACCTTCACGAGCTCATCTTCACTCTCAAGCGGTGTACAAATCTTACCGGGGTTCATCTTATTGAGAGGGTCACATGCGGACTTGATACGACGAAGCTCACCAAACAACTCTTCACCGAAAAACTCTGGTCCATATTCAGAGCGAAAACCTTTACCGTGTTCGCCCCACATTAAGCCGCCATACTTAGCGACTAATGCCACCACCTCGTCTGAGATTTGGTGCATCAAAGATTCTTGTTCAGGGTCGCACATGTCCAGTGCCGGACGCACATGCAGTACACCTGCATCCACGTGCCCAAACATGCCGTAATTGAGTTTGTGACCATCAAGCAATGTGCGGAACTCAGCGATAAAATCAGCAAGGTTTTCTGGTGGAACACAGGTATCTTCTGCAAAGGCAATTGGCTTCGCACTACCTTTCACTGCGCCTAGCAAGCCTACCGCTTTCTTGCGCATGTTGTAGATACGACCGATACTGCCAACATCATTGGTCACCTGATAGCCGATGATTCCGTCTTGTTCTGTTTTAAGCTTTTCATCAAGACTGTCAGTCAAAGCTTTAACCGCTTGCGCGACTTCTTCTTCATCTTGTCCAGCGTATTCCACCATGTTAAGACCAAGCATCTCTTTGCCTGGGACATCACTGATCAGGTCACTAACGGTATGCCAAACGATGTCTTGCTTCGCAAAATTTAACACGCGCGAGTCAACCGTTTCCACAGATAGCGCGTTCGCCTCGACCATAAACGGGGCATTACGCAGCGCAGAGTCGAAGCTGTTGTATTTCACATTGATAAGCGTTCGAGCTTTTGGAATTGGAGTAAGGTTGAGTTTAGCCTCAGTAATGAATGCTAAAGAGCCCTCAGCGCCACACAGAATGCGCGTGAAGTCGAACGAATCGTCGTCCGCTTGGTAGGCATTTTTTAGATCGTAGCCGGTTAGAAAGCGGTTTAATGGTGGAAACTTTTCGTTAATAAGTGCTTGTTGCGAAGTACAGACCTGTTTTGCAATTTCAACCGCCTGCTTGGCAAACGTGCCTTCATTCAACACATCAACAGATTCACTACTTTCAAGCAGTGAGCCATCGGCAAAAACCGCTTGAAGGGACAAAACGTGATCTGAGGTTTTACCGTATTTAAGCGAGCCTTGTCCGGATGCATCGGTATTGACCATGCCACCTAACGTTGCGCGATTACTGGTTGATAGATCTGGCGAAAAGAAATAACCAAACGGGCGCACGGCATCGTTTAGGGCATCTTTAACGATACCAGTTTGCACTCTCACCCAACCTTCATCTTCGTTGATTTCAAGCACTTTGTTCATATGGCGTGACAAGTCAACGACCACACCAGATGTCAGCGATTGGCCGTTAGTACCTGTACCACCTCCACGAGGGGAAAATGTGACGTTGCTAAACTTATCTTGGTTCGCAAGCTGACCAATCAACTGAACATCGTGCGTTGTTTTCGGATGGACAACGGCTTGTGGCAGCTTTTGGTAGACACTGTTATCAGTCGCGACCGCTAATCGGCTTGAATATTGAGTTTCGATATCACCGGTAAAGCCATTGGCTTCAAGTTGCTGTAAAAAGACCAGCACAGTGGGGTGTATATCAGATTGTGAGTGTAATCTTGGTAACATTAGCTTCCTGCCCCTTAAGTCTGCCGATCCACTCGGCAAAGGAGTAAATTGTGAGAATTGCCCTGCGTCGCAGACGTCTTAGAATTGCATACCCAAGTGCTGAAAATCCCGCATCTTGAATTCACTTGATTATATACGTCGCTGAAAGCACATCGATTTTACTTATCCCGTCACTTTACAACAATTAAAAATGTGATCAAATCGGAAACTCACAGTCATTACCTATGTTTTATGCCTTTTCAACACCAGAGCTTCGTGACACACTCCTAAGACTAAGGAAGACACCATAAGATCAAGCGGTCCGCAATGAAGAAAACAAAAGTAATCACTACAGAAGATATTCTATTAAAACTTTGCCAATCGGTTTCCACCGTCCTGACTTCTGCAACAGAATCCAGCGTCACCTATTCGGCCATGGTTCAGAAGATAACAAAAACGACACTTAAGCCGGACTACGGTTGCTTTGTTTTATTCGATGGCGGATTTTCGGGATTGGTGGTGATTAACTTTACGTCCAAAGCCGCCCTTGAGCTTTATACCAACTACATGCGTAACATGGGCATGCCTGAAGAAGAGCTAGCCATTCACCACAACTCTGACGAAGTAGGCGATGTACTTGGTGAATTGATGAACCAATTGGTTGGCGACTTTACGAATAAAGTGCGTAAAGAGCTGCAAACCAACATTACTCAAAACCAGCCAAAGATGCTGTCTATCAACAAGCAAGTCGTGCTCTCTGTCGACACCAACTTGGAACGCCCTCAAGCAAGACGCGTTACCTTCTCGACAGAAAACAACAATATCTTCTATCTTGAGTTTGCGATGGATAAGACGGAATTTATTCAAATGGAAGAGTTTGAAGTTCAGCCAGACGAGTGTCCAGACGCTATTATTGAGAAAGCGCGAACGGCTCAATCTGAGAAAGCCAAACCCAAAGCGGAAGCAGTCGACGACAACCAAGATCTCCTCGATCAACTCGGGCTGTAAAACGCACCTTCTTTGAATTTCTGTATGGCTGTGTGAAGTTTCATAGCCATACACACCTATTGTGACACCCTTCCACTTTTGCATAAAAGTCGCTAAAATATCCCCCCTTTTTCTTCCACGGTTGAGAAACTTCAGGTTGTCGATGGATAAACAAAAAGCCCTCAAAAAGATCGCTAAATGTCTAGAGCTAGGCAACTCAGCGAACGTCAATGAAGCCGCAAACGCCATCAAGATGGCGCATAGGCTTATGTTGAAATATGGTCTCGATAAAGATGATATCGAGTTCATCAAGATGGGTAAGACGCAATCCACTCACCTGCTTCCGACCAACATCAGCTCAACCTTGCTGCGTGTTATTCGTGGTATCAACACCAAGTTTGGTGTTGAAGCTGTCCTGCTCAATCATAAAGGGCTAAAACGCGTCGAGTTCATTGGTGAAGCGGATCGCGCTATCTTTGCTGCTTTTGCATTTGACATCATTTACCGCGAGATGAACGAGCAGACAGGTCAGTTTAGAAATAGTTTTGCGGGCTCTGGCACGTCTACGACCGAAGTGACGCGCCGTGTGAACTCTTTTGTTTCTGGTTGGATTGAAGGTGCGCTTGAAAAGCTGCCAGTCATCACACCTGATGACGAGTCAGCAAACAAGATCAACAACTACATAGATAAAGAGTTTAAAAACATTGACCGTGAAACCTTCAAACAGCAACTAAAAGAAGCCATGAAGAACATCACTGCAGACTATGAAGTCGGTCTCAAAAAAGGTCGAAAGGTGGCAGTCAACCGCCCTATTGACGGTGCACAGGCTCCAAAACTACTTAAATAGAAACCTATCTAACTTGCAAACGGAGCGCAGAATAGATGTTTAAAAGCTTGGCGACTCACCCACGTAGCATGCTGCTTTTACTCGTATTATTCTGCCTTCCCTCCTCCGCCCAGGCGTCTACCGAGGCGCTAGAAAAACAAGCTTTACTTAACAATGCCGATGCCCAATACCAGCTAGGTCTCGCCTACGAGACGGGTGAAGGTGTTAAACGTGACCTTACAAAAGCGGCACACTGGTATCAACAAGCCAGTGAGAATGAACATCCCGCCGCCACGTTTAACTACGCTCAAGCGCTAGAGTTTGGTCGAGGTGTTCAAGCCAATCCATCAAAAGCCGCGCTACTCTATACTAAGCTCGCGGTTCAAGGTGACGTCTCTGCACTCGGAAAAGTCGCAAAACTCTATCAACAAGCAGCGGTAGACATTCCTAACGAAGACCAAGCGGTTTTGTGGTACTCCCTTGCGAAAGATGCTTCGCCTAGCTATCAAGAAGCTTATGACGCCGCACTTCAAGCACAGTTCAATGCTCAGCAGTTGCGCCAGATAGAGGCACTGAAACAGCAAGAGCAAGCAAACGCACCTCAAGCGGTTACTCACATACCCTCGCCGGAGGCGACCTCTTCAGATTGGCGTTGGTTAATCCACGCGAGCTACCTTGTCTTGATCGGAGCAATCATTGCTACTGGAGTCTATCTACAGAGACAAACAATGCGTGCGTCCAATGATCATGAATTGAACCTCGGACAGCTAAAACAAAACCTCGCTAAACAACAACAGATCATCAAAACATTGCAAAAACAACTTAAATCGGCAACCGAACAACTGCGCAGTCGCTCGACTGATTCCCAAAACTCGAGTTCCCAAAGCCCACATTCAGCGGTAAGAGATGCCTACCTTCGCTTCGGGCTCAACATGAATGAACAACCTACAGCAAAGCAGATCAAGGCGCGCTACAAGCAGTTGAGCCGCATTTATCACCCAGATGCCCAAGGTAGTGAAGAAGAGATGAAGCAGCTTAACCTTGCGCTGAACACGCTTACCAACCATCTAAAGAGTCGATAATCGCTATTTAAACTGGCGGTTTTATAACCAAATCTGCACAATACCACTTTTTTGAAACATATATTTAACATTCCTATTGGTTTTGTGTCATAATACTCCGCGAAAATAACACCCAGACAGATAAGGGTGGGGAGTAATAATGTACGTATTCACTAAAGAAGGTATCTGTGACTGGTGCCACACACCAAGTTATGTCACTAAACATGAGTATATTGACGGCAAGTGCCATCACTCTTGCGAGCAATGTTTAAGTTTTGCCGTTATGGATGTCAGGCAGTTTAATCTCGCAGAAATCGAGCTTCGCAACAAAATGACCGCTCAACCGTAAATGAAATGCAATGCGCCTCTGTTAACAGAGGCGTTTTAGTCTCTAGTCCCTCAAACTCCCTACACCCCGCTCAACTCATTGCTTACCAACAGACGTACTATACAGTGGTTATACAGTACTTTTACTCCAAACTACTGTTGTTACATCATCTCACCCTAAAAACTCACGATAACCTAAAATTTAAATTCATTAAAATTCAGACACTTAAGTTTAACTGAGTTTTTAATGAACAAAAAATGCTTGATCTTTCCCCTGCAAAAAACTACTGTATAACCATACAGCATGTATAAAGGAACAGGGTTATGTTACTCAACAATCAAATTCGCTCTCAATACAATGTTTCACGTACTTACAACGCATTCGGTAGCAGTATTGCACCACAAGGAATTCAGGATGAAGTTCTTGAAAAGTTATCGAGGCTAACGTCTAGACCACAGTGGATTTTGATGACAGCTGAATGCCCTCGCCCTTCTGCAGGACAAGCACTTCATTTTCATAAGTTGGGTAAGCATATGGTTCAAATGAAACCTTCTGCTAGCTTGACGCAATATCAAGTTGTCGAAAAAGCAATCCGCTCTGGAAACGCATGCGCCATTATCGCCAACGGTCAGTTTAGTACCCAAGAGCAAGCAACGCTGAACGCACTCGCTTTAAGCCAGCAGTGTGAAGTCGTTTTTTTATCTGGCGAACGTTATCTACATTAATAGGCCTCTTTTCAGACTCGAGGCAGCGAACCTGCCTAGAGTCGTACCTACATTCCCGCTCACACAACCACCCTTTACACGAACCTAAAGCCGTCTTTTTAAACAATTGACTCTATAACATAAACAAATTGCGCAAACGTTTGCTTTTTCTCTGGCAGGATCAACCAGTTCTGGTATGATGCGTGGCAATAATGAGTGTTACCACTCTTCCACTTGTTGTCGCTGTTGTCGCGACCTTACATTAGATAGGAATGTCTCCATGAGTCTTGCTGATCAAGTTCTTGCCGTAAACGACGATCTCCCAATTCGCACTAACAAACCGGTTCATAGCGGTAAAGTGCGTTCTGTATATTGGCTGACTGAAGAAGATAGCCGCCGCCTTATCAAAGAGAAAGGCTACGACGTAGCAGAAGACGCACCACTTGCGATTATGGTTATCAGTGACCGAATTTCAGCATTTGATTGTATTTGGCACGGCGAAGGTGATCTTCGAGGTGTTCCTGGTAAAGGCGCAGCACTTAATGCGATTTCAAATCACTGGTTCCAACTTTTCAAAGATAACGGTTTAGCGGATAGCCATATCCTGGACATCCCTCACCCATTTGTTTGGATCGTTCAAAAAGCTAAACCAGTCATGATTGAAGCTATTTGTCGTCAATACATCACTGGCTCAATGTGGCGTGCCTATGAGAAAGGCGAGCGAGAGTTTTGCGGTATTACGCTACCAGAGGGTCTAGAGAAAGACTCGAAGCTGGAAGATATTCTTATTACACCGTCCACAAAAGGTATCTTGCGCGGTATTCCTGGTGTTCCTGAAGCAGATGATGTCAACATCACTCGCCAGAACATTGTCGACAACTTCGAAGCATTCAACTTTAGCAATGCAGCTGACATTGATGGCTATGAGAAGTTGCTTAAAGAAGGCTTTGGCGTTATCAGTAATGCACTTGAAGTGATTGACCAAACGTTTGTTGATACCAAGTTTGAATTCGGCTACGTAACGGATTCAAAGGGCAAAGAAAAGCTAATCTATATGGATGAAGTGGGCACACCTGACTCATCACGTATCTGGGATACGAAAGCCTACGAAACAGGAAGCATCGTTGAAAACTCAAAGGAAGGCTTCCGTCAGTTCCTGCTAAACCACTTCCCAGATCCTGATATCCTTCTAAATAAAGAGCGCATGCCAGAGCGCGAGGCACTTGCGAAAGATAATGCATTGCCGCTAGAAGCACTAATGGACGTATCACGCACTTATACTGGTATCGCAGAAAAGATTACGGGTCGTGAGATCAAGCTAAGCGAAAATCCAAAACAAGAGATCATCGATATCTTGCGTGCCGAATACGACTTGATTGCAGACTAATTCTGGCCAGCTTTGAAGACATTCAGTACCAAAAAGGGGGAGCATGGCGCTCCCCCTTTTCATTGGTTCGAACATTGTTAACTATACGAATATTGGGGTATCTGCATGGCTAACTAAGTCTCAATTTAGCATCGACTAAGCTAATGCTAAGCATGGATCACTGCGATCAGTACGTCTTCATCGGGCACCGCAGTAATACTCGCATTCCCTTTGGCTTGTATCGTTTCGATTTGATCGGCATCGAGTGAATAAGGCATTATCACTTGTAGGCAATCAATATGCTCATCTCGAGCAAGTCGAATTAACGACACTAGGTTGGATTCATCACTACGACTGGTTGATAAAGACTGAAGCGCCATCTCCCACAAGCGGCTGTCTGGGTCACTGTCTTGTTTGGTGGTCTCTTTCCAAGCCTCACCAAACACTGGAGCCACAGAAGCTAACGCCTCTAGGAAAGTCCATTTTTTACTGCACGATTCGCCGAGAAAACTGGTGTAATCAAACTCCACTGGCGATTTTTTATCATCACACATCTTCACTCCCGATTGCAGAATGCTACTTGATTACTATCATTCAAGCTTGCTTATATAGCAATAGGATATATAAAAACGGTCTTTTATAGCCCTTTTACGATGTGAAAAGTGATATAAAAACCCAATACGCAACATCTTCTGAACATTCGCTCAGCAATAGGCAAATTGTTGTGTAACCTGCCTTGACACCTCGCTAACGGACACTACCTCAAGTCTAGCACTCTGCTAGCTTTTCGGTACTTCACTCGCCATCCCGACCAAGCAGGCAGCTCTTTGCGTTTAGGGTCATCTTTTCTTGATCCCGAATGATGACTGACTTCGACTAGTTTACCTTTACCGAAGTACTCAACCGTCAGTGTCAAACCACTCAATTGAATAACAAGTGGATACTTAGCAGCGAAGTCGGCATACTCCCATTCAGGAATGCCTTCAAACTCAAAGTCATTCGCATCGATAAGTTCAAGATCGTCGAAGCTTTCAACACCAAGTTCGGCAAGCCTACTTTGTAACCATAGAGACAGTTCTCCAGTCTCATAGCTCTGCCCTTGCCCCAATCCTAGTTCAAGATACAGTTTCCAATGCGCCATTTTTGTTGATAATTCTTGTGCTAACCCCGGCAATAGCTGACCACTCATTATCGCATTAGCAATAACTGCAAGTGCGGCTTCTCCCTGCGGTTCACTTTCTCGTTTGGCAATTGTTCTTCCTGCATAAACTAAGGTTTCAGTGGTAACGAGGCCGGCTTCCGTCTCAACGGCCTCTCCAGCAACCCACTCACCTATCGAAAGCTCACGCAGCAAGGAGAGTTCAACCGGAACTAGCAAGGTTCCCAAGGTCATCGTCTGTTTCACACCGCGCCCTGGTAGGGAGTGCGTTGATAACACCAACGCAGATTCTGCATTACTCTTGAGTCGACAAGAGCGACCCAACAAGACCTCAATCAACCCATTACCAAGCGCCTCGCGTCTTCTCTCTCGACGCACAAACAACAACGTTGGATTGGCATTGATCATCTGCTTAACCCACTCGTTTCGATCGTATCGCGATGCGACTTCTAGACTTGGCAGCTCAAATACCGAACGCATTTGCTCGGACAAACCTTGCGCTTCGCGCAGAGCATCTTGATCTGCGCTGACGCCAGAGAAGCTCTCGCCACGCAGTAAACCAACCATGATTTGCGCATCGCATCCAAACGGCTCTTCGATATCCAAGCGTTCAAGTGCTTCTTCGTTAGATGTCAGTTGATAAAGCTTGCCCGTAGTACAGATTGCTGCGGTCAAATCAATCATGACCTCTTTCAGCGCCTTGGTTGGCATCTTCGTGACAAGATCGGCATAGATAGCATCAACTGGCAGTGGAGCAAGATTTCGCCCATGCTCGGTAATGCCATTATCATCAATCGCCCCTAACTCTTTGAGCTGCATTTTTGCCGAGGCTAATGACTTATCCGGTATAGTGTCGATAAAACTGAGGGTCTCTAACTCGTGCCCACAAACCGCGGAAGCCAGCATTGGCTCCACGATAGACTCGCGTTGCAACTCCGGTGGTGTTACCGACTCTAATGCTGCATGCTCTCCATACAAACGTACACAAATACCATTCATCACGCGCCCTGCGCGGCCCGATCGCTGCGACGCGCTCGCTTTTGAAATGTGAGTGAGCATGAGCGTCGTTTGACCATTTCGCTGGACATTACGGCGCTCTAACCCTGAATCAATCACTAGCCCGATATTGGGAATGGTCAGCGACGTCTCAGCAACATTAGTAGCCAGTACCACTTTGCGCTTGTCTTGTATGGTCATGGCTAAGCTCCGCTCATGATCCGTCACTGAGGCATGCAGCGGCGCAACAAGAATGTCGTCAGTGTCACAAAGAGGAGCCAATGCAGTTCTAACTTGTTGTATCTCTTTTCTGCCAGGTAGAAACACCAAGATATCACCCGATGTTTCACCAAGTTGCTCTATCACTTCTTGCTTAATTCGCGTTTCTAGATGACGACTATCAGGTAGCTGTCGACTGTCATCGCGTCGATGTTGAATATCCACGTCATAAACACGACCACTTGCCACCAGCCGCTCGGCATTGAAGTAACGCGCTAACTTCTCACCCTCGATTGTCGCAGAGGTAATAATGGTTCGGTGTGACTGCTTCTGTTTGAGTAATGCCACCAATAAATCGGTATCCCAGCGACGCTCATGAAACTCATCCACGATAACAACCGAATATTCAGCTAACTCGTTCTCCGCGTACCAACGTAGTGCCACCCCAGGCGTTACGAATACTACCTGAGATTCCGCGGTAAAACGGTTTTCTAGCTTGATGGCGTACCCTATTTTTTCTCCGACTTTCTCTCCTAGAGATCCAGCTAAAAATTCGGCAAGAGAGGTGCAAGCGATTCGACGCGGCTCAACGACGAGGACTTTACCCTGCTCCATTGCCCAAAGCGGAAGTCTTGTAGACTTGCCCGATCCTGTATCTGCTTCAACAATAAGGTGGGAATGTGCCAGCGTTTGCTTCACATCTTGTTCAATAGAATCAATAGGTAAGGTCATTGTACTTTCTGAAATCTCGGTCGGATGTCGAGAGTATACCTGTTGCTGTCGCAAGGTGCAGTACAACCTCAGTCAGCGATAGGATTTTTATGTGATATTTTCTACAATTAGTTAACATTTGCACTTCGCTTAATCTCTTAATTTGTGTTAAATTAGCGCGCTAATTGTTCCTATTTCCCGAATGACTGTTCCCATATCAGGTAACCTAATGAACAACAACAAACGACCGCTTTACATCCCTTACGCAGGTCCTGCGCTTCTTAGTACTCCATTACTCAATAAAGGCAGTGCTTTCACTTCAGAAGAGAGAATGTCTTTTAACCTAGAAGGTCTTCTTCCAGAAACGACAGAGACCATTCAAGAGCAAGTAGACCGTGCTTACAAGCAGTACACTAGCTTTGAAAATGACATGGATAAGCACATCTATCTGCGCAATATCCAAGATACGAACGAAACCCTTTTCTACCGTTTAGTTCAGAATCACATCTCGGAAATGATGCCGATCATTTACACCCCAACTGTAGGTGCAGCATGTGAGAACTTCTCGAACATTTATCGTCGTGGTCGTGGTCTGTTCATCTCTTATCCAAATCGTGATCGCATCGATGACCTACTCAACAACGCACGTAACCACAATGTTAAAGTCATTGTTGTAACCGACGGTGAACGTATCCTCGGTCTTGGTGACCAAGGTATCGGTGGTATGGGGATTCCAATTGGTAAGTTGGCACTGTACACCGCATGTGGTGGTATCAGCCCAGCTTATACACTGCCAATCGTACTTGATGTGGGTACGAACAACCCGCAACGCTTAGCAGACCCAATGTACATGGGCTGGCGTCATCCTCGTATCACGGGTGATGAATATCGCGCGTTCGTTGAAGATTTCATCCAAGCTGTACAGCGTCGCTGGCCTGATGCACTGGTTCAATTCGAAGACTTTGCTCAGAAAAATGCAATGCCACTTCTTGAGCGCTACAAAAATCGAATCTGCTGCTTTAACGATGACATTCAAGGTACCGCTGCCGTCACTGTTGGCTCGCTATTAGCAGCTTGTAAGGCGGCTGGCAGCAAACTGTCAGAGCAACGTGTAACTTTCCTAGGTGCAGGTTCGGCTGGTTGCGGTATTGCAGAAGCAATCGTGGCTCAAATGGTATCTGAAGGCATTAGTGACGAGCAAGCTCGCTCACAGGTCTTCATGGTTGACCGCTGGGGTCTACTACAAGAAGGCATGCCAAACCTGTTGGACTTCCAGCAGCGCCTGGTACAAAAACATGAGCACACGCAAAACTGGGAATCAGAGAACTCTGGTTTCTCGCTTCATGACGTAATCAAAAATGCTAAGCCAACTGTGCTTATCGGTGTATCAGGTGCACCCGGCCTATTTAGCAAAGAGATCATTCAAGAGATGCATCAGCATTGTGAGCGTCCGATTGTGTTCCCACTTTCGAACCCAACAAGCCGTGTTGAAGCGACGCCGAACGACATCCTTCGTTGGACGAACGGCCAAGCACTTGTAGCAACAGGTAGCCCATTTGACCCTGTTGTCGTTGAAGGTAAAACCTACCCAATCGCACAGTGCAACAACAGCTACATTTTCCCTGGTATTGGCTTAGGTGTCCTTGCTGCTCAAGCATCTCGCGTAACCGACGAAATGCTAATGGAGTCTAGCCGTGCATTGGCCGAGTGCTCTCCGCTGGCACAAAAAGGCTCTGGTCAGTTACTTCCGCCTCTAGAAGAGATTCATCTGGTCTCTAAGCGCATCGCTTTCGCTGTCGCTAAAAAAGCTATCGAACAAGGTGTGGCGAAAGAGTGTTCAGATGAAACCTTACTCAAAGCCATCGAAGAAAACTTCTGGCAGCCTGTTTATCGCAAATATAAGCGTTCAGCGTTCTAACCTGAATCAATGTCACACGAAGGCTCTTGTTATCAAGAGCCTTTTTTTTGTTTAATGAGCCGCTAATTATGAAAAAGGAACCCTTCAATGTTGGATCTATTCGCTCCAGGTGGCAAGTTACTCTCTCCTTACCTTCTTGAAATCTCTACCGCGCTAGTAGCCTGTGCGCTGGTTGTCCTCGGTGCTGACATTAATCGTTTGATGCGTAACGTATTACGTGATACTAATTTCGTTATTCGAACAGGCTGTTTTATACTTCTTAACGCGTTTGGTTATGGATTGATCATCATAAAAGCCACGCCAGTATTAAAGAGTACTCTCAATAATATCGAACCCGGTTTGATGTTTTCCATCGTGGTTCTAAGCTTTGTAGGTATCGGCATTTGGGCTCAAAGGAATCGACAGATTTAGTGACCTTAAGATTTAACAAGGAATCTTGGCAATTAGGCAATGTTCTCCCGTTTTTGAAACGGTGCGTTCGCGTGCTTGCCATCACCTTGGTGTTATTTGTTGTTTTGGTTGTCACAGTCGATCGTTGGGTGAGCTGGCAAGCCGAAGATCACTTGGTGACATCTATTGAAGAAGTGGACAACGTGCAAGTCGCTGTCGTGCTTGGGACCAGTAAATACTTAGGCCGCACACTCAACGAATACTACTCACATAGGATAGATGCCGCCATCAATCTGTATAACGAAGGCAAGGTGTCCCACTTTTTGTTGAGTGGCGATAACGCCCATCGCTCTTACAATGAGCCATGGACCATGAAGAGAGACCTCCTTAGAGCAAATGTGCCAGAGCCTGCAATTCACCTAGACTACGCCGGTTTCAGAACCCTAGACTCTATTGTTCGTGCCAAAAAAATCTTCGACACCGATAACTTTCTTATCATTACTCAAAAATTTCACTGTGAGCGTGCATTGGTGATTGCGCAGCACTATGACATTAATGCCAAGTGTTTAGCGGTCTCAGGTCCTGTTTCGAAAACAGGCTACTCAGTACGACTTCGCGAGGTATTTGCGCGCACGAAGGCGATGCTTGATCTGTATGTCATGAACACTCAGCCTAAGTTTCTTGGTCCCAAAGAGCCTATCGTTACGAGCGATGAGTTTATTGGACCGCTGCTTCCTGGTGAGCAAAACGAAGCCAACTAGTTTCTATACCCCGTTGATATAAGGATTTTTTAGCTTGAATTTGCTAGCATGACAGTACAATCAAAATAAAGAGTAATGTCATGTCACTACTAGCTTCAGGGACGCTGTCTAAAATGCGCGCTTCCCTAGAATCCACTGTTCAATACCGACTTCCGGTTGGTGATGAAGAGGTTGACCTTTCACCATTGATCGGTAAGACCATCACCCTAAACCACACAGGCAATATCTTTTGCGCCTCTTGCGGCAAAAAAACCAAAAAGAGTTATTCACAAGGGCATTGTTTTGTCTGTATGAAGAAGCTGGCGAGCTGCGACATGTGCATCATGAAGCCAGAAACCTGTCACTATGATGAAGGGACTTGTCGTGAACCTGAATGGGGCGAAGCCAATTGCATGGTTGACCATTTTGTATACCTTTCAAACACGTCGAGTCTTAAGGTTGGTATTACACGTCACACTCAAATCCCAACGCGTTGGATTGATCAAGGGGCGACACAAGGTCTACCTATCCTAAAGGTCAAAACGCGCCAAATCTCTGGCTTAATTGAAGTAGAACTGGCGAAGCACATCGCAGACAAAACAAACTGGCGTACACTGCTTAAACAAGATGGTGAGCCATTAGAGTTAGTTGACCAAGCGAAAGCACTTTTGCCACTTGTTGCGGATAAAATTGAAGAGATTCGTGCAAAATATGGTGAAGACGCTGTAGTTGTGCTCGATGAGAACATTACTCCGCTGAGCTATCCGGTAAACACCTATCCGACCAAAATTACATCGCATAACTTTGATAAGCAGCCGTTAGTGACGGGCTTGCTACAAGGCATCAAGGGGCAGTACCTGATCCTTGATACCGGTGTGATTAACATTCGTAAATTCACGTCTTACGAAGTAGAAGTCAGCGCTGAGTAACACTTATCACTCGTAACGCTAAAAAACAGCCCGCGTAATGCGGGCTGTTTTTTTAATTAAAGACTTTCAAGCGTATCGAAGAACAGGTCTACTTCTTCCAGCGTGTTGTAGTGCATAAATCCAACACGAAGTACGCCACCTTTATCTTCCAGTCCTAACTGTCTCACCAAACCCAGAGCATAGAAATGCCCATTCCACACGCAGAGGTTATGCTCACCTAGTGCTTTGGCAAGCAGCTCCGGTGAGTGTTTAGAAGAGCGCAGAGCAAAGGTTGGGGTGCGCTTAATATGATCGCAGTTTTCTGTTCCATAGAGCGAGAGTGATTCAACCTTTGATAATCGCTGTAGGAAATAGCGGCTTATCTGCTCTTCATGAGCGCCAATATCCTTCATAGCGCTAGCTAGCTTCTTTCGAAGTGAATCCCCTTCCCCCCAAGATGCCAGATAGTCCACAGCGGCAATAAATCCAGCGAGTGCTTCAAAGTTCTGAGTACCCGTTTCAAACCTTCCCGGACCAATATCTGTCGCTGGTTCAACCTTGTATGGACGAAGAGATTGCAACCAATCAGAGGCTACGAACGCCACGCCCAAGTGGGGACCAAAGAACTTGTATGCCGAGCAAACAAGAAAGTCGCAACCTAGTGCCTCGACATCCACAAGACCATGCGGTGTATAGTGAACGGCATCAACATAAACCGCAGCGCCATAGCGCTTTGCCATCTCAACGACGCGACGAATATCCGTGATAGTGCCTGTTGTGTTTGAGGCATAAGTAATGGCAATCAAGCGCGTCTTTTCATTGAGTAGTGATTCAAGGTGAGCTAAGTCCACTGAGCAGTCTTTTGGATCCACTTTCGCTTGCTTAACTGTTGCCCCTCTATCTTCTGCAGCTTGTTCCCAACTCGACACATTAGAGTAGTGATCAAGTGCGGTTACGATCACTTCATCTCCAGCTTGCCAATCACGAGCAATAGCACGGCTCAACTGGAATGTTAGTGACGTCATATTGGCGCCGAACACAATATTGTCAGCCGTCGGTGCATTGAGAAGCGCACGAGCCTGTTCTCTTGCATCAGCAACCAATTCAACGGTACGTTTGCTCGAAAAGTAATGACCACCGAGGTTCGAATTATAGAACCCTAAGTACTCGTTCATGGCCGTCAGCACGCTTTGAGGAACCTGCGAGCCTCCTGGACCATCGAGAAAAACCACAGGCTTATTGTTATGAGTTTGACTCAGAGCGGTAAACTGAGCGCGAGCAGTATTAGGAGTGAAGCGCATTTTTCGGACCTTTTGCAGTAAGAACGAAGACATCCATGTAGCCTTCATGTTGCTCATCAACACAGCGAATTGGCGTCGCGTTATGCCATAAACGAGAATCATCCAAAATAGCGACTTCACCAGCGGCCAGCACTTTCTTAAAGAATGGCGCTTCCTTGTGACTGCTATAAAGCATGATGTCGCCACCTACAATGTTTTGGCGCCCGACTCCAACTAAAGCAATATGGTCAAAACCGTCTTGGTGCACGCCCTCTGGCGCTACCTCTGTTTCGTCATAAACCGCTGCGATTCGAATCTGATGGATTTCAATTTCCTGCCCATTCGGCAGGTCATTAGTGCGCACAAATAGAGACACAAGCTCCTTCATCGCATCGCTTTGCAATGTCGATGCTAGAACTGGCTCAAACTGCCTGACGACATCGCCTTGAAAGTGATTGTAGTGCTCTGATTGCACAAAGCTGCTATCTCCCGTATCTAGGATCTCACCATCGCGGTAGTTAATCACAGAGTATCGACGCAAGCGATATTGACCATCTGCATGTTGAGTATTAGGTAAGGTTGCAAAAGTCGGTGCTAACTGTTCGATTGCTCGACCACTAAGACTAGTGAGATGTAAGGTACTTTCGCTTGAGTGCAGCATCATTAACTCCATTTAATGTTATGTTGAATTTCGATATTTCACATTTCATTTACATATCATTAAATATCACTAATCCTGCGAGATCAACTTTTGACAGCACCAAATTCCACTACAATCCACATTTAAGATGATATAGCCGATATATGCGCCATATACAGGATTAACCTCCAATTACAGTTCTGGCTGCACTCAGAATCTAGAACAGTTCACTAGCATAATAACCACATATATTTTATCGGGTTATTCAAAACCCAACGCAAAATAGCGTCAAGATCACAAAACCAGCAACAACCACTACATCTTCACTATATGGTAGTGATTACGACTTTTGCTATTGGATTATTGAACAACAGAAATGAATCAACTGTGGCAGCTCTGCTTTGGTTTGTGACCAATCGACCAAAATATCACCGTTCATTGCAAATCTAGTATTGATTCTTAACCCTCAACCCCAATATATTAGGTAGCAAAGCCTCACCCACCCGTGGTGTTGATAAGAATAGAGAAAGTGAGAAAAACTATGGCTGACACAAAACACTGTAAATTGCTGATCTTAGGATCTGGTCCTGCGGGTTATACAGCCGCTGTCTACGCAGCGCGAGCGAATCTAGAACCTGTACTAGTGACTGGTATGCAGCAAGGTGGCCAGCTAACCACCACCACGGAAGTTGAGAACTGGCCAGGCGATGCCGAAGGTCTAACCGGTCCACTGTTGATGGAGCGCATGCAAGCTCACGCAGAAAAGTTCGAAACAGAGATCATTTTTGATCACATTAATGAAGTCGATTTTAGCGAGCGTCCATTTAAGTTAACTGGCGATAGCCAGAGTTATACTGCGGATGCTGTCATTATCTCAACAGGCGCGTCTGCAAAGTACCTTGGTCTTGACTCAGAAGAAGCATTTAAAGGTCGTGGTGTTTCAGCATGTGCTACTTGTGACGGCTTCTTCTACCGAAACCAAAAAGTAGCGGTTGTGGGTGGTGGTAACACTGCTGTTGAAGAGGCACTGTACCTTTCAAATATCGCCTCTGAAGTACACCTTGTTCACCGCCGCGATAGTTTCCGTGCTGAAAAGATCCTAATTAAGCGTCTAATGGACAAAGTCGAGAACGGCAATATTGTCTTACACACGGATCGCACTCTAGAAGAAGTGGTCGGCGACGATATGGGTGTTTCTGGTATTCGCATTAAAGACACACAATCCGATCTCATTGAGCAAGTCGACGTAATGGGTGCCTTCATTGCGATTGGCCACCAGCCAAACACCTCTCTATTTGAAGGTCAGCTAGAGATGAACAACGGTTATATCGTTGTACAATCGGGCTTAGAAGGCAATGCAACCCAAACTAGCATTCCTGGTGTTTATGCCGCTGGTGATGTTATGGATCACAACTATCGTCAAGCCATCACCTCAGCAGGTACTGGTTGTATGGCAGCGCTGGATGCAGAACGCTTCCTTGACGCCCAAGACTCTTAAGAGACTTGCTCTTTTCACCAGCAGCTCATCAATATTGAAAATTGAAAACCCATAGGTATAACCTCTGGGTTTTCTTTTGTATAATTGCTGGTTCTATTAATAATAATACTCATTAAGCCTTCTACATGGATAAGAAAAAACAACGGAGCTTGAATAAGTGGCTCAAAGAGCAAAGTAAGCTAGCAAAGCGCTGGCTTATGATTGCGATAGGGCTCGGCGTTCTTTCAAGTCTGTTCCTTCTCGCGCAAGCCGCGCTTATCGCCACCATTCTTCATCAACTTATTATCGAACATGTCGATAAACATGAACTGATCTCCCACTTTGCTGGACTTGTTGTCGCCGTCGCAGGACGTGCTGCCTGCGCTTGGGGTCGTGAGATTGCGGGCTTCAAATGCGGCGAACAAGTTCGTATTTACATAAGGCAGCTAATACTCGACAAGCTTAGAGAACTCGGTCCAACATACATCAAGGGCAAACCTGCCGGTACTTGGGCGACTCTAGTACTTGAGCAAGTCGAAGAGATGCAAGAGTTCTTCTCCAAGTATCTTCCTCAAATGTCACTTGCTGTTGCCGTTCCTATTATTATTTTGGTCGTTGTATTTCCAATTAACTGGGCAGCGGGTCTTATCTTCCTTGTGACGGCTCCTCTAGTTCCTATCTTTATGGCTTTGGTGGGCATGAAGGCGGCTGATGCCAACCGCAAGAACTTCAAAGCGCTACAGCGCCTTTCTGGTCACTTTTATGACCGATTGCAATCTATGACGACAATTCGTCTTTTCAATCGCACCAACGCAGAAACGGAAGTGCTGCATGGTGCATCTGAAGTATTTCGTAAGCGTACCATGGATGTCCTGAGACTGGCGTTCTTATCTTCCGCTGTGCTTGAGTTTTTCACCTCTATCTCGATTGCAGTCACCGCTGTTTACTTCGGCTTTAGTTACATTGGCGAACTTAACTTCGGTCACTACGGCGTCGGCGTTACCCTCTTCGCTGGTCTATTTATTCTTATTTTGGCACCAGAGTTCTATCAACCACTGAGAGACTTGGGAACCTTCTATCATGCCAAGGCACAAGCGGTAGGTGCTGCGGAGAGTATTGTAGAGTTTCTTGATCTTGAAGTTGCAGACCTACCCAATGGTCAAAAGCCATTAAGTAAGGATGCAATAACTATCAGTGCAGATAACCTCGAAGTCTACAGTCCTGATGGAACGAAGCTCGTAGGTCCTGTGAGCTTTAACCTTGATGCCAACAAATCCACGGCGTTGGTCGGTCCTAGCGGTGCTGGCAAAACCAGTTTAATCAACGCTATTCTCGGCTTCATGCCATACGAAGGCTCGCTCAAGATAAATGGTGTTGAGCTCAAATCTTTAGACCAGCATTCATGGCGTCAAGCTATCAGCTGGGTGGGACAGAACCCATTGCTTCTGCACGGCACCATTTTGGATAACGTTACGCTTGGCAATCCTGACGTCAGCGAAGCCCGCGTTAATGACGCCCTGCTCGCTTCGTTTTCAGCTGAGTTTGTCGAAAAGCATGGCCTCAACTATCAAATTACCGACCGCTCTG
The DNA here is from genome assembly GCF_021441885.1 of Vibrio maritimus. Lineage (NCBI taxonomy): Bacteria > Pseudomonadati > Pseudomonadota > Gammaproteobacteria > Vibrionales > Vibrionaceae > Vibrio > Vibrio maritimus. The sequence goes on from NZ_CP090438.1 coordinate 2,054,168, forward strand.
GTGGTTTGTCTGTTGGCCAAGCTCAGCGCCTGGCACTGGCTCGAGCTATGGTCCAAAACGGCCAATTCTGGTTACTCGATGAACCGACGGCGAGTTTAGATGCTAAGAGTGAACGCTTGGTTACTCAAGGATTACACACCTCGACAGCGGGTAAAACGACCTTAATGGTGACGCACCAGCTTTCACAGCTTAAAGAGGTCGACAATATCCTTGTGATGAACAAAGGCCAAATTGAGCAGCATGGTGACTACACCTTGTTAGCCTCAAATGATGGTCTCTTCAGAACCATGCTTTCCGCACAACAATCTGCAAAAGCCCAAGATAAGGGGAACCTAGATGCGTGAACTTCTCCCTTACCTGAAACTGTATAAGAAGCATTGGTTTGGTCTCTCTCTCGGTATGGTACTCGCGTTCTGTACCCTGTTTGCTTCTATTGGTTTGCTGACGCTTTCCGGTTGGTTCATCTCGGCTTCGGCTGTCGCTGGTCTGACGATTGCTCGCGAAACGTTTAACTACATGCTGCCAGGTGCAGGTGTGCGCGGTGCCGCTATGGCGAGAACCGCTGGACGCTGGGGTGAGCGTGTTGTCAGCCACAATGCGACATTCAAACTACTGACTGACCTGCGCATTTTCTTCTTCAGAAAGCTGGCACCACTGATTCCGGGTAAAGCGGTTAACATTCGCGATGCAGATATGCTTAACCGACTGGTTGCCGACGTCGATGCCATGGACCATGTCTATCTAAGACTAGTGAGTCCTATCATCGTTGGTGCTTTTGGCATCCTGTGTTTGACGGCCGTACTTTGTTGGTTTGATATGACACTGGGCTTAACACTGGGCGCTATCTTGATGCTGCTTCTCGTGCTTTGGCCAGTTATCTTCTACCGCCTTGGTAAAAACAATGGTGAAGCACTGACTCTGAACAAAGCCGATCTTAGAATCAAAACGCTTGACTGGTTGCAAGGTTATAGCGAGTTAACTCTGTTTGGCGCTGAGTCGCGCTATCGTCAATCCATCATAGAGGCTCAAAACAAGCTGTTATCGAACCAGTTTGTGCACGCTAAGATTTCTGGTATGGCTCAAGGTCTATTGATTCTGGCAAACGGCTGGTTACTGATTCTTATGCTGTGGCTAGCAGCTGATGGGGTCGGCGGTAATCAACCTGATCCACTTATTGCGCTTATGGCATTTGCCACCATGGCGAGCTTTGAACTGCTCATGCCTATCGCAGGCGCATTCCAATACCTAGGCCAAACGCTGACGTCAGCGAAGCGTCTGAACGAAGTTATTTTGGCTGAGCCTGATGTCACCTTCCCTGCAGAGTCTGTCTCTCACGATAATGCGTTCTCAATTAAGGTGAACAACGCAACATTTCGCTATCCAGATGCGAATCAACCCGCACTAAGAGAGTTGAATCTTGATATTCCTGCTGGTAACAAGCTTGCTGTCGTTGGTCAAACGGGCTCTGGTAAATCGACATTACTGCAGCTTATTACCCGCTACTGGGACGTTAATGAGGGTTCTGTCGAGCTCGCAGGTCACGATATTCGCACATGGAGTGAAGCTCAGCTTCGTCAATCCACCAGCATTGTGAGCCAGAAAGTCGATATCTTGAACGGAACACTACGCGATAACTTGTCGATGGCGAAACCTGATGCATCCGATGAGGAGCTCGCACAAGTGCTTGCTCAAGTTGGCTTAGCGCACCTCAACCAAGACTCAGGCTTAGATGCATGGCTTGGCGAAGGTGGTCGACAGCTTTCCGGAGGCGAGAAGCGTCGAGTTGGGATTGCCCGAGCGCTGCTTCATGATGCACCGATATTGCTTCTTGATGAACCTACTGAAGGCTTAGATAAGAAGACAGAGCAGCAAATCATGTCGTTGTTTGAATCGAAGTTTGCAGGTAAAACGGTGATCTTCATTACGCACCGTCTAGTGAACCTCGATACCTTTGATAAGGTCTGCCTGTTAGAAGATGGCGAGGTGCTCGAGCTTGGTCATCATGACGAGCTCATAGCTGCGCAAGGACGCTACTTCGAGCTGCATCAAACGCTATAGCGTACTTACCTTCACTACCAATAAAAATCCCCGTTCAAATTGCGGGGATTTTTATTTTCGCTAGACCGACCATTAGTGATCGTTTGCTTGCTCAATCACTACTTCATGTACCCTAACCTGTGTAATCCGATTGTTCTTTACAGTAACAACCTCGAAAACAAATCGCTGGTAGTAAATAGCCTCACCCTCTTCGGGCAAACGACCTGATAGCCAAGTAAGGAAGCCATTTAAGGTTTGAAAACCTTCCGTTTCTTCCCCTTCAAGGACGTCTATATTGAGCTTGGTTTTGAATACTGAAATAGGAATCAGACCATCAAATTGCCAACTGCCGTCTTTCCCTTTTCGTGCCGACATATGTTGTGTGGTCATGGCTAACTCACCCGCTATCGACGTTAACAGGTCATAGTGAGTAACCAGACCTTGAATGTCACCATACTCATCGACCAAAAACGTCATCTCACTACTGGTCTGCTGCATATAGCTAAGTAGAGACAGCCCTTTCATCGATTCAGGAACAAACCTTGGCTTACGCAATAGCTTCACTAAGCGCTCAATGGATAGCTCGCTATATTCATCCAGTAATACCTTAGAGGAGATGGTACCGATAAGGTTATCTAACCCGCCACGACAAACCGGCCACACCGAGTGTTTAGTTTGACGAAGGTTTTTCAGTATCTCGGCTAATGGCTGCTCTATATCTAGATATTGGATCTCACATCTTGGTGTCATCAAGGACGTCGCCATTCTATCGTTGAGCTGCAATAAGTTGGCGATCATCTCTTGCTCTTGAAGTTCAATAACCCCAGTTTCTGAGCCTTCCTTTACCAAGGCGACGATGTCTTCTTCAGTGACAGCGTCACCATTAGTATCCTTTTGTCCCAACAGTTTCAACATAAGATTGGTGGAGAATGTCAGTAGCAGAACAAAAGGCTTAGTGGCGATTGAGAGCCAATAGATCGGATACGCAACCACCACCGCAATGCGCTCAGCATTGTTCTGAGCGATTCGTTTCGGTACTAACTCGCCCACCACTATCGCAAAATAGGTGATCACCAAAACCACCCCTGTCGTTGCTAACACCGTTGCCAACTCGCGTTCCATGCCCATGCTAACAAGCCATTGCAGAATTGGCGCTGACAGAACCGCTTCACCCCAAATACCACTTAAGATACCAATAGCGGTAATGCCAATTTGAATCGTTGAAAGAAACAAGGTGGGGTCGTCTTTCAGTTTCAGTGCAGTCTGCGCAGAACCAAACTGTTCTGCGAGTTTTCTGAGTCGACCACCTTTGGCCGCCACCAGCGCAATCTCAGACATTGCAAACAAGCCGTTAAGAGCAATCAAACCAAATAAAATCAATATGTCCATAATGCCATCCGATCATCAACACACTCTCAGCATATCGAGGAATGCGAGAGAAGAGTGTGAATAATCGCATGTTCACCAGATTCTTTGATATCGAGTTTACTATGGTGACGATAAGCTTTGATTATTCAGACAAAAAAAAGCCGCGAATAATCGCGGCTTCGATAAAAATCTAAAATTGAGTTTACGCGTACTCTGCTTCAAATTCTTTCATGAAGGAAACAAGTGCTTGAACGCCCTCTACTGGCATCGCATTGTAAATTGATGCGCGCATACCACCGACAGCACGGTGACCTTTCAACGCGCGAAGACCGCGTTCATCCGCAAGCTCTAAGAACTTAGCATCAAGCTCTGGCTTCGCTAGCTGGAATGGTACATTCATAAGAGAACGGTTGTCTGCATGAACATTGTTGTTGTAGAAAGGCGACGCATCAATATAGTCGTAAAGGATAGCTGCCTTCTCGCGGTTGATACGCTCAATCGCTTGTACGCCACCAAGCTCTTTTAGCCATTTGAATACCAAGCCAGAGAGATACCAAGCAAACGTTGGTGGCGTGTTGTACATCGACTCTTTTTCGGCCAACACTTTGTAGTTTAGAAACGTTGGTAGTACATCGCTTGCAAGCTCCAGTAAGTCGTCACGTACAATCGCGATACAGATACCTGCAGGACCGATATTCTTCTGAGCACCAGCGTAGATCACGCCGTATTTCGACACATCGATTTGACGAGAAAGAATGGTCGAAGACATATCTGCGACGATTGGCAAATCCGTGTCTGGAAGCTCATTAATTTCGATACCGTCAATTGTCTCATTCGGGCAGAAATGCACGTAAGCAGAGTCAGGATCAATGAACCATTCACTTGCCGGTTGTACTGCTACTTTACCTTCGATTTCAGTCTTTGCTTGATAGACAACTGGCGTACAGTATTTTTCCGCTTCATCGACTGCGCTTTGTGCCCAGTAACCAGCATCAATGTAAGTCGCTTTGTCTTTACCGCCAAGTAGGTTTAATGGCACCGCTGAGAACTGAGCTCGCGCGCCACCCTGGCAAAATAGGACCTTGTAATTTGAAGGGATGTTCAGAAGATCTCTTAGATCTTGTTCAGCCTCGTCCGCAACCTGAATGAACTGCTTGCTTCGATGACTGATCTCCATAACCGACGTACCCAAGTCATTCCAATCGAGTAGCTCGGATTGTGCTTTTTTTAGCACATCTCTTGGCAACCCAGCTGGACCTGCACTGAAATTAAATACGTTATCTGACATCGGCTCCATGACCCTACTACTCCTAACAAAATACTTAAAGAAGCCATCAGTAATATCACGTTTTCAAAGAGATAAAAAGCAAGAAAAGAGGCTGGGAGCCTCTTTTCTATTGGGGGATGTAAATTTGATCAATCTAGGCGCTATTGCCCCATTGATTGTCCCATCAGTAACGGGAGAAACAACGCAATCAAAGGGATTTGTTGACCGTTTTCAAATACCAATTGTCCGCCCTCAATATTGGCATCCAACTCGTACCCAGCATCTTTCTCTTTGATCATATCCATCACAACCAGCTCATCGACACCCTGCGCAAGCATTGGGTGGGCAAGCGCCATACCCTGAGACATATACGCATTCATGTTTCCTTGCAGCGCCGGCAATACAACACTTGGATCACGAGATACGTTTTCGGTACCTTCCGGCACTTCGACTAGCCACTTTGACTTGAATTCTTCTTCAGCAATTTTGAAGTGCATGTCATTCATCGACACTTGGAAGCCACGAGCAAACAAGTTTTCGATAAGCGGTGCAATCTCGTTGATATCGGCATGCGCTAAAGATGGATTAGAGCGGTACAGAGAGACTAAACCCTCAAACGCCGAACGGTCGAGTGAGTTCATCGCAAAATCAACGTTTAGGTCGCTCAACTGAGCGCCCTCTGGATAAGTCAGTTGAGTCATATCGAAGATATGTTGAGTATCGATACGATCACTCTCAGCATTCAGAGACGACTTGAAGGTATATCCAATCGTGTCGATATCAAACAAACTATCATGGTTTTGATCAAGGATACTGAACTGCTTCATCGATGCGCTCTGTTCACCGAGCCAGAAACCATTTTCTTGTTTACCTTCGCCTTTAGCAGAGACTTGGTTAATCACTAATTGCTCGCCATTCTCGAAATCGAGCTGAACAGAAGGCACGTTTAGTTGGAATGATACCTGACCAAGCACGGTTGCTGTGCCGGTCGCGACCGACGGCGAAATCGACATACTCACGGTTTGGTCATCACTGCCTTGATAGCTCCAGCTATCCAATGACAACTCAAACTCTGTGTTGCCATTTAGTTGAGTGACGGTTTTCAGAAGTAACGGAAAGTCCGGGAAGTTCTTTAGAACCGAGTTCGCGGTCAAACTCATCAAACCGTGGCTGATATCGCTTTTCACAACTAACTCAGTTGGCAAACCATCGACTTCAAGCTGCTCTTTAAGGATTGGGTCTTGGACTTGATAGCGGGTTTCTACTACCGATGAGAGATAGCTGCGATCATAAGAAACAATTTCTGCCGTCACGCCTTCATTGTTGAGCTGCGCCACGCCATCTTCAATAACTTTCTGACCAATGTGGCCAACCGCTAGGGGCCAACACAGCACAAGAGCGACTGCGCCACCAATTGCGCCATACTTCTTAAGTTGATTCATAGAGATAATTAAAACGTTTTGTGAGGTGTATTTCATTCAGTCTAACTCAAGTCGTTAGGATCTCCAATCTCATACCTACTTCTCATAACCCTCTGCTTTTTATTGATATATTAAATTCACGTACGTCACGAGAGACTCATGTATCAATGACCCCAAATAACCGTTATGCCGTGCTCTGTTTAGATAGTGATTTAGCAAGCTTAGATAAGCTCGATACTGAGCTTTCTTTGTACCAATCGCATTTCGATATTCATTTGGCGACTTCCATTCTCGAAGGGCATGAGTTGATTCAACAGATCGGTCGACAAGGACAACATCTCGCACTAGTGATCGCGAGACATAGCAGACTGTTTGATGGTGGAGAGTTCTTAGTTCAGCTTGAGCAAATGGCTCACGCTCAATCCGCTAGAAAAGTGCTCATCAGTAAAACAGATGCCCATGACATCACTGCGATTCTCAATGCGGTAAATGAAGGACGACTTGACCACTGCCTGACCTACCCAATAGAACAAAGTAGCCTGCATAAAACAGTTGTGAAAGAGCTCACGCAATATGTGGTGCAACATGAAACAGAACATCTACTGCATTTTGGAAAAGTACTCGATCAACAAAAGATACTCAGAGCACATATAGAAAACAAAATGCATTCCTATCGTGCGAGCTTTATTCATGATTTTCATGAAATTTCAGACAATCAACTCGCGGTACAAGTCATTGAAGCCTTGCTCGCCTTCTTTGCAGAAAAAGACGAGACTCGAGCCGTTCGTGCCTACTCTGCAGAGCACCTACTCACGGCCGAAGGGCAGCCTAATCAGTTCCTATGGTTTATCGTCGAGGGGCATGTAGCACTTTATAAGAAAGATGACATTGGCCAACAGCGAGAAGTAGTAAGACATGGCAGGGGCGGCATTGTTGGTGGTATGTCTTTCGTGACGGGCGAGCAGTCGTTCTCCACAGCAATGACCCTAACCCCGACTCAGGTCATCAAGCTTGATCGAACGGTATTTACTCAGGTGATGCATTCGAACACAGACTTACTTCCACTGTTTACCAACCTATTGCTCCGTCACTTTAACCGGCGATTACAGCGAAGCATCAATACCAAGCTCGAACTACAGAAAACCCTCGAATCACTCGAGTCCGCGCATCAGCAGTTAATCGAGCAAGAGAAAATGGCCATGCTAGGTCAACTCGTGGCTGGCGTCGCCCATGAACTTAATAATCCCGTTTCTGCCATTTTACGTGGTTCAGAAACCGTTTCTGACAAGATTGACTCGATTTTAAATGCTAATCATGACGCTAACACCTTTCAATTGGGTTTAGATGTTCTGCAAAAGTCTCGACTCTCTTCGCCACTCTCAACCTCAGAGCTGAGAGAGCGCACCAAGCAGCTTCAAGAAAGAATCAAAGACCGCCGATTGTCTAAGCGTTTGGTGAGCCTGGATCTTCATAATCACTCCACATTAGTCGAGCAAGCCTTAAAACAGCCAGAGCAACTTGCCGACACGCTCTCGAAACTCGAGAGCTTCCAAGTGACGGGGGCAACACTGCGCTCGATTCAGGTTTGCGCCCAGCGCATTGCGGACATGGTGAAAAGTCTCAAAGGTTATTCGAGACAAGATAATGAATCTTATGAGCTCGTTGACCTTCATGAAGGCATTGAAGACACCTTGGTGATATTTGAAAATCGCTTAAAGCGACATAAGCTCATCAAGGAATACGGCGCCCTTCCCGCTATTTTCTGCAAACCTATCGCCCTGCAGCAAGTTTGGACTAACCTCGTGTCCAACGCTTTAGACGCCTTGCCTGAAAAAGGCACCCTAACGATTCGAAGCAGCCAAGTTAATCGAGATGGCGACATTTACAACCTATATGAGTTTATCGACAACGGTTGTGGTATACCTGCTGAACAATTAGAGAGTATTTTTGAGCTTAACTACACCACCAAAAAAGAAGGCAATTTTGGCCTAGGCATTGGCTTGTCGATTTGCCAACAGATACTGGCTCAGCACAAGGGCTGGATTGAAGCCCATTCTGAGTGTGGACAGTACACCAATATGGCAGTGTTTATTCCTGTCACCCAAGAAGAACTGATAAAGGAGCACAACCATGACTGAATATCTAATTTTGTGTGTGGATGACGAAAGAGAAGTCCTTGATAGTGTCTTGCAAGATTTGGATGATTTCGAGGAGCACTTTATCGTAGAAGGTGCGGAGTCGGTTGATGAGGCTCGCTCTGTGATTGCTGACCACGCTCGAGAAGGGGCAAAGCTGGCGCTCATTCTCTGTGACCATATTATGCCAGAGCAAACTGGCGTGAGCTTTCTTATCGAACTCAGCGAAGACGAAGAACTAAAGGCATGTAGGAAGGTTCTGCTTACTGGGCAAGCGGGTCATGAAGACACTATCGAGGCGGTTAATCACGCCTGTTTGGATTTCTATATTAGTAAGCCTTGGAAAGGCGATGAGCTTCGTTCCATCGTTAAGCAACAGCTCACTGATTACATGATAAACAATGTCAAAGATTTAATGCCCTGGGGACGAGTGCTTGATACTGAACGCATCTTCAACGCCATTGCCGACAATAGAATAAACTTTGGTGACTAGTGAATTATGTGTCTTAACGCCTATTCCTGACAACTTGGCTTAGAAAACTCACACTTCCTAGGGCGTTAGTGTGCTACATCTCTCACTTTTGATTACGATTTTCTTACACAAAGCGTCCATATTGCTTGAATTATGTATGGCATTGTAAATTTTTGGGAATTTGCACCCGATAAAGGCACTTTTTGTTGGAGAACCAAGGACAAATTGATTTATGATAGCGAGATACTTTAAGTCACCATAAGCATCTTGCTACGCGCACTCTTATGGTCAAGGAATTGAGTTCAAACAAAAAGGTTTAGAGACACTATGCGCAAAACTCTATTAGCTGCTCTGATGGTTATCACTTCGCAGCAGGCATTTGCCAACCAGGACGAGCAACGAGCGACGATGAGTAACTTCAATTACGATTATGCTGAAGCTCGTATTGGTGCAAGCCCAATGACCTTCGGTGCTGCTATCAGCAAATCAATCCACCCAAATGCTCACATCGTAGGTAGCATCGACTCTAAATTTGAGGGTGACTACGACTTCTCTGGTGGTGTTGGCTTCCACGCACCAGTGAACAACTGGGCGGATTTCACTGGTGAAATGCTAGCTCACATTACCGACAGTGGCGATCACCACAAAACTGACACTGGTATGGAAGTAAACCTAGGTGTGCGTCAATGGCTTGGTCCACAACTTGAGATTGGTGGTAAAGCGGGTTACCTAAACGTTGGTGATAAAGACCGCTGGATGGGTTCTGTATATGGTCGCTTCCACTCAACAGAGCTTTTCTCTCTGGGCCTTGAAGGTCGTATCAACCATATCTACGGTGACCAGTTGATGTTCACTGCTCGCTTTGCATTCTAATCTAACACCTATTTGTAGATTACGCTGATTAGCAAACGAATGAAAACACAAAGACCGTGCTAAGCACGGTCTTTTTCAATTCTGATCTACTGTTTTAAGTTCGAATCTACTGCTCTATCTTCGAGCAATGCTCCAAAAGTCTCTGTTTCATTGGATCTTGAATCAGTTTCCAATGCACGCCATCAACGGCACCCGCAAACTTCCATAACAGCTTAAGGTCAACATCGTTGCCGTACGTGCGTTTCACTCTATTGAAAACACGTGGCGCGCCTAACTCTAAGAACGTTTTAACATCTTGAATCCCCGACTTTTTCACCATGCGCTCTAATGTGAGCTGCATGTTAGGCAAGTCCCTCAATCGCCTATTCTCGACTGAATTCTTACTACAGTGCTGATCGACTGAGTTTTCGATGGACTGTCTAACCAAATCTTTGAGCACAGGAGCTTGCTGGTTGTACAGATTCGTTATGTCGTAATAGTTTACCGTTGCTGTTGATTGTTTTTTTACATGACGAAATTTCTCGCATTGCAGCTCGTGCAACTGAGCATCCAGTCCTTTTCCACCGCGGATGAACACTTTGTCGTTACTAATCAGTGCATACATGGCGCCTTCCTTGAAGAGCCCAGTGCCACCAAACATCGAACGTTTTTGCGATTCGCCAAATTGAGTCGTGTAGTCGTAAAAAGATTGCTCTATCATTTCCTTTGATCCTTAATCTTTACCCCGATTAATCGATCACCAGAAATAGCAGCTAAAAAAATAAAAAATGTTATTAGCAGGGTCAATTTATAGCAGTATAAAATGCCTCGCTTTTTTATATGTTTTTATAATAGTTCACTATGCAAATTAAGTCTGGCTCAATGTCACAGTTGTGCGAGTTGGTCACAATTCATTTGCGAGTCACTTCACAATAACGGCCATACACAACCAGTTTCAAATCTAGTTACAATTGAATGATGTTCTAAACGCCATTTAGGCGACATTCGCCAATTAAAATCACTAATGTTATTGTCAATGACTGACCCACAAAGGTACACTTGCGCAATCGCTTCACCTGTCGAATGTTTATGAATCACTTATCATTTTATTGGCTTCCAGAGAATCAACAGCTCTTCATCAAAAGCCTCGAAACGGAATTTGCAGACTTAGTCGAGCAATCAATCAACACCGGAAAGATTTCCCTTCCTCCTATTTCTGAAGTTGTACTAAAAATACAAGCCTTATGTAATGATGAAGCTACAGGCATCTCCGACATCGCGGACTGTCTATTGGAAGACCCAGGTCTTGCTGCTACCGTCCTTAAAGTCGCAAACTCTGTGATATTCAATCGCAGAAATATTACATGTAACGATCTGAACACCGCGGTCTCTCGTCTTGGTATTTTCCGTGTTCGCGACATAGTCACAGCTCAATCCATCGAGCTGCTCAAACACTCAGTTAATTTATCGAAAGAGTGCCATGAAGTACTAGTAAACAGTGCCACAGTATCTCGAGAGCTGGCTGCTGTTATGGTCATGGTTACCCGCAGTTTCCAAGATCTGTCTGTTGATGATTACACCCATCTCGAACAAGAAAAGTCGCTTTTGGTTGGCTTTCTAGCGGATATCGGTCTTTTCTGTTTGGTCAACGAGTACCACCTTTATTTAGAGAAAGGAAACTACCTAGACCCTGATCTGGCGATGCAAATATTCCAGTCTCGCTGCGCACTCACCAGTGAGCAAGTTCTAAATACTTGGGGATTCGATAAAGATTTTATCGAAGTCGCATCAAACCAAGTTAAACAGATTGAGCGACCTGAGGTTTCTTACCTAGACATTGCCCGTATTGCTAACCACATACTTCTTTTCCGAAAGCAAGATCATGACGCACTTGAAGAACACGAAGTGGAAATCAACGTTGATGGTGCAGAGGTCATGTATCAACTTACCTCACTGAGCGAATTTGAATTCCAGGAAAAAATCAAAGACGTTCTTCGCTCTGCTGGCATGTAATTAGCCGCTCATTGCTCAAATAATACTTTTACGAGGCACACGGAAATGTTTTCAGGGATGTTGTTCATTTTTACTCCGCTGGTTATCGGGTATCTATTCCCAGTTTCCAACGCGGCGTACCTCAACACCATTAACCGAGCAACCTCCTGGTTAATATACGTCATCCTGTTCTTGATGGGTTTAAGTTTGGCGGCTCTCGACAATTTCGGGAGTCACCTCAAGACCATTATTACAATGACCGCAACGTTTTTTGTCGTCATTGGTGGATGCAACCTATTGTGCCTTCCGATGATTGATAAACTGATGCCTCTTCAAACAGAGCAGCTCAAGAACCAATTGCCGTTATCGTCGATGGCGCTTGAATCACTCAAGCTCATCGGTGTTGTAGGCTCTGGTCTCATCTTGGGCTTAATGCTGCCAATCGGTCTTGGCTGGGTTGAAGCAGCCAGCGAATGGATTCTGTTTGCCCTCCTCTTCTTTATTGGTATCCAACTGAGAAACAGTGGACTGACACTCAAGCAAATACTGGTCAACAAACAAGGCATGACCATAGCGACTGTCATTGTGGCAAGTTCTCTGATTGGCGGCATCATCGCAGCACTTATTCTCGACATCTCTATTTATAAGGGACTGGCCATCGCTTCGGGTTTTGGTTGGTATTCATTAGCAGGTATTTTGATAGGTGATGCGTTCGGACCCGTTTTCGGCGGTACCTCCTTTATGATAGAGCTACTAAGAGAGCTTGTTGCTTTGGTCATCATACCGATGCTCATTGCCAAACGACCATGCACCGCAATCGGTTATGCCGGCGCGACTGCAATGGACTTTACGCTGCCAATAATTCAAAGCAGCGGCGGTGTTAGATGTGTACCCGTAGCGATAGTTAGTGGCTTTATCCTGAGCTTGCTGGTACCGGTTTTAATGCTGTTTTTTGTTTCTCTTGCTGCGTAGATCTCAGGAATGATTTTCTCATTCCTGTATTCTTGCCCCTCAAACATTACAATAAAGAAAAACGCTCGTTAGCCCACGAAAGGATACAATAATGAAAAAATGGCTCGCCGCTGCGGCAATTTTAAGCACCTCTTTTTCCGCAATGTCTGCAGACTCTACTCAATGTTTCGAGAACAAGTACGATGCGTACATTGATGCGTCTATTCAGTGGTATGAAGATTTGGTTCAAATGACGACCAGCGAATACCCAGAATTGAACGAGGTCAGTAACTGGTTTTTAGAAGGCCGTAAGCACCACTTCGAACTAAACCGTGAAGCCGTTCGCTATTACTTGAAAAATGAACCGCAGAAAGTAGCGACTGAGCAATCTATCGAGACCTGGTTACAGCTTGAGCAACAAGACGTAAAAGCCTTGGCTCAAAGAGACGATGAGCTTGGACAAATCGCTGCAAAAAGCTTTGCTGATCGTCAAGCTAAGCCGCACCCTCAAAACTACGAACTACGCAGCGCGTTTGCCGATCTATTGAGTCACCCTAAGAAAATCGAGACGGCATTAAATAGATACAATGAATCAATTCAGGAAGTTGAGGCAACCACTTGTAATTAGTGTATAGACTCTTCTCGTTCCGAAAGACGGACAACTCTTAGACAAAAGCTGGCTTATACGCCAGCTTTTGCATTTTTAGTAACCAAATACGGTAACAATACGTTGTGGCACGGCAAAAAATCGGCGCTGTGCTACATTTTTGCGAGACATTCGGACTCAATTGGTTTAGATTGTGCCGCTTGCAGTAACGGAATAATAGTAGATAACGATATGGTATCTGAGCAAAAAATTGCTGATGTCAGCTTTGAGAGCCTCCTTCGAATATTCACTATCCCTGAAGGACCTGACTCGACACTAACGCAAATTGAAGAGAGTTTATCCAAAAACTTGAACCAGTTTTTGCGAGAGCATATTGTTGCGGAAGAAAAACCACTTCACGAAATCGAAAAAGACTTCTCTAGTGCAGCAATTCCAGAGCAGCCTGAGTTCGTCTCTGCTCATACAGAACATCTGTTAGATACTTTAGTTTCGCACTCCGTTCACACCTCATCGCCAAGCTTTATTGGTCATATGACATCGGCACTTCCCTACTTTTTAATGCCTCTGTCTAAGATCATGATCGCTCTTAACCAAAATTTGGTGAAGATTGAGACTTCAAAGGCATTCACACCACTAGAACGCCAAGTTCTAGGCATGCTTCATAAACTGATTTATACCGAGCAAGACAGCTTCTACCAAAAATGGATGCACAGCGCAGAGCATTCTTTGGGCGCGTTTTGCTCTGGTGGCACCATTGCCAACATTACCGCTTTATGGGTCGCAAGAAACCGTGCGTTGAAAGCGCAAGGCGATTTTCTTGGTGTAGAAAAGGAAGGACTTTTCAAAGCGATGAAGCACTATGGCTACGAAGGTTTAGCTATATTGGTATCTGAGCGAGGTCACTACTCACTTAAGAAAGCCGCTGATTTGCTAGGCATTGGTCAACAAGGTCTTGTCGCTGTTAAGACAGATGAAAACAATCGAATCTGCCCTCTAGATCTTGAACGAAAGTTCAAAGAGCTGAAGCAGCAAAAAATCCACCCATTCGCGGTTATTGGTGTTGCTGGTACCACGGAAACCGGTAACGTTGACCCTCTTCGCGAGATTGCTGCTATCTGTGAGCGAGAAGCCTGCCATTTCCACGTTGATGCAGCGTGGGGCGGCGCGACATTGATGTCCGACAAGTATCGAGCCATCCTTGATGGTATTGAGCTTGCTGACTCTGTCACGATTGATGCTCACAAACAGCTCTACATCCCTATGGGTGCGGGCATGGTACTATTTAAAGATCCCGATGCTATGAAAAGCATCAAACATCATGCTCAATATATTCTTCGCAAAGGCTCAAAAGACTTGGGCCGCCACACGTTAGAAGGCTCTCGCTCAGGGATGGCCATGCTTGTGTATGCGGCAATGCATATCATCAGCCGACCAGGGTATGAGCTACTGATTAACCAAAGTATTGAGAAAGCCCGTTACTTCGCTGATCTTATTGAACAGCAAAATGATTTCGAGCTGGTCAGTAAACCTGAGCTTTGTCTGCTTACGTATCGCTACGTACCAGAGAATGTGAAACTAGCACTAGAGCTTGCATCTGAAAGCCAGAAGGATGAACTGCATGAGTTGCTCAATCAATTGACCAAGCTCATCCAGAAGAAACAGCGTGAGACTGGTTTGTCATTTGTATCTCGTACCCAACTTAATCCGACAATTTGGTCTGGTCGTGATACGATTGTTTTTCGCGTAGTGCTAGCAAATCCACTGACTTCAACTGAAGTATTAAGCAATGTGCTAGAGGAACAGCGACAAATAGCAAACGCTTCACCTGAAATACTGACCAAACTAAACAGCTTGGCAGACCAAATTCAGGCGTAACGATACCTCATTATTCGAGAATGAAATCAATTTCACTTCCTCAGTTATGAAACTTTCTTTCTGTTTTGTGGGAGTGATACGGTAAAACTGCGCTAGAAAGAAGCAAAAAGCGAGCAATTTTCGCTCTATTGTTTTTTTCTTCCAGTTTTTTGTTTGATGCCTGTCATATTCTAAAGATTTCATGTGAGCTTTTGTTACAGATGACAAGAAGCATCGTTTATACTGAGGTTATGGAGTTGGCGTTAATCGACCTATTATAAAAACTCGACATCACGGCCTCCGATTATAACAAACCTTTTTTTACTATCGTGTTGGTTATTTGTCGGACCTGATTAACTACGCCAGCAAGTTGTTCTCTTTACCCTGTGAACACTATGAATACACTAGAGAAAGTCCAAAAAAATTTAGAGAACTTCAGTAAGTCTGAACGTAAGGTTGCTGAAGTTATTATGGCGTCCCCCCAAACCGCCATTCATTCCAGTATTGCTACGCTAGCTAAAATGGCTGACGTTAGCGAACCGACTGTGAATCGCTTCTGCCGCAGACTCGACACCAAAGGCTTCCCTGACTTTAAACTGCACTTAGCGCAAAGTCTTGCTAACGGGACACCTTATGTGAACCGCAACGTTGAAGAAGACGATGGTCCTGATGCTTACACCCATAAGATTTTCGAATCAACGATGGCGTGTTTAGACGTGGCGAAAAACAGCTTAGACTCAATGCAGATCAACCGTGCCGTTGACTTGTTGACTCAGGCGAAGCGTATCTCATTCTTCGGTTTGGGTGCCTCTTCGTCAGTTGCTCGCGATGCTCAAAACAAGTTTATCCGATTTAACATCCCTATCTCTTGCTACGAAGACGTCGTAATGCAACGAATGAGCTGTATTAACTGCTCAGATAACGATGTTATCGTGCTTATCTCTCATACTGGTCGTACTAAGAGCCAAGTAGAGGTCGCTCACCTTGCTCGTGAAAACGGCGCAACGGTTATCGCCATTACTGCAAAAGACTCGCCACTTGATAAAGCAAGTTCACTGTCTATTACTGTCGACGTTCCAGAAGACACTGACGTTTACATGCCAATGGCAAGTCGTGTAGTGCAGATGACTATCATCGACGTACTAGCAACAGGCTTTACTCTGCGTCGTGGAAGCGGCTTCCGCGATAACCTTAAGCGTGTGAAAGAAGCACTTAAGGACTCTCGCTACAACAAAGTGCCGAATTACTAGTCGAGTAAACTGGATAGCGCTAGACATTAAAAGGAGGTCAATATTGACCTCCTTTTTGATTTTTACAAACTCTCTCAATAAGATACTAGTCAGTCTCGATAGGATTGTTGCGATATTCTACCTGCATACTGTCATCCCTGTTTTCCGCGCTGCCATCGCAGTTACACTGACAGACTTGGTTGAGGATGTAGATGAGGCGGTCCTCGGTTAGTGGAATTGGATTGCCTTTTATTGCCATTGACTTCATCGCATCGGCAGCGACTTGCTCAAACGACGTTCCGCACACACCAAATTCCGACAGTTGCGGAAGCGCTAAGCGCTCTAAAATCATGTTCACCCATTGAATGCTGTCTTCGATAGACGCATCATTCCGCCCAGTCAATATCTGAGCCATGGTTCGATAACGGTTTAGTACGTCACTGCGGCCTGCCCTTTTCGCAGCTTTTATATTTTCCATCATTACATGTGGAGCCAGCCTTGCTGTGATCACACTATGAGGCGCGGAGATCTTACCGCCAAGCGCAGAGGCTAAGCCGTGGGCTGCACCCAATTTAGCATTGGTAATCGCCATACCACCGAGCATAGCGGCAAAAGACAAGTCTGCACGAGACTTAGGGTTGTCTTGTTTGCAGCCAGGAATAATGGAGTAACTCAGTCGTCTTAGCCCTTCTTCGCACACCATATCAGTCAATGGGTTGGGTTCACCACAAACGTACGCTTCCATAAGGTGAGTGAAAGCATCCATAGCACCACGCCCAGAAGTGTAAACGTCGGTACCGTAAGTTAAGACGGGATCGACAATGGCAACATCAGGAAGCATATCAGGGTTACGAAGACTGACTTTTACCTTATCCTGCCCTGATTTAAGTACCGCGTTCTTGGTAACCTCTGCTCCCGTACTGGCGGTGGTTGGAATGGCAATCATTGGAATGGGTTTGGTTTTTAACGGAACATTTCGGCCAACAACTTCTACGTAATCATAGACATCGCCTTGATTTGGAATGATAGCGGCAAGTGCCTTGCCCATATCCAACACACTGCCACCGCCAATCGCCACTACCATATCGGGTTTAAAGCGACGCCCCATGATGGCAGTTTCTTCCACCATGGTAATGTTTGGCTCGCCACGTATCGCTACGTGCTGATAACGCATTTTTTGGTTATGGAGATAGTGAATGACGGGCTCTGCTCGTTGTCGATCTTGCCCGGTTACTAAGAGAACGCTGTAACCAAATTGATTGATGATAGAAAGAGAAGACTGAAGCGCCCCCTCACCAAAGATAATGCGACTCGACGTCATAAACTGAAACATACCAGATTCCTTTAGGTATACCGTAAACTCACCAGTCGAAACATTGCCAAGACCGCCAGCAATACGAAAAACAAACCATCAGTGAGTGTTATCGGTAGAGCAAACATACAAAGCTGTACTCAGCATGCTATCTCAAAGGACGACAGTTTTTGATTTAAGCCAAGCAATTAGCGCATGTCGCCCGTTTAAATTCGTAACTTTTGCACATCATCACACACTAGATAGGGTCATTGTTACGACGATTTGCCCAACTTCTGCGCTGATAGGTTTTACCTATCGCACCAAGAGACAAATGACACTTTATTTCCTCTTCATCTTAAGGCATAGTGGATTTCAACAAGATGAAAGAACCACAACCATTATTACTCGTGGTTCAAAGAAAAGTTTAGTCTTCAAGGAGAAATTGAATGTTCGTTGTTATTTTTGGTCGCCCTGGTTGTCCTTATTGTGTTCGTGCAAAAGAGCATGCTGAAACGCTAAAAGCAAAACGCGACGATTTTAACTATCGTTACGTTGACATCCATGCAGAAGGCATTTCAAAAGCTGACCTAGAAAAAACCGTTGGTAAGCCTGTTGAAACTGTTCCTCAGATCTTCATCGACCAAGAGCACGTTGGCGGCTGTACCGAGTTTGAAGCCTACGCGAAAGAGAACCTAGGTCTATTCGACTAATTAGCCTCTGCAATCAACTCAAGTATAGTTGACGATAGAATTGAATAAGCCAGCGTTTTACGCTGGCTTTGTTTTTTGCGAGGTAACCCACCTTCGGTACATACTTTCACCAACGGCATAAATAACCCTCTGTTTTTCCTAAGCTAAGGCACTCAAGCTGAACTAATGCAAAAAGGGAAAAAAATTCACTTATCTTTTTGAAAATTTCCGCTACAATCGCCACACTTTATTTATTCTCCACTACTGTCTGTTTGAGTCGTACTAGTGAACATCGACGTCGTCAATTTGCTTGACCAAAACCCTATTCTCCTTATCTTTGTCGTTCTCGCGATCGGCCTCGCCTTTGGCAAAATTCGCTTCGGAAATCTGCAATTAGGTAATTCAATTGGTGTGCTGATCACCTCATTGATCATGGGTCACCTCGGCTTCACATTTAATGCTGAAGCGCTAACTATCGGGTTCATGCTGTTTATCTACTGTGTAGGTATCGAAGCAGGTCCTAACTTCTTTGGTATTTTCTTCAGAGACGGTAAGCACTATCTAATACTCAGCCTCACAGTGCTGGTCACCGCTTTGATGGTGACCTATTTCGCCAGTCACTATCTTGGGTTGGACTACGGCTTATCGGCTGGTGTCATGGCAGGTGCTCTAACCGCTACACCCGTACTCGTTGGCGCGCAAGATGCACTGAACTCAGGACTGGCCACCATACCGCGTGGTATGGATTTCTCATTAGTTATCGAGAACCTGTCCGTCGGTTACGCGATGGCTTACCTCATTGGTCTCATCAGTATGATTATGCTCGCTAAGCTACTACCTAAGCTTCAAAAGCAAAATCTACACGACTCCGCGCAGCAGATAGCACAAGAGCGTGGATTGGGTGGCAGTGGTCAGCGTAAGGTCTATCTGCCCATTATTCGTGCCTATCGTGTCGGACAGGAACTTATAGACTGGACTGATGGTAAAAACCTGCGTGAGCTAGGTATCTACCGACAAACCGGCTGCTACAT
Organism: Vibrio maritimus; assembly: GCF_021441885.1. Taxonomy (NCBI): domain Bacteria; kingdom Pseudomonadati; phylum Pseudomonadota; class Gammaproteobacteria; order Vibrionales; family Vibrionaceae; genus Vibrio; species Vibrio maritimus. The sequence goes on from NZ_CP090438.1 coordinate 2,073,367, forward strand.
TGAACGTATTCGACGCAACGGCATTCTAGCCCACCCTGATGGTGACGCTATCTTGCAAGAAGGTGATGAAATTGCACTAGTGGGTTTCCCTGATAGCCACGCTCGACTCGATCCAAGCTTTCGTAACGGTAAAGAGGTGTTCGACCGTAACCTTCTTGACCTTCGAATCGTTGAAGAAGAGATCGTTGTTAAGAGTGACAATATCGCCGGAAAAAGCCTGTCCGATTTAAACTTGTCTGAATATGGCTGTTTCTTGAACCGCGTGGTTCGAGCTCAAATTGAGATGCCAATGGACGCCAACATCGTACTCGCTAAAGGTGATATCTTGCAGGTCAGTGGCGAAAAGAGTCGCGTTCATGGTCTTGCTGAAAAAATCGGTTTCATCTCGATTCACAGTCAAATGGCAGACCTGCTGGCTTTCTGCAGCTTCTTTATTCTGGGCATCATGTTCGGTCTGATTACCATGTCATTCGGTCAAGTCTCATTCGGTCTTGGTAATGCGGTAGGCTTACTTTTGTCAGGTATCACGCTTGGCTTCCTGCGTGCTAACCACCCTACGTTTGGCTATGTGCCTCAAGGTGCGCTGAATATGGTCAAAGACCTAGGGCTGATGTTCTTCATGGTAGGTATTGGGCTGAGTGCCGGTGGCAAAATGTTCGAGCACCTAACCCAAGTTGGTCCTCAAGTTATATTGATTGCCTTTTTGGTCAGTGTACTGCCTGTGGTGCTGGCTTACTTAGTTGGCAACTATGTATTAAAGATGAACCGAGCACTCCTTATCGGTGCAATCGTCGGCGCTAGAACTTGTGCACCTGCGATGGATGTTATCAACGAACATGCACGCTCAACTATCCCTGCTCTGGGGTATGCGGGCACCTATGCGATAGCCAATATATTGATGACGTTGGCAGGTACGATTCTGATTATCCTCTCTTAACAGACGAGGTTAAACGCAGACAAAAAAAGGGGCGCTTACATAGCGCCCCTTTACTTTGTTACTCAGTTTTTTTTTACTCAAATAGTTAGTAACTAAAAGACTGTATCGATTTATAGGTCGATAACGTCAAACTCAACTAGTGGGGAAACATCCGCTTCGTAGTCCACGCCTTCAACACCAAAGCCAAATAGCTTCAAGAACTCTTCTTTGTACTCAACGTAGTCAGTCAGTTCTTTTAGGTTTTCAGTCGTGATTTGTGGCCATAGCTCAGCACAGTGCTTCTGGATATCGTCTCGAAGCTCCCAGTCATCAAGACGTAGACGATTCTTATCATCGACTTCCGCAGCACTGCCGTCTGCTTTGTATAGACGTTGAGAGAACATGCGGAAGATCTGCTCCATACAGCCTTCGTGAATGCCTTCTTCACGCATCTTTTTAAATACCATTGCAATATACAGTGGCATTACTGGGATTGCTGAGCTCGCCTGTGTCACTACAGACTTAAGTACTGCAACGTTTGCGCTACCACCAGTTTCTGACAGTTTAGCGTTTAGCTCAGTTGCTGCGCGGTCTAGGTCCATTTTCGCTTTACCTAGTGCACCTTCCCAGTAGATTGGCCACGTTAGCTCTGTACCGATGTACGAGTAAGCAACAGTCTTACAGCCATCAGCAAGCACGCCAGCTTCAGCTAGCGCGTTGATCCACAGTTCCCAATCTTGACCGCCCATAACAGTCACTGTATCTGCAATTTCTTCTTCAGTCGCAGGCTCTACGCTTGCTTCAATGATCTTGTCAGAGTTAGTGTCTACTGCTGTCGATGTGTAGGTTTCACCGATTGGCTTAAGAGAAGAACGTACAAGCTCACCAGTTTCAGGAAGCTTACGTACTGGAGATGCCAGTGAGTAAACAACCATATCGATCTGACCTAGATCTTCTTTAATTAGGTCGATAACTTTCTGCTTCGCTTCGTTAGAGAACGCATCGCCGTTAATGCTCTTAGAGTACAAGCCTTCTTCTTTCGCTAGCTTGTCGAATGCAGCAGAGTTGTAGAAACCTGCTGTACCAGGTTTTCTTTCTGTCCCTGGTTTTTCGAAAAATACGCCGATTGTTGCTGCACCACCACCGAACGCCGCAGCGATACGAGAAGAAAGGCCGTAACCGCTAGAAGAACCAACCACAAGTACACGTTTTGGTGCGTTTGCGATTGGACCCTGAGCTTTGGTGTAAGCGATTTGTTCTTTTACGTTAGCTTCACAACCAACTGGGTGTGTAGTAGTACAAATAAATCCACGAATTCTTGGTTTGATGATCATATTCAGTTCCTCAAAAAATCCCTAGTAGGATAAGAGTTTCACACCCAGTTCGCATCCTATTTCTGTCAATTTCTCTGATTTTTCTAAGTGGTTGGAGCACTTTCATTCTCAATGAACACAAAAAAAGCGCCCTAGAAACTAGAGCGCTTAAACCTTTCTATATCTAATTAAGCGACGCTGTTTAGCTTCGGCTTATCGACTTCGTCCGTTCTTACTTCAGAGAAATCGTGACTGAAGTGGTCAACCTGAATCGCTTTGTAGCGTAGAGCATCAGCCGCAAGAATCTTATCTACCTCTTGCTCTGTTAGCACGTTAGCCTCAATCGCTTGCTGTAGGCGCTCTTGAAGAAGACCTTTTCTAGCAATCTTGCCCTCTTTCACGCCAATGAACAGCTTCTTCTCGAGGTCGCGGATGTCATACATCGCCAAGAACGCGTTTTCCATCAAACCGATCTTGTCATTTGGAGCATCACCGATGTAACAAAGATGCGTCAAACGATCACGGTGTGCACCTGGTACCATCATGCTCTTCGCTAGATTTAGCGTTAAATTGTCAGACGGTTTTTCGAAGTGATTGCCTAGTGGGAACAACAACCCTTTAAGCGTTACACCAGCCCAGCGCGATGGGAAGTTCTTATAAGCTTCGTTTAACGACTTAGCCGCGTTATGGAAACAGTGTTGAACAGCGTAATGTACGTAATCTAGGTCTGATGCCTGACGACCATCGTCTTCGTACTTCTTAAGTGCTGCTGACGCCATAAACAGATACGCTAAACCATCACCCAATCGTGCTGAGATCATCTCTTTACGCTTCAGATCACCGCCCAGAGTTAGCATTGCAAAGTCTGCACTTACCGCAAGCGCTTTACTCAAACGCGTAAGGTCTTTGTAGTAGACTTTTGTCGGGCCGCTCATATGCGCTCCAACAAATTTAGAACCTGTTAGCGCTGCAGTGAACGCGCCTAGCGTGTTCTTCGTCGCATGACCAATGTGCTTAAATAGAAGCTTGTCAAAATCAGCCGCACCTTGTTTTGCATCAGGGTTTGCTGCCGCTTCCATCTCTTGTAGCACGTAAGGGTGACAACGCGTTGCACCTTGACCGAAGATCATGAGGTTACGTGTTAGGATGTTTGCACCCTCAACAGTAATCGCCACTGGAATGCCTAAATAGCTTGAGGCTAAGTAGTTCATCGGACCATCTTGAATCGCACGACCAGCATGCACATCCATCGAATCGTTGAGAATCGTACGTGCCATTTCAGTCATGTGGTACTTGGCAATCGCCGTCACGATCCCTGGTTTTTCGCCCATGTCTAGCGATGTTGTCGTCAATGTGCGCGTAGCTTCTAGTAGATACGTCAGACCACCGATTCGCCCCATTGCCTCAGCAACGCCTTCGAATTTACCAATCGACATGCCAAACTGCTTACGAACATAAGCGTATGCGCCAGTGGTTCTTGTTGTTAGGTGACCGATCGCTGTGCCGAGAGCCGGAAGTGAAATACCACGACCCGCAGATAGACACTCAACCAGCATACGCCAGCCGCGTCCTGCGTATTCCTGACCACCAATCAGCCAGTCCATAGGGATGAACACATCTTTACCGCGCGTTGGACCATTCATGAATGCAAGGTGAAGTGGATCGTGTCGTTCACCAATCTCTACGCCTTTATGGTCGGCAGGAATCAGTGCACAGGTAATACCAATATCTTCTTTGTCACCCAGAAGTTGGTCTGGATCGTGAAGTTTAAATGCTAGACCTAGAACCGTTGCTACCGGAGCGAGTGTGATATAACGCTTGTTCCAGTTAAGGCGAATACCCAGCACTTCTTTGCCTTCATGCTCACCGTAACAAACGATACCTTTATCTGGGATACCACCAGCATCAGAGCCCGCTTCTGGCCCCGTCAGTGCGAAACATGGGATGTCAGTACCATCGGCAAGTCTTGGTAACCAGTAATCTTTCTGCTCTTTCGTACCATAGTGAGAAAGAAGCTCACCTGGGCCAAGAGAGTTAGGTACCATTACCGATACTGCTGCACTAATACTGCGTGTCGCAATCTTGGTCACAATCGTAGAGTTAGCAAGTGGTGAAAACTCACGACCACCGAACTCTTTAGAGATGATTAGCGAGAAGAAACGCTCTTTGCGTAGATAGTCCCAAACCTCTTTTGGTAGGTCACGATCTTCTTTGACGATCTTGTTGTCATCAAGCATTGCAAGCAAGGTTTCTAGCTCATTATCCATGAACGACTGCTCTTCAGCGGTCAGAACGGGTTTAGGATACTGATGCAGCGTCTTGAAGTTCGGCTTACCCGAGAACAGCTCACCATCCCACCAAACACTACCCGCCTCCATCGCTTCACGCTCAGTGGCGGACAACGGCGGTAGAACCTTTTTGAACAGTTTAAACGCTGGGTCGCTGATCCATTTTCTTCGTAGAGAGCTCATGATACCTATCCTTTTGTTCAGGTGTATTTTTATTATTGGTTTCGTATTTTGTTTTGATTAAAAGCGTTACTCTGCAGCGACACCCGCTGCAAGGTAAGGAATGATTTGGTCAATAATTGCTTCGGCGCTGATCTCTTTCTCAAACGAGCTCAACGCGATTTCAGACAATGCCTGACTAGAAGCCATAGTGAATACGCAAGTACCTAGTGTTAGGTGTAAGCGCCAGAACAACGTCTCTGCATCTAACTTAGGGTTTGCTCGCATCACTGACTGAGTAAACATTGCTAATGCTTCGGTGTAACGCGTCGTGATGAACCAGCGTAAGTGACCTTGTACGTCGGTATACCCTCTTCCAACCAATGACATAAAGCGGCTTGCACCGTTTGGCTTTAGGTTATTAAGTTCTAGGAGTGGTCCTTTCAGTGACTGGAAGACATCAACCATGTTGTAGTCATCTCGGTCGTTCAACTCGTACAGCGCTTTTTCAACCGCCGGCATAAATGCTTCTAGGTAGCGGTTCAACACCGCTCGTACTAGCGTCTTCTTGTCACCGAAGTGATAGTTTACCGACGCCAAATTAACGTTTGCTTTACTAGTAATGGTGCGCAACGAGGTGTCATTGAAGCCATGCTCAGCGAACAATACCTCGGCTACATCTAGAATCTTGTCCTTCGTGGTTACTCTCGTCGTCATTTCAATCACCCGTATCAAACATATGTTTGAATATACTCCCGCAACACAGGGATAACAAGCGATTAACATCAAACTTTTTAACTACTGGTCGGACAAGATTCACAATTCATTGTTTTAAAAGAAATAAATAATTTTATGAAAAATTCTTCATTCTGATGTGAACTATTTGGTTTTAGGTGGGTCTATTAAAGTGTAATCAGCAAAGAATGAGTTTTCTCTATGCCACTGTTTTATCTATGTTGACTACATGCTGCTTTTTTCTTATTAACTCCTATTTGTATCCGCCCAAACCCCTTGTTGGTTTGGGCTTTTTTTTGCCTGTAGAACACCGCAAACGTAAAAAACCCAGCCGTAGCTGGGTTTTTTCTTAGTCACTGCAATGCCTGAGTGTTTAATATTGTATTTTTGGCTCAGGAGCTGCTTCCTTTGGAAGGGAGAAGTTCAATAGGATATAACCTAGAACTGCTGCTGTAGTTGAGCCCATCAGGATGCCTAGCCTTGCGTAAGTATCAAACTCGGCACTCACACCTGTAAAGGCAAGTGACGCAATAAAGATAGACATAGTAAAACCAATACCACACAGCACTGACACTGCAAAAATCTGTTTGAAGTCCACACCCTCAGGCAACTTAGCAACACCCATTTTCACTGCAGCCCAGCTGAATGTGAAGATACCCAGAGGCTTACCAATAAGAAGACCCGCTGCGATGCCAAGTGGCAGCATAGAGGTCAGTCCTGACATTGATACACCTTCAAGCGAGATACCTGCATTTGCGAATGCAAAGATAGGTAGAATACCAAATGCCACATATGGGTGAAGCGCGTGTTCTAGGTGTTTAAGCGGCGAATGCTCACCGGGCTTACCATTGAGTGGGATAGCAAAGCCCAGCACTACACCTGCCAGCGTCGCGTGAACACCCGATGCCAGTACACTTACCCAGAGCACAGCACCAACAGCTAGGTACACAGGGATACTAGTGACCTTCTTAGCGTTAAGTACAAACAATATGGCCGTCATTATGAAACCAAGTGTCAAAGCGATAGTTGATAGGTCGCTGCTGTAGAACAGTGCGATAATCACAATAACACCCAAGTCATCGATGATAGCAAGAGCAAGTAGGAATACTTTAAGTGCAACAGGTACACGCTTACCGAGCAGTGCCATGATACCGAGTGCGAACGCGATATCAGTAGCAGCAGGAATCGCCCAACCACTCATCGCTTCCGCGTCACCCGCGTTGAAAAGAACATAGATAAGAGCCGGAGCAACCATACCACCGACTGCTGCAATTGCTGGGAAGATAGCCGTTTCTTTGGATTTCAACGCGCCTTCAAGCAACTCTCGCTTCACTTCCAATCCGATCAAGAAAAAGAAGATTGCCATCAAACCATCGTTGATCCAGTGTGAAATAGACAGACCGAAAACGTAGGTATGAAGCACGCCTTGATACAATTCATTCAGTGGAGAGTTGGCGATAAACATCGCAATTGCCGCAGCAATAACGAGGATGATGCCCCCTGCCGATTCCATCTTAAAAAAGTTACGAATGACGTCATTCATAATGTAAAGCCCTTAATATTTATTCACATTGTTTGAATGTTAAAAATTGTATATCTAGTTAAATTCCATAAAAAATCGATTCTACAGATGTTAATTGTAGAAATATCCGAATAATACTCTTGTAAGATTCGAGATATGTATACCATTTTGGCAACATTAGTAAAAGTATAGAGCATAGATTGCGCTGATGAATGAATGGCTTAGCCCAGACTAATCAATGTCAATATCATTCTAGCAAGGGAAGCTTTAAGGAGAGAGTAACAAAGCATTACATATGTAACTGAATAACAGGCAAGAAAAAAGCGGCTTAGTAGCCGCTTAGTTGCATGAATCCTTGAGCCTTGTGAGAGCCGTTAGCCATTGCTGCCCCTTGCCACTGGGGGACAACGAAGTTGACCCAGTTATCTCGTTTACGAGCCTTCACAACAAGGTCAATGCCTTGACTCGGAATACGTAAGCTCCAACTCAAGGGAACACGAACTCCTGATTCGAATTCTGTATAACCAAGTGCTTTGAGAGCGATGTCCTCTGTAGAAATATTGGTAACATTGCCTTTTCTATCCACTATCGCAGCACTGGTATAGGGCATATTATCTTTATAGCGATAACGACTTACCATCAGCGCCTTAGCGTCATCTAGCCACAGAATAAAGTTGTCTTCGCCGACATAATTGGCACCAACTAACTCACTGCCCCACTCCTTGCTCAGCCAGGCTCGACCCTTGACTTTTAGCAATCGACCGTCAGCAAGCGACAAACTTCCCAAAGTTCGCACAAATGGCGTTTCAATGACATAAGAGGCGCGCGGAAGGAGATCGTGTTTAATCTGATAGCCCTTATCACCCAGAACCGCGTAGTTACCAACCGCAGTCAGTTGAAGGTTAATGGCAAACTCTTCTGTCGCGACTTTAAGGTTGCCCGGCAGTGGCTCACTCGATAGTGAGCGCCATGACCAATCGTCAATCCATACTCGGAATGGACGGCTAAGCCCACCAGCTTGGCCAATGCCACCGCGTGCTATGCGTTGGTCGGTAAACATACCCAAATGGCTATTGAGTACGACGTTAGAAATATAGATCTGAGGATCTTGCCAACCAGTCGCAACGCGATCATCACTCGCATAACGGAAGAAACGAAGACGTAACCAATAGATTTGACCCGCCTCATCTTCTAGCTGAGCAACGACTTGCCACCATTCATGTTGAAACTCGGGATGGAAACGAAAATCTCTCGGTAGTACCACTTCCCTATCAGGGAGTACTGGCTCAAATACTTTCTTACCTGGGGAGCCGAAGATAGCATTTATCTGGCTTGTCTTCGTCACCTTGATTCGGTTGTTCTCTGGCTTAGCAAGCCATATCACCGTGCCAGCGACAACGACAATCAACAAACAGACGAAGATAAGTTTCTGCATTCGACTCATTTATAGCGCATCCCTTAACGAATGAATCGGACTGTTTCGAATGAGCTTAAGAACAGGTAATGCACCTGCAACCACCAGCGCGGCCAAAGACCACAAACACGTCCCCAAGTACTGCCAAGGCACGATCTGTAGCTGAAGTGACCATCCAAAAGATTGCTTAATCACAATATCGACAATCAACTGAGCAAGTGCAATACCCAACGGCATGGCAATGGCCGCTGAAATCAAACCAAACACCAAAAGTTGCAAGCCGCCAATTAGGACTAGTTCTTTTCCGGAGACACCAAGACACCGCAAAAGCGAGGTATGCTTTTGACGTGTTATCTCGCCAGCGATAGTTGCAAAGAAGATACCGAACACCGCGATAACTAGGGTGATGTTCCCCAGTGTATCGGCAATAGCAAAGGTTCGATCAAACGTCGTCATTGCTTTGTTGTGAATCGACGTATTATCGTAAATACGTTCGCTACTTAGGCGGAACGTAGACTGCAATCTTTGCTCGACAAACAGAGACTGGGATTTATCGTTAAGAACTGCCCCCAATGCAACATCACCGCTACCAGCAAGATTCGCTAACCAGCGATTTTGAGACAACAGCACTTGGTCATAGGGATTACCATAGTCGTAATACACGCCGACAACATGCCAGTTTTTGCCCAGCGGTGCTCCTAGATTGACATAATCGCCCGGTCTTAAGTCACGCTTCAATGCCATCGACTCACTGATCATCACACTGCGTGAATGATGTAAATGATACCAATAGTTAGGGACAGCAATTTTCACTGTCAGCGCATCCATCTCACCATTGGAATCACCAGTACTCACGACTTGCATCAGTCCTGATTCTGTTGGTATCTCTTCTTCCCAGCGCCACCAGACTCGCTCTACCTCTGGCTGAGCTTCCAGCCAACGGCTCATGCGAACCGCACTGTTATTCGTTGGATAGACGTAGATATCCGCAGCCAATCTTTGAGTCAGCCATCGGTCGGTCGTGTCTCTAAAGCTACCCACCATAGTTTCAACGCCCATATTCGCCGCCATAGCCAGCATGAACGCCATATTGGCAACACCACGATAGCTCATACTCGCCGCTGCATCAGCAAAGAACCAACGAAGTTTCACCCAGCGCAATGAATATGAGAACAGGGTGAATATCTTCCAGGTGATAAATGGGGTGATTAGGGCTACGCTGAGCAGCATTAATACAATGATGGCATAACCGGAGTTTTGCGACTTAGGCGCTTGGTAGATCGCGATCGCAGCAACGCACAACCCACACGCGACAAATGCTTGCCAGGTGAACTCTGCGCCGGTAAAGCGCATTAAGGAAAGGCGCGCAGACAATCGAATCGGCTGCGTCTTAAGCAAGCGGATTAATGGCCAGCCACAAGAAATAATTGCACCCGACAGTGCGAGGACTAAGCTGTAGAGGCTCCACTCCCAACTCCAATCGATCGTCAAACCAATATTCGCGTCATAAAGATCGCTCAAGCTCTGTGAAACCGCAGGGATCAATTGATTAGCAAGTACTAGACCAAATACGTTTCCGCATAGCCAGCTTAAAAAGACCAGGACAGCGAGCTCTAAACACAGCGCCTGTGTCAACTGCCAGCCAGAGACACCCACTTGTCTTAGGTTACCTACCAATGGCTGTCTTTGTGCAAGCGAAAGTGACATTGCTTGATAGAAAATAAAGAGGCCCACTACAAACGACAGCATACTCATTGCTGACAAGTTGGTATGGAACGCAGCTGTCAGTGACTCTAACTCTGACTGCGAGCTACGCGACAGTGTCATCCCATTAGGAATCAACTTTCTTAGCTTCTCCAATTGAGCTGGGCTCATATCGCCACAAGCAATCACAGAGAGACCAGAGGATCGCTTGATCGCGCGAACCAAAGACATGTCAGCAACCACCTGCATCCCTTTGATGCCAGCTTTCTGATCAACCTTCACTGGTCCTAAGACAAGTCCACTATCAAGCGTAATAGAGTCGCCATCTTTCCAACCCTTGTGCTCGGCAAGATCTTGGCTAACAAGGATGGTGGTCGGTACTTTAATCAGGTCTTGCGAAGCGATGTCACCAATAGTGACTCTATGCTTTAGTTGCAGCAGCGAGATAGGATCAGCACCAACAAGGTTGAGTTCTATACCATCATTGGTTGTCACTTTTTGGATATCAAACGGGACGCACTGCTTAAAGCCTTCACGTCGAAGTTGAATATAGAAACCTTGCGGGATCTTAGTTTCCGCATGTTTAGGACGAATGCGATAAGGTACCGGATTAGCAAACAAACGTTCGCCGCTGGCATAGGCTTGTTTGGCGTGGTGATTGATGGCCGTAACGCCCACCAAGAGTGAAACCCCTAGGGTTAAACCAAGCCAGACTAGAAGAATTTGAAGAGGATGGCGACGGTAGTGCCCAAGTAGTGCCTTAACTACGGGCCATAACATGCAATTGCCCCCCTTGAAGGCGAATCGATCCATCCATATGAGACGCCACCTTCTCACTGTGTGTGACGACCAACAGGGTACACTCTAGATGACGAGTCAGTGAGGTAAGAAGGCGCATGACCGCTTCAGCGTTGCGCTCATCGAGGCTTCCAGTTGGCTCATCCGCTAAGAGTATTTTAGGCTCCATATACAACGCACGAGCAATCGCAGCACGCTGCTGCTGTCCACCCGAAATCTCTTCAGGGTAACGACCAAGCAAAGCCATCAAGTCGAGCGCAGACAAAATTTGACGCCATAGACCACGGTCTTCAGGCAAGCCTTTGATCTGACGACAAAAGCGAATGTTATCGGCGATGTTCAAAGTAGGCAACAGGTTAAACTGCTGGAAAATATGGCCAATATTGTTGCGGCGATAAGCCGTACGTTGGCTTTCCTTGGCTTCGTGCATGGCAAAATCTGGGTACCAAATTTCACCGGAATCAACCTTATCAATGCCCGCAATCAAGTTCAGCAAAGTACTTTTGCCAGAGCCACTTTCGCCCATTAATGCCAACTGTTCACCTTGCGACAGGGTTAACTCTGCACTTTGCAGTACGGGATGAAACTCACCACCGTCAATGTAGCCTTTGCTAAGGTCAGACAACTTAAGCATTAATACTCTTTAAACAAACGAAAATTTGGACACTGAATCTACACTAAAAACGCCTCACAAGGAAGGGTAATCACGGAGATAACCTGACTATTCTGCCCCTTCACTGCCAAGGCGAAACAAGGCACCAGTTTGTTACTGTTAGACCTGTCGATTATTCGTGTTTCATTTCATTAAATAGCGATGAAATTTACACCAAGATTTTCTAAAAAGTCTGAAAATTGTGATAAGTTTTAGAGAGATAGTTTATTTGAGGGATACAAATGAAGCGCGTTTTAGTCTTAGGAGCATCCGGTTACGTCGGATCTCAATTAATCCCTATTCTATTAGACCAAGGATACCAAGTCACCGCAGCCGCACGGCAGATTGATTACCTAAAAGCGCGGGTACTGCCCCACTCTCAACTGACATTCGAATATTTGGATCTTGCCGATCGAAATGCCACCCTTTCGTTGGTGCCTCAGTTCGATATCGTCTTTTTTCTTGTCCACGGCATGGCACATGGACATGATTTTCTCGACTACGAGCTCTCTCTAGCTCAAAACTTTCGGGACGCCCTAGAGCTAAGCAACGTCCAACACGTGATTTATCTGAGTGCGATACAGCCGCAAACAGGAAACTCTGAGCACTTAGCGGCACGCAAAGCCACAGGCAAGCTACTTAGAACCAGTAAAGTCCCCATCACCGAGCTTCGTGCTGGTGTTATCATTGGTCCGGGCTCAGCCGCCTACGAAATAATGCGCGACTTTGTTTATAACCTTCCTGTTTTGATTGCGCCTAAATGGGTGGAATCGAAAGCCAATCCAATCGCGCTTGAGAATCTGAACCATTACCTCATTGAACTCGCTAAAGAGACGTCCCCGACTACTGAAATCTACGAAGTTGGCGGCCCAGATACTCTCTCCTACCGAGAGCAGTTTGCGACTATCTGCAAACAAATTGGCAAGCCACTGCGATTATGGGCTACCCCTCTTCTTACACCCAAGATTGCTTCCTATTGGCTCGGCGTCGTTACATCGGTACCATCGAGTATTGGCCGTGCACTCCTTGCAGGATTGGAGCACGATTTCATTGCAGACTCTTCAGCAATTCGACAACGTTTCCCACAGACGTTGATTTCCTACGAGCAAGCGGTCAAAACCAGTATCGAACAAGACGGTAAGTTTATTCGAAGCAATGTATGGGGATTTGAACCAGCGGCACTCAGTCGTTGGCAAGCGGGTTACGGATACTACCCTAAGAAAACAGGCGCGAGCTTCACCACGTCCAAAACCGCCGAGCAACTTTGGGATGTGGTGAAAACCATTGGCGACCCTAAAGACAGTTACTTCTTCGCAAACATTCTGTGGCGTACTCGAGAATGGCTAGATATCTTCTTCGGTGGAGGAAGACCTGTTAGGCGCTCCCCAGATGGACCTGAGCTAAAAGTGGGTGATTTTATTGACTCTTGGAAGGTCATTCGTTGCGAGCAGCCTTATTTCCTATCTCTGTTGTTTGGGATGAAAGGTCCAGGATTGGGTCGACTAGAGTTCACCATCACCGATCACGGAGATAAGAGAGAAATCAACATTAGCGCTTGGTGGCACCCTAAAGGCTTTTTGGGTCTTTTGTATTGGTTTGCCATGATGCCCGCTCACCTGTTTATCTTTAAAGGCATGGTGCGCGCGATTGTCCGCAAGGCGAAATAGAAGCTCACAATTACGCGTTATCAAAACGAAAAAAGCGTAGCCATTTAGCTACGCTTTTCTTGTTAAATCAGTCTACTATGCCTTGAAAGAGAGTGGGATCTCGGCAAGCTGCGTACCTTGATTCAATGGATATACTAGGTACTCGCCGTGGTACTTCACCTTAGACTTATAATCAGTGACTTTATGAAGCATAAAGCCCGCTTCATACGCCTTAGTAATAAACTCTGCGTGGTTACCGCGGATAAACCAACTCATCGGTTTTATGAGGTTCTCGCCTTCAAAACAATCATCACATTGGTTAGCGCATACCGCAAACGAGTTGGCGCCGTCAGTAAAGAACTGCACTTTGCTGCCATCCGTCAGCACTTCTGAAGTACATACCCCCCAACCTGCCGCTTCCATATCATCAATGAACTGCTCAATCATTTTGTCTGTAATTGGAACGATGTCGCCACCAAAAAAGCCAGCATAGTATGCAGAGATGCGCTTAAATGTCGGCTCTAGCATGGAATCATTGCCTTTAGAGCGTCCTGTTTTTTGCCATTGAACTAAGTTGGCACTGGTCGCTTTACCAAAACGTTGAGTCTTAATGGCACGAGTCACCCACCTTACAAGGAAGTGATTGTTCGTTACAGGCGAGTTAATCAGCTTACCTGAAGCGTGCTCTGCCGCTAACTCTTCTAAAGCTGAGTTCACGACCATTTGAATTTCTGAATAATATGCAGACATTATGCTTTCTTTCCCAACGTCCAATACAAGGCGGCGGATAATACCGAACAAATTGCCATTAATGCAATCATTGGCCACTCGGTGCCACCAGGTAAAAAGGCAACAATCGCCCCAACAACAGAGCCGGTACCAAATCGTAACGTACCAGCGAGTGACGATGCCGTGCCCGCCATTGTCGGGTAACCACTTAATAATAACCCCATGGCGTTACTGCCGATCGTCGACAGGGTTCCAACAAACAGCATCACAAATGGCACAATGCCCCAGATACCAAGTCCGAACACACCGCTCACCAGAAGTCCCATCCCAGCAACTAGCTGAACACCGATACCAAAACGCAGCATTCCATGCAGCCCGACTTTCTTAACCAAACGACCATTGATACTCGTCATGATAATCATAGTCACAATATTAAGGCCGAACAGATAGCCAAACTGGTCAGGTGATACGCCATAGATATCAATATAGACAAATGATCCAGCAGTTAGGAATGCGAACATCCCTGCAAATGAAAACGCGCCCGAGAAAATAAGTCCCATAGCGACCGGATTTTGACACAGGCGTAAATAGTTCTTGATGGTCGTTCGAAAACGCAGCGGTTGTCTGTTTTCTGGTGCCAGCGTTTCCGGAATTTTCCACAGCACAGCGGCGATCACCACCACCGAAAAGCCTGTCAGTACCCAAAAAATCGAGCGCCAGCCAAACCAAACAGCCAGGTGACCTCCAATCATAGGCGCGACCAAAGGTGCCAGCGTGATCACAAGCGTAACGAACGACATAGTGCGCGCGAAATCTTCTTTATCGAACATATCACGCACGACGGCCTGAATGATCACTGCCGCCGCAGCACCTGCAAAACCTTGTGCAGTTCGAACCAGAGTCAAAGACTCAATGCTGGTCGTCGTCGCACATACGGCAGACGCAACGCCAAAGAAAAACACGCCAAATAACAGGATTGGTCTTCGACCAAAACTATCAGCAAGCGGACCATGCAAAAGCTGTCCAATAGCAAACCCAGCGGTATACACAGTTAACGTGATCTGCACAGCGCCAGCAGTGACACCCATATCCTGTGCGATCGTTGGCATCGCAGGTAGGTACATGTCAATCGCCAGCGGCGTCAACGCGCCAATAGCGCCAAGCACTAAAAACAGTAACAAACCAAGTTGAGGTGTATTGGGCTGCGATGTGGTTTGAGAACTCATATCGCTCCTAACAAAACGTCGATGAGCCGCATTCCTTGCTTTTATGCTCATGTTTTACTCAACTTCCCGTTGAGTGAGAATGGTTGTGAAAAGGGCCGCGAGAATAGGAAGGTCGTCAGCGTAATACCGAACCGGTGTTAGTGCTGATTAAATTGAAGGCTCGCGACCATTGCATTCACAGGGTGAATCTAAACTTTGTAAATCAAACTATTAGTATTACTTTTTCCAGACTGAGTCAATTTCTTCTTGAGTGAGATAGCGATACTCGCCAGGCTCTAGCATATCATCCAAAACGATGTCACCAACGCTCTCTCGGTGCAAACCTTCAACCTTATTGCCAAGTGCCGCAAACATGCGCTTAACTTGGTGGTATTTGCCTTCATGAATCGTCAGCAGAACTTCTTTATCGTCGATAACCTCAAGCTGCGCCGGAAGAGTCGGTGCTTTTTCATTTCTGAGCTCAATCCCCTCTTCAAACGCTTTCTGATAATTAGGCTGAACAGGGTCTGCCAACCAGACTCGATAAGTCTTCGCACACTTGTGTTTTGGTGAGGTGATTCTGTGAGACCACTGACCGTCGTCAGTGATTAAAACCAAACCTGTTGTATCCACATCTAGTCGACCAGCAAAGTGAAGGTTTTCCATCTTCACTTCATCGAGCAACATAAAAGCGGTGTGGTTAAATCCATCTTCATGAGAACAAACAAAGCCATCTGGCTTAAATAACATAATGTAGCGAGGGCCTTGCATACGAACCTCACGATCCTGCCACTCAACACTGCTCTCTTCCGTAACCTTGAATGCACCACTCTTTTGAATCACACCATCTACGGTCACATCACCAGATTTGATGATTTTTGTGGCTTCTTTACGTGTTGCGCCTAACGCGTCACACAAAAACTTATCTAAACGCATGAATACCTCGTTTTCATTTCGTGGGGTATTATAGAGGGGTTTTTCAAAATGTAGAGTAAAACTGAGCCGTATGTACACGCTTCGACCTTATCAAGCCGACTCCGTTAAAGCCGTTATCCATTATTTCCGTAAAAATGACACGCCTGCTGTTATCGTGCTGCCAACTGGAGCCGGTAAAAGCTTGGTCATTGCCGAACTCGCGCGTCTCGCGCGTGGCAGAGTATTAGTGCTTGCTCATGTGAAAGAACTCGTTGAGCAAAACCACGCCAAATACGAAGGATACGGTCTCAAAGGCTCCATTTTCTCAGCAGGTCTCGGGCGCAAAGAAACCTCTGAACAGGTTGTCTTTGCTTCCGTACAGTCTGTGGTCCGAAACCTAGATGCATTTGCAAATCAATTTTCACTATTAGTGATTGATGAGTGTCACCGCGTACCGGAAACCAAAACCTCCAGTTACCAAAAAGTGATAAGCCACTTATGCGAGATTAACCCTGGCATTAAAATCCTAGGACTTACTGCAACGCCCTACCGACTTGGAGTGGGCTGGATCTATCAATATCACACTAAAGGCTTGGTTCGAAGCGACGAACCCCGCTTCTTTAAAGACTGTATTTTCGAGCTTCCTATTCAATACTTGCTCGACGAAGGTTTTCTAACACCCGCCAAACTGATCGATGCCCCAGTGCTGAGTTATGACTTCTCGCAGTTAAAACCCACCAGCATGGGTAAATACAAAGAGTCGGAGATGGACTTGGTTATCGAACAGTCCAAACGCGCGACCCCACAAATCGTGGAGCAAATCATCCGCTACAGTGAAGATAAACAAGGCGTGATGATTTTCGCGGCAACTGTGCGTCACGCGCAAGAAATCCTTTCTTTATTACCCGAGGATTCTAGTCAAATCGTCATCGGTGACACGCCGACACCTGAACGCGATGACATCATCAATCGATTTAAACAACGAGAGATAAAGTTTTTAGTCAACGTATCGGTACTGACCACAGGCTTTGATGCGCCGCATGTTGATTTGATCGCAATTCTTCGACCAACCGAGTCGGTCAGCCTGTATCAGCAGATTGTCGGTCGTGGTCTTCGTCTTTCTGATGGTAAAACCGAGTGTTTGGTACTTGATTATGCGGGCAACACGTATGATCTCTACCAACCCGAAGTCGGTAATCCAAAGCCAGACTCAGACTCCGAAATCATCACCATTCCCTGCCCTGCTTGCGGCTTCAACAACGACTTCTGGGGCAAACTCGATGCCAATGGCTTTTTGATTGAGCACTTTGGTCGCAAATGCCAAGGCTACTTTACCGATGAAGAGACCGGCGAGCGAGAGCACTGCGACTACCGATTTAGAGCCAAGTACTGTAATGAATGCGGGGCTGACAACGACATTGCAGCGAGAATTTGTCACGAGTGCGATGCAACTTTGGTCGATCCAGATAAAAAGCTAAAAGAGGCCCTCAATCTCAAAGATGCTCTGGTGTTCGAATGTGTTGATATGAACCTTCAAGTCCACAAAGACGACAAAGGAAAAAGTAGCCTTAGAGTCAACTATACTGGCGATAACGATGCGCAAGTCAGCGAGTTTTGGTCTTTGACTACGAAAAAGCAAAAACAAACCTTTCTATCTAAGTTCGTTCGTCCTCATTTAGCCGACAAACATAGAGAGTTTGATGCCACATCGCCGACCAAGGTGGTCAACAACCAGCACAGATTCAGATTACCAGCGTTTGTCATCGCCCGTAAAAGCGGACGTTTTTGGAAAATGCGCGATAAAGTATTTGATGATGAGTTAAACTAAAAAACCGTTCAGGTTTGATTCATATTTCACGTTTTATATTAATACCATGTTCGATAATGCTGAGATCTTGCTATGCCTAACCAAGTGAATAAAGCCCTTGCCACACTTGCTATTTTTACCTCAATAGCGACACCGCTGGTTGCTCATGCAAACTTTTTTTCTGACAACCCAAGCGGCCATGAACTCGTTCAAGATGTTGAAACGGGCGATACGCGTATTGAGTTTGAAGAAGATCAGGACGAGGTCTATGAAGCGGTTCAGCAAGGTCTTATAAAACCTTTTTCCGAGCTGTTTGCGACGGTAGAAAACGACCTTAACGGTCGAGTCATCAAGGTCGAGCTAGAAGAAGACGATGATGAGTGGATCTACGAGCTAAAGCTTTTACATGACCAGGACATCATTAAAGTCGAATACAACGCGGCAACACTGGAGATGATGGAGATCAAAGGCCATAATCTACAACGAGTTATCAAGAAATAACGTTACCAATAAAAAGAGAAAAATAATGAAAATTCTTGTTGTTGAAGATGACCCTAGGTTGGGCGAACAAATTCTAGAAACTCTTGAAAGTGCCGGCTGGGTGCCTGAACTGGCTCAAGACGGTATTGATGCCCTCTATCGTGCGACTTCTGAAGAGTGGGATGCCATCGTTCTCGATTTGGGTCTGCCAAAGATCGACGGTCTTACGGTACTAAAAGGCATTCGAGATGAAGGCATCAATACACCTGTCGTTATTCTTAGTGCACGCGACACCCTAACACAGCGTGTCGAAGGGCTTAATGCTGGTGCTGATGATTATCTAACCAAACCATTTGAAATGATTGAACTCATTGCCCGTATTCGCGCACAGCTGCGCCGCGCATCCGGTAATGCTTCACCCCTTATGCAGATTGGCGATCTCAGCTTGGACACGCGCACATCTAAAGTGATGTGGCAAGGTAGTGCGGTGAGCCTCACCGCTCTTGAATACAAGGTTGTCGCTTACTTTATGCATAATGCAGACAAAGTCATCTCGCGCACAGAGCTTGTCGAGCATATCTACAAACAAGACTTTGACCGCGACTCCAACACCATAGAGGTGTTTATCGGGCGCATCCGTAAAAAGATTGCCCCAAACGTTATCAAGACCGTTCGAGGCCTTGGGTATCAGTTGAATGCCTAACCTTTCTAAAGAAAAGCTGCGCCAAGGCGTTAAAAAGCTCAGCCTCAAGACTCGCCTACTCCTTGCTGCAACCCTCTGGTTATCAGCGATGACCATAGCGGCGGGTGTATCCATACCAGGACTAGTGCGAGATTACTTAATCAGTGATCTCGAAATCCAACTTGGGCACGCGATGGATGAAATCGCCGCCAACCTAGAGGTTAACGATGAAGGTCAACTAGTTCTAGCGACTCGCTTATCCGATCCTCGCTTCAATCAGCCATACAGTGGGCTTTACTGGCAAATCAACACAAAGAGCGACTCTTTGCGTTCTCGCTCTTTGTGGGATAAAACGCTCCAAACCAAAGGTAAAGACAAACGCCCCCACTACTTTGGTGCAAACAATGAAAAGCTCATCGCCATCAAGCGTACTTTGTTCTTACCTGATGTAAGTGACGGCGTCACGATTGTTATTGGACAAGATGAAGACCCTATCGACGATACCCTTGAATCTCTAACTGGAGAGCTATGGCTCATTCTCGGCATCATGGTGCTGGGCATACTCGCACTCATCGTTGGTCAGGTAAGCTGGTCATTACGACCGTTGGGCAAAATGCAGCGCGAGTTAAAACGGTTACGAACCGCAGAGCAGCATTCATTAGATGAGCAGTATCCAAAAGAAATTGCGCCTTTAGTAAAAGATCTTAATGCCCTACTATTCCATTACCAAGAGCTATTGGAGCGAGCCAGACACCACGCCGGTAACTTATCTCATGCCCTAAAGACGCCATTGTCTGTACTTAAAAACGAGCTTGAGAGCTTGTCTGAGGAAGACAGGGCTAAGCTACAACCTCAAATAACACAAATCCAAGCTCAGATTGACTATCACTTGGGACGTGCACGCATGGCAGGTGCAATGAACATCCTTGCGGTAAAATCGTCACCTAGCGAGCGTGTCGACGCCATTTCTCTCGCGTTTGATAAAGTCTACGCGGAGCGTGAAATTGCTCTAATCAGTGAGCTTGATACCGATCTTGGGGTCGCCGTAGAAAAAGCCGACCTAGACGAAATGCTCGGTAACCTACTCGAGAACGCTTACAAATGGAGTGATAGTCTAATACGCGTTCACTCTAACGATATTGATGAATCTGAGGTAGAACTCATTATCGAAGATGACGGACCGGGCATTCCATTAGAGCAATGCCGTGAGGTAACCAAGCGCGGTGTTCGCCTAGATGAAAGCACCCCAGGTACCGGCCTTGGTCTCAACATTGTCTCTGAAATGGCGCACAGTTATCGTGGCCAATTGGAGCTTGGAGAGAGTAAAATGGGCGGATTGCGCGCAGTTCTTAAGCTAAAGCGCGCAAAGGGCGAAAAATAGTAGAGTTATAAGCAATTTGCTATTGCCGAGCCTCACTATGAATGTTAGTATCCGCGCTCGTTTTGAGAGTATCTTTACGATCACTCAAAACGATTAAAGTTTTGACTAGGTCGCTATGTCAAAACGTATTTGTTAATTTTACTATTTTGAGAGTAAAAACTATGAAATTCGAAGCAGTAGTACGTACTGAACTAGGTAAGGGTGCGAGCCGCCGCCTACGTCACGCTGGTCAATTCCCAGCAATCGTTTACGGTGGTGAAGCAGCACCTGTATCAGTTGCTCTAAACCACGATGACATCGTAAACCAAATGGACAAGCCAGAATTCTACGAAGGCATCACTCTAGTGATCGCTGGCGAAGAAGTTAAGGTTAAGCCACAAGACGTTCAACGTCACGCGTTCAAGCCAAAAGTTGAGCACATGGACTTCATCCGCATCTAATTCCCCTACCAAGGAATTAATCGGATTTAATCCAAACCTTATGCATAGAAAGATTCTCGGCCTTACCAACCAAGAATTTTAAAAAATTCGAAACCCCGATGCTACCAACATCGGGGTTTCACCGTTTTAAAAGGGAGCAAAACTCTCTTAACCTCTGGTAAATAAAGACTTTTTACCCTTCCCTCTTCTTCGAACTCCCCTTCACGATCAGTAAAATTACAAAATAATTACAATATACAGTAGTTGAAAACCCCCGTTTCAGCCCCTACCATCAGGCTAGAAAAGTGAATAACCATTCAAAACATTGCCTAGCTGGAAAGCCATTTAGCCAACATACCAACACTCAATAAAGTGCCATTTTTCTTTAAGGGACGTCATTTGGGCTGCTTAATCCGCTTTCCGCTACTTTTTAGTCGCCACAATCTAGCATTCCGGTTACAGTATTAGTGACTATTAATGAGTAGAAGTCACCGCTTGAGTATCTCTTGTAACGTCTCTTTTAATTCAATCGAGTTTGTTGCCTCTTTAACATGGTCTAAAGTCGCTTTGTATCCAATCTTAGACTTAACCCGTACAACGAGTGGCACTAAGGCAGACTCATTACGAGATTGTGTCTCTGAGTTGACTTCTATCCCGAGAATACACTTCTCAGTTAGTACTGAAATACCTTTCTCTAAGTGATCTATCGCATCCAATAGATTGATAATCAGTAGCATTCCCCACGGGTTATAATCTAACTCTCCATGAATATGTGCTTGTTTAGATGAGTAACAATGCCCTTGTGCTTGCATAGCAGACTGAATGGCAAACTCGGGAATCGTAGGGTTTACTTTCCCTGGCATAGCACTTGAACCAGCCTGTACTGCTGGAAGCGTAATTTCCGATAAACCGCCCTCTGGACCGGAAGACATCAGACGCAGGTCTTTCGCTATCTTGAGAATAAAGCCCGCTAAGTTCTCCACCTGGCTCACACAATTAGTTTGAGCATCGAATGATTGGCTGGATTGAAACAAGTTATCGTTCTTGCGAAGCTCTATACCGGTAACGCCTGAAAGTACTGAGATACAACGCTCGGCATAAGCCGCTGAACAGTCACCACTTCGACCAATGATATTACCGCTTAAATTAACAGCCTGAAGGTCATTGCGACACGCTTTAAGGTGCATTTGATAGGTGTGTAGTGATGCTAAGTAACCGCTCCAGAATTGTTTAAACTCAATCGTGACAGCATCCTGCATACAGGTTCTGGCGAGTTTAGAACTGTCGCTGTGATTCGCTATTAAATACTCAAGCGCGTATATCAAGCGCTCGATGGTTATATCTAAGCGGTCAAGGGCTTCAATCGCAGCCAAGTGACTTGCGGTTTGCAAGCAGTCGCTCGTTGAATGATTCATGTTAATGGTATCATTCGGATGAGCGGGAGAATAAGTGCCGTAGGGCTGGGCATAATAACTGTGATTGACAATGTTCGCGACGACTTCATTGACATTCATATTAACGGAAATCCCACCACCACCGTGAAATGCGTGAACGGGGAATAGCTCCCTTTGGTAGTTTTCTAATATGGACTGACAGGTGTTTTCAACGTTCAATGAAAGTACTGGATCCATTTCTCCTATTTCCCTGTTTACACGAGCAGAAGCTAATTTGATACGTAAAACAGCGTTGATAAGTGAAGCGTAGTCGCCAAGTGTTTTTTGATTGTCTACGGGGTACAGATATAGAGCTCGCTGTGTTTGAGCACCATAAGGGAGTAACGCCGGAATTTTCACTTCACCAATATTATCGACTTCGATTCTGTATTGCATGATTTTCCTTAATTGGGCGGATAGGACCGCCCAACATATTTGATTAGCTTTCGCCGTAGTAGACCCAAATACTCTTAGTCTTTGTGTAAGAAGATAGCGAATGAATGGCCATTTCTTTACCCCAGCCACTTTGTTTAAAGCCTCCAAATGGGCTGGCAAGTCCATAGCAACCATATTTGTTTACAAACACCATACCAGCATCAATCTGATCAACCATTCGATGTGCGCGAGTCACATTGGATGTGTATATACCTGCCGCAAGTCCATATTCCGTGTTGTTAGCTATTCTAACGGCGTCTTCTTCACTTTTGAATTTGATACAAGAGAGCACTGGCCCAAAGATCTCTTCACGAGCTATACGGGCATCTTCAGGTACTTCTGAGAAAATCGTTGGTCGCACAAAGTAACCGTTATCATTCCCATTTGATGTATCTCGCGTACCACCAGCAACCAGTTTCGCTTCGGTTTTACCTATCTCAATGTAAGACATGATTTTATTGAACTGCGCTTCATTACATTGAGGCCCTTGTTCACTTTCAGGATCTAACGGATCACCACACTTAACAGCCTCTGCTTTCGCAATCAGTTTCTCGAGAACATAGTCATAAATTCCTTCTTGAATTAAGAATCGTGTTGGTTCGGAGCACTTTTCACCTTTGTGAGAGAACATAACAGTAAAGGCACGATCAATAGCTGCATCCAAGTTTTCAGTATCCTCAAAGAAGATACAAGGAGACTTACCGCCAAGCTCAAGCGTGACTGATTTCATGTTTGATTGGCCGCTATTCTCAATAATTTTGCGTCCAATTGGTGTACTGCCCGTAAAGGAAACTTTTTGCACATTATTGCTGACTGTTAGTTGATTTGAAGCCGCTCCATCAGCAATTACTAAGTTTAAAACACCGTCTGGAATATCAACGTTTTCAACAATTTTTTCTATCAAATATAAGGAGGTCAAAGGTGTAAACTCGGATGGTTTAAGAATAACCGTATTCCCCATAGCTAAGGCCGGAGCAATTTTCAACGCGGCCTGATAAAGAGGAAAGTTCCAAGGTGCGATAAGCGCACATACGCCAACCGGCTCTTTATTCGTGAAGTTAAGGTACTCAGGGTCGACAGGTGACGTTTCGCCATAAAACTTGTCAGTCCAACCTGCATAGTACTCAAAGATATCAGCACAAGTTGGGATATCATCTGCCAACGACTCTGTTAAAAGTTTCCCGTTTGGTAGCGTCTCTAGCACCGCTAAGACTTCAGTATGATCACGAATAACTTGAGCAATATCGCGAAGAACTTTAGCTCGTTCAGTCCTACTCACTTTACTCCACACACCAGATTGGTGAGCTTGTGAGGCAACAGCCGCCGCTTCTTCAACTAACTGCTCATCAGCTAAAGGGATGTTACACAACACATCTCTATTGCTAGGGTTGGTAACCATCCAATTATTCTCTAAGTTGCCGAGAACCCATTGGCCACCAATAAATTGCTTTTTATCTTTGCTTAGCCACTCTTTAGCTGTAGTGATCGCTAAATTGTATTGAGTATCCATATTTTCTCCAAACTGCGCATTTGTCATTGTGGTCAGTCCTTAAAAATTTACAGATGTCACAATTTTACAACAACTGAATAAAAGTAATTAACATATGAAATTTAATCATTAGAATTCAGAAAAATCTATAAAAGCGCGCTATTGCGGAAGTTAATGTGAAACGCAGTGACTGAGTTTGAGTTCTAGGTCGCTGTATTTGTGACTAGGAGCAAGATAATGAGACAGCTACCCTCGCTTAATGCAGTTCGAGTATTTGAAGTTGCAGGCACCCACTTGAGTTTCACCGCTGCGGCAAACATCTTAAATGTTACACAGGGGGCGGTTAGCAAACAGATAAAGCAACTTGAGGAGTATTTAGGTGTACCGCTTTTCAAACGCACATCTGCTCGAGGGCTTCTTGAGTTAACTCCGATTGGCGAGCAAGTTCTCGACACAATTTCTCGTTCTCTATCTGAGGTTGAGAAAGGATTAGAGGTCATACGAAACCCCAATCTCCAACAGCGATTAGTTGTCCTAGCCCCTCCAACATTTACCAGTCGTTGGTTGAGTGCTCACCTCGTTAACTTTGCAAAAGTATTTCCTCAGTATGACTTACAGATCTATAGCAAACGAGAACAAAGTACCCTATACGATATTGAAATCCTCTTTGATGAAGTCAGTGAGTTCTATGCAAAAGACAACTTGTTGTTTAAAGAAAAATACGTAGCAGTCTGCAATCAAGATCTTGTTACCGAGAGCATGAATATTGAGGCGCATACACATAAGATGCTCCATATTCGCCACCACGGCCATAACCTCCCAGCATGGAAAGACTGGCTTGAATCAGCAAATATCCAATTGGCAGAGGGACACCGAAAAGGGATTTCGATGAGTACTCAAGAACAGGTGATAAATACAGCTATCGCTGGGGGCGGGTTCGCGGTTGTAGATCTCAATATGGTCTATCACTCACTTAAAAAACAAGAGCTCATTCAGTTCCACCCTCTACAATGCCGCAGTCGCTATGGGTACTTCATTCATGTCCCGACTCCCAAAGTCGGTACGAGTAAAGTTGAAGCATTTGTGTCCTGGTTGAAAGAAGAGTGTCTTAGCGTGTCTTAGCTTCAATTTTTCAAATAACCCCTATTGAAGGCAAAAATATAACCAATTGTTTTTTAAGGTTTTAAATTCACCTTGCATGCGGTAATGAACTAAACTCATACAAGCCTAACTTATATTCACTCGTGTTTTGTTGGCTTTTGAATCTAAATACTCAGGTCAACAAACAAAAATTAAACATTTCGTTTACATAATGCGAGAGGTGAATATGGAATACGTACAACTAGGTAACTCTGGCCTCAAGGTGTCTCGTTTGTGCCTTGGAACGATGAACATGGGTTCTAAAGAATGGAAGCCTTGGATCTTTAATGAGAAAGAGAGCGAACCAATCATTCGTCATGCTATCGACCATGGTGTTAACTTTATCGACCTAGCAGACTTTTACTCATATGGGGCAGGTGAAGAAGTCGTTTGTAATGTTCTCAATCGCATTGGACAACGTGACAAACTGATTGTAACAACTAAAGTTGGCTACCAAATGAATGATGACATCAACGCACAAGGCCATTCTCGCCAGCATATAATGAACTCCATTGACGCATCGCTAAAGCGTATGAAGATGGACTATGTAGATATTTATATGCTTCATTTCTTTGATGTAAACACCCCTATAGAAGAAACAATGTGCGCGCTGAATGATATCGTTCGATCAGGCAAAGCTCGCTATATTGGTGTTTCAACCATGTATACATGGCAGCTCGCTAAGATCATCCAGGTATGTGATCAAAACGGTTGGGTAAAACCTATCAACATGCAACTACAATATAATTGTGCCTACCGAGAAGAAGAGAGAGAGATGATTCCATATTGCCAAGACCAAGGCATCGGAGTGTCGGTATTTAGTCCTCTTGCTCGGGGTATTCTCACTAATGATCTGCAGTCTAACCGAAACAAAACCGATTTCTTTACTGCCGAAATGTATAACGACAAGGCTTCATTAGATATTTCTACTTCTGTTGCCCGCGTAGCCCAGAGGCACAACGTAGCCCCCGCTCAGGTAGCACAAGCTTGGGTACTATCTAAACAATACGTTTCCTCGATGTTAGTTGGTGCTGATACACCTGAACAATTCAATAGCGCTCTAGCTGCGTTGGAAATGAATCTAGATCAAGATGATATATTTGAGTTAGAACGCAATTATACGCCTTGCGACATAATCAACGATTACACCGCAGGAAATCGTATACCTCGAGAGGCTCGCCTTCCCAAAGGTATTTACGCTGAATAAATGGCATATAATTCAAACTGTATTCAAATGGCACTTAACGTGCCATTTTTTGTATTTTTAATTTGAAAACCCCATCTATAACTGTCAGCTTCCTGAATGACGCCAGTCATACTTAACACTTTTTGACCCCTTCCGGATATAGTCAACAGTTAGCTCAACTATCTCCATCTACTTCTATTGCTAACCCAAGGGTTTTACAAGCCACTGGTTTTACAAAATCAACCTAACTTACTGATACCTAGAATGATATTGGCTTTTACGCACGTCAGGCAGTTAAACTTAGCTCACAGAACTAAAAGTAAACCTTTCAAAATGCAACACTCAATTAACAACGCGTTATTGATGGCTATCACTATTGGCATATAGACATTCAAGCTCAACTTAATCTAACCGATTGTTTAATCAAAGGATTCATTACCCAGCGAATTTTGTTCTTAGGTATGAGACTTTATTTCCATCAATCACCAATAACATTGTTGTAACATTAAACCCAGTTAATACGGTGGTTTATTAAGGGAAATAAAATGACAAACCAATTTGTACTTGGCTCCAATCGAAAAATAGATCCGTCACGTCGACGTGCCGCACAATTAAAACCAGATGGAAGCGTGAACGACAATGATAGAGTCGAGATAGGGCCTACTGCTCTTGCATTCCAAGAGTGGGCAGACCTAGGTCTCACTCCACCAAATCTGCATAAAATGCGAGAGTATCGATTAAAACGCATTGTAGACCAATTGCAAGCCCGTGACTTGGCAGGGGTGTTGTTATTTGATCCTTTGAATATTCGATATGCAACAGATTCGACCAACATGCAGCTTTGGATTGCACACAACCACGCTCGTGCTTGTTTTGTATCTGCAGAGGGCTACATGATTCTTTGGGATTTCCATAACTGTGACCATTTATCTGCACACCTACCGCTTGTGAAAGAAGTACGTAATGGAGCGTCATTCTTCTACTTCGAAACTGGAAATCGAACCAATGAACACGCCCATCATTTTGCAAAAGAGATTGCTGACATCGTTAAGCGTCACGGTGGTGGGAGCAATCGTATCGCTGTAGACAAGATCGAGATTGTTGGTTTGCGTGAGCTCGATAAGCAAGGCCTCGATATCTTTGATGGCCAAGAAGTGATGGAACTAGCTAGAGCAGTCAAAAACACTGATGAGATCAACGCAATGCGCTGTTCGATTGCTTCGACAGAGATTGCAATGAAAAAAATGCAAGAGGCAACTGTTCCTGGCGTCACTGAAAACGATATTTGGTCGGTGTTACATGCAGAAAACATTAAGCGCGGTGGTGAATGGATAGAGTGTCGAATCCTGTCTTCAGGACCTCGTACAAACCCATGGTTCCAAGAGTGCGGTCCTCGCGTAGTTAAAGAAGGTGAGTTGTTAGCTTTTGATACCGACCTCATTGGTCCTTATGGATTCTGTGCAGACCTATCACGCACGTGGCTAATCGGTGATGTAGAAGCTACCGAAGAACAGAGACATTTATACCGCGTAGCCTATGAACATATCCAACACAATATGGAAATACTAAAACCAGGTATGACATTCGAAGAAGTAACACGCTCTGGCCTTTTACTTCCTGAAAAATACCGACCACAACGCTATGGAGTAATGATGCACGGTGTCGGTTTATGCGATGAGTACCCTTCAATACGATATCCAGAAGATCTAGAAGGTCATGGGTATGACGGTGTATTGGAGCCAGGCATGGCACTTTGTGTTGAGGCATATGTTGGCGCTGTTGGCGGCAAAGAAGGGGTCAAATTGGAAGACCAAGTTATTATCACAGAGGATGGGTTTGAAAACCTAACGAACTACCCATTTGAAAAAGAGTTATTAAAGTAGGAGCAGCACATGACATCCGTACCTAAAAACACTCATAAATTACTTGTAAGCGCAGGAGCTGGGATAATTTTAACTCTGTGCTTTGTCTATGTATTACTTGCTCCAGAAGCAAGCACTGACATGTTCTCAAATCTGAAAAACTACATCGCGCATAAGTTTGCCTGGTTTTATATGGGCAGTGTCGCATTGTTTATCTCTATCTTAATTTTTAGTGCATGTAGCCGTGTTGGAGATTTAAGGCTCGGTAAAGATAATGAGAGACCTGAATTTTCAGGGTTTGCATGGGGTTCGATGCTCTTTAGCACAGGGATGGGCATTGGGCTTGTTTTTTTCGGCGTCGCTGAGCCTGTTATGCACTACATGACCCCTCCGATCGTGGAGGCTCAAACCGATGTCGCAGTTAGAGAGGCAATGAATATCACCTTCTTTCACTGGGGAATCAATGCATGGGCTATTTACACCATTGTAGCGCTTGTCATTTCTTACGCAGCCTATCGCAAAGGCCGTCCACTAGAAATGCGAAGTGCATTTTACCCAATCTTTGGCGAGCGAATCAACGGACCATTGGGCGTAGCCATTGATGTCTTTGCTGTGCTCGCCACAGTGGTTGGTATCGTTACCCCTTTAGGATTTGGTGTTCAGCAAATAAACACTGGCTTAAATTACGTACTTGGCGTTGAGATCAGCACAGGCAATCAAATTGTCCTGATTACAATCATTGGTGTAATGACATGTATTTCGTTAGTACTTGGCCTAAAGAAAGGGATTAAAGCGCTATCACTCATCAATATTTGTGTCGCCATTGGACTAATGACATACGTCTTCTTAGCCTCTAATACCACCTTCATCCTCAACTCAACCGTTGAAAATATTGGCAACTATTTAGCGAGCTTTGTACCACTGTCGTTTGATACTTATGCCTTTACCAACCCTGATTGGTTTTATGGTTGGACTCTCTTTTACTGGGCGTGGTGGATTGCCTTTGCTGCGCCAACTGGATTGTTCATCGCTCGAATTTCACGTGGTAGAACAATACGAGAGTTCGTAGTTGGAGTACTAGTTATTCCTGTAGGTTTTTCTTTCGCATGGCTGACAATATTTGGTAATAGTGCGTTGGATCTTATTCATAACCAAGGTATTGAGGAGCTAAGCACTGCTGTAATGACAAACTCTTCATCAGCACTGTTTAAGTTTTTTGAGTTGGTCTCTGATTGGAGTCTGCCTAGTTACCTAGCACTATTCAGCATTTTCGTATTCTTTATCACGACCTCTGATTCGGGCACGCTTGTTATCAATACTCTGACATCAAAGGACGAAGACAATGCTCCGATTTCACAACGCATTGGCTGGGTAATTGCTATTTCTGGCATCACTAGCTTGTTGTTAATGAGTGGAGGTATGACAGCTATTCAATCACTACTCGTTATTATGGGATGTCCTTTTGCCATTATGGTAACGATGATGAGTTATGGGTTTATGAAATCTGTGTATCTTGAAGTATATGCTCCGGCAACCAAAACGAGAGGAGCGGAATTGGATGAAGTGATTAGAAAAGCAGAGCAAACGGAGATTGAATATAGGAAAGCTCAAGTCATCCATGGTGGTAAGTAATCATATTGAGTTAGATTACTTAAAATCAATAATATAGACGATTCACTGACTATACAGCTCTCCTCACTTTCAAGTTCCTCCTTAGAGCTACTTTTGAGTAGGAGAGCACTCAAAAGTCCACACTTCCCTTATATATCTGCATAGAAGGTTAGACACCGGTTTAAGTGACTTTCCATAGTTATACTAATTCGTGATTTGCTAATGCATGGTTCTCCGAAAGTCGTTTCTGTCCAAGGACTTGCTGACGTCGTTCTAGGCAAACACGCCGTTGCCTCAAACCTTCTCAGAGCCTGCAAACGGAACACCTAAGCAGTACACCAATAGACCAAGTTAATCTAATCCGTACTTTGATCTCTTACACGGAATTTTTCCGTAATTCGACCCCACAACTATATGCCGATTCACATAACAGTATGATACCAGTTGAGTTTTATAGTGCATGGCAGCAACATAGACGGATTGCAAAGACGGAAAAAGCCGTCCATGCAGCGTTAACTGCTTTTGCCACAACATGTATAAAGGAAAGTATGAATAAAGCTTTACGAATAGTAACGGGAGCTCCAGGGTCTGGAAAATCAACGGTTATAGAGCATTTGCTTGAATACTCCAGTTCGTCTAATTTGGTTTTTCTTGATATTGATTTGATTGCTGATTCAGCGAGTGCATTAGCAAAAAGCAGTATTTATACTGATCCTGATACGTGGAAGCCATACGGAAAAATCTGGTTTGATCTATTAAAAGCTCTTGCACAAAATGGCAAAGTCCCTGTTTGGTTTTGTCCAAACACGCCTCAAGACTTTCAATCGCAAGATATTTCCTTCTTCTCTGAAATTGATTGGTTACTCTTAGATTGTGACGACCCGACTAGGCTGAAGCGTCTTTCAGTAAGAAACTGGAACGAAAGTAAAATAAAAGAATCCTTAGAAGATGCACAAGAACTAAGAGAGCTCAATCTATTCACAATTGATACAAGCCACTTGAAACCCGAATTGGTAGCAAATGAAATCATCAAGTGGTTAGAATGCAGTTAACAAACACTTTAAGAGCGATTCGCCAACGTGTGCCGAACTCGCTTCGCTCA
Organism: Vibrio maritimus; assembly: GCF_021441885.1. Classification (NCBI taxonomy): domain Bacteria; kingdom Pseudomonadati; phylum Pseudomonadota; class Gammaproteobacteria; order Vibrionales; family Vibrionaceae; genus Vibrio; species Vibrio maritimus. The sequence continues at coordinate 2,104,390 of NZ_CP090438.1, forward strand.
AACATGGCACAAGTCTGCTCACACCTTAAGTGGGCGTTACTTTTCCATACGTGGACTAATCCGTTACATTCTAATTTAGTAATACAACTGACTCAGTTTTGTCAAAATACGAGTTACACCATCAAACTCAATAGAATGGTCTGCGATGGAGTTGAGCTTTAATATACAAAATTTAATGAGGACGTATTAAACGATACGCCCATTAAAATCTGGACGTGACTAAATGTAGCACCTAAAACCATCATCACCGCTATGATTTAAAGCTCTATCAAAAACCAGTGGTGTACTAAGCTTATCCCTATGATCTTAAGTATATGAATTAGATCGATTTTCCTCAAAATCACAGCCACTACCCGACCATTTTCAGCCTTCACACTATATATATCAATTGGTTATACCTTAGATTATTTTCTTCCTACCAACATCGGGGTTTCACCGTTTTAGAAGGGAGAAAAACTCCCTTAATTCCTTATCAACGCGCACGTTTTTCCCTGACACTTCTTTGTTGTGCCATTGTGATGAGCACCTTACTCGATTTGATGAAGACTCTCTCACTTTAAGTGCCGACCGCCATCAAGATGCAGCGTTCTCCCCGTCATATAGTGACTTGCGAGTACAAACTTGATCCCATCTATCACTTCCTCAAAACCGGCCTCTGCAGGGATTAGAGCTTTTCGCAGAGCTTTAGCTTTATACTCTTCATCGTCATGCTCATTGAATTTGAGCATGGCCGGAGAAATAGTATTAACTTTGACCTTGGGCGCCAGCATTGCAGAAAACGACAGGGTCAAGTTGTTGAGTGCGGATTTACTGGCGGCGTAAGCGATGTGTTTTTTACTGCCTTTCTCTGCAACGTAATCACTGATGTGGATTATGTCTGACGTTGTATCGCCGGACATGAGTTGGTCTTTAAGCGTTAGATTAATCAAGTACGGCACGGTTGCGTGTACTGTCATCATTTGATTGATAATGTGTGCTGCATCCTCTGCAGGGTTCTCCTTGCTCTCCGGCTTCCAATCGGATGCGTTATGTATAATGGCTCGGAGTACTTTGTACTCTTGACCTACATAGTTAAGGAAGGCCTCCAAGCTATTTTCTTGATAGAAATCTACCTGCTGGAGATCGGCGCCATTGTCACGCAGGCAATGCAGTTGCGGATAGTCACTTCGGTAGGTGCCTACCACTCGGTATCCATCGGCCAGAAGTTGCTGCGCGAGTGCAAAACCCAGTCGCTTCCCAACACCAGTGACTAGAACTGTTTCACTCATCGCAAGAACTCCGCTCTGGTTTGGGGGTTGGTTTTGAAGGTGCCACCGAGAGCGGTTGTTGTCGTTTCAGAGTTGGCATCCATGACGCCTCTGGATTTGACGCAGTAGTGCGTCGCTTTGATAGTGACAGCGACATTCTCTGTTTCTACTAGCGTCTGTATGGCGACTAGGATTTGCTGAGTGAGTCGCTCTTGGACTTGAGGGCGCTGTGCAAAGAATCGAACGATTCGGTTTATTTTAGACAACCCCAGTATTTTTGATTTGGGGATGTAAGCGACCTGCGCTAGTCCGTCAATGGTAATGAAATGATGTTCGCATGTTGACGTTAGATCAATATCCGACACATTAACCATCTCATCTACTGACATCTTGTTGTCTATGACACTAATTTTTGGAAAGTTGTCGTAGTCCAGACCCGAGAAAATCTCGTGCACGTACATCTTTGCAATGCGATGCGGCGTTTCTGCAAGACTGTCGTCGGTTAGGTCAAGTCCGAGGGTACTGACGACTTCAGTTAGGAGCCCTTTGATCCTGTTGTATTTCTGATCACTGCTCATTTCACTCGACGTCATTGGAGTTTCAAGTCCTTTGGCGATGAGAGCTTCTCTCACTCTATTTGCTTCGATACTAGGCATTAGAACTCTCCTCGGACGGTGTCGTTATCTGCTTCATAACTCAAGGTAAGCGAGACGGAATCTGCAAAACGCAACGCATGAGGTTTGTCTATCGTAACTTTCGCGTATCGCACCCACGAGTGGTCAATACAGATCCCGAGCACGTCGCTGGTGAGTTTTTCTAGTAGTAAAAATTTCCCGGATTCCACATGCTGAATGATTTTCTTGCATATGTTTTTGTAGTTGAGCGCGTTATCCACGTCATCAGCAAGGCATAGTTTGTTAGCAGGATAATGGATTTCTGCGTTTATAACGACGTCTTGCTGCTTCGTTCTCTCATCCTCATTAAAACCGATGAAGGTTCGTAGTCTGAGGTTCGTGATGGTAATGATTGCGTTGTTATTCATTGTAATTTCCACTCATCAGAAGATGATGTCGGTTACGTGCCGACTTTAGGAAAAGATCAAACAGGGCGTCAGCAACAAGGTGGTCAGATTACTATTCGAGAAATTACATGATTAGGAGAGACTGAGCTCAAAAGGTATAGCTTGTGTTTTCTGGCTCAACTGATCGAAGTTATCCCAGATCTGCTGAAATGAGATGGAAAGAGCAGGATGAAGTTCCTCCGCCGCAACATCAACCAGAGGTCGCAATACAAACGCGTACTCGGTAATTTCACCTCTTGGCAATTCAACTCCGTCGATTATGCCTACTTGCTCATCGTAGAGAAGAATATCGATGTCCAATGTACGTGAAGCGTATTCTTTAGTTACACGCTGGCGTCCATTCTCTCGTTCAATCTGTTGCAAGACCCTCGCTAATTCTGCGATAGCAACATCGCATTCGAACCGAACGACTAGATTCAAGAAATTATCCCCTTCGAACCCAACAGGCTCGCAATCGTAGAATTTAGATATGAGTAGGTTTGCAAAGCGGCTATTCAATGCCTTGAGGGATTGCGTAATGTGATATTCGCGGTTGATATTACTTCCGATACTGACATAAACAGTCGCCATATTATTTTCCCGTTTTTTTCCCGTTGGATACGTGCCAGGATTTACGTCGATCAGTGTCGTAGAAGCTGCGTGCTATTTTTTCCCCCTCGTCTTCTAACTTTATCTGTTTAAAAACCTGTTTGAGTACATAGTCAAAGCAGGCCAAAAACGAAGACGCTTCGGGCAATTGGGATTAGCAATGGAAATCATTGATGCCTTAGGGCACTTTAGATACTAAGGCTTTTCAGGTTAAGTGTGCTTGAGTTCTGATGACTAGAGAGGTTGAAAATAGCGGTGTAGATCTGATTTGGATGGAGAGACAATTGAAAAGAAGCCTCAATATTGAGGCTTCTTCGTTTTACTTGAGTAACCTATCAAGCAGCATAACTAAACATCAGAGTATAATCGTCACCATTCTTCGCTACATACTCTTTATCTTCATTACTCGCAGCTGGATGACGCTTTTCATCGCCCTTCACCAAGCTAACCCAGTGGCGTAAGCCCATTTCTTGTGTCGCGCCGAAAGTAGTACAGGTTTCGATTTGAATATCGTCAATTTCCACATACTCAAGACAACCTGTGCCTTTTTTTCGACGTGCTATGGTGATCTCTACGTGAGTACCGCTTTCGTCACGGAACAGAATGTTGTCTGGGCTGCATTCGTCACCAGTGTAAGCGACAAAGTGTTTGTTGTTACGAAGACCGCTGTGTTGTCCATTTTTGAAATAAGCTTGCACGTGGCGGTAGTTGATTTCGTAGCTTACCACGTCTTCATGTGAGCCACTTTCTAGTGGAAACAGTGTGTCTAGTAGTTGCTTGGACATCTTCTGTTTTTGTGTCATCTCACCAGCGTCGACCATTTCTACGGCAAACACGGCTTGTGCGATAAAGTTTTGTGGGTTTTGTTGCTCTGTCTTATCGAATGTTTGCATGTTCATAGCCTATTCCTTCAGCTGCTTTGAGTACTGCATTAACCAAGCCCTGTTACTTCTTTATGACCGTTTGGTTACCGCTTGATTTTTAGAATAGCGCTTTTTTACAAACAATTTCACAACAAAATTTTTACACTGTCAATTTTACAAAAATCATCAATTTTACAGGGTGAAGAAACGAAGCGGAAATGACAAAGAATGTAGATAGGACGGAGTGTTCCAAGCAAACTGGATGAAAATTGGAACACTTCCTCTGTGTATAATGGCTATGAGTTCGTTAGATTATTTCACTGATAGACGGTTAATAGCTGCTGGAATTTGACGTCTATTAACAAATACGTGGCAGCATACATAATGGCAAATGCCGTCAGACTAATGCCAATTGTCCACTTTGGGGGAATGACTCGCTTTAGCGGGCTTTTGACGTATTTTGCTTTTAGATTTATCAATGAAATGTTTTCTTGTTCACTGAGACGAGCATCTCGAATGAGTCGATAGACCGTACTGCCCACCTCAGCGAGTTTCTCCCCTCCCCGTTCTTCTCGACCAAACTTACCTTGAAAACCCAACTGAAGTAGTAAATAGAGAAATTCGATCACCTCTCGATACTTCCTCGGGTCGGCTTTGAGTCGTTCGAGTATGATAAAGAACTTATCCCCTCCAGAGGTTTCATTGTGAAACTCGGACAGTAAACTGTTTTGGCTCCAGTTACTATTAGCCCCCCACTCTTGCCTACAAACCGCTTCATCTAACGCTGCACACAAGCAATAGCGTATAACCAGAATAGACGCTCTATCTAACTCCAGTTCATTAAGTTTTCTTTCACCTTTTCGTATCTCACGAGCGACTTGTTCACGAAACGGCATAGGATCATCTAACCAAGGAATTGAAGACATGCATGACAAGCTGGCGATCAGCCAAGAGAACTGATCCACGAGCCTGTTTACGCCGATACCTGCAATCGTGAGATCTTGCACCGCAATGTTTCTGGAAAGATCTGGAGCTGGCATAACCTCCATCGGTTTGCCAGGCTCCGGCTGAAAAAGTACGACGGTTACGTCAGTGTCAGCATAACTCATAGGCGAACTGCCCATAGTTGTAGTGATAAGTTGGCAAAATCACCTGCAACATGAAGTGCGATCGCCGCTGCGTTCTTCAGGGCAGCCCACTCTTCACCCGAGCTGTCTAGCTCGAAGTAGGTGTAGCCAGCATGATAAGGAAGCGCACGCGGTACCACTGGCATTGGTTTAATTTCGATACCAGGAAGCTGCAAGTTAATGAGGTCGCGAATATTGTCGATAGAGCCAATTTTGGTTTGTGATACAAACTGAGTATGTAACACATCAAGAGGCACATCAGCTTTTACCGCCAAAATAAACGTCGTGCTCTCAACAATGCCGCGATCAGGGATTGCTGCGGTTCTGATACCATAGTTTTGGTCATTCAATGGTAGCGGTATCGCTCGCTGATCTGACATCACACTCAGTGTTAATTTGGCATTATTGATGATTCCAGAAAGGCAACTCGTTAAGTCACCATGGTTGTATTTCACGTACTCTAGTGGACGACGAGAGGCCGAGCATAACGTCGATAGCTCCCCCTCTGCTTGAAGCAAAGTCCTGTACAACTCTTCTGGGTGATAACCTTCCACACTGTCAATGTGCCAAAACAGTGGCTCATAACGATTAAGTGCTTGTAGTAACATAAAATCAGAAACGGTGGACACGCCTTGCTGATCCACAACACCTAGTCTCTCAACAATCGTTTCTGCTCTGTGTTTCAACATCGACGCAAATTCGGTAACGAACTTCTTAAGGACAGTAGATGCTTGAATATCAATACAGGTTGGGACAAAACTCTCATCTAGAATGACACTGCCGTCAGGTTTTACTTCAGAGATTTTTAGAATAGGTACCGAAGTATAAGAGCTCCGGTCTTCATGATCATACATCAAGCAAAAATTCAGTTTACCGACAGCGATGTTTGTTAGGTCTTCTGAGTCATAGCAAGCATCGGAAGCTTCCTGGGACTCAATACTAAAACGAGCACCGTCGCCTCTTTCACCAAAGAGCTCCGATCGCTCAGACGGAAGAGGACAGCATAAGTAGACGATTTTGTCTGCGATAGACGGATCCACTTCTTTAACGTCAGGTAACTCCGCCAGCAATGGAAGATCAAACGGTGTTCGGTCTTGCAGAATACCCTCTGCTTTAGTGATACCAATCTTACCCAAGGCGAGTAGCTGACTATTTACTTCTAAACGACGAACTCCCCAATGATAGTTGGCCGTATAAGAGCTCAGCATACTAGACAATTTGTTTTGAGCTCTATCAAGTTGTTGAAAATGCTGCGGCTTCATGAACATGCCATCTTGCCAGACAACCGGATTGTATAAAGACATTCATTTATCCCTTAAAAATAAGTCTGTTCAATGCCACGTGTAGTATTCGAAGAGAGCTCACTCCCTTTAAGTTTCAGTTTTAAGTAGTACTCACTCTTTTCTTCAATAACCTCAACTTTACGCCATGCTGAGCCATCGATATCACGAAAGGCGACGGAGAAACCAACCGCTCTTGTTGCTGGATCGAGTTCGAGCATTTGATGGATATTGTCGCCTGGTTGAACTTGATACTCATATCGCTTGATGTACTCATCGCCAAGGGCTGCCTTATCATTCTCAAACAATGCAAAGAAATCTAAGCTCCGAAATAGAACAGGTGAGCTTAACTCGTGAACTCGAAGGATTACCGGCGAAGGCTGACCGCCCTTTCGTAAGTTCAAGACCGGGTCAGCTTCAATAACTAACTCAATAGATGAGGTTTCGGGAGTAATTCCAGAAGACTCTTTGAACTGGTCCCACATTGAACACCCCGACATCATGAGAACAATCAGAGAAAGTAAAAAGTTACGCATGTTTCCCCTTATTGACCTTGTTATAGTTCTCTCTCAACAGCTCTTTAAGCGAACCTTCATGAATCTGACGGCTATTCTCTTGGTAGAAGTCTTGATAGCTTGACCACAACTTAGACTTTGTTGAGAACACAGCATTACTGGAATACTGTTTAGCAAATGACGCTGGATCATTGGCCTTGGTTTGTTCCATCAATAATTCACTCACCGCTTTGTTAAACAAAATACGATGATCACTCAACTCATCAAGCATCTGTTCGACGAGCTCATTAGGTGACAATAGTTCTTGTTGAGTCAGCGTTAACATCAATTCGGTCAGATTTACATCCGCAGTATCAGCGACCGTATCATCTTTAAGCGCTTCCACTTCTTTTAAGCTATTTTGAAGATGCTCCATACAGAGTCTCAATCCCGCACCAAGGTTTTTAAACGTCGACGCGTCACGCTTCATCAGGTCAGTGTCACTGACTCCTAAGCCCTGATAAAACGCAGTACAGAGATCTTGTTGTTCGCTAGTAAGTGGCTCTGGTGAGGTCGAGTTAGGCACAAAGCTTGCCGGTGTCTCGCGGTTCGAATCTGTCGCGTCTGTCTGACTTTGCGCCGTGGGAACAAACTGTTGGGTTACTTCCTCCCATTTAAGGCCATTCGTAGATGGACTCGTTCTTGAACCATAACTCTGTTCTATCGACGATTGGGGTTGTTTCACTTCGTTCTCCTTGAACGATGGATTTACCTGTTCCTCATCAAGTCGCGCATTTGGGTATTGTTCTTTGTTTTGGCCAGGCTCTTCATCACCTTGACTGGTTAAAGGTGGTTTTGAAGTTGTGTTGTCAGCCAGCCAGTCTTCTGGAATTAAGTTCGGTAAATCGACTTGAGAGTGAATACTGATACTGTCATCGGCGATCTGACGAGTGCTAACAACCTCAGGAGCTGTTCGGTCGTTTTGAAGGTTGTCATCTCGAATAAGAAAGTCATCATCGACTCGTGTAGAAAACTCAATATGGGCTACGGGATCATCACTGTCTACATCGTCATGTTTCGTTTCCATAAACAGATCTTCTATCGCACCAAGCTTATGGTCTTCTTCAACAGCGATATCATCAAGATTGGCAAGGGGGTCATTAGAGGTTCGTTCCGGTGCAATATCAACTGCGATATCTTGCGCGATCATCGTATTCTCTAGTGTTATACCAATTTCATATTGACCCAATGAAATAACGTCCCCATCGCAAATAGAAATAGGCTGACTTTTCAGTATTTTATTTCCATTGACCAAGGTACCGTTAGTACTTACATCACTAATATAAAAGGTGTCTCCATAAACTGAGATCAAGCAATGGGTACCAGAAATGAAACGATTGTGATCATTAAGGGAAAGTGTACAGCTAGGTGCACGACCTATAGAGCCACCGTTTTCAGGCATTTCGAAATGTTTAGAGCCCGTGTATTCTTCTGGGCATTTAGATATGAATAGATTCAGCTGATTTAGCTGCATTGGTAAGCCTCAAAATAAAAGTGAGATCGTAAGTTCTGCACCACCAATCCCATTGTTATATATAGGTGCTATATAGGATAACTGAGGAATAACCTGTAAATGAGCATCAGGATTGCTACCTAATTTAATTACCGCACCAAAGGTAGCCACTGCTCCAACTTCAAATTGCTCAATATCTTGCAGTTGCGAGCCATATTTAAAGCCTTCATCATCGACCTTCCAACGGTTTGTGTATTGCGAATAGCCCAAAGACAATCCAGCTCCGATATATGGGGTGAAAACACTCCACGAACTCAAAGCAAACTGTGGTACCACCCTAAACTCAAAATTTGTCGCCTCTTGATACACCCCATTATTTGGTGCCGTAAATTGGTCTTGCAGATAGTTTAATCCCAGCCACCATCGCCACCGGTTATTAGTTTCGTCTATCGGGCGAGTATGCACGAAACCATATCTCAGAGACTGTTTATCGCCACTTGAACCTTCATCATACTTGACACTCTCTACTGCAAGTACATTAACCGACGCACCATAACGCTCACCTTTTGCCATAACAAAAGGTGTAGCTAGGCACAAAGCTGAAACCAGTCCTAATTGAAATGGTCTATACATTTTTCCCTCTAGGTATATCCCTTGTGATAATGACTCGCGAAGATAGCAATTATCGTTATGTTTTCAAGGTTCAAACCCACACCAAACACAAATAAGGCATTATAACTAGCAAATAGAACAGATCGCCTAGAATAAACAACTAAACGAAAGAAAGATTACTAATATGATACAAATCAACAGACAAAACTATCAATAACAACAAATAGCAAACGTTTACAACAGCTTATTTAATTACATTAGTAAAAACAACTATATCAAACAACAAACACTCCCCTGAAAACGAGATACCACTTATCAATATAAACCTAATCACATATGCAGTTACCGAATATTATATCCTTAAATTACAATAAGTTAGACTCAAAGAAAGAGACAAACCAGTTAAATAAACTACGAAACACTATACCTGATCAAGCCTAAAGAATGGTGATCTGTGATCCTGGTTCCATTAAGGCAATATTAAGAACAAATTTAACTTTTTAATATTTAATTTCTACTTTTTAACTATAGAATCGTACAAAATTTATAATTCACCTCATTTTAATAATCATAATTATACATTTTCACCTATCAGTTGGATGTCAAATATATGCTTCATTGTGACTTTACGAGAAGGCCAATCTCTAAAGAAAACCCCTGTGGTGTTAACCCAGTTCGTTTGGACGAATTTGACGAAATAAAGCGTCAAATAAACAATTTGAATAAAGTAACAGGCAAAGTGTCATGGAAGAAAGTACTCGAACTCTCCAAAACCATACTCACTTCACACAGTAAAGACTTCCGCTGTAGCTGTTATTACACTGTTGCAGCAACTCATTTAAATGGGTTATCTGGGCTGTACGATGGGCTAAATTCAGTACTCGATCTTTGTGTTGTCTACTGGTATTCGGCGTATCCTGAGCACAGCAAATCATCCGCACGTATTAGCACGATCGAGTGGATGATCGAAAACGCGGAAAAAAGATTAAACAAACACAAACCACAACCCGAAGAGCGACAAGTTATTGAAGCAATTCACCAACTATGTTTGAAAATAGAAGAAGAACTTCGACTTCACTACGGCATCAAAGCACCGTCGTTTGGACGAATCCGTCGCCTGCTGTCGCAATGGTTAGATTCTCTCAAAGAGCTTGAGTTGAAAGAGATTGCGAGAAAAGAGTCTGTGGCTAACAAACCTGTGCTGAAGACGGTCGAACAAGCTTCTTCTACGATAAAAGTGGATGTCACACCAACTTTCACGGCCAATCAACCGGTTGCGAAAAAAGCGAGCCACTCCACGAATTCGAGTAGCTTGATCATACTGGCTATCGTGCTTGTCATCGCCGTTGCTGTCGCTGCGCATTTTTCGTTCCGTCAGTATCAATTCGAGTCCATGAAAACACGTATTGAGAACGCCTCGATTGACGAACTCGCTCGTGTAATCACTTCTAAAAAATACATCAGCATTAATAAAGATGCGTCGTTAAGAGCAACTAGCGTAGACCGCGTAGATACTCTAATGAGCGACTGGACATCAGATGCCGTTAAAGTTTCGCAAGCTGAAACGCTAGGAAGATTAACAGCAGAACTCATTGAGCTTTATCCCGACTCTTCTTCTGCGCTCATGCTCAGAGAGCGTTTTTTGCAGCAGAGCTCCAATCTTGAGTCGGAGTTTAACGCCCTATTTCGCAAATTTTCGAGTGCTCGCACTGTATTCGCCAATGTCGTGATAGACAACCCAAATAGACAGTCCAGCATGGCATATGAGTACAGCAACTCACTGTTCCCACTTTTAGGACGCATTGATTACGCTGAGAAAAATAACAATAGCGAAGAATTAGATCAATCAATCCGTTTACTTAACATATATCTCTATAAAATAAATCAGCTCAAGCTGATAGAAAAATAACACCACTAAGGCTTAAGAAGTAACAACAACTATGTTTAAACACAAACTAATAAGAAGCCCGATATTTATATCGGTATCAATAGCTATAGTTATCGCAATTATATATACATCCGTCTGTTTATTTTGGTTAGGCCTGCAAGATCACACCCTGCTATGGCTAGGTGTTGGTGTCATCGCAGCGCTACTAGGTCTGTTTCTTCTCAGCCTCTGGTTCAAGAAGAAAAACAACGTAAAGGCTCAACAACTAGAAACGGAAGAAGAAGCCCTTTCTATGGTCATTAGACCCCTGCTCTCAGAAGCAGGCAAAAAACCCATCTATCTCATTGTCGGTCCGAAAGGTTCAGGAAGAAGCCAGTTTTTGTATAGCTCAAGCGCGATCAAGCCTATGGATCGCACTCGCACAGCTAAGAACGACTTCTTTGAGTGGTACGAATCAGATAGCGCGGTTTTTATTAAACCCGACCAAAGACTCACTTTCCAAGAGATATCAAGTAGTGACGGGGCTTTATGGGATCGATTTGTCAATGAACTCATCAGACACACACCACGCAAACCTCTCGCCGGTTCTCTTCTGTTCATTGATTTCGAGTTCCTGATCGTATCAGAACAAGAGCAGAAGGAATATGCACTGAGTGCATTGTTGCAACGCCTACACTCTATTAGTGAGAAAACGTCGGCAGCACTCCCTGTTTACCTGTTTATGTCCAAGTTGGATAAACTCGATGGCTTCAAAGAATACGTACAGTTTAGCTCGTTAAAAACTCGAGTGGAGTTTTTAACGATACCGCTGAAAGAAGCGAAAGGTGCCATATCAGATTACTACCGAGATAGTTTTCAGAATCTAGTTAAAGTTCTAGAAAGTAACGCTCTCGACTCATCAGCCAACTCAGCGGATGTTGATGAGAAGCAAGCTATTCTCGCTTTTCCGAAACAATTTGAGTTGTGTCAGCAAGAAATCGGATACGTAGTCGAGCGACTATGTGAGTCCAACAGCGGCTTCTACTCACTCGATGTGCGCGAGATTTTCTTCTGCTCTAGCATCCAAGGTGGGCGAAAGTACAATCTCTTGGCAAAGAGTTGTAGTAACTATTTCAACCTGCCGATTATCGCTTCTGAGCATACTCAGCTTTCGGAAACACCTTATTTTTCTCGGCTTTTGGTCGACTCTCAGATTCTTCCTGAGCGCGATTTTGCCGGTGAGAATAAAACCTACCTTCGTGGGATCCAGAGACGAAGTCGCTTGGCTTTTGCATTTTCACTCGCCCTTGTCGTCGGAGGTGGTTACTACTTCTCTACCATGCTAGAAAAAAACTTAAATGTTATTGGTCAGCTTATGGGGGTCAACCAAGGTGACAGTGCCGTCCTAGATCCAAGTTTTGATGTCATGTTAAAGGGAGCAACTCACAGCGTAGAACCTTCTTACTCCGCATGGCTTAGCGGTACACAAGCGCTCGATGAGGAACTACTACCTCTCAATATCAGTCGCCTCGATCAGAGCACTAAGATTGCTTATGAAGCCTTACTTAAACAAGTAGAAGAAAACATCATTCCGGTCGTTGAGCAAGGTTACCGCATGCAGCTTACGCAGCATCAAAATGCGTTCAACAAGTCTTTGCCGCTACTAAAGGGCTACTTGATGCTTCAAGATCCTTCCAAGCGCGATATACAATTTCTTCGTCATCAAACGGGTCAAGTTTTAAATGCACTTAGCTCACAACCACATGTTGTCGAAGAATCCATGAGATATCTTGATGCTTACTTTAGAACTCAGTTTGCCCCAGTAGCAATCAACATGGATGTCGTACGTGCAACAAGGCGAGCACTCCTCGCCAACTCCAACGTTGACTTGGTTTATGCTGGCATTTTAAGCCAAGCACAGGCAATCGATTTAGGTTCATTAGACCTAGAGCGTGCGGTTGGCTTTGAGTTCAGCAATGTTTTTAGTGCTCCAAATGAAGAAGAGCGCTTGATCATCGACAAAGTGTATACGTCAACAGGCTTTAGTACCTTTTATCGTCCTCAAGTAGACCTGATGTCGCAACAAGTTATCAGTGATAACTGGGTGCTTGGATTGTCTAATCACGTAATACCAACAAAGAAAGAGCAAGATGCATTCAAAGAGCAAGTCCGTAAAAAGTACACAGATGATTACATCAACTACTGGCGTAATGCACTCAGTGAACTGAAAGTTCAAAGCTATAACAATGTAGGTGAGCTCACCAATGCGATTGACTTGATTTCTGGTCCCTCATCCCCGCTAACAACGGTGTTGAAACAGGTTTATACCAATACGCAGTTTTCGCCGGTAGGAGAGAAAGAAGTCACGATTCCAAACGTTAATCCTAAACTACTGGAGGCGGCCTCAGAGGCTACACAACTCGTTGAAGAGGTGGTTCAACCCGATTACTTGTTGATGAAACGGGTTGAAAATGCCTTTAAGTTACTCAATCAGCTACAGATAAACGAAACGCCAAACTCTCCAACCCCATGGGATGAAACCATTGCGGCACTAAGCAATCTTCGTACTTACATGAAGGAAATTGCTGATGCCCCAAACCCACAGCAGGCAGCTCTGTCAGCAGCACAAAATCGTATGAGTAGTACTGAAGCTGATCCCCTTATCAAGCTCAAACAGATTGCTCAAAAATCACCAGAGCCTGTGCGAAGTTGGTTGCTTGGTGTCGTTAATCAAAGTTGGTCGGTCATGATTGGTGAGTCAGCCCAAGGGATTCAAACTCAATGGTATAGCGAGGTTTTCTCTAAGTTCAAAGAACTTGGCTTAGGCAAATACCCGTTTGACTTAACTGCGACCGAAGAGATCTCAATCGAAGACTTTGAGTACCTGTTTGCTTCTGGTGGATTAATTGACACCTTTATTCAAAAGAACTTTGCACCTTTCTACGATACCAACCTTTGGATTCCGAAAGAGGTCGATGGTGAGGTCATGCCATTGTCGCCAGCACTGCTTGTTCAGTTGCGAAACTACAATGTTATTCGCGACACTTTGATAAACAAAAGTACTAACCAGGTGAGCATTCCATTTAGTGCCAAGGTGCTTGACCTTGATTCGAGTGCCATCAGAGCAAGTCTAAAGATTGCGGATACTAATATTGATTATTACCACGGGCCAAGTCGTATTCGAGAACTACAATGGCCTCCTCAGAACGGCGACTTCAATATCAGTATTACCATTCAAGACTTAACAGATGAAGGCAAACAGCATGTGTTAGCTAAGAGTGGTCAGTGGGCGATTTACCGCTTGCTTGGCGATTCTGCGCTAACCAACACTCATGACGGTAGTTTCGTGAGTGACATTAAAGTGTCTGGTAGGGATTTGAGCCTTCGAGTCACCCCACTAACACAGAAAAACCCATTTACTCTGGCAGAGCTTTACAACTTCACGCTTCCAGAGTCCATTAAAAAAACACAATAACAACACATAATAAAAAAGGCAGAACACATGATTTCAAATATCAATCTACAAGGCTTAGACAAACTAGACCGCAAAATCCTTTCAAGTCTTCTTTCAAACGGACGTGAGTCCATCGCAAATCTCTCTCGTAACATCGGTTTGTCACGTACCGCTGTTGCCGAAAGGATCAGTCGTCTAGAAAAAACCGGAATCATTAAAGGATACACCGCTCAAATTCGAGTGGAAAATGAGGGGCGTACTGCAGCGAGCTATTTACTTATCTCGTGTGAGAAAGGCAAGAAAAATGACGTCACCAATGCACTAAGGGAGATCCCAGAAGTAAGGTTGACGAGTGTGGTTGGTGGGACATTCGATATTATTGCGCTTATTGAGGCGCCTGACCTTCACTCTATTCATCACTTATGTAATGAGATTGAGTCTTTTCAAGGTATCAGCGCTTTGAATACGACAGTAGTACTCCACCAGCCGATTAATCGATAGTCTTCTATTATCGAAAGCAAGGGCCAGTTGTAGACTGGCCCTTTTCAGTTGTTTATCTAACAATTACAAACGATAAACAAATACCTGAAAGCCTCACCATAGTGACACTGTCACTATGGTGAGGCTCATGCTCTTCCGCTCTTTTTCTATTTTGGTATCCACGCAGTTCAAGGTTTTACCATTTCAGGAAGCAGAGCCGCTCTCCCATAGCGAAATGCTGGCGCGATCAATTGCTGATCTCTAAAAGATTGAGCATCACTCACCAAGTAAAATCGATATCGTCTAGGAAGTGTATTTACACCGCTCTCTTCGAGCCTTGCCGAGCCAAACAAAGATTGAGTCCCTACATGATGGCACTCTAACTCAAATCTGGAGGACAGTTGTCTTACCAGCGAATCTAAATGCTCTGTTGAGCGACAGAATATTGCGCTACCTTTCCCCCCTTGATATCTGAACACTCGATTCTGATGTTTGTCTACGTACCGCCCAAACTCACCTTTATGGTATAAAACGACAACTTTGCGCTTCGTGTTGTAACGAGCAAACAGCCAGGATTTTCTTGGTATAACACACTTGTCCGACTCTAACCGAGACTGATTTTTTAGAGAGAGCAAGCAAAGAAGCAGGTTCGCAATGGCAATCGAGATAATTAAAGGTGCTACGGTACAGGCTATAAATACAGCGCCACAGGTGAACACGCCTACAACCCAAAGAAGAATATGAAGCCAAGAGCGTGCAATAATCGGATCACGCTTTATCACCAAACCTGTATGAAACAGGTTATATTCGTATCGTTTTGCCAAAATGAGCGTTGTGTAACTCAGCAGTGATGTCAGCAAAAGATTAATAGACAGTAACCACAATGCCTCAATTGGCATCTCTATTTCAGTGGCTAGCCACAGGTGCATAGGAACAAGCACTATAAGTGGGATAAGCGCCATAACGGGACTTATAAATGGCTTCGCAAGCTCCGAGTCGCATCTCTTCCATTTATCTATCATTCCAGTGGTGCGTAGTTCCAGCTCTCTGTCATGTTGGCATTGTTCAAATTCTTCTGGGGTGATGTAAAAAGGTAAATAGGACACTTGCCCCTCCTTAAAAGCTTTCAAGTGTTTAAATTCGTTGGCTAGATGCTGCCAATAAAGCTGATTTTGGCGTCTTTTGGCTTGGGACCACCAAGCCACAGCGTTTGACCAAGCTGGTTCCCTTCCCCTTGTCCCAAACAGTTCTTGGGTAATGTATGAAGGCTCACCGTGAGTTTTAGATCCCAAGACATAGGGTCGCGAAGAATAAACCTCATGAGACCAAGTAAAATAGGATGCTGTTCACCCCCAACGGAAAACTGGCGATAGGTATGGAAATCAATGTCATCAATACACAAATTAAACTTACCATTGAGGTCTGCAATACTCTCTCCTAGATGCAGATCTCTACCCAGCATACAGTTGGAGCGATTCAATCGGTTTCGCTGACACTCATCAATGGCAACGCGGCGATAGACCCACTCCTGGACACTTACTCTAGGTAGGGAAAAGTAATGAGAAACGATTCCGGAGATGAGCTTGGGAGAACGAGTGCGAGTAGAGAGCTGATTAACGTACGAGAGAATTTTTGCTCTATCTAGCGCAGCTACATCGCAGTCGTGCATCACATCAGTGAGACCAGCTAGGTGAAGCATACGTCCAGAAAAGGCGTCACTGGCACCGCTTTGATACTGAATGTGGTATCGATATTTCTTCCACACCCGATATAGCATGCTCGTGTAGCGATTGTGGAAGAAGTCAAAGAAGTCCTTTACAGGGTTATCTTCTGGATCTCTGCCTGCCAATTTCTCAGTATACGATGAGGGTAGCGGAGAACTTGAACCATGAAGCCCCAAGAAGTTCGTCTCAATGCGTGTGTATGATTGCCCTGCTCGTTCCATGTGTTCAACAAACGAAATATCACTTTTTGGAAAGCTAAGATCAGGTGAAACACTGAACTCAATGCGTTCTTGCCGAAAATACTTGTTCTCGCCTACAGCAACAAAATCACTCCCTTCGTTCCATTGATAGTGCTTCTCCAACAAAAGTACCGCTTGAAAAAAACTAAACTCGTGAGTTTGAGTGGATAGTGCATTAATCATAGTATCGTCTGCTGGCCTAGTTGACTTTTCCAGCGATATACCTCGCCATTGGCTTGATCGAATACTTCCAATTCGGTGAACGAGTTAACGCTTGAATAGAGTCGGATGAACTCATTGAGAACGTTAGTCATTAAAAACATATCCCCCTCATTCACAAAATAGGTCGAGTTTGCAACGAGTCTAAATTGGTTACCACGCACTGAAACCCCTCGAAACACACGGTCAATGGGTCGAATCTCAGAAGAGACAATACCGTCTAATCGATGAATCGACGCTCTGTGAGCCTGCCTGTCTACTCTCGAATGAAAGTCATACGTTGATAGCAAAACTTTCAACACATCAATGTTGGCAAGTGATAAGTAGTTAAGTGACATATTGGCAATCAACTGCCATTGAAGCTCTCCATTCACCTGAGGGCTGACAGATTGCGTCGGCTTTGTAATATTCTTAAAAGTCGCATAGGTCGGTGATTTGTGCGTGTTGTAAGTGATGTCTCCTACGGAGAGTCTCTCCGCAAGGTCAGCGTTGCTGCAACGCAATTGCATCAGGACGGTTTCTGAGCCCAGATCCGCGATGTTCCCGTTGTGGGTGTGGAACGAGATATAACGCTCAAGACCACGACCGCTGATTCGTTCGCTGACCTTAGTTTTATAAAACTCTCGTTTATCTCGCTGATTGACCTGGTGTTCAAACGACTCAAACTCGCAAAGTGGTTTTCGTCTGCGCTCATCTTTACACCAGCTCTCGACGCGCTCGACAGAGTAGACCTCATAGTGCTCTTGGCTGCTACTTTGTGGACGAACCTTATACTCATTTCGACTGTGTTCTAGTCGAATTGGGTCACCATCTTTCTCAAATAAATTGACTGCAGGCGTGCAGTGCAGCTTAAGGTGCTTATCTTTTAGTACCACCTCAGGCGGCAGTGCTCGAGTGAAATGGAAAATGACGTTGACGCTGTTACGCTGTGGGATACCGCGAAGCCAATCTAGCCCATGAACGTCGAAAAACATGAACTTTTCTGGCAGCGAGAAGTATTCTTGAAGTAGCCTGTATCCCGAAAACGAGTTCTCGCCATATGGGAGCAAAGCTTCGTCTTCATCGTAGCCAACAGGCTTGATGAACTCTGGGCTTAGCTTGTGTTTATAGCCCCCGCCTACATCCAACTCAACGTAGTCCAAGTAGCGGAAGAGCCATAGAAATACGGTACGAGTAATATGCAGTTCACCATGAAGGTGCAAGCGCAGCGTATCGAGGCCGATGCGTGAAATATCAACACCATACTCCGCCGATAGCGATACATTGATTGCCGAACTTGTGCGCGTATTACTCTGTTCAATTCCACCAATAGAGATTGGATAAAGATCAACATCGTAGCAGGTCTGGAAAAGACATTGCGTTCCTTCAACTTGCTCGCTTGCCATCTCTGCGCCGCGCTTTACAACCGTTTTTTCGGATAATCCACCAACATGAGGCGTGAGCTCCGTAATGCACATAGAGGGGACTGAACGCATATAGTGTGGCCACAACAGGGTCATTAACGACTGAGTCAGCTCGGGCAGTTCGTCATCAATTTTTTCCCTGATTCTGCCAGTCAAAAATGCAAAACCTTCCAACAACCTTTCTACATCAGGGTCAAACGTTCCTTCTGATAGAAATTGGGTAAGCTTTGGGTGGTATTGGGCAAACTCACTACCGGCTTCACGCAGATAAGTGAGCTCATCTTGAAAATACTTACTACTACTCAATTGGCACCTACTAAACGTTAAATTGGCCATCTGTTCCCATGAACACATCTATCGACATGGGGACTTTCCCACCGTTATGAGATACCTCACCGCAAATGGCGAAGCTTAATTGGAGTGGGTTGTGATGATCTTCTTTGTAGTGAACCTCGACGTTGAGCATTCTTGGTTCAAATTGCTCAATCGTTGAAGAGATGTTCTTTTGAATATGACGCACCAAGTTCGTATTGTTTGCGAGAACGTCATTAAAATCCGGCAGACCATAATCATTATCAATCATGGCGTTACCAGAGTGTGTGTTGAGTAAATCAGCTAAATGAAGGTGGATAGACTCAATCAAATGTTTGTGCGACACCACCTTTTCATAGCTGTTCTTCGGCTCTCCTAGCTCAATTCGCTCTAGTAACCGATATCCTTTTTCCATAGGTAAATCCAAGAAAAAAGCAGCCAATTTGCACTGGCTGCTTGGTCTTATCGATATTGAGTTATTGGTCTAGTTTGCCAACCAGAGATAAGTCAAAGCTTGCACCCATGTATTTGAAGTGAGGGCGTACAGACATTGCGACTTTATACCAACCTGGATCGCCTTCAACATCTGACACTTCTACTTTGGCTGCTCGAAGTGGACGGCGACCTCGAACTTCCGCAGGTGGGTTCTCTTGGTCAGAAACATACTGTCGGATCCACTTGTTAAGCTCAATCTCTAGGTCAGAGCGCTCTTTCCATGAGCCGATTTGCTCACGTTGCAGCACTTTAATGTAGTGTGCTAAACGGTTGATAATGAACATATAAGGCAGCTGAGTACCCAACTTATAGTTCATTTCTGCTTGCTTACCTTCTGGTGTATTGGCAAACACTTTTGGTTTTTGAACCGAGTTTGCAGAGAAGAAAGCTGCATTATCAGAACCTTTGCGCATGGTTAGTGCGATAAAGCCTTCCTCTGCAAGTTCGTACTCACGGCGATCTGAAACCAAGATTTCTGTCGGTATCTTGGTTTCGATTTGACCCATTGATTCAAAGTTGTAAACAGGTAAATCAAATACAGCACCGCCACTTTGTGGACCGATGATGTTCGGGCACCAACGATACTTAGCAAATGATTCGCTAATTTTCGATGCCATCGCATAGGCCGAATTACCCCATAGGTAATTGCTGTGGCTATCTGTCACCTGCTCATCGTAGTCGAACGCCTTAATTGGATTGTCTTCAACCGAATATGGAGTACGAAGCATAAAGCGAGACGTACATAGACCTACATAACGTGCATCTTCATGCTCTCTGAAACCACGCCATTTGGTGTACTGAGGACCTTCAAACACTGATTTAAGATCTTTAAGGTTCGGAAGCTCTTCATATGAGTCCACACCAAAGAACTTAGCCGAGGCTGAAGTAATAAACGGTGCATGTGACATTGCACCTACGTTACCCATGTATTCCATCAGCTTGATGTCTGGAGATGATGCTGACAGTTGGAAGTCACAGATCACGGCCCCAACTGGTTTACCACCAAATTGACCGTACTCGCGAGTATAGATCTGTTTATAAAGCCCTGATTTTACAACCTCAGGTGCGTCTTCGAAATCATCAAGAACCTCGTCTTTCTTCGCTGAGATCAGTTCGATTTGAATGTTTTCACGGAAGTCCGTGTGATCCACCAAATACTTAAGACCACGCCATGTAGACTCAATCGCTTGAACTTCCTCGTTATGAAGAATGGCATCAACCTGTTTAGAAAGCTTTTGGTCAATTTCAGAGATCATTAGGTCAACTAAAGATTGATCAACCTTCTCAGTCGTGGAGCTACTAAGTAGTTCACCAATGAACGCCTCTACGCCACGTTTAGCAACATCAAAGCCTTCATCGCTAGGCTTTAAGCGTGTTTCGTTTAGAATGCTATCAAGAAGTGACCCTGACTCTGCGAGAGCCGCTTCTTGTTCTGGAGCTTGTGCTTCTGCCGACATGTCGTTCCTTACTCTTCTTTCGCTTCTTGGTCTTCACCAATGCTTAGTTCATCCAGTAGTTTCTTTCTCGCGTCTTCGTCTTGGAGTACCGCGGCAATCTTTTTACGGAAAGCGGGTACATTGCCAAGTGGCCCCTTCAGAGCAACAAGAGCTTCGCGTAGCTCGAGCAGACTATTTAGCTCTGGGACACTTTTGGCGATCGACTCAGGAGAAAAGTCTTTCATATCCTTGAACGTTAGATCGACACCAATCTGAGCACCTTCTTCATCTGTAAGACGGTTTTCGACGCTGACCTTTACATTCGGAGCGTAGCCATCCAATACTTCGTTAAAATTGTCTTTATCGATGTTGATTGGTGTACGTTCCTCGATCGGTGTTTCATCTGCACGTGCAGTGAAGTCACCCACCACCATCATGCTCAGCGGCAACTCTACGTCTTCTTGCGCATCGCCTGTCGCTGGAACATAACGGATATTAATTCGCTCTTTAGGAGCCACCGAGCCATCACGTGACATATTTAGTTCCTTATTTAACTCTTGTAACTAGTCGTACATTGCTTGCCACTCTTCATATTCAACTGGCAATAGTTCCTTGTTCTCATAAAGCGCTTGCAGCGTTTTGCGAATCAAGGTTTCAAGTTGCATAGATAAGTGGGGTTCCCAGCTGGCAAGATTGAATACCTTTTGTATTTCCCAACCTCGCTTCAGGTATGGCAAACACAGTGGAAACAGACCGACAGACTGGTAAGCTGCTATTAATTGCAAATGCAGAACAAACTGCCCTCTTCCTGAGCTATCCAGCTCCAGTTTTCGAGCAAGTTCCGCGGCGTGTTCCCCCAGATTATCTAGGGTAATATCCTCCGTTTGCAGTGAGTCCTCTTGAGTAACGAATACGGTTCGCACTGTACTGTCGTCATTAGAAGGCAAACCATCTTTGGCTGAGAGCCATTGACGAGTTTCTTCGTCTGCAAATGGAATAGAATTCTTAAATTCGAGTGTTTCAAGTCCATCAAACGCATGAATAAATTGTCTGACCTCATGCTTTACGGCATGCGCTGCATCAGCAAAACCTAAATTATTCAACATGGAGTAAACGTAGAAATGCCCGGTAAGCCAGAATGGCGCGTCCGTCAGCGTTCTCTCTAGCTTCTTTAGCGTTTCGATGTCACTTTCTTGCTTAGCCTTATCCTTATAATTCGCCTGTTGATCAGCAGAGACAGCCAAGCTGAGTGGCGTGATTTGGTTCTGATGATCAGGTAAGCCATCAATATCATCCCAGGTAAGATGACGGTATATTCGGTAAGCAAGCGCGCTACTCGCATCAGCATTGATAAGCACCTCAGCGACGTTTTTTAACGTACGTTTGGATGCTGCCGGAGAGGTGAAGTCCGTATCGACTTCAACTGCAGGCACATTACACTTACTTGGTTGCGAGTTTGCCTGCAGGGGCTGCTTTTCAATTAGTCGCTGTTTTTTTTCGGTTTGAGGTTCAGTTGGTTCTTGTAGCTGAATCTCTGCAGACGCCACGCTATCGTCAGCTTTTGGATCTGGCTCTTGCAGTTGACTATCTGCTGTGGCTTGTTGCATCAAGGTATTCAGCTGCGTTCTTATTTCAAAAAAGTCGCTTTCCGAGTCTTCAAAGGTCTTGTCAAACAGAGACTGAACTTTGCCTACCTCATCGACGCAAGCCGAGATCAACTCCCAGGATTGAGGTGTTTCCGACAGCTTGGTGCTAACAAGACTAAACTGATGGTTTATCCACTCGACTGCACCATCTCTGCCACGCTTACGTCTCGGGTATAGTTCAGCGCCGAACTGTTCAAGTGTCGCGACAAGTAACTCGAGCCCGCTTTTAAACCCGTCTAAACCGGACTCTTCTGTAAGCGCTCGAATGAGATAACACAGTGCCTTAATATCCTTGCTATGCTTCTCTAGAACCTCCATGGCATGCGTTTTAACGACACTCCAATCAACCGTTTCGCCAAATAGAGAACCAAACTTCTTTACTTCAGCTTCCATCATTTCGTAGCAGAACTCATAACGAGCGTCTTCTCCGCAAGGACAGCCGTCCGAGATAGGTGACAAAAGCTTATCTAAATCGACAATTGACATGTTAACCTCGACTCTCCGTTATGTAGTCTTTGAGCGCTCGCTCGACTGCAATAGCACCGCGAGCCGGCATCGACTTTTGGTGACTTTTATCGATTGAATCAGTAGCCATATTTCCTAAAAGGTCAGTAATTTCACTGAACTTTCCAGGCGCGTTCTGCTCCAACTCCGCCAAAGAGTCATGCAACTTCTTTTTGCCGAAAATAGATTTTTCAGTCACCGTGCTAAACAAAATAAATTCACTTCGCGCTACCTTTAGGTCACGAATTTTTTGAGCGAGCTCAGGAGTTTGTCCAAAGAACTGGGTTGCTGCTTCGGCTTTGGCAATTGCCTTGCTGTAATAATGAGCCTTGGTGTTTTCGGCGATAGACTCGTCAATTTGTTCCATCACGCGCTTTGGCAATACCTGGCTATAGAAGTACGCTTTTGACTGGTTGAGTAACCAAACTTCTTTAAGCTCTTGGTCCGCTTGTTGTGATTCTCCACTCAGAATAAGTTGAGCTAAGTGCTGCGCCTTCGAACCTGTGACCGTAGATAACTTGTAAGAGTCAGCGGCGGCTCTATTGAGTGCGGCCATCGCTGAAGTCAGTGTTTTGTCTGCATAAGGAAATAGTGCCCCATCCGAGATTAGCTTCTGCCTTAATTCAATGAGCTCATTTCTGACCTCTAAAACTGAGGTTGGTAATTCATCCGCTAAGCCTTGATAAGCGGCAACATTGGATTGATTGTCTTGATAGAGATCCGCAAGTTTCAATTGCTGAACTTCATAAGCTTCTCGATAAGGGGCGGTGCTGACTACATCTTTTTCCATATCGTTAAGCGCAAACTCAATATCCCATGGAGGTAGACTGAGAAAGGATGCGGTTTGCGCAGGTTTTATAGAGCTAACCATATCCGCCGGTGCAACGTCTGTTGCAACGATTGATTGCCATTTTGGTTGGCTTTGCTGATAGATATAAAAGCCAGAGGTCACGGCAACACAGATGGCTAGAGTCAGTTCTAATACCTTAAACCGCTTTACACCGGCTCTTTCTTGTGGCCGACAATGAGTAAGAACCAAATCAGCGTTACGTAAATTGCTAAAAATTGGCGCACTAGATTGTGAATCGATAGCGCTAGTATTAATTCTCGCGAGTTGTTGGGCAAAGGAAATAGCCGTAAAGCCATGACCTCTTGGTTTATTCACAACCTCTTTGATGAGCTTCCAAACATGACTAGGAATTAAAGACGGTCTCTTCCTGCTCTTTAATTGCTTATGCCAAGAATCACCAAATATCGAACCTAGGAATAGATGTCCGGTTAATAGTGCTAATGAATAGACGTCATCCTGAGGTTCCGCGATACCGCTTTCAATAAAATTAGGAGAGGCGTAGTTCAAGCTAGCTTCTGCGTACGGTTCTGCTTCACCAATATATCTTGATGCGCCGAAATCTATCAGTTTGACGTAGTCACCTTCACTGACAAGTACATTAGCTGGCTTAATGTCTAGGTGGCAAACGCCTCGCGTATGCATAAACTCTAATGCACCTGCAAGTTGATATACCAACCACGCTATATGGTCATGGCGAAAACCCTTGTTTGAGTGACGCTGCATCTTGTCTGCGACCGTCTCACCCACAACCCATTCATACATTAAATATGGGCGTTCAAACTCTGTACCAATTTTAATAAAGTTAGCGACGCTAGGATGCTGAGAGAGTTCTAATCTACTTGCTTCGTCAATCAACATATTGTTGGCGAAATCGGGCGCATCCTCGTTGATGACCTTACAACAGAGCTGCTTCTCAGGTTCATCTTTTTTTGCGAGGTGATAAATAGTTGCTCGGCCGTTCTTGGAGGCCAAAGTATCTAGCACGTCAAACTGCGAGAATAAAACGTACTCTAGCTTAAGCTTATTTCTGCTTGACGTTTGCTGCGCTGTCATTTTTCGCTTTTCAATAGCTTTAACAACTAGCTGATCAATAAATCCTTGGTTTGACCCTTGATTATCAGACACTTCTAACTCTTTCACCATACCAATATAACTAGGCGCTGATAATATTGTTTTGTGTGACTTCAGTTCAAGGCTAGTAATGAAAACGAACACTAACGCTATTAGTTTAGTGATTATTACTAACTAACGGGTTGCTTTACATTTCGCTTTAACTAACAAAATTTCACTCCACAATTTCATCTCTATATTCGCGTGTGACTTGGGTCGTATTTTTATTTTGATTAAAGTTGGGGAACTTATTTAGTAATAGCGTAATAATTCGTCATGCGAGCTTAGTCAATTACAAAACTATTAATAATAAATTTGGGTACTTTAAAGTGTTGCTGGTTGAAGCTGCAATAATCCAACTGCACCGTCAACATCAAACATGAGAAGCGATATCGGGTTATTACAACTATGCGTTTTCGTCGCATAGCTGATTAAAGCAAGTGAAGAGCAACTACCTAATGTTCCCCACAAATCATTGATTCTTTTTGGTTGCTGAGGATTGGTGAAACGTTCCGCTTTAGCGCCCAAAGCAAACCCATAATCCTCAGTATGATTGCGAATATTCGTCATATCGGTGTAGACCTCACCAAAGGACTCAATCTGTTTGCTCGCTTTTTGAACTAAACCATACATCGCTCGCGCGCTTGCTGTTTGAGTATCGATATCCAAATAGCCCAGCTTGGCTAATGGGCTAAGTTTGAGAGTAGCAACCGTACTACTTCGACACAGAGTGACACCCGCGGCACCCTCACTAGGAATCACGCCCCATGGATTATCCGAGCTCATCACTTTACTCAAATGCACTAAGTCATCGCGTATCTCATAAAGCGAATCAGTCGCAACGCACATTATCGCATCATAGCCGTCCAGCATTTCGGTCATCCTGCCTACTAGTTGGGGGCCTGACATTGTGACTATCTCTGACACCAAAATGAGTGGGCCATAATCGCTGTCATCTAGCCATGCCTGAACTTGAGAGATATCGAGATAACTCGGTATGCTCAAAAGCAAAGGGACCGGTTTGAGCATCCTTGGTAGCTGTGCAAGCAATGAATCGAGCACAATACTGAGCATTTCACAATGACGCTGCAAGGGTGAGGAACCATTGATATACTCGATATGAGCATAGGGGTAACGATCGAGCCCACCAGCTATCTCCTGCTGACTAAACTTTGCTACATTTGCCGATGCAACCGCAGTGGATATTTCAACGTTCATTCCAGCAGGTGTCACCGCCTCTACGCCTAACACATATCGCCCCTTTGAATTAAGCATCTGTGCGCTCCACTTCGGCTACATCTATACGTGTTTTAGTCAGTGTGTGCTCCTCACCTTGGCATGGAAACGAAGCGTTGTAGCTAAGCGACAGAGTCTTTGTTTCAGTATCAATAAACAAGGTATAAATACTCATGGTTTCCTTCCGCATGTGCTTGCCAAAATGGGCAACGGCGGTGTATGTGGATGATGGGATACGAAACGCGAGTGTTTCATCATGACAAAAACCACTCAATACAATGCGCTCTCCCCCTAATAAATACCCATTGCACTGCTGATCTTTTGGCGCACTTTGGTTAAACGCCACATCAAAATCAAAAGGCAACATTGGCTTTCTGGTCTCTACCCAATTTTCATCAAATGTGCCCGCATAGCGCCTTCTTTCATCAAAAAACGGAGGAATAGGTCCAAACCCTGCGACTCGAATCTTATTTGTCGCTGGCGTCCAATCTTCTTTTGGATAGAAAACAGAGGGGACCACTTGAGATATAAGTACTGCGTTCGACTTTGCAACACCGCCACCGATTCGATTTCGCTCATCTCCCCCCACGGCGTTACTGTAGTCAATCTCTCGTTCTATAAACTCAATGGGACGACTTACCGTCACCCCTCCTCCATGCTCTATCCAGACTCTCTCGCCCATAATTTTGAGAGTCTTGTCGATATGACCATCAAGCAACACTCGGCACTCATGTTGCGTAGTTGGCTTCTTGGCATAGCTGCGAGCTTTACCAAACACTAAAACGTCGGTATTGGCTTTAAAGTAAGCGAATTCATGATCGGTTTTCATCGCAGAGAGCCCGGGCTCACCTATGTATAGCGGGTCATCGAAAACCTCACTTTCTTCAAGCTCAAACCACGCCCCCTCTATCCAACGCCATGACCGTTTACCAATAACGACCCAAACCTCGTTACCATCTGCGTCTCGTTGGAAGCGTCCTTTAAGTGATAGGCCTTGATCCGATTCAATATCCCACAACTGCATTTTGACTCCTCATATTAAATCGTTCGATGGCAGACGGGGTAGAAGCAAGCTTGTTGAAGTTCCACTCTTGTTGATGAGCAGACATCATTGGAGCCCATGGAATGAAAGCCCGTGAATGCACACAAAGGTGTCGCCACAACCATACTCGCAGTAACGCGGACACATCTGGGTTACGCATCGCACTGATTGTTGATTCAAAGCTAAGTGCTTTGCCCACTCGAAGAGGATATGGAGTGATGTGCCTCTCGTCTTCAACCCACTCTTCGAGAATATCGACCACTTCTTCCCATTCTTTGTCGACGCCAACTTCTGAAGGAAGTATCGGTAACTTAGGGCCATATACCGCGTGTAAGGCTTGAATCCAGCGTTCACCTTCTATTTCATCAATAGAGAGCAACTGTTCCACTATGCTTGGAACAAGGTTGGTATTGCCGCCCAATACAAAGTCGATATGTGCATATTTAGATGACAGATTCCAAGGTTCAAACTCCGGCAGCTCAAGCAGCTTTCCGAACGTAACGACTTCATCTGAAGAAATATCACTAATTTCTATGCCGAACTGCTTCCTAAACCAAGTGCCGCGATCGTGTTTTGTCATAATACACTCGAATAAAAACGCGTCAGTAACTTGAGTATTAAGCCACTCAGTCGCTTCCTCTACCTGCTGCATCGCGAGTATTGGGTTAAGCAAATCCGGAGAGAGCCTCTCCTTCCTGAGCCAATGCTTACACAGTGCAACACCTAACGTCTGCCGGTGATTAAGCGACACTAGATATTGCGCTTTTAACGGACAATCACCATCAATCATTTTTGCCAACAGCACATCCAAACCTTGGACTCGACTCTGAATGGTTAGCATCAAAGCCATCTCAACAGAGACTTTATCTAACAAGGACAAAGCACTTAATAAATTGCTTGTCTCATTAGAAAACTCGACTTGCAACATAAGCCAAATGTATACCTCTGGTTGCTCACTGCTTAGACGGTGGATGAGCCCCGGATGGAGGTTGTAAAAAGCGATGTAGACACGTTTTAGTTCACCCATTTGTCTCTCAATTAGCGCTAAATATTCATTATCGCTACTTGGAAAGCCACGCAAAAAGATGCTCTGGCGTTGACGTAACAAAAACAGCAGCGACTCAGAGCTCAGCATCAGTTTCTCTTCACTAAACGCCATCCAATTCGCCGAGAGCTCAGTAAGTTGTTTGACTTGTTGCTGAACCTTATCTTGTGCCGCCAAAATCAGCGCTATGTCGATTGCTGTGTTGAGATCTTCGACCCCCACTCTTCGTTGCATGAACTACCTTAACTCTTTAACTCGTAATAATTGAACACAGAGATAGCACTAGTTAATGGCTATTGTGCCGCCCTGTATTTTTTGAGCTTTTTCAGCCTGAGACGTCACATATTTCCCTTTGGTCGTCACTCGCCCGTCTCTACCGCTGAGACGCGTTTGTGTCTCACCACTTTTGATAACTAATTCTTCTTCAGCTTCTATCACTAGCCGTTTAGCTCGCAATGTCAGCGAGTCATTGTCGTCGAGCAACGAGAAAAAGATATCGGTGACAATGGGTAAACTGACATCACCGTTTATAAAATCAATTCGACACGACAACTTATTGTCAATGGCCAGTTCGATTTCTGAACGGCGAAAACTTCGACCAAGTCGAGCAGAAATCGGCGACTTAAAGGGATTACCATCAAAGTTGACTCTCACCGTGACATTAGACTCCCCAATAGCCACTATGGTCCCAAAACGCGAAAAGCAAGCCGATGTTTCGGCTTGCATTTCCATGACTAATCGATCGTTTAATTCAGACTTGTTCATTGTTAATTTATCGCCACATTACCGCCCTTCACGACGACTTTATCGCTACCCTCGATGGTAATAGAAGAGCCAGAAAGCTTGATAGAACCATCACTCGTCATCACTAACGAAGAACCGCCAGTTTTAAGTACGATCTTGTCGCCACTAACTATCTGCGTCGCTCCATCCGCTTTGTATGAAGTATTCCCATTCACCGATACCGTTAGATTACCGCCGACTGTTTGATTATCATCCGCCCCAATATCTGAGCTTTTCGACGCCCCTACAGTCAGGTTGCTGTTTTCACCGACATCAAGGTCATCATTTTTGCCAATCTTAGTCGTTCTGTTATCACCAATCTCCAGCTCAACATTATTCTTAACAAACTGAGTTTCGTTGGCGTTGTAGGTAACCGTGACATCTTGCTCCACCGTTTCTGTAAAGGTGCTGTTGACCTGTGTTGTCTTGTGCCCGTCAATTGTCTCTTTGTGATCGCCATGAATTTCATTGGTTTGATGGCGAGCAACCTTGAGAAACTCATCTTGCCCAATGTCTCGGAAACGATTGTTAAGAACCTTCGTCGACATGTCCTTTTGAGCGTGAATATAAACCTCTTCCTGATCCGCTTCGTCTTCAAAGCTCAACTCGTTATAGCCGGTTCCCTTGTGCGTTTGCGTACGAAACGTGGTGCGCGTTTTGTTCTCTGGCAATGAGTACGGAGGGAAATGAAGTCCGTTATATACCGCGCCTGTAACCAACGGTCGGTCTGGGTCGCCTTCTAAAAAAGTGACGACGACTTCATGGCCTATTCTTGGCAAATAAACCGCGCCCCACGTTGGCGCTGCCATTGATTGACTTACCCTGATCCAACAGCTCGAATGTTCGTCATTACCACCATATCGATCCCAGTGAAATTGCACCTTAATGCGACCTAATTTATCCGTATAGATCTCTTCGCCAGCCGGCCCGACAACGACGGCTGTTTGGGGGCCATCAACAACAGGGGCCGCGAGTTTAGGGGCTCGATACTCTACTTCTCTGGAGATACATATGAATTGGTTATGATAGGTCGTCGCTTGCCCACCAGCTTCGTCCTCATGAACTTGAGGATTGCTGCCGCAGTGCATAACGGACAACATGATGTATTCGCGATTTATTTCAGATCTTGGGTGCTCTCCAATATTGAAGCTGTACCCCGCAGCAAGGCGCATTACATCACTTGATGCTTCCACATACTGGTTATCGACAATATGCTCTGACATCCATTCTTTTGTTCGTACCTGCCCCATAGCAGGGTCGACATAGCGTCCAGGATAATCAAACAGCTTCAAGTCATTATCCAGATCACCAGTACTGGTCATCTCTTGTGGAATCTTGGGCTGCTCGTAGTTGTAGTCTGTGTAGGTGACTTGTCCTGTGCGCACACGGTCTACCAACTCTAAATCACTGATATGCTCCCTATCTGGTACCCCACCGCCATCAGCATGATAGACAATAGGACCAATATAAGAGGCGTTTAGAGGCGTACTAATAAGTGAAGCAATCGCATCGTTACTATCAACGATGACCATGGTGTGATTTGTTTCGGTATGTTCGAAGTAATACCACATTCCATGCTCAGCAAGCATTCGCTGGACAAAATGTAAGTCCGTTTCTCGGTATTGAAGTACGTAATCTTTAGCAGGATAGTTGCCGGATAGCTCGAAACGATAATCTGTCACTGCAGCATCATCGAGCACTTCAGTGACGATGTCTTGTGCAGATTTTTGCTGAAAAATGCGGCAGTCCTGACGCTGCGATAAAAACCAACATTGAGGAACCAATACGAGCTGATAGCGTGAAAAACGACGCCCGGTTCCCAAATAGCGAACTTCGTTAACAACACCGCTAAAATGCCGTGCTGTCGCCACACCTTGACCATAAAGGGAAAGATGCCCTGCCTTACGAATGAGCGATTCTGTTGTTACATTAGGTTCAAGTGAAAGCAATGATAATGTGATTTGAAACGGCTTTGAAAGTTCTTCTGTGACTTGGAAACTTTCCACCCTAAACTCGTGACCGCATCCTGGCACTTCAAACTTAAATTCTACGTCATTCACCATATCTCTCACCTGATACTAATAATAGAGTAAGGGCCAACAGAGGTTGGCCCTAGATTGTTTCGCGTTAAGCCATTAAGCTTCGCGAGGCGTACGCCAGTCATCGTTACCCGCAGTACCACAGTTTTCGTGGGTCACTTCAATTGCACGGTAAGTGAACTTAAGAACTTCTTCTGTCACGCGATCAGACGTTGCTGCATCTTGGCAGTGACTCATGCGAGTTTGCATATCTACCAATAGTGCGTCGATAAGCTTGATTGAGTAGTAGTGCTCTTGTTTACCTTGAACCGAAGTGCGGTAAAAACGAATCACACACTCTGGAAGTTTCTCACCCGATACAAGCGCGTTGAATAAAAGTGGAGAACAACGGTCTTGAACCTTAGTAACAACTACTGGCTTGTGTACACGTTGGCCTGTTGGTTGACCACTTTGTGGATCACGAGGAATAGTTAGTACGTGATCAAGTTCTTGAACTAGAAACTCATCTACGTGAGCTTCTTGCCATGTGTTACCTACTGAGTCCGCAGAGTAAGTGTCTTTAGTAATTTGACCCTGAGTTTCGCCTTCAATTGACATATATGCTGGAGTTGGCATTGTTATTTCCTTTTCTCTTAAATCTAATCGTATTAATTAACCAAATCGCTTATCACCGCGACTGATTACATATATACAATCATCATGCCAACATTTATTGCCTATATTTATCAGGTAGTTACATAATGCAGGCGTCAATCTACACTATTATCAACTACAAGTTATTGTTAGATAATCCAAGTTATTGCCAAAGCATATTAATAAATTGTTCACTCTTGATAAAGTTAAAATCACCAATAAAAACCGCTCAAATTAATGCGATATGAATACACAAAAAGCCACAATAACTATTACTTAGTTCATAAGCACTGATTTTAGCAAGCTTCGATTATTCATATTCAAAAAACACCAATAAAAAACGACCAAATTCTGCCAGTCAAAATATCGCCATTCAGAAAGGAAACAATCAATTTTAGTATAATAGCCACTAACTTTCTCAATAACTAAAAAGCAGATAGATGATAAATATAAACCTTTCTTCATTAATACAGCGTCTTCACCCTCTAGCAAAAACGGCTTTAGAAGATGCAGCTGCACTTGCAGTGACAGAAAAAGCAACAGAAGTCCAAATTGAGCATTATTTGTTAAGTTTATTGGAACGACCAAATAGTGATTTTGACGTGTTATTAAGTCACTTTGATTGTTCGGAGAATCTATTAAGACAGTCCGTTCGTTCTTGCCTTGATAGTGACGCAAGAGGTAACGGAAGCAAACCTGTGTTTTCTGCTTTATTGATTGAGTGGTTGCAAGAAAGCTGGCTGGTATCATCACTTGATCTTTCAGAAACGCAAATTCGTTCTGGTGCCCTACTACTCACCTTAGTTAGCAACCCGCTGCGCTATGGTCAACATGGCTATGCCGAGCTACTTAGTAGCGTCAGTCCAGACAGTCTAAAACGTAACTTCACTGACCTTACTAGCCACTCAATCGAAGCACAGGTTGCATCCTCTGAAAAAACAGAAGCTCGCGAAGCAGGTTCAGCGCTCAGTCAGTTTACAACTGATTTCACTGGTAAAGCCCGAAATGGCGAGATTGATCCTGTGTTCTGCCGTGACCATGAGATACGCCAAATCGTCGATATTCTCGCGCGCCGTCGCAAAAACAACCCGATTGCAGTCGGCGAGCCGGGTGTCGGCAAGACTGCTGTTGTCGAAGGTTTAGCACTTAAAATTGTTCAAGGTGAGGTCCCGGATAATCTAAAAGGCGTTGAGCTTTACGGATTAGATATGGGTTTGTTGCAGGCCGGAGCAAGTGTAAAAGGTGAATTCGAGAAACGTCTCAATGCAGTTTTAGAGGAGGTGAAGAGCTCTCCTACTCCGATCATTCTATTCATTGACGAAGCCCACACTCTCGTTGGAGGTGGCAATCAGGCAGGTGGTAGCGATGCAGCAAACCTACTCAAACCAGCACTCGCACGTGGAGAAGTGAAAACAATCGCCGCTACAACTTGGAGCGAATACAAGAAGTACTTCGAGAAAGATCCAGCGCTCGCTCGACGCTTCCAACTGGTGAAGCTCGACGAACCGTCACCAGAACAGGCTGCGCTCATTATTCGTGGCTTGCGTCCAGCTTATGAAAAGTCTCATAACGTTTATGTGAGAGACGATGCTATCACTGCAGCCGCTGCACTCTCAGCACGCTATATCTCTGGTCGTCAACTTCCCGATAAAGCGATAGACGTGCTCGATACCGCTTGTGCTCGAGTCAATATCAGTCTCAACGCCGTGCCAGCACCTATTGAAACACTGCGCCAAACACTCGCAGCCCAGCAAAGAGAACTGGATGCATTAGAGCGTGACGCGTTGCAGCAAACTGGTGACAAGCACAGCTTAGCGACAATTCCGGATTTGAAACAATCTATGGAAGTCACTAAAGAAGATCTTAAGGTCCTCGATACGCAGTGGCAAAAAGAGTGCAATCACATTGAAGAAATGATTGCCCTTCGTACGCGTCTACACGAGTTGACCGAGGGTACGGATGGAAGCCAAGAAAAAGCTCAAGCAACACCTGAAAACGAGAATACCGATGAGGTCATCAATCCTTACCAAGAAATGGACGAGGAGCAAGTTCGTATAGCGATCGCTGCCTGCCAAGAGCTTCTAGACGCTGTAAGAGATGGCAACCCACTTGTCCATTACGAAGTCGGCCCAGACGAGGTAAGCCACGTGATCTCTGATTGGACAGGTATTCCGATGGGCAAGATGCTGCAAGATGAGGCAGAAACTACATTGTCGCTAAAACAAAGCCTCAATGACAACATTAAAGGTCAAGAGTTTGCCATTTCGGCGCTTTCTGAGGGTATTCAAACTGCCAAAGCTGGTCTAGGAAACCCAGAAGCACCTACTGGTGTGTTCCTTTTAGTAGGTCCAAGTGGGGTTGGTAAAACCGAAACCGCACGTGCTATCGCCGATCAAATGTTTGGTGGCGAGCGCTTTATGACCACAATTAACATGTCAGAGTTTCAAGAAAAGCACACTGTGTCACGTCTAATTGGCTCGCCTCCAGGCTATGTAGGTTACGGTGAAGGTGGAATGTTAACCGAAGCAGTGCGTCAAAGACCTTACTCGGTCGTCCTACTTGATGAAGTTGAAAAAGCCGACCCAGAAGTGCTGAATCTGTTTTATCAAGTGTTCGATAAAGGCACGCTTAACGACGGTGAAGGTCGTACAATTGATTTCAAAAACACGCTGGTCATCATGACCAGCAACCTTGCTACGCATGAAATCGAATCTCTAGCTCAACAATCAAAGGACATCGATGCGAACATCGTTGCGGAAGCCAT
Source organism: Vibrio maritimus (assembly GCF_021441885.1). Taxonomy (NCBI): domain Bacteria; kingdom Pseudomonadati; phylum Pseudomonadota; class Gammaproteobacteria; order Vibrionales; family Vibrionaceae; genus Vibrio; species Vibrio maritimus. Next base: position 2,138,476 of record NZ_CP090438.1, read on the forward strand.
AAGACCAACGCTAAATCAGCATTTCAAGCCTGCTCTGCTCGCTCGCATGTCGGTACTACCATTTATGCCCCTCTCGGATGACGCTATGACCGATATTATTCACCATAAACTCGCCGGGGTCTCAGAGCGCCTCCAGAGCCATCATAAATTGTCGCTGTCATATCAAGAGAACTTGGTTGAGTTTGTTTTAGGAAACTGCCGTCTCGCCGAAACTGGCGCACGTAACATTGATGCAGTTATTAATCGCCAATTGCTTCCTCAGCTTTCCACTCAGCTATTGGTTCATGACAAAGACGATGCTCATACCACTATCGCTGTTGACGTCGATGAACAAGGTAAACTGTCCTATGAGTTCAGCTAACCATAGCGAGCTGGGCAATGCGTTACTCGCGATCAGTCAGTCATTGGCTGATCGTAATCAGTTGACTCAGACATTGGAAGCCGTGCTTACTGCGGCAAAACAAATGACGATGGCTCGCCATGGCATCATTTATGTTCTTGATCAGACCGGAGAGACCTTGCTACCCACTTGCGCCTACCATAATGACAAGATCGCAAAGGAGCATCCGTGGACGCCTATCGAGATCGATTCCGCGAGCGAGTCCGATCCTTTCAACTTCGCTGTTCACAATGGTGAAGTGGTATTGATTAACGAGCTCTACAAGTACAACGGTTACGACTGCGAAAACATCTATCAAGCAGAACAAACCCTGGGTCTCACCAGTCAAAACCTTTTGGCGTGGCCGTTGGTTGATGAGTCAGGCAATACGATTGGACTCTTAGTTCTGCTCGATCTCAGTGTGATCGATAATGAAGCGGCTTTGACGGAGTTTTGTCGAATGGCCGCAAGCCATATACGACAAGCAATCTGGTTAGAGCAATATGGTCAAGTGATCGAGAACCTAAGTGGCGGTAATCAGCTGAAAAAGCCTTCAGAGAAACTATCAACAAAGTCTAAACGCAAGTCATCTTCAGAGCCTGTCGCAATCAGCAGTGAGATGTTGAGCGTTTTTGAACGCTTAGATAGAGTGCTGTCCCTCCCTGTCGACGTGTTACTGAGGGGAGAAACTGGCACGGGTAAAGAGGTCATGGCTAAGTATATCCATGAAAACTCTAACCGCTCTAAGGCTCCACTCGTCGTGCAAAACTGCGCCGCCATACCGGAGCAACTATTAGAATCAGAGTTATTCGGCCATAAAAAAGGCTCGTTTACTGGTGCAGATAAAGACAAAGTTGGACTCTTTGAAGCTGCCAATGGTGGCACTTTGTTTCTAGACGAAATTGGTGATATGCCAATGTTATTGCAGGCAAAGTTACTGCGTGTACTGCAAGAGCGTAAAGTTCGCCCGGTAGGCGCGAGTAAAGAGATAGAAGTAGATGTACGCGTCATTGCCGCTACACACTGTAATCTGATGGGGCAAATTCAAGAAGGACGATTCCGAGCGGATTTGTTCTATCGACTCAATGTGTTCCCAATTACGCTTCCTCCATTACGCACAAGGCGAGATGATATACTCCCTCTGGCAGAGCATTTCGTTAAACTAGCCTCAAAAAAGCTTGGGCTTCCCCAGTCTCTATCCATAAGCGCCCATGTTCGAAAACAGTTACTCGACTACCCTTATCCAGGAAACGTTCGAGAACTGAAAAACATCATCGAACGCTCGGTGTTACTCTCTGACTTTGAAACCTTATCAACGATTGAATTTGGTGAGCAGGCTCCTGAGCAAGTAGTTCAGCAGCCTACTCAGATTACTGAGTCATCTGTGAGCGTAGCTACGCCTTCGAGTGAACCATCTATGGAAGAGGTCTCTAAGGGGCTTAAAGAAGCCGTGGGTGAATATGAACGCACGGTGATCATTGATTGCCTTCGTGAGTGCAATTGGCATACCAAACGAGCAGCTGAGCAGCTGTCACTACCGTTAAGTACTCTGAATCATAAGATGAAGAAGTATGATATTTCTGCAGCAGGTTAGCATTGGAGTTAGGCTTTTAAGACGCTTGTCGACACATTAAAAAAGCGCTCTCATGATGAGAGCGCTTTTGTTTTTAGATTTGCTTGAGTGTTAGGCTAGGTGCACCTGTAGAATGAGAATTGTCTTCCATCCATGCTTTTAGCCACTCTTTCCTACCCTCGCCATCTAACGACTTCCAGTAAGAATAAGCGCTTCTGTTCTCAATTTCGCTCTCGGTAGGCTCCTTGACCCAAGGATTACCAGTGTTCATGTCTTTGACTTTGTAAACCATCAGGCTCCCTTCAGGAGTTGGATACGTTCCATCGACCCTAGTTTGTGAAACTGACTCGATTCCAATTCTGATACTACTTTCATGAGCCTTACCATAAGGGCGCAGCCCTTTGACTCTTTTCCCAGTAGGCGAAGTATAATTGAGCTCAAATTTCATCAGATAGATGTACTTCTTGTCTTGATTCTTTAGCTTTGACTCATAAAGCGCATTATTATCGTTGATGTGCTGTATCACTCTAGTTCCGAAGTCTTGTAGATGTCCTTCTTTTAGATCATCAACACAAAGATCGAAGGTATGTCTCTGTTCAATACCGTAGTCCCCTTGTTCGAGATGGATTTGCTCTCCGGTTCGAATGGTACCGTAGTTCTCCATAGTAGTATGGACCACTGGGCCTGACTCAGAGATTTGCATTGTCATTTGGCATTCATGATGAGCGAGCCCCATTGTTTCATAGGCATCTATCGCAGCATTATCGGATAGAAGTGCTACGTAAATAGCGGCATCTTGTTCCGTTGACCAATCGTAGTCGCCTACCAAACGAACTTGCTTGTTATCATCAAGTAGATACTTTTCACCACCCAACTCTATTTGCGCTACTGAAATAATGTGTCCGTCAAGCAGGTTCGGTGTGCTCTCTTTCGATTCCGCTGAAGTACTGGTTACAAACTCCTCAATCATAAAGTCTTCAGCGGATAACTTAGCTTTATCGCTATGTCGACCATCGAATACAAACTGGCTGTATTCCATATCATCAACACCAAAATAAAGCAGTTTTTGCTTGAGCTTAATGGGTTGTTTGTGGGGGAGCTTAAACTCCATCAAAGCCAATGTAAGGTCAACGCCACCTAAGTTCATCATATATCGCATGTCTCGGTGATGTTGTTGTTCAACCCAAAGCTCGAAGCTCGACTTTCCGCTCCAAATAGAGTCCCAACCTAAGCCAGCTTTGTCCCAAACTGAAGCAGCATAGAGAGGCTTCAAACCTCGAATCTCATAGTTTCCGAACCAATAGGTCGGGTCAAACTCAATTGCTAGCAACTCCAAATCGTTAACCGTAGAAATGCCCATAGCTTCGCGCTTTGAAGCTCCCATCTCATTGAACGCTTGCTCGTAGTACTCTCTAATTTTGTTGTCAGGATCAGTAAAATCATCAACCGACTTTTTCAAGAACAAAACATCGAATTCCGGACCATGAGCATCAAACAAACCCACTTCAGCGCGATACTTAAGCGTTTGAATAAAGGCAGATTTGTGAGTTGAAAAGTTAGGGTCAACAATTACCTGAACACGCACAGGCGTGATCGGAGAAACGCGAACCAAAGAGTTGTCTTTATTCTCTACTAACCAATCATGGTAGCTCTGCCAACTTCCCTTTTCAGCGTTAAACAACACAACACGGCTGAACCCAATATCCTCTTCGTCAAGGTCGACTTTGTTGAGATCAAAATTACTGGCAAATCGAACTAGTTGATCGGTTGTCTCATCATTGAGGTAAAGCTTCGTTTGCACCGGGAATCCGCTGTTGAAAGCGACATTAACTCGCTGAAGATTGAACGAATCTAAACTTCCAATCCCCCAATAACTGATATGTCGATTTTGCTCAATTCGATTGATCCATGACTGAGCCAGCGTATTTGCCGAGTATGACGGCACTTCCCAATCATCTGACATGACGTAATTTGCTATGAAATCATCGACCTTGTATTTCTGCACCATTCCATGATCTATGGTTCCTTTGGCAGACAGGATCGCAAGCAATTCAGTAAGGGAGTTAATCGCATAAGCTCGTAAGATAAATCTTTTTAAAAGCTCTTCTTGCGTTACTTTGGATTCGAGATGCGCTCTAACTTCATCTGCCCGCAAGAACTGCCTTTCAATCTTGTGCTCCTCGCGGTTGTAGGCATTCGCCAACGATTTGTTTAGTCGGCTGAGAACACTAAGGTCATGTTTGTTTTTTAATCGGCTTGCAAATTCATCAAACACTTGTTGCCCGTGTAGGTCATCGACAAATTCCGCTCCGTTGGTAAGCAGCGATCCTGCTTCCTTCCCAATAAAATACATCGCAGCGTAAGGCGCAGCTGGAGTCAACAATGCTAAGCCGCACATTACATCAATGCTGGACATGATCAGTTCATCACGTTGGTCTTTCTCAGCCACAGCTAGCGCTTGCCACAACTGGTGAAGACTCTCCATCTTCATTAGACCTGAGCGACTGATCGGAAGAGTGATCTGGTAGTCGGGAATAATCAAACGAATATCGACGCGGCGATCTATTGCTAGCTCTGAACTGTCTGTTTTATCGCTGGTATCGCGATAGTTCTCTTCGCTTCCGCGTCGCAGTTTCGTTTTGCCATAAGCGTGCTCTATAACGCGCGACTGAAGTTCTGAATCGCCTTTAGTGATCGCGTCACTCACTTTACTCGCACGATTTCTCGATACAGTCATATTCTGAGCAGCAGTACCTATAACGCCAGCAAAACCCTCTACGATAAGCTGGTAGTCCGGGTTTTCTTTTAGAAGGCAGTTCAACTTATCGCAAATGTTTGAGAAGTCCGCGCAAAGAACTCGCATTTGATTACTCTCGGTCGCGGAGTTGAACTGAAAATAAAGGCTCACAGCAACACCACGTTCGTCTACTACAACATTTGCGTCATCGCCCAATATCTCTTGTACATTTTCTGCTTTCTGTTTCCATAGATCTTCAGAATCTTGTTGCTGAACTAAACTCACTTGCTCGAGGTAGGAGGCTGCCATGTTCTTGAGCTCTGTGATTGCGCCTTCCGTGCTATCCATCGCCTCTCTGTAGCCTTTGTAGGCTTTATAACCTTCATAAGCATCTGTCGCGGTACCAATAATGCCTAGTCTTTTCTCAAGCGAGCCTCTAAACCATGAACTAGAGAGTCGCCCCACTCCCCGAACGACTTTCTTGTTCGAAGCGACTTCGTCACCAAAGTGATAGATACGTTTAAAGTACTTAGTATCCATCACTTTATCGGTAAAGATGAGTCGCGCAGAGTCTTTAAGAGTAATGCCCTTCTGCACCAAAGCAGTCGCATCCCGATACTGTTTGAGCGCTTCTTTAGAGGCTGACAGCGCTGCTGCCATGGCGGTGCCTGTCATAACAAAATCAGGCAGTTGTTGCTTATCTGCACTTTCCCAAAGGGCTAAACTTATGGTCTTCGCAACTTCACTGGCCGAGTCGGGTACATGTGGTCCATTCAGTGAAACAAAGTCTCCCATGATTGACTCTGCTGTTTTCATTAGCGTTCCAGATAGCGAGATCGCCCCCATTCCGGGTTTGGTTCCATTCTGCTCCACTAAACCTTTGGTAGCGTATTCAGCATAACTTGGAAGCTGTGTGGGGAACTGTTGGATTATGGTCTCTTCTAGCGAGACCATATCGCCGCATACACAAGCGATTTTCCCAAGACCGGGAGAGGGTTTAAAAACTAATTTTTCGCGGAGTTCGTATTGGTAGAGATTTTGGGGAATAGTATCTCCCTCTCTAACCGCCTTAATTACCTTAACATTGGCATGCTTAATACTCTTTGGAAGCTCAACTTCCGACTTTTGATGATATTTTAAGTACTCATCCTCCCAAAATTCTACACGAATAAGATAAAAACCATCATTGCAGGTCAATGGATCTAGAGAAAACAATGCACATGGAAGTGTGTCATTTTCGCCGTTTTGAGTTTGGTTTGAAGTTGGCTGGGAAACAATAGCTTTACCAATTAAACTAGCATTGCTTTGTCGTCCTGACTTGGCTTTAAAACTCAAACCATCTCTAATCAATGAAACTTCTGCTCCAAAGTATAAAGGATCACTGAAGACCACAGCGCAGGCTTGCGTATATGGCAATAGAAAACCCTTTATAGGGACATCCGGATACTTTAGCTTTTCTGCTCTCCAACTATTGTAAGCTATCTCGTCTTCAGTTAACTCTTTCCCTTCAATATTTTCATATTCTGGTGCCAATTGAAAAGGCAGGATTTTCGTAACAGTGAAGCTTGTCCCGACAAAGCGCTCATCAACATGTTTGGTAAAGCTCATCAGTTTATTCGCTAGAGTTTGATCGCCTTCGACTTGTTCGTATTGAAGGTCTCCATAGAATTGACTCAGTACATTTAGAGGAGGGAAACTAAGTTGGTATCTTTCTCCATGGTGCAGCTTTTCAAGTCGAGAACCAATGTTCAACAGACAACAATCTCCATCATTGCTTTCTGTTACCGAACTTTTTCCTCCAATCTGCTTTAACAAGCCATGATTATCAGACCCCCAAAGTTTTGCCTCACCATCTGCATACACGTTGCAGAACACTGGGGTATATGGGATAGGAATTATACTTTCCGTTAAACGCTGCTCTAATGTTAGATCTGCCCTTTCATGCCAGTTATCATACCTGGTACCTGTGGCGGTTCTATGACCCTTGAAGTAAGTTCCGAGCAAATAATATTCATTGTCAACATTATAAGTCATTTTCAGACTCCTCAAACCACCTACCATTGTTGGCATACACATTGTAAAGAGTGGCTGGTGTTATCGTCCGGTTTCCTGCAAGCGGCCTCCATTGCCAAACTGTTTTTTTATCGTGATTTCTAACTTTCATTACGTTCACATGCTGCAAACCTAGACCATAGACTGCGTCTAAACCCACAAGATATGGCATAGGATAAGGGCTATTCTCTATACGATTTTCAGCGATATCTACAAAAAACAGATTTCCATAAATATTATTTCCCCAAGCGAATTTGCCTTCTGGACTTAATGATAGTTTTTCGCCACGGGCTCTATCTATTGGTAACCCATCCCCCCAAAGTACCGACTGAATTTCAACACCTGTACTCTCGTCATATACTGAAGATGCAAACTCGGACACCACGTACCGCTTTCCATTTCTAATGACTCCAGTATCTGAAATGTAGACATCTACTTTTTCGGACTTATTTGTCTTAACATTCCACTTGTAAGTGACCAATCCTTCTCTATCTCTAGTTTTGTAATACAGGTAACTGCTATCCTCTCCCCACAAGAAACCGTATCCACCAGTCGATTCGAGGTCATAAGTCTTGCCTGTTTTTAGGTCATAAACTGCTTTACCAGTTCCACTATAGCCATAGGCAAGGTAGCGCATGTTAGGAGAGCGAACCATTTTTCCAGTGCCAGTCGCGAACTTAATTGGAAACTCATCTGTTACCAACCTTAAGTCTGTGCCATCGGTCTTCATACTCCATATCTTGTCGCTACCCTCGTAGTCGTTATACATAGGATCGTTTTCATCTCCCATGTTAGCCCAGTAAAACTGGATGCGGGGTAAGTCATATGAACTAGCATCGCTTAAATCTTCACGAGGCCATTCTTTAGCTCTCGAAATGAAGTACTTTGGAAACATCTTATTCTGATATTCAAACGTACCGGTATTTTCCCCCACTTCGCTTGGTGCCATAACGTAATAGTTATTTTCCCCTATATAAGTACGTCCATCATCACTACAAGCGGAGATGAAGAGGCATGTCATTAATATAATAAGAATGTGTTTCATGATTTAACCTAGCAATTCTGACAAAGCAATAGTGTTATCTATAGTAATTGTGTGTTGTAGACCTTTCCCTGGATCGGCATGCGCTCCGCGGACTAAGTCAACATGCTCCACTTCAGGAGGTGGAAGATCAAAACAAAGAGTGCGGTAACCCTCTTCGTCTAAAGGAAATGAACGAAAATACGCCCGGCTTGACCAGTCGTGTTCTTCATTTCGGATTTCGAAATAATCATCGCTGTGATCAACACTGGGCTCGTGCAGATATCTAACTTTTGGTACTGCAAAAGCCGAAAGCGCAACAGCGGCGATATTACTGTCTTGCTGATTGAGTATGACTGAGGACTTGCGATCCATAACGACGCTCTTCGGAACTGATCGAATGGGTGATACAGCCTGTTCAAAGCTCTGAGCTTGGCTGTAGCTAGAGAGTTCTGATAGAGATATTGAGCCGTTTTTATGGCTTGTTTCTAGCTGCTCGATCTGAGTTAGTGTGAGTTGTTCCGGGCTATAGTGTAGATAGAGTTCCGACTGCACATCTGATTTGATCTTATATGGAACCCAGATATGCGGCATTGGCTTACCTTCCGCATGCCGAACCTCACTATCAAAAGCGGTTTTCGGACTTAGCTGAGTCGTCAATGTCAAAGGATCATGTGTGATGTCGGGAAACTCGATATCGACTTCTTCTGCCGTCAACCCGAATACACGTGCGGTTTCGTCCAAAGCCAGCTTACCCGTAAAGACGGTTTTTCCTTCTTGTACAACATGAAAAGTCTCACCGCCAATGTAACAGCGCGTAATGAGTGTTGAGCCATCGATGTTCACGTGCCTTGTAACGAGTGACGCTTTTTCATCTCGCCTGCGGTAGTAGCTTAAGTCGATATCAGCGAAATAACCATTCGGTTGGATCTCGACCTCTCGCCAAACTTTGTTATCCCAAATAACATAAAGATACCCAAACTCCTTCAAGGTGAATTCCTCGCCGCTTCTGACAACGGGAAGTATCGGGATGAGTACATTATCCCACTCTTCTTTAGATAGTGATTTTTCAACCGACAAGACATCGTCTGCTAATTTGAGTTTTATTGGGTTTGGTTGACTATGACATGGGATACAAATGTGCAAACTTCTGCCTTCAGACGAAAGAGCATCAAAAGTGGCTAAGCTTCGATGCACGTTTTCGTGATCCGCTTTGACCGAGGCCATCTTGCTAGTCTGACTATCACTCTCATCTAACATTAAGAACGCGGCATTTCGCGACCACTGCCCTGCAAACTCCACCACTATCTTGTTCTCAGGGTTAGGCTCGGTTGGTTGAAAGTGAAATTGTTTAGCTAAGGCCACGTCATCAGTTACTGCCTTATAGCCGGCTTGACGCACAGAGCCACTCTGGCCATCTGAGAGCGTAGCGATTTTTGCTTGCAACTTAGGGAACGTCGCCAACTGCGCATCAGTTAATGGCGTTTTACGAGTAAGTAGCGAAACGCCTACCCAATTTACACTGAGTAATTCTTTTCGAATTGCACTAATTAATGCTGTTGATGACTTCTTTGCCGCTAGGGATATTTGACTAGCGAATTCTTTCGGTAATCGGTTAAGAATTTCATCTTTATTTCGGATACGTGAAAGCCTCCCTACACACTCTTCCGGTGTAAGGACAAAATCAAGATCACTCGATTTTAATTTTGTGCCGACAACAAATTTGCAATCTGAATGCATTGGTATTCTCCACAACCAACAACTGAACATGGATTGCGGTGATGTTTAAGCTGATAAGGCTTAGTATTACGATTTGGTCACACAATAGTACTAAGTTTATAGATGATATTCAATGAGTTATCTTTAACGCTCAATAAGCGTTAATACCCACCATTTTAGTGATTATATCTATGATATATGAGTAAAATGGTGATTATTCACGAATAAACTCTGTTATTTACCCTGATTCAAACATCACAGATGTGATCTTACTTCCAATTGAGGGCTTTCATTCTTAACGTTAATTATTTCATTTTTTAACTGCCCGAGTTTAGATTTTTCATAACTCCCCCATTAATAGGCTCCCAAATTCTCCTACATGCTATTTTTCAAACTCAAAAAAGATAGGTTTTATTGATAATTATGAAGTTAATAAAAAAACTATACTGGGTGTCTAGATATGCTTGGTCCAGGCAAAAAAAAGCGCAACCTGAGGGGCTGCGCAAAAAAGGTAGTAACGGGTTACAGAACGCGAGTACGATATACTCTTATTTGTCACTACCTACCACTTGATAAAAAATGAATAGAATGCAACGGTCCGACCGACTGTTGACCGAGACGTAGCTTACAGATCACCCCACCCCATTGCAACATGTTGAAAATTATCTAATTTTTGTCATTTAACTCATTATTTTCCTATTTACTCTGTTGATTCGACGATTAGATAAACAAAAGCGAAGAAATCCCCTTTCAAAAGCTCTGTTTAGACCCATCAAGTACATGAAAAATAATTAAAATATTTACCTATTAATATACGAAAGCTAATGACTCGACGTGAACGACGTATCTCTGACTCACTTCTAAACAAAAACGCCTCTATTTACTATTGCAAATAGAGGCGCTGTATCGTTTTGTGTCATTGGCTCAGAGAGCGAAAACCTATAGCTATAGGTCTAACCCGCTGTACACCACATCCACGGCTGCAATATTTTGGTTATTGGTACCCGATACAACTACGGTGTACGTACCAGATGGCAAGGTGGATAGATCGACACCAGACGTTTGCCACGCCCCATTTTCACCTACTGTTGCAGGTATATCAGTCATGACATCATCCGTACCATTGTTCAACCGTATGGACAGCCAAGCGCTCTGCTCAAAACCGAGTGCTGTTCCAGTCAAAATGGTGGCGCTTAAGGTTTCGGGAGAAATCGTTATTGTATCGATCGTAAGCTCGGGTTGAACATTGTAGACGTAGCCAGTGCTATCGATGAGTTGATTGCCAAACTCATCTGTCGTCGTTCCCAGTATTAGTAGCACTTGTGAATCATAGATATCAGCTAGTGAAACTGTCCCTGTCCACTGCTTGGCAGGCCCTGTGGTTTCCCAAGTGACTGCTAAGCCATTTACCGTGGTAGATTCGATGCTTGTAACATTGGTGGTGAATCCAACCGACACCGTAGACTCACCGTTAGATACAACTGGGCTTGGCGTCAGTTCAGGCCCAGTGTCAAGCGCAGGCTGCTCAGTATTAAACAAGATTTGTGACTGCTCTGCTTTGACGGTGCCATCTGAGCGAGTAAGAATGACGTTCAAGCTGTGTTCTCCAGAGAGACCGGACAAGTCCCAATCGCCGGTCGTCCACTGTCCATCACTGTCGACGGTTGCCGTCGTATCCGCAGCGACTGTGCTATCGCCACTCAGGATCTGGACTGTGACTGACGCTCCCTCTTGTACACCTTTAGCACTGCCAGTCACTTGAGCAGTTTGGGCTTGTTCTTTGTTATAGCTAGTCTGACTCATTGCAGCGTCAACAAACAAATAGGTGCTAACAGAGTCTGTAAGCTCTGCCATTGCATTCCCTGAACTCACGCTGGTAAAGCCAGAGATAACTACCTCAACCGTTTCCATAAGTTGAACTGTTTTCGGCAATGCACTCACTGTTTCGAGGGTCCAATTTTTGTTGTTTCCGGTCGGCGTTGCTGCAATACCATTAATTGTTGCCGTGCCAGCAGTTACTTTTTCACTAAATACTAGGTTGACGACACCTTTCTTATTGAACTCAATATCGCTGCTCGTCATGCTATTTACAGTCGGTTTAGATTGGTCGAGGGTGAACGATTCTGAGTCGGGTATAAAACCTTTCGATGCTGAAACGTCAGTGCTCAGGCCTACGCTGCCCTCGAACACTAGATTCACGTCGCCACCTGGGAATGTAGAGATATCGAAGCCGCTTACCGACCACGTATTGTTGCCGCTATCCAATACGACTGATTTCGCTTGAGTCTCGTCACTGCCAGCCGCTGATACCAATTTCAGTTTAAGTCCGCTAGCCTCAGAAATACGTTCATACGACCCTGAAATCGTCATCGACTTGGCTTGCTCTGCATTCACAGTCGCTGGCAAGTTAGTCACTAGTAACGTAGGTGTAAACGCCAGCGCATAACTGCTGTTACTCGCCCCTTGGTTACCATGCTCATCGGTAAACGAACTTACAGTCAGAGTTGCTTCAGACGCACCTACAGATGCTGGCATAGACACGGTCCCACTCCAAATAGAACCATCGTCAGCATCCTTAGTTAGACTTACGACCTCGCCACCTAAAGTAGCATTCACGCTGTTGATAATGGTGTTGAAGGTCAATTTCACAGATACGGTTTCGCCGCTCTTAGCATGTTGTTCTTGAGTTGGCGTGATGAACTCAGCGTTCTCTAACGTAGGTACGCCCGTGTTAAAAGTGACCGCTTGTTGAACATCTGTAGACTCTGCGCCACGATCCAAGGTCGCCTTCATGGTGTAATCGCCAGAGAGTGACGACAAATCCCAATCGCCAGTCGTCCACTGACCATCGCTGCCTACGGTAGCCGTTGTCTTATCGACTTCGGTACTATCACCATTGAGGATCTGTACTGTGACCGATGCTCCCTCTAACACGCCATGGACACTACCCGTCACTTGAGCTGTTTTGGCTTGATCTTTATTGTATGTGCTTCGACTCATTACAGCGCTGACAATCAAGTCGGTATTTACTGACTCTGTATGCTCCGCCATCACATTACCCGAGCTCACACTCGTAAAGTCAGAGATAACCACCTCAACTGTTTCCATTAGCTGCACAGATTTAGGTAGAGCACTGTCTGTGGTTAGCGCCCAGTTCGTGCCACTGCCTGATGGCGTTGCTGTCATGCCATTAATTGTTGCAGTACCTGCCGTAACTTCTTCACTAAATACAAGGTTAACGACACCCGCTTTATCAATCTCGATTATGCCTTTAGTGACGCTGTTTATCGTCGGTTTGGATTGGTCAAGCTTGAATGATTCAGCTGTAGGTATGAAGCCTTTAGAGGCAGTTACCCCATTGCTAAGTCCCACACTGCCCTCGAACACTAGATTAACGTCGCCGCCTGGGAACGTGGAAATATCGAATCCACTCACTGACCAAGTTTTGTTGCCACTATCCAATACGACTGATTTCGCCTGAGTCTCGTCACTGCCTGCGGCTGACGCCAGTTTCAGTTTAAGTCCGCTAGCATCAGAAATACGTTCGTACGACCCTGAAATCGTCATCGACTTGGCTTGTTCAGCATTCACAGTCGCTGGCAAGTTAGTCACTAGCAATGTAGGTGTGAATACCAATGCGTAGCTGCTATCACTAGCACCTTGGTTACCATGCTCATCGGTAAACGAACTTACCGTCAGAGTTGCTTCAGAGGCACCGGCAGATGCTGGCATAGACACGGTCCCACTCCAAATAGAACCATCGTCAGCATCCTTACTTAGACTTACCACCTCACCACCTAGAGTAGCATTCACGCTGTTGATAATGGTGTTGAAGGTCAATTTCACCGATACGTTTTCGCCGCTCTTAGCGTGTTGTTCTTGAGTTGGCGTGATGAATTCAGCGTTCTCTAACGTAGGTACTCCAGTGTTAAAAGTGACCGCTTGTTGCACATCTGTAGACTCTGCGCCACGATCCAAGGTCGCCTTCATGGTGTAATCTCCAGAGAGTGACGACAAATCCCAGTCGCCAGTCGTCCACTGACCATCGTTGCCTACGGTCGCCGTTATCTTATCGACTTCGACACTATCACCATTGAGGATCTGTACTGTGACCGATGCTCCTTGTAACACGCCATGGACACTACCCGTCACTTCAGCTGTTTTGGCTTGATCTTTATTGTATGTGCTTCGATTCATTACAGCGCTGACGAGCAAGTCGGTATTCACTGACTCTGTATGCTCTGTCATCACATTACCCGAACTCACACTCGTAAAGTCAGAGATAACCACCTCAACTGTTTCCATAAGCTGCACAGATTTAGGTAGAGCGCTGTCTGTGGTTAGCGCCCAGCTCGTGCCACTGCCGGATGGCGTTGCTGTCATGCCATTAATTGTTGCTGTACCTACTGTAACTTCTTCACTAAATACAAGGTTAACGACACCCGCTTTATCAATCTCAATGATGCCTTTAGTGACGCTGTTTATCGTCGGTTTGGATTGGTCAAGCTTGAATGATTCAGCTGTAGGTATGAAGCCTTTAGAGGCAGTTACCCCATTGCTAAGTCCCACACTGCCCTCGAACACTAGATTAACGTCGCCGCCTGGGAACGTGGAAATATCGAATCCACTCACCGACCAAGTTTTGTTGCCACTATCCAATACAGCGGACTTTGCCTGAGTCTCATCACTGCCTGCCGCTGACGCCAGTTTTAGTTTAAGTCCGCTAGCATCAAAAATACGTTCATACGACCCTGAAATCGTCATCGACTTGGCTTGCTCTGCATTCACAGTCGCTGGCAAGTTAGTCACTAGTAACGTAGGTGTAAACGCAAGCGCATAACTACTGTTGCTTGCCCCTTGGTTACCATGCTCATCGGTAAACGAACTTACAGTCAGAGTTACTTCAGACGCACTGGTAGATGCTGGCATAGACACGGTTCCACTCCAAATAGAACCATCGTCAGCATCCTTAGTGAGACTTACCACCTCGCCACCTAAAGTAGCATTCACGCTGTTAAGAATGGTGTTGAAGGTCAATTTCACAGATACGGTTTCGCCGCTCTTAGCATGTTGCTCTTGAGTGGGCGTGATGAATTCAGCGTTCTCTAACGTCGGTACGCCCGTGTTAAAAGTCACCGCTTGTTGCACGTCTGTAGACTCTGCGCCACGATCTAAGGTCGCCTTCATGGTGTAATCGCCAGAGAGTGACGACAAATCCCAATCGCCTGTCGTCCACTGACCATCGCTGCCCACAGTAGCCGTTGTCTTATCGACTTCGATACTGTCACCATTGAGGATCTGTACAGCGACCGATGCTCCTTGTAACACACCGTGAGCATTACCTGTCGCCCCTGCAGTCGTTGCTTCAACCTTGTTGTACGTAGCTTTGCTCATCGAACCGCTAACTACTAATGCCGTATCTACCGCGTCGGTTTTCACCTCCATAACGTTGCCAGTGTCTGTGCTGCTAAACCCTGAAACAACGATATCAACGCTTTCTTGAAGCTCAATGCCAGTTAGCGGACCCGTCGTTGTTGCGGTCCAAACATTGTTTGAGTTCTGTAAACTCGTTGGCTGTCCTGAAATAGTCACTTTGCCTTGTGCGACCTGTTCGCTGAACTCCAGCCGAGCAATACCATTTTTGCCAGCCTCAATTGTTACTGGTGTGGCACTAGTGACTGTCGGCTTGAGCATCGTGAGCAGGAATGATTCATTATCCGGTGCATACCCACCAGTAACCTCGACTCCATTGCCAACGGTCACGGTACCCGAAAACGAGATATTGACTCGCCCTTCAGGGAAGTCAGATACATCTAAATCCGTAACACTCCATGTCCCATCATTATTGAAGGTAATAGCTTTCGTTAACTGACTCGCTGGGTTAGAGGCGGAGGTCACGGTAATGTTGCTATTGCTAGTATCTTTGTCGATGTATTTATAAGTGCCCGATATCGTCAGATTGTCAGCGCGATCTTCATAAACGTTTCCGACTGTATTTAGAGCCATCTCTGGCGAGTACGGAATACTATGAAGATTGTTCGCGACGCCAACATTGTTGTAGACATCTTTGTAATCCGTAACCGTCAATGTCACTACGTCTGCGTTCTCAAGCTCCGGCATAGTTACAGAACCGCTCCAAGTTTTGTCATCAGAATCTGGGACAGCAGACACTAAGAACTCACTAGAACCAAGCTTCGCCTTTACCCCACTCACTGGTTTGTCGAACACCATCTCTATATTGACAAACTGATTCTTAACTTGGTGTGTTGGATTGAACGTCACGGCTTCTAGCACAGGCGGTTTTTGGCTTGCCACCGATGCACTGTCATGGATTTCATTGTCTGCAGTAACACCTTCTGAATTGCTTCCGCTAACAGTGACAAAAATGCCCCCCTCTTGCCAACCTGTCATATCGATGACCTCAGACACCCACTTACCATCGATTTTAATCGTGGCTTGTCGTGTCTCGTCATCTGCTACATTGACCAAAGACTTAACTCTCACTGACAGTGTGTCACCCACCGCAAACCCACGTGCAGAACCTCGGATAACAACCTGGTCGGCTTCATTCGGCGTAATTTCATCATCACCCATCACTGGATCAACCGTTTCAATAAGCGGTTTGACCTTAAAAGCCTTAGACTGCTCAGCACCTTCATTTCCTGACGGAGTCACATAGCCCGCCAACACTGTAAGCTGCTGCTCTACTTCACCAATATTCAGTGTTGGCGTGACAACCCCAGACCAAACTTCAGCTTCTTCTGTGGCGGCGAAGTTCACTGTTTGATTGCCCAACCGTGCACTCACCTGCTTCACTTTTTCTGAGAAGTTCAATACGACGGTCGTTTCATTATTGTGCTCAACCAACTGACCATCTGTAGTGATTTCAATGCGATCGATGGTCGGTATTGAAGTACTTAACGCAAACTTGTCTTCACCTGTAGAGGCAGCATCGACACGAGAGCTGTTTGTTCCTCGGACGGTGATCGTAATATCTCCATCCTGAAGACCTTTATCAGATAAGTTAATCGTACTGTTCCATTTTCCTTCAGATCTGACTGATACCTCAGTCTGAGTGTAAGTTTTACCGGTTTCGTCTTTAAACTCGATGTCTAGCTTATCTTCCAATGGCGTAAATCGGGTAGACGTACCAGAAATGGTGAAGCTATTGATATTGCTGTTGTTTACGGCACTATCAAAAGATTCAATGGTAATCGTTGGCTGAATCGGCAAACTGTATGTGCTGTTGGTATCGCCAACATTGCCGGCTTTGTCTGCAAACCCACTGACGGTCAAAGCGACTGTAGTATCGGAGTCTGCGACATCTGCAAGAACAACTTCACCAGTCCATGTCGATTTATATTCTCCCTCTGCCCCTAACCATGAAACGTTTTGACGATTTAGTGTGCCTATCGGTATCGAAACTTCCTCGTTGAAATCAACATAAATGGTGACCTTTTTGCCTGGCGTAGCGAAGGTTGGATCGAACCTTACAGCACCTTGCTTAGAGTCGATAACCGGCTTGGTATTATCCGTATTGACTGCAAACTTCTTGGTCGCTGTTTTGCCCCAACTATCGATAATACTCACACCAACATTCAGCCCTTGAGAATTTTTCTCCGACTCCTGAAGATCGTACTCAAAGTAAGTACATTGCCACGTTTCATCGTCACTGCATTGACTCGGTGCAGGGATTCTGAATCCACCACCTGGCGAATTTGAGCTATAAACGCTCCCACCGACGAGACCTTGCATCTCAACAACATCAGAGTATTGATAAACTTGATATCTAAACTCTATCGTCAGCTTATCCCCATTTAGGTCAGCGTTAACCGCTGGACTCGTTACCTCTAGATTTAACTCACCCTGAGGGATGACAAGTGTGATTAGTTTCTGTTCTGCAGGAGCATTCCCTACCTTATCCGCTAAGTTACCAAGATAGACTGTCTGCTCTTTTTTCACTGAACCGAAAATATCGAGAAGGTTAGCACTATAGGTACAGGTTACCTTACTGCCATCGTTACTCGGGTCGACACAATCTACTGGAGCGCTCGCAAAACTAAAGTCATCTTGAACCCTCAGTAGTGGCTTGCCATCAACATCACCTGTGGTGTATTCCACACCTGACAGATCGTCAGATATAAACAACGGTATATTCAGTCTAAGTGACGTATCGTCCTCGTTACGCCTTACGTTGGTTTGCGTAAGTTGGAACGTCGCACTGTCGTTGTCTTGGGCAATTTGAACCAGTGGGCCATTCACGTCAATTGAGTTAAATGAGTGTTTCTGGACTTCGGTTGCACCATTCTCTGCTGTGGTACGAGTAATGAGCGTCGCGCCACTTTCGATGGTTTCTGTACCATGAAGAATACAGGAAGGGCCGCTTGACGGTGGTGACTCCACGATTGCATAAGGCTGTTCGGTGTCTTGAGGAACATCTTCTTCAATACGGGGACGAATCCAGCATTCTAACTGCGTGATTTTGACTTCGGTTCCAGGATCCGCGAAGGTCACTTGTAGCGTTTTAGCAGAATTGTAGGTATCGAAGGACTCTGGCGTTGCCACAGTCAACTTCACACCTTGACGCAGTACCTTTAACGTCTTGCTGATCTTTGTTGTATTTGGGTTCTGCGCAAATCGTGCAGTTGGATAAACGACATTATCTTCTACGGTGAAGTTTACGTCATAGCTTCCATCAAGCTTTGTCATGTCTTTCGATAGAATGGTAGACCACGTGTCATTACCCTCTTCGATAACCGTTAATGGTGTTTCTGTTTGATTGTCGTTATAGGAATATTTTGCTACGACAGACTTAATGCCACTAGCATCAGTCGCGACCACGCTAAATTTAATATCCTTATTCTCAGTGACATTCCCTTCAATCGGGGTGTCATCCGAATAGACTTCCGTTACCTCTACCTTAGGGGCTTCATTATCGACTTTAACTCTAAACTTCTCACTCCCCGAGTTACCGCGAATATCAACAGCTTCAACATCTAGAGTTGCTTCTTCTGTGGCTTTAAACGGAATATCACGCAGGGCATCTCCAGTGGGAACCGCTCCATCACCTATCGGTCTCGATGATCCGGTATAGATCCAGTAACGAATTGAGTTCTTATCAACCCCATCGTCAGTGACCGCATCTATGCTACTGTCATCGTAGTCTCGAGCGTTCAATACCATCGGATAACCCTCTCCGGCAGCATAGTAGAACGACTCTTGATTAAATAGGTTTAAGGTCAAGGATGGGCCTTGGTCATCATAGCGAACTTGTGTAAGTTCGGTTTCTGAAGAGAATCCTTTTTTGTCGGTGGCTTTCAGCACCATGCTGACACGACCATTCGCATTAGGGTCTGTCTTAATCTGGGCTGATTCAGAAGCACTAACCGACATAAAGTGATCATCTTGAGGTTGGCTATTCGGGAACGTCTGTTTTTTAATTGCAGTAAGATCTCCAGCTTCTGATTTTTGGAAAAGCTCCAAAGATTCGACTTCCGAAACATCTTTGACCGATTGCAGATTTACCCTAAAGCCAGGACCAATGACATTACCATTTCCGTTGCCTGAAAAGTCGCTAGCCCATGGGCTTTTTACTTTGATCTCAGGACCAACAATATCGACAGAGAATTGATACCAGCCCTCATTACTCGTGTTTACTGGGATAGCTGTATCAATAGCCGTGACGTAGAAAAAATGTTTCACTGAACCATTTTTAATATTGTCGGCAACAAGCTGGACCTGAATTTCCGGCTGGGTTCCTAGCAAACACGCCGCATCGGTATTGTCTTCACCACATGCCTTGAGTTCTACTTTTGGTAGACCGTCCTGCTGATACACCACTTTAACTTCACCTAGCGGACTGCCATTGTCTTGGCTAAATAGAGTGGTTGGCTCCCATATGTCATTACCGCCCAACACCGCACTTGAAACCACTTCTTCGACGACAAATGCTGTAGAGTCGATATTGACGGTAAATGCAGGGGCTCCCTCAATGGTTTGATCTACGCGGTTACCCAAAATATCTTCTGCCACCACATACGCCGTCCACTGACCATCATCGAGCTTGTTAGCTCCCTCTCCACACGTTAGACATAGCTGTAAAACCAGTTGTCCATCAGAGAACTCTGAGCTCGGTGTGTT
This sequence comes from Vibrio maritimus, assembly GCF_021441885.1. NCBI lineage: Bacteria > Pseudomonadati > Pseudomonadota > Gammaproteobacteria > Vibrionales > Vibrionaceae > Vibrio > Vibrio maritimus. The sequence goes on from NZ_CP090438.1 coordinate 2,158,097, forward strand.
GACTGCAAACACACTGTCACCCTCAAACAAGACAGGGGTAGCACCTTGAACTTTTGGCTCGAAGTATATTTGACGTTTGCTTGTGTCATCTCCCACAACATCTTTTACAACAAAGTTAAGGCTTTTTTGCCTAGTGATATTGATATAGGCGTCCTCAGCTTGCCCGTCTGGTAACTTGTAAAGAACATTAGGAAACTCATTATCAACCTTAAATGACGAGATAAACGGGTCATCTGATGGATAGGCATTTTGCTTAGTATCAGAAGCAGATATCTTGAGAGCAAGCTCAGCGATGTTTTCATACATCAGAGAGTTAAAGTTGAAGGCATAAGATTTGTTGTAGCTGTCGCCACTCGGCACAAACGACAAGATCATGTCATTCTCAACTGGGCTATCTGCAACAAACCAAACAGGGGTAAATACAGGCGGTGGGTTATTGCTCACGCCAGATGGGTCAGATATTTGCGCGGTAAAATCAATTTGACCCGCCACAAAGATCTGCTGAGTGACTGGGTGTTGATAAAACACGCCGTATTGCTGTTCGGAGTTCGGTAGTACACGAATGTCCGGTGGCGTGGTATCTATACTGCCACCAGCATTTTCAAATACACTAACCGTTGATCCATTGACATCAATCGAAGGATTAGCCGTCGCGATTATATCTGCAAAGCTAAGCGCCAGCTGAGGGCTCAAACCATACTGCTCTACCAAACGTTCATAGTAGGCGCTGGCGAGTTCTTTGCGATACGTGTCATTCGTGATCCTGTTTGAACCAATGTAAATATCCCCCGAACGACCCACGCCATTAGCTTTACCATCATGAACTAAATCTTGATAAAACGCAGAAGCATAGCTCGCTGACGTATAACCAACATTGTTTGACGCCATATCAACCAGAGACTCAACAAGGAAGCGATGTTGATATTCATCCCCAGGGAATGTAGGAATGGATACTAAATCTTCATTGGTCGCATAGCGGGTCGTAATCGGATCAAATTTGAAAAACGAGTTGGTAACGCCACTACCAATAGCATTGTTCACCTGCTCTAGGTAGCTCAACGCTGCGCTATTAGTATGGTCAGCAGTGCTGTTCCATATGTAATCAAATAATCCAGTATGGTATGCCGATAACTCGCTAATATAGAGGTCGCTGGCATTGGTATAATCAAAATAAGCGCCAAAATTTGACTGGCTCAGATCGACTTCACGATACTGATTACTGTCATTGCTCCACTGGTAGTAATAAGCCTTACCTGAAGAAGGGTTAGCTAGCTGAACTTGAAGAAATCTATAGCTTCCTAAGTCGGCACGTAGTTGACAAGTAGCGACATCTAATGTCCCTTCAACAAGCTTGGTAGTACATGTTGAAACTGGGTTACTGTCAAACTTGCCACTGGCATTGAGCCCTTTCAGTTCCACGTTTGCATTCGCAAATGGTGTCACTACATTGAATGTTGGCAAGTCAAAAGTGGTCCGGAAATATATCGTTTTTGGCGTACTGACGTTTTCAGATCGGTCCTTCGTCGTAAGGACGATTTTTTGTTGGCTTCGCTCTGCAACTGATGCGTACTCTGTGCCAAGTAGCTCTTTGACAAATGGTATGTAGTAAGTGACCTTGGAAACTCGACCTTCGCCGTTGTACTCAATTTTTTCGTGTGGAATAGCGTGAGTCGCGACATTGCTTCCGGTGTGACTTTTCTTTTCATCAACGTATTGGAAATCATTATCTGTCGGAGATTTCACGTAATACTTAACCGTGAGTTCCAGGTCTTCTGCCGATGACCCGATTATGCCGTTGTCTGGATCATACTCATCTTGAACCACCACTTTAATGTAAGGGATATAGTTTGCGTGCAGAACCGCTAAAGCGGACTGATTGAAGTCCTCAAAATCAATACCGTCATGGACTTCCAACAAACCAGATCGTGCGTAGTTAAAATCGACCTTCAGATGATTGCTAGTGGTGCCAATATTACTCTCGTTAAATGTGTTTAGTGAATAGTCAAAATACTCAACCTCACCTCTGTTATCGTTCGTATCGATTTTGATGAAAGCCATCTGGGCACCACTGGCATTCGGATAACTTAATGTCTGTGTAGGTAGATTGTTGTCTTTACGAACTTCGAAGTTTTCGCCACTTTTGTTGTCGTGAGAGTCCGTGACTTCAATTAGAAATCGAGTCGAACTACCGAACTGCGTTGCATCGTATGCCTCATTGAAACTACAGACCTCACCTATCGCGACATAACACTGGATCGAGCGGACATCATCTCCTTGAGTAATGACAACGCTTTTGATGTCACTCTCACTATCTACGATAGTACCCGTCAAAATATAGGTAGTCTCAGAGCTATTGATTGTAGGTGACGAGGTCATGGTGATAACGGGTGCTACGTTATCCCAAGTAAAAGGGATTCTTGCAGACTGCTCATCTGTATGAATATTGCCTAAAACATCATCAGCAGATGCGACAAGCTGAGCCGATTGAATGTATGGCAAGCCATCCGTATCGGCATAACCAAGCCTATCTAGCTCCGTAGTGTCGACGTGCACAATAACTTTAGTGTCACGAGTACCTCGCTTAAACTCGCTTTTATCAAGGGAGCAGTATGGCTCACCACCACTCTCCAAACAGCTCTTGATAATAGTGCCATCCAGCGTTTCGAGTTCTAAACTCACTGTCACATCATTCACACCAACATCGTCGGATATCGCCAATGTTATTTGGTCTGCGCCAGCGAGCACATTTCCACCTTCCCTTGAGATTTCTGGTGGCGTCTCATCAATGGGTTTCATGTCACGAGGGGCGACGACACCCGAAGTATCTGAACTCGTGCCGAGGATATTTAGCTGGGTAGCAAATTCTTGATAATCTTCCGCAGACGTTCCTGAGAGGTTGAGGTCTGGGTTATTAACCACAATCAAGGTGTGCTGTGACAAATCATTTGTGTATATGTCCGCCGTAATATCTACCTGACCAAAGTTCATTTTTTTCGCGACACCATTACCATCCACTTCTTGACCATCGAGTACACCATCCGCTCGAATATCGCGATACTGAATGTCAGAGAGATGCATCGATGTGTACAAGGTGCGACTTTCGTCAGATGGGTACTTGTTGATTAGGTCGCCTGAAAACGAAGAATAAGCCGTAAGTAAGGCACCGTATTTATGTCCTGATTGTGCATAGCTACTTTGCCCACCTTGGGTGATGTCGATTGGCTTAATTTCATTGACGTCAAAGCCATACATACTTTCAAAGCGTTCTAAAGCGTCATTAATAGCAGATGATGCGGAAACTCCCGCTTGTACATTGAACTCGGTTAAACCCGACACCATATGTGTCAGCGGCGTCACCATAATAGGTTGCGTTACCCCCTCTTGATAGTTGGCAACACTACTCATTGTAAGACTCTTACCATTGCTGACGGTAATAACTTCAGACGTGATTGGATCTCGATAAGCACCACCAAGTGCCTCAACATAGATAGGCATACTTGCTGACGTCACTTCAACCTCATAGTTACCCAACTGATCGGTGACCGCGGAGCCAAGATTTCGCCCAACCGTACCATCTTTAAATTCCCACACAGTCACCTTTGAACCAGAAACAGGCGCATCAAAAACGACACCATAAACTGTGCCTTTTTTTCGAGAGTTTGGTGAAGCGTCGCTACTATCCCCTCCACCACCGCAAGAAGAAATAAATAGAACGAGCAATAAAGATAATAATCGAGAGAAGTAGTGCTTATTCATACAAATCACATTGAATTAAATTTCACGCGATTATATTATTTTTATCAACTTTCTCAATCTGACAAAATGACAGGTAATTAATGCATAAAAACTATATATTTAATGACATTAACCTTGAATATTAACCGTAAGATTAAAATATGCACCACCCTCGTAAAAATATAACTATTTCAAGAAGAAAAAACGGCAAAAATAATTGTAAGTATATTTGATACGCTCACAGCTGCTGTGCATAATACCCTTCAATCATAAGTCAATATCATAATAATTCCAGTAACCTACGTTAGTTATGCTTCAAAATCAGTTACAAACTCTGGCAAAGAGCCTAAGATTCGAGCCTTATGAGAAATGGAATAGCACCAATTCCTTTTTACTCGTTTGTGCATTTTTTGCTATCGCAGTCCCGTTGACAGTGATTAGCACACTAAACCGTAATAATTCATCGAGCACTCCACTCAAAGAGGTTATAAGCTATAGTACATCATATGAGATTCAATCATTTGAAATGCCACCTTCTCCTATCGACAATCATTATACTGGTGAAGTTAAAGGCTCTTTTTTTATATCTGCATTAGAAGCTGGTTTAAGTAGTCAGCAAGTCAATAAGCTTTTCAACAAACTGACTGGTCATTTTGACTTTTTCTCGTCTGTTGAAGAGGGCGGCAGGTTTGTCGTTAGTACCGAGTTGGGTAATAAAAGCTCGTTCACCGGCTTTTTGTATCAGAACCACAAGGGGGACTTTATCGCCATACTGCACAAAAATGGAAGGCTATATAATGCCAAAGCAGAGCCCCTAAACCCTTTATTCTTAACTAACCCAACTTTTTCCAAATACCCAATAAGCTCACACTTTGATCCCTATCGAGTCCATCCAGTAACAAGGCGCACTGTGCCTCATAATGGTACTGATTATATGCTGCCTGTTGGGAGTAGTGTTGTCAGTGTCGGTTCAGGCACAATCGTTGCCGCTCGTTATGACAAATACGCGGGTAACTACATCACGATTCGGCATACCGACAATTACCTATCTAGATACTTACATCTGTCTAAGATTCTGGTTTTGGTTGGCGATGAAGTACATGCCGGGCAAAAAATAGCTCAAAGTGGTAATACAGGCAGAACGACAGGCGCACACTTACACTTTGAGCTACTCAAAAATGGGAGACCTATCGACTTTGTGGAATGGAGTGATAAGAATCGCGGAAGTGCATTTGAAGCTGGACTATCACCAAGCGAAAGGCAAGATGTAGTCCATACTGCTAAGGGCTTACTCAACAAGATAAGAAACTAATTTGATCACTCTGCGGTTTACGCTGCATTCATTCCAAGAGGACGAAAAAAAGCGCAAACCATAGGTTTGCGCTTTTCAGTTTACATTCAGTTCACCGGACTACAGCCTAGACGCTTCGGTCACTATGACCATCTTGGCTTAAGCAGCCCCTTTATCCGACAAGCGCTCCTCGATCGTTGCATCATCGCTCTCAGGAGACTCACTCGTAGTACTGTCACTCAGTACCTCTGCAAGCGTCGACTTCGATAAATGGCCTTGTAGGTCACCATTATCATCAACAACAGGAAGTGGATGGTCACTGTCTAGCGTTTCAGGAATGACTTCTTCAAGCAGAGCATCACTTTGAACGGCTGGTACGTCATCTAACAAGTCTTCCGGTATCTCTTTGTGATAATCGTTTTTGTTCACTTGCTCTAATGTTTCTTGAGTAATGACACCTTGGTATCCATCATCGTTGACAACATATCCGTAATCTTCTGAAGATTTACGCATCTGACTGATGGCCTCGCCTAATGTCTCCGCGGTGATACGCAAAACAGGAGGTTGCATGACAGTTTCAACGGTCAGTGCTCGAGCTCGATTCACATCTTTAACAAACGCTTCTACATAATCGTCTGCTGGGTTAAGCAGGATATCGACAGGCTTGTCTTGCTGCACAACGACACCGTCGCGCAAGATGGCGATACGGTCACCGATACGAAGTGCTTCATCTAAATCATGGGTAATGAAAATGATGGTTTTGTGGAGCTTTTCCTGAAGTTCGATTAGCTGATCTTGCATTTCACTGCGAATAAGCGGATCGAGTGCGGAGAAGGCTTCGTCCATCAACAGGATCTCAGCATCAGTACACAGTGCTCGCGCAAGTCCAACCCGCTGTTGTTGTCCGCCAGACAACTGGCTAGGATACTGAGCTTCATAGCCTTCTAGACCAACGGTTTTTATCCAACACTTTGCAGTGTCTAACCGTTTTGCCTTTTCCATCCCTTGGATTTGTAAACCATAGGCGACGTTATCAATCACGGTTTTGTGCGGAAGTAAGCCAAAGCGCTGGAATACCATTGACATCTTGTGGCGTCGAAACTCACGCAGTTCTTTGTCAGAGAGCTTCATGACATCGGAACCATCAACAATGATCTCTCCTTCACTTGGGTCAATAAGACGATTGAAGTGTCGAATGAGTGTCGATTTTCCCGAGCCAGATAGCCCCATAATCACGAAGATTTCTCCCGGATAGACATCTAGGTTGATGTCTTTAAGACCGAGTGTGTGACCCGTGCGTGCTAGGAGGTCATCTTTTGATTCGCCATCCTTCACGGCTTGAAGGAAGGACTTATCTTTAGGACCAAATATCTTATACAGATTCTTAATTTGAATCATTGGTTGAGGTTGAGTAGTGCTCATTATTCTCTACCTCCTAAGTGAGCTTGGGTACGTTTTGCATAGCTTTGTGAAACACGGTCAAAAATGATGGCAAGCGCCACAATAGCAAGACCATTAAGTAAACCAAGCGTGAAATATTGGTTGGTAATGGATTTTAGAACTGGCTGCCCTAACCCCTTCACACCGATCATCGATGCAATCACGACCATCGCAAGTGCCATCATGATAGTTTGGTTGATACCCGCCATGATGTTAGGCATTGCCAACGGCACCTGCACACCAAAAAGGCGCTGGGCTGGGCTGGCGCCGTATGCGGTGGCGGCTTCTAGTACTTCTTTATCTACGAGTCGAATCCCTAAATCAGTCAAACGTATGACTGGTGGAATCGCGTAGATCACAACAGCAATGACGCCAGGGATTTTACCTATACCAAGCAGCATGACGACAGGAATCAAATACACAAACGCTGGCATGGTCTGCATTATGTCAAGTATAGGGGTAATGATGGCTCTGGCTTTTTTGGACTGAGCCATGAGAATCCCTGTGGGTATCCCGAGGGCTATTGCGAGCATGGTTGAGACTAATATGATGCTCATGGTTCGCATCGTATTGTCCCACATGCCGAAGAAGCCGATAACAAAGAAGGCGATACCTACAGAAGCGCTGAGTTTCCAAGATCGACTCGCGACATAAGCGAGACCAACCAAAATACCAATGATTAGCCACCATGGGCTAGAAAGCAGTAGCTTCTCGAACCAAATCAAAAAGCTTAATAATGGGTCAAATAGAGATTCGATGGTGTCGCCATACTCTCGAGAGAAGTCTCGATAGGCACCATCTAGCGTTTTTCGTATTTCTAGTAGTTGTTTGCGGTCTAACTGAGGTATTTCACTCAACCACGTGGCATTAGACATCTGTTACTCCTTGATTACTTCTGCCATAAGCAGCGAACAGCGCTGCTTTGTGTTCGCATTCAAAAATGGCGAACTTGTATCAATTAATTAAGGGGCTATCCCTCTAGCCCCTTTTACTACCGACTCGGTTTATAGTTCATCTACTGCTTTTTGTACTTTTGCAGCGACATCAGGTGTTAACCATGTAGACCACGTTGACTTGTACTCTTTCATAAAGTGCTCAACAGCGTATTCGCCATCGGCTTGCTCGTCTTCCATCCAAGCCAAAAGACCATTCATTTGTGCGTTGGTAAACTCACGCTTAGCAAAGTACTCCATTGCCTCTGGAGAGCGCTTAGCGAAGTCCGTGGTAACAACCGTTTCCACGATTGATGGTGGATACATAGTTGCTTTAGGCTCTAGACAAGTTTCTTGAGTGATACACTCTTTAAACATCGTCTCATCAACACCACTACCGAAGTCGACTTTAACCATTTTGTACTTACCTAGAACGGCTGTCGGTGCCCAGTAGTAACCAAACCACGCTTCTTCGCGCTCATAAGCTTTAGCAATTGAGCCTGAAAGACCCGCACCTGACCCTGGATCGATAACTTCAAATCCTTTTTCTTCCATACCTAGTGCAGTGAATAGATTGCCAGCAGAGATTTGGCAGTTCCAACCAGCAGGACAAGAATAAAATGCTGATTTGCTTGGATCTTCTGGGTGCTTAAACATTTTAGCGTTGGCTAACACTCCCTCAATCGTTGCCATTGACGGGTCTTTGGCAACCATATACTCAGGAACCCAAAACCCCTCTTCGCCACCATCGGTTAGAGTGGTACCTGCGTATTGAATTTGACCTTCTTTCACGCCCATATCCAGTGCTTCACGCATAGAGTTACTCCAAAACTCTGGCGCAATATCTGGCTGGCCTTTAGAGATCATAGAAGCACCCGTTGGTTGGGTATCACCAGGTACAAGCTCAGCGTCGCAATCGAATCCGTGTTGAAGTATGAATTTGTCGACATTCGCGATGAGGGTTGCAGAGTTCCAGTTCATATCCGCAATGGTGACTGCACCACACTCGTCAGCTGAGGCAGTTTGAAGAGAACTTGCAGCGAGAAGAGACGAAAACAATAACGTCCTAGTTAAGTTTTTCATAGTAATTTCCATATTGGTTTTTCAATAAGTGTATGAACAGTGGGTTATTATTACAAATTTCATTTACATTCTGTTTACAACCAAAAGTCTTCGCCTTAACGGCGATGCTTGCGTTGCGCATGATAACTCTGGATGTCAGCACGCCTTTAGCGCTCATGCCTCTATGACAGGTTTCTCCATGGTCGTAGTTAAGGTTGTTAAGAATGTTATCTGGAAGAGTGATCTGCACTACATTGTCATTTTGAAGACCAATCAGTGCTTGTTGCATTGCGCGTGGGATAAACGGACTCGAAGCCGAAAAAGCCTCATCCGTCGATAGCATATTTGGTTCAGAATCGAGAGCACGAGTTAGACTTACACAACTAGTCATATCGTCCTACTGTTCATCAGAGATTGTTTAAGCGTAAGCACTCCGGTCCGCGTACTCAAATGCAGAAAACGGCGCTCGATTACGTGTGCAACGCTCGTTCTATCAACATCGAGTGCGAGCATCCTTCCTGTGTTATCCCCAAACAATGTGTGTCGTCCCTTAACTTCCAGAATGGGATCCATGTTGAGCTGTCCTTAAAAGCACTTTGTAATGTAACGTTTAGCACTCTAAGTAAACCAGAGCACAAATTCAAGGTATGACATTCTGTTAACAATAAAAAAGCACCCATAAACAGGTGCTTTTGATTGACCATTAAACGTCACCAACACAAGGTAAGGCATTGTTAATAATAGAAATTATTAGGCATGTTATTCCCAAACCTTGATGGACTGCAAATTATTTTAAGTTTTTGATATCAAACGCAACAATTAGCAACCACTTGACAAATGAGAGGCAATGCAAATTACAGCGAAATATTTATTTAGTACTCTAACTTTTTATGTTCAAATCAACATTAAACAAAGCATTAAAACCAACTAACACTAATCGAAATCTAGCGCCTCCACTAGAACCGAAAGAGGATGAACGCAGGACAAACGCGTGTTCTCTTCTATCTGCCAGCGGCAAGTTTCACAATCAGAAATCGCATAGTCGGCATCCGACTGATTAATTTGTTCGAACAAGCCTTTACCTATTTCCATAGAAACATCGTAGTTCTCTCGCTTATAACCATACGTACCCGCTAGCCCACAACATTCGCTATCCAACACTTTAACCGTCAGCCCTGGGATCATTTTCAGTAGCTCAATTGTGAATATATGATCGCCACTGCGCTCTAGGTGACATGGAGTGTGATACACAATGGTTTTGTTGACGGGTTTCATCGCTGGAATGTTGCCTTCTCTACATTCACTCAGCATAAAGCGGCTAAATAGATGTATCCGATCCGCGACTTTTTGATTGTCTACATCTAAAACGTGAGGATACTCCTCTTGTAAGGTGAAAGCGCAGGTTGAAGAGGTGGATATGACCGCTTCAGAGCGACCTGTTAGAGCTTTCTCGAGATGCTCCACATTGAGTTTGGCATTCTTCTGCGCCTTACTATGAAATCCATTGGCAATCAAAGGCACACCGCAACACTTCTCACGTTCGAGTAACTGTACGCCAATGTTCATGGCATTCATGACACGGATAAAGTTCTGCCCAACACTGTGGTCATTGTAATTAACATAACAACCGTGAAAGTAGTTCACTTGGCGTCGATATTTGCTCTGGTCTGGCACATGCTTCTTGTACCAAGATCGAAACGTTCCGTGGGAGTATTTGGGTAGCGACTTATGATCATGCACTTGAATCGTATGATGCATGACTTTCTTAACGACCGATTGCTCAGTTAGTTTGTTTATCACCGGCGCAAAAGGTGTCGCCAAAGAACCAAACAAATCAGTGTGGCTTAACACGTAGTCGCGTGCGGTAGTCAGGCTAAGCGGCTTACGCCCATGCTCTCTTCGAGCGACAGCGATAATGTCACCAATCCTAACCCCGGACGGACATGCTGTTTCGCAGCGTTTGCAGTTAGTGCAGAGCTTTAGCACATCGTCAAAAAACTCAGGGCTTTTTAATCTTAGTCTTTCACCATCTGGGCCGCACTGTTTAGGTCCTGGGTACTCAGGATTGGCTTTTGCGACAGGGCAATACACGGTACAGACAGTGCATTTAATGCATTTTTCAAATGATGGCGATTGGTGCTCATCACCAATATTAGTTACAGCAATGAGTTCAGCTGGACGTACTGCGGTCATGCCATCTCTCCTTTTCTCTGCTCACTTATCGCTTCGGGAATGGTGTTTACGGATGATTTTGCAATGACATGTTCAGCGACTTTATATCCAGTGCTGATTGCAACGCCCCCCCCACAGCCATGTACAATCGGATCATAGTGGGGCAAAATAGAGCCAGCACAATAAAGGTTTTCCAGCGTTCTACCTGCTTTGGTAGGCTGAAAATGTTGGTTTGTCTCAACGCCAAAGCTTAAGAATGGGTGTGATGATTGTGAGAAAAACTGCTCTGAATACCACTGGTCTCGCGACCCTTGGGTAGCAATATCGAGGTCAAAAATAGGCTCAGTAACCTTGTTGAGGCCTGCAACCAAACCTTTACTGAAGAAACTGCCGGTTGCTAAAACAAAGTACTCGGCATTGATAGGCACTGTCTTTAGTTTTTTGGTATAGATACATGCCAAAGACAGCTGTTCACCAGATGGTCTAAACACACCGCTTGTCACCTCATCACCGACATGTAACGTCCCCCCAGCTTCGATCAACGCGCGTCTTAACGTATCTTCTACACGAATTCCCAAGAGTGATGGAGGCATGGTTGGCACTTCGTGAAAACGCAGGTGCGTTTCTTGTGCCAACTTATCCATCAAGGTGAGACCATCTCCATTTCCCAATAGAGAAGGCAAGATGACAAGATCGTTGGGAGTAGCAACGTTTCTTAACTGCGAACAAAATTGAAAGAAATGTTGAGGTTGGCGCAGCAGTCTCGATACGTCTATTGAACGAAACTCATGGCAGTTTCGAGTTTCTAAACCCGCCGCATCAAGGCCGACTTTGACCACCCTCACCTCGATTCCTTCGAGCTCTGGCATAGAAGCGAGCTTGGCCCTGGCAATCTCAGGTTGAAAGTCACGAAACCCCTCTACAGAGACAAGCACGATGCGCTTGATACTAGAGAGTGCAGCATAATCAAAGTCTAAAGGAAACACATAAGGTTGTGACAGCCAAGTCGCTTTGAGTGAACCTAAACTCGCGATTCGATAATGGTTTTCTAGCGACTGATTATGATTCAGTGGTAAACCATGATTGCCTACAAACTGCTTGAACCATTGCAACGATTCAAGAACGCTTGCTCGACCTATTTTGGAATAAGGATGTTCAGGCATCTGTTGAGTCAAACGATCGATCTCATCGAACGGGGCTCTTACCGCTTTGCCATCGACTGGGGAATGACTGAGCACATCAATTGAACCTGAGGAAAAGTGCATAGCACTTTGTCCATGGCTTACCACGGCGGTCTTCAACCCTTGTTCAAGGAACCGCAATGCGCTGGTGTAACCAGCAACTCCACCGCCGATAACGACAACGTCATAGTTAATCATTGCAATTCCTCCCCAACTGGGCTGCGAGTCGACTCAGTATTAGTGAGCTCATCAGCACCAAATAACCCTTGATAAATCCAATAGCTAAACTCGGCTTCTCGTAGCGCATCCCCCCACAGAACGGGCTTGGTGCCTTTCCAGCGCTCTTCTAAAAAGTCGGTAAGAATCTCCCCTACCTCGATTCCAGAAAAATTGCCGTACTCTGCCATTAAGCTCGCCGCTCGATAGCTACAAAGCTCTCCTTGGCAAGGCCCCATACCTAGCCGAGTTCTCCGTCTAAGGTCGACAAGGTTATGTACATCAAGCGCTTTAATCGCATACTCGATCTCGCCGGCAGTCACCATTTCACATTCGCAAATGACAGATTGGCTTGCTTTGTCGTCAGATAAAAAGCCAAGTGCTCGCTCACCATGGCGATCAATCGCAGACTGATAGACAGGTTTTGCAATGCTTGCTATGTTTTTCGTCTGTTTAGGAGAGTTTGCCGAGCCTGGCAAGGGAATCGTGTGAGTCGTACAAGGGGTAGTGTTGCCTAGCTTTTGTGCTACGGAATCAGTCGCCATCTCAGCCATTAAGCGGTAAGTCATGAGTTTGCCGCCGGTAATTGTCGTGAAGCCATGCAAGCCATCATGCTGCGCATGATCGACAAGCACGATACCTCGGCTTATGTTGCGACCACTGCTATCTTCACTTAAAGAAACAAGCGGTCTCACTCCCGCATAAGCTCTGAGTACTCGGCTATGACTCATAATCGGCGCAAGCTTGGCACCTTCTTCTAACAAGGTATCGACTTCTTCAGCGGTAACGTGGAGATTATCGATCTGGTCGTAGTCAATATGTTCCGATGTGGTGCCAATAAGCGAAATGGTATCCCCTGGTACCAGAATGTCAGCGTCAGATGGTTTACGGCAGCGGTTGATTACTCGATTGTTAATACGATAATCGAGTATCAATAGTGACCCTTTTGCTGGAAACATCTTCACACTAAGGTCTGCATACTCGCAGATCGTTTGCCCCCAAATACCCGCTGCGTTAATGACCTCTTGCGCGAAAACCTCAAAGGGTAAATTTGTGCGAGTATTGAGTGCATTGACGCCTATTACGCGATCACCCTCTCGAATCAAAGAAGTCACAATACAGTGACTAAACAAGCGCGCACCGTGCTCTTTAGCATCAAGCACATTGGAAGCACAGAGGCGAAAAGGGTCGATCGTACCGTCGGGCACTTGGATAGCACCTAGCATCTTTGGATTCGCATTTGGCTCAAACGCAAGCGCTTCTTTGGTTGTTAGGCGCTTAGTCTCGATTCCGGCAATATCGCACGCTGCAATAAACTCATCCTGAAAGCTCAGTTCATCTTCTGGCAGAGTGATAAAAAGACCGCCCGTATCTTCAACACAATGAGCGGCTATGGACTTGAGTATGCGATTTTCTGCAATACATTCGGAGGCAGATTCAGGATCAGTGACAGCATATCTAGCGCCTGAGTGCAGTAGTCCATGATTTCTCCCTGTTGTACCCGACGCGAGATCATCACGCTCAATTAAAATGCAGTCGATGCCTCGAAGTGCGCAATCACGCATGATGCCTGACCCTGTGGCACCGCCCCCTATGATGATGACGTCTGTTTGATAACGAGCTGTTGCTTTCATTGCATTTTACCCACTGAATATACGCACAATTATTGTGGCATTAAAATGCAACCAGTTTCGCGATTTCGCTCACAAATGCTCGTTCGAGCATTTATTTTTGCTCATTTGCTTTCGATTTGAGGTGTGGGTACAAAAAAACCAGCCATATGTCTGGTCCTATTGACTAAAAACAAGTTATGAAAAACTAGGCAACTTCGATATTTATATCGTTTTCTTTCAGAACATTGCATATTTCTTGGGGCGGTTTCATATCGGTAATGACCAAATCGACTTCTTCAATACCACCAAGTTTCACCATTGCATTTCGACCAAACTTACTATGATCAACGCCCAATAACACGCTTCGGCTGTTTTCGATAATTGCTCGTTTTACACGTACCTCATGGTAATCGAAATCTAACAGCGAACCATCATAGTCGATGCCGCTTATGCCAAGAATACCAAAGTCCAACCTGAACTGAGCGACGAAGTCGATGGTTGATTCTCCTGTCACGCCACCGTCTTTTCCACGCACTTCTCCCCCTGCGAGTATGACTCGAAAGCTTTCTTTGTGCATGAGCATTGAGGCAACGTTTATATTGTTAGTTACAATACGTAAGTCGTTGTGTTCGTTCAATAAAGCTTTTGCAATCGCTTCAGGCGTCGTGCCAATGTCGATGAACAGTGTCGCGCCATTCGGTATGTGTTTGACTAGCTGAGCGGCGATCCTTTCTTTCTCAGCCTGACTCGATACCTTCCTGCTCTGATAGGATGAGTTTTCAGAGCTCGTCACTATGGTCGCACCACCGTGGTTACGCTTAATTTTGTTCGCATCCGCTAATTCGTTCAGATCTCTACGAATGGTTTGCGGGCTCACATGAAACTTATCGACCAAATCTTCAGTACTGACGTACCCGTGTGTCGTCACCAATTCGATGATTTCCTGATGTCGCTTTATCGCTTTCAACCACACTCCCTCGCGTTCAAACTATGTTATTACCTGAGTTTACTGTGTCTTGCACATGTTTTAAATAGCGCCAAACCGAAATGTACTCCCTGTTCACTAAACGCTCAATCCCTGAGCAAAAATACACATTCAGCTGCATAAAAAACCCTTTAAACGAACATTAAATGTGCTTCAGTTAACATTTATGAACATAATTCGAACATTTTTAACTTTCGTACGCACATTTGAGATCTGACCGAGATTTCCATCTTTTTATTTTGGCTACAATCCTCACCGCATTTGATGGCATATGAATCAAGACCAAGGAAAGAACTATGAGTATAAAAAAAGATCCTGCGTTACTCGGTCAGTGTATCGCGGAGTTTATTGGAACTGGCTTGTTGATATTTTGGGGAGTCGGATGTGTGGCGGCTTTGGTATTGACCGGCGCTGAGTTCGGTCAATGGGAAGTCAGTATCGTCTGGGGTTTAGCAGTAGCGCTAGCTGTTTACTGTACGGCGGGTGTGTCTGGTGCCCACATTAACCCTGCGGTGACAATTGCGCTCGCAGCGTTTCATGGCTTTGAGAAGCACAAGGTACTGCCTTACATTTTTTCTCAAGTTGCCGGAGCGTTCTGTGCGGCTGCTTTAGTCTACGGCTTGTATAGCAACTTATTTGTCGACTGGGAAGTCGCTAACGGCGTTGCCCGTGATACGCCAGAGGCGCTAGCTACCGCGGGCATCTTTTCCACTTACCCTAATCCGTCACTCTCATTTTTCGGTGCCGCTGCGGTCGAGTTTACGATTACTGCAGTACTGATGTTTGGGATCCTAGCCTTTGGTGACAGCAACAATGGCGGTGAGTCACGAGGTGCAATGGTGCCACTTCTCATTGGCTTATTGGTTGCAACTATAGGTGGCTCGCTCGGTCCACTAACAGGATTTGCTATGAACCCTGCTCGTGATTTTGGGCCAAAACTGTTCGCTTATTTTGCTGGTTGGGATTACGCGTTAAGTGGCGCTAGAGACATCCCTTACTTTATCGTTCCAATCTTTGCCACCATTGCTGGCGGTCTATTTGGCGGGTGGCTGTACCCGAAAGTGATTGGCGCTTACCTTCCTGCTGCAGGTGGCTGCACTAGCCCAGCTCAATGCGATGACGAAGTGGAGGTGAATGACACCGAAGCTCACGTGTAAACACAACAACTCTATCCCCTACAAATAATGAATAAAAAATGAAAACAGAAGGACACTATTATGACTAAGAAATACATCGTCGCTCTCGATCAAGGGACCACCAGCTCTCGTACCGTTGTTCTCGATCATGATGCAAATATTGTCAGTGTCGCGCAGCGAGAATTTACTCAAATCTATCCAGAAGCAGGCTGGGTTGAACATGATCCATTAGAAATTTACGCGACGCAGAGCTCTACATTAATCGAAGCTCTGGGTCAAAAAGGCATTACCTCCGACGAAGTCGCTGCTATCGGTATCACTAATCAGCGTGAAACGACCATCGTTTGGAACAAAGAGACGGGCGCTCCCGTCTACAACGCTATTGTTTGGCAGTGTCGCCGTACCGCAGAAATCTGTGAAGAACTAAAAGCACGCGAAGGTCTTGAAGCTTATATTCGAGAAAACACGGGTCTTGTTCTCGACCCTTACTTCTCAGGCACCAAGGTTAAATGGATTTTAGATAACGTAGAAGGCGCTCGCCAGCAAGCCGAGGAAGGCAAGCTGATGTTTGGTACCGTGGACACTTGGCTAGTTTGGAAGATGACCCAAGGTCGCGTTCATGTCACTGACTACACCAACGCATCAAGAACCATGCTATTTAATATCAATACTTTAGAATGGGACGAACGCATTCTTAAAGAGTTTGATATCCCACTTTCCATGATGCCTAAGGTCAAACCTTCGTCAGAGGTTTACGGTCAAACTAACATTGGTGGTAAAGGTGGCACGCGTATACCTATTGCTGGTATCGCTGGAGATCAACAAGCTGCACTATTTGGTCAAATGTGTGTCGAACCAGGTCAGGCGAAGAACACCTATGGCACGGGCTGTTTCATGCTAATGAATACGGGTAAGGAGAAAATTACCTCTAAGAACTCTTTGTTGACGACCATCGCTTGCGGACCAAAAGGCGAACTTGCTTACGCGTTGGAGGGCTCGGTATTTATGGGCGGCGCTTCTATTCAATGGCTACGCGATGAAATGAAGCTGTTGAATGACGCCAAAGACTCTGAATACTTTGCAAACAAGGTCGAATCCAGCAATGGTGTCTATGTGGTTCCAGCCTTTACTGGTCTTGGTGCACCCTACTGGGATGCTTATGCTCGTGGCACCATCATTGGTATGACTCGAGGCACAGGTGCAAACCACATCATTCGCGCAACGCTTGAGAGTATCGCTTATCAAAGCCGCGATGTGATTGATGCGATGCAAGCCGACTCTGGAATCAAGCTCGCTTCTCTGCGCGTTGATGGTGGCGCAGTCGCGAATAACTTCCTGATGCAGTTCCAAGCGGATCTATTGAACACAGAAGTACAGCGACCTCAAGTTGTTGAGGTTACCGCTCTTGGTGCTGCATATCTTGCAGGCATCGCTGTGGGCTTCTGGAGTGGGTTGGAAGAGGTGTCTGATAAAGCCGAAATCGATAGAACCTTCATTCCATCTGACGATGAAGAAAAACGCGAAGCGCGTTACAGCGGTTGGAAACGTGCAGTGCAAGGCGTATTGAGCTGGTCTGAGATCGCGCATGCAGACAAGCGCTAAGCAAAGTTAACGCGTTGATCTAATTAGTTAGCTCTCTTTATCTCAAGGTAGAGAGAGCTAATATCACCACTTGCCAAATTGCACTCTATTCATCATTTCATTCCCCATGCAAGATAAAGGTAACCTGCTCCCATACAAAGACACAGCGGTGAATAGAGCCATGTATCCATTCGAGCGAACTGGCCTTGTTGGTTTTTCTTGCTAAAGCCAACTAGGTTGAAGTCTCCTACTGCTCTGAGAATAAAAATCACACCTACGACTAACGCAATCCATTCAATATAATTTTCGAGTGTCTGAGGTGTTGCTATTGCGTCAGTCAAGCTGAGAGACAATAACGCGAAAACAGCAAGAGCGGCTGCAACAAGCAAAGTGAACAACGTACCCGGAGTGAATGCCTTGCTACTTTCAACGACCGGAATCGCTAGATGGACGCCTTTCTTGCCGCCAAAAGCCCAATAAACATGTATCAGTGAGATTGCGAATAGAATGCCAGAAATAGTGAAAGCAATGAGTAAAGGCATTGAGTTTCCTCTAGAAAGTGAATGTGGGATTGACTTTCGTTTTACTCTTCCACTATGCACTTTCCAATATCAGCAATAGTTTTACGCTCCTTTACACCCATGTTTGTGTCATGGGCTGCATTCACATAAATATCACTTGAAACTTGCTTGTAGCACTTTAAGCGATGCTTAGTAGCCAGTCAGCTCCATGTATCCGCTACCTTGGTGAGTCCCTTCTATGGTAACGGGTCCTTCCCAATAAGGGACGGTCAAAGGCATTTTCGCCAAAGGATTGAGCGCCTCTATCGTTAAAGCAATCTCAAGACTGGGTATCTCAAGTTGCCATACTGTAGGATAGTTAGAGCCTTGAATAGAAACGGTCTCTAGTGCTTTGAGCATAAGCTCTTGCCGTGATATTGAAATTCCCGAGCGGTCACGCCGCATCAGTTGACCATAGGCATAACTCGCATCGCCAGTCTCACTGTCTCTCAACTGAAATACCACCAAGCTCGTATCATTGTCGAGTCTAAGCGCAAACCAATCCCACCCTTGCTGTGAACCAAGCAGAAACTGCGAGCTCCATTCTCTATCAATCCAACCCTGCCCTGTCACCTCATGTTGTTCACCTTTGAAGGTAATCGTGCCTTCGACATCAATAAAAGGCTGGCTATAGTAATGTGAAGCCACTGAACCATCCGCACTTTTGACACTGTAACCCTGCTCACCCTGAAGTTGAAACGGCGATTCACTTGCAAGATTGAGCGAGTAACTGAACTCGTCTGTTGCCACATTCAGTGATGCCGGGAACATCTCCTCAGAGTTGGAACGCCACTGCCAATCGTCAAGAAAAACGCGAAATGGCGACTCAGTCACCCCAGCGATCTCAGGATGGGCACGAGACCATTTTTCAGCAGCTAAATGATGAGTAGGATTGGTGATCGCGCTGTGCGCCATGTATAGCTGACTGGTTTCCCAGCCTTGATTAGCAGATCCATTTGGCGCCAACGCAATGCGAAACTGAGTCCACTGAACGCCAAATGTTTCACCTTCAGACGTGACTAAGTTTGCGGTGAGGTACCACCATTCATGTCGGTAATCTTCATGCGCTTGGTGGTCTTCTGGGAAACGAAGTTGCGTTTCGGGAGAAACCTCACTAAATGCCCCACTGTCTTCTCCCAACCAGGAGCCAAAACCTTGTGGTTGACTCTCCTCACAACCGACTAAGGTCAGCGCTAACAAAGCTATGCTTAATAGTCTCAGCATTACAACACCTCGCTTTGTAGGCTCGACATAGCGGGTTTAGACACTAAGCGCCACAGGGGTAACGCCGTGGCTGCTGATGCGGTAATAATACTCACGAAGCAGAGCATCGCTATATCACTCCAACTCCACACAAATTGCAGACTCCAGCCAAAAGCACGGAGGGTAATGACGTCGGTTAAGACGTAGCCAACTAGAGCGCCAAGCGGTAACGCTAAACAGAGTGTAAAACAGACTAACAGCACCATTTGCATCACGACCATCATCAAAAGCTGGGCGCTTCTAACACCTAACGCATAAAGTCTTGCAATGGCAGCTTTGCGAGCTTCAATCAACATATAACAGGCACTGAACAGCCCAATAACCGCCACCAGTAAAGTCACGCCATTCAACGCTTTAGTTACCGCGAAAGTTTGAGAGAAGATTTGCAATGCGATCGTTTTGATTTCTTGCTGATCATAGAGCTGATTGTCACTCAAGCCAAAGCGCTCGATAAGCTGCTGGCGCATGACATCATTGTCTAGCTCCGTTTGGATCCCTAGACTGGTTGGCACTGATGAAAAACCAGCGTCTCGCCAGAGCGATGGTGAAATCAAAAGCTCTCCTGTCGGGGAGCCATAGTCGTGGAAAATAGCGCCGATTTGAAGTGGGGTATCCACCACTGATGATAGCTCGGGAACCAGGACTTCATCGCCAAGCGATAAACCAAGCTTCACCGCCATCGGCTCACTAATCGCAACCATCTGGTTTTGGTAAAAGTTCGACCAAAATCCATCAACCATAGACTTCGCGACCATGGTTTGTTCAAGAGTATTGGTGTCTTTTGTACCGAGTTTAGTGGGCAGGCCTTCGATATTAGTATCAGTGTAGCTCTGAGTATAAATAGCAGAGACACCTGGCATTTCACTAAGCGCACCTTGAATCGCTTCCATTTCACTTTGCGCAGGGCTTATATAGATGTCAGCATGAAGTCTCTGCTCAAGCCACTGTTTCAGGGTGTGCTCAAAGCTCACGACTAAGGTATTCATTGCAAGGTTCGCCGTCATCGCAAGCAGCAAAGCCATCATCGCAAGCGACAGTGGAGCAATAAGCTCCTTGAGCTCTGCAACCAGATAGTGTTTCAGGCCCACCGAAAACACCTTTCCCGCCCAATGACTGAGTACCAATAAGCCTTTGGGAAGATACAAAGGCGTCGCGATAATAAGCAAACCAAGCCATAACATAGTGACTCGAAAATGGTCACTTAACCATAAGCCAATGACAGCAAGAAAAGTCAGTATCAGAGCTGCAATAAATAAACGAGTCGTATTTTGTGGCGCGGGTAATGCGTAAAATCCACTGTGGATAGAAAGAGGTTGCTGAACACTTCCCTTGAAGTGATGCCAACACGCACCGAGCGCAGCGACTAACGTGATTAGCAGTGCTTGGAGTAACCAACTCAAGTGCCATGTACCGGGTAGCAGCGTTGCCCCATAGAGCTGCTCTAAGGTCAGTGCGACGGTTGGATGAAGCCAATGACTGAGCTGCATTCCCAATACAAACCCAAGCAGTGAACCCAGAGACACCATGACCGCGAGCTCTACCAGCAGAGCAGAAAACACAGTGTTCGAGGTCACGCCCCCTTGCTGTAACTGTACCAAGAGTCTGCGTCTTTTGAGTAAGCTGTATTTGACGCCATTGTAGGCAATAAATAGCCCTACAAGAAAAGCAAGCATGCTCATAGCGGTTAGATTTAAATGAAAACTATCAGTGAGCGAAGCGAGATCTGAGCTTTGCGTATTCTCTATCCATTGAGCTTGGCTTCCTATTAGCGCTAACCAACTATCAAAGTGTTCACGAGAGGCATCAAATACTGCGATGTAGCTCAGTTTCCCCTGTTTTTGTAGCAATCGCTCGGCAAAGCTGATATCCACCAGCATCCTATTGCCCAGTTGCCACTCATCGGGAACCGCTAAAAGACGTGTCTCAACATTATCGAGTTGCAAAACACTCGGTTTGCCCAGTTGCTCAAAGTGGGCAGAGCTTACTAAAGCGATGGGCTCCCCCATCAGCATGTTCGCTAAGGGTAGATTTCCATCAAACAGAAAGACATCTTGCCTCTGCTCCCGCTCTAAGTCGTTACTACTCGCTCTCCGGCTCATTGTTGCTGTTACTGCCGCAATAATATCACTGCCCTGCACTGAAAATCGGCGTCCCGTCTCGTCGCGCACTCGACCTTCTAACACCGCTAGAGACTCGCTCATTCCAGCAATGCGCAACGAGAAGTAAAGCTGGCTGTCGATATGCTTTTGACCACTGGGTGGCACTATAAAATGCTGCGCCGGTAGACTGAGCTGCTCTGCTGCATCGGAGTAACTGCGTTTAGCATTGAGATTTATCGCTTGTACTGCGACAAACAACATCACGGCCAACACTATCCCAATGAGAATAGATGCTGCCTGTAATGGCGCTTGAAAGTAGTGCTTGCTGTATACACGCAGCACAACAAGTAGGTGGTGAACACTAGCTCGCTTCATACAACTGCCCGTTAATAAGCTGCAAACGAGACTGCATAAAGCTTGCGCATTCAGCGCTGTGCGTCACCAAAACAACCGCCGTGTTGCCTTGATTTGTGATAGTGGAAAGTAGCTCCATGACCTCTAAGCCAGATTGCTCGTCAAGGTTTCCTGTCGGCTCATCCGCGAGCAGCAGTTTTGGCTGGCTCGCAAGTGCTCTCGCGATGGCCACTCTTTGTTGCTGCCCTCCAGACAACGCGGCAACATGTCTGTCAAGCAAGCTCGCCAGCCCTAAAGTCTCAACAAGGTAATCACACCAATCATGCCAGCCTCTGCCCTCTAATGAGAGTGGAAAGGCGATGTTTTGTCTTACATTGAGTGGAGTCAGTAAGTTGAACTGCTGAAACACCACTCCAAGCTTATGTATCCGAAAATGGCTCCACTGTTTGTCATGCCAGTTTGTGGTGTCTTGTCCTTCGAGATAAAGCTGACCAGCATTTAACGGCTCAAAGCCAGCAATAATGTTCATCAAGGTACTTTTACCGCTGCCACTCGCGCCCATCAACGCAGTACTCGATCCTGCCTCAATCTTTAAATGACAATCATTAAGCACCGAGTGCTCTTCCACACCATCGGTGAACTGCTTAACTGCGTTGTTGAGTGAAACCAGCGAGTCATTCGCCATACCTTCCCCTTTGATCAAGACGGTCGCTACCTGATACGTAGAAGTTTAGTCGTAAGACCACGTAACTCTATGGTTTTATTTCACTAATTCGATAGGAAGTGTGACATGAAAGACAAATGCTTATCCCTAGTTATTCAGAGAGGCGCTAGGCGAAACCCTAGCCCTCAAAGCGTCAAGTTTATTGCACTCGTGTAAGCTTGAGCACTGCTTTCAAGCAGCGGTAGTTCATCAAGATGTGAAGGTACTGATTAACGAAATCACGAGATTTTCTTTATCTCTAGTTTATCTAAATAACTCAGCAATGCTTCTTCAAAGTCCTTTTTGACCAAAGGCTTGGCTATGACGGTGTTCACGCCACTATCTAGAAACTCTTGTTTATTCTCGCTGATTACGTCTGCAGTCCAACCAAAAATGAGAATACTGTCACCGTACTTTCTACGGAGTTCTGCGGCGGTGGTTGGTCCATTCATAACAGGCATATGATTGTCCAGTATCACTAGGTTGAACTTCGACGGGTCGAACATCTCTAAACATTCTGCACCGTTAGAACAGCTTTCTACGTCAATCGACAAAGACTGACAAAACTTACCAGCAACGATACGATTTATCGCATTATCATCAACCAAAAGTACTTTATAGACAGAAAAATCGGCGTTGATCGGATCAAAGTGAGATAACTGTTCGCTCTGTTCTACGATGGATGAAAGAGGTAGCTTAACGGTGAACGTTGAACCCATGCCAAGTTGACTGGATACGCTTATCTCTCCACCCATTAACAACGTAAGGCTTTTCACGATAGAAAGCCCTAACCCAGTGCCGCCAAACTGACGCGTCGTCGACGTCTCTGCTTGCTCGAACTTTTCAAAGACACTATCAATTCGATCGGGTGCGATGCCAATACCGGTATCTTGAACCGTGAGTTCACACTCTCCTTGAAGCGGTGTTGATACCGTTACGGTTATTCTCCCTTTTTGGGTGAACTTTAGCGCGTTTCCCACTAAGTTGAGCAATATCTGCCTTAGTCTGACCTGATCGCCAATAAACTGTTTATTTGGATCTGTGTTGTCGACTATCTCGAACAGGAGCCCTTTTTCTGAGCACAAGCTTTGATAGGTATTATTTACTGGAGACAGTATCTCCTGCATCTTAAAATGCGAGTGTTCCAAAACCAACGCTTGATTCTCGATTTTTGAGATATCTAGAATATCATTCAAGATAGATATCAAATGATTTCCCGAGCTAAGAATTAGCTGAAGCGCTTCCCTATGCTTAGGGTCAGTGATCTCTTTTTCGAGTATTTGTGTTAGACCAAGCACACCATTCATAGGTGTGCGTATTTCATGACTCATCGTGGCAAGAAAGGCTGACTTGGCTTCGTTAGCGGCGTTCGCCTCTTTCGCAGTAGCCATGAGTTTGCTTTCCAGTTTTTTGTATTCAGTCACGTCTCTTTCGATGGCAATGAACCGGTCAATTGCGCCATCTTGATCCGTTATCGGGGTAATGTCTATATCAACCCAGTATTCATTTCCTTTGGAATCATAGTTCAGGATCTCCGCCTTGATTGGTAGGCCTTGCGACAAAGACTTTGCTATCCGAATCACGGTATTGGCATCCGTTTTATCACCTTGTAGAAACTGACCTGGTTTCTTACCTTGAACACTTTCTAAAGCGTACCCCGTCATCTCTTCAAAGGCTCTATTTACCCATTCAATAGCACCATGCCTATCTGTGATCACCACAGCATCTCGCGCTGCTTTTACCACGGTCGCGAGAATCTTACTTTCTCTCTCTCGTTCAATCAGTTCACTGTTTTTAGTCGCGAGTTCTTTTTGAGATATTTCGAGCTCTCGATGCGGGTTCACAAGAACCTTGTTTCCGGCAAACAGAACAAATAAGAAACTGATACCCATGACCACGGCGATGGCGTCATAGATGTAACTCATAAAGCTATCAGATTGCAGCTTAAGGAAATCGGGATTTATCCCCTGCATCAGCGTCAACCCCGCCGTTGCAATCTGCGTGTTGTTGACCAGCCAGGAATTAAGGTTATTTTGATTAATATAATCCGATAC
Organism: Vibrio maritimus; assembly: GCF_021441885.1. NCBI lineage: Bacteria > Pseudomonadati > Pseudomonadota > Gammaproteobacteria > Vibrionales > Vibrionaceae > Vibrio > Vibrio maritimus. Next base: position 2,182,474 of record NZ_CP090438.1, read on the forward strand.
GCTGCCCTGTGTAAGCGCATACCACCGCTCTTTTGGATCAATCAGATCACCAAACAGTTCATCATAATCAACGGGTGTTTCACCAAAAACCATCCCTATAAAGCGACCTTCACTCATTACTGGCATGAAGATCTTAATGCATATATGGTCAGTGTCATTATGAAGCAGGTAGATGGGAGGTGGCGTAATCAAGTCAGAAGCCTGCTGCTTCATGGAATCAAAAATGCGGATCTCATTGGCACGTGATGGGTGACGAAACTTATCTTCAAAAAGAACCGTTCTCTCTTTGTTAAAAACGGCAAACAGAACAGAGCGACTGTCTCCTTCATATCGATGAAGCGTAGCATCGATATTTACCTCACTTTCACCCTCCAATAGAGCGATGATGTCATTATTACTGGAAGCAAGTTTTACACGCGCTTTTGCATTATCCAAATACTCTTCTACGAACAGCTTGGCTGCTTGTAATTCTAACTTTGTGCCTGAGTTTTGAAGATAATCTATGGCATGTTTAGACTCTCGCCCCAGAATAACGATGGATGCGACAGTAAATACACATATCACGAAAACGGTGTAGATGAATACCAGTGTTCTTCCACTTAGCCCCTTGAGTGTTGGCACTTTCAATCCCTTTTTTAAGTCCGCTACTATCAATCTAGGAGGTTTTACGTGGAAATAAAGAACCACAGTCCTAAAAGCCCTCGAATAGTTAACGACTTAGGGCAAATACCGCTTGCCCGGCACGTCAAGTTCTACTGCGTCACTCATCGATGCCAAACAGGCAACTAATCACATCCTAAGACCTAAGGAATTTTTCTTAATTTTCTTTACCTTACCCTCCTAAGTCACCATTTAGCGTCTATATTTCTCTAAGGGAATATCTCTAAAATCAAGGACGATGAATAGCAAAGCGCGATTTGCCACCAAAGTGGCGCTAAGTCTTACTCTCGCCTATCTCATACCTTTTGCTATGGGATGGCCACAAGCTTCTACTGCGGCAACAACCGTGATGCTTATTGCATCGACGGGGAGTCAGCGTGAGTCATTCGAAAAAGGAACGCTAAGGGTGCTTGGAACTATAGTAGGCGCTGTGGTGGGTCTCATCTTAGTTGGCGCTTTTGCACAAGACCGCTTTCTGTATATGTTTAGCGTGTCTATTGTGGTCTCGTTTATTTTCTATTTCCGAAACGCTTATCAAAGTGACCCTACTCTACTCATGCTCACCGCAGTGATGACCTTGATGATGTCCAACGGCGGCGATGCCGAAGGTGCCTTTCTGTACGGTGTTGATAGAGCGTATATGACGGTATTTGGGGTGGTAACTTATACCTTGGTGGGTGTCTATCTTTTCCCAAGCAAAGCCGAGCAGAACCTATCGGCATTACTACAAGAGACGCTGTCAATTCAGCAGCAAACCTTTACCAAAATCTCGGAATCACTCCCGGGGATGATCAAGCCTGAGACTTCCGCTGCGACAGATGCCTCTTCCAGTGACGATAAAACTGAACATGAGCCTACCGAAGAAGCGAACTCCTCGCTTGATGAGCTTATTGAAAAGCTATTTACTGCTCAAAACACGCTTGAGCAGCGTTTCGGTGTGGTCAAAAAAGAAAGCAGTGAGATCGCGGCTTATCTTCAAGAATGGAGATTGGTGATTCACCATAGTCAGAAGATAACGCAACTACTCGCCACTGCCTCGAATGCGCGTTTTAACCACAATGACACGGAAGATTACCTCTCTGACTTTCCCGTTTTCATTGAACAAATCGATCACCTTTTGCAGCAAAGCCAGCAGTTTTTGGCGTCGCCGGAAACTGGAGAGACCTTCCGATTCAACGAGAATAAGTTAAAGGCGAATGAAGAAAAACTATCTGGCAGCGACCACCTGACGCGAGCCTCTGTCTTAACGTTAGGCTACCTGCTAAATCGACTTTACGATAACGCCAGCAAACTTGCTGAAACGATAAGCTGTATTGACTCCATCACCAAGACAGTCTCTTTCAAAGAGCAACTCGCACCCTCTCAAAGTGCTTTTTTATGGTGGGATGCCGAGAACTTTAAAACAGCCATTAAGGTGTTTGTCACTTATTGGGTCGCAGGTGGGCTTTGGATTTCGTTCAACCCTCCTGGTGGTTATAGCTTTGTTATCTTCTCTACGATTTTTATGGCGGTGCTCTCTTTTATGCCGCTGCACCCCAAGGCACTTGGATTTCTGTTTACTTTTGGTTTTCTGTTTGCCATTCCAGCCTATGTGTTTATCTTGCCGCAGTTAGAGCTCGGGGTTGAGTTAGCGCTGTTCTTATTTATCTACACCTTTGTTGGCTTTTATCTATTCAAAGGACCTATCACCATCTTCTTTATGCTAGGGATGTTTGTGCTAGGCATAGACAACACCATGACCTATCACTTTGGCATCATTCTAACCGTCATGACGCTGTTCTACCTTGTGGTGCTGATGATTGTGTTTTCTCACTACTTCCCGTTTTCCAGCAAGGCAGAACATCTTTTCTTGGCCGTCCGACAGAGACTATTCTTCCACCTACATCGCTTGCTAGTGACAATGCAGAACCTTAAGCCTACTTGGTTGACGCGCATAACGCTCGCACTGCATCTGAAAACGGCCAATGTGGCGTCCAAAAAGCTTTTGCTGTGGGCAAGTAAGGTCGATGTCAGTTATTTCAACAACAACACTCAAGAGCAACTAGTTCTCTATGCCAAACGCTGTGGGGTGCTAATGGGACACGCCAACAATCTGGTCGCGGCACAAACTATTCTGAAAAATAACTCATTGATTACTAAGCTTAGAGAGACGCATATCGACACCGTTCTGCCGAGCTTGGTAGAAGTTCATGGCAAGGCGAAACCAGATAGTGGTGACCATTTTGAGAACGCTGAGCAAGAGTACACAAAAGCCGAACAAGCACTGGAAGCTTTCTTTGAGTCGCTCGATTTGGACCAGGTAAACAAAAATGACATCGCAGGTTTTTACCTCTTTCTTCACCTAAAAAGAAACCTGTATGAGTCACTTAAAAATGTTGAGGAAGCCAGTCAAGGTATCGATCTGGACAATCTCAAGATGCATCGATTTTAGGGATAAAATAATGATGACTCATCGGCTAATAATAGCCTCTTTCACAACACTGATAATGACTGCCTGCACGACGCTGGGTCCAGAGTTTGAGCCAGATAATAACGTCGCGCTACCTCAGTCATGGAGTGACAGTGAAACGGCATCAAGCACGGCATCGACGGCAAACTGGTGGCAGCAGTTTAATGATCCGACACTTGATCAACTTGTCGAACGCGCGGCTAAACAAAATCTCGATGTTGAAGCTGCCGGACTGAGAATTTTACAAGCGAGAGCTGTTCTTGGGATTGCTGATGGCTTGCGCTATCCACAGGTACAGACTGTTTCGGGTAATCTAGCAAGAGCTTATGTGAGTGAAAGTTCCTTTAATAATGCGGCACTGACTTTTGATGCAGGTTGGGAAATGGATGTCTGGGGTAAATACGCGCGCGGAATCGAAGCCGCCCAAGCCACTTATTACGCATCTATCGCATCCTACAACGACATACTCGTGACCATCACTTCCGAGGTTGCTCGAAACTACATTAACTATCGCTCGTTCCAAGAGCGCATGTTGCTCTCTGAGAGAAATATTGAGATTCAGGAGCGAGTGGTCAATATCACTCGCGTCCAATTCGAGTCAGGTAACGTCACCGAACTCGATGTCCAACAAGCGCGAAACCAGCTATTTACCACCAAAGCCGCCCTGCCCGCTCTTGAAATAGCCATGCTACAAGCTAGAAACGCACTTGCCGTATTACTTGGCATACTTCCAGAGCAAGTGGACCCTTTGTTAGAAGATGGCATGACGCAAAGGCTTGCGGAGTATGAGCAACGTTTTCGTTCATCGGGGTCAAAGTCGCTGATCGCCGAGGATGAAGATGGCTCAATCGTACCTGAGGCGCCTGCCCTCAACTCAACGATTGATGCCAGTTTGGTCATGAGGCGTCCTGATCTCCAAGTTGCGCAATTGCAGGCCCACGCTCAGAGTGCCCAGATTGGTGTCGCTGAAACAGCCCTTTATCCAAGCTTCTCTCTATTTGGCTCTATTGGTATCGATAGTTCGGTACCATCAGGTTCCAGCTTTAGCTTCAATGACTCGTTGACGCTCGTCGCTGGCCCTGCGTTTAGTTGGAACATCTTTCAATATGGTCGGGTTAAGAACAACATTCGCCTTGAAGATGCACGCTTCCAAGAAACAATGACCAACTACAACAAGAAAGTGCTTCAGGCAGTGCAAGAAGTCACTAATGCGATAGAAGCGTATGAACTCTATGTAGAGCAAAAAGCGCTGCGGCTACAATCGGTTAACGCCTCTGTTCGAGCATTCAATATCTCCTTAACGCAATATGAGAACGGTCAAATCTCCTTCGAGCGTCTGCTGAACTCTGTCGAAAAAATGACGCGCAGTGAAGATAGCTACGCCCAAATAAAAGGCAATGTCGCCAATCAGGTCGTCGCACTATACAAATCACTGGGGGGCGGCTGGCAAATTCAATCAGGTCAAGCATTTGTCTCGCCCGATAATATCCAAAAGATGCAAGAACGCACCGACTGGGGTACTCAATTAGACGAAGAAAATACGGTACTCCCGCCTTTGACCATCAGGACAGGAGCACCCGTCGCGACAGACACCAATGAGTCAGCCTCCGCCACCACTGAGGAGGGCCAATAGATGCCACATGAACTCGCTTGGGGCGACGTTTATTTCTCTCCCCTGTTACTCGTCGTGTGTATGGCAATTATTGCCACTTGGATTACCGTCATCATCATGAACAAAACCAAGCTGGCGCGGTTTGTTGCGTTTCCATCACTCACTTTCCTCGCCATCGTCGTGATGTACGTAGTGGCAATCGATCATTTTATTCTCAGGTTTTAGGAGCCGCTTAAATGAAGAAGACGATTATCATCATCCTAAACCTCATTCTCCTTGGTGGAGCCGCTTGGTTTGGATACCAAAAGTATCAAGACTACTTCAACAACCCATGGACTCGCGATGGCCAAGTTCGAGCCAACATTATTAAAGTGGCACCTCGTGTATCGGGACCGATAGTCAATGTCGCCATAGTCGATAACCAAAGGGTGAACAAAGGTGACTTACTGTTTGAAATCGACCCAGAAACCTATCAAGTGGCATTGGCCCAAGCAGAGGTCGCTCTTCAGCAGTCGATTATTAGCTCTAAAGGAAAGAAGATTGAGTATGACCGATTGCTGGATATTCGTAAAAAAGACAAAGGCGCAGTCTCACATAAAGACCTAATTAGACGAGAGATCTCCTATCAAGAATCGCTTCTAAAAATCAAAGCGTCTGAAGAGAAACTTAAATCGGCTAAGCTCAATCTCAGCTACACCAAAGTTGTCGCCTCTGTAGATGGTTTTGTTTCAAACCTCGACATACGAACCGGTACTCAAGCCGTGGCCAACCAACCCTTAGTCGCGCTCATTGATGAAAACAGCTTCTGGGTCTTCGGCTTCTTTAGAGAGAACCAGCTCCCTCAGATTCAACCAGGAAGCGAGGCTCGAGTCACTTTAATGTCTCACCCTGACACGCCCATTGACGCGACGGTTGACTCAATTGGTTGGGGCATCGCACCTAAAGATGGCACGGTTGGGTACAACTTGCTGCCAAACGTTAATCCAGTATTCCAGTGGATCCGACTGGCTCAGCGTATTCCAGTTCGAATCTCTCTAAATGAACTTCCAGAAGGCGTGCACCTACGATTTGGGCTATCAGCTTCTATCATGGTAATAGAGGAACAGAACGAATAATGTCATTGAGCAAGGACAGATAAAATGAAAGTAGGAAAACGGCTTGAAAACATCAATGAAGGAAACAACTTCTTCTATTTAACCGTTGCACTCGTCGCTCTACTCATCAGCTCAGGTCTTGCAGAAGTAGTGGGTAGCGGATGGATAGATCGAGTGCTGCAGATATTTATTATCGTGGTCTTTATCGTCTGTTTTGCCAGCCTGCGCTTTGATAAGAACTGGTCACGACTTTTGAAAACTCTCGCAACATGCTGGGTTATCGCCACCTTAGTAAAACTGATCTTCGATATTCGTGAGATGGATGTCCTTATGCTCGCGCTCACCTTCAGCTTTTTCTTTGGCACCTTTAAGTCGACAGCAAAACAAGTGCTGTTCCATGGTGAAGTGAATACCAATAAAGTGGTGGGCTCAGTCGCATTATTTCTGCTGCTCGGTCTAATGTGGGCTATCGTTTATTTAATAATCATTGAATATTCACCCAATGCATTTACTGGACTAGAAGCCATCTCATGGGGAGAAAACTTCTCAAACGCAGCCTATTTCAGTTTCGTAACGTTAACAACCTTGGGCTATGGTGATATCAGCCCAATCAGTCCACTGGCACAAGTAGTGGTGTATTTAGAAGCGATCGTCGGCGTATTTTATATGGCCATCGTCGTGTCGAGTTTAGTCAGTGCAAATTTGGAACACAGGGAAAAAAACAATGGATAGACAAACCGAACAACGTCAAAGCAAGCTCTTTGTCAATAATATGGTGGAGTCGGCCATTCGAATCGGCTTACTCGTTCTTTTACTCAGTTTTACCTACGACATTATTAAGCCGTTTATTATCCCAGTGCTTTGGGGGGCCATTATTGCCGTTGCATTGTTACCTTTAACGAAAAAGCTTGAACGTTCGTTAGGAGGTAAACGCGGTCTAGCCTCAACGCTTGTTGCATTGATTGGTATTTCAGTGTTAGTTATTCCGTTTGTATTGGTTTCCGGATCAATCTATGACGGTGTCGCACATACAACAGAAGTTCTTCAGGGTGGTGAAATAAAGATCCCAGGTCCCACTGCGAAAGTTGCCGAGATACCAATTATTGGCGACAAGCTATATAGCATTTGGAACTTGTTCGCGACCAACCTCGAAAAAGGCATTCAGCAATTCTTACCTGAAATAAAAGGCTTCCTTGGTACCATCGCCTCAATTCTTGGCGGCGCACTAACAAGTTTGATCATGTTCATTATTTCACTCGCGATCGCTGGCGGCTTTATGGCGCACGCAGAGAAAATATCGGGGGCACTAGAAACTGTTGCAGTTCGAGCGGTGGGCAAAAAAGCCGAACAGTGGGCGAACCTGATGGCAGCGACGATTCGTAGTGTGTTACTTGGTGTGGTAGGTGTTGCCTTTATCCAATCTGCAATCATCGGCGCGGCAATGTTTGTGTTCCAAGTGCCAGCCGCAGGTTTGCTGACACTAGCGACACTCATTCTATGTATCGCGCAACTTCCAGCCCTACTAATTGTTGCCCCAGTCATTTTCTATGTGTACTCCACAGGCGACGGCACCAGTACAACTATCTTCACGATTTGGGCATTAGCAGGTGGCCTGTCGGATAACTTCCTCAAACCGATGTTAATGGGACGAGGTGTCGATGTTCCAATGCCAATCATCCTAATTGGCGCGATTGGTGGTATGTTGTTCGCTGGGATCATCGGCTTGTTCTTAGGTGCCATTGTTCTGGCAATTTGGTACGAATTGTTCTTATTCTGGATAAACTACGAATCGCAAAGTGAGCTTTCAGAACAGCCAGAGCAAGCTGAGAGCGCTGAGGACTACAGGATATAATCTTACGGTTTAGCGGAGTCGTTCTCCGCTAAACCTCTCTTCCGCTACAACTGATATTTTTCAGCCAAAATGCGCTTGTGTTGATAGATGTCGATGAGCTCTTTTTGCGTCTTCCCTTCGTTATCGAAAAACAGCGCTCCTTGATCTGCCAATAACGTGAAGTGCTGAGCGATCATCTCAAGAACTGCCTCTGCACGCTTTATTGTCATTGGAGTACAACTCTTACCATGAAGGTCATCTTCTATATCTAAAACATGGGATCGAAACATCTCAACGAGGTAAAGCTGTTCCAACAAAGCTCGGTCGTCCAGTGCTTGTTGATATCTATTTCTCAATGATTCCGTTAGCGCTATGACCTCATCGCTCCCGTTCTCTTTCTTCAGCCAAGCTAGTTTTGCTTCAAGGGCAATGTAGGCAGCTTGCTTAACCGTTCGAAAGACACTTATCCGGTCTTGAACATTCCCACTGTATTCCAGTGCCCAACCAGAAAAAAACCGTGTCTCAAAGCGCTCACAAAACTGAAATAGAGGCGCATTAATACCATCGCTATTAAACTCATGACGCGGCTCAAATGGGTACATGTAACCAAAATCAAAAAGCTTGAGCTGGTTGTTATCGTCTAGCAGCAAGTTACCCGAACACAAATCCCATTCGAAGAGCCCTGCTTGCTCACACGAGGCTAATGTAGAGAATAAGTCGCTAAGGAGCTTTGGCGTAGGTTCAAAAGGAGTGCCTTCAATCCACTCTGACAAAATAACTCCGAGCCGATAATCAGCATAGACGGTCTCAACGATACAGCGAAAATCATTCGCCCGAGTAGGATCGTTTTTAAGTTTGTGAAAGTCGGCACGGCGCTGGACTTCATTTAGGAAAGAGTATTCACCATCAAGGTTCTGCACTCTGGCCGTGGGGCGTTTTTTCTTGAGCGTATAATCTTTACCGTCAATACGTATGTGAAATACTTCAGCGGTGAGCCCACCATCAAACGATTCTACGACATAATATGAATCTGAAGTCGTTTGTGCCAACTCGCTCGGAGAGATAGGGCAATGACGTTTGTCACCGACAATGAATGGCTTTCCACTTTTTTCGAATAGTTGCTGTGCTCTCTGACGCTGATTCATTCCCTTGCCTCCGTTCACCTATGAGTGTCTTACCATACACGTACCTTGAACAGTTCATATCATCCTCAGGTGACCCAATGGGGGCTTAGTAAAAGGTAGTGCAACAGTACGCCTTCACCAACGTACGAATCATGTATACTTGGTTGCTCCATTAGCTCACCTAGTGCCTAAAGCAACAGCTCAACAACAAAGCCGAGGCCCGAATTGCAACTGACAAACTTCAAGTACCGTACTCGAAAAGGTCCCGACTATCGTCACGGAGATCAGGTCTCTTTTTTAGATATCAAAGAGACATTTGGTATCGGCAGTATTCGTGTCGGTAAGTGGGTAAACAATGAAGAGAAAGATCTTGCCGCCAACCTTATCTTCGATTCATTGGCGGACCTTGCATTCTTTTTAGCTCTACCTTCAAAGGCGATCGGTTTACGTGGCAACTTGAACCTTGCATTTGGAACTGGGGGGAGAAAGGGTGTTCAAGCGCACTATGCGCCAAATCAAAGAGAGCTTGCCTTAGCAAAGAACGCGGGAGCGGGAGCACTGGCCCACGAATTTTGGCACGCCTATGACCATTACATTGCCGAGAAAGCCTTTGATATTGGCGATCGTTTCGGTCCACAGAAACGCATTCTATTCGCGAGCGATTGCTGGCTTGCAAATGCGACGCCTTTCCCTCATGTCTTGAATGATAGATTGATTAAAGTATTTGATTCGGTACTTCTTAGTAGTGATGGGCAGGACAGGCATGAATACGTGTCACGAAGTGTGAAAGCAGACAAAGCAGTTGGAACGCATTACTTTTCACAGCCGACCGAAATGATGGCACGTGCGTTTGAGGCGGTGGTCGAGTCTTGCTCTGGTATCGAAAACGCGTATCTAGTCTCTGGTACCACGCATTCCGACAATATTCATATTTACCCTGATGTCGCCCATAGACATGCAATCAGTGAGGCACTAAAAGCCTACTTTCACCCACTTGGAGAAGCGCTGAGCCGTTAAATACGGCAACGCGGGCTATTTTTTATAACTGTAACGACCAAAAATAACGTCCTCACGATGGTCAAGCCATAACTCCTGCTTTTCCATTACCTTTGAAAACATCGGGCTCTGTAGATAATTATTAAGCCATGTACGCAGCTTCGGATAAGGCGCATCCCTAAACCATTGCTTATCAATGCGGGCAAATTTGCGCAAAAACGGCACCAACGCAATATCAACAAGACTCTCTTTCTCTCCGAACAGAAAAGAGTGCTGAGACAATCGCGATTCAAGCAAAGCAAGTTGCACTTCACAGTCTTTCCTTAGTGATAACATGTTGGCTTCATGGTAACGCTTCGCACATCCAAATGCGTTTAGTGCAGGGTCGAAATCATGCTCAAAGCTTTCGATTGTTGAGAGCATGTGCTGTAGAGCATGACTGTCTTCTGAATACAATAAATTTTCGAAATCGCTCTGTCTCAGCGCCCAAACCATAATGTCTAAACTCTGTTCCAATACTTGCTTGCTATCAGAAAGAATTAAGACTGGCACCGTACCTTTCGGTGAGGCATTGAGCATCTCTTGGGGCTTGTTGTTCAGTTTAATAGAGCGCAGTCGAACCGCCTGCCGTGCTTTGACAAGGGCAATACGAGCACGAATAGCAAAAGGACAGTTAGGAAGAGAATACAACACTGGCAAATTTTGGTTACTCATTCTCGCTCCTTAGCACATCCGGAATAAAGTCGACTAACCATAAAGCTAAACTTTAAGGACCTTCGACTCAAGTATTTTGAAGCAAACCTAGAATCCTAGTGAATCGACGAGAGGGGTCACTACTATGTCTAGCGCTTCAACTAAAAATCAACTGTGTAACCTAGCCAACGCTCTAAAACGATCTCAGCATCTTTTTAATACCCGCTCACTTAGGTATGCGCTCAAAGGCGAAATGAAACCAGTAAAGATCATCAAAGCGGATGCAGAAACAGTAAAAGGACGGACCAGCCATATACTTAACACCACCAATGAATGCTTCAAACGATACAATGGCACAGAAAATAGGTTGATTAACGCGGCCTGCATTTCCACGATTGCCCAATTGGCGCAGCTAGAAACCATGGTTAGTCATTTATCTTCATTAGCTGCTCAACCAGCCACTGACCTGCAATACCCACATTGTCACTCCAAACCAGATCAATAGGCCAAGAGTTACCCTCTGAGCCAAACTCAAAGTCAAGCACCACCAGCGCATCTTTCTCGGTATTAGTGTCTAATAGTTGCGCTGGATAAGGAGCAAAACCCACCCCTTGAAGTAAACACTGCCGATACTGATAGAAGCTTGTAACATTGATGACAGATGACGAATAGCGGAGCGCCTCTCGATATTCTGGCTTAGTGATAAAACCCTCTCCCATAAGTACCTGAGTGTGATTTTGTAGATCTGCCACCTCCACATTACCCTTCAACTTGGCTAGAGGATGATTGTGTGCACATACTAGTTTCCACTCCAATCGGTCGATAGCAGCAACGTTCATCGCTCTTAGAATCTCTATACTGGACGGCGCGATCATTAAATCAAAGCCTTCATCAAAGCTGGTTAGTGCTTCACTGTCGATAATATTGAGCTCTACCTGCGGATACTTAGTGGTGAATGTCTTAAACAGGTCGACATAGCTTGGGTAAAAGCTGTATGGGTGCACGGCCACTGTTATCGCGCTTTCCACACCTAATTTAAGCGTTTCGGCGTAGTGTTCTATCCCAAGAATGCGCGGTAAAACATCCAAACTCTTAAAGTACAAGGCTCGCCCCTGAACTGTGAGTGTTGGCTTCTTGCCACTATGCCTCTCGAACAAGGTAACTTCTAAGTCTTCCTCAAGATTAATAATTGTTTGATTAACCGCACTAATACTCACTCCAAGCTCTCGAGCAGCAGCAGAAAAGCTACCTTTATCTGCAACACTGACAAAGTAGCGCAAACGTTCGGTGGTAATAATCATAAACCTTAAACCCTGCCTTTAACCTTCTTTCAACCATGATTCTAGTACCCAGATTAAAATCACTTCAACTTCTTTAGAAGATAAATAGTCAACAATTTGAGGTCACTACTATGAAACGTTCAATCATTGCACTTGCGCTTGTTGGGTTATTCTCTGCCTCCTCCTACGCAGAGTCACACGATATCACTCAGGTACTAAAAGAAACGCCTTATGCAACGGCTGCTGAGCTAGGGATTATGGAAGGTTTAGTTGTACCCAAATCAAAGCAGGTCACGAAAGAGAATGCGCTACAGACTCCTCCATACAATCGATGGTCTTATCAACACATGCGTATGTTCTACCCAAGTGCCGATATTCAACCATCTCAATCACCGATTGATCTAGAAAAGGACCTTCAAGATCTATCCCATATCAAAGTCAAAAACAGCGATGGTGTGATGAGATCATTTGCAGACTTTCTTACTGAAACGTGGACTGACAGTCTAATCGTCATAAAAGGAGATAAAATCGTCTCTGAGCATTACCTAAACGACATGACACCAGATACCCCTCACCAAATGATGTCGGTAACTAAGTCCTTCGGTGGATTGCTGGCATTAATGGCAATTGACGAAGGTAAGTTCAATGAGCACGACCCCGTCACCTTACATGTACCGGAGTTAAAACAAGCATCCGGCTTTGACGGTGCAACTGTAGGCCAAGTATTGAACATGACGAACTCAATGGACTTTACTGAACACTACGCAGACCCGACATCGGGCATCAGAACCTATGGTGCTGTTTTAGGTTGGACGGCAAAAGTAGAGGGAGTCGAGTACCCCGATAATCTCTACAGCTATCTACAAACACTACAGATAGATCAAGCACACAAGCATGGCGATATCTTTCACTATCAAACGCCTAAAACTGATGTTGTCAATTGGATTACCAACCGCGCTAATGAGCAGACATTTCAACAAGCGATGGAGCGACAACTGTGGTCAAAGCTCGGAACATCTGGCGAAACCTATGTTCTTCTCGATGACAATGCCAACCTGGTTGCCGGTGGTGGTTTGAATGCAACGCCGATGAACCTAGCAAAATTTGCAACCATGATGCTCAATGATGGTGAATTCAACGGTGAACAGGTAGTGAGTAAAGGTGTTATTGACCAAATAGCAGCGGGTGGCAACAAAGAAGCCTTCGCCAATGGCCCTGATGCAAGCGAAAACATGCCGGGCGGGGAATGGAGTTACCGTGCTCAGTGGTGGGTCAAACACACACCAGGCGCTGAAGCATTCATGGCTATCGGTATTCATGGTCAATGGATATACATCGACCGAGAACATGACATCGCCATCATCAAGCAATCTTCCGCGCCAGATTCTGTAACGCCTGAACAAGAGGCGTATGACCTAAATGGTCTCTATGCAATCGTCGCAGCGCTATCTAAATAACGCTTTCTGTAATTACCCTTCTCTACCAAGCATTAGAGTGCATTACTGCACTCTAATGCCTACTTTAAGTTGATAGACCTATGATTACGACTAACAAACGACTGCTACTGCTGTTGCTTCTGGTTCCATGCATTTCCACCGCCGCATCCTTTGGTGGTGCATTCAGTGAGACAGCATCACAGATCAATCTCAGCAATAAAATGGGCGACCACGTGTTCGTTGGGGGCGTTAATTTCTATGAGAGTGGCAAAAAGCGAGCTCGAACACGTTACTTCAATATGCAAGACGGACTGAGCTACACGGGAGATATCATTTTTGACGCCAATTTCACTGTCGCAACAGCGGGCGTAATGTACAACATTTCATTCGACAGTGGCTGGATCGTCTCTCCAATGTTAACCGCAGGCTATAACCCCTACAGAGATCCTTCTGCCGTGCAGAGTGAAAACGGCACTGCTATCGCTCAACCAGGCTTATTTCTTCAATGGAACCATCAAAAAGGAAGGTTCTATATGAACCCCAAATCCACCTACTTTAATAAAGACAAAGCTTGGGTTTCTCAGCTTGAGTTAGGTGCGGACATGAATATTGGGAAACGGTTTAGCGCAGGGCTTAAGTGGGATTGGACTGATAAATCAATTCTGACACCAAGTGGAAGCTCTACCTTGTGGCTCAGAACTAATTACACCTTCTAATAACGCGTAACGTTTAAGGGCTGCACTCTTTAAGGTAACAAAGCACCAAGGTCGGCAGCCCCATACAGCCTTACTCATCCGGCTCTTTAGTATTTCTATCGACGTAAGGCCAATAATGATGCCCCGCGCGAATAATCAAAGTTGCTGCGGCCAAAATGAATGCCGCAACAGATAACCATACGACGAGCGTAGCATCCATCTCTTTCATTCCTAGCGTGATGTATCGAGCAATTGCCATCATAGCAATGTAGATCGGGTAGCGTACGGGTATCTTACCGTTGACCACAAACTGCTGAACCATGGCGAGTACTTCTAGGTAGATAAACATGAGAAGAATGTCGGTCAGTAGCACTCTTCGCTCGGTGAAGACGTGCATAAACTCTTCGATCATGGCGTAGATGGTCGCCAATGTAATGGCGACAAGCAGCACAGCCTCCAATACATGGAATATTTTTAGAAATGGCTTACTAAACGATTTTGGTAAATGAGAAGGCATAACACTTTAATAAGTTATTGTTAGTTATGTTGTTACTCTAGCACATTTTTATTTCGCCAATGAACCGCTAACGCAACGCATTAGGGAAGCTGATGACCAAATATCAGCTTGATATCAGGATGCTGTGATGCGAACGTTTTAATAGAAGCAAGAGTTTCTGCGGCTTGCTGACGTAATTCGCCACTTAGCGCAGCAGGTGCATAGTTATTGTCATAGGCATAGCCGAAATGGCTGGCGTCACCGACAACAAACTTAATGCCTTGTGTTGTATTGAGTAAATATGAAGTATGCCCCTTGGTATGCCCTGGCGTCGATACCGCCCAGACGGCTCCATCTCCAAACACATCAACCACACTCGTAAATGGCGCTATCTTTGAGCCTTTCGTGAAGTCTATGCCGTGCCAATCATAATCCTCAGTAAAGAGCGCAGTATTTGAGAGCCTAGCAATGAAGTCATACTCTTTTTCATCGGCAATGACGGAAGTGCCCGTCGGCAGGTCGCTTATTCCAGAGGAGTGATCCGAGTGAAAGTGAGTGACCATTACACCGTTTATTCGACCAACTTTGTGGTTTAGTTGAAGCTCTAGGGACTTCTCCAAGCTGTTTTCAATACCTGAAAGCGAGGTAATGGTCCGCATCAGCCAGTTATAGTTGCCCCCACTATTATTTTTGAACGACTTGGAAAACCCCGCATCGACGAGATACTCGCCATAGACAGGGTGGCGAATCCAGTGGCTCAGTACCGGTAGTGCGGCGTTGCGTTGCGGATAAGAATCAGGAGCGCCCTGCATTAACAGATTACGGTCCATGACAATTCTACCCACTTGAAGTAGTTTATAGTCGACCATTGCCGCGCCTGATAGGGCAGCTTTCCAATCGGTGAACTGAGCTGGCTTGTTTTGCTCTATGGGTTTGATCTCTGCGGGGTATCCTGTAAGCCTGTATACATAGCTTGTCAATGTAACAAGTACAATGGCCAAAAGAGCAAATAGTCCTTTTAAAATCTTCATAATCCCTCTTAACTTGATGATGTTTTTTCGGGAGTATAAAGTTTGACGTATACGTCAGAGTCAACAGCTATTATCAATTCTCTGTTGAACATCCAACTCTAGCTTATTCAGTCTCTCCAATAATCTTTGTTTCTGAACAATCTCTTGTGACAAGGTCACTTTCTTCTCTGCAATCACCTTTAAGCTCGCTTTGCAGCGCTCGCCTTTTGGTGCATCGAAAAACTGAATGAGCTCACCGATTTCGGCTAAGGTCAGACCGATCTGCTTACAACGACCTATAAAGAGCATACGCGAATGAGCGTCCTCATTAAAAATGCGATAGCGCCCTTCTCTCTCTTGCGTCGGGAGTAATCCAATTGACTCATAGTGACGAAGTGTTCGCTCGCTCACCTCATGTTGTTTTGCAAAAGCGCCTATACGCATAAATCTTTTCTCGGTTGGTTTCATTGCGGATCACTATATTTCTGCTCTGCACCCCTGCTCTATTTGCGCGGTAAAACTGCGATCAAGTTACCATTTATAATGAAAACGTCAGAGAAACCTCGAATAGCAGCAAATATTTCCTAGATTGTTTGCACGTGGCATCTAGCGGGACTTTAAACATGAGTGAAAATCAAAGACAACACTATCGCCTAAATTATCCTACGCCTGAGCGGCCAACACTAAATCTGTCCCAACAGAGCTTTGAGGTGTTACAAATCGCAGAAAGTAGCATAGTCATTTCGATTGCTGAAAATGGGCTCAACAGTGAGTATATATTTCAGGGTGAAATCTCATTTAATGACGGGACCAGTGACACGATCGCTGGCACGATATTAAAAGATAGCGATGAACAGGCGGTGATTAGCCTGACCGAAACCTTGTCGTTTAAAAGGCTTATGTCTGAACAGCGGAGAATAAAGGTCAAGTATCCCGCCTTCGACTTTAGCTAAGTTCAATGAACCGCTAGTGATACCACGAATAAAAAAAGCAGTATCGAGAAACCTGAAAAGGAGCCTCAGATACTGCTTAAATGACCTCTTAATAGAGGCTTACCGAGTGTTCATTTCCCAACAACTAAAGTGATGAGAAAACAGACACAGGCAACGACTAATAGTGTTAGTTCTTTTCTACGCATAGGCTCTCCTTGGTTAGACAATAATAAAACTGCTAAGTCTCACAGTGAGGTAGAGAGCGCCCCCCTTATTGCGAGACGATTACTTCTTTTTTCGCCACATTTTGTAGCCATTCCAATACATACTTTTGCTCAGCAAATGAGCGGCAACTGGCGCGGTTAGCAAGATAAACAGCATGGTGCCAAGTACACGGGAAACCACGGTAATATCTGGCATCCCAAACGCCACTGCCGCAAGCAGTGCTGTCAGACCCATAGTGTTAGCCTTAGTCGATGCGTGCATTCGGGTGTAGAGATCGGGCATACGCAATACCCCAATGCTCGCCACCAACACAAAAAACGTACCGATACAGAGTAAGAGCCCAGTGATAAACGTCATGACTTATCTCCTTGCTCAAGGCTTTCGTGATTTTCTGAATCGCTCTGTTGCTGATTACGCTTGGCAATAAAGCCTGCAAAAGCGATGGTTCCCAAGAAAGCGACTAAGCCAAGGGTGATCGCCACATCAAGTAGCGATTTTTGACCACTCGCCAAGGTGTGTACCGCGATAAACCCAACCGTAATAAAAGCAATAAGATCGAGCGCGACCACGCGGTCCGCAAGCGTGGGACCTTTAATCAAGCGAATAAAGACCAGTACAAGGCTCAGCAGCATTCCGACGTAAGCAAAGTTGATACTAAATGACAACCAACTATCCACGTGTCACCTCCAAAATTCGTTTTTCCATACCGTTCTTGATTGAGCGAATCACTTCATCGTGATCGGGTGCGAACATGGCGTGCACCACGAGGTGTTTCTTGTCTTCAGTCACATCCAGACTTAAGCTGCCCGGTGTCAGTGACACCATGTTAGCAAGCAAGGTGATCTCAAGATCTGAGGTCACATCAAGCGGGACATAGATAATGTCTGGATCGCTAAGATGTGTCGGCGTGACAACATCCCAGACCACATGAGCCGCAGATACCAGCATCTCGTAGCAGAAGTACAGGAACAGCTTTATAGAAGCACTGAAGCGCTTGAAATAGCTCGACTTAAGTCCAAATGGCTGACTCAACCTAAGAGCGAAGTAACCCACCACGAATCCGGTAACAAAACTCAAGCCTGTGTATTCACCATTGAGTAGCATCCATGCGCCACCCAAAAACACATTCAAAAAGAAATAGTTCATGCACCACCTCCTAGAACAGCATGGACATAAGCACTAGGGTCAAGAAGCTGTTCCGCCGCCGTAAAGGCAAACTGGAAGAAAGGCTCCGCCGCAAAACCAATCACTAACGTCATAGAGGTCAACACGACAATGGGTGCGTAATACAAGGCTCTGGTTTTTTTGCAAAGCTTTTCACCTGAAGTCTCCGCGTTTTGCTTTGACGGTTTGGCCTTCCAGAACACTTCGCTCCAGATCTTGGTCATGGAGAAGATAGTTAATAGACCGACGAATAACGCGACAGCTGCAAGCATGTAGTACTCGTTTTGCAGGCTATCTTTGATAACCAAAAACTTACCCCAGAATCCTGATAACGGCGGGAAGCCTGCCAAGGAAAATGCTGGTACTAAGAACAAGAACGCCAGTAATGGTGTCGCTTTGTACATGCCACCTAATTCACTCAGCTCACTGGTTTGGTGCTTACGTTCAACAAGACCACCAATGAGGAAAAGATTCGCTTTGACGATAATGTGGTGAACGATATAGAAAATCGCACCTGCGAGGGCAAGCGGGGTATACAAGGCAAGCCCCATAACCATGTAGCCTATTTGACTGATGATGTGGAAAGAAAGGATCTTCTTCACATTGTATTGGCTTGCCGCACCCAATACGCCCGTTAGCATGGTAAGTGCTGCCACCCAAATCATGAGCGGTTGCCAGCCACTGTCTGCCAATGGGAATACGAGGGTAAAAACTCTCATTAATGCATAGATACCAACCTTAGTGAGCAGCGCAGCGAAGAGCGCAACCACACCGCTTGGAAGCGTGTGGTAAGAGGCAGGAAGCCAGGCAAACAAAGGAAATAGCGCCGACTTAACCGCAAAGCCAAATAGGAACAACGCCGCTAGCAGAACCTTGGTCTGAGGAGCGATGTCAGCCGCTTTGCTGTGTAAATCTGCCAAACTAAGTGTGCCAGTTGCACCATAAAGTAAGCCGATAGCAAGCAAGAACATGAGTGTCGAGATGAAGTTAAGCATCACATACTTAACCGCACCGTCCACTTGTTGACGATTTGCGTCGAGCACCATCAAACCAAATGATGCAATCAGCATGACTTCGAACCAGACATAAAGGTTGAAGATATCTCCGGTCAGGAAGGCACCATATACACCAGCAAGGAGCACATGAATCAACGAGTGGAACACGCCATATGACGGTTTCTGTTTCAGATCCGCCATCGCATAGAACACACTCACCACACCAATGATGGCCGTGATAACCACCATTGCCGCGGAAAGAAAATCGGCAACGAATACAATACCAAATGGCGCAGCCCATTGACCAAACGCCACAGCCTGAGGACCGTTATCCAGAATACCGTTGATTAAGAACACGCTGCCGAGCAAGGTAAACAGCGCACTCGTGCCGCTTATCGCCTCAGCAAGCTTATGATTGTGTCTCGTAAAGAACACCAAAACGGCGGTCAAAACAGACATGATCACAGGCAAGGTTAACCATATTGACATTACGCCTGCTCCTCAGAATATTTCATTTCATCGATATCCGCTGATTGCGTCTCTTGGTAAGCGCGGTAGAACAGCACCAAAGTAAAGACTAAGAGTCCGAAGCCAATAACGATTGCCGTCAGAATTAACGCCTGTGGCAACGGGTTAGCCGCGTCGACATGCGGTAAAACGGCATCGCCATCAATGAGCGGTGGGTTACCGACCGTTAATCGACCCGCGTTAAAAATAGCTAGGTTGACGGCACTACTCAGTTGGATCAGGCCGAATAAGACTCTAAGCAGATGTCTCTCTAGCATCAGATAGATGCCAGATGCGACAAACACACCAACGACAACACTCCATAACATTTCCATCAGTCCATCTCCTCCGTTACATGGAGGATCATTCCCATCACCCCACCAATGACACCTAGGTAAATACCAATATCGAAAATAAGTGGCGTTCCTAGCGGTAACACGTCTTTCCACCACAGACCTGTCAGGAATGGCAGGTTGAACACTAGACTCACCGCACCGGCAGCAAAACTAATGAAGACCCCCAGCATAGCGATACTAAACGGCGCGTAATGCAGCCTTTCTCGAACATATTGAG
Source organism: Vibrio maritimus (assembly GCF_021441885.1). Classification (NCBI taxonomy): domain Bacteria; kingdom Pseudomonadati; phylum Pseudomonadota; class Gammaproteobacteria; order Vibrionales; family Vibrionaceae; genus Vibrio; species Vibrio maritimus. The sequence goes on from NZ_CP090438.1 coordinate 2,202,246, forward strand.
GGGACTCAGCGAACATAAGAAGCGATAAGCCTATTACCGCGATAAGTGCGCCAATAAAGCCACCACCCGGTGAGTTATGGCCACGCATCAACAGATACAATGAGAACACCAACATTAGAGCCGCAACAATATGAGACGCCGTGCCCAAGATCAGTGACTTCACTTTTGTGGATGGCACGCTTCCTGGCTTAAGCAAGCTCACGGCACATAGACCTGCCAGCGCGACGACTAACACTTCACCGAAGGTATCGAACGCTCGGAAGTCAACCAGAATCACGTTTACAATATTGCGACCATGACCACCTGGCACACTCTGTTCGTTGAAGAACTGAGATACCGACATGTCCATCGGCTCAGCCGTGATCGAAAGCAGCACCATAGTGACTGCGATACCAATACTGCCTGCTACCAAAGCGTGGATAGTGCGGCGTCCTTTTGAGTGTTGTTTAACCGTCGAGAGCTTAGGCACGTGGCGCATCAACAGAACTAGGAAGACTACCATTAAGGTTTCTACTAGAAGCTGAGTCTTCGCGACATCTGGCGCGCTGTAGATCATGAATACCAAAGTGGTCATGAATCCAATCATGCCAAGTGCGGCCACCGCTAAGAACTTGGTTCTTGAGATAATCACTACAAACGATGAGACAATCAGCAGTGCCGCGACAACGATTTCATACAGCTTGATGCCATCTAAACGACCCGCGAACTGACTGAGCGACATTGGGGTTTGGCTGATAAGCAGTACCGCCAGCGCACCGAACGATAACAGCCCATAGACGCTCATGCGCTTGGTCTGAAGCAGGTTTGTTTGCCACTTAGCAAAGCTCACCATAGCTTCAAGCAAGTGATCAAACACTCGGTTGGCACATGGCAATTTTGGTAGCGTACGTTCTAGCAAGGCGGTAAACGTTGGGTAGACTTTGTACATCAACACACCAAGCAGTAAGGTAATGCCACTGAGAATGAGAGGTGTATTAATGCCATGCCACACTTTCACTGGATCCGGATCAGACACAGGTGCAATGGTCGTTACCCCAGGGATAATCACTTGCTCATTTAACCAACCCAATCCAGCAACAGTTGCAATCACACTGACAATTGCGAGCATAAACGGTGGGATCCACAGACCTTTGTTGATCTCCACAGGCTTAACCTTGGTTGGCTCGCCTTGATGACGTGTCGTAAATGGCTTAATGAGTAGCGCCATGACCAAAGTCACGGTCAACGCGTTCACCAGCACCATCAAAAACACAGCCCAGTTGCTCACTTCTAGCCCCGCTTTATACATGTACTCCTTGCTGAGGAATCCAGGTAGTGGAGGAACGCCTGACGTCGATAGAACCGCAATCACCGCGGCAACAAAGCTTATCTTTAATACTGAGCGTAAACCGCGTAGCTGACTGATCTCACGTGTACCTGCCGCTTTATCGACATTACCTACCACCATGAAAAGGCCCGCTTTATAGAGCGCATGAGCGACGATAAGCATTAAAGCTGACTTAAGCGCTAAGTCACTACCAATACCCAACAAGAAGGTCAGTTTTCCAAGCACGACTGTGGTGCTGTATGCCAACATCAGCTTAAGGTCGGTCTGCTTGAGTGCCATCAATGCGCACCACAAGGCCGTAAACCCACCCATGATCGTCAAGGTGTAGAACCAGAGTTCAGTATGTGCATATATCGGAGATACGACGGCCAATAAGTAGATACCCGCTTTTACCATAGTGGCAGAGTGCAGATAGGCACTGACTGGAGTTGGCGCCGCCATGGCATTGGGTAGCCAGAAGTGGAATGGGAATTGAGCTGATTTTGTCAGCGCACCCAGCAGAATAAGAACCAGAGAAGGCAAAAACAGTGAATGACTAGAAAGCTCACCGGCCTGCGACAAAATGCCAGTTAGCTCGTAACTGCCCGCCATAGAACCAAGCAGAATAAGTCCAGCAAGCAGTGCCAGACCACCCGCACCGGTAATTAACAATGACTGCAGTGCATTCTTTCTAGACTTGAGCGCCTCATGGTTAAACCCGATTAAGAGATAAGAGGTTACGGTCGTCAGTTCCCAAAAGACAAACAGCAACAACACGTTGTCACTAAGAACAACACCTAGCATCGCCACCATAAACGCCGTTAAGTAGCAATGAAAGGCAAATCTTTGTTTATGTTCTCTCAGGTACGCTAGCGCATAAATCTGCACCATAGTCCCTATCCCGCTAATCAAGCAGGCAAACAAAAACGACAGCCCATCGAGTCGAAAACTCAATGCTAGCCCCAAACTTGGGACCCAAGGAAGGCTCCAACGAACGCCTTCAGGGCTGTATAGCGACAACACTGCCGCTAAGATCAGTAACGGAAACAACGCAAAAAGACCGAACCATAGAGATGAGTTTGGCTGCTCCGCTCTAATTGTTTGGTCTTGTGCCCCGCTATTAATGACGGCTCTCTCGATACTCAAGGTAACACTCACTTCTCTCTAACTATTGTGCAACGTATGCGGGTTTATTTTTCGTCCAGATTAGGCTCCCTGATATAAACATCGGAAAATCCGAACCAAAAACCACATATGCACTATAAAAATCGAAGCCAATTCTATCCTTGAGCCGTTCTAAGGTTCTAGGTAGGAACTGTAAAATTCGATGCAAGAGTTAAATAAAGCGTTTCTTTAGATGAGAAAGTTCGACTGTTTGCGCCCAAATATTGCTAATTAGGCAGATTAAATGTCTATTTGTAACGAACTGTCACGAGCAGGCTAGTCATATTACATGACTGAGGTAGGAAGGTTACTAACGAGCGTTAAAAAGCCCGAATTTAAGACTGCTATTCGGGCTTGAAGTTCATTGTTTTACAAAATTATTGAGGGGCTTCAATCTTCATCTCATTCAAACCACCAGCGTTATGAAGCGCTGTAAAGCCTTTGGAAGATAGATATTGCAAGGCTTGACCAGAACGATTGCCGCTGCGGCAATAAAGCACTATCGGTTGCGACTTGTCGAGATTTCCGATGTATTTATCCAATTCCGAAAGTGGATAGTTTACAGCTTGATCAAGATGGTCCTCATTAAACTCTGCTGGTGTGCGGACATCGATAACCATCGCTCCCTCCTCTATCCACTGCCAACCTTGCTGCGCCCTTTCACTTGCTTGAACAGAGCTAAATGCAAACAAAAGGCTAAGCAGAAAACAGTTAACAAATATCTTCATATTCTCTCCTTGGTAATCACGCGAGAAGTCGTCGCAAACTTTGAGTTTAGCGCAGCCTTTCCAGTACGATATTTTGATCTAACTCTTCATGATACGGCTGATAGTCGAAGCCACGATCAAAAATATACGCTGTGACCAAGGAGCGCACACAACTGACCAGCTCTTCTGCCTTCCAAGGTTTCTCGAAATAGTGACTCACGCCAGCAGTGTTAATTGCGGTGATGGTGTCTGAGTGTGTCGCTTGTCCAGTAAGCAACACCTTCTTAGTCTCTTTAAAACGACTGTCGCGCGATAGCTCGGTCAAAAGCTCTACGCCTGTCATACCTGGCATCACATGATCAGACACAATCACAGCAATGCTTTCACCATCTGCATCAAGGTCTTCGATGAGATCCAGCACTTCTTCACCAGACTCACAGTCTTCAATGTTTAGCCAGCTTGATAAGGGTTCAAGATCTTGAATGACGGCACTGAGTACCTCTCTTTGGTCATCAACACAGATGACGTTAAGCTTCTCCATATGCTTCTCCTACTGGTAACTTGACGCGAAAGATGGTGCGAGTCTCATCGCTTTTAACCGCAATGGTCCCCCCTATCTCGCTGACGATTCGTTTTACAATTGATAGTCCTAACCCCAAACCGAATGAGAGACCACCTTTCTTAGTGGTGAAGTTAGGCTGAAAGATTTTTCTGCGTGTTGGCTCATCGATTTCAGGGCCGTTGTTGGCAATCGTGACCAAAATACGCTGATTAACGAACTTAGTTTGAATATTGATATTGGGTGCATCGGTTTGCTGAAGTGCATCACATGCATTCTTTAGGATGTTGCTCCAGATCTGAACATACTCCGTCGACGCACCTTTGATAAGTGGTAGCACAGCGGGCTGCATCCGTACCGAGACTCTTCTTAAATCACTTTGCAGCAGCGCAAGCGCTTTGTTAATTGTATCGTTGATATCTAGAAGCTCATCCGGTTCGCCATCAGTCCGACCCAGCTGTTTTACTGATTTCACGATACCTACAGTGTGCCTAGCGGCAATTTTGAGATCGTGAAGATCTCTACCCATGCCCCAGTACTTTAGGGCTTTAGAAGGATCAGAAAGCCAAGATTCTGGCACCGTGTTATCACCCAAAGCTCTGGCGAGCTGCTTAGCAATATCTCTATCTAAGCGATAGTCTCGTTGAAAGCGCTTCGCAATTCGGCGAACTTCACTCGATGAGACAGCTTGTCCCTGCATAAGTCCTACATCAAAGTAGCCACTTACTTCAGGGTGAAGCTCTTCAAGCAGCTGAAGCAAGTCTTGCTGCATTCGCTCTGTTTTGCTGTTGACCACACCGATGGCGTTATTGAGCTCATGAGCGATGCCTGCAGCAAGCTGACCAAGCGTTGTCATTTGCTCAGCAGTATGAAGACGCTGCAGTGCTTTTTCTTTTGCTAACGCTTCTTGCTTGGCTCTTCTTTGACGCCGTGAGAGCTCATTCACCATCACCGGCATAAACTGCGCACTCAACGGACCGTATTGCTCAGGCTCGACCGGCTCGGTGTGTTTATCAATCCAAGCAAGCGTTACGTCGGTTTTTGCAATAACGGTTGATGACGCCACCCACGTACCCGAGAAAAAGCTGTGTACACCAATGAATGCCCCTTGCGAGGCATTAAACAGTTTGGTGAGCTTGCCATCTTGGTCGCTCTCGAAATATCCCTCAAGTTCCCCTTCTAACACATAATAGAGTCGGTCATTGTGCGCCTCTTGACGAAGCACAACTTGCTCGGCATCGAAAGAGACCTGACGACTTGGCTCTGAAAAATAGTGGCGAACCAATAGATCCATTGGCATTTATCCTATATGTCCTACCGCATGGAGTAGCCATACCAAGACAAAACTTAGCATCACACCAACCACACCTAAAATCACACCCACACGCGCCATTTGACTACTTTGTACATGCCCCGTTGCGTGTGCAAGTGCGTTTGGCGGCGTACTGATTGGCAAAGACATACCAAGTGACGCTGCAAAGGTTACCACCAAAATCAATGTCAGTTCACCACCGAGTGGTGTCAGTGATGTCATTGATGTGCCTAGTGCGGCCATAATCGGCATTAACAAGTTTGCCGTCGCTGTATGCGACATAAAGTTAGCCATTAACAGACAAAGGAAAGCAGCACCAAATAGCACCACATAAGGTGAGAATTCATCAAACGGAATACTATGAACGACTAAGCGAGCCAAACCAGTTTTATCCAGCGCTAGACCCAGCGCGATACCACCTGATACCAACCACAGTACATCCCAGGAGATCTTCTTAAGGTCTTCTTTATTAATGATGCCAGTTAACGAGAAGATAGCGACAGGAATCAAGGCAACCGTGTAAGAGTTCATGCCATGACTCGACCCCATTAGCCACAAGATAATGGTCAGCGCAAAGGTGATGTAAACCATGATGGCTTTTGGCGTTTTGAGGAACTTACCTTTAATCGACAACTCAATTTTCTTTTGGTCAGCCGAGTAAAGAAAGTTAATCAACATCCACGCTAGCGCCATCATCACAACGACAAACGGTACGCCGAATGCCATCCACTCACCGAAGCTAATGTAGTTATCACCGACCAAGTATTTTAGTGCTATCGCATTAGGCGGCGTGCCAATGGGCGTGCCAATACCGCCAATGTTTGCTGCGACTGGGATACACAAAGCAAAGGCGATGCGTCCTGGATCTTTAGGCCCAAACACCGCAATCACAGGCGTCAAAATCGATAGCATCATCGCTGTGGTTGCCGTGTTCGACATAAACATCGAGAAAATACCGGTAATCAGCATCAGGCCAAGCATCACAAACCTAGGATCACTGCCAAATGGTTTAAGCAGTACGCGCGCTAAGTTAACGTCTAGGCGATACTTAGTCGCGGCCATCGCAAGAAAGAAGCCACCCAAAAACAGCATGATAATCGGACTGGCAAAGGTTGCCATGATTTCATTGTAATTAAGAAGCTCACCGAAATGCGCTTGCCCTTCTCCTGACCGAAATAGGTATACCCCCTTGTTTGAGACCAACAAGAGTTCGAGAACGATAATGACAACAGACGTGGCGTAAATTGGAATTGGCTCGAATACCCAGCAGAGTGCCGCCAATAGGAAGATGGCAATGACGCGTTGCTGAACTATGGTCAATCCTTCGAAAGGGAATGCGGATAATGGTAGAAGTAGTACGATCAAGGGGATCGATATCGGAATGATATACTTCAGATATTTTTGCATGATACTGCTCGTCCTGAGAATAGATTACTGTGAGCAGTATCACGCCACTATGCAGCCAACGACTTAGCGTAGGATCAAAGTTTCCTCATAAATATCATCAAGTTTCTTGGAATGTGATTTGAGTATCAATTTAGCTCTGGTTGTATTAACCATTCGCCGATTTTGAAAAAACAACGTCATCCCCTTGAAAAAGGGGATCTCATACAACGCGTGAAAAGCCTGATTGGTGTGACTCCGTCACTGGCTGACAATTAGCCATGCGCTTTAGGAGATCCTCGATTTCTCGAGGATGACGTACTTAGTGGGGATATTGGCAGTTAATTCAGTTTATTTTTGAGGCTTTCAATCACGGACTTTCTGATTGAGCCAAGTCGCGGTGTTTGTTCCTGTGTAAAAGGTATAGGACGCATTAAGCTAACGGTCTTCAACCCTAGACGAGCCGTCACTAAACCCACACCCAAACCTTGTCCAGCACGAGCCGATAGTTTTTCAGCCAAGTTCATCGACAGTATGTCAGCGCTCGACTCAATAGCTAACTCACTCGCGCCAGCAATGGCAATGTTCACCAACACCAATTTAAACAGCTTCAACCTTGACCAATAACCTAACTCTACACCGTAGATCTCAGAAATATGGTCGATCATACGAAAGTTTCGCCACGCGATAAGCAGCATGTCGGCAATCGCTAACGGGCTCAGAGCGACAAGTATGGCAGCCTCTCCAGAGAGCTTAGATACCGATGCCATCGCTTTCTTGTCTTGCTCGGTAAGCACCATAGACTGATACATATCCAGCACTTCAGCATCACTATGGGCGCTATGCACACTGTTTTGCCAGCGATCAAACGATGGGTTTTCTGCAGGTATCTGCGCTTCTTGCGCCAGTTTTTGGCAGAATTTTTCGCCTTTACCGACTGCGTCATTATCCAATAATGCCTGCGCTTCTTCTTGTACCGAAAAATGGTTCTTAAGCTTGCGCAGCTTGAAGAGCTCTTTACCAAACGCGCCGATACCCATAACGGCAACACCGGTGACCAAGGCTGACCAGCCCAAAGATAGGTAGTCACCCGTAGTCGCAGCGGTAATGACGTTATCGATCGCCTGCCAGCCGACAAGACCTGCAAATGCAGTTAGGAAGGTGGTCGCAATCCAGCCTTTCTTACTGCTACCACGAATGGTCTTTTCCAGCTGTTTTTCATCTTCTTGTTCTACCGAGCCTGGCTCAACAGGAACGAAGGTTTGCTCAGGTTCAAACAGTTTTTGGCTGTTCATGTCCAAAGTTTGTTCAACGTTGGACAAATCTTCGTTAAAGACTTTTCTGTTTTTCACATCACTCATCGAAGTTTGTCTCCAATCAAATACTGCATCGCTTTATCAAGACGAATATGACCACAAGGAGCATCTTGTGCACTTTCAAGAGGTCTAAATGAGGTAAACTCAAAGCCGTTTTGTTGCCAAAATTCCGGTTTTGGCAACCTTGCTGGCACATCACCCGGATACAAGGTTAGCGTTTGGTTTTCGAGCGTGGTGCCTCGTAGCGCTGGCGAGCTATCACCACCATTACCAACAAACCCGGCCTCAGTTGCTTGTATTGAAGCAACGCTCATACAACTCATTTCAATATTTTCAAATGCCGTCTCTTGCCACGCAGGGTGAACCATTTGCTGCAACAAACTCACTAAGTTGCCATGCTGGTTCGGTGTCACGTGGTCAGCTTTGGTCGCCGCAAACAGTATTTTGTCGATCCTCGAGGCAAATAAGCGTCTAAGTAGGTTCGACTGACCGTAGCGAAAGCTCTTCATAATCTGTTGAAGCGCTTGCTTCATATCATTGAATGCTTCGTCTCCAGCCATCAAAGGCTGTAGACAATCCACCAGCACGATTTGACGATCAAAGGTTGCAAAATGCTCTTTATAGAACTGTTTAACCACCTTGGTTTGATACTCTTCATAGCGACGTTTTAGCATCGCGTAGCCGCTGCCTTTTTCAGGCTTATCTGTCGACGGCTTGCACGGAAAGAACTGCAGAACAGGTGCGCCTGCGAGTTCGCCGGGTAATACGAATCGACCCGGCTGCACCCAATGTAATCCTCGGTCTTTACATGCAAACAGGTACTCAGTGAATGTTTGAGAAATCTCCGCGATAACTTTTTCATTGGCTTCCGCCGCACCATCAAAACTATCTAGTGCTTCCAGCCATGGTTGTGCACACTCACTTCGAATGCCGGAGAGATTAGCAAACTGAAGTTCACTCCACTCTTCGAAAGTAAGATCGAGCAACGGCAAATCCAGCAGCCACTCCCCTGGGTAATCAATAACATCGATGAAGAGGGTCGACGTCTTACTCAATAAGCGCTTGGCACCTTTGGCTGGCTTGTATTTCACCGCTAGTCGGATTTCGCTGACATCTCGAGTTGGCTGAGGCCATTCAGGTGGCGTCGAGTGCAGTTGCGCCATCGCATCATCATAGGCAAAGCGTGGAACCATTAAATTCGACTGTGGTACTCGCTTCGCGCCGATAAGACGACCGTCCCTCGCACACTCGAGCAGAGGCAAATTATCGTGTGTCGAGGTATGAAGTAGCTGGTTCACCAATGAGGTGATAAATGCTGTTTTGCCCGCCCTAGAAAGACCAGTCACAGCAATTCGAACGTGAGAATCTAGGCTTCGATGCAACAAATCTGAGACTTCTTGACCAATGCGGTTCATTCAACTTACTCCAATACAAATAACGAGGAACAGTGTGCACTATACGAGATTAACCAAATATGAACAAAAAACCCCTGATATTATTCAGGGGCTTAGAGTATTCGGACGTTAGAAAATATTAATCGTCTTCGATGAGTTTGTAGATAACAAACAGAGCAATTTCCAGCAATACGGTCAGCACACACGCCATGGTGACGTATTTTTCGTTGAAGATACTGATCCCGTGTAAAATCAGGTCATAGCCAACAAAGAAACCCACTACTAGTAGTACTGCGATTTGTAATATTTGTATAAATCGAGGCATGTTTGCACTCTCCTTGGTTCTTTTTCTTCAGTATACGCCTGAATTATAGATAAAAAAAAGTGAGTATGTTTTCACACACTCACTTTTTTGAACTCAAACTAGGATGCGCTTTCCGCTTCCGCGATTTTCACTTTCCACGTATCCGGACCGATTTGGTGAGCATTCGCACCACTCGAATCCACCGCGACAGTCACTGGCATGTCTTCGACTTCAAACTCGTAAATCGCTTCCATACCCAAATCTTCAAACGCAACAACTTTCGCCTTCTTGATCGCTTTCGCTACCAAGTATGCAGCACCGCCTACCGCCATTAGATAAACAGCTTTGTGCTCTTTGATTGACTCAATCGCCGCAGGGCCTCGCTCCGCTTTACCAATCATGCCTGTTAGGCCAGTTTCAGACAGCATCATGTCGGTAAACTTATCCATACGAGTCGAGGTTGTTGGACCTGCTGGACCTACTGCTTCATCGCCTACCGCATCTACTGGGCCAACGTAATAGATAAATTTACCTTTAAAGTCGACACCTTCAGGTAGACCTTCACCACTTTCTAACATGCCTTGAATACGCTTATGGGCGGCATCACGACCTGTCAGAATTTTACCCGTAAGCAGCAGCGTCTCGCCTGTTTTCCACTCTTGAACGTCTTCTTTGGTGATCTCATCAAGGTTAACACGTCGCGTGTTCTCACCCGCTTCCCAAGTAATCTCTGGCCACTCTTCCAGTTTTGGTGGCGTGAGTTCAGCAGGACCCGTGCCATCTAGCGTAAAGTGCACATGACGCGTCGCCGCGCAATTAGGAATCATACAAACAGGCTTTGATGCTGCGTGCGTTGGTGCTGTTTTGATTTTAACATCAACAACCGTTGTTAGGCCGCCAAGGCCTTGCGCACCGATACCTAGCTTATTCACTCGATTAAAGATGTCTAGACGCAGCTCTTCTTCCGCATTTTGAGGACCACGGTCGATAAGCTCTTGAATGTCGATGTGTTCCATCAGCGATTCTTTTGCCAGTACCGCTGCTTTTTCTGCTGTACCGCCAATGCCGATACCCAGCATACCCGGTGGACACCAACCCGCCCCCATAGTAGGGAGTGTTTTCTCTACCCACTCGGCGATATCGTCAGATGGGTTTAGCATTACCATCTTAGTTTTGTTTTCTGAACCGCCACCTTTCGCTGCGATTTGAATCTCAACCTTGTCACCCGGCACCATGTTGATATGTACGACAGCTGGTGTGTTGTCTTTGGTGTTGATGCGTTTGCCAGCCGGATCTTTCAGTACCGATGCGCGAAGTGGGTTATCTGGGTTGGTGTAACCTTGACGAACGCCCTCATCAATCATCTCTTGCACGGTAAGATCGCTGTCCCACTGAACATTCATACCAATGTTCACGAAACACGTCACGATACCCGTGTCTTGGCAGATAGGTCGGTGACCCTCTGCTGACATACGTGAGTTGATTAAGATCTGCGCGATAGCGTCTTTCGCCGCTTGGCTTTCTTCCTTTTGATAAGCTTTGTCTAGGGCTTGAACAAAATCGAGAGGATGGTAATACGAGATGTATTGCAATGCATCAGCAACGGAGCTGATCACATCTTCTTTACGAATAACCGCCATTGAATACCTCTTATAATTTTAGCTTCCAGGGTGCCGCACTGTTTGGCCTGTCAAACCCTATCCGTTTCTCTCGAAACAACGAAGAAGTGAGTAAGTACTGCGATTACAGCGCTTAGCATCACTCACTTTAACCATAGTTTTATCAGGGCTAAATGTCCGACTTTTTGTTGTGAAAATATGATACTCTTGCTTTCCACTATGCGCCATGAGTGCGACAACGTTTCTGTCACAGTTTAAGCAAATGAACAAAAAAGAAAGCCAATCTATTCAATTCGTTGACCTGCCTTACCAACCAGATTTAGCCAAACGATACTTCGCGTCCATCGAGCACCTCCCATGGGCGATGCTCTTGAAGTCTTCGACGCTCGAGCACGAGAACAATCGATTCGATATTTTGGTGGCGAAACCAGTGGCGACCGTGCAAACCTTTGGCGCGCAATCTCAAGTTACAGAAGGCGACCTCGTACGCTCTAATGACGAAGACCCGTTCACTATTATCGATCAACTGGTGAAAGCGAAAATTGGCACGCAAGAGCTCACGACTGACTGGCCTTTTATTGGTGGTGCAGTTGGTTACTTTGCGTATGACCTAGGACGACGCGTTGAGCGCATCCCGACGATTTCCGAGCACGATATCAGTGCTCCCGATATGGCTATAGGCATTTATGATTGGGCGCTGCTCGTCGATCATCAAGAACAAAAGGCAGTCGTGGCTGGCGTTAATGTCGCAGCTCAACTGGCATGGCTAAAGAGTCAAAAGCCCAGCGAACGTACGCCGTTTAAACTGAGTAGCGAATGGCAATCAAACATGACGCAAGATGATTACCAGCAGCGCTTCAACTCAGTTAAAGAATACTTAGCGGCCGGCGATAGCTACCAGATTAACCTCGCGCAGCGACACTGCGCTGAGTATCAAGGAAGTGAATGGCATGCCTTTGATGTTCTAGATGAGCACAACCAAGCCCCTTTTAGTGCTTTTATCCGAACAGAAGATACCGCGATTCTCAGTATTTCTCCGGAGCGCTTTTTACAGCTTCATCATCGCGATATCGAAACCAAACCTATCAAAGGGACAAGGCCACGATTTAGTAATGCAGACAAAGATCGTCTCAGTGCAGATGAGTTAGCGAACGCGCCCAAAGATCAGGCGGAAAACTTAATGATCGTCGATCTTCTGAGAAACGACATTGGTCGAGTGGCAAAGCCAGGCTCAGTAAAGGTTCCTAAACTGTTCGAGATTGAAAGCTTTCCTGCAGTACATCATTTAGTGAGTACGGTCGTCGGTGAGCTTGATAATCAATACAGTGCCACAGATTTACTCCGTGCCTGCTTTCCTGGAGGGTCAATAACTGGTGCACCTAAAGTTCGCGCGATGGAAATCATTGAAGAGCTCGAGCCTCACAGACGAAGCGTCTACTGTGGCAGTATTGGATACATCAGCGCACATGGTGTGATGGATACCAGTATCACCATTCGAACGCTGATTGCTACAAAAGGAAAAGTATACGCGTGGGCGGGCGGAGGCATTGTTGCCGACAGTGTTTGTGACGATGAATACCAAGAGACCTATCACAAACTTGGCAAAATTCTGCCTATCTTAGATAGCCTCTAATCCCCAAGAAGGTCCCCACTTCGCCAAAGTCTGAGTAAGGTCTTTGGCGGTATATGGCTTAGAAAGAATATCGTCCATACCTACGTCGTAACAGTTCTGTCGCTCTTCCGACGTAGTCCCTGCGGTTAGCGCTACTATGGGTTTTACATAGCTCGCATCTCGCAAGCGTTTAGTGGCTTCAAAGCCATCCATAACCGGCATTCTACAGTCCATAAAGATAATATCGTATTCCTGATTAGTCGCATGTTCGACCGCCTCAAGACCATTGACGGCTAAATCGGGAGAGATACCCAATTTGCTGAGCATCTTGGTGATAATAACTTGATTCATCTTTATGTCGTCTACGACCAGGACTTTGAGAGATGACAAATCTGGCTCTGCGGCATTGTCCGTCTGCACTTGCTCATTGGCCGCTTGTTGAACCGTCGTCTTGAGCGGTAAAAGAACGTGAAATATCGTACCTTTGCCGAGCTCACTTTCAAGTGAGATGGTTCCCCCCATTAGCTCGACCAATCGACGGCAGATGGCAAGACCAAGGCCTGTACCTTCATAGTTTCGCGAACTCGACCTGTCGGCTTGGGTAAACGGCTGAAATAGTTTTTTCTGCGCGGCCGCGCTAATCCCAATGCCCGTATCGGAAACAGAGATATTTAGCCCGTTGTCGCCATTGCTGACTACAACATCTACTCTGCCCTTGTCGGTGAACTTAATCGCATTACCAATGAGGTTGACAAAGATTTGTGTTACACGCTCGAGATCGCCTTTTATCAGCCTTTGCTCAAAGCCATTAGACTTAATAACAAACCCTATCTGCTTTTCCTGAGCCTTGTGCTCAAAAATGCTTCGCAGCGTGGATTCTAGACTTTTCCAAGTGAAATCTGACTCAATTAGCTCCAGCATTCCTGCATCAATTTTGCTGAAGTCTAATAGGTCGTTAATGATCGATCGTAACAGCTGCCCCGACTGACTCAGGTTGTGATGCAAATCTTTCTGACTATCACTCAACCCAGTATCAGCAAGGAGTTCAACACTTCCTAGCAAGCCGTTCAGAGGTGTCCGCAACTCGTGATTGATCATCGCTAGAAACTCACGAGTAGAACGCTCAGATGCCTCGGCTCGCTCCTTGGATTCGACCAAACGAATGTTGATAATTTGACGCGTTATCGAGCTAGAGAGCAACTCACAAACTAAAGACATCTGGCTACTGACAAAATCCATATCAAAGGTAGATTCATCTACGGCCAACTCAAGTTTTCCGATGACATCTTGCTCGAGTTCAATCGGTATGCAGGACCTGGCTATGTCGTCTTGTTCTCCCAAGGTTAGATAAGACTTAGTTTGATATTGAGATTTTTTGAGTGTGGGTATCGGCTTGCCTGGTAACTCAATAGAACATGCGACATCATCACTGATTTCAGAGAGTTGATTAACTAACTCTATAACCAGAACATCATCAAGATTTGTGCGCAGGAAGGTACGCCCAAAATGGATTAGGATACGTTCTATTTTTTGCTGAAAATCTAAGCGCAAGAAACTTGCTTCAGAGCGAGCTTCCGTCTGCTTTAATGCAACCTCTAACTGCTGATTGGCATTAAAAAGCTCTAAACTCTTCTGTTCTAGAAGAGCCTCTGCCGCTTTTCTAGCTGCAATCTCGCGCTTCAGCTTTCGTTCTATGGCAGAACTACTAGGCATGTCACCCTCAGGCTAGAGTCAAATTAAAACGGACGACGCTACTATCTTCTGTTTGTGGAGTCATTTCTACTTTGACTGACTCACCAAAATGTTCAGCACAACCTTCAATCAAGCCCAGACAAACATGTGACATGCAACGAGCGCTCTGATAGTCCATTACCATGTCTGTTTCAGTCTCGCTAATAAAGTGAAACTTTGGCGGTTCAGCATCAGAATAGAGTTTCTTCACTTCAACATGAATATAATCCTCTACATGTCGAATAAACTGAAACGTAGACACGCTACTGCCAATGCTCGCATTCTCAGGAATCGAGTTAAGTAGTGTTTTAAATACCGTTTGCCCAAAAACTTGCTGCAGTGTAGCGGGGTCAATATTGGTCTTTTTACTCAAGTTAACAATGAGTTTGACGAGATCTTTGTGGTCGTAACTGCCTACAGCCGTATAGACCCCCTCATCCCCTGACATCTCCAGAACTTCGTCCAAGACATCCAAACCAAACTTCTCCTCAACCAATTCCATGAACTCGGTAAAGATAATTCCTTTCATTCACTTTCTCCGTGCCAGCTACGTATTCTAAATTGAGGTTACCCTTTAACTTAAAGTTTTAGGACAGTTCTCGACTGATTTCAAATATTGTTAGTTTTCAAACAATAAGTTAAGGCTTAATCGAATTGTAGAGCCCATAGAAAAGATTAAAACTCGCATTATCGTTGAACTTAGTGAATTGAGTCTTTATAGGCGACCCCGCGACTAGACATAGCAGCCTCAGGATTGGCTCGAGCGTTAATGGCAACGCAAAGGGCGACATGTTCAACCCCATCGCTAACCAAGTAGACATAGGCATCGAGTTCACGGGAGCATTGACTGTTTAGGTCGACAAACGATCCATCTCCTCTGGGCTCCAAGAATTGCTCATCCTTAAGCGAGTAGACGCGATCAACAAAGGCTATTGGACTCGCTACATCTGGAATCATCGCTTTGAGTTCACTCTGATGAAAGCAGGCAACTTTGTTGTTTAAACTCGATCTATCGGTAAAAATGCTATCAAAAATACCAGGCACAACACACATGCTGGAGTGATGCTCCGACTCCTGTCCTACTTTGCTATATTTGAGTATTAAATGGCATACGGTATTATTTTTTCGATGTTCATGTGAAGTTCGTGGATACACGATAAGATAACGACTAGTGCGCTCGCACACATATCCGTTTTCTAACACTGTCGCTGACACAAGTTCCGACAGCCCTAGATTTGCATAAGTATCAGAGGCATGTTTCTTTGCTATCGTTACCGGAATCATTACCGTTCCATCGCTCAGTATGCTGTAGCCCAAAACCTCTGGGGGTCTTACCCCGATAGCTAGCTCTTTCGGAAGCTCTAAAGCTTTCGTCACATCTAAATTACAGCAAGTTGTGAAAGAAACATCTCCCAAAATACAGGTCAAAACGAGTTTGTAGCTGGGAGCCGGGGTCGAGATGAAAGCGTAAAACCCATTGCCAAAGTCTTTAAAAATGCCCTCCGGGTTTTCGCATAGAACTTGCTCGGGAGATAAAGCGTTCGGCTCTGAAAGTTGGCTCTTTAAAAACTCGCGGTTAAATAGCAGCGCACCATTGGATAGGCGTATCAATAGAGCACCATTTTGTCCTTCGCTATCCATGTGAGCTCCAATTAATACGACGAAAAGTTAATGTGTTCGACCCGAAGCGATAAGCTCTTGTTTCAATTGCTTTGAGCTCATCGGACGATAAAAGTAATAGCCTTGAATGTAATCAACATCGATCAGTTTAAGCGTCTCAAGTTCTCTAGCATGCTCTACCCCTTCAGCCACTACCTTAATGTTGAGATCATGCGACAGTTGTCTCAACATGTTAACCGCAAAGAATTTTTGCTTTATTTGGTCGATATCGGTGATGAACTTACGATCTATCTTCAACTCATCAAAATGGAAGTCACTAAAATAGGAAAATGACGAGTTACCGGTACCAAAGTCATCTACGGCTATTTTCACACCCGATGAACGAATCTTCTCTAAGAGATTAGAGTTATTGATGTTTTTTTCGAAGTAGGACGTTTCAGTAATCTCAATTGTCACATCTTTGTTTGAAACCGGTGAAGCGTTGATAAACTCATAGAGCTCATCGAGATGCGGTGAATCCGTATCGGCAATTGAACAGTTTAAAGAAAGCGTTAGTTTCTGCGGGACACTCGCATCCAAAGCGAGAAACTCCTCAATCGCGCGTTCAGCCACCAACATATCAATGGTGTTGATCATCTTTAGCTCTTCCGCCAGATGAATCATTTCTTGAACACAATAATCCAATTCTGAGAATTGGAATCGGCACAGCGCTTCTAACTTCACCACTTCGCCTGACTTGGTATCCACTATCGGTTGAAAATGAACATCGATTTGTTTGTTTTGAATCGCTTCTAAGAGCAAACTCTCTAGCTTTCTTCGACGAATGCTCGCTTGGACTAGCACTTCATCATAGAAGTTGACGCTACTCGACTTTGAATCATGAACAAACATTGCTTGTACAGATTGGGAGATCACCTCATCCATGCCGCACTTGTTAAAGCCATGAAGCGCAACACCTATCTGTCCATCAGATATGTCGTTAACTAAGTGGTCTTCTAAATATTTACTAAGTCCAGAGAAAAACTGCTTGATACATAGATTAATGGTAGCGACATCTTCAACATCATTTTCTCGTATTTTCAATAACACAACAAAAGTGTTTCTACCAAGGTAACCAAAGCTATCTGCATCATGGAAAGCTTTTAATGCAATGAATACTTTTTGACGAGATTCCGCCTCTAGTTCACAGTAGAATCGAGGACGCAAACTTACGACTATATACTTTCCTCCTTTTGAAGAAAGTCTCCTGGCGTTCTTTCGAAATGCAACTTCATCCATTTCATTTAAATTAGGCGCACTTGTCGAGTTTTGGACTTTAGGGTGTGCAGGCTTTTGGTGTTCACCTAAAAATGTATAGATGAAGAAGCACTGGTCTTTAGCTATTTCCACTTTCTTGATATAAACCATTTCAAGCGTAGAACGAGCATCTTTTGCTTTCGTTATTAGCGCACCACGCCATTTCGCTTCACGCTCAATACGCTTCTGAAAAGCCTCAATATGTCGTTTATCACTATGAAAAAGGTCAGCATCACTGATATCCCTTCCTAATAGCGAAATCGAAGATACGCCATGGTCTCGGCACAGTTTCTCGTTGGCAAATAAAACTCGATGCTTTTGATTGGTGACTAGAATCCCTCGAGTTGGATCATCCAACACGTGTTCCAAAAGTTCGGTGCTGGCTAGGCGTGCTTCCGTATGTGAAAGCACCTCGATACACCCTTTTACGTTATTGTCTAATATCAAATAGATTTCAAACTTAACGATGATTAGCTCACCTAGTGTTGTTTCTAAAGCAATAGGGACAGCAGAAGGCGAACCAGTAAACTGAACATCTCTTATTAGGGTTAAGATATGGTTCACACTGTCGATAGAGGGTGGATTAATATTAGACTGATTGGCATCGTAACCCAGCACATGTTGCCAAAATGCGCCCTTCGACACTTCGGTAGTGATGTCGTGTAAATGTTCCGACCAGAACAATTTTTCTGCTTCAGCCTGCTTAGATAGCATCTTGCTCTCTCTATTTTTATAAGCCAACAACGTGTTGCTCAAAGTCTCTCTTTTGGGACTTTGTTGCACAGAAGCAAACTAGGAGAATCAAAGCTAAATTCAAGCCGATCTTTCCTTGAATCTTATTTTTTAGTTTCTAGTTTACTGTCATGTGGCTCACCTATGGAGGATTCAAATGGATTACGTCTACGTTGAAAACATCTATGACGATGAATATCGAATTGCACCTCCAATGCACACGCGGTTAATCGAAGGGGATATCCCAGAAGAAGAGTTCGAAATTAGAGAGGTATTAGAATGTTGGTACGAGGCTGGCTTTGTCCCTTTTATCGACGCCCAAGACACAAAAGTGAACTTCTGGGAGCAAGTAAGCAACTTCAAAAGACTGACTCAAACTCTAGCGGTGTTGATCCGATGTCGAGCATATCAAAGTGCTCTGAGAAGAATTACCTCACAGTGGCGCAAGGATTCACTCGAGTGTCAGTACCTTCATTACTTGTTAGAAAAGCAAGCTGCATAGCTAAACGGAAAAATAACGAGCGAAGACTCTAATTTCATATTTATCAATAGAGAAGCGCTTTGGCTTATGATATGTTAACTGAGTCATCACTACCCATTTACATCATGTACAAATACGTAAAAAACAAACTCGATTACTCTTATTGTGAAACTCTACCTAAAGGCGTCGAACTGAGTGAGCAAGAAATACCACTTGAAGAGATAGAGATTAGGGAGATGATTGAGGCATGGTACCAAAGCGGTTACTCACCACTATTCGGTGAGGACCAAACATTTTGGGATAGCTTGTCACTTGATTCCAAAAGCACGATTAAAGGAAACTGGCTGTCCTCTTCAGAGAAAGAAAAACGCAGCCGATTAGAACGCCTTGAATCGACAATCCTAACCGTGCTGCGTAGTCACGTGTATTTCGCGGCTTTTAGACGTGTCTTAACGACTTTACCGCAATCCCCAACGCAATATCGGCTTAACAATCTGCTGTTAAAGGCCTCAAACGAAGCTCCATTGCAACACTGATTAAAACCGTCGCTAATTACTAACCCAGCCATCAAAGCGAAGTCTGTTCTGAAGTTTCGCGACCCCTTCTTGCTGTAACTGTCTGACACGCTCTTTAGAAAGCCCATACATCTCACCTAGACAATCTAAAGTGAGCACTTCTTTTCCAAAAAGTCCAAATCGATGTATCACGATATCTCTATATTTCTCTGGCAGAGATAGCACCACTCTCTCAAGGCTTTTCAATAACATTTCATCATGACAAGTATCGTAAGGCTCAGGTATTGCTTCTGATCGACATGTATCTAAGCTAGTGTACTCTTTGTCTACAATATCAACCGATGAACTCGATTCGATGAAACCACTCATGTGAATAAGCTCACTGACGTGTTTTTGCGAGTTTGAAGTCTGCTCGGCGATTTCTTTGACTGAAGGGGCTCTTTTCAGATCAGACACCATGTCATTGGTTTGTCTGGACAAGCGGTTGATCTCTTTGATCACATGAACGGGTAGACGAACAGTGCGTCCGGTATTCATTAACGAAGATTCAATACTCTCACGAATCCACCACACCGCATAAGTACTAAAACGGAAACCTTTTTCAGGTTCAAACTTATCTATCGCTTTGATCAATCCAAGGTTTCCCTCTTCTATGAGATCAAGAATAGTGTGGTTGTTTAAGCCGCGTTTTGTATAGCCTCTTGCAATCTTAACGACAAGACGCAAGTTTGACTCAATAAGTACGTCTCTCGCCGCTTTATCACCGCGACGTGCAAGCGTCGCATAGTGATACTCTTGCTCGGGGGTCAGTAGGTCGATCCCAACAACGTCTTGGATGTACTTTGAGTAAAAGTCGGCCGTGCCGCCGGCAAACTCAGTTTTAGTGTTTTCGATCCTTGCGCTCATGTTCATCTCCATTTTTTTAAGCGCGACCCTAGCCAACTTATTCATTCTATTGTTTCGAGGTGAGTCGCATAGTCAAGAATAGTCACGTTTATGCTATGCATCAAAATTTACTTCATACGCATTACTCAAAAAATGAGCAAATTAGTAGGAAAGTCTTAGATCTCTGGCAAGGTCGAAGATAAAGTTTAGATCTACTGGATCACTGACTTCTCTTTTTTATAATCTATACTAAGGTTGTTAAGTATCTGAGTTTGGTAACGAAATAGGGCAATCTCTTAACCAAGTATCGGCAAACATAATAAAAGGACAGTAGGATGATAGATTTCGACGTACTTCGTAGCTACATGGATAATGACGAGGACATCATCGCAGCCGTATTTATGGCGTTTATGGAAGAACATGAGAATGGCGCGGAAAAAATTCAGTCACTCTACAACGAGCAAAACTGGAGTGAGCTATTCATCACTGCACATTCGCTCAAAGGCATTCTTGCTAGCTTTGGTGAAGGGAAAGCGGTAGAGAAACTAGAAGCGATTGAAGGAACGACTCGTAATGGTGAGGCACCTCAAGCCGACGATATTCAATTTGTTATTCAGGAACTCGGCGTGATTAAAGGTCAGATTAACGAATACCTTGCCTCTATGGTTTGATTCCTGTTTAGCTCTTCAACCATCAATAAACGCGATAAAGGCTGGAGCTTCGAGATTTTTGTGTCCAAGGTCTAGTAGTAGTGAGTTTTTATGACCAAAACCGATTTTTTAGCACGCTTTCAGCTTCTTCAGACTAAGGATTATCACAAGGATACAAAACAAAGAACTGCAAGCGTCGATAGACGCTCACTTCGAGAGGCTAGTGTACTGATCGGCTTAGTTGAACGTGAGAGTAGACTTCACGTCATACTGACGAAACGAGCTAGCCACTTGAAGCACCATCCCGGTCAAATAAGCTTCCCTGGGGGAAAAGTCGAACCAACGGACGACAGCCCGGTCTTTACTGCTATTCGTGAAACTGAAGAAGAGATCGGTGTATCTCACGAACACCTTTCGATCATTGGTAACCTTCCGAAACTGGTGACCGTTACTGCTTTTCACGTCACACCCGTGCTAGCTTTTGTCGATGCAAATTACCGTCCTAAAATCGATACCAATGAAGTCGACTATCTTTTTGAGGTCCCTCTTGAGTTTTTAGCTTCTCCTGAAAATCTGTCTTCTGTTGCTTTTCATATTCAAGGTAAGCGCCATCGTGTTTTGTCTATACCTTATAAAGAACATTTTATTTGGGGTGTCACCGCTCAAATCATCGAAAACTTACAAACTCAATTATTGTTAAACTAATTACTCTAATTTCAGCCAAACGTTTGCCCTTCTTTCGCATTATTTTTTCTAATCCCTAAACACAACTCAACTTATCAGTAGCACACAAAAAACGTGACTAAAATAACGAAAACATTCGTGCTACTTATATCCCCATCAAAATCATGACCTAGATCTAGTTTTTACCTGCAATTTACGTGCAATATTGCCGCCGACTTATTTCCTGTTCCCAAAAAATGAGTATTAACCTATGACTACCACAACTACTGCGGCAGCGAGCCGCTCTTCGTCTAAGTGGACCTACAAAGATTTCACTTGGGCCCTTTCTCTCTTCGGTACGGCTGTTGGTGCTGGCGTACTTTTCCTTCCAATCAAAGCAGGTGCTGGCGGTTTCTGGCCATTAGTTATCCTAGCCCTAATTGCAGCACCAATGACATGGTTTGCGCACAAGAGCTTAGCGCGTTTTGTTCTTTCTGCTAAAAACCCAAATGCGGATATCACGGACACTGTTGAAGAACATTTTGGTAAAGCGGGTGCAAACCTTATTACCTTCGCTTACTTTTTCGCTATTTATCCGATTGTTCTTATCTACGGTGTAGGTATCACAAACACAGTGGACTCATTCCTAGTCAACCAAATGGGCATGGAATCTATTCCTCGTTGGCTTCTATCTGGTTGTCTGATTGGTGCAATGACATGTGGCGTTGTGTTCGGTAAAGAGCTCATGCTAAAAGCGACGTCAGCGATGGTTTACCCATTGGTGTTCATCCTATTAGCACTGTCTGTATACCTGATTCCAGACTGGAACACCTCAATGATGAGTGTAAGCCCAGACTGGGGTTCAATGCCTGCTATTATCTGGCTTGCTATCCCTATCATCGTGTTCTCATTTAACCACAGCCCAATCATTTCTCAGTTCTCTAAAGAGCAACGTCGTGTTTACGGTGAGGAAGCAGTTAAGAAGACGGATATGATTACCGGCGGCGCGGCAATGATGCTGATGGGCTTTGTTATGTTCTTCGTATTCTCGGTAGTACTTTCTCTGTCTCCAGAGCAGCTTTCTATCGCTCAAGAACAAAACATCTCTGTACTGTCTTACCTTGCAAACGTTCACGAGTCTCCTCTTATCTCGATCCTAGGTCCTGTTGTTGCATTCGCTGCAATTACTTCAAGCTACTTCGGTCACTTCCTTGGTGCTCACGAAGGTCTAGTTGGTCTTGGTAAATCACGCTCTAAAGCACCTATCGGTAAGATTGAGAAAGCGTCTCTAGTGTTCATCGTAGTGACGACTTGGATCGTTGCGATCATCAACCCAAGCATCCTAGGTATGATTGAAACCATGGGCGCACCAATGATTGCTGCAATCCTATTCTTGATGCCTGTTTACGCAATGAAGAAAGTACCAGCAATGGCGAAGTACAAAACTTCTGCACCTGTACAAATCTTTACAGCAATCTGTGGTGTTGCAGCGATTACTTCGGTAATCTACGGCGCTTTTTAATTGACGCTGTCAATTGAACATCTCGATTAAACCGTATCTCGATACACAATAACGATAATTTAAGCCCCTATCACGTTTAGGGGCTTTTCTAGAGGCAAATCAGTATGATCAGTGTTTTTGATATCTACAAAATTGGTGTTGGTCCTTCAAGCTCACACACCGTTGGTCCGATGAAAGCTGGTAAAGAGTTCATCGACGACCTACGTACTATGGGTAAGCTAAGAGACATCACCAAGATCACTGTAGATGTTTATGGATCACTATCGCTGACAGGGAAAGGTCACCACACAGATATTGCTATCATCATGGGCTTGGCAGGTAACTCGCCAGAGAAAGTCGACATCGACTCAATCCCAGGATTCATAGCTCGCGTTGAAGAAACTGAACGTCTACCCGTTGGCATGCATTGCCATACGGTTTCATTCCCGCGCGAAGGCGGAATGAACTTCCATACTACCAACTTGGAGCTGCACGAAAACGGCATGCAGATCCACGCTTGGATCGACGAAGAGTTGGCTTACTCAAAAACTTACTACTCTATCGGTGGTGGTTTTATCGTTGACGAAGAGAACTTTGGAAAAGAAGAAATCTCTGCACTCAAAGCGCCTTATGAGTTTAATTCAGCTGAAGAGCTCGTTAATCTATGTAAGGACAATGGCCTATCGATTAGTACACTTGTGATGGCAAATGAACACGCGATCCACTCAGATGAAGAGACGCGCACTTACTTTGCTAACATTTGGCGTACCATGCGTGAGTGTATGGAACGTGGTATGAACACTGAAGGTATTCTGCCAGGTCCACTGCGCGTACCGCGTCGTGCCGCAGCGCTTCGCCAGCAACTTATCACATCAGAGAAAACGACGACTGACCCAATGTCGGTTGTTGACTGGGTTAACATGTTTGCTTTCGCAGTAAACGAAGAAAATGCTGCAGGCGGTCGTGTTGTAACAGCACCAACTAATGGTGCGTGCGGAATTATCCCAGCAGTTCTTGCTTACTACGACAAGTTCATCCAAACCGTGACTGAGAAGGACTACATCCGCTTCTTCGCAGCGTCTGGTGCGATTGGTGGACTGTACAAGCAAAATGCGTCTATCTCTGGCGCTGAAGTCGGCTGCCAAGGTGAAGTTGGTGTTGCATGTTCTATGGCTGCTGCTGGTCTTGCTGAGCTTATGGGCGGTAGCCCAGAGCAGGTGTGTATGGCGGCTGAAATCGCAATGGAACATAACCTAGGCTTGACGTGTGACCCAGTTGCTGGTCAGGTACAGGTACCATGCATCGAACGTAACGGCATTGCTGCAGTAAAAGCGATCAATTCAACTCGCATGGCACTACGCCGAGCTTCGGCTCCTCGCGTATCTCTCGACAAAGTCATCGAAACGATGCTTGAAACAGGCAAAGACATGAACGCTAAATACCGCGAAACTTCTCAAGGTGGTTTGGCAATTAAGGTCGTGTGCTAATCCTCGTTAGCATGCCTATTAAAAACCGAAGCCAAGGCTTCGGTTTTTTGTTTTCTACACTTTTTGTTCTTTAAACAGTGAAAAATACGTTTGAATAGAACCCTATCGCAAAAAACGTTGAGAGCACCGCTCCTGCCAGCAAGGTGGGCATTCGAGCTCTAGGGTATTTGTCCAACAGCAGAATTATTGCAAGATAGGTAGGATACAAGCCAAAGATGTATCTAGGCATAGCGTTAACCCCTGATGAAAGAGGAATTAACAGATTGATAAGCATGAACACCGCTTCCGCGTATCGCTTTTTGGCAAATAGATATCCGTTAAGAGCAAACCCCATCAGCGATACGATGACGAGATAAAGTTTCGCACCACCTGTTTCCACGCCATAAACTAACCACTCAATAGGGTTGCTCACCACCCTACCCCATGCAATCTGTATATGGCCAAATGCAAGGGCATCTCCCATATGGAAATGCAAGTACATCATATAGGTAAAGAAGCCTAGTGGAATGAGCCAGATAGCTCCAATGACCGACAGAGCGTTATCTTTTAGTCGATAAAAGCTACTTGCTCCGTACGCTTGTACACCGAATATCAGCACTGAAAACACTAACATCACACCTAAATTACGAGTGATTGCGGCAACAAGACCTAACAGTCCTACTAACCACCAGTTTTGACGATAACACGCGATAAACACCCCGCTTATTAGAGCAATATAGAGTGGCTCTGAATATCCAGACAGAGCGTATACTCCGTATGGCGAGAAGCACATAAGCCAGACAGCGACTTCTTGCATCTCTTCACGAATAGAAAGCTGTTTAAGCGCCTTTAGAAAGACGACAATGCTAAATACAAACGTTAGATTTGAAACTAAGATCAATGCTAAGTTGGTATCTCCCACCAGCCAAGACATCCATTTTCCTAAATAGGGAGAGACAGGCATAAATGCCCAGTTGGCGGCATTGCCTCCTTTCATGTAAGTTGGCACTAACGCGTAGCCATCGTCTGCGATACGCTGAAACCACATACAATCAAAACGACAGATTTGCTTCCATAGATCAAGATTAGCGACCGTCTCTGGATTATATGCGTGGGTACCAATTAACCCCGTTCCATATAACACGGCTCGGCTGACTAATACCGCTACAATAATCAGCATCCACTGCTGCTTGCTGATCGCAAGGCTAGGTTTATTGTTTTCCATCTTATTAGCCTGCCTTAGAGATTGTGTGCTGTGGTTGGGAAACTGATTGGTATCTTCCATATACACCCTCTACGAGATAGATGGGGCGCTGTTTAATTTCTCTATATATTCTGCTGACATACCCGCCGATTACACCAAGCGAAATAAGCTGTATTCCCCCCAAAAACAACACCACGCTGATCGTCGATGCGTAGCCGGGTGTCTTAATACCAAAGAACGTCGCCCCGATGATGATCTTCAACATGAAAAGAAACGCTAGACCCGATATACCGCAGCCAACAAAACCCCAAATGCGTAAAGGCCACGCGGTAAAACTAAAAATACCGTCTACGGCAAAATTCCATAGCTTCCAGTAATTGAACTTAGTTTCACCCGCTGCACGCTCCGGCCGCTCAAATTCAACCCCTGTCGAACGAAATGCCGTCCATGCTAATAGGCCTTTCATGAAACGATTACGCTCAGGAAGCTGACGAATAGCATCAATGACCGTTCTATCGATAAGACGAAAATCCCCTGCATTTTCTGGGATCTTAGTTTCAGCGGCGATCCAGTTAAAAAAGCGATAAAAGCCACCAGCAGTGATGCGCTTTACCCAAGTATCTTTGGAGCGATCCACTCTTACGCCATACACGGTATCCCAGTCACCTGTCTGCCAAAGATTTAGAAACTTGAGAATAAGTTCAGGTGGGTCTTGCAGGTCCACATCCATGATCACACACGCATCACCTTGAACATGATCCAGCCCTGCTGTCATTGCAGACTCTTTACCAAAGTTTCTGGCCAAATTGACTAGGCTCACTCGAGAATCAACCTCGATAACAGATTCGATAATTCGTTTCGTATCATCACTACTGCCATCATTAACAAAGACAATATCTAACTTATCTTTGATTGAATGAAGGCTCGTTTCTAACGCATCCATAAAGGGCAATATCGACTCTTGCTCGTTATAAACGGGAACCAAAATCGACAACGTATAGTTATTTATATTTTTCATTGAGCCACCTCGGTTATCGAAATTTGATTGACGTTAAGGCTTGCGGGAGTCTCAAACTGTATTTGGTGTAGTGAGGCCTCTATAGAATATTGCGATGCAGGAAGCGTTGCCTCCAACGCATTGAGGTCATGCGGTAGCAACTTCACTTGCTTGTGACCATCGAGGGAGATATACACGGGCTCGGTTATAGAGTGCGTCAACGCTAACTTCACGCGAATGGAATGAGTTGGAGCAGCCCCTAAATTAAAAAATACACTTCCTTTGTGTACTAACTCTCTGCCATGCTGGTCAGGTTTCACAGCCCATCCCTGTCGGCTTAGATAAGGTTGGTTTTCTGAGGTGTCGATGACACCAGAATCTGGCCAAAAGACGTGCGCATTGTCCTTCGCCCAATAGAGTGTTTGTTTATCTATATAATAGGTTCGATAGGCAGTATTGACTTGCGGGTGCGCGGCTAAATATAGAACCCACAAATAGTACATCGATAATAGCGCAAGCAAGACGAATATCGCTAAACGATAGACGCCTTTACTCGACACCTTTAGGTTGGTGTCTTCTTTAAGATCAAAACGTTGTGCAGACATGCTCAATAACATTTGGTTACATATGTTATTGGTTTTACTCTTTGCCCACTATCGCTCTGTCAATAGAGAGTCAGAAACTGATTAAGTTTCGGTGACCTTCTTATAATCCACTCGCTACGATTCACGCTTGTTATAACTTGGTAATAAAAGCCTGTACTGCAGTTTGGATGATTTCTCATAATTGGTTCAGTTTGCACAAAAAACCATGAGCTTTGCGAGGTTTTGCCACAAAATCACTTCCCCGACACCCATTCATTAACTTAATATTCACCCTGTCAGCCCATACAATTAACAATATAATTATGCGACTTACAATAACAAATAAACTCCTACTCGCACTTATTCTGGTTTTTGGCACTGTGGTTATCATTTCCACAACCTATCAATACAACCAACAACGTGATCTTATTTACTCCGTCCTTAGTGAACAATTACATGATAAAGCGAGCAATTATTTTGATAGCTTAAACATGATGATGATCACCGGCACCATGGCCCAAAAAGAGACGCTACGAAATAAAGCACTCGCCCAAGAGAATATTGAGAACGTTCGCGTCCTTCGCGGTGATGCGGTCAGTAAACTCTATGGTACAGGACTCGATAACCAAATAGCCGTCGATGATATCGACCGCCGCGCCCTAAACGGTGAAACCGTATTAGAACCGTTCAAAGCAGATTGGGGAAATGGTCTTGTTGTTGCACTCCCAATGAAAGCAAGCGCCGACTACCGTGGAACCAACTGTATCGCCTGCCATATGACAGAAGAGGGCGAGGTGCTTGGCGCAATTCGAATTGAATACAATCTTAGCCATGTGAATGGGATGGTGAATAAGCGCACGGCGATTGCCGTCGCTATCATGGCGGCGATCGCGTTCCTTGGTTACCTGTCGACCATTTTTATCGCACGTCGATTTATTGTTGGACCGGTTCAAACAACATCAAAATTTATGACACGTGTGAGCGGCAGTAAAGACCTCTCTATCCGTTTATCACAAAAGCAAAATGACGAAGTGGGTGACTTAACCAACGATATTAACGCTTTCTTGGATACGGTTTCAGAAAGCCTAATAAAGGTTCAAACCACTGCGCAGACGGTAAGCAGCAATGCCGACAAGTTGACGGACATCGCCGAGAACAACGAGTCCACCGCTAAGCGCCAGCTCGATGAAACCGCAGCCGTTGAGAGCAATATGCAAATGCTTAAGGAGCAGCAAGCCACGGTCAGTGATGCCACGGAGAGAGCCTCTTTGTTGATGCAAGAAACCTGTGAGCTCACACGAGCCAGCAGTATTGAAGCAAAAGGCGCTAGCGACGATATTGAGCTACTAGTTCAAGACATCACGGAGGTATCCACCCATATCTCCGAGTTGAATGCCCAAACAGAGCAAGTATCTGCCATTCTCTCGACCATCAAAGGCATTGCCGATCAGACCAACCTACTCGCTCTCAATGCCGCCATTGAAGCAGCACGAGCAGGCGAACAGGGTCGTGGATTTGCTGTCGTTGCGGACGAAGTTCGATCACTGGCAAGTCGAACGACCGATGCCACTAATGACATAGAAGAGATCATTGCCAAGTTCCAACAAGGCAGCAGCTTCTCCGTTGAGGCGGTCAACAAAGTGTCAGATACTGCCCACCAACGCGCCGACGAAGTTCAAGCACTGGCGAGCAAAATGCAGACCGTCGTTTCACAAATAGAATCGACCACAGACCTTGCCAGCCAAGTTCAAGAACAGATCCAGGCAAATCGACAGACCAGCGAAAGCGTCGGTGAAAAAACCGCCATCATCACTCAGCATGCGAATGAAACCTCAAGCAGCGCAACGCAGACACATCAAATCAGCATGGACTTACAACAGCTTTCTCATCAGTTGGAGACATTACTTAATCAATTTATGCTTAATAACCACAATAAAGGTTGAACCATGAAAATTGACAGGTAATATGTGCCTTTGAAAAGAAATTTAGTAGCAACCCAATGAGTTGACTAATTATTGGCCAATAATCATTGGGTTGTATTGTTACCTCCATGGAGAAGATTAATAACATGACTTACGCGCCTGTAACTGACGTACTAAGCGGTAAGCTAGCTGTTGACAGTGAAGTAACTGTTCGCGGCTGGATCCGTTCGCGTCGTGATTCCAAAGCTGGAATCTCTTTCCTTGCCATCTACGACGGCTCTTGTTTCGACCCGATTCAGGCCGTGGTCCCAAATAATCTAAATAATTACGAAGAAGAAGTTCTAAAACTGACTACTGGTTGTTCAGTAGAAGTAACGGGCAAAATCGTAGAATCTCCAGCAAAAGGTCAAGACTTTGAGCTAGCAGCGACTGACGTTAAGGTTGTTGGTTGGGTTGAAGATGCCGAGACTTACCCAATGGCTAAGACTCGTCACTCAATCGAATACCTACGTGAAGTAGCGCACCTTCGTCCACGTACTAACGTGATTGGTGCAGTTGCACGTGTTCGTAACTGTCTATCTCAAGCGATTCACCGCTTCTACCACGAGCAAGGTTTCTTCTGGACTTCTGCACCACTTATCACAGCGTCTGACGCTGAAGGTGCAGGCGAAATGTTCCGCGTGTCTACTCTAGACCTAGAAAACCTACCTCGCACTGAAAAAGGCGACGTAGACTTTAACGAAGACTTCTTCGGTAAAGAGACGTTCCTAACCGTATCTGGTCAGCTAAACGCAGAAGCTTACGCTTGTGCACTAAGCAAGGTTTACACCTTTGGTCCAACGTTCCGTGCAGAAAACTCAAACACCAGTCGCCACCTAGCGGAATTCTGGATGGTTGAGCCTGAAGTCGCATTCGCAGATCTAGAAGACGTGGCTAAGCTTGCTGAAGACATGCTTAAGTATGTATTTAAGGCAGTACTAGCAGAGCGTCGCGATGACCTTGAGTTCTTTGCTCAACGCATCGACAAGCAAGCGATCGCTCGTCTAGAGCAGTTCGTTGATGCTGACTTCGCACAAGTTGACTACACTGACGCAATCCAAATCCTTCTAGATTCTGGTCGTGAGTTCGAATTCCCAGTTGAATGGGGTATCGACATGTCTTCTGAGCACGAGCGTTACCTAGCTGAAGAACACTTCAAAGCGCCGGTAATCGTTAAGAACTACCCGAAAGACATCAAGGCATTCTACATGCGCTTGAACGACGACGGTAAAACCGTTGCTGCAATGGACGTACTAGCACCTGGCATTGGTGAAATCATCGGTGGTGCACAGCGTGAAGAGCGTCTAGACATTCTAGATGACCGCATGCGCGCTATGAACATCGATCCAGAGCACATGAACTGGTACCGCGACCTACGTCGTTACGGCACAGTGCCTCACGCTGGCTTCGGTCTTGGTTTTGAGCGTCTAGTGTCTTACGTGACTGGCATGGGCAACGTTCGTGACGTTATCCCATTCCCACGTACTCCACGTAGTGCGAACTTCTAAGCAAAATTGCTGGAATATCATTTCAAAAGGTCACCTATTTAGGTGGCCTTTTTTGTTGGCGCTTCTCCTAGTGTTAGGCCTTCAATACTGAGCGCTTAGTTTTCGTTTTCGAAGCATTTTTTGCATTGGTAAACCAGCAAATCCACACTACATTTAGAGGGTGCATGACCACATATTGAGGTGTCTAAATGGGTAAGTTTACAAAAAACGATATCGAATATTTCGGTGAAAGTAATGGCGTTCATAAGTGGGAGTCTCCCACTGGCCAACCATACTATTGGCACCCAGACTGGTTACATGTAGCTGAAGACGAAACTGGCTTACATTCAAAGCAGACTCTGGATATCAGTAACAGCGAAGAGGCAACAAAAGAACACGCCGCAAGCGCGATTCTCAAACACATAAATGATTGGGCAAAGAACAAATTCGATAACAACCCTGATATAGAAACTCAGGCTATCGAATCTGAACACGACTTAAAAGGCTTCGATGACTAA
Source organism: Vibrio maritimus (assembly GCF_021441885.1). NCBI lineage: Bacteria > Pseudomonadati > Pseudomonadota > Gammaproteobacteria > Vibrionales > Vibrionaceae > Vibrio > Vibrio maritimus. The sequence goes on from NZ_CP090438.1 coordinate 2,233,213, forward strand.
AAAAGCAAAGGCCTGTTTGAGGCCTTTGCTTTTATCGAGTGCTTGATTATTGATGCGAGACCCAAAAGTCATACACAACGACTTCACCATAGTTGTCAGGGTCATCGGTATACGACCCTTCTTTCTCAGGATTACTTTGGGTGTAGTTGCCAATCTTAAAGTAAGCTTCGCCGTAGTCGAGATCCATCAACACAGTAGTACTGCCATCTTTCACCAAGTACTGACTTGCGTTGCCCGACGCATAAGCGCTTCCAAGGTTGCCATCTTCACTGTAATAAACGTAGTGCTTACCATCGATAACCTCGAACATTACTTCATGAATCGTTCCTAACGAGTAGTTCGTTTTAATGGTCAAGTCATCACGTAACACGCCGCCATTGAACGATAAGAATAGATGAGAGCCCTCTAGACGAAGTACCAAAGAATCATCAATACCAGCTTCTTTGTTTCCGTGGATCTGAGTCGCAACTAGATGATCTTTGACTATCGGAAGATGAGTAATGGCTTGCTTAGCGTAAACCACATGCTTACCAGTCGTTGTCCAATAGATATCCGAACTACCATCAGCCTCTCGCTCTCGAAGCTCTGATCGGATATAGCTTGAGTTAGGCGTCGTACCATTGTTCGAGCGAACCGGTGCTCTAAACACTATGCCGTTACGATCATCATTGACGTAGAAATACTCATTACTCTCTTGATACAACGTCTTGTCTTCTGTGCCATCCGGATAGGTAATCTTCCATTGATTGTAGTTACTCATCAAATCAGATGGATACTCAGCATTGCCGACTGGCTCGCCACCACCAGATCCACTACCTCCATAGATCTCAACTTCGTTGATATTGGTCCATTCAGTACCGGCCGTATTACTAAATGTTTTGATACGTATCTGCTGTGCTGAGATATCAGTGATATCAAAGACTTCGAATCCATCTACATTGCCGCTACTGACATCATCAAATACCTTGGTCCACGCACCACTTGTACCTGGACGTGCATAGATTTCAAACGTATACGCCCTAGAGTCTCCTTGCCCCCAAGCGATACCTACTTCCGATACATCACTGGTTTCTTGAAGTTGGATAGTCAGGTTCACAGGTGAACCTGACGCAGCCCAACGACTGCTCCACGCTGTGCTACCATCAATTGCGTTGGTTGCTGGATAGCTACCATGACCTGTGCCGTCATCAAAAGCGGTATCAATTGAGAGCTTATCGCCTGACCTGCTATCGATGTTATTCAACACCCACTGTTGATTAACGTTGCTATCACTGGAATCCCAGAGATAAAGAAGTTGCCCTTCTGCAGCACCGCCATTTCCATCAATGGAATAGCCCGTTGCATTCCGCTTTTGAAATCGATATATCTCTGTACCGCTGACAACTTTGATCTTTTGCCAGTGTTGGTTGTAATCGCTCGCATTACAGGTTTGCAAAGTCACTGCTTGTCGCTGCGCACCACCGTCCCCGCCATCCCAACATAAGTTAGTATCTTTCTTTTTGTATGAATAATAACCGTCACCATGATTAATTTGAACCCACTGCTGATTCGCATTAGTCGTGTTAGTTCCCCATAAGTAGAGTTGCTGCCCCTCCTGGGCACCACCGTTACCGTCTATTGAAAAGTCAGTACCATTTTTCTCCATTACGAAAGTAGCAGCGCTGGCAGAAACACTTAAAAATCCAGTAATTACTGTTGCTAACGTCAAAAAACGGAAAGTCTTCGGTCTCATGTCATCTCCTGAATAATGTTCCATTATGTAACAAGTTGAGTGACCCATCTTCCATCCTGTACAGCACTAACCACTAAATAGTCCAAGGATCTAGCTGAGTTATTTTTGTATTACAATATCAACATTAGCAGGTATATTTATATGCCACTTCAGCATATGGAGTAAGATGTGATCTAACACATCAAACTAGAGCTTTAATTGTCTAAAGACGTGACAGTACGAATAGATTCATGACGATTAGGTTTCGCTTTGCAACATAAAGTGTGGCAGCGCTCATATGAAATAGCAGTAATATTAGTTTCCATTTCGCTATCCATACACTTTTTCACTTTACCCACTACGAAAGCTCATAAACATGTGCCCTTTCCATACATAAATACTGAATTACTGCCCTTTTCTGTTTCAAATCAAGATAATTTTTAGTTTTCTTCTTTAATCTGGTTGTCACTGATAGCCTCGAGAGGTATAAATAGGCTGTTGTCACCTAGTAACTAATTCGTTACGAATGGTTTTTCGCCCCCTTCAATTAACATGGATGAAGAATATGTTTGAAAAAGTTGTTGCAGCACCCGCTGACCCTATCCTCGGTCTTACAGAAGAGTTTAAAAAAGACGCTCGCGCTGAGAAGATCAACCTAGGTGTAGGTATCTATAAAAATGAACAAGGTGAGACTCCTGTTCTGGCTACCGTAAAAAAAGCAGAAGCGGCACTTCTAGAAACGGAAAAAACCAAGTCTTATCTAACGATTGAAGGGACAGCTGAGTATGGTCTAGCTGTTCAAAAACTACTATTTGGTGCAGATGCTGAAATCGTAGCTGAAAAGCGCGCAAAAACAGCTCAAGCTCCAGGTGGTACTGGCGCGCTTCGCGTAGCGGGTGAATTTATCAAACGCCAACTAGGTGAAGTAAAAATCTGGATCAGCAACCCAACATGGGCAAACCACAACGGCGTATTTAGCGCTGCTGGCATCGAAACGGCACAATACCGTTACTACGATGCACAAACTAAAGACAAAGACTTTGCTGGCATGGTTGCGGACCTTGAGCAAGCGTCTGCTGGTGATATCGTATTGCTTCACGGCTGCTGTCATAACCCAACAGGTATCGACCCAACTGCAGACGAGTGGGAGCAACTTGCTAAGCTTGTAGCTGACAAAGGCCTAGTTCCACTATTCGACTTCGCTTACCAAGGTTTTGCAAAGGGTGTTGAAGAAGACGCTCAAGGTCTGCGTACTTTCGCTAAGTACAACAAAGAGATCCTTGTAGCGAGTTCATTCTCTAAAAACTTTGGTTTGTACAATGAGCGTGTGGGTGCGTTTACACTCGTTGCTGAGACAGAAGAGATCGCTACGACTGCCTTCTCTCAAGTGAAGAGCATCATCCGCTCTATCTACTCGAACCCGCCAGCGCACGGCTCTGCGGTTGTTACCTACATTCTAAACGATGCAGCACTGCGCGCAGAATGGGAACAAGAAGTCGCTGAAATGCGCGATCGTATTCAAGAAATGCGTGAGCTATTCGTGGCAACACTGAAAGCAGAAGGCGTAGATGCAGACTTTAGCTTCATCGAACGCCAAAACGGCATGTTCTCTTTCTCTGGCTTGAGTAAAGAGCAAGTAAACCGCCTGAAAGAAGAGTTTGGTATTTACATCGTCGGTTCAGGTCGTATCAGCGTTGCAGGTATGACTAAATCAAACATGGGACCACTATGTAAAGGTATCGCTGCGGTACTTTAATCTCCAAATATCAAAATATTAACTCAAAGGTCAGCGCAAGCTGACCTTTTTGGTTTCAGCGTGTAGTATTAACAGATACTCCATTTGATAAGGCTCGTCATGGACGCTGAACTGATTGAAATCCAGAACTTTCTGGCCTCTCATCCCCCTTTCGATGAACTCCCTGAAGAAACGCTGATACACGTCTCACAACAAATTGAGATTGGTTACTATCGCGAAGACACCCCCATCATTCATTTTGGCGATGACATTCAAGACCTGTACATGGTTCGCAGTGGTGTTGTCGAGATTTATCGACGCAAAGGCGAGCTTTATAACCGAATTGATGAAGGCGATTTATTCGGTCAAATGGGTCTTCTGACCAATAACAAGGTACGCTTCCCTGCCAAAGCGGTTGAAGATACTTTAGTGTACTGCATCCCTGCGGAAGTGTTTCAGGAACTTTATGATGGCTTCGATTCATTCGCAGACTTTGTTGAAGTCGAAGATACCGTTCGATTGAGACAAACCGTATCGAACAATGAAAATACCAACGACCTGACCACCTCCAAAGTCCGAACGCTACTAACTCGCGATGCACCAACCATTGAACGCAGCAGTACTATTCAAAGCGCCGCTCGCCTCATGGCAGATGAGCAGGTGTCGTCGCTGCTTATTATCGATCCCGAAATCGTAGAGAACGACGAAGAAGATACCTCACCAGTTGTCGGTATTATTACTGACCGTGACCTATGTACGCGCGTGCTAGCAGAAAGCTTGGACCCGCAAGATGAAGTCTCTACGGTTATGTCCACGGACGTCATCTCTCTTGACCACAATGCGTATGTGTACGAAGCGATGCTCACCATGCTCCGTTACAATGTGCATCATCTTCCGGTACTTAAGAACAAGAAACCTCTTGGGATTATTGAGACGACCGATATCGTTCGCTATGAGTCTCAAAACTCTCTCTTACTCGTAAGTAGTATCTTCCAGCAGCAATCTGTTGAAGAACTGAAAGCGTTGTCTGACCAAATTCGAGATAGCTTTGTTCGTTTGGTCAATGAAGACGCTAATGCCCATATGGTGGGCACAGCCATGTCGGTGATTGGTAGAAGTTTCAAACAACGTATCATTGAGTTAGCAGAAGAAGAGTTAGGGCAGGCACCTATCCCTTATTGTTTCTTAGCGCTAGGTTCGATGGGACGAGACGAGCAACTCTTGGTTACCGACCAAGACAACGCCATTATCCTTGATGACAGTTTTAACAAAGAGAAGCACGGCAAATACTTCGAGGCTTTCTCTAAGTTCATTTGCGATGGTCTCGCCGATTGCGGATATACCTACTGTACTGGTGACATCATGGCAACGAACCCTGAATGGCGAATGACCCGTAAAGAGTGGGAAGCGTGCTTTGCCGACTGGATCGACGATCCAAACCCTAAAGCGCTGCTCAATGCCTCGATATTTTTCGACCTCGATGGAGTATACGGAAAACTAAAGTGGGCAGAGCAGCTCAATAGCTTTATCGTCAGACGAGCTAGACGCAATAACCGCTTCTTGGCCTGTTTAGCTCGCAATGCGCTTAATCGCAAACCACCTCTCGGGTTCTTTAAAGACTTCGTAATGGAGAAAGATGGCCGACACAATAACTCCATCAACCTAAAACGACGCGGTACTGCCCCTCTCGTTGACCTTATTCGTGTGCATGCCCTTGCGGTTGGCTCTCGCTCAACCAACTCGTTTGAACGTCTCGACGACATCCACGAAGCGGGGATCCTGCCAAAGGGACGCGCACGAGATCTAAAAGATGCACTCGAGTTCATTTCCATGGTGCGCATTGCTCACCAAGCTCAAGATGTCGAGCAAGGCATCGAGCCAGACAACAATGTCGAGCCAGAAAATCTATCAGACTTTGAAAGACGAAATCTGAAAGACGCTTTCCAAATTCTGAGTAACGGTCAGAACTTCCTAAAGTTCCGATATCAAGCAAGCAACAACTTTAAGTAGGTCCTATGATAAAAAAACTACTCAAAGTACCGGCGGTGCAATGGAACAATAAGTTTGACGTTCTGAGTGAACGCTCAAAAGACTCGAGGCTCCAAGCTTTCTATTCGGCAGGATTACCACATGCAGATACACCGCTGCGTGAGGTGCCTTTCGTGGCGCTCGATTTTGAAACAACCGGATTGAATCCAGAGAAGGATGGCATTTTGTCGATTGGCTTAGTGCCTTTTACTCTCTCTCGAATCAAACTTAATCAAGCTGCCCATTGGACTGTTAGACCAAAAGCCAAGCTGGAAGAAGAGTCCGTTGTCATACACGGGATTACGCACAACGATCTTATTGATGCCCCTACTCTTAACGAGATCCTTGAAGATGTGCTCAACGCACTCGCAGGCAAAGTGATTGTTGTCCACTACCGTCCTATTGAGCGCGGATTTTTGAACTGTGCTCTGAAGAAGATGCTTGGTGAAGGCATTGAGTTTCCCGTCGTGGATACCATGCAAATTGAGTCAGACTATCAAGATAAGCTGACGGCAGGCCTGCTAAACAAGCTTAAAGGAAAGCGCGCGGACTCTGTTCGCTTGGGTCAAACACGTCGACGCTACGGACTACCTGATTATCCGCCGCATCATGCACTGATGGATGCCGTGGCAACCGCTGAACTGCTACAAGCGCAAATGGCTTATCACGGGAGTGAAGGAGCTGTATTGGGAGAATATTGGTTGTAAGGGTACTTCCAAGCGATGTGACGATAGGAAAATTCGCTTCTGGTTCTCCCCCTAAATTAGGGGGAGTTAGAGGGGGTATTATGCGACGAAGGTACCGCGATTAGGTAGTCAAATTATGCGCCCTAGATCTTAAAGCGACCAATCTCACTTTCAAGCTTCTGAGACAAATCAGACAGCTCTACCGCTTGCTGAGCTGCTTCTTGCGCTTCTTCTGCTAATTCGTCCGATACATCACGAATGCCTTGCGTATTGCGAGTGATCTCTGAGGTCACAGACGCTTGCTCTTCAGCCGCTGTTGCGATTTGTGCGGCCATGTCACTGATCTGCTCTACGGCTGCATGGATTTGTGTCAGGCTTGCCGCTGCACTGTTCGCATCATCCACACTGGTTTCCGCCAGACCACGACTATCACCCATGATACCCACTGCTTTCGCTGTCGTCGCCTGCAGGGTCTCAATCGTGCTCTGGATCTCTTGTGTCGACGCATGTGTACGCTGACTCAATACGCGAACTTCATCAGCAACGACCGCAAAACCTCGCCCTTGTTCACCCGCGCGAGCTGCTTCAATAGCTGCATTAAGTGCTAGCAAGTTTGTCTGCTCGGCAATGTCTTGGATGGTTGACAGGATAGTGTTGATGCTATTGCCATGAATCTCAAGCTCTTGAATGACAGACGTTGCCACGTCTACTTCCGCTGCTAGATTCTGAATTGAGCTTTGAGTTTGAGATACTTGACCCGCACCATGCGTACTTGCACCAACCGCTTCTGAGGAATTTGAAGCCGTCATATCAGCATTATTTGCGATCTCTTGAGTCGCAGCAGCCATCTCGTTGATCGCTGTCGCGACCATGTTGATCTCATCTTGCTGGGTCTGAATTCGCTGGCTTCTCACGCGAGCATGGGTTGCGGTGTCTTTGGCTTGGTCCGAAAGTGCAACAGATACGTCTTTCAAATGCATGACAGTTTCATGCATGTAGCTCACGAAGGTGTTAAAGTTACGAGCCAACTGCCCTACTTCATCTTTACTGCGCGGCTCTAGGCGCTGTGTTAAGTCACCTTCACCTGAAGCAATTTCTTTCAATGCTTTCGACACACGGGCAAGTTCGTTAACAAGGAAGCTCATTAGCCACGATGCGATAATTGCGACAAACACCAAGACAATCACAGAGGTAATAATAAGCTGTGTCAGTGCGGTTTTATGACCCGCTAGCTCGGTTTCTTTGTCCAACTCAATCGCAAATACCCAGTTAGTGCCCGGAACCTGAGAAAAGAACATCAGCTTTTCTGAGCCACTGAGTGTAACGTCAAGAATGGAGCGATCAGCCACTTTCTGTTGAATGGTTTGGGTATTAAAGTTTTGCCCCAATGCCGTCACAGGCTTAAGAAGCAATGACTTGTTCGGGTGTGCTAAGAATGTGCCATTGGTCAAGTCAATGAGCATTGCACTCGCATTCTTACCAACGTTAAGACTAATAACATCATCAACCAACTGGTCAATGAGTACATCGGCACCAACGATACCAGCCAGACGACCATTCGTTCTTACTGGTTCAGCAATGGTCACCAACAACGCGTTGGTTATTGCGTCTTGATACGCTTCGGTGATGATTTGCTTGTTCGCTGCTTTTGCATCTTGGTACCAAGGGCGGGTTCTTGGGTCATAATCCGCACGATTGCGCTCAGGGTGTGAGCGATGCATTTCACCACTTGGTGTGCCAAAGAAGATATCATCAAAACCACCAGCAATTCGGGCTTGTTGAAGGTAAGGTACTTTATCTTGCTCACCGGCAAAACCATTGAAGGCACTGGCGATCTTAGTTCGAATATCTACCCAGTTTTTAATGCCTTCCACTGCAGCATAAGAAACATTGTGGGCACGTGCATTAATCGCAGCATTGGTTTGAGAGGATAATTGATTGGCAGCGAGTATGGTTAAAGCGACTGCCATAAGAACAACTGCGCTTAAGGTCGCAGCAATTAGCTTTTGTCGTAATGATAAGTTCATAAATTATTATTCTGTTATTTATAGGATTGGAACGCCATTCAGTGTAATTATGAATATTTGAAAGGCGGCTGAATAATATACATATTCGACCGCAAAATCGAGAGCCAATATATTGACTTAGTTGAATAAAACCGCGTCACAATATTGACCATTTCAAAGACTAAATCAATGGTTGCAAATATGATTGGTTGATTATTAAGCCGACACAATTATACTCGGCGAAATTACTACTTTCTTGAGACGCCGATATGCAAGTCTGCTGTATTCAACTCGCTCTACCGGTCGTCGTCATCGCATATCTTAAACGACCTTTTATTCACTAGCTGTTCAGTTTGCCTAAACATTCAAATTAAACGCAAATTGGAGACATTAATGTGAATAACAAACATTGGACTCGTTTTGAACTGCTGCATCAAACCGTCAAAAACAAGAATATCCACATCAAAGGTACGCACAGTTACTACAGCGATGCCTATGATGATGGCTTTGAAAGCTCTGTCGTGCGTTATTTGCACGGCGACGAGGTAACAAAAGACCGTCAACCGCGCTGGGCAGTTGATCAGCTCTACATTGGAGACTATGTCTGTATTGGTGCCGAAGCCGTTATCCTAATGGGGGGCAATCATACGCACCGCGCAGACTGGTTCTCTCTCTATCCCTTTATGGACGTGATCGATGAAGCATATCAATCTAAAGGTGATACGCACATTCAAGATGGCGCCTGGATAGGTATGAGAGCGATGATTATGCCAGGGATAACTTTGGGCGAAGGCGCGGTTGTCGCCGCAAACAGTGTGGTGACGAAAGATGTGCCCGCATACGGGGTTGTTGGTGGTAATCCAGCGAAGCTTATCAAGCATCGTTTCGACGATCAAACCATTAAGCGTCTTTTAAAGCTTAATATCTACTCTTGGAGCCCAGATAAGTTTGAAGCGCTAAAGCCACTGATATGCGCTTCTGACATCGATGCGCTAGAGCAAGCAAGCCGCACCTTCAAAGGATAAAAAAAGAGCGGTCAATGACCGCTCTTTTTCAAACTGCGCTTTTAGTACTTTTCAGTCTTCATACCCATCAATAGGCTGACACACATCATAAGTAGGATTACCGTGAACGGAAGCGCTGATGAAATCGCGCCCGCTTGCAGTGCTGCTATCGCTTCATTACCACCAATCCAGAGCAAGGCAACGGCAATCGCACCTTCCATAAATGCCCAGAAGACGCGTTGAATAACAGGCGCATCCACTTTGCCACCGGCAGTGATACTGTCGATAACCAGTGAACCTGAGTCTGAAGAGGTAATAAAGAACACCAATACCAAGATTACCGCAATGATAGATAGCATCGTGCCCATAGGCAGTGCATCAAACATTTCAAACATCGCTAACGGAACATCTCGCAGTCCATTCGCACCCAAGGTACCAACTTGGTTGATAACTTGGTCGATAGCCAAACCACCAAATACAGACATCCAGATGATTGTCACGGTAGTAGGCACAATCAGAACCGCAGTAATAAACTCACGTACCGTACGACCTTTCGACACACGCGCGATGAACATACCTACGAATGGTGACCAAGAAATCCACCACGCCCAATAGAATACCGTCCAACCGTGCATCCACGCTTCGTCTTCACGACCATGCGGGTTACTCAATGGGATAATGTTCTTGAGGTAAGCGAATAGCGTGTCTGGAATAGCGGCAAATGTCACTGCATAACCGATGATCGCAACGAGGATGAGCAGTAGAAACGCCACGATCATATTAATGTTACTGATGACTTTCACACCACCATCAATACCACGCAGAACTGAAACAACAGCAAGAAGCGTAACAACCGCGATAACAATCACTTGCATCGTCATGCTGGCCTCAATGCCAAACACGTGCTGGATACCACTCGCTGCTTGCTGAGCCCCGAGGCCCAAAGAAGTAGCAAGGCCAAATAAGGTCGCCAGAACCGCTAGAATATCAACAACGTGACCAGCCCACCCCCACGCTCTATCACCTAAAATTGGATAGAAAATCGAGCGCATTGATAGCGGCAGTCCTTTGTTATAGGCGAAGAATGCGAGAGACAGCGCTACAACACCATAGATAGCCCACGGGTGCAGACCCCAGTGGAACATCACAGCACCCATCGCGAGCTCTTTTGCCTGCTCTGTGTTGGCTTCTACGCCGAGCGGTGTCTCATACCAACCGGTAAAGTAAGCGACTGGCTCAGCCACACTCCAGAACATCAAGCCGATGCCCATACCGGCAGCGAATAGCATGGCAAGCCATGACATAAACGAGTAGTCAGCCACTGCATCGGTACCACCGAGTCGGATTTTACCAAACGGTGTCACGATCAAAGCTAAGCAGAACACAACAAAAATGTTGCCTGACCACATAAACAACCAGTCGAATTTATTGATGATACTCCACTTGATGCCATCGAGTGCAGACTTCGCTGTATCCGCATCAACGATCACGGTCATTACTAGGAGCAGCGCGATAAAACCTGCGCTAATTCCGAATACAGGGTTATGTACATCAAACCCCCACTTCTGGACATTATCCTGTCCTATGGTGTAGTCAGTACTATCAATACTGTACTTATCAATACCCTTTGTCATTAATCCTCTCTATGACTAAATTGCTTCTAACTCAAAGCATTTAATGTTCTATTTACGACGATATTGGCGTACAACAATCGCTGAGAACATGCATTAATCTACTTTTCGGCGCGTACTTTACCAAATTATAAGTGTAATTTCACGGCATGTAAGTTTTATGGCGATTTTTCACACAATCCTAGCCACCTAAAAAATCATTAGTGTTCGAATGAGTATGCTTTATAAATGCAAATTTGAAGAAATAAAAAAGCGCATACGAACTCGTATGCGCCAAAAATAAGTAGCGTTAGTTTGATACGTTCAAACAGTAATTTTTGAGCCAACTACGCCTAGTTTTTCGATATATTGCTGTCTAGCTGCAGTACAGGTGCAGCGTCGATATCATCGGCATTCATCATTAGAGAGATGCGCTGAATAGACGAGAGCAGTAGCGTTTGCTCCCAACTTTCTAGTGCTTGAAACTTCTGTACAAAGTTATCCTGTAGTGGCGGCGGTGAGCTCTTTAGCACCTCTTCACCTTTTGCTGTCAGCACCGCATGAACTTTTCTTTTATCTTGCTGGCTTCTTACTCGCTGCACATACTCTTGCGCTTCTAATCTATCTATGATGGTCGTTGCGGTGGCTTGACTGATGTTTGTCGAGTTAGAGAGTTCACGAATTGTCACATCACCCATGTCTCGGATGGTGTTCATAAGGATTAACTGTGGTCCCGTTAGGCCACACTCTTTCTTTAGTTTCTTAGAATGTAGGTCGATAGCTCGAATGATTTGACGTAACGCTACTAAGACTTCTTCGTGTTTTTCCAAAACTTGTTCCAAACGTTCACTGATATTGGGCGCACTTTATAACAGAAGTTTGCTATTGATGCGTAGGTTATTTGATAAAAATGCGATGGGAGTACGTTGCGGGCGCGCTGTAGTTGGTTACGTAGTTGCTGTAACTGCATCGCACTGTACCCCCTCTAGCTCCCCCTAAATTAGGGGGAGAACCTAAGGCTACGACAAACCATTCTCTAACGCGTATTTCGCGAGCTCTGCGGTAGAGTGAAGATCCAACTTGTGTTTGATGTTCTGACGGTGCGTTTCTACTGTTCGATAAGAGATGTTCAGTAGCTGCGCTATCTTTTTACTGCTGCAACCTTGAGCTACGAGCTTAAGCACACTCTCTTCCCTTCTGCTTAGTGGATTGGACTTCGCCGCGGTTGGTGTGATCTCTTGCGAGAACAGGGTCTGTGTTACAGACTCGCAGAAGTAGGTTGAACCTTGGTGGACTGTTTTTATTGCCTGCACCATCTTCTCAGCGGAGATCTCTTTTAGCATATAGCCTACCGCTCCAGCCTGCATGACTTTCATAATGTACTCGCGATTATCGTGCATGGTAAGCATAAGTACGCGCACAAAAGGCAGTTCTGTTTTTAGCAACTCGGTGGCTTCGATGCCGTTCATGATCGGCATGCTCACGTCCATCAACACTACGTCTGGCACCGTTTGCTTTACGACTTCTACCGCTTCTAAGCCATTACTTGCTGTCGCTACGACATGAATGTCGGGCTCTCGCTCTAGTCGAGCCATGAACCCCTCGAGCACAACTTGATGATCATCGACAATAACAACTCTGATTTGGTCGCTCATCACACCGCTCCTTCCAAGTTCAATAACACCGTTATCTCTGTTCCTTTTCCGTATTCGCTAATCAGTTCAAACTCACCGCCGATAAACTCTACCCGCTCTCGCATGTTTCTGAGCCCTATTCCACGGCTATTCATAGCATTGCCAACATCGAACCCTATTCCGTCATCGGTAACAATGAGCTGCAAGACATCCCCAAAGTGTTTGAGGAAAACCGTCACATTGGTGGCATTCGCATGTTTCTCAATATTATTCAGAGATTCCTGAACCACACGGTAAAGTGTAGTCGCCACTTCGGATTTAAGCTTTGGCGTCTTCGCATCCAGCACCAACTCAGTGTTCGCCATAGAGTAAGTTCTAAAGTCTTGAAGCAAGGTAGTAATCGCCGCTTCAAGACCAATATCATCAAGTGCACTGGGTCTTAAATGATGGGAAATACGACGCACTTCCATGATAGCTTCCGACAGCGATGATTGAGACTGCTTAAGGTGCCCCATCGAACGCTCATCGACATCTCGAGTATCGAGCAACTCCAGATGACACTTACTCGATACCAGTAACTGGTTCACACCATCGTGGAGTTCTCTCGCTAGGTGTTTACGCTCATCCTCCTGAAACATTACCGTTTTATGAGCGAGCTCTTTCAAATTCTTATCGGCAAGTTTATGTTCATGCCAGTTGATGGCGAGCGTCAAAACAATAATGACAGCAACAGTCACAGCAAAAATAGTGACGATGGAAAACATGGTGGTTTCGATGTTCTTGTCTATTGCTGCACGCAGCACCGCCACTTCTTGTGCCACGTCCTCAATATAAAGCCCAGTTCCTATCATCCACTCCCATTTATCCAGCCATGCAGCATAACTAAGCTTTGTCACCGTCTCGCCAGTAGACGGTTTTTGCCACAAGTATTGGTGAAAGCCTCCCCCCGCTTGAGCTTGGAATAACAAGGCTTCAATCAGATAGTCACCATCTTGGTCTTGGAGTTTGAGTAAGTTGCGCCCAACCAGCTCAGGAAGAATCGGATGTACTAGATTGGTGCCGTGCTTGTCGTAGGCAAAAAAGTAACCATCAGAGCCATATCGAAGACGGTTAAGCGTCTCTCTGACTTCGTTCTTTGCTTCTTCTTCGGACAAAGTAGGGTCATGATAGGCATGGTCAATCGCATCGAAAGCAAGCTCAACGCTGTCCTTGAGCGCCGACTCTTTGGTACGAATCAAGCTCTCACGAAAGATGCTGATCTCATTCTCACCCAATGCTTTTGCCTGATGAAGGGTTATCCAACTCACACTCGCGGTCACGATTATCAGTGGGATCAAGGTTAGCAGGATGAGCTTGGCTTTTAACGGCATAGAAGTCCTTTACTACGGTCGTCCTGACAAATCTGGTAAGCGCTCACTCAACAGACAAAGCTGCACTAAGTGCAGCTTTTCTTTTTCATTAACATTACCAATCAGTTGCAATGAAATGAATCTCTAGACTGAGCTAACGCAGACCTGATCACATTCCATAGAATTCTGGGAACATGAGGATCGAGGCGAGCACCACTATCTGAATCGCAATGAAAGGCATAACGCCGCGATAGATGTCTCTCGTTGTAACCCCATTTGGTGCGACCCCTTTTAGATAGAATAGACTAAAGCCAAATGGCGGCGTCAAGAAGGAGGTCTGCAGGTTCATCGCAATCAAAATCGCAAACCAGGTCATATTGATGCCAAGCAACTCGGCAACGGGTGCAATCATCGGCACGATAATGAAACAGATTTCTACGAAGTCGATAAAGAAGCCAAGGATTAAGATAACTACCATGGTAATGATCAAGAAGCCCCACTTCTCACCCGGCAACTCTAGCATCCACTCTTCCACCAGCATATCACCGCCAGTATAGGTAAATGCCATTGAGAACGCTGTCGCACCCAGAAGGATAGCAAAGACCATTGCGGTTACTTTTACTGTTTCCTTCGATGCATCGTAAAGCATGCTCCAACTAAACTGTCGATAGACAAGTGACAGTACAATCGCACCAGCGCCACCAAGAGCTGCCGATTCTGTCGGTGTGGCAATGCCAGCGAAAATTGAGCCAAGTACGACAACAATCAGCGCAAGCGGAGGAATAATCGCCTTAAGCGCGGTCTTTACCTCTTCTGAGCGAGAAATCGACTCATCACGAGGAATTGGCTGAGCGCTTTCTGGGTTTAACTTAGCAAAAATCAAAATGTAGAGAACGTAAGCACCAACAAGCACAAAGCCGGGCCACAAGGCAGCTTGGAACAGGTCACCAACAGGTACACCCAATACATCACCCAGTAGGATCAAGACAATCGAAGGTGGAATAATCTGACCTAGGGTACCCGATGCGCAAATCGTGCCGCACGCGAGACCTTTGTCGTAGTTATACTTAAGCATAACTGGCAGTGAGATAAGCCCCATTGCTACAACGGATGCACCCACAACACCCGTCGAGGCAGCCAGCAGTGCGCCTACCAAAACGGTAGAGATTGCGATACCACCACGCACACCACCAAACAGACGCCCCATAGACTCAAGTAGCTGCTCTGCCAAACGGGTTTTCTGAAGAACGAGCCCCATAAACACGAACAGTGGGACGGCCATCAATACCGTATTCTCCATAATGGATTGAATGCGATAAGGCATAAAGGCGAACATGTCCATGCCTTCCGCCCACACACCGAAGATGAGTGCTATACCACCGAAGGTGAACGCAACGGGAAAACCGAGAAGTAGCGCGAATAAGGCTACAAAAAACATCACAATACCGATCATGAAAATGTCCTTATTCTTTTGAGTCGGAAGATTTAGCGTACATGAGGTGCGGGTTAAACAGTTTGTTCAACGAGTGAAGAACCAAACCACAGCCAGCAATCGCCATGAAGAAGAATGAAAGTGGAATCATCGCTTTGATTACCCAGCGATAGGGTAGACCGCCTGGGTCGCCTGACATCTCACCAAGTTCAAAACTCTCTTTCGCGAAATCGATACCGAACCAAGCCACCAGTAGGCAAAATGGGAACAGAAATATAAAGGTGCCTAGAAGGTCAATAATGGCTTGAGCTTTCATCGATAAGCGTTCGTAGAACACGTCCACTCGTACATGCCCACCCGCTTTTATCGCGTAAGGTACACCAAGCAAGAACACTGCCGAGAACAAATGCCACTCCATTTCTTGGAAGGCAATGGATACGTCGTTAAACACGTAGCGCATTACTACGTCATAAACCACGTTCACCAATAAAAGTAAGAAAAGAATACTGGATAACCAACCGAGAACATCGGCTACCTTGTTAAACAGTCTTTCAATGTAAATTAAACTACGCATACAACTTTCCGCCTATCCGCCAAGTTTCGTTAATAGTTATGATTTGGGGCGTATGACTAAGGGTTTGAAAAAAGTGGCGCAGGAGGTGCGCCACTTGAAGTGAGACTAGTTGTCGAACTTGTTTAGGTAAGCTTTCGACGCAATGTCTGTCCAAGAACGAACTTGCTCTAGGTAAGCCGCTTGAGAAGCTTGGATTTCTTTTGCCATCTCGTCTTTCTCAGCATGCTCTTTTAGCAGTTTGTCGTTCGCATCACGCAGGGCATCGATAACCTCTTTCGGGAAGTCTTTGACTTTCACATCTGGGTAATCAGTCTGGATCGTTGCCCAGTTTTTGCCACTCTCGTGCGTTGATTGGATGTACATGTCATAAGCCGCTGTCTTCATAGCAATTTGAAGAATCGCTTTCAGATCGTCAGGCAGCTTGTTCCAAGTACGCTTGTTCACTAAGAACTGAAGCTCTGTCGCTGGCTCATGCCAACCTGTGTAGTAGTAAGGTGCGATTTTGTGGAAGCCCATACGAAGGTCAAGAGAAGGACCTACCCACTCTAGAGCATCAATCGTACGACGCTCTAGTGACGTGTAGAGCTCACCAGAGGCAATATTTGTCGGCTTAGCGCCTACTTCAGCTAGGATTTCACCTGCGAAACCAGGGATACGCATTTTCAGACCTTGTAGGTCTTCAACACTGTTGATTTCTTTCTGGAACCAGCCGCCCATCTGAACGTCAGTGTTACCACCAGGGAAAGACATTAGATTGTGTGGTGAGTACACTTTTTCCATTAGCTCCATACCACCGCCGTGATAGAACCAAGCGTACTGTTCAGGTGCCGTCATACCAAAAGGCATAGTCGTAAAGTAGAGGGTATTTGGCACTTTACCTTTCCAATAGTAAGACGCAGAGTGACCCATGTCGTACTGACCAGATTTCACCATATCAAACACACCAAATGGCGCTTTGTGTTTGTTTGATGAGTCGATGCGGATTTGAAGACGACCGTTGGACATCTCTTCGGCCATTTTAGCCATATTCTTTGTGGCATCACCGAAGATAGGGAAGTTTGGCCCCCATGTTTCAGCAAGTTTTAGGCGATAGACTTTGTCATCAGCGTTTGCTGACCCTGCTACAAAAGCTAGGCAAGTCGCTGCTACAATGGCCGTGCTCTTCATGACACGTGATACTGATTTCTTGATTAGACTCATTATTCAGTTCCTTGAGTAGGTTCCTTGTTGAAGCCGCGTATGCGACTCCAAGTTTCACATTCGAGGTAACTATGGATGGAATTCTGAATAACGGGTATTCGTGCGAGCACGCAGTGATAATTAAGTAAATTAGGATGGTTAGACGTTGGTATTACGTAGAACTACGTAGTCTTTTGGACACTAAATCTATTTTTTGGTTATTATTCAATCTATTATTTTTCTAAAGCCCAATCTAAAAATGGGTAAATACGTACGCATTTATTATCAGGCAGATATTACAGTATGGCTACTTTTGTGATATCAGTCGCTAACATTTATCGATAAGCGTATCGCTAACATTTATCGATAAGCGTATCGCTAAGATCAAAAAAACCCCTACACGAGGGGTCTTTTTGAAATTGGGCAAAGTGAACGCTTATAGCGCTTTATAGATCACTTTGTTACCCGCAAGCTGTTCTTTCGCTACTAAGCCTTCTTCAAGAAGTTTCTTTAGAGCGCCAGTTGCCCAAGATGCCGCTTTCGCGTCTTCTTGACCAGCTTCAAGGCCGATGCCTTTCGGGTTGATGCCTTCAGCGTTCTTAACAACGATGTCTAGTACTTGTTGCTGTTTAGGAGTTAGGGCTACATCAACTTTTTTTGTCGCAGTTGCGGTTTCAACTACAGGTGCTTTTGCTACAACAGGCTTTGCTGTTTTTGTTGCAGCGGCTGTGTTCGCAACTACCGCTTTAATACGCTTTTGCAATTTTGATTGCACTTTGCGCTTATGAGCAAGTCTCATCGAGTTTTCTCTCCAATTCACTGCATCGAGGCAGTGGTCAAAATTTGAAGCGCGTTTTATACCAAAATTTTGAATGCTTTTGTAGGGGCTTGACACAAAGTCGAGACAAAAATGCCGTCTTTGGCCATTAATGACTATTATTTAAACAATAAACTTTGTGGTTGTTTTACCAGTATAAAGCCATGTCAGCACTCACTTATGGCAAGCATTATGGATACATTACATCTCAGCAATCATCATTACACATGGGAATCTCCAACAGTTAAGCTGTTCGTCGGAGTGGGCGCGTTAGTCTGCTTTTGCTTCTTATTACTTTCCCCCTCATGGGAACACGCATGGCTTTTTATTGCCATTTTCGTCAGTGTGATGGGGTTTGCTTATCTTATGCTTCAAAAAAGCCGCGTTACCTTTACGCTGACCAATACCCACCTACAGCAGCACTTGTTTAAAGGCGGCTGGGTAGTTCAATGGGCGAATGTAGAGCGCATTGGGATCTGTACTCAACATCAAGAAGGCTGGCATAAGCCGCTACCATGGATTGGGATCAGAGTGAAACAGTACGGTCCGTATCTAAACGCCATTTGTCCACGCATCGCTACCGATATCCTACTTAGCCAGCGAGCCCTGCTCTACATCGGGAATCAACAAACCAACCCGGCACAGGCATTCGAAGACATTGTTTTGGATTCTGAGCCCTTCATTGATGAAGATGGTGTGGAATATAAGGGGCTACTTGCCATGCTCGCAAACAGAATGAAGCATCAACGTGAGTTCTATGGATACGATGTGTTTATTGCAGAAGCGGACTTAGACAGAGCTGGGGAGGACTTTGTGGGACTGGCTCGACGCTATCAAGCAGCGGCGAGCCGTCACGACTTCGCTGAGTCTAAAGACTGCAGGAAGTTAGTATAGTGGCATTTCGTCGGCGACAAACGGGTTTGAAACGCGCTCGCGTCCAAACGTAGACTCTGGACCGTGACCCGGTACAAACTTAACATCATTACCTAATGGCCACAGTTTTGTTTTGATCGAATTGATCAACGTCGCGTGGTCACCTTGCGGGAAGTCAGTACGGCCGATACTACCGTTAAACAGCACATCACCCACAAAAGCGAGTTGTGCTTCCTCGTTGAACAAGCACACGTGACCTGGAGTATGACCTGGAGTATGAACTACATTCAGTGATTGATTACCAAATGTCACAACGTCCCCTTCGTCCAACCATTGAGTCGGTTCAAACGCTTCTGTCAGCGGCCAGCCGAACATTTGACTTTGACCTTCTAGGCCTTGTAGCCAGAAGTTATCTGCTTTATGTGGACCGACAATATCGACTTTCAATGACTCCGCCATCTCTACCGTGCCACCAACATGGTCCAAGTGGCCATGCGTCAATACCAGCTTCTCTACAGATACACCGAGTTGCTCTACCAACATCAGCAGTTGCTTCACATCACCACCTGGGTCAATCACAATACCTTTCATGGTTTCATCGCACCAAACAATTGAACAGTTTTGGGCGAAAGTAGTGACGGGAACAGTTTGATATTTGAGACTCATGATAAACCCTATATTTCTTTGACTAGCGCGACTATGACATTCTCGTCTGCGAATAACAAGTCCCTACTTATTAAGGTGGTTAAAAACAAAAACCATCACCCTACCTAAGGTAAGACAATGGCTTTATAGATTCAGCTCTAAAGGTGTCTGGCTATCAGACTAGGAACTATCTGTTGTTTGAAAGCGCGGCGTCTTCCACATTGTTACGTTTAGCATCGTAGTCATAGACATCACCACGAAAGTGCGCTTTTCCATCAGACAACCATGCGGTTTGATAGATGATATGCACTGGAATGCGTTCTTTGAAGGCGACCGCTTTGTTGGGTCTTGTCGACGCCACCTCTTCTAAGCTTTTACCTTGTACCTCAAGCAATACCTGCGCAAACTGATCGGCATGTTCTACCCGTACGCACCCTGAGCTGAAAGCTCTTAAGCTCTCGTTGAAAAGGTGTTTGCTCGGCGTATCGTGCAAGAAAATCGCCTGTGCGTTAGGAGTATTAAATTTATACTGGCCTAAGGCATTCAACTCCCCGGCTTGTTGACGCATTCGGTATGGGAAGCGCTTAGCATTCACTTCTTGCCAATCAATCATCGTTGGGTCGATACGATTCTGATTGGTCCACCCTTCAATAATCTCAAAGCGTTGTGAAAATAGGTAGGTCGGATCCCTTTTCACCTTGGGAATAATGTCTTTAACCATGATTTTCCATGGCACGTTCCAGGTAGGGTTGAGTATCAACGAGTCCATTTTGGTCTCAAAGATAGGGGTTTGCCTGCTGGTTTTGCCAACAATCACTCTCGATTCAAAACGCGTTTCTCCTTCATCCCAATACTTAAGTTGGAAACTAGGAACGTTGACTAAGATAATATTCTCACGCTGCTGAGGCCACAAACGAGAGCGCTCAGAATTCAACGCCAGGATTCTTAGTTTGTCATTAGCAGACTTGTTGAGCCATTCGATCGTGTTAGGGCCAATAATGCCGTCATCATTAAGTCCATAGAGCTGCTGAAATTCTCTAACAGCTAAATCCAAGGTATCGTCAAAAAGGTTATCTTCCCTTATATCGACATAGATCTCTGACGCCTGCAATCTCTCAACCAGATGCAAATACTGCTCGGGGGCTAGTACATCACCTCGTCGCAATAGACCCGCTTGTTCATAAGCAGGGAATTCCACCTGTGACTTGGCTAAAAGGTCAATATAGACATTTTCAAAACCGGGCTGCTGAATCATCGGAGAAGCGAGGCTACGAACATAATCCGTCTCTCGCCCAGATTCAAATGCCGTTACCATTATGTCTACCTCTGTAGCGGATGGTCTTGGCAAAGAATCTTGCAGACTGGTTGTAAAGTACCACTCTTTTCCGCTGTCTGCTGCTGAAGCAACATAGCTCATATAGAGAAGGAAAGTATCTGTGGTCAGTCTGTCGTACCGAGATTTGTCTTGTTGTTGGAACGCATCATGTAGCATCTCAACACGCTCTTGGAATATTGGGCTAAACCCCGCTAAACGAACAACGTCTAGTTGAAGATTTACCTGTGCATTGAGCTCTTGATCGCTCCAAAGTTGAATCCGCTGCAGACGAGAATAAAGATACTCCACAAGCTCAGGGTAAAGCAGCTCTTCCTGTGGCAGAGTCTCTACGTTACTCGTCGAATGAGTTTCCTGCTGATTTGACTTGAGAATGGGCTCAATGTGCTTCACCGAATATGACGTCAGTTCACTTGAATCCGAGACGAGTTGGTCTGGAGCAGCCGTGACGGCCACCGAATTTGAGAGTGCCGAGATCAGAATGCTCGGCATGATTAACCAGTTTCGCATCTACCCACCTCCTAAGACAGAGTCTTTAAGTATGGCAGAAATCACACTTCTAAAAGTGTTAATTTAGTTTAAACCAGTTAGCGTCTCATTTATGTGATTGCGCTCCAATGGTTATCCCATTGAATCCCCGAGACAAAGGTTTGTTTGGCGAGATCTGCATTTATTTTTACGACCCTGCCTATCCCAGAGCTCACATGAAACTCACCATTTGTTACTACGACTCCAGACGCATCAGGTAACGCATTGATCTCCAGAAGTTCACGCGTTGCTTTATCCCAAATACCATAACAGTTACCTCTTGGAGAGGTCGCTAAAATATGGGATTCAGTTGCAGCGATACTCGCGACATAATGATCAAACCGAGCCCAATCTTCTGGATCTCCACCCAACTCAACAAGCGCCTCCCCTTTACGATGCATCGCGACTAGCGGTACATAATCATCGGGTTCGCCTCGATATTGTTGACCACAAAGGACGGTATGCTCTCCATCATGGGCTAGGTGGCGGATGCTTTTATGTTTATCTTGCAACGATACTTGCTCTAGCAACTCACCCGATTCTGAGAGATAGCTAAGACTTGGGTTCATCGTATCTAGATTAAGTGGCGAGCGACCTTGGGTATGAACACCACCGACACCAACCACTAACCTTCCATCAGACATGGTGATGATTTCGTGGGGTCCAATTCCAAATCCAGAGAACTCTTCAACCTTACGATAGCCATTTTCAACGTCATACACGCCCACGATTCCATGACTTGTCGAACGCTCCCCTTCTGTGGCGTAAAGCCAACGACCGTCGTTCGAGTACACACCATGCCCATAGAAATGGCGATCGCTCTGGGCTGGTATTAGGGTATGAATATTCCCTGAAACATAGCTAAAGACCATGGCGTAGCTGCCAGGACGACGAGCGAACATAACCGCATGCTCTTGGTTTGGCGCAATAGCCACACCATGTCCTCTGCCAGGAAGAGGGATCTGATGCCGCACTTGTCCAGTTTCTGAATACACCACGACTTCGAACTGTCCTTGCCGACGTATTGCACCGCCAATTAAGGCCTCAGACTTGTTCAACGCACCATGGACTTCGCTTACCTTTGAACCGTTATTGTTAGCTGCGCAAGCAGCAAGCAAGGAAGGCGCACAGGTCCCTATCGTTAACGCCTTCGTAAAGTTGCGCTTTGAAATATCAATCGCCATCGGTCGCATTAAACCCTATTACCACACCTAGTTTAATTGATGCTTCTTCGTTAATGAGATACTTAAGCTGCTCCAACTTGTTGAACTGAGCCAGCGCGGTTCTATAGCCCTCTTTAGTCTGTAGCATCTCAAACAGGCTCGATTCTTCTGGCCAGGCTTCAAGGGTATCTTCGAACTGATGTAGGATGTTGTCGGCAAGCGCGACCTCACCTTCCGCTCTCAAAATGTCATCTAAGCCCTCGCCTTGCGCGAGATACAAAGACTGCATCGCAATAATGTTCTCTTTTAAGTTCGAGAGAGAACTGTTTGAACGCCATGACTCAGAAAAGTAAGGGCGTGGCGAGCCTATCTTCGCAAGTGGCCTGGATAGCTTCTTCATGCTGTAGTCGAGCTGATTAGAGAGCATTGCCAAATATTCAGCATGCCAAGCCTTAGTATCCAGTTCAGACCAAGGGTTAATCCTCCAAGCCTCTACAATTGTGTTTGAGCGATCAACCAAAGACTTAGTCACTGCTGCGAGTAGAGAGCATTCTTTATTCCCACCTACACTGATTGTTGATGCAGTGTCATACAATAACCACTCCACTGAGCCTAACCCCTGAACCGTCACACTTTGAGACTGAACAGACGCCATGTCCCAAGAGTCGACCTTAGTTGCTGCCGCCATCTTTCTACCAGTGGTATTTTTCTTATCAGGCCAAAATTGGATGTTCCAGTTTTGCTCCAGTGCGGTGGCAGGGCCTCGTTCTTGTCCCTGAAGGTGCATCCAACTTTCCATCCCCTGTCGCCAAGCTGCTTTCACCTGTTCTAAACTACGATTGGCGCGGCAATATTGAACGCTGTCATCGTGTAGCTGTCGCATCGCATCATTAAAGCGTTTAGCAGAAGCAAATTGGATCTCATAAACGCTTTGACTCTCGTGACTTGTTGACTGTGGGCGATTTTTCTCGATGCCTGCTGATGACTGGCAGCCTGCGAGTAAAATCGCTGCAGCGATGGTGAGTGTTTTATGATTAATCACAGCCATCTCCTTAAAGCGAGTTCAAGAACGCAAGCAGTGCTTCACGCTCTTTCTTGCTCATCGCCAAAACCTGATTTCTAGCGGCTTCTGCTTCACCGCCATGCCACAAAATTGCTTCCGTAAGGTTGCGAGCACGCCCATCATGTAAGAAATAAGTGTGACCATTTACCTCCTGGGTATAGCCAATACCCCAAAGAGGTGGCGTGCGCCAATGTGAACCAGATGCTGCGTACTCTGGACGTCCATCAGACAGCCCTTCTCCCATATCGTGTAGCAATAAGTCTGTGTACGGGTGAATAGTTTGATTCGACAAAGCCGGCAACTCTGCTCTTTGTGCTGTTTGTATGTTCGTTCTATGGCAGTTCTCACAGCCTACTTTTTTAAACAGAACCTCACCTTGCAAAACCTCTGGATTATCGATGCCACGACGCTGTGGCACCGCAAGATGTTGCGTATAGAACTCAACAAAGTTCAAGATTTTGTCACTCACCTCAGGGTCACCACCACTCAGGCTATCAGTGCACAAATCTTGCTTATCCGTGCAGTTCTCCTCGGTGAACAGGGAACTTGTTAAACCGACATCACCATTGAATGCCGCGGCATTTTGCTGCATAAGGTTGGGCTGCCCTGCCTTCCAACCAAAGCGACCTAGTGCCATCTCTTTACTGCGCACATCTAAAACATAGTTAGGGATACCTGCTACCGCTGTGTCGTCTTTTGCCTGCTGCTCAGCAAAACCGAGAATAGTCGCTTCAGGCACCGATTCTAGTAACCCAAGACCAATCATAGGTGGCGCAACTCGTGCAGACATCATCACGTCTGGGTGCATATCGCCGTATGCCAGTTCGACAATGTCTAGGTTTGGCTTACGAAGCATCACACTCGTACCATCTTCAAAACTTACGGCAAGTTCATCGTAAGTAATATGTATTTGACCTTCTGGGTCCATATCAGGAAGCGCAAAATCTTGTAATTGCCCACCATAAGTTGGTTCTGGGATAACACCCGACACTTTCACCGCTTGCTTTTGCTCTTCAGTCGTCGCAGGAATACTCAAACGAACAAGCATAGACACAGCATGCTGGTCATTTTCTTCAGGTGGGTGTCCTCGTCCATCCTTGATATGACAGTTTTGACATCCGTTGGTATTAAACAGTGGACCTAATCCATCTCTAGCATCGGTTGACGCTGGCGCTTGAACCCAAGGGTTTCTGAAAAAGCTGTTTCCGACACTAAAATCTAAGCGCTTACTCATTGGTAAGTTGGCCGCAGGCATCGAATACGCATTGGGTCCGTCTTTCTTAACGGTTGTTTTACCACCAGAGAAGCGGGTTGGTGTTGATTCAGCAGAAACTGAAGTGGCAATTAGGGCTAAAAGCGTAACCCAGATAGTGTTTGATCTAGACATACAGCACTCACAAGTAGAACAACAAAGGGGGCAAGCGCCCCCATTTCAGTGATTAATTATTATGATTAAAACTCGTGGTCAGCAGTGTCTGGGCTTAGGCTGTCAATGCCTACAATACCTGCTGCACGCTCGATTGACCCCGTTTGCGCGACTAGCGCAACGATAGTTTCATTAACGAGTTTGTTGCCTTGTGGGTTATTTGATGCAATCAGCTGATCAAAGTATTGATTATCTTGCTCTGCAGAAGTGACAAGTTTACGAACTTGGGTACGCGCTATGTCGAACTGCTTTTGGATCTCTTTTGCCGCCGTCTTGTCTTTTTGCTCAACAAGATTGGCGATGCTTGGACCATCTACCAGTGTGCCATCTGCACGAACGTAGGTACCTGTGTATACGTTATAAATACCTTGCTCATTGTAATAGTGAGAATTGTGAGTGTTGTCAGAGAAACAATCGTGCTCATCCTCTGTAGAGTTCGCTTCAAGCGCGACTTTCATGCGCTCACCTGCCAGTTCGCCCAGCGATAGCGACCCCATACCAAAGAGCATCTTGCGTAAGCCGTTATCTGCGTTATCAGCAAGAAGCTCCGCACGATAGTTACCTTTCTCTGACGCAGACCACTGCTTTTCCATCCATTCCAGATCTTGAATTAACAGAGCTGAAGCCGCCTTTAGGTATTCTGCGCGACGCTCACAGTTGCCGTTAGTACAGCCTTCGCCAACGACGTAATCTGTATATGGACGTTCGCCTGCCCCTGCGTTAGTACCGTTAAGGTCTTGACCCCAAAGTAGGAATTCAATGGCATGATAGCCTGAAGCAACGTTGGCTTCTGAGCCACCAACTTCATTGAGATCGGCAATGGCTTGAGGTGTGATAGTAGACACGTCTAACGTCGTTGCGCCAATTTTTAAGGTTTCGTTCGCGACAATATTTGCCTGAGCACCTTCGTTACCCAGTTCGTACTGATAATCAGCACTAACGTAATCGATCAAACCCTCATCAAGTGGCCAAGCGTTAAGTTGCCCCTCCCAATCGTCAACGATGGCGTTACCGAATCGAAACACTTCTGTTTGCTGATAAGGAACACGCGACGCGAGCCAAGCTTGTTTCACATCCGCAAGCCCTTTCTCCGAAGGATTCGCTAAAAATGTGTTAATAGATGTGTCTAACTCTTGCGCCGTAATACGAGCGTCAGCAAATACTGCATGCGCAAGATCGGCGTAATGTTCAACAACTTGGTCTTTAGTGACTGCAGAAAAAGCAGACGTAGATGTGATGAGAAATGAGGCGGCAATTGCACCCTTCACTGCGGTTGTTACATTCATGAAAGCATCCTTGTTGAGCTTAATTCTTATTATTTAGTGCGAATTGTTATCATTAACACTATCAACCGCGATAATACCTAGTTACAATTTATTTTCAAGGACGAATACAAAAAAACCTCACAAATGTGAGGTTTTCGTTTCAAAGAATTAACAGCCGGTACTAGAGCTCTAAATGATGCTTTCCGTGAGAGACCTTTGCCTTCAGATAATTCTCATTGCCGTCTTTGATATGGGCACTGGTATTAACGACATCTTCGATATTGATGCCGTGTTCGCGCAGTTCGCGGATCTTTTTCGGATTATTAGTCACTAATCGAATGGAATAAACGTCCAACGCCTGAAGCATCTGCGCCGCTTCTGTGAAGTCTCGCAGGTCATCGCCAAAACCGAGATGGTTGTTCGCTTCGTAGGTATTCATGCCTTCAGACTGAAGCTTGTAGGCATCAAGTTTGTTGTATAAACCAATACCACGACCTTCTTGGCGCAAGTAAAGAATGATTCCACCTTCGCGGCCCATTTTCTGAATGGTTTCCTCTAGCTGTTCCCCACAGTCACAACGCGACGAATGGAAAACATCCCCAGTTAGACATTCAGAATGCATTCTCACTAATGGTAGTGCTTGGTTCTTATCTGCTGCCTTAAAGATGATAGCAACATGTTCTTTGTCGGTGTTCAAACCGCGAAAAGAGAGCATTTCCGCGTCGATATCACTTTTAGCACCGACTTTTAATTGTATTCTGGCACGTACTTCCGCCATCGTATTTCCTAATAGATTATCTGAGGCTATTAGTGAGCTTATCTCAGCCATAGTCTGTTTCTCCAATATGGGAACTATGGGGGCTATTACTTAACTTTTCAACAATAAGATCACTGTGACAAATGTTATATTATAACATTTTGAATTGAAGTAAAACGAAAAAAGCCCCGAGCATGACACTCAGGGCTTTGAAATTCTTATCTTTTCTAAACTGTTATGCTTGCTTTTGTTTCCAAACCGCAAGTTGTACCCAAACGTTTTCAAGCTCAGCCAACTCTTCCTCAGTCAACAGAGACATGGTTTTTGATGTGCTCGAAGCACTCGCACCATTAGACGAACGCAGGTGTGCGTAAAAGTCTTTCTTTAACTGGCTGATCACTGCTTCCACTGCTGTTCCACCTTACGTTTGAGTCGCTCCTTTAACTAGGCATCATACCATCCTGATCAGATCGTACAGCTTTTCTCCCCAGCTATGGAACTGCCATCACAGTTTGGAGTGGTTTTTCTGCCAATTTTCTAAATTTTAACGCTCCTCGGACGATAGCGAACTTTTTGTACTGAACTTTTTTTGGTCCTCTGTACAATATCAGCAAACTTACCAACGAAGTAAAAGCAATGTTGAAAATCATAAGTAACCAAGACTTCGACACGTTTTCTCAAAACGCAAAAGAAGCACCTCGTAAGCGCAGTCATCATAACTTACACGAGCAGTTAGATGCTGGTGTACAACGCTTATTCATCTCAACGGAACCTGATACCTACATGCGCCCTCACCGCCACAGTGAAGAGCACAAATGGGAGTTGTTTTTGGTACTAAAAGGTCAGCTTGACCTATTAATTTTCGATGATGAGGGCAACGTTACTCAACGCCACAGCCTATCACCAGATACGAACCGAGCGATTGAGATCCCACCGGGTACATGGCATGGCTATGCATGCATGGAATCAGGTACGGTCGGTCTAGAAATTAAAGAAGGGGCCTATATTCCAACGCCTCAAGAAGACTTTGCACCTTGGTCGCCAGCAGAAGGTGAAGACGGTGCCAATGAGTACCGAGATTGGATGCGCACGGCTCTTCCTGCATAATCTACTCGTCTTATAAAGCCACTTTGCTGGCTAATGTCCTCAGTCAGTTATGTTTTTGCTGGTAACATCGACCATAATGTTGATAATACTCGCTCCCTAACGCTGACTGAGGATACCTCGTGACCACTCCGGCTTTTTCCACACTAAATCTACCGACTGAATTATTGAGCACATTGGATAGCCTTGGCTATACCAATATGACGCCGATCCAAGCGGACTCTCTACCAAAAATCCTTGATGGTAAAGACATCATCGGTCAAGGCAAAACCGGTTCAGGTAAAACAGCGGCATTCTCACTCGGCTTACTCGCTAACCTCAACGTTAAGCGCTTTCGCGTTCAATCCTTGGTGCTCTGCCCAACTCGTGAACTTGCTGACCAAGTGGCCAAAGAGATCCGTACGCTAGCTCGTGGGATCCACAATATCAAGGTATTGACGCTTTGCGGTGGTATGCCAATGGGTCCTCAAATCGGTTCACTTGAGCACGGCGCACACATCCTCGTCGGTACTCCTGGTCGTATCTTGGACCATCTGGAGAAAGGTCGTATCAATCTTGAAGAACTGAACACCTTGGTGTTAGATGAAGCGGATCGCATGTTGGAAATGGGCTTTAAAGACGCGCTAGACGCTATCATTGGTGAAGCACCACGCGATCGCCAAACACTGCTATTCAGTGCAACCTTCCCCGAGCAAATTCAAGCGATCGCATCAAGCGTGATGAAACAGCCAGAAGTGGTGAAAGTTGAGAGCAAGCACGATCACTCCAGTATCAAGCAGTTCTTCTATCAAACGGAAACGGTCGAAGAGCGCGATAACGCGTTAGAAAACCTTCTGCTGACACATCAACCTGAATCAGCGGTTGTATTCTGTAACACCAAAAAAGAAGTACAAAACGTTGCCGATGAGTTACACCATCGCGGCTTTAGCGTCATTGATATCCACGGTGACCTTGAGCAACGTGACCGTGACCAAGCTTTAGTGCAGTTTGCTAATAAGAGCGTGTCTATCTTAGTTGCAACCGATGTTGCAGCGCGCGGTCTAGACGTCGATAACCTAGACGCGGTCTTCAACTACGAGCTATCTCGCGACCCAGAAGTTCATGTACACCGCATCGGGCGTACAGGTCGTGCTGGTAACAAGGGGCTGGCGTTTAGCTTCTATAGCGAGAAAGAGTTCTATCGCGTGGCACGCATTGACGAATATTTGGATATGCCTATCGAGCCAAGCATCTTACCACCAGCATCATCAAATCGTCCTTACCAAGCTAAGATGACAACAATTCAGATCCAAGGTGGTAAGAAACAGAAGCTTCGCCCTGGCGATATCCTAGGCGCGTTAACAGGTGATAAAACGCTATCGGGCAGTCAAATTGGCAAGATCAATATGTTCCCAATGAACGCTTATGTGGCGGTAGAGTCATCGATTGCCAAGAAAGCACTCGGCAAGATCACCAACGGTAAGATGAAGGGGCGTAACTTCCGCGCTCGTATTATTAAGGCCTAGCCTAAACGGTATGACCTTATAGAGACAGTGTGATGGATGAAAAGGGGCAACCTTGTTTGCAACGTCCGCATCCATCGCACTGCTGCTCATTGACGACAGGCAAGCTGTCGTCCTCAAGTTGAATGGCATTTTGTGGACATGCTTCCTGGCATAGGTAGCAATCGCCAAACAGTGCATTCTGACAGCTTGGCAAGAAGCTTGGCCGCAATCCATTATCAATGGTGCTGCCATGTAGAGCGCCTGTCGGGCAGCTTTTACTGCACTCTCCGCACTGGCTGCAATACCCGTAATCCAGCGTTAGCTGCGCTAACTCACCTTCGATGGCAATAACTTGCTCAGGGCATGCCTTTTGACATTCCCCACAACCATCACAGATTTGTTGAAACAGCACCTCTTCTATGGCTTTCGGAGGCCTTGGTACCAGTCGGACAATCTGCTCAGCACTTAACGTCGCGGTAAGCGAATCGCCAGACTCAGTGGGAGTACGAGTCGCGCCATTTGTCAGAGCACGAAACAAACCACGACGGCTGATCGTCTTGTGTTCCATATAGGCTTTTACGTATTGCTCATCACGACTCATCATCTTTCCTGTCATCTAGCGTTAGCGGTATAACTTCACAGCTTTCGGTGTTAGCTCTAATAGCTCTTGCACTGCCTCACACCATTGAGAAACCAACGACGCAAGCTGTTGATAGCTTTTAGTCCTGGCATGTTCTTGTACCAACTCGAAGTAGCGATAGCACCAAGTGAGTAAGTGTTCGGCAAATAAGGCCTTCACGGTATCAATATCTTGTTGCTGCTCAATCAATTGACTCACCGCAAACAGCATCAAACCAATCTGGTCCTCAGGTTCTCGCATGCCTGTATCGAGCTCGATGTCGTGCTGGCGCAGGAACTGACGGTAAGCAACGGTGCTATCACCGAAGATCACCTCTTCCTTGTCGGTATACACGGAGCCCCAAGGCGGCGCTAACATGACTTCTCCACCCTCGAACAGCAGAAAAAAGTCTTGATTGAGCGAGTCAGGGAGTTCGGACTGAACGGTATTGCACCAAGCCTGAATATCACTGTCGGCCAGCGCTACATCTTGCGACAACGCTTGGATCAAGGTTTGGTTGTTACTATCAGTCAGTGGAAAGTACAAAAGTGAGCCGAACACTTTTGCCATGGTTTGCAGGCTTTGAAGATCAATAACGTCTGATTGTGACATGAACTAAGATTACCAAGTTATTCTAAACAATAAAGTTGAGTGTAATAGAGGGCAGGCACAAACGCCTACCCTCCTCACTCATTACATGCCAGCGGTCATGTGAAGACCGAAGAACACGCTGCGACCAATTAGCTCTGCAACCATAACCATCGCAAAACCGATCACCGCGATTGGCATTGAGCGTGATTCAGAGCGCATTGCCCAAACCCATGCAGCAATACCAGCAAACACCAGTACAAAGCGTAGGTTCTGAATTTCTGCCATGTTTGGCACAAGCTCAGCGGCTGATACGATTGCTGAATGAATGCTTGGTAGCGAACCCACCATGGAGATCGTCGTCATCACCAGCGCTAGGCCTGCAACAGATGCAACAATCGCCGTAATCTTACCAAGCCTAGGACACTCAAGTTTCGCACTACGCATCAAAATAAGTGACAGCATCACGCCACACACCACTGCCGTTAGTGCAAAAGATTGACCGGTAAACGGCGTATCCCAAGTTGGAACCGTGTCAATGATATACACATTGGTCATCGCGTACATAAACACTACGCCAATTACCATTGCCGCCACTAGCAAGCCTTTGCGAATCGCTTCGCTGCCTTTGTCGATAACCGACAGCAACCAGTAGATACCACCCAAGCCAAAGAACATTGAGCCAAAGAGGATCTCGCGTGATAACCACGAGGTACCCACTTGATTCAAAGCGTTAATAGCGCGCGTCGGGCTACCTAGGTGCATGGTTGAAGCCATAAAGCCAAGTCCCATAAACACCCAGATAAAGAACATATTACGAGTGATGCCCGTTTTCACGTGCGCATCTGCTTTGCCAAACAGTGTGATTAGACCCATCACGATAAACGCACCGACCGCAGTTTGTGCAAATACAGTGAAGAAAATCAAAGGCCATTCATGCCATCCCATCTTAGACCTCCTTAGGGTTTGCTAGGTGACCAGTCGTGTCATTAGTTGGACGCGCATGACGGTTTGGCTTGATCACAATATTAGGTTTCGTCAATGACGATGACGGAAGCGGTGCCACATCGGCGTTGGTACCGTACTTCGCGCGAAGCTCAGCAATTGGACCGAACTCCAGTGCACGCAATGGGCAAGAGCCAACACAGATAGGTTCAAACCCTTCTGCTACGCGCTCAAAGCAGCCGTCACATTTCGTCATATGGCCCTTTTCTTTGCTGTACTGCGGTGCGCCGTATGGGCACGCGTTAGCACAGTGTTTACAGCCGATACACACCTTTTCATCGACGATAACGAAGCCGTCTTCGCGCTTATGCATTGCACCTGACGGACATACTTTCGCACACGCAGGCTCATCGCAGTGGTTACAGGCAATAGAGGTGTAGTAAGCGAATACGTCCTGACGATAGGTACCATTCTCCTCTACCCAGTTGCCGCCAGCGTACTCGTACACGCGGCGAAAGCTGCGGTCGACACCCAAATCTTTAAAGTCTTTGCAAGACAACTGGCAGGTTTTACAGCCAGTGCACTTACTCGAGTCGATATAAAAACCGTATTGTTTCATGAGTTAGTCCTTACGCCTTCTTAACCAGTTGAACTTCGACAAGGTTGGTGTGTTGTGGGTTACCCTTCGCCAATGGACTTGGCTTTTGGGAGGTTAACACGTTGATTGAACCGTTATGGTCCACCTTATTGCCATCTGGTGCGTACCAAGCGCCCTCACCCAGAGCCACAACACCTGGCATCATTCGTGGGGTGACTTTGGCGTTGATTCGAACTTCACCACGGTCGTTATAAATCTTGATGCGATCGCCATTTTTGATTCCGCGACGCTCAGCGTCCATTGGGTTGATCCACATCTCTTGT
The DNA here is from genome assembly GCF_021441885.1 of Vibrio maritimus. Taxonomy (NCBI): domain Bacteria; kingdom Pseudomonadati; phylum Pseudomonadota; class Gammaproteobacteria; order Vibrionales; family Vibrionaceae; genus Vibrio; species Vibrio maritimus. The sequence goes on from NZ_CP090438.1 coordinate 2,265,692, forward strand.
TGAGCTGCTTGCTTAAGAACATCAACGTTACCGTAGGTTGAGTGGCAGCGAGCTTTAAAGTGGAAGCCGGTGAGTTGCAACGGGTACTTGTCGCGCATTGGCGAGTCCCAGCCTTCAGACGTGCTGACATAAATTGGAAGCGGGTGAATCACATCGCCCTCAGGTAGCTCCCATTCCGCTGCCAGTCTCGCTAGCTCTTCAGAATAGATTTCAACCTTGCCAGACGGTGTCGTCAGAGGGTTATTCTCAGGATCTTCACGGAATGCTTGGTAAGCAACGTAATGACCATTCGGGTCGCTACGCTTAACGATGCCCTGCTTGCGAACCGTTTCAAAATCCGGCAGAGAAGCATCTAGCTTCAAGGTTTCAGCGTAAAGATGACGCAGCCAACCTTCCTGATCGCGGCCTTCAGTGAACTCACGACCCACGCCCATGCGTTCCGCTAGATCAGAACAGATCTGGTAGATGCTGCGCGCCTCAAATTGAGGTTCAATCGCTTTATCTGCAAAGATGAAGTAAGGCATGTTCGCCGCTTTACCATCCATACAGAAGTCCGCCTGCTCTGACGTAGTGAGGTCAGGAAGAATAATGTCCGCATATTTAGCAGAAGACGTCATGTGGTTATCAATCACCACAATCATCTCACACGCCTTGTCATCTTGAAGGATGTCATGAGTACGGTTGATGTCTGAGTGCTGGTTGATAATACAGTTACCTGCGTAGTTCCAGATGAACTTGATTGGCACATCTAGCTTATCTTTACCACGTACACCATCTCGAGTTGCCGTCATTTCTGGACCACGAACAATCGCATCAGTCCAAAGGAACATAGAGATAGAGGTCTTGATTGGGTTTTCAAGTGTAGGGAAACGGACAAATGGAATGTTGTAGTCCGACTCACGTGCACCAGAACCACCACCATGGATGCCTAGGTTACCAGTCAGCAATGCCAGCATAGCGATAGCGCGAGAGGCAATCTCACCATTTTGAGTACGTTGCAAGCCCCAGCCTTGGTAGATCGCACATGGCTTAGTTGAGCCAATTTCACGTGCTGTCCTAATGATGATATCGACCGGAATACCCGTGATAGGCGCTGCCCATTCCGGCGTTTTCTCAATGCCATCTTCACCTAGACCAAGGATGTATGACTTATAGTCGCTATTCGCTGGTGCTGATGCTGGCAAGGTCTTCTCGTCGTAGCCGACACAGTATTTGTCTAGGAATTCTTGGTCTACCAAGTCTTCTTTGATCATGACATGAGCCATTGCCGCGATAAAGGCAGCATCTGTACCAGGCTTGATTGGGATCCACTGATCCTCATGACCTGCTGCAGTATCGTTATAACGCGGATCGATCATAATCATGCGCGCATTGGATTTGGCTTTGCTTTCAATCAAGTGGTGAATCAAACCGCCGCCCGACATGCGAGTTTCTGCAGGGTTGTTACCGAACTGAACGATAAGCTTGCTATTCTCCGTATCCGAGAACGAGTTACCGTTTGCCCAGCCGCCGTAGGTGTAACTAAGACCTTTAGCAATCTGTGCAGTTGAGTAGTCACCATAGTGATTCAGGTAACCACCTGTTAGGTTCATTAGACGGGCAATCAACGACTTACCCGGAGGCCAAGACTTAGTTACCGTACCGCCAAGCGTGCCCGTACCGTAATTCAGGTAGATCGCTTCGTTGCCGTATTCTTTCTTGATGTGGTCAAGGCTGTTAACGATCTCAGTGTAAGCCTCATCCCAAGAGATGCGCTTGAATTTACCTTCACCACGCTTGCCGATGCGCTTCATCGGATACTTCAGGCGGTCAGGATTGTATACACGGCGTCGCATTGAACGACCACGCAAACAAGCACGCACTTGCACATCTTTATTGGCGTAATCATCGTTACCTGTGTTGTCGGCATCGACCCACTTAATCTCGCCGTCCACTACGTGCATACGCAGAGGGCATCGGCTACCACAGTTAACGGTACATGCGCTCCAAACGACCTTTTCATCGCCTGGTGCTGATTTGGTTTCTGCGTGTGCAGATTTGAAGGGGAGAGAGATGGCACTTGTTGCCGCTGCGAGACCACCAATGGCCGACGAGGATTTGATAAATCCTCGACGCGTCAACGACGGCGTCAATAATTGCTTCAGTTTATTAGTCATATGGACATGCTCGATTATAGTTATGCATCATCACGTCCATGTTACAAACGAAAAGCCGTGCCACAGTTGACTGAAATCAACTCTACTACTTAATAGGTAATTTCTTACAATTTCTTGTCATTTAGTGGAATATTTTTAGAACACTTATTTATAAAAATTAATAATTTATCACCACCTCGAAAGGCAGGTGTTTATATTGATAATTATTCACTGTTAGGAATGCGAATTACTACCAAATTGACGCCTAATTTGTGTGCAAAATTCCCGACCAACTTTCAGTACTTCTCCATTTAATTTGTCTAGACTGAGACACTATTCTGGATGCGCTCGATGAGAGAAGTAGTAATCATTGGGTGAGCTTTTCCTCCCGTAAGTAGTGCAATATCAACATTTGGAAGCGGCGGCATATCTGCCAGTTCAACTACACCCGACCCCATCGAAACTCTGCCCATTACACCAATACCTAACCCGCTCTTTACCATTCCTCTCTGCGCAGATGCAGTATTGCAACACGCGAGCAGTTGATGGGCTTGCCCCTGCTTAGTCAGGGAGTCAATCGCGGCCGCATGATATTTACAATCTGCTTGAAACAAAACCAACGGAAGTACATCGACAGAGAGGTCAAAGTTCTCTGCAACAATCCATACACCTTGGTCGGAATAAAGCCAGTACCCCTCTTCACTATTCGGGGAGCGAGTAACGATGGCTGCGTCTAATTTTCCCTCATCGAGCCATTCTCTCAACACAACGCTTGGTTGGCTGAAGACTTGGATGGAACACAAAGGTTCATACTCACGGATCGCACCGATGATCTTCGGTAGCAATGATTCATTGTAATCTTCAGGGCATCCGAGCCTCAGTGAACGCTTATTTTGATAGCGTTTGATTTTATTTAGGCTACTATCGTGAAGCTCTAGGATCTGCTTGGCATCTGCTCTTAAAGTAATACCCGCTTCGGTAAGCACCACATTGCGACCTTCTTTCTCAAATAATGGTGCCCCTACTTCAGACTCTAGCTTCTTCATTTGCGCACTGAAGGCAGATTGGGTTCGGTTAATTTGTTTGGCGGCTCTTGTGAAACTTCCGGTTTCAGAGAAGGCAAGAAAGCTTCGCAGTGACTCTATATCCATACTGTCGCTACCTATCGATCCTTTGAATGATACCCATCAAAACTTTGCGTTAGTCCTCCATCAAACCATTGATTATGATAAAAATCAAACAAGCATAGGAGGCAAAATGAAACTGTATATTGGAAATCAAAACTACTCGAGCTGGTCACTCAGAGCATGGCTTATTTTTGCCCAAAATAACCTCGACGTTGAAGTAGAGAAACTCACGCTCTTTACACCGGAGTTTTATCAAACGCTCTCAGAAATCACGCCAACAGCGAAGGTACCCACGCTCGTAGACTCAAACGTCACTACGTGGGATTCTCTGGCTATTCTGGAATATGTCAATGAGCAATATCTCGATGGCCGCTGCTGGCCAGAGTCACCTTCAGAGAGAGCGAAGGCGCGTGCGTTAGCGAGTGAGATGCATTCTGGATTTATGGCGCTTCGTAACGAACTTCCAATGAACTGCCGTGCACGCCGTCACGTTGAGCTCAGCGAATCAGCGCTTGCGGATATCCAAAGAATCGATGCGATGTGGTCAGAGCAAATGAGTCTTTTCCCCGAACAATGGTTATTTGGAGAATGGTCCATCGCAGACGCCATGTATGCACCCGTGGCACTTAGATTCAGAACCTACGGAGTTAAGCTCAGTGAGCCTGCTCAACGCTATCAAGAGAAGGTGCTATCGAGTGCGGCGATCTTGAGGTGGCTTGCAGAAGCCAGTTCGGAAAGCGATATCGTTGCTGAAGATGAAGCTGGTGTGGAAGTCGAGTAGCTAGCGGAGTGGTTGGTCTTCGCTAACCACTCTAATCCATCACCAACTGATCGGTACATAAAATGTAACAGCTCACTTCCAACCTTGTAGCCACATTTCTTTATCTTTGAGCTCTCGCCAATCCATATCTAAAGCTCGCTTTGACATAATCGCCTCTAGCTGACAACCGATGACCAAGCCCTCCTCATCACGATCCACATCCACCACAATGAAGTGCTTTTCTTTCTGTTTTGGGCTCACTGCGGTCCATTTGCTGTTCAGTAACTTATTGGGATTAAACTTGTTTATCTCTGAGTTCATAAGATTCGATACCAGTTGTTTGTCTCTTCCTATTCCACGCAACTGCCAGGGATTCGATCAGTGACTGAAACCCATTTATCACAGCGACTGACCATTTATCTCCGTTAATCACCGTTTATCGCATTTCGTCACACGGCTTATAAACAACACGTAAATTGAAGGCAAACCTATCGCAAGGAGTCGACATGATTACGTTTAACCATCTCAGTAAAAGTTACCCATTAGGACAGTCTTCAGTACAAGCACTCAAAGCGCTTTCTGGTGACATTCAAACGGGTGAGATTGTTGCACTTTGTGGACCTTCAGGCTCCGGGAAGAGCACCCTACTTAACATCCTTGGATTACTAGATACACATTACGACGGCGATATTCACTTTGCTGGAAACATCATTAGTAAATGTCCAAAGGCGCTGACACGATTTCGCCGAGAGAACATTGGCTTTGTGTTTCAACGATTCAACCTGATCCCCGTTATGTCAGCATTAGAGAACGTTGCTTATCCGCTAATGCTCAACAAAGTGCCTTATTCAAAACGTATGGAGCAAGCTGAATATTGGCTTGAGCGTGTTGAGCTTAGTCATGTTAAACATCATCGTCCCGACCACCTTTCTGGCGGTCAACAACAACGAGTCGCTATTGCACGAGCCCTGATCCACAACCCACAACTCGTCATCGCCGATGAACCGACAGCAAGCTTAGACAGTGAGTCAGCAGCACAAATCGTCGAGTTGATGAAGCAACTAAGCCACGAGCAAGGCACCACTTTTGTCGTAGCCACCCACGATGTTCGAATGTCGAGTCGCTGTGACAGAACGATCCACCTTGTCGATGGGACTTTGTCTTCCCATGCCATCAACTAAAACCAACATCACTCGTCAGTAAGGAAGCACCATGATTCAGTCTCAACTACAAGGTTTCAAAGCCGCCAGTTTGTATCTGGTCAGAAACAAACGCAGGACCCTACTTTCACTCATTATTGTGGCGATTGCTATTTTTGCGATTACGGCTGCTGCGGGATTTGGGCTATTTACCTATCAAGCGCTAGAACGTTCAACCGCCAATGACGTCGGACATATCACTATCAGCCAACCGGGTTACTTTGAGAAAGAAGAAGATATGCCACTGCAAAACGGCATCGATGATTACTTGAAGCTCAAACGCTTGCTAGAAGGCTCTATCGATAGCAAGGGTATACAGCCAAGAGTCTATTTCTCTGGCTTGATCTCAAACGGTCGCAAGTCTTCAATCTTCGTTGGCAATGGCGTCGAACCGAGCGAATTTGCTCTGCGAAAGAATTTCATTGGCTTGCAGTCTGGCAGTACCTTATCAGCAGAAAGCCAAAACGGCATCATGCTGGCAAATGAACTGGCTAATAACCTGTCAGTGGGCATTGGGGATTGGGTAACGCTACTTGCGACCACGAGCGACGGCGTACTGAATGCCATGGACTTCGAAGTCGTAGGACTATACTCCACCGGCGTTCCAGAACTCGACAAACGACAGATTCATATTCAACTATCGAGCGCTCAATCGTTACTGGCATCAACGAAGGTAAGCGCCGTTTCCATTTATCTAGACAACACCCGTTTAACCGCACCAGCAATGCAAGTGGTATCAAATACGCTGCACAACAATGCTGAATTTTCAGGATTGCAACTTACACCATGGTATGAACGCGCGTTCTTCTATCACAAGGTTCGCGGCTTATATAACAGCATCTTCGGCGTGCTCGGCATAGTACTTAGTCTCGTGGTCTTTGTAGCCCTGTTCAACACCATGTCAATGACAGTATCAGAGCGAACTCGCGAAATCGGTGCCTTGTCTGCTATGGGCAGTTATCCACGTGAAATCATCGCCATGTTCGTTCGAGAGTCTATCGTCATTGGCTTGGTAGGCAGCGTTTTGGGCGCCCTACTCGCCTGGGTAACCACGCAAGTGTTAAAGGTTGCCGCTATTCAAATGCCACCACCACCAGGACGCAGCGAAGGCTACCCATTAGAACTGGTCTTTTCTCAGGATGTCGCGGTCAGCGCGGGTGTCGTCGTCATCATTATTTGTGTATTCGCTGCCTTTATCTCAGCCAGAAAAGGCACCAAACGTCCTATTACGGAGGCACTGGCTTATGTTTAATTGGATTAAAAAACAACGCATTGTAGCCGCTTCGCTCTTACTGTTTTCATTCAGCGGCAATGCCGCTACCGATCAGAAAGCGCTTATTGACGCATCAACTTCTGCAGCCGAGATTCTGGTAATGGCAGATAAGTACCGACTTGAAGACGAAGCCGCAAAAGTCGTGACGGAGGTCTCTCTCTTTCAGGACGGACAACTCGATAAAACACGCCAATATGAAGTTTATTTACGCCCTAACCGCGAATCACTGGTGTTATTTAAATCTCAGGTCGAGCAAGGTCAAAAGATGCTTATGTTAGGCGACAACTACTGGCTTGTGATGCCTAAAAGCCGACGTCCAATTCGCATCACCCCCATGCAGAAACTGCTTGGTGATGCCTCGGTAGGCGACGTATCTACCCTGACTTGGAGTCAGGATTACACTGGGACCATTGTCTCAGATAGCAAGGCTGGCAACATCTCAGACGTGCCAACACTGCATCTATCACTCACCGCAAAAACGGCGGGCGCAAGTTACCAGTCGATAGACCTATGGGTCGAGAAAGAGAGCGGATTTCCAGTTCGTGCGGACCTTTACCTTACCTCTGGCAAGCTTGCCAAAAAAGCCGTATTCGAATCTGGTGAACGACAAGGTAGCCGACGAGTCGTCACCATGACGCTTCTCGATCAAATCCAAGAGAACAAAAAAACCGTCATCAACTATCAGGATGTCGCGCCTTATGAATTAGCGGATAAATACTACAACCCAGCTTATCTATCAAAGAATAAGCGAGTGGAACTATGAGAACTTCCAGCGTTCCACTTTTCACAATCAAACCGTCATTTTTTTGTTGTGGCTGGTTAAAGACGACACTTGTAAGTGGCGCGCTGGTGTTATCTTTGCAATGCCAAGCAAGCTCACACTCGAAATGGGGTGATGTAGCTGTAGAGACCGACTATCAAGTTAATCTGCAATCCATAGGTTCAGGTGACAGCGTGTTTGTCCCTAATAATGGTGACTCAAGTCGTGAGCAAATCAACGCGCTACTTGATATCAGTGCACACTATAAGTCCATCAGCGGCAATGTCGCACTGCTTGGCACTTCGCTCTACGACAATGGAAAAGCCCCCCAACGTCAGGTTGAAGCTGTCATCACGTCCCTTACTTACGAAACCAGTCTGATACTAGGAGACACCGATTGGGATCTCTTGCTCGGCAAAGCAAGACTTGATTGGGGAGTCGGCTATGGCTACCGCGTATGGGACATTTTCACCCCGTATCGACGAAACCCCGTTGGTATTCAAGTGGAGGAAGGAGCTGGCACCGTTGCGCTTTCACACTATGGCGTGGAATCGGAGTGGACCTTGATTGCCACTGACTCTAGTTGGACGCAACTCGACACCACAGAGTATGGCAAAGCCAACCAGCAGCAAGGGTTTGGCGGTAAGTACTACCGTTTGATGGGTGACCTAGAGGCACAAGTTATCGCTTACTATGACAATGTTCGGGAAGGGCTTGTAGGTGGCAGCCTAGTTAATGTGTTCAACAATGCTTGGTCAGGTCACAGTTCTCTATCCTATTCGCGCTCCTATCAGGGCTACGATTTTGAACCTGGACGCCCTGCGCAGCTTCGTAAACAAAGTCATGCGACGCAAGTTTTGGTGGGAGGCACTTGGTCTCACGCTTCGGGTATCAGCGTTATTGGGGAATACTGGTATGACTCACGCGCATGGCATAAGGACCAATGGCAGCAGGCGCATGACTACGCGAAACAGAATCCAAGTCCAATTTCTGCGTCTTATGCTCTTGGCTACACTCAGCAAAATATGGTCCAACACAACATCATGCTGCATAGCCGCTTGGATCCTCTTTTTTGGACTCAGTGGGATTGGAGTAAAGACAGTCGCATATTACAAAACATGAAACCCCGTCTCGACCTTCTCATTGCGCCAGAGGATGGCGGTGTTATTGCCACACAATGGATCGATTTCGAGCTGATCGATACTGGTGACAGTAACCTCAATCTAGAGTTTGCAGCGCGATTCGTGACTGGTGAGTCAAACTCGGTGTATGCAAACCTACCTGATACCTATAACATATTGATTAATCTAAAAGGACGCTTCTAAATGATGATTCCAATATCAGAGAACAGCTGGGCTCGCTCACTATTCATTACGACTCTGTTTTGTGCAGGTATCGCTGTTATCACCGCATCGATTTGGGTAGCCCCCTACTTCGAGAACTTAATGATCAGCCTTGGCTATGGCTACAGTGCAGTGCTCATGTTTTGGCTTATCGAGCGTTTCGTTCCGCAACTAAAAGATAAGCGCACCCTCTCTCTGGCAATCTCGCTCCTTTTAGCGGTCACGCTCGGCACCGCTCATGCCTACCTGTGGGTAAGCAAATACCCCGGATTCGATGTTTGGCAGGGCATTAAACCCATCTTACTGCTTGGCGTCATTTTTACGGCTGTCTGTTTCTACTTCTTCTACATGCAAGAGCAAAAAAATAAGCTTCAACAAGCTCTCGAGCACTCAAAACGAGAAAAAGTCGAACAGGAAAAAACGCTGATTGAGTCTGAACTGAAGCAGCTACAAAGTCAGATAGAGCCACATTTTTTGTTCAATACACTCGCCAATGTCAGTGCCTTGGTGGATCAGGATCCAGCACAGGCGAAGCATATGCTGGATAAACTAACTCAGCTACTTCGAGCATCGATGGCCCGCCATCGAGTCAATCAAGTTTCAGTAAAATCTGAAGTCGACTTAATTGACGCCTATTTATCGATACAGAAAGTCCGTTTGGGTCCTCGACTGAATTTTGAGTTCATTATCGCGGATGCGGTGAAGCAACAACTTATCCCGCCCTACCTATTGCAACCATTAGTCGAAAACGCCATTAAACATGGTATTGAGCCCAGCATTGACGGTGGTACAGTGACGATACGAGCACGCTCTGATGCGCAGCAATGTATCCTAGAGGTGATTGATAACGGATTAGGTCTCTCGTTGGACAACACCGCCAGCACAGGTCATGGGATTGGGATTCAGAACGCCAAATCGCGTCTCAGTGCTTTATATCAAGACAGAGCAAAACTGATTATCAGTGAAAACCAAACCGGCGGCGTTACTGCAACGATCAAATTACCATTAGAGCACCCAACACCATAGCGGAGGCGACATGAAAGCACTTATCGCAGATGATGAACCCCTATTGCGATTTCACCTAGACAAGATGTTGGCAGAGGTGTGGCCAGAACTTGAGGTAGTGGCTCGATGTGAAAATGGCGAACAAGCCCTTGCCGAGCTTGAGAACGCGTCGATAGATATCGCATTTCTTGATATTCAAATGCCAGGGAAGTCAGGGATAGAGGTAGCGCAGATAATCGCTAAGTCTCATCAAGATTCTTCGACGCCAGCGCCTTTGGTCATTTTCATTACCGCATTTGATCACTATGCAGTGAGTGCGTTCGAAGCCAACGCTATCGACTACCTGTTAAAGCCTCTGCAAGAAGATCGCCTCATCGATGCGTGCAACAAAGCTAAATCACGCCTCAAAGCGAGTGGCGGAAGTCCTGATTTAAACGCGATTGTCGCCAATCTAGAAAAGCTTTCGATCAACACAACCCCGCAGTTTGCGAAATGGCTAAAGGGCAGCAAGCAAGACGAGATCCACCTTATCTCTGTTGATGATATTGCCTTCCTCAGGGCAGAAGACAAATACGTTACTCTTGTCACTGCCGACAATCGAGAATACGTGCTACGAAGTACCATCAAAGAACTGGCTACGCAGCTCGACCCAGATAGTTTCTGGCAGATCCATCGCTCAACCATGATTAATCTACACAAGCTCGAAAAAGTGAAAAAAGACCTCACGGGCAAAATGAATGCCTATATTGCCGGGCACAAACTTCCTGTCAGCCGCGCGTTGCAGCACTTGTTTAAATAGTGGTGACCTACTCCTGCCAATCCGAGAAGTGTTTAACTAAATAGTCTATCGCCATTCGCGCCCTTACCGGCAAGAAGCGGCGATTTTGATACACAATCCAACTACTCGATCCTTTACCCCAAAATGGTTCGAGAACTGGCTTTAATGTTCCCGACGCGAGTTTGTTTCCAAAGCTACTACGAGGCAGGTAAGCGATCCCTAAGCCTTCTTCACATGCCTGAAGAATGGCGTTGGAGTTATTGCTTCTCCACCGACCGCTGACCCGAATAGCACTCATCGGCTTGCCCTCTTTTTCGAACTGCCAGTGGTCATTGTTGGCGATGATACAACTGTGCTGCGCAAGATGATTCGGGTGAGTCGGTTCTCCAAATTGATCTAAATACCTTTGACTTGCAGCGGCCGCCATCGGTCTATCCACCAGCTTTCTGGCGACTAAGCCTGAATCACTCAGGCGACCATAGCGAATAGCAAAGTCGACCCCATCTTCAATGAAATTGACCATCCGAGTATTAAAATCCATCTCAACAGAAAGATCAGGATATTGCTTAGCAAATGTCATCAAAGCGGGAGCAACATAGTTCTCTGCAAATGCGCCTGCCGCACTTACACGCAAGGTACCGCTCAACTCAATCTGCTGAGATGAGAGTCGCTCATTCGCTTGCTGCAAACCAATGACCAGTTCTTTACACTGCTGGTAATAGACCTGCCCAGCGTCAGTCAAACTGACCATTCGTGTCGAGCGAGCAAGCAGTGCTACCCCTACTCGTTCCTCTAGCCGTGAAACTTGGCGGCTCACATGGCTGGTGCTGCAACCAAGCAACTTGGCCGCAGCGGAAAAACCATGACTCTCTGCCACAGCAACAAACTCGTTAATCCCTTCAAAACTCTCCATTACCACTCCAACCGCCATTATCTTTGCTAAATAGCAATAATGTTTTTCTATTCTAGATGATTATCACTCATTTGATTTGCAATTAATATCAATACGTACAAACAAGAACCCGTCAGCTCAAAGGAACGAATTATGAAAAAAGTACTCATCCCAGTGACCAACCACGCCACTCTCGGTGACACTGACCAAGCGAACGGCACCTATGCCCCTGAGCTTACTCACGCTCTAAGTGAAATTCTCAAGGCAGGTTTCGAGTACGATATTGCTTCTATTCAAGGTGGTAAAGCGCCGCTTTACGGCACAGATATTGAGGGTGATACCGTCAATGCCGATCTTCTGGCGAATGATGACTTTCAAAACCGCATCAACAACACCATCCCTGTGTCTCAGGTAAACGGCGAAGAGTACGATGCCATCTTCTACCCTGGTGGCTTTGGCTTGCTGTCAGATCTAGCGACCGATGAGTCGTTCGCAAACATTGCTGCAAAGCACTATGAAAATGGCGGCATCATCGCGGCAGTCTGTCACGGACCTGGGGCACTACTGCCAATTACACTAAGCTCAGGGGAAAAGCTTCTCGCTTCAAAATCCGTCACAGGGTTCACGCGAGAGGAAGAAATCGACTTTGGCACTATCGACGCGATTCCTTTTTTACTAGAAGAGTCATTGGCTCGCACAGCCAGTCGTTATAACAAGGTGCAGCCATGGCAAGAGTTGGTCATCGTAGATGAGCGCGTGATTACAGGTCAAAACCCAACTAGCGCACACGGTGTTGGTAAAGCACTGGTTGAAAGCCTTAGCTAATCTAAAAAGCTAATCCTAGAAGTTAAGCTCGTAATTATGTCTCAAAGCCCTAAATAGTCTAACTTAGGGCTTGTTTCTATCAACCGCTAAACACTTGGGTGTCTGGATAAAACGCATACCAAGCAAACCAAAACAGTAAGGTAGACGCCATTGCCTGACCGTCTTCATCGGTGACCCATGCCGATTGATTTTCACTATCCCAGTGAATCTTGTATGAGGCGTTATCAAATGAATAATCAAACTGCGCCTTACCTTGCTTCTCGAGCTCACTAAATGGAAAGGCAATAGCACTGCCATCGACCAACAGCCCTAATACCATCTCTTTTTGGTGGTACGCACTTGGCGCTTGATTTGCCACAGGAAAATAGACATTGGGGTGTTCTCCATAGCCAGCATAAGGATCGCGATTATAGTCTCGTCGATACCCAGTGTCTGTCGAGAGCACTTGGGTATCTGGGTACCTTTGAAGCCAGTTAGACCAACGTGATAATATCATTGGGACCTGCTTTAGCTTACTGCCAACCTGCGGCCCCGCCACGGCTTCGCCATGAATTTGCGACCACAGCGATTCCGTCTGTCTGTCGTACATCAACACATCTGAGCTATACAGAAGGCCAGAAACACCAAAGTCCAGCTCTCGTTGACCATCACCCTCTGGTTGGCTTTCAAACGCCATGCCGCTGCCGCAAAGTGGACAATAACTCACGACGACGCGCTCACCTCCAACGGTATCATTAACGATTTCGTGCCAATTCAAAATGCTCAATGGATAAGCTTTCGCTTCACCGTTGATCACCAAACCAAGTATGATATCTCTTGGTTTCATACTCTGAGCTTTACGCCCTGATTCAAATTTTGGGTCGGTAAGTGCTGGGATACCGTCTCTAGGCGGACCGCCACTTTGGACCAAGTTCAACGGCACGGTTGCATTTTCTAGGCTAAATCCATTAAGTGTTTTGGCAACGACTAACGAAGGAGTAAATAGAATTAAGGAAAGGGAAAATAGGGTAAGAATAGAACGCATATTGCTCTCCTCATAGCAGCCACTTATCAGACAGACCGCTAATGAGGAGAATCGCTTTCAGAGATTAGCCATTTGTTTGTTGAAACGCTTGAACAAACTCGTCATAACGTGCGCGGTTAACGCCTGCATCACTGTATCCGGTGCGAGATTGAGAACGATAATGCATCACACCATTGTCGGCATCGAAATAAAGCTCTACGTCGTCATGAAAACGCATCAGGGGTGTTGTAAAAACCGCATGAACGTAATCGCCGCTATCCGTTACCACCTCGTTGCGTCCCAACGTTTCTAGCGCTGCCAATGCGCGCGCTTTTGCCGTCGCGAGATCATCAAAGGCAATCGGTTGAACCTGTTTTTCTGGGATTTTAGTCTGCGATGAGACGGCATTAGGTGTGGAAGGCATGCGCGCCAACTGTCCACCATCCACGCCCAAATACGACGGCATACTATTGTTTTTGTAAAACATGTAACCGATGAGAACCAGGGCTAATGTAGTGATAATTTTGCTAATCATGAACCGTCCTTTTACTGTTGGCTGCGAGAGTTGTCTCTCTATTTTTCCAATTGAATGAATAGATTACACACTATAGTCGATTCTGGTCAAACCAGATCACTTCGTCCTACAAAATCGCTGCCTGAGTCAAAATCCTAGTCAAAGAAATCAATAACCAGCTTGTTGTTCTCAACCGTCACTTTAGGATTCGACGATTTAAGCAGCGACTGCTTAACTGTGCTCTCATCAAGTTGGTACACCGGATAACTCGATACTGCATTACCAATCAAAGATACTGCAGGCTTAATCAGCTGCCTTATTTCTGGCGTCAGTATCGAACCATCCTCATCGAGCCGCTCTAGACGGAGTGACTTTAGAAACACTTCGCCCGTCTCTTTTTTATACTCTGGGATGGCGCTAAACTCGATGTCCAAATCCAAACTCATATCTGGTTGGCTCATCATTTGGAGCTCCGCAGTGGTGTTGGCGTACACCGCGACTCTGTCTTTGTCAGCGCGGCCAATATTCACTTTTAAGTCGTCGACAGAAATTTTGGCGTAAAGAACATCTTCAATACCGACTGCCCGATCAAGCTTTAGGTTTTGATTTAGATAATCCGTCATCTCTTGCTCAGTAACGCTGTAACTCACACACCCAGACAGACTAAGCAAGAGAACAAACAGCCCGAAAAACTTGGCAGAGAACAATGTATTCATCAGAAAAGGCTCCTAGAAAAGAGTGAAGCGCATACCGCATATCTTGTTAAAAGATAGGGGCTTATAAAAAAACAGGCAAGCACTAAGTGCCTGCCTGTTTTTTCAATATTCATGTTCTACAACGAGCTAACTGACTGACCACTGAGACAGTGAGCGCTTAAAGTCCTCATAACCAAACTCGTTGAGTTTCTCGATGTTGCCCGATGAACGTTCGCAATAGATTGATGGCATTTTCAATCCATTAAACCAGTTCAACTTCACCATGGTATAGCCTGCGCTATCCATAATATGTAGCTGCTGACCTACTTTTAGCGGCTCGTCGAAGTTAGCCACACAGAACTGGTCGCCAGCGAGGCAAGAGCAAGATCCAATCACGTATTCATGCTCACCTTCTGAGTTAGCTTCCAGAATGGATGCTGGCTCATCGTAGATCAGCGTATCCAAGCGGTGGGCTTCAGTCGCTGAGTTAACAATCGCCGTCTTCTTCTCATTCTCGACAATATCTACCACGGTCACCACAAGATCGGTGGTTTTCGTGATGATGGCTTCACCCGGCTCCAGATACATCTGGACACCGTGTTTTTCAGAGAAGGCTTTTAGAGCAGCACCAAGCTTATCAATATCGTAGCCTGGCCAAGTGAAGAATACGCCGCCACCCATGCTCACCCAATCAAGCTTGTCGAGGTGATCGCCAAACTGCTCAGAGATCGCATCAAGCAAACCAATAAATGCATCCACATCTTTGTTCTCACAGTTCATGTGGAACATGACGCCATCGATACTATCAAATACCGAAGAGTCGATATGGTCAGCTTGCACACCAAGACGAGAGTACTTACGCGCTGGGTTCGCTAGATCTTGCCCTGCGTAGCTCACGCCTGGGTTAAGTCTAAGTCCCAAAGATGCCTTGCCCTCAACAATATGGCGGTAAGCCGCTAACTGAGACTGAGAGTTAAAAATCATCTTGTCACAGATATCCGCCACTTCGCGTACATCGTCTTCAGTGTAACCCACACTGTAAGCGTGCGTCTCTCCACCAAAGGTTTCATGACCAAGCTTTACCTCAAATGGACCACTACTGGTTGAGCCATCTAGATACGGTTTAATGATGTCGAAAACACCCCAAGTTGAGAAACACTTTAATGCGAGAACCAGCTTAACACCTGAGATCTCTTTGAGGTGTTTGGCCTTTTCTAGGTTTTCGATCAGCTTAGATTCGTTGATCATGAAGTATGGGGTTTTGAGTTGAGATTTGTTCATGGTTTGCGTTCCGGGTGATGATTGGGGATTTTAGCAGGTTTTGGGGATTGGTGGTTTACCCCTCCTAGCCTCCCCTTACTAAGGGGAGGAACAGATGGCTCGCTTACGCGTCGCCTGATCCAAAGCTAGGCGATGCGACGATAGGAGCTAGCCTGTAGTTCTCCCCCTTGCTAAGGGGGAGTTAGAGGGGGTAAAGCTCTTAAACCCCTACTTCAAAACCTGAATATCCGGCCCACCCACTTCCAGCTCTTGAACATGCCAATCCAAACCAATCTCTGGCATTGTCTCCAAGAACGGATCTGGGTCAAGCTGCTCCATGTTGAACACACCAGCCTCTGCCCACTTACCGCGGAAGTACTGAAGTGCCGCAGTAATAGCCGGAACACCTGTAGTGTAAGAGATCGCTTGGTGCTCAACATCTTCGTAAGCGACTTCGTGGTCAGCGTTGTTGTAGATGAAGACTGAACGCTCTTTACCGTCTTTCTTACCTTGAACCCAAGTACCGATACACGTTTTACCTGTGTAGCCCGGAGCTAGAGAGGTTGGATCTGGTAGCAGTGCTTTAAGCACGTGTAGTGGTTGTACAACCGTTCCGTCGTGCAGAGTTAGCGGGTCTGGGCTCAGTAGACCAATATCGCGCATGCAGTTGAAGTAGTTCAGGTAAGTGTCACCGAAGCCCATCCAGAATTCGATACGTTTTGCAGGAATGAATTCTTGCATTGAACGAACTTCATCGTGCGCCATAGAGTAAACCTTGTGCTTGCCTACTAGCGGGAAGTTGAACTCAAGCATACGTGAATGACATTCCACTTGCTTCCACTCGCCATTTTCCCAGTAGAAAGAATCGCCTTGGATTTCAAGCATGTTGGTCTCTGGGTCGAAGTTCGTCGCGAACTTCTTACCGTGGTCACCTGCATTTACGTCCATAACATCGATGGTATCGATCTCATCGAACAAATGCTTTACTGCGTACGCGGCAAACACACTTACTACACCTGGATCAAAACCAGCACCTAAGATGCCAGTGATACCCGCTTCTTTAAACTTGTCGCGGAAGCCCCATTGCCAGTCGTATGCTTGCGGTACTTGCTGACCTTCAGAACATAGGTCAACAGCAACCGATGTATCTAGGTAAGACACCTTCGCTTGTAGGCACGCTTCCATGATAGTGATGTTCACCCACGGAGGACCCGCGTTGATCACAAGATCAGGTTTTACTTCGTTGATCAAAGCTACTAGCGCTTCAACATCGTCCGCATTAACCGCACGAGCTTCTAGTTTTTTACTTGGATCTTTAAGGTTGTTTTTGCCCTTGATTGACTCAATGATTTTTTCGCATTTTGCTACTGTGCGCGAAGCGATTGTGATATCACCAAGTACATCGTTGTTTTGAGCCGCTTTGTGTGCGACTACCCAACCAACACCACCAGCACCAATCTGTAGAATTGCCATTTGTTTGTTCCTTTTTCTCTTAGTGAGAGTTAGTTAGCTCAAGGGCTAATTGATGAATATTGTTTAGAAGCGTGTCGAAATCCGATAGCTTCAAGCAAGGGTTCAAGATAGTAAATTTCAGTGCCGAGTGGCCGTTTACTACCGTCTCCCCAAGTACCGCAACGCCGCGAGTCAGCGCTTCGATGCGAATCGTTTTGTTAAGCTGCTCTAGGTCATCAGCATCATTGTTTACCGCTCTGAATAGAACCGTTGATAGCGACGGCTCTGCCAATAGCTCAAACTGTGGATGCGCTTTAACAAGCTTAGCCACTTGCTGAGTTTGATCCATTAGATGATCGTACATGTCACCTAGTGCGTCTGGACCAACGTTTTGCATGGTCATGAAGACCTTCAACGCATCAAAACGCTTAGTCGTCGCGATGGATTTATCGACCAAGTTTGGCAGCTCGTCATGTTCACGATTCAAGTAATCAGCATGGTGAAGCAGATACTTGAAGTTAGCTCGATCTTTAAGAAGCAGTGAGCCGCAGCTGATGGTTTGGTAGAACAGCTTGTGGAAATCGACACTCACTGAATCGGCTTTTTCGATCCCTTGGAGCTTGTCTCTATGACTACTTAGGATCAGCGCGCCACCGTAAGCACTGTCGACGTGGAACCAAAGACCGAACTGGGAAGAGATATCCGCAAGTGTTGCTAAGTCATCGATCGCGCCGTGATCAGTGGTACCCGCGGTGCCAACTAGTGCAAATGGAATTAACCCTTGTTCTTTGAGTGCTGTGATGTCAGCAAGCAAAGCATCTGTTTTTATCGTGCCATTCTCATGAGTCGCCACGCAGTGCACGGCTTTTTCACCAAGACCAAGAAGTGACGCTGACTTCTGAACGGTAAAGTGAGACTTGTCTGAGCAAACGATACGCAGTTTATCGGCGTAGCTTGGCAGACCTAGTTTTTGGATTGAATGACCGTCAGTGACATCAGCAATGCGATCGCGAGCCAGTAGCAAGCCCATTAAGTTACTTTGTGTACCGCCACTGGTGAAAATGCCGTCCGCATCTTCACCAAGCTCGTAGCGCTCACATAGCCAATCTAGAACCTTCTGCTCTACATAGGTCGCTGCTGATGCTTGATCCCAAGAGTCCATCGACTGGTTTAGCGCTGCAATCATCGCCTCTGCTGCCACCGCTGGCATCAAAGGAGGCGTATGCAGATGCGCAATACAATCAGGGTGCTGAGTGAAGATAGAGTGTTCCGCAACCAGCCCAGCCGTTTCATCAACGACGCTTTGCAGGTTGCTGTTTTGACTATCAAGATTTACGTCATTGATAAGTGTTTCGAGCGTTTTCGGATCCAAACCAGAATAGGGTTTGCTCACTTTTTCAAACACTTCTTTCATAGCTTGAGTCGTGTGATTCATCACCTGAGCAAACTCAGTCGCACCTTGCTCACCAGTGTGGATGAAGTGCTTACGCCAGCTAGATTCCTTCGCTTGCTGCTCAGTTTTCTCACCGCCGCCTGCAACAATGATCGCCTCTTCGATAGTGCGTAGGGCAAAGTCAATCTGCTCAAAGCTGATGATAAGAGGTGGCAAGAAGCGAATAACAGAGCCGTCACGACCGCCCTTTTCAACCATCAAACCGCGCTCCAGCGCTGCTCGTTGAATTGCGAGCGTTAGTTCACCATCAGCGACAGGCTCACCAAACTTGTTGTGCTCACCGGTTGGTTTTACGATCTCAACGCCAAGCATCAGACCTTTACCACGAACTTCGGCAATGCAATTCACGCGATCTTTGATTTTGTTTAGACCCAATCGCAGATACTCGCCGGCAATGCTAGCGTGCTCAACGAGGTTATCTCGCTCGATGATCTCAAGTGCTTTTGCACCCGATACCATGGCTAATTGGTTACCGCGGAATGTACCCGTATGTTCGCCAGCATTCCATGTATCGACCTTTTTGTTGAATACCAAGATCGACATTGGCAAACCACCACCAATCGCTTTAGAAAGGCAAAGAATATCTGGGCTGATACCGGCCTCTTCGAAGGCAAATCGGTAACCCGTTTTTCCCACACCGCACTGAATCTCATCAAGAATCAGTAGAATCTCATGCTCATCACAAATCCTACGCAGCTCTTTGAGCCAAAACGCTGGAGCCGGAATCACACCGCCCTCGCCTTGTACTGGCTCAACGATGATCGCCGCTGGTTTCATGATGCCAGCTTCGTCGTCATTGAGGAGTCGCTCAATGTAACGAATACTCTGCTTGGCACCTGCATCACCACCCAATCCAAATGGACAGCGCAAGCTATACGGGAACGGCATAAAGTGCACGTCTGACATGAGACCGGTACGACGCGCTTTAGTGCCGAGGTTACCCATCATGCCCATAGTGCCATTCGTCATGCCGTGATACGCACCGCGAAATGCAAACATGGTGTTGCGGCCCGTGGTTTGCTTCGCCAGCTTGATCGCAGCTTCGACCGCATCGGCACCGGAAGGACCACAGAACTGAATCACAGATTCAGTCGCGAACTGCTCAGGCAAAAAGGCTTTAACGCGTTTGATAAAGCGATCTTTCGCTTCTGTCGTGATATCTAGCGTTTGATACGGTAGACCGGAGTCTAGCTGCTCTTTGAGGGCTTGGTTAATCTCTGGATGGTTGTAACCCATCGCCAGGGTACCTGCACCAGCAAGGCAGTCTAAGAAAATTTGACCGCGAGTATCTTCCACTAACGCTCCATAGGCTCGTTTGATGGCAATCGGAAGACGACGCGGGTACGAACGTACTTCTGACTCATGCTCGGCTTGGTCTAGTAATACTTGATCTGGGGTCAGATCGTAAGTGCCTTCGACGTGTGGAACTTGAACCGAAATCGAAGACGCGAATTCTTTTGAATCAAATTCGAATGCTGTACTCATTTATTTGTAACCTGATTTTACGCGCACAGTACTCACTGTTACGCGAACAACAAAACGAGTCCCATCTGAACAACAGATGTGACGAAGCCCAACGCACTTGCGCTAGGAAAAGAGATCGATTCTGTAAATCAAGGCTCTGTGATACTACGGTTTACGCGCAATACACAGTTTGGAAGTACAAAGCTGATTTTTGAGTGAGAGTTAATGTGTTTCAATGTTGGGTTTCCCATTAATATGCCCTTCTAGGCATCAGTATCCCGTCTACTGATTATTGGCATAACCAGTACCTACCCTACGTCGTAT
Organism: Vibrio maritimus; assembly: GCF_021441885.1. Taxonomy (NCBI): domain Bacteria; kingdom Pseudomonadati; phylum Pseudomonadota; class Gammaproteobacteria; order Vibrionales; family Vibrionaceae; genus Vibrio; species Vibrio maritimus. The sequence continues at coordinate 2,285,954 of NZ_CP090438.1, forward strand.
CACAATCAGCTTGAATGGTTACGACGCGTATCCCCCAGATTCATTCCGAGATTGCGCGGGAAAGTAACATAGAACTCATTATCATCGCAACCGTTTTTATCACGTAAAACACGGGTCACTAGTTACGTATTATTGAGCAATATTAAACTACTGACATAAAAAAACCGCCTCTGCAGAGGCGGTCCATTCCAAAACTAACTATTAGTCTTTTTTGTCGCTCAGACTCTTGGTGGTTGCATGACCAATTGCGTCTACGTCTACACCATTTTGCTCAAGGAATTTTTCGAACATCGGCAGCAGTGGGCCAAGGGTTTCAGCTATGGTATCCCTCACTGTGTCAACGACGACCTGAGTGCCTCGCTCGATCTCAATATTGACGTCGTCACCAACACCTTTGCCTTCAAACGTCGTCATACGACGAGTTTCTGGAATAAGCCAGACATCAAACCAGCCTTCTTGCTTATCCACCTCAGAAACCGTCAGACTAGCGCCATTGATCGCAATATAGCCTTTAGGGAACACATAAGGCTTCCACTCTTTTGGCAACTGAAATTTGATTCGGTAGTTATCTTCTTGCTGCTCTACCGATACCAACGGTGTTTTGAAATCAACATGACCAGATAATGGGTGACCGCCAATCTCAGCACCATCTTTAGCTGCACGTTCTACGTTGATCATCTGGCCTTGCTCAAAAGAGCTTAGCGTTGTGATATTGAGGCTCTGCAACATAACATCAAACGACAAACGCGTGTCCGTTTGTATCTCAGTTACCGTCAAACAAACGCCATCTACAGCGATACTCGCGCCAATTTCAACATCGGCACAAAACCCTTGCTCGAAGTCGATTTCAAAGGTGCGAATGCCGTTTAGGTCTGTAATTTTATCAATAGTGGCGACAGATTGAATAATACCGGTAAACATAGATGCCTCGATTTATCATTAGAGTGCTTATAGTACGGACATCATTGCAAAAAGAATCAGCAAGATAAAGGCTAAAGATGGAAAAGTATTAGAACGAAAGAGCCCTAGCATTTCTGCTGGGGCTTTAGTGTTTGGAGCGACTCGACCGGATTCGGGCACGAGGTTCACCTCATTCCCAAACGATGACCTCGAGCGACGCTGTTGCCCATTACCAAAACAAGAAAACCCCAGCATTTCTGCTGGGGTTTTAATGTTTGGAGCGACACACGAGGTTCGAACTCGTGACCTCAACCTTGGCAAGGTTGCGCTCTACCAACTGAGCTAGTGTCGCATTTGTCTTTTCAGACTAAATTTGAGATGGTGCCCCGGGCCGGACTTGAACCGGCACAACGCGAACGTCGAGGGATTTTAAATCCCTTGTGTCTACCAATTCCACCACCAGGGCACGCAAAATCCTTTGCGATGGAGACACCATCTTGATACCGCCTTCAAGGCCATATCACTATAATTTGGAGCGACACACGAGGTTCGAACTCGTGACCTCAACCTTGGCAAGGTTGCGCTCTACCAACTGAGCTAGTGTCGCATATTCTCTAAGAGAGAATGGAGGCGCCTCCCGGAGTCGAACCGAGGTCCACGGATTTGCAATCCGCTGCATAGCCACTCTGCCAAGGCGCCTTCTTGTTGCTCATGAAGCTCTGCTTTTCACTTTCGTTTTGAGCAGTTCCTCTTGAGTACGGGAGGCATTTTACGCAATCAGGAAAATGAGTCAACACGTTTTTTGATATTTTGAATCGTTTGACCAAGAAATACCCAAAAAGCGCCAATTTGCTCAATTTTCTAGCAAAAACATGCACATTTAAGACTAGAAAACTTGTCAACTTACCAAAATATGCCTAACCAACAAGCCTAATTGAGCTTACCTATCATCGCATTCGCAAGAGCCATATCAAAAATTACGCTGCGCTAAAATGCAAAAAGGCGAGCTTACTGCTCGCCTTAATATTCAATACTATTATTCGTTGCCGCGCTAACTACTTATCAGCGTTAAGCAAATCGTCTTTTGCCGCTGCCAGATATTGCATCATTGACCAATAGGTCAAAACCGTCGCGACATACAGTGCCACATAGCCAACCCAAATCATCCAATCGTCATAACGCCAAATCAGCACCCAGAGCGCGAACATTTGAGAGACAGTTTTGACTTTACCAACCCAAGATACGGCCACGCTCGCGCGTTTGCCAATCTCAGCCATCCACTCACGCAGTGCAGAAATAATAATTTCTCGAGCAATCATGGTTACTGCAGGGATGGTGACCCAAATAGAGTGGTAATGTTCGGTGATAAGAATAAGTGCAGTTGCCACGAGGACCTTATCGGCAACAGGATCGATGAAAGCCCCAAAACGGGACGTTTGACCAAGCTTTCTCGCTAACATCCCATCGAGCCAGTCAGTGAAGCCTGCCACCCAGAATATCATAGCGGCTGCAAACGGCGCCCAGCTATACGGAAGATAGAAAGCAACGACGAACACGGGGATGAGAAATAATCTCAACAAAGACAGAATGTTAGGGATGTTTAAACGCATATTATTATCGGCTCTATTTTACTGCCTGTTTATGTTGCGGGATTTTCTCTACTGTTTCAATGCTTGATAGATGTTTTCTGCCAAAGAAATGCTAATTCCTGGGACTTTGGCGATTTCTTCTACACTTGCACGTTTGAGTTCTTGCAAACCACCCATGTATTTTAACAAGGCTTGTCTGCGTTTCGGACCGATGCCCTCAATACCTTCTAAAGGACTGGTTCGACGCGCTTTGGCCCGTTTCGCTCTATGCCCAGCAATCGCATGATTATGACTTTCATCACGAATGTGTTGAATTAAGTGCAATGCCGGCGCATCGCTTGGTAAGTTAAACTCTCTACCTTCTGGAGTGATAAGGGTTTCGAGACCGGGTTTACGGGTTACACCCTTAGCGATACCAATCATTAGTGGGCGTTTTGGCCAATCGTCCCAATACTCAGAAACTATGTCCACCGCACGGTTTAGCTGACCTTTACCACCATCAATAAAGATAATATCCGGAATTTTATCTACATCGATCTGTTTGGAGTAACGGCGTTCAAGCACTTGTCCCATGGCTGCATAATCATCGCCACCGGTAATACCGGTAATGTTGTATCGACGATACTCCTGCTTCACAGGCCCTTCTTGGTTAAACACTACACATGACGCAATGGTGTTCTCACCCATAGTATGACTGATATCGAAACATTCCATACGGGCGATGTTTTCGATGTTCAACGCATCTTGAAGCGCTTTGAAGCGTTGGTTGATGGTCATCTTGTGGTTGATCTTTGTCGTGATCGCCGTCAACGCATTAGTGTTCGACAGTTTCAGGTAGCGTCCCCTCGCCCCTGTCGGATTGATGTGGAACACGACTTTACGACCCGCAATTTCTGTCAAGGCCTTGGACATGTCATTGACGTCTTCCACCAAGCCATCATTAAGAATGATACGAGTCGGAATCGTGCGTGACTCAGAGTGGTTGAGGTAGTACTGACTCAAGAAGCTATAAAACACCTCTGACTGCTCAGTATTGTTCGGTATCTTAGGAAAATGACTGCGACTGCCTAAAATCTTGCCCTGTCGAATCATCAAGATATGAACACACGCCACACCGTTTTCCTGAGCAAAACCCAATACGTCCATATCGTCATCACTGTCTTCAGAAACAAACTGCTGTTCTTGAACACGCCTTATCGCCTGGATCTGATCGCGATACTTAGCCGCTTGCTCAAAGGCAAGGTTACGGCTAGCGTCGTCCATTTTCTCCACCAGCATTTGCACGACATTCTTGTCTTTACCTTGTAAGAACAAACGCAGTAAGCCAACCAGTTCCGTGTACTCGTCGTCGGAAATAATAGAACTCACACAAGGACCCGCGCAGCGACCAATCTGATACATCAGGCATGGGCGACTTCGGTTAGCATAGACAGAGTCCTCGCACTGTCTCACCGGGAAGATGCGTTGTAACAGGTGAAGTGTTTGTCTTACGGCACCAGAATCTGGATAGGGTCCGAAATACTCCCCTTTTTTGCGCCTTGCTCCGCCATGCATGGATAACCGTGGATGCTTATGACCAGACAAAAAGATGTACGGATAGGATTTATCGTCTCTCAACAGTACGTTGTATTTAGGCAGGTACTGCTTGATATAGTTGTGCTCAAGAATTAACGCTTCCGTTTCGGTATGCGTTACTGTCACGTCTATTTTATTGATGTTACTGACCAACGCGCGCGTTTTTTCACTATCGACACGTTTTCGAAAGTAACTAGAGAGGCGTTTTTTAAGGTCTTTGGCTTTGCCGACGTAGATAACGACCGACTCGGCGTCGTACATACGGTAGACGCCGGGTTGGTTTGTTACGGTTTTGAGGAAGGATGTTGAGTCAAAAATGGGTTCCGACACGCTATGTTCTCAACTACAACGTCTCAGTATCTAGCATTCCATGTCGAATCGCTAAGTGAGTCAGTTCAACATCACCGTTGATATCCAGTTTGCTAAACAAACGGTATCGATAGCTGTTCACGGTTTTCGGGCTCAGGCTCAATTGCTCTGAGATATCCGTTACCTTTTGCCCTTTAGTAATCATCATCATGATTTGAAGTTCACGTTCAGAAAGGTCTTTGAACGGGTTCTCTGATGCTGATGAAAACTGGCTTAGCGCCATCTGCTGAGCAATCTCAGGAGAGATGTAACGCTGACCGCTGTTGACGAGACGAATGGCATTCACCATTTCATCAGGCGCAGCGCCTTTGGTCAGGTAGCCCGCGGCACCTGCCTGCATAACTTTTGTCGGAAATGGATTTTCCGTATGCACAGTTAACACGATGATCTTAATGTCTGGATTATGGCGAAGGATTTTTTTCGTCGCTTCTAGTCCACCAATGCCAGGCATATTCATGTCCATTAAAATGACGTCAACATGGTTGCTACGACACCATTTTACGGCTTCTTCACCACTGTCAGCTTCCCCTGCTACATTCATTCCACGGACGTCTTCGATAATACGTCGTATCCCTGTGCGAACCAGTTCGTGATCATCTACAAGGAAAACATTAATCAAACTTGTATCTCCACACTTATCTATTGGCTCTGCGACCACTTGAGGTTAGTGGATAGCAGCATGGCTGACTATCATACCTCATGTTACGTTTAAATGCTCCCATACAAATCGTGCACGGGCGCAAAGTTTGCGAAACACATTACGACGAAGATTCAACGTCGTCAATCAGAAAAACTTTAAAATCATTAGGTTACAAATCATACAACCATTAGCTATCTCTAACCTAACCCCCCGATTTATGGGCATAAATCCACTTTACACCCCTATGAAACATCTAGCACACTATACTCTAGATATTTGCAAAATCTCGATATAAATCACTATTCTAGAAACATGGTGTTACCACTAAAGTTTAGCTCATATTGAGGTACTTTGGCTCTGGATAGACCTTTGTTACACTTGTTCATCAGTCAGAGCTATTATTGAGTAAATATTTTGCACAAAATTTACTCAGCCACAGCAAACCATGTAGGAATTCGCTTCATTTGGACATTCATCAAGGCTTCTTGTTAACCCGCCAAGCGAGAGACTCTCGTTCAGGTCCACAGATAGAGCTGTGGCTCTCTACCCCACAAGGTCCTGCACAAGTACTCATAGAGGGGCAAAAACCCGTATTTTTCGTACCTACCGCGACTATAGAGTTAGTGCATAGCGCGGCTAAAGAAGCAGGTCTCGCGATCACGGTCAACGACGTTGAAATGACAAGCTTCGATGGTCAAACCCTTGCTGCGGTATATAGCAACTCGATAGCGGCCGCGCGTCAGCTCAACGACAAGCTTAATTCTCTTGATGTCTTAGTATTAGAGGCAGACATAAAACTCGCTGATCGCTTTCTTATGGAGCGTTTTATTCAGGGAAGCTTAGCCGTTGCTGGCAAGAGCGAAGTGGTCAACTCGGGGCTCCCTAATCAGTTTTTGAGGATCACCGATGCCAAGTGTAAGGCACATGACTATCAGCCTGATCTCAACGTAGTTTCTCTCGATATCGAGTGCTCAGAAAAAGGCGTACTTTATTCAATCGGTCTCGACAGCCCAAAAGACAGCAGAGTGATCATGATCGGCGAGCCGCAAGCTTGCGACACCCCCACACAATGGGTCAGTGATGAAAAATCCCTACTGCTGGCCCTCAATGACTGGTTTCAAGCTTTCGACCCGGATGTTGTCGTTGGTTGGAGCGTAATAGACTTCGATTTTAAGCTGTTAAACAAACGTGCCGAGTTCAACAACGTGGTGCTGTCACTTGGCAGGAATAGCCAGAAAATCTATTTTCGCACCTTACCGTCGAGTCAACAGAGTTTTATCACCATACCCGGTAGAGTGGTGTTGGATGGGATTGATACGCTCAAAACAGCGACCTATAACTTTCGTTCTTGGTCACTCGAATCTGTATCACGTGAGTTATTAGGCGAAGGCAAAGCAATACATAACGTGCACGACCGTATGGATGAAATCAATTCGATGTTCCGTCGTGATAAACCGTCTCTTGCTAAGTACAACTTGCAAGACTGTGTGCTCGTAAACCGGATCTTTGACCATACTCATTTACTTCAATTTGCTATCGAGCGCACCAAGCTGACTGGTGTGGAGCTGGACCGCGTTGGAGGCTCAGTCGCGGCGTTCACCAATCTTTATTTGCCAAGGTTACACCGAGCTCATTATGCCGCCCCCAACCTTCACCCAGAAAACTGGGTTGCCAGCCCTGGCGGTTATGTCATGGATTCCATTCCCGGCTTGTATGATTCGGTGCTGGTTTTAGATTTCAAAAGCCTTTATCCATCGATTATTCGCTCTTTTCTCATTGACCCTATGGGACTGATTGAGGGGCTAAAGCAAGAAATAGGCAAAAATAAAGACCAAGCCGTCGCAGGATTTCGAGGTGGTCAATTCCACCGTACGCAGCATTTTCTTCCGAATTTGATCCAAGATTTATGGAAAGCGCGCGACGTTGCAAAAATCAACAATGAAAAGGCATTCTCGCAAGCCATTAAGATCATAATGAACTCGTTTTACGGCGTTCTGGGTTCCTCAGGCTGCCGCTTTTTTGATACTCGACTCGCCTCCTCTATCACCATGCGTGGTCACGAGATCATGAAAACCACAAAGAAGCTGATTGAAGCCCAAGGCTACCAAGTGATTTATGGCGATACCGATTCGACGTTTGTCTCTCTAAATGGAGCGTTCACACCTGAAGAAGCCGATAAGGTAGGTAACGACTTGGTCACGTCTATCAATCAATGGTGGACCGAGCATCTAGAGCAGGAATACCAGCTAACCTCAATTCTTGAGCTCGAATACGAAACCCATTATCAGCGCTTTTTAATGCCAACAATACGTGGCTCAGAGACTGGCTCGAAGAAGCGATATGCCGGCCTTATCGGACAAGGTAGCAACGAAAGGCTTATTTTCAAAGGGCTTGAAAGTGCCAGAACCGACTGGACAGCCTTATCGCAAGAGTTCCAGCAGACACTCTACATGATGGTGTTTAAGCATCAAGATCCGACGGATTACGTTCGTGAGTTTGTCGAATCAACACTAAGAGGCGAGCACGATGAGCAGTTGATTTATCAAAAACGGCTTCGTAGAAAGTTGCATGAATATCAAAAGAACGTTCCGCCTCAGGTTAGAGCAGCAAGAATGGCGGATGAGATTAATCAGCAGTTAGGGCGTCCTTTACAGTACCAGAACCGAGGTCGTATTGAATATGTGATTACGGTTAATGGACCTGAACCAAAAGAGTATCAGCGCTCCCCTATCGACTATCAACACTATATTGATAAGCAGCTACGACCTGTGGCAGAAGCCATCCTGCCATTTATCGGAATGAACTTCGATGATTTAAGTGCGCCTCAAATGGGGTTGTTCTAGCGAAAGACCATGGAGCCGAAGAATAACGAAAGCGACTAATAGCTGGAAGCCTAGGCCTTGCTTAACCTATCTTAAACTCCGTTTTTTGATATTCCTTCACAAGCCATGGTGCAAAGTCATCAAGCAGACCAACAACAGAGCGTTTCGGGATCACTCGCTGCCCTAACAATATTCCAAGACGCTCTATCGTCTGTTGTCGCTCAGGATAATAATCGAGAAACGCTCGGCCACTTTCTAGAGGATCGTCCAGCCAACGTTTGGTTTTATGCAATACCAGACCATATGCAGCGCGAAGTAATTTTTTTGCTAACTGTCGCTGCGCGCTCAATTGTGATTGGGCGTCTTCCGCTAGAGCGACTTCTCTTCTCAGAATGGCAGCGCTCTGTTCAATATCCATATTCCACTGCTTGGCAATTTCCCAACTAGGTACATAGTGACCAAAGCACTCGGATAAGTCCTCACCATAAACGTTGGTGCAACATTGCTTGAGCAAGAAGCCCCAGGTGAACAACGCCGACAACGACGCCACCTCGCTGACCAGCGCAGTGCGTACAGCTAGCCCTTTCACAAACGGAAAATCTTTCTGAAATCGCCAATTGATGGAGTTAAATAATGACTTTTGACCCGCTGCTAACGGTCTTTGCGTGACCAGCACCACATCAAGGTTCGAGACATTGGGGATGGCATTACCATTTGCCACCGACCCGTAGATATAGACACTGTGCAGATTGTCTTTCAAGCCTGATTTTAGGCAAGCGATAAGATCTTCAACAACAGGAACATAAGTGGGCTGAGGGATAAGCTGATTGATTGGCGACTGGATTGGCACGTGGTTACTTTGCAGCGTTGAACATGTCCCTATTCTACGATTGGCTAATTTGGGATTCAACGTTGATTTGTGGCAGGTGAGACACAATTCCCTTCTTGAGCAAACCTAGATTTCGAACGTATAATTGACTGTCTATACAAAAAACGAAGGAAATATTCCATGCCTAAGGCAAGTGAGCTTAAAAAAGGTTTTGCGATTGAGTCAAATGGCAAAACGTTGCTAATCAAAGATATCGAAGTCACCACTCCGGGTGGCCGTGGCGGCGCTAAGATCTACAAGCTACGTTGTACTGATTTGGCAACAGGCTCTAGAGTTGATGAGCGTTTCAAATCAGATGACACTCTTGAAACGGTAGAAATGAACAAGCGAAACGTAACTTTCTCTTACGTTGACGGCGATGAGTACATCTTCATGGATAACGAAGACTACAGCCAGTTCACATTCAAGCACGATGAAATCGAAGATGATCTACTGTTCATCAACGAAGACACGCAAGGTGTTCAAGTTATCCTAGTGAACGGCAGCGCGGTTGGCCTTGAGCTACCATCGTCTGTTGAGCTAGTGATCGAAGAGACAGACCCTTCAATCAAAGGGGCTTCAGCGTCTGCGCGTACTAAGCCAGCTCGTCTATCAACAGGCCTGACTGTTCAAGTACCTGAGTACATTGCACAGGGTGACCGCGTAGTGATCAACACTGCAGAACGCAAATACATGAACCGAGCGTAAGTTATGTCAGAACTCATTTCATACGATGACGTGATCGAAGCGGCGTACGATATCTTCCTAGAAATGGCGCCTGATAACCTTGAGGCTGCTGACGTAATCTTATTCACCGCACAGTTCGATGATCGCGGCGCTGCTGAGATTGTCGAGACGGGCGCTGATTGGGTGGAGCATGTTGGCTTTGAGGTTGATGAAAGCTATGCGGAAGTTCGCATTGGCCTAGTAAACGAAGAAGACGATGTGATGGATGATGTGTTCGCGCGCTTACTTGTGAGCCGTGATCCTGACAATAAGTTCTGCCACATTCTTTGGAAGCGCGATTAGCGTCAAACCAAATCGAACAAAGCCCAGCATCGCTGGGCTTTTTGTTGTCATCACCAAACGTACGTTACAGACATGCCTGCTCCGCGTGAACCCGCATACGGAGTTAAATGAACGTTTTCATCAAGCTTATCGGTAAACAGCCAACCGGTGAACACACCAATTGCGGCGCCTGCTGCTACATCACGCCAATAGTGCTTATCCGCTTGAACGCGCCCGACGCCGACAAGTGCTGCTACCCCGTATGCGGGAAGGCCTACTTGCCAACCTTGACGAATATGAAGCGTCGTCGCTGCAGCAAAAGCATTGGCGGTATGATTGGAGGGAAAGCTATTGTTGTCGCTACCATCTGGTCGCGGCGCGTCAATCGTGTATTTGCCAACAAGCCCAATGGCAGAAGCTGAGCCGATACTCAAGCCCGCTTGCCAAACCCCGTCCCAATCGTCTTGATAAGCGGGCAATCCAGCAGCGAGACCCACCAAGCCGTATGCACCTATGTCGCTGAAGGTATCCCAAGCATCTTTATTGGTTGCGTGGCTGAGCGGAATGTAGGTGATAAGAGTGAGAAGCAGAAAAAGACGTGCCATAACAAACGGTAAGCAGGGAATGATGAGCAGAGAGTCTACATCATCTTTGTTTTTCTGCATACCGTATGAAATGTCTTATTACGGTTTGAAGCGTGTTTTTGTTAGCGAGCTTTCGCAGACTGTTTCTTTAGTTCAAAATCGAACTCTTCTGGAAACAGCACCACACCCTCTTCATTTTGGTTAGGGAATACCACAACAGCAAGCTCGTCGTCTTCAAGACCGTAAGTCCAACGGCTGTGCCATTTATTGAGTGAAATCGCTTCAGCTTTACAATTATCCCACTCGCCCGTCGCCCACTGCTCAGCCAGCTCTTGATGTGGCCATACTGGGACGCAATCTTCGTCTTCCGTATTGAGCATGACACAACCGTGCTCGTCCGTCAGAATCCAGATTTGACGTTCTTGTACCATGGTTTTCACACTGTACTTCAGTCTTTTCTCTTCATCGTAACGAGAGATTTCATCAATTTGATGTTGTTCTAATGCCATTGCAGCGCGCCTTTTAGTTTATTTGTCACTCTAGAAACTAGGGTTAAGTCTAGAATATCGGAATTAAAAAAACCCCAGCACCAATGACCTTTTGTCATGGTAACTAGGGCTTTGTAAGACTTAGTGAAAAGTTACACTAGCTCGTTTTGTAGCCAAGGCCAGCCTTGCTTCTTACGGCTCAGTGTATTTTCCATCATTAGCATGCCGTCTTTTTCATGCTTAACAAGCTTCTCAGCCCACTCACCTTTGTAGATTAGACGAGTTTGAGCTGTTGTGATGTCTGTTAGCATCACAGCTGCGAAAGCAAGACCTTCTTCTTCGCAGCGGCGAGTTAGGTCAGCTTCAAGTGCTTCGATCATACCGTCAACCTGCTCAAGTGTTGCCAGTTCAACCTGACCAACAACCACATCACGGCCGTTGAATGGGTATGCTTTCAGATCTTTCTCTACAAGCTCAGCTGCAGACAGACCTTCGATGTTTGTTTTAGCGATCAATAGATCTTTAATGAACGCGTCTAGGTCTTCAACACCCGCAATTTGTGCAAGTTCAAGAACAGCATCTTTATCTTTTTGAGTACATGTTGGAGATGCGAAACCTACTGTGTCAGACAGGATTGCAGACATCATTAGCACTGCTAGTGGGCGAGTGATTTCTGCTTGCTCCATCTTGAACAGGTTAAATAGGATTGTACAAGTACAACCTACAGGCCAAATCCAAGCTTCAAGAGGGTTAACTGTCATCACATCGCCAAGACGGTGATGGTCAACAATACCTAGGATTTCTGCTTCGTTGATATCGTCCGGCGCTTGCGCTAGATCGGTGTAGTCTACTAGCCACACTTTTTCACCAGCAACGCTTGTGCGTAGTTCTGGTTGGTCAACGCCTGCTGTTGCAAGAATGTGTTGCGTCTCACGGTTAATCTCGCCTTGACGAACTGGCTTCGCTTCAAGACCACGAGCCTTTAGAAGTTCTGCAGCAACAAGTGCACCACAAATGCTATCACTATCTGGGTTTTTATGACCGACAACTAAAATCATTTTGCTTCCTAACTAATTCTGATCATTCAGGCGAGATCGCCTGTATTACTCTCACAGGGGCGATACTTTACCTGATTTTCGCGATTTGTCATCGGTTGATGTGAGATTGAGCCGATTCTTTCATCACCCAGATCTGCAAATGTTATTGAGAATTATTTTCATAAAGATATAATTGATAACTGATCTCATTTACACCTGGTGTCACTTATGTATCTGGCAAAAACACTTGGCTTTAAAGATGGTTTGTCCATCGACCAATTTGCACCTAAGTACAAACGGCTATTATTGCCGATAGCACTCACAGTGCTGTTGCTCAATAGTGCGACTCGTGACGTCACTATGAATGCCTTAGCGGATGCATTCTGGGCCGTATCCTGTTACGTTGCCTTCACCCTTGCTGTCTACCATCAAGTCGCACGGATGATCTCGAGCAAAAATCGAGTTGTCGAGTTGTATCATCAGTCTCCCACCTACCAGGTTTTGTTTTCATCAGCATTAGGGGCTTTGCCTGGTTGTGGTGGTGCCATCATTGTCACTACCCAATTTGTGGCAGGGCGTGTTGGGTTTGGCTCCGTCGTCGCCGTATTAACGGCAACGATGGGTGATGCAGCATTCTTGTTACTCGCCAGTCAACCTAGTATTGGGTTTGGAATGATGGCATTAGGTGTTGTTGTCGGTTCTGTAACAGGGCTGATAATCAATCGTCTTCATTCTGAAGACTTCTTGCGTCCGAGCTCTGAAGGTAAAATCAGTTCAATGTTAAGCTCTGTCACCTCTTCTACAGACTGCGGATGTGACGCTTCTGATAGTGGTAGTAATCCTTTACAGAGGAAGGTCATTAACCTCCAAGGGCTATTCTGGTCATGGTTAATCGTGCCAGCCATGTTCATCGCCTTTGCCATGTCTTTTCAAATCGATATCAATGCGGCAATTGGAGCCCCAGAAGGCGCCATTGAGTGGACAGGCGCGATACTAGCTGTAGTGATGATATTTCTTTGGGCGTTTACTAAAGAGATTAAGGATTACCAAAGTACGGTCGCAGAAGATAATAAAGCCTCAACATCGCACCCAATGCAAAAAGCCGCACAAGACACCCACTTTGTGAGTGCATGGGTTATTGTCGCTTTTCTAACGTTTGAATTGTCGGTTCATTTTGCCCACATAGACTTGGGCAATGCTTTATCTGGATATGGCGTTTATATGCCATTTGTTGGGATGCTAGTTGGTCTGCTACCAGGTTGTGGACCTCAGATTTTGGTGACCAGCCTTTACCTGACTGGAGCAATGCCCTTATCTGCACAAATCTCCAATGCCCTTTCTAACGATGGCGATGCCCTATTCCCAGCGATTGCTTTGGCGCCGAAGGCAGCGCTGGTCGCGACGTTCTATTCTGCTTTACCAGCACTGATTGCGGGCTACGGATACTATTGGCTGTTCGAAATCTAACCCAGTTCCTAGTTGTCAGAAAGATGAACAATCGACACAACAGCTCGACTGCTCAGTCCCCGGTTCACGGGGACTATTTGTATCTGCATCGGCTCATCATTGAGCTTTTCTCCTGTCCAGAAATCGTACCAATCACTTGGAAACTCTGTCGTTAGCGTGTACTCATTGACATCATCATCGTAGTGGAACAAGCAATGCAGTCTTCTCTCTTCTGACAACTTGAGTGTTGAATGATTAAGTGATAATGAGGTAAATACAGAGGCGTTATTGGTCTGCTTTTGCCTTGCGACTAAGCGCATTAACGTCTCTTGTGCAAAAGGTGTCAGCTCTGGCAACGGATCGCCCGATAGCAACAGTCCACCTGAGGCCAGCAGCACATCACGGTGGAACTCATACGCTTGGCGGTCGGTACCTTGGTTTGGTAAAGACGTAAAGGTGGCACAGTCAGGGTCAATCAACCAAAGACGCTGATGCTGCCAGCTGCGATAAAACGTTTCTTTCGCTATCTGCTCGAAACGATGAATATTGCGCTCTACATCATCGGAGACGCGCATGGCATCGACAAGCCCCAAGGATGGCCACATAGGCGCGTTACAGCCAAGCACTAAGGCATCGCCTGCACCTTCGTTGATCGCAGCCATACCCAAGCGATACGCTTCGACTCCTGTCGCACCGTGTTGATATCGAGTCCCCTTTAGCGTCCCCCAATAGTTGGCATCGAGTTTAAATAACTCTACCCCCCACTCTTCGCGCATTGTTTTTACTACCTTGGTGAGATGCGCCTGAACCTCTGGATGCGTCGCATCCAAAATATACCAAGGGGTACAGCGCCAGCCTCCGTAGGTAACATCCTCAGCTTTAAGTAACTCACCAGATGGATGTCTTAAAAACCAATCGGGATGATCTCTAAAGATGTCCGACTCCGCCTGAGCAATAAAGGGAGCCATCCAAATCGCAGGCTTTTTACCTTGTTCTCTAATGCTAGCTATTACTGATTGAACGCCACCCTCAAATTTGTCTGAAGGCGATAGCCAGTCACCCATAAAGGCTTGGTAGCCATCATCAAGCAGCACCCACTCAAGATCAGTCATCTGTTCACTCATAACAAGGGTGTTGTCGATGACGTTTTGCTTGGTCACTTCGGCATAATAGGCATACCAAGAGCACCAGCCAATTGGACTGTTCTGGCTCACCCCTTGCTTAGCCGGATGGTGATTCGCTATACAATCCGCATATTGTGCATAGATGCTTTCTAAGCTGTTACCATGAATCACAACTAGAGACTCTAGCGCATTACTCTCCCAGTGTTGTGGATCACTGTCCTCACCATCGAGGCAGGCAACGACATCTAGGCTGTGACCATTTTGCTCAACCTCAAAAAAACCTGCAAAGCGATGACATGAGGTAAAGCCATAAAGCTGAAAGCCCGTCGACTGCTCTATCACTAGGTAGTTGTAAAATCGTTGCGGTGCATCCGCCGGATAAATTCTATAGCTTTCATTATTATCTGGGCAGCGTCCAACATCGACTAGTGCGCCGACTTTACCCGTGGTTTGACACAGCATTTGAAAACCATCCCCCAACAGCTGTGCGCTGGCCTCAATCTGATTTTCAAATCGCACGAGAGGCGTTCGAGTAGGTAAAGATTGGATAAGAACGCTTTGATAATGGAACGTCAGTTCCTTGCCATCAAGGCGCACCTCAATGTGTGGATTTATTGCTAGAGCATCAAGCTCTGAAGAGACAGGAATATACTCGGTCATTATTACTCAATCTTTTTGTCCTATACATATTGAGTATATTGTTAGGTAAAAAAAAACCCATCGTTACCGATGGGTTTTGTGTTCTAGTTGGCACTTCGAGACGTTATACGACCTCGATTGGACCACCAAACGCAGTAACTGGCGGAACCTTGCCAGTGAACTTCTCGAAGTCCACCAAGCAGGTGTTCGCAGATGTTGCCTGTGCTAGCTCAGAAGATGGGATATCTTGCGTAAGCGTGTTTGGATCGCCGTAAGTATCCAGCGCGCCAATCTTCTCGTTTAGCGGGCCATACCAAGCACCTTCCTCGATACGAACCACACCCGCAGCATAGCTATCGGTCACAACCGCACCAGCTAGTAGCTGACCACGATCGTTGAACACGCGAACTAGATCGCCATCTTTAATGCCCTTAGATTTCGCATCTTCAGGGTTAATGTAGATAGGCTCACGACCTTGAACCGCGTATGTTGCACGGAATTCTTCCGACTCACACATCTGTGAGTGTAGGCGCTTGTCCGGGTGGCAAGATTGTAGCCAGTATGGGTGTTTGTCAGAGCCTGGACCACCGTGTGAACGCTCAGACTTTTCAAACCACATTGGGTGCTCTTGGCAATGCTCGTAGTTCATGTTACCGATAGTACGGCTAGTGATCTCAATAAAGCCAGAAGGTGTACCTAGTGCGTTGATCTCTGGGTCTTCACGGAAGTCAGCATGACGTACCCAAGGTTTACCTGTACCAAAGTCTAGGAAGCCTTTTTCCCAGAACTCTTCAAATTCCGGAAGATCGAACTTACCTTTGTTCGCTTCTTTACAGTTGTTGTAAAGCGTTTTCACCCACTCCATCTCGTTCATGCCACGAGTGTAGTCGTCAGAACGGCCCCAGCGAGCGGTTAGCTCTGTCATGATGTCGAAGTCTGTCTTCGACTGGAACAATGGGTCAACTAGCTTGTGCATCGCAATCAGACCGCGGCCTGAGTATGCGCCATAGCCATCAATATCGTTGCGCTCAAACTGAGTACATGCTGGCAGCACGATATCCGCAAAGCGACAGGTTGCCGTCCAAGCGAAGTCGATAGACACAACCGTGTGAAGGTTACGGAACGCTTTCTTCATACGGTTACGGTCTTGGTGGTGATGCCAAGGGTTGTTACCACTGAACACCATCATCTTCACGTCAGGAAGCGTTACCACAGAACCGTTTGAATTGATCTTCTTACCCGGCTCAAGCAGCGCATCCACCCAACGAGCTACTGGGATTACACGGCTGTAACCGTTGAAATCTTGGTTCGTGTGCTTAGGCGTCTGACCTTGATCGATGTTCAACGGGAATGAGCCAGGAGCCGCGAATCCAGTTGACGGTACACCGATACCTGAGTAGTGGTGACCATATGACACGCCGCCACCAGGTAGACCAATCTGACCGATCATTGCAGCAAGTACCGCACCCATCCAATATGGCTGTTCGCCATGCTCTTGGCGTTGGATACACCAGCCAAACAAGATCTGTGTACGACCTTTAACCAGCATGCGAGCGAACTCGCGGATCTTGTCAGCAGACACACCACAAATTTCAGCTGCCCATTCTGGCGTTTTCTCAACTTTGTCTTTAGTTTCGCCTTGAACGTACTTGATGAAATCATCGAAACCTAGGCAATAAGTATCGATGAATTCTTTGTCGTGAAGATCTTCGTTATACAGTACGTGTGCCATACCTAGCATGAATGCTACGTCTGACTGTGGGTTCACATAAAGATGTTCGTTGCCTAGGTAGCGCTGTGTTTTGTTTTTCACAGGGTCTACAGAGATAACGTTGATTTCTTTTTTAGCGACCTTCTCTTTCAGCTGCTCTAGATACGCGAATGACTCGTGCGTTTCACATGTCCAGCCAACCTGAAGGTTCTTCACAGGGTCGTTTGCCCAGAGAATGATGTTGTCACTGTTCTCTAGGATAAGTTCCCAAGACGTACCTTGTGCATATACTTCGGTTGAACCCAAAACATATGGAAGGATTGTTTGACCAGCACCTGTTGAGTAGTCACCCACTTTCTTCACAGAGTAGCCGTGTAAGCCCATAGCGCGTTGCATATGGTTGTTACAGCTATGCATCTGACCGGTTTGGCGCCAACCTGTTTGACCCGTGTGAAGTGCCCATGGACCGTAGTCTTTCTGAACACGCTCTAGCTCACGGTAGAACAAGTCTAATGCTTCGTCCCAAGTGACACGCACGAAACGGTTGTTACCACGAGTCTCAGCCGCGTACTTGTGCTTTTTCAGCCAGTCTAGGCGAACCATTGGATAACGAACGCGTGAAGGGCTGTAGATAATACCTTTAATGCCATCCAGCATATCTGTTGGGTATTTATCGACTTCTAGCGGCTTAATCTCTTGAACCTTACCACCCCAAACTCGGGCGCGGAACGCGCCCCAGTGTGAGCCAGATACTTTCCACGTGCCGTCTGTCTCAGCGGCGCTTGCAGATGCTGACGCCAACAGGCTAGGACCGATTAGTGTTGCTGCACTCGACCCTGCAACGCCTTTAAGGAAGCTTCTTCTTGTAATTGCCATTTTATAACTCCAATTGACGTCTTATTAGTGGTGACCTTCAGCGTAATCTGAAGAGTGCTTCTGTAGATACTTAAGAACTAGGGCTTCTGTATCTGTATCGAAGTTAACGAATGCGATCATACCGTCTAGCATGCCTACCCAGCCGTTTGCACTAAAGTGCGCCACATCAGGCTGTGTGTGACAAGTAGAACAGTTCGTTACATACGCTTCACCAGCTGCGCTCCAAATTGGAGTGAAGTCAGTAACCATAGATTCTTGTTTCATCCATAGGTCAACCGCCACTTCTTCCCAAGGCAAACCTGTTAGCTCATCTTCTTTCTTCTCACCAACGGTTACGTCAGCGCTTTGAGAAACTTCACGAGTAAGGATTGCAGTCGAAATGTTTTGACCAAACTCTTCTTGGATAACACGACCAAAGCCTTTCGCTTTGCGCCAACCGTCAATCTCAACTTTGATCATGTCGCCTTTCACATCCAAGATTTCTACTTTACTCGCAGGGCTCAATAGACCTGCTTCCGTAGTGCCTGTTTCATCTGTGTATAGAGGCAAGTGACGGATAGAAACAACCGAGTTACCTTTTGAGTAAGAAGTGCTGTTTGCTACTTGCTCTAGGTCACCAACGATACCACTCGCTGCAGCCATGTCTTTTGGCAGGTTGTGTGCGATACCTTTATGGCAGTCAACACAGCTTTGGTCACGCTCTGCCGCTGATTTCATTTGAATACGTGCGGTTGGTGACATTAACTCAAAGTCCATCGAGTCATAGTTATGACAGTTTTTACACTCTAGAGATTGGTTCGCAGAGAAACGATCCCATTCGTGACGCGCTAGCTCTAGGCGACGCGCTTCAAATTTCTCAGGTGTATCTAGATCGCCGAAAACTTGCGCGAACACTTCTTTCGAAGCTTGCATTTTACGGGCAATTTTATCGGTCCAGTTGTGGGGTACGTGACAGTCTGGGCACGTTGCACGCACGCCAGAGTGGTTTTTCCAGTGAACCGTCTCTTGCAGTTCTACGTATACGTTGTCACGCATCGTGTGACAGCTAATACAAAACTCTTCGGTGTTGGTGGCTTCTAACGCAGTGTTAAAACCACCCCAGAACACGATACCCGCAATGAAGCCACCAGCGGTCAACACACCTAGGCTGATATGAACAGCCGGGCGAGTGATAGTGCGCCAAAGTTTAATAAAAAAGGATTTCATGACTAACTCTCTTGAAACTTGCTGATTGAATGTCGATTACGGGATTAGCCGTGTACACCAGGAGGACCAAACACGAACATTTGGAGCATCCAAACAATAAATCCGTAGCCACCCACGATAGCCACACTCAACAGAGGGAAGAATACGGCACAGATGAAGAAAAACGATTTCCACTCCATCCCGTGCTTTTCCGCACTTTCTACTTTGTTAACATCACTCATACATTTGCCTATTTTGTATGTTGTCCAGTACGCGAACATTCCGCTAGGAACGCTCAATTATTTAAAACATCTATGGGAAAATGCTAAACCATACCAATAGTAAGGTTCAATCAATTCCGCTCGCCCACCCCTTGTTATTCAACAGTTTTTTGAGTTCATCCAGACTTGTATTCAATTAAAAATCGATGTGTAAATTTATGAACAGATATGAAAAATTAATACTGTTGCCAATGTGTAACTATAGTCACTTTATCGCAACATTACTTGCTTGTAGCACATGAAATTCACATGCAATTGCAAACGGTAGACTTAAGATTGAAACCAGAAATGTTATATATTTGTTGCATTTAGCATCTATGAATTGCGTGATTGAAAGAGAAAATTTAAGTACACTTTCTCTACCCATTTAGTAGAGGTCAGGGCTTTTCATGCAAGACGTCGTCGACATCACTTGGTGGCAAATATTGCTGTTTGCCACAACGTTAGTTATCCCATTTTCCATTAATCACTACTACAAACTGGGGATTGGCAAAGACGCGAGTGTGGGCTTGATTAGAATGACCGTACAACTGGCTTTAGTCGGGCTCTATCTAGAATACCTTTTCTATTTGAATAGCTTAGTCGTAAACCTGCTCTGGCTCGCGGTCATGATATTAGTCGGAGCCAATGCTATCGCCACGAAGTCGAAGCTACCGAGAAAACCTATTGTTGGCTTTGTTGTCATCGGATTAGTAATCGGGTTACTCCCTGTTCTAGCACTGCTATGTTTGGTTACAGTGCAACCAGACCCATTTTACAGTGCACAATATGCGATTCCGCTTTCTGGCATGTTATTGGGCAATAGCTTGGGTGGTAATATCGTCGCCTTGCAAAACTTCTACAGCACGCTTGAAAGTCGCTGGAACGAGTATCAGGCCGCCATCTCGCTAGGTGCTCCCATACCTATGGCAACCTTACCTTTCATTCGTTTGTCGCTTCAAAAGTCTCTAGCACCTATTCTGGCTACCATGGCAACAACTGGGTTAGTTTCACTCCCAGGAATGATGACTGGTCAAATATTAGGCGGAGCAAGTCCCGTTGTTGCGATCAAATATCAGCTCGTGATCATGATGGCTATCTGGGTAATGATGAGCATCTCAATTACAGTGTGCCTAAACCTCGTCGTACACCGTGGCTTTGAAGCGAGCGGAAAGCCCAAAATTCGCCCGCTTGATCAGTCATAACAGGGGCTTGATCATGGTTACACACTAACTTTAAACCAGGTTATCCACAGGATATGTGGATAACCAAGTAGTTGAGTTTAGTATTATTTGTCTGTGTTTCGGGAATTTGATCCTCAAGATCAAGGTTATCTGAGTGCATCGTCATAAGATTGTCACGCTAAGCGGTTAAATTACCAGCAACTGAGATGCGCAGTAACGGTATGTTCACCGATACTCGCAAACGACTATCACGTCACATCAAGGAAGCAGGTATGTTAGAAATGACGCAAGAGCAGGAAGATGTTGGTCGTAATTGGCTAATCAGTACCCCCGACGCACTGACAGAATCTGGTGAGCGAGTTGGCGATATTATCCCGACCGAGATTTGGTGCGAAGGGTCAACACCACTGGCAACGGATTGGCGATAGTAAAAAAGGGCGACAACGCCCTTTTTTGCATGGTTTCCAAAGGTTAATCGCGCAAGTAGATAAGCCAGTAAAGCATTCCGACAAATATACCGCCACCAATGATGTTTCCTAGTGTCACAGGGATCAGGTTATTCACCACGAATCCTATCAAGTTGAGGTCGGTAAACTCTGCTGGCGTCGAGCCGATAGACTGCCAAAACTCTGGCGAAGCAAGATTCTTAATGCCAATGGCCATTGGTACTTGGAACATGTTCGCAATACAGTGCTCAAAGCCAGCAGAAACGAACATGGCAACGGGCAAAACCATAACAATAATCTTATCCGTCAGCGTGCGACCACTGAACGTCATCCACACCGCCACACAAACCAATACGTTACACATGATGCCTAACGCAACTGCCTGCCAGAAATCATGGTGCAGTTTATGTTGTGCGATATGCATGGTATTTAGACCCACTTGCCCACCATCAAACATATACTGCTTTGCAGTAAGCATGATACCTACCAAGAACAGCGCACCAAGCATATTGCCCAGATAAACCACCAGCCAGTTTTTAAACAGCGAACCCCAAGTAATTTTGCCGCTAGCTCGCGCAACTAGAGTAAGGACCGAACTGGTGAAAAGCTCGCCACCTGTGATTATAACGAGTACCAGACCTAAGCTAAAAGCAAGTCCACCCAGGAACCGAGTAATGCCCCAAGGTAAATCGCCTGCGCCTGTGGTAATTGTGGTATAGAAAATAAACGCGATACCAATGTGCAAACCGGCGGTGATAGCCAGTAAAAAAGACTTCATTGGATCTTTTGTCGCTTTGCCTACGCCCGCTTCTGCCGCGCGCTCCGCCATTTGAGGTGGCAACAACGCGTCAAATTGATTGATTTCCATCTTGCTCTTACATATCTGGTTACAATTAGAATTGGGCGCGGATAATCACTCCGATCAATCAATAAATCAAGCGTTATTTTCAGGCTAAATGTTATTTCCCATAATTGAACCGTTTCACTCACCGAGGGGCGAGTGAAATGCGCTTCACATCCTCGTTCTTCACTTGCATAAAGCAAAAAAAAGCGCCGCTATCGCGACGCTTTCTAGAAGGCTATTTATGCGAGGTGCCCGCCTATTCAGCTTTTTCTTGCAAAGCTGAAACGAGCTTCTTCAGCGCTTCAATTTCAGCTCGGTTCTCAGCCGCCGTATTTTGAGCAGCTTTAGCTTTCTCAGAAGGCACTGAGCCATCTGATTGCTGTTGCTGCAACAAGGCAATTTGCTGCTTCAACAAGGCATTTTCTTTCTTTAGTGCCTCGGTGTTATCGGCTGCCCTCAATCGCTCAACGTCGTGCGCGATTCGATTTGATTGTGCAGAGAGAGACTGATCGCGATAGTCATTGCCTTTTGCAGCAGACGATATCAGATACATTCGAGATTCGGCTTCCAGTACAAATGGCTCGTATTGAGACTTCTCAACATTAATCAACTTGGTCACCTCTTGCACCACAGACTCTAGGCGACGGAATTGAAACTGGATACGGTCCACTTGCTCATCGATTTCAGTAAATGCTCGTGGAGACTGAGTAACAAACTCGGCGAGCTCATTAATGCCCTGCTCAACGTACCCATAACTGACAGGCGCGAGAATGTTGTACCTAGCACTCGCTAACGTTGCGAGTTGTTCTTGCAACGGTTTCACGTATTTCGCATCAATAACTCGAATCTCGAGCGCTTTTGCGTTCACTAAAAACCGGTCTTGAGCACTCGAGGCATGTTCGACCTCTGATACGACCAAATGCTCAAACAGGCGCTGATAATCACGATTCATAGTATTCATCGCATGTTTGAAATAGCGGCTTGCCTCAATACTGTTCAAGTAAGCCATTTCTGTCATCGCAGGCGCCAACAACTCGTCTGCTTGCTTCTTCAAGCCTTGGATCGCTTTGTAGTTGTATTCGACTGAATTGATACGATCACGGAATCCTACCGCATAGGTCTCGCTCGAAAATACTGAATGCTTTGCGTCGATCTGATTGGGATCTTTTCTTATTTCAACGAAAAGGGCATGTGCGCTTTTCCACGACGACATCATCTCGCGATAGTTTTCCGGTGCGTACACTCTAAGCGACTCGGCACCTTCAAGTGCTTTCGACCAATAATCAAACGTCGCAGATAATTGTTCATATTCCTTACCGCGAGTCTGTTGTAATTCCTCTGGGCTCAGATTTGCCCTAGCGTCGTTTACACTAGGAGTACTTGCACACGAGGCAACACCCAGTGCACACAGCAATACAACCATTGATTTGCGTGTAGACATCTACTCTCCTAAACAGGGACGACTATCCCTTACACTTGCTCGTCAACCAACGACCAGCAAAACATATCACTATATTCAAATTGCGTCGTAAAGAACATGTCAACAAGGTCTAACTGGTTATAATTCATTCACTTAGTAGTAAAATATTACGATTCATTACCAGAAGGCGGCGCAAGCTAACACTTTATTCAATCTGCGATTGTCATTAGTGCAAAACAGCACTATGTTGATTGAAGAATCTCAACTAAGAGGCAAATCTATGAAATTCACGCCAGACCATCTCGCCGAGATGAACCTATTACTGCAATTCGATATCAGCAGTGCGGCAACGGGAATTAAAGTTCACCATGACGCGAGTGAAGACATGCAAAAAGCAGTCCAAAGACTCTATGACAAAGGACTATGCACATTGCCTGATGGTGGATACTTGACGGATGAAGGGATTGAAGTAGCAGAGTGCGCGGACAAAATTTTACGAGTGCTAAGCTCATAGATAGTTAACCATAGATATAGAAGAGTGGTAGCGGCGACCCGTTGCCACTTTTCATCGGATTCAACGTACCTTGCCTCCTTCCCGACTCGTTGCGCCAACCGCTGACATACCCCGTCTTAGACACTGCCAATTACTAATTACAGAATTGCGCAGTAAGTAACCTGTAACACCCTGTTTTAAAATAGTATCTTCTAGTTTGTTACTTATGTCTCTACTATAGAAAAAGTAACATAGGTGTCAGTAAAACGTTCGAGGAAGATAAGATGGACAACAATCAATATAATCGTGAAACACTGACTGCTGGTTACTGGGTCTTACATAACTTTCACTACGGACATGTCGCAGAGGCGCGATGTAACCTTGACCTTGTCAAGAGTATTTCAATCCACAAAGCGCCGAGTGCCGATCTTATTAACGTCTCACTCGACTTTGTCGCAGAACTTGTCAAAGACGCGAACTGCATAGAGATGACCTTTGCTGATGGCAAGCAAATCAATCTATCTGATTATATCGATTATCAATGTAATCGTGGGCTGACCCAACTGGTGCGCTGTCTAATCCCCGTTGAGTATGCATCATCTTTGTTGAATGAAACTGGATTTACCATTCGCGTTGAAGGCAATGAAAGCCACATCGATAACAACAATGCGACGAACATCATCGACAACGCCATTCGTTACGCGCATTAATGATCGCATTGCCCGCCAACTAGTTTGTCGGGCATTTCTTATCTCTTTGCCACCATGACACGCAGCGTCTGTAAGGGGTCCATTTATCGTATGCCCAGTTGAAGGCAGCCGTAAAAAAGAAGAAAAACACCAAAAAGCCCGCTTCGATAATCAGTGCAGTCAACAAAGAAACCTGTAACAACCAAGCTATTGCTGGGATTGTAAAAATGATCAATCCCCCCTCAAAACCGAGTGCATGACCGACTCTTGTCATCATGCTGCGTTCACTGCGCTCTCCGGGTACCAACCGATCAAACAGTACGTTATACACGTAGTTCCAGACAACGGTAAAAACACTCATCCCAACACCAATGATCATCATTTGTAGGGATTTTGTCCCTGTCGCAATGGAGGCAACAGGAATAATGATAGAAAGTGCAGTTAATTCAAACAGTACTGCATGGAAAAGCCTTTCTTTTACACTCATATACTTAACACCTAACTCAGTATTTAGGACTAGCAATTAGTGCATTATCAATTAAGCTTAAGTTCATAGAAAGTTAGGTCACATCAGGATAACTGATATGTTAAGTGTTGAACAAATCGAAGCCTTTATCACCACCGTAGAGGCAGGCTCATTTTCCGGTGCTGCTCGTAAACTTGGCAAAGTACAATCCGCCGTTAGCCAAAATATTATGAATCTTGAGATCGATTGTGGGGTAGAGTTATTCGATCGTCGAGGTCGATATCCTGTGTTAACGGAAGAAGGAGAAAAACTGTTGCCTTATGCCAAGGCTGCCATGGTGCAACATAATCGGCTAACCGAACGCGTCGACAGCCTCACTCTAAAAGACATACAACCTATAGTACTCACTATTGATGAAGGTATTCCTTTTGACCGCGTCACACCCATCATCCGTACTTTATCTGAGGAGTTCCCTAGGCTTGAGCTAGAGGTTCTCTTTGCCTCAAGTAACGACGCAATAGAGATGGTACAAACTGGGAGGGCGACATCGGCACTGGTCCA
The DNA here is from genome assembly GCF_021441885.1 of Vibrio maritimus. Lineage (NCBI taxonomy): Bacteria > Pseudomonadati > Pseudomonadota > Gammaproteobacteria > Vibrionales > Vibrionaceae > Vibrio > Vibrio maritimus. The sequence goes on from NZ_CP090438.1 coordinate 2,311,178, forward strand.
CGAAGACTTATCGATACCCTTCTCGCTCGACTTTGAGAGCATCGGCTCTATGCAATTTGATATCTATGTTGCGACCGACCACCCTCTCGCTAAGACGGTAGCTCCTCATCTGGAGATACTCAGCCTCCACCGGCAGCTTTGTATTAGCTCTAGAAACTCAAAATCAAGTAATGTACAGCAAGCGTTGAGCCCAGATATTTGGTACTCAGACAGCTATCAAATGCTCCTAGAGTGGTGTATAGCTGGGTTTGGTTGGACTTATATACCGAGTTACCTGGCAAAAAGTGCCATTGAGCAAGGAAAAATTATCCCAGTCCCTGTAGAGTTTGAGAAGGTATCGGCAATCATTAACGTCAGCATTATTCAACACTCAAGTAAGAGTAAGGATCTTGGTCATCGTAGATTAAGAGAACTACTCAAGCAAAATTTCCAGGAGGGCTAGCATGAATCAGAATAAAGTACTTATTGTTGGCGCAGGCTGGTTAGGACTTCCACTCGCCAAATCACTCATCAATAAAGGCTATGACGTTACCGCTACACGCACGACAGCTGAAGGCGTCAATGAACTCGAACAAGCTGATTTAAACGCAATTGCGCTAAACCTCTCAGAGCTCACCAGCGAAGACAAACAGCTTGCGGTCACCAATCAACTTATCAACCTGGATGTCGAAACCATCATCGGTTGTTTCCCGCCCGGATTTCGCACAGGTGGCGGAGCCTTGTACGCTTCTCAATGGGAAACACTCTGCAACATGGCGAAGAGTGCTGGCGTCAAAAAGCTAGTCATGGTCAGTTCGACCTCTGTGTACCCAGATCGCGCTGAGATAATGACCGAGGATATGGCTCGTCTTCCGACTGCGAAAGGCAGAGATGACTTTAGCGCTAAGGCTATTATCATGCTGACCGCAGAAGAATATGTTCGCAACTCGACACTCGATTATGCGATTGTTCGTTGCAGTGGCTTGTTTGGTCCTAACAGACACCCTTCAAGATTTGCATCCAAGCTCAAGAGCGTGAGCGACCAAGCAACAGCAAACATGCTGCATCTAGACGATGCCATTGGATCAGTGGTGTTTGCGCTAGAACATATCGACGCAAGCGTCGTCAATGCCACAACTCCACGCTCATGTGACAAAGTCACTTTCTATCGAGCGGCGTTGAGAGCGGCAGGACTCGACACGTCTCTCAACTTGGTCAACTCGGTACCTGATAAAACGATTTCCAGCGACAAACTACAAAGTCTTGGCTACCACTTTAAGTACCAAAGTACCTTAGACGCCCTTTGATTGCAGTGTCCTAATACGTTTTTGCAGATAAGAAAAGGGAGCCTATCACCGGCTCCCTCTTCAATTACTGTGGAAAGTTACTTACCAAGCGCTTCTTTATAGTGCTGACGGCAAACAGAGACATATTTATCGTTGCCACCAATCGCAACCTGATCACCCTCGGCTATGGCTTTTCCATGCTCATCAGTTCGAATCACCATGTTGGCCTTACGACCGCAGTGACAAATGGTTTTAAGCTCAATTAACTTATCCGCCCATGCTAAAAGGTGTTTACTACCTTCAAATAACTCGCCCAAAAAGTCTGTTCTCAAGCCGTAGCAAAGCACTGGGATGTTGAGTTTATCGACCACTTCGGTAAGCTGATACACCTGTTCTTTACTTAGGAACTGGCATTCGTCAACCAAGATACAATGTCGTGGGGTCTCTGCATTAATAGCGGCGATCTCATCAAACAGGTTTGAATCCGATTTAAACAGTTGCGCTTCGGATTGCAAACCAATACGAGAGCTCACTTTACCGACGCCGTAGCGATCATCTAGTGCTGCTGTATAAATAAGTGGCGTCATGCCACGCTCTTGATAGTTAAACGAAGATTGAAGAAGTGTTGTCGATTTACCCGCATTCATTGCCGAGTAATAGAAGTACATCTGAGCCAAAGTGTTACACCAAATCTGAAACTAAAAAGAAGCCCTTGCAAGCAAGGGCTAGATAACAATTATTTACGACGCCAAGTCGTGCCTTCTGGGCCATCTTCAAGGATGATACCCAACTCGTTCAGTTTGTCGCGAGCCAGATCGGCATTCGCCCAATCTTTAGAAGCACGAGAGTCATTACGTAGTTTGATCAACGCTTCGATCTCAGCCACTTCATCGTCATTACCCGCATCGCCTTTCAGGAAAGACTCAGGGTCTTGGTGAAGGATACCGATCACATCAGCCAACTCACGCATTAGCGCACCAAGTTGACTTGCTTCTGCCAGATCAACCGTCTTCAAGCGGTTAATTTCACGAGCCATATCGAACAGCACTGAGTAAGCTTCTGGGGTATTGAAGTCATCGTTCATCGCGGTCGTAAAGCGAGTCACATATTCTTCACCGCCTGTAGGCTCAGCCTTTGTATCAAGGCCGCGTAGCGATGTGTACAGACGCTCTAGTGCTGAGCGCGCTTGGTTTAGGTTGTCTTCACTGTAGTTAAGCTGGCTGCGGTAATGGCCAGACATTAGGAAATAACGAACCGTCTCTGCATCGTAGTGACCTAGCACGTCGCGAATTGTGAAGAAGTTGCCCAGCGACTTTGACATTTTTTCTTTGTCGACCATCACCATGCCACTGTGCATCCAAGTGTTCACGTACTGAGTATCGTGTGCACAGCATGACTGAGCAATTTCGTTTTCGTGGTGCGGGAACTGAAGATCCGAACCGCCGCCATGAATATCGAAGTGGTCACCAAGAATAGAAGAGTTCATCGCTGAACACTCGATATGCCAACCTGGACGACCAGCGCCCCATGGTGATTCCCAAGTAGGTTCACCTGGCTTAGACATTTTCCAAAGCACGAAGTCTAGCGGGCTGCGTTTCGCGCTTTCAACATCTACGCGAGCACCAGCTTGCAGTTGGTCAAGATCCTGCTTAGATAGCTTGCCATACTCGTCAAACTTACCCACTTCAAACATGACATCGCCATTGCTCGCCACGTAAGCAAAACCACGCTCGATCAACTTTTCAACCAATGCGATGATCTCTGCGATAAATTCCGTTGCACGAGGTTCAACGTCTGGACGCTTCATGTTCAGTGCATCGAAATCAGCGTGCATTTCACCGATAAGGCGCTCAGTTAGTGAATCACATGACTCACCGTTTTCGTTTGCACGTTTGATAATTTTATCATCGATATCAGTAATGTTGCGCACGAACGTGAGATCATAACCTACGTAGCGAAGGTAACGAGATACCACGTCGAAAGAAACAAATGTACGACCATGACCGATGTGACAGAGATCGTAAATAGTGACCCCACAGACATACATGCCGACTTTACCAGCATGAATAGGTTTGAATTCCTCTTTTTGTCGCGTCAGTGTGTTGTATATTTTTAACATGATCTCTATCTGAACTATTACGTTTAAAATGTATCGGCGATTATAACCATAAAGCTTCACAGAATGGAGCGATTAAGCGAAGAAATCTTAGGTTTTCGAGGGAGTTTTTTGCCAACTTAGACCAGACTGAACAAAAAGCATTCCTTTTATTCGCGATATACGTGTTTCAACTATTGCTTGTACAGTGAGTTAGGCTAGAATCATGGCTTCAAACATAAAAACACGAATAGGTATTCATCATGATCACCCTTCACACTAATTTCGGCGACATCAAGATTCAATTGAACGAAGAGAAAGCACCTGAAACAAGTGCAAACTTCCTACAATACTGCCGCGATGGTTTCTACGACAACACGCTATTCCACCGTGTTATCGACGGTTTCATGATCCAAGGTGGTGGCATGACGTCTGGTCTTAAAGAGAAGGCAACTCGTGCTCCAATCAAAAACGAAGCGAACAACGGTCTTAGCAACAAAGTAGGTACTTTGGCTATGGCGCGTACTATGGAACCGCACTCAGCGAGCTCTCAGTTCTTCATCAACGTAAACGACAACACTTTCCTAGACTTCCGCTCAGAGAGCCTGGACGGTTGGGGTTACTGTGTATTTGCTGAAGTTGTTGAAGGCATGGACATCGTTAACAAGATCAAAGGTGTGAGCACTGGCTCAATGGGCATGCACCAAGATGTTCCTCTTGAGGAAGTGATCATCACTGGCTCTACGATTCACGAGTAATCGTTATAAGGGAGGGCTCGCCCTCCCTTTTAGTAAATTATGACAACACTATTCATTTCTGACTTACACCTCTCGCCTCAGTTACCTCAAACGACGGAATGCTTTGTCAACTTCATGCGCAATGAAGCGGTACATGCTGACGCCTTGTATGTGCTTGGTGACTTATTTGAATTCTGGATTGGCGATGATGATCCCTCCGATTTCGCAGCGACAATCAAACAAGAATTTCGCCAACTAACCGACAAAGGTGTTCCCACTTACTTCATTCAAGGTAACCGAGACTTTCTCCTAAGCCATCGCTTCTGCAAAGAGACAGGAATGACGCTGCTCGATGAGCATACAGTGATTGACTTGTACGGTAGAAAAGCCGTGATCTTGCATGGTGATACCCTGTGCACTGACGATATCAAGTACCAGAAATTTAGAGCTAAGGTACATATGCCTTGGTTGCAATGGATATTTAATCGCCTCCCATTCTTTACAAGACGGCGTATTGTTAATAAAATCCAGGGCGATATTCGTGAGGTCAAAACCACTAAATCACTTGATATTATGGATGTAAACCAAGATGAAGTGGTTGCGTTGATGCACACCAGCGAGACAGACTTGATGATTCATGGACACACCCATAGACCAGGCACACACCATTTTGATGCTAACGGTCAGGCAATGACACGAATAGTTTTGGGGGATTGGTATGAGCAAGGCTCTGTCTTAGTCTGCGACCCCCAATCACAACGCTTAGAGACACGTTTTTTCAACAAACCATGAACCAACGCTCGAAAATTCGATAGTTTCATAGTCAAACAAAGCAATTAAACGTTACTATGTGAGAACGTTTTTGAGATACCGATGCAGAATTTGAAATACTCATACATCGCTAGACAGCCTATTCTGGATAGCGACCAAAAAACTGTTGGCTATGAGCTGCTATTTAGGGATGGGCCCAATAACACCTTCCCAGATATCGACCCAGAACTCGCGACAAATCGACTCCTGTCTGAACACTTCCTTGCTACACATTACAGTACGATAGGCGATAAATTAGGCTTTGTTAACTTCCCTTATCAAAGCTTGGTTAACATGGTCCCGACGCTGTTTCCCAAGGATAATCTTGTCATCGAAATTCTCGAAAGCTGTGAGCCTACCGCTGAGTTACTTTCTGCTATCAAAAAAATGTCTCAAGCAGGGTATACCATCGCACTCGACGATTTTGTGCCAAAGAAAGAGTGGCTACCATTCTTGCCGTACACATCGATCATAAAGATCGACATCCAACAGTATTCGCTGAAGAAGGCACAAACGCTGATTGAAAGGCTCAAGCCACACGACATCATTTTCTTAGCAGAAAAAGTAGAGACGTACGAAGAGTTCGAGCTTGCAAAAGAAGTCGGGTTTAATCAGTTCCAGGGCTACTTTTTCAGTCGACCGCAATTAATCCGCCGCAAACAGATCAAACCTTCTTTCTTGACTGTGGTTCAACTGTGTAAGGAAATTGCTAACTCAGATATCAATTATGATGAGCTTGAGCGTTTGATTTCATTAGACGTAACCTTGTCATATAAACTGCTGACGTTTGTGAATGCATCGTACCTCATCCGCTCTGAGATCAAATCTTTCAAGCAAGCACTCGTATACTTAGGTGAAGAGCGCTTACGAAAGTTTATTTCACTGGTTGCGATTACTTCTACGCAAGATGATAAGCCTGACAGCTTATATAGTTTGTCGATTCAACGTGCGCGTTTCTGCGAACTACTACTAAAAGACATCAATAGCAATATTGATGAGGGGTTAGGCTTTCTAACCGGCATGTTCTCGCTGCTCGACTCGTTATTTGATCAGCCGCTAGAAGAGTTAGTTGAAAAGATGCCTATCGACAACCTGGTGAAAGCAGCGCTCGTTACTAAGCAAGGCACTCTAGGTAATATCCTATCGCTAGTAAAAGCGTATGAGAGCGCAGACTGGACGACGGTTATCGCACTGAGAGATAAGCTCGAGATCAGTGACGATAAGCTTGCTCGATACTACGATGACGCCATTAAGTGGACCGAAGACCTACTCGCTATCGAGTCAGAATACAATACGCACCTATAAACTCATTTGATTTTAGACCTACCATGAAGCCATGTTACTGTGGCAGTAACTTGAATTATCAAGAATGCTGCCAACCTATACACAACGATGTCACTCTAGCTAAAAAGCCAGAGCAACTTATGCGTGCTCGCTATAGCGCTCACCTTACCAAGAATGTTGATTTTGTCGTCGCTACCTATCACCCAAGCTGTAACGCCGAGCAAGACCGACAGGCCATTGCGGATTCCGTCAACAGTGACTGGGCAAGACTCGAAGTCATTAACAGCGAAGATGGACTTCACGAGAACGAAGGCTATGTGAGCTTCCGCGCCTTCCTGCGTGAAAACGGCATGGAGTACTGTCTTGCAGAGCGTTCTCGTTTCCTGTTTGAAAACGGACAGTGGTTTTATGTCGATGGGGAGATCGACGACACCATACCTCCGAAGCAGCTGACCGCTGAATCCAGCAAGGTGGGTAGAAATGACCCTTGCCCTTGTGGAAGCGGCAAGAAGCACAAAAAGTGCTGCGGTTGAGTACAGTCGTTGATTGAAAAAGGTCGCTCAATGCGACCTTTTTAATGGTATCTGGTTCTAGCGCTCGTAAGCTTTAAATTGATTGGTGAGAGGATCATATTGGTAGCCCAACATATCGAGTTTACCGACCACGCCTTCTACATCCATTTCATACATGCTCACCAACTCTTCAAACGAGTCACATTCTAAACGCAACTTTTCGTTGACGATACCAAGCAAAATAATACTGTCAAAACGGCTCGCATTACTTAGATCCATAATCGTACTCCATAAAAAAAGCTAGCCTTTAAAGACTAGCTGTTAATTACGGAATAGAAAGTGATTTGGTTTGCAAATTAGGCAAGCCAATATAGCTGTAGCAAACCTACATTAGTGACCATTAAGCTTAAGAAGGCCACCACTAGCTGACCTTTCGCCGGTGTACTGTGTTTAATGATATGCCAACTCCAAATCACCACACCTAGCATTAACATCACTAATGAACTGATCACAGCAGGCGTGTACTCAGCAACAATGTTCGGCTCCCATTGATAGGCATTAAATACAAAGCTCAGAGCGAGCAGCATGGCAAAAACCACGCCCGCAACTGGCAGAATTCGGTGAAACGCCTGAAGACGAGTTTTAGCGATGGTCAACAATAGGTGTGAAAATGCTGTGCCTAATAGTAGCCCCGCGCAAGCCAGCGATAATGACTGCGCTAAATTAGGCTGCTGGACCACGATAATGGCGGCAAACGAGCCCGCCAAACCATTGGCTAAATGTAAGACCCAAAACGGCCCCTGCTGACGCGTCTTGCCAGTCTGAACCTTGGAGTAAAAATAAAAAATAGCAAACACCACCAAAAACGCTTCGACTTTAAGTGACGCAATCGCCAGCCAAAGTATGCCAATGGCAGGAAGAAGCTTGTGGATACGTCCTCTTTGACCCGGACAAATATCGCCCTTTGCTAAAATAAGGGTAAGGACAAGCATCGCAACCGCTAAGGCAGGAGCGAGAAGAGTCAAAACTGCTGTAATCATGGATGTGGTGTCATTGCAAAAAACATTGGCGCTGATGATATATCAGCTCAAGAAGGAATGCTATCCAGTCGTAATACCCACAATTTGTTTGGGCTTTGAAGTCACTGGAATTGAAGTATATAATGCCCGCCTCCAAAACCAGAGGTCAAAATATGTACAACGACGTTAACCCAATCCATGAGCACAAAAAATACTGGGCTGAATGCTTCGGTACCGCTCCTTTTTTGCCAACCAGCAGAAAAGAGATGGACGCCCTTGGATGGGATAGCTGTGACATCATCATCGTTACAGGTGATGCTTATGTTGACCACCCGAGTTTTGGTATGGCTATCATTGGTCGACTGCTTGAAGCGCAAGGCTTTCGTGTTGGTATTATTGCCCAGCCAGATTGGAGCAATAAAAACGACTTCATGACGCTAGGGAAACCAAATTTGTTCTTCGGGATCACCGCGGGCAACATGGACTCAATGATCAACCGTTACACCGCTGATCGCAAATTGCGTCACGACGATGCTTACACCCCTAACAATGAAGGTGGTAAACGTCCCGACCGCGCGACTCTCGTCTATTCTCAGCGTTGCCGCGAAGCCTACAAAGGCACACCTATTGTTCTGGGTGGTATTGAGGCGAGCCTTCGCCGCATCGCCCACTATGACTACTGGTCAGATAAAGTTCGTCGTTCTGTACTCTTTGATGCCAAAGCAGACATTCTGCTATTTGGTAATGCAGAGCGTGCACTGGTCGAAGTCGCACACCGCCTCGCAGACGGTGAAGATATCAGCACTATGACAGATATTCGCGGTACTGCCGTCAATCTGCCAGCGGCACCTGAACACTACCGCGTCATCGACTCATCTCGCATCGAGAAGCCGGGTAAAGCGTTTGTTCCGCAAAACCCTTATGAGGTCGAGTCGAACTGCGACACCAACAAAACCGAGTCTGCACCAGAAGCGAAGCCAATCACCATTCGTCCTTCACGACACGATGCTGCGACTACCGCTGTGCGCTTACCGCCGTTCGAGAAGCTGAACAACGACAGAATTCTTTATGCTCACGCAAGCCGTGTGATGCACCTTGAGACTAACCCTTATTCTGGGCGAGCGCTGATCCAGCGTCATGGTGACCGTGAGCTTTGGGTAAACCAAGCGCCGATTCCTCTTAGCACTGAGGAGATGGACTATGTGTTTGGTCTGCCATATGCGCGTGTACCACACCCTATGTACGGTAAGGCAAAAATTCCAGCTTACGACATGATCAAGACCTCGGTGAACATTATGCGAGGTTGTTTTGGTGGCTGCTCGTTCTGTTCTATTACTGAGCACGAAGGTCGTATTATTCAAAACCGTTCGCAAGAGTCGATCATTGGCGAGCTAGAAGAGATCCGCGACAAAGTACCTGGCTTTACAGGTACAATTTCCGACTTGGGCGGACCAACGGCAAACATGTATCGTCTCGGTTGTTCAGATCCAAAAGCAGAAGCCAATTGCCGCCGACCTTCTTGTGTGTTCCCAGGTATCTGTAACAAGCTCAATACCGACCACAAACATACCATCGACCTTTACCGCGCTGCGCGTAAAGTAAAAGGCGTGAAGAAGGTCATGATCGCCTCTGGCGTTCGCTACGATCTTGCGATCGAGTCACCAGAGTATGTTCGCGAGTTGGTCACTCACCATGTCGGTGGCTATTTGAAGATTGCTCCTGAGCACACAGAGAAAGGTCCACTCGATTTGATGATGAAGCCAGGTATGGGTACCTACGATCGCTTCAAAGAGATGTTCGAGAAATACAGTGCCGAAGCTGGCAAGAAACAGTACTTGATCCCCTACTTCATATCCGCTCACCCGGGTACAGAAGATGAGGACATGCTCAATCTTGCGTTGTGGTTAAAGAAGAATAACTTTGAGTGCGACCAGGTTCAGAACTTCTATCCATCACCAATGTGTAATGCGACCTCGATGTATTACTCTGAGACCAACCCGCTCAAGCGCGTAAAATATAAAAAACGCGAAGACTTACCGGTTGCTAAAGGTGATCGTCAACGTAGGCTACACAAAGCGCTACTGCGCTATCATGATCCGGACAACTGGCCACTTATCCGCGAAGCTCTCGTTAACATGGGCAAGCAATACCTTATCGGTGACAAGCCGGGCTGCCTCGTCCCTGCAGAAGATCTTGATGCACGCACGCCTGCGCAAAGACGCAAATCTGGTCGTCATGGCGCAAATCGTTTTGCGACTAAGCACACTAAAGGGCAACCAGACATTCGTACCGATGGTCAGCGTCGTGGTAAACAAGGTCAGCGCTCAGGTAAACCTGGACATAACAGTGGAAAACCTGGAGCAGGAAAGTCATCTCCGGGTCAACAAGGCGCTGGACAGCAAGGAAACAATTCGGGCAAGCCATCTAACCATCGCCCTAGTAATGGCAAGCCTGCTGGGCAACGTCCTGGTAATAAATCTGGCTCAAAAGGCGCTCCGAAGCGACGCTCTCGTCAATCGTAAGCTAGCTTCATAGCGTCATTTCTATAGCGCACTCGGTTAACCAACCTAGTGCGCTTTTTTTGCTTCTTAATTCTCTCCTTAATGCCCTTCCAAATTGATTGTCAAAATGAAAAAGACGCGACATCACCTACCCATGAAAAGTTAACTTGTTGTATTTATTGACTTTATTTTTAGGCATGACGGTTGCAATAACTCTAGCATCTTAGTTTTACTGGAGCGCCACCATGTCTCAAATTGGCTACGTACTTAGTGACTTCCCCGTTCTATCGGAAACCTTTGTCGGAACGGAGATTCGGGCAATGAAAGCGCTTGGGCATTCGATCCAACCAATGGCGTTTAGACTAAACCCCAATGGTGGGCAGCCCATCGACGATGAACTCGCGCGCAGTGCCACTGAGTTGAGCGCTGTTTCCACGAAACATGCCATGGTCGAGTGGCTTAAAAACCCAGTAAGAAGCATCAAGGCGCTCTCCTTCATAATGCGCCAAAGAAACCTACCTAAAAAGTCACTTATTCGCAGCACGGGACAGTTAGCCGCTTCAGCACGCACTACGAAATGTCATCATCTACATGCTCATTTCGCTTTGCACACGGCGGCAACGGCTATCGCTGCCGCTAAACTCACGGGGTGCAACGTCTCTTTCGTTGGGCACGGCTATGATGTCTATTCGCATCCTGCCGATTTAGCGCTAAAACTCTCCAATGTTTCTTTCTCGGTTGCGGTTTGCAAGGAGATGCAATCCAAGTTTCAAACACTGAACCAAAGTAAGAAAGTGCATCTCGTCGAGTGTGGTATCGACCTAGCGCGCTACCCTTTCAAACCCACTTTAAGTCACAACGGTAAGCTGCTATTTATTGGCCGTCTGACTGAAAAGAAAGGGCTCACTGACCTACTCTACGCTTTGAGTTTAATACCAGAAGAATCAAGGCCAAGTTTAGACCTGGTTGGCGATGGTGAGCAAAAGCATGAGTTACTCACGCTCACCAAACAACTCAACCTTAACGATTACGTGAGTTTTCTTGGTAGCCAACCTTCTGAGTGGATCATTGATCACGCTAACCAATATCTGGCGCTCTGCACGCCGTTCTGCGAAGCAAAAAATGGCGATAGAGATACAGGGCCAGTGGTGGTCAAAGAAGCAATGGCGCTGGGACTTCCCGTAGTCAGCAGCGATTTTATGGGCTGTAAAGAGATGATATCACCTGATACTGGCCTCCTTTTTTCTCCCCACGATATACAGGCGCTAAGCGACGCTATTTCCCAAATTAACCAGCAACCTTCGCAGCAGAGACTCGCTCAACTTAAGCGAGCAAGAGAACGTGTAGAAACCTATTTCAGTGCCCACTCTAGCGCCCAAAAACTCTCTTCTGCTATTCGAGGAGCTGCGCAATGAACATTGCATTCAAACAATCCGTTTATTACGCCGCTGGACTGGTTTTAATGAAAGGCGTGTCATTTGTCATGCTTCCTTTTATCACCAGCTCGCTTTCGACCGCTGAGTATGGACGCTTAGATCTATGGGTATCGCTGCTTAATATAGGTAGCATCCTATTGGGCTTCGGCCTAATAGAAGCACTTTACAAGCAAGCTGGTGAGGCGAAGGGCGATGCCTTCAATACCCTCAATTCAACAGCTACAATGCAGCAACTTATCATTGCCGCCTTTGCCTTGCTCGCCTCGCTGCCGGTTGGCGTTGCGGTATACGTATTCTGGCCGGAGATAAGCATACTTGATCTCGGCTTGGTCATATGTACTCTCATTGTCAGTGCAGCCTTCAACATCCCACTGACATGGCTTCGTCTGATTGATGACGCCCGCTCATTCTTCTTGATGACCAGCAGTAAAGCCATACTGCAAGCTGCTCTCACTTATTGGTTTCTACAGCAAGGACTAGGGGTGACTGGCATATTGCTGTCGGGGTTACTCTCTGCGTTGTATTTATCGTGCAGCCTACTCTACCGCCAATGGCGCCAGCTACCGTTTCAATGGGACGCGGCAGTTGCCAAAGATATGCGCCGTTACGGGGTACCGATCGTCGCATCGGGTATCTTACTTTTCATCGCTGCTGGCGCTGAGCGCTGGATACTGGCTGCGACTATCGGCTTGGAGTCACTCGCGATTTATGCGCTCGCAATGCAATTTGCACTCATCATTGTGTTTGTGTGTGAACCTCTCGCACTCTGGTGGTATCCAAAGCGATTTCAGATACTCAACCAACCGAACGGAAAACAAACGACTGCACGTATTGCAGAGACTTTAAGCCATGCGACCCTTTTTTGTGCCGTTAGTCTTTCGGTCGTCGCTCCGTTGATCATTGAGTGGTGGTTTCCAACTCGCTATTCCGAGGCTGCAACCTGGATACCTTGGCTTGCATTAGGCATCGCGTTCAAGCAACTTTCTCACATCTTAACTACAGGCTGCTATGTCGAGAAACAGCCTAGAGTCGTGTTGAACATTAACATCATCATCGCCATCACTGCGCTTGCTCTCTTTTTAGTGGCCAGCTTGACCTATGGGTTAGCAGGTGTTGTTGGCGCGTTTATCACTGTCTACGCATTACGCGCTGTGCTTTTTGACCGTGCAAGCCAAAAACGCATTGCACTACCACACCATTACTTGCCCTTAATCGCTCACATCTGTTGGGCGGTTGGGTGCATCGTCGCAAGTACCTTCACATACACTGCCCTGCTGGTCGGCTGGGCAACTCAATCCCTCTTCATCGCAGGCTGGATGGGCCACTACTGGTTACACAACAGCAAAGCTAATGAATCGATTCTAGGAGCGAAACAATGAACAGCCAACATCTACCGTTAGTCAGTATTGTGATTCCAAACTTCAACTGCTTGGATTATTTGCCCCAATGCTTGCAAAGCATCGAACAACAAACCTTTGTCGACTACGAGATAATCTTTGTCGACGATGGTTCAACCGATGGCTCTCGGGAATATCTGGCTGAGCTTGCAGCATTAAGACCTTACGTCTCTGTCTGGCATAGCGACCGAATTGGTCCTGGTGCAGCAAGAAATCTAGCCGTACGTCAGGCAAAAGGAGATTACATCGCCTTTCTCGATGCTGACGATACCTGGACTCATAGTAAACTTGCTGAGCAAGTAGCATTTATGCGCGCCAACAAAAACTGCGTGATGAGCTTTACCAACTACCAACACATCGATGAGCAAGATAGAGAAATCATTCCATGTTTCGATTACTGGCCCGATTTTAAACGTTATCTCGATAACCAAGCGCCAACTAAAGGCTACCAAGTCGTTAGCCATGCAAGCGCTGCACTGTTCAAAGAAAACATTGTCGGAACGTCATCCGTTATGTGCCGCCGCGATGTCTATCTTGACGTTGAAGGATTCGATACCGAGCTACCTAGCGCTAGTGACTGGGACTTGTGGCTCAAGTTGAGTACAGCAGGTGACGTCGCCTTTACTACAGACATTAGAATGTACTATTTAATGCGAGCAGGAAGCGTTTCTTCAAATGTCGAAAAACGCATAGCGGCCATGAAGACCATTGCGGCTCGATACGAACATCACGCGCAGCAGCAGTGCGCGAACTCTAAGCGTTTTGTCGATGCAAGACTGATGGACGCATTGTGCGAACACGCCAGCGCAAATCTCGGCTACCTAAAAAGAAACATCATCCATGTCCAGACCTTTGCTGCGTTTCCAAATGCCCGACGCTTTAAGGCGATGATGAAGACTGCCCTATGTGTCTAGCTATCCTCAGCGTTGCGGCACCACGATCATTTTGAATCCACTTTCATTTTGAGAATGGTGCCGTGCTTTCGAGTATTAGCCTCGTTGATTCTCAATATGAGAAACCTCTCTTCATTTTGAAAAAACCTCCTCAGACCAAATATAAACTATTGTTATTAAGAGAGATTATTTTTGGCACGCTATCTGCAATCTATTCTGTGACACCTAAATTGAGACATTAATTGTCTTGAAACACAAAGAGGACACGGTCATGGAACTACTAAGAGCAGAAATGAGCAACCACACCCTTCAAGTAAAAGTTTATGGTGATTTCGACGCGCGAGGCAGTCGCAATGCTCAACCAGAAATAGATGACATCATTCACAATGATCAGCATTCAGAGATCGAAATCGACCTAGAGCAAGTGCGCTTTATGGATTCTTCAGGCATCGGTGCTATTGTTTATTTGTATAAGCGACTGGTTGAACGCGAGCGCAAGATGCGTCTAGAGAATGTCACTGGACAGCCCCTACAAATCATAAAGTTACTACGAATTGGACAGGCTATCCCAGTGAACACACATGCCAGTAACGAGTATTTATAATCGCAACAAAAGAACGCTTACAAACACAAAATGATGTTGGCAAATAGGTGGTAACTGCATGGATGTAAACTTGGGTGTAAAAAGCATTATAACTTGTCTTTCAGCGAGCCTTCTTTTGGCTTGTACCAGCTACCCTGAAAACGGGTCAGGAGGCATCGCTGAGCAGTATACTGGTTCTGATTTTTCCCCTGTCATGCCAGACGAACCACTTGGACCTGAACACGGTTTACGATTCGATTGGAAGCTGACCAAGCTTCATTTGGATGCGCTTATCCAAGAGGGCGCACCATGGTGTTTCCCTGCTGCGGTACTACAAGCCCAGCAACGTCAAGATCGAATCGCACGAGAACTTGAAGGCGGACTCTGGATTGACGCAGCGAACGACATCGTCATTCAGAGAAAAAAACTTAACGATCTCGAACTCAGATTAGACTACGTGTTAACTCAGGCAACCTGTGCTCCACCAACAAATCGAACTGAGTTTGAAAACCAAATGTCGATTGTAGAGAAAGTCTACAACCTACTTAATGTCGATAATCAGTTCGCGTTCGACTCTATTGAAGTAAACCCTAAATACATGGGACATCTCGCTGAAGCGGCTAACCTGTTGAAACCTTACCCGGAGATTCGTCTCTCGGTCACAGGACATGCTGATGCCAGTGGGGGCAAAGAATACAATGAGCGAATTGCCAAAGGGCGAGCTCAACAAGTCAAACGCTATCTAACCATATTTGGCTTAGCGCCAAACAGAATTGATACCTACTCGCTTGGGGAAGAACTGCCTCTTTACGAGGGTAATACGCCTGGCGTAATGCTCACTAACCGTCGAGTCAGCATTGATGTTATCGCAGATGGACACAGCACAGCAAACCAAGGAGTGGAGCAATGAAATGGATATCTCTTATCTTCACCCTAACACTGACACTTCTTTCATTGTCAATGTCGCCTCATGGCATTGCTCAGGACAAGAACGTACAAGTCGGTGACCTTATCCAGGTCGATTTGCCGGGAGAATCGAGCCTTAACCGTGGCTTTCAAGTCGACAAAAGAGGACGAATCAATTTGCCTGAGGTGGGACAGGTATTCGTTGCTGGCTATGATGAAGAACAATTGAAGACAACAGTTACTCAAGCGCTTAGCCAAGTGTTCCGAGACACCAGTAACATAAAAGTGTTCATCGCTGAGAGGCAGATCCTCATCTCAGTTCAAGGTTACGTAAAAGCCCCAGGCGAGTATACGATTCCTTACAATGCGAATGTCCAAATGGCACTTCAAGCGGCCGGAGGATTGCGCGCGGGTGCTCAGCTCAACAAGATGCTCCACCGTCGCGGCGCTGACCGTACCGAATTTGATTACAAGCGCTTCCTTGATTCAGGGGATGACGATGGGCTACCTACCCTACAATCTCTCGACATTCTGTTTGTTCCTGCCTCTCCCCTAGTCGGGAACATAGAACAGGAGTTTGATGCAGCGAAGCTTGCCGACTCTGGTGACAGCGCTGATGCAAGACAAGCGATCAAGGTATTTGGTGAGGTTAATGCACCCGGCTCGTTCTCATACAAAGAAAATACTGACCTCGTTGATGTGGTCATGCGAGCGGGTGGTGTAACTCGCTATGCAGCCGTGGAACAGATCCGCGTTATCAGCAACAACACACCAATCTTGTTCAACCTCAAACGCTATTTAGACAGCGGGGATGCATCACTGCTACCTCCTCTTCAGCCTGGAGCGACTATCTTTGTCCCAAAACAAGAAGAAGAGATCAAATCTGGATCAAACACCGTTTATGTCATGGGTGAAGTAGCAGCGCCGGGCGCTTTTGAAGGAAAACCGGGTGCGACTTTTATGGATATTCTCGCCAATGCAGGCGGTCCTACTCGCTTTGCCGAATCGAGACAAATAAGAGTGATCAAATCAGATGGCACTGTTATTCCTTTCGATATGACAGCGTATACAGAGGGACTTAGTCGCTCTTCTGCACCTGCTATTGAAGCTGGAGACGCCATTTTTGTTCCTGAAAAGACGGACATTAATGAAAAATCGTGGCTGAAGATCTCCCCTGACCGAGCCGTTAATGTGATCGGCGAAGTAGAACGTCCAGGCCGCATAGAGTGGTCAGACGAAATGGACTTTATGGATCTGCTAGCGCACGTTGGCGGGCCAAAAGGTCGAGCAGACACCTCTAAGATTGAGGTAGCGAACGGCCAAAATACCGTCGTGTTCAACCTTGATGAGTTCATCAAAAACGGGGCGCCCCAATCAGAACTGCCACTCGTGCAAGCCGGCACCGTTATTCGAGTACATGATCTACCTCAAGACCCAAGTGATAACAAATCGCAGTGGGTGAGACAGAGCTCGGATGCGTCGATCTATGTCTTTGGACAAGTCAAAGCGCCAGGTCGCTATCGATTTACCGACGAAATGCACTTCCTTGATATTTTGTCTGCCGCGGATGGCCCAACTAAGGATGCAGACATCCACAACATCCGAGTGACGCATCGTGACAAGCCTTATGCCAAAGTGAGTAAACTCAACCTATCGATGTATTTCGAAACCGGTGATGAGAGTATCCTTCCCTTGGTCAAGCCTGGTGACACCATCTACATTCCTGAAAAAAATAAAAACTGGTTAGACAGCCCTAAAGAGAAAACGGTTCGTGTTCTTGGCGCCGTCAAAAATCCGGGTCGCTATGTATTTAATGACACCATGACCATTTTGGATATCTTGGCGGTAGCGGGTGGTCCTGATGACCGCGCTTACGTTAAGAAGATAAGCGTCGTTAATATGTCTTGCTGCCAAGGGCAGGCACGTACCTTCGACTTGGTTGAATTTAGTAAAACCGCGGATATAAGAATGCTGCCTGTGCTTCGAGCGGGCGATACGATTTATGTACCAGATCGTCGTAATAGTTTTGCTGAGCAAGCGCGGCTGGGACTCACCGATGTGTTCCGTATTGTATCGACGATTGCCATTATAGGAGCCTTATGATGACGATTCCTGCAACCCATGCTGAAATTGAAGAGCTCTACTTAAAGGCAGAGTTACAGCAGTGCCGTACGGTCTGTATGACGGCCTGTAATAGTGATGAAGGCACCACAGCCCTTGCTAAAGCCTTGACTGAGCGTTATCTACTCGCTGGCTATAAGACCTTGTTAGTCGACCTTAATTTATACCGACCAGGTTTAGCGCCTCTCAGCTTTTCTGACGCTGAGGAAGGGAATGGTTTAGAAACACAATTGTTGTGTGAGCAAAATAGTGCCGACATCTCGCCAAAGGTATTTCTGGGTATTAGTGTTCCCAACGATCCTAAGACTCGTCTTCAATTTAAGGACCCGCGTCAACTCAGTGAGATTATCAATCACTGGTTAGAGGACTATGACCGTATCGTATTCGATACCTCACCTCTTTTGAACGTAAACCATAACAACATTCCAGCTCCTGTCGTCGCAAACGCCTGTGATGGCACATTTCTGGTGGTGTTAAGTGGTATCACGATGACCAATCAGGTAGAAGAAGCAACCCAACAGCTCAATGAGGGAACATCCACTAACCTTCTTGGCTCAGTCTTAAACTGTCGAGACCAACCTTCACTGGCAAACGAAATTTGCCGCGAAATAGACAGACTGTCATGGATGCCCGATCGCATCACTGGTTGGATGAAGAGCAAAATACGCAACAACTCGTTCTTATCCCAATCGATCTAAGAACCGTGAGCCAAGTTGTTATTATTCAGTGTGTTATCGCGATTGTTTTTAACTCGTAGCCCATTCTGTACTATCCTTTAGTTTATAGTGAGAAAACTAACAAAGGATTGTAAGTATGACACCCAAAGTACTCTTGGTGGAGGACTCCTCTTCACTCGCCGTCCTCTACAAGCAATACTTAAAGAACGAGCCTTTTGACTTGCTTCATGCCGCCACTGGTGCAGAGGCGAAGCGCATACTTGAACGTACTATCCCATCGTTGATTATTCTTGATCTCCAACTGCCAGACATGCAGGGAGACGAGATCTTAGAATGGCTAGAACTCAAAAATATTAGTATTCCTGTCGTCGTGGTTACCGCCCATGGCAGCGTAGATATTGCTGTCACCCTGATTCAAAAAGGGGCGAAAGACTTCCTAGAGAAACCAATCCGCGCGGATAGACTCAAAACCTCAATTCGAATTCATCTAAAGCAAGCTGAGCTAGAAACCATGCTCGATGATATTCAGCAAAAGATGGATCGCGAACGCTTTCACGACTTTATTGGTGCTAGCATTCCTATGCAGGGGGTCTACAAGATCATCGATGCCGTTTCCAATACCAATGCCAGTGTATTCATTATTGGTGAAAGCGGTACGGGTAAAGAAGTTTGTGCCAATGCGATTCACAACGAGAGTAATCGCAAGGACAAGGCGTTTGTTGCCATTAACTGTGGCGCCATTCCAAAAGACCTCATGGAAAGTGAAGTTTTCGGACATGTTAAAGGCGCCTTCACCGGCGCTGCGACCGACCGCAAAGGCGCAGCATCTCTAGCCGATGGGGGAACCTTATTTCTCGATGAGCTTTGCGAAATGGACCTAGAAATGCAGAAAAAGTTACTGCGCTTCTTACAGACAGGTACTTTCACCCCGCTAGGCGCAACCAAAGAGCAGAAGGTTGATGTCCGCATCATTTGCGCGACCAACCGAGATCCGTTACTAGAAGTGCAAGAAGGACGATTTCGAGAAGATCTCTATTATCGCGTGCATGTGGTCCCAATCCATATGCCACCTCTTAGAGATCGTGATGGTGACATCGTGACATTGGCTGAGCACTTCCTTCGAATCTATTCAAAGCAAGATGGTCGTAGATTTGAGTCGATATCGAAAGATGCACAGCGCCTTCTTAAGCGATATGCATGGCCAGGGAACGTACGTCAGTTGCAAAACATTATTCGCAATATTGTCGTGCTTAACGATGAGAAATCATTGGGTTCACAGCACCTTCCACCAGAGGTAATGGCTTCGACTCAGAAAAGTACTCCACCAGCGAGTTCCGTGAATTCTCGCGTACTTTCGGTGGTTCAAGAGCCTAATGCTGCGCAACAGACAATAGCGGAACCGTCTCAGCCAATGGCAACTGCCAGCAGCGATTCATCTTTATTAGAACCTAGCATGTCCATAAATCCAGACAGCGAAAGGCCTACCTCTATTCGTCCAATGTGGCAAATTGAGCGCGAAGCTATCCAGCAAGCTATTGATTACTGTGACGGCAATGTTCTCAATGCGGCGGTATTATTGGAGCTCAGCCCTTCTACCGTCTATCGCAAAAAACAAGCTTGGGAGGCAGAAGACAGTGCCTCTTAGCCCTGTGATATGGCTACTTTTGGACAGTCGCTCATTTGGCGGTATAGAAACGCACGTGTTGGAGCTGGCCAAAGGCTTGGTAGCACACAACTACCAAGTCACCGTGGTATTTTCGACCGAATACACCCCGGCAGCCCCTCTTGTAGCAGCGTTGCAGGGAGAGGAAATTCAAACCATGACACTTAGCCGTGAATATGGCAACGTCTCCACAATGTTTCGACTGCGAGAGGCCATTGCCGCTTCAAAGCAGCAAGACCGTATCCCAAGCGTTATCCATGCGCATGGTTACAAAGCCAATTTAATGCTGAGATTCACTCGTCTTATTGGAGGTACTGACTCGATACGTCTTGTCTCCAGTTTCCATGCAGGTGAAACACCAACAGGTCGCGTCAGAATTTATGATGCAATCGACCGTTTTAGTGCCTTTCTCAGTGAGCAACGAGTATGTGTCAGTCGCGCCATTCAATCTAAGGTTCCCTACTCAAGTGTTTTGGTTAAGAACTTCGTCCCCAGAGCCGAATTAGTCAGCGTCAGCGAGCGAAACGTTGCCTTCGTTGGTCGACTCAGTGAGGAGAAGGGACCGGACACCTTTGTTAAGATCGCCCAACATTTTCCAGAACGTCAGTTTCATATCTATGGTTCGGGGCCTTTGGAGTCATCACTTCAACAACAAGCCGGTGACAATATCCAATTTCATGGTCATCAAAATAATATGAACAATGTTTGGTCGAACGTCGATTTATTGTTAATTACTTCCCGCTATGAGGGATTACCGATGGCAGCCCTTGAAGCTATGTCGCGAGGCATACCCGTTATCAGCTTTGAGCTCGGCGAGTTACCCAATGTCATTGATAGCGGCAGCAATGGATGGATAGCCTCTGATCCACAAGAGATGGTTTCCATTTTAAATGAGTGGTTTACGCTTTCTGATTCAAAAAGAGCACAGATCAAGTATCAAGCTCAACAAACCATCGAACTCAATTACTCAACAGAGGTGGTTATTCCGACCATGCTAGATATTTATGGTATTACCGGCTAGCTACAGTCTCTCAAGACCAGTCCACAATTTGATTCTCATATTGAGAAGCCAGATATTACTGAATAAAAAATCATTAAATAACAATAATTTAGAGTTTAGTTAAGTTTGGCACTCTAATTGCTCCTTCTTTACCTACTGAAACAGAGATTGGTAAAGTCGATGCACTACTCTCCCGCACAACAACATCAAACCAAGCACAGCAAACACATCTTGCTGAGCCTCAGCTTGTGCGTTTTAGTGGGAGCGATTTGGCTGTTTGTACCTCACCCAGTCGTCGGCATCGTCATTGCGCTACTACCAATAGGAATACTCGTAGTACTGAGTCAAACCTTTTGGCTGGTCACTCTCTTCATTGTGTTTTCTTTCTTTCGAATTCACGAGGTCTTCCCGGTACTCTATCCGTTGAAGATCCCTCTCATGCTTTCGGCAGGCGCACTGTCCGCTTTGCTGTGGCACACACTCGTTAGTCAAAAGATTAAGCTCTACTGGCACCCAACTTACACCTGGCTTCTGATTTTCTGGGGTATTGTCATCATTGGTGTTCCCTTTGCTTCAAACAAAGGGGTTGCTGTCGCCATGTTTACTGGTAGCTACATAAAGATCATCATCATGACGCTCGCCGTATCATGGCTGATAACCTCGTCGAAAGAGCTCTCTCGTTTCGCTTTTCTCGTTATAGTGGCTGGTCTCACTGTCGGCTGCATGGCTATCTACAACTCAGTCAATGGAATTGGCCTTGTCGAGGGGTCTAGGGTAACGATAGGCAGGAGCTTTGGATCCATGCTCGGCGACCCAAATGACCTCGCGCTAGTCCTGATGTTTCCTATGGCGTTTACCGTCGCAATGACCACAACACGTGGTATCGGCTGGTTTATGCGCTTGCTCGCTATCGTAACTTCACTCGTCCTATTTATGGCACTGCTGGCGACGCAAAGCCGAGGGGGCCTGTTGGGCGCATTAGCGGTTTTTGGCTTCTTCGCTTGGCGACTAATACCGAGCAAAACTCTGTTCTTTGTCGTTGGGTCAATAGCCGCCATAGCCTTATACGCAATGGCCGGGATTTCCGGGCGATCCTCTGGGGGGGCAGCAGAGGCAGGCATAGATGCGTCAGCGATGGGACGCATCTATGCGTGGGAAGCCGCGGTTAAAATGGCTCTGGACAACCCGCTCCTGGGTGTTGGATTAGATAACTTCTACTACAACTACTTCTTCTACAGTCCCCATTGGGATGGACTAAATCATGCCGTTCACAGTACTTGGTTTGGCGTGCTGGCTGAGTCAGGCTTTATCGGGCTGATCATTTTTGTCATTTTCATATGCAGTCTGCTTAAGTGCGCACGAAAAACCTTACTCGTCGTGGACGAGCACACTCATGCCCCCCCTTATCTAAAAGCAATGGCGCTCGCTGTCTACAGCGGCCTCATCGGCACCTTTGTCTCAGGCACCTTTCTTACTCAAGGCTTTATCTGGCCAATTTACATCCTGGCGGCTTTGACCATCGCCGTTTCACAAATCGCTTCTCATTTTGAGAAATCAACGTCAACGTAAAAGACACAAGCATAACTTATTGTTTTTATTAAACTTAAAATATGGCTCAGTTCTTGTAAGTACTAGGTGTATATCTTAAACATGCTTTGATTGTCACGCCAGTTAACCCAATACGTTGTGACACAGCGATAAGGAATAGCGCTATGAGTACTGCCACATCATTTGATTTTAAATCATGGCTACGCAGCCACCCCAATCCTAAAATGAGAAACCTTTTTGTCTTTTTGAAAAAGGTGAGAGCGGCGGGACTGCCAACACCTCGTTTCTACAACAAGCTGGCCTATCGTCTTATCACGTTGTTACGAATGGGCGTGGAGACTACCTCAAGGCTGCTAATCTACACACCCGCATTCAAAGGAAGAGTAGAAGCCTGCGGCCACTCTCTATACCTGTATAGCGGTTTACCGCTTGTTACCGGTCCACTGGCCATCACACTGGGTAATGAATGTCGGATTTCAGGCCATACGACCTTCAGTGCTCGCACCGCCCCTCACCCTGACCCAAGTATTCAACCTACATTAAAAGTCGGCAGCAACGTCGATATTGGCTGGCAAGTCTCAATCGCCGTTGCTGGACTCGTAGACATTCAAGATAACGTTCGCATCGCCGGTCGCTGTCAGCTTTTTGGCTACTCTGGTCATCCTCTAAATGCCAGCGAGCGAGCGCTCGGTGCACCGGATGAAGATCATCGAATCGGTAACATTGTACTGGAGAAAGACGTGTGGCTCGCGACAGGTGTCACCGTTCAACCTGGCGTCACTATTGGTCAAGGAACCATTGTCGCCGCTGGCAGCGTGGTCACCCACGACCTACCTGCAAACGTCATCGCCGCGGGTTCTCCGGCAAGAGTTGTCAAACAGATTCAGCAGTGAGGCGTGAGCTATGAGAGATCTAATTGTATTCGGTGAAGATTTTGGTGCGCTGCCTTCTAGTACCCAGCACCTAGTAAAGCGCCTGGCGAAGAAAAGACAGGTGTTGTGGATTAACTCCATCGGTCTTCGCAAACCAAACTTCAACCTTAAAGATGCAAAGCGAGCGCTTGATAAGCTGCTAGGAAAGGGAAAGAGCCAGACCTTTGTCCGAGGCGAGGTAATAAAACCTGCGTCAATGACAGTGGCTACCATTAAAACGTTTCCAGCGCCCAAGTCGCATTGGGCTCGAACACTCACAGCCAAAGCCATGTTACGTCAGCTTAGGCCAATGATTGAAAAGCTTAACTTACACGATCCAATCGTTTGGACATCATTGCCAACCGCAGCAGATGTTTGCAGATTGCTCGATAAGCGCTCAACTGTTTATTATTGCGGCGATGATTTTGGATCATTAGCCGGAGTTGATCACGAGACGGTCTTAGAGCATGAAAAATCCTTAGTGGAGCACGCCAGTCTGGTAATCACGGCTAGTGACAAACTATACGGTAAGTTTCCATTAGAGAAAACCTGCTTACTCACTCACGGTGTCGATAGTGTTCAGTTCTCAAGTCCCACTCAACCCGCGTCAGATTTACCCAATCGAGGAAGACCAACAGCGGGGTTTTATGGCAGCCTCTCTGACTGGCTTGACTACGACCTAATCAATCAAACCATCGCTGCAATGCCAGATTGGGACTTTGTGTTCATTGGCCAATGTGAGCTAGCGAAACATCCGATCATCGAGGCAGACAACGTCTTTTGCCTTGGACCAAAACCCCATCACGAGCTACCTCGTTACAGCCAACATTGGACCGTGAGTTTATTGCCCTTTGTGTTGAACCAACAAATCAAGGCCTGCAACCCACTAAAACTCAAAGAGTATCTCGCGGCGCGCCGTCCTATTGTAACCACAGACTTCCCTGCTCTTGATGGCTACCGACAGCATGTGAACGTCATTTCAGATGTCCCTTCGATGGTTACAACCTTGAAGGCGCTTGCTGCAACAGATTCAAAGCTACCAAAAGGCTTGGTGGATAACGAGAGTTGGGACTACCGCGCCAATGCACTAGAAACGTATTTGGAGGCTCTATGAGCGATCTAAAACTGCGTCTACTCATCATAATGACCGCGGCATGGCGACGTCGCTACGCCATTGTCATTCCTATGTTGATAATGCCTATTATCGCCTACGCAATAGGTGCAATGACGCCGCCAAAATACAAATCCCATACCAGCATGCTGATTCAAGAGACGGCAAAAATGAACCCGTTCTTAGAAGACTTAGCCGTATCAACCATGCTCAAGGAGCGTTTGTCAGCACTTAAAACCCTACTCAACAGCCGCCATGTACTGTTGTCAGTGGCTGAAGACCTAGCGCTAATTGATGACACTATGAGTCCCTATGAACAAGACAAGGTCATCGCCGATATATCCTCTAACCTAACGGTTAGCCAGCTTGGTAAAGACTTTATCAAGATTGAGCACACGGCCTCATCGCCAGAAGGAATGAAACCTCTGTTAGAGTCGGTAAGCGTGCACTTCATCGAAGAGCTGCTCGCACCAGAGCGTTCATCTATTCGCGACTCCAGTGAGTTTTTAACCATTCATATCAATAAGCGCCGTGAGGCGCTAGAGCAAGCAGAGCAAGCCTTAGCGGATTACTACAATGCGCATTCTGCTGCTACACCCGAAATGCAGAGTGAGAACTTAAGTCGCCTTGCCAAACTGAAACAAAAACTGGCAGAGAAAAAAGCAGAGTTAGCCGGGGTTGAGAAAAGCTTAGGAACCCTAGATCAACAGCTATCGAAAACCAACCCAATTGTCGGCAGACTCGAAGAGCAAATTATTGAAATTCGAAGCGAGCTGACACTGCTTAAAGCAAAATACACGACCTCTCACAGTGCTGTTCAAGCCAAAGTTCGCGAGCTAAAACGACTAGAGCAAGAGCGAGCGGTGCTACTAAACAGCGAACAAGCTGGAATCAATTCAGAGCAGCTTTGGGATATCGCTAGCGCAACCAACAGCAGCAACCGTGAGCTGCAGCCACTGCTCATCACTCAACTGCAAAACTTGCAGCTCGTTCGTGGGCGTTACGAGTCTCTTAAACAAGAAACCGCCAGCCTTGAAGCGATGATCGAAGAACTTACCGACAATGCCCAAAATTACGGAAGCAACGCCAAACAGCTACTCCAACTTCAAAGAAACGTTAGTCTCAAGAGAGGGCTCTATGATGATTTAGTTGAGCGATATGAGATGGCTGAACTGACCGGCTCACTCGGTGTATTCGAAGAGAATAAGCGCGTTAAGGTCATCGATCGTCCCTTCACACCGAGCAGCTCAACGAATCTGCCGCCTTCTATTTTTGCGGTCTTAGGGTTAGTAGCGGGTATAGCATTGGGTATCGGTACTGCAATATTTCTCGAGCTCTTCGATACGACCGTCCGTCGTCGCCAGCAATTAGAACACGCAGCCAAAGCCCCTGTCGTCACGGCGATTCCACAAATTGCGCAATCCGATTATTAATTTGAGAATCATTTCGACAACCCCAAGAAAATCCACCATAAACCACTGTTAAATCGATATTTTCAAACCTGGCACACAAGCTGCAGACATTCAAGAGCAGAAAGAGTAATGCTCAAGGAGAGAACCATGAAAACCAATAACACAAAGGCTAAACAAGGTGGAGATATTCGAAAGCCTACGCTAACGACAGTTCACATCGTTCAGCACTTAGCGCCAGGTGGGTTAGAAACCATGGTTATCGAGCTTCTTAAGCAAACCCCCTCTAACGAAGCATGTTATATCATCAGCTTAGAGGGCAATATACAGCAAGCGTTAGAATGCTGGCCTATCTTAAGACATTATCAAACCAGTCTGGTTTTTTTGAGCAAATCTGATGGTCTACAACTCTCTCTATTCAATCAAATCAAGCACGAGTTAAACCGACTCAACGCTGACGTGGTTCATACTCACCACATTGGTCCGCTTATCTACGGTGGACTCGCTGCCAAACTGAGCCGAGCACGTACCCGTATCCACACTGAGCATGATATGTGGCACTTACAGAACAGTAAGCGACGTTTGATAGAGAAACTCGCCCTAAAAGTCGTGAACCCGATACTCGTCGCAGATGCGGACGAAGTCAGCAAGCAACTCAATGAAATGTTCCCGTTTACTCGCTCAACCGTCATCAAAAATGGCATCGACTGTAATCGATTTGTCCCTTCAAATCGCGCTGCAGCAAGACGAATTCTGGGTCTACCTGACGATTCCATCGTCATTGGCACCGCGGGACGATTAGTGCCAGTTAAATCGCATACCACACTTATCAAGGCAGTCTCTCGTTTGCCAAATAATACCCACCTAGCGATTGCTGGTGCTGGGCCGCTCGAAAACGAACTAAAGCAACTCTGCCAGCAGCTCGGCATCAATCATAAAGTCCACTTTCTAGGTCTTGTAAACGATATGCCAAGCTTTTATCAAGCTTTGGACCTATTTTGCCTACCTTCAAGCTGTGAGGGCTTTCCTCTTTCCCCGCTTGAAGCGCAAGCCTGCAACATCCCGGTTGTAGTAACGGATGTAGGTGCAGCAAAAGAAACCTTATGCCCCATGTCTGGCATTGCAACAAAGTCCAAACGAGTGTTCAGTCTTCTTAAAGCTTTGGAACAAGCGCTCGCAACGAAACACCTATTTTCACCACGCGATTTCGTGGTAGCGAACAACGACGTGCGGGCGATGAGTCAAGCATATCGCCAATTAACGATCAAAGCCTAGATTCAAGGCATCAGCAACTCAAGGAGCAGATATGCAAGTATTATTGATGGGCTTATTTTGGACGAGCGCTTTCTTAATCGTCTATCATCACGCGATTTACCCTCTCATTCTGCGATGGTGGGCAAAGCGTCACCCACTTCCTGAGATTGAAGACTGTAGTGCTACTTTGTACCGCACTACTGACAACAATGAGCTACCGTCCATCACGATCATCATTCCAGCTTATAACGAAGCAGAGTGGATTGCTGACAAGATTAGAAACTGCGCGTCACTTGACTACCCCAGAGACAAGCTCAGTGTCGTGATCATCAATGATGGCAGTACCGATGACACCGCCGCGATTGCCGAATCAACGATACAGGAAGCGATTTGTAGTGACACCCTGTTCACCATCGTTAATCACAAAGACAACAAAGGAAAGATATGTCGACTCAATGAATCTTTACCCGTTGTCGATAGCGCTATTACCTGCATCTCAGATGTCTCGGCACTTATTTCAATCGATGCACTTAAGCTCGCGGCCACGCATTTTGAAGACTCGAAGGTCGGCGTGGTGAACTCAACTTACCAACTGCTTGATCAGCAAGAAAGGGGCGAGTCTCTGTATTGGCGCTATCAAAACCAATTGAAATACAGTGAATCGACATTGGGCTCTACCATAGGCGCACACGGTGCACTCTATTTCATCAGAACGGGACTGTTTGAAGCTCTACCGTTTAATACGATTAACGACGATTTCATCATCCCTATGAACGTGGTCCGTGCGGGCCACCAAGCAGT
Organism: Vibrio maritimus; assembly: GCF_021441885.1. Classification (NCBI taxonomy): domain Bacteria; kingdom Pseudomonadati; phylum Pseudomonadota; class Gammaproteobacteria; order Vibrionales; family Vibrionaceae; genus Vibrio; species Vibrio maritimus. The sequence goes on from NZ_CP090438.1 coordinate 2,339,111, forward strand.
CTACGAGCCAAACATGAACGCCATCGAGATGGAGCCGACCGAGGCAGCACAAGATTTCAAACGTCGTTTGCGTATCTCTGCGGGCAATATGCAACAACTTCTTGTCTTGCTACCTCTGTTCTCGCCTCAATACAAAGGCACAGCACTAACCTTCTTCTCAGGCAAGGGACTCAGAGTGTTAACGCCCTACTTGATGCTGATATGCCTTGTAACCTCAGCAATCCTCGCGACAAGCTCTACGCTGTTTTTGGGACTGCTAGTGATACAGGGGAGCATCTATTTTACTGCTGCAGCGAGTGTACTAGTACCAGTACTTCAATCAGTTACCGCAATACGAGCGCTCACGTATCTAGTCGTTGGGCATACTGCAAACCTAATTGGTGGACTTCGTTATCTTATCGGGTTGGAAAACGGAGCTTGGAAGCGCACACCACAACAGGAGAATCATCATGAAAAAGGTTAATTTAGAAAAATCACTCATTCGCACCTCTAAGCGCATCTTTGATCTCATTGGCGCGAGTGTCGGCATGATTATCCTTGGTATCTTTTTTGTGCCTGTTGCTATCGCCATTAAGGCAACATCACGTGGCCCGATATTTTATCAGCAGCTTCGCGTTGGTATGTGGAGCCCAACCAAAATGGACTTCATTCATGTCCTTAAGTTTAGAACCATGTACATCGATGCAGAGTCTCGAACTGGCGCTACTTGGGCGACGGAGAACGACCCGCGCATTACTCCTGTCGGGCGTTTTCTTCGTAAGACTCGCTTAGATGAATTACCGCAGTTCATTAATGTACTGCGCGGCGATATGTCGTTGATTGGCCCACGACCAGAGCGACCTGACTTTTATCAGAAGCTCGAAAACGACATCCCGTTTTTTGTTGAGCGTACCTACGATGTACTACCTGGAATCACAGGTTTAGCCCAAGTCAATCAAGGTTACGACACCTGTATTGAAGATGTGCGTAGCAAAGTGGGTTTTGATCACAGCTATGCTTTGTCGCTTTCTTCATTTAAGACATGGTTAGCAACCGATATTCATATCGTACTCAAAACACTCAAGATCATGGTTGACGGGCGAGGACGCTAACCAATGGCGACAATGCGCCCATACGTTAGCAAGGAGAATAACGATGAAAACGACACCTTTACTTCCACTGGAAAGCCTAGGTAAGCCACGAAGAGTAGTATTGATCGTGCAGCACTTGGTGCGCGGTGAAATCGAGTTTCAAGTGCTTGAGCAATTAAAGCAAGCCAACGAAAATGAAAGGATCTTCATCATCAGCCTAGAGGGCAATATAGAACAAGCGATTAAGTTATGGCCTGAGCTAGAAACCTATCGACAGCAGCTGTTTTTCTTGCGTAAAGAGCCTGGAGTGCATCTCTCACTATTCGTTGCTCTGTATAGACTACTAAAAGTACTAAAGCCTCAAGTGGTTCATACTCATCATATAGGCCCTCTACTTTATGGCGGAATTGCGGCAAGACTTAGTGGAGTTCGCAATAGAACGCACACAGAGCACTGCACGAAACACTTAGAATACACTCGGCTTGCACGTATTGAAGATGCTGCATTTAAAGCAGCCAGACCCGCTATTATCGCTGCGACTCCAACAGTAAAACGCTCCCTAGCGAGCCTATTTCCAAAAGTAACTGCAAGAGTCATTCGACCTGGCATCGATTGCAATAGCTTTTCAAAAGGGGAACTATTGGTCGCAAGAGAGCAGCTCAACTTACCCAATGAGGTTGTACTGCTTGGCGCCGATTGTCATATCGGGGACTCTCCGGGATTACTGAGCTTAATGCGAGCACTTTATTACCTGCCAGAAAACGTACATCTTGTGCTAAACAACTCAATGGAATTATCGAGTTCCATCAGAGTGTTATCAGAAAAATTAAGAGTCAGCTCACGAGTGCATCAGCTCCAGCACATAATTGACGAGCCATATTTTTATCAGGCACTAGACTTGTACTTCCAGCTTGGTTCGGGAGGCATACATGCGCTATCTACTTTACGTGCCCAAGCCTGTGGCATTCGTGTGATAGCTATGAAGAGTTGTACGAATAGAGAGGCGCTTTGCCCGAGTACTAGTATCATGACTTCAGGACATCTATTTGCACTATTGAAACAGATTGAGATCGCGCTCAACACTCACGTTTCACCTTCTCCTCGCAGGTACACTATAGAAAAGTTTGATATTCAACGAGCCTGCGAAGAGTACCGCTCATTAGTGACGAGACTCACCATATGAAAACAGCAATCAAGAGTGAGTAATAAAAAATCCAGCCTAATCGCTGGATTTTTTTGCAGTAAATATAAGCGCAAGTCCGACAAGAATACACGCTATACCTGATAATTTAGTTAAGCTAAACGGTTCATCTAGCCAAGGCAAGGTAACCGCGAGTACATACACCAAAACATAGCTCAAGCTTAACAAGGGATAGGCGACGCCCAATGGTAAATGCTTCAATGCCATTACCCAACATGCCATGGATAATGCATAGCAGCCTAAGCCCAAGGCAACACACAATAGCGCAGGCCATGCCGTGGAAAGCAGAGGCGTCACATCCAGTGTATAGAGGAGCGGTTCAATGACCTCCCACTGTTTCGACAGATTGCCCATCCCCCATTTCATAGCGAGTTGAGCAACTGAAATCAAACAAACACTGAGAAGCGCAACGGGAAGACCTGCCTTGATATCTTTCAACACCATTAGTGGGCGCCTCCCAGTATGCCAACACCCACCATAATCATCATCACACCTAGCCATTGCTTAGGGACAATAACTTCGCCAAAGGCAAACTTAGAAACCAATAGCATGATGACAAAATTAACGCTGAGTAAGGGGTACGCCACTGACACATCCCATTGCGTTAGCACACCAAGCCAGGTCAGCGCACTTGTGCCTAAAAAGCCAATGCCTAGGATCATAGGGAAACTTAACAGTTTACTAATGGCACTCAACTCTGGGTTTTCTTCAAAATACATTGCAGCCCGCTTTTGCCAATATTGGCTAAGCGAACTAGCAAGTACAGAAATGATGTACAGAAGGACCGTCATTACTCAGCCGAAACTTGATTGAAGATCAGAGCATGGTAGCGACCACGATCGACGTGTTCATCCGCAACAGGGAAATCTTCTGGTAATGGTGGCAAGTTTCTAAAGTGAAGCAGTACTGGTGCTGTTTTTTGCTTCTCTTTAATAAACGCACTAATGCTTTCAAACGGTATCCAGCGATGGTTAGCATCATCGTAGTTCAAACCGTAATCAACCTCACCCATACCCTTAGTTAGGTAGACGTCAGTGCGTTTCAAGTACCAGTTCAGTGCCGACATCGTGTCAGGGTAATCAGCAATCAACACCATCTCGTCTGTGACTTTTGGAGCAAGCTCTTCCATAAAGCGAGCTGGCATTTTTGAATCGATCGTGCTGTTTGGTACCACTGTTGAGAACAGTGCAAATAGCGCCAGCGGCGACACCATGTAAGCCATGAACTTGTGCTCAAATGCACTTGCTTTCGCTGCGTAAAATGCACATGCCGCCCAAAACCCAAGAATAAACAGTGCAATCCAAGGGCGGTAAGATTCAGTTTCATCCAATGGCAGCTTGCCCATAAAGAACATAACCATCAGCGTCACTGCTACGAGAGCAAAAAAGGCACCATTGATTAACGAGCCAATCGTCAGACCTTTCGCCTTGCTGTTATAGGCTTTGATAATACCGTGTGTAAGCAAAATCGCGATTGGAGCCATACATGGAAGGATGTAAGTCGCTAATTTACCGCTCGCATAAGAGAACAATAGGAAAGGCATGACTGCCCACCAAATCGAATAGCGAATAAGTGGCTTACTAAACTCACCCTTAAGTTGTACGAGTGCGGACGGTGCCCAGAAAACCCAAGGTAACGTGCCCAAGAAAAGGAATGGGATGTAATACCAAGCCGGCGCAGCATGTTGAGCGTCTTCTGCAGAGAAGCGGTGGATGTGCTCTTCCCAGAAGAAGTAATTCCAGTAATCTGGTTCCGCCGCGTGAATCGCTAAAGACCAAGGTAAGCAAGTGATAAATGCCACCAGCATTACCCACCAACCCCAGCGAAGGATCTCTAAGAACTGCTTCTGCATAATCATGTATGGTACAACGACTATCACAGGCAGTGCTAAGGCTAAGAAGCCTTTTGTGAGAACCGCACAACCACAGAAAAAGCCCGCTAAGCCATAGTAAAGCCAACGCTGTTTGGTTGTCGTCGACTCCGTTGCGAAGAAGAAGGCGGCATAACAAGCTGTCAACCAAAACGCCAGCATGCCATCAAGTACGCTATAAGTACCGATCGCTGCGACCATGAACATGCTCAAGAATACGCCCGCAGTAAGCCAACCTTGTCTGCGATCTGTCATACGACCAACCAAGGAGACAAGGAATAAAGCACCACCTAAGGATGCAAGTGCAGAGGCGATTCTGACTGCAAAGTTAGTGTCACCGAAAAGCACCTGTGCTATCGCGTTAAACCAATAGCCCATGATCGGTTTTTCGAAATAACGAAGATCGTTAAATGTAGGTACTATCCAGTTACCTGACTCGACCATCTCGCGCGAGATCTCACCGTAACGCAGTTCATCTGGCGACCATAGCGGACGCAAATCTAGCGGGAGTATATACAGTGCAATAAAAAACAGCGGTACCCATACCGCCCAATTAATTCGTGATTGTTGCATTCTTCATCCAGTTGAATAAAAGCCCATGCATTCATGGGCTCTGATTGATGGCACGTGATAGCGTTGTTGTGCGATTTCTTCGCGCGCTGTTTTACCCCCTCTAACTCCCCCTTATCAAGGGGGAGAACCAGAACAGGCAAAGCCTGTGCATTTTGCTCCTCCCCTTAATAAGGGGAGGCTGGGAGGGGGAAAAACAGCGCGCGCGAACCTAAACCCAACTCACCGATAACTAAAGCCCCATGCGCTCCACAAAAGACGCTTGGTGCGTTAGCCACCCTTCTCGCCCTTCCATCTCGATGTTTTTAATCGAATCTTTAGGAAGTGGTGTTTCTGCTACATTAAGCAGATCTATCATCGGCACGAATTCTATATTTTGTTGCTTAGCTCTGACAATCAATTCTTCAAACATATCAGCACAAACAATACCTTCCACCTCTGCATGGATGGTATACACATTTAGACCATCACGCTTGATGAGCTTAAGAATCGCGTCGTTGTAGTTACGATTATCGACACCATCTTGACCGACTAACTCATCGTAAGTTGGAAGTGTTACAGGAATTTGCGGAGCCATTCCCTCACCCGGAGAGAAGATATGATCGCCGCGGCAATCACTATTATATTTGAAAGGAAATGCGTCTTTTTCTACCAGTATTTGATCGGTACAACGCCAACCGGCTACCGCACTGCAAGGTAAGTCACGACCAGTAATATCCTTGAGCATTGAATAGCCTTTTGTGATTTCACTACGCAGCTGTTCGGCCGTCATAGTGTCCGTTTTCATCTGCCACTTATGATGATCCCAGGCATGAAGCCCGATTTCATGACCTGCCGTGTCGGTCGCCTCGATAATGTGGCGCAGTTTCTTACCGATCACTGGACCTGGCCAGATCGTTCCACGAATCAGGATATCGTAACCATATAAGCTGGCGGCTTTTGAGCGAAGCATCTTCTTCAAAAATGCAGGACGCAAAAGGCGCCAAATATGGCGCCCCATGTTATCAGGTCCAACAGTAAAGAAGAATGAAGCCTTCACTCCGTGCTTCTCGAAAATCTCGAGTAGCTTAGGTACACCTAACTTGGTACCTCGGAAAGTGTCTACATCGATACGAAGACCGACTTTAGTGACTTCATTCTGTTCCATTACTTCTCTTCTGCTACTGCACCTTTAAGGAAGAAATCTAGTGTCTCTTCGATGGTATCGTTCATGTGAACTTTTGGTTCCCAATCAAGCAGCTTCTTCGCGTTTGCGATGCTTGGTTTACGGTGTTGAACGTCTTGATAGCCGTCACCGTAGAACGCTTTACTCTCAACTAGGTTGTAGCCAGCGAATGGAGGGAACTGATCACGAAGTGGGTGGTTCTCAAACTTCTCTACCAGTGTCTCAGCAAGTTCTTTGATACTCGCTTCGTTTTCTGGCGCACCAATGTTGATGATTTGGCCGTCACACAGACCTTCTTTGTTTTCGATGATGCGGAATAGCGCTTCGATCGCTTCAGAGATGTCAGTAAAACAACGCTTCTGCTCACCACCGTCGATAAGCTTGATCGGCGTACCTTCAACTAGGTTTAGGATAAGCTGAGTGATCGCACGGCTCGAACCGATACGCGCAGAGTTTAGGCTGTCTAGACGTGGACCCATCCAGTTGAACGGACGGAATAGCGTAAACTTAAGACCGTCTTTCTTACCGTAAGCCCAGATCACGCGGTCTAGTAGTTGCTTAGATACTGAGTAGATCCAGCGCTGACGGTTAATTGGACCAACAATCAGTGGCGAGGTATCTTCATTGAACTCAGAGTCTGTAGACATGCCGTAAACTTCAGACGTTGACGGGAAGATAATGCGCTTGTTGTATTTCACACATGCACGAACGATCTTCAGGTTCTCTTCGAAGTCCAACTCAAATACGCGAAGTGGGTTACGCGTGTATTCGATAGGCGTTGCGATAGCCACTAGCGGAAGAATGATGTCACACTTCTTAACGTGGTATTCGATCCACTCGTTGTGGATAGTGATATCACCTTCAACGAAGTGGAAATCAGGGTGGCTTAGGTGCTCTTCGATTTGGTTTGAGTTCATGTCCATTGCATAAACTTCGTAACCACCGTCGTCTAGAAGACGCTTAGTTAGGTGAGTACCGATGAAGCCGTTAGCACCAAGGATAAGTACTTTTTGACGCTTCTTAGCGTTAATAAGTGCGCTTGCTTGAGGACCGAAACGCATGCCTTCAACAAGGTGAAGCTCTGCAGCTAGCTGCTCGCCACCTAGGTAAAGACCGTTTTCAGCCTCACCAGACTTAACGATCAATGAGCCTTGAGCACAAGCGATGGTTAGTGGAGATGTAGCAACGATAGTACCCGGAGTCACATCGTAAGTTTTATCACTCGCTTCCGCACCCCAGATAATAAGTTTGCGCTCACCTAGGAAAGTGAATGCACCTGGGAATGGTTCAGTCACAGCACGTACTAGGTTAAATACGGTGCGAGAATCATTTGACCACTTAATTTCACCGTCAGCTGGCGTGCGACGACCGAAGTAAGTCGCTTTGCTTTCGTCTTGAGCCGTTGCAGTGAACGAACCATCAACGATAGTTGGCAGCACTTTGCTTAGAAGATCGCTTGAAGCCGCGTTCATGCGCTTATGCAGTGTTTCTGCAGTATCTTCATCAGTGATAGCGATCTTTTCTTGACCAACGATATCTCCCGCATCCGCTTTCTGAACCATTTTGTGTAGCGTTACACCAGTCTCAGTTTCGCCGTTTACTAGTGCCCAGTTGATTGGAGCGCGACCGCGGTAAGTTGGAAGCAGAGAACCGTGAAGGTTAAAGCCACCTTTAGGTGCAATATCCAGCACTTCTTGGCTGATCATGTTGCGATAGTAGAATGAGAACAGAGCATCTGGCTTCATTGCGCGGATCTTGTCTACCCATAGTGGGTGGTTTACGTCTTCTGGAGCGTAAACTGGAATACCGTTTTTCGCTGCTAGCTTAGCTACAGATTCAAAAAACACATTCTCGTTGCTGTCATCAACATGGGTGAATACTGCTTCGATCTCAACACCTGCGTCTAGCAAGCTGCGAACACCAGTACAACCGATATTGTGGTAGGCAAACACTACTACTTTCATGGAATATTCCTCTGGATATAAATCTTATTCTTTATTCTTTGATTCATCAGTCTCACGTGCTTTTTGAGTGGCTTCACCCACCAAAACATCTTGCACGTAAAAACGCGGGCGGGCTCTAACGTCAGAGTAAATACGCCCTATGTACTCGCCTAGTAGTCCTAGACCTACAAACTGCGCGCCCACAAATACAAATAGGATGGCAAATAGAGTAAACAGACCGTCTCCTGCCCACTCAGAGCCGAATATAATGCGCATCAGCATTAGGATAATACCAAATGCGATACCTGCCGCTGCGATACCGCCACCGATGATGCTCAATAGACGCAACGGCGCCGTAGTCATACTGGTGATTAAGTCAAACATTAGGCTAATAAGCTTCATAAAGCTATATTTCGACTCGCCGTCCGCGCGCTCATCATGGTGAACGTCAATCTCAGTTGTGTGACGAGAAAAACCATTTGCCAAAACAGGGATAAACGTACTGCGCTCGTGACATTCAAGCATGGCGTCAACAACATGGCGACGATACGCTCGCAGCATACAGCCGTAGTCGTTCATCTCAACACCGGTAGAACGCTTAACTAGCTTATTGATAAGCTTTGAAGGATAGCGACGAAGCGCGCTATCTTGACGATTCTTACGCACGGTGCCGACTGAATCGAACCCTTCTTCAGCTTTAGCGACTAGATTCGGGATCTCTTCTGGTGGGTTTTGCAGATCCGCGTCTAAAGTGATAATGAGGTCACCACGAACTTGTTCGAAACCCGCCATAATCGCATTATGCTGACCATAGTTGCGGTTAAGGATAACGCCAACCACATGGCTACCTTCTTTCGATGATGCTTGTTCAATGATTTCTGCACTGCGGTCACGGCTACCGTCATCAACGAGAATAAGCTCATAGTCTTTACCTAGACTATCACCAGCTTTAGTCGTGCGGTCAATCAGTTCTTGCAGGCAGTTTTCTTCGTTGTATACCGGTATTACGATAGACACGAAGTTAATGGCTTCATTGTGTTTCATGGTTTATCCAATTATCTCTGACACGGCACTCACTACACGCTCTACGTCGTCCTGAGTCATATCAGGGAAGAGCGGCAACGAGCAAATTTGATTACTGTTACGTTCTGTATTCTGAAGGTTTGGGTTCATCGCCCCAAATAGTTCCGCATAGTTTTCGCGGTAATATTTTTGTGTGTGGCACGCTTTGAAATGGATACCGGCGCCGATGCCCTTCTCTTTCAAAGCAGCAATAAGGTCATCACGCGTTAGCCCCGCTACCGCAGGATCAACACGGACGATCATGAGATGCCAACAGTGTTTGTGGTCATGTGAAGCCAGACCTAGCGGCGTAACACCCTTGATCGACTCAAGTTTGCTACGATAAGAGAGCGCAATTTCTGTACGCTTTGCCGTGATCGCTTCAATACGATCCATTTGCCCAAGCGCCAAAACAGCACAAATATCAGGCATGTTGTATTTGAAACCAGGCTCGACAACTTCTGCTTGTGGCGCTCGACCTTGCGTTTCTCGGTCAAAAGCGTCAACACCCAAGCCATGAAACTTGAGACGGCGAACCTTGTCAGCCAATTCAGCATCATGTGTGGTTAGAATGCCACCTTCGGCTGTGGTTACGTTCTTGATAGCGTGAGTTGAGAACAAGCAAGTACCGCGCCCACCAATTGGCTTCCCTTTATACTCTGTCCCTAAAGCGTGGGCAGCGTCTTCAACAACCGGAATGCCATACTTCTCACCCAAGGCATAGATTGGATCAAGATCAAGGGCAGCTCCCGCGTAATGAACAGGAATAATCAGCTTAGTCTTGTCATTGATTAGGGGCTCAATCTTATCTGCGTCCGTCATCAAGGTATCGGCATCAACGTCAACAAATACTGGCTTCGCGCCAACCAAGGTGATCATGTTGACCGTCGACACCCATGTAAGTGACGGTGTAATTACCTCATCGCCAGGCCCAATACCCATAGCTAGCAAGACCAAATGCATACCCGCCGTCGCACTGCTGAGCGCGACACTATGTGGTGCACCTGTATGCTGGGAGATTTTGGTTTCTAGTTCTGCGTTTTTTGGTCCGGTGGTTATCCAACCTGAACGAAGCACATCGACTACAGACTGGATGTCTTGCTCGTCGACAGCAGGCCGACATAACGGAAGAAAGGACTGGCTCATTTTTTAAACTCACAGTTAGTTCGTGATGTTAAGCACGAAAAATTGACAATAAAGTTTACTAGGGCGTTCAACGAATTAAAAGGCTTGATATCTATTTCCCACACAAAACATAGACACTCTGTACACATTTACCGCAAACATTTCTTGGCTGAATTAATACTTACTCATTTTTAGTAAAAAAATAGTGCCAAATGGGCTCTTCGTCTAAAAATGTCAATTAACTCGACAAAAGAGTGGCTTTTTAGCAACAAAAAACATCGCAAATTACGCAACGTCAACTTTGTGTCAATTTCCCTAGCCCGCTCTACCGACCGCTAGCATGATGGCATAGCAAAGCATTCGACTATGTAACGGTTTGTCGTGAGTTCGTTTGTATCTATCTACTTCAGAGAGTAAACTCTCGCTCCTTTCTTGCCATAACTGACATACCAACAAAGGTAGCACCCGTGAAACTCAATGACAGCCCAGTAACAGAGCATCACTTTCAAGGTCATCACTTCTACCTAAAAAGGGACGATTTGCTCCACGGTCACTTTAACGGCAACAAAGCAAGAAAGTTTATGACTACTTTGCTTCAACCGTTAGAAGGCAAAACCAGGTTAATTGGCTGGGGTTCAGCTCAAGCCAACTCGCTTACTTCTCTTGCTGCACTTGCAAAAATTAAAGGGCTGCAACTGACATTTTATGTCGACCACAAACCGAGTTGGTTAGACGCGAAGCCCATGGGTAATTACCGAACAGCATTGGAGTTAGGTGCAGAGGTTATCTCATTGCAAGAGACCATGGGGCCTAACGCACCACATCCATCAGAGTTTGTCATTCAAAAGCATGGCGATAACCCAGATTGTTTGATAATCCCGGAAGGAGGCCACTTCGAGCAAGCAAAAGAGGGAGTCACTCAACTGGCCAATGAAATTTTATCTTGGTCTCGATTTGAGAAAGGGCGCAATATAAAGGTCGCGCTGCCTTCAGGCACTGGAACGACGGCACTTTATTTAAGTCAGGTTCTTAAGCCACAAGGCATAGAGGTACTGACCTGCCCTTGTGTTTCAGGTAAAGATTACTTGCTTAAACAGTATACGGCGCTTGGTGAAACCGAAGACCTACCTACTATTTTAGAGCTCGACACTAAGCATCACTTTGGCAAACTTTACAAACAAGATTATGAGATATGGCAAGCTTTGCAGGAAGAGACCCATATTGAATTTGACCTTCTCTATGACCCCATGATGTGGCGCTGTCTGCTACCTTGGTTGGAGACCAATCCAAATACCACAATTCTGTACGTCCATCAGGGCGGGCTCTTGGGAAATGAGACTATGTTGGCTCGTTACCGTCGCAAATACTGTGATCAGCAGATCGATTGGTAATAGCAACAAAAAAGGAAGCACGAGGCTTCCTTTGTAGTACTTGGGTACTATTGATCATTGATGCGAGGTGTATTGCTCAAGATATGACTCTGCTTTTGTTTTCGCTTCAGCAAGTTGACTTGCAGAAAGCTTCATCGCTAGGTCATCACGCAGTTTTTCCGCGGTAGTATAGCCGTTTGTAGAGGCAACTGACGCCCACGCATACGCTTCTACATTATCAAGCTCAACGCCCTCACCCAGAGAATATTTAAACGCTAGGTTTCTTTGACCATAAGCGTAACCGTTCTCGGCTGAGCGTCGGTACCATTTAACGGCTTCGTCATCATTTTTTTCGATACCGAGGCCTTTAGCGTACATAACTCCAAGACTATTTTGTGCGACATCAAAACCTTTCTCGGCCGCCAAACGATAGTACTCAACTGCTTTCTCGTTGCTCTTAGGAACGCCGCGCCCCCACTTGTACATACCAGCTAAGTAATATTGTGCTTTTACATGACCCTGTGCCGAAGCTTTTTCAAACCAAGCGGCAGCTTCTTTTGCGCTATAAGCAACACCATGACCGTTGTCATACATCATGCCAAGCTTGTACATCGCTGTTTCACTGCCTTTCTTAGCGGCTTTGTGATACCACTCGACAGCTTTCACGTCATCTTCTTCTAAGCCATTACCCGTAGCTAAACGATCTCCGAGCTCAATTTGAGCATAAATATCGCCACGCTTCGCTTCTGTAGTGACTTCCTTGTTGCTTCGCTTTGAATAATCCTGGACAAATGCAAAGCTCGTTGCACTAAAACACAGACCACATAGTGAAACCGCCAACAGTGTTTTCCGCATCATCTTTTCCCATCCTTAAAGAATTCGTCAAATTCTGCCATATGATGATTAATGTTCTCAGCAAAATATGAATAATTGTCGATACTCTGACAAAGAATTTCGTTCAAGTCACAAAAACATTAGTATTTGCGTACATTATAGCCAATAAGTAGCACGTTATTTTGTAAAGCAACAGTGGCTAGAAACCAATGTTTACTTACTGTAATCGTTTGCAAATACTTCTCGTTTTAGAGTGTGTTATTTTGTAGACTTGCAGTATCGTACTGAGAATTAATCAAGCATCTAGAATTGGAGATATTATGGCGTCTAAATGGGCAAAACGATTCATTCAAATGGCAGAATTGGTCGGCTCATGGAGTAAGGATCCATCAACACAAGTTGGTGCCGTCATTACCAAGCAAAATCGTATCGTGTCGGTGGGCTTCAACGGCTATCCACACGGTATCTCTGATAGCGCAGAAGTGGATGAGAGAGAAACTAAATATCTGAAAACGCTGCATGCTGAAGAAAATGCTATTTTGTTCGCAAAGCGAGACCTCGACGGCTGTGAAATCTGGGTCACACACTTTCCATGCCCAAACTGCGCAGCGAAAATCATTCAAACTGGTATTTCAGTTGTCCATTGCCCAGCTCAAACCGAAGATTTTTTATCTCGTTGGGGTGAAAAAATTTCCCTTAGCCAAGATATGTTTGATCAGGCGGGAGTAGAAGTAGACTGGCTTCCAATAGAAAACTAATGTTGTGTAGCGTGTGCAACACGATGCTTTACCAAAAGTTTATTTTTAACTGACTTATGAACTAATCCAAATTTCCTGCCGTAAGTCTCTTTGCGAATAACATGAGCATAGAGGCTTACCATGAATATTATTAAAACATCAGTTATCGCAGCCGCAGCAATTACCATCGTCGGCTGTGGCAGCGACTCCGACTCTACACCCACCACGCAAGTTCGCGTGACACATGCCAGTCCCGACGCACCTTTAGTTAACGTAAAAGCCAACGGTGCGATATTAAGTGGTCTCAGCAACGTGGACTATCAACAAGGCAGCGGGCTGATCACGGTCGACAGTGGTACTTATGATCTAGCAGTTGACGCTATCGGTGCAGACGATAGCACGGCGGAAGTGCTGTCTGCTCCGGGCACAAACCTAGCTCCAGACATGCAATACGACATCTTTGCGGTGAATAATACCGCGTCCCTACAAGCTGTCGTTCTCTCAAGGAGCGGCATCAAACCCGATTCAAACTCAGTCCGCATTGATGTGCTTCATGCGCATCCTTCAGTAGGCGCGGTTGATATACACCTAACGACAGACGCAAGCATCAGCGCAGGCTCAGTAGCAGTAGCGGGACTGGCGTTTGCTATAGATTCTGCAGATTTGCCAGTTACCGTTCCAGCTGATACATACCGAATCAGAATCACTCCAGCGGGCCAAAGCACTGACGCTGATGTTGTATTCGACAGCGGAGACCTAGACCTAGCAGGTGGATCTGATCTCATGGTCACAGCTGTGCCAAACGTAGTCACAAGTGGAACAGGCGAATCGCCAGTCGACCTACTAGTCGCCGACGGCAACTCAGTTGCGGTAGTGAGAGACGCAGATGGTAAAGCTGTTGTGAGAGCGGGTCACGCTATTCAAGATGCTCCTGCGGTAGACATCGTTGCCAACGGTGCGACTGTTACTGGATTAACTAATCTTACGTATGAAAATGTAGCGAGTGTTGAGCTGGCACCAGGCACCGTGGACGCTGGTGTTACTGTAGCGGGAACAACTACGCCCGAAGTTATCTCAGTACCAGGTGCGACATTTAGCGCGGGAAGCGAAACGACGATTTTTGCCGTGGGCCGATTGGATGACTCATCACAAGAGGCTCTAGTCATCGAAGACGACCTTCGCGGCGTCGCGACCTACGCCAAACTACGTGTAGTGCACGCTAACCCAACCGCGGCTGCAGCTACCGTAGACATTCATGCGGTAGCCGACGGCGGTGCCTTCTCGGCAAATACCGTAGTACTTAGCGGTGTTTCTTTTAAAGACACAGCAGTACTCAAAGTACCAGCGGGCACTTACGACTTAGCCGTTGCCGAAGCAGGAACGACCAACATTTTGCTACAAAACACTAATGTTCCGGCGGTTGCCAATGGTAACGTGGTAACTGCATTTGCCACTGAAGACTCTATTGCATTGAACATCGATAAATAGAGCCTAGCCATTTAGAAAACTGGTCGTGGATAAGTCTGCGACCTTTTTGTTTTAAAACTTCTTTTCAATCAGACTTTGCTCATCTACAATCCGCCAACCTATAATTGTGATGTATATCACCAACCCTTTGGAAAGCGCATCCTTATGACATTCAATGCCAAAACACCGTTTAAAGTAATTTCTTTGGCAACATTATTTTTCTCTAGCTTTGCAGCAGCTATAGAACTTCCTTTATTTAAAAAAGAAGCGGAAGAGCGTGGTTATACATTGCCAGAAGCAGTGGGACTCAGCCTTGGGTATATGAATGTCTCTCAAGGGATTAATGTGAATTCGATAGCGTTATCTGGTTTGCCAAGCATCGTTAAGAACCTCAACATCAAGACTGAAGGTGGTTACCAAGAGAGTGAAGTCTTAACGCTTAAAGCGGATGTTTGGGTCCTGCCGTTTTTAAACTTTTACGCTATCGGCGGTAAGCTGAACGGCTATTCCGAAACAACCATCAAATCCGTCAGTGGAACACTGGATTTCGGCATTTTCGAGCGCGACATCGAGATTGATAACATCAATGCTCCCTTCCGGTTAGATCTAGATGGCTACACCTATGGTGCAGGAACGGTTATTGCTGGTGGATATGAGAGCTTCTTCGCACTGGTTGATGCGAGCTATACAAAGACTAGCCTTACGGTAATTGACGGTGAGATTGACTCTATCGTCGTGTCTCCAAGAATTGGTTGGGATTTTTCTCGAAATACAGATTGGCCGCTTCGCGCATGGGTCGGAGCTCAGTACCAGAATATCGAACAAACACTGAGTGGTAATGTTAAAGACCTACCGCTTGGTTCGTTGGGCGACCTCGCTCTGCTCGATGATGCGAGATTTACCGTAAATCAGAGCTTAGCAAACAACTGGAATAGTCTAGTGGGTGCACAATACGAATTCACACCAAACTGGGTATTGATAAGTGAGCTAGGTTTCGGACAAAGAAAGAGCTTCTTTATTACTCTCGATGCCCGATTCTAAACACTAACTAATGATTCAAGCCCATCACTCGATGGGCTTTTTCTTAGTCACTTCTAGCAATAATGGCAATAGTACTAGGCTGAAAACCAATATACTGCTCAATGCAATCGTAAGGACCAAACCTATAGAGTGCATGCCTTGATGCTCCGCAACAATCAGCGCACCAAAGGTCGCTAGCGTCGTCAAGCAACTTACCAGTGAGGCTTTTGGCGTCGAGGTATTAAAGAATGCGTCTAAAGTTCTTACCGAGCGGAATCGCTTAACAATATGAATGCCATTGTCCACCCCTAAACCAAAGATCAGGGGGATCACGATAATGTTAGCCATGTTCATTGAAAGATTGAGCCAGTGCATCAAGCCAAGCGTTGTCAATGAAGCCAGCCCTAACGGAATAAAGATAAGAATGACATCTCGCTTCTTATCGACGGTCCAAATCAAAATAAGTGCAATAGCAAATACCGACATCATGATTGCCGCTTGAAATGCACCCGTGATAATTCCGCCAACTTCTTGTTCTGCCACGGCTCTACCTGTGGCGTTAGGTGCTATTTGCTTACTCTCTTCAATAAAGGTTTCTAGCGCTTTCACATTGGTCATGTCTTCTTTAGGTGAAATGACGACCAACCATTCTCCTCGCTCACTGATATAGCGCTCGCGGAGTTCAACAGGCAAAGAATCTATAGTGACTTGATCCTGATGAGTTAAAGCAGTCAAACTCTTTGAAAGATCCCCAAATAGGTTTGACGTGGTTATAGTTGGATCAATTGTGGTTGAAAGTTGAGAGCTTCCACTCCAATTGTTCTCTTTCGCTTGCTGCAAAAACTGCTCGTAGCTCATTGGAGCAACGGTAACTGGCTCATTGAAAATGGCTTGGATTTGCGCCGTTCTCTTTTCGAACTCATTCGGCATAAAATCACTCGCGATAACCACAGAAGCGATAGACGGTTGCATCGCCAAACGCGCTTTCCACTCTTGAGCTTGTTTTTGGTCTTTTGCAATGGCGAATAATTGATAGCTTGAGCCTAGGCCCTCTTGTTGAAGTTGATTCAGCGCCAATACAGATTCTGAGTTAGGGTTTTTCAACACCAAGGTCGAGAAATCAAACTTAAACTGAGTCGCGCCGTACCCCATCACCAAAGTAAGTGCGACGACAAGAGTAAAAATCAGGCTTTTGAATCTAATGAGCTGGGAGCCAAACCAAGCAAACCTATGTGTATCGGTTTGATGACGAACCGTAGGGTAACCAAACAAAGTAAAGAAAAGTGGAATAACAACGAAAGTCGCAATAAGCCCTAAGATCATTCCAAGCGCTGAAACTATCCCCAGTTCGCCCAACCCTGTGTAAGCGGTAGGATAAAAGCTAAGGAAACCCAGAGCAGAAGATAGTGCGCATAAAGAAAGAGGACGAATCGAGTGCGCTATTGCGTGGCGCATTCCGACTTCATTGCTTTCACCTTTGACTCTAAGCTCTTGAATATGAAGACACAGATGAATAGAAAAATCGACTGCAAGACCGATAAACATGACCATAAACACGATGGAGATCGTATTGTAATGACCTATCACCGCGAGACCTGCGGCAAAAGTCCACGCTAAGCCAACAAGCACCGTCAAATAACAAGCAATGATGACTCGCAGAGAACGAATACCAATCGCGAGAATAAGGATAAGTCCTAACAGAGATGCCGTGCCAGCCACCGCGATGCTGTTATTGGCATCTGCAATTTCATCGAAGTCGAGTGCTGCCTGCCCCGTCACCTTTACGTTAATACTGGCTGGCAAATCAGCTTGTTTTATGCTGGAAGCGATCGCATTCATGATAGCGCGATTCGGTTCTGTTGCCGTAGAGTCCGCATCCGCTACTAAGGTAATGGCATAAGCGGACGGCAAGGTCACATCTTCTTGGAAAAAACTCAGCCAATCGACACTACTATCCTCTGTCGCTGTTAATAGCGGATTTAGATTTGGACTTTCGCTTTCTGCTAACAAGGCAAAGTACAGCTCTAAACTGTTTGCTTGCGCAGCAACAGCAGCCGGTCGTACGGACTCTTCGAGAGACGCCTTAATCTGCTCGAACTCTTTATGAGACAAAAACCCGAGCGCATGCTCTTCAAACCAAGGCAATATTTGTGGTGCAAAGACATGATGAACCAAGGACTGATCGTTTAGTGCGTTAGCAATGTCAGAAACAGAAGATTTAAGGACAGCTGGATCGGCGCCGGTGACCAGCAACGTCACGTTACCGGAATCAGGGAAGGTTTGATTGAGATGGTCGAGTTCATTAACCCAGGTTCCCTGCTGCTCAACGAGTGACGAAAGATCAGCATTCATTTTAAAATGCTGCTGTCCGTACCAAACAGAGATTGCGGTTAGTGCTGAGACCAGAAGTAGAACAAATTTAGGAAAGCGCTGGATAAGTGAGAATAGTCGTTCCACAGAAATTAAAATAACAACGAGACAATAGGATAATCATAACCTACTTATTCGAGATAGATAGTTAGTTTCCTGTCATTTCAAATATAAAAAGGGGCTGATAGCCCCTAAGTGATGATGATAGATAAGAGTCAATGATTACTCTTGATCGATCATCCATTTGCGAAATTCTTTACGCTCGGCTTTAGATGCCTTTAAGTACCAAGCTTTAAGCTGCTCCACGTTGTTTTGGCTAGCAACAGCTTCTGGTGCTTTTTTACTGGTTACTTCGGCTTTTGGCGCTTCAACTTTTGGCGTCTCAGAAACCACGGCGGTTGTTGCTACTGCAGCCGTGGTTGTCGCTACGGAGTTAGCCTGAACGACTTCCCCGCCAGAGAAAGTGATGCCACGCTGCTCATTATGCTTAGCCACTAACTCTCCAACGTTGGAATAAGGAAGGAATCCATCACGACCTTGTAATTTCTCTTGAGTGTATTGGAGTGTATTGCCGTCTTGGGTGATACGCCACTCTGGGGAACCAGTGCGGAACGCTGCCTCTGCCTCTTGCTTACTGCGCGCAACAGGGTGGTTTACCTTCACTTCGTCGCCAGTAACATTAATATCAATCACGTACGGTGCAGAAGTGTAAACCGTTTGACTACTGCCTCGTCCAACTTTCTTATCCATTCTCAGAACAACTTGGTTTTTGCCTTCTTGAATGGTGTTCGCCGACGTTTTGCTCTCAGCTTCTTGACCATTAATGTAAAGTAAAGAAACTCCTTTCATTGGAACGAGAGTCGCGGCGCTCGCAGACAATGTGAAACCAACTGTTAATAATGCAGCTACGATAGACCTCTTCACTACGGTCACTCCTTTATTATATTTTTTGATGTTTCCCCTTCTTGGGAGCAACATCATGCCATATCAGGGCGGTTACCCAAACATTTACATTAAGAAAATGAAGACTCTATCAAGCAAATACCAGCGCATTAACAGAGTTTTGGTGCAACAAAAAAGCCACCCGTAGGTGGCTTTAGCAATATCTTAATCTAACTTAGATTAGAACTCAGACTTCATACCGATTGCGAAACCAAGTTGAGAGTTGTCTGCGTCTGTACCACCAAGCTCAGCATATACTGTAGTAGAAGGAGCGATGCCGTAGCCAGCGTTTAGGTAGTAAGTGTTCTCAGCTTCTTGGTCGTCACCGTCTAGACGAGTGTAACCAACTGCGAATTTCCAAGCGTCAAGAGAGTAAGTTGCGTCTAGAGCGATTGCATCGCCTTTAACGTCTGTACCTGGGTTAACAATGTCGCCTTTAACATTGTAGTAACCAGCTGCTAGGCCGATGTTTTCGAAACCGTTGTAGCGTGCTTCTAGAGCGTATAGGTTCTCGTCAGCTTCAACAGTACCAGTGTCACGCTTAAGTTTACCTAGGAAACCTGTAAAGTCGAAGTCAGCAACACGGAAACCTGCTTTACCATCGAACCAGTAGCCATCTTCACCGATAACTGCTGTAGAGTCGTTCTTGTCTTGTGCTAGAGCTGCAGAAACGTACCAAGTACCTTTGTCTACGTCGTAACGAATTGCTTCGTCAAGACCAAACTTAGAACCGTTTTGGAAGAAGCCAGCTGTACCGAATTGGTAGTCGTTACCGATACCAGCGTCATCAAGAACTGTGTCTAGACGACCAATTTTTAGAGAGCCAGCCATTGCGCTGTAGAAACCTACGTATACGTTACCAGCTTCAGCTGCACCAGCGTTGTCGCCAGAGAATTCCCAGTAACCACCAACTTGTAGGTCGTCGTTTACTGCGTAACGTACGTCGAAACCAAAGTCAGCGTCTTGGATTTCTTGTTGAGTTGAAGCGTTTTCTGCAGTATCACGCAGGTAAACAACTTCTACGTCACCTGTTAGGTTAACAGTTGCGCGGTCTTGGTTATAAATTTCGATTGCTTGTGCAGAACCAGCCGAAGCTAGGACCGCTAGAGCTACTAGAGTCTTTTTCATGATAATCCACTGCCTTTTCTTAGATGGGAATTCCTTTTCGGTTCCCTTTTTTAATATATGTGACGTCTAAATCTTCCAGAAGAACGACAACCTTTTGTCCTTTGGTTGACTTAGCGTCTTTAAATCTCGGAACCAAGAATGCAAAAGTTCTCAGTAGTTGTCAAACACTCTAAATAAAAATAACAAAAGAATATAAATTAAATAAAAACAACAACTTAAAAAACTCTCAGTGACAAAGCGCAAGTTTTTTGAACACCTTTCGATTGCAACTTACACACCGTTTTTGGTGCACCTACTTATATAAGACTCCAAAAACTGCGACCAATAACACTATTTATCAGAACAATAATCTAGCAACATATATTTTTTGGAGTTTTATATTTTTTAGACACCAAAAAATATAGCCCCTTATGAAAGTTCACTCGATTTTTGTGATTTTGATCTAAATACCAGCTGTAAGTTTGAGACTACTTGCCCATATTTTTCGCCGCTCGAAGTGTGGTACACTCCCCGCTCGTCTACATAGGGCCTATCATGCTGACCAGTAAAATCCAAAAATCCATTCGCCAAAGCTATCAAAACCTGCAAACTCAATTAGATAACTTCGTTCCTAGGCGAGCTCAGAACTATCTAGTTTCAGAAATCGCTAAAACACTCTGTGGTCAATATCACAAGTCCACACGCATGATCGTTGCTGAGGCAGGAACTGGGATCGGTAAAAGCCTTTCGTATTTAATGGCAACCATTCCTGTCGCGGTCCAAAACAACCGCAAAGTCGTCATTTCTACTGCGACGGTGGCACTTCAGGAGCAGTTGCTTAATAAAGATCTACCGCTGTTCAGACGGATTACCGATCAAAACTTCTCTTTTATCATTGCTAAAGGTCGCCAACGTTATTGCTGTGCCGAAAAACTTGCCGTGGCTTGTGGTGCTGACGGCGGTCAAATGGCGATGTTTGAAACCAAACCCAAAGCATCTGACATTGCTCAGCTACAACTTATGTATGAAAAACTGGCGCAAGGTAAATGGGATGGTGACAGAGATTCATGGCCTAAACCTATCGATGATGCCATCTGGCAAACCATTGTTAGCGAAAAACACAGTTGTAATAACAGTCTTCCAGCACACCGCGGCTGTCCGTTTTCTAAAGCACGCTCAGAGCTCGATAAAAATGATGTGATTATTGCTAACCATAGTTTAGTGATGGCAGATGCTGACTTAGGCGGCGGGGTGATTCTTCCAGAGCCCGAAAACACCATCTTTATATTCGATGAAGCGCATCACCTTCCGCATGTTGCGAGAGATCACGCTTCTGCATCCGCAACTCTCAAAGGTGCAGGCAGTTGGTTAGAGCGACTTAATCAGTCGGCTAGCAAGTTTTCAGGAATGGCGGATGAGAAGCGGGTCAGCCGCTTTCGCAATGAGCTGCAAGATGCGATACAGCAGTTAATACCGCTTTTAGGCGAAGTAAACACCTATTGCGGCGGACTTCCATTTGAAGAAGATAGCTGTCGATTCGAGAACGGCGAGCTTCCTAGTTGGTTAGAAGAGCAAGCAAAAGTGCTCAAGCAATACTCGCAAAAAGGCGCTCAAGCGTCGGCGAAAATCGCGGATCTAATATCAGAGAGACTAAAAGATGGAGAGATAGGTGCCAAACTTGCAGAACCCGCTTTGGCAGAGCTCGGCTTTTATATCCAACGATTTGATAATCTTGCTGCCGTATGGCGCTTGATGGCCGAGCCACAAAAAGAGAAAGGCGCACCGCTTGCGCGTTGGATTGAGAAAAGTAAAGAGCGTGAAGGCGACCACCTCGTGAGCGTGGCGCCACTTGAGGTCGGTTGGCAATTAGATCAGCAGCTTTGGTCTCGCTGTGTGGGGGCTGTCCTGGTGTCTGCGACCATGCGTGCTCTCAACTCTTTCTCTTTCTTCTGTCATCAGGCTGGAATCAGCCAAAAGGACGACGACGGTGTTCAGTTCCTGGCGCTAGCTTCCCCGTTTAACTATGCGGAACAGGCTGAGCTTATCGTCCCGAAAATGAAGAATGAACCACAAGCTCCTCAGTTTACCGAGGAGCTTGTGGACAAAATCCCAAGCATTATCGAAGATGGTAAAAGTAACCTCATTCTTTTCTCGTCTTATTGGCAAATGAATAAAGTCGCCGATGAGTTACGAGCAAAATTTGCGCTTAAAGGCTGGCACTTGCAGATTCAAGGTGAAAAATCACGCTCAGAAATCCTAAATAAACATAAAACCCTCACTCAATGCGGAAAAACCAGCGTTCTTTTTGGGACAGGCAGTTTTTCTGAAGGGTTAGATCTGCCCGGTGAACTGCTAGAGAACTTAGTGATCACTAAGATACCTTTTGCTGTGCCTACGTCGCCGATCGAACAAGCCCATGCTGAGTATATAGAGAGTAAAGGTGGCAATGCTTTTCTCCAGATTACAGTTCCAGAAGCGAGCAAAAAACTGATACAATCGGCGGGCCGTTTGCTGAGGAAAGAAAGGGACTGTGGAACTCTCTATATTCTAGATAGGCGAATCGTCACTAAAAGGTATGGCAAATCTTTGCTTGATTCCCTACCCCCATTTAAAAGAAAAATAGAATACTAAGGGTCATTCGTCTCGATGGAATTTATCGAACCAAGTATGTTGGTTATTTTGGCTATCGTCGCCTTTGCTGCTGGCTTTATTGATGCCGTTGCTGGCGGTGGTGGTATGCTGACTGTGCCTGCCCTATTGTCATTGGGTCTTCCTCCACATATCGCATTAGGTACCAATAAGCTTGCTGCAACCTTCGCTTCATCGACTGCAGCGTTCACCTATTACCGTAAAAGACTCTTTAAGCCAGAATGTTGGCGTCGAGCTTTTGTCGCCACTCTGTTTGGTGCCACGCTTGGGACCGTCGTTGTTGACATGATCAGTACCGAGTGGCTTGAAAAAGTTCTTCCCCTCGTCATCTTAGCGGCGGCACTTTACACCGTGTTTCATCGCGCTCCTCAAGGCGAGAGCAGTAAGGTCAACGTCGGCTGCCCTAAGTTCAATCGTAAACAATACCTTCAGGGCTTGTCGCTAGGTTTCTATGATGGTGTTGCCGGTCCTGGTACCGGTGCGTTTTGGACCGTTAGCTCGATGGCTCTGTATCGCCTCAACATCTTGTTCGCCTCCGGCTTGTCAAAGGCGATGAACTTTACCAGCAACTTTACCTCGCTAGTGACGTTTGCGATTCTCGGTCATATCAACTGGGTACTTGGCCTGACCATGGGTGTATGTCTTATGGCCGGCGCTTATATAGGCGCGCACTCCGCAATACGATTTGGTGCTAAGTTTATAAGACCAATATTTGTGACAGTCGTGAGCATTCTCGCTATCAAGCTTGCTTACGATGCTTGGTTGTAAATCTGGCTGTTGTTATCGTTTGAATATAGAAACGGCCCGTAACACCAATGAGAAACCCGCTATCAATGAAGCTCAATCAACTCAAGTTAAGATTACAGACATTAAAAGAAGCGGCTAAGGCCTTTGATGCTTCTAGTCGGCAGACAAAAGTCAGACAATTTGATGAACACCTCTTTCAATCAAGCGGCTTTTTGACTCTGCCTTGCGTTATCGAAGCCGAATCACTACTCAATAAGATCGTCACTTTAAGTCAGAGTTCATGTAGTCAAAGCACATCAGAGGCTCTGGTCGAAAGGTTTTCATGTCAGCTCGAAGCGCTAGAAAGAGTTCTCGCGAAGGTGCCTAACCGTGAAGCAGATAGTATCGAGCAGCAATCATTGGCAGAATTGAAAGCATCGCTTGCTCAGCATAAAGTTTGGGAGCAAAAACTCTGTAAGCTGGTTCGCGACAAAGAACAGAACCAACACGACGAGCAATCACTTATCGAGACCGAACAAAGGCTGCAGCGCTGCCGCAGTGCAATGAACCAGATTCAATACAAGATCAATCAAAGGATGAAATTTATCTAATGTCGAATGAAACGGGCTTAGACAGTGCGCCAGAGGAAATCAAACTCGCTGTGGATCTGATCTTCTTACTAGAGAGCAACGAGATCGATCCAAAAGTGGCGTTAGAGGCACTTGAAATTGTCAAAGGTGATCTCTTAAGAAAAATTGAGAGCTAATTGTCCACAACTACCTTTCTCAACTTATCATTTTGCATCGCGTCCCCCCACTACACATAGCGTCATCCTCACGAAAGTGAGGATCTTCCAAAGCGTGTGACAAACTAAAAGCATGTGATTTGTAGCGTAATTGTATTACGCAGTGCGCTGTAAAAGATCCCCTTTTTCAAGGGGATGACGATGTTGTCGTCCGTCGTGTAGAAGAACAGATTGAAGTTCACGAGAAACTCAGCTTTAAGTGCTCAACAGCAACGCCTGCCAATTCACACCTCTACAATTGGAAAACGCTCGGTTGGCTCCACCAACTCGTTCTGCGCCGCTATGGTTTGTAGCTCCCACTCACCTCTTTGTTGAGTTTCCTTAAGTACGGAATAGCTAGCATTATTGGCATGCTCAAATGCTTGCTCTGGTGACCAGCCTTTTAGAAGACCTGCAGTAAATAGCGCCGAAATCAGATCCCCTACTCCAACTGGCTGCTTAGCAAACCTAAGATGAGGACGCTGCGCAATAAAGCATCCTGATTTTGTTGCCAGCATCATGGTAAATTTGTCATCAGAAACACTATGTAGATGTTTTACCAACACCATTTTCGGTCCACGTGACAAAGCCTTTTGGCAGGCCACTACTGCACTGTCTAAGTCTGTGATTTCCATATTGGTAAACTGAGCCAACTCGAATTGATTAGGTACAATCACATCCGCGCTTGGCATCACATCGTTGACCAAATATTCGGTCGTCCCCTGAGGGACGATACAGCCTTTCTCTGGGTCGCCCATAACAGGATCACACACATAAATCGCGTCAGGATTTTGAGCTTTGACTTGGCGCACCGCATCTAGAACGGCAAGACATTGATCCGCGCTTCCCTGATAACCCGACAGTAGCGCTTGGCAGTTTTTAAGCTGCTCGATATTGGCGATGCCTGAGATAAGCTCAGATATGTCATCTGCTGAAAAAGCCTTACCTTTCCAGCCTTGCTGATACTGTGTATGGTTCGAGAATTGAACTGTGTGAATAGGCCAAACCTCAAACCCCATTCGTTGCATTGGGAAAACGGCCGAACTGTTGCCTGCATGTCCGTATACGACATGAGACTGGATTGAGATGATACCTTTCATGAATGCTCCTCACAGCACGATAAGTTATTCTGATTACCCTTTAAATATGGGGTGGGTCTGACTCGCAGACAAGTTTCAGATTAAAAAGTAGTTGAGTACTACAGAATCAAAAAATCCGATATTGGAAACCAACATCGGATTTTGCTTAATGATTAAGAATTTGAGAACTAGACTGTTGCTTGTTCGACGAGCTGCTCAGCTTCTTCCAATCGCTTGTTTTCTCCAAAGCCACGCAAACCAACCACGTGTACATGTTCATGGTCTTTAAATACCTTACGCACAAGCTTATAGGTGGTGCCTTTTTCTGGGCTGATATTCTCAGGTGCCGCAATCAATAGCTGCATACCCTGGCGGTCACATAGCTCGAACAAGGTCGCGATCGACTTGGCATCCAGACGCGCAGCCTCATCGAGGAACAGTAGACGACATGGAAGAATGTCTTTGCTACGCAGACGGCGCGACTCTTCTTCCCAGCTCTGTACCACCATCAATAGAATTGACTGACCAGTACCGATCGCTTCACCTGTCGATAGCGCGCCAGATTCCGCTTGCAGCCAGCCATCAGAGCCACGATTTACTTCAACGCTTAGCTCTAGGTAGTTGCGGTAATCAAGCAGCTCTTCACCTAATACTTGTGGCGAGCGCTGACCCATATCGATATGCGGGTTGACGCGTTGGAATAACTTAGCCATCGCTTCCGAGAAGGTGTAACGCGAGGTCTCAAACAGATCTTTGTGATCACCGGTTAGCGCCACCAGCAACTGCTCATGGCTTTCACGGATCTTCACATTTAGACGAACGCCTTTAACCTGACCAAAGTGAATATTCGACAGACCTTGGTTAAGCATACGAATACGGTTTTGTTCGCGCTGAATCGTCTTCTTGATGATGCTCGACACCGACTCTGAGCTGATCGCGAGACGGTTTTCACGTTGAGTGAGCTCTTCTGTTAGGCGTGCGAGCTCCACTTCCATCTCTTCAATCGCTTCGACCGGATCGTCCGTACGAATGATGTCTTGACGAATACGCTCACGAAGGTGCTGGTAAACAGCAATGTAGAACAGTACCTTACGCTCTGGCTTCGAAGTATCTTCAGACTGACGCAGTGAGTCGCGAAGATCTTCGTTATCCGCCACAGCAAGACGCAATGCACCCAAAGATTTATCCGACATAGAGCGAAGTTCACCCGCGCTCATGTACGCTAGTTCGCGTTTATGAAGGCGACGTTCAACATCGTTCGCTTTCGCCAGACGAAGTACGCTACACCAGCCCGCTTTCGCAGCAACCACATAGGTGCGCAGCTCAATGTATTCTTTCTGAACCTTCTTAAGACGCTTAGCCAGACCTTTCATCTCAAGCTCTGTCGACGTCATCGTCTTCTCATACTCAGACTTGCGAGTGCGAGAGGTTTGCAGTGCTAGATGCAGCTCATCACGATGCTTCTCAGCACGCTCTAGCGCTGACTCATCAGGGACAATGCCGTACTCTTGAAGCTCGGCTTTGAACTCTTGGACGGTCTCTAACTTAGCTTGGTGCGAGCTCTTCAGTGACGCCAATACTTGGTTGTACTGGTTCGCCTGTTCTTGAACCTGCTTGAGTCCTTCACGAAGACGTGCGCGGGTTGCTTCCGCTTGCACCAGTTTCGCTTTTAGCTGCTCGCTCAATTCACTGCTTTGGTTAAGCATGTCCATTGAATCAGCATACGCAAAGTAAGGACGACGCTCAGCAAGATCCGCAACAGCAAAGATTTGTGCTTTTAGCGTTTGCAGGGCTTTGTCGGCATTTTGGTACTGACTCGTCAGCGCATCAAATTGCTCTGGATCGCTGTCTAGCACATTGACTACCGCAGCCAGTTTTTCTGCCGCCACGCCGTGCTGCTGAATGTAGCTCTTAGCACCGTTGAGATCTTCAATTTGAGCTTGAAGCTCTTGATGGCGCTCAGCTAGAGTCTCATCAAATAGTACGTTAGCGCTAATCGATAGACGATCCAGCAAAGTCACGCACTGCTTAGATGTCGACAACTGCGCACTCGCTTGTTGCTCACGCTGTTTGTTTTCATTGAGTTCACGCGCTACCTGGCTGCGAAGCTCGCGTAAACGCGCCAGCTCCACTTCAGGGTCGGCTTCAAACGCCAACTGCATGTGCTCTGCTGCGAACGCGTTGAACGCTTGGTACAGGCGCTGCAGTTTTTGTGCATCAAACGCCGCTTTCGCGTGTTTTTCTACGGTTTCTTCACGTTGTTCACGAAGTAGCTCTAAACGCTGTTCACGCGCTGCGCGACCAAACAGAGGGATCTTAGGGAAGCGAGAATAACGCAATTGACGTTCATTAAGCTGAACGCAGACCGCGCCATCAAGCTCATCGGCATCGAATGAGCTGTCATCAAAGGCATCGATGTCGCCTTCAATGATGTAAAGATCTTCTGGACAATCATCCAGCTCGACCAGCTTTTCTTTTATGCCGTCTAGGTTTGATACCACGATAGCATGACGTGCAGGACCATACATTGCACTAAAGTAAGGCGCATCCTCGATGGTGATATCGTCATAAATTTCAGACAGCAGAACGCCGCCAAGCGTATCGGCAAGACCTTTTAAGCGAGGGTCGTTTGAACCGCCAGGAGAAGCCAAACGCTCAATCTCTAGCTCGAGTTCTTCACGGCGTTTCGCCAGCGAGTCGCGTTCGAAAGAGGTCTTACGCTCATTATCGTTCGTCGCTTGCATTGAACTAATCACATCCGCGCGATCCACCAGCTCCATGCCACTTTGCTCACGAAGATCTTCAAGCGCATTAAAAGACTTGATCCACTTCGGCGCGTAGCTCTCTAGCTTACTGATCTCAGACACAAACTCTTGTTCGCGCTGCTTGATTTCGCCAGAGGCTTCACGAAGAGCTTCAAGCTGCTGCTCGCACTCAAGGACGCGTTCACGTTGGCTCTCCGCTTCCATTTCAAGATCCGCTTCGCTATCCACACAGATACCGGCGTCACTAAGCTCACTTGCCAATTTCTGCGCTTGCTGCTGACGCTCAATGTTTTTCTCGAGCTCACGATATTGAGCGCGGAGCTGAGATTCGTTTTTCAGTAGCTGACGATGCTCGTCCGCTTGTTTGATGGCCGCTTTCGCTACTTGGCTCGCTTCATTGCGCGCAACATCACCGGCAATCTGCTTGACCAACGACAACGCTTGTTCAAACTGCTGCGCCGCGGCCGATGACATATCAAGGCGGTGTTTCAGCTCAAGGAGTTCGGTTGTGCTTTGTGATTCTTGCGATTTTAGTTGGCTCAACATTTCTGCCGCGCCATCTTGATTCAATGATTCGTTTTCAAGCAAGTTACGCGCTTTCTCAAGGGCTTGTACCGCTTGTTGATATTGCAGTGCACGTGTTTGCTGAACATCCAGAGCTTGCTGGTAATCAGCCAACTGAGTCTTGAGGCTATCCACCTCTTCTTCCGCGAATGTCGCTTGCTCTTCAGCAGCAATCTTACGCTCACTCGCTTCTTCAACAACCATCATCTGCTCTTCAAGACGCTCGTTTAGCTCTTCAAGATCTTCTTGGTAGCGCTCAATCTTCTCTTGCTGACGCAGCGCGTTTTGTACCAATAACAAGTGGTCTTGCGCTGCTTGATGGTCTTGCTCTAGACCTGATTCATTCTCAACCAACAGCGTCAGTTCTTGCTGAACTTTGTTAAGCAGTTCGTTTTGCGCGATAAGTGTTTGACGAGAGCCAAACAGCTCGCCACGAAGCTTCATCGTAGTTTCAAGCTTGTTGCGGCGTTCGTTAGCATGACGCATGTAGTCGGCAGCCACGTAATTGGTAGACTCTGTGATCAGGTGTTTGAACAGATCACGGTCAGCTTGAGTCGTTTTGATGGCTTCTAGCGTTAAGCGGTTTTCACGCAGTGCAGATTCCATGTCTTGGAACGCTTTCTTCACGCCGCCGTTCTGTGGCAGAAGGTAGTCACGAAGTGAACGAGTAATCGCACTCGAGATACCACCGTAAAGCGACGCTTCAATCAGGCGATAGAACTTAGAGCGATCGCTGCTGTTACGCAGCTTCTTCGGCAACACGCCAAATTCGAACATCTGCGCATGATAATCAACGATCGAGTTGAAGGCTTTAAAATGGACACCTTCCATTGCGCTGACCGACTCTTTTACTTCATTGATTTGACGTACGCGAGCATGGTTATCCGATACGGCTTCGATCAAAATATCGGTTGGTTTTACGCTGCTTGGTAAGCCTTGAATAATAAATGGCTTGATGTCCACTTTCTTATCGCGACCCGCTACTTGTTGTAGCTTGACCACAAACAGAACGCGTTGGTTGCGTGAGTTCACTACATCTAGCGCAGAGTAACAGGTGCCTGGCTGAAGCTTACCGTACAAGCCTTTGTCGCGAGATGCTTGAGAGCTACCCGCTTCCGTAGTGTTTCTAAAGTGCAGCAGGCTTTGATCTGGAATCAGCGCCGTAATGAACGATGCCATTGTGGTAGATTTACCCGCACCATTACCACCAGAAAGCGTGGTGACGAGCGTGTCGATATCAAAAGTACGTGCAAAGAAGCCGTTCCAGTTGACCATCGTCATAGATTGATACTTACCTCTTTCAATCATGCGTCAGCCTCCTGTTGATTGTGCTCGGTGTCGTTGTCATTTGACTCAACTGAGTCGCTGCTTTCATCGCTTGGGATCAAGCTGCCTTGCGATGGCGCTTGTGTGTGAACTACGGCTTCACCATCACGGATGAGGCGAAGCTGCGCATCACGCATATCGTCACCCACGCGTACGTCAGCACCAAAGCGGAACACCGCTTCGCTGATGCGGAATTTGTCGGTATCACCGATGGAAATGGTCATCCCTAAACGACGCAAACGACGCAGCGAAGTACGTACTTTTTCAAACAGCTTCTCTTTGTCTAGATCAGAACCCGTTGCACGGTTTGTCACAAGACGCATCAGCTTCTTTTCGTCCGCAAGCGCGAGGATCTCTTCATAAAGCTCTTGGTTAGTAAAAATACCTTCATGCGCAAGACGCTCTGGGCTTAGGTATAGGAAACACAGCACCTTACCCACTAGCATATCGAGCTCTGACAGCACGCTGCGACCAATCAATGTCGTCGAGCGTGGACGCAGATAGAAAAAGCCTTCCGGCGCTTTCACCAACTCAGTGTTGTAGCGCTGATAGAAACTGGCCAGTTCAACCTCAAAATCACAAAGCAGTGCGTGATTATCGAGGTCTTCAGATGAAATGTGTCGACCCGCGCGCAGTGCACTATCCAATGCAGGAAACAGCGGGTTAGTAATCGCTTTTGCCAGTTTCTCTGGCATGTATTCGTCAATATTTGTCGATGACATTTGCTTGTACCTTTGCGCCAAAATCGTTGATTGCTTGCCAGTCTGGCTGAATAGCCGAATAATCGGACTGGGAGTAACCCAGTCTCACAGCTTGGTCCACAACGATTCTTGCGAGATCGAAATGATGAGTATGTGGGTGTGACGCGAGGTAATCGCGCAGCACCAAGCCAAGATCGATTGGAGCGCCTTGTTCTTTGTGTACTTTCAGCATGTCTCCAATGCGCTCAGCGAGCTCATCATTAACTTGTTCAAATTCTTCGTATTCCACTTCAAGTGGCACGGCACCGGTTACCTCATCGTTACGAAGCACTAGGGCTTCATCACGAAGGTCGGTGAGTTTCTCGGCATCGGCATAAGTGAGATACCAAGGAGAGTCAAAATAGTCTGTGACCGATTGGCGCAGCCTTTGGCTAAAGGCGCGGTTTTGGTCCATATCAATCGCAGTACGGATAAACTTGTGCACGTGGCGGTCGTAACCGATCCACAAATCAATCGCTTGTTGGCCCCAGCTAATGATGCGATCGAGTTTCATCTGTAAGCCAAACAGGGCTTCACCGACGAATTCGAGTTCATCATCGCCATAGACGATTTCTTGGATGTCTAAGATCTGGGTTTGCAGCTCATCGCCCGCTGCTTGCAAGGTATCTTGCAGCTCTCGAAGCGTTGCTGAGGTTTCAGAAAGCAGAGTCTCACAGTTGTTGATCGCATCGCGCCAATCTTTGTTAAGCAGCTCAGCGATCTGAAGTTTCACAGACTGTTGCTGCTCATCCATTACGCGCTGGTTAAGGTCAATCTGGTCGAAAATCTCACCAACGGAGTATTTCAACACGCCAAATACGTTCTTGCGCCAATGGACAACGGTCCCGCCTTCTTGCGCGGCCTCGATAGCTTTTGCCATCTCGCCTGCCACCATTGAAAGCTGGATAGAGAGTCGTAGTTTAGAGAATTCGCGATGTCTGACGTAGTAATCGGTGATACCGATGGCAAGAGGGCTGAGCCTGTAAATACTCGCCCCATCGTTGACTTCACTGGTAAAACGGCTCAATAGGCGCTGCTTGACCAGTTCATTGATCGCATTGTTCGCACGAAACGCGGTGGCTTCGCCCGTTTGCTCAAACTGCTCGGTGACGATCTTAAATGCATCATGCAACTCGCCCTCGCCCAGCTCTTCATCAAATCTTTCATTACTCAGCACCGCGATGGAGATGAGAAATGCCAACCGTTCAGTGGAAAGATTCAATGCAAAATCATGCTGTTTGACCCATCCGACTAACTCGTCTATCGGTCGGTCATCAGCATTTAGAGTGTTATCACTCATGGTCTTTCCTGTTATTGTTTTTTCCTAGCCCATACATGTATGTATCGACCCATGGAGAGATAAGGCTCTTGGCGACACAGCTGTTGTTCAAGTTTCAGAACATCCTCCGCTGTGTAATCTCCCATGTATTGCATATTGCCAATGTAATCACTGAATGAACGAATGCCAGATTTGCCACATATTTCAAACCCAGCTTCTTCAATCCACTGATACACGTCCTCTGGCTTCAACCCTTTCTGGGGCTGGAGCTTGAATCTTTTTCTATGTGGCATCCCATCTAACACGTGAGGAATGTTGCCACAAATGACGTTCTTAAATACCAATCCATGATGATTG
The DNA here is from genome assembly GCF_021441885.1 of Vibrio maritimus. Lineage (NCBI taxonomy): Bacteria > Pseudomonadati > Pseudomonadota > Gammaproteobacteria > Vibrionales > Vibrionaceae > Vibrio > Vibrio maritimus. Next base: position 2,371,233 of record NZ_CP090438.1, read on the forward strand.
TAAAACATGACAGAAGCGATACCGCCAGGTTTCACTTGCTGTAATACCGCCTCTAGCGCTGGTCTCGGTTCAGCCAGCCACTCCATCACCGCATGAAACAGGGTCAAGTCAACCTCTTGTTCCATATGCTCTGCAATATCTTGCACTGGACTGTGGATCCAGCGATATTGCGAGAGTAACCCGTTTTTTTCAACCTCTGCTTTAGCTAATTTCAGCATTTCAGAAGACAGGTCACATAAGGTGATATGGTGTCCACGCTCAGCGATGCGCTGTGAAACCTGACCTAATCCACCACCTGCATCTAATACTTTGAGTGTTTTTTTAGTATCATCCAGTTCGGCGAGAGCCTGGGTTAAATCTTCCCAAACAATGGTTTGGCGGATTTCACCCTTCTCTGAGCCGTAAATATTTTTTGCAAATTTGTGGGCGATATCGTCGAAATTACGGTCTTGCATCACGGTTTATTGAGTTAAGATAACCAGTCGTACAGCTATTCTGTCATATAAGTGACAGGAATAAAGGGGCAACTCCCTTTTTTAGCGTTAAGTGGTGTTTTTTCGGACTATTATTCTATGTTTGAGCTGAAAAAGCTGGTGTCTGCATTACTAATGCCTTTGCCCGCTATGCTAATCCTAGGTTTCTTGGGATTGCTCCTTATTATGTTTACCACTAGGCGTAAGTTTGGAAGCCTGATGGTTCTCGTATCATTGTGTGGGACATTTCTTATCGCATTCCAGCCGCTTTCAAGTCGCCTGTTGATGCCATTGGAGCGTCAATACAGTGCCTTCTTACCAATTAATGAATCCATTGACTACGTTATGGTTCTTGGTGGCGGTCACGTTGTGGATGACGATATTCCGCCAACTTCAGAACTATCACGTACTTCTCTCATGCGCCTAAGCGAAGGTATTCGTGTGATGCGCATGTATCCAGGTAGTAAGCTCATTCTATCTGGCTATGCGGGCGGGACAGACGTAAGCCATGCTCGCGTAATGGCCAAAGTGGCACTGGCATTGGGCGTATCTAAACCAGACATCGTCTTGCTAGAGTCTGCTAAAGACACATGGGAAGAAGCCAGACAAGCGTCTGCCTTCGTGCAAAGTAAAAAAATGGTGTTGGTTACCTCCGCAAGCCATATGCAACGCGCGATGTACGAGTTTGAAGCAGCGGGTCTCAAGCCCTACCCTGCGCCTACTAACTTCCTGGCCCAAGAAAATGTTGAACAAGCTTGGCAACGCTACGCACCGCAAGCTCGCTACTTAGAGCAAACAGAGCGCTACTGGCACGAGACCATGGGATTAGTTTGGCAGAGATTACGAGATTGGGTGGCAAACGAAAGCATTCGTGATTTGACATTTTCTGTATCTGAATTCGATCCTGAAAGTGTAGAACCTACACAACTGGAGCAAGATGAGTTAGAACAGCAGCTCGCGCCTCAGGAAACGCAAGATGACACGTCTGCTGTCTCTGAAGCCGATGCGACGATCTCTGGTGCCAACTAAACCATCAGGTGCTAACCAAACCGGGCAAAAAAGACCTCATCCTTTGATGAGGTCTTTTGCTATGAAGCCTACTAATTGGCATTTAGCTGGTTAAGCTTTGCTTTCACTGGAACAGAAAAATTAAAGCCATCATGCTGATCCCAATTGATCGACCATGTCATCACTCCGCCAAACTTTGGTGATGCTTGAGTAGGTACGACTGAGCCACAACGACTTAGGGAGATCATACAATCCAGTGCGTCTTCGATGTTAGCAATCGGAGCCTGCCCCGAGTTCGCTGAGCTTGGACCTGAAGGTAATCCAATGGCGACTTGATCATCACGCAGTGGCATAAATCGACTGCCGTCAGCTAACTCAAATCCCTCAGTAAGCATACGTGATGCCGCCACCATCATGTCAACAGAACCCTCTGGCGCAGCGCCCGTTGTATAAGGATTGGCCAGCCCACCATTGTTGTATAACTGCACATGCAAAAGATCTAAGGTATCCCTTAATTGATCGATAAGGGGAATATAAGCGCCCCAAATGCCTGAGTAAGCGACCATTCCGCCTTGCACATACGGATGTTCCGGTGCCATGGTAAGGTACATGTCGCCGCCCGTTCTCGCTTCGATAGCTTGTAGTGCACGCGGCAAGCGCGCTTGGATTTGACTGCCGTGGACGAGATTTGAGCCGCTTTCGTAATCAACATCCAATCCATCAAACCCCCACTCATTGATGATCTCGGACAAGCTCGAGACAAACGCTGTTTCATCCGCGTCTGTGTTCAGTGTTATCGTACCTTCAGCGCCACCAAGCGACAGAACGATAATCTTACCTTCCGTTTGCAAGTCTTTGATGTCTTGTTTGAACTGAACGGGATCTATCGGCGCACAGCTCGAGTAGATGTCACCATTGTAGAGATTAAAATGCACCGTACCATTACTGTTACGATCATTGTCAGCAAAAGCAATGTCGATAATGTCCCAGTCTTTCGACATTTGGTTAAGTGGGATTGGACAGCCCGCACCATTGACAAAGTTGTGCCAGTAGCCGATGAGCTTATGTTTCGGTTGGACTACAGATTTTGCCGACACGCCAACGCTAGCAGACGTCACCGTATTCCCTTGCAGATCCGTGCTGATGACACTCAATTGATAGTTCCCTATGGTCGTTGGCGTCCAAGAGAACTGATACGGCGCTGTGGTGTCACCGCTGACCAAAAGACCATTCGCGTAGAGTTCAACCTTAGCCACCTCACTCTGCAGGGAGCTGACATTCGCATTCACAGTCACAGCTTTGCCAATCGCGACGACATCGCCAGAAGAAGGAGAAGTAATCGTAGCGACCATAGGTTGATCAGTCACTGATACCCTTGTGTTTAACTGATTGCTGTTACCTTCATTGTCAGTAGCAATGACCTGTAAATCTACAGAGCCCTGTCCCACCGCATTCCACGTCCATTGATAAGGTGATGCCGTCACTAAGCCTATTGACGTACCATTCACGAATGCCTCAGCATCGGCAACTGTTCCATCTAGATCCTCAATATTCGCAAGGATAGTGACATCACTTCCTAATAGAACCGTTTCGCCTTCTACCGGTGAAATAAGTTCAATATTTGGTGCTGTCGCACAGGCACCCTGTCCACTCCAGGCATCTTGCCAGTACTGTCCAACGCCAGGCTCATAAGCCCATGCCGAGTCAGATGAACACCAGCCGCCAACAAGACACTGATAGAGCTCGCCATTGTTGACCACATTCTGCCCGGTTGCGTAGCTACTGCCAGCGATATAGTTTGTCGCACCTGAGCATTTACCTCCTGCCGATGCTATGGCTTCAACCGTGATAACTTGCGACTGGGACGTCGCGCCTTTATCGTCTGTCGCAACGGCTTGTATCGTATAGCTGCCCGCAGCGGTTGATATCCAATCCATGACCCAAGGAGCGACGGTCACAGACTTTTCTAGTGCACCATTGACACTAAATTCAACCTTGCTAATGGTACCATCCGAGTCTGAGGGCTCTGCGGTAAACTGGACACTATCTCCTACCGAAACTTGAGTCTTCGAACTGGTCAAGGTAACAACAGGTGGTTGATTAGATGCGTCTACGACTGAGAATGTCTGAGCCGATTGTGTCGACGCACCTTTATCATCAATGGCTGTCACTACCAGTTCATAATTGCCACTTTCCGTCAACCAAGTTACTTGGTAAGGAGCGCTCGACAGCACTGCCAGTTGCGCCCCTTGCAGCTCAAATATCACCTCTCGAACTTCCCCATCACTGTCTTCGGCCAATGCAGAGAAGGTGACTTGGTTTCCTGAGGCTAACTGTGCGTTGGAGGCTGGAGAAGTAATCGTCACTGAGGGAGCAGCGTTTGTGCCACCAGCATCACAGGCCCCTATTAATGACCATTCTTGATAAGGTTCGGAGTGGTTAACAGGGTTAGCGTTCAGGTTCCACCAGTTCGCTTGGTACGCCGATGATTGCCATTGAACTTGAGCGCCACCGTTGTAACTTGTGCCGTCGTCCCAAATAGGAAAACTGTCACACTGTACTGCCAAGCTTGGTGCAGAAAACAGTAAACTCGAGGTAAGCATCAGCGACAAATTCACTGACCGTTTAAATATTGGAATAGAGCCTAATTGTAGCTTGGTCATGGAAAATCCTTTTGTTGAACCAAAGAATGTCGTTGCCAATCAATGCTGCCCAATAGAGGCAGTTCAACGGAAACGACGCCACTTTCAAACTAGCTCAGGTTTATAGAGTCTTTTTCCGACTCAGAAAGCACCGACTTCTCACGCGAGTCAGTTAACAAAAATAGTTACAAGTTGCATATACAACGACCAAGTATCTCTACATTGCTCCCATAAAAAAGCTCCAGCTATCAAAGAGACAACTGGAGCATTTTCTATCACTACACGCTAGCCGACTTTAATCACCAGCAAACATGTAGCCCTCGCCATGGACAGTGATAAATATCTGTGGATTCTTTGGATCTGATTCCATCTTGGCACGCATGCGACGGATAAGAACATCAATGGTTCTATCGTTCGGCGCATCAACTCGATGACTGATCATATTGAGGATACGCTCACGGCTCAGAACTTGATTTGGATACGTTGAGAGTGCAACTAACAATTCATATTCAGCCTTGGTCAGTTTTACAGGGTCGCCATTATTCGTCAGTGAACGACGCTGCTTATCGAACGTCCATTCACCAAAGTGAACCACATGCTCGTTTTGCACTGACTCTTCAAGTACTGGCTGTTTGCGCGCTAGTGAAATACGCCACAATAGGTTTTTTACTCGCACTAACAGTTCACGTAGCTCAAACGGCTTAGTGACATAGTCGTCTGCACCCATCTCAAGGCCAACAATACGGTCAATACTATCGGTGCGACCGGTCACCAAAATGATTCCAATGTCTGACTGACTTCTTAACTCTCTTGTCAGCATCAAACCATCTTCACCAGGGAGGTTAATATCTAACATAACGAGATCGATACTGGATTCTTCCAGCACCTGACGCATCGTCTGACCATCTTCAGCTTCGCTAACCAAGTAGCCTTCATTTTCGAAGTAGCCAGCCAGCTTACTGCGAGTGACTACGTCATCTTCTACAACCAAAACGTGATATTTCATCTGTGGTTTCTCAATCTTGTCATGACAGGGACATTCTATTCATAAACATTCACAATTCTAGTCTACATCCCCTCATAGGCATGGAAACCTTACTATTTTTTGATTCAAAACAACCAAAACGATTGCGTCTCATATGCAACGAATACTCGTGTTAACTTACCCTTAAAGAAATTAATTTTTGTCTTATTTTTTCATAAGTTAACTCAATTTTTCACACAACAAGTTATTGCTATTCATCTTTATTGGCTAAAATAGAGTTATCATTTTTGGAGATTATTCAAATGCAAGAAATCAAAGCATTTAATGAGCAACGCGCAGAAATCTATTGGTGGCTTTCAAGCCTATTCGCTGCCGAGCTCACTGATGATGAACTCAACAAATACCATAGCCCTGAAATTCGCTCTTTCTTATCTGGCTTAGGAGAAAACCCTTCCCTAAAAGAACCCATTCAGGTCTTTACAGAGTCCTTGAACCGCCTTCAAGTCAGAGAAGACGCACAATTAGAGCTTTCTGCCGATTTTTGCGATCTATTTTTAAAGTCGGACAAGCATGGCGCATTGCCTTATGCCTCTATGTATATTGGTAAGTCTGGTCTTTTAAATGATCAACCTGCACAGGATATGGCTGACCTGTTAGCTAAGCACAGTGTGGCAGTGAATAAGGACTTAAATGAGCCAGCGGATCACCTCGCGATCGAGCTAGATTTTCTAGGCAACTTAATCATTCGCTCCAATGAGCTTGAAGCGGAAGCACATATGAACGATGCGCTGCACGAGCAAGCAGAGTTCATCAAGAACTACTTGATGACATGGCTACCTCAGTTTGTTGCGAAATGCCAAACCAACGACGAGTTTGGGTTTTATGCCTCTGCCGCTAAACTACTCGAAGCATTCTGCCAACTTGACTACACCTACCTAGAGGGTGAGCAAGGCTAGCCAACCTTAAAGCGCAAATCATTTGCATCACATCTGTGAGAATTAATTTGCGCTTTAGTTATAAATTTATTGGATAAGTCATTGCCAGCGCCCAAACCTAAGTCTACAATCCGCCGTTTAAATGCAAATGCCCTTGGCATTCAACGCGGACTTGTGTCCAAAAACACCTGTTGAAATCTACGCTCTGAGCTTTTTTCGCCGTGGCTTGCATGCAACTTTCGGTTTTCGCAGCCAAATACTATGTTTACAACAACATAGCGTTATATGTTTGCAAAGACCACTATACTTGAAGCGGTACCAACGTTAATTATCAAGCCGCGACTAATAGGATATCACTATGGCAACTATTAAAGATGTCGCCCGCCTTGCAGGCGTTTCAACGACCACAGTATCCCACGTTATTAATAAGACTCGCTTTGTTGCTGAAGCAACTCAAGAAAAAGTGATGGCGGCGGTCGACGAACTCAACTACGCACCAAGCGCCGTTGCACGTAGCTTAAAATGTAACTCAACGAAAACCATTGGTATGTTAGTGACTCAATCAACTAACCTGTTCTTTTCTGAGGTTATCGATGGTGTTGAGAGCTACTGCTACCGCCAAGGCTACACGCTGATCCTATGTAACACTGGTGGTGTGTATGAAAAGCAACGCGATTACATTCGCATGCTGGCAGAGAAACGCGTGGATGGCATCCTCGTGATGTGCTCTGATCTTACCGAAGAGCTGCTAGAGATGCTTGATCGTCACGCCGACATTCCTAAAGTTATCATGGACTGGGGCCCAGAAAGCTCACAAGCGGACAAGATCATCGATAACTCCGAAGAAGGCGGTTATCTCGCAACGAAGTTCCTGATTGAAAAAGGTCACACTGATATTGCTTGTCTAAGCGGTCACTTGGAGAAAGCCGTGTGCCAAGAGCGTATCATCGGTTACAAACGTGCCCTTGCTGAGGCAGGTATCGAGATGAAAGACGATCGTATTCTTGAAGGCAACTTCGAATGCGATACAGCGGTTATCGCAGCTAACCGTATTGCTGCAATGGAAGACCGACCTACCGCTATCTTCTGTTTCAACGACACCATGGCGTTTGGCCTGATGAGTCGCCTACAACAACTGGGTGTGCGCGTACCTGAGGACATCTCTGTCATTGGTTACGATAATATCGAGCTGGCTGAGTACTTCTCGCCACCTCTAACCACGGTTCACCAACCTAAACGTCGTGTCGGTAAAAACGCGTTTGAGATTCTATTAGAACGAATCAAAGATAAAGGTCATGAAAAGCGCATTTTCGAAATGCACCCAGAGATTGTTGAACGAGACTCTGTCAAAAGCCTTACATAATGCTGACAAAAGTGCCTTTCCAGGCACTTTTTTTTGAACCCCATTCAAGTTTTCTTCTCTCGATTGTTAGTTTTTTACGCACCCTCAAGCACAAATAACCCACCATTATTTGAACCAACATCACATTTTTGCAACTGAGTAATCATAGGCTTATGTCGTTTTCATTTATTCTAATGAAGTCACGCACAGGGCAAACCATCTGAAAGGGTGGGACGCAAAGCCTCCGGCCTAAACCAATTTTTAATTGATAGGTAGCGGGGTTGCCGATGGCAAGGGGAGAAGACTCAGTTATGGCATATGCCTAACAGAGCTCTGACACCTGATTGCTATACTCTCGGACCTGATTCTGGTGACACAATCAATAACACCGAGAAAAGAATAAAGCATGGATAATCCTATACTAAAAAATTCAATGCAATTATTCGCTCAGCTTGGAAGAGTAAAGTCTCGCTCCATGTTTGGGGGATTTGGCATCTTCGTAGATGATACGATGTTTGCCTTAGCAGTGAATAACAAATTACATATCAGAACTAACCGTCAGACCGTATCCACCTTCAAAAAACTGGGTTACAAGCCTTATGTTTATAAAAAGCGTGGATTTCCCGTTGTTACTAAGTACTTCGCGTTACCTGAAGACTGTTGGCAAGATCAAGAAGGTATTCTCGATCACGCTAAACAGGCACTCGAGTTCGCGAAAACTGAGAAAGAGCAACAATCCGAAGCGAAACCTAATCGCCTGAAAGACCTTCCGAATCTTCGCCTTGCCACTGAGCGCATGCTCAAAAAAGCAGGCATTGAATCAGTGGTTGAACTTCAGGATCATGGTTCGGTTGAGGCTTTCAAGGCCATTCAGAGAACCCATTCAAGTACCGTAGGTTTAGAGCTTTTATGGGCTCTTGAAGGTGCGATAAATGGTACTCATTGGTCTGTGATTCCTCAGACTAAAAGAGACGAACTGGCTAGCTTAATTAATTAAGTTACGGTCATCTCGAGAAAAAATCAGCCTTATGGCTGATTTTTTTGTATTAGTTGAAAGGAAAAACATACTCAGCCTTTCTACTACACTAATACTGAGTCATCAAAAGGATATCGTCATGAGCAAGAAGCTGATACTAGGATTGGTTTTGGTTGCTGTCGTCATTTATTTGGGCATCAACTTTGGTCAACATCTCACACTAGAAAACGCAAAAGTACAGCAAGTAGCACTGAGTGAATACATCAATGAGAACTTTGTGGCTGCTGCCCTCACCTATTTCTTCGCTTACATAGCGATTACTGCATTCTCTGTTCCAGGCGCTGCCGTGGTTACCTTACTTGGCGCAGCACTGTTTGGCTTTTGGACTAGTTTACTGCTTGTTTCATTTGCGAGTACCATAGGCGCTACATTGGCATTCTTGAGCAGTCGCTTCCTACTTCGCGATTGGGTACAAAGTAAGTTCGGTTCGAAACTTGAGACGATCAATAAAGGTGTCGAAAAAGACGGTGCTTTCTATCTATTTTCTCTAAGACTCATTCCTGTGTTCCCATTTTTCTTGATTAACTTATTAATGGGTCTCACGCCAATTCGAGTCTCTAAATATTACTTGGTGAGTCAACTGGGTATGTTGCCAGGAACTGCAGTCTACCTCAATGCGGGTACTCAGCTAGCGAATATTGACAGTCTATCCGGTATTGTTTCCCCTACCGTGTTGGCATCATTTGCCCTACTCGGTTTGTTCCCACTTATTGCTAAATGGATTATGGGAAAAATCTCTCGCTCGCCACAGGTACAGGAATAGATGAAGATATTTGTAGGCAATAACCCACCAGAAACACATATTGTCCAACAGCAGTTGATGGCTGAAGGTATCGAGTGTGAAGTACGAGGCGAAGGTGTTTTCGGGTTACGAGGGGAAGTACCGTTTGACGAAAATTCACTACCCTACGTTTGGCTTTTCAACAAAGAGCAAGAAATGATGGCACGAGCTGTCATTCAAGATTGGCAAAAACAGGCTGAGAAAAGCGGTAACGTGCCGTGGGTATGTCCAGCTTGCCATGAGACTAACGAAGCGCAATTTGGCGTCTGCTGGAACTGTCAGACGCCACAAACAGCTACGATGCCACAGACTTAATGAAATCTATTGAGTGCTTATTGAACTCTTCTGGACGCTCAACATTGCACACATGACCACAATCTTTGATCTCTAATAGACGGCTGGACTTATGTTCAGCCACCATCTCTTTGACTGGCTTAATAAACATATAGTCTTTATCACCCATCAGATACAAAGTCGGAATCGGCAACTCTCGGTCTTTAAAGTAGCGGTTGAGAGGGTTCACTTCTGTCGTTAGACGATACCAACGCTTAAACTCTTTTTGGCACAATTTTTTCGCTTCACGGACGAATAGCAGCCTTGATTCTTTTTGGCCTTTTTGCGGCATAACAATGTACGCAAACAAGCTGTAAAGCCACATATAAGGGATAATGTGCTTACTCCAGTTGCCAATTTTCACCAGAATTTGCGATCGAGTATTAAAGCGAGTGACTGCACCACCTAAGACCATGGAACGAACTCTAGAGTGTGCCAACTCGGCAATATTGCGCACAATAATCGTTCCCAAAGACATACCGACAAAATGAGCTGACTGAATCTTAAGATGATCAAGTACTTTGACGATATCCAGCGTCACCTCTTTAAAGGTGTACTTGTTCGACATAATGTCTTTAAGGAGTTGGTTTGACTTACCGTGACCGCGCAGATCAATAAACAGCAGGTTAAAGTGCTCTCGGTAAGCTCGAATCTGTTTAAACCATATGTTTGAGCTTCCGCCTGCCCCATGTACGAATACCACCCACTCATTACTCGTTGGGTGCTGATAAGTTTTATGGAATAGCAAGCTCTCTGACATAGTTCTCAAGTTTCGTGATGTATGTGGGCGTTACGTTACCATAATTCGCCGTTTTACGGACAAAAACTAACAGGAATTTTGGTAAAAATGATTTACAAGTGTAGTCGATTATAAAAAAAAGCGGCATAACGCCGCTTTTCAGTGTTTGCTCTAGTTTGCCTCGAGCGCCAGGTCGTACATCTTGACGTACTCTTTGGCTGACTCAGTCCAACTGAAGTCTTTTCGCATTGAGCGAAGCTGCATTTCATGCATCTGCTCAGGGTGTTGCAGATAGAATAGCAGTGCGCGTTGCAGGACAATTAACAAGGCGTCATGGCAAGGTTCAACAAAACCAAATCCAGTCGCATTGTTAGGGTCATCATCAAAATCAATAACCGTGTCTTTCAAGCCGCCGACTTTACGCACAATTGGTAAAGTACCATAAGCCATACTATAAATTTGGTTCAAACCACACGCTTCAAACTCAGAAGGCATAAGGAAGAAGTCTGACCCTGCTTCTACCAGATGAGCAAAGCGATTGCTGTAAGCTTCGACAAACGCCAACTTATCAGAGAACTCTTCCGCCAGATCATTAAGATGAGAAGCAATTTGCGGCTCACCCGTACCAATAATGACGACTTGAACGTCATTCTTTAGGAACTTATCCAAAATAGGAAGGATGTAGTGAAAACCTTTTTGGTGCGTCAAGCGACAAACCATGCCAATCATCGGCACTTCACGCTCTGGTAGGCCGAGCTCTTTTTGTAGCGCTGTTTTTGATGCGAGTTTACCCGCTAGCATGCTTTCTAAGTCATCGTTGTAATGCTCAGGCAAATACTCATCATGGCTTGGGTTCCACTCTGAGTAATCGCATCCATTAACGATGCCATGGAGATCTTTGGCACGATGAACGAAATCATCAACCAAGCCATGTGAGCCTAACGGTGTCACCAGCTCAGCGGCATAGTTCGGGCTCACTGCATTGATCTTATCTGCAAAAGCAATACCCGCTCGCAATGTACTTACCCAGCCGTCACCGTACTGTAGAAACTCCATCCCAGAGAGATGAAGCTCAGGAATAATCTCTAACTGACTGTAAGAGAAAATCCCTTTGAAAATCGCGTTGTGCACTGTCAGTACTGACTTAGTACCATGAAAACGCTCATCTTCAGCGTAACGAGTCTTAAGCAAGAATGGGATAAGACCTGTGTGCCAATCATTCGCGTGAACAATTGCAGGCTTAATGCCTAGCTTTGGTAACACATCCAGACTGGCTGCTGCGAAAAATCCAAAGCGCTCGCCATTATCAGCGTACGCTCGGTTGTGTTCTGCATACAGTTCTGGACGGTCAAAGTAACGGTCACATTCAATGACGTAGACTTCGACACCATCGAGATGGGTTTTCTTGACTTGATAAGGTGTATGAGGCCAATGCTCTAGCTCAGTGGCTAGCACGAACTCATACTGATCCTTGTTTGGTAATTTTTGGTAGCCTGGCAGAGTGATGGCTACGTCCTTGCCAAGTTCTTGCAGAGCTTTCGGCAGAGCCTTGGCAACATCTGCCAAGCCTCCACTTTTAATAAGTCCCTGAACTTCTGAAACTGGAAACCATACGTCTATGTTTCTCATTCTAGAATCCAACTTTTGTCCCTTTTTTGATGACAACGATGCCACCTGGAGACACATGGAAACGCTTCGCGTCGAGTTCTAGATCTTCACCGATCACAGTTCCAGGGGCAATTTCAACATTCTTGTCAATGATTGCGCGCTTGATTGTACAACCCGCACCAATCTTAACGTCTCCTAGAATAACAGATTCACTCACAATAGAACCAGCAGCAATGTTACTTCTGAATCCGAGTACTGATTTGAAGATTGATGATCCACGTACGTAACTACCACCAGCAATTAAGCTGTCGGTAACTTTGATCTTTTCGTGCTCAGCATCCACAAAGGTAGCAGGTGGCAATGGTGGGTAATACGTATGCAGTGGCCATTTGCGGTTGTACAGTGAGAACTCAGGGTCTTCATGAAGCAGATCCATGTGAGCAGCCCAGTACGAGTCGATAGTACCTACATCACGCCAGTACGTTGTATCCTTCTCGCCGCTGATTTTATTGGTAGAGAAATCATAAACATAAACGCCACCTTCAGGGAACATCTTAGGAATAATGTCTTTACCAAAATCATGGCTCGAGTTTTCATTCTCAGCATCAAGACGGAGCTCTTTGCATAAACTTTCTGCTTCAAAGATGTAGTTACCCATAGACACCAGTGCCATATCAGGGTGACCAGGAATCGATTTCGGGTTCTCTGGTTTCTCTTCAAAACCAATCATTTTGCCGTTTTCATCGACCTCGATAACACCAAACTCTGATGCTTCTGCCAACGGCATACGCAGCGCAGAAACCGTAAGTTTCGCCTCACGACGTTTGTGGAAGTCTAACATCTGACGGATATCCATCTTGTAGATATGGTCAGAACCAAAGATACAAACATGCTCAGGGTTGGCAAGTTCGACAAAGCGAACGTTTTGGTAGATAGCATCAGCGGTGCCTTCGTACCAACGTTTACCGTCGCGCATCTGAGCTGGGATTGGGTCAATAAATCGGTCAGTGATGCCCGTCAGGTTCCAACCTTTGCGCATATGCTGATACAGGGATTGAGATTTAAATTGGGTAAGAACGTAAATTCGCATCAAGTCCGCATTAATAAAATTATTAAGTGCGAAGTCTATAAGGCGATAGCTTCCTCCAAAAGGGACTGCAGGCTTACTGCGAGATTCCGTAAGAGGACGTAGGCGAGAACCTTCGCCTCCAGCAAGGATCATTCCTAAAACACCAGCCATTGATTACTCCGTTTTTATTACAGCTTTCCATGTTGCTAGACACTAAATGTATTTATTTGGGGGGTATCTAGCTTCGTTATTAACGGATGACAATGTCGATAACTACACCGGACATTCAAACGTTGAATCTTGTATATAAGTCGTTTGAGAGGCTCTATTTTGTTTATTTTTCAGCCTCAAATGTTCCATAACTTTCGTATGGTTTTTCTCTAAATTATCGTTTTGAAACGAGATTACAATGCATGATCACTCAATATTAAGCATTGAACCCAATTGCATTTAAACTCGTGTTATTGATCACAGAATGCCATACCGAGATTACCCATTCAACACATATAGTTAACATTAAATTCACCAAACGGGCAAAATTCATAAAACTCGAAGTAAATCAGACACGTAAAGTGATACGACCAGTTATTTGGAACAAAAAGTGTTTCATTTGGTTAAAAATGCAACCGGAGTTCATAAATTCTGTATGAGAGAAAAACAAAAAGCCTCTTGCGTGATAATTCACCACAAGAGGCTTTTTTAATTTGACGTGTTTTGTGTTACGAAAGGGTTAACTAATTACATCAAGGTTAATGTACTTGCCTAGGTCTCGTTTCTTGCAGCCTGGGACGTAAGGCACCTCACCAAGCTTTGGAGCGTCTATCGCGCCTTCCAGCATTTCGATGATCTCAGCGTAATGCTCGACGCCCGGATTGACGCGGTTAGCTACCCAACCAACAAGCTCAAGACCATCTGCCTTAATCGCTTCCGCCGTCAACATCGCATGACTCAAACAACCAAGCTTAATACCCACGACGAGAACGACAGGTAACTTTTCTTGTTTCACCCAAGTAGAAAGGCAATCATCTTTTGATACTGGTACTCGCCAACCACCTGCACCTTCGACCAATACAAAATCACTGTTCTGTTTGTGTTGCTCAAGTAAATTGGAGAGAACGTCGTATTTGACCTCTACGTTATCCGCTATTGCCGCGATATGAGGGGACGCTGGCAAAGATAACGCATACGGGTTAACGAGATCATAATCAACTTCCTGGTTTGCTGCTGCTTGCAAATGCAATGCGTCCGAGTTACGCCAACCTTCGGAAGTTTTCTCACTGCCTGCAGCTACAGGCTTATAACCTATGGTCTTTTTTCCTTGTGCACCAACAGCACTTAATATCGCTTTTGATACAACGGTTTTCCCAACTTCAGTATCCGTACCTGCAATAAATAGTGCTTTCATCATAATGCAACTGACCCTAAACAAATTTGATAACTGGCTGGTAGTAAGCCGTTCTGGTTTTCGTACCTCTTGTATTCCAGCTCAAGCTTCTTCAATGAGCGTCGGCTGGTACACCCTTTGGAACGACCTTCTACATGAGTCGCACCAATTCCTTTTAGGTCTTTCATCAAACCAAAAGCAGTCTCATACCACATAACTATTTTCGGCAAGTCTAGTTGATGGTTGATGCACTCAGATTGCGCTAACGCAATTTTTACCTGATTGAGCGAGGTAAAGTCGTTGACATGTTGATATGCATCAATTTTGCTCCACGACCGCTTTAGCTCCTCCAGTGAGCCATCGAGCAAGGTAGAAAAATGCACTCTACCGCCGGGTTTTGTCACGCGCTTCATTTCCCTTAGCGGCACGGCTAAGTCATTGCACCACTGCAGCGCTAAGCTCGATATCACAATATCAAACGTACTGTTTTCAAATGGAAGAGCTTCAGCATCTGCGACTTGATAACTGACGTTTTCACTACCACAGCGACTTTTCGCTACACTGAGCATCTCGCTCGATAAGTCAGCGCACACCAACTTGGCTCCCCGCTCTAATAGGACTTGCGAACAATAACCCGTACCGCAACCTAGATCGAGAATGCGATAGCCTTTTAAATCACTGGGTAATAACGCCAATAAACGGTCTGCGACTCGGCGTTGCAGCTCAGCATGTTGGTCGTACTGTTTTGCAGCCCGGCCAAACGATTCTGATATTGCTACCTTATTGGTCTGATGATCCGTAAGATTTGCTAATACCTCAGACATTTAGCATCCCTCCGAATGTCGTTTTAAACTGGTGGCTAGCTGCTCTACAGCCTCAATGTCATGTGCCGCGGATAATGTAATTCGCAGTCGCGCCGATCCTTTAGGTACCGTAGGAGGGCGAATGGCTGTCGTCCAAATCTGGTCTTGTTTCAACGCGTTGCACAACCTAAGCACATGCTCCTCACCACCAACAAGCCACGGTTTTATTGGCGTTTGAGTTGAGATATAACCAGGAGCACTCTGCAGAACTTCGTCATACACAGTGCCCAACTCACTGAGCTTTTCACGGCGCCAATGTTGGGTTTGAATCATCTCGATCGCTTTCGTGATTGCCACAGCGTGAGCCGCAGAGAACGCAGTCGAGTAGACATAGTGGCGGGCAAATTGGGTGAGATACTCTTTCATCTCGTTAGAGCACAAGATAGCAGCCCCATTGAGTCCAAACGCTTTTCCAAACGTTACCACAAGAATATCCGCGCGCTGAGCTGTACTGCCTATTGCGCCATTTCCCTGCTCACCGATCACACCAACTCCATGCGCATCATCGATCATAGATAGAGCACCCGCTTGTTGGCACGCAGAAATAAAAGTGTCTAGATCGGCAATATCACCATCCATGCTAAACACACTCTCAGTAACCGCCATCTTCGGCTTGTCCGTTTGCAATAGAGTTGCAAGGTGGTCATTATCACAATGGCGGTAGCGCTTCATGTCAGCATCACAAAGCGCTCCTGCTTCCATCAGTGATGCATGGTTCAGCCTATCTTGAATCAGTAAGTCACCCTTTTTGAGCAGCGCGAAGACAGCGGCTTGATTCGCCGCAAAACCTGAAGAGAAAAACAGGGCTCCCTCATAGCCAAGCCACTCCGTCAGCGCTAACTCTAGGCTGTGGTGTTGGTTGGAGTAGCCAGTCACTAAAGGAGACGCTCCACTACCCACTCCAAGATCACTGACCGCTTGCTGATAGCAGGATTTAAGCTCATCACTCGATGCCAAACCAAGGTAATCATTGGAAGAGAAGTTATGAAAACGCTGACCATTGTTTTGGAAAACCGGTTGATTTCCCCCTTCCAACGTCTGCACAGAGCGAAAAAGATCGCTCTGCTTTCTATCAACGAGTGCTTGGCGGATTCGCTGGTTAAACGCTAGCGTCATAAAACATATCGTCTTTCGTCGGGCGCGCTGCCACTCGGCTTACCACCTGATCTAGAAGATCGTTTTCATGCACCTCATCCGGTTTTTGCGAGGTTTCTTCTCGGTTGATGCCGAGTTTCTTAAACAGCTGAAGATCTTTATCTTCATCCGGGTTAGGTGTGGTGAGAAGCTTGCAGCCATAGAACACTGAGTTAGCACCGGCCATGAAACACAGCGCCTGCATTTGTTCGTTCATATTCTCGCGTCCGGCAGACAGTCGCACCGCAGATTTAGGCATCATGATTCGAGCGATGGCAATGAGACGGATAAAATCAAAAGGCTCAACATCATCGACTTCTTCTAGTGGTGTGCCTTTAACTTTGACAAGCATATTGATAGGCACACTCTCAGGCTGAACCGGAAGGTTAGCAAGCTCCATCAACAAGCCAGCTCGGTCATTGGCACTTTCACCCATACCGATAATGCCACCTGAGCAGATTTTCATGCCTGCGTCACGAACATGGCTCAATGTGTCCAGTCTATCTTGGTAAGTACGGGTGGTAATAATATTGCCGTAGAACTCTGGAGAGGTATCAAGATTGTGGTTGTAGTAATCAAGACCCGCATCGGCAAGGTGTGTTGCTTGCTCAGGCGTTAGCATACCTAGCGTCATGCAGGTCTCTAGCCCCATCTCTTTAACACCCTTAATCATGTCGGTCAGCAAAGGCATGTCGCGCTCTTTTGGGTTCTTCCACGCTGCACCCATACAAAAACGTGTTGAACCTGCATTCTTGGCTTTTTGAGCCGCATCTAGAACACGCTCCACCTCCATCAGACGCTCTGCTTCAACGTCCGTTTTGTAGCGCGCACTCTGTGGACAGTACTTACAATCTTCAGGGCAGGCACCCGTTTTGATAGATAACAGGGTGCTAACTTGAACATGGTTGGTTTGCTGATGTTGGCGGTGTACGGTTTGCGCCTCGAACAATAGATCCATAAAAGGCTTGTTCATCAGCTCTTGCACTTCGGCATGCGTCCAATCGTGTCGTACTTCCACAGTTAATTCCTTTGCTCTCATTGTTTTTAGTCTTGGCTAGTGTACCGACAAGCGATACACTGTCAACACCGACCACAAGCACAAGTTTACACTTGTTTATTTTTTGAGCGACTGTATTTCATGGATTTAGATTTCGACCGAAACCACATTTGGCATCCCTACACTTCTACTCTCAACCCGCTTAGCTGTTACCCTGTCGTCTCTGCAAGAGGAGTCCACCTTACTCTAGAAAACGGCTCAGAGCTGGTAGATGGCATGTCATCATGGTGGTCTACCATCCACGGGTACAACCACCCTAAGCTCAACGAGGCACTCCAATCTCAGAGTGAAAAAATGTCTCATGTCATGTTCGGTGGCATCACCCACCAGCCAGCGATTGATGTGAGCAAAAAGCTGCTTGAGTTAGCGCCAAGCAATATGGAGCATATTTTTCTCGCCGATTCAGGCTCAGTGGCGGTTGAAGTCTCGTTAAAAATGGCGCTGCAATACTGGCATGCTCGTGGGGAGCGTCGACCTAAGTTTCTAACGCTGAGCCACGGCTATCATGGCGATACCTTTGCGGCAATGTCAGTGACTGACCCAAATAACTCGATGCACAGTCTTTACAAGGGCTTTTTGCCAGAGCATATCTTCGCGGCATCACCAAAGGTTGGGTTTTGGGATGAGTGGAATGAAAGTGACATCGATGACTTCAAAAATAAGATTGCAGCCCATCATTCAGAGGTTGCTGCCGTCATCCTCGAACCGATCGTCCAAGGCGCAGGAGGAATGCGTCTATACCACCCGAATTTTCTAAAGCGCGTGAGAGAGCTGTGTGATCAATACGGTGTGCTGCTTATTCTTGACGAAATCGCCACGGGTTTTGGTCGCACCGGCAAGCTATTTGCCTGCGAACATGCACAAGTCCAGCCTGATATCATGTGCGTCGGCAAAGCCTTAACAGGTGGCTACATGACATTGTCGGCAACATTAACCAGCAAGCACGTCGCAGACACTGTTTGTGGTGGCGAGGCGGGTTGTTTTATGCATGGACCAACCTTTATGGGTAATCCACTAGCCTGTGCCGTTGCAAGTGCCAGTTTGGATATTGTGGCGAGTGGTGATTGGCAGTCACAGGTAACAAGCATAGAGTCGCTGTTTTCAGAACTCCTTCCGAAGTTAACCCGCTTTTCCAACGTGAAAGATGTACGCTGGTTAGGCGCAATCGGTGTGGTAGAAACGCATACCGCGGTTAACATGGAAACTATCCAAAAGCACTTTGTCGAACAAGGCGTTTGGATCCGCCCATTTGGCAAACTCATCTACATGATGCCGCCATACATTAGCCAACCCGAACATATTGAGAAACTGGTTAGGGCTATCGAGACGGCTCTCGATAATGAAAGCTGCTTTAGTTGATGTGGAAAGCGGTTGTTGATGCGGAAAGCGGTTGTTGATGCAACCGCTTTTTTGCACTTATCGAAGCTGACTGTCTTTGCTGCCACGACGATTGAATAGCGCTAAGCGCTGGCTTTCATGTTCATGACTCGACTGGCACTCAACACAAAGTCTTACGCCCTTGATGGCGGCTCTCCTAGCTAGTGGAATTGGCTCGTCACATTCATCACAAAACTCAGCGCTCACACCTTGCATTGATAGGCTTCGAACTCTAGAGATTTCATCTTCAATGGTATTTTGAATCTGCTGGCTGACGCTAT
The DNA here is from genome assembly GCF_021441885.1 of Vibrio maritimus. NCBI lineage: Bacteria > Pseudomonadati > Pseudomonadota > Gammaproteobacteria > Vibrionales > Vibrionaceae > Vibrio > Vibrio maritimus. The sequence goes on from NZ_CP090438.1 coordinate 2,390,280, forward strand.
CGTCATTTGCCCAACCTACTGCCATTACATCCCCTCCTCATTATGTTGAGAAACAAATACTCTCCGCGGTAGAGGGCAAATTATAGACGTTTAGGCGAGTTCGATAATCACACCAAAAACAGAAAGACTATTACCAATAAGTAATAATCTATACAACCAGATACTCAGGACAAAAAAAAGCTCGGCATCGCCGAGCTTTTAGAACCGTTAGCAGCAATCATTAGCCGATGTGTGTTGCGCCACCCATGTACTTCTGAAGTGCTGTTGGAATTGCAATACGACCATCAGCCTCTTGATTGTTCTCAAGAATAGCGACCATAGTACGGCCCACTGCAAGACCAGAACCGTTTAGCGTGTGAACAAGCTCAGGCTTCTTCTCACCTTTACGACGGAAACGTGCTTGCATACGACGAGCTTGGAAGTCCCACATATTTGAGCAAGAAGAGATCTCACGGTATGTCTCTTGTGCTGGAACCCAGACCTCAAGGTCGTAAGTCTTACGAGCACCGAAGCCCATGTCACCAGTACAAAGTACGACTTTTCGGTATGGAAGCTCTAGCAACTGAAGAACTTTCTCAGCATGACCTGTTAGCTCTTCTAGTGCGTCCATTGAATCTTCTGGCTTAGTGATCTGAACAAGCTCAACCTTATCAAACTGGTGCATACGGATAAGACCACGCGTATCACGACCGTAAGAACCCGCTTCTGAACGGAAACATGGGGTTTGAGCCGTCATCTTAAGTGGCAGGTCTGCCTCTTCAGAGATAGTGTCACGAACAAGGTTAGTCACTGGCACTTCAGCAGTAGGGATAAGAGACAGTTTACGTGGCTCTTCATCGCTTGCTTTTTCTGTCAGTGGCTCTGTGTGGAATAGATCTTTACCGAACTTAGGTAGCTGACCTGTACCAAATAGGCTGTCAGAGTTAACTAGGTAAGGTACGTACAGCTCAGTATAGCCGTGCTCTTCAGTGTGAAGATCAAGCATGAACTGTGCGATCGCACGGTGTAGACGAGCGAACTGACCTTTCATAACGATGAAACGCGCACCCGTGATCTTAGTCGCGCTAGCGAAATCTAGACCGTCGCCCATTTCACCAAGGTCAACATGGTCCTTAACCTCGAAGTCATAAGTTTTAGGCTCGCCCCAACGAGAAATCTCTACGTTGTCGTTTTCGTCTTTACCTTGTGGTACATCGTCCGCTGGCAAGTTAGGAACAGAAAGCGTGATGTCTTCAAGCTGAGCCATTACCGCTGCTAGCTCTTCTTTCTTCGCTTCAAGATCGCTACCTAGCGTACCGATCTGCTTTTTGATCTCTTCAGCGCCTTCTTTGTCGCCGGCAGCCATCTTCTGGCCGATCTGCTTAGAAATGGAGTTACGCGTGGATTGTAAATTCTCAACTTCTACTTGAATCGACTTACGTTGCTCTTCAAGTTTACCGATAGTTTCTACGTCTAGCTTGAAGCCGCGACGTGCTAATTTTTCAGCTGTTTCATCCAGCTCTGTACGAAGTAATTTAGAATCCAGCATTGCCAATCCTATGCTTTATAGTTGTGAAGAACTCTGTCCCTGGTCATTTCCTAACCAAGGACAGATATTGATTTGTTAACCGAGTAAAGATAACGAAAAGCCACTACTTTTCATAGCGCTTTTGTGGGCTTTTTGCGTCTAAATCCGCCAGATAATCTAACTTTTCGCCAATTTTGGTTTCGAGCCCGCGATTTGTCGGCTCGTAGTAGCGAGTTCCTGTCATTTCGGGTGGCAGATAACGCTCTCCGGCCGCGTACGCTCCCGGCTCATCATGGGCATAGCGATACTCAGCGCCATACCCCATATCTTTCATCAAGGACGTAGGGGCGTTTCTCAAATGAGGTGGCACTTCATACTCTGGGAGATTGTGAGCATCTCGCAGCGCTTGCTTCCACGCCGTGTAAACTGCATTGCTCTTTGGTGCACACGCAAGGTAGACAATCGCTTGTGCGATAGCGCGCTCACCTTCAGCAGGACCCACTCGAGTGAAACAGTCCCACGCTGACAAAGCAACTTGCATTGCTCTTGGATCCGCATTGCCAACATCTTCTGACGCTATCGCCAATAACCGCCTCGCGATATACAAAGGGTCGCAGCCTGCTGCTATCATTCGTGCTGACCAATACAATGCTGCATCAGGGTTTGAGCCACGAATCGACTTGTGAACCGCAGAAATTAGGTCGTACCAGATGTCACCTTTGTTATCGAAGCGATTAACTTTCTCTCCAGCGACTTCAGCAAGTAATGGCAACGTAATGTCTTTCTCACCAGCCTCGTTTTCTTCTGCCATGTCGTAGAGCAGTTCAAGGTAGTTCAACGACATCCTTGCATCGCCATTGACCAACTCAGCAAGGCGCTCGAGTACATTGTCATGGAAGGTCGCAGCGACACCGCCTAAGCCTCGCTGTTCATCGTTTTTAGCTTGTTCAAGGACAAGCAGAATATCTGAGGTATCGAGAGAGGTGAGTTTATACACCCTTGCGCGAGAAAGCAGTGCGTTGTTGAGTTCAAATGAAGGGTTCTCTGTCGTCGCACCAATAAAGGTAACCGTGCCATCCTCAATATGCGGTAAGAAGGCATCTTGCTGGCTTTTGTTAAAGCGATGTACCTCGTCGACAAACAGAATTGTGCGCTTACCCGCAAGCTTGTTTTCGCGAGCTCGCTCTATCGCAGCACGGATTTCTTTAACGCCAGAGGTAACCGCGGACACCCTTTCGACTTCAGCGTTCGCATAATTCGCGGCGACTTCTGCCAAGGTCGTCTTACCCGTACCAGGCGGTCCCCATAAGATCATTGAATGCAGTTGCCCTGCCTCTAACGCCCGTCTTAAAGGTTTACCCACGCCTAGAATATGTTGCTGACCAATGTACTGTTCAACCGTTTCTGGGCGCATTCTAGCAGCAAGGGGACGAAAATCTTCGTCCCCTGAAAAGTCAAAACTGAAATTACTCACAATAACGTCCTAACGACACTTGTTAACGACTTAGTTGCGCTGGTCATCGATCTCAACACCATCAGGAATGACAAACGTAAATCGGTCTGAAGCGGGTTTGCCGACTTTAATGTTATCGAACACAAAGGTGCCCTTTTGACCGTCTTGCTCAATCACATTGAAGCCGTGAACGATGCCTTTGCTATCGATATTAATTTGAAACTGACCTTGGGTTGAGTCTACGGCTGTTGGGACCAATGTGAAGACATCGCCTTTTTGGTTCACGCTGTAGTTGTCCCAATCACTGGCACGATTACGCGTCAGCAAAACAAATGGCGTCTGCTCGGTGGCTTGCTCTTGGTTGTAGATACTAACCTGCTCGATGAACGGGCTGTAATACCATAGATTTTGCCCATCCGAGACTAAGACATTTTCATCTGGCAAGGTTGTCACCCAGCGAAACATGCTTGGGCGTGAGATCTCAACATTGCCTTCTCCTTCCATCACCACATCCCCGTCTGGGCTGGTCACTTCCTGAGTAAAGGTAGCGCTAAAACCATCATTTAGTTGAAGCCTCTCACTAAGCTCCTGTTGCGGCGTTGCAAGAGCTGAAAAACTCATTGCGGTTACAGTTAACATCGCTGCATTAACCCATTTCTTCATTTGATTTCCTCTTACCTCTTAAGGCGAATCGAAATTATTCTTTTGGTGGCGCGGGTGCCAGTACTTCGCGGTTACCATTGTGACCAGGGGCACTCACAATACCTTGTGCTTCTAGCTGTTCGACAATGCGAGCTGCGCGGTTATAGCCAATTTTGAATCGACGCTGAACTCCAGAAACCGAGCCACGACGAGACTGCACTACATGTTCGACAACTTGATCGAACAATGGGTCCATTTCTTCATCGCCTTCCATCTTTTCACCTGGTAGCAATGTCTCTGGAGACTGCTCACCATTGGTAATTTCTTCAATATAGTTCGGCTTGCCGCGCGCTTTCCAGTTATTCACAACCGCATGCACGTCATCATCAGACGCAAACGCACCGTGTACGCGAATGGTATGACTCGAGCCTGGTGGGAGATACAACATATCACCCATACCTAGGAGTGACTCAGCACCGCCTTGGTCAAGAATGGTGCGCGAGTCTGTCTTGGTCGAAACGGTGAACGCCACACGCGTTGGAATGTTCGCTTTAATCAGACCTGTGATTACATCAACCGATGGGCGCTGAGTTGCCAGGATCAAGTGAATACCCGCAGCACGTGCTTTTTGCGCCAAACGAGCAATCAGCTCTTCGACCTTCTTACCAACTACCATCATCAAGTCGGCAAACTCATCAACCACCACGACAATGTATGGCAGTTTCTCAAGTAGCGGCGGTTCCGGATCCATACTGTCGCCCTCTTGCCATAGAGGATCGTGAATAGGATGTCCCGCTTCTGCAGCCATCTTCAGCTTGTCGTTAAAGCCTTTGATGTTACGAACACCAAGCGCTGACATTAGCTTGTAACGACGCTCCATCTCTCCCACACACCAACGAAGTGCGTTCGAGGCATCTTTCATGTCAGTAACGACTTCCGACAACAGATGAGGAATACCTTCGTAGATGGACAGCTCCAACATTTTCGGGTCAATCATGATAAAGCGCACGTCGTCAGGTGTTGCTTTGTAAAGCATACTCAAGATCATGACGTTAACGCCAACCGACTTACCAGAACCTGTTGTACCAGCTACCAGTACATGAGGCATTTTGGACAGATCCGCGACCACCGCTTCACCGGCAATATCCTGACCTAACACGACCGTTGTTGGTGATTTTGAATCGATGAACGCTTGGCTGCCAACCACATCAGAGAAGAATACCGTCTGACGAGTCATATTTGGCAGCTCTAGACCCACATATGGCTTGCCTGGGATAACTTCTACGACACGAACTGCCATTGCAGAGAGTGAACGTGCGAGATCCATAGATAGACCTGAGATTCGACTCACTTTAACACCTGGCGCAAGGTCAAGTTCGAAACGAGTAATGACAGGGCCAGGGAAAATGTCCACCACTTCCGCTTTGATCTTGTAGTCCGCTAACTTAGATTCAACCAATCGGGCGATATTTTCCAGTGCTTCACGGTCGATAAAGTTCTCACGTTTCTCTGGGTGATAAAGCAGCTCTAGGGTTGGCATTGGCTCTGCAGGTTTTGGCAGGTTCGCCTCTTGCTGTACCAAGAACGGGTTCATCTTCGCCACTTGTGCTTTTTGAGCGTCCGCAACCATGTTTTGGAACGCTTCAACATCCTGATCGACTGGTGCCGGCGTTTCGACCATATCGTTGTCCGCTTCTGTTTCCAAAGCGGCGAAATCAACAGTTGGTTCAATATGGGTCGTTTCAGGTTCAACCTCTAGTTCGCTGTTGTCTATCCAAGGAGGAGTTATGTCCTCAACCTCTTCAAACACCTCAACTTTCTGTTGTGGTCGTTCTGGAGTGCTTTCTGCAGCAAAAGTGACCGGTTCTACGCTGTTAAACGGCTCTGGCTCAGCGCTAAATGTTGGCTCAGCAAAAGCAGGTTCGATAACTGGCTCTTCGCTCGCAGTCATCGAGGCCGTACCTGTGGTAACTGGCACTTCGGGTTCACTTTCCTGATTTGCATAGTCATCGCTAAAGCGAGCTGCATTTTCAAGCTCTTCAATCGTCGCACCAAGCTGACGGGTGCGTTCAATTTGAGGCTCTTCAGGTTGCACTGATTTTTGTGGTTGTATAGAAGCTGGAGCGACAGGTTCGACTTCCGTCTGTATTGGTGCCTGCTGTGGCGCTTCCTCTACATGTTGAGTAGCCGAAGGCGTTGCTTCCTCTTCTGGCCGAGCAAACAAAGGATCGTACGCGTCATTATTTTCAAATGAATGGTCTTCAACTGAATGTTCTGCGACTGAAGCGCCTGGCACTGACTCAGGCACATGAATGTTGTACTGCTTCTTAGCTTTAGGCTGTGTGTCTTCTACTACACTGTCTGCGCTAAAGCGCGGCAGTTCGTCTGCATCATCCGCTTCTTGATCCACTAAGACCGGTTCATAGACCTCTTCTTTAGTGCCTCGAACCTTATTGACGATCGCAGCACTCAATGACAGAACACTATCACCGATCCACTCAACGATACGTAACCACGAAATACCGGTGAGCAAAGTAAATCCTGCTCCCCAAAGAAATAACAAGACTAAAGTCGTGCCAAGGACATTGAGCGTGGGTAAAGACAGACTCGTTAACACGTCGCCAATCACACCGCCTGACGAGAAATACCAAATGTCATCAAAGTTGATATCGGCGAGACCGCAGCTGGTAAGAATAAGAACCGTTAGCCCGAGCAGACGCGTACCCCAGATCATCAAGTCGATCTGGTCATCTTCATCGCGATTGCGAAAGAACACCCAAGCGCTAAAGGCAGTAATAAAAGGAATTGGGTATGCCAAAGAGCCAAAAACAAAAAATAGGGTATCCGCTAGCCAAGCTCCAACAAAGCCACCAGCGTTTTGGATGTCACCGCCCCAGGATGTTTGTGACCAAGATGGGTCCGCTGGGCTAAAGGTGAATAAGGCGACAGCCAAAAGAATAGAGGTAAGGACAGCTAAGATGAAACAACACTCTCTTAGCCGTTGAAATCCATTTAGGCGATTTGCCTGAGGCTCTTCGCTCGTCTTTATAATTGTTTCGACTCTTTTTTTGTCCTGTTTGAACATAACCAACATCTATTTATTGAAAACAGTCCGAGCGGCATAAGCCGCTCGGTGTATTCATTGATTTAACCACAATGAGGATTAAAACCCAATCTGACTGGAGAATAAAGCATGCTTTATCATAACTTTAGTCAACTTCTTGTCAGACTTGGAAGCGCCGTCTCTAGCGCGTTTTAATCACAAGCTGGTTAGTTTGCTTCACTTCTTCCATTACCACATAGGTACGTGTGTCATTCACACCTGGAAGACGAAGCAAAGTATCCCCTAAGAGTTTACGATACGCACTCATATCCGACACCCTTGTTTTCAAAAGATAGTCGAAATCACCCGATACAAGGTGACATTCTTGAATGTCGTCTAGCTTTTGTACCGCTGTATTGAACTGTTCAAATACATCTGGCGCTCCACGGTTCAATGTAATCTCTACGAATACAAGTAGCGAAGCATCTAAGTACTGCGGATTTAAGAGTGCGGTGTAGCCCGTAATATAACCCTGTCTCTCCAAACGACGCACACGCTCTAGACACGGTGTAGGCGATAGCCCTACGCGTTTCGAGAGTTCGACGTTTGAAATACGACCATCTTTTTGCAACTCATTGAGGATGTTGCGATCAATACGGTCTAGTTCCTTGGACGGCTTCTTATAGTTGTCTGCCATTTTTTATTCCACCTTGTTACTTCCTTGCAAAAAAATATACTACAACTCTGTAATATACAGTATCAAATTTTGTTCATTAGCTTCTATACTAGATATTAATTCGACAATAACACCCTACAAACAGTTAATACAACCACATTATAATGAGGAGTCAGGATGATAATTGGCGTACCTAAAGAGATCAAAAACCATGAGTACCGTGTTGGTATGGTCCCGGCAAGCGTTAGAGAGTTAATCTCACACGGCCATGAAGTTTACGTTGAAACTAACGCTGGCACAGGTATCGGTTTTTCAGACGATGATTACATCGCTGTAGGCGCATCCATTCTTCCTACCGCTGCAGACGTCTTCGCGAAAGCAGAGATGATTGTAAAGGTCAAAGAACCCCAAGCTGTCGAGCGTGCTATGCTACGTGAAGGACAAATTTTATTCACGTATCTCCATCTAGCACCAGATTTTCCACAAACTGAAGAGCTAATCAAAAGCAAAGCTGTCTGCATTGCCTATGAGACTGTAACAGATAATATGGGTCGTTTGCCACTACTAGCACCAATGTCAGAGGTCGCTGGGCGAATGTCTATACAGGCTGGTGCACAAACACTCGAAAAGTCCAATGGTGGACGCGGTCTACTACTAGGTGGTGTACCTGGTGTTGAACCGGCGAAAGTCGTCGTCGTTGGTGGCGGTGTAGTTGGCTCTAACGCTGCTCGCATGGCTGTTGGTATGCGTGCAGACGTCACAATCCTCGACCGCAATATTGATACATTACGCGTTTTGGACGAAGAATTCCAGGGTCGCGCAAAAGTCGTTTATTCTACAGAAGATGCACTTGAGAAGCATGTTCTAGAAGCAGATCTTGTTATTGGTGCTGTTTTAGTCCCAGGTGCTGCTGCACCTAAACTAGTGACGAAAGAGCATATTGCTAAGATGAAGCCAGGTGCTGCAGTCGTTGACGTTGCCATCGACCAAGGCGGTTGCTTCGAAACGTCTCACGCGACAACGCACGCAGAACCAACCTACATTGTTGATGATGTGGTTCACTACTGTGTTGCCAACATGCCAGGTGCGGTTGCTCGCACTTCAACATTTGCACTAAACAACGCGACGCTACCTTATATTATTAAGCTAGCGAACAAAGGCTACCAACAAGCTCTGACTGAAGATAAAGGCTTCTTGGATGGTCTGAACGTTATCCACGGTAAGGTGACGTGTAAAGAAGTGGCTGAAAGCTTCGATCTTGAATACGTTGAACCCGCGACAGCTATCGCTATGTTTAACTAGTTCAATCGAACATTCATACTAAAAAACGGGCTTTAGGCCCGTTTTTTGTTAGCTGTTGTTTCAGGCTGCTACTTCTGATTATTGCTTCTAGCCGCATGGATCAGTATGTTCCTAGGGGTGGTTTCCACCTCGCAAAACGTTGATAGAGTAACCTGATAGCCTTTTGACTCAAGATAGAGTGCTTTGTCCATAGCGAGCCAAACCTCGAGCGGTCGTCTGAAGACACCTTGCACCAGACTCAATGCCTCCATAACCCAAAACCTCTCCTCGCCTATCTTTTCAAATCTCTCAAAATTCACCTCAGGAATAGCAAAAGACTTCTTCTCGCCTGCCCACAAACAAAAGGCTTTGAACCCTGACGCTAACTGGGATTTTTTGATACTTGGGACAGGTAAATACTCAACTGAGAGTCCGAGCTCTTTACACAGAGCGTCAAACCCTAATCGGTAACTCATCTCTTGCTCTCGATGACGTTTGACACGCTCGCCACCCGTCACCGTTTCCTGAAGTGGGATTCTTAACTCATGTTTGCTGAGTGCGAGCCCTGCCCGTTTACCTTCATCGGACAATGGAGAGTAATGCTCCCCTCTCACTAAGTGATAGCAACACGGTGATAATGTCACTGCCGGGAGATGCTGCTCAACGGCATGCTCGATTAAGGTAACGTGTAGGTCCCCACATGCGTGAAGCGCAACAGCATGCTGCTTATCATTAAATACTTCGGCAGCGGCTTCATCAAAGGCGTCACCTTGTACAAATTCCATGGGCAAACCAAGCTTATCGGCGTCGCGCTGTCCAGATTCACACAATGAGTGCTGAAATTCGAAACTGGTTACATGCTGATTAGATTGAGACGAAAGTAGCCTGCCTAAAAAGCCCTTTCCCGAGCACCACTCAAGCCACTCACTGCCCTGATGACCATGAAGACACGCTTTGGTCATCTGTTGTATTTGGGTGAGCTTACGACCCGGTATACCCGCATCAAGACCTCGCGGTAACTCTAAATCATCGCCTGACTTTAACGGCATCAAAGTAATGGATTGGTGAGTAGCCTCTAAACCAGGGAAAAAGCACTCAAGTTCTTTGAGGCAAAGCTCA